>NZ_JAPELL010000002.1 GCF_026094475.1 Homoserinimonas sedimenticola
GCAGGGGGGACCCTGTGGGAGAGTAGGACACCGCCGGACTTCTTCGATGAAATGGCCACCCCAACGCAGGGGTGGCCATTTCGCGTTAACACGGTCGCCGAGCATCCGGTGCCGTCCTTCTGCCAGCTAAGCGATGCCGAGATCTACAGCAGCCTGCGCTCGAACGTCAGGTGAGTGACACCGCTGGGCGCCGACACCACCTCGACGTCGTAGTCGGCCTCGAGCCCCTCAAGCCCTTCCCACACGCGCACACCCCGGCCCAGCACGATCGGCACCTGAACCAGGTGCAGGTGGTCGACGAGGCCCGCCGCGAGGAAGTCCCGCACCACCGTCGGACCACCCCCGATACGGATGTCGCGGCCGTTCGCGTACTCGCGGGCGGCGGCCAGCGCATCCGCCGGCGACGCCTCCACGAAGTGGAAAGTCGTGCCACCCTCCATCTCGATCGGCGGCCGTGGGCGGTGAGTCAGCACGATTGTGGGGGTGTGGAAGGGTGGGTTCGAGCCCCACCAGCCCCGCCAGTCGGGATCGTCCTGCCACCCGGGCGGGCCGAACTTGCCCGCGCCCATGATCTCCGCCCCGATGCCCGGCTCGTGCTGCTGGGCGAAGGAGTTGTCGACGCCCGAGGTGCCGTCATTGCGCCCCATGATGGGCGCACCGAAACGGGTGGCGATCATCCACTCGTGCAGACGGTGGCCGGCATGGCCGAACGGCTGCTCGAGCGACAGCCCCTCTCCCGTGCCGAAACCGTCAAGGGAGATCGAGAAGTTGTGGACGCGGGTGCGGCTCACGTCACCGCTCCGCCCACACGCCCAGCTCGTTGCCGCTCGGGTCGGCGAAGTGCAGGCGGCGGCCGCCCGGGAACTCATACGGGCCCTGCGTGATGTGGCCGCCCGCTTCCGTGATCGCCTGCGCCGTGGCATCCAAGTCGTCGGAGAACAGGATGACGAACGGTCCGCCGGCGGGGCGCGGCTCGGTGGCCGGAGCCAGTCCGCCTGCCTCGCCCACGCCGTCGGCGGCGACGATGCCCGCGTACTCGGGACCATAGTCGTTGAAAGACCAACCGAACGCCGACGAATAGAACGCCTTGGCGGCACCCAAATCGGTGACGGTCAGCTCGATGTAATTGATGGAATGGTGCAGCGGCTGCGGCGACATGGGAGCACGGTAGCAGCGGCATCCGACAGTGGCTAGAGGTGGGGCCAGACACTGTTGCGTTCCGATGTCGGATGCCGCCGCTAGCCTTCTTCTAGGCGTCACACGAGGCGCCAAAGAGAGATACGGATGTTCCTGACCACCGCCCCCGACGGCCACACGGTCGTCTACACGAGCGCGAGCGACCTCACCGCTGCATCGAAGTGCGAGTTCGCCTTCGTGCGTGCGCTCGACGCCCGGCTGGGGCGCATCGAGGAGCTCGACGTCGAGCCAGACGCGATGCTCGAGCGCACGAGCACGCTCGGTGACCAGCATGAGGCGCGCGTGCTCGCCGCCTACAAAGAGGAGCGCGAGGTCGTCGAGATCGCGCGGGTCAACGCACGCTCCGCTGAGGAACTGGATGCCGCGGCATCCGCCACTCTGGGCGCCTTCCAGGGCGGCGCTGACGTTGTCTTCCAGGCGACGTTCCACGAGCGCGGGACGCCTGTCGAGGGTGTCGAGATCGCCTTCCTCGGGTTTGCGGACTTCATCGTGCGCGGCGAGGACGGCCGCTACATCGTGCAAGACACCAAGCTCGCCCGCAGCGCGAAAGTGACCGCCCTGCTCCAGCTCGCCGCCTACGCGGAGCAGATGGCGCGCATCGGCGTGCCCGTGAGCGACACGGTTGAGCTCATCCTCGGCGACGGGCGCGTCAGCCCGCACAGCGTCGCCGACATCGCCCCCGTGTATCGGAGGCGGCGGGAGCGGCTGCACAGGATCATCCGAGAGCGGATGGCCGCAGCATCCGCCGTCGAATGGGGTGACCCCGAGTACACGATCTGCGGGCGCTGCGACGTGTGCGACGCCGAAGTGCAGGCGAGCCGCGACGTGCTTCTCGTCGCGAACCTTCGCGTCACGCAGCACGTGCGCCTCGCGGAAGCCGGCATCCGCACGATCGACGAGCTCGCCGCCAGCACGGGTTCCGTCGAAGGAATCGCCGACAGCACGCTGGCAGGGCTTCGTGCGCAAGCGCAGCTGCAGCTGCAGGCGATGGACGACATAGCCGAACACGCGGCCCCGCCGTTTAAGGTCGTCGACCCCGCAGCCCTCTCGGCGCTCCCCGCTCCCGACCCCGGCGACATCTTCTTCGACTTCGAAGGCGACCCCCTCTACACGGAGGGCGACAGCAGCCGGTGGGGGCTCGACTACCTCTTCGGCTACGTCGACAGCGCGGGCGAATTCACCGCCTACTGGGCGCACGACTTCGCGGAAGAGAAGCAGGCGCTGCGGGCCTTCCTCGAAGACGTAGCTGAGCGCCGCCGCCGGAACCCGGGCATGCACATCTACCACTACGCGTCCTATGAGCGCACGCACCTCGCCCAACTCGCCGCGCGCCACGGCAGCGGGGAAGACGAGGTCGACCAACTCCTGCGCGAGCACGTGCTCGTCGACCTGTACCCGATCGTCAGCCGTGCCCTCCGCGTCGGCAGCCGCTCCTACTCCATCAAAAAGCTCGAACCGCTCTACATGGGTTCGGAGTTGCGTGACTCAGAGGGGGTCACCAACGCGGCCGACTCAATCGTCGAATACGCTGCGGCCGTCAAACTTCGCGACGCGGGCGACGACGCGGGATTCGCACGCAAGCTCGAGGACATCGCCGACTACAACCGCTACGACTGTGTCTCCACCCTCCGCCTGCGCGACTGGCTGCTCGGGCTCGCCGACGAGGAACACATCGAGCCAACAGTGGATGCCGCCACCCCCGAACTCCTCGAGCTTGAGCCCTCCCCGCTCCACGACGCCCTCATGCGCCTCGCCGGTGACGGCCACCACGAGCGCACGGCGGACGAGCGAGCCGCCGCGTTCGCCGCCGCCGCGATCGACTACCACCGCCGCGAACAGAAGACCTTCTGGTGGGGCCACTTCAGCCGTCTTGTCGCCCCCATCCAGGAGTGGGCTGACACCCGAGACGTCTTCATCGTCGACCGGGGGAGCGTCGAGACGGACTGGTACCGCGAAGGGCGGCAGCGCACCGACCGCCGCGTCGTCCGCCTCCACGGCACGTGGGGCCCCGGCTCGAGCGTCAAGCCGGGTGGGATGAGCGGACCCTTCGCCCTCTACGAGCAACCCGCCCCCTTCACCGACCCCCGGGCCGAACCGGGCGCCCGCAGCGCCAAGCAGGTGACCGTGCTCGAGGTTGACGACGACAGCGCGCTAATCCAAGAAACCCTCCGCGCGGACTGCCCCCGGTACGACGTGCTCCCCGTCGCCCTCACACCCGGCACGCCGCCGCCCGCAGGCCAACAGAGACCAGCGATCGAGGAGTGGGCGCAAGCGATCGTCGACTCGCGCGGCACCGACGGCGACGGGCCCTGGCCCAAAGACGCGGCTGTCGACATCCTGCGCCGCACCCCGCCCCGCACGGTCGCGGGCACGCTGCCCGACGCGAGTGACGAAGACTACATCCGCGCCGTCACCGCCGCCTGCCTCGACCTCGACGACTCCTACCTCGCGGTGCAGGGCCCGCCGGGCACGGGCAAGACCTATCTCGCCTCCCACGTCATCGCGGAACTCGTAGAGAAGCACGGCTGGAAGATCGGCGTCGTCGCCCAATCCCACGCCGTCGTCGAGAACGTGCTCAGCGCCGTCGTCTCAAAAGCCGGCCTCGACGCCTCCCGCGTCGGCAAAGTCACCGAACGCGAGGACTGCCCCTTCACGGCCCTAGCCAAAGAGGGCCACCTGCTCTTCGCCGCGAGCAACCCCCGCGGGTACGTCATCGGCGGTACCGCCTGGGATCTCGCCAACCCGGCCCGCATCCCGCGCCGCTCCCTCGACCTGCTCGTCATCGACGAGGCCGGCCAATTCTCGCTCGCCTCGACCATTGCCGCCAGTGTCGCCGCACACAACCTGCTCCTCCTCGGCGACCCGCAGCAGCTGCCGCAGGTCAGCCAGGGCACCCACCCCGAACCGATCGATGGCTCAGCCCTCGGCTGGATCAGCGACGGCCACGACGTGCTCCCCGCCGAGCTCGGCTACTTCCTCGCCGCCAGCCGCCGCATGCACCCCGCCGTCACCGCCCCCGTCTCCACGCTCTCCTACGCGGGAGCGCTCCACTCCCACCCGGATGCCGCGGCTCGCCACCTCGACGGAATCGAGGCAGGCCTCCACCCCGTGCCCGTCGACCACTGGGGCAACGCGGTCGAGTCGGGGGAGGAAGCATCCGAAGTCCTGCGCATCGTGGAACACGTGCTCGGCCGCACCTGGGCGGACGGTGACCCGCGCCCGCTCACGCAGGACGACGTCATCGTGGTGTCGCCCTACAACGCGCAGGTCGCACTCGTGCACGGGGTGCTCGCGCGGGCAGGCTACGGCGACGTGCGGGTCGGCACAGTCGACAAGTTCCAAGGCCAGGAGGCGGTCATCGCGATCGTCACCCTCGCGGCATCCTCACCGGTCGAGGCCCCGCGCGGCATGGCGTTCCTGCTCATGCGCAACCGCCTCAACGTCGCCATCTCGCGCGCACAATGGGCGGCCTACCTCGTGCACTCACCGCACCTCACCGAATACCTGCCGGCCACCCCCCACGGGGTCGCCGAGTTGAGCGCGTTCATCACGCTCGTGGAATGACCCCTCGCTCCCGCACAAGCCCCACAGGCGACAACAGCTCCGCCGAGGAGACCCGCCTTTTCCGTATGCCACTTGCGGCTTGCAGAGATTCTCTGCAAGGTGACCCAGCCGGTGCTCTGTTGCCACCTGTCACACTGGGAACACCATGAAGACCATCCTGAACGTGATCTGGCTGCTGCTCTCGGGTCTCTGGCTGTTCCTCGGCTACGCCCTCGCGGCCGTGATCATGTGCGTGCTCATCGTCACCATCCCGTGGGGGATCGCCTCCTGGCGAATCGGCGTCTACTCCCTGTGGCCCTTCGGCAAGACAGTCATCGACAAGCCGACCGCCGGTCTCGGCTCCCTGCTCGGAAACATCGTGTGGGTCATCCTTGCGGGCATCTGGATCGCCATCGGCCACATCGCAAGCGGAATTGCTCTCTGCCTGACCATCATCGGGATCCCCTTCGGAATCGCGAACTTCAAGATGGTTCCCGTCGCCCTCATGCCGCTCGGCAAAGCCATTGTCGACCGGTAGAGAAGCGTCAGCCGCACACTGACACGGAGCCAGCCGACGGCCAAAAAACCGTCCGCATAAGGAATATCCAAGCGTCCCTGGCGTTGACTTGAGTCGAAGGCACTCAACCCCAGCCAGGAGGAAACCTTGCCTACGTACTTCGGAGGACCTGTCGACAGTGACTCGTTCAACGAGTTCCTTGCCGCATACCTGAACGGCCAGCGCGCCAACGCCGGTCGCCCCATAGACATCACCCGCCTGCTCAGTCGACGCACGAGCGAGCTGCTCACGCGGGCCACCGGATTCGCAGGCAAGCACGGTCACCGTGAGCTGGACGCCCTGCACATCCTGCGCGCCCTTGCTGACGAACCCGCCATTCAAGAGGCATTCCACGCCGTTGGAGCGAGCAGCATCGACATCGTCGACACGCTCGAGCAGCGCCTCCCCGCCGACGGGCCCGCCATCACCCCGGCGGATGCCCCGACCCTGACGCCGTCCGCCCAGCGGGCGCTCCTCGAAGCCCACCAGGCCGCCCGCGCCTTCGGCTCCACCTACATCGACCCCGAACACCTCTTCTTCGTCATGGTCGCCGCCCAGGACGCGGCCGCCGGCCAAGTGCTCGCCCGGAACGGCGTCACCCCGCAGTCGCTGCGGGAGACCGCCGCAGCATCCGAAAGCCACACGGCGAGGCAGACCGCGCCGAAGACTGCGGCGAACAACGCTACGGAGAGCGCCACGCCCACGCTCGACGAGTACTCGATCGACCTCACCGAGCGCGCCCGCATGGGCGGCCTCGACCCGGTCATCGGCCGCGCCGACGAGATCGAGCAGGTCATCGAGATCCTCTCCCGCCGCACAAAGAACAACCCCGTGCTGATCGGGGAGGCAGGGGTCGGCAAGACGGCGATCGTCGACGGGCTCGCCCAAGCCATCGTCGACGGTGGCGTTCCCGAGCAGCTTCGCGACCGTCGCGTCGTCAGCCTCGACCTCGCAGGCATGCTCTCCGGCACCCGCTACCGCGGCGACTTCGAGGAGCGGCTCACGAAGATCATGGACGAGATCACCGCCAACCCCGACCTGATCGTCTTCATCGACGAGTTGCACACGGTCGTCGGCGCGGGTGGCAGCGGCGACGCCGGGGGAATGGATGCGGGCAACATCCTCAAGCCCCGCCTCGCCCGCGGGGACCTGCACATGATCGGTGCGACGACGCTCAGCGAATACCGCCGCATCGAGAAGGACCCGGCCCTCGCCCGCCGCTTCCAGCCCGTCCACGTCGGCGAGCCGAGCGTCGAGGATGCCGAGCAGATCCTCCTTGGCCTGCGCGGGCGCTACGAGGACCACCACGGACTGAGGTACACGGATGCCGCAATCCGCGCCGCCGTCGAACTCTCGCACCGCTACCTCACCGAACGGCAGCTGCCCGACAAGGCGATCGACCTGATCGACCAGGCGGGGGCACGGCTGCGGCTGCGCAGCGGGGCGCTCCCCGCGGAGACGCTCGGCGAACTGGAGGCAGCCAAGGACGCTGCCGTCGAGGAGGAACGCTATGAGGAGGCATCCGCTCTTCGCGACCGGATCGCCGAACTTCGCGACGCCCCCGAGCCGGTGGTGACGGAGACCGAGATCGCGGAGGTCATCGCCCGCGCAACGGGCATCCCCGCGTCCCGCCTGACCGAGAGCGACCGCGGCCGCCTCGCCCGCCTCGAGGAGGAGCTGCACGAGCGTGTCGTGGGCCAGGATGATGCGGTCGCCGCGATCGCCCGCGCGATCCGCCGTAGCCGCACCGGCATGGGCGACCCGAACCGGCCGGTGGGCAGCTTCCTGTTCCTCGGCCCGACCGGTGTGGGCAAGACGGAGCTTGCCAAGTCGCTTGCTGCGTCGCTGTTCGGTGACGAGTCGCGCATGCTGCGCTACGACATGAGCGAGTTCGGTGAGCGGCACACCGTCTCCCGCCTCGTCGGCGCCCCTCCCGGCTATGTCGGCTACGACGAGGCCGGCCAGCTCACGGAACACGTGCGCCGCAACCCGTACTCGGTCGTGCTTCTCGACGAGATCGAGAAGGCACACCCCGACGTCTTCAACCTGCTGCTGCAGGTGCTCGACGACGGACGCCTCACCGACGGGCAGGGTCGCACGGTCGACTTCCGCAACACGGTCATCGTAATGACCTCGAACCTCGGCTCCGAGTTCCTTGCCTCCCGTTCGGGAACGATCGGCTTCGCCGCCCCTGGGGAGGAGTCGATGGATGTCAGGGCTCGCGTCATGGGCAAGGTTCGCGAGGCGATGCGCCCCGAGTTCATCAACCGCATCGACGAGATCGTGCTGTTCCAGAAGCTCAGCCGGGAGCAGCTGCACGAGATCGTGCGATTGCAGCTCCAGGCGACGGATGCTCGGCTCGCCGCGCAGGGCATCGAGCTGTCGGTCGCGCCCGACGCCGTCGACTGGATCGCCGACACCGGCTACGAGCCGGAGTACGGTGCGCGGCCGTTGCGCCGCGTCATCCAGCGCGAGGTGGAGGACCGCATCGCCGAGCTGCTCGTCGCGGGCACCCTCAGCGAGGGCGACACAGCGACGGTCGGCCTCGACGACGGGCAGCTCATCGTCACGGGGGAGCGCGCACCCGTCGCCGCCTAGTCGCACCCGTCCGCGTGACACGGCCCTTCCCGGCTCCCGGGGAGGGCCGTTTCGCGTCCGCCGAAGATCGTCCGTATGCAGAGAAACTGCACGCCAGAAGAACGTTCCGGAGAATGCTTGCGTAGACCCTCCGACATCCGCTAATCTCGTGCTTCGCGTCGCCTAAAGCGAGCGCAGCACAATCATCCACGTCGCGAAGCCGGCCATTCCCCGTGGTCGCACGAGAAGAGAGAAAGGAGGGGAAGCACATGTTTATCGAAGCGAAGATCTGTGCCCGACGACCCCTCCCCACAACTCCTTCCCCCCGCTAGACGCGCGCCTCATCAGGCGCCGCAGCCGCCACGAACGATGAGGTAACAGATTGTCCAGCCAGCACGTCTCCAATGAGACCAGCCTTCCCATGACCGGGTGGAGCGCCGACCAGCTTCCGCCCTTCAGCATTCCCGCCCGGGTGCTCCGCGTCGACGGCGCGATCCTTCGTGTCATTACCGCAGAGGGGCCCCGCACCATCCGCAACCGCAGCGGTGCCGCCATCGCGGTCGGCGACTGGCTCGCGCTCGACGCGGGCTACCCGCACATCATCCGGGGCACGCTCCCGGCCCGGGACGACCGCTACGAGGTCGCGCTCGACGCCGAGCTGGAGCGGGTCCGCGCCGAGGTGGAACGCCTCCGGGGCGAACTCGATCTCGTGCAGGGTCTCGTGCACAGCCTCGTTGCGCAGCTCGGCGCAGAACCGGTCGACGCGCGCTGAGCGTGGGTGGCACCGCTCCGCCGGGGCGGCGCCACCCACGCGGGTGGTCTCGCTCCGTCACAGCGGTGCCATCCACGCGGGCGGCGCCACCCGCGCAAGCAGGGCGTTCCCGTCAGTTCCCGCGGGCCGACGACCAGTTCGTCAGGGCGGCCGCGACGCTGTCCGTGAGGCGGGTGAAGCTCTGCTCCACGTTGACGGGGAGTTCGAACGCCCCGCCCGTCTCGAGCGCGACGAAACCGTGCAGTGCCGAGCGGAGGAAACGCGTAGCATCCACCGCATCATCCTCACGCAGCCCGTAGCCGGCGAGCACCGCGAACACGACCTCGAGGATCGCGGATGACACGGCCGCGTCGTCCTCGTCGCCGGGCCGGGGCGCCCGCACCGTCAGCGGGTACTGGCCGGGGTGCGCGAGCGCCCACTGTCGGTAGGCGCCAGCCAACTCCCGCACGGCGTCATCGCGAGAGAGGCCCACTGTGGCGCGGCCGAGCTCCTGCGCGAGTTCCTCCTTGGCGCGCAGCATGATGGCCCGGCGCAGGGCGGGCAGTCCGTCGACGTGGCGGTAGAGCGAGGGCGGCCGCACACCGAAGCTTTCCGCGACGGAGGCGAGGCTCAGCTCTCCCGCGCCTGGGTCGTCGAGCATCTGGGCAGCCCGCTCGACGACCGTCGCAGTATTCAATCCGGCCCTAGGCACGCTGACCTGCCAGCGTGCGGAGGAAGCCGAGAACCGCGGATGCGACCCGCTCCGGTTGCTGTGCGTGCGGGTAGTGCCCCGCCTCCGGCGCCATCGCGACCTCACCCCGCAGGGCTGCCGCAACCCACTCGGCTTCGGCCCGCGGGTTGGGAAAGTCAGGATCCTTCTCACCCATCACAACGAGGGTCGGCGCGCTCACGGCGGGCAGCTTCGCTTCCGCCGTGGCGTGCTCGGTGCGGGTGGTGAGGCTGAATGCGCGCGCGTAGCCGGGGCGACGCATGCTGGCCACGACCGCGTCGCGATATTCGTCGAAGTCCGCAGGCTGTGCCCCCGCGTAGAGGGTGGGCAGGTAGGCCTTCCAGGCGGCGACCGCCCACGGGCGCGCCATCAGCAGCCGGAAGAGCAGCGTCTTGACCACACCGACGCCGGGGTCGCGCACGAAGGGGCCGACGAGCACGAGGCCGCTGACCAGTTCCGGATGCTCGGCCGCCGCGATCACGGCCGCCCCTGCCGCCATCGAGTTGCCGACGACGACGGCGGGCCCGCCGAGCTCGCGGATCAGGTCGGCAATGTCAGACGCGGTGGCGATGTCCCCATAGGCGGGGAAGTGTGCCTCGCTGTCGCCGTGCCCGCGCAGGTCGGTCGTCGCGACTCGATAGCCGGCGGCGACGAGCACGGGGGCGAGGAAGCGATAGGTGCCGCGTAGGTCGCCCATGCCGGGCACCAGCAGGAGGAGGGGGCCCTCGCCCTGCACGTCGTAGGCGAGCGCGCCGAGTCCGTCCCGGCGCAGATGCTGTGTCTCAGTCGTCATGGAAACTAAGCTACATAGCGAATCAGCTAAGCACAATAGTTTTATTCCATCAGCCACCGAATGTCCTCCGCCGTCAGCCGGTCGGAGAAGGCCTCTCCCGCATCCACGACCGAGTCGAAGAGCGCCGCCTTGCGTCGCGAGAGCGCGAGCACCTTCTCCTCGATCGTGTCGGCGGCGATCATCCGATACACCATGACATTGCGGCGCTGCCCGATGCGGTGTGCCCGGTCGATCGCCTGGTTCTCCGCCGCCGGATTCCACCACGGGTCGAGCAGGAACACATAGTCCGCCTCCGTGAGCGTCAGCCCGAAACCGCCCGCCTTGAGGCTGATGAGGAACACGGATGCGTCGCCCTCGCGAAACCCGTCGACCACCTCGCCGCGGCGGCGCGTCGCCCCGTCCAGGTACGAGTGGCGGATGCCCGCAGCATCCAGCCGGGCGGCGACGATGCCGAGGTAGGAGGTGAACTGGCTGAAGACGAGCACGCGGTGCCCCTCGGCCGTCGCCTCCTGCAACTGCTCGAGCATGACCTCGAGTTTGCTCGACGGGATTCCCGCGTGAGCGGGGTCGATGAGGGTGGCGTCGAGCGCGAGCATCCGCAACAGTGTCAGGGAGCGGAAGATGATCATGCGGTTGCGGTCGACGTCGTCGATGAGCCCGAAGAGCTTCTGCCGCTCACGCTGCAGCACGGTGTCATAGAGGTGGCGGTGCTCGGGTTGCAGCTCGACCGTGAGCACCTGCTCCTGCTTCTCGGGCAGGTCGGCGGCGACGAGGTCCTTCGTACGGCGCAGCATGAGGGGGCGGATGCGGCGGCGCAGGCGCTCGAGTCGCTCCCGCTCTCCGCTCGCGATCGGCCGCACGTACTCTTCCGCGAAGCGCCGCGCCGAGGGGAACAGCCCTGGCGCAACGATCGCGAAGAGCGCCCGCAACTCCATGAGGTTGTTCTCGAGCGGGGTGCCCGTGATGGCGAGCTTGAAGGGAGCGACGAGGTCGCGCGCGCAGCGGTGCACGAGGGCGGCGTGATTCTTGACGAACTGGGCTTCGTCGAGCACGAGGCCCGCCCACGTCACGGAGCGGTAGGTGAGGAAGTCCATGCGGAAGAGCGCATACGAGGTCACGACGATGTCGGCATCACCGAATGACGCGCCCGTCGAGTCGACCGCCTGCACGCGTAGACCCGGGGCGAAGCGCGCCGCCTCGGCGACCCAGGTCGACACGACCGAGGTCGGAGCAACCACGAGGAACGGGCCGTCGCCCCGGGCGTGCTCGAACAGGGCCAGCGTCTGGAGCGTCTTGCCGAGACCCATGTCGTCGGCCAGCACGCCGCCCATTCCATGCCCGTAGAGGAATGCGAGCCAGTCGAGCCCCTCCTGCTGGTAAGGGCGCAGCTCCGCCTTGACGCGTGGTTCGACGCGCGGGATGGCCTCCGCATCGAGGAGACCGCGGGCGGCGGCCCGCCACTCGACCGCCTCCTCCGTCTCGTCCGCGAGATCCTCGAAGTCCGACCAGAGGCTCGCCTGGTAGCGGCTGATGCGCGGGGCGACTTCCCACTCCGCGACATCCTGCGCCTCGCCGATGAGCTCGCGCAGGCGGTCGAAGACGGGCAGACGCAGGTTGAGGTGCGTGCCGTCGACGAGCTTGTACTTCGTCTGCCCCTTCGCGAGGGCCTTGAAGAGCGGCCCGAACGGAATGTCGTACTCGCCCACCCGCACGATGATGCCGAGGTCAAACCAGTCGGGCTGGTCGGTCGGCACTGTCTTGACGATGAGCTGCGGCGGCTCAGGGTTCTCGCGTTCGCCCGTGACCCGCACAGGCTCGGCCGGCGCCGGCACGGGCACCGTCGCATCCGTGCTCGTCACCCCAACCCGCCGCTGCAGCTCGGGCAGGTAGTCGGCGATCGACCCCGCGGATGCCGCGGGCACGACGATCACGTCCTGCCCCAGCAGCGCCTTCCGCTCGGGGGTCAGCAGCCGGTCGAGGGGCGCGAGCTCGAACCGTGGCGGCGACAGCTCGTAGCGGTAGAGACCATGGTCGCCCACCGTGCCGATGCTCGAGGCCTCCACCTCGACGCCGTCGAAGTCGACGCGGGGCCGCAGGCTCAGGCCCCCGTCGGGCCCGGCGGAGGCGTCGAGTGCGAGTGAGCACGAGCCGTCGAGGTGGACCTCGGCGCCCCGGCTGCCGCCAGAACTGCCCACAAAAGCGATGCCGAGAGCCGCGGCATCCGCTAGCAGGTGCCAGAGGAGGGGGCTTTGGAAGTCGTCGAGGTGCAGCCAGTCCCCGTCGCGGCCCGTGTAGACCTCGCGGACGGGCCGGTGCAGGGCGGCGAACTGCGAGAACCAGGCGTGGTGCGCCTCGTCGAGGTTGGCGGCGCTCGCCTTGAACGGCAGGTTGCTCCACGAGAGCTCGGCGCGCGTCCAGTTGCCGCTCGTGCTGCGGGCGACGGGCCGCACCGCGAGGCGAACCTCGCCCACGATGGCCGCGTCTTTCGTCACGGTGCGCGCGGTGGCACCGCCCCAGCGGCGCACGGCAGGAGGGATGATTTCGCGCAGCTCGAACTGCAACGCCATGGCGCGACCCTCCTCGGGGGCGGCGGCACCGAGGAGTGCCTCAAGGCGGTCTCGCCAGGCGTCGTCAGGCGAGGTCAGCGGGGGCACTCCCCGAGTCTGTCACGAGCATCCGACGCCAGGGTTCAGGCGTCTGCCGCTCCGTCACCACAACACGATGATGGGACCCGGGGGCAATCTGTTCGAACAGTGCTCACCTCGCCGTCGCCTCGGGTGCCCGCCGCGCCGATAGAGTGCGAGCATGAAACGCATCGACTACTACGGCCGCTCCTTCACGGTCTCCGACCGCTACGCGGAGGCCTTCATCGGCTACGTGAACCACCTGGTGGAGTCGGGCCGCCCCTTCGGCGAGTTCTTCACGGTGCGCTGCTACACGAACGACCCCGAGATGCTCGTCGATGTGAGCATCCAGCTGGTCGCTGGTGTGCCCGTGCTGGTCTACCCGGCGGGGCCGGAATATGTCGACGCGGTCGAGCCCTACGATGACGCGAGTGTCATCGAGCACCTGAACCGGCGCGACTGAGGTGGCGGGGGTAGCGGCCGTCCTCATCCTGGTCATCCTCGCGGCGCTCGCCGTGTTCCAGCTCGCCCTCATCGCGGGCGCACCCCTCGGGCGCTTCGCGTGGGGCGGCCAGTACCGCGTGCTGCCGACGAAGCTCCGCGTGGGCAGTGTCGTCTCGATCGTGCTCTACGTGCTCTTCGCGGGGGTCGTGCTCGACAAGGTGGGCGTGATCGATGTGTTCGCCGATGCAGTGGCGGATGTCGCGATGTGGGTGCTCTTCGCCTACTTCACTCTCGGCATCCTGATGAACGCCATCTCACGCTCGAAGCCCGAGCGCTACGTCATGACGCCCGTCTGCGTCGTGCTGGCCGCGGCGTCTCTCGTCATCGCGCTGTCGTAGCGTCCGCAGCATCCGGGGTCTCGCGCTTCGTCCACCAGCGCGTCGCGAAGTAGAGCACAACACCGACCCCCAGCAGGATGAGTGAGCGCAGCCACACCTCGCCGCTCTGCTGCGTCATGAGCCCGATGCACGAGAGCACGGCGAGCACGGGGATGACGCGCCACACGGTGAAATGCTTGTGCTCAACCTTGTCGCGGCGCAGCACGAGTACCGCGACGTTGGTGCTGAGGAACACGAAGAGCAGAAGTAGCACGACCGTGTTGGCGAGGGTCGACAGGTCACCGGTGAACGTCAGCGCCATCGCGACGATCGTCGTGACGATGATCGAGACCCAGGGCGTGCCGCGACGGGGGAGCACCCTGCCGAGCGGGGCCGGAAGCAGGTGCTGCTTGGCCATGCCGTAGGTGAGGCGGCTCGCCATGATCATCGTGAGGAGGCATCCGTTGGCGACCGCGATGAGGGCGATCGCGCTGAACAGCCACGAAGGCATCGCGACCCCCGTCTCCTCAACGACCGCGAGGAGCGGGCCCGTGGAGTCGGCAAGCTCCTCGGGGGCGAGCGTGATGGTGGATGCCGCGGCCACGAGCATATACAGCACACCGGCGGTGATCAGCGCCGCGAAGAGGGTGCGGGGGTACACGCGGGCGGGGTCGCGAATCTCCTCCACAATGTTCGCCGAGGTCTCGAATCCCACATAGGAGTAGTAGGCGAGCAGGGCGCCGGCCATGACGGCCAAGAATGGCGTGGTGTTGGGGTTGAACTCCGTGAGTCGGCCGGGATCGCCGTTGCCGCCGCCCACGAAGACCGCGACGCAGATCAGCACGATCAACAGGCCCGTGAGCTCGATCGCGGTCATGACAAAGTTCGCCTGCATCGACTCCTTGATGCCGCGGAGGTTCACGAGGGCGACCAGCACGAGAAAGAGAATGGCGCCGAGCACGGGAGGGATCTGGATGAAGACGCTCAGATAGTCGCCCGCGAAGGCGAGCGCGAGGGCGGCGGCGCTCACGACGCCCGCCGAGAGCATCGAGAAGCCGACGAGGAAGGAGACGAGGGGAGTGCGGAACGCGCGCTCCGCGAAGACGGCCGAACCGCCGGCGCGCGGGTACTTGGTGACGAGTTCCGCGTAGGAGCCTGCGGTGAGGAGCGCCAGCACGAGGGCGATGCCGAGCGGCACCCAGATGGCGCCGCCCGTCTCGCCGGCCATCACCCCGACGAGGGCGTAGATCCCCGCCCCGAGCACGTCGCCGAGGATGAAGAGAAAGAGGAACAGGCCGGAGATGTTGCGCTTGAGGCCCGCGCTCGCGGGCGGCGTGGCGACTCCAGAGGGTGAGGTCATACGGCAGACGCTAGGCCCGACCGGGTGACTCGGCAATGGTGTCTAGATCAGGCTGCGGAGCAGCTCCTCGGGTGTGATGCCCCGGTCGCGCGCGCGACGGTGGAGGCGCTCGTGTTCGTCCTCCGTGAGCGACACGGTGAACGGATGCCACGTGGGCTCGTCGAGCGTGAAGAGCGCGTCGTCCTCCGCCGAGAGCGCGGGGTCGCGTGCGGGGTCGACTTCGGGTTCGGCGTCCCGCGAGAGCGCCGCCGGCACCTCGGGCGTGATGACCGGGCGGGGCCTGCTCACCGTGTGCCCCGCCGTGAAGCCGGGCCCGGTGGGAATGGCGGTGCCGCGGCGGTACGCCTCCGCGACGGCGCGGGCACGAGCATCCGCTGCCTCGTTGAGTTCGTGCCCGACGTGTCCCTTGACCCACTCGAAGACGTAGTCGCGGCCGTTGAGGGCCTCGTCGAGTTCCTTGAGTAGCTCGACGTTCATGACGGGGGAGCCGTCGGCCTTGCGCCAGCCCTTGCGCTTCCAGCCGGGCATCCACTTGGTGACGGAGTTGATGACGTACTGGCTGTCGCACAGCACGAGCAGATCGTCGTCGAGGTGGGCGGTGGCGCGGAAGAGCTCGAGCACGGCCTTCAGCTCGCCCTGGTTGTTCGTCGCGTGCTTCCAGCCGCCGGCATCCCAGCATCCGTCGTCGACATACCAGGCCCAGCCCGCCGGGCCGGGGTTGCCGAGGGCCGAGCCGTCTGCGGCGGCGATGATCGTCATGGAGCAATGGTAGCCGCGGGCCTTGACATGCAAGTGTTCACTTGCCTATTGTCGTGCCATGACCGACGTCTACAAGGCCCTCGCCGACGAGACGCGGAGGCTCCTCCTCGACGAGCTGATGCAGCGCGACGAACAGACACTCTTCGAACTGTGCACCAAGCTCGCCATGAACCACGACCTGACACCGACCCGCCAGGCCGTGTCGCAGCACCTCGGCGTGCTCGAATCCGCCGGACTCGTGCGGGTCGAGCGCCGCGGGCGCTACAAACTCCACACCATCAACACCGCCCCGCTGGCGGAGATCGCCGAGCGGTGGCCCCTCCGAAAGGCGCAGCAATGAAACTTCAGACCGTCAGCATTTTCGTCGACGACCAGCAGAGGGCGCTCGACTTCTACACGGGCGTGCTCGGCTTCGCGGTCGCCGCGGATGTCCCCCTCGGGGAGCACCGCTGGCTCACCGTCGTCGAGGCAGACCGCCCCGACGGCACGCAGGTCTCCCTCGAGCCCAAGGGTCACCCGGCGGTCGTGCCCTTCACGGACGCCCTCGTGGCCGACGGCATTCCCTTCTGCGTGCTCGGGGTCGACGACATCCAGGCCGAGTACGAGCGCCTCGTCGCGGCGGGGGTGACCTTCACACAGCCACCCACCGACATGGGCCCCGTCACGGTCGCCGTCTTCGACGACACGTGCGGCAACCTCCTCCAGCTCGCGCAGTTCACGGGCTGACGAGCTCGTGGGTCGCGAGACTGCGCATACGGGCCATCGAGCGCGGAAGACGGCCCCTTGCGCAGTCCCGCCGGCTCAGTCGCGCGGCAGCACGGTGAGCGCTCGCCGGATGAACTCGTAGAAGGAGTTCATGTAGCCGCGCAGGAACTCCTCCGTCGACTCCACCGTCACCTTGCCCTCGTCGGTGATGAGCCCCGGCGTCAGGTGAATGTAGGCCTCTGGTGCGTTCATCTGCGGCGAGTTGCAGTAACTCAGGATGCTGCGCAGGTCCTGCTGCGCGACGGCCGTGCCGATCGCCCCCACTGACGCCCCGATGACGGCGGAGGGTTTGCGAGTGAAGGAGTTCTGCCCGTAGGGGCGGCTCGCCCAGTCGATCGCGTTCTTGAGCACCCCGGGGATCGCTCTGTTGTATTCGGGGGTGACGAAGAGCACGGCGTCGATCTCCGCGAGCGCCTCTTTGAGCGCCCGGCCCTCCGGCGGGTAGTTGTCGTCGTAGTCCCAGCTGTAGTGGGGCAGGTTCGCGATCGGGATCTCGGTGAACTCCAACTGCTGCGGTGCGAGTCGGATGAGCGCCTTCGACAGGGTGCGGTTGATGGATGCCGTCGCAAGACTGCCGACGAAGTAGCCGACCGTGTAGGGCGGTTCGTGGTGGTGGATCTCGGGCATCTCAGCCATGGTGCTGCCTCCTCAGTGGGTTCTCGTGTGCCTGACGCCACGGTAGGTCCGCTTCCTGCGCGTTCTGACAGAGTGCGGGCGTGAGAGCAGTGTCGGATGCTGCTGCGAGACTGTGCTCGTGAGTCATCCGTTCGAGCGCGTCGTGCAGGAGCACGGCGCGACCGTGTTGCGCGTGTGCCGCGCCGTGCTGGGCGTGCAGGATGCGGATGACGCGTGGTCGGAGACGTTTCTCGCGGCGCTGCGGGCGTACCCTTCCCTGCCGGCGGACGCCGACGTCGCAGCCTGGCTTGTGACGATCGCCCACCGCAAGGCGATCGACGTGTTGCGGGCCCGTGCCCGCGACCCGCTGCCGGTCGCGGCCGTGCCGGAGACTGAGTCCTCCACAGGCGTGCCGGGCGCGGACGATTCCGAGCTGTGGGCGCTCGTCGCGACGCTTCCGCCCAAACAGCGGCAGGCTGTCGCCTACCACTTCTTCGCGGGCCTGCCGCACGTCGAGGTCGCATCGATCATGGGGGTGAGCGCGGATGCTGCGCGTCGCGCCTCCTCCGATGGTGTTGCCGCGCTTCGCACGCTCCGAAAGAAGTGGAGCGACTGACCTCACACTTTCGCGGTCGCCACCGTTTACAGGGAGAACGCACTCACCGAAGGAGCCAGCAATGACCGACCTGCTCACATCTCTCGACCAGTCAGGGGAAGCCGACGCGCTCACCCGCCTTCATGAGCGACTTGAAACGGATGCCGCATCCGCCGGCCTTCTCGACGTGGCGTACCGCACCGTCGACACCCCCGTCGGGGCGTTGCTCCTCGCCGCGACGGAGGAGGGCCTCGTGCGCCTCGCCTTCGAGCGTGAGGACTTCGACACCGTGCTCGAGGCGCTCGCCGATGCCGTCAGCCCGCGGGTGCTCGCCTCGCCGTCCCGGCTCGATGACGCCGCCCGGCAGGTCGAGGAGTACTTCGCGGGGGAGCGGTGCCGCTTCGAGCTGCCACTCGACTGGCGGCTCTCACGCGGCTTCCGCCGCACCGTGCTCGAGCATCTGGTGGGCATCGGCTACGGCGCAACCGAGAGCTACACGCAGGTCGCGGCGGCGGCGGGCAGCCCGCGCGCCGTCCGCGCGGTCGGCACCGCGTGCGCGACCAACCCGTTGCCGATCGTCGTGCCGTGCCACCGGGTGCTGCGCTCCGACGGTTCCCTCGGCGGGTACCTGGGCGGGCTCGACACCAAGCGGGCACTTCTCGGCATGGAGGCGGCGGCGTGAGCGCGGAGCAGGCGGGGGCGGTCGAGCCGCTCAGCCCGGCTCCCGGCGAGCATCTGCTCACTGCTGCCGCTGAAGTGGGCGGCTCGGCCCTCGTTGTCGGCGACGACGGGCTGGCCCGGCCGGTGTGGGCGTCGCGAGACCCGCTGCTGCGCGAGTACTACGACACCGAGTGGGGCATGCCGGTGCGCGACGAGCGCGGCGTCTTCGAGCGGTTGAGCCTGGAGGCGTTCCAGTCGGGGCTCTCGTGGGCGACGATCCTGCGCAAGCGGCCGGCGTTCCGGTCGGCCTTCGCGGACTTCGACCCTGACGCGGTTGCCGCCTTCGGCGAGACGGATGTCGCGCGCCTCCTCTCCGACGCCGGGATCGTGCGCAACCGGCTCAAGGTCGCCGCCACCATCACGAACGCGAAGGCGACCGTCGCCCTGCGCGAAGAGGGCGGGCTCGCCGAGTTCGTGTGGTCGTTCCAGCCGGAGGAGACGCCCCAGCCCGCCACCTATGCCGACGTGCCGAGCAGCTCGCCCGAGTCCGTCGCGCTCTCGAAGGCCCTCAAGAAGAAGGGCTTCACCTTCGTCGGGCCGACGACGATGTTCGCCCTCATGGAGGCGATCGGCATCGTCGACACGCATCTCCTGGGCAGTCACCGGCGCGGAACTTCGGGGGTGTGGGCTGCGTAGGCCGACGTGAGGGTGGCGGGCCGGCGGCCTACAGCTCACGCTGGTTGCGGTCGGCTTCGGCTCCACTCGGCGCTGCCGAGGTCACTCTCGGTATGGCGCCCGCATCCCGAAATGCTCGCCGAGCGCGACATCCGCCGCATACCAGCCGTTCATGCCGTGCACGGCGGGGCCGGGGGCCGTCGAGGCTGAGCACAGGTAGAGGCCGTCGACGGGGGTGCGCCACGGAACCCGCGAAACCACGGGCCGCTTCACAAGCTGCACAAGGTCGAGCGCCCCCGCGAAAATGTCGCCCCCGATGTAGTTGGCGTTGTGCTGCTCGAACTCGACGGCGGAGATCGTGTTGCTTGCGACGATCAGGTCGCGGAACCCCGGCGCGAACCGCTCGATCTGCCGGATGACCGCCTCCGTGACATCCGCCGTGCTGCCGTTGGGCACGTGGGTGTACGTCCACAACACGTGGTGGCCCTCGGGTGCCCGCGAAGGGTCGACGACGGAGGGCTGCACCGCGAGCACGTAGGGCCGCTCGTGGACGCGCCCCTGCTCGACCGCATGCTCGGCGGCCACGATCTCCTCCCGGGAGCCGCCCACGTGCACGGTCGGTGAGAGGTGCACCTGCGCGTTCGTCCACGGCACCGGTCCCGAGAGGGCGAAGTCGACCTTCGCTGCGGCCTGCCCGTAACGAAAGCGGCCGAGCGCCCGCCGGTAGCGCGCCGGCAGCTCCGTGAACCGGGCGAGCATCTGCGGGGTCGTGTCGAGGAGGGTGATGCGGGAGGGTTCGAGGTCGGCGGCAGTCCGCACGGTCGTGCCAGTGCGGATGCGGCCGCCCATCGCCTCGAAGTCGCGCACCATCGCATCCGCAATCGACTGCGAGCCGCCCATCGGCACCGCCCAGCCACCCGCGTGCGCATGGGCGGCGAGAAGGATGCCCGCGCCCGAGGTCGTAAGGGAGGGCTGCGGGTGGTTCGTGTGGGCGGCGACGCCCGTGATCATGGCGCGGGCCGCCTCGCCGTCGAAGCGGCGGTTCCAGGTGGAGCCGAGCCCCTGCTCAAGCGTCCGCAACCCGTAGAGAACGGCGGCGGGGATCGAGCGGGGCACACGCAGCAGTTGCGAGCCCGTGAAGTCGACCAGGCCGTCAATGCGTTTCACGAGCGGGGCGAAGAAGCGCCGCCACTCGCGTCCGTCGCGTCCGAGATCGTCGACCGTGCGGTCAAGCGAATGCCAGGCGATGCCCGCCCGGCCGCCGTCGAGCGGATGCGCGTACGAGACCTCAGGAGTGACGAGGTCAACGCGGTTCTCGAGCCCCCACGCCCGGAAGAACGGTGACGCAACCGCCGCCGGGTGCACGGCCGAGCACACGTCGTGCAGATAGCCGGGCCCCGTCAGCTCCCGCGTCTGCAGGCCACCGCCCACCACATCGGACGCCTCCGTCAGCACGACGTCGAGCCCCGCCTTCGCGAGGGTCAGCGCGGCGGCGAGCCCGTTGGGCCCGGAGCCCACTACGTTCGCGTCAACCACGGGCACCATCCTGCCCGGTTCCCGGCTCGCCCGCGTCGTTGTCGACATCGACCGCGTTGGCCTCGTCGGGGTCGACGTCGGGTTGCGCGGCGGGCGCCTTCGCGCCGCCGCCGACGGATGAGGCGTTTTTGGCGCGCAGCGGATGCGACGGCCCCAGCTGCACGGGGCCCGCAAGTTCGTCCACCTCATGGCGAACCCACCACAGGCCGCGCTCGCGGCGTTCCTCGTGCGTCGCGAAACGGTAGAGGAAGATGCGGGCGCGCACCCACTCGGGCGGGGCGTCCGGGAACGGGTTGTGCCGCAGCATCCGCAGCACGCCCCTGTCGCCTTCCAGCAGCCGCACCAGCAGCACGCTGAACCAGCGCTCCTGCCGCCCCAGCGCGAGGAACCACATGAGCCAGTCGAGCCGCAGGTGGTAGGGGGCGAACTGTCGAGGAACCCGCGTGGGGTCGCCCGGCTTGCCCTTGAACTCGTACTCACGCCAGCCCTCGCTCGGCACGGGGGACGCGGTGCCCTCGACGATGACCTCGTAGCGTTCCTTCGTCACGGTGCCGAATGCGCCGTAGGCGTTGACGAGGTGGTAGCGGTTGAAGCTCGCGTTCATGAGCTGGTTGCTCGAGAACAGGTTGAGCAGGGGCCGCCAGCTGAGCACCAGCAGCAGCACGGATGCCGCGATCACGACCACCCCGAACCACACGGGCCCGGGTGCCCCCTCCTCCCCGAGCATCCACAGGTCGGGCACGGCGGAGAAGGCGAGCACGATCGTCAACCAGTTGAGCCACGCGAAGTTGCCCGTCACGACAAGCCAGCTCTGCGTGAGGATGACGATCGCGGCGGCGCAGGCGCCCACCACCTGCGCGACCGGGTGCGGGATGAGCGCCGCGAAGAGGAACCACGGCACAACGAGCTGGGCGAAGTGGGAGCCGACAACCTCGAGCTTGTCGAACCACGCCGGCAGCAGGTGGGCGAAGCGGCTGAGGGGCCCCGGCATCGGTTGCGTCTCGTGGTGATACATGAGGGCGGTGAAGTCGCGCCACTCGCTTCCGCCGCGCATCTTGATCATGCCCGCGCCGAACTCGAGGCGGAACACGAGCCACCAGCACGCGACGATGATCGGCAGCGGGGGCGGCGACTGGCTCGAGCCCAGGAAGGCGACGATGAAACCCGCCTCCAGCAGCAGGCTCTCCCAGCCGAAGCCGTAGAAGGTCTGCCCCACGTTCACGATCGACAGGTAGAGCGCCCACATGAGGAGGAACACGAGCAGGGGCACCCAGGGCGGCCCGAGTTGGGGGAGCCCGACGACGACGGATGCCGCGGCGAGAGCACCGACGAGGCAGACGAGCCGCAGCATCCGGTCGCTGTAGCGCCAGTGGAAGATGCTGGGCGACTGCCGGAAGGAGATGAAGCGGAGGAAGGTGGGGGCGGGGGAGAGGCCGCGCTCGCCGAGGAGGGCGGGAAACTGGTTCAGGGTCGAGAGGAAGGCGACGAGGAAGACGGCGGCGACGCCGCGCTGCAGCACCTCGCGCGCGAACTCGTAGTCGTGCGCCCAGAGCCAGTCGACGCCAAGCCAATCCATGCGCTCGACGCTAGGAGCGGGCGTGCCCGGTCGCTCTCACCCAGCACCCAGCCGCGCGCGCAGCTCTCATGGACGAGGGGGCAGCACGAGCCCGCGCGTCGTCGGGCGGCGCGCGACCTGAACGACTACGGCGTCGGCTCGAGCGCGTCGTAGTGCCGGAAGCTGGGGGTGATCCGCAGGCACAGGGCGATGAGCGCGATGATGAGGATGCCGCCGAGCAGGGGCGGGAACCACAGCCCGGCCACGACCGCGACGGCGCCGACATAGAAGTCGCCGATGCGCGGGCCGCCCGTGACGACGACGATGAAGATGCCCTGCAGTCGCCCCCGCATGTTGTCGGGAACAGCCGTCTGCAGCATGGTCGAGCGGAAGATCGCGCTAACATTGTCGGATGCTCCGGTGCCGGCCATCATGAGGGCGGCGAGCCCCAGCGCGACGAGGTTCGCCTCGCTGATGTCCTCGGTTTCGGCCGCGAACCCGCCCAGCTGCACTACCGCGATGACGACGCCGAAGCCCGCGACGAAGACGCCGTAGGCGGCGATCGACCACCCGATCGCGACGCCGTGGCGCCGCACCGTGCCGAGCTGCCCCGACAGCAGGCTGCACAGCAGCGTGCCGACGGCACCGGCCGCCGTGAGGATGCCGACCGTGACCGCCCCGCCGCCGATCAGGAGCGCGCCGATCGCGGGGAAGAGGGCGTGCGGCCGTCCGAAGGTCATCGCGATGATGTCGACGACGAACGACATGCGGATGTTCGGCGCGCGCCGCAGGAAGGCGAGCCCCTTCGTGATCGACTCGAGGCCGGGCCGGTGCAGCTCGCCCTCCGGCCGGATGGCGGGGAGCGTGATGATGCCGAGGAACGCGGCCGAGAAGAGCACGACGTCGATCGAGTAGGTCCAGGCGAAGCCGAAGCTCGCGACGAAGATGCCCGCGAGTGCCGGCCCCACCGTGATGGCGGTGCCCATGCTCATGCCACCGAGGGCGGATGCCGCGGGTAGCAGTTCCCGCGGAAGCAGCCGGGGTGTGATCGCCGTCCGGGTGGCGCTGAGGATCGTCGCCGCGACGGAGTTCAGGGTCGTCAGCGCGTAGAGGTGCCATAGGTCGTGGCTGTCGAACCAGGTGACGGCGGCGAGGGTCGCGATGGAACCCCATGCGACGACCGCCGCGATGAGGGCGACGCGCCGACGGTCGAACGCGTCGGCGAGCATCCCTCCGTAGAGGCCCGCGATGATCATGGGCACGAGGGCGATCGTGCCCACCATGGCGACCGCGAAGGTGGAGCCGGTGATGTCGTAGACGTGCAGGCCCACCGCGACGACGGTCATCTGGCTGCCGATGCTCGCGACGGCGGTGCCGATCCACAGGCGGGCGAATGCGGGGCTGTGGCGGAGCGGGCTGAGGTCGATCAGGTGGCCGCGACCCCGGCGTCTCGTTGCGGGTTCGGGGGCGGGCACCAGAGGATTCTACGCCTGCTCCTCCGCGCCGATGGCGTCCGCAGCGGCCGGCTGGTCGCGTCGTCGCCGCCGCCTCACGAGCATCCACACGACCAGCAGAGCGATCGCCGGCAGCACGAGCCACGGCAGCACAACGCCCAGCGCCACGAGCAGGAACGAGACGAATGCGACGAGCGCCTCCCACCCGGCCACGAGACCCGTCACAAAGGTGTCGGGTTCGTCGACGGGCGCATCCGCCTCCGAGCCGAGGTGCAGCGTGATGGTGGAGAAGTCGACCTGCTGGGCGAGCGAGCGGCGCTGCGACTGCAGTGACTCCAGCTCGGCCTGCCGCTCCGCGAGCTCTGACTCGATCGTGATGAGGTCGCCTGCCGTGGTCGCGTCCGCCATAAGGGCGAGCAGGCGGGCGACGGATGCTTCGAGCGCCGTGATGCGCGCGTCGAGGTCTTTGGCGACGGTCGTGACATCCTGCGTGTAGGTGTTTGTCTCCTCGACCTCGCCGAGTTCCTCGATGCGGTCCACCGTCTCGCTGAGCTCGGAGGAGGGGATGCGCACAGTCAGTTCGGCGCGGCCGGGGTCGTCATCGCGGGGTGCCGTCTCGGAGCGGTTGTCGACGTAGCCGCCCGCCGACTCGACAATGCGCACTGCCTCGTCGGCGGCCTCCCGTGGCTCCTCGACCGTGAGCCACATGGTGCCGGTGACGATCACCTGGCGGTCGTCCGTCGGGTCGATGACCTCGCGCGGCCCCTCGACGTCGGGGAGGGACTCGCCTCCCGCGGAGCCGTCCGTCATCTCATAGGAGCCGGACTCGGAGCTCGCGGTGTCCATGGCGCTCGAGCATCCGGCCAGTCCGAGCATCGCCGCGAGCAGTGTCGCGGGCAGCAGCAGTCGTCGCCTCATGCGGTCAGGCTAACGGCCCGCCATGGGCCACGACCACCCAACGATTGCAACGATTCGGACGTCAGTCGGTCGTGCGCTCGGGGAGCGCGATCCACCGCACGCCCAGCCCGCACCGCGATAATCGAGGCATGACCTCACTCCGCGGCATCCTCGGCTCTCTCGGCCTCGCGCCGAGACCCGTGCTGCATGTTGCGAGCGATGTGGGGGAGGGGCCTGCCGTCGTGCTCGTGCACGGTATCGCATCGTCGTCGGTGACGTTCCAGAATCTCGTGCCACTGCTCGAGAAGGACCACCGCGTCATCTCGATCGACATCCTCGGTCACGGCGGCTCGCCCGCCCCCGCGAGGGCCGAGTACACGATCGAGGAGCACGTCAGGTGGTTGCAGCGCACCGTCAGGAGCCTGCACATCCGGGGTCCGATCACGATCGTGGGGCACTCGCTGGGGGCGCTCATCGTCTCGCGCTACGCCCGAGTGTCGCCCCACGACCTGGAGAAGGTCGTGCTTGTCAGCCCACCCATCTATCTGCACCCCGACGCGATCGGCGACCCCGTCGATCGGATGGCGGTCGGCGCCTACCTTCGGGCATACGAGTATCTGCGCAAGCACAAGGAGTTCACCCTCAAGCGGGCCGCGACGATCGGCCGTCTGCTACCCATCCGCAATGTTTTCGAGATCACGGAGGCGAACTGGCGCCCCTTCGTGCTCTCGCTCGAGAACTGCATCGAGTCGCAGACGACCGTCACCGACATTGCGGCGATCCCGGCTCCCGTCGAGATCGTCTACGGAGCATTGGATCAGTTCATCGTGCCGGGCAGCATGAAGTTCATCCGCAACATGCGCAATGTCACGGTGCGTCGCGTCGACATCAGCGATCACATCGTGCGGCGCCGTCTCGCGCGCGAGGTGGCCGCCGCGATCCGGGGGGAACAGGCGGATGCTGCGGCCGAGAGCCCACCGCAGGCGCCGGGCCGCGCCGCCCCCTCTCGGGCGCCCGTGGAGGCGGGGTAGCGTCGAGGTATGGACACTCGCATTCTCGGCCGCACGGGCCGCACCGTCTCGGCAATCGGTCTCGGAACCTGGCAGCTCGGCGCCGACTGGGGTGATGTGAGCGAGGCGGATGCCACGGCCGTCCTCGATGCGGCCGTGCAGTCCGGCGTGACCTTCTTCGACACCGCCGACGTGTACGGCGACGGTCGCAGCGAGAGCATCATCGGGCGGTACCTCGCCGACAACCCCGGGGTGGACCTCACGGTTGCCACCAAGATGGGGCGCCGCGAGGAGCAGGACCCGGCGAACTTCACGCTCGAGAAGTTCCGCGAGTGGACCGACCGCTCCCGGCGCAACCTCGGGGTCGAGACCATTGACCTGGTGCAGCTCCACTGCCCGCCCACCCCCGTCTTCTCGAGCGACGCCGTCCACGACGCGCTCGACACCCTCGTCGAGGAGGGCGCGATCGCGAACTACGGGGTCAGCGTCGAGACGACCGAGCAGGCACTCACGGCGATCGCCCGCCCCGGCATCGCGAGTGTGCAGATCATCCTCAACGCCTTCCGTCTGAAGCCGCTGGACGCCGTGCTGCCCGCCGCGATCGACGCTGGCGTCGGCATCATCGCCCGCGTGCCGCTCGCTTCGGGACTCCTGAGCGGCAAGTACACGAGCGACACGACCTTCGCGCCCAACGACCACCGCAGCTTCAACCGCGGCGGCGAGGCCTTCGACGTGGGGGAGACCTTCTCGGGGGTCGACTTCGAGACGGGTGTGGCGGCAGCTCAGGATTTCGCGGCACTGATCGCGGCTGAGCCTTACATCTCCGGGTACTCGACGGCGCAGGTGGCGCTCGCCTGGGTGGCTCAACTCGAGGGCGTGAGCAGCGTCATCCCGGGCGCCCGCAACGTCGAGCAGGCGCAGGCGAACGCCGCGGCGGGCGAGGTCCCCGCGCTCAGCGAAGGCTTCACGGCGGGCGTGCGCGAGATCTACAACCGCTATTTCCGCGAGGCGGTGCACCCGCGCTGGTAGCGCTTGCTTCGCGGGCGGTGCGCTGCACCCGCGCTGGTGCTGCCCCGCGCTGGTGCTGCCCCCGCGGTGGTGCTGCACCCGCGGTGGTGCTGCACCCGCGCTGGTGCTGCACCCGCGCTGGTGCTGCACCCCCAGGCCCCGCCCGGCAGTTCCGGAGGAGATTTTGCGCGACACGCGGGTGACGGATGCCGCGGCGCGGCGTGTCAACGAAAATCTCCTCCGCATTCGGCGCGGGGAGCCGGGCGCGGGGAGCCGGGCGCGGGGCGCGGGGCGCGGGGCGCCGGGCGCGGGGCGCGGGGCGCGGGGCGCCGGGTGCGGGGCGCCGGCCGGCGCGGACCGCCGGCGGGCGGCCGCACGCCTACACCTTGAGCGTCAGCACCGGTTCCGTGTCGGGGATGGGACTCGCGTCGCGGCCGCGCAGGTCGGGGCTTGCGCCGCGGAAGACGATCGCGACGATGACGCCGAGGAAGGCAAAGGCCGCCGCGATCCAGTAGGCGCCGGGGGCGTCGAAGCCGTCGATGAAGAAGCCGGCGAGGGCTGAGCCGATCGCGGCACCGATGAGCTGGCCCGTGCCGATCCATCCGTAGGCCTCGGCGGTCTCGCTGAACTTGACGCTCGCCGACGTGATCGTGAACATCGCCGCGAGGGCGGGCGCGATGCCGATGCCCGCGATGAAGAGGGCGAGCGAGATCCACCACAGCTCGAGGATGAGCACGGCGATCGCGAGCCCCACGAAGACGATGGCCATGCGGCGGGCGAGCGCCCACGGGTCGATCTGGCGATGCCCGAAGGTGAGCCCGCCCGCGAGCGAGCCGACCGCGAAGATCGCCAGAGCGATGCCGGCGCTCGCGTCGCCGTGGCCGAAGGTCGCGACGACGCCCGCCTCGATCGCGGCGCACGCGGCGACGAGGAGGAAGCCGACGGCCGTCGCGAGCATGACGGGAGGCCGCAGCAGCACGACGCCGATGCGGCGCCGCGAGCGCGGGATGCGCACCTGGCTCACCTCGGGCGAGAGCACGAACCAGGCGGTGCCGGCGACGAGGAAGACGAGGGCGAGCAGGATCGCCTGACGGGTGCCGACCTGTGTCGCGACGAAGGTCGTGACGACGGGGCCGACCACCCAGATGAGCTCCTGGGCTGAGGCGTCGAGCGAGAAGAGGGGGGTGAGCTGCCGCGAGTTGACGAGCTTGGGGTAGATGGTGCGAACGGCGGGCTGGATGGGTGGGTTCGAGATGCCGCCGACGAAGCCGACGACCATGTAGAGCACGACGGGCATGTCGACGAGGGCGATCGCCGCGATCGCGGCGGCGCACACGGATGCCGTGAGCACAATGACGGGACGCATGCCCCAGTGCCCCATCCAGCGGGTCGTGACGGGCCCTGCGATGGCCTGGCCGATGCTCGTGGCGGCGAGCACGAGGCCTGCCGCACCGTAGGACTCGTGCACCTGCTCGACATGCAGGAGAAAGGCGAGCGAGAGCATCCCTCCCGGGAATCTCGCGACGAGCTGGGCCGCCATGATGCGCCCGACTCCTCGCGTGCCGAGGAGCTGCAGATACCGTCTCACAAGAGATCGAGTCTATGCCGTCGCAATGTCGGTGGTACCCGCCAGAATCAGTGCACATGCTGTGGAGAAATCGGCAGAAGTTATGCACATCTGTGGATGACACGCCCCAAGATATGGGATGTAGCATCCGGTTCGACCCCGCTATATAGTGGTCGAGCACTGAACGGGCACTAGAGGGGAGAACAGTGGGAATCACGGTGGTCAAGCGCGACGGCACGCGGGAGCCGTACGACGCGAACAAGATCAATCTTGCGATCGAGGAGGCCAGCAAGGGCCTCGACGAGAACATCACCTGGGTCACCCAGATCGCGAGCGAGCTCGAGCTCACGCTCTTCGACGGCATCACGACCCAGCAGCTCGACGAGGCCGTCATCCAGGTCGCCCTGCAGAACGTCAAGGACGACCCTGCATTCGACACGGTCGCGGCCCGGCTGCTCCTCAAGACCATCTACAAGCGCGTGCTGGGCGACTACGAGTCTGACGAGGACCTCCGCCGACTGCACGTTGAGCACTTCGCCCCCAATGTGCGCCGCGGGGTCGAGGAGGGGCTCCTCGACCCGCGTCTCACCGAGCTCTTCGACCTCGACCGGCTCGCGGCCGCCCTCGACCACACGCACGACGGGCTGCTGAAGTACATCGGTGTCGTCACGCTCAACAACCGCTACGGCATCAAGGGTCGCAACGGCGACGCCCTCGAGGTCCCCCAGTACTTCTGGATGCGCATCGCGATGGGTCTCTCCCTCAACGAGCCCGACCCGGATGCCACGGCCATCGCCTTCTACGACAAGATGTCGAAGCTCGAATACCTCGCGGCAGGGTCGACCCTCGTCAACGCCGGCACCATCTACCCGCAGCTCGCGAACTGCTTCGTCATGGAGATGCAGGACGACATGGAGCACATCGCCAAGACGACGCGCGATGTCATGTGGCTCACGAAGGGCACGGGCGGCATCGGCCTCTCCGTCACGAAGCTGCGCGCGCAGGGCTCGCCCATCCGCTCCAACAACACGACCTCGACGGGCCCCATCCCGTTCATGCACACGATCGACTCGATCCTGCGCGCCGTGAGCCGCGGAGGCAAGAAGTTCGGTGCGCTCTGCTTCTACATGGAGAACTGGCACCTGGACTTCCCCGAGTTCATCGACCTGCGCCAGAACTCGGGCGACCCCTACCGTCGCACCCGCACGGCCAACACGGCCGTGTGGATCAGCGACGAGTTCATGAAGCGCGTGCAGCACGACGACGACTGGTACCTCTTCGACCCGCTTGAGGTTGCCGACCTCAACGAGCTCTACGGCGCCGCCTTCTCCGCTCGCTACAACGAGTACATCGAGATGGCGAAGAACGGCGAGCTGCGCATGCACAAGGTCGTGAAGGCCCGCGAGCAGTTCAAGGCGATCCTGATCTCACTCCAGGGCTCGAGCCACCCGTGGCTCACCTGGAAGGACACGATCAACAACCGCGCCCTCAACAACAACACGGGCACGATCCACCTCTCCAACCTCTGCACGGAGATCACGCTTCCGCAGGATGAGGACAACGTCTCCGTCTGCAACCTCGCGTCGATCAACCTCAGCCGCCACCTCCTGGTCGACGAGGCGACCGGCAAGGTCTCGATGGACTACGCCAAGATCGAGGAGAGCGCCCGCATCGCCGTGCGCCAGCTCGACAACCTCATCGACATCACGCGCTCCTCCGTCAAGGAGGCCGACTTCTCCAACCAGCAGAACCGCGCCGTCGGCCTCGGTGTCATGGGCTTCACCGACATCGTCGAGAAGCACGGCTACAGCTACGAGAGCGAAGAGGCCTACGACCTGATCGACGAGATCATGGAGCACGTCTCCTACGCGGCGATCGACGAGAGCGCCGACCTCGCCCAGGTGCGCGGCGCCTACCCCAACTTCGAGGGCTCGCGCTGGTCGCAGGGCCTTGTGCCGCTCGACAGTGTCGCGCTGACCGAGCAGGACCGCGGCGTCGAGATCAAGGTCAACCGCAAGACCCGCCTCGACTGGGACGCCATGCGGGAGAAGGTCAAGGGGGGAATGCGCAACGCGACCCTCATGGCGATCGCGCCCACGGCATCCATCGGTCTCGTCGCGGGCACCACGCCGGGTCTCGACCCGCAGTTCTCGCAGATCTTCAGCCGCTCCACCTCCAACGGCAAGTTCCTCGAGGTCAACCGCAACCTCGTCGCCGACCTGCAGAAGCTCGGGATGTGGGAGACGGTGCGCGAGGACATCCTGCGCAGTCAGGGTGACATCTCGCGCGTTGCATCGATTCCGGAGCACCTCAAGGAGGTCTACAAGACCAGCTTCCAGCTCTCGCCCTACGCCTTCCTCGAGGTCGCGGCGCGCGCGCAGAAGTGGATCGACCAGGCCATCAGCCGCAACATGTACCTCGAGACGCGCGACCTCGGCGAGATGATGGACATCTACTACGGGGCGTGGGAGCGCGGCGTCAAGACGACGTACTACCTGCACATGAAGCCGCGCCACCAGGCGGAGCAGTCGACCGTCAAGGTCAACAAGTCGGCGGAGATCTCGGGCGGCGCACGGCGCGGCTTCGGGGCATCCTCGGCGCCCGCGGCGACGACGCAGGCGGCTCCCGCAGGCGAGGCGGCGCCCGTCAGCGCCGAACCCGCCGCCGAGCCCGCCGTCTCGGCACCCGCCCGTCGCGGCTTCGGCAGCGTTGCCCCCAAGGAAGGTGCCTGAGCATGGCCGGACGCGAAATGGGCGGATACGCCGACGAGTACTACGTGCCGGTCGACCCCATGGACGACCTGCAGTGCGACAGCTGCCAGTAGAGCGCTGACCAGCACACCTGACACGACATCACCAGCATCAGAAAGAAGACGAACGAGACGATGGGAATTCTCGGCACCGGCATCCAGGAGGGCCTCCTCCTCAAGCCGATCAAGTACCAGTGGGCGATGGACCTGTACGACCAGGCCGTGGCCAACACGTGGTTCCCCAACGAGATCCAGCTCGGCGAGGACATCGCCGACTTCAAGAAGATGACGGATGAAGAGCGGCACGCTGTGACGTTCCTCATGAGCTACTTCAACCCCAACGAGCTGCTCGTCAACAAGGCGCTCGCCTTCGGCGTGTACCCCTACATCAACTCGGCGGAGGCGCACCTCTACCTTGCCAAGCAGATGTGGGAGGAGGCCAACCACTGCATGTCCTTCGAGTACGTGCTCGAAACCTTCCCCATCAACCGGGAGGAGGCCTACGCGGCCCACGTCGACATCCCGTCGATGGCGCGCAAGGAGGAGTTCGAGGTCAAGTTCATCAAGCGCATGACCGAGCAGACCCTCGACATCTCCACCGTCGAGGGCAAACAGGACTTCGTGCGCAACCTCGTCGCCTACAACGTCATCCTCGAGGGCATCTGGTTCTACTCGGGCTTCATGGTGGCGCTGTCGTTCCGCCAACGGAACCTGCTGCGCAACTTCGGCTCGCTCATGGACTGGGTCGTGCGCGACGAGAGCCTGCACCTCAAGTTCGGCATCAACCTGATCCTCACGGTGCTGGAGGAGAACCCCGAGCTGCAGACGGCCGAGTTCGCGGAGGAGATCCGCCAGATGATCCTCGACGCGGTCGAGATGGAGGAGCAGTACAACCACGACCTGCTCCCCGGCGGCATCCTCGGGCTCAACGCCAACTACATCAACCAGTACGTCAAGTACCTGGCCGACCGCCGCCTCGAAGAGCTCGGCTTCGAGCCCCACTACAAGGTGTCGAACCCGGCCAAGTGGATGGCGACCGCCAACGACACCCTCGAGCTGGTCAACTTCTTCGAGTCGACCAACACCTCCTACGAGGTCAACGCGAAGACGGCGGCTGCCGCCAAGTAGCACCTAGCACCTAGCACCTAGCACCGGCTCGGCAACGAGCACCGTTCCGCTTACCCACGACGAAGGCGCGCCTCACCCCGGGGCGCGCCTTCTGGCGCATGGTGGTTAGCGGGCGGCGAGGGCCTTCTGGATGCGCTGCACCGAGACGGGTCCGCTCGTGCCGAGGTGCTGCGCGAAGAGGCTGATGCGCAGCTCCTCAAGCATCCACCGCACGCGCACGAGATGGGCTAGCTCCGGGTCGTCGACCAGTTCCCGCGTGAGAGGCAGGGCGCCGCCCGCCTTCGTGTAGAGCTCTGTCGCGCTCTGCACCTCCGACATCCAGACGCGGTCGCGCCCCAGATTCTCGGCGAGGCGCTCGACCCGATGCGTGATGCCCGCAAGGTAGAGCGGGACGCGGTGAAGGCGCTCGACGCCGGCGATTCCGATGAAGCCGGGGTGCACGAGCGCCTCCAGTTGGCTGCGGGCATCCGCGAGCGGCGCGATGAGGGCCATGCTTGTGGCGGCCTTGATCGCGCGTTCGGCATCGCGGGCCGCCGCGAGGGAGCGTGCCGCGAGAGAGACGGTCGTGAAGAGGCCGTCGACGATGCGGGCGGAGGCGCGGTCGCGGAGTGCCTCGAAGTCGGCACGCGTCCACGGGAGCGCTGCAGCATCCGTCGGGAAGCCGAGCACGTCGTCGAGCGTCGCCGCCATCGCGTCGTCGAAGAGCGCCCGCGTCGAGGGGTAGGGGCTCGCCCCAAGGCTCAGCTTCTCCGCTGCGGTGAGGTGCTCCTGCACGTAGGCGGTGGGGGCGGGGATCGCGAGCTGCAGCATCCGTCGCACACCGCGCCGGTGCTCGCGCAACTGCTCCGCGGGGGTGCTCATGAGACGGATGCCCACGCTCGCGCCTTCGTCGACAAGGGCGGGGTAGCCGCGCACGACGTTGCCGGCAACCCTCGTATCGCGGATGCGTGGGAGTTCGTCAAAGTCCCACGCCGTGAGCCCGCCGCGCTCGATGCTCGGCTGCGGTGAAGCGGAGGAGGTGGGCGACCCCGGCTTTGCGGCAGCTGGCCTCGCGTGGGCCCGCGCGACGCTCTCGCGTGCCCGCTCGCGCAGCTTGGCCTGTAGGGCAGTGAGGTCCTTTGAGCGGGCGAGTTCGCGCCCGTGCTCGTTCACGACAGCGAATGTCACGAGCAGATGCTCGGGCACACGGTCGAGCTCGAAGTCCTCGACGTCAACGGGCGTGTAGGTGCGGCGCTGGATCTCGCGGGCAATGTATTCCGTGAGCGGCATCTCCGTAGTGTCCAGATCGTCGGGGAGGCCCTCAAGGAGCTTGCGCGCCCAATCTCCCGCCGGCACGACGTTGCGCCGGATCGCCTTCGGCAGCGCCTTGATGAGGGCTGCGACGAGGTCGGCCCGCAGGCCGGGCACCTGCCAGTCGAAGCCCGCGGGGGAGAGTCGGGCGAGCAGCGCGAGCGGCACATGCACCGTGACGCCGTCATCCTTTGCGCCCGGCTCGAAACGGTAGGTGACTTTGAGGCGCTGGTCGCCCTGTCGCCACCACTTCGGGTAGTCCGCCTCAAGCAGTTCGGGCGCAGCATCCGGCTCGTCGATCAGGTCCTCGCGCGTCATCGTGAGCAGCTCGGGGCTCTCGGGGCGGCTGCGCTTCCACCAGGCCTCGAAGTCGCGCTGGGTTGCGACATCCGCGGGCAGCCGGCGGTCGTAGAACTCGAAGACGGCCTCGTCGTCGAGGAGGATGTCGCGGCGGCGGGTGCGCTCCTCGACCTCGGCGAGCTGCCTGCGCAGGGCGCGGTTGGCGCGATCGAACGCGGTCAGCCGCTTGTCGAGCCTCGTGACATCCCATTCGCCCTCGACGAGGGCGTGCCGGATGAAGAGTTCGCGGGCGAGGGCGGGGTCGATGCGCGAGAGCTGCACGCGGCGGCGGGCGACGATCGGCACACCGTAGAGGGTCACGCGCTCGTAGGCGACTGCAGCCCCCTGGCGCTTCTCCCAGTGGGGCTCGCCGTACTGGCGCTTGACGAGGTCACCCGCGAGGGGTTCGGCCCAGGCAAGGTCGACGGCGGCGTTCATGCGCGCGAAGAGGCGGCTCGTCTCGACAAGCTCGGCCGACATGATTTCGGCGGGCGGCTTCTTGGCGAGCGCCGAGCCGGGGAAGACGGAGAAGCGGACCTGGCGCGCCCCGAGGTAGTCACCCTTCTTGTTGCGAGGGCGATCGCGGTCCTTGCTCGCCTTGCCCTGGGGCGCGACGGTGTCGTCGCGGATGCCGAGCTGGCTCAGCAACCCGGCCATGAGGGAACGGTGGATGCCGCTGCCATCCGTGCTGGGGTCGCCAATCGTGAGGCCCAGCGGCTTCGCCATCCGCTCGAGCTGTCGGTAGACATCCGCCCATTCCCGCACTCGCAGGTAGTTGAGGTACTCCGCCTTGCACAGGCGGCGGAACTGATTGCCGCTGAGGGCCTGCTCCTGCTCCTTGAGGTAGTTCCAGAGGTTCAGGAGGGTGAGGAAGTCGCTCGTCTTGTCGACGAAGCGCGCGTGCAGCTGGTCGGCCTGCGGGCGCTTGTCGAGGGGGCGCTCGCGGGGATCCTGGATGCTGAGCCCCGCGACGATCGCCATGACCTCCCGGGTGACTCCGTGTCGCTTCGACTCGATGACCATGCGCGCGAGTCGGGGGTCGATCGGCAGCTGCGAGAGCTGGCGACCGATCTTGGTGATCTCCTGCTTGCCGCCGGTTGCGCCGCCGCCGGCCCCGCCCGTCGAAACCGCGCCCAGCTCCCGCAGCAGGTCGAGGCCGTCCTTGATGCCGCGCGAGTCGGGCGGCTGCAGGAAGGGGAACTTCTCGATCGCGCCCAGCCCGAGCGAGATCATCTGCAGGATGACGGCCGCAAGATTGGTGCGCAGGATCTCCGGGTCGGTGAATTCGGGCCTTTTCTCGAAGTCCTCCTGCGAGTACAGGCGGATCGCGATGCCCTCGCTCGTGCGCCCCGAACGGCCCGAGCGCTGATTGGCGGATGCCTGCGAGATGGGCTCGATCGGCAGCCGCTGGATCTTCGCGCGCGCGCTGTAGCGGCTGATACGCGCCGTGCCGGCGTCGATCACGTACTTGATGCCGGGCACCGTGAGCGAGGTCTCGGCGACGTTGGTCGCGAGCACGATACGGCGACGGATGCCCGGGGTCGAGGTTCGCTGGAACACCCGGTGCTGGTCGGCCGCACTCAGCCGCCCGTAGAGCGGGAGGACCTCCACGCCGGGCAGGTTTCGCGCCCGGATCGCGTCCTCGGCATCCCGAATCTCGTTCTCGCCGCTGAGGAAGACGAGAATGTCGCCGCTGCCCTCGCGCCCGAGCTCGTCGATCGCGGAGTTGATACCGTCGAAGAGGTCGATGGGTTCGCCGACGGCGCTCGCCGGGACGTCGTCGTCGTCGACATCGTCGGTCGTAGCATCCGGAGCCAACGGTCGGTAGCGAATCTCGACGGGGTAGGTGCGCCCGCTGACCTCGACGATGGGGGCGGGCCCGGCGGGGGAGGCAAAGTGAGCGGCGAAGCGTTCCGGGTCGATCGTCGCCGAGGTGATGATGACCTTGAGGTCGGGCCGCTTGGGCAGCAACTGCTTGAGGTAGCCGAGAAGGAAGTCGATTGTGAGGCTGCGCTCGTGCGCCTCGTCGATGATGATGGCGTCGTACTTGCGGAGCATCCGGTCGCGGTGGATCTCGTTCAGTAGGATGCCGTCGGTCATGAGCTTGATGCGCGTGCCCTTGGCGGTGCGGTCGGTGAAGCGCACCTGGTAGCCGACGAGGCCGCCGACCTCCTGCCCGAGCTCCTCCGCGATGCGTTCCGCGATCGTGCGGGCGGCGATACGACGGGGCTGTGTGTGGCCGATGGACTCGTAGCCGAGCTCGAGCAGCATCTTGGGCAGCTGCGTTGTCTTACCCGAACCGGTCGCCCCCGCCACGATGACGACCTGATGGTCGCGGATGGCGGCCATGATGTCGTCGCGTCGCCCGCTGACGGGCAGGTCGGGGGGATAGGCGATGGCGGGGATCATGAGCCCTCCATCCTACGTCGAGCCGGAGGGTGCGGGTCGGTGCGGACAAAGTGATTGACTAGGCAAAGCACTTTGCAATACAAAGTAGATATGACGCACAGCGACGACGACACACCGCTCGACCCGGCAGAGATGCTCGCGCTGCTGGAGCGGCAGAAGCGGCAGGTGACACTCTCCTATGTCAGGCCGGTCGCATGGCTCTACTTCGTCTGGGGCTTCGCCTGGCTCCTGGGGTTCGTGCTGCTCTGGCTGGCGCGCGTCGTCGACTGGTTGCCACTGGGGGTCGCCGGCACAGCATTCGGCGTGCTGCTCATCGCCTCCATCGTGACCTCGGCGATTGTCGGCACGCGCATCGGACGGGGTGTGCAGGGCGCCTCCAACTTCCAGGGAGCTGTCTACGGCATCTCCTGGAGCCTCTCGGGCGCGGCCTTCGCTGCCGTCGGCATGGGGCTCATTCACAACGGGCTCTCGCCCGAACTCGCCTCCCTCTACTTCCCCTCCGCCTACGCGCTCATGGCCGGGATCATGTACCTCGCGGGGGCTGCGCTCTGGGGCGAGCGAAGCCAGCTCGTGCTCGGAGTGCTGCTGCTGGTGGTGGGGTCGATCTCCCCCTTCTTCGGGTCGCCCGCCAACAATCTCGTCATGGCGGTCGGTGGCGGTGGCGGCTTCCTCGTCGGCGGCCTGTACTTCGTTCTCTTCATGCGGAGGGGGCAGCGCGGTGGAGCTTGACCCGGTTATCCATGCGGCCGCCCGCTTGCGCATCACCGCGACCCTCGCGACGTTGCCTACCGGCGACAGAATGTCGTTCCCGCGCTTGCAGGAGCTGCTCGATATGACGGCGGGCAATCTGTCGACTCACCTCCGCAAGCTTGAGGAAGCGGAATACGTCGAGGTCACCAAAACCCACCAGGGCCGCATGCCTGTCACCTACCTAGCACTGTCGAAGCGCGGCCGTCGCGCCTTCGAGGACTACACCGACGCCCTCCGAGATCTGTTGGGAGCATCCGAATGACCGCCCTCGCCCGCCTTGATCGCGTGACGCGTCGTTTCGGCGACGTCACGGCGCTCGACGACGTTTCGCTCGCAATCGAGCCTGGCCGCATCGTCGGCCTCCTGGGCCCCAACGGCGCAGGCAAGAGCACTCTCCTCTCGCTGCTCCAGGGCCTGCGCCGACCGACGAGTGGTTCGGTTGAGCTGCTCGGCGGTGACCCGTCGGACTACAGGAACCGGCGGATGCTCGGCAGCACGCCCCAGGAGACGGCCCTGCCGCCCACCCTGCGCGTGGGGGAGGTGATCGATTTTGTGGCCTCTCATTTCGAGGATCCCGTGCCGAAGGGGGAGCTCGCGGAGGAGTTCGGTTTCACCGAGTTGCTTCGCCGCCAGACGGGCTCGCTCTCAGGCGGGCAGAAGCGCCGGGTGAGTGTCGCACTCGCTTTCGTCGCGCGCCCTCGGCTGGTGCTGCTCGATGAGCCGACGACGGGGCTTGATGTCGACGCCCGCCGCACCCTGTGGGATGCGGTCCGCCGTCAGCATGATGGGGGTGCCACGGTCGTGGTCACGAGCCACTACCTGGAGGAGATCGAGGCTCTCGCCGAGCGCGTCGTTGTGATCGGGGAGGGCCGTGTGCTCGCCGACGACGATCTCGCTGCCGTGCTCGACCGTGTGGGGCTGCGGATGCTGCGGCTCTCGACCCCGCGACCGGAGGCCGTCGCGGCGCTCGCGGGCGTGGTGGAGTCCCGCGATGCGGGCGACGGCTCGCACACCTTTTTCGTGCGGGACGCCGACGCGGCGGTCGTCGAGCTGGTGCGCGCAGGCATCCCCTTCTCGGGCTTGGCGGTGCGCGGCGCGACGCTCGAGGAGGCGTTCCTCGCTCTCACCTCTCATCCTTCGACCCTGGAGTCTGCATCATGACCGTCATCCGGCTCGCCGGCATACACGCCAAGTACGCGCTTCTGGAGACGATGCGGGTGCCGATCGCCGTGATCGGTTCGCTCGTCTTTCCCGCCCTGGCCCTCTTGTTCTTCGTGGTGCCGCAGGAGGTTGTGGCCGCGGACCCCTTCTTTGCGACCCAGGCGGTCATCTCGCTCTCGGTCTTCGCGGTCATGTCGAACTCGCTCTTCAGTTTCGGCCTGACGATCTCGGAGGACCGGGAGAAGCCGTGGGACCCGTACCTGCGGACCCTCCCCGTCCCTGGCATGGCGCGCGTGCTCTCGCACGTCTTCTCGATCGGCCTGATGGGTCTCGTGGCAATTGTGCCGGTGATCATCATCGGCGGTCTGTTCACGGCAGCCGAAGCATCCGTGGGCCGGATACTTTTCGGGCTCCTCGCGCTCGCGGTGTCGGCCCTGCCGTTCATGCTGATCGGCGTGTGTGTGGGCTATTCGATGCCATCGAAGGCGGCTATCGCGGTGGTGCAGATCGTCATGTTCGGCTTTGCGTTTGCTGGCGGGCTCTTCCTGCCGCCCATGATGTTCGCGCCGTGGCTCAACACGCTTTCGACGTTCTTCCCGTCGCGGCAGGCGCGCGAGCTGGTGATCTGGGCGGTGCAGGGTGGGGAGTTGGCGCCGTGGGTGTGGTTGGGCATCCTCGGCTGGATCGCCGTGACGCTCGTGCTTGCGCTGGTGTTGTTCCGACGGGATGAGGGGCGTCGCTTCCGCTGATGCTCAGAGTGTGGAGTCGGATGTCGCGAGACGGGTGGGAAGTGCGACCCGGCTACAACTAACGCCGGGTTCCCACAGCTCCGACACCCCTGTGTATACATAGGCCGCTGTGAACGGCCAAATCTCTCGCTTCTCGTTGCGAAGCGCCGATCTTCTGCATACAGTGGCGCTTGGCGGCTTTGGGAACGGAGGAGTGGGTGCGAGCATCCGATCGGGCCTATTCGACCCTCCGAAGCGAGATCGTCGAATGGATGCTCCCTCCCGGAACCGTGCTCGGCGAAGTCGAGCAGGCCGAGCGCCTCGGGGTCAGTCGCACGCCCCTCCGTGAAGCCCTCTCCCGGCTCGTCGCCGACGGGCTCGTTGCGCCGCAAGCCGGCCGCGGCCTCGTCGTGACCGACATCTCGATCGACAACATTCGCGAGCTCTTCGAAGTGCGCCGAGCCCTCGAAGAACAGGCGGCCCGCCTCGCCGCAGAGCGAGCCGATCGCGCGCTCTTCGCCACCCTCGAGGAGGAGTTCCACGCCGCCCCTGCGCTCCTCACCGGCGATGACCCTAAGCGACGCGACTACTACGACCTCGTCGCCCGCTTCGATGACGCCATCGACGCATCCGTCGCCAACCCCTACCTCGTGACCGCCCTCCGCTCCCTGCGCACACACCTTGTGCGCATTCGCAGGTTGTCGCGCGACGATGCCGAAAGACTTCGAGCCGCGGCATCCGAACACCTCCTGATCGTGCATGCGATCCGCCTCGGGGACCCCGACCTCGCCGCCCACGCCACCCACGTCCACCTCCACCATGCGCTCACCAGCGCGCTCGCCTCCGCCCGAGGCGTGCTCCGACCTGCAGAAGCCGAAAGGATCGCCCCGTGAAGAATCACGCCGTACGCGTTCACCCCAGCTCCGACGTGCTGGCGCGAGAAGACCAGCTCGCCTGGAAGCTCGCCGAGGTCGCTGCCGAGCGCATCGACGTCACCCCTGAGGTCACTGACATGGTCATCAACCGCGTCATCGACAACGCCGCCGTCGCCGCCGCCAGCCTCACCCGGGCACCCGTCGTCTCCGCTCGCGAACAGGCCGAACGGCACGGTCGCGTCGAGCCCGGCTCGACCGTGTTCGGCACGACGACGCGGGTCAGCCCCGAGTGGGCAGCATGGGCCAACGGAGTCGCCGTTCGCGAACTCGACTACCATGACACCTTCCTCGCCGCCGACTACTCCCACCCCGGTGACAACATCCCGGCGATCCTCGCCGTCGCCCAGCACACCCGCCGGAACGGCGGCGACCTGCTCCGCGGCATCGTGACCGGCTACGAGATCCAGATCGACCTCGTCAAGGCCATCAGCCTGCACCGACACAAGATCGACCACGTCGCCCACCTGGGACCAAGCGCCGCCGCCGGCATCGGCACCCTGCTCGGACTCGACACGGAAACGATCTTCCAAGCGATCGGGCAGGCCCTCCACACCACGACGGCCACCCGGCAGTCCCGCAAGGGCGAAATCTCCACCTGGAAAGCCCACGCCCCCGCCTTCGCGGGCAAGATGGCCGTCGAAGCCGTCGACCGGGCGATGCGCGGCCAGACCAGCCCCACCCCCATCTACGAGGGCGAGGATGGCGTCATCGCCTGGCTGCTCGACGGCCCTGACGCACGGTACGAGGTGCCCCTCCCCGAGCGTGGAGAGGTGCGCCGCGCCATCCTCGACAGCTACACCAAGGAGCACTCGGCCGAGTACCAGGCGCAGGCGTGGATCGACCTCGCCCGCAAGCTCGGCACCGAGCATCCGGAACTTCGCGACCCCCACAACGTCGCCGCCGTCGTGCTCCACACCTCCCACCACACGCACTACGTGATCGGCTCGGGCGCGGGCGACCCGCAGAAGTACGACCCCAACGCGAGCCGCGAAACGCTCGACCACTCGATCCCGTACATCTTCACCGTCGCCCTGCAGGACGGCCGCTGGCACCACGTCGACTCCTACGCACCCGAGCGGGCCCGGCGTGCCGACACGGTCGCACTTTGGAAGAAGGTGACAACCCTCGAAGATGCCGAGTGGACGCGCCGCTACCACTCGAACGACATCGCCGAGAAGGCCTTCGGCGGCCGCGTCGAGATCGAACTCACGGATGGCACGCGCATCGTCGACGAGATCGCCGTCGCCGACGCACACCCGCTCGGCGCCCGGCCCTTCGCGCGCGAGCAGTACGTGGGGAAGTTCCGCGCGCTCGCTGACGGCGTGCTCGCGCCGGAAGAGATCGAACGCTTCCTCGAGGTCGCCCAGCGGCTGCCCGAACTCACCGCCGATGAACTCTGCGGGCTCACGATCGACGCGGAACTCCCGCGCGCCACCACGACAGGGATCTTCTGATGCTGTACTCCACCACGACCCCCGCCGATAAGCGGAGCGGGCTGCGCAAGCGCCTCGCCACAGGGGAGCTTCTGCGATTCCCCGGTTCCTTCACGCCGCTGAGCACGCGGCTCATCCAGGAGAAGGGCTTCGAGGGCGTCTACATCTCCGGCGCCGTCCTCAGCAATGAGCTCGGGCTGCCCGATATCGGCCTCACGACGCTCAGCGAGGTCGCACAACGCGCGGGCCAGATCAGCCGGATGACCGACCTGCCCACCCTCGTCGATGTCGACACGGGCTTCGGCGAGCCCATGAACGTGGCCCGCACCATCCACGAGCTCGAGGATGCCGGCGTCGCGGGCGTGCACATTGAGGACCAGGTCAACCCCAAGCGCTGCGGGCACCTTGACGGCAAAGCCGTTGTCGACGAAGAGACGGCGCTCAAACGCATCCGTGCCGCCGTGAGCGCCCGCCGTGACCCCAACCTGCTCATCATGGCGCGCACCGACATCCGCGGCGTCGCCGGGTTGCCGGCCGCGATCGACCGTGCGAAGGCGCTCGTGGATGCCGGTGCCGACGCGATCTTCCCCGAGGCGATGGCCGACCTCTCCGAGTTCGAGGCGGTGCGCGCGGCGGTCGACGTGCCGATCCTCGCCAACATGACCGAGTTCGGCAAGAGCGCGCTCTTCACGACCGAGCAGCTGCGGGATGTCGGCGTCAACATCGTCATCTACCCCGTCACGCTGCTGCGCGCCGCCATGGGGGCCGCCGAGCGCGTGCTCGACACGCTTCTCGCGGAGGGCACTCAGGAGGCGGCGGTCCCCGACATGCTCACGCGGGCCCGGCTCTACGAGCTCGTCGACTACGCCGGCTACAACTCCTTCGACGAAGGGGTGTTCAACTTCACCGTGCCCGGGCGACACTGAGACGGGCATCCGCGACTAGAAGGAGCGTCATGACAGAAGAGATCCGCAAGGGACTCGCCGGTGTTGTCGTCGACACGACGGCGATCTCGAAGGTGAACCCCGAGAGCAACTCGCTGCTCTACCGCGGCTACCCCGTGCAGGAGCTTGCGGCGCAGTGCACCTTCGAGGAGGTCGCCTACCTGCTCTGGCACGGAGAGCTGCCGACACCCGGGCAGTTGGAGGAGTTCCAGGAGCTTGAGCGCCGGCTGCGACCCCTCGACCACCGCACGAAGCGGGTGATCGACGAGCTGCCCACGACCGCGCATCCCATGGATGTCGTGCGCACCGCGGTGAGCGTCATCGGGGCGACCGACCCCACTCTGCTGGAGCCGAACGGCATCGCCGACCGCAAGTACAACGAGGGCCGCGCCGTGTACCTGCTCGCGCAGTTGCCCGCCATTGTCGCGTACGACCAGCGCCGCCGCCGCGGCGAGGAACTCGTCGAACCGCGGGACGACCTCGGCTACTCCGCGAACTTTCTCCACATGACCTTCGGCGAGGTGCCCGAGGCGGTTGTCGTCGAGGCCTTCGACGTGTCGATGATCCTCTACGCCGAGCACTCCTTCAACGCGTCGACCTTCACCGCTCGCGTCATCACGAGCACCCTGAGCGAGCTCTACAGTGCGGTTGTGGGGGCGATCGGCGCGCTCAAGGGTCCGCTGCACGGCGGCGCCAACGAGGCCGTCATGCACGTCTTCGAGGAGATCGTCATCCCCGAGAGGGTGGAGGACTGGCTTGAGGAGGCCCTCGCCGCGAAGCGCAAGATCATGGGCTTCGGTCACCGGGTCTACAAGAACGGCGACTCGCGCGTGCCCACCATGAAGGCCGCGCTCGACACCCTCATCCAGCACTACGACCGGCCGGAGATGGCGGAGCTCTACGATCGCCTCGAGGCGGCGATGGATGCTCGCAAGGGCATCAAGCCCAACCTCGACTACCCGAGCGGGCCGGCGTATCACCTCATGGGTTTCGACACCGAGATGTTCACCCCGCTCTTCGTCGCGGCCCGCGTCGCAGGCTGGACGGCGCACATCATGGAGCAGATGGAGTCGAACGCGCTCATCCGGCCGCTCAGCGCCTACAGCGGGCCCGACGAGCGCCACGTGTGACGAGCCCCTGAATCTCGGAGGCAAACGGTGGCACGATGAAGAGATGACGATCCCCACCATCTCCCTCAACTCAGGCCGCGACATCCCCCAGCTTGGCTTCGGCGTCTTCCAGGTCGACCCGGCTGAGACGGAGCGCATCGTCAGTGAGGCGCTTGAGGCCGGCTACCGCCACATCGACACGGCGGCGATCTACGGCAATGAGGAGGGCGTGGGGCGCGCGATCGCGAAGTCCGGCATCCCGCGCGAGGAGCTCTTCATCACGACGAAGCAGTGGATCACGGAGCAGTCCGCTGACCGCTCGCGCGCCGCGATCGAGTCGAGCCTCGAGAAGCTCGGTCTCGAGAGCGTCGACCTCTACCTCATCCACTGGCCGGCGCCCGCCCACGGGCTCTACGTGGAGTCCTGGCGAGCGCTCGAGCAGTTCCAGTCCGAGGGGCTGACCGCTTCCATCGGCGTCTCCAACTTCCTCGTCCCCCACCTAGAGAAACTGCTCGACGAGACGGATGTCACACCAGCCGTCAACCAGATCGAGTTGCACCCGGCGTACCAGCAGCCCGGCGTCGTGGCGTTCTGCCGCGAGCAGGGGATCGCGGTCGAAGCATGGGCGCCGCTCGGCCAGGGCAAGTACCCGCTCTTCGAGGAGGCAGCCGTTGCGGATGCTGCGGAAGCTCACGGCAAGACCCCAGCGCAGGTCGTCATCCGCTGGCACCTGCAGAGCGGACACATCGTCTTTCCCAAGTCGAACCACGCGGAGCGCATGGCCGAGAACTTCGACGTCGTCGACTTCGAATTGAGCGAGGGTGAGGTCTCGGCCATCACCGCCCTCGAGCGTGACGGTCGCGTGGGCAGCCACCCCGAAGACTTCAACTAGAGTTCTCTTCAGCACCATCCCCTCCGATTGGCGGCCGATGTCGGCCCCGAGCCGAAAGCCCGCATGCCCACTCGCCCCACGAGCATCCTGTTCCTCTCCCTCATCGGTCTCCTCGCGGGATTCTTCTCGGGCCTCTTCGGTGTCGGCGGTGGCGTCATCATCGTGCCGCTGCTCGTCATGCTGCTGAACTTCCAGCAGCGCCGGGCAAGCGGAACCTCTCTCACGGCGATCCTGCCGACCGCGATCGCCGGCTCGATCGGCTACGCCGTCAACGGCGACGTGGACTGGGTCGTTGCGGGGTGCCTCGCGTTCGGCGCCATCTTCGGCTCGATCATTGGAACGTCGCTCCTCGCGCGCATCCCGCAACTGTGGTTGCGCTGGGGCTTCATCGGCTTCCTCGCGGTCATGGCGGTGAGCCTCTTTGTGACGGTGCCCGATCGCGGTGGCAACGTCGAATACACGGTCGTGACGATCCTCGGTCTCATCGGGGTCGGTCTCTTCACAGGCATCCTGTCGGGCCTTCTCGGCGTGGGCGGCGGTGTAGTCGTCGTGCCCATCATGATCTTGGTGTTCGGCATGGGCGACCTGGTGGCGAAGGGGTCCTCGCTGCTCATGATGATCCCGACATCAATCACAGGCACTCTCAACAACGTGCGCAACGGCAACAGCGACCTACGGGCGGCAGCCGTCATCGGGCTCTTCGCGATCCCCGCATCGTTCGGCGGCATCGCGGTTGCGGGGCTCGTGCCGCCGCAGGTCGCGAGTATCCTTTTCGGTCTGTTCCTCGTATTCACTGCAGTGCAGTTGGCGATGCGGGCGATACGCCAGGCTCGAGAGAACCGCTCCTAGGGCTGAAGTCGCTCGTGCGACCAACCGTCGTCGCTGCGCGCGTAGCGCAGGCGCCGGTGCAGGCGATGCGCGGTGCCGTGCCAGAACTCGATGACATCGGGCTCCAGACGGTAGCCGAACCAGCCTTCCGGGCGCGGCAGCGGGGTTGCGGATGCCGCGAGCTCCGCCGCCCGCACCACGAGGTCGGTCGGGTCGTCGAGCGGTTCGCTCTGGCGGGACGCGATCGCGGAGGCCTGTGAGGCGATAGGGCGCACGGCGAAGAGCGCGTCGGATTCCTCCACGCTGAGCCGCCGCACGGCGCCCTCAAGGCGGAGCTGCTGTTGCGTTTCCCGCCAGTAGATGCTCATCGCCCCGCGCGGCCTGGCCGCGAGCTCGCGCCCCTTGCGGCTTGTGCTCGTCGTCGTGAACGTCACCCCGCCCGCGTCAACCCGCTTGAGCAGCACCATGCGGTTGGAGGGCGACCCCGAGGCATCCGTCGTCGCGAGGGCGGCGGCGAGGTACTCGGGGATTCCGAGCCGCTCGGCGCGCTCGAACCACTCGAGCAGGAGAGGGCCGGGGTCGAGTGGCGGCAGGTCGAACTCGGGGAGAGTGAGGTCGGGTTCGCCTGGGGCGGGGGCGGGCACATCGCTCATGCGCCCATGCTAGGTCGGGCGTAGCGTGGACAGCATGGCGAATCGACTGGCGAATGCTGTGAGCCCCTACCTGCGCGGCCACGCCGACAATCCCGTGGACTGGTGGCCGTGGGGCGACGAGCCCTTCGCGGAGGCCCGGCGGCGCGACGTGCCCGTCATGGTGTCGATCGGCTACGCGACCTGCCACTGGTGTCATGTGATGGCGCGCGAGAGTTTCAGCGATCCGGAGATCGCCGCCGTACTCGCGGAGCGTTTCGTCTCGGTCAAGGTCGACCGGGAGGAGCATCCGGATGTCGACGCCTCGCACCTTGCGGCGGCGAGCGCCTTCACGCAGCAGCTGGGCTGGCCGCTCACGGTCTTCGTCACGCCGGAGGGGCGCGCCTTCTATGCGGGCACCTATTTTCCGCCCCGACCGGTGCAGGGGCATCCGTCGTTCCGGCAGATCCTCGACGCCGTGCACGATGCGTGGGTGAACCGGAGGGCGGAGGTTGAGCAGAATGCCGCGGCCGTCGCGCAGGCGATCGCCGCGTCATCCGCCGTCGAGCCGGGCGAAATCCCCACCGACTTGGCCCCCGTCGTCGCGAATCTCGCCCAGCACGAGGATGCCGAGTTCGGCGGCTTCGGCGCGGCCCCCAAGTTCCCCGTCGCGCCCGTGCTCAACTTTCTGCTCTCGACCCCAGCGGGCGAAGAGCTAGGGCGTCGCACTCTGGAACTCATCGCCGCCTCGCCCCTGCGCGACCCGGTCGAGGGCGGCTTCTTCCGCTACGGCACGATGCGCGACTGGTCGGATCCGCACTACGAGCGCATGCTCTACGACAACGCGCAGCTGCTCGACGCCTACACTCGCACGGGCGACCTGGAGACGGCGAGCGGCATCGTCGGGTTCCTCACGAGCGTCATGCAGCTGCCGAGCGGGGGGTTCGCCTCGGCGCAGGACAGTGAGAGCGTGATCGACGGGCAGCGCTCCGAGGGTGGCTACTACCGGGCGGATGCCGCGGCTCGCGCCTCCCTCCAGCCGCCCGCCCTCGATGAGAAGGTGCTCGCCGGCTGGAACGGACTCACGATTGGCGCCCTCGCTCACGCAGCCTTCGTCTTCGACCGGCCCGAATGGGCGGATGCCGCGTGCCGCGCCGCCGACCACCTGCTCGACTTCCACGTGCTCGGTGCCGATTCGTCGAGTGGCCGCCTCGTGCGCGCGTCGATCGAGGGTCGCCGTTCCGACGCGGCCGCCACGCTCGAGGACTACGGCATGCTCGCGGGCGGACTCCTGCGCCTCGCCCTCACGACGGGCGAGGCGCGCTACGCGAGCGCCGGGCGACGCCTGCTCGACGCGACGCTGGGCGCGGGCGGTTTCACGGTGCCCGGCGGGGTTGACCCGACCCTTCGCGCCCACGGGCTCGACGTTGCGGGGGACCCCTCGGAGGGCGCCTACCCGTCGGGAGTGAGCGCCTGCGCGCATGCGGCGCTGACCCTCCACGAGCTGACGGGGGAGGCGCGGTACCGCGAGGCGGCTGCGGCCGCGGCATCCGCCGTCGTCGGATACGCGCAGGCCAACCCCGTGGCCTTCGGCGCCAGCTGGGAACTCATGGCACGGCTCGCGGGAGCGCACGAGCAGCTCATCGTGGTGACGCCGTCACGTCCCGACGCGTCAGAACTCACCGCAGCTGCCCGCCGGCACCCTGCCGCGCTGGCCGCCGTCGTGACGGAGGGGGAGGCATCCGCGCTGGCCGAAGCGGGCTTCGCGCTGTTCGAGGCCCGCACGACGATCGAGGGCCGGGCGACCGCCTACCTGTGCCGGGACCTCGTCTGCCGGCTGCCCGTGACGGATGCCGCGGCCCTCGCAGACGCGTGAGGCCGCTACTTGACGCTTCCGCTTGTGAGCCCCTCGACTAGCCACCGCTGCATGACCGTCGCGAGCGCGAAGAGCGGCAGGATGCCGATGACCGCGGCCGCCGCGATCTTGCCCGTGTGGGCGAGGCGCTCGCCGAGAAAGAGCGAGAGCACGACGGTGAGCGTCTGCGAGTCGGCGCTCTGCGTGAGGAAGGTCGCGAGCAGGAACTCGTGATAGTTGAGGATCGCGACGATGATGCCGACCGCGACGAGGGCCGGGGCGACGAGCGGCGTGACGATCGACAGCAGCACGCGCCAGGAGCCGGCGCCGTCGAGCTGCGCCGCCTCATCGATTTCGATCGGCAACTTGCGGATGAAGCCCTCGAGCAGCCACACGGCGACCGGAATGTTGACGAGAGCGTAGACGATCGTGAGACCGGCGAGGGTGTTGGCGAGGTCGAGGGTGCGCAGGAGGGTCATGATGGGGATGACCGCGACGATGGGCGGGAGCAGCCACGGGCTCATGAGCGTGGCGGCCAGAGTGCGGCCGCCCGTGCGGTAGCGCACGATCGCCCAGGCGCCCGGGAGAGCGAACGCAAGTGTCAGGGCGGCGCCCAGCACGGCGGCGATGAACGAGTTGAGGATGGCGCGCGGGATGGGGGAGCCCGCGAGGACATCGGCCCAGTTCTGCCACTTCGGGTCAGCGCTCACGACGATGCCCGAGGTGATCTCGGCCCTGTCCATGAGCGACACCGACACGAGGTAGAGGAGCGGCACGAGCGTGAAGACGAGGCCGACGGCGAGCGTCGCGGTGGCCAGGCCAGAGCGACTGTTAACGGCACTCTGACGGGCGATGCGGGCGAGAGTCACTGCTGGAGCCTCCGGGTGATGACGGCGACCGGGATCGTGACGAGCGTCACAACGAGGGCGAAGAGGAGGGTGATGGCGGCCGCGCGGCCCACGTCGAACTGCTGCAGCGCGGCCTGGTAGATCAGGTAGGAGGGGGTGGTGGTCGACTGGCCGGGACCGCCCGAGGTCATGAGCACGATGAGGTCAAAGGCCTTGAATGCGATGACGAGCCTGATGAAGAACACCGCCCCGATGACGCCGCGGATCGCCGGGAGGGTCACGTGGGCGAAGAGGCGGATGCCGTGAGCCCCGTCGAGGGCGGCGGCCTCGCGCACCTCGGGGTCCATGCCGAGGAGCGCCGCGAAGACGAGGAGGGTCACGAGGGGAGTCCACTCCCACACGTCGGCGATCGCGATCGCCGGCAACGCCCAGTCGGTCGACGACAGGAGCGAAAGAGGAGGACCTGAGTAGCCGAAGAAGCGCGTGACGGTGTCGAGCAGGCCCCCCGAGGGGTTGAAGATGAGCTTCCAAACAATGCCGACGACGACGGGCGGGGTGATGAGCGGCAGCAGGAGGAGAGTGCGCACGACCGAGCCCGCGCCCACCGTCCGGTGGAGCGCAACGGCCACGGCGACGCCCAGGGTCACGCTTACGACCGTGACACCCGCGGCATAGACGCTGCTTCGCACGAGGGAGGCGACGACATCCGTGTCGGCGATCGCCCGTGTGATGTTGTCTGCGCCTACCCATTCTTGGAACGGTCTGCCCAGACTCGACTCACTCAGGGCGGCGGCGATGATGAAGAGGAGCGGGAAGGCACCGAGCACGAGCAGCGAGAGCACGCTCGGGGAGACGAAGATGCGATGCGCCCAGGCGCTCCGCCGCCGCGACGAAGGACGTCGCGACGGCGGAACCTCAGCGGTGCGGGGTGCAGCCGGCGGCGGGGCCGCCGGGCTGTGTTCCGCGGGCCGCGAGAGGGTGGAGCTGTCAGCCAAGGAGCTCTTCCCATTCGCTCTGCACGCGGTCGAGGGTCTCCTTGGCGGTGCCGTCGCCCGCGAGGTACTTGGCGAGCTCGTCGACGAGCACCTGGGCGGCCTGGCCTGCGTTCTCTCCCGTGGGCCACGCGAGAGCACCGCTCAGGGTCGCGCGGTTGACCTCCTGCAGCTCGGGGTACTGCTCGCCGTAGCTGTCGCTCTCGAGCGAGCTCACGCGGTTGGGGTCGATGCCCGTTGGCGGCAGGGAGGTGAGGAGCGCCTCGTTGACCTCCGACGACGAGGCCCACTTGATGAAGTCCTTGGCGAGCTCGGTCTTGTCGGTGTTTCCCGCGATCACCCAGGTGAAGCCGGCGACGAGCGATGCGCGGGACTCAACGGATGCGTCGCCGACGGGGAGCGTCACGACACCCCACTTGTCCGCCACGAGCGAGCCCGTGTTGGGGTCCTGCGAGCCGACGCCGAGGTCTGTCCAGTTCTCGATGAAGGCGACCTTGCCGTTGAACCAGGCCGCGTTGCCCTCGCCGAATGCCGTCTCGGCCGGCGTCGGGAGAGCGTGCTCCGAGATGTCGCGCAGCGACTCGGCGGCCGCGATCGCCTCGGGAGAGTTGATGGAGGGCTTGCCGTCGGCGCCGACGAACTCCCCGCCGAAGCCGGCCAGTCGATTGGCGAAGCTGGCGCCGAGGATGAGCGGCGACTTCTGGCCGAACACGGCCGCGCCATAGACGCCGTTCGCGCTCTCGTTCTCGGTGATGGCCTTCGCCTGGGCGACGTATTCGTCCCACGTGGCAGGCGGCTCGGTGAAGCCGTTCCGCTCGAGGATCTCCTTGTTGTAGAAGAGCACATGGGTGTCGCCGTCGAAGGGGAGGCCATAGCGCTTGCCCGCGACGAGCGTGTACGGGTCGTAGATGTCGGGGATGAAGTCTTCGGTGTCGATCTCGTCGTCGGACTCGATCCACTCGCTGAGGTCCTGGATCGAGCCGTCCGCCGCGAGGTCGCCGATCGAGACATACCAGGGGGCGGCGACGTCGATCGTGTTGGCGCCCGACTGCTGGTCGAGGCTCAGCTTGGCCCCGATCTCGTCGTAGGGCACGATGACGGGGTTGATGCTCACGCCCGTCTTCTTCTCGTACTCATCCTTCAGCCACTGCGAGGCGCCCTCGTGCGAGGAGATGAGCAGCACAGTGAGTTCCTCATCGCCAGCTCCCGTCTCTCCCGATGCGGGCGAGGTGCACGCGGAGAGCGCGAGCGCGCCGACGGCGGCGAAGGTGAGGGCTGTCCACGTGGCGGGACGGGGTGATCGTGACATCGGTGCTCCTGTATCGGGTCGGACGCTGTGAGAAGTGACCACACGCTATTCGGCTGCGCATCCGGTCCGTTCCTGTGTGTCGCAGCGTGACCTTCTGTTGCGTTGCGTGACGCCGTGTTGCGCCACTGTTACGTGCAGTGCGGACCGAGCAGGGCGGCGGCGGTAGCGTCCTGCCACCGGCGCACATCGGCGCCCCGATCACCACCTTGAGCACCAGGAGTCACCGTGTCTTCGCGCATCATCCTCAACGCCTTCGACATGGCCTGTGTCACGCACCAGGCGCCCGGCCTGTGGCGGCACCCCGACAATCGCGCCCACACCTACACCTCGATCGAGTACTGGACGGAGCTTGCTCAGCTGCTCGAGCGCGGGCGCTTCGACGCACTCTTCCTCGCCGACGTGCTGGGCACCTACGACGTCTACCGCGGTTCCGCCGCGGCGGCATTGCGTGACGCCGCCCAGGTGCCGCTCTCCGACCCTCTCCTCGCCGTCTCGGCGATGGCAGCCGTGACTAAGAATCTGGGATTCGGCGTGACGGTCGCCCTCACCTACGAGCAGCCCTACCTCCTCGCCCGGCGCTTCTCCACGCTCGACCACCTCACACGGGGCCGCATCGGCTGGAACGTCGTCACGTCGTACCTCGAGAGCGCTGCCCGCAACCTCGGGCTCAAGAAGCAGATCGCCCACGACGACCGATACGCGCTCGGCGACGAGTTTCTCGATGTCACCTACAAGCTGTGGGAGGCGTCGTGGGAGGACGGTGCCGTCATTCGCGACCGGGAGCGAGGCATCTACACCGACCCGAGCAGGGTGCACCCCATCGGGCACTCCGGCGAGTTCTTCGATGTGCCGGGCATCCATCTCTCCGAGCCGTCGCCGCAGCGCACGCCCGTCATCTTCCAGGCCGGCGCATCGCCGAAGGGTCAGGAGTTCGCGGCCAAGCACGGCGAGGCGATCTTCATCAACGGCATCCGCCCCGAGCTCACGCGCAAGACGACCGACAAGATCCGCGACCGCGCCGAGGCGCTCGGCCGCCCCCGCGACTCCGTCAAGATTCTCACCCTCGTGACCGTGATCGTCGCCGAGACGGATGCGGAGGCCCAGCGCAAGCATGCCGAGTACCGCGACTACGTCAGCCCAGAGGGCGCCCTTGCGCTCTACGGCGGCTGGTCGGGGCTCGACCTGTCGCAGTACGGCGAGGACGAGGCGCTCGCCTACGTTGACACGGATGCCGCGCGCTCGGCGCTCTCCATCTTCACGACGGCGGACCCCGACAGCAGGTGGACCCCCGCAGACATCGCGCACTACGTCGGTATCGGCGGCATCGGCCCCGTCATCGTCGGCAGCCCCTCGACGGTCGCGGATGAGCTCGAGCGCTGGGTCGATGTCGGGGGCGTTGACGGCTTCAACCTCGCCTACGTCGTCTCGCCCGGTTCCTTCGAGGAGTTCGTCGAACTGGTCGTGCCCGAGCTGCGCAAGCGTGGCCGCACCTGGGACGACTACGAGGGTTCGACACTGCGCGAGCGCCTCAGCGGCTCTCCCGTCGTGCCCGAGTGGCATCCCGCGCACCGTTACCGCGGCTCGCTCGTCGGCGGGCCGACGGCGGACGACACGACGCTCCCGGCCGCACGCATCCCCGCCGCCCTCTGATCCACGCCCCGGCACCTCAAGGAGACATTCATGACTGACACGACCGTGACGCCCACCCGCGAGCTCGCCAGGAACTACTACACGGGCACCGCGAGCGCCGAGGAACTCGAGCGCTGGAGCGCTATCGCGCAGGCGGCCGCCGACGAGCTCGCCGTAGACGCGCTCGAGCGGGACCGCGCCAACGTCGACCCGCGCCGTGAACTCGCACGGCTCAAGGAGCTCGGCCTCGTCAACCTGCTGCACCCCGCCGAGTTCGGCGGCGGGGGAGCGCACTGGGAGACGGCGTTCAAGGTCGTGCGCATCCTCTCCCGCGTCGACTCCTCCGTCGCCCAGGTGCTCGCATACCACTACATCAACTCGAGCAACATCGGGTTCCAGGCGCCCGCCTCTGTGCAGGCGGACTGGTTCCGGCGCACGGTTGAGGGCGACTGGGTGTGGGGCGACTCCGTCAACCCCGTCGACCCCGATGTCGCGCTCGTGCGGGAGGGTGACCACTACGTCCTGCGCGGCTTCAAGCGTTTCTCGACCGGCTCGACCGCGGGGGAGGTGCTTCTCGTCAGCGCCGTCATCGAGGGAGGCGAGCTCGACGGTGACGCCGTGCTCCTCGTGCTGGAGAGCGGCCGTGAGGGCATCGAGTATGCGGGCGACTGGGACTTCCTCGGCCAGCGGCTCTCGGCAAGTGGTTCCGTGCGCTTCAACGACGTGCGCGTCGATGACGGTGACCTTCTCGCCGTCCAAACGCTCGAACCGTTCGCCAATCTCATCACCCCGGGCATCCAGCTCTTCTTCGGCAACATCTACCTCGGCCTCGCCGAGGGCGCTCTCGCCCGCGGCCGCGAGCTCACCCTCGCGCGTCGCAACTCCTGGTTCCTGAGCCAGGCCGAGACCTATGCGCGCGACCCCTTCGTGCAGCGGCTCTACGGCGAGTTCGACTCGCAGGCCGCGGCTGTCGAGGCGCTCGCCGATCGGGTGGGCCGCCAGTTCGACGAGGTCGTAGGTCTCGGCACGGCGGCCCAGCCGAAGCACCGCGGCGCGATCGAGATCGCCGTCGCCCGACTCAAGGTCGTCTCCTCCGAGCTCGGCACCGACCTCACCAATCGCATCTTCGAAGCGACCGGATCGAGCTCGGCGAAGTCGAGCATCGGCTTCGACCTCTACTGGCGCAACATCCGCACCCACTCACTCCACGACCCGGTCGACTACAAGAAGCTCGAGGTCGGGGCCCACTACCTGCTCGGCGAACTGCAGCCGATCTCGCTCTACACCTGAGGCAAACGATCGTGACCGAGACGAACACCACCAGCCCTCAGGCCACGACGCTCCTCGAGCGTTTCCGGCCGCTCTTCGAACGCATCGCGCGGGGAACCGTCGAGCGCGAGCAGAGCCGCACGCTCCCGCGAGATCAGGTCGCGTGGCTCGCGGCGGCGGGCTTTGGCGCGGTGCGCCTGCCTGTCCATGCTGGCGGAGCTGGCGCAACCGTCGTCGAGCTCGCTGAGCTGCTCACGGAACTCGCGCGGGCCGATTCCAACCTTTCGCAAATCTTCCGCGGCCACTTCGCGTTCGTGGAGGACCGCCTCGTCGCCCCGCCGAGCGCGTCGCGGGACGAGTGGCTCGCGCGCTTCGCGGCGGGCGAGATCGTCGGCAATGCCTGGAGCGAGACGGGCCCGGCGACCGTCGGCACGCTCGGCACGCGACTCCTGCAGCGCGACGGCGCCTGGCGGCTCTCCGGCACCAAGTTCTACACGACGGGAAGCATCTTCGCCGACTGGATCGACGCGACCGCGACGCGCGAGGACGGCGTCGACGTGACAGTACTCGTGCGAACGGCTGCGCCGGGCGTCGAGATCAGCGACGACTGGGACGGCATCGGCCAGCCACTCACGGGCACCGGCACGATCGTCTTCGCTGACGTCGAGGTGGATCCTTCGCGTGTCTTCCTCTTCGAGGATCGATTCCGCTATCAGACGGCCCTCTACCAGCTTGTGCTCCTCACGGTGCTGGCGGGAATCGCCCGAGCGGCTGCGGATGACACGGCGCAACTCGTCTCGACCCGGTCACGCGTGTACAGCCACGGCGCCGCCTCGCTCGCGCGCGAAGATCCGCAGATCCTCGCTCTCGTCGGTGAGGTCGCATCCGCCGCTTTTGTCGCGCAGGCCACCGTCACCCGCGTCGCCGCCGCGATCGACGCAGCCCACGCGACCGCCGCCGACCGTGACTCCGAGGCAGACCGAGCCGCGAACATCGAGGGCGTCAGCGCAGGGTCAGGTCGTGCTCACACGCCTCGTGACGGAGGCGAGCAGCAAGGCCTTCGATGCGCTCGGAGCATCCGCACTTCGTCGGAGCCTCTCGTTCGACAGGCACTGGCGAAACGCGCGGGCTGTGTCTTCGCACAACCCGACCGCGTATAAGGCGCGTATCGTCGGAGACTGGGAGGTCAACTCCACACCGCCGCCCTTCATTTGGGCAATCGGCGCCTCGACGGCACACGCGAAAGAACCAGAGTGAACACAACAGTTTCCTTCGATCAGTCCACTTCCGACGTCCACCGGCCCTACACAGCGGCCGACGACCGCTACACGCGATTCCCCTACCGCCGAGTGGGGGAGAGCGGCCTCCTGTTGCCGCCCATCTCCCTGGGGCTTTGGTACAACTTCGGCGACAACCGCCCCTTCGATGTGCAACGCGAGATCCTCCGCCACGCCTTCGACCGCGGCATCACGCATTTCGACCTCGCCAACAACTACGGCCCTCCCGCGGGCTCGGCCGAGGAGAACTTCGGTCGGATGCTGCGGCGCGACTTCAAGCCCTACCGACACGAGCTCATCGTCTCGTCAAAGGCGGGCTGGGCGCAGTGGCCGGGGCCGTACGGCAATTTCGGATCGCGCAAATACTTGCTCGCGAGCCTCGAGGAGTCGCTCGAGCGACTCGGCACCGACTACGTCGACATCTTCTATTCGCACCGTGTCGACGATGCGACCCCGCTCGAGGAGACGATCGGCGCTCTCGACGCCGCCGTGCGGCAGGGCAAGGCCCTCTACGTCGGCATCTCGTCGTACTCGGCCGAGCGCACGCGACGGGCCCAGGAGATCGCGCGCTCCCTCGGCACGCCCCTCGTCATCCATCAACCCGCCTATTCGATGCTCAACCGCTGGGTCGAGCCCGAGTTGCTTCCGGCCCTGCGCGAGCTCGGCATGGGGTCGATCGTGTTCACGCCGCTCGCCCAGGGGCTGCTCACGGGCAAGTTCCTCGCCGACCCTGAGGCCGGTCACGCGACGAAACGCCCCTCATTCAACAATGCCCAGGTCACCGACGACATGCTGCGCCGGCTTCGGGGGCTCAACGAGATCGCGGAGCGCCGAGGCCAGACGCTTGCGCAGCTCGCGCTCGCATGGCTCCTGCATGACGGGCGCGTCACCTCCGCCCTCATCGGGGCGTCGTCCGTCGCCCAGCTCGACGAGAACCTCGGCGCTCTCGACAAGCTGGAGTTCAGCCAGGAGGAGCTGCGCGAGATCGACACCTTCGCGGTCGACGAGCGCCGCATCGACATCTGGGCGCAGTCTTCGACGCTGTGACGGGTGGGCGGGCATGGTCGCCCTCGGTGTGGCTCAGCCGGCTCATAGCTCGCCGTCTCTAGGCTGGCACGACACAGTTCTGAGAGGGTGACCATGCACTGTCCCGTTGATTCTGCCGTCCTTGTCATGTCGGAGCGCAGCGGCGTCGAGATCGACTACTGCCCGCAGTGCCGTGGGGTATGGCTCGACCGCGGCGAACTCGATAAGATCCTCGACCGCGCCGCAGGCCAGCCCGCGCCCGGCCAGTCCGCACCCGCCCAGGCCCCCGCGCCCCAGCAGCGCGGTGGCTTCCCCATCCCGGGCATGAACCCGGGCTACGACCGGGGCTACGGACACGACGGCTACAAGCGCCGCAAGAAGGAGTCCTGGCTCAGCGAGCTCTTCGACTAAACCGCGCCGTCACCAGCCCCGGGCACGCCACTCCTCGAGGTGGGGGCGTTCGGCGCCGAGCGTCGTGCCCAGCCCGTGCCCAGGATGCACGAGCGTTGCGTCGTCGTACACCGCGAAGAGCCGTTCCGTGACGTCGCCCAGGAGTGAGGCGAAGCGCTCTGGGTCGCCCTGCGTGTTGCCGACACCGCCGGGGAACAGGCTGTCTCCCGTGAAGAGGTGCGTCGGCCCCGCCGGGTCGCCGTAGGCGAGCGCGATTGAGCCGGGAGTGTGCCCGCGCAGGGGGATGGCGGTGAGCGACAGGCCGTCGAGCTCGGCGGCGTCGCCATGGTCGAGGCGTATATCGATGCCGGTGCCCGTCGCATCCTCAATCGCATCAGCATCCTCGGACCCCGCCGCGGTGAGCGCACCCGTCGCGGCGGCGAGCTCGGCGAGGGCGCGCGTGTGGTCGGCGTGCCGGTGCGTCGTGATGATGAGGGAGAGCCGTGTGGGCTCGGGGGAGTCCCTGCGGGCCTCGCGAAGCATCCGTTCGATCGCGGACATGTCGTCGGCCGCATCGATCAGCAGCTGGGCGCCCGTCGCCTTCGCCGTGAGGAGGTACACGTTGTTGTCCATCTCCGAGACGGCGATGCGGCGAATGACGACGTGCTCGAGGTCGTGCAGAAGGGTCATGCCACCGAGACTACGACGATGGCCGCGCCGTCATGGCAGCACAGTCGCGCCGATGGGGCCCGGGTTGAACGCGACCTCCCAGCGGAAGCCGTCGGGGTCGGCGAAGTAGCCCGAGTAGCCGCCCCACTCCCTGCGTGCGGCCTCCGCGACGATGTGCGCCCCGGCGGCGCGGGCGGTTTCGAGCACGGCGTCGACCCGCTCCTCGCTCGCGACATTGTGCGCGAGCGTCACCGGCGCGGGGCCGCGGGACACGGGGCCGATCTCGTCCTCCGCGTGCGCGCGATCCCAGAGCGAGAGCATGAGGCGCTCGCCGACCCGAAGCATGAGCACCTCGCCCTCGACGAGGAGCTCGGGCCGCCAGCCGAGCCCGGTCACGTAGAAGTCGCGGGCTCGAGCCACGTCGTCGACGACGAGGGTTACGAAACTGAGTCGCTGCTCCATGACCGCATACTGCCAGCATCCGCCGACAGCGGGAGGTGCGCTACGCGATCGCCTTGCGCGAGCTGATGACGCCCGTGTCGAAGCCGAGCAGGTGCAGCCCGCCGTGGAAGCGGGCGTGCTCGACCTTGATGCAGCGGTCCATGACGACGGTCAGGCCGTTCTCCTCGCCGTAGCGGGCGGCCTCCTCGTTCCAGATGCCGAGCTGCACCCAGATCGTCTTAGCGCCGACCGCGAGTACGTCGTCGATGACCGAGGGGATGTCGCTCGCCTTGCGGAACACGTCGACGATGTCGGGCACCTCCGGCAGCGACGCGAGGTCGGGGTAGGCCTTCTGGCCGAGGATCTCGTCCGCGTTGGGGTTCACGAAGTACACGCGATAGTCGCTCGACTGCAGCAGGTACGTGCCCACGAAGTAGCTCGAGCGCGCGGGGTTGGGCGAGGCGCCCACGATAGCGATCGACTTCGCGCGGCGCAGGATGCCGAGGCGCTCCTTGGCGGTCGGTCCCGTCCACGTGCGCTGCGACTTGAGCAGCTTCGCGAGGGGCGACGACGCGGGGATGCTGCAGCTCAGGCCGTTCGCCAGCTGCACGGTTTCGTTGTCGCTCATGCTCAGGCTCCCTTCAGCGCGGCGTCGAGCGCCTGGTCGAGATCGTAGATGATGTCGTCGACATCCTCGATGCCGACGCTGATGCGCACGAGCCCCGCGCCCACACCACCGTCGATCAACTGCTGCTCGGTGAGCTGAGCGTGGGTGGTGGAGGCCGGGTGGATGACGAGGGTCTTCGCGTCGCCGATGTTGGCAACGTGGCTCGCCAGCTCAACTGACTCAATGAACTTCTGCCCGACCGCACGGCCGCCCTTGAGCCCGAAGCCGAAGACGGATCCGGGGGTGCCGCCCAGGTACTTCTTCGCCCGCTCGTGGTGCGGGTGCTCCTCCAGTCCGGCCCAGTTGACGTACTCGATGCGGTCGTCGGCGCGCAGCCACTCCGCGACGGCGCGGGCGTTGTCGACGTGCGCCTGGATCCGGTAGGGCAGCGTTTCGACGCCCTGCGCCAGGTTGGCGGCGGATGTCGCGGAGAGCACTGGCCCCACATCGCGGAGCTGCTCAGCCCGCAGTCGCGTGAGGAACGCGTACTCGCCGAAGTTGCCGTACCAGTTGAGTCCGCCGTAGTGAGGAACGGGCTCGTCGAACTGGGGGAAGCGGTGCCCCGACCAGTCGAAGCGCCCCGACTCGACAACGACGCCGCCGAGCACGGTGCCGTGTCCGCCGAGGAACTTGGTCGCCGAGTGGGTTACGACGTCCGCACCCCACTCGATCGGCCGGCAGAGGTACGGCGTCGCGACGGTCGAGTCGATGATGAGGGGCAGGTCGTGCGCGTGGGCAACCTCCGCGAGTCCCTCGAGGTCGGCGACGTCACCCGAGGGGTTCGCGACCGTCTCGGCGAAGATCAGCTTGGTGTTCTCCTTGATCGCGGCGGCATAGTCTGCCGGGTCCGCGGACTGGATGAACGTCGTCTCGACGCCGAAACGCCGCAGCGTGACATCCAGCTGGGTGATGGAGCCGCCGTAGAGGTTGGCGGAAGCGACGATGTGGTCGCCGGCCCCGGCGAGCGAGGCGAAGGTGATGAACTGCGCACCCAGGCCGCTCGCGGTCGCGACGGCGCCGAGGCCGCCCTCAAGGCTCGCGACCCGCTCCTCGAAGGAGGCGACGGTCGGGTTGGAGACGCGACTGTAGATGTTGCCGTACTTCTGCAGGGCGAAGCGGGCGGCGGCATCCGCGCTGTTGTCGAAGACAAACGCAGAAGAGTTGTAGATGGGAAGCGCGCGCGAGCCGCTCACCGCGTCGGGGATGTTGCCGGCGTGGATTGCGCGGGTCTTGAAGCCCCAGTCTCGATCGGTGCTGCCACGATCGGTGCCGGGGGCGGTGCTCTCGGGGGTGCTGTCAGCCATAGGGCACAGGCTATCCGAGCATGGCATACCCGCTGTGCCGCGTTACGCCCTGTTGCGCGGGATGAACGCACAGGCCGGAGTGCGTCGGGGACCGGCGCATCGGGAGCCGCGCGAGGCGCAGCTTCTCAGGCGTTCAGTCGAGCTTGGAGGTCGCCCGCGCCGTCAGCACAAGTCCGCCGATGGCCCCTGCCCCAGTGGCGAGCCAGAGCAAAGTGGCGGACCAGTTGGGATGCTCGAACTCCTGAGGGCCGATCTCGTCGAGCGGCGAATCGAATATGCATTTGTGGCCCAGTGGAAAACCTAAGGGTTGGCCGCGCACGAGGGCACTCTCGTTATAGGGGCCACCGAGCTCTGGCCACCCGAGTTCCGATCGTGGCATGCAGCGAGCCTCGAGGCCGTTGTTCATGCCGCCGCCCGAGGTGAGAAGAACAGTCCCCAGGCTCACGACCCCGAGCGAGAGGGTGACGAGCACCCCGACGACCTGCCACACCCGCGCCATCGCCTCAGGCTACCGCCACCCCGGCAGCCAGTAGTGGCTGCGCGTGAAGGGCTCGGGCACGAGCATCCCGGTCCAGATCGAGTAGAAGTAGGCGCTCAGCAACACGACGAGGGCGAGCACGACGATGACGACGCGGATGCCCGTGCCGCGCCGGAACTCGGAATCCCAAGGCCGCCCCAGCACGGCGCCCAACGCGAACGTCAGCGCAAGGATCATGTAGGGCTCGAACGCGATCGCATAGAACTGGAACATGGTGCGCGACGGGTAGAGCAGCCAGGGCGCGTAGCCCGCGATGACACCCGTGAGGATGAGCCCGGCACGCCAGGACCGAGGATGCCGCAGCAGCCGCCACACGAGGAATCCGAGTGCTCCCACCGCGAGGTACCAGAGCAGGGGGTTCGGCAGCGTCGAGATGAACTGCTCGCAGCGGGCGAACGAGCATCCGTTCTCGCCCTGCTCCGAGTAGAGGCGGTAGAGGGCGGTGGGGCGCAGGAGGGGTAGCCACTCGTAGGCGGGGGAGGCCCACCCGTGCTCGGCGTCGAGCCCGACGTGAAAGTTGTAGGCGCTCACCTGGTAGTGCCACCAGCTCTGCAGGTCGAGCGGCACCCACGCGAGCGGGCCCTGCCATGCATTTCCGGCCTCGAGAGCCCAGCGGCGGTGGTAGCCGTCGTCGCTCGCAAACCAGCCCGCCCAGCTCGCGAGGTAGATCACGGCGGCGATCGGCACCGTCAGCAGAAAGCTCACGGGCGCCTGCTTGAGGGCCGTGCCCGAGAACCAGAACGGCACGCCCGCCCTCCGCCTCGCGAGAGCGTCGACAACGAGCGTGTAGATCGCAAAGACGGCGAGAAAGTAGAGGCCGCTCCACTTGACCGCCGTGGCGAGTCCGAAGGCGAGTCCCGCCGCGACGAGCCACGGGCGGGCCCACAGGGCGGGACCCCAGTCGAGGGGGCGTCCGTGTTTCTCGCACCGCAGCATCCACCGTTCGAGGCGCTCCCTGCTCTGCCGCCGGTCGAGCAGCACGAAGAGGAAGCCGAGGAGGGCGAAGAGCATGAGTGCGTTGTCGAGCAGGGCGATGCGCGACATGACGATCGCGTGGCCGTCCACCGCCAGGAGGCCAGCCGCGATCGTCGCGAGCAGGGGTGAGCGGAACAGGATGCGCGCCACCAGCCACAGCACCGCGACCGCGAGGGTGCCCACGACCGCCATCGACACGCGCCAGCCGACAGGGTCCTCCGCCCCGAATGCGCCGAGCCCGAGCGCGATCAGCCACTTGCCGAGCGGCGGATGCACGACGAACGATGCCTCGTCGAGGAAGGCATCGACATCCCCCGCCACGAAGCCCTCGTCGGCGCCCTCGGGCCAGCGCGACTCGTAGCCGAGCTGGAGGAGGGTCCAGGCATCCTTGACGTAGTAGGTCTCGTCGAAGACGAGCGCGCGGGGCGAGCCGAGGTTCCACAGGCGCAGGACCGCGGCGAGGACGGTGACTGCGGCGAGCCAGGCCCACTCGGGCAGACGGGCGAGGCGAGCGGTCACCCGGCAAGACTAGCGAGCGGCGGGGTCACGCAGGCCCAGTTCGAGTCCGCCGCCCGGGCGCCCAGCGCGGAGCCCGGCCGGCGGCCACCGAAGTTGCGGAGGAGATTCTCCGCGACACACCGCGGGCAGGGCGGATGCCGCGGCGTGTCGCCCGAAATCTCCTCCCCAAGCGCCCGCCGCACCTGCCGCGAACGCAGGGGAGGCCTGCGAGGATGGAGCCCATGATCATCCTCGCGGCGACGCCCATCGGCAACCTCGGCGACGCCTCGCAGCGCCTGCGCGACGCTCTCGCGAGCGCCGAGGTCATCGCGGCGGAGGACACCCGCACGACCGTGCACCTGCTGCGCGCCCTCAACATCGAGAACCGGCCGCGCCTCATCCCGCTGCACGAGCACAACGAGGTCGCGAAGGCGACCGAGATCGTCGAGCTTGCACGCGAGGCCGACGTGCTCGTGCTCTCTGACGCGGGCATGCCCGCCATCAGCGACCCCGGCTTCCCGCTCGTCGCGGCAGCCACAGCGGCGGGCGTCACCGTGACGGCGCTGCCCGGCCCCTCCGCCGTCATCACGGCGCTCGCCGTCTCCGGTCTGCCGACCGACCGCTTCTGCTTCGAGGGCTTCCTGCCCCGCAAGCCGGGCGAGCGGCGCAAGGCCCTCGCCGCCCTCGCGCGCGAGCCCCGCACGATGGTCTTCTTCGAGTCGCCCAACCGCATTGCCGAGGCGCTGGCGGATGTCGCGACCACCCTTGGCCCCGAGCGTCGGGTCGTCGTCGCCCGCGAGCTGACGAAGCTCTTCGAGGAGGTCAAGCGCGGCACGGCCGCCGAGCTCACGGACTGGGCGTCAGCAGGGGTCAAGGGCGAGATCGTGCTCGTCATCGAGGGGGCCGCGCCGGTCGCCGCGTCGCTCGATGGGGGCGTCGCGCAGGTGCTTGAGCTCGTGGCATCCGGAACCCGGCTGAAGGATGCCGCGGCGGAGGTCGCCGAGGCGACAGGGCTGAGCAAGCGCGACCTGTACGAGGGCGCGCTCGCCGCGCGTTAAACGACCGGGCCCGCCACGAGCAAACTCGTGGCGGGCCCGAAGTGCGGCGTTCTACTACGCGTCGAGGTCGGTCTCGAGCAGCTGCACGAGGTTCTCGAGCGCCTCGTCGGCCCCCTCGCCCTCGGCCGCGAGTGTGACGGTCTCGCCCTGCGCCGCGCCGAGCGCCATGACGGTGAGGATGCTCGCGGCGTTGCCGGCGGGCCCGTCACCCTTGCGGATCGTCACGGGCACCTTCTGCTCGTTGACGGCGTTCACGAAGAGGGTCGCGGGGCGGGCGTGGAGTCCGACGCTGCTGGCGATCGTGGCGGTGCGTTCTGGCATGTTTCTACTCCTTCGGTGGGGGTCAGGCGGCGACGGGGGCGGCGGCGTTCTCGGCGTCCGTCGTGGCGGGCCGGCGGACGGCCCAGCGCTTGAGGGCGACGACGATGAGCGCCGCGACGACGACCCCGGCGAGGATCGCGACGATGAACATCGCGAAGTTGTTGAATGCGAAGAACACGAACACGCCGCCGTGCGGTGCTTGCGAGGTGACGCCGGTCGCGAAGATGATCGCACCGGTCACGGCGCTGCCGATCGTGCTTGCGGGGATGACGCGGAGCGGGTCGGCGGCGGCGAAGGGAATCGCGCCCTCTGAGATGAAGGAGGCGCCGAGGAGCCACGCCGCTTTGCCGTTCTCGCGTTCGACGGGGGTGAAGCTGCTGCGGGCGATCAGGGTGGAGGCGAGAGCCATCGCGAGCGGTGCGACCATGCCGGCGCCCATGACGGCGGCCATGATGACCCACGGCGCCTGGTTGTCGATCGAGCCCGCGCTGAGCCCCGCCACGGCGAAGGAGTAGGCGACCTTGTTGACCGGCCCGCCGAGGTCGAAGCCCATCATGGCGCCGAGGATGAGGCCCAGCACGATGGCGGATGCCCCGGTGAGGCCGCTGAGGAAGTCGTTGAGTGCCACGGTGAGGCCCGCGATGGGCCCGCCGAGCAGGATGACCATGAGCCCGGAGGCGACGATCGAGCCGAGGAGGGGGATGATGACGACGGGCATCAGCCCGCGCAGCCACGCGGGCGGGTCGAGCCTGCCGAGTGCGTAGGCGGCCGCTCCGGCGAGCAGGCCACCGACGATTCCGCCGAGGAAGCCGGCACCCATGATGACGGCGACGGCGCCCGCGACGAAGCCGGGGGCGATGCCTGGCCGGTCGGCGATCGCGTAGGCGATGTAGCCGGCAAGGGCGGGCACGAGGAATCCCATGGATGCGGCGCCGATGCTGAACGCGACAGCCCCCAGGTAGGCACCGAGGCCGTCGGCGGGAAGGTTCCACAGGCTGTTGCCGAGGATGTAGTCCTCCGCGACATCCGTGATCTCGAAGCCGCCCAGCAGGAAGCCGAGGGCGATGAGCAGGCCACCACCGGCGACGAAGGGGATCATGTAGCTGACACCCGTGAGCAGCGCGCGCTTGAGCGTCTGCCCGAAGTGCTCGCCGTGCGTCTCCGCGCTCTCGGAGGTGGAGCTGGAGCCCATCACGCGGGGCGCTGCGGGGTTGTCGGCGGCGGCGAGCGCCTCCGCGATCATGTCGTCGGGGGCGTCGATGCCGCGCTTGACGGGTGCCTGCACAACGGGGAGCCCCGCGAAGCGGCCCTTGTCGCGCACGTCGACGTCAACAGCGAAGATGACGGCGGATGCCGCGGCGACGAGTTTCGGGTCGAGCGGCTTTGCTCCCGCCGAGCCCTGCGTCTCGACGTGGAGCTCGACGCCCGCGCGGTCGGCAGCAGCCTTCAGCGCATCGGCCGCCATGTAGGTGTGCGCGATGCCCGTGGGGCAGGCGGTGATGGCGAGGAGCGTCTTGCGCTCGGTGGAGGGGGCGGCCGCGGCATCCGGAGCCGGCTCTGTCGCAGGCTTCTCGGGAGCGATCGCCTGCTCGACGAGGTCGACGATCTCCTGCTCGCTGCCGGCCTCGCGCAACGAGGCGACGAACTCGGGCCGTACGAGGGAGCGGGCGAGGGCGGAGAGGAGCGTGAGGTGCTCCTGATCGGCGCCGGCGGGTGCCGCGATGAGGAAGATCAGGTCAGCCGGCCCGTCCGGCGCGCCGAAGTCGACCGCCGGTTCGGGGCGCGCCATCACGAGGGTTGCCTCTGTGACGGCCTCCGAGCGGCAGTGCGGGATCGCGATGCCGCCGGGCACGCCCGTGTCGGTCTTCTGTTCGCGCGCCCACGCGTCGGCGAAGAGCGACTCGGCGTCGCTGGCGCGGCCCCGTTCGGCGACGAGTGAGGTGAGGCGACGGATGGCGCCCGCGCGGTCGGTGCCGAGGTCGGCGTCGAGCAGCACGAGCTCCGGGGTGATGAGTGACGTCATTGCAACTCCTGGTGTGTGAGGGTGAGGTTCGTGACGGTCGCGGCCGCCGAGTCTGTCTGGTCAAGGGTGGGTAGCCCGCTGCCGGGCAGGCTCGCGGCGGCGGCCCCGTGGGCGACGGCCTGGGCGAGACGCCGTCGGGCGGTCTCGCCGCGCTGCTCGGCGATGAGGTAGCCGGCAAGGGAGGAGTCGCCGGCCCCGACCGTGCTGCGCACCGTGACGGGGGGCATGCTCGCGTGCCACGCGCCCTCCGCGGTCACGAGCACGGCGCCGCGGCTACCTAGGGTCGCGAGCACGCTGCCGACCGCCCCGTGCACGAGTTCGAGGGCGACGGATGCCGCGGCGCCCGTATCCTCCTCGAGGCTCGCGGGATCGGGGTGCCCGGTCAGTTCGGCGAGTTCCTCGGCGTTCGGCTTGATGAGGTCGACGCACACTCCCGAGGTGACGAGCGAAAGCATGGCGGGGCCGGAGGAGTCGACCGCGACGCGCGGACTTCCGCCGGCAGCTCGCACAGCGCGGACGACGCGCACGTAGAAGTCGTCAGGGAGGCCGGGCGGGAGGGATCCGGCGAGCACGAGCCATGCGGCATCCCTCGCGTGGTCGACGACCAGCTCGATGAGGGCCTCGGCGTCATCCGCGGAGAGTGTCGGGCCGGGTTCATTGATTTTGGTGGTCGTGCCGTCGGGCTCGGTCAGCGTGAGGTTGGAGCGCACCGTGCCCGAGATCGCGAGTCCTGCCGAGGGGATGCCCGCAGCCTGGAGGGCGATCAGCATGGGGTCGGCGGGGGAGCCCGGCAGTACCGCGAGGGTGTCGACGCCGGAGGCGAGGAGGGCGCGGGCGACGTTGACACCCTTGCCGCCCGGCTGCTCGTGCGTGAGGGCGGAGCGCTGCACCTCGCCGCGCGCGAGGGGTTCCGTGAGCTCGACGGTGCGGTCGAGGCTGGGGTTGGCCGTGAGGGTGACGATCATGCGAGCACCACCTCGACGCCGGCCGTGTCGAGGGCGTCGACGAGCGGGGGTGGCGGCGCAGCATCCGTGATGACGGTGTCGAGCTCGTCGAGGCTTGCGAAGTTCACGAGCGACTCGACCCCGAGTTTCGTCTCGTCGACGAGGGCGACAGCGCGACGTGCCTGCCTCGTGAGGGCCGACTTGATTGCGGCCTCGTCGGAGTCCGGCGTGCTGAGGCCGAAGCCGTCGTGCAGGCCGTTGGCGCCGATGAAGGAGATGTCGGGTCGCCATGCTGCGAGCTGTGCCAGGGCGGAGGCGCCGACCGCGGCACCCGTGATGCCGCGCATCCGGCCCCCGATCGTGTGCACGTCGAGGTGGGGGCTCTCAGCGAGGGCGGCGGCGATGTGGATGGAGGTCGTGATGACGACGAGGCGCGTGCCGGCCTTCTCGGGCTGCCACTGCGCAAGCTTCTCGGCGAGCCTGCCGGTCGTCGTGCCGGCGTCGAGGGCGATCGCCCCCGAGAAGCCGGGCGGCACGAGCGCCATGGCGGCGCGGGCGATGCGCTCCTTGGCGGCGGCGTTGCGGTCACGGCGCTGGGCGACGCTCTCCTCAGCGCGGCCCACGCGCGAGGCGGCGACGGCACCGCCGTGCACCCGCCGGAGGACGCCTCGGGATTCGAGCTGGTCGAGATCGCGGCGCACGGTCTCGCTCGAGACCTTGAGGTCGTTTGCGAGGTCGATGACGGCGACGCGTCCGGCGCGTCCCAGCAGCTCCTCGATGTGCTGCTGCCGTTCCTCGGCGTACATGGGTCTCCCGGCGGTCGTTGGCGGTTCGCGTGTTGCGAGAGTACGCCGCATCCGCTCTAAAAGCAACACACTCACAGACAAAGCCACACATTGCCACATTTGGCAGCGCAGCCACCGAAGTAATCGGGAGCGGCCGCCGCGTAGGATGGAGGCCATGGCCGCAGGCGACTCCTTCTATATCGCGACCCCGATCTTCTACGTGAACGATGTGCCCCACATCGGGCACGCCTACACGGAGGTGGCGGCGGATGTCCTCGCCCGCTGGCACCGTCAGAGCGGCGACGACACGTGGCTGCTGACGGGCACCGACGAGCACGGGCAGAAGATCCTGCGCACCGCCGTCGCCAACAACGTGACGCCGCGAGAGTGGGCCGACCGGCTCGTCGAGACGGCGTGGAAGCCGCTCCTCGAGACCATCAACATCTCCAATGACGACTTCATCCGCACGACCGATGAGCGCCACGAGAACGGCGTCAGGATCTTCCTCGAGAAGCTCTACGACGACGGCTACATCTACCAGGGCGAGTTCGAGGGGCACTACTGCGTCGGCTGCGAGGAATACAAGCAGCCGAGCGACCTCGTGCCGGGCACGGGCGAGTTCGAGGGCCAGATGGTCTGCGCCATCCACACGCGGCCCGTCGAGGTGCTCAAGGAGACCAACTACTTCTTCCGCATGAGCGACTTCGAGCAGCCGCTGCTGAAGCTCTACCGCGACAACCCCGACTTCATCCAGCCCGAGAGTGTGCGCAACGAGATCATCCAGTTCGTGCAGCAGGGCCTGCGCGACCTGTCGATCTCCCGCTCGAGCTTCGACTGGGGCGTCAAGCTGCCGTGGGACGACAGCCACGTTCTCTACGTGTGGTTCGACGCGCTCCTCAACTACATCACCGCGATCGGCTACGGCACCGACGACGAGACCTTTGCGCGCCGCTGGCCTGCCGTGCAGCTCGTGGGCAAGGACATCGCTCGCTTCCACGCCGTCATCTGGCCCGCCATGCTCATGGCAGCCGGGCTGCCCGTGTCGCAGCGTGTCTTCGGCCACGGCTGGCTGCTCGTCGGCGGGGAGAAGATGTCCAAGTCGAAGCTCACCGGCATCGCCCCGAGCGACATCACCGACACCTTCGGTGCCGACGCCTTCCGCTACTACTTCATGAGCGCCATCAACTTCGGGCAGGACGGCTCCTTCAGCTGGGAGGACCTCTCCGCCCGTTACCAGGCCGAGCTCGCCAACGGCTTCGGCAACCTCGCCTCGCGCGTCATCGCCATGATCAACCGCTACTACGACGGCAGCGTGCCCGAGCCCGGCCCCTACAGCGACGCAGACCGTGACATCCAGCGCACCCTGGCGAATGCCGTGATAACAGCGGATGCCGCGATGCAGCGTCTCGCGATCCATGAAGCCATCGCGGCGATCTGGAAGGTCGTCGACGACCTCAATGGCTACATCACGGTGCAGGAGCCGTGGGTGCTCGCCAAGAACGAGGAGACACGCGAACGCCTCGGCACCGTGCTGTACACGACCGCGGAGGGTCTGCGGGCGCTCGCCGTGCTGCTCTCGCCCGTCATCCCCGAGGCGACGGCCAAGCTCTGGACGGCCCTCGGCTTCACGACTCCGCTGAGCGAGCAGCTCATCCCCGAGGCCGGCACGTGGGGTGTGCTGCAGCCAGGCGCGACGGTCGAGACGCTGCCGCCGCTCTTCCCCCGCATCGAGCAGGAGCCTGCCGCATGACCTACCCCCCGCTGCCCGAGGCGCTCACGGTGGGTGTCTACGACAACCACACGCACCTCGAGCACGGCATCGCGCACGACGAGGTTCTCGGATACCGCGAGGCTCTCGACCGGGCGTCGAGCGTGGGTGTCAGGGGTGTCGTGCAGGTGGGCACGGATGTCGCGAGCTCACGCTGGTCGGCCGAGATGGCCGCGCGGGAGCCGCGAATGCTCGCGGCGGTCGCCATCCACCCCAACGACGCGCCTGAGCTTGAGGAGGCCGGCACGCTCGACTCCGCGCTCGCCGAGATCGAGGAGCTCGCGACGCGGCCGCGGGTGCGGGCGGTCGGCGAGACGGGGCTCGACTACTTCCGCACGGGCGAGGAGGGGCGCGCCGCCCAGCTGCGCTCCTTCGAGGCGCACATCGAGATCGCCAAGCGGCACGGCCTCGCCCTGCAGATCCACGACCGCGACGCGCACGACGACGTCATCGCCACGCTTCTGCGGGTGGGCGCCCCCGAGCGCACGGTCTTCCATTGCTTCTCGGGCGACGCCGAGATGGCGCGGGTCTGCGCCGACAACGGCTGGTTCCTTTCCTTCGCGGGCACCGTGACCTTCAAGAACGCCCCCAACCTTCGTGAGGCCCTCGAGGTCACGCCGCGCCACCGCATCCTGATCGAGACGGATTCGCCCTACCTCACGCCGACGCCGCACCGCGGGCAGACGAACGCCTCGTACATGATCCCGACGACGCTGCGCTTCATGGCGGCGCACCTCGGCACGCAGGAGGCGCTGCTCGCGGCCCAGATCGCCTCCAACACGGAGGACGTCTACGGCTCCTGGGACGACGAGCCCGTCCTCCCGGATTCTCATCATTCAGGAACTGACGGCTCTGACGGCCCGGTACAGCTGGCATGACGTCACGACGGATGACATCCATCACTTTGACCACAGCAGGTTCCTGAATGATGAAAGCGCTTTTGGGGCCGGCCGAGATCCGCGACCTCGCCGAACTGCTCGACCTGCAGCCGACCAAGAAGCTCGGCCAGAACTTCGTCATCGACGCCAACACGGTGCGGCGCATCGTGCAGACGGCGGATGTCACGGGCGAGAGCCCGGTCGTCGAGATCGGTCCCGGCCTCGGCTCCCTCACCCTCGGCCTGCTCGAGACGGGCGCTCCCGTCGTCGCTGTCGAGATCGACCCCCGCCTCGCCGAACAGCTGCCGAAGACGGTCGCCCAGATGCAACCCGGGGCGGACCTCACGGTAGTGCAGCACGACGCCATGACGATCATGGAGTTGCCGCGGCATCCGTCGACCCTCGTCGCAAACCTGCCCTACAACGTCTCGGTGCCCGTGCTGCTGCACTTCCTCGAGCACTTCCCCTACATCACCTCGGGGCTCGTCATGGTGCAGGCGGAGGTCGGGCAGCGGCTCGCGGCGACCCCCGGCAGCAAGGTGTACGGCAGCCCCAGCGTCAAGGCGGCCTGGTACGGCCACTGGCGCACGGCGGGGCTCGTCAGCAGGCACGTCTTCTGGCCGGTGCCCAACGTCGACTCGATCCTCGTGGGCTTCCGGCTGCGCGATGAGCCGCTCGGCACGGAGGAGGAGCGTCGCGCGACCTTCGAGCTCGTCGATGCCGCCTTCGGGCAGCGTCGCAAGATGCTGCGGCAGTCGCTCTCGGGGGTGCTGGGCGGTTCGGCCGCGGCATCCGAACGTCTCGAAGCCGCCGGGATCGCCCCCACGCAGCGGGGCGAGCAGCTGACGGTCGACGACTTCCTCGCGGTCGCCCGCGCCGCCTAGGCTGGCGCCATGGCAATCTCCCGCAACGAGGACAAGATCTCGAGCGACAAGCTCGAAGCGGCAACGGGCCGCCCACGCGAAGCGTGGACCGAGCTGCTGGATGCCGCGGGGGCGACCCGCTGGGAGCATCCGCAGATCGCGGCCTGGCTCGTCGACGAGCACGGGGTCGACGGCTGGTGGGCGCAGGGCATCGCGATCGCGTTCGAACAGGCGCGCGGCATGCGGGTGCCCGGCCAGCAGTCCGACGGCACCTTCGCTGCGGGGTCGAGCCGCACGGTCCCAGGTGAGGCGGGGGAGGTGCTTGAGAAGCTCGTCACCGTCGTCCGCGAGTGGGCAAATGCCGCGCCGGCCTCGGTGAACGCGGGCGCGAAGCATCCGTCGGCCCGCTGGACGTTCGACGACGGCTCGGGCGTGCAGGCGCTCGTGAGCCCCGTGACCTCGGGCGCCGCGGGCCGGGTGAGGGCGTCGCTGACGCGCACGAGGCTCGAGGGACCGGATGCGCTCGCGGGCGCGAAGGCCGAGATGGCCGAGCTTCTGAGGGGCCTGTGACCCGGTCAGGGGCAGACAGGGCATTCGACTAGGTTTGTTCACATGAGTTCGCGCGCCCGGCCCACCTCGGTCCACGTTCGTGCCCCGGGCAAGCTCAACGTGTTCCTCAAGGTGGGGGCTCTGCTCGACGACGGTTACCACGACGTCGCGACCGCCTACCAGGCCGTCTCGCTCTACGAGGATGTGCGCGCCTACCCCGCCGACGACTTCTCCGTGAGCTTCTCCGGCTCGATCGACACCTCCGGCCTACCGAGCGATGGCAGTAACCTCGCCATCAAGGCCGCGCGGCTTCTCGCGCGGGTCGCCGACTACCGCGGCGGGGTGCGCCTCGAGATCGAGAAGAACGTGCCCATCGCAGGTGGCATGGGCGGTGGCTCCGCGGATGCTGCGGCCGCCCTTGTCGCGTGTGACACGCTCTGGGGCACCGAGCTCGGCCGCGAGGAGCTCCACAGCCTCGCCGCGCAGCTCGGCGCCGATGTGCCCTTCGCGCTCACGGGCGGCACGGCGATCGGCACCGGCCGGGGGGACGAGTTGAGCCCCGCCCTCGCGAAGGGCCAGTTCCACTGGGTTTTCGCCCTCGCGAACTTCGGCATGAGCACCCCTGAGGTGTACCGCGAGCTCGACCGGCACCGCGAGCGTCACGCCCTCGACATCTCGCCCGCCTCCGAACAGCCGACCGTCGATACCGCCGTGCTCCAGGCCCTCCGTGCGGGCGACGCGGCGATGCTCGCGGAGGTCATGCACAACGACCTGCAGGCCCCCGCCCTCCACCTCGAGCCGCGGCTCGCGCGGGTGATCGAACTCGGCGAGGAGAACGGCGCGCTCGCCGGCATCGTCTCGGGCTCCGGACCGACGGTCGCGTTCCTCGCGGCCGACATCGACTCGGCGCTCGAGCTCCAGGTGGCCCTCAGCGCGGCCCGCCTCACGGTAGTGCGGGCGACGGGCCCCGTGCACGGCGCGCGCGTCTGCTGAGCAGCTCCGGTTGACGGATGCCGCGGCATCCGCCGAGCGCGTGCCCAGCCGCACCCCGGTAGGCTCGGCTCACGTGGCACATCTCCTGGGGGCCGAGGCCCTGCACCTCGAATTTCCGACGCGCGTCATCTTCGATTCCGTGACGATCGGCGTCGACGAGGGCGACCGCATCGGCATTGTGGGCCGCAATGGCGACGGCAAGTCGACGCTCATGCGCCTGCTTGCCGGCCGCATCCAGCCGGACGACGGGCGCGTGACCGTCCGCAAGGGCACGACGATCGGCATGCTCGACCAAGCCGACGAGCTCGACGGCTCGATCGTCGTCGGCGAGTCGATCGTGGGCGACCGGCCCGAGTACGAGTGGGCGGGGGATGCCCGCATCCGCGACGTCATCGCGGGGCTGCTGGGCGGCATCCCATGGGATGCGACGCTGGGCGAGCTGAGCGGCGGGCAGCGCCGGCGCGTGGCCCTCGCGAAGGTGCTCGTGGGCGACTGGGACGTGCTGTTCCTCGACGAGCCCACCAACCACCTCGATGTCGAGGGCGTCGCGTGGCTTGCGGAGCACCTCAAGCGGCGCTGGCCCGCTGGTCAGGGCGGCCTCCTCACGGTGACGCACGACCGGTGGTTTCTCGATGAGGTCGCGACGGCGACCTGGGAGGTGCATGACCGGCTGATCGAGCCCTTCGAAGGCGGCTACGCGGCCTACGTGCTGCAGCGCGTCGAGCGCGACCGCCAGGCGGCGACGATCGAGGCGAAGCGCCAGAACCTCATGAAGAAGGAGCTCGCATGGCTGCGCCGCGGCGCTCCTGCCCGCACGAGCAAGCCGAAGTTCCGCATCGACGCGGCCAACGAGCTCATCGCGAACGAGCCGCCGCCCCGCGACACCGTGAGCCTGCAGTCGATGGCGATGCAGCGGCTCGGCAAGGATGTCGTCGACCTTCTCGACGTCGGCGTGAGCTACGGCGACAAGACAGTGCTCCACGAGATCGAGTGGCGCATCGCACCGGGCGAGCGCACGGGCATCCTGGGCGTCAACGGCGCCGGAAAGTCGACCTTGCTGGGTCTGATCGCGGGCTCCGTGCAGCCGACCGAGGGCCGCGTCAAGCGCGGCAAGACCGTCAAGATCGCGATCCTCGACCAGCAGCTGCGGGAGCTCGCCGAGGTCGCACATGAGCCGGTCCGCGTGGTCATCGGGCGTCAGAAGACCTCGTATGTCGCGGGCGGCAAGGAGGTCACGCCGGGCCAGCTCCTCGAGCGGCTCGGCTTCGACAGCGCCCAGCTCAGCACACCCATCAAGGACCTCTCGGGCGGCCAGAAGCGTCGCCTGCAGCTGCTCCTGATCCTGCTCGACGAGCCCAACGTGCTGATCCTCGACGAGCCCACCAACGACCTCGACACCGACATGCTCGCGGCGATGGAGGACCTGCTCGACTCCTTCCCCGGCACGCTCCTCGTCGTCAGCCACGACCGCTACCTGCTCGAGCGTGTCACCGACCAGCAGTACGCGGTGCTCGACGGGGGCCTGCGGCACCTCCCTGGTGGGGTCGACGAGTATCTGCGGCTGCGACGGCAGGCGGATGCCGCGGCGCCCGCCACCCCGCTGGCGTCGGCCGCAGCATCCGCCCCGCCAAGCAAGCCCGCGGGTCTCTCGGGCGCCGAGCTCCGCAACGCCCAGAAGGAGCTCGCCTCGGTCGAACGCAAGCTGGAGAAGTCGGGGCAGAAGGTCGAGGCGCTGCACGCGCGCATGGCGGAGCACGACCAGAGCGACTTCGAGGGCCTCGGCGCGCTCACAGCCGAGTTGGCCCAGGTCGAGGCGGATGCCGCGGCCCTTGAAACCCGTTGGCTCGAGCTGACCGAGCTCCTCGAGGGCTGACGCCCGTCACACTCCGTCATGCGATTTCCGCGGCAGGCATCCGCGGCTGAGACTGGAATCACCGAAACCCCTGCACCACCTCGAAAGGCACCACCATGTCCCTTGTCAAGAAGCTCGCCGCGGTCGCTACAGCGACCGCCCTGATCGCTGGCCTTTCGGCCTGCGCCTCATCAGACGAAGCGGCGGAGCTCGGCTCCGAGTCGAACCCCGTCAAGATCGGCGTCGTCGGTGCGAGCGACCCCTACTGGGACGTGTATCTGGAAGCGACCGAGGAGGAGGGCATCTTCGTCGAGCTCGTCGACTTCGCCGACTACAACCAGCCGAACCCGGCGCTCGCGGCGGGCGAGTTGGACCTCAACCAGTTCCAGCACGTCATCTTCCTCGCGCAGCACAACGTGGCATCCGGTGACGACCTGGTGCCGATCGGCGCGACCGCGATCTACCCGCTCGGCCTCTACTCGACCAAGTACGACTCGGTCGACGACATCAAGGACGGTGAGCAGGTCATCGTCCCCAACGACACGAGCAACCAGGCGCGCGCCCTCCTCGTGCTGCAGTCTGCCGGTCTCATCGAGCTCGAGGACGGCGGCAGCATCTTCTCCACGCTCGACGACATCGAGGATTCGTCCCGCGTCGAGGTGACGGCGGCGGATGCCTCGTTCACGGCAACCTCGCTCGGCGATGTCGCGGCGGCCGTCGTCAACAACGACTTCGTGACAAAGGCGGGCATCGACCCGCTCAGTGCGATTGCGGTCGACGACCCCAGCGACCCCGCCGCACAGGCCTACATCAATATCTTCGCGGCCCGCGCGGAGGATAAGGACAACGAGCTCTTCCAGCGCCTCGTCGAGATCTACCAGACGACCGAGGCGGTGCAGGAGGGCGTGCTCGAGGTGTCGGGCGGCACCGCGATTCTTGTCGACACCCCCGCCGCGGAGCTCGAGGAGGCCCTCGCCAAGGTCGAGGCGGACGTCGAGGCCAACGAGTAGCCTATTAAGCCCATTCGGCGGCGGATGCTCTGGGAGCATCCGCCGCCGTATTCGTGATTCGAAAGCAGATCCCATGCCCATCGTGAGACTCCGCGAGGTCTCCAAGTCGTACCCGCCCAGCAAACGGAGCGCCCCGCCGCTCGTCGCCGTCGACAATGTCAGCCTCGACATCGAGGCAGGGGACATCTTCGGAATCATCGGATACTCCGGCGCGGGCAAGAGCACTCTTGTGCGATTGATCAACGCTCTCGAACCGGTGACGGGCGGCACGGTCGAGGTTGACGGTGCGGTCATCAGCGGCCTGCGGGAGCGTCAGCTCCACGAGGTGCGGCGCGGCATCGGGATGATCTTTCAGCAGTTCAACCTGTTCACCTCGCGCACGGTCGCAGGCAATGTCGAGTACCCCCTTCAGGTTGCCGGCGTGCCTGCTGGAGAGCGCAAGAGACGTGTCGCCGAGATGCTTGAGTTCGTGGGGCTCGCCGACAAGGCCCGCAGCCGACCTGATGAGCTTTCGGGCGGCCAGAAGCAAAGGGTGGGCATCGCCCGCGCTCTTGCCACGAGTCCCAAGATCCTTCTCGCCGACGAGGCGACTAGCGCGCTGGACCCGGAGACCACGGTCGAGGTGTTGGGGCTTCTCAAACGCGTCAACCGTGACCTCGGCATCACGATCGTCCTGATCACGCATGAGATGGAGGTCATCAAGGCGATCGCACATAGGGTCGCGGTGATGGACTCCGGCCGAGTCATCGAGCAGGGCAGCGTGTTCGACGTCTTCTCCAACCCACAGACGGATGCCGCCAAACGTTTCGTCTCGACCGTCATCAAGGCGGTGCCCGAGGCGGAGGAGTTGAAGGTCTTGCGGCAGCGGCATCCCGGGCGGATTGTGACGGTGTCGTTCGCCGACGGGGGAGTGTCGCAGTCGGAGGTGTTCGTCGCCTTGGCGAAGCACGATGTCACCTTTGAGCTGGTCTACGGCGGCGTGAACGAGATCCAGGGCCGCACCTTCGGTCACCTCACCCTTGCGCTGCGAGGACACGACGCGGCGATCGAGAGTGCTCTCGCCACGGTTCGCTCCCGTCTCACGGTTACGGAGGTGCACTGATGGATCGTGTGATCGAGCTGCTGCCCGATCTCGCTCAGGCGACCTTCGAGACGCTTTACATCGTCGCGCTGAGTCTTCTATTCGGTGGCTTCGGCGGTCTCCTCGTCGGACTCGGCCTCTATGTCACGCGGGCGGGCGGGCTGCTGCCCAACCGCGTCGTCAACACCGTGCTCAACGTGCTCGTCAACACGTTCCGTCCGATCCCGTTCATCATCCTGCTCGCGGCGGCGCAACCTCTTGCGCGGGTGGTCGTCGGCACAGGCATCGGTGATCCGGCGATCATCTTCTCCATCTCGCTCGCGGCCGTCTTCGGTATCAGTCGCATCGTGGAGCAGAATCTCCTGACGGTGCAGCCGGGTGTCATCGAGGCGGCGCGTTCCGTGGGGGCTGGCCCGTGGCGCATCATTCGCACCCTTCTGCTGCCGGAAGCGCTTGGCCCGCTGATCCTGGGTTACGCCTTCGTCTTCGTGGCGATTGTCGACATGACGGCCGTCGCGGGTCTTGTGGGCGGCGGCGGCCTTGGCAATTTTGCGATTCTCTACGGTTACCGCCAGTTTGAGCCTGCGGTGACGTGGGCCGCCGTCGTCGTCATCATCGTGATCGTGCAGCTGGTCCAGTTCTTCGCGAACTGGCTGGCCCGGCGCGTGCTGCGGCGGTAGGGTCACCGGCATGACCGATGCGGATGCTCGGCTCACGGCCTTCCGCGAACGACTGCTGCTCGAGCGGGATGAGACGCTGCAGCTCATGGCGGGGCTGGGGGAGGACATCCGCCGCATCGTCGACGCGCGGCAGGACTCGAATGTGGACGATGAGCACGACCCGGAGGGGTCGACGATCGCGTTCGAGCGCTCGCAGTCGGACGCATTGCTGCGACAGTCGCGGATGCGCTTGGCCGATATCGAGGCGGCTCTCGCCCGCCTCGAGGCGGGGACCTTCGGCGTGTGCGAGGCCTGTGGCCGCGATATCCCGGAGGCTCGGTTGGAGGCCCGCCCGGCGTCGCGCCTCTGCGTGCCGTGCGCGTCGCGAGCCTGACGGCCGGCGTCAGTCGAAGTCGAGGCTGAGTACGCGCAGTAGGTCGGCGAGGCGGGCGTGGTCGGCGGCGGGGAGGGCGGCGAGCAGGTCGCGTTCGGATTCGAGGAGCTGTGTGATGGCGGTGTCGACGCGGGCTCGGCCTTCTTCCGTCATGCTGACGAGCACGCCGCGCCGGTCGCGGGGGTCGGCGTGGCGAGTGACGAGGCCGCGTTGGAGGAGGCGGTCGATGCGGTTGGTCATGGTTCCGGAGGAGACGAGGGTCTGCTGCAGGAGCGCTTTGGGGCTGAGCTGGTAGGGCTCGCCTTCGCGGCGCAGGGCGGAGAGCACGTCGAACTCCCACGATTCGAGGCCGGATGCTGCGAATGCGGTGCGTCTTGCACGGTCGAGGTGGCGGGCAAGCCGGCCGACGCGGCTGAGTACTTGGAGGGGGGCGAAGTCGAGGTCGGGGCGTTCGCGCTCCCACGCGTCGACGATGCGGTCGACTTCGTCGCGTTCGGGCATGTCGTCCATTATCCCGGGAGCGGGCCGCGCTGGAGGTTGCTTTGGGTCGCATCTGGCAGACTTGGGTACCGCGCGCACCGACGACTGTCGGTTCGCACGTTCCGCCCTGGTGTAACGGCAGCACGGCAGTCTTTGGAACTGTTAGGACCAGGTTCGAATCCTGGGGGCGGAGCCGAGAAAAATCGCGCCAGCGATTTTTCTCAGCTCCGTGTGCGGAGCACATCCGCCGAAGGCGGATTAGCTCTTAACGCGAGGCGAAGCAACACCGGCTCCGTGTGCGGAGCACATCCGCCGAAGGCGGATTAGCTCTTAACGCGAGGCGAAGTAACACCGGCTCCGTGTGCGGAGCACATCGGCATCCGGCCGATCAGTTCCTAACGCGAGGCGAAGCAACACCGGCTCCGTGTGCGGAGCACATCGGCCTCAGGCCGATCAGTTTTCAGCCCGGCAGGACACCCGCAGGCTTGAGCGCCCGAGAAGGAGCCCAAATGACCGACCACACCCTCGCCGTCGTCATCCTCGCAGCCGGTCAGGGCACCCGCATGAAGTCCGCTAGGGCGAAGGTGCTTCACGAACTGGCGGGTGTGCCTCTCGTCGGGCATGTTCTGGCGACGGCGGAGGACTTGGGGGCGGCCCACATCCTCACGGTTGTGCGTCACGAGCGCGAGGCGGTCGCGGCGGAGGTGTTGCGCCGCTCGCCGGATGCGACGATCGTCGACCAGGATGAGGTTCCGGGCACGGGTCGCGCGGTCGAGGTGGCGCTGGAAGCGCTTCCCGCCGATTTCGATGGCCGTGTGGTGGTGTTGAGCGCGGATGTTCCTCTTCTGGATGCGGCGACTCTCCGTTCGCTGATTTCGGCGCATCGCGATGAGGGCAATGCGCTGACGATGCTGTCGGCGATCTTCGATGACCCGAGCGGTTTCGGGCGTATCGTCCGTTCGGCGGAGGGCTCGTTCGAGGCGATCGTGGAGCACAAGGATGCGTCGCCCGAGCAACTCGCCGTCCGTGAGGTCAACGCTGGCGTCTATGTCTTCTCTGCAGGTCACCTGCGGGACGCGCTGGGCCGCGTGGGCACGGAGAACGCGCAGCGGGAGAAGTATCTGACGGATGCGGCATCCGTCATTCGTGAGGCCGGTGGCCGCATTGAGGCGATGCCGGTGCGGGATCACTGGCTGGTGGCGGGCATCAACGACCGGGTGCAGTTGGCGGCGGCGGCGCGCGAGTTGAACGCGCGCATCATCCGTCGCTGGCAGATGGCGGGCGTGACGATCCTGGATCCCGCGTCGACGTGGATCGACCGCGACGCGACACTTGCGGAGGATGTGGAGCTGTTCCCCGGCACGCAGATCAAGGGCGCGACGAAGGTCGAGCGCGGCGCGATCGTCGGCCCCGACACGACTCTGGTCGACTGCGAGGTCGGTGAGAACGCGGTCGTGAAGCGCACGGATGCCACGCTCGCCGTGATCGGCGCGGGTGCGACTGTGGGCCCCTTCGCCTACCTGCGGCCGGGCACGATCCTCGGCGCGGACGGCAAGATCGGCACTTTCGTCGAGACGAAGAACGCGAACATCGGCGAGGGCAGCAAGGTGCCGCACCTGAGCTACATCGGCGACACCGAGGTGGGTGTGGGTTCGAATGTGGGGGCGGGCACGATCACGGCCAACTACGACGGGGTGAACAAGCACCGCACGGTGGTGGGTTCGCATGTGCGCACGGGTTCGCACAACGTCTTCGTCGCGCCCGTTAGAATTGGTGACGGAGCCTATACGGGTGCCGGCACGGTGGTCCGCAAGGATGTCCCGGCCGGTGCGCTGGCGATCACCGCGGCTCCACAACGCAACATGGCAGGGTGGGTCGGAACCCACCGGCCGGGCAGTGCGGCCGCTGAGGCGGCCGAGGCATCCGGCGAGGGTTCCGGCGAGGCCTGATCGATTTTTCCCGGCCCGCGCGGCCAACCCCGGCAGAGAGCGAGCGGCATTTGTCCGAGATCACCGTCAACGGACAGAAGAAGCTTGTGCTGGTGACGGGGCGGGCCCATCCGCAGCTCGCTGAGGACATCGCCACGGAGCTCGGCACGCAGCTCCTGCAGACCGAGACCCGCACTTTTGCCAACGGCGAGATCTACGCCCGCTACAGCGAGAGCGTGCGCGGATGCGACGCTTTCGTCATCCAGTCGCACACGACCCCGATCAACGAGTGGCTCATGGAGCAGCTCATCATGGTCGATGCGCTCAAGCGGGCTTCGGCGAAGCGCATCACGGTCGTGGCGCCGTTCTACCCCTATGCGCGCCAGGACAAGAAGGGCCGTGGGCGTGAGCCCATCTCGGCGCGTCTTGTCGCCGACCTGTTCAAGGCGGCAGGCGCTGACCGGATCATGAGCGTCGACCTGCATGCGGCGCAGATCCAGGGCTTCTTCGATGGCCCCGTTGATCACCTCTTTGCGATGCCCGTGCTGCTCAAGTACTTCCAGGAGAAGCTCGACAAGGAGACCCTCACGGTGGTGTCGCCCGACATGGGGCGCGTGCGTGTCGCCGACATCTGGAGCGACAAGCTCGGCGCCCCGCTCGCGATCATCCACAAGCGTCGCGACCCGCGCGTCGCCAACGAGGTTTCGGTGCACGAGATCGTGGGTGAGGTCGAGGGCCGCACCTGCCTGCTCGTGGATGACCTGATCGACACGGGCGGCACGATCGCGAAGGCTGCGGAGGCGCTCAAGAAGGCGGGCGCGAAGAACGTGGTCGTCGCGGCGACCCACGCCGTGTTCTCGCCTCCCGCCGTGCAGCGCCTGCAGGCGGACTTCATTGACGAGGTCGTCGTGACCGACACCCTGCCGCTGACGGAGGACAAGCGCTTCGAGAAGCTCACGGTCCTGCCGATTGCGCCGCTCATCGCGGGGGCAATCAACGAGGTCTTCAGCGACGGCTCGGTGACCTCGATGTTCGACGGGGCCGCGTAGCCCGACTCACGCATCGACCTACGAAGGGGGGAGCGTATGGAGACCCCACACTCCTTCACGGGCCAGTTTTGGCGTGCCCTCGACGGGGCGGATGCTCTGCTCCCCGGTCTCCGAGTGACGGGTGTCGGCGACCTCCCGTCGGCGTTCCGCGTGTCGGAGTTCGCCGCAGCATCCGTCGGTGTCGCGGGACTCGCGGCGGCGGAACTCGCCTCCCTCGTGGGCGGCCCCTCGCCGCGGGTGAGCGTCAACAAGCTGCTCGCGTCAGCCTGGTTCGGCTCGGCGGTGCGCCCCGCGGGCTGGTCGTTGCCGCCCGTGTGGGACCCGTACACGCGCAACTACCGAGCGGCGGACGGCGGTTGGGTGCGCCTGCACACGAACGCCCCGCACCATAGGGCGGCAGCGCTCGGGGTGCTCGGCGTGGACGACTCGGCCGATCCGGTCGACGTGCGCCGTTTCGTGGGCCGCTGGGATGCCTTCGAGCTCGAGGATGCCGTCGTCGAGGCGGGCGGTGTCGCGGCGGCGATGCGCACACGGGATCAGTGGCTCGAGCATCCGCAGGGCGCTGCCGTCTCGGCCGAGCCCCTGCTCTACCGCGAGACCGGAACGCCCGGCCCACTCGGCGCCGCGTGGCGTCCCACCGTCGAACGTCCCCTGGCGGGGCTGCGCGTGCTCGACCTCACGCGCGTGCTTGCGGGTCCGGTCGCGACGCGCTTCCTCGCCGGCCTCGGGGCCGATGTGCTTCGCATCGACCCACCCGAGTGGGATGAACCGGCGATCGTGCCCAACATGACGATCGGCAAGCGCACCTCACGGCTTGACGCGCGCACCCCCGAGGGCTACGAGCGACTCTGTTCGCTCCTCGCCGAGGCCGATGTGCTCGTGCACGGTTACCGCGACGGAGCCCTCGACCGCCTCGGTCTCGCCCTCGAGGAGCGCCAGCGCCTGCGTCCTGGGCTGGTCGAGGCCTCCCTCAACGCTTTCGGCTTCTCGGGGCCGTGGCGTCCCCGTCGCGGCTTCGACAGCATCGTGCAGGTCGCCAGCGGCATCTCACATCACGGCATGGTGGTGATGCGGGAGGAGCGGCCGCAACAGTTGCCCGTGCAGGCCCTCGACCATGCGACGGGCTATCTGCTCGCGGCATCCGTGCTTCGCGGACTGGTCGGCCTCATGCGCGACGGTGTCGGCTCGGCGGCCCGCACCTCACTCGCGCGCATGGGTGAGGCCCTCGTGGCGGGCGGCCCGCAACCCGATGGCGTCTTCGACCAGTGGAGCGGCCCGTGCACCATGATCGGCACGCCGTGGGGCGCCGCCCAGTTGCTGCCGCCGCCCGCTCGCTTCGACGAGATCCACTTCGGCTTCGCCCGCATTCCGAACCCGCTGGGCACGGATGCCGCGGAGTGGGGTCCGAGCGCCTGATCAGGTGTCGCGCGTGTCGATCGGCTCCGAGCCGGGCCCGGGCGCGACGGGGATGAGGCCCATCGAGGTGACGTGCCGCTCGTCGCCGAGCTGGTCGGTCGCGTAGCACTCCCAGCCGATGCCGCCCGGCCCGAAGAGCTCGAAGCGAGCCTCGTAGCGGTTGGCGCCTGGCTGCAGGAGCGCGCCGCGAAAGTCGCAGGCAAGTTCGGCATTGCGCGCGCCGAGTGACACGGTCGTCACGAGGCCGGGCAGCAAGAGCGCGAGCACCGCGACCAGCACGACGGCGCGGAGCAGCAGCATCCGTCGTCCGCTGCGCCGGGGGCGCTCCTCGTAGGGTTCGTAGCCGTCGAGTTCCGGATGCTCGCTCATGAGTTCTACTGCGACCGCAAGGCGTCGCCGCTCAGGCGGAAGGTGGTCCACTCATCCATGGGCACCGCGCCGAGCTTTTTGTAGAAGCCGATGGCGGGCTCGTTCCAGTCGAGCACCTGCCACTCGAGCCTGGCGTAGCCGCGCTCGACGCAGATGGCGGCGAGCGTCGAGAGGAGCGCGCGCCCGTAGCCGCGCCCGCGGAACCGCTCGCGCACATACAGGTCCTCAAGGTGGATGCCGTGCACGCCCTCCCAGGTCGAGAAGGTGAGGAACCAGATCGCCATGCCTGCGAGCTCACCACCGACCTCGGAGGGGTCCGTGTCGCCGTCGACCACGTGCGCGAAGACGGCCGGATGCTCGCCGAAGAGGGCCCGCCGCAGGTCGTCCTCGCTCGTCATGACGGCATCCGGTTCGCGCTCGTACTCGGCGAGGTCGTGGATGAGCCGGAGCATTTCGGGCAGGTCGGCCTCCCGCGCGGGGCGCGGGATGTGGGAGAGAGTCATTCCTAGTGCAGGTCCTCCGCGTGAACCTCGCTGCGGTCACCGCTCCACAGTGTGTGGAAGGTGCCGTCGGCATCCATGCGCTTGTAGGTGTGGGCACCGAAGAAGTCGCGCTGCCCCTGGATGAGGGCGGCGGGAAGGCGCTCGGCGCGCAGCCCGTCGTAGTAGGCGAGCGACGAGGAGAAGGCGGGGGAGGGGATGCCGGTCCTGGCGGCGGCGACCACCACTCGGCGCCACGACGCCTGCGCCTTGGCGATCGCGTCGGTGAAGTAGGGCGCTGTGAGCAGCGAGCCGAGCTTCGGGTCGTCGAGGTAGGCCTGGGTGATGCGGCCGAGGAACTGGGCGCGGATGATGCAGCCGGCCTTCCAGATGCGCGCCACTTCACCGAGGTTGATGTCCCAGTCGTACTGAATGGCACCCGCGACGATCTCGTCGAAACCCTGGCTGTAGGCGACGATCTTGGAGGCGAAGAGGGCGAGGCGCACATCTTCGATGAAGGCGTCGGGGTCGGCGACGTCGAATTCCTCATCGGGGCCAGGCAGGTTGGCAGCGGCGTTGCGGCTCGCGCGGCTCGACGAGAGCGAGCGCGCGAAGACGGCCTCCGCGATGCCGGAGACGGGCACGCCCAGGTCGAGGGCGGTCTGCACAGTCCAGGCACCGGTGCCCTTCGCGCCGGCCTCGTCGCGGATGACATCGACGAGCGGCTGGCCCGTCTTGGCGTCCTTCTGGCGCAGCACCTCGGCGGTGATCTCGATGAGGTAGCTCTCGAGTTCGCCCTTGTTCCACTCCTCGAAGATGTCGGCGATCTCGTCGGTGGACTTGCCGGTGCCGCGGCGGATGAGGTCGTAGGCCTCGGCGATGAGCTGCATGTCGGCGTACTCGATGCCGTTGTGCACCATCTTGACGAAGTGGCCGGCGCCGTCAGTGCCGATGTGGGTGACGCAGGGTTCGCCGTCGGCGACCGCCGCGATCGACTTGAGGATGGGGCCGAGCGTCTCCCACGCCTCCGCGCTGCCGCCAGGCATGATCGACGGGCCCTTGAGTGCGCCCTCCTCGCCGCCGGAGATGCCGGCACCGACGAAGTTGATGCCCGTCTCCCGCACGGTCGCCTCGCGGCGGATGGTGTCGGTGAAGAGCGCGTTGCCGCCATCGACGATGATGTCGCCCGGCTCGAACACCTCGGTCAACTCGGTGATCACGGCATCCGTCGCGGCACCCGCCTTGACCATGATGAGGGCGGTGCGCGGCCGCTGCAGCGAGGCGGCGAATTCCTTGTAGTCCTTGGCGGCGACGAAGTCGGCCTCAGGGTGCTCCTCGAGCAGCGCCTCGGTCTTCTCCCAGGAGCGGTTGTAGACGGCGACGCGGTTGCCCTCGCGGCTGGCGAGGTTGCGGGCCAGGTTGGAGCCCATCACCGCCAGTCCGACCACTCCGATGTTCGCCTGTGCTTCGGTGGTTTCGGCCACGCTCATGCTCCTCATGTCGAGTAGGGGGAATGGGTCAAGGCTACTGCGTGGGGCGGTATGCGTGCAGGCCGCGTACGGTGGGAGCATCCGTCGCCGCACTCTCACGAAAGGGCCACTGCCGTGAAGCCACCCCTCATCGTCGTCATGGGCGTCACCGGTTCGGGCAAGTCGGCTGTGGGGGCGGGGCTCGCGGAGGCCCTCGATGTGCGGTTCGTCGACGCGGACGCCCTGCATCCGCCCGCCAATGTCGACAAGATGGCGAGCGGAACGCCCCTCGATGACGACGATCGGATGCCCTGGCTCGCGATCGTCGGCGAGCACCTGGCCGAGGCTGCCGCGGCGGGCGAGGGGCTCGTCATGGCGTGCTCAGCGCTCCGCCGCCGCTACCGTGACCTCATCCGCTCGCATGCCCCCGAGACGGTCTTCGTGCACCTCGCCGGTTCGCGGGACGTGCTGGAGTCGCGCATGCGGGGCCGCGCGGGGCACTTCATGCCGGTCGGGCTGCTCGACTCGCAGCTCGACACGCTCGAGCCGCTCGACCCTGACGAGGCGGGGGAGACCGTCTCGATCGTCCCGCCGCTTGAGGAGGTCGTCGCGGCGGCGGTGGAGGGTGTCGCGAGCGTGCGCTAGACTTGCCGATTGAACTTCGGCGAGGGACCGCCATGCATTCGTGAGAGCGGATGCTGCGGCATCCGTTATCGACGCGGCGAGCAGGGCTTCGGTCTTTCCTCACGCAGCAGTGCCACCCAACCGGTGCTGCCGATGCGTTCGAGTTGAATCACACACGACAGCGAGCCCTGGCTCGCAAGAAGGAGAATCACCATGGGTGAGAAGACCAGCCGCGCGGGCCGCCCGTCCGTCGCGAGCACGACCGAGATCTCGAACCACATCGTGGCCGAGGTGCGCGAGAACTTCGGCAAGGGCTACGCCCGCCGCCTGCGCGCCGCCCACAAGATCCCCGCCGTGCTTTACGGCCACGGCACCGCGCCGCAGCACCTCGCGCTGCCCGGCCACGAGACTGCGCTCCTGCTGCGCAAGGCCAACGCCATCCTCGAGCTCGAGATCAACGGCAAGACCCAGACGGGCCTCGTCAAGGACGTGCAGAAGGACCCGGTGCGCCAGCTCATTGAGCACGTCGACCTCATCGTCATCCGCAAGGGCGAGAAGGTTGAGGTCGAGGTTCCCGTGCACGTCGTCGGCGAGCCCGCCTCCGGCACCGTCCTCGAGCAGGACGCGCACACGATCCTCGTCGAGGCGCCCGCCATCCACATCCCGGACAGCGTCGAGGTGAGCGTCGAGGGTCGTGAGGCCGTCTCGCACGTCTACGCCTCGGAGATCTCGCTCCCCAAGGACGTCTCGCTCGTCGCGGACCCCGAGACCCTCATCGTGAGCGTCGTCGTGCCGGCCGTCGCCCCTGAGCCTGAGGCCGAGGGTGAGTCGGAGGCGGTCGAGGAGGCCCCCGCCGAAGAGGCCGCCGAGTAAGGCGTAGGACCATAGGCCTCTTCTCACGATCGACACCGCTGGACGCCGCCCCTGAGGGGGCCGGCGTCCAGTGGCTTGTCGTGGGCCTCGGCAATCCTGGGGCCGACTATGCCGGCAACCGGCACAACGTGGGCCAGATGGTGCTCGCCGAGCTGGCGGACCGCCGTTCGGCAAGCTTCCGCTCCCACAAGGCGAACGCGATGGTGGCGGAGGCGCGAACGGGCATCGACGGCCCGCGCCTCGTGCTCGCGAAGCCGAACAGCTTCATGAACCTCTCCGGCGCTCCTGTCGCGGGCCTGCTGAGGTTCTTCAAGATCCCGGCGGATCGGCTCATCGTCGTGCACGACGAACTCGACATCCCCTTCGATACCGTGCGTCTCAAGCGCGGCGGCGGACATGGCGGCCACAACGGGCTGCGCGACATCATCTCCGCCATCGGCACACCCGAATTCCTGCGCGTGCGCGTCGGCATCGGCCGCCCACCGGGTCGCCAGCCTGCGGCCGATTTCGTGCTGCGCGATTTCGCCTCGACTGAGCGGGTGGCGCTGCCGAATCTGCTGGCGGATGCTGCGGACGCCGTCGAGTCCCTCGCGAGCGACGGCCTCACGGCGGCCCAGCAGCGCTTCCACGCCCCGCCCGCCTGACGCGGACTCGAGCACCCGCGCTCCGCGCTCCCGGGCTCCCGCTCCCCGCGCTCCCGCGCTCCGCGCTCCCGCGCTCCGCTCACCCGCGCTCCGCGCTCCCGCGCTCCCGCGCCGCCCGACCCCGTCACATCAGCGCGGTGGTTTTGGCACAGTGCGGTGTTTTCTGCGGCAGCGCTGAGCAGAAAACACCGCAACGTTGTGACGAGAGTGAGGGCGGGGCGCCCCACGCGTGCCGCTGCGATCCGCAACCCGCGCTCCGCCGCAAACGGCTGTCAGCGGCTCAGCGTAGGCTTGTTCGGTGATCCTCCAGGGCTTGAACGCGGCGCTTTCGCGCGCCCAGACCTATGACGACGCCCTCCGCTACGCCCCCCGTGATGCGGACTTCTCGCTCGTCGACGGGCTCCGCGCGCCTCTCCTCGCGGGCCTCCTCGGCCGTCGCCCGGCTCCCGCCGCCCTCTTCGCGATCGTCGCGACCGGACGCGAGGCGGATGCGCTGACTGCGGCGATCACGACGAACGCGCCGACGGCCACGGTGCTGCAGTTCCCGGCGTGGGAGACACTGCCGCACGAGCGGCTGAGCCCCTCTACCGAGACGGTCGGTCGCCGCATCGAGGCGCTGCGCCGCATCGCAGAGTGGCAGGAGACGCGGGATGCGGCATCCGGCCCCCTTGTCGTGATCGCGAGCGTGCGCGCCGCCCTGCAGCCGCTCGCCGACAATCTCACTTCGCTCGAGTCCGTCGAGCTCGCGGCCGGCGGGCGCGGCTACGACCTCGCGGAGCTGCAGCGCCGCCTCGTCGACCTCGCCTACTCGCGTGTCGACATGGTGACCCGCCGCGGCGAGTTCGCGGTGCGCGGCGGCATCCTTGATGTGTTCCCACCCGTGGCGGAGCATCCGCTGCGCGTCGAGTTCTTCGGCGACGAGGCGGAGCAGATTCGCGAGTTCTCGGTCGCCGACCAGCGCTCGCTCCCCGACGCCGTCGCGACCGTCGTCATGCCGCCCTGCCGCGAGCTCCTGCTCGGCGAGTCGGTGCGCCAGCGCGCCCGCGAGATGCTGCACGAGTTCCCCGGTCTGTCCACGATGCTCGCGAAGATCGCCGACGGCATCCCGGTCGACGGCATGGAGTCGCTGGCTCCGGCCCTCCTCGAGCGGCTCGTGCCCTTCACGCACTACCTGCCGCCGGATGCCGCGATCGCCGTCATCTCGCCCGAACGGGTCGCCACGCGCGCGACGTCGCTCCTCGAGACGAACCGGGAGTTCCTCGATGCGGCGTGGAACGCGGCGACGGCGGGCGCGGAGTCCCCGATCGACCTGGGTGCGGGGGACTTCCTCACGCTCCGCCGGCTGCGGGAGGCCGCGGGCAACCGCCCGTGGTGGACGCTGAGCGCCTTCGACAGCGGCTCGGCATCATACGACGAGGCCCAGAGCGAGATCAGTGAACTCGTCGAGGCTGCGGGCGACTACGTGCGCATCGAGGCGGATGCTGCTCCCAGCTTCACGGGCAACGCCGACGGTGCCATCCAGCATGTGGGCGAGCGCCTGCGGGACGGCTGGTCGGTCGTTATCGTGGCGCAGGGTCACGGCCTCGTCGACCGGGCAGCAGAGGCGCTGGGCGAGCACGGGCTCGCGGCGCGGGTCGTCGACGACCTCCCGACGGATGGCGCCTTCGAGGCCGGCGTCGCCTATGTCGTGACGGGCGCTGCCGAGTCGGGCTTCGAGATGCCCGAGATCCGGCTGGCCCTGCTGAGCGAGACCGAGTTCTTCGGCCGCGCGGTCGGCTACGAGTCGCGGCAGGTCAAGAAGCTCGCGACCAGGCGCAAGAACGTTGTCGACCCGCTCCAGCTCAAGGCGGGCGACTACATCGTGCACCAGACGCACGGAATCGGTAAGTTCCTGGAGTTGGTGCGGCGGGATGTCTCGAGCGGCGGGCGCAACGCCGTCAAGACGAAGCGCGAATTCCTGCTGATCGAGTACGCCCCCTCGAAGCGCGGCTACCCGGGCGACAAGCTGTACGTGCCGACCGACCAGCTCGACCTCGTGTCGCGCTATGTCGGCGGGGAGGCCCCGCAGCTGAGCAAGATGGGCGGCAGCGACTGGGCGGCCGCCAAGGGGCGGGCCCGCAAGGCCGTGCGTGACATCGCGGTCGAGCTCGTCAAGCTCTACTCGGCGCGGCAGCAGAGCAAGGGGCACGCCTTCGGGCCTGACACCCCGTGGCAGCGCGAGTTCGAGGATGCCTTCCCCTTCGCCGAGACGCCCGACCAGCTGACGACGATCGACGAGATCAAGGCTGACATGGAGAAGCCCATCCCCATGGACCGCCTCGTGGCGGGCGACGTCGGCTACGGCAAGACGGAGGTCGCGGTGCGCGCGGCGTTCAAGGCGGTGCAGGACGGCAAACAGGTCGCGATGCTCGTGCCGACGACCCTGCTGGTGAAGCAGCACCTCGAGACCTTCGCGGAGCGCTTTGCCGGCTTCCCGATCCACCTGCGCGGCCTCAGCCGCTTCCAGACCGACAAGGAGGCGAAGGAGGTCGTCGCGGGGCTCGCGGATGGCACGGTTGACGTCGTCATCGGCACCCATCGCCTGCTCTCCAAGGAGATCGTCTTCAAGGATCTCGGCCTCGTGATCGTCGATGAGGAGCAGCGCTTCGGCGTCGAGCACAAGGATGCGCTCAAGAAGCTCAAGACGAATGTCGACATCCTCGCGATGAGCGCCACGCCAATTCCTCGCACCCTCGAGATGGCGGTCACGGGCATCCGTGAGATGTCGACCCTTGCGACACCACCGGAGGACCGGCATCCGATCCTCACCTTCGTCGGCCCCTACAGCGAGAAGCAGGTCGCGGCGGCGATCCGGCGCGAGCTGCTTCGTGAGGGCCAGGTGTTCTTCGTGCACAACCGCGTCTCGAGCATCAACCGAGTGGCGACGCAGCTCGCCGAGCTCGTGCCGGAGGCGCGCGTCGCGGTCGCGCACGGCAAGCTGGGCGAGCACCAGCTCGAGCAGGTCATGGTCGACTTCTGGGAGCGCAAGTTCGACGTGCTTGTCTCCACGACGATCATCGAGACGGGCCTCGACGTCTCGAACGCCAACACGCTCATCATCGACCGCGCCGACAAGTACGGCCTCTCGCAGCTCCACCAGCTGCGCGGCCGCGTTGGTCGAGGCCGTGAGCGCGCCTACGCCTACTTCCTTTACGACCCCGACAAACCCCTCGGCGAGGTCGCGCACGACCGGCTCGCGACGATCGCGGCCAACAACGAGCTCGGGGCCGGCATGCAGGTCGCGCTCAAGGACCTCGAGATCCGCGGCGCAGGCAATCTGCTGGGCGGCGAACAGTCCGGCCACATCGCGGGGGTTGGCTTCGACCTCTACCTGCGCATGATCGGTGAGGCCGTCAGCACCTTCCGCGGTGAGGATGTCGAGGGCCCCGCCGAGCTGCGGCTCGAACTGCCCGTGGATGCGCGTATCCCCGAGGAATACGTCGAGAGCGAGCGACTGCGCCTCGAGGCCTACCAGAAGCTCTCGACCGCGAGTTCGCCGCAGGCGGCCCCGGATGCGATTGACTTGGTCGCCGAGGAGCTGGTCGACCGCTACGGCGAGCTTCCCCCGCCCGTGGTCCAGCTCATCGCGGTCTCGCGCCTGCGTCGTCGCGCCCAGAGGGCGGCTCTCTCGGAGGTCGTCGTCATGGGGCCAAACCTCCGCCTCGCCCCGCTCGAACTGCCCGACTCCCTACAGGTGCGCCTGCAGCGCATGTACCCGGGCGCGCGCTACTTCGCGCAGAACAACGCCGTCGTCGTGCCCCTGCCGAAGGCGGGTGGCGAGGCGTTGAGCGACGACGGTCTCGTCGAGTGGGTGGGGCAGCTCTTCGAGCAGTTCCTGCCAGCGCAGGAGTCGGCAACCGCTGAGGCCTGATGCTCCTCACCGCTTGGGGCGCCCCTAGGAGCGGCCGGAGGCACGCGAACTCCTCTGAGCTGCACTGCGCCGGTGTACGCCGAAGACCATGACGGGGATGAAGACGAGGGAGCGCAGGTCGATGAAGACGTGTACGAGGATGGGGACGAGGATGCTCCCCGTCAGCAGGTAGAGAGCCATCAGAATGCCGCCGACGACGGCTGAACCAAGAATCCCCGCCACGCCTTGGTAGACGTGCAGTGCGGCGAAGACGCCCACGCTTCCCAGCACGGCTGCGAGTGCGCTGCCGGTGACCCCGTAGACGAGGGCGGGCAACGCGAGGCGAAACATCAGCTCCTCCACGACGCCGGCGTTGAGCGAGAGCAGCAGTCCGTACCGCAGCTCGCTCCGGTTGCGCGGCAGCAGCGAGCTGATGTCGCCGATCGTCGGCACCTCCTCCGCTCCCCGGGCGAGGAGGAGCACCGCGATCGACGCCGCCGCGAGCACGACGGCTCCGCCCACCAGAAGCCCCTGGGTGAAGGGCGCGGATGCCGCGTCCCGGAACCACTGCACGGGTGCCCAGCCCTCGACCTCCCCCAGCAGGAGCGCCACCTGCCGCCAGGTGAGGGCGAGAATCACGAGCGAGGCACCGCCGAACACGGCGAAGGAGTCGATCAGCCACCGACGGTAGAGGGCCTGGCGTCGGCGCGTCGAGCGGTAGCGCTTGAAGCGGGCGTACTCGCGGCGGTCCTTGCGCACGGCCCGCACGACGAGAGCGACGAGCACGAGTCCGAGCACCACGCCCAGCACGGCGGGGGTGAGCGGATGACCGGGGGAGAGCATCCTCCATTGTCCCGGATGCGAGGATGGGGGTCATGACCGAGACGCCGGCCCCCCAGCATCCGCAACTCGATCAGCTGATCGCCGTCATGGCGAGGCTCCGGGGTCCCGGTGGGTGCCCCTGGGATGCCGAGCAGACGCACGAGTCCCTCGTGAAGTACCTCATCGAGGAGAGCCACGAGCTCGTCGACGCGATCGAGTCGGGCACGCGCGAGGAGCTCATCGAGGAGCTGGGCGACGTGCTCTACCAGGTGCTCTTTCACGCCGACATCGCGGCCCACGCCGAGCATGAGCCCTTCACGATCGAGGATGTCGCGAAGGCGTCCCGAGCGAAGATGGTCGCTCGGCATCCGCACGTTTTCGGCGACGCCTCCGCGGAGACGGCCGACGATGTCGTCGCAGTGTGGGAGACGATGAAGGCGCGGGAGAAGTCTCATCGCACGAGCGTGCTCGACGGGATCCCGCAGGGGATGCCCTCGCTCGCCCTCGCCGACAAGCTCCTGGGTCGCGCCAGCACGGTCGGAGTGCTTGACGATGCTCCGGCGGGGGTGCCAATCGGCTCGGAGGAGGAGCTTGGCGGCCTGCTTCTCGCGATCGTCGCCTCGGCGCGCTCGCAGGGTTTCGACGCCGAGAGGGCATTGCGCTCGACCCTCCGCGGGCTTCAGTCGGAGATCCGGGAGGCGGAGTCGGCGCAATAGGCAGACGCTCGCTTTGAGCGGAGCGGGCGGAGAATAGGGGAGTTGTGCCCTTCCCGACCCGAACGGGAAGGGCACCAGCCCGAGCTTCTGCGCGGGAAAGACCACGACGCAGCCGAATGCCCGAGCGCTGACCGACGACTTACCCGATCGACGGCCATGCCAGTTGGGGGACCGAGAGGTCCCAATTCCACCCCGATGTTGAACTCGCACGTATGCGGCGCGTCAAGCGTACACGATAACGATCGTTAGCTCGGCCCTGTGTCGCGTCTTCGAGTCGGCCTCGATAATGGCGAGGCTTACCTCAGTCGGCGGATGGCTTGCCTAGCCTTGGATGCGCCACCTCGCGGGCAGGAGTACCGTCGGCGCTATGACGAATGCATCCTTCGACCAGCTGCTCGCGGAGCAGATCGGTCACGAGTTCGAGGCGGCCCAGCAGTACATCGCGATCGCCGTCTGGTTCGACGAGCGCGACCTGCCCCAGCTCGCGAAGCACTTCTACAGCCAAGCGCTCGAGGAGCGCAATCACGCCATGATGATCGTGCAGTACCGGCTCGACCGGGACATGGGCGTCGTGATCCCCGGCGTGCCCTCTGTCAAGAACGACTTCGTCGACCAGCGTGAGCCCATCGCCCTCGCCCTCCAGCAGGAGAAGCGCGTCACGCAGCAGATCGAGGCGCTCTTCGCCGCCGCACGCGCCGAGAACGACGCGCTCGGCGAGCAGTTCATGCTCTGGTTCCTCAAGGAGCAGGTCGAGGAGGTCTCCTCCATGAGCACCCTGCTCACGATCGTGGAGCGTGCCGAGAACCTCTTCGACGTCGAGAACTATCTCGCGCGTGAGGCGGTGGGCGACGGCGGGCACGATGCCAATGCCCCCGAGGCGGCAGGGGGCGCGGTCTAGGCATGGGAGTGGGCGGATGTCGCTGGCGTGAGCTCGCGGCATCCGCTCGTTCCTTCTCCCCGACTCGGCAAGGCTGAGCCTTCCTCTCATGTATCGTGGCGGCGTGTCCCGCCCCACCGATCCCGACCGCAAACCGGCGCTGCTCGAGCAGATCGTTGAGTACCTGCTCGACGAGCCGCTCTCGAGTGTGTCGCTGCGGCCGCTCGCGCAGGCCCTCGGTGTGAGCACTTTCACCCTCGTCTACCACTTTGGTTCTCGCGCCGAACTCATCAACGAGATCGTGCGATCCCTCTCGCAGCGCTCGCTCGCGATCGCCCGCCGACTGGAGCAAACGCCCGTCACGATCCTCACCTATCAAGAGAGCATGGAGACCTCGTGGGCGTGGGCGATCCAGCCTCGCAGCATCCTGCTGCTGCGTCTCGAGTTCGAGGCGGCACTCCTCGAGTCCCGAGAAGGCAGCCACAGGTTCAGCCGCGAGATCTATGCCCGCTGGCAGCAGATCGGCCAGGACGCCCTCATTGACCTGGGGCTGAACCCCGCCGCGGCCGAGGCGGAATCCCGGCTCACGGTCGACACCATCTTCGGCCTGCAGTACGACCTCGTCGTGAATCAGGATGCGGATGCCGCGACGCGCGCCTTCCGGCTCTTCGCTGAGCAGTCTCGCGAGCGCATTGAGCGGATGCTCTCCGCTCGCTGAACAGCCCCGACGGGCCTGCCAGAATAGGGGGATGCCTTCCGTCACACCTCCCCGCGGTATGCGCGACTTCCTGCCGACCGAGAAGACCAGGCGGGAGCGTGTGCTCGCGATCATCCGCGACGTGTACCGCTCGCACGGCTTCGACGAGATCGAGACCCCGGTGGTGGAGGACAGTGCGCGCCTGCATTCCGGGCTCGGTGGCGACAACGAGAAGCTGGCCTTCGGCATTCTCAAGCGCGGGCTGACCCGTGACGATTTGGCCGCGGCATCCGAGGCCCTTGAACTCGCGGACCTGGGGCTGCGCTTCGACCTGACAGTGCCGCTCGCGCGCTTCTATGCGACGCACCGCGCCGCCCTGCCGCCCGTCTTCCGCTCGATTCAGATCGCCCCCGTGTGGCGGGCGGAGCGCCCGCAGAAGGGCCGCTTCCGGCAGTTCGTGCAGTGCGACATCGACATCATCGGTGAGGCCGGCCCGCTCGCCGAGGTTGAGCTCATCACGGCGACCACGGCGGCGCTCGACGCTCTCGGGCTCGAGGGCTGCAGCATCCGCATCAACGATCGGCGCATCCTGACAGGGCTGCTGACGCACTGGAATGTGCCGGCCGAACTGCATGAGCGCGCCCTCATCACGATCGACAAGCTCGACAAGATCGGGCCGGAGGGGGTCGCGGCGGAGCTCGCGGAGCACGGCATCGCAACCGAGGGGCTCGGCGCGGCGCTCGAGACGCGCGGCTGGGATCTGCTCGATGATGCGCCCGCCTGGCTGGATGCCGACGCGTATCGGGCGCTGCTCGAGCTGCGGGCGGCGGTTCCTCAGGCGGCACTCGTGTTCGACCCCACGCTGGTGCGGGGCATGGGCTACTACACGGGCACGATCTTCGAGGTGGCGCACCCCGCGCTCGGGTACTCGCTCGGCGGCGGTGGGCGCTACGACGGCATGATCGGCCGATTCTTGGGCACGGATGTCCCGGCGACGGGTTTCTCCCTCGGTTTCGAGCGTCTCGTGGATCTGGTCGAACTCCCCGGGGAAGATGGGGCGGATTCGGTCGTGCTCCTCCACGACGCGCGTGTGCCCGCGGCGACCCTTGTGGCGCTCAAGACGGCGCTCGTGGGGGAGGGACGGCGCGTGCGCCTCGAACGTCGCCCTAAGAACACGAAGGCGGCGCTCGAGCGGCTCGCCGCCGAGGGTTTCAGCCTCTTCGCCTTCGTGAACGCGGATGCCTCGACTGACGCCGCTGCACTGGAGCTCCGCCCTCTCGCCTGATCGACACCCGACGCGAAGACCGGCGTGAGTAGGATTGCACCGTCCAACCCCCTCACTCTCTCGAAGGAGATACCCGTGTCGTTGATCGAGGCCATCGGAGCCCGCGAAATCCTGGATTCCCGGGGCAACCCGACCGTCGAGGTGGAGGTCCTCCTCGAGGATGGCACCGTCTCGCGTGCCGCTGTTCCGTCGGGTGCGTCGACGGGCGCGTTCGAGGCGTACGAGCTGCGTGACGGTGACAAGGGTCGCTACCTCGGCAAGGGCGTGCAGAACGCTGTGAGCGCCGTGCTCGACACAATTGGCCCCGAACTCGAGGGCTTCGACGCGACCGACCAGCGCCTCGTCGACGCCGCGCTGATCGAGCTCGACGGCACGGACAACAAGAAGAAGCTGGGCGCCAATGCGATCCTCGGCGTGAGCCTCGCGGTGGCGAAGGCGGCGGCCGACTCGTCCGACCTGCCGCTCTTCCGCTACCTCGGCGGCCCCAACGCGCACACGCTTCCCGTGCCCATGCTCAACGTCATCAACGGTGGTTCGCACGCCGACAGCAACGTCGACATCCAGGAGTTCATGATCCTGCCCGTCGGCGCGGCCACCTTCAGCGAGGGCCTGCGCTGGGGTGTCGAGACCTACCACGCGCTCAAGAGCCTGCTGAAGAGCAAGGGCCTCAGCACGGGCCTCGGCGACGAGGGCGGTTTCGCGCCCAACCTGGGCAGCAACCGCGACGCGCTCGACCTGCTGGTCGAGGCGATCGAGAAGGCCGGCTTCACGGTCGGTTCCGACATCGCCCTGGGCCTGGATGTCGCGGCGACCGAGTTCTTCGAGAACGGCAAGTACACCTTCGAGGGTCAGCAGCGCACGGCCGCCCAGATGAGCGAGTACTACGCCGACCTGGTCGCCGCCTACCCGCTCGTCACGATCGAGGACCCCATCTCGGAGGACGACTGGGAGGGCTGGGCGCAGCTCACCTCGGAGATCGGCGACAATACGCAGCTCGTGGGCGACGACCTCTTCGTCACCAACCCGGCGCGCCTCGCGAAGGGCATCGAGCAGGGCACGGCGAACTCGATCCTCGTCAAGGTCAACCAGATCGGCACGCTCACGGAGACGTTTGACGCCGTGAGCCTCGCGCAGCGGAGTGGCTACACCGCCATCCTGTCGCACCGTTCGGGTGAGACGGAGGACACGACGATCGCGGACCTCGCCGTAGCGACCGACTGTGGCCAGATCAAGACGGGTGCGCCCGCGCGCTCGGAGCGTGTCGCCAAGTACAACCAGCTCCTGCGCATCGAGGAGGAGCTCGACGCGGCGGCGACCTACGCCGGCCGTTCGGCGTTCCCCCGCTTCAAGGGCTGATCTCGGCGCGGGCCGAGCCCTAGCAGGCTCGGCCCGCATCCGCCGGTTACCCTTGTGTCATGAGCAAGCGCGCCCCTCGTGTGACCCGCGTGCCGGTGGCGATGCCGGCCCAGGGGGCGACGACCAACTGGCTCCGCGGCATCCGTCTTTCGGGCTTCACGATGCTGACGCTGGGCATGCTCATCGTGTTCGTCGTGGCGCTTGCGCCGTCGCTGAGGGTGTTCGCGGAGCAGCAGAACGAGCGGGCACAGCTCGCAGCGGAGGTCGCGGCCCAGCAGGAGCTCGTGGAGGAGCTCGAGCAGGATGTCGCGCGCTGGGACGACCCCAGCTATGTCGAGGCGCAGGCACGAGAGCGTCTCTACTACGTGAAGCCCGGCGAATACAGCTACCTCATCATCGACGATGGCCAGACGGTGACGAATGACGCGGGCCTGCCGATCAGCGACGAGGTGCTCACGACCGAGGTCGACTGGGTGAGCACGATGCTCTCCTCGGTCTTCACCGCCGGGCTGACGGATGCCACGCCCGCCGAGATCGTCGCCCCCAGCATGCAGGAGGTCGGCCAGTGACGACACCACCTTTCGACCCGCCCTCCGCGGAGGACGTGCGCATCGTGTCCCTGCAGTTGGGCCGCCCGGCGCGCGATGTCATCGGCATCGCGGCGCGCTGCACCTGCGGCGCCCCGACGGTCGTGTCGACGCGCCCGCGCCTTGCCGACGGCACCCCGTTCCCCACCCTCTACTACTTGTGCCATCCGGCGGCGACGGCGGCGGTCTCGACGCTTGAGGCGAACGGCGTCATGCCGGAGCTCGCGGCCCTGCTCGAGGGCGAGATGGCGGATGCCTACCGTGGGGCGCACGAGGCCTATCTGGCCGACCGCGAGAGCATTGAGCATGTCGAGGAGATCGCGGGGGTTTCCGCCGGGGGGATGCCGACGCGCGTGAAGTGCCTGCACGCGCTTGTGGGGCATTCGCTTGCGGCGGGGCCGGGGGTCAATCCGATCGGCGATCTCGCGCTGGAGCGCGCCGACTGGTCGCCCGAGGTGTGCGAGTGCGTCGACTACACGGCCCCCGGCGAGCCGGACGCGCCGACGTCGAGCGGAGTCAAGTGACCCGCTCGCCTCGCCGTCGGGTGGCGGCGGCGCTCGCGCTGGCGCTTGTGCTGCCCTTCGCGGCGGCGTCCCCGGCGGCGGCTGACAGCATCCGCGACCGGGAGTATTGGCTCGACGACTACGGCGTGACTCAGGCGTGGAACACGACTCGCGGCGCGGGCGTCACGGTCGCGGTGATTGACACGGGCATCGACGGCACGCACCAGGACCTGCTCGGAGCGGTGGTCGGGGGCACGGATGTCTCGGGCGTGGGCAGCGCGGACGGCCAGACGCCCGTCGGCTACTCGAGCCGGGAGCACGGCACCATGGTCGCGTCGTTGCTGGCGGGTCGCGGCACGGGCACGGACTCGGGTGTCATCGGCGTCGCTCCCGAGGCGAGCCTCCTGTCGGTATCGGTGGGCTTTGGCGTCGGCACTGTCTCGTCCGACGATCAGGTCGCCCAGGCCGTGCGCTGGTCGGTCGACAATGGGGCGGACATCATCAACATGTCGCTCACGCGCAACACGATCGAGTGGCCCGAGAGCTGGGATGACGCCTTCCTCTATGCGATGCAGAACGATGTCGTGATTGTCGCTGCGGCGGGCAACCGCGGCAGCGGCACGACGCAGGTGGGCGCTCCCGCGACGATGCCGGGCGTGTTGACGGTCGCGGGCCTTGACCGTCAGGGCAACGCGAGTTTCGATGCCTCGTCGCAGGGCATCACGATCGGGGTGGCGGCGCCGAGCGAGGAGCTCGTGGGCGCAACCCCGGGTGGCGGCTACTCGTCGTGGGGCGGCACGAGTGGGGCCGCTCCCCTCGTGGCGGGCGTGGCGGCGCTCGTGCGCTCGGCGCATCCGGAGCTCGACGCGGGCGAGGTGATCGCTCGGATCACGGCGACGGCGCGCGCTGTGCCCGGCGAGGCGGACCCGAGCCCCATCTACGGGCACGGCCTGGTGAATGCCGCGGCCGCCGTCACGAGTTCGGTCCCTGCTGCGGGCGAGGACCCGGCACAGCAGCTCTCCGACTGGATCCGCGTCTACCGGCGGGCCGACGCCGAGCCGATCCCCACTCCAACGCCCGTGCTGCCGTCGCCGACCCCGATTCCCGAGTCCGAGGTGGCCGGGCCCGTCAGCCCTCTCGGCGCCGTGCTGCCGACGATTGACCAGCTGCGCTTCGTGGGCATCCCCGTGCTTGTCTTCGTCGTGTTCGCTCTTGCGGTCGGGAGCCTCGGCTGGCTGGCTCGCCGTCAATTCGAGAGACTTGGCAGCGGGGGGTAGAATCGCCGTCGTGCCAAAAATCCTCATTGTCGGCGGCGGTTACGCCGGGTTCTACACCGCGCTCAAGCTCGAGAAGCACCTCCGGCGAGGTGAAGCGGATGTCACGGTCGTAGATCCCCTCCCGTACATGACCTACCAGCCCTTCCTCCCCGAGGTCGCGGCGGGCACGGTGGAGCCGCGGCACGCGGTGGTCCCGCTGCGTCGGCACCTCACGTCGACGAACGTTGTGGCGGCCCGGGTCACGGCGATCGACCACGCGACGAAGACAGCGACGATCACGCCTGAGGCGGGTGAGCCCTACCCCTTCGAGTACGACATCGTCGTGGTGACGGCGGGGGCCATCACGCGCACGTTCCCCATTCCGGGTATCGCCGACCAGGCCTACGGTCTCAAGACGATCGAGGAGGCGGCGGCGATCCGCGACCGCATCGTCGGCAACTTCGAGAAGGCGTCGATGCTGCCCGCGGGGCCGGAGCGCGACCGCCTGCTCACCGTCACGGTCGTCGGCGGTGGCTTCGCCGGCATCGAGGTGTTCGCTGAGCTTCGCAGCTTCGCGAGCGCCCTGCTCGCGCAGTACCCGTCGATCTCCTTCGACGACACCCACTTCCACCTCATCGAGGCGATGGACCGCATCATGCCCGAGGTGTCGCTCGAGACGAGCCACTGGGTGCTCATGAACCTCAAGCAGCGTGGCGCCGAGGTGCACCTCGAGACGCAGCTCACCTCCGCGGTCGACGGACGCATCGAGACATCGACCGGCCAGGTCTTCGAGTCCGACACGATCATCTGGACCGCGGGTGTCATGGCGCACCCCGTGCTGCGCAACACCGACCTCCCGCTTGAGGAGCGTGGCCGCCTTCGCCTCGGCGCCGACCTGCGTGCCCGCACGGAGGACGGCGAGATCGTCCCCGACGTCTGGGGCGCCGGCGACGTGAGCGCTGTGCCCGACCTGACTGGCGGCGGCGTCGCAGGCATGTGTGTGCCGAACGCGCAGCACGCCGTGCGCCAGGGCAAGCTGCTCGCCAAGAACCTCGTCGGTCACCTGCGGGGCGACGAGCCGCGCGAGTACTTCCATAAGAATCTCGGCGCGGTTGCGGGTCTCGGCATCGGCCACGGCGTGTTCCAGTCGGGCAAGATCGCCATCAAGGGCCCCCTCGCCTGGATCGCCCACCGCGGCTATCACGGTCTCGCGATGCCGATGTGGGAGCGCAAGGCCCGCGTCTTCGGCAACTGGATCATCTCGTTCCTGTTCCGTCGCGACACGGTCGGCATCGAGATGCGCGAGGCGCCGCGCGCGGTCTTCGAGGAGTACGCCGCTCGGCCCAAGGCCGCACCCCGCAAGTAGACTTCGGCTGGCGGGGGCCCTGCTTTCGCCCCCATAGCCCAACCGGCAGAGGCAGCCGACTTAAAATCGGCACAGTCTGGGTTCGAATCCCAGTGGGGGCACTCGCCCCTGTCGGTGGCCGGGCGTAGCCTTGCCCGCATGTGCGGACGCTTTGCGATGAACAAGGAGACCGACGACCTCATTCAGGAGTACGTCGCCCGCGGCGGGGACTTCCACGACTGGCGGCCCCGCTACAACATTGCGCCGACCGACACGGTCCCGGTCATCCGCGAGCATGACGGCGAGCGCAGGCTCGCGGGGGTGCGCTGGGGCATCGTGCCGCCGTCCTCCCCAACCTTCGGGGGCGGCAAGCCGATCATCAACGCCCGCATCGAGACGGTCACGAAGAACAAGCTCTTCGCGACGCCCTTCGCCGAGCATCCGTGCATCGTGCCCGCCCTGGGTTACTACGAGTGGCGAGCGACCCCCGACGGCAAGCAGCCCTACTTCGTGCACGCGCCCGAGGGCGACATGGCGATGGCGGGCATCATCCGGCCGTGGTTCGACCGGGCGGCCGCTCAGAAGGCGGAGCAGGAGGGGGAGGAGATCGACCCCTGGCTGCTCTCGATGGCCGTCATCACGCTCGACGCCCACGTCGCCCCGGGCGAAGTGCATGATCGGATGCCCGCCTTCCTCAGCCGCGACGCAATAGACGAGTGGCTGGGCGGCGAGCTGGACCCCGACGATCGCGTCAACCTGCTGCAACTCACCTCCCTCGAGGTCGCGGATCGGCTCGAGTATCACCCTGTGTCGCGAGACGTCAACAGCGTGCGCAATGAGGGCCCGCACCTCGTCGAGCCCATCGAGGAGACGCCGCAACCCGCGCTCTTCTGAGCACACGATCCTGTTCTGGTCGGCCTGCCTATGCGTCGCGCTTAACGACGAAGCGCAGCACGGCCCACGCGCCGAGGCACACGGCGGCGACCACCCCTGCGAGGATCACCATGGTCGCGAGGGGGAAGTGTGCGGATGCTCCGCCGAGCAGCAGCGCGAACGCCACCGTTCCGGCTCCCAGCGTTACTGCGAACCACAGCCATGGGTGCCACTCCCACACGACCCGACCGGGCAGGGCACCGAGGGGGAGCAGCAGCACGAGGGTGGAGCCGATGCCGACAAGGCAGAGGGCCGCGTAGATCTCGCTCGTCAGGGTCGGCCAGAAGCCGACCACCTCGCCCACGATCGCGTGCCCGACCCAACCGACGAGGCCGAGGCCCAGCACGGTCGCGACCTGGAGCAGGTTGATGACGGCTCGGCGGCGCACGGGGGTGTCGTGGGGCATCCGCGCGCCGATGAGAGTGCCGGAGACGAGCGGTGGAGTGAGCCCCGCGAGGCGGGAGAGCAGCCCGGTCGCGATAGCGGCGGCGAGCAGCATGGGGCGGAAGCGCACGCGCACATCGACGCCCTTCCAGAGGCGGCCGAAGCGTGCGGCAACCGCGACGCCGACGAGATTGAGCACGGCGAGAGCGATCGCGACGGCGGCGGAGAGTCGCAGGTAGCGGACCTCGCCCTTGACGCCATCCGCGATGACCATGAAGGCGACCGTGATGAGGAAGGGAACGGCGATCGCGAGCCACGGGTTGGCACCCGTCGTGTGCTGCTCCGTGAGTGGGACAGGCTCGCGGTTCCGGCCCGCGAGGGGAGCCTGCCGCGGTGCGAAGCGGCCACGCAGCTCGTTCGCGAGCAGGCGCAGCGGCAGTGCGACAAGTGCGATAGCGCCCAGCGCGAGGAGGGGTGACCGCGCCCAGTTGCCCCGCTCCACGCTCTCGTGCAAGAGAGGGAGCCCATCGCCGAAGGTCGTGGGCGTGCCCCAGTTGGTGAGCGCGTCGGGGCCCGCATCCCCGGAGAGGGGCGGAAGGAAGGGACTGCGGCTGGGCTCGGGGTTGCTCGGCGTCGGCGTCGATGGGCTCTCGGAGGGGGCATCCGTCGGGGAGGGGCTCGGCGTGGGGGTCGGCGTCGGCGTGCCCGGGCGCTGGGCAGGACCGAAGAAGACCCGGATTGCCGGACTCGGCGCACTGTGGTTGCCTGCCGCGTCGATCTGCACCGCCCGCACCTGATGGGCAGCGTTCGTGAGGGTGCTTCCGCCGAGGCACGCCCAGGCGCCATCGACGACGCGAGCGCTGCACACGGGGATGCCGTCGAGGTAGACGTCAACGCTCGCGCCCGGTTCGCCCCTGCCGGAGAACGTCGTCGGCAGGGTGAGCAGGCGATAATCGCCCGCGGGTGTCGTGATGACGGGCGGCGCGGGCGCAGTCGTGTCGACCTGGATCGTGCGGGCGGATGCTGCGGAGTAGCTGCCGTCGGGAGCGATCGCGGGGTCCGTCTGACGGGCGCTCACGCGGTAGGTGCCAGAGGGAACTCGTTGCTGTGCCGGTGTCGCAACGGTGCACGACCAGTAGCGGGTCGACGTCGCGGTCGCAGTGCACGCTCCCGCGCTGCTGCCGAGGGTGACGCTGACGCGGGCGCCGGCGCGCGCCGTGCCGGAGACGATGCCGGTCGTCGGCGAAACGGGGTCGATCGTGGGCGGGCCCAGCACGTTGACGGTGACGCTGTCGCTGAGCGGCTCGTCGTCGTCACGCTCCTGCGTCGCACCGATGACCCGCCCCGCCCCATCGGCAATCGCCGTGATGTTGCACTGCCAGACCAGATCGCCCTGCTCGTTCTCCACGACTGTCGTGGTGCAGGCTGTCGTGCCGTCGACTGTGATGGTGACCACAGCATCCGCCTCGGTGCCGCCGCCCGTGACCTGAAGGCTGTTGCGGTCTATGAAGGCCCCGTCGGCAGGGGAGGTGATGAGTGATGCCGGCTGCAGCTCGGCTTCGGGCGACTCCGACTCGGCGGCGGCCGGGAGGGCGGGGGCGAGGAGGGCGGATGCCGCGAGCAGTGTCGTAAGCAGCAGGGCGCGCCACGGGGGCCTCAGGGCCGGGGCGGCCTCGACTCCGGGTGGCGTTCGGTGCACCGTCACTCATCTCGGGTGGGTGCCTGCTGTGGGCTGGCGAAGCGTGGACAGGGTGGTCTAGGCGCCAGAATACGGGACGGGGTGCGGCATTCCCGCATGATGTCGCTGTGTTTCCGTCGGAATGATGAGGCGAATCATCCTTGAGACGGAGAAGTGGGGTGCACCCCGACGTCCCCGCGGTGCTCACCCAGAACCCGCAGTCGACCCCCAGCGCCGCTTCGCTATAGTTCTGCCATGGAACTCCTCATCATCTTCGGCATCATCGTTCTGCTCGTTGTGGTGGTGGGCATCTACCTGTGGGCGACCTACAACGGCCTGGTCACGCTCAACGTGCGGGTCGACGAGGCATGGAGCGACATCACAGTGCAGCTGAAGCGCCGCGCTGACCTGCTCCCGAACCTCATCGAGACCGTCAAGGGCTACGCTGCGCACGAGAAGGGCGTATTCGAGTCGGTGACGAAGGCGCGTGCGGAGTCGCTCAGCGCCGAGACGCCGCATGACGCCGCGGTCGCCGAGAATCACATGCAGTCTGCGCTCAAGAGCATCTTCGCCGTTGCTGAGGCGTACCCGCAGCTGCAGGCGAGCCAGAACTACCTGCAACTTCAGGGCGAGCTGGTCGACACTGAAGACAAGATCCAGGCGGCCCGTCGCTTCTACAACGGCGGCGTGCGCGAGCTCAACACGAAGATCAAGACCTTCCCCAACACTCTCTTCGTGCGCGGCCTCGGTTTCTCCGAGCGTGAGTTCTTTGAGGTCTCGGATGCCGCGGCCATCGCTGAACCGCCGCGCGTGCAGTTCTAGCGCGAGCGTCGGGGGCTAGATGTATCGCGCGATTGCGAGAAACAAGCGCAACACTGTATTCATCATCCTGCTGTTCCTGATCATCATCGCGGCGCTCGCTTTCGTCGCCATGAACATCTGGGGTGGCGGCAACTGGTCGGTCTTCATCGGCACGATCGTGGGGGCGCTCGTCTACGTCGCTATCCAGTACTTCGCGGCCAGTCGCCAAGCGATCGCTCTGAGTGGCGCGCGACCCATCACGAAGAATGACGACCCACGGCTCTACCGCATCGTCGAGAATCTCTCCATCACTGAGGGCATGCCGATGCCCAAGGTCTACATCATCAACGACCCTGCACCCAACGCCTTCGCGACGGGACGCGACCCACAGCACGCGATCGTCGCCGCGACGACGGGGCTGCTCGAGATGATGACGGATGCCGAACTCGAGGGCGTCATGGCGCATGAGATGGGGCACGTCAAGAACTACGACATCCGCGTGACCACGATCGTCTTCGGCCTGGTCGTGGCGATCGGCTTCATCGCCGACATCCTGCTACGAATGTCGTTTTTCGGTGGCAGCCGCAACAACAACAATCCGGTGATGCTTGTGTTGGGTCTCGCGGCGATGATCCTCGCCCCTCTCACCGCGACGGTCGTGCAGGCGGCGGTGTCCCGCGAGCGCGAGTATCTTGCGGATGCGACGGGCGCGATGACCACGCGGCATCCGGATGCCCTCGCGAGCGCTCTCGCCAAGCTGGGCCAGTACGGCCGCCCCATGCAGCGGCAGAACACCTCCATGGCGCACATGTGGATCAGCGACCCGACCAAGCCAGGCATCGTGGACCGCATGTTCTCGACGCACCCGCCCATCCAGAAGCGCATCGAGCGCCTGCGCCAGATCGGCGGGGGCTTCTAAGCTTCATCCCGCGCGGGTTGTGTAGGCCCGCGTGAGCCGAATCGAAACCCCGCTCAGCGCAGCACTTCAGCTACGAGATCCGGAGCGCGCCCGCGATCGCCGGCGCGAGCGTGCCCCGGTCCGCGACCGCGATCTCGCCGAGACCCTGCCATGCGGCGGCCTCGTGCAGCACGGGCGCGATGCGTTCCGCGGCGTCGGAGGGAGCATCCGCCTCCGACCAGGCCGACTGCACACGCAGTACGCCCGCCTGGCGGTCGCTCTTGAGGTCGACGCGCCCCACCAGGCGGTCGTCGAGCAGGATCGGCAGTGAGTAGTAGCCGTAGATGCGCTGCGGCGCGGGCGTGTAGATCTCGATGCGGTAGTGGAAGTCGAAGAGACGCTCGGCGCGGGGTCGATACCAGACGACGGGGTCGAAGGGGGAGAGGAGCGCGGCCCCCTCGATGCGGCGGGGTACCGTCGTTTCGCGGTGCATCCAGGTAGGCAGCGGGCGTGCGCCCCGGCTCCACCCCTCCACGCTGACCGGCACGAGTGTGCCCTCCTCGACGAGCGCATCGATGGCGGGCAGCGCCTCCCCGGCCTTGAGGCGGAAGTAGTCGGCGATATCAGTTGCCGTGCCCACGCCGAGGGCGCGCGCTGACCGCGCGACGAGCTGCCGGATCGCCTCCTTCTCCCCGACAGACCGCTCGATGATCTCGGTTGGCAACACCTGCTCGGGCAGCGCGTAGCTGCGCTCGAAGCGCGTGCGGCCGGCGCTGACGACCTCCCCCCAGCGGAAGAGGGTTTCGAGGCCGCGCTTGACGTCCGACCAGCCCCACCACGGCCCGCGCCGCCGGTTCGCGTCGTGCTCGATCGCGCTCGCCGGGAGGGGGCCCTTCTCCGCGAGCTCGGCCCGCAGCCAGTCGAGCATCGGCTGGTTGGCCTGCGCCCAGTGCTCGGGGTCGCGCATCGCAGCCTCGCGGTAGCGCTGCATCCGCCAGCGCAGCAGCGGCCACGTCTCGACCGGGATGACGGCGGCTTCGTGCGCCCAATATTCGGTGTGCTGCCCGCGAGGGGTGAAGGTCAGGCGGTCGAGGAACGCTTTGTCATACGCCCCGAGGCGCGCGAAGGCGGGCAGGTAGTGGCTGCGTTCGAAGACGTTGACCGAGTCGAGCTGCAGCAGGGCGAGCCGCTCGATGAGCCCGCGCAGTTGGCGGATGCCGACGGCGGGCGGATGCTCCCTGCCGAAACCCTGCGCCCCGAGCGCCACCCGCCGCGCCTGGGCAAGGCTGAGGTGACGTGCGGGTACGTGAGCGGGGGAGCGGGCCACGGGTCAGAGGCTACTCGGAGCCTGTGACATCCTTCACGCGGGGGAGGTCCTCGACGGCGGGCCCCTCGAGGAGTGCGCCGTCGGAAGCGAAGCGGGATCCGTGCAGGGGGCAGTCCCACGTGCGTTCGACGTCATTCCAGTTGAGAATGCCGCCGAGGTGCGTGCACACACCGGAGACGGCGCAGGTCTCCCCGTCGACCGTCGAGAGCGCCACGGGTGCGCGGCCCTGGCGGCCGACGATGCCCTGGCCCTCGCCGGGCACGTCCTCGCCGGGCGTGAGTTCGGGCCCCGTGATCTCGGCGCGGGTCCAGCCCTTCGCGTATTCGGCCGCCACCTCGATGCCAGCCTTGGCGGCGGTCGCCAGGTCGTGCACGCCCGTCACGCGGTGGTGAAGCACGCGGGTCCAGTCGCGGTGCTCCTTGGTGTCGAGGATGTCATCGGCCAGGCTGAGCGCGGCGGCGACGCCGTTGGTCATGCCCCACTTGTTGTAGCCGGTTGCGACGAAGATACGGCCGCGACCGCGCGGCAGCCATCCGACGAAGGGCACCATGTTGGCGGAGGTGTAGTCCTGGGCCGACCAGCGGTGCGTGAGTTCGGCGCCGGGGAAGTTGGTGCGCGCCCACGCATCAAGGTCGGCGACTTTCTCGACCGTGGAGGTGGGGCGGCCCACGACGTGGCCGTTGCCGCCCACGAGGAGGAGTTCCTCCCCGTTGACGGGTGCGGTGCGCAGGGAACGGGTGGGGGAGTCGGCCGAGAGGTACATGGCGGTGGGGATGCTCGCGGGCGACCCGGGCACTCGATACGCGGCCGCGTAGGAGCGGTTGGGGATGAGCTTGGCGAAGTACAGCCCGCGGTCGAGGATGGGCGTACCGGTCGCCACGACGACGTGGTCGGCCGTGACGGTGCCGCCGTGGGTCGTGATCTCCGCGGGGTCGGAGGCCGAGACATCCGTGACCCGCTGCCCCTCCACGACGATGCCGCCGAGGGTGCGCAGGTGCGCCGTGAGTGCGTCGAGCACGTCCATGGGGTCGAACTGGGCCTGGTCCCGCAGCAGGATCCCGCCGAGGGTGGGGAAGGGCAGCCCGACGTCGTCGACCCGTTCGAGCGCGAAACCCACCTCGTGGGCGGCGTTCTGTTCGTCGTCGAGGGTCGAGACGCCGCTCTCGCTCGTCGCGTAGGTGTAGGCGTCGCGGCGTTGCACCGCGACATGCTGCTCGGCCAGGAACCGCAGCATCCAGTCCTGCCCCGCGCGATTGCCGGCGATGTAGGCCTCGACCACCTTGGCGCTGAAGTGACGACGGATGCTCGACAGCACGCTCCCCTGCAGGAGGGAGAGCTTGGCCGTCGTGTTGCCCGTCGCGGCGGCACCGATGTGTCGCGCCTCGAGCACGGCGACGCGTTGCCCTGCACGGGCGAGCACCACGGCCGTGGTGAGCCCTGTGAGGCCCGCGCCGATCACGACGGTGTCGTAGTGGGCGCCGGGTTCGTAGGCGTCGCTGACAGTCCTCGTGGTGCGGTCGAGCCAGAGGGAACGGGAGGGGTCGGTCGGCTGCATGCGGGGCACGATAGCCCCGAAGGCTCACAGTTTCACGGGAGGTGCGCCGAGCGCCGGCGAGTAGAGGACCCGGCACTGTCGGTTCATCCGCCGTTCACGCCGGCGGCCCCGTCGCGTCAACACCCGCTCCTAACCTCTCCCCAGCGCGGGAGGAATCCGAACGGCTCGCACACAGCGCGGGCGGCTTCCCGGCACGATGGAGGAGATCCCTTGGTCAAGAAGCAGTACCTCGCAGGCCTCGCCCTGCTGGCCTCCGCCGCGGTCGCACTCTCGGGCTGCGCGGGAACGGATGCTGAGGCATCCGACACCAATGCCGCCTCGGCGACGAGCGCGGCCGACTTCGGCGGAATGGAGGGTCTCATCGAGGCTGCCCAGGCTGAGGGCGAGCTCAACGTCATCGCGCTTCCTGAGAACTGGGCCAACTACGGCAAGATCATCGCCGCCTTCGAGGAGAAGTACGGCATCACGGTGAATTCGGCCGACCCGGATGTCTCGAGTGCGGAGGAGATCCAGGCCGCTGAGAACCTCAAGGGCCAGGACACGGCTCCCGACGTCTTCGATCTCGGGTCTGCCGTCGCGCTCGACAGCCTTGACTATTTCGCCCCCTACCAGGTGGAGACGTGGGAGGACATTCCCGCCGACCACAAGGAGCCGAGCGGCCTGTGGGTCTACGACTACACGGGCCTCATGTCGATCGGCTACGACGCGGATGCGGTGCCGGAGCCCGAGAGCCTCGAGGACCTCCTCGGCGCCGAGTACAAGGGCAAGGTCGCGATCAACGGTGACCCGACGCAGGCGGGAGCGGCCGCTGCTGCCGTGCAACTCGCGGCGCTGCAGTCGGGCGGCTCGGCCGACGACATCCAGCCCGGCATCGACTTCTTCGCCGACCTGAACGCGGCGGGCAACTTCCTGCCGCTCGACCCGACCCCCGCGACGATCGCGTCGGGCGAGACTCCCGTTGTCTTCGACTGGAGCTACAACAACCTCGCGGAGGCCCAGGCCAACGAGGGTCAGCGCAACTGGAAGGTCACGGTGCTTCCGGGCGTCGCTGTCGGCAGCTACTACAACCAGGCGATCAACATCGACGCGCCGCACCCCGCGGCGGCGCGCCTCTGGCAGGAGTTCATCTTCAGCGACGAGGCGCAGAACCTCTACCTCGCGGCCGGTGCCTACCCCGTTCGCCTCGCGGCCATGGTGGAGGCCGGGACTGTCGACGAGACCGCACTCGAGGCGGTGGGCGAGGCGCCCGCCGACCTTGTGCAGTTCACGCCCGAGCAGACGGAGGCCGCCTCGGCCCTGCTCGCGGAGAAGTGGGCCGCGGCCATCGGCTGATGCCTGACATCCGATCGCGGCGTGCGGGGTGGGCCCCTCTCGGGCTCGCCCCGTTCGCCGTGTACATCCTTCTCTTCCTCGTCGCCCCCACCGTCGTCGCGCTCGCGACGGGCCTCTTCGACGGGGAGGGACGCTTCACCCCGTCGACTCTCGCGGCCCTCGCCGAGCCGGTCGTGGTCGATGCCTTCGTCAGCTCGTTTTGGGTATCGGCGCTCACCGCCCTGGCGGGCGCCGTTATTGGGGCGCTCGTGTGCTTCGCCCTCCTCGGGGTGCGCGGCGACGGCGCGCTGCGCTCCGTGGTCGACGCCGCGAGCGGGGTGCTGGCCCAGTTCGGCGGTGTCATGCTCGCCTTCGCCTTCATTGCGACGATCGGCATCCAGGGGCTCGTGACCCGCTGGTTGCTGGATGCTTTCGGCGTCGACATCTTCGCTGACGGCGTGTGGCTCTACCAGGTGCCGGGACTCCTGCTGCCCTACCTCTACTTCCAGGTGCCCCTCATGGTCATCACCTTCATGCCGGCGATGGAGGGGCTGCGTCCTCAGTGGGCCGAGGCGGCCGCGACCCTCGGATGCTCCCGCGCAGGTTTCTGGCTCCGCGTCGGCGCGCCCATCCTCGCGCCGGCCTTTCTCGGCAGTCTGCTCCTCCTCTTCGCCAACGCCTTCTCCTCGTATGCGACGGCGGCGGCGCTCATCAGCCAGGGGGCGCAGATCGTCCCCCTCCAGATCAGGGCTGCTCTTGTCAGCGAGACGGTGCTGGGCCGCGAGAATGTCGCCGGGGCCTTGGCGGTCGGCATGGTCGTGGTGATGGTGCTCGTGATGGGCGCCTATTCGCTTCTGCAGCGGCGCACCGAGCGGTGGCAGCGATGAGCCGCGTCGACATAGCGCCGTCGCGAGTGACGCGCACGATCATCCTGCTGCTCGTCGGCGTCGTCTTCGCGGTGCCTATCGTGGCGATGGTCGAGTTCACGCTGCGTGCGGGTCTTGAGGGCGGCTATGACCTGAACCACTGGGCAGGCATCCTCGATCCTGAGAACGAGCGTCGCTACCGCGTGCTGTTCGCGGGCATCGCAAACTCTGTCGTGCTGGCGGCTGTGACGGTCGGCATCGTCGTCGTGCTGCTCGTGCCGACCATGATCCTCGTGACGCTGCGCTTTCCGCGTCTCGCGCGTCCGCTCGAGTTCGTGTGCCTGGTGCCGATCACGGTGCCCGCTATCGTGCTCGTGGTGGGTCTGGCACCCGTCTACTCGATTCTCGCGCGCACGGTCGGCACCGCTCCGTGGACCCTCGCCTTCGCCTACGGCATCACCGTGCTGCCCTTCGCCCACCGCGCCGTCGCCTCGGCTCTCAGCGCGGTAGATGTCGTGACTCTGAGCGAGGCAGCCCGATCGCTCGGTGCGGGCTGGGCGCGCGTCGTGGTGGGGGTGATCATGCCGAACATCCGCAGGGGCGTGCTCGCGGCATCCGTCATCGCGGTCGCGGTCGTGCTGGGGGAGTACACGATCGCTTCACTCCTCAACCGGCAGAACCTGCAGACCGCCCTCGTGCAGGTCTCCAAGAGCGACCCCTACGTCGCCGTCATCTTCGCGCTCCTGGCGCTCGCGTTCGCCTTCGTGCTGCTCTTCGTGATCGCACGGGTGGGCACGGCGCGCCCCCGACAACGACCCATGAGGTGGAGACCATGACCGTCACCGAGACAGCCCCATCGACCGCCGCCGAGGTGCCCGCGGTAGGCACCCGGGTGGAGCTGCGATCCGTCACCAAGGTGTACCCCGGCGGAGGGCGGGCCCTCGACGGCGTTGACCTTGCGATCGAGCCGGGGGAGTTCCTCGCGCTGCTGGGCCCCTCCGGCTGCGGCAAGACGACGGCACTGCGCAGCCTTGCGGGGCTGGAGAGCGTGACCTCCGGCAGCATCCTGGTCGACGGGACGGATGTCGCGCAGGTGCCCGCGAACCGCCGCGACATGGGAATGGTGTTCCAGTCCTACTCGCTGTTCCCGCACCTGACAGTCATCGAGAACGTCGAGTTCGGCCTTCGGATGCGCGGGGTTGCCGCCCGCGATCGTCACGGCCGAGCATCCGAATCGCTCGAGCTCGTGGGTCTCGGGCATCTCGCCTCCCGCTATTCGCACCAGCTCTCCGGCGGGCAGCAGCAGCGCGTCGCCCTCGCACGGGCGCTCGTGACCCGGCCGCGCGCGCTGCTGCTCGACGAGCCGCTCTCTGCCCTCGACGCCAAGGTGCGGGTGCAGCTGCGCGACGAGATCCGGCGCATTCAGATCGAGCTCGGCATCACGACGGTGTTTGTGACGCACGACCAGGAGGAGGCGCTTGCCGTCGCCGACAGGGTCGCCGTCATGCGCGAGGGTCGCGTCGAGCAGGTGGGCTCGCCCGAGGAACTGTATTCTGCGCCCGCGACGGCGTTCGTCGCCGATTTCGTGGGGCTCAGCAACCGCGTGCCGGGAGTCGTGCGCGGCACGGCGTTCGAGGTGCAGGCGGGAGGCGCTACGGTCGAGCTGCCCGTGCTGGGCGAGGCGACGGATGGCGCGGCTCACGCCTTCGTGCGGCCCGAGGATCTCGTCATCGCGGGCAGCCCCGAGCCCGGCGCTGTGCCGGGCGTCGTCGTCTCGAGCAGCTTCCTCGGTTCGCTTCGGCGCACGAGAGTGGCGCTCGCGGGAGGCGTTGAGGTGTCGGTGCAGCACGGGGTGGCGCAGGCACCGCAGGCGGGGGAGGAGGTCTTCGTGCTCTTCCGCGGAGCTCCTGTCGCGACGGCTCGTCAGTGAGCGGTCCCTCCATATACGGTTTCAGGAATACGATCGGGCCGTTTCGCCCTGCCGCGTCTAGACTTGCCGGGTGATCTTCGGCCGGAGCAAGCCCTCGCCCTCCCGCGACTCCCGCGCGTCCGTCGAGGAGCACGTCCCCCTCGGGGTTCGTGTTGCCGGAGCGTGGTCGTGGCGGCTGCTCGCGATCGCCGGCGTCGTGGCGCTCGTCATCTTCCTCATCATCGAGCTGCGGGTCGTCGTCGTCCCACTCATGATCGCGACGCTTCTGAGCGCCCTCCTTGTGCCCTTCTCCCAGTTCCTTCAGTCGCACGGCTGGCCGCGGTGGCTTGCGATCCTCACCGCGCTCGTCGCGCTCGTGACGGTCGTCGGCGGTCTCGTCGTCTTGATCGTGTTGGAGGTGCGCGACGGCCTGCCCGAGCTGCAGGCTCAGTCGCTGGAGGCGTGGGAGGAGTTCAAGGACTTCCTGCTCGACTCGCCGCTGCACCTCACGGAGGCGCAGATCACGGAGTACGCGGCGCAGGGGTGGGAGAACTTCCAGCGCGACAGCGAATCACTCGTCAGCGGCGCCATGTCTCTCGGCTCCTCGGCGGGCCACTTCGCGGCGGGGCTTCTGCTCGCCCTCTTCGCGACGATCATCCTGCTGATCGATGGCGGCAGCATCTGGCGTTGGATCGTGCGACTCTTCCCCGTGTCGGCGCGCCCCGCGATCGATGGTTCCGGGCGAGCGGGCTGGGGCACCCTGACGCAGTTCGTGAAGGTGCAGATCTTCGTCGCCGCGATCGACGCGGTCGGCATCGGCGTGGGGGCGGCGATCCTCCAGCTGCCGCTCGTGGTACCCATCGCGGTCGCGGTCTTCCTGGGGGCGTTCGTCCCCTTCGTCGGTGCCATTGTGACGGGGGCGCTCGCGGTCTTCATCGCGCTCATCTTCAAGGATCTCGTCGTCGCCCTCATCATGCTCGGCATTGTGCTGCTGGTGCAGCAGGTCGAGAGTCACGTGCTGCAACCGCTCATCATGGGGAGCGCGGTCAAGGTTCATCCGCTCGCCGTCGTGCTCGCGGTCGCGGGCGGCGGGTTCCTCGCGGGCATCCCCGGTGCACTCTTCGCGGTGCCGGTCGTGGCAACTCTCAACGTCATGATCGGCTACATCGCGCGGGGTCGCTGGCGCGAGCCGGGCGGACTCGTCGGCGCCGAGGCGACGGGGCGCGAATCGATCACCGAGGGCGGGGCGGATGCCGCATCCCGCTCGCCGAGGAAGGGGCGCAGGGTATGAGCGACGTGACGACGACGGCGGTGACGCAGCCGGGCCCCACGATTGCGGGGCCGAGCCTTGAGGACTTCGAGGCCGCGCGCGAACGCGTTGCCCGCGTTGCACAGGTCACCCCCATGGAGAGTTCGCGCTACCTCTCGGACCTCGTGGGTGGCCCCGTCCACCTCAAGTGCGAGTCGCTCCAGCGGACGGGCTCCTACAAGATCCGCGGCGCCTACAACCGCCTCTCCCAGCTCTCGGCGGAGGAGCGCGCCCGCGGCGTCGTCGCGGCCTCGGCCGGCAACCATGCGCAGGGGGTCGCGTTCGCGGCGCGGGAGCTTGGCATCTCGGCGACGATCTTCATGCCGGTGGGGGTGGCGCTTCCGAAGCTGCAGGCGACCCGCAGCTACGGGGCCGACGTCGTGCTGCGTGGGCACACGGTCGAGGAGCCGCTGCGCGCCGCCGCAGCATTCGCCGAGTCGACGGGGGCCGTGCTGATCCCGCCCTTCGATCACGAGGATGTCGTCGCGGGACAGGGCACCCTCGGCTTCGAAATTCTCGACCAGGTGCCGGACCTCGACACCGTCATCGTGCCGATCGGCGGCGGCGGTCTCGCGGCCGGCGTCGCGAGCGCGCTGCGCCAGAAGCTCGCGACCGTCGGCCGCACGCTCCGCGTCATCGGCGTGCAGGCCGCGAATGCCGCGCCCTATCCCGGGTCGATCGCAGCCGGTCGCCCCACCCCCGTCGTCGTGGCGCCCACGATCGCGGACGGCATCGCGGTCGCGACGCCGGGGCAGCTCAACTTCGAGATCATCCGCGAGACGGTGGATCAGATCGTCACCGTCACCGACGATGACATCGCACGGGCGCTACTCGTGCTGCTTGAGCGTGCCAAGCTCGTGGTGGAGCCCGCCGGGGCAGTCGCGGTCGCAGCGATCCTCACCGGTCAGGTGACCGGCACGGGCACGACCGTCGCGATCCTGAGCGGCGGCAACATCGACCCGCAGATCATGGAACGAGTGATCTCACGCGGGCTCGTTGCATCCGATCGCTACCTGAAGCTTCGGCTCATGCTGCCCGACCGCCCGGGGCAGCTGGCGCGCATCGCAGAGCTCATCAGTGAGGCGAACGCCAACGTCGTTGAGGTGCTCCACACGCGCCACAACCGCAACACGCTCATGGGCGAGGTGGAGATCGAGCTGAGCATCGAGACCCGCGGCCCCGAGCACGTGCAGCGGGTGCTCGAGCGACTGCGGGAGGCGGGCTACGACCCTCGCAGTGATTTCTGAGGCAGCAGGGTGACATCCTCGTCCCACGAAAACGGGCCCGGCGGCGTGTGCCACCGGGCCCGCTGACGTGGTTCTGATTACGGCTGGTAGGGCTCGACCTTCTTGATCTCGACCTTGATCTCGCGTCCGTTGGGTGCCTCGTAGGACGTGGTCTCTCCCACCTTGAGGCCCAGGATCGCCTCGCCGAGCGGGCTGCCCTCGCTGTAGACATCGAGGTCGCTGTCGGCCTCGCCGTCGACGATCTCGCGGCTGCCGAGCAGGAAGACCTCCTCGTCGCCCATCACGAGCGCGGTCACGACGGTACCGGATGCGACCACGCCGGACTCGGCGGGTTCACCCACCTTGGCGTGCCGCAGCAGTTCGGTGAGCACGCGGATGCGCGCCTCGATCTTGCCCTGCTCCTCCTTGGCTGCGTGATAGCCGCCGTTCTCCTTGAGGTCGCCTTCCTCCCGGGCCGCCTCGATCCGCTTCGCGATCTCGGACCGGCCCTCGCCCTCGAGGTGCTCGAGTTCGGCCTTGCGCCGGTCGTAGGCCTCCTGAGTCAGCCAGGTTTCGGTGATCTGCCCAGACATGGTGTACTCCCTCACACGAAGGGGGCCGCTCGCGATGATCGGCGCGCGCGGCCCGCAGGTCTGCCAGTCGCTCGATGGACTCGCATAAACGAATGAGATCGGCCCTCCGGCCGATCTCCGAAATCGAAGTCTAAGCCGACCAGCAGCGGTAGATCAAGCCTGTGACGCCCTGATCGACCGTGTTCACGGTCTCCGTGAAGGTCCGCGTGTAGCGCTCTGAGGAGGGCAGCTCGACGATCTTCCACCCGACGATCGCGTGGTTCGCATTCTGCACCTCGAGGGCGCACGACACCTCCGTTCCTGCGGGGGCCGAGACCTCGACCGTCATCGTGACGGCGCGGTCGTCGAGGATGTCAGCTCCGAGCATCCGTGACTGGATGGTCGCCGTCGTACCATCGAGCGCGACCCACACGACCCAAGCAATCACGGTGAGGGCGACGCCGATCCCGGCGATCCAAGCGACGAGGCGTTGCCGGGCGCGTCGCTCGGGGGTGCGGCCGTAGCGGGCGTCGAGAGCGGCGGAGGAGCTCACGCTGCGCCGATCGTCCGCGCCTGTATGATCCGCACCTGCGTGGTTCGCGCCGTTGTGGTCTGCGCCCGTCACCGTCTCCCCTTACGCTTAACCTCAAGACTATTCGCATCGAAGGAGCCCCGTGACCAGGCGACTCTTGGCCGTGCACGCCCACCCCGACGACGAGTCGAGCAAGGGTGCTGCGACGTCGGCGCACTACCTCGCGCAGGGCGACGAGGTCATGGTCGTGAGCTGCACGGGCGGCGAACGCGGCGACGTGCTCTGGCCGGGCCTGGCCCCGCGTGCCATGGCCGACCGCGACATGGGCGGGTTCCGCCGCTACGAGATGGCGAAGGCGCAGGAGGTGCTGGGCATCCAGCACCGTTGGCTCGGCTACATGGATTCGGGGCTGCCTGCGGAGGGCGAGCTCCTGCCCGCAAACTCCTTCGCGACAATCCCCGTCGAGATCTCGGGGGCGCCCCTCGTCAAGATCATCCGCGAGTTCCGCCCGCACGTCGTCGTCACTTACGACGAGAACGGGGGCTACCCGCATCCCGACCACATCAAGACTCACGACGTGACGATGTTCGCCGTCGATGCGGCTGCGGATGCGGACCGCTTTCCGGAGGCAGGCGAGCCGTGGCAGGTGCTCAAGCTCTATTACGACCGCGGCTTCAACTCGACCAAGATCAATGCGCTCGCGGAGGCGATCCGGGCGCGGGAGCCCGAGGCGCACATCCTCGAGGAGGTCGAGCGGATGCTCGGCTGGATGGGTCAGCGGCCCGACACGGCCACGACCCACGTGCGCTGTGGCGACTTCTTCTCCGTCCGAGACGACGCGCTGCGGGCCCACGCGAGCCAGGTTCCCCCAGACAGCAGCTTCTTCTTCTGGCCGCTTGAACTGCAGCAGGAGGCGTGGCCCTTCGAGGACTACGAGCTCGTGCATTCGCGCGTGCCCGCAACGATCCCTGAAGATGATCTCTTCGCCGGCATCCCTGTCGAGGATGGCGCCGACACGACGAACGAGGAGGAGCGCGCGTGAACGCACTCGCGTCAGCCATGGCTACCGGACTCGGGGCGCTCCTGCGAGCGAGCGAGGAGGCGGAGTTCGACCCCAACTCGGTCACGCCAGGGGTCGTGGGTTTCGTCATCACCTTCCTCGTCGCGGTCGCGACGGTGCTGATCGTCATCGACATGAACCGCAGGGTGCGGCGCACGCGCTACCGCGAGGAGATCCGCGAGAAGCTCGCCGCAGAGCAGACGGCTGTGCAGACGGCTGAGCAGACGGCAGACGAGTCAAGCAAGCCGGAGTAGGCGGGGCCAGCCCCTATCTGACGGGCGGGCGTGGCTTCTAGCCGACGGGCGGGTCGACAGCGACCAGCAGGATGCCCGTCCAGTGACACAGGAACGCCACGAGCGTGAGCGTGTGGAAGATCTCGTGAAATCCAAAGCTGCCCGGGAACGGGTTCGGGCGCTTGAGCCCGTAGACGACCGCTCCCACCGTGTAGCAGAGGCCGCCCACGATGATGAGGGTCATCATGGCGGCATTCGCCTGGAAGAAGTCGACCACGAACATGACGGCCGCCCAGCCCAGCAGTACGTAGAGAGGCACGTAGAGCCAGCGGGGTGCGCCGATCCAGAAGATGCGGAAGCCGATGCCGAGCAGCGCGCCGCCCCACACGAGCGAGAGCAGCAGCCACGCCTTGTCGTTGGGCAGCGACAGCACCGTGATGGGCGTATAGGAGCCGGCGATCAGCAGGAAGATGTTGGCGTGGTCGAGCCGCTTGAGCACGCGCTTGACTCTCGCGCTCCAGTCGATGCGGTGGTAGAGGGCAGAGATGCCGAAGAGCAGGAGCGACGACGCCATGAAGATGGCGGAGGTCACCTTCGCCGCGGTGCCGTCGGCCAGCACGATGAGGACCGTGCCGAGGACGATCGCGAGGGGGAAGGTGCCCGCGTGGATCCATCCGCGCCAGGTGGGCTTCTTCTCGATCTCCTGGCGGTGCTGCTCACGCTCATCGTCGAGGAGCGGGATGTTGGGAAGGTCGGCGCCTGGCTCGTCTCCCGCGCCGTTCCCACCTGCGGTTCGGGCCTCCGGGGTCGTCATGACGGGATTCTATGCGGCGTGGTGGTAGATCAAGCTGTGAAGGAGCCCGCGCGGCGGCTCACAGGTGGACTAGCGTAGAGCCGTGCGAAAACGGGAGGTCCCTCTGGGCCGCGGCATCCTCTATGAGCTGTACCAGAACCGCATCCGTCGATGGTTGGAGCACCAGGAGCTGCCCAAGCACGTCGCGATGATTCTGGACGGCAATCGTCGCTGGGCGCGGCAGCGGTCCCTTGGCGCGGTGGCGCACGGGCATCGCGCCGGTGCGGCGAAGTTCCGCGAGTTCCTCGTCTGGTGCGACGATCTCGGCATCAAGCACGCAACCCTCTACCTGCTCTCGACCGACAACCTCGTCGGGCGCAAGGAGGAGGAACTGCACGGACTCTTCGAGATCATCGCCGACCTCGCAGAAGACCTCTCCCACTACCGTGACTGGCGCGTGCAGCACGTCGGGTCGACGGAGGGCCTGCCGGAGCCTCTCGTCTCCGCCCTTCAGGCCGCGGAGGCGCGCACTCAGGGCAAGCCGGGGCTGCATGTCAACCTCGCCGTCGGTTACGGCGGACGTCGGGAGATCGCGGATGCCATGCGCAGCATTGTGCGCGATCACGGCAGTAGGGGGGGAACCCTCGACGCACTCGCCGAGATCCTCACGCCGGAGCTCATCGGCGACCACCTCTACACGGGCGGACAACCCGACCCGGATCTCGTGATCCGCACCTCGGGCGAGCAGCGGCTCAGCGACTTCATGCTGTGGCAGAGCGCCCACAGCGAGTTCTACTTCATGGAGGCGCTCGGGCCGGACCTCCGCGAGGTCGACTTCCTCCGCGCCCTTCGCGACTACGCGACCCGCCACCGCCGCTTCGGCTCCTGACGGCGATGAGCGGCCACGGGACGTTCACCCGTTCGTAACGCGCGCCCGCGTGTCGATCCCCCCGGGCGCCCACGGCAGACGTAGCGTCGAGTTCATCAGGTATGGCGCCTGATCGAGACGGCCACGTAAGTTCGTTTCGAGTTTCGCCCGCGAGAGCGGGTCACGGCCGTTTCGCTGAGAATCCGAGCGCTGTGGCGCTCGGGAAATGGAGCGCACGTGGCCCAGCCGATGCAGTCCAAGACGACGCAGTCAATTCCGAAGCAGGCGCCGAATGTCTCGGCCCCTGTCTCAGCCCAGCAGGCAGAACGCACCTATGTGCTCGACACCTCGGTGCTGTTGTCGGATCCTCGGGCGATCTTCCGCTTCGCGGAGCACGCCGTCGTCCTTCCCGTCGTCGTCATCTCGGAACTTGAGGCGAAGCGCCACGACCCGGAGATCGGCTATTTCGCCCGTCAGGCGCTGCGAAACCTTGACGAGCTGCGCATCAAGCACGAGCGCCTCGACTTCCCGATTTCCGTCGGCAATGGGGGCTCGCTTCGCGTCGAACTGAACCACTCCAGCATGGATGCCCTCCCCTCGGGTCTGAAGCTCGGCGACAACGATTCCCGCATCCTCGCCGTCGCGATGAACCTCGCGGCCGAGGGGCTTGCCGTCACGGTGGTCTCGAAGGACCTGCCGTTGCGCGTGAAGGCCGCATCCGTGGGACTTGCGGCGGAGGAGTATCGCGCCGAGATGGCCGTGGACTCGGGGTGGACGGGAACGGCCGAAATCGACCTGGGCTCCGAGCAGATGGCGAAGCTCTACGACGAGGAGCAGCTTGCGACCCGCGCGGTTGGCGACCTCGCGATCAACACGGGGCTCGTCATCCACTCCGACCGCGGGTCGGCGCTCGGCCGGGTTACGGACCGGGGGCGCATCCGTCTCGTCCGGGGCGACCGCGACATCTTTGGTCTGCACGGCCGCTCGGCGGAGCAGCGCCTCGCGATCGACATGCTGCTCGACCCCGAGATCGGGATCGTCTCTCTGGGCGGCAGTGCGGGCACGGGCAAGTCCGCGTTGGCCCTCTGCGCAGGCCTTGAGGCGGTGCTCGAGAAGCAGCAGCACCGCAAGATCATGGTCTTCCGCCCGCTCTACGCGGTCGGCGGGCAGGAGCTCGGCTATCTGCCGGGCGATGCCGCCGAGAAGATGAACCCGTGGGCACAGGCGGTCTTCGACACTCTCGGCTCCGTCGTCTCCCAGAATGTGCTCGACGAGGTCATCGACCGCGGGCTGCTCGAAGTCCTGCCGCTGACGCACATCCGAGGGCGCTCCCTCCACGACGCCTTCGTGATCGTCGACGAGGCACAGTCGCTCGAGCGCAATGTGCTGCTCACGGTCCTCAGCCGCATCGGGCAGAACTCGCGAGTCGTACTGACGCACGACGTGGCGCAGCGCGACAACCTCCGCGTCGGGCGGCACGACGGCGTGGCATCCGTCATCGAGGCCCTCAAGGGGCACGCGCTGTTCGGGCACATCACCCTCACCCGGTCGGAGCGCAGCGCGATCGCGGCTCTCGTCACCGACATGTTGGAGTCGACCGACCTGGCGTGATGGGCACGAGACTCGGCGGATGACCGGGGTGGCCGCTCTCGGGCCACCCCGGTTCGCCGTAGAGTCGTCTTGTGAGTTTTGTGGTCTTCGCGGTGGCGCTGCTCGCGGTCGTCTTCGTCTGGGGACTCTTCTGGCCGCGCTCTCAGTGGCAGGTACTCGCGGCGTGGCTGCGGCGGAACCCGGATGCGAGCGAACCGAGCGCGACCGCATACGCGTTCCACCGCATCCTCTCCGGTCTCGGGGTCGCCACCTTCCTCACGGTCGGGGTCGCGCTCGCGATCACCTACATCAACTCGCTTCCCGCCCCCGAGCCGCCCAAGACCGCGCTCCAGCAGATGTGGGGCGCCGCGCCGCGCCCGGTCGTTGTGGATCGGGTCGTGCGGTCCGTGGGGGAGGCGGATCCGTCGTTTGCGGAGCAGGCAATCCTCGGCTACCAGCTCGTCGACAACGTGGCGCATACCCCGCGCTATCTCGTCTACCTCGACAACTACAACCCGCCCGGCTCGGATAGCCCCCTCATCGGGGCTCCGCCGAGCGAGGGTTTCGCGGCACTCGACAGTGCAGAGCTCGTCGTCAACGTGCGGGTCAAGGCGCAGTGCACGCCTCTGCAGGCGGTTGTCGTGGAAAGCGAAGAGGCGGTCCAGGTGGCCATCTACTCGGCGATCTCCTCACCGGTCGGCGCTCCCGCCGTCGCAAACCATGAGTTCTGCGAGGGCGGTTCAACCGTGGGCCCGTCTTTGCTCATTCCGCTTGACCTGGCGCAGCCGGTCGGGGAACGCGAGGTCCAACTGCTCGACGGCACGGCCGTGCGCGAGGTCGAGGTGATCGAGCCGAGCTGACCGCTGGCTCCGCTTCGATCGGCCCCACCACAGAGCACGCGACACAAAGCACAACGCGGGCCGGCGTGAGCCGACCCGCGTCGCGGTGAAACCTGCTGCTCAGGCGGTGGGCGGCACCGTCATCGCGAGCACGTCGAGGGCCTTGTCGAGCTGCGCCTCGGTGAGCTCGCCACGCTCGAGGTAGCCGAGCTCGATGACCGCTTCGCGCACCGTGATGCCCTTGGCGACGGAGTGCTTGGCGATCTTCGCCGCGTTCTCGTATCCGATGAACTTGTTGAGCGGTGTCACGATCGACGGCGACATGCCGGCGAGGGCGGAGGTGCGTTCGAGGTTGGCCTCGAGTCCGCGGATCGTCTTGTCGGCGAGCACGCGCGAGGCGTTGCTGAGAAGGCGGATCGACTCGAGTAGCGCCGTTCCCATGACGGGGATCGCGACGTTGAGTTCGAAGGATCCGGATGCTCCGGCCCAAGCGACGGTCGCATCGTTGCCGATGACCCGGCCCGCGACCATGAGCACGGCCTCGGGCACAACCGGGTTCACCTTGCCAGGCATGATCGAGGAGCCGGGCTGCAGGTCGGGGATGTGAAGCTCGCCGAGACCCGTGTTTGGGCCGGATCCCATCCAGCGGAGGTCATTGTTGATCTTCGTGAGTGAAACCGCGATGGTGCGAAGGGCTCCGGATGCCTCGACGAGGCCATCGCGGTTGGCCTGCGCCTCGAAGTGGTCCTCGGCCTCAACGATCGGGAGCCCCGTCTCCTCCGCGAGGAGGGCGATGACTTTCTGGGGGAAGCCGGCGGGCGTATTGATGCCCGTGCCGACCGCCGTTCCGCCGAGGGGCACCTCTGCCACGCGCGGGAGGGCGGCCTGGACGCGCTCGATGCCGAGCCGCATCTGGCGCGCGTATCCGCCGAACTCCTGGCCGAGCGTGACGGGCGTCGCATCCATGAGGTGCGTGCGACCGGCCTTGACCGCGGTCTTCCACAGCTCGGCCTTCTCCTCGAAAGCGGTCGCCAGGTAGTCGAGGGCGGGCACAAGGTCCTCGATGAGCGCCTGCGTGACGGCCACGTGCACCGAGGTGGGGAAGACATCGTTGGACGATTGCGAGGCGTTGACGTGGTCGTTGGGGTGCACATCCGAGCCGAGGTGGCGGGTAGCGAGAGTCGCGAGCACCTCGTTCATGTTCATGTTCGACGACGTGCCGGAGCCGGTCTGGTAGGTGTCGACGGGAAAGTGCGAGTCGTGCCGACCCGTGATGACCTCGTCAGCGGCGGCCACGATCGCGTCGGCGATGCCGGCGTCGAGCACGCCGAGTTCCTTGTTGGCGATCGCTGCAGACTTCTTGATGCGCGCGAGGGCGGCGATCTGCGCCGACTCAAGACCCTTGCCCGAGATCGGGAAGTTCTCGACGGCGCGCTGGGTCTGCGCGCGGTACAGAGCGTCGACGGGCACGCGGACCTCGCCCATCGTGTCGTGCTCGATGCGGTACTGCGACTCGCTGCTGTCCTGGTGCTGTGACGTCACGGCGCTGTCATCTCTTTCTGATCGGTGTGTGAGGTGGTGTCGGTCAGTCGAAAAATGCTGCCGAGATCAGACGTCGCCGACGATGACGTCGGTCACGGCGGTTCCCTCGCGCAGGCGGTAATTGGCACCGACGATAGCCAGCGTACCGGCGGCGACCGCGTCGCTGATCAGCTCGGATGCTTCGAGCAGCTGCCGCACGGTGTCACGGAGGTGTTCGCGGCCCACCTCGGTCGCGTCGGGCCGCTCGCCCTGCTCCAGGCTGCGGCGCACGCGGAGCACGGCCGGCGTGATGTGCTGCACGAGGGAGTGGATGTGGGGCGGCAGCACGGGGGCGTGCGTCTCCTGCGAGTCGATCGCGGCGCGCACGGCCCCGCACTCGTCGTGGCCGAGCACGACGATGAGGGGAACCCCGAGCACCGCGACGGCATACTCGAGGGAGCCGACGATCGTGTCGGCGACCACCTGCCCCGCATTCCGGACGACGAAGAGGTCACCGAGTCCCTTGTCGAAGATGATCTCGGCGGCGAGGCGTGAGTCGCTGCATCCGAAGAGCGCCACACTGGGCTTTTGTGCCTCCGCGAGCTCGGTGCGCCGCTCGACGTCCTGTCGCGGATGCCGCGGCTCGCCCGCCACGAAGCGCTCGTTTCCACGGACCATCTCCCGCCACGCGTCAGAGGGAGTCTTGCGGGGTTGCTCGATTGTCGTCACGGGCTCTCCTCGGTTGCTGTCTCTTGTACCGCTGCGATTGTGGCGCGGGCGAGCGTCTCGAACTCGTCCTCGGTCGCCGTGCCGTGGATGACGACCGTGCTCGCCCCGACCACAGTGGTCATCGCGAAGGCGAAGTTGCCGGCGTCCTCGTCATTCCGGTGGTCGTAGATATCCCAGGTGTGCCCTGCGAGGGAGGTCGTGCCGGTCGCGAGCGCGCCCTCGAGGGTCGCCTGGAGCCAGGTGGGGTTGGCGTCGATGCCCTGGGTGACGGCCGCGAAATTCTGCGTCGGGGTCACGAACCCGATGTACCACTCCGAGACGCCGTCGCCGCCGCGGCTGATTCGTGCCGCATTGGCCCACCAGCCCTCGGGCAGTACCGGCGCGGCGAGTGTCTCCTCGAAGTCGGGCTGGACCTGCGCCGCAACGGCCTGGTAGTCCGTCGGTTCGACGGCGGGAGCATCCGGGCGTACGACGATCATGACCGTCACAAGAACGATCGCGAGGGAGGCGACAAGGGCGACGACGAGGTTGATGGGCGTCTTGCTGTCGCGGTATCGCTGCGACGACGCGGCCTTGCGGGCCGCCGTCTCCTCGGGGGTCTCGGGGCGGCCCAGCTCCGCGACGATGGGGGCCTGGCGGTTCGAACCCTCGCTCCGCGACATCCGCTACTCCGCCGCCGCGCGCGCAGCGTCGAGGCGAGCCTTCGCGCCGATGAGCCACTCCTCACAGCGGCCCGCGAGCGCCTCGCCGCGTTCCCACAGGGCGAGCGACTGCTCGAGGGTCGACGACCCCTGCTCGAGCTCCGCGACGACACGCAGGAGCTCGTCGCGGGCCTCTTCGTAGCTGAGCGCGGCGACGTCGGGCTTGTCGTTCTCGGTCACGTGAAAATCCTACCGTTCGGTCGCGTCGGGCCCGGCGGCGGTCGTCATCGCTGTGAGCGATCCCGCTGCGAGTGTGAGGAGGAGGGGCGTTCCCTCAGGGGCGTCAGCAGCGTCGCGCAGGACGGCACCGTCGGGCAGCTGTGCGATGCCGTAGCCGCGCTCCAGGGTCGCCTGGGGGGAGAGCGCCCGCAGTTGTGAACGCAACTCCCCAACGCTCGCGCGGGAGCGCTCGATGCGCAGCTCGAGAAGCTCATGCGCACGGCCCGTCCAGCGGGAGAGCTCGTCCGCGCGGGTGTCGACGATCCAGTCGGGGGAGGCGAGAACGGGGCGGGAACGGAACTGGCCCAGCCGGTCGGCCTCGGTTGCGATGAGGGAGGTGAGCCGCATGCCGAGGCGCGCACGGGCCTGCTGTACGCGGGCGAGTTCCTCCGCGACGTCCGGCACCACCCGCTTCGCGGCATCCGTCGGCGTCGACGCGCGCAGGTCGGCGACCTCGTCGAGTAACGGGCGGTCGTTCTCGTGACCAATCGCACTCACCAGAGGCGTTGTCGCCGCCGCCGCGGTGCGCACCAGCTGTTCGTCGCTGAAGACGAGCAGGTTCTGGAAGTCGCCGCCGCCACGCGCCACGATGATGACCTCGACCTCGGGGTCGGCGTCGAGGCGACGGATGGCCGCGACGACCTCCGAGACGGCGCGATCGCCCTGCACGGCGGCGTGGGCGATGCGGAACTCGACGGCCGGCCAGCGCAACTGCGCGTTCCGCAGCACATCCTTCTCGGCATCCGAGTCCTTGCCCGTTATGAGCCCGACCGTGCCAGGCAGGAAGGGGAGGGGTTTCTTGCGGGCCGCGTCAAAGAGCCCCTCGGCACGCAGTGACTGCCGCAGGCGCTCGAGGCGCTCAAGCAGGTCTCCCAGGCCCACGTGGCGCATGTCGAGCACCTGCATCGTGAGCGTGCCGCCCTTGACCCAGTAGTTGGGTTTGACGAGCGCGACCACCCGGGCCCCCTGGCCGAGGTCCTGCGGGATCTTCGCCCGCACGGAAGACCAGACCGCGAAGCTCACCGTCGCGTCGGCCTCGAGATCCTTCAGCTTGCCGTACACATTGCCGCCGGAGACGCCCCACTGCGTGATCTCGCCCTCGACCCAGACGGCGCCGAGACGCTCGATCCACCCTCGGATCTTGCTCGAGAGCACGCTGACGGGCCACGGGGTGTCGACGGTGGGAAGGGCATCCGCGGTCGTCATGCTCTCAGGCTACGGGACGCGACTGACGTCGGAGCCCTCTGCCCCCAGCCTTCGGGCAGGCAGCCCGCCGTAGACTGGCATGGTGAGCACGATCAGCAATGGAAGCCTGGCGAGTCTCGCGACCCCCGTCGTGCCCGAGCGTCGGGAGCGGCTTCGCGACGAACCCGTGGCGGGGGAGAAGCGCGTCGTCCTCGCCGCGCCCCGGGGATACTGCGCGGGTGTCGACCGTGCCGTCGTCGCGGTCGAGAAGGCACTCGAGCACTACGGCGAGCCCGTGTATGTGCGCAAGCAGATCGTCCACAACATCCACGTCGTCTCGACCCTTGAGAAGAAGGGCGCGATCTTCGTCGACGAGGTCGACCAGGTGCCCGAGGGTTCGCACCTTGTGTTCAGCGCTCATGGCGTCTCGCCCGCCGTCGTCAAGGGTGCCGCCGACAGGGCACTCCACTCGATCGACGCGACCTGCCCCCTCGTGACAAAGGTGCACCGCGAGGCAACGCGCTTCTCGCGCGATGACTTCCACATCCTTCTGATCGGTCACGCGGGCCACGAGGAGGTCGAGGGCACCATGGGGCACGCTCCTGAGCGCACGACCCTTGTCAACAGCCCCGACGAGGCCGCAACGGTCGAGGTGCCCGATACCGACAAGCTGGTCTGGCTCTCGCAGACCACCCTGAGCGTCGACGAGACGATGGAGACGGTGCGCCGTCTCCGCGAGCGCTTTCCCCACCTGCAAGATCCACCGAGCGATGACATCTGCTACGCGACGCAGAACCGCCAGGTCGCCGTACGCAAGGTCGCGGAGGACGCCGAGCTCGTCATCGTTGTCGGCTCTGCCAACAGCTCCAACAGCGTGCGCCTCGTCGAGGTCGCGCTCGAGTACGGCGCCAAAGCCGCCTACCGGGTCGACTACGCAAGCGAGATCAAGCAGGAGTGGCTCGACGGTGTCGCGACGGTCGGCGTGACCTCCGGAGCATCCGTGCCGGAGGTGCTCGTGCAGCAGGTGCTCGACGACCTCGCCGACGCGGGCTACCGCGATGTGCAGCAGGTTGTCACGGCCGAGGAGGACCTCATGTTCTCGCTGCCCAAGGAGCTTCGCCGCGACGCCACAGGTCAGCAGGATGCGCGTGCTCTCGGTGGCCGTCGGAAGCTGGACTGGCAGCTTCAGTGAGCGACGAGCGGGGGCGGCCCCGACCTGCCTACGGGGAGTATGCGACCCCGGAGGAGGTCGCACGGGCGCGCGGCATGACCCTCGACGAGTATGAGCGCCACCTCGCATCGATCGCCCCGACCCGCGACGAGGAAGCGACGCCGGATGCTGCATCCGCTCGCCCTTCAGAGCCCTCACGCTCCTCGGCCCCCGTCGCCCCGCCCCGCTCCGCGCTCGCGAACTCGAACGCGCGGATCGGCGACTGCATTGTCACGATCGCGCTGCTCGCCTTCGGGCTCCTCAGCGTGGTCACCACCATCCCGGCGCTGCTCGACCTTGGGGAGGGGTTGTCTGCGGCCTTCGCGGCGCAGGGCCTGGGGGCGTACACGTCGTTCGAGGCTGCGCGCGCGATGGGGGTTGTCGCCATCGTCGTGCAGCTGCTGCTCTGGCTATTGACGCTGGCTCTCTCGATCGGAGCCGTGCGGCGGGGCCGGTTGTCGTGGTGGATTCCGCTCCTCGGGGGCGTGCTGGCCGTGCTGATCGTGAGCGCACTGGGCCTTGCGGCAATCTTCATCGATCCCGCGTTCATGCGGTATGTCGATGAGGTCGCCGTCACCGTCTGATCCTCGGCGATTCTGTGCTCTCTTCCGCGTTGCCCCGAAGTGCACAGACCGTTCCGCCCCGCGTTTAGGGACATTGTTTCCGCCGATATACCCGCTTAGCCTCGCAATATGCCCCCCAGAGTGCCCCCGCGCTCGATCGCCGCGGGGTTCCGACTGCAGGCCGTGACGCGAGCCGGCTGGGTGCTCGCGGCGCTCGTGCTGCTCGAACACGCCATCGTCACGATCGAATACTTCCTTCGGGTCGACCGACCGCAGCAGATGGTGCTGCCGGTGCTCACGATCGTGTGCGTCGCGACCGCCCTCGCAATTCTTGCCCTCTCGCCGCACTGGTCGACGGGCATCCTCTATCTCGGGGTGGGCGTCGCCGCGATCTGCGTCTACATCGCTCTCATGGTCGAGGCAAAAGTCGTGCCCGAGCAGATAATCCTCGTCGGCACGGTCGGCACAGCGGTGGGCCTCGTCGGGGCGATGTCGGGGGGCGCACTCGGAGGTGCGATCTGGACCTTCTGCGCGGCCCTCCTGGCCCAAGCGGCCGTCATGGGCACCCAGCTGGTGCTGGGAGTGCCCGTCACTCCCGACTCCTACGCCCTCATCATCGCCTCCGTCTACCTGGTGACCTATCTCGCGATGTGGCGAAACGACCGGATGGGCAGCCGCATCGTCAACACAGAGCCCATCGTCGCCGAGGTTGAGCGCGAAGAGCACGAGCGGCACCGTGAGCGCCAAGCCGCCGTCGTCGTGCACGAGACCGTCCTTCGCGATCTGGCGCTCATCGCACACGGCCCCCTGCAGCTCACGGACTTCGACCGTGTGCGCCTACGACGAGACCTTGACGAGATCAGGGCATGGCGCACGGAGCCCGCGAACGTCGCCTCGCCCACCCCTCGCGACGACTTCTACGACATCATTCGTGAGTTCCAGTGGCGCGGGCTTTCCGTCGACGTCGGCGGTAGCAGTTATGCCCTCGAACAGCTGGGCGAAGCCGATCGCGAAGCCCTTCTCGGGGCGGTGCGTGCGGCTCTTGATAACGTGCTCGAGCACTCGGGGGAGACGAGGGCCGAAGTATTCATTGACCAGGGCTTGGATCGACTCACCGTCATGATCGTCGACGAGGGGAGAGGCTTCCATCTCGACGAGGTCGCCGAAGACCGTTTGGGCCTGAGGATGGCGATCATGCGCCGCATCGAGGACCACGGCGGTTCCGCCACCGTGTGGGCGTCGCCGGGAGCGGGTACCTCCGTCGTGATATCTCTCCCCGTCGATGACGGGGCGGGGGTCTACGCATGACCCCGCTGCGCATCGTGGCGACCTCACCCCAGCGCGCCGACCCCCTGACCTGGATCGTCGCATTCAATCTGCCCTTCATCATGGCCATATCGACGGGTGTCGGCGGGATCATCATCGCGGTCGTCATGTCCCTTCGTGGGGTCTCGCCGGTCGCCGTCGTGCTCGCGACCGTGCTCTCGGTGCTCGGCTGCCTTATCGTGCTGAGGGCCGCCCGCCCGCACCGGCCCAACGTGCGTGCTAGCCAGAGCATCCTGCCCGTCCTGCTGGGCGTCGCGAGTCTCATCGTCTCGGCCGTCGGCCACCGCGGCAGCGACGTGCCCGTGCAGGAGTGGACGGGCACGCTCGGTCTCTGCACCGTCATCATCGCCCTCGTGCCCTACACCTCGGCCGCCGTCTTGGCCGCCTGGGGACTGGTCGCTGGGGTCGTCGCGGGGCTCGCGGTGCAATGGGCGTTCCCGATGCCGGATGCTGGCACCTGGAGCCTCATCCTTGGGGGAGCCGCCCTGCCCCTGCACACGGGCGTCGTCGGCGCCGTCTTCTCGGGAATGGTGGTCGCGTCTGTCGTCCGGTGGCAGGCCCTGCCCTACGACCGTGAGGAGGCCGATCACCACCCCGCCGCCTTCACGAGTCAACTACGCGAACACGGCACGCCCGTCGCTATCAGCGACGACGTCATCGCCCTGCTTGAGAAGGTTGCCGATGGTGGCCGAGTCTCCGCGAAACAGCGCACGGATGCTGCCCTGCTCGCCGCGGACATTCGCGCCGATCTGGTGAGCGTGATGAACCGCAGCTGGTTGGAGACGATCCCGCAGCATCACCGCCTCGTCGTGGAGGACCCCCACCAGGCCGCCAACCGCATGACGCGGGAGCAGCGCGGTGCGATCCACGCCCTCATCGCGGCGGCCCTCGACTCGCCCTTCCTCGGCGATGAGCCGCTGCGCATCGAGCTGCGCACACTCGACGACGGCACGACCGCCGTCGCCATGAGCATGAACATCGACCTGCCGGAGGGCAAGCGAGTCATGATGCTGGCGCCCTACTTCGTCACCCTCAAGGCATCCGTCGACGACATCGAGTGGGCGGGCGGCGAGCAGCTGCGCATGCGCTTCAAGCTGCCCGCCCCCGAGAAGCCGGAACTCTAGAGGAGGTCTGGGCCGCTGAGCCCTCGTCTCAGGAGACGGACTTGCCCGCAGAACCCAGCTGTGTCGCGGCCTCAATGACACGCGCCGCCATTGCCGACTCGGCCTTCTTGCCCCAGGAGCGCGGGTCGTAGACCTTCTTGTTGCCGACCTCGCCGTCAACCTTGAGCACGCCGTCGTAGTTCCGGAACATCGTGTCCGCGATCGAACGGGTGAAGGCGTACTGCGTGTCGGTGTCGATGTTCATCTTGATGACACCGTTGCGCACTGCCTCCGCGATCTCGGCGTCGCTCGAGCCGGAGCCACCGTGGAAGACGAGGTCGAGGGGGAGGGCATCCGTGCCGTACTTGGCGGCAAGGCCTTCTTGGATCTCCTTGAGCAACTCGGGGCGAAGCTTGACGTTGCCCGGCTTATAGACGCCGTGCACGTTGCCGAAAGTCAGGGCGGCCATGTAGCGGCCCTGCTCACCGAGCCCGAGCGCCTCGACGGTCGCAATGGCGTCGTCGAGCGTCGTGTAGAGGTGCTCGTTGATGTCGTGGCTCACGCCGTCTTCCTCGCCACCGACAACGCCGATCTCGACCTCGAGGATCGAGTTGATGTTCTTCATGCGCGGCAGGAGTTCCTTCGCAATCGCGAGGTTCTCGTCGAGCAGCACGGCGGATCCGTCCCACATGTGCGACTGGAAGATCGGTTCGCCGCCGTTCTTGACCGCTTCCTCGCTCGCCTCAATGAGGGGCATGACGAAACCGTCGAGCGCGTCCTTGGGGCAGTGGTCGGTGTGCAGAGCGACGTTGATGGGGTAGTTCTTGGCGGCTTCCCGCGCGAATGCGGCGAAGGCGAGAGCACCGGATGCGCGCGCCTTGACACTCTGGCCGGCCCAGTAGTCGGCGCCGCCCGTGGAGACCTGGATGATGCCGTCGGAGCCGGCCTCCGTGAGGCCCTGCAGCACCGCGTTGACCGTCTGCGACGACGAGACGTTGATGGCGGGGTAGGCGAAACCACCCTTCTTTGCCTTGTCGAGCATCTCGGCGTACTGGTCGGGGGTGGCGATGGGCATAGTGGCTCCTTCACGGCAAACGGATGTTCCGGCCTCGCGCCTTCGAAAGCGCCGCCCTCAGGAGCCCGTGCTCCCTGGACCGGCCGGTCGGGTAAAAGTCTAGTCAGCATCCCCCCGCTGGGGCAGGGTCGCCCGCTGGATAGACTGGCGGGGGCGCGCGAGCCCCGTCTTCTGCAGCACCCGCTTTTCGTAGCATCCGCATTCCGCAGCATCCGTCGAGCGAAGGACCACCGGTGACGACCGACTCTGACAGCATGATCGCCCATCCCGACCGCAACCTCGCCATGGAGCTCGTCCGGGCTACCGAGGCGGCCGCCATCCGTGCCTACCCGTGGATCGGCCGCGGCGACAAGCTCGGCGCCGATGGTGCCGCCGTGGATGCGATGCGCAAGTTCCTCGGCACCGTTGACTTCGACGGTGTTGTCGTGATCGGCGAGGGCGAGAAGGACGAGGCGCCCATGCTCTTCAACGGGGAGCATGTCGGCAATGGGAACGGTCCCGCCTGCGACATCGCCGTCGACCCGATAGACGGCACCTCGCTGACGGCGGCGGGGCGTCAGAACGCGATCTCGATGATCGCGGTCTCCGACCGTGGCACGATGCTCGACGCCTCGTCGGTCTTCTACATGGAGAAGATCGTGACGGGTGCCGAGGGCATCGGCGTCGTCGATATCCGCAAGCCTATGGGCGAGAACGTGCGCGCTCTAGCGAAGGCGCTCGGCAAGGATGTGTCGGAACTGCGCGTCGCCGTGCTCGACCGCCCGCGCCACAGCCGCCTGATTGAAGAGATCCGGGAGGCGGGCGCGGGAACGCGGCTCATGCTCGACGGCGACGTCGCCGGGGGCATCAACGCGGCCCGCTATGAGAGCCGCATCGACATGTGTGTCGGCACGGGCGGGAGCCCCGAGGGGGTCGCGACGGCCGCCGCGATTAAGGCGCTGGGCGGTTTCATCCAGGGGCGCCTCGCGCCGAAGGACGACGAGGAGCGCCAGCGTGGCATCGATGCGGGGCTCAAATTCGACCACGTCTATGAGGCAGACGAACTTGTGCGGGGCGACAACACCTTCTTCGTGGCGACGGGTGTGACCAACGGCGAACTCGTCGCTGGTGTGCAGCGCAAGGGCCCCATCATCCGCACCGAGAGTGTCGTGCTGCGGGCCCGCTCTGGCACCATCCGGCGCGTGGTGGCTGACCATCTCGTCTCGAAGTGGCTCGACGACTGAGTTTCGCGGCGTGAACGGCCTGTTCCGTCTGGGCGTGCAACTGCTGCGGATCAGTCTGGGCGTGCGACTGCTGCGGACTCTTCCCACCGGGGTGGTTGAGGCGGACATCGCGGGCTGAGCCCGGTGCACGTTCCCTGTTCCCGCCGGCTTAGGCGACGGCTTCGTCGTCTTCCTCGATGTCGAGGGTTGCCGCTGCGCCGCTGTCTTTGCTGTCGATTGCCGCGTGGAGCGCGAGGTCGCTCTCGCGCAGGGTGAGTTCGGTGGCGGTGAGCTTCTGAGGCGTGGAGGTGATGGCCTGCGGTTCGGCGACGAGGTCGAGCTTGGTTTCGTCGATGCCGGGGAACTGGCGCGCCGTGACGAGCACGCGGCTTTCGAGGGAGCTCGCGAACTTGTTGTAGCTGTCGACGGTGCGTTCGATGGCTTTGCGCATGGTGTCGGCGTGACCGGCGAGGGTGCCTAGCCGCTGGTAGAGCTGGTTGCCGAGGTCGAAGAGTTTCTTGGCCTCATCCGAGACGGCCTGCTGCTGCCATGTGAATGCGACGGTCTTGAGTACGGCCCAGAGGTTGACGGGGGAGGCGAGGGCGACGCGCTTGCCGAAGGCGTATTCGAGCAGGGCGGGGTCGGCTTCGAGCGCGGAGGAGAGCAGCGATTCGCTGGGGATGAAGGCGATCACGAACTCCGGGCTCGCGTCGAGGCCCTCCCAGTAGGTCTTCTTGGCAAGTGCGTCGATGTGCGAGCGCACGGCCTTGACGTGCCGCTCGATGAGCTGGGTGCGGCGGGCGGCCTCTTCGCCGACGGCGGAAAGGGGGATTTGGCTGGCCTCGATGTAGTGCTCGAGCGGCACCTTGGAGTCGAGGGCGATCGACTTGTTGCCGGGAAGGCGCACGACCATGTCGGGGCGACCGGCACCAGCATCCGTTGCGATGCTGTGCTGCGTGTAGAAGTCGACGTACTGCGTGAGCCCCGCCGATTCGACGATGCGCTTGAGCTGCGTCTCGCCCCACACGCCGCGCGTGCTGTTGGAGCGGAGTGCTGAGGCGAGCTGCTCGGTCGTGACGCGCAACTGCTCGTCGGAGAGCTGCGCCTGCTTGAGCTGCTCCGCGATCGAGCCGTACTGCGTGCTGCGCTCCCGCTCGAGCTCCGTCACCTTCGCCTGCATCGTGCGCAAGCTCTCCTGCACGGGCGTGAGGGCCTGCAGCACCTTGCTCTCGGCACGCTCCCGCTCGGCTTGCGCTTGCGCCTCGCTCCGCTGCCGCTCGAGCAGCTCTCGATGCTGCGACTGCAGGGTCGCCACCTGCTCACTGTGCTGGGATTGCATGCTCGCGATCTGCTCCCGCAGCGCATCCGCCGTCGCCTGCACGCTCGCCAGCTGTGACGACAGTTGGGCCTGCACTGCCTGCTCCTGTGCGCGCAGCTCGCCGAGCGCCAGCTGGTGGCGTGCCTCGACGACGGCGGGGTCCTCGCCCGCCTGAGCCGCCGACGCGCGCCCTCGCATGGCGAAGACGGCGACCCCGACGCCGAGCGCGAGGCCGATGACGAGACCGATGAGCAGCGCGATGAGGTCCATGTCGCAAGTGTTTCAGGAGCCTCCGACATTGCCGGTTTCTGCGGGGGAAAGTCGTGTCACCATGGACGCATGAGCATCTTCTCGGATGATGTCGTCGCGTCGATCACGGGATACATGAACGGCAACCAGCCCGACACGACGCTGCTCATCGCGCGCGTGCACGGCAACGCCCCGAAGGCGGAGTCGGCGTTCATGCGAGGCTTCGACGAGCACCGCGCCGTCTTCACCGTGACGACGCCCGACGGTGTCGACGATGTGGAGGTGCCCTGGGGTCACACGCTCACCTCACGCGACGAGGTGCGCACCGAACTGTTTCGTCTCTTCGAGTCCGCCGTGATCGGCGACGGCACCTGAGCGCTTCTGGCTGACCGAGCAGTCCGCCAGTCGGGCAGCCTGTCGGTCGTCAGCCGAGCACCATGGGGGCGTGGTCGTCCACCACGACTCCGATGCTCTTGACCCGCGTGCCCGCGATCGTCGCGAGATGCGCGATATCGGATGCCTCGTGCCGCTTCGCTGCGTGGATCATGATGGCCGCGCACGCCTCAGCATCCGCGAGTGCGTCGTGGTGGCGGAAGTCCTCGAAGCCCGCCGCCATCGCTGCGACGGGCAGCCGGTAGGAGTCGAGGTTGTAGGTCTTGCGCGCGACCTGCAGGCTGCACAGGTAATCGAAGGTCGGGACATCCACGAAGGTTGCGGCGCAGGCTGCCTTGATGACCCCCATATCAAAGCCGGCGTTGTGAGCGACGAGGTGGTCACCCTCGGCGAAGGCCACAAGGTCGGGCAGTTGCTCGACCCAGCCGCGGGCATCCGCGCAGTCTTCGGCGACGATGCCGTGGATGCGCGTGTTCCACTCGAGGAACGCGTCGTAGCCGAGCGGCGGCTTGATGTACCACGAGGCCGTGTCGACGACCGCGCCGTCGCGCACCTTCACCAGGCCGACCGAGCAGGCGGAGGCGCTGGACGAGTTGGCGGTCTCGAAGTCGATCGCGGTGAAGTTCAGTGGCACTCTTCGATGCTCTCACGGGCCTCCGACGCTCGCGTTCAGCCATGCCGCGCGCTAGGGTGACGAGCAAACGTCAGGGAGGACCGGATGCGCCGACTCATCGCCTGCGCGGGGCTCGCGCTCGCGGCATCCGCCCTGCTCGTCGGCTGCTCGGGTGGTTCGGGTGTCGCTGTGCTTGACACGGAGCAGACCGAGCAGGACGTACGCGTCGTGACGATCAAGGACAGTGTCGACCCGGAGTCGACCCGTCTGCTGGCCGAGCATGAAGGCATCCGCTTCTACCTCGGCAAGATCGCCGAGGGAGCCGTGCCCCCGCGCAGCCTCTGTCTCACCGCCGTGCCGCTCGACGACCCCTCCCAGGGATTGACGGCGTGCGGGGGCCACGGCGGCAGTGGCTTCGGAGGCGGAACCTCCGAGTACGACATGGAGTTCGTGCCGGACGGCGGCCATCCCGAACTTGAGGTGGGCGAGGTGCGCGTGCACGAGAACCTGATCGTGCGGATCAAGGGCTGACCCTCCGCCACGGTAGCCTTGACTCCCGTGGCTCTCACTATCGCGATCGTCGGACTCCCCAATGTGGGCAAGTCGACCCTTTTCAACGCCCTGACCAAGAACACGGTGCTCGCCGCCAACTACCCCTTCGCGACGATCGAGCCCAATGTCGGCATCGTCAACCTGCCGGACTCGCGTCTCGCGGTGCTGGCTGAGATCTTCGGTAGTGAGCGCATCCTGCCCGCCCCCGTGTCGTTCGTCGACATCGCGGGCATTGTCAAGGGGGCGAGCGAGGGTGAGGGTCTCGGCAACAAGTTCCTTGCGAACATCCGTGAGGCGGATGCCATCGCGCAGGTCGTGCGCGGATTCGCCGACCCCGACGTGGTGCATGTCGATGGTGCCGTGAACCCCGCGAGCGACATGGAGACGATCAACACCGAGCTGATCCTGGCCGACCTGCAGACGCTCGAGAAGGCGGTCGAGCGTTACACCAAGGAGGTCAAGCAGAAGCGGACCGAGCCCGCCGTGCTCGACACCGCGAATGCCGCGGTCGCGTGGCTCAACGAGGGCAAGCCCCTCTCGGCCAACGAGAAGCTCGACCTCGAGCCCATCCGCGAACTCGGGCTCCTGACATCCAAGCCCTTCATCTATGTCTTCAACGTCGACGAGGACGTGCTCGGCGACAAGGCAAAGCTCGATGAGCTCGCCGCACTCGTGGCGCCGGCCAAAGCGGTGTTCCTTGACGCGAAGCTCGAGTCTGAGCTGATCGAGCTCGATGAGGCGGATGCCGCGGAACTCCTTGCCAGCACGGGCCAGGAGGAGTCCGGGCTCGACCAGCTGGCGCGCATCGGCTTCGACACCCTCGGGCTGCAGACCTACCTCACGGCGGGGCCCAAGGAGACGCGCGCCTGGACGATCCCCAAGGGGGCGAAGGCCCCGCAGGCGGCGGGCGTCATCCACACCGACTTCGAGAAGGGCTTCATCAAGGCGGAGGTCATCTCATTCGATGACCTCGTCGAGTGCGGTTCGGTCGCGGAGGCCCGCTCGCGTGGCAAGGCCCGCATGGAGGGCAAGGACTACGTGATGCAGGACGGCGACGTGGTGGAGTTCCGCTTCAACGTGTAGGTCAGCGCGGATAGTCGAATAGTGTCCCGCCAGACAGCACTCGATCGACCGCTTCCTGTGTGAGTCAACATCGACTGGCAATCTCGTGGGGGTTACGCCGTTTGTTGCGCACTCGCGAAGGATCACCTCCACTGATTGCAACAGGCACATCAGTCACGGCAACTGTGATTGCGCGAGGCGGACCGTGTCCCTGACAAGGGGGAGCCTGGGGTGAGTCCAATGTTCTTGTGGCGTCTCGTCGGGCCTGATCGTCCAGTTGGGGCGACCGGCGTTGTTGAGCGGCGAGTGTGGCCTGTGCCACGTTAGCGATTAGCGAGGCGCGGAGGTTGAGCGGATTCGGAGGTCGCCGCATAGCCACTCGGAACAAATACTCATCCGCAACGTAGCGTGGTGGAAGTTGGGTTCTCGAACTGATTCTAGTTCAGTTGTTCTTGGTTCGAGTCCAGGCGCTCCAGCAAGACAGATAGGCTTGGAAGTCAGCAGCAAAGGACACCGTGGCTCTTGCGTCATCCGGCGCAGATTGGCAGGTCCCCTTAAAGGCCCCTCCGTGTCGCGCCGGGGATGTCGGCCAGCTCGGTCAAAATGATGCTATGCAATGGCGTTCCCGGCGATCAGACCCAGCAGAATTGGCGGTGCTCTATTCGGGCGTGCCTCCGTGGATGGAGCGTCCCCTTCTGAACTGGGTGAACGCGGCGATGAAGGCATACATCGGATATGGCCTAAGCTTCGACACACACCCCAACAAAGAGTTGCTGCAAGAGTTCGAGACGGCGACGCGACGGCACGCTTCCCTCCTCCGAGAACTCAGCTTGGGTGTCCCAGCTCTCTACAAGGCAATGGGCGTTGAGGAGTTCCTCGATTTTGTCGACTTCCTGGTGTTTCACATCGAGCGCCTCGGGTGGGAAGCTGCGCCGATCCTCGAGGGGCTGCGCGAGCTGCTTCAAAATGCCGGTTCGGAGTGGGCGCTCGGTACGCGCGGTGGCCACGCATCCTTGGAGAAGCGTGTTCCTGAGGGCGTCGTGCAGGCCGTGGATGGGACCGTCGCGCAGTCCGGATCGGCTGGACAGCTGCTTGCGGAGGCGTGGCACGCGGTGTTCGGACGCTCGCCCGACACCGAGGAGGCCTACGAGAAGGCGATTAAGGCGGTTGAAGAAGCAGGCGCTCACGTGGTGACGCCGAACAACAAGAAGGCGACCCTCGGCACGATGGTTCGTGACATGAAAGCACAAGGCGACTGGAAGCTTGACCTGCCCGCAGCGGATGCCGATGTGCCAGTGAGGATGGCCGATGCACTGTGGATCGGGCAGGAAAGTCGACATGGCGGGAATGGTTACCGCAAGCCCACGCAGGAGGAGGCGGAGGCCGCGGTGATGCTCGCCGTGCCCCTCGTACAATGGTTCACATCCGGCGCGCTGATGCGGCGTCCCTAACGGCGTATCACTTAAAAGCGACTTTTTCCGGATCTCGCGCTTCGGCGATGAGCGCTGACGACGTGATCGGCGATGCCAACGAGGGCAGCGATCGCGTGGCGACCGAGAAGCGTCTGCTTCAGTGCGCATACTGGAGGCATGGTCCACTCGACAACGCCCGTCGCAGGACTCCCGATGGATCTCAGCGATCCTGCACTCCGAAAGGGCGCAACTGGCAAGCTAGCTCGAGCATTGCAGCTCGCAAAGGATCTCCGGCGCGATATGGACGCATGGTGGGCTGTGAACCCCGTGAGACTCGAAGTGACGATTCGGGACGAACGCTTCATCGATATCCTTGCCGTCACAAGCCCCATTCCTCCGGTGGATGACTGGTATCACCGCTCTGCCGACATCATGCAGAACTTTCGCGACGCGCTGAATCGACTTACGTTCGCTGTGTCGTACCTCTATACCGCACCCGCCAAACCGCGTGATGCCTCGTTCCCAGTACGCCGCGACATCGACGGGTGGGAGATGTGGCGGAAGAAAAACAACAAGCTTCCGGACGAGTTGATGGCACGATTCCTTGCCTTCCAGCCCTATATCTCCGGACGTCCGTTCCTGTCCGCCCTTACGGACAGCAACAACATCGAGAAACACGAAGACGGGTTCCAGCTCTACATCTCGTTAGAGGAGCTGAAGGCTGATGGGATCTTCAACCTTGAGGGTCTCTGGGAAGACCGCGATCTGCAGGATCATGTAAAGCTCGCTGCGGGCGAAGCTCTCGACCTCGAGAGCGGCAGGCAACTCATCGGAACGATTGAAATGCCGACTCAAGTGCTCGATATGGGAGACCCCGGGCCCACAGCTGAATTCACCGTCACGCCGGTGATCCGATACGACGACGAGGAGATTCCAATCCTGCCTGCGATCGATCTCATCGGGCGCGAAGTGGCCTGGGCGATCGCCTACATCACAGGGGTCGTCGACAATTCCAAGACTCCGCCTGAACATCTCGAGCTCTAGACGTTTGAGACGCGGCAGGTCGCCATTCACCGCCGCTGTTGAACCGGTTACGAGATAGCGCGCGACTGACGCCCTCTGCAACGGCGAAATGAACTTACTCCAAAACGGACCGTGGTGGAGTTCCGCTTCAACGTCTAACATCAGCTTGGGGGGTTACTGCGGCGCCGCTCGGTGGGCACAATGACCGCATGCTGGCCGGACTTGCAGATGTGACCGGAGCCGCGCTGGGCGGATTCGTCTCTTTGCTCCGGCGCCTAATAGGGAAGCTGAGGTCCGCGACATCTTGACTAAGGCTGCGACTCGTCCGAACATCGGGGTGGCGCTCCTGCGGGCCGGACAGTCGGCTGGTGGCGTCGACGAGTTGCCGGTTCCTGAACGTGCCGATAGCGCTCGCGCGGTTGACTTCTCGTGATCGTCCTTGACTCCGACGTCGTGTCCGAGGTGCTCAAGCCTCAGCCCGACGCGCGCGTCGTCGCTTGGCTGGAGTCGCTCACCGACGACGTGGCAATCACTGCCGTCACCTTCGCTGAGCTCCTGGCCAGTCTCCGTAGACTCCCTGATGGTAGGCGGAAGGAAGATTTCACGTCCCGCGTCGAAGCCGCCATCCGACCTTATCTCGACACTGGTGCGATCATCCCTTTTGACGCCGCAGCGGCTTCTCGCTACGCCGACATCCTTTCCGTGCGAGAAGCTAAGGGTCTGCCGATTACGACCGGCGATGCACAGATCGCGGCCATCTGCCGGTCGAGGGATGCGATCTGCGCGACACGGAACACGAAGAACTTCATTCACGCGGGAGTTGCGCTAATCAACCCATGGGCCGGCGAGGAACAGCTGTCATCGCCATGATGGCTTCCAGCGTTGCCTTCGACATGTCCGGACTCGCGGCCCTGCTGACGTGACAAGATCACCGCTGAGACGATCGTTCCGCCACGTCTAGGCACAACCGTGCAATACTGCAACGACGCCGCACCGGCGCACGCAAATTCAAGGGGGAGTTGTGGCTGCTGACAAGAACTATGTCGTCATCCAGATCGTGCTCAAGGAGAAGTTCCTCGGCACTGGGTCTGGAAACTTGACCGAGCTGGAGCAGGCGATCAACGCCCAGGCAGCGCTGGGTTACCGACTGCACACGATCACGACGGCGTCTTCCGGCAGTAAAGGTCTCGGTGGCGGCGACCGCATCCAGGCCACGATGGTCTTCGAACGGCTCTAGGGCCAGCTCGCACACGCGGGCGTCTATTTCGACGACGCAAGGTCGTGCGGTCGGTCAATAATCCCAGCGTGACGTGTACCTCGGCTTTGGGTGCGATTCGGCGGGAGTCAAATTCCCAGCCGTCCTTAGACGTATTCACCTCGAGAAGTCGCTAGCCTCCGCGAACTTGCGAAGCGAGCCCGAGCAGATTGAGGACGGTGCCCCTCGCGGCTAGACCGCGAGGTCATGGACTGAAGCTTGAGCAAGACGTCAGGGCGTGCAGAACGCGCACAATGAGCAACCGATTGAGCCCTTTCAGGGGCATACTCGAGCCATGACCAGGGTCCGGAAGCTGCCCGTTTCATACTGGCTGATGCTCTCCGCCCTTGTCCTCGCGGGAGTTCTTTATACTGCGGATCTCCTGCTGGGCTGGGGTCTCAAAGGGATCGGTCTCATCCTGGGGCTTCTCACGATGGGGGCAGGAGTCTACGTATTGCGGATGATGTGGAAGCAGGCGGATGCTGCCACTCCCGAGGCACGCGGTGACGACGACACGCTCTCGCGGCGGTGACCATGCAGATGCAACTGCGACCTTCAGGCGCCCTAAGGTCGTCCCATGGATGTCTCCTGCGGGGAGTCGCTGCTTGCTGATCTCAGAGCATTAGTAGACGAGTTCGGGTGGGCCGTCCGCCATGTGCTCGCGGACGGCGCGGCCGAGCAACCGTCGTTCTCCTACACGGTCAGGCTCACATTGCGCGGTTGGCCCGAGCTGGTGATCGTGGGTCTGCCGAGTGATGTTACCCACGCCTTCCTCGCGACAGCGGTGGATGCGCTGATGACTGGGGCCCGCTTCTTCCCCGGCTTGCGCACGACGGCGCTTACGGAATCCGGGGACGTCATGTTCATTGCGGCCGAGGATGTGAGCGGCATGACGGCGGCAGGATACATAGTCGGCGAGTTCCGCGCACTTCAACTCGTATGGCCGGACTCAAAAGGCACGTACCCGTGGGAAGAAGGGCATCGCAACGTTGAAAACGCGCAACCACTCCTAGGTCCGATTCCTACCGTCGGTCAGTTCAGTCCTGATGATCCGTAGCGCCTCCTTCGAAAGACGAAGGCATACTTCTCATGTGCAGACATTGCCGCGGTCGGATAGTTCCCTTCTTGTGAGATCCGCGCCCTCAAGCTCGCCGCAATGGAAACAGCTGGTTTCCGCGTTGCAGCGCGAGAACGCGGACGGTTTTCGTGCCTACGTCGTGCCGGTCGATGATCCACGCTGGTACCGGCTCTCGGTTGACGCGCTCCGCGCGTCCGTGCCGGTGACTGAGGCCCAGGTCTTGTTCGTCGCGGACGAACTCACCCTTGCTGCACCCGAGTTCCCGGTGCTAGCTATTGACTTGCGAGGCAGTGGACGAGCATTCAGATGCATTGCGACCGAACTCTGGTCTGTAGAGAACAACCTCAATCTCGCGAACATGGGCTGGCAAGAGTTCGCTGCTCTCGTCGACTCGCAGGGCGTATACCGCGGGCTCAACGGATAGCTCTCAACACCTCGTCGCCCCCGAAGAGGGTTCGCGGCACCCGACGTTTTGGGCGCGGCGAGGAGCTTTCGGGTGCGCCGAGTTGCAACAGCCCTCTCAGCAACGGGAACCCCGCGGACGGCTACTTAGGCGACGCGAGCTCCTCGCGCAGCCGCGGCTCGACACGGTGTTCGGGGCGCACGCCCGCCTTGTCTGCGTAGAAGGCGCGGATGCGGTCCATGTCGTGTGACACGTCCCCGGTGAGTTCAAAGGTGGGACCGAGCCCGGAGGTTTTGGTGGTGCGGTCGACGTAGCCGAGCGTGACGGGCATGTCGGCCTCGCGGGCGATGCGGTAGAAGCCGGACTTCCAGTGCGTGTGGCCGGAGCGGGTGCCGTCGGGGGTGACGACGAGCCCGAAGACCTCACCCGAGCGGATGCGCTCGACCACCTCCGAGACGACGGCGCTCGGAGCATCCCGGTCGACGGGGATGCCGCCGAGACCGCGCATGATCGGCCCTCGCCAACCGCGGAAGAGGCTATTCTTGCCCAGCCAGCGGAAGTGCAGGTCGAGCCGCCACGCGATGCCGAGCATGAAGACGAAGTCCCAGTTCGACGTGTGCGGTGCACCGATGAGCACGGTGGGGCGGTCGGGAGCGGGCTCGGTCACGAGACGCCATCCGCTGAAAAACCAAAAAATGCGGGCGACGAGACGTCGAAGGAACATGCTTCAAGGTTATGCCGTCCAGCGAGATGCCCATGCCGCAGGAAGCTGCGCTTCACCGTGTGAGTCGACGGTAGGAACGATGACGTGATGATCCTCGGCATCAGCGAGAAGGCGGCGCTCACCCCTGCGGGAGGCAAGGACGGGCGCTTGGTCACGGCGGCGTGGTACTTCGACGGCCTCGACGACACAACCGAGAAGCGCGTCGCAGAGACCGTGCGCTCCGCGATCGCGTAGCCCGCAGCATCCGCCAAGCTCTCGCTAATGAGCCGTTTTCGGCGGTATGAGCGTGCCGCGGCGCGCTCATAGCGCCGAAATCCGATCATTCGGGAGAAGAACTAGGCATCCGCCCCAGGAACTGCCGCGGGTCGAGCGCCGGTCGCTTCGACTCCCGCAGCTTGACCCGGAACGACTCTTCGATGTTGCCCACGTAGAGCCAGCCCATGAGGAGTTCGTCGTCGCGGAGCCCGTGCGCTGCCCTGACGGATGCCGCGTTCGCGAGCATCCCCGTGCGCCACATGACCCCCCAGCCGGCACCCCAGAGCGCGAGTTCGAGCAGGTGGCCGGCGCCCGCAGCGACCGCGTGCTGCTCCCACACCGGGACATCCGGATGCTCCTTCGGGCTGGCGACGACCGCGATCAGCAGTTCGGCGCGGAACGGCTTCGTGTTGTATTCGCCCGGCTCACGCGTCACTCCCGCCGCTTCGTCGAGGGCGGTGGCGAGTCGCATTCGGTCGTCGCCGCGAAGCGTGATGAGCCGCCAGGGGCGCAGGGCCTTGTGGTCGGCCACGTGGGTGACGGCGGCGAGGAGCTCGGCGAGCTGGGCATCCGTGGGGGTCTCGGGGCCCACCTTCGAGACCGAGCGCCGCGCTGCCATGGCCGAGAGGACGGGGTTCGAGGGGAACGTCATCCGCCCATTCTCCCCGGGTGAGGCAAGGCGGGGCTTACTGGCGGGGGAGCGGGGCCGCGCATACCGTTCCCCTGTGGGCAAGATCGAGGGTCTCTACTCCGCGCTCATGAAGCGCAACGAGGAGGCCGAGGAGGAGCTTCCGGGCGACGTGCGGCGGAATGTCGCGCCCAACGGTCTGCGCCAGGTGCTCGCGCTGGCATTGCAGTCGTCCGGCGATCAGACGGTCAATGCCTCCACCGTGCTGCCATGGCTCTTCGCGGTGCTCGGGGTGCCGACCGCCCTCACGGGGGTGCTCGTGCCCATCCGGGAGTCCGGCTCAATGCTGCCGCAGGCGTTCCTCACGCCGCTCGTGCTGCGCATCCGTCGCCGCAAGTGGGTCTTCGTGGCGGGCGCGCTCGTGCAGGCGAGCGCCGTCGCCGCGATGGCGCTGACGGCCGCGCTGGGGGAGGGGCTCGCTGCGGGCATCGTGATCGTCGCCGCGCTCGCCGTGTTCTCGCTCGGGCGCTGCCTCTGCTCGATCTCCTCGAAGGACGTGCAGGGGCGCACGGTGCCCAAGGGCGAGCGCGGCCAGATCAACGGCATCGCGACCGCGACGGCCGGCCTTGTTGCGATCACCCTCGGTGTGGCGATCCGCGTGCTCGGCGGCGGCGACCTGTCCGCGGCCCAGCTCGCCTGGCTGCTGGCGGGCGGGGCAGCGCTGTGGGTGTGCGTGGCACTCGTGTATACCAGCATCCGTGAACCTGCGGATGACCCGGCACAGGCCGACGAGACGCCGCGCGAGACTGCCTGGTTGCGGCAGATGGTGCAGCTGTTTCGCGATGATCGCGCATTCCGCTGGTTCGTCACGGTGCGCAGCCTTCTGCTCGTCTCGGCGCTGAGCCCGCCCTTCATCGTGACGCTCTCGATCCAGTCCGGCTCCGACAGTCTTGCGGGGCTCGGCGGCTTCATCATCGCGTCGGGGCTCGCCGCGCTGCTCGGCGGGCGTCTCTTCGGTCGCCTCGCCGACAGGTCGAGCAGGCGTCTGATGAGCGTCGGCGCCGGTGTCGCCTCGGGGGTCATCGTGCTTACGGTCGTGATCGCCGCGGTTCCCGGCTTCACGGGCGAGGGTTGGCCGGGCGCGCTGCTGTTCATCGGCAGCTACTTTCTGCTCACCCTCATGCACACGGGCGTGCGGGTGGCGCGCAAGACCTACATCGTCGATATGGCGGAGGGCGACCTGCGCACGCAGTACACGGCCGTCTCCAACACGGCCATGGGAGTCATCCTGCTCGTGGCGGGGGGAATCACCTCGCTGCTGGCCCTCGCGCACGTGTTCTGGGCGCTGCTGTTCCTTGCCGCGCTCGGCGTCGTGGGCGTCTTCGCGGGGGTGCGCCTGCCCGAGGTGTCGCGGGGCTAGCCCGGACGCCGCTCGGCTCGGTCCTGATGTGCGGTCGTCCACAGGATGCTCACGAGCAGCACCAGCTCGAAGGCATTCGTGACAGCCCCGCTCTCGACGGGGATCGGCGCGGCCATACCGATCACCATGATGAGGGTGCCGATGAAGAGCACGGGCCACTTCTGCGCGACCCACACCACAATTCCCGCGCCAAAGAGTGCCGCCGCGACGAACAGCACCATGAGGGGAGGGCCGGCGGCTTCCGTGGAGCTGTAGCTGAGCACGCCGTACTCCGTTCCCGGCTCGATGCTCAGGCCTGCCAGCACGGTGACGTACTCGAGCACCATGAGCGCGAACGTGACGACGACGGCGATGACACCGGCGACCCGTGTGCGCGCCCATTTCGCGCCCGCGCGCCTGCAGGCATCCCACGCCCAGATGACGAGCAGCGGGGTGACGATCGCGTGGATCCAGAAGCGCGCGAAGTTGAGGCTCTCCAACAATGGCCCCTCCCCGATCCAGCGGCCCGAGGCTATGACCGCGTTGTCAAAGAGGAGACCGGCGACGACGAGCAGGGGGATGGCGGCGCCGTCGACTCGTCGCCGCCGTGCCGTGAGCGCGCATCCCCACGCAGAGAGGGCGAGGTAGGCCGCCGCGAAACCGAGAAAGAGGATGGTGTCCATCCTTCCCAGTGAATACCGGGCGACGGATGCTGCCAAGACTGCGCCGGTTCAGCTTCGATAGAGGCCGGTCACCAACTCGACCACTGCCGCGCTTTCCGCGGGCGTATCGGTCGCCGACCAGGCGAGGAAGACGGCGACGGCGGGCGCGTCCCGCACCGGCCGATAGACGACTCCGTGCCGCCGATACTGCTCCGTGGTCGCCTCGGTCGTGACGCCGCGCGCCGCGCCGCTACCGATGTAGGTGAGCCAGTCGTCGACGTCGTTGATCACGACCGTTTCTGCGGGTCGGGCGTCGTCAGGCCACAGATCGAGGCGGGTGCTGCCGGTTCGGAGGTCGATCGCGAGGGGAGCGGATGCGATCTGCCGCAGTGTGACGGTGCGCCGCGCGGCGAGTGGGTCGTCGGCCGCCAGTGCGCAGTAGCGGCGTTCGACCCCGACCTGCACATGGTGGAGATCGGGCCCTTCGGGTTTCCTCCGCATGATGGCGAAGTCGCTCGTGCCCTCCGCGATGCCCGCCGTCGCCGAGTTGACACGGGCGAGCCGAAGCTCTGTGGTGGGGAACACGCTCGGCCATAGTTTCTGCAGCTCGTTGGTGTGAGAGCCGAGGGCCGACCACGCGTAGCCGATGCGCACAAGGTCGCGCCCGCCGTGGGCCTCCCGCTCCAGGTCGGCGGCGGTGGCGAGCATCCGTCTGGCGCTTTTCAACACCCGGTCGCCCGTCGGGGTAAGGCGGACGCTGCGGGTGCTCCGTTCGAGCAGGCGGCTGCCGAGCGCCGTTTCGAGTGCGGCGACAGCGCGGGAGACGGCCGCCTGCGACGAGCCGAGTTCGATCGCCGCGTCCGTGAAGGTTCCCGCGTCGACGACCGCAACGAAGGCGCGCACCTGCCGCAGTTCCCATTCCATGCCCCCATCGTATTCATGCGTAAAGCGCATGAATACCGGGATTCATGCATTATGCGGATGCTTCGCCCTCCCGCAGACTCGACGCATGAGCATCCTCGGCCGCCCGCGCGCAGCGCCCGTTCGTGCGCGCGCCGCCGGCGCTGCGATCGCCCTCGGGGGTGCCTTCTCCAACCAGCTGGGGGCCGCCACCGGCTCCCTCGCCTTCGCCGCTATGGGCCCGCTCGGCGTTGTCGCGGTGCGCCAGTTCGTGGGAACGGCGATTCTGCTGCCGACCGTTCGCCCGCGCATCCGCCACCTCACTCGCCGCGAATGGTGGCCGGTGTTGGCGCTTGCCGCGATCTTCGGCACCATGAACCTCAGCCTCTACGCGGCGGTCGAACGCATCGGGCTGGGTCTCGCGGTGACGCTCGAGTTCCTGGGGCCGCTCGCGGTCGCGGTCGTCGCGTCCCGCTCGAGGTGGGGCGTTGTCTGCGGCGGGCTCGCGGCACTCGGCGTCGTGGCGATCATGCGGCCCGAGGCATCCACCGACTACATCGGCATCGGGCTCGCCCTGATCGCGGCGTGTAGCTGGGGCGCCTACATCCTCGTCAATCGCACCGTGGGCGAGCGCATCCCAGGTGTCGAGGGCACGGCGCTGGCGACGAGCGTCTCGGCTCTGCTCTTCACGCCGATCGGTATCGCCGTGCTCATCGCGCGCGAACCCGAGCCCATCTGGCTTCTGTGCGCGGCGGCGGCCGGCCTCTTCGCGACGGTCGTGCCGTACGCCGCCGACATGGTTGCGCTGCGGCGCATCCCGCCCGCGCTGTTCGGCCTTCTCATGAGCATGCACCCTGTCTTCGCTGCCTCGATCGGCGCCGTCATGCTCGGCGAGGCGCTCGGTCTGCTCTCCTGGTTCGGTATCGTCCTCATCGTCACGGCGAACATCCTGATGCTCGCGGTCCAGGCCCGAGCCGGTCGCCGCCTGCCTCGGGCCACCGAGCAGCCCCCTGCCGCCTGACGAGGGGCGGATGCTACGGTGTCAGTCCTGCGAGCGGGGGCGCCGCAGCATCCCGCCGATCCCGATGCCGGCGACGAGCAGGCCTGTCGCGCCGACGATGACACCGGCGACACCCCGGGCTGACAGCGGGGGACGTGCGGGGAACACCTCTCCCGTGCGTTCGGCGTAGGCGAACCAGCCGTAGGTGGTCTCGGCGCCCGGCCCGAAGGTGAGGGCGGTCCCCGTCACGATCGCGAGCAGGCCGAGCAAAAACGTCCACTGCGTGTGGCGCTTGCGGAAGAGGGCGACGCCGCCCCCCAGCAACAGCATGGCGGCGACGACGGCGAACGGGATTGCGAGCTCGGTACCCACCGCGTCATTGCAGTGCTCGGCGGTCGCGCAGGAGAGTGGCAGCATCCTTTCCATCCGTCGATTCAACCATTTGTAGAATCGAGGGCAGAGCGATCACCCCGCTCCCGGACGAGGGATCAGTACCCGGAACGCGACAAGACTGGCCACTGGGAGCAGTCATGTATTGGGTCGTCCTCGTCATTTCCGGCATCCTCGAGGCGGTGTGGGCGACCGCGCTTGGCCGTTCGGAGGGTTTCACGCGGCTCTGGCCGTCAATAGTGTTCGGCGTCGCCCTTGTGCTCAGCATGGGCGGACTCGCGTACGCCATGCGGGGCATTCCCGTCGGCACCGCATACGCCGTCTGGGTGGGGATCGGTGCCGCGCTGACGGTCGGCTACGCGATGTTCTCGGGCGAGGAGGCGCTGTCCCTCGTCAAGGTCCTGCTCATCCTGGGGCTGGTCGGATGCATCGTGGGCCTCAAACTCGTGGGCGGCGAGCACTGACTCTTACTACAGCGCCCGCCGCATGAGGATCCGAGGGAATCCGCCGGCGATCGCATCCGTGTCAGCGGCCTTGGTGAAGCCGGCCTGCTCGAACCAGCGGCGGGTGCCGACGAACGCCATGGTGGCATCGACGCGGTGCTCGCCGTTGTCGACAGGGTAGCTCTCGACCGCGGGCGCCCCGCGCGAGCTCGCGTAGTCGACCGCTCCCTCGATGAGAGCGCTCGTGATCCCCTGCCTGCGGAATCCGGGCCGCACGCGGATGCACCACAGCGTCCAGACGGGCAGATCGTCGATGTGGGGGATCTTGCGCGAGTGCGCGAAGGGGTGCAGCTCGCTGCGGGGCGCGATCCCGGCCCAGCCGACGACCTCGCCGTCGCGATAGGCGAGGACGCCCGGTGCGAGCTCGCGCGAGCACAGTTCACGCACCTTTTCGGCACGCGCAGTGCCCTGCAGGTCCCGGTTCTCCTTCGAGCTGAGGCGCCACGATAGGCACCAGCAGACGGAGGACTCCGGCTTCTTCGGCGCAAACATGGTCGCAACGTCCTCAAAGCTGTGGGCGGGTTTTACCTCGATCGTCATGTCGGCCTCCTCGTTCGCCGTCACAGTACTTCCCACCACCGACGGCGCCCAGATCACATCCGCATCGCTGTGGAAAGATGGCGCCATGGGTCCAGACACCGCCGGCATCGCAGACCTTGCGCGTCGCAATCATGTGACAGACACTGGGCGGCATGAGGCGCCCGCGATCGTCTTCGGGCACGGTTTCGGCACAAGCCAGCGCATGTGGCGCTTTGTTGCGCCACGCTTCGAGGAGGACTTCCGCGTGGTGCTCTTCGACCTCGTGGGTTCCGGCGATTCGGATGTCGCAGCCTACGACCGCGCCCGCTACGACTCCCTCCATGGCTACGCGGCGGATCTGGTCGAGCTGCTCGATGCGATGAACCTCGACAACGTCGTCTTCGTGGGGCACTCCGTGAGCGGCATGATCGGGGCGCTCGCCTCGATCAGGCGTCCGGATCTCTTCTCGCGGCTCGTGCTCGTGGGCGCGTCGCCCCGCTATGTGAATGAGGGCGACTACGTGGGCGGGCTCGAGCCAGGCGATGTCGACAGCCTCCTCGACGCCATCGACTCCAACTTTCTGGCGTGGGCGGATGCCGCGGCGCACACTCTGATCCATGACCCCGAGCGGCCAGCGCTCACGAGTGAACTCGCGGAGAGTTTCAAGGCCACCGACACGGCGATCGCCCGGCATTTCGCCCGCGTGACCTACCTCTCGGATCACCGGGCGATCCTGCCGCGTGTCTCGGTTCCGACGCTCATTGTGCAGTCCGATGACGACGCGGTCGCTCCCGTCGTGGTCGGCGAATTCCTGGCGAAGCACATCCCGGAGAGCGAGCTGGTGGTGCTGCGCGAGGGCGGCCACTACGCCCATCTGGTCAATCCTGAGGAGTTGACCGGGCGCATCCGCGAGTTCCTCGCGTGACCGCCGACTGGGAATCGCTCTTCAGGTCAGCTCCGTGCGGCCTGCTCGCGGCGACGGAGACGGGACGCATCACGGCGGCAAACGACACCTACGCTCAGTGGTCGGGCAGGGAGCAGGGGGGTGTTGGTGACTATCTCGTCGATCATCTGACCCCCGGCACTCGTCTCTTCTTCGAGTCTCGCCTCATGCCGACGCTGCGCGAGCAGGGCGAGGTGCGCGAGGCTGCGCTGGAACTTCGGCGGCCGGACGGCTCCGTGCTTCCCATCTTCGTCAACATCGCCGTGAGGGGCGCCGGGTCAGCCCTGAGCGTTGCGGTGTTCGATGCGAGTTCGCGGCAGGGTTTTGAACGTGCTCTCCTCGTCGCGCGTCGCAACGCTGAGGATTCCGCGGAGCGCCTCGGGGTTCTCCAACGCGCCTCCTTCGACTTCGCGAGCTCGTCCAGCCGCGACGAGCTCAGCAGTGCGGCGATCACGGCGGCTCGTCGTGCGACGGATGCCTCATGGGTGAGCGTTCTCGCCCTCGACGAGTCCTTCCAGCTCTGGGCGGGAGAGCATCCGCTCGACACTGACACACTGCACCTTCCCGGCTCGCCCGAGGCTGAGGCGATCGAGACGGCGGCCCCGGTGATCTGCCGCACGCCGGCGGAGATCTCCGAGCGCTTCCCGCGGGCAGCTGAGGCGCTGGCCGATGCGAACGTCGAGTCGCTGTGTGTGATCCCGGGTCTCTATGAGGGCCGCGCGGGCGGTGTGCTCTTCTGCGGCTTCTCACGACCTCGCACGATCGACGATGCGATGGTGGACACGCTTTCGGCGATCGTCGTGCAGGCGCTGCTCGTCTACCAGGGGGTCGTGCTGCGCGAAGAGCTCATGCGGCTGGCGCTCCACGATTCGCTCACGGGCCTGCCGAACCGCGCCCAGTCTCTCGAGCGACTCGAGCAGATGATGGCGGCCGCCGACAGGCATGAGCGTGATGTCGCCGTGCTGTTCCTCGACCTCGACGGCTTCAAGGCCATCAACGACTCGTTGGGGCACGCGGCGGGCGACGACGTGCTGCGTCAGACCGCCGAGCGGCTGCGGGGCGCCGTGCGGAACGGTGATGTCGTGGCGAGGTTGGGCGGCGATGAGTTCATCGTCCTCTGCGACGACATCGGCGAGTCCGATGTGCACGGTCTCGCCGCGCGCATTCAACGGTCGGTACGGGAGCCCCTCGCGGGCATCCCGCCGGAACTCAGCGTTTCGGCGAGTATCGGCATCTCGATGAGGCATCCTTCGCTCGGCGCGGTACCTGCTGAGCGGATGCTCGACGAGGCGGATGCTGCCATGTATGAGTCCAAGCGCTCGGGCAAGGCCCGCACGACCCTCGTTGTGGTCGACGCCACCTGAGGGAGTCAGATCCCTGCCGTCAGGGCCGCTTGAAGCGAGGGTAATCGCGCCACCCGCGCCGCCCCGGCGGTAGGCTCGAGTGGCCCGCCTATCACTGTCGAGAGCCGCATCGTGAAATCCTTCCGCCGTCTGCGTCAGCGCCTTCGCCAGCGACTCCGTCGACGCCCGTCGCGTCCCGGACTCACACCGTTCGATGCGTCGGCGCTGCCGAAGCGTGAACCGCTCTCCTTCGAGGCGGCCGTGGGGGAGGGCATCATGCTCGCCGAGTATGCGGCACGTCTGCGCCTGCGCAACGCGATCATCGTCGGCGCGCTCTCGGGGCAGGGGGACTACGACCCGAACCGCTACCTCGTCGATGCGCGAGCCGGCCTTGCCTCGCTCGCCGCGGAGTCGGATGCTGCGGCTCGCCGCCTTGCGGAACAGCTCGAGGAGGCTGAGGCTCTCAGCGGAAAGGCGGGGCACGCGCACGACTATCGGGCGGGCGATGTGAAGAACCTGGCGCGGCGCGAGGCCGTTTCGCGCGCGCTCGCGAAACGTCTGCAGGAGTGCCGCGACGATGATGACTACCTTCTGAGCCTCATCGAAAGGTCGCGCGAGGAGGCGTGGAATGACGTCTCCCGCGCGCTCGAGGATTCGCTTCGCCGTGCCGACGTGCCTGTTGACGAGGATTACGAGCGCGAGCGCGACGAGCGGATGCGACAACTCATCGATGAGGACCTTGCCGCTCTTGCTCGTGAGCGGGAGCGCGCCCAGCTGCGCTCCGAACTCGCCGACGACTGGGGTTTCTGAAAGCTCGCTGCTATACCACGGCTGAGCGCATGCCGCAGGGTGCCATGCTGAGAAACTGTTCTCACTTCTCGAGTTTTCCCCTACACTGAACCGCAGCGCCCCCCGATTGAGGGGCGTCGGCTCGGCTCCAGCGTTACCCGAAGGCGCCGCTCCCACCAGCAATGGAGTTGTTGTGAATACCCCTGCCATGCCCGATGGCGATCGCCGTCGACACCGCGCCCCCGCCCGCTCCCGCCGCAACCTTTTGAGCCCGATCGCGGCCGCCGCGGCCGTGCTGATCCTGGTGACCGGCGCAGCTGTGGCCCTCTCCCAGGGCGGCTTCTCCTCGATCTTCGCCGCGAACGCGTCGGGAGGGGCGGACTGCCCCGAGCCCACTCGGCTTGTGATCGTCGCTGACACGTCCATCCACCCCGCCCTTGCCAATGTGGCCGCTGACTTCGACGCCAATTCGGATGTCTGCGTCGTGACGGAGATCCGCCCTCAGGAGTCCGGCGACACGGCGGCGCTTCTGGCGTCGAACGCCCTCCCCGGAGTCCACGCTTGGATCCCGGACTCGTCTCTGTGGGTCACGCGCATGAACACGACGGCGGAGGCGCTGGGCCGCGCGAAGCCAAGCGTCGAGGTGATGGAGCCGGTTGCAACGTCCCCCGTGGTCTTCGCGGCGCCCGCCTCCCGTTCAGCCGAGTTCGCGGGGGGCGAGGTGGGATGGGGAACGATCCTCTCGGGTTCCGTCGGTGCGGTCGTGCCAGATCCGGAGGTCTCCTCGGCGAGTCTTGCCGGCCTCGCATCCATGACGAGTGTCGCTCCCGCTGATGACGCGCGCCGACTGCCGTCGGCCATGATCGAACTCGGCAAGACGATCCCCGCGTCGACGGAGGAGGCTGTTGCAACGGCGAGCGCAGCCGCTCTGCCCACGGTTGTGGTCATGACGGAGGCCGACGTCGTCGCCCACAACGCGAGTGACCCGGACCTCCCCCTGGTGGCGCTCTACCCGAGCGATGGCACGACGTCGCTCGACTACCCCTTCATAGAGATCGCGGGCAAGACGACGACCGAGACGGCCGAGCGCGACGAGCTGCTCGAGGCCTTCGCGGACGCGGCCCGTCTGGGCGGAGCCTTCTACTCCGCGGAGGGTTTCCGCGACCACCGCGGGGGCGGCGAACTCTCGGCCACGGGCGTGCTCCCCATCGCGACCGTCGTGCCGGAGAACGCCAAGCCAGAGATGCAGGTCGCCGCGCTCGATCAGTGGAGCTCGCTGACACGCCGATCGAGGATGCTCGTGGCCGTCGACGTCTCCGGGTCCATGCTTGAGCCGGCCGGCGGTGGCCTGCGCCGCATCGACGTCTATCAGCGCGCGGCTGGCCAGTCGCTCGGCCGTTACAGTGGCGAGTCGCACATGGGGGTCTGGGTCTTCTCGACCAATCGCGGGGGCGGCCAGGACTGGGAGGAGTTGGCTCCTGTGGGCCCCTTGGCTGATGCGGGGCACCGCGAGCACATCGCCCAGATCACGGCGAGCCTGCCGCAGTACATCCGGGGCGACACGGGGCTCTACGACACGGTCCTCGCGGGCGTGCGCCACATGCGGGAGACGTACGTGCCCGGCATGGTCAACTCGATGGTCATCATCACGGACGGCAAGAACGACGACAGCACCACAATCGAACTCGAGGCACTGTTGGAGGAGTTGGCGGCGCTGAGCGACCCGCTGCAGCCGGTGCCGGTCATCCTGATCGGCTTCGGACCCGACACCGACCTCGCAGCCATGCAGCAGATCGCAGCGGCGACGGGCGGCGCGGCCTACTCCGCTTATGAGCCCGGCGACCTCGACAAGGTCTTCGTCGACGCGTTCACGCAGCGGACCTGCCGTCCGAACTGCTGACCCGGCACGCGCGGGGCGGCTTGCTATGCTTGCGACATAACCGAATATCCGGCCGCTCAGGCGATGCGGGAGAGTTCGACCACTGGTCGGCACCGAAGGAGCAATACTCTCCAGAATCTCTCAGGTACGCGTACCGCATCGAACAGGCAACTCTGAAAAGAAGTCGAGCGTAGCGAGGCTTGATCGAGTAGCGACGAAGTCGCGTATCGAGATTCCCGCCGTTCCACTCGCCCACGGTGAAAGCCGACCGACAAGTCGACGAAGCTCTCAGGCACCATGACAGAGGGAGAGTTCCCGGCGTCGACGACGCGCAACCTAGGAGAACTCTCGTGACTAATCACCCAGAACCCGGCCCGGGCATTCGCAGCCCCCTGCATGACGCCCACGTCGCTGCGGGCGCGAGCTTCACCGACTTTGCCGGCTGGCAGATGCCGGTGCGCTACTCGAGCGAGCTCGACGAGCACAGGGCCGTCCGCACCGCCGCAGGGCTCTTCGATCTCTCGCACATGGCCGAGATTCTGGTAGCCGGCCCGGAGGCGGGTGCCGCCCTCGACTTTGCGCTCTCCGGTCACATCTCCACGCTCGACATCGGTCAGGCGCGCTACACCCTCCTCCTCACCCCCGAGGGCGGCGTGATCGACGATGTCATCGTCTACCGCACTCACGAGAACCGATTCGGGGTCGTCGCGAACGCAGGCAATCGCTTCGAGGCGGCGGGCGCACTCTCGGTGCGCGCGGTCGGCTTCGACACGACGGTCGTGGATGAGAGCGAGGCGCTCGCCCTCATTGCGGTGCAGGGCCCGCGTGCGGAGGAGATCCTGCTCTCTCTCGATGGCCTCGACGTGCCCGTCCCGGTGGGTTCCCTGCGCAACTATCGCTGCGTGACGGGCGTGTGGCGCGGCAACGAGATCATGATTGCGCGCACGGGCTACACGGGCGAGGACGGCTTCGAGCTCTACATCCGCGTCGCCTTCGCCCAGGAGCTGTGGGAGTCGCTGCTCGAGGTGGGAGCGCCTCATGGACTCATTCCCGCCGGCCTTGCGTGCCGCGACACCTTGCGCCTCGAGGCCGGGATGCCTCTCTATGGCCACGAGCTCGGCCTTGACATCCGTCCCCAGCAGGTCGGTCTGGGGCGCACCGTCCGTCTCGAGGGCAAGGGCGACTTCGTGGGGCGGCAAGCCTCCGAGGTGCCGCTGCCGGAGGGCGCCCGTCTCCTTGTCGGCCTCGCCTCGGAGGGGCGCCGGGCGGGCCGCGCCGGCTATGCGGTCTTCGACAGCCCGGAGGGTGGAGAGCCCGTCGGCGAGGTCACGAGCGGCGCGCTGAGCCCCACCCTCGGTCACCCCATTGCGATGGCGTTCGTGGATCGCGCGCTCAGCGAGCCGGGCACGCCGCTCTACATCGACGTGCGGGGAACGCGGATCGCGGCATCCGTCACCTCGCTTCCCTTCTACAAGCGCAGCACCCCACAACGAAAGGTCGCCCCATGAGCGAGCAGGCAGAACTCAAGTACACGGCGGAACACGAGTGGGTGCGCATCGACGGCGACACCCTCACGGTGGGAATCACGGCCTACGCGGCCGACAAATTGGGCGAGGTCGTCTTCGTCGATGTGCCAGAGGCGGGCGCGAGCGTCTCGAAGGGCAAGGTCGTCGCCGAGGTCGAGTCGACCAAGTCTGTGGGTGAGGTCTACGCGCCTGTCGACGGCACGATCGTCGAGTCGAACTCGGCCGTTGCCGACAACCCCGAGCTCATCAACGAGGACCCGACGGGCGCCGGCTGGCTCTTCACGATCCGCATCGGATCGCCCGAGTCGTTCGATGCCTCAGGGCTTCTCGACGCCGACGCCTACGCGGCACTCACGCGAGGCTAGCGGATGGCCTCCGACGTTTACGGTTTCGCCTCCCGCCACATCGGCACCGGCGGCGAAGAGCAGGCGCGGATGCTCGCCGCCGTCGGCTACGAGACGGTCGACGATCTCGTGCTCGCCGCGGTGCCCTCGGGAATTCACGTGGGCGAGTCGACGCGCTCCACGATCCCCGCGCCCGCGACGGAGAGCGAGGCGCTCGCCGAGCTGCGGGCGATCGCTGGTCACAACACCGTGCGCCGTTCCATGATCGGGCTCGGCTACTACGACACCATCACGCCCGCCGTCATCAAGCGGAACGTGCTCGAGAACCCGAGCTGGTACACCGCCTACACGCCCTACCAGCCGGAGATCTCGCAGGGTCGGCTCGAGGCCCTGCTGAACTTCCAGACGATGGTGTGCGACCTCACGGGGATGCAGACGGCCAACGCGTCGATGCTCGACGAGGCGAGCGCTGTCGCGGAGGCGATGCTGCTGGCGCGGCGGGCCTCCAAGTCGGAGTCGAACGTCTTCGTCGTCGACGAGGATGCCCTGCCCCAGACGAAGGCGCTGCTCACGGGCCGCGCGGAGGCGGTCGGCATCGAGCTTGCCGTCCGGCCACTCGACGATGGCGCTCTCCCCGACGACTACTTCGGCGTCTTCGTCCAGTACCCCGGGGCATCCGGTCGTGTCTGGAACCCCACGGACCTCATCGCGGCAGCGCACGAGCACGGCGCGATCGCCGTCGTCGCGGCCGACCTGCTCGCCCTCACACTGCTCACGAGCCCCGGCGAGATGGGCGCCGACGTCGCGGTGGGCACGACGCAGCGCTTCGGTGTTCCCATGGGCTTCGGCGGCCCCCACGCCGGCTACATGGCCGTGCGCAAGGGCCTCGAACGGCAGTTGCCCGGTCGGCTCGTGGGGGTGTCGAAGGATGCGGACGGGCATCCGGCCTATCGGCTGACGTTGCAGGCGCGCGAACAGCACATTCGGCGCGAGAAGGCGACCTCCAACATCTGCACTGCGCAGGTGCTGCTCGCCGTCATGGCCTCCATGTACGCCGTGTATCACGGGCCGGAGGGCCTGCGGCGCATCGGGGCGCAGGTTGCGACGCACGCGGCTCTCCTGGGGGAGTGGCTCTCCGAGACCGATGCCGAGATCGTGCACGAGCACTTCTTCGACACTCTGCTGCTGCGGGTGCCGGGTCGGGCGGATGCGGTCGTCGCGCGGGCGCGGGAACTTGACATCCTTCTGCACCGCGTCGACGCCGACCACGTGGGTGTCTCGGTCGACGAGACGACGACGCCCACCGAGCTGCACCGGGTCGCCCTCGCCTTCGGCGGGCCAGAGTCGCGAAACTTCGGCTACGTCGCGGGAGGGCAGCTGGGCCGCCTGCCGCAGGCGATGCACCGCGAACCCGGCTATCTCCGGCATCCCGTGTTCCACGCTCACCGCTCCGAGACGAGCATGATGCGCTACCTCAAGCACCTCGCCGACAAGGACTACGCCCTCGATCGCGGCATGATCCCGCTCGGCTCCTGCACCATGAAGCTCAACGCGGCGACCGAGATGGAGCCGGTCACCTGGCCCGAGTTCGCGGGGCTGCACCCCTTCGCGCCGGTCGAGGATGTCACGGGGTACCTCGTGCTGACGGGGCACCTCGAGTCGTGGCTCGCCGAGGTCACCGGCTACGACACCGTCTCGCTGCAGCCCAACGCGGGCAGCCAGGGCGAGCTCGCGGGGCTGCTCGCGATCCGTGGCTACCACCGTGCGAACGGCGACACCGAGCGCACCGTCTGCCTCATCCCCTCGAGCGCGCACGGCACGAACGCCGCGAGCGCCGTGCTCGCGGGCATGAGTGTCGTGGTGGTCGCGTGCGACGAGTTCGGCAACGTCGACCTCGACGACCTGCACGCCAAGGTCGATGAGCACCGCGATTCCCTCGCCGCCCTCATGGTCACCTACCCCTCGACGCACGGCGTCTATGAGCACGAGATCCGTGCGATCACGGATGCTGTGCACGAGGCGGGCGGGCAGGTCTACGTCGACGGCGCCAACCTCAACGCGCTGCTCGGTTACGCGCGCTTCGGCGACTTCGGCGGCGACGTCTCCCACCTCAACCTGCACAAGACCTTCTGCATCCCCCACGGCGGCGGCGGACCGGGCGTCGGCCCGGTCGCCGCGAAGGCGCACCTCGCCCCGTATCTGCCCGGGCATCCGATGGCGCAGTCGGCGCAGCATCCGGCCTTCGACCTCGCAAGCGATCGTGCGGGGGAGTACGTGCACGGCGGCGGGCCTGTCAGCGCGGCGCCCTACGGGAGTCCCAGCATCCTGCCCATCAGCTGGGCGTACGTGCGGATGATGGGCGGGCAGGGGCTCAAGGATGCGACGGGTGCGGCCGTGCTCGCCGCGAACTATGTCGCGGCTCGGCTGCGTGAGCACTTCCCCGTCCTCTACGCGGGCGACAACGGCCTTGTGGCGCACGAGTGCATCCTCGACCTGCGACCGCTCACGGCCGCGACCGGGGTGACGGTCGACGATGTGGCCAAGCGGCTCATCGACTACGGCTTCCACGCGCCCACCATGAGCTTCCCCGTGCCGGGCACGCTCATGGTTGAGCCGACCGAGAGCGAGGACCTCGCCGAAATCGACCGTTTCGTCGACGCGATGATCGCGATCCGGGCCGAGGCGGATGCTGTGGGCCGCGGCGAGTGGCCGGCCGACGACAACCCGCTGCGGGGCGCGCCCCACACGGCCGAGAGCGCGCTCGTGGGGGAGTGGAAGCATCCGTATTCCCGCGAGCTCGCCGTCTACCCGGCCAGCGCGCAGCTGTCGGGGGCGGACCGTGTGCGCTCGATCCACGGCAAGTATTGGCCGCCAGTGCGCCGCGTTGACAATGCATTCGGCGACCGCAACCTCGTGTGCGCGTGCCCGCCGCCGGAGGCCTTCGCCTAGCGCGCCCCCCGGCTGCGGCGCTCGCCGCCCCCACAAGTGCCTCCCGCCCCCGAAACGACGGGGGCGGCGAGGCGCTTAGGGATGCCGAGAGTAGCGACCCTCAGTGCGAGGTTGCCTTCTCCGCACCGTGACCCGTCAGGGAGCGCACCTCCATCTCGGCGGCGATCGCCGGATCCTCCTTGCGGCTGCTGAGGACGGTGCCGAGCCATCCGAGCAGGAACCCGAGCGGGATGGAGATGATCCCCGGGTTGTTGAGTGGGAACCACGAGAAGTCCACGCCGGGGATCATGGAGGTCTCGCTGCCCGAGACGACGCCCGAGAAGGCGATGAGGATGATCGCCGCGGCGAGGCCACCCCACATGCTCCATAGCGCTCCCTGAGTGGTGAAGCGACGCCAGAAGAGCGAGTAGATGATGGTGGGCAGGTTGGCGGATGCCGCGACCGCGAAGGCGAGCGCGACGAGGAAGGCGATGTTCTGCCCCTGCACGCCGATGCCGCCCACGATCGCAAGGAGGCCGATGACGACGACCGTGATGCGGGCGACCTTGACCTCGCCGCCGGGCCCGGGGTTGCCCTTCTTGATGACGCTCGCGTAGACGTCGTGGGAGAAGGATGCCGCTGCCGTGATGGTGAGGCCCGCGACGACCGCGAGGATGGTCGCGAAGGCGACCGCCGAGATGAAGCCCAGCAGCAGTGGTCCGCCGAGCTCGAAGGCCAGCAGCGGGGCGGCAGAGTTGACGCCGCCGGGTGCGGAGGTGATCGTGTCGGCCCCGATGAGGGCACCGGCGCCGTAGCCGAGCACGAGAGTGAAAAGGTAGAAGGCGCCGATGAGCCAGATGGCCCACACGACCGAGCGCCGCGCCTCGCGCGCCGTCGGCACCGTGTAGAAGCGCATGAGCACGTGTGGAAGGCCTGCCGTGCCGAGCACGAGGGCGAGGGCGAGCGAGACGAAGTCGATGCGGCTGATGTCGCTCACGCCGTATTGCCTGCCCGGGTTGAGCACGTCCTCACCGGCGACGGATGCTGCAGCCCCGAGCAGCTCGGAGAGGTTGAAGCCGTGCAGCGCGAGCACCCAGACGGTCATGACGAATGCGCCGGCGATGAGCAGCACCGCCTTGATGATCTGCACCCACGTCGTGCCCTTCATTCCGCCGACGAGCACGTAGAGGATCATGAGCGCGCCGACGACGGCGACGACGATGGACTGGCCGACCGTATCGTCGATGCCGAGCAGCAGGGAGACGAGTCCGCCAGCGCCGGCCATCTGGGCAAGTAGGTAGAAGAAGCAGACGGCGAGGGTCGTCGTTGCGGCGGCGAGCCTCACGGGGCGCTGGCGGAGGCGGAACGACAGCACGTCAGCCATCGTGAACTTGCCCGTGTTGCGCATGAGTTCGGCGACGAGCAGGAGGGCCACGAGCCAGGCGACGAGGAAGCCGATGGAGTAGAGGAAGCCGTCGTAGCCATTGATGGCGATGGCGCCACAGATTCCGAGGAAGGATGCTGCCGAGAGGTAGTCACCCGCGATGGCGGTGCCGTTCTGCGGCCCCGTGAAGGAGCGCCCTGCGGCGTAGTAGTCGGCGGCCGTCTTGTTGTTGCGGCTGGCCCGGAGCACGACCACGAGGGTCACGAGCACGAAGGCGGCGAAGATCGAGATGTTGAGGATCGGGCTGCCGATATCCGTGTTGTTCATCGTGCGACCCCTTCCTGGGCCTCGAGGTCGGCGCGGATCTCGGCGGCGAGGGGGTCGAGCCGCCGGTTCGCGAAGGAGACGTACCAGGTGGTGATGGCGAAGGTGGTCACGAACTGTCCGAGCCCGAGGAGGAGTCCGATGTTGATGTTGCCCCACACGGGGGTCGCCATGAAGTCGGGGGCGTAGGAGGCGAGCAGCACGTAGGCGAAGTACCAGACGAGGAATGCGCCCGTGAGCGGCCAGACGAATGCTCGATGTCGCTTCTTGAGGTCGTGGAACGGTGGGGATGCTTCGACCTTTTCGAAGTCGATGCGTGATGCGGCGCGAGCGTCGTTACTCATGCGGTTCCCTATCCAGTCGAGCGGCTTTGAGGGCCGATCCGGGCACGCGGCGTTGCGTGTTGGGGCAAACTCAAACACGCCCCCCGAACGGGTGTCAAGAGACTGGATTTTGTGTCATAGCCGTGGTATGTCGGGAAAGGGAACAAATTCCCCGGGCTAGGCGGGCGCGAAGACCTCGGGGAATGTCGCGGCCACCCAGGGGTAGCCGATGAAGACCGCGGCGTCGATCACGGTGTGCGCGATCACGAGGGGCAGCAGGCGGCCGGTTCTCGTGTAGAGCCAGCCGAAGAGGATGCCCATGGCGACGTTTCCGATGAACGCCCCGTAACCCTGATACAGGTGGTACGAGCCGCGTAGCAGGGCGCTCGCGATGATGAAACCCCAGCGGCTCCAGCCGAGCCGAGCGAGGCGTTCGGCGAGGTAGCCGACCGCGATGACCTCCTCGAGGATGCCGGCGCGCGCCGCCGAGAGGAGCAGCACGGGCACGGTCCACCAGTGCTCGTCGAGCGCATTCGGCACGACCGTCACGGTGATGCCGAGCGCCTTGCCGCCGAGATAGAGCGCGAGGCCGGGGATTCCGATGACGAGAGCGAGGGCGAGGGCGCTGAGGGTGTCTCTGCCGGGGCGGGTGAAGTCGATCCCGAGGCGGCCCAGGCGGGGGCGACTGACGTTCCACAGGAGGTAGCAGACCAGGGCGACGGGCATGAGGTCGAAGAAGACCCCCATGAGCTGGTAGATGAGGTCGAAGACGGGGCGAGGGTTGAGCGAGGCGTTGAGCGTCGCGGTCTGCTGGGCGAGGGGCTGCTCGCGCGTCATCCGGTTGACGATCGCGACGAGGGAGTAGAGAGCGGATGCCCCGAGCGAGAGTGCGAGCACGATGGCGACTTCGACGGCGATCCGCCGGGGCGACATTGTCTGCTCATCCGAGCGCATGTTGGCGAAAGTCGACAATCGGTGCCCTCTCCTTGTTTCGAATGCCGAAGGGTGTCTCTCGGCGGGATTTCGTACGAGGATGCCCTGCAAGCGTTCTCATAGCGCGGAAGCCCGCAGCCACGCACTTTTCTTGCATCCGATGAGGATTTCCCGCGTCAGCGTTGCGGCTGTGTAAATTTTCGCCTTCCTCCTTATGGATTCGGAGGACGGCGACTTATCGTGTCAAACTACACGGTCTGTCCCCCCGCGCGGGGGACATGAATGTGGCTCACCACCACACGGCCGCTGGGGAATGTCTATCCGACAATCCACAGCACCCGTCTTGGCGGCACACCTTCGTGTCGCAGACGGACTCACTTGCACAGGAGGAACATTGAAGATGCGACGCATTGGCCTTGGGGCCGCAGCGATCGTCGCCGCGAGCGCACTCGTGCTCACTGGCTGCGCCGGGGGTGACGAGGGCAACGAGGGCAGCACCGCCGGCGGCACCATCGTCACGAACGGCAGCGAACCGCAGAACCCGCTCATCCCCACCAACACCAACGAGACCGGTGGTGGCAAGATCCTCGACGCGATCTTCGCGGGTCTCGTCTACTACGACGCGGAGGGCGCCGCTCACAACGACGTCGCCGAGTCGATCGAGACCGAGGACTCGCAGACCTTCACGGTCACGCTTCGCGAGGGCCTGGAGTTCACCAACGGTGAGCCCGTCACCTCGGACTCCTTCATCGACGCCTGGAACTACGGCGCGCTGCTCAGCAACAACCAGCTCTCGAGCTACTTCTTCGAGGACATCGAGGGCTTCAGCTGGGAAGAGGACAGCGAGCTCACGGGTCTCGAGAAGGTGAGCGACACCGAGTTCACCATCACGCTCAAGCAGCCGCTGTCGGACTTCCCGCAGCGCCTGGGCTACTCGGCCTTCTACCCGCTTCCCGCCTCGGCCTTCGAGGACATGGAGGCCTTCGGTGAGAGCCCTGTCGGCAACGGCCCGTACATGCTCGCGAGTGAGGATGCATGGCAGCACGAGGAGCGCATCGACCTGGTCGTGAACCCCGACTACGACGGTCCGCGTGAGCCGCAGAACGAGGGGCTCGAGATCGTCTTCTACGCCTCGCAGGATGCCGCCTACGCCGACCTGCTCGGTGGCAACCTCGACGTGCTCGACGCGATCCCGGATGCTTCGCTCGCGACCTACCAGGACGACCTCGGCGACCGCTGGGTCAACCAGGCCGCGGCCATCTTCCAGTCCTTCACCATCCCGGAGCGCCTCGCGCACTTCGGTGGTGAGGAGGGCGAGCTTCGCCGCGCCGCCATCTCGATGGCGATCGACCGCGAGGAGATCACCGAGGTGATCTTCGAGGGCACCCGCACTCCCGCGTCGGACTTCACCTCGCCCGTCATCGACGGCTGGACCGACTCGCTCGAGGGCGCTGAGGTTCTCGAGTTCAACCCCGAGGAGGCGCAGGCTCTCTGGGCCGAGGCCGACGCGATCAGCCCCTGGACGGGCAGCTTCCAGATCGCCTACAACGCCGACGGCGGCCACCAGGCCTGGGTCGACGCGACGACGAACAGCATCAAGAACACGCTGGGAATCGACGCCTCGGGTCAGCCGTACCCCACCTTCGGTGAGATGCGCGAGCTGGTCACGACCGACCAGATCCAGACGGCATTCCGCACTGGCTGGCAGGCCGACTACCCGGGTCTGTACAACTTCCTGGGCCCGCTCTACGCGACCAACGCCGGCTCGAACGACGGCGACTACAGCAACCCCGAGTTCGACGCGTTGATCTCCGAGGGTGCCACCACGACGGACCCTGAGGAGGCGAACGCGCTCTTCCAGGAGGCGCAGGAGATCCTGCTGCAGGACCTGCCCGCGATCCCGCTCTGGTACTCCAACGTCAACGGCGGTTGGAGCGAGAACGTGGACAACGTGGAGTTCGGCTGGAACTCTGTGCCGCTCTACTACGAGATCACCAAGGGCTAGATCTCGGCTCCGGGCGGGGATGGCGACGCGAGTCGCCATCCCCGCTCACCCGTGTGAATCACTATGGCTCGATACATCCTCTGGCGCGTGCTGCAGGCCATCCCGGTCTTGATCGGCACGACGTTCCTTATCTACTTCATGGTCTTCGCCATGCCGGGCAACCCCCTGCTGGCACTCTTCGGTGACCGCACCCCCAATCCGGCGCTACTCGAGCGCCTGGAGGAGCAGTACCACCTGAATGAGCCCTTCCTCGTGCAGTACTGGTACTACCTGTCGGGCATCTTCCAGGGCGACTTCGGCACCTCGTTCACAGGCGAACCGACGACCGAGATCCTCGCCCGCACCTTCCCCGTCACGATCCGGCTTGCGGTCCTCGCCCTCATCATCCAGGGCGTTCTCGGCATCCTCGTCGGGCTAGTCTCGGGCCTGCGCAAGGGCAAGTTCTTCGATTCAAGCGCCCTCGCGGTGAGCCTCCTACTCATCTCGCTGCCGATCTTCGTGATCGCCTTCCTCGCGCAGTATGTCTTCGGCATCGAGCTCGGCTGGGCGCGCACGACGGTTGGCTCGGGAGCGCCCTGGGCCGACCTCATCCTGCCCGCCTTCGTGCTCGCGAGCGTGAGCTTCGCCCAGATCGTGCGCCTCACGCGCGCCTCGGTCATCGAGACGAAGAGTCTCGACTTCGTGCGCACTGCCTACGGCAAGGGGCTAGGTCGCAACCGCGTCGTGCCCGTGCACATCCTGCGCAACTCCCTCATCCCGGTCACGACCTATCTCGGCACGGACTTCGGCGTCCTGCTGGTCGGCGCGACCGTCACGGAGGGCATCTTCAACGTTCCGGGCGTGGGTCGCACGCTCTTCCAGGCCATCCTGCGAGGCGAAGGGCCGACCGTCGTGTCCTTCGTGACCGTCATGGTGCTCATCTACCTCGTCGTCAACCTGGTGATCGACCTCCTCTACGCCGTTCTCGATCCGAGGATCCGCTATGTCAAGTAACACCGAGGGGCGCAAGCCCACCCATTTCGTGGCCCCGCCCGAAGACACGCCGCTCGCCGAGATCGACACCGTCTCCATCGACGAGAAGCCCAGCAACCTGTGGCGGGACGCCTGGCGAGACCTGCGCGTGCGTCCCATGTTCTGGATCTCGGCCGCGCTCATCCTGCTCGTCTCGACGGCGGCGCTTTTCCCCTATCTGTTCACCTTGACGCCACCCAACTCCGAGTGCTTCCTCTCGAACAGCAACGGCGGGCCCACCGACGGCCACCCCCTCGGCTTCACGAAGCTGGGGTGTGACGTCTATTCCCGGATCATCCACGGCGCGTCCACCTCGATCTCGGTCGGCTTCATCGTTGTCTTCATCACCACCGTGCTGGGCCTGTTGGCTGGCTCCATCAGCGGCTTCTACGGTGGCTGGCTCGACGCGGTGATCTCCCGCATCGGCGACATCTTCTTCTCGATCCCCTACATCCTCGCGGCCGTCGTCGTGATGTCTGTGCTGAGCGCGTATCGCAGCGTGTGGGTCATCTCGCTCGCGATCGGCCTCTTCGCGTGGCCCGTCGTCGCGCGTGTTCTGAGGTCAGAGATCCTGCGGGTCAAGGCATCCGACTTCGTCACGGCGGCGGAGGCACTCGGCGTCTCGCGATTCAAGATCCTCGTGCAGCATGTGCTGCCGAACTCGATCGCGCCCGTCATCGTCATCACGACGATCTCGCTCGCCTCGGCGATCGTCGCGGAGGCGACACTGTCGTTCCTCGGAGTAGGGCTTCCGAGCACGACCATGTCGTGGGGCAATGACATCAGCGCGGCGCAGGTTGACCTGCGCACCAACCCGCAAACGCTGATCTACCCCTCCATCGCGCTGTCCATCACCGTCTTCGCCTTCATCATGCTCGGCGAGGTGCTGCGGGATGCGCTCGACCCGAAGGCGAGGGCCCTGCGATGAGCGGAACCATGACCAGCGCGACGACACCCCTGCTCGACATCCGAGACCTCCACGTCGGCTTCCAGACGAAGGACGGCCTCGTTCCCGCGGTGCGGGGTGTGGACCTCTCGATCATGCCGGGAGAGACGCTCGCGATCGTCGGAGAGTCGGGCTCGGGCAAGTCGACGACGGCGCACGCCATCATCGACCTCCTCCCCGGCTCGGGTCGGGTGACGCAGGGGAAGATCCTCTTCGAGGGCCGCGACCTCACGACGCTCGACCGTCGGGAGATGGAGGGGGTGCGTGGCAAGCTCATCGGGCTCGTGCCGCAGGACCCCATGTCGAACCTCAACCCTGTGTGGTCTGTCGGCTTCCAGGTGGAGGAAGCCATCCGGGCCAATGGCGTGGCGTCGGGTCGCAAGGAGGTGCGGGAGCACGCCATCCGCGTGCTGAAGGAGGCGGGTCTCGACGACGCCGACACGCGTCTCAAGCAGTTCCCGCACCAGTTCTCGGGCGGCATGCGCCAGCGCGTGCTCATCGGGATCGGGCTTTCCTCCCGGCCCAAGCTCCTGATCGCCGACGAGCCCACCTCGGCCCTCGACGTGACGGTGCAGAAGCGCATCCTCGACCACCTCGCCACACTCACAGGTGACGCGGGCACGGCCGTGCTCTTCATCACGCACGATCTCGGCCTTGCGGCGGACCGCGCAGAGAAGCTCGTCGTCATGTACAAGGGGCGTGTCGTGGAGGCCGGCCCCTCCCGGCAGATCCTCGAGGACCCGCAGCACCCCTACACGCAGCGTCTCGTCGCGGCGGCACCGAGCCTCGCCTCGCGGCGGATCCAGGCGTCGGGCGGGCACCTCGAGAGCATTACACACGAGACTCCTGCGAGGTCGGCGGGTGTCGACCTCATCGCGGCAGGCGGGGAGCGTTCGCACCACGCGCACGCGGCGTCGGCCGAGCCGGCCATCGTGGTCGACCACCTGACCAAGGAGTTCAAGATCCGCGGCGGCAAGGGCACCTCCAAGGTCCTCAGGGCTGTCGACGACGTGTCCTTCTCTATCCCGCGCGGCACCACGATGGCGCTCGTGGGCGAGTCGGGCTCCGGCAAGACGACGGTTGCACGGATGCTGCTCAAGCTCGAGTCGATCACCTCAGGGTCGATCACGATCGACGGGACCGACATCGCAGGGCTGAACCGGCGTCAGCTGTTCTCGCTCCGCTCCAAGATGCAGCCCGTCTTCCAGGACCCCTACGGGTCGCTCGACCCGCTGCGCAGCATCGGCGCGACGATCGCGGAGCCGCTCGTGACACACAATGTCGGCACCAGCGCGGAACGCCGCGCCCGGGTGCGCGAGCTGCTCGACCAGGTGGCGCTGCCGGAGAAGCTCATCGGACGCTTCCCCAACGAGCTCTCGGGCGGCCAACGGCAGCGTGTGGCCATCGCGCGCGCTCTCGCACTCAAGCCCGAGATCGTCGTGCTCGACGAGGCCGTCTCGGCGCTCGACGTGCTCGTGCAGGCGCAGATCCTCACCCTGCTCGCGGAACTCCAGGCCGAGTTGAACCTCACCTACCTCTTCATCACGCACGACCTCGCGGTCGTCCGCGTGATCGCCGACACGGTCGCGGTCATGTCGAAGGGACGCATCGTGGAGGCAGCGACGACGGACGAGGTCTTCGGCAACCCCCGCGAGACGTACACGCGCGAACTGCTCGAGGCGATCCCCGGCGCGGGACTCGCCCTCGGAGCGTAGGCGCGCTAGCCGCCGGGTCCCGGCTCCCACGGGGGAGCCAGGATCCGGCGGGTAGCATGACCGTCGGTTTCGAAGGGGGAGTTGAGCTGAGACATCCCGTGCTGACGCGCGCCGCCGCCGTGCTGACGTCGGTGCTGCTCGTGATCGGCCTCGCCGCCTGCACCGATTCTCGGCTCGCGGAGGGCACCTCGGTGACGGTTGCGCTGCCCGAGGCGTTCACGTCGTACAACCCCAACACGGGACACGGCAGCGCGAGCGACACGAATGCGAGCATCGTCGAGGCGACGAACTCCCGGTTCGCGAGCTGGAATGCCGAGGGCGAGCTGGTCTTCGACGAGTCCTTCGGTTCCGTCGAGAAGCTCTCCGACGACCCCCTCACGGTGCGCTACACGGTGGCGGACGGGGTGGAATGGTCAGACGGAGTGCCGGTGGATGCGGCAGATCTCCTGCTCGCGTGGGCGGCGAACTCGCGCACCCTCAATGACGAAGAGTTCGAGGCTGGTGGCTACATCGACCCAGAGACCGGCCTCTTCACCGATGACTTCCCGAGCGATGTCGTCTACTTCGACGGCTTCACGGCCGGCGGCCTCGATGCCGTGACGCGATCGCCCGAGGTGAGTGCGGATGGGAGGGGCGTGACCCTTGTCTTCGACGAGTATGTCGCGGACTGGGCATCCGTCTTCACAGTGGGCCTGCCCGCCCACGTCGTCGCTGCGCGAGCGCTGGACCTGCCGGAGGGTTCGGATGCGTCCGAGGCGAAGGCGACCGTGATCGAGGCGATCGACACGAGCGACGAGGGCGTGCTGGCGCCCCTTTCTCGCACCTGGAACAGCGGCTTCGTCGTCGAGGGCGGCGAGGTCGACGCCGAACTTCTTGTCGGCACGGGCCCCTACACGGTCACGGCGCTGGGCGAGGAGGGTGTGACGCTCACGGCCAATCCGCGCTATCGGGGCGACCACCGGCCGCGCTTCGAGACGATCGAGGTGCGGCACATCGCGGATCCGCTCCAGGTTGTCGCGGCTCTTGAGCGCGGCGAGGTGGATGTTGCGGCGCCGCGTGTCACGAGCGACGTCTTGGCAGGGCTGGACGATTCAAAGGCGGGCGATGTCGAGATCGGCATCGACGGAGTGTGGGAGCTGCTGCAGCCGCGCTTCGAGGAAGCCATGTCGCCCGCGATCGAGGACGAGCGGGTGCGGGAGGCGTTCCTCCGCAGCATCCCGCGGGACGCACTCGTCGAGGCGGCCGGCGTGCGAGGGGCGGATGCTGCGGCACGCGAGTCCTTCACGATGGCGCCGGGTGTCACGGGCTACGAGCAGTCGCTCGAGTCCACCGAGGGGGTTCGCTTTGAGCGGGACGCTGTCGCCGCGCGGGAACTCCTCGCGGAGGCGGCCGAGGACGACCCGAGCCTCGCCGACCCGACCGTGTGCATCCTCTTCGACCCGGCGAACCCGCGCCGCGTGGCCCAGTTCTCGGCGATCCGTGATGCCGCAGCATCCGTCGGCATCACCGTCACAGACTGCTCGAGCCCCGACTGGCGCAATCTGCTCGGCACGCCGCGGTCGTGGGATGCCGCGCTCTATGGTCTGCGCGAGCGGAACCTCTCTGTGCAGGCCGCGACGGCGATGTTCCAGAGCGGATCGCCCCTCAACCACGGGGGCTTCGCGGACGACGACGTCGACGAGCTGCTCGCCGAGCTCGAACGGGAGCGCGACACGGAGGCTCGCGCCACGCTCCGGGCAGAACTCGACGGCCTGCTGTGGAAGGCGGGCTGGGGCTTGCCGCTGCTGCAGCTGCCCGCCGTGACGGTCGTCGCCGAGGAGGTCGCGGGGGTCACGCACTCGCCCTACGCCGCGAGCGTGCTGCACGAGCCGTGGCGCTGGCGCCCCGCGGAGGGCGACACAGGCTCCTGAGGGTGGCGCGGGCGTCTGAGGGCAGCACAGGAGGCTGAGGGCGCGAGCGGGTACACTTGCCGTGTAGGGCAGCACTGACTGCGCCCTTCCTCTTCTTCCCACTCTCTTCCCGAGGACACTACTCCTATGGCTCTTGCCACCCGTTCCGACCTGCGCAACGTGGCGATCGTCGCCCACGTCGACCACGGCAAGACGACCCTCGTCGACGCAATGCTCCGCCAGACCAACTCCTTCGCGGCGCACGCCGACGTCGAGGAGCGCGCCATGGACTCCAACGAGCTCGAGCGCGAGAAGGGCATCACGATCCTCGCCAAGAACACGGCGATTTCGTACAACGGCGCCCACTCGGGCGGCTCGCCCATCACGATCAACGTGATCGACACTCCCGGCCACGCCGACTTCGGCGGCGAGGTCGAGCGCGGCCTCAGCATGGTCGACGGCGTCGTCCTCCTGGTCGACGCGAGCGAGGGCCCGCTCCCGCAGACGCGCTTCGTGCTGCGCAAGGCTCTCGAGGCCAAGCTGCCCGTCATCCTGCTCGTCAACAAGACGGACCGGCCGGATGCTCGCATCGACGAGGTCGTCGGGGAGAGCCAGGATCTGCTGCTCGGCCTCGCGAGCGACATCGCGGAGGACCAGCCTGACCTCGACCTCGACGCGATCCTCGACGTCCCCGTCGTCTACGCCTCGGGCCGCGCGGGCGCCGCGAGCCAGAACAAGCCCGAGAATGGCGCGCTGCCCGACAACGACGACCTCGAGCCCCTCTTCGAGGCGATCCTCGAGCACATCCCGGCGCCGACCTATGACGATGAGCATCCGCTGCAGGCCTGGGTCACCAACCTCGACTCCTCGCCGTTCCTCGGCCGCCTCGCCCTGCTGCGCGTCTTCAACGGCACGATCCGCAAGGGCCAGACGGTCGCGTGGGCGCGTCACGACGGCACCGTCACGAACGCGCGCATCACCGAGCTCCTCATGACGCGCGCTCTCGACCGCTACCCGGCCGAGAGCGCCGGCCCCGGCGACATCGTCGCCGTCGCGGGCTTCGAGGACATCACGATCGGCGAGACCCTCGCCGACCCCGAGGACCCGCGCCCGCTGCCGACCATCACGGTCGACGACCCGGCCATCTCGATGACGATCGGAACTAACACCTCGCCCCTCATCGGCAAGGTCAAGGGCCACAAGCTCACGGCGCGTATGGTCAAGGACCGCCTCGACAAGGAGCTCATCGGCAACGTCTCGATCAAGGTCGTCGACATCGGCCGCCCGGATGCATGGGAGGTGCAGGGTCGAGGCGAGCTCGCTCTTGCGATCCTCGTCGAGCAGATGCGTCGCGAGGGCTTCGAGCTCACGGTCGGCAAGCCGCAGGTGGTCACAAAGAAGATCGACGGCAAGGTGCACGAGCCCTATGAGCACCTCACGGTCGACGTGCCCGAGGAGCACCTGGGCGCAATCACGCAGCTTCTGGCCGCCCGCAAGGGCCGCATGGAGAACATGACCAACCACGGCACGGGCTGGGTGCGCATGGAGTTCATCGTGCCCTCGCGCGGCCTCATCGGCTTCCGCTCCGAATTCATGACGACGACGCGCGGCACGGGCATCGCCAACGCCATCTCGCACGGCTACGGCGAGTGGGCGGGCACGATCATCACGCGCAACAACGGCTCGATCGTGGCCGACCGCGCGGGTGTCGCGACTCCCTTCGCCATGATTAACCTGCAGGAGCGCATGACCTTCTTCGTGCAGCCCACGCAGGAGGTCTATGAGGGCATGATCGTGGGCGAGAACTCCCGCAGCGAAGACATGGATGTCAACGTCACCAAGGAGAAGAAACTCACCAACATGCGCTCCTCCACGGCTGACACCTTCGAGTCGATGACGCCGCCGCGCCAGCTGACGCTCGAGGAGAGCCTTGAGTTCTGCCGCGAGGACGAGTGCGTCGAGGTCACGCCCGAGGTCATCCGGATCCGCAAGGTCGAGCTGGACTCGGTTGCACGCGCCCGCGCGACCGCCCGCCTCAAGAAGCAGGACGCCTAGCCTGACGGTCCGCCCCGGCAGCGCATAGTCTGTCGGGGTGGTTCCATCGGCAGAGCACCCTTCAGCAGGGCATTCTTTAGCAGGGGTGCTCGAGCGTGCGCTCTTCGTGCACGCCCACCCCGACGACGAGACGATCTCGACGGGCGGCATGCTCGCCCTCCTCGCCGAGAGGGGGGCGGATGTCACGGTGCTGACCTGCACGCGCGGTGAGGCGGGTGAGGTCATCCCCGAGTCGCTCAGGCATCTCGAGGGCGATGGACCTGCCCTCGCCGCCCACCGCGAGGGTGAACTGCGTGCTGCGCTCGCCGCCCTCGGGGTCACGTCGCACCTCTACCTGGGCGAGGCTGGGGCGCGCGCGGAGGGGCAGGCGCCACGCCGCTACCTCGACTCGGGCATGGTCGAGGGGGAGGACGGTCGTCCCCGCCTGGGCGCCGATGTTTCCGCCGGCGCGCTGTGCCGTGCCCCGTTCGAGGAGGTCGTCGCCGATCTCGTCGCCGCGATCGTCTCCACCGGGGCCCGCGCCGTCGTGAGCTACGACGAGCAGGGCGGATACGGGCATCCGGATCACATGCTCGCCCACCGCGCATCGCGGGCCGCAGCAGGCATCGCGGGCGTGCCCTTCCATGTCATCATCGAGGACGAGGCGGTGCTCGCGAGGCTCGACCCCGCCGACACGCCAGAGGGTGCCCTGCTCATCGACGTGAGCCCCGCCTTGGAGCGCAAGGCGGCCGCCCTGCGTGCGCACAAGACGCAGGTGACGCTGATCGAGCGGCCGGGGCATCCGCTCGCCTTCGCGCTCTCGAATGAGCGTGAGCGGCCCGTCTTGCAGCGCGAGGGCCTCTACCTGCTGGACCGGGCCGAGCCGGACCCCTCGCCGGACTCGGGCGACCCGCGCCCCGAGACGCTCATGAGCCGGATCGCGACCATTCTCGTCTCGCTGCTCATCGGCGCCCTCGTCGGCGTCCTGCTCACGATCAACCACCAGCATCGCGTGGCGATCGCGGATGCCTCGGTGCCGGTTGGCCTCATCGGCGCGCTCCTCGTCGTCGCGGCCCTCCTCGTGGGGATGCGGCTCGTCTTCTCCAGCAGGCTCATCGCGTTCGCGACGGCGCTCGGCATCGTCGGAGCTTCAGCCATCCTCGCGCAGGAGGGTCCGGGCGGCTCCGTGCTCGTCCCTGCCAACCTCGAGGGAGTGCTGTGGGCCTACGGCCCGCTCGTGATCGCCCTGCTCGTGCTGGCGTGGCCCAGGTTGCCCGAGTCGCGCAAGGGTAGGATGGAGGTTCAGCCCAGACAGGAGGGACCGTCGCTGTGACGTATGTCATCGCTCTTCCGTGCGTCGACGTCAAGGATCGCGCGTGCGTCGACGAATGCCCCGTCGACTGCATCTACGAGGGCGAGCGGATGCTCTACATCCACCCCGACGAGTGCGTCGACTGCGGTGCCTGCGAGCCCGTGTGTCCCGTCGAGGCGATCTACTACGAGGATGACACTCCCGAGGTGTGGGCCGACTACTACAAGGCCAACGTCGAGTTCTTCGACGACATCGGCTCGCCCGGTGGCGCGGCCAAGGTTGGTGTCATCCACAAGGACCACCCGCTGGTCGCCGCCCTGCCCCCGCAGGCCTGACGCGCCCCCTCATCCCTGTGAAAACCACGGGGATATTTAGAGGAACAGTCCAAGCATCCGCTTTTTCCTTTGGCTGGTTCGACTGTGCCCCGTAGCGACCTCTAGGCTGTATGTCGTGAACGACGCTGCCAACATCAACGCCGACAAGGCCACGCTCCACTATCCCGGTGGCTCCGCCGAATTTCCGATCCTCCCGAGTGTCGAGGGTGCCGACAGCATCGATATCTCGACGCTGACCAAGCAGACGGGCTACACGACCCTCGATCAGGGCTTCGTCAACACGGCCTCGACAAAGAGCGCAATCACCTACATCGACGGCGATGCGGGCATCCTGCGCTACCGCGGCTACGCAATCGAGGATGTCGCGAAGAACTCGACCTACCTCGAGGTCGCCTGGCTGCTCATGTACGGCGACCTGCCGAGCGCCTCCGAGCTTGCCGAGTTCGAGGAGAAGGTGCGTCGCCACACGCTGCTCCACGAGGACCTCAAGCGCTTCTTCGATGCGCTCCCGCACCAGGCGCACCCCATGTCGGTGCTCTCCTCGGCGGTGTCGGCGCTCTCGACCTACTACGAGGACTCGCTTGATGTGCACGACCCCGAGCAGGTCGAGATCTCGACCATCCGCCTGCTCGCCAAGCTTCCGACGATCGCCGCCTACGCCCACAAGAAGAGCATCGGGCAGGCGTTCCTCTACCCCGACAACTCGCTGAGCTTCGTCGAGAACTTCCTCAAGATGAACTTCGGCAACATGGCGGAGCCCTACGAGGTCAACCCCGTGCTCGCGCGGGCGCTCGAGCGGCTGCTCATCCTGCACGAAGACCACGAGCAGAACGCCTCGACCTCGACGGTGCGCCTTGTCGGCTCCACAGAGGCGAACCTCTTCGCCTCCGTCTCGGCCGGCATCAACGCCCTCTACGGTCCGCTGCACGGTGGCGCCAACGAGGCCGTGCTCACGATGCTCACCCAGATCCGCGACTCGGGCCAGAGCGTGGAGAAGTTCGTCGAGCGGGTCAAGAACAAAGAAGACGGCATCCGTCTCATGGGTTTCGGCCACCGCGTCTACAAGAACTTCGACCCGCGTGCCCGTCTCGTCAAGGAGAGCGCCCACGAGGTGCTCGAGGCGCTCGGCATCAAGGACGAGCTGCTCGACATCGCGATGGAGCTCGAGGGTGTCGCCCTCGCGGACGACTACTTCATCGAGCGCAAGCTCTACCCCAACGTCGACTTCTACACGGGCGTCATCTACAAGGCGATGGGCTTCCCCACGCGCATGTTCACCGTGCTCTTCGCGATCGGCCGGCTGCCCGGTTGGATCGCGCACTGGCGCGAGGCGAACGACGACCCCAAGACCAAGATCGGTCGCCCGCAGCAGCTCTACATCGGCGAGCCCGCTCGCACGTGGCCGACTGAGCGCTAGACGCTCTGGCATGAGAAACGCCCCGGCACTCGCCGGGGCCCTTCTCGTTGCAGAAGCTCTCACACGCCGCCCGCATACTTCGTCCCGCGTTGCGGCACTGTCGCACCAACAGCGCGGTGTTTTCTGCTCAGCGCGGGGCTCTCGTCGCGCGCCCTGAGCAGAAAACACCGCGCTGTCGGGGCGGGGTGGTGCGACTCGCTACGCGTGCAGCGCCGCGTTGAGCTCGATGCCGCTGCCGGAGCGCGGGAGCACCTCGACGGCGCCCGTGAGGGAGTTGCGGCGGAAGAGGAGGTTCGGCACGCCGCTGACCTCGGACGCCTTCGCGGTACGCTGCTCGCCCGAGCCGTCAAGCACGACAACCTTCGTGCCCGCGGTCACGTAGAGGCCGGCTTCGACGACGCAGTCGTCGCCGATCGAGATGCCGATGCCCGAGTTGGCGCCGAGAAGTGCGCGCTCACCCACCGTGATCTTCTGCGTGCCGCCGCCGCTCAGGGTGCCCATGATGGATGCCCCGCCGCCGATGTCGGAGCCGTCGCCCACGATCACGCCCTGCGAGATGCGGCCCTCCACCATGGAGGCACCGAGCGTGCCGGCGTTGAAGTTGACGAAGCCCTCGTGCATGACGGTCGTGCCGGGGGAGAGGTGGGCGCCGAGCCGCACACGATCCGCATCCGCGATGCGCACGCCGCTGGGTGTGACGTAGTCGACGAGGCGCGGGAACTTGTCGATGCTGTGCGCGACGATGCCGTGGCGCTGCAGCTGGGGCCGCAGGCGGGTGAAGTCGTCGAGCTGCACAGGGCCCGCGTTGGTCCAGGCGACGTTCGGCAGCATGCCGAAGACGCCGTCGAGGTTGATGCTGTTCGGCCGCACGAGGAGGTGGCTCAGCAGGTGGAGGCGCAGGTAGGCGTCCGGGGTGGAGGCGGGCGCGGCATCCAGGTCGATCTCAACCGTGACGAACTCGAGGCGCACCCCTCGGCGCTCGTCGCTGCGGGCGAGCTCCTCGAACTCGGCGGGGGCGATGTGCGGGTCGATGTGGTCTGGGCGGGCGCCGAGTTCGGGGGAGGGGAACCAGGTGTCAAGCACCGTGCCGTCGTTCGAAACCGTGGCGAGGCCGTAGCCCCATGCTGCTGAAGTCATCCCCCCAGATTACTGGCGGTTAGGCTGGGGTCATGTCGATCAGCGTGCTGCCCGTGCCCCCTCTCGACCTCACCGAGAGCTCGATCGAGATCACGAGGCGGCTGTGCGACATGCCCTCCGTCTCGGGCGGCGAGGCCGCCGTCGCCGACGCGATCGAGGCGGCGCTCGCGGAGTGCGCGCACCTCGAGGTGCTGCGCGACGGTGATGCCGTGATCGCCCGCACTCACCTGGGTCGCGAGCGTCGTGTCGTGATCGCGGGCCACATCGACACCGTGCCCATCAACAACAACGTGCCCACTCGCTTCGAGACGATCGACGGCGTCGAATACCTGTGGGGCCGTGGCACGGTCGACATGAAGGCGGGCGTCGCGGTGCAACTGAAGCTCGCCGCCGAGCTTGCGGCTCCGCCCGTGGATGTCACGTGGATCTGGTACGACCACGAGGAGGTCTCCGACGAGCTGAACGGTCTGAACCGTCTCGCCCGCACCCGGCCTGACCTGCTGGCGGGCGACTTCGCGATCCTGGGCGAGCCCACCCGCTCGGAGGTCGAAGGCGGATGCAACGGCAACATGCGCGTCGAGGTTCGCACCTTCGGGCTCCGCGCGCACTCGGCGCGGGCCTGGGTGGGCGAGAACGCCATCCACGCCGCCGCGCCCATCCTCGACCGTCTTGTCTCGTACACGCCGCGTGAGGTCGAGGTCGATGGCCTCGTCTATCGCGAGAGCCTCAGTGCTGTGGGCATCACGGGCGGCATCGCGGGCAATGTCATCCCCGACGAGTGCATGGTGCACGTGAACTACCGCTTTGCCCCGAGCCGCTCCGGCGACGAGGCGGAGCAGCACCTTCGCGATCTCTTCCACGGTTTCGAGGTCACGGTCGTCGACCGGGCCGAGGGTGCCCGCCCCGGCCTCGATTCACCGCTCTCCCGCGAGTTCCTCGCTGCTGTGGGCGCGACGGCGCATCCGAAGTACGGCTGGACGGATGTCGCGCGCTTCTCCGCGCTCGGAGTGCCCGCCGTCAACTACGGCCCGGGCGACCCACTCAAGGCCCACGCGGATGACGAGCGTGTTCCGCTCGAGCAGATCACGTCGTGTGAGGCGGGCCTGCGCCGCTGGCTCTCGGGTAGCTGACGCCGCCATCAGGCGACTCACGAGGGGCCGCCTTTTCCGCATACGGCCCGAGTGCGGGATAATGGGGGAACATCCACGAAAGGGGACACTCGATGGCGGCCATGAAACCCAGGACCGGTGACGGACCGATGGAGGCTGTTAAGGAGGGTCGGCTCATCATCGTGCGGGTACCCCTTGAGGGTGGCGGCCGGCTCGTCGTCTCGGTGAACGACGAGGAGGCGAAGGAGCTTCACGACGCCCTCGCGGGTGTCGTCGCGGGCTAGCGCCGCGCCGGTCGTTCCTACTCCTGCGGTCGCTCGTCGTGCAGGCGGGTCAGCTGGAGCAGACCGTCGCCCGCGGGCGAGAGGGCGCTGAGCACGGCGGGCGAGTTCGCGGTCTCCTTGACGAGGGCGCGGAAGCTCGCGGTCGTGTCATCCCGCTTGGTCGGGTCGGCGACGCGGTCGCGCCAGAGCGCGTGCGGCACGAGCACGGTCCCGCCCGGTCGCACGAGGCGCAGGCCGTGTTCGACGTATTCGATGACGGATGTGGCATCCGCATCGACGAGCACGATGTCGTAGGACTGTTCGTTCATGCGGGGCAGCACGTCCCGTGCCCGGCCGGCGATGAGGCGCACGCGGTTGCCGGGGATGCCCGCCTCGGCGAAGGCCCTGCGCGCCTCCTGCTGGTGTTCCGCCTCGATGTCGATCGACGTGAGGGTCGCGTCGGGGGCGCCCCGCATGAGCCACAGTCCGCTGACGCCGAGGCCCGTTCCGATCTCGATCATGGTGGTCGCCCCGGATGCCGCGGCGATGAGTGCGATCTGGGAGCCGAGCGCCGGCGCGATGGGTTCGACGCCGAGTTCGAGCGAGTGCTGTCGCGCCCGCTGGATCTCGGGCGTCTCCTCGACGAGCTCGTCGACGAACCGCCAGTTGGAATCTTTGTCTGACACTGGTGCTCCCTGGCCCGGTTGCGAAAGGGGGGCCCGTACAAGGATACGGGCAGCCTTCGGCTGGGCAGGTTAGTCTGAACGGGTGTTGGGCCTGACCTTCGAGAAGCTGCTCCTGATCGGGCTGATCGCGGTGTTCGTGCTGGGCCCCGAGCGTCTTCCCGAGTACTCCGCCAAGTTGGCTCGGCTCGTGCGGTCCCTTCGCGACATGGCGAACGGAGCGAAGGACCGCCTGCGTGAGGAGATGGGGCCCGAATTCGACGAGGTCGACTGGCAGAAGCTCGATCCGCGCCGGTACGACCCGCGCCGCATCATCCGTGAGGCCCTCGTCGAGGATGAGCCTGCGGCTCCCGTCGTGAAGCCGCCCTCGCGCGCGCGGCCGGTCGAGTCGGCGGCGGCGCGCCGTGCCCGCCATGCGGAGTCGGGCGAGGCCGTGCCCTACGACAGCGAGGCCACCTAGAGCAGGCTGCGGCCCGCGAGGCCCCGGGGGCGGTGTGCGAGATGGTCGGCGAGCTGCGAGATGGCGGATGCCGCGGCATCCGTCGGCGTCGACAGCACGACCGGGCGGCCCTCGTCGCCGCCCTCTCGCAGGGGCACACTGAGGGGCACGCGCGCCAGCACGGGCACGTCGAGGCGTCGCGCGAGTTCGTCGCCGCCGCCCGCGCCGAAGAGTTCGAGCACGCTGCCGTCGGGCTGCACGAGCCCGGCCATGTTCTCGACCACGCCGACGACGGTCTGGCCGGTCTGGCGGGCGGCGATGCCGCTGCGCTCGGCGACCTCCGCCGCGGCCGCCTGCGGGGTCGTGACGACAAGGACTTCGGCGTGGGGGAGGAGCTGGCCGACCGAGATGGCGACGTCGCCCGTGCCGGGCGGCAGATCGAGCAGGAGCAGGTCGAGGTCGCCGAAGTAGACGTCGGTGAGGAACTGCTGCATCGTGCGGTGCAGCATGGGACCGCGCCAGGAGACTGCGACGTTGCCCGACTCCGAGGTGTCGACGAACATGCCGATCGAGATGACCTTCACCCCGTGGGCGACGGGCGGCAGGATCATCTCGCCGACGCGGGTGGGGCGTGCGTCGGCGATGCCGAGAATGGCGGGGATCGAGAAGCCGAAGACGTCAGCGTCGACGAGGCCCACCCGCAGGCCACGCTCGGCGAGGGCGACCGCGAGGTTCGCCGTCATGGTGGACTTGCCGACCCCGCCCTTGCCGCTCGTGACGGCGATCACCCGCGTGAGGCTCTCGCGGGTGAAAGGCATCCCGCGGCGCGCGCCGCGCAGGCGTTCCGTGAGGGCCGTGCGTTCCTGCGGCGTCATGACGGTGACCGTGAGGTCGAGGTCGTCGACGCCCTCGACCGTGGCGACCGCCTCGCGCACGTCACGTTCGATGCGATCGGCGGCGGGGCATCCGACGATCGTCAGCTTGATGGTGACGGATGCCCGGCTCCCGTCGACCTGCACGTCGCCGACCATGTCGAGCTCGGTGATGGGGCGACGGATCTCGGGGTCGATGACACGGGAGAGCGCGGCGCGGATGGCCGCCTCAGTCATTCGGCGCGTCGTCCCTCTCGCGCTCCTTCTCGCGGTCGAGTTCCTCGAGGATGGAGCGCAGCTCGGCGCGGATGAAGTCCTTCGTCGCGACATCCTTCATCGCGAGCCGCAGCGCCACGACCTCGCGGGCGAGGTACTCGGTGTCGTTGAGGTTGCGCTCGGCGCGCTGGCGGTCCTGCTCGATCTGCACGCGGTCGCGGTCGTCCTGGCGGTTCTGCGCGAGCAGGATCATGGGGGCCGTGTAGCTGGCCTGCAGGGAGAGGATGAGCGTGAGAAGCGGGTACTTCTGGTCTTCGGGGTCAAACTGCCCAGCGGGTGGCGCGACCGTGTTGTAGATCAACCAACCGGCACAGAAGATCGTCATGCCGACGAGGAACCAGGGTGTTCCCATCGCCCGGGCGAATGCCTCGGAGAAGCGCCCCATGCGGTCGCGGCCACGCAGGCGCGGCATCAGGTTGGGGCGGAGGTCCTTCGGCTCCTGGAGGGCGCCGTCATCGTGCCTGGCCATTGCGGCGCCTCCTTCCTGGCGGTGCGGCTACGGGCGGGGTGATGACGGGTTGCGGGCGGGTGTCGAGGGACGGCACCGTCATACGGTCGTCCTCGTCGTGACTTCGCCAGTCGTCGGGCAGCAGGTAGTCGAGCACGTCGTCGATCGTGACAATGCCGACCAGGCGGTGGGCATCGTCGACGATCGGCACCGACACGAGGTCGTAGCTGGCGAGGATGCGGGCGACCTCGGCCGCCGTCGCGTCAACGTGCACGGGCTCGAGCTTCTGGTCGATGAGGGTGCCGAGCCGTTCGCCGGGCGGGTAGCGCAGCATCCGCTGGAAGTGCACCATGCCGAGGAAGCGGCCCGTGGGGGTCTCGTAGGGCGGCAGCGTCACGCAGACGGCAGCGCCCAGGGCGGGCGCAAGCTCGTGACGGCGGATGAGGGCGAGGCCCTCCGCGACGGTCGCCTCGGAGGAGAGGATGATGGGGTCGGTCGTCATGAGACCACCGGCCGTGTCGGGCTCGTAGGAGAGCAGCATGCGCACGTCTTCGGCGCCCTCGGGCTGCATGAGGTCGAGGAGCACCTCGCTGCGCTCCTCGCTCAGCTGCGCGATGAGGTCGGCGGCGTCATCCGGCTGCATCTGGTCGAGCACGTCGGCCGCGCGACGGTCCTCGAGCTTGTCGAGGATCTCGACCTGGCGCTCCTCGGGCATCTCCTCGAGCACGTCGGCGAGTCGGTCGTCGCTCAGTTCGCCCGCGACCTCGAGCATCCGCTGCTCCGGGAGGTCGAGGAGGGCGTTCGCGAGGTCGGCCGGCAGCATGTCCTCATAAGCGGCGAGGAGCTGGGTGGCGGACTGCGCCTCGCCCGTGCTCGTGCGCTCCCGCACCTCCGGCCAGGTCGCGAAGACGGTGGCGCCCTTGGCGAAGGGGGAGGAGCTCGTCTTGGGCTTGCGCAGGAAGAGCTCGCTCACCTGCCACTCGCCCGGGCCGGTCTCCTCGATCGCGACATCCTCGATCGTCGCGGTGCCGCGGCCGTTGACGAGAGTCACGCGGCGGCCGAGCATCTCGGCGATGACACGCACCTCGCCGCCGCGCTGCTCGAAGCGGCGCAGGTTGATGAGGCCTGTCGTGATGATCTGCCCCGAGCCGATGCTCGTGATGCGCCCGATCGAGAGGAAGACGCGGCGGCGCCCCGGCACCTCGACGATGAAGCCGACGACGCGCGGCGACTGCGTTGCGCGGTAGACGACGAGTACGTCGCGGACCTTGCCCACCCGATCGCCCGCGGGGTCGAAGACGGAGCACCCGGCCAGGCGCGCGACGAATACTCGTGTGGGGCTCACGGCTTAACCCTAGCCGCCGCATGGAAGAATGAGCCTGTGACCAACCCCTCCCCGTTTTCGCGTCGCGGCCTTGCGGCTCCGAGCATCCCGCGCGGTGACATCCTCGGCACCTACGAGACGTATCCGGAGGCCCAGTCGGTCGTGGACCGCCTGGCGAAGCGGGAGTTCCCTGTGAGCCAGCTCGCGATTGTCGGCAATGACCTCAAGACGGTCGAGCGCGTCACGGGCAAGCTCACCTACGGCCGGGCGGCGGGTGCCGGGGCGGCGAGCGGAGCGTGGTTCGGCCTCTTCTTCGGCCTCATCCTCTTCCTCTTCTCCGACAACCCGGGAGCGATCGCCTTCGTGGGGGCGGCCCTGCTGATCGGCGCCGGCTTCGGCATGATCTTCGGAATCGTCTCCTACGCCATGAACCGCCGTCGCCGCGACTTCACCTCGACGCACCAGGTCATCGCCGCGAGCTATCAGATCGTCGTCGATCCCTCGCTTGCGCTGCGGGCGCAGGAGCTGTTGGAGCAGCCCGACCCCGAGGAGTAAGGCCGCCGCTGGTAGGCGCCGCTCAGCCGGCGTTGCGCATCCATGCCTCGACGTCGTCGGCCGTGCGCGGGATGCCCACGCTGAGGTTCTCGGCGCCGCCAGCCGTCACGAGGATGTCGTCCTCGATGCGCACGCCGATGCCGCGGTACTCCTCTGGCACGCTCAGGTCGTCGGGCTGGAAGTAGAGGCCGGGCTCGATCGTGAAGACCATGCCCTCCTCGAGCCTCCCGTCAAGGTAGAGCTCACGCCGAGCCTTCGCGCAGTCGTGCACGTCCATGCCGAGATGATGGCTCGTGCCGTGCACCATGTAGCGCCGGTGGTACTGCTTGTCGGCCTCGAGCGACTCCTCTGCGCTGACCGGCAGGAGCCCCCACTCAGCCGTCCGTTCCGCAATGACGCGCATGGCCTCGGCGTGGATCTCGCGGAAGCGGATGCCCGGCCGCACGATCGCGAATGCCGCGTCCGCAGCATCCAGCACGGCCTCGTAGACGCGGCGCTGCACGGGCGTGAACGTGCCGCTGACGGGCAGTGTGCGCGTGATGTCGGCCGTGTAGTAGCTCTCGAGTTCGATTCCCGCATCGAGGAGGATGAGGTCGCCCTCGCGCACGGCGCCATCGTTGCGGGTCCAGTGGAGGATGCACGCGTGCGGTCCGCTAGCCGCGATCGTGTCGTAGCCCACCGTGTTGCCGTCGGCACGGGCCCGGCGGTTGAAAGTGCCCTCGACGAGGCGCTCGCCGCGCGGGTGAGCGACGATGGCGGGGCGGTCGGCGATGACGTCGTCGAAACCGCGCGCCGTGGCATCCACCGCGAGTCGCATCTGCTGGATCTCCCACTCGTCCTTGACGAGCCGCAGCTCGGAGAGGTCGCGCGCGAGGGCATCGTCGGCCTCGCGGACCGGGTCGTCGCCCGTCGCAGGGGATGCGGAGCGACGGCGGCGCTCGTCGAGCGCGCGAGTGGTGTCAGGATCCGCGTCGCGCACCACGACCGTGTCTGTGTCGCAGCTTGCGAGCACCTCCTGGAAGGCGGAGAGGTGTTCGGTCGCGAGGCCAAGGTCGCTCTCGACCTGCGCAAGGGAGGGACGCGGGCCGATCCAGAACTCCCCGATCTCGGGATTGGCGTAGAACTCGTCGGAGTCTCGCCCTGCGCGCTCGCGGAAGTAGAGGGTGGCCTCGTGCCCTTCGCCGGTGGGCTCGAGCACGAGCACGGCACCGGGCTCGCTGTCGGCGCCCCAGCCGGTGAGGTGCGCGAAGGCGGAGTGGGCGCGGTAGGGGTAGTCGGTGTCGTTGGAACGCACCTTGGCGGCGCCCGCCGGCACAATGAGGCGCTTACCCGGGTACTGCGCCGAGATCCTGGCGCGACGGGTGGCGGCAAACGCGGCGGATTCGCGCGGCGCGGGCAGGGTCTCTTCGCGATCCGCCCAGTTCGACGAGATGTAGTCAGCGAAGGTCGACGACGACGGGGTCGTCGAGCGGTTCGAGGTGGCACGAGGGGCATCCGCCTCGGGCTTGGCGCCACGATTGGCGAGGTCGTCGTCCGCGGCATCCCTTTCGACGATGGTGGAACTCGTCTCGGTGCTCGCCAGCTCGGTGCTCGTCAGTTTGGTGCTCGTCAACTCGGGGTGTGCCTGCGAATCCATGCCCGCATTCTCGCACCCCTCGACCCGAGGACCGCTGGGAGACGAGGGCTCAGGCGACAGCGCGGAAGGTCGAGCGTGCGCGAGCCGGGCGACGGTGGGAGTTCGCCGGGATGAGGGAGACGAAGAGCGAGGAGACGGGGGCGAGCGAGAGCCCCAGGTGGTCCTCGGACTCGACCGGCGCGGGCGCGAAGGCCGGTGAAGGGGCCTCAACCGCTGGTGCGGCGGTCGGGAACGCTGAGGGGCGATTGCTGTGCATGATTCTCCTCGATCGTCTCTGCCCTTTGATGAGAACGTTCTCTCTACGTAGAACGCACTCTCTATATGAGTACAGAACGATCGTTCTTGCAAGTCCCAGGATGAAAAAACTCTGGGAACCAGCGTGATGAGCGGCGGATCAGCCGAGCGCGCGCTCCAGCACGGCGACGATCGGGCGGTGATCGCTGCCCACGTCATCCCGATCGCCGATGACCCGCACACCATCCACCCGCCACTCGTCGGTCGCGAGCACATGGTCGATGGGGGCGCCGAGGATGCCGGGTACCAGGGTGGGCCAGGTGCCGACAGCGCCCGCGCCGGCGGCGGCCGCGGCATCCGTGCACTCCCCGAGCCGTGCCGTCGAGGTCAGCCTGTCCTCCTCGCGCGAGGTGGACTCCCAAGACCCGAGGCCTGAGAAGTGGTCGATCGTCGCGTTGAAGTCGCCCGCCATGATGATGTCGTCGCCCGAGCAGAGTTCCGCGAGCAGCTCGAGGTCGCTGCGCCAGTTCTCCATCTGCCCCGTGACGGGGGCGACCGCGTGCACCGCGATGAGGGTGGGCCCCTCGCCGTCGACCGGGGTCGCGACCAGGGTCGGAAGCACGGAGGTCGTGCGTTCATCGGCATCGAAGCGGTACTCGCCCAGGTCCACGCTGACGAGCATCGAGGTGGAGCGGGCAGGAGAGACCAGATCGTACGACGAGGTCAACACCCACATGGGGTGCCCCGCCTCGCGCATGAGCACGGCTGCGTCGATCGCATCCTCCTGCCGAGTCTCGGGGAGCACGACGACGTCGGCGGCGACGTCGAGGGCGACATCCGCAACATCCGCCGGCTCTGTTGCGGGACCCAGCGTGTTCCAGGCGAGCACAGTGAGGGCGCCCTCCGAGCGCTCCGTGAGGGCGATGGAGTCCCCCGGCCCTACGCCCCGGGAGGCGAGCACCAGGCCGCTGACAAGCACGAAAGCCACCAGAAGCACGGCGAGGGAGGCGCCCATGGGGCGGAAGCGCCGCCAGAGCAGGGCCAGCACGAGCAGAGCCACGATGAGCGCGAGGGCGACGGCGATCGCAGCCCCGCGCAGCGACACGACGTGGGCGATGCCCGTCGTGCGCTGCAGCCCGAACAACTGAGGCCACGCAGCCGCGAGAAGAAGAGCCGCTGAACCCACGATGAGGAGCGCGGCGAACAGGCGACGGATCATGGCCATGCCACTGTACTGGGACGACGGCAATAGAGTTGCCGCATGACCCGTGTCATCGACCTGCACACTCACAGCAGCGTCTCGGACGGCACCGACACTCCCTCCCTTCTGGTCGCCGCAGCCCTCGAGGCGCGCATCGACGTGATCGCCCTCACCGACCATGACTCGACCGCGGGATGGGAGGAGGCGCGGACGGCTGCCGCAGGCAGCTCGCTCACGGTCATCCCCGGCATGGAGTTCAGCACGCGCCTCGGCTGGCAGTCGGTGCACGTGCTCGCCTACCTCTTCGACCCGACGGATGCCGAACTCATCGCCGAGACGGCACGCATCCGGTCATCCCGGCTCACCCGTGCCGAGGGCATCGTGCACCGCCTCGCGGTCGACTACAGCCTCACGTGGGACGACGTGCTCGCCCACACGCAGGAGGGGGCGACGGTCGGCCGGCCGCACATCGCCGACGCGCTCGTCGCGAGGGGGCACGCGACGACGCGCAGCGAGGCATTCGAGGCGATCCTGCACCCGCGCCATGGTTACACGATCCCGCACTACGCTCCCGACCCCGAAGAGGCCATCCGGCTCGTGCGCGCGGCGGGCGGCGTGCCCGTGCTCGCCCACCCCGCTACGGCGGGCCGTGAGGCCGTCTTCGACGACGCGACCCTCAAGCGGCTCGTCGACGCCGGTCTCTTCGGCCTCGAGGTGGGACACCGGGAGAACACGGAGAAGGGCAAACGGATGCTGCGCTCCTTCGCCGAACGTCACGACCTCGTCATGACCGGCTCAAGCGACTACCACGGTCTCGGCAAGCCCAACCGTCTCGGCGAGAACACGACGGACGAGGCCGCGCTCGAAAGGATCGTCGCGGAGGGCCGAGGTTCCGACCCCTTCGCCCCCTGACTGACGGGCGCAGCCCGGGAGGCTGGTCGCCAGCTGGCTACGCGCTGGGCGGAGTGTTGCCCGTGCTGGGCCGGCGGGTGCGGCGGCGCCGCCGACGCGGCTCGGCACCGTCGTGCGTTCCCGCGCCCTCCTGCTTCGGGCCCTGCTGGCCACGCTGCCCGGACTGCTGGGCGTTCCCTTCGGTGTTGCCACCACCCGAGCGGGTGCGGCGACGCCGACGGGTGTCCTCGCCCGAGCGCTCGCCGCCACCGGAGCGCTCGCGATGCGGCGTCGCCGTCGCGGAGCGGGGCTCGCGGCCGCGCGGGGCGCTGGCGCTTGCGAGACGTCCCTTCGTGCCCTCGGGGATGTTGAGATCGGTGTACAGGTGTGGGGAGGAGGAGTAGGTCTCCTGGGGCTCCTGGATACCCATGTCGAGCGCGCGGTTGATGAGCGCCCACTTGTGCAGGTCGTCCCAGTCGACGAAGGTCACGGCGATGCCCGTCTTGCCGGCGCGGCCCGTGCGGCCCGCCCGGTGCAGGTAGGTGTCGTGGTCGTCGGGCACGGTGTGGTTGATGACGTGGGTCACGTCGTTGACGTCGATGCCGCGAGCCGCGACATCCGTGGCGATCAGGATCTCCTTCTTGCCCGACTTGAATGCCGCCATGGCACGCTCGCGCTGCTCCTGATTGAGGTCGCCGTGCACGGCCGCCGCGTTGAAGCCGCGGTCGCCGAGTTCCTCGACGAGCTTGGCGGCGGCCCGCTTGGTGCGCGTGAAGATGACGGTCTTGCCGCGACCCTCGGCCTGCAGGATGCGCGCGATCACCTCGTCCTTGTCGAGCGAGTGCGCCCGGTAGACGACATGCTTGATGTTGGCCTGCGTGAGGCCCTCGTCGGGGTCCGTCGCGCGGATGTGGATGGGCTTGTTCATGAAGCGACGCGCGAGCGCCACGATGGGGCCCGGCATGGTCGCCGAGAAGAGCATGGTGTGGCGCGTGGGGCTCGTCTGAGCAAAGAGCTTCTCGATGTCGGCGAGGAAGCCGAGGTCGAGCATCTTGTCGGCCTCATCGAGCACCATGACCTTGACGTCCTTGAGCGACAGCAACCGCTGGCTCGCGAGGTCGAGCAGGCGGCCGGGCGTGCCGACGACGACCTGAGCGCCCGCCTTGAGCTGCTCGACCTGGCCCTCGTAGGCCTTGCCGCCGTAGATCGCGGCGACCTGTGTGGAGCGATTGGATGCCGCGAGCGTGAGGTCCTCGGCGACCTGCACGCACAGCTCGCGGGTGGGGACGACGACGAGCGCCTTGACGCCCGGCTCGGGGTCGGTGCCGAGCGCCTGCAGCACCGGCAGGCCGAAGCCGAAGGTCTTGCCCGTGCCGGTCTTGGCCTGCCCGATGATGTCCTGCCGATTGAGGCCCATCGGGATGGTCTGAACCTGGATGGGGAAGGGGGAGGTGATGCCCTTCGACGCGAGCGCGTCGACCATGTCCTGTTCGATGCCGAGGTCGGCGAAGCTTTGCTCGACGACCGGTTCCGGTGTTGCCTCGATATCGATCGAATCGACGGCGGGGGAGGTGTTTTCTGAAGTCACGATGAGTGTGCCCTGTTCCAAGCGTGTGTACGCCCGCTCTGGCCTGGGGCGTAGAAGCCTCCACCAGACGCGGGAGGCATTACCTGCCAGTTTAGGGGATGCCTCCTGTTAAGCCCCTCCCCGCTAGTCTTGACACGTGATGTCCCTCTTCGGCCGACGGCCCCGACCGGTGCACGTGCCCAAGCTCAAGCCGCGCAGACCGTCTGCGGATCAGGCCGTCAATCGGGTCAGCCTCGCGGAACTCACGCCCGACCTCCCGCGTTATCTCGGCCAGGCTGCTTACCTGCAGCTCTCCAACGTCGAGACCATCTCGGGGGCGATCGCGTCATCGCCGACCACACGGGACAAGGTCGCCCTGACACGCGTCGCCAAGGTCTCGCTCGGCAAGCTTCAGGGCCTCCTCGATGAGATCGAGCGCGGGGGTGACACGCCGGAGGAGCTCATGGAGTACTTCGCGGCACCCATCGATGCCTTCCGTGCCGCCACGCGCGGTGCCGACTGGTACGAGACGGTCGTGACGAGCTACATCACGGCGAGCATGCTGACCGACTTCTTCATCTCGCTCGCCGACGGCCTGCCCGCAGCGCCGCGGGAGCGCATCCAGGCGGTGCTCTCCGACGACCCGAGCCCCATCATCGTCAAGCAGTTGAGCGCCGCGATCGAGGCGGAGCCGGTCCTCGCGTCGCGGCTCGCGCTGTGGGGCCGCCGTCTCGTGGGCGACACGCTGCTTGTCGCCCGCTCCTCGCTCTCCGTTCCCGGCCGCGTAGCCCCCGACGAGGCACGCCTCGAACCGGTCTTCACGGAGCTCATCGCGGCCCACACACGGCGGATGGATGCGCTCGGGCTCACTGCATAACCTGCGGCAGCGGGGGCAGACTGGGGGTATGACGATACCCAGCCTCACCCTCAACGACGGCCGCAGCATCCCCTCTCTCGGCTTGGGGACCTACAAGCTCGACGGTGTCGACGGCACCTCAGCCATGACCGCCGCGATCGACTCCGGCTACCGGCTGCTCGACACGGCCCTCAACTATGGCAACGAGCGGGAGGTGGGCGACGCCGTGCGGGCGGCCGCCGACCTTCCGGAGCCCGTCACTCGAGAGGAGCTCGTCGTCACCTCGAAGCTCCCCGGCCGCCACCACGGCTACGACGAGGCCATCGCAAGCCTCGAGGAGTCTCTCGGCAACCTGCGCCTCGACTATGTGGACCTCTACCTCATCCACTGGCCCCTGCCGAAGGTGGATCGCTACGTCGACGCCTGGCGTGGCCTCATCGAGCTGCGCGACCGTGGCCTCGCTCGCTCCATCGGCGTCAGCAACTTCACTCCCGCCCACCTGACCCGTCTCATCGAGGAGACGGGCGTGACCCCCGCCGTCAACCAGGTGGAGCTGCACCCGCGCTTTCCGCAGACCGAGCTGCGGGAGTTCCACGCCAAGCACAGCATCGTGACCGAGAGCTGGAGCCCGCTCGGCTCACGCCACGCCGACTTCACCGACGAGCCGGTCATCCGGGACGTGGCATCCGAACTGGGCGTCACGCCGACGCAGGTCGTGCTGCGTTGGCACGTGCAGGTGGGGGCGATCCCGCTGCCCAAGTCGGGCGACCGCGACCGTCAGCGCGAGAACCTCGACGTCTTCGGCTTCGAACTCACGCGGGAGCACCTCGACGCGATCGCGACTCTCGAGTCGGGTCGACTCTGGGGCGGCGACCCCGAGACGCACGAGGAGTTCTAGAGCGCGGGCGAGCTCCCAGCCGGTGTCGAGCAGGATAGGCGGATGCTGCTGCGCCACCCCGTCCTGAGCATCGCGACACTCGGCTACCTCGCCGTCGTCGCCTGGGTCACGCTCGGCCCGCAGCCGCTCGACGACGAGGGCCGCGGCATCCTCATGCGGATCATCCGTCGCCTGCAGGGCTACGACGCGACCGACTGGATCACCTACAGCGGGGTCGAGTTCACCGCGAATGTGCTCATGTTCGTGCCGATCGGCGTGTTCTTCGTGCTGCTGCTCGGTCGGCGCGGCTGGTGGGCCGCGATACTGCTCGGCGTGGGCCTGACGGTGGGCATCGAGACGACTCAGCTCTTCCTGCACGATCGAGTGCCCGACGTGCGCGACCTCGCGTCGAACTCGATCGGCACGGTCATCGGCGTGCTCGCCGCGCTCCTCGTGACGTGGCCGAAGGCCCGCCGGCTCGCGCGCGGTCGCTCTCGAGGGGCATCCGCCGTCAGGACGTGAGCACGGGCTCCCGCGCCTCCAGCACGGAGGTGATGCTCGTGAGGGTCGCGAAGCCCTCGCGCAGGAGCGCGGCGTCCGTGCCTGCGTCCTGATCGGCCGGGGTGTCGGAGACCTCGAGTCGCACGTCCTCGTCGCCACCGACCGCGGTGAGCGTCTGCACGATGCCGAAGGCGGCCAGCGGGCCTTCCCGCAACTCAGTCGCGGTCGAGACGTTGGGCACGTTGAGATTGAAGACCGTGCCGGGCGGATGCTCAAGCAGCATGGGCACGAGCCGGGCGACATGAGGCGCGGCCGCGTCCCACAGGCACGACTCCGGATCCATACCCACGTCGAGCGAGACCGCGAGGCCGCGCGCCCCGTTGACGCCCGCCGTGAGGGCCGCGCCGACCGTCCCCGAGTGCAGGATCGCGTGCCCCACGTTGGCGCCGCGGTTCACCCCGGAGAAGACGATGTCGGGCACGAAGCCGAAAGCGCCGTGAGCGGCGATCAGCGAGATGAGGGCGGGCGCGGCATCCACCGCGAAGACGGGCACGTCGAAGCCCTCGAGCTCGCGCCGGGCGAAGGGAACCCGGCCGTCGGGGCCCGCGCCGAGGATCGAGGCGCTGCTGCCGCTCGACTGGGAGGAGGGCCCCGCGATCGCGACCTCGAGACCCGCGTCGATCGCCATCTGGGCGAGCCGGTGCAGGCCCGGCGAGTCGATACCGTCGTCGTTGGTGATGAGCGCCTTCGTCATGCCTCGTCCTCCTTCTCCACGGTTGCTCCGGCCAGCTGCTCGGGGCTCACGCGCGCCGCGGCTTCCTGTTTCTCTTTCGTCTCTGACATGACACGAGCGAGGGCTCGCAGCTTTTCGATCGCCTCGGCGTCGCCCGTCCCGAGCCCGTGCCGGGTGACGTTGAGCGCCCCCGCGGCCGCGCCCAGGGTGATGGCGTCGATCATCTGCTCCCCGCGGGCGATCGCGGCGGTCACCCCCGCTGTCAGCGAGTCGCCCGCACCGCGCGTGTCCGCCGTCTCGAACTCGGGCATCTGCACGCGGTGGAGCCTCCCGTCGTGCAGCAGGAGGATCGGCTCCGGCGAACGCGACACGATCACGGTGCGCGCCCCCTCGCGCGCCAGCTGCCGCATGGCGGCCACGATGCTCGTCTCGTCGTCCTTGTCGGCTCGGCCGTCGTCGGCCAGTTCCTCGTCGCTGACCTTCGCCAGGTCGACGCCGCCCTCCAGGGCGGCCTTGAGGCGCTCACCGGCGAGGTCGACGATCACGACGCGTCCGGCCGCCTTCAGGTCGGCCGCGAGCCGCCGATACACCTCGTGGGGAAGTACCTCCTCGCCGGCCGGACCGCTCAGGATGACCGCGTCCGCGCTGACCGCCTCCCGCAGGGCCACGTTGTAGAGCTCGTCGAGGTCGTGCCGTTCGAGGCTCGAGCCGGCGAGTTCCACGATGGCCACGCGCTCGCCTCCGCGCCGATCGTGCACGTAGCCGCCGCCGCTGCCCTCCGCATCGATCGACGCGACGGCGAAGCCCTCCTCCTCGAGGAGGGCCCGCAGCACCCCGCCGCTCTCGCCGATGAGCGCACAGCACAGCGTCACCTCGATGCCCATGCGCCGCAGCATCCGCGCCTGCCAGACACCCTGGCCCCCCGCGTGCAGGTGGAGTTCGTCGTCGCCACCGTGCTCCTCGATCGTCACGGTGAGCAGCGGCGAGGGGGCAAAGATCACCACGCGTGCCATGCGCGCGACGGTAGGTCCGCATTCTTGAAGGCCGCTGGATGCTGCGGCGCCGCGCCTGTGCTGGGTTCAGCCCTTGGCGAGCGAGGCGAAGAGCCGCTCGTCTGCCGCACTCCGGCGCGACGGCAGCGCGAGCCCGACAGCGGTCGCCACGAGGGGCGAGGCAAGCAGGGAGACGACCCAGATCCAGCCGCCGTCGAAGGGCCAGCCGAGCCACGTGAGGGCGCTCCAGACCACGGCGGTGACGGCCGTGCCGATCGCGGCGAGCAGGGCGGAGCCTCGAAGATCGCGGTGGGGAAGGAGGAAGTGCACCGCGAGGGCGAGGAAGAGTCCGCCGATGACGGCGAACAGCATCTCCATGCTCACGCGACGAAGCCCACCCGGCGCGGTGTCTCGGCACCGATCTCCACGTAGCCGAGCGAGGCGACGGGGATCACGTAGAGGTTGTCCTTGTCGTCCTTGAGGGTGAAGTGCTTGGCGTCGGAGTCGAGGGCCTGCGCCACGATCGCTTGGATGTCCGCGGCCGACTGGCTCGACTCGAAGGTGATCTCGCGGGCGCTGTTGGTGATGCCGATTCGAATGTCCACGTGCCCAGATTACGACATAAGGAGACACGCACCGGGTGCGTTCGTCGAGGGCGCAACGTTCCGGCGAGCGGAGGCGATCGGATGTCGGTGGCCGCCGATAGCGTGGAGCCATGCGAGATGAGGGGGAGCGGATGCTGCAGGCGCCGGGGGCTGTCGCCCTCGACCCTGCGCAGCGGGCCGTGCTCGATCTGCCGGTGGGAGCATCCGCCGCCGTGATCGGCGCCCCCGGCACGGGCAAGACGACGACGCTCGTGGAGCTCGTCGCCGACCGCATCCTCCGTCTCGGCTGGGCGAGTGATGAGGTGCTCGTGCTCACCTCGAGCCGAGTGTCGGCTACTCGGCTGCGAGACCGGCTGGCGCTGCGGCTGGGTCGGCCCACGACGGGCCCGCTCGCCCGCACCGTCAACTCCCTCGCCTTCGACATCGTGGGAGCCGCTGCCCGCGTCGACGACCGCCCTCAACCGACCCTCGTGACGGGCGGCGAGCAGGACTCCGACATCGCGGGTCTCCTCGAGGGGCACCTCGAAGACGGCACCGGCCCTGCCTGGCCCGAGCATCTCTCGGGGGAGGTTCGCCGCGCGCGAGGCTTCCGCACGGAGCTTCGCGACCTGCTCATGCGCGCCACCGAATACGGAATCGCCCCCGAGCGTCTTCGCTCCCTCGGCAAGGAGCATGGTCGAGAGGAATGGGTCGCCGCCGCCGATTTCATCGCCGAGTACCGCGATGTGCTCGGCCTGCAGCGACCGCACCAGCTCGACTCGACCGAACTCGTGGAGCAGGCCGTGCTCGAGCTGCGCCGCGGTCGGCCGGGCGACATCGCGGCACCCTTGCGACTCGTGATCGTCGACGATGCGCAGGAGGCGACGCGCTCGACCCTCGCGCTCTTGGCGGCGCTGGCCGAGCGCGGCACGGCGGTCGTCGCCTTCGGCAACCCCGACACGGCGGCCAATGCGTTCCGCGGCGGTGAGGTGGATGCGCTCGGTCGGCTCTCGCAGGTGCTGGGGGTCGAGACGACTCGGGTCGAGCTGCGCACGATACACCGGCACGGTGCCCTGCTCTCGGGCCTTGTGGCATCCGTTGCCGCGAACATCGGGACAGCCGGGTCGACCGGCCAACGTGGGGCGACGAGCACGGTCGACGCGGCAGGGGAGGTCACGGTCGTGGCGGCGCCGAGCCCCTCACGCGAACGTTCCGCTGTCGCCCGGCGGCTGCGCGAGCGGCATCTCGTCGACGGCGTTGCATGGGGCGAGATGGCCGTCGTCGCGCGCAGCGGCGCGCAAGTGCCGGCACTCGCCCGTGCCCTCGCGCTCGCCGAGGTGCCGACCCGCACGACTCTCGCGGCGCGTCCGCTGCGAGAGGATGGCGCCGCCCGCAGTCTGCTTGCGCTCGTGGATGTCGGCATGGGGCGCTCGCCGCTGACGGCAGAGGCGGCCACCGAGCTGCTGCTGGGGCCCTTCGGCGGACTCGACCGCCTCGACCTGCGCCGACTCCGCCTCGCCCTACGGGCCGAGGAGCTCGCGGGCGGCGGCGAGCGCGGTGCCGACGCCCTTATCGTCGAGGCCCTTGAGGCGCCCGGGCGTCTCGTGACGATCGACCACCGTTCCGGCCGACGGGCCGAACGCCTCGCTGGCACCCTCGCCGCGATCGCCGACGCGCACCGCGGCGACGCGACGATCGAGGAGCTGCTCTGGCTTGCATGGGAACGTAGCGGCCTGCACCGCACCTGGTATCAGGAGGCGATTGGCAGCGGCATCGCTGCTGCAGAGGCCAACCGCAACCTCGACGGCATCGTGGCGCTCTTCTCCGCCGCCAAGCGCTTCGTCGAGCGTGAGCCGGGCGCTCCCGCCCGCGTCTTCCTCGACGACGTGCTCGACGCCGACGTGCCGGAAGACACGCTCTCGCCCCAGTCGCGCGGCGACGCCGTGCTCGTGACGACACCCTCGGGTGTCGTCGGCCTCGAGTTCGACACGGTCGCGGTCGCGGGCGTGCAGGAGGGGGTGTGGCCCAACCTGCGGATCCGCGGCACGCTGCTCGGCGCGCAGGACCTCGTGCGTGCCGTGACGGGCGAGGATGCGCACCTTGACGAGCGCCGAGTCGTGCGCGATGACGAGCTGCGGATGTTCGCGCTCGCCGTCTCCCGGGCCCGGAACGAGGTCATCGTGAGTGCGACGGCGAATGACGACGAGGCGCCGAGCGTGCTCTTCTCCCTCCTGCCGGAGGGAGCGCGGCACCTCGACGCCACATCGCCCGTGCCGCTCTCGCTGCGCGGAGTCACGGGGCGCCTACGGCACGAGCTCACGCGGCACGACAGCCCGGCGCCGGCTCGGGATGCCGCGGCTGCAGCGCTCGCCCACCTCGCGGAAGAGGGCGTGCCGGGTGCTGATCCCACACAGTGGCAGGGGCTTGTTGACCTCTCGACGACCGAGCCGCTCTACTCCGACGATGAACAGGTGCCCGTGTCGCCCTCCCGCATGAGCGCCTTCGAGGAGTCCCCCCTCGACTGGTTCATCGACTCCATCTGCGGCTCCGCCCCGAGCGCCGCCATGAGCATCGGCACGATCGTCCACTGGGCCATGGAGACAAGCGAGGACGAGAGCGTGGACGGCATATGGCAGGCAATCGAGTCGCGCTGGGGCGAGCTCGTCTTCGAAGCACCGTGGCTCGCCGAGAAGGAACGCGCTGCGACCCGGCTGCTCGCGGCGGCCGTCGCAGAGTACCTGGGCGACTTCAGCCGCGACGGCAAGAAGCTCGTGGGCGCCGAGAGCCGCTTCGAGCTCGACGTCGATCGCGCCCGCGTCCGCGGCTCAATCGACCGCGTCGAGATCGACGCCGACGGGGGAGTTGTCATCGTCGACCTCAAGACGGGCAGGCCCGAGACGAAGCAGACCGTCATCGACGAGCATCCGCAGCTCGCGGCCTACCAACTGGCCTACGCCGAGGGGTTGCTCGACGACGCACTCAGCATGCACGGGGAGCACCGCGCGGGCGGCGCCAAGCTGCTCTACGTCAAGGAGGGCGTGCGCGGCAAGGCCTACCGCGAGGGCGTGCAGGCGCCGCTCACGCCCGAACAACTGAACGAGTTCCGGGGGCGCATCGCCCTCGCGGCGCGCGGCATGGCCGCGGCGGAGTTCAGCGGCTCGCGCGAGATCGACGATCGGCGCCCCGGTTCCGCAGCACGGCGCCTCCATCGCGTAAGGGCGGTGACGCATGACTGACGTACTCTTCGAGCTCGGCGATGGCCAGCGCTCCCTGCTGGGCGGCGTCAGCGCCGACGACATCGCGGATGCCCTCGACCAGCACCGGCCAACCCCGCAGCAGCGCGCCGTCATCGAGTCGGCGCTGGAACCGGCCCTCGTCGTCGCCGGAGCGGGCAGTGGCAAGACCGAGACGATGGCGGCCCGCGTGCTGTGGCTCGTCGCCAACGGTCACGTCGCCCCCAGCGAGGTCCTCGGGCTCACCTTCACCCGCAAGGCGGCGGGGGAACTCGCGGAGCGCATCCGCCAGCGCCTCGACGCCCTCGCACGGGCTGGCCTCGTGCCGGGGGAACCCGACCCCTTCGAGGTGCCCACCGTCGCGACCTACAACTCCTTCGCCAACACGATCTACCGCGACAACGCGCTGCTGCTCGGGCGCGAGCCCGACGGTGATGTGCTGGGCGAGGCATCCGCCTGGCAACTCGCGCGGCGGATCGTGACCTCGAGCAGCGACGAGAGGCTTGGAGGGCTCGGCAAGAGCGTCGACACTGTGACGAAGGCCGTGCTCGATGTGAGCCGCGGTCTCGCCGAGAACACGGCCGACGCAGCGGCGGTCGCCCGCATGGCCGAGGAGTTCGCCACGCTGGAAGATCTGCCGCTCGGTGGGCGCGGCGAGTATCGCGACGTGCTCACGCAGCTCCGCGCGGTCGGCGCACTGCCCGTGCTGGTGGAACTCGCGCGCGAGTTCGAGCGTGCCAAGGCCGAGCGCGGCTTCGTCGAATACTCCGACCAGGTCGCCCTCGCCCTGACCCTCGTGCGTCGCGCGCCGCGTATCCGTGACGAACTGCGCGGGCGCTTCAAGGTCGTGCTGCTCGACGAATACCAGGACACGAGCGTCGTGCAGACCTGGCTGCTCTCAGAACTCTTCGCTGAGCATCCGGTCATGGCCGTCGGCGACCCCCACCAGTCCATCTACGGATGGCGCGGCGCCAGTTCCGCCAATTTGGAGGACTTCTCGCGGCAGTTCGGCGGGGAACGGGCGGCCGAGGTTGCGCAGTTCTCGCTCAGCACGAGCTGGCGCAATGGCACGCGCATCCTCGACGCTGCCAATGCGATCGTCGAGCCGCTCACTGCCGCCACCCGGGTGCGCGTGGAACGCCTTGCCGCCTCACCCGTCGCCTCGCACCACTCCGTCGAGACCGCCTTCGAGGAGGACCTCGCAGGTGAGGCGGCGACCGTCGCGAAGTGGCTCGCGCAGCGCCTCGCGGAGCCCGTGCCAGGAAGCGACGGCCCGCGCCAGGCGACCGCCGCCATGCTGTTCCGCACACGCCGCACCCAGCGGGCCTTCATTGAAGCTCTTCGCGCTGAGGGAGTCCCCTTCCACGTCCTCGGAGTGGGTGGGCTCATGGAAGAACCTGAGATCGCCGACCTCGTGAGCGCCCTCACGGTGCTAACGGATCCGACCGCGGGGTCTGAACTCGTGCGCCTCCTCGCGGGGCCACGCTGGCGCATCGGAGCACGCGACCTGCACGGACTGCGAGGCGTCGCATCCGCGCTCAGCCGGCGGGACTTCGCTCAGCGTCGACTCGACGACGCGATAGTGGAACGGATGCGCGATTCCGTCGCGGAGGACGAATCAGCCTCACTCGTCGACGCCCTCGACTTCATCGCGAGTGCCAAGCCGGGCCATTCGCTCATCACGGGCATCAGCGAGACGGGACTCGAACGGATGCGCGACGCGGGCGCTGTGCTCGCGCGGTTGCGCTCGCGCTCGGGGCTCGACCTGCTCGACTTCGTGACGATGTGCGAGCAGGAGCTCATGATTGACATCGAGGTCGCCGCCAACCCGGACCGCGTGCTCGGACGCGCGCCCCTCGACGCCTTCTTCGACGCGCTTTCGAGCTACCTCGCCGTCGACGACGCGCCGACCCTCAGAAGCTTCCTCGCGTGGCTGCGGGAGGCGGAGTGGCGGGACAACCTTGCGCCCCGCCCAGAGGAGCCCGAGCCCGGCGTCGTGCAACTCATGACGATCCACGGCTCCAAGGGGCTCGAACGTGACATCATCGTGGTGCCCCGCATGGTCGAGGGCGAGCTGCCCGGCGCCCCCGTCGAGGGCACGGGCGCCTGGCTGGGCTTCGGCCGCCTGCCGTGGGAGTTCCGAGGCGACGCCGCCGAGCTGCCCGAGCTCGACTGGCGTGGTGCCGAGACGCGCAAGGACCTCGCGCAGGCGGTCAAAGAGTTCAAGACCGCGGTGTCAGAGCATCAAGAGCGCGAGGAACGCCGACTTGCCTACGTCGCCGTGACGCGCGCCCGCCACCGCCTACTGCTGACGGGGTCCTTCTGGTCGGGACAGGTGCGGGCGCGCCGGCCGAGCCCATACCTGCTCACCCTTGCAGACCGCGGCATTGTCGCGGCCCCTCCCGAAGGGCCGCAGCACGAGACGGACCCGGGGACGACGGATGACCTGACCTTCGTCTGGCCGGAGGATCCCCTCGGGCGCCGCCGCGCCGTCGTCGAGGATGCGGCGGCATGCGTGCATGCGGCGGTAGCAGCCCGAGCATCCGGCTTCACCCTGAGTGAGGGCCGTTGGGAGAGGGATGTGCACCTCCTGCTGAAGGAGCGTTCCGCACGTCTCGCCGGCCCCGCCCCGACGGAGCCACCCGCTCGTGTGCCCGCCTCCCGCTTCAAGGATTATGTGACCGACCCGGAGGCGGTCGCGGCTGAGTTGCGGCGACCCATGCCCGAGCGGCCCTACCGCGCCACGCGCCTCGGCACCCTCTTCCACGAGTGGGTCGAGCATCGCTACGGGGTGCACGGCTCTCTCGAGGAGATCGACGCCTTCGATCACGAGGCAGACACGGGAGACCGGCTCGAGACGGATGCCGCCCTCACACAGGAGCAGCGGCTGCAGGAGTTGCGCCGCACCTTCGAGCGCTCGCCCTGGGCGACGCTGCGGCCCGTCGAGGTCGAACGCGAGATTCACCTGCCACTGGCGGACCGCATCGTCATCTGCAAGATCGACGCCGTCTACCCGGCACCGCCCGGGCCGGACGGCGAGGAGCGTTTCGAGGTCGTCGACTGGAAGACCGGCAAGGCGCCCCGCGATGCGAAAGATCTCGAAGACAAGCAGCTGCAGCTCGCCCTCTACCGCCGGGCTTATGCGGAGTGGAAGGGCATCGACCCCGCCCGCATCGACGCCGTCTTCTACTACGTCGCCGACGACGCCATCATCCGGCCGCAGCGCCTCTTCGAACGTGAGGAACTCGAGCGGCTCTGGTTCGCGTCCAGACCCGCTGGCTGAGCGCCGGTCGGGCGAGCGCCTGCAGGAGCGGGCGGCGGCTAGCTCGCGGGGTTGGCGTCGCCCCGCCGCTCGCGCTCGTCGAGCATCGCCTCGACCTCGTCCACTGCGAGCACGGGCATCGTGTTGTGGGCGATCGTCTGGTCCATGTCGTGCTCGACGCGGTCCACGAGGTTGTGCAGCATCGCGACCGCATCGTCGACGATTCCGCTGTCGCGCAGCTGGCTGCCGTGCAGCAGCCACTTGGCAAGCTCGAGCTCGGAGTAGAGGCGGGCCCGCTGTGCGATCTGGCGGTCGCTCGAGCCGCGCGCCAACTGGTAGGCGTCGAGAGCGGATTCCGCGACATCCGTGTTCCTGGCGGAGAGCAGCCATGCGAGGTCGCGCGCGGGGTCATCCACCGAGAGGGCGTGCCATCCGGTGATGCCGGAGACCTCGTTGCCGGAGCGCAGGAAGGAGTCGGCCGTTAGCGCGCCGTTGATGACGGTCGGCAGGAACTGCCAGAGAGCCGAATCCTCGGTTGCGCGCTCCCAGCGGCGAAGCAGCGCGACGGGCACGAGGTTGGTCGCGGAGGCACGGTCGAGCACGGAGACGAGGGAGCGCAGCGACTCCTGCGGCGAATGCACGGGCAGGCCGGCGTCGCCCACGAAACTCGTCGGCAGGGTGTGGATGGCGGCGATCGCCCGGCCGATGGATGTCGCAAGGCCCTCGCCTGCCGGGATCGCGTCGAGCCGCACGCGATCGCCGTAGACGAACTCGGTCACGACGGCGCGGGTCGTACCGACGGGCGTCTGCCCCGCGAAGCGGGTGACCTCGAAGGGCAGGCGGCCGCGCACCCCGACGCTGAGGGCGCGCAGGGCGAGGAGATCCTGGGACTGTTCGGCCTCGGCCCGCTCAGACTTGGCGACGCGCACCACCCAGTGGCGACCATCCGCCCCCGTCACGACGGCGGAGTCGAAATCGCTCTCGTCTCCCGCGTCATAGCCGCCCACCTCGCGGGCGTCCAATCCCTCGACGGCGGCGGTAGCCAACGCGGCTAGAGTGAGTAGCGATCTGGCCATGTAGACAGGCTAGGTCGATTCAGGCCGCCCCGGGCAGAACGCCACGCGCACGGCGTGCCAGTACATGTCATTCACGAGATCGGTTCCGCATGCTTGATCGACCCTCCGAGCGTCTCCCGGTGTGGCGGTCCGAGCTCGATCGGGATGCCCTCGTCCGCATGCGGCCCGACGCTCTCTCCCTGCTCCTTGCAGACGCGGCGACCCGTGTGCTGCTCGTGCGGCGCGGCTCGGCCCTCGTCGACTCGGGAGGGCTTGCCCTGCAGCCGCTCGCGGCCCTGCCCGAGGGCGCCGTCGAGAGGGCGGATGCGGTGGTCTACCTCGGCAGGACGCTCACGGAGAGGCCAAGCGCGCCGCGGGGCGCCCCGATCCTGGCGGTCGCGGTCGATCAGGAGACGGCCGACTCCCTCACGGATGCCCAGCCGGATGCGCAGCGGGATGCGCAGCCGGGTGCGCAGCCGGATGCCCAGTGGGCGAACCTGCGCACCTTCGGCTCCAGCGCGAGCCGCTTCGACATCGAGGCGCTCACGCAGGCGCTCGCCCTCATCAACTGGCATGCCTCCCACGGCTTCTCGCCTCGGACGGGCGTGGCAACCGAGCCGGTGCACGCGGGCTGGGTGCGGCGCGGGGTCGACCCCGATCACGACATCTACCCCCGGATCGACCCCTCGGTCATCGTCGCGGTCCTCGATGCGGAGGACCGCATCCTGCTCGGCTCGAATGCGATGTGGGAGAAGAACCGCTTCTCGCTGCTCGCCGGTTTCGTGGAACCGGGGGAGTCGCTCGAGGCGGCGGTCGAGCGGGAGATCCTGGAGGAGAGCGGCCTGCGGGTGACGGATGCCCGCTACCTCGGCTCGCAGCCGTGGCCGTTCCCTGCCTCCCTCATGCTCGGCTTCACGGCGCGCGTCGAGGGTGGCGAGCTGCGCCCCGACGGGGAGGAGATCCTCGACCTGCGCTGGTTCAGCAGGCAGGAGCTCGCAGCATCCCTCGACCAGATCGTCCTGCCGGGGCGTGTCTCGATCGCGCGGGCGATCATCGAGCACTGGTTCGGCGGCGAGATCGAGGATGGCGCGGCGGGCGGGTGGTCCCGATGAACCAGCCGCCGGGACCGGATGCCCTCCTCTCCCACCTCGACGAGGAGCAGCGTGAGGCGGCGCAGGCCACACACGGCGCCGTCTGCATGCTGGCGGGAGCGGGGACGGGTAAGACCACGGCTATCACGCACCGGATCGCCTATGGCGTCGCGACGGGCGTCTACCCGCCCAACCGGGTCATGGCCCTCACCTTCACGTCGAAGTCGGCGGGGGAGTTGCGAGCGCGTCTCGCCCGCCTCGGTGCGGGGGGCGTCTCCGCGCGCACCTTCCATGCCTCGGCCCTCGCCCAGCTCGGCTATTTCTGGCCGCAGGTGATCGGGGGCGTCATGCCGCGCATCCTCGAGAGCAAGGGGCGCCTTCTCGGTCAGGCCGCCGAGCGGCTGCGCCTGCGCCTCGACACGGCGACCCTGCGCGACCTCGCGGCGGAGATCGAGTGGCGCAAGGTCTCGCGGCTGAGCCTCGCCGAGTATGCCCTGGCGGAGCGCGCGATGCCTCCCCAGCTGGATCTTGAGCGGATGCTCGACCTGCAACAGGCATATGAGGACCTCAAGGATGAGCGGCGCCAGCTCGACTTCGAGGACGTGCTGCTGGCGACGGCCGGAATGATCGAGTCCGAGCCGCGCGTGGCGGAGCAGGTGAGGGAGCAGTACCGCTTCTTCGTCGTCGACGAGTATCAGGATGTCTCGCCGCTGCAGCACTACCTGCTCCAGCTCTGGCTGGGCGATCGTCGCGACGTGTGCGTCGTGGGCGATGCGAGCCAGACGATCTACTCCTTCGCGGGGGCCTCGTCGCGCTTCCTGCTGCGCTTCCCCTCCGACTACCCCGAGGCGACGGTTGTGCGGCTCGAGCGCAACTACCGCTCGAGCCCGCCCATCGTGGATACGGCAAACCGGCTGATGCGCGACCGGCCCGGGGCTCTCGTGCTGCACCCGGCCGCCCGGGGGGTGCGCAGTGCTTCGCCGCAAGAGGCACCGAGCGTTGCCGTCTACGACAATGACATGGCGGAAGCCCGCGCGGTCGCCCGAGCGATCGAGGCCGAAATCGCCGCCGGCCGCCGCCCGCAGGACATCGCGGTGCTGTACCGGGTGAATTCGCAGGCGCTCGCCGTGAGCACGGCGCTCGGTGATCTGGGCGTCAGCACGCGCGTGACGGGGGCGGCACGTTTCTTCGAACTCCCCGAGGTCAAGCAGGCTGTCATGATGCTCAAGGGTGCCGTCGTGGGGGGCGTGCCGGAGCCGCTCTTCAAGACTGTGAGCGATGTCGTGCGTTCGCTCGGCTGGACGCAGGAGGCGCCCGAGGCGCGCGGTGCCGTGCGCGACCGCTGGGAGTCGCTCAACACGATCATGGCGCTTGCCGAGGAGATGGGCCCGCGCACGACCCTGCGCGCCTTCGTGGATGACCTCGCGCACCGCGCGGCGACGCAGAACGAGCCCACTCAGCGCGCCGTGACGCTCGCGACCATTCATGCGGCGAAGGGCCTCGAGTGGGAGAGCGTGCACCTGATCGGTCTGAGCGAGGGCCTGCTCCCCATCAGCTATGCGGCTGACGAGGAGGCGATCGAGGAGGAGCGGCGGCTGCTCTATGTCGGCATCACACGAGCGCGCGAACGGCTGGCTCTCTCCTGGTCGCGGGGGCAGCAGCGAAGTGGCGATCGGCAGCCGAGCCGCTTCCTGGCGGAGCTGCGCAGCCGCACTCCGGATGCACCGCCCACTCGCGCGTCGTCCGCTGCCCCGTTTCGTGGTCGATCGTGACCGCGCTCGCGCTTGACGGCGTCGGGGATGCGAGGCGCGCCTCGACGATCCGCACGACCTGACTCACGATCTCGCCAGCAAAGAGTGGCGTGTCGACGGCGGATGCCCGTCCCCACAGTTGCGACGCCATGGCGGGCCAGGCCGGATCCTCGTCGCGCCGATGCAACTCGAGGCAGTGCAGGCACGCTGTGACTCCCGGCTCCACGAGTGGCCCGAGCCGGGCCGCGCGGTCGCCGAGCACGAGCGAGAGGTGGGGAACGTCGCGGCTCAGCCAGCGCCCTCGCTCGCCCGGGTCGACGACGTAGTGGCCCACGATGATCGTGAGGTCGGGCCGCGACGCCGCGTCCTCCTGGAGGAAGCCCCGCTCGGCGAGCGTGTAGCGGATGCGGTCAGCGACGACGCCCGAGCCTGTCACGACGACATCCCCCACGGGAGGGCGCTGCTCAGCCCGCTCGAGGGCCGGCTCGACGCGGCGCAGCAGCTCGTGCGCCTCCGTCACGGGAGCCTCGGCCGATTCGGCCATGAGGGCGAGGGACTCGACCGTCGTGCCGCCGACGAGGGCGGCGAGCATCCGCTCGTGAAGGTTGCTGAGGCGCTCCAGCACGACGACGGCGCGATCGACCCCGAGCTGGAGGGTGTCGGGGGAGCGCCAGACGAGGGGCAGCCGGGGGTCGAGTCTGAGGGGCACAGGGGAATCATGCGCCAGCCGCGGGAGGGACGCCGCGGATTATCCACAGGCGCTGCGACTCAGTCCTCTCGGGGTCGGTCCCCGTCCTCGTCGCCCAGGAGGTCCTCGATGGCGCGATCGATATCGTCGAGTTCGGGTTCTGCGCGTGTAAGGCGCTCGATGAGGGCCTCCGGCCGGTCGATGTCTTCCGAGGTGGGCACGACGTCGGGGTGCGCCCAGAGCGCGTCGCGCTCTTCCGCACCCACGGCATCCGTCACCTTCTGCCACATCGCGGCGGCCTCGCGCAGCCGACGCGGCCGCAGCTCGAGGCCGACGAGGGTCGCGAAGGCCGACTCTGCGGGACCACCGGCGGCTCGACGCCGCCGCACCATCTCCGCGATCGCGGTGCTTGAGGGCAGACGCGTCGTCGCGCGTGCGGTGACGGTGTCGACCCAGCCCTCAATCAGGGCGAGGATCGTCTCGAGGCGCCCGAGGGCGGCGAGCTGGGCATCCGTCTTGGGCGGGATGAGGGCGCCGCTCGCGAGCGCCTCACGCAGTTGCTCGGGGTTGGAGGGGTCGAGGTCGGCAGCGAGGTCCTGTAGGGGCTCCGTGTCGATGTGGATGCCGCGGGCATAATCCGTGATGGCGCTGATGAGCTGCAGGCGCAGCCACTTGGCGTGACGGAAGAGCCGGGCGTGTGCCAGTTCCCGCACGGCGAGGTAGAGCTGCACCTGGTCGGCGGGGATGTCGAGTCCCTCGCCGAAGGCCGCGATGTTCTGCGGCAGGACAGCGGCCTGATGGTCGCTCGAGTCGCCCGAGGTGAGCAGGGGGATGCCGATGTCGCCGCCCGAGACCACCTCGGTCGAGAGCTGGCCGACGACGTGGCCGAGCTGCATCGCGAAGAGGGTGCCGCCGATATTGCGCATGAGCTGTCCCGCATTCGCAAGCATGCCCGCGAGTTCCTCGGGGGCTTGATCCCGGATGACGTCGGTGAGGGCGTCGGCGATGCTCGTGGCGACGGGCTCGGCGAGCTGCGTCCAGACGGGCATGGTCGCCTCGACCCACTGCTCTCGCGTGAGGAGGTGGGGCTCGCTCGTGAGTTCCGCGATCGAGGTGACCTCCCCGAGCCACAGCGCCGCAACGCCGAGCACCTGCTGCGTCGCCTCGCGGTCGGCGGGCGTCACGGTCGCGCTCGTGGAGGCGGAGATGGCTTTCGCCTGATCGAGGGCGATGCTCCAGTTGACTCCGTCGCCGCCCTGCTGGATGGCGCCCTGCAGCTGACTGATCATCTGCGCGATGAGCGCGGGGTCGTCGGGCAGCCCAGCGGCTCCCGCGAGGCGGCGCGGGTCGATCTCCGCATTGCCGGAGAGAAGCTCCCGCAACATGTCGCGGAGTTCGTCGCCGGGGTCTCGCTGGGAATCGTCAGACATGCCGACTACGCTAGCCGCTGCATCCCCAACGATGCCTGTGTTTTGACCCGAGGCGGCCGTCCCACCGTGCGCCCGTGGCGAACAGCCCCGAAAGGACCACGGTGCCGCTCCTCCCTCCGCCCGACGGCCGGGCGTCTTCCCCTGCCCCGACGCGCCGTGCGCGGGCCGGGTGGTGGTTCCTGGTGCTGGCCCTCCTCGGCGTTGTCGTGCTCTCCTTCGTGCCGACCCCGTACGTCATCCAGCAGCCGGGCCCCGTCTACGACACGCTCGGCTCGGTGGAGATCGACGGCGAAGCGACCGACCTCATCGAGATCGACGCCGAGACCTATGAGACGAGCGGAAGCCTCGATCTGCTCACCGTCAATGTCGTGGGCAGTCGTGCGACCCGCACGGGATGGTTCTCGGTCGTGAGCGCCTGGCTCGATCCGAGCCGTTCCGTGCTGCCTCTCGACTCCGTCTACCCCGAGGGCACGAGTTTCGAGGATGCGGAGGAGGCCAGCCGCGTCGACATGGAGAACTCCAAGCGGGAGGCGGTCGCGGCCGCCCTGCGCGAGCTCGGCTACACCGTCGAGGGCACCCTGACGATCGCGAGCGTCGCGGAAGGTTACCCGGCGGACGGGGTCATCGAGCCGGGCGACACGATCGTGAGCGTCGACGGGGAGGCCCACTCCGACGTCTCAGCCCTGCGCGAGGCGCTCGCCGTGCACGGCACCGAGAGTGCCGCAGCCCTGACCCTGCTGCGTGACGGCGAGACACTCGAGGTGGAGGTCACTCCCGTGCTCTCCGAGGGCAGCGACCCCATCCCCGTGCTCGGCGTCGGCGTGCAGGTGGAGTATGACTTCCCCGTCGACGTTGACATCACCCTCGACAGCGTCGGCGGCCCCTCCGCGGGCATGATGTTCGCGCTCGGCATCGTCGACAAGCTGAGCCCGGGGGATGCCACGGGCGGCGAGATCATCGCGGGCACCGGCACGATCACCGCGACGGGTGAAGTGGGCCCGATCGGTGGAGTGCGCCAGAAGATGTACGGTGCGCTCGGCGCGGGGGCGGACTGGATGCTCGTGCCCTCGCGCAACTGCAGCGAGGTCGCGGGCAATGAGCCGTCTGGCTTGCGGGTCATCCCCGTCGAGACACTGACGGATGCCCTCGCGGCGCTCGAATCGATCAGCGGGGGGCAGCCGGAGTCCCTCGCCTCCTGCCCGTGACGGCGCCCAGCATTCGCTCCACGGTGACCCCTTAAGATGGGCCCTATCCCGACCCGAGCACCGAGCCAGGAGTAACGCTTGACTTCCGCATCTGCACAGACGCCCGCGACGAAGCGACGGAGCACACTCGTCATCACGGCGGTGATCATTGCCGCGGTCGTGCTCCTCTTCTTCATCTTCGCGGGTCTCTACACCGATTGGCTGTGGTTCGAGCAGCTCGGCTTCGAGTCCGTGCTGACGACCCAGTGGCTCGCAAGCGCCGCCCTGTTCGCGATCGGCTTCCTGGCGATGGCGATCCCCGTCTGGCTCAGCATCGAGATCGCCTTCCGTCGCCGGCCCGTCTACGCGAAACTCAACGCCCAGCTCGACCGCTACCAGCAGGTCGTCGAGCCGCTGCGCCGCCTCGCGACCTTCGGCATCCCCATCGTCTTCGGCTTCTTCGCGGGTATCGCTGCCGCGACCCGCTGGGAGATGGCGCTGCTGTGGCTCAATCGCACGCCGACGGGCGAGACCGACCCGCAGTTCGGGCTCGACATCTCCTTCTACCTCTTCGAGCTGCCCTTCTACTCGGGCATCGTCGCCTTCGGCTCGGCCGTCGTGATCGTCTCGGCGCTCGCGGCGAGCTACCTCTACGGCGCCATCCGCGTCAACGGTCGGGAGGTGCGCATCTCGAAGACGGCGCGCATCCAGCTCGCCATCACGGGTGCCGTCTACCTCATCCTGCAGGCGGTCGCCTTCTGGCTCGACCAGTACGCCACCCTCTCCGAGACGAGTAGCGGCCTGCTCTACGGTGCCTCCTACACCGACGTCAACGCCGTGATCCCCGGCAAGGCGATCCTCGCCCTCGCGGCCGCCGTCGTCGCGGTGCTCTTCCTCATCACGGCGGTCATCGGCCGGTGGCGTCTACCCATCGTCGGCACGGCCCTCCTCGTCATCACCGCGATCATCGCCGGCTCGGTCGTGCCCTGGGTCATCCAGCGCTTCCAGGTGGAGCCGAGCGTGCGCTCGCTCGAGGCCCCCTACCTGGAGCGGAACATCGAGGCGACCCGCGCGGCCTATGGTGTGAGCGATGTCGTCGAGACGCCGTACGCGGCCACGACGGACGCCGAGCCCGGGCAGCTCCGCGGCGACGCAGAGACGACCGCGAGCATCCGCATCCTCGACCCCGCTCTCGTGTCCGACTCGTTCCGCCAGCTCGAGCAGATCCGCCAGTACTACTCCTTCGCCGACCACCTCGACGTCGACCGTTACGAGATCGACGGCACGCTGCAGGACACCGTCATCGCGGTGCGCGAGGTTGACGCCGCCAACACGGGTGCTGGCAACAGCCGCTACAACGAGACCTTCGTCTACACGCACGGTTTCGGTGTCGTCGCGGCGGCGGGCAATGAGCGCACGGCCGATGGCATGCCCCAGTTCATCCAGTCGGGCATCCCGAGCACTGGAGTGCTGGGCGAGTACGAGCCACGCATCTACTTCGGCGAGAACTCGCCCGCCTACTCGATCGTCGGCGCCCCCGAGGGTGCCCCCGAGATCGAACTCGACTACCCGGCGGGTGGGGAGGACAGCGACCGCAACGCCACCACCACCTATGAGGGTGACGGCGGACCCAAGCTCGACAACATCTTCAAGCAGCTCGTCTACGCCATCAAGTTCCAGTCGGAGCAGATCGTGCTCTCGGATGCCGTGAACTCGGAGTCGCAGATCCTCTACGACCGCGACCCGCGGGAGCGCGTGCGCAAGGTCGCGCCCTACCTGACCCTCGACAGCGACCCCTACCCGGCCGTCGTCGACGGCAAGGTCCTGTGGATCGTGGACGGCTACACGACGAGCGCGGAGTACCCGTACTCCGACGTGCAGGCGCTCAGCAACGCGATCGTCGACACCTACACGGAGGAGCCGCTCGTCGCGCTCGACGAGATCAACTACATCCGCAACTCCGTCAAGGCCACCGTCGACGCGTACTCGGGTGAGGTCACCCTCTACGCGTGGGACGACGAGGACCCCGTGCTCGCGACGTGGCAGAAGATCTTCCCCGCCACGGTCGTGCCCGCGAGCGAGATGAGCGAGCAGCTGCTCGCCCACGTGCGCTACCCGGCCGACCTGTTCAAGGTGCAGCGCGCGATCCTCGGCACCTACCACGTGACCGACACCAACTCGTTCTACTCGGGCGACGACGCGTGGGTCACGCCGCCGGAGCCGACTGCGACGGCCGCGACCGCGCAGGCGCAGCCTCCGTACTACCTGTCGATGCAGCTTCCCGGCATGGAGGAGCCCGCGTTCAGCCTCTACAGCACCTACATCCCGAGGTCGTCGGGGGGTGAGGTTGCCCGCAACGTGCTCACGGGATATCTCGCGGTCAACTCCGATGCGGGGGAGAACTACGGAGAGTTCACCCTGCTGACCCTGCCCAAGCAGGACACGGTGCCCGGTCCCGGCCAGGTGCAGAACAACTTCAACTCCGACCCGGTCGTCTCGCGCGATCTCAACATCCTCGACCAGGGCTCGACGACGGTCGAACGAGGCAACCTCCTGACGCTGCCCGTCGGCGGCGGCCTGCTCTATGTGCAGCCCGTCTACGTGCGCTCGACGGGTGAGACGAGCTACCCGGTGCTGCAGAAGGTGCTCGTGTCGTTCGGCGAGGAGATCGCCTTTGAGGACAGCCTGGATGCTGCGCTCGACTCGATCTTCGGCGGCGACTCCGGTGCCGACGCCGGCGACGAGGGCGTGCCCACGACCCCGATCGACCCGAGCGAGCCGCTCGTGCCGACCGACCCCGAGGAGCCGACCGACCCGGGCACGCCCGGCCTGTCGGACTTCGAGACGGCCCTCGCGGACGCCCAGAACGCACTCGAGGAGCGCGAGGCGGCCTATGCCGCCGGCGACCGCGTCGCCGCCGCCGAGGCGGACGAGCGACTGCAGGATGCGCTCGAGCGCCTCTTCGCGGCATCCGAATCGGAGTAGTAGTAGCGCAAGACGGGCGGGCCCGGTGACCACGGTCGCCGGGCCCGCCGGCGTCTGCAGGGGTGCGGTTGCGGCCCGATTTTACGGCTGCCCGAGGCCGTGCTAAGGTGGATCCTTGTGACGCGGGGTGGAGCAGTTCGGTAGCTCGCTGGGCTCATAACCCAGAGGTCGTAGGTTCAAATCCTGCCCCCGCAACAGAGGCTCATTCCGGAAATGATCGAAGGATTATCCGGATATTGAGCAAAGAAGGACCGGGATGGTGGAAAAATCATCCCGGTCCTTTTTCTTTGCCTTGTCAGAGCTTCGCTGACCAGACGGTGCCTAGCGTTTGGGTCGTTAAATGGTGAACGGCCTGCTTGTGGGCAGGCCGGATCGTCTGGTCTTGCGGAAGAGAAATCTGGGGCCGGTTAGCCGAGTGGCTCTGAAGCGGCTGTCGGCCTTGTTTTCGCGAGCGGTGTGCCACGCTCGTCTCGTCTCCGCCTGGCTCTAGTAGGGGACGCTGCTCGTTGGATTCGCTCCGCTTCGGAGTGGAAGAACGTGGCGATGCGTCGCATGTTGGAGGCGACTACGGCGACCGCCAGCGCGAAGTAGGTTGCTGCGTAGCCACGACCGCTGCGCTTCCTGACATTCTCTATGTCACCGTGCTCGGGGGTCTTAAGAATGTTGTTCGAACTCTCCACGAGATTGCGCATCGCAAACCATGCGGTCCATTTTTCGCTCTTATACCGCAGGTGCTGCGCGAACTTCAGTGGTTGCGACTTCCCTCGGGTGTTCTTGGACTGATCTGTCTTCGGCTTCCGTGCGGAGGCGGTGCCAGCTGCGATCGATTCAGTCTCTGGGAGGACGGGAGGGATAGTGATACTCGTCACCTGCGGAGGGTTTTTGGGGCGCACCATCATCTGGCTGATCGGCGGATAGGAGAAGCGTTGGTAGCCGTCCGCGTCTCTTCTTCCTTTGGGGATCATTCGGTAGGGCTCACGAAACGCGAGGCGTTGCTTCAGTGTGGGTTCGCCCGCGGAGATGTCTGCGATGGTTTTCTTGGCGTCGGCCACTTGCTCGCTGGTGGGGCCATTTCTCCCGCTCGGGTGGTCGAACTGGTAGATGACGGACTTCGCCTTCTCCATGGCTTCGTCTGCTTTGGCGCTCTCGCTGCTTGCGCTGATGAGTTGCTCCGGCATCCAGCCGACGTACCAGTTCCCGTCGACCAGGATCAGGTCGGCGTAGTGGCTTTGGACTCCGAGGTCGTTTGCCTGGTAGTCGAAGACGGCATCGACTCCGAGCTTCGCCAGCGGCACATGAAAGTTTTCAATCTTCTCGTAGTTGTACGCGCGGTCGACCGCGAGTACGAAGCGGTCAAAGCCGAGGTTCTTGTGGCGCGCTGACATCGCTGCTGCGTAACCCACAAGCTTTCCGGGGGCGTGGCACCCGATCTCGGTAACCAGCGATGGGAAGGCCGCGTTCTCTCCGGGGCTGTTCCAGATCATCGCTGAGGTTTCGAGTTCGTACGCTGCCACGTCTGTGGCGGCGCCTATTCCGCCGTGGCTGCCGTCACGTCTGTAGCGGCCAGCGAGCGGGTTTGGGTTGCTTCTTGACCCTTCTTTGCTTGCGCTGTTGCGCGGGCCGCGAATGGGCACCATCGTGGCGTCGATGGCGATGTTGCCCTTGTACTTCTCCCGCAAGTCGAGGGGCAGCGCCCGATAGGAAGCATGGACGAGCGCATTGCAGAAGTCGTCGAGTCGTTCCTGGTTTCGGTGCTGGAGCGCCATCGCCTCTGGCGCTGCCATCGAACGCAGCAGCATCGCAAACTGTTCAGCGTTCAGGATCTTTCGCAGTGGTGTCGGCGTCGGATTCATGAGCGAGATGAGCCGATATGTGGTGTCGGAGATCCTCTTGTACCAGTGATGCGGGTCGCCCTCCGTGACGCGGACGCCGAGGGTTACGAAGTGTTCGTGCGAGAACCGGTAGGCGAGGGTGCGGGCTAGCTCTTTGTAGCTGACGCCGATGCCCATTTGTGCGTTGAGGAGGTACAGCACGACAAGCGCACTCAGCGGGATGATCGCCTTCTTCCCAGCATTGCTCTTTCGCCTCTCCGAATCCCACGCGCCCAGCATGCGGAGGATGCCCGATGTCTCGGCAATCCGAATCGCGGTGTTCAGATGCGCTTTCGGCACAGGGTGCATGGCAGTGCCTGCGTCGTACTCGCGATGGCCCACACCAAAGGTGGCCACCATGCGATCTTCGAGGTGGGCGAGTGCATCCGGGTGGCTGATCCGCGTCATGCTCGGCCGCCTCCGCGGAGCTGGCTGCGGACATTCTGCACACTGGGCGTCGTTAGGTATTGGACGTAGTGGTGCAGGTTGTCGAACTGCTTGAATCCGGCCGCTTTGAACACAACTGCGATGTGCACTCGCTCGTCAAGGAGCGTCACCAGCCAGCTTGCCCGCAACCGCGATGGCTTGGGTGCCGTTCCGTCGCATCGTTCAGTGAAGTCTGTGACCAGATTCTTATTCTTGCTCGTCGTGCGCTCCGGTCCCCATACCGGTTTCCCGGGCTCACTGTCAGCTACGGCCTCCAGGAGCATCTCTTCCCACTCGGCGCGCACCGTCACCTCGCGAGGGCTGCGCCCGCGCACGATGATCGTGACCCCGGATTCGCTGGCGGTGACATCCTCAGGGTGAAGGTCGCCGAGTTCTGCGGGCCAAAGCCCTGCACCTGCGGCGCCTGCGAGGAGGAGTTTCGCCTTCGTGGTCCTCTGCGCTGTGCGTTGACCGCATGCCCAGACGCGAAAGGCCGCGGCTTCCGCCGCTGTGTACGGGTCCCTGATGCTGCGGCGTTTGATCGGCTTCATCGACTCGGGGTTCTCAGCCGGGGCAACCTCGTCGGCAATCTTCACCAGGGTTGAGCGATAGGTCGATTGAGTGCCTGCCTCGAGAGCAAGGGATTCGCAATAGCTCTCGATGACGCGCCGGTTGAAGACCGCACCTGACTCCTGCGGCAGGCCTTGGAGGTTGACGGCCCACTGCACGAAGGGAGCAGCGGTCTTGAGTGCTCGATCAGCGTCGAGAGTGGTGGTCTCGGTCGCTGCCGCGACAGCGTCTAGCACGAACACTCGGATCGCCGCCCAGTCCCGATCCGGGATCCTCGGCGAGTACCGCATTAGCGGACCTACCACCTCCTTTGAGCATCGGCGGATGTGACGTCCGTCGAGTATCACCGCAGCGGAGGCAATAAGAGAAACGTCAACTATCAGGTTCGGGTCGCTGCTCTCCGTGGCGATCGTGCGGGTGGATGGGACGGTGTTGTGAATGCTCATACCTGGGTCCTGTGCACCCAGGCCGAACGAGGTGGTCAACTTTCGGGCGGCGATGAGTGGCTATCATCAAACTATTAGAGGAATCTCGCCAAACAAGTGCGGATATTGCCCCATGTAAGTAAGAAAGTGGTTCACACAGATGAGTGCAATGGACATTCGCGCGTTCAAGTTCGAACCGCGAGGTGTGGTGCAGTCAGCGAGGCAGTTCGGAAAGTCTCGGATGCCACTCACCCCAGTCGAGGGGATCTCCCAGGACGACCCGCGGTTCGCTGCAGCGCAGCTTCAGCACCTCGTCGCTAACACCGTGCGAGAGTCGTTGCTTGCGGAGGGGCACTCGCTCCGGAGCTATGTGCAGCGTCTTGACGGGGTGCCTGGCATGACCTACGAGCGACTGGTGCGCATCCACCGAGGCGAAACGCTCATGCAGGTTGCCGACTTGCTCGCTTGGGCTGCGCGGCTTAGAGCGGTACGTGCGTTGTTGAGCGATCCGGATACGTGGGCGGAGCATCCAGACTCCGACGAAGCGGCGCGCCCAACTGAGAATCGTGACACCGACAGTTGATGCTGCGCTTCAACACAGACACCGATGGTGACGGTGTGAACCTCGAGCGCTAAGTACTTGGTCACGCACCGCTGGCATCAGCGACTCGGGTGATGGTGCGGATCTCTGTGCAGACTGCCCAGTAGAAATCGACAGGGTCGGCGTAGCCTCCGCCGGCATTCATAGTCCAGGCGCCGGAGTGCCCGACACGGCATGATTCGATGTGACGCAATCGACGTGTCGTGTCGTTGATGGTGGTTGCCGCGCCTGGTCCGGGGTGGCGTGTGACGGAGGGTTTCCCGAAGTCGAAGACATACTTCGTGCCGCTTTCGGTTTGCACAATCCAGGTGCCCCGCTCGTCGCCCGTGAGCTCGGTGACAGTGTCGTCAGCGCGGTCGACGATGGTCAGCTTCAACGTGCGAACCTGCAGGATGGCGAGTTCAGCCGGGTCCTGCCCGCTGAGTCGAACGACTCGGGTGCTGGACATCTCTGAGTCAGCCGTGGGTATCGCGGCATCGCGGACTGCCGCACTGGCGTGGCCTCCCAAAGGGATCTTGGGGTGAATGGTCTGAACGGTCTGTCCGGCTTCGGAATCACCCGTGCCGATTGCTTCGTCTTCCGCGATATTCGTTGCCGGGGGTCGGGCGGAGTTCTCTTTGCCGTTGTCAATCAGGATGCTCAGCTTCTGCGGTTCCGAGGAAGCGACTTCGGCTGGGACCGGTCGCGCATCGACGCACACGCCTCGCATGCCAGGGGAGGTTCCGGGATTATCCCCTGTCTGAAGGGTCATGACGGCGCGAGTGCGCAGGGTCGTTCGAAGTGCCGGTGGGAGCGCGCCGAGGTTGCTGCGGATCCACCGCACTCCATCCTCGGCGAGGGGGACATCTGCGGCCTGTTCGATGCTGGGAGCGTAAATAGACAACGTTTGTTCGTGGTCGTGAAGGTGCGTGTTGATACGGTCCAGCTGGACCTCGGCGGCGGCGGCGGTGCTGGTGGGCAGGCGAAGCTCGTCGCTGAGGAGAATCAGCGCACCGACACCGCGTTTCCACATCGCTGTGGAGGCGGCCAAGAGTTCATCGACGTCCACGGTGGTGGCACCGATGAGTCCTATCAGATGCGCAGTTTCCAGATCTGCGCGTGGCGTGCGGACAGTCATGATCGCTCCTTCGGTTTGGGGTCAGTATGGGGGAGTGCCCGTGCGGTGGCGTCCAGCTTCTGGATCTCGATGACGGGGGTAGTGCTGCGTTGGGTGAAAATGACGGCGGGGTCGCAGATTGATGTTCAGATGCATCGGTTCACCGATTCGGCAGCGAACTATTGCCAGCAGCTTTACCGGTTCCTCGTCACCTCGCAGGCGCCGCCACGGCACGTCGGCATCGGCTGGAGTCCGAATGAGCAGCATCCGGTCGAGATCGAGGAGGTAGACGGCGGACATGGTTGTCACCGCGTAGATGCCGGCGGCTTCACCATTGAGCGAGTCCATGGCGTTGATCCTGACGCTGGTGATGCCGCCGTATCAACTACGAGAATTTTGTAGTTCAGCCGAACCGCCGCGCGGAACTGCCTCTTCCAGCGGACGGCCGGATCTGACTGAACAGATACAGCCCGTCTCGAGGCCGGCGATCATCGAAGGCCCGAGATTTCCGAAGCGCCTGGGAATCCGTCAGAGAGCGGGAACCCCAGTGTGACGCGCTCCAGATCGGACATGGATGCGTGCCAGAGCCCGGGGTCCTCTATTCCCCTCTCGTACTGAAGCAGTGCCGTCGCATGGAGATGCTCTGACCGTCGGTCCGACCTCCGCAGCATGCCCTCCAAGGAGGGGAGAGCCATTTTGGCATGTTCCAGATCGGCTGGGCGCATAGCCAAGTATCCGTTGAGTATGGCGCCGAGCCGTCGCTCGTTCAGCCCGTACATCTTCGCGAAACTTCTCTGATCTGTCGCCAGGCTTCTCTCATCTGTCTTGTTTGCGTGAAGGATGAGTCTGATATCGAGGGCGACTTCATGTTGCCTCGCAGCTGCGCGTGCGCGGGTGGCCAGAATCGAAAACGACCTACGGACGCTCTCGGGTACTGCCACGTCTTCGCTGAGGAGAGGCACAGCGGCAAAGACGAGGTAGCGAGACTTGCCGAACGCCTCGGGCGCGTTGCAATACATCCGTGGCTTCCCAGGGGCAAATTTCATGGCGGGATAGTACGCCCTCGCCTCAGCACCCGCAGCTACAAAGAACGTGTAGTTGCGATTCGGGACACGGCGCATCCACACTGCCGGAAAGGAAGGGTGCAGCCTGTGACCACGAACTCAGCGGGTGCGAAAGCAGAGGACGAACGCTCGAAACGTCTCAACGAGATGCGAGACCAGGCTCGTCATGACCGAGGCGACAGCGTGCTCACACCCAAGGACGTGCAGCGTCTGATTAGAAATCTGGCTTCCGGCGCAGCTGACGCCGACACCGACGCGCAGGCTCTGTCCGACCGGCGTGCACCTGCACGCCGACCTCAGGCTGCGAACGCCGCAGCTGGTCCTGCTGACGCCCCTGCGCTCGAGTTGCCGGTGATGTCTATCACCGAAGTGCGGCAGTCCCTGGGGCGAATCCTCGCTCGTTTCAGGAATGAGGGGGTTTACACGGCTCCCGTGATCTTCGGAGCGAAACGCCAACCCGAAGCGGTGCTTCTCTCAGCTGAACTCTTCGACCTCCTGCAAGCGGTAAGTCAGAGTACGGGCATTCGTCCGGAGAACCCCCACGGGGACCCGGACTGCCGTAGCGGGTCTTGCTGACGCGAGAGAGAAGAAAGACGTGGAGCGAGCGAACGACACAGTCGATGACTGGCGGAGCATCGTCGAGAGAATCGAGGAACTCGGCGGAAACGCCACCGATGTCCTGCGCCGAGCACTCATCGATCGGGTTCCTCGCGAACAGATCGCAGCCAGAGTTTCACTGAGCACGCTCGAAAAGGGCTCCGCGGCACCGCAGGACTTCGAGGCGTGGGACGCGCTGCCGCCCGGCACATTCGACCCGAGGGTGGTCGACCAGGCACAGTGGTGGGTTGACGCACTCCGACGCCCACAGCGCATAGACACCTTGCCCGCTCCGTACCTGTGGAACATCATTTGCTTCCTCACAGGAGAAGCCGGGTACTTCTGCACCGCTTATCACCAGATGCACGCCCTCACGACGCCGGAAGACCCGCACCGCTGGTTAGAGCGAACTAGTCTCATGCTGGCAATCCGACTGGCGGGGCGACGGGACAGCGAACTGCAATGCTCCTGTTCCAGCGGAAAATGCCTGCGCGACCAAGTGGCCAATCCCGAAAGCGCGACGCCGTGATGCGGACCCGCCGCCGCGATCGGTCAACTCGACGAAGTCGAGAGCATCATCACCACGCTGACCCCGATCGCCGAGTCTCGCGGACTGAATCAGGACGACATCATCGCATGGCTCGTGACGCCCACCAGCCCCCTCGAACCTCACGCGCGGCCGCTAGACCGACTCGACGACCCCGACTTACTGACAGTTCTCGCAGACACAACGTGGAGCAACCAATCATGAATCACCTTCGGCCTTTTCTCGTGGACCCGCCCAGAGTTGGTGTGGACGACGTTGCAGGCTTGCTCCTCTTGGACGTCGACGGGGTCATTAACCGGCTCGATTCGTCGACCAATTCCTCCACGCTGCCGACGGTCCTCGGATCCAGCGGCCGGCCGCTGCCGATCAACCTCATTGAGGAAGCGGTCCTGGAAATCATCGACGATGTCGCCCGGCGTCCCGACATCCGCCTGGGCTGGCTCACTACCTGGGGATTCCGAGTGGCTCGCCTCGAAACCGTGCTGGACGGACGACTTAGCGGTGGCTTCGTAGTCGCCGAGCGCCCTTACGGCCCGTTCGTCCCCTCCGAATGGAAACTCCACGCCGCCGTCAAACTTTTCAGCCAGTTTCCAGAGGCCGAATTCGCCTGGGCCGACGACGACGCCATCCCGGTCGCCATGCGCTACAACTCGGTCACTCACCGTCTTCCTGGCGCGCTCCTACTCGCACCCGCCGCGGAGACCGGCCTCACCTCGAACGATGCGAAGAGAATCGTCGCGCACTTCGCGCATATCGTGTCGGAGATCGGCAGCGCGGATAGCGACAGCATCAATGACCGGGCGGAGACGACTCCGTGATACCCGCCCTCCGCTCGAGAAGCGGACCGATTCGTGCTCAGCGCCGAGCCTCCCCGGCTGTGCAGGCAGCCGCAGCACGGGTCCGGATAGCGGCCGACAAGCAAATGGGCTATCGCACTCCGACCTGGATCCTCGGCGTCGCCGACCTCGAGGCCGCACCCCCACCCGCCTACACGCTGCGCGTGAGGGTGCGCTGGACGCTGCTGGTCGCGGTGCTCCTGTGTCGCTGTGCCCGAGATGCTAGGGCTCGGGAGAATTGAGAGCCTCGCGGAAACGTGGGGTCGTCGAGGGTCTGCGATCCCAAGAAGTCGCTTTCGGATGGTAGCTCGTCAGCCCCAGCACCAGGCTGGCAACCGACGGGTGGAGGTTTCCATGCCCCAACTGTTGATTGAGACCGGGACCGTAACGGGGTATCTGATCGGAGGGGCGACTGCCATTTATTGGGTCGCCAAATCCTTCCGACTAGTCGCCCCTTTGCTGAGTAGGCGGGTTGCTCGCAACTTGGCCATCAGTGAAGGTCACCGCCCGCGCAAGCGGGACTAGCTCAAAAAACACACCTTCTCCGTCGAGGGGAGAGCTCTGCCCGCGACCTGCTCATAAACGATCGTTTTCGGCTCGGCTTAACACTGTCTCGCAACTAAGGGTTAGTACCTGGCAGGTTGCGAGACATAGATACGAGACTCGCACGCCCCGGAATCCAGTCGGCTGTCTCTTGATCCGACGAGACGTCCCGTAACCGAAGGGTTTCGAGACAGCCACGGTCTGCGCCTCCGGTGCTGAAGGTTGTCTCTAGGCTGAACCGGTGAAGACAGTTGGGGAGTGGTGGGACCGGCACCAGGTGCCGCTCTACCTCGCTGCAATCGTTCTGGGCGGAGTCATTGGGTCGCTCGCCCCGGCAATTGCGCCGACATTGACCGTGGCAATCAACCCTGTTCTCGCCCTGCTGCTGTTCGCGACATTCTTGAGTGTGCCACTCATCGAGGTGGGACGTTCGTTTCGCGATCTCCGGTTTCTCAGCACTGTGCTTGTCGTCAACTTCGTCATCGCGCCGTTGGTGGCGTTTGGCCTCTCGCGGTTCGTCACCGACGATCGGGGGCTCCTACTCGGAGTGCTTCTGGTGCTGCTGACGCCGTGCATCGACTACGTCATCGTGTTCACCGGCCTCGCGGGCGGCGCGAAAGCGCACTTGCTCGCTGCCACTCCCTTGCTGATGCTGTTGCAGATCGTGCTCCTTCCCCTTTACCTGCTGCTTTTCGCGGGCAGCGACGCGGTGGAGCTGATCGAGGCGGAACCGTTCATCGAGGCGTTCTTGATACTGATTGTTGCCCCGCTTGCAGCGGCAGCGGTGGTGCAAGCGATCAGCCGCCGGTACCGAGCTGGCCGTGTGATCGAAGATGTGATGGTGATGGCGATGGTGCCCCTGATGATGCTCACCCTCGCGGTCGTCGTCGGTTCCCAGATCGCCGCTGTCGGCGGGCAAGCGGTCGCCCTAGTCCGAGTGGTGCCGTTGTATGTGGCTTTCCTCGCTGTGATGCTGTTCATCGGCCTTGCCGCAGGCAAACTGGCGCGCCTGGACGTGCCATCTACACGAGCCGTGATGTTCAGCGGATCGACCCGCAACTCCCTTGTCGTGCTCCCACTTGCCTTGGCCTTGCCAGCAACGCTGGCTATCGCTCCGCTCGCCGTCGTGACGCAGACCCTTGTGGAGTTGGTCGGAATGGTCATTTTGGTGCGACTGGTTCCGCGCCTATCTCGGGGAGAAGTGAGCCCTGTCTCATAACTCAACCGTCTCAAAACCCATGGGTTCAATGAGACTACATATTCAGTTCGTCTGCTTGCAGATGAGGTCAGAGGTAGCTGCAGATGAGGTCAGAGGTAGCTGCAGATGAGGTTAGGGTTGCAGACTGCGGGGTCGGGCACGGCCGCCGCGTCGTGGAATTCGGCGACCGTGGCTCTGAGGGCGAGCAGTTCGGCGATCTGCCGGTCCAGATTGGTCAGTTGCTGCGCGAGAAGGTCTCGCACATGCGTGCACGGGGCTTGGCCAGCGTCCCTGATCCGGAGGATGTCCCGGATTTGCGCCAATGTCAGCCCGGCGATGCGACTACGGCGGATGAAATCTAGCCTTGCGGTCGTTTCCAGGCTGTAGTCGCGGTACCCGTTCGCGGATCGCTTTGCCTCCGGTAGGAGACCCCTCACTTCGTAGAAGCGCAGCGTTTTGGCTGTCATCCCTGCCGCAGCTGCCGCTTCACCGATGCGCACAATACTTCCTCTAGTCTCGCTTTTTCTCGCCTCAGGCTTGACCTTCCACCATAGGGGAAGGTCCAGACTGTGGTGACAGAGCGAGCAGCGCGACCGGCCCGTCTCGCCTCCGACCGCACCAGGAGAATCCGTGTCCGAAATTTCGCCGCCTGATTTCGATCTGGCCATCATCGGCTCCGGTGGGGGAGCGTTCGCCGCTGCCATCAAGGCTACGAACCTCGGTAAACGGGTCGTCATGATTGAACGCGGAACTGTCGGCGGAACCTGCGTCAATACGGGGTGTATCCCGTCGAAATCTTTGCTCGCGGCCGCCGATGCGCGCCACGTTGCTCTAGATTCGAACCGGTTCCCCGGCATCAACACATCCGCCGATCCGGTCGACATGCAGGTCCTGATCGGCGGCAAGGGTGACTTGATCGAGACGATGCGGGCTGACAAGTACGTGGATTTGATCGGCGAGTACGGGTGGGAGCTGCGCCACGGTGATGCGGCGTTCGTTGGTACGCCGACAGATCCGCTGCTTGAAGTGACCGATGCCGACGGCACCGTCGAAACCGTGCGCGCTGCACACTATCTGGTTGCTACCGGCTCGTCCCCGTGGGTCCCTTCGATCGATGGGCTGCAGGAAGTGGACTATCTCACCTCCACCACGGCGATGGAACTAGACGAGGTGCCCGAGTCCCTGCTGGTTCTCGGCGGCGGATACGTCGCTCTGGAGCAGGCCCAGCTCTTTGCCCGCCTCGGGTCGAAAGTGACAATGGTGGTTCGGTCCCGTCTGGCCTCGTCCGAGGAGCCGGAAGCGTCCCGCGCGCTGATGAGTGTGTTCGCCGACGAAGGCATCCGCGTGCTCCGCGAGACGACCGTCTCTACCGTCCGCACGGATGCCGCGACGGGCGAGGTCGTGGCGCTGGTCTCCGGTATCGGTGGTCGGGAAGGTATCCGCGCGAGCAAGCTCCTTGTCGCTACCGGACGGCGCCCAGTTACGGAGGGTCTGAACCTTGCCGCAGTCGGTGTCACAACGGGAGAGGAGGGCGAGGTTGCGGTAAGTGCGATGCTCGCTTCCTCTAATAGTCGGATTTGGGCTGCGGGTGATGTGACCGGACACCCCGAGTTTGTGTATGTCGCCGCCTCGCACGGCTCCCTCGTCGTCGACAACGCGTTCAATGATGCTGCCCGGGAGGTCGACTACCGGCACCTGCCCCGGGTGACCTTTACTACCCCCAACCTCGCAGCGGTAGGAATGACCGACAAGCAGGCCAGGGATGCCGGCATCCTCTGCGAATGTCGGGTGCTGCCGCTTGAGTATGTTCCTCGAGCACTGGTCAACCGGGACACCCGCGGGTTCATCAAGATCGTCGCGGACACTCACACCGGCCTGATTGTCGGCGTCACCGCCGTGGCACAGAACGCTGGCGAAATCGCCGCAGCCGCGGGCTATATCGTCTCCGCCGGGATGACAGTCACCCAAGTCGCGAATCTGTGGAGCCCGTATCTGACGATGGCCGAAGGCATCAAGATCGCCTGCCAGTCGTTCAACACCGACGTGGCCAAACTCTCCTGCTGCGCCTCCTGACACGACCACTGCAAAGTGTGTGCAGAATCCTGTCGCCGATGGGAAAAGGCGTGCGCCGAACTGATCGCTGCACTGTAAGCCAGCAGCACGACCAGAGTGCGAATCAGCACAAGGCGGGGCCAGATACATCAAGTCGGCCACCGCCTTGTGCTGCTCGATAGAAGCGAGGCCCATCACTCGCGCGATCACGTGACGCATCACCAGGCAGCGCATGATGCTGAAATAGACCAGACACACGACCACCGTGGCCCGCAGCGGAGGCCGAGCTCTCGCTCATAGCGACCTGGTCCATAGGAAACGCGTCTCGTAACCTCGCTGCCTCGAAACCCATGCGTTGCGCGACAACTGCCGGGCACCGTGGCATCTCCGCGAGGCCAACCGGAAACCCCTGCCGATTGCTGGTTATGACGAGCGTTTGTGGCAGACAATCCGGGCCATGCCTCTCCACCTGCTCAGTAACGATCGTTATTGAGCAGGGCTGGCGGGCTGCGTCGAGGTGCCGAAGACCCAAGGGCGCGATGCGCTCGAAACTCGTCGCCGAAATCAAAACCGTCAAAACGTCGAGTAGAAGGTTTTTGATCGCTGGAAGATCCCTTGACGTTATACCCCCGGGGGGTATAGTTTGAGATAGGTGGACGGAGAAATGATGGAACACAACGCTACGACCCATGGATACGTCGGCAATAAGGATGCGCTGGTCAAGCGGTTGCGCCGCACGGAAGGTCAAGTGCGCGGGATCCAGAGAATGGTGGAAGAGGACACCTACTGCATGGACATCCTCACCCAGGTCTCCGCAACGACCAAGGCATTGGAGTCTGTCGCCCTTCTTCTGCTCGAGGATCACCTCAGCCACTGCGTGGCAGACGCTACACGCCAGGGCGGTGCTGTAGCCGACGAGAAGATCCGCGAAGTCTCGGCCGCCATCGCGCGGCTCGTTCGTTCCTGACTAGACCATTCACTATCAATCGCAAGGAGCAAGCTATGTGCAGCAGTCACACTGTCAACGATCTCGGCCTGGCCGACAAGGGAAGCAGCGGCTGCGCGTGTGGCGCCGGCCACTCCCACTCCACCCCTGTTGAGACCGCTCTCTCCGAAAAGGCGGTGACGACCACGCTCGCCGTCTCCGGGATGACCTGTGGACACTGCGTCTCCGCCGTCACGGAGGAACTCAGCGCGATTGACGGAGTCCAGTCGGTCAACGTGCAGCTCAACGCCGGCGGAGTCTCTTCTGTGAGCGTCGCCAGCGACTCGATGCTCGACCCCACCACCGTCCGCTCAGCACTGGACGAGGCAGGGTACTCACTCGTCGAGGCCTGATGGAAGCGGCGGCGGTTGAGGGCGTGACGTGCCCCTCATGCGCGCTGCGCATCAGGCACATGCGCGCAGAACCATAATCAATCCACGACCAGTGCCGCTAGGCCCGCACAGCGCGGCACTTGGCTTGCTTCAAGGAGGAACGAATGGCTGAGCATCACCACCCGTCCAGCACACCCGCCCGCCGCGATGATGAGCACACCCATCACCACGACCACGGCGACCAGGCACACGGTGCAGCTCGGCCGAGCCCCGAGGCACACGCCGGACACGACGACCACACCTCGGTGTCGGTCCACGAAAGCCATGCCTCAGCCCCCGTGCACGATGGCCACAGCTCTCATGGCGACCACGACGGCGGGCATTCCGGGCATGGCGATCACGTGGGTCAGTTCCGGCGATTGTTCTGGATCATGCTCGTGCTCGCCGTGCCCGTGGTGGGATTCTCGGGGATGTTTGCCATGATCCTTGGCTACTCGCTCCCGGATGCCGCCTGGGCCGGCTGGATCTCACCGTTGCTCGGCACCGTCATGTATGTCTGGGGCGGTGCACCGTTCCTCGCCGGCGCCATCGGTGAAATCAAGGCACGCAAGCCCGGGATGATGCTCCTCATCGGCCTGGCCATCACTGTGGCGTTCCTCGCATCCTGGGGGGCAAGTCTCGGTCTTCTCGACCACGAGCTGGACTTCTGGTGGGAGCTTGCACTTCTGATCGTCATCATGCTGCTGGGCCACTGGATCGAGATGCGTTCCCTGGCGCAGACCACCTCAGCCCTCGACTCTCTCGCCGCCCTCCTCCCGGATGAAGCCGAGCGAATCGAAGGCGATCTCACCGTCACCGTCCACCCTTCCGAGCTACGAGTCGGCGACCTCGTCGTCGTGCGTCCGGGTGGCCGTGTGCCGGCCGACGGAAAGATCGTCGACGGCTCGGCCAGCATGAACGAAGCGATGATCACAGGGGAGTCGCAGGCCGTGCGGCGCGGCGCAGGCGAGCAGGTCGTGGCCGGAACGGTGGCGACTGACTCGGGCATCCGCATCGAGATCTCGGCCACGGGCGATGACACGGCCCTCGCGGGCATCCAGCGCCTGGTGGCCGATGCTCAGAACTCCTCTTCCCGTGCGCAGCGGATCGCCGACACCGCAGCCGGTTGGCTGTTCTGGTTCGCCCTCGGTGCCGGCGTCATCACGGCGGTGGTATGGACGCTCCTGGGGCTTCCGGATGCCGCCGTCGTGCGCACCATCACCGTGCTAGTGATCGCCTGCCCCCACGCACTCGGCCTGGCAATCCCGCTCGTCGTATCGATCGCCACCGAGAGGGCCGCGCGCGGGGGAGTGCTCATCAAGGACCGGCTGGCACTGGAGAGCATGCGCACGGTCAGCGCCGTACTGTTCGACAAGACCGGAACCCTGACCAAGGGCGCTCCGACGGTCACCGAGATTCACGCCACTGCGGGCATGGACGAGTCGCAGATCCTCAGGCTCGCGGCCTCAGCCGAAGCCGACTCCGAGCATCCTCTCGCCCGCGCGATCGTCAACGCCGCCGCCGAACGGCAGCTCGCCCTCGAGAAGACGAGTGCCTTCGAGTCGTCGCCAGCGGTGGGCGTCTCCGCCCAGGTCGGGGCGCAGCGTGTGCAGGTCGGCGGCCCGTACCTACTCGAGCAGGAGCACGGCAGCGAGTTGCCGGTCGCGGACCGGTGGCGCGCGGACGGAGCGATCATCCTCCACGTGCTGATCGACGGCGAGGTCGTCGGCGCGCTCAAGCTCGCCGATGAGATCAGACCCGAATCCCGCGAAGCTGTCGAAGCCCTGCGGGCGATTGGTGTGCAGACGGTGATGATCACCGGCGACGCGGACGCTGTCGCCAAGTCGGTCGCAGACGAACTCGGCATCGAGCGGTATTTCGCGGGGGTGCGACCCGAAGACAAGGCGGCCACCATCAAGCAGCTGCAGGACGAAGGTCGCACTGTGGCGATGGTCGGTGACGGCGTCAATGACGCACCCGCCCTCGCCCAGGCGGACGTCGGCATCGCGATCGGGGCCGGCACCGACGTGGCGATCGCCTCGGCCGGGGTGATCCTCGCCAGCGACGACCCGCGCTCGGTGCTCTCGATCATCGAACTGTCCCGCGCCAGCTACCGCAAGATGAAGCAAAACCTGTGGTGGGCGGCCGGGTACAACCTCATCTCCGTGCCTCTGGCGGCCGGCGTGCTGGCCCCCATCGGCTTCGTGCTCCCCATGTCGGTTGGAGCGATCCTGATGTCGATCTCCACCCTGGTGGTCGCCCTCAACGCTCAACTTCTGCGCCGCCTCGACCTGCGGCCCGAGGCCAGCGCCCGTAGGCTCAGCGAGCAGCAGCCCGCGGACAGCCGAGCTGCGAAGCTGCCTGCAGGCGTGCAGCCTTAGGGAGCTACTGTGAGACGGGTGGAGGCGCGACTATGAGCATGATCGAAGTAGGTCACGCCCTTCGTCCACGCCGCAGCCTGTGGCGCACTCTGATCTTCTCCCTGGCTGCGATCGGTGCGATTGTCGTTGGGCTGGTGGCCATGCACTCCCTCAATATCGAGGGAGGACACTCGGGGCACGCGGCAAGCAGCCCTGTCGCCGCATCCGCAGATCACCATGCGGATGCGGATGCGGGTGCCGCAGACGCCGCAGCGGTTGACCCGCTGGCCAGCCCCGCCGTGTGCGATAGCGACTGTGAACACGCAATGACCGTCATGGCCTGCATCCTGGCCCTGATGGTCACGCTGATCATTCTCGGGGCCTCTCGCGCGACATCCATCAGCGCCGGCATCCTGCGGCTGCTTTCCCCTGTACTGGAGCTCAAAGCGACCCTCGCTCCAGCAGCCCCGCCCTCTCTCCACGTTCTTTCGATCAGTAGGACCTGATTACGGCCGCGCCGGCAACGCCGGCACAGCCCTGCCGCCCCAAGCGGCTCAATCAACCTTCCTACGGACCGAAAGACGATCATGAAAATTCGTACACTGACCCTCGCAACCGGCGTGCTCGCCGCAGCACTCGTGCTCGCAGGCTGCTCCACCACCGGCGACACCGGGATGGAGGGCATGGACCACGGGTCGAGCTCCTCACCTGCAGACGACTCCAGCAACGCCGAGTTCAACGATGCCGATGTGAACTTCGCCATGGGCATGGCGGTCCACCATAAGCAGGCCATCGAAATGTCCGAAACCCTGCTGGCGAAGGACGGCATCGATGAACGTGTCGCCGCCCTCGCCGAAGACATCAAAGCGGCCCAGGCGCCCGAGATTCAGACCATGAACACCTGGCTCGAAGAGTGGGGTGCCGACACCGAGATGGGCGGCATGGATCACGGCGGCATGATGTCGGAAGACGACATGGCCGCACTCGAACAGGCGACAGGGCCCGAGGCATCAAGCCTCTTCCTCGAGCAGATGATCGAACACCACGAGGGTGCGATCCAAATGGCGCAGGGCGAGTTGGACACCGGCACGAACGCCGACGCGCTCGACTTGGCTCAGAAGATCGTCGACGACCAGAACGCCGAGATTGCTGAGATGCAGCAACTGCTCGACACCCTGTAGCGGCCGGTCACGTGCTGCAGTCGACGTTCACCGCTGCAGCACACCGTCTTCCTCGTTTTCCGTGCCGTCTCACCGTGGCGGCTACCTATTCAACGATTGGTGTTCGATGAGCACACGAAACACATTTCTTCTCTTGGCGGCCGCCGTGCTGTTGGCCGTCCTGCTTGGCGCCACCGTGATCGCCCTGTACCTGATGAGCGCCCGATGAGCGGCCGCTCCCGCACCGGACTGATGGTGCTCGCCGGGGCCGCTGCGGCAGCGTTACTGAGCGGCTGTTCTACCGCCGCGACAGAACCTGTTCCGGCACCTGCGGACGTGGCGGCAGCATTCGAGCACATCCACGGCCTCGAGGTCGACCCCGAAAGCGGCGCTCTTCTGGTCGCTACACACGGGGGAATATTCCAGCTGACCGAGGCCGCCGACGGTACTGAATTGAGCGGCCCTCTCGGCGGCCTCGACATCGACGCAATGGGCTTCACTCTGAACAATGGAGTGGCCTACGCGTCGGGTCACCCAGGACCGGGCACGCCCGACACATTCGGCTCACCCCATCTCGGACTGATTAGAAGCCCGGACCTGGGCCGAAGCTGGGTGAACGTCTCACTGACCGGCACGACCGACTTCCACGATCTGACCATCTCTCTGGGCCACCACAAGCGTATCTACGGTCTGGATTCCAGCTCTGGAACTGTGCGAAAAACCGACGACGGCCAGACGTGGACCGACGGGGCAACCCTCGCCGCCCGCGACATACTCGCACCCGACGAGAACCCTGACCTCCTCTACGCCACGACAGAAGATGGGCTCTCCGTCAGCACGGACGGTGCTGAATCCTTCATCCTGGACCCGCTCGCCCCCCGTCTCTACCTCATTGCGTCCGGCGGGGACGACTGGCTTGTGGGCATCGATGTCGACGGGACCCTCTGGTACCAGCCGCTCGAAGGCGGGCCATGGTCTCAGGGAGGGGTCACAGACGGGGTGCCGCAAGCCATGACCGTCGATGCTGCCAACGGCCGAGTGATCATCGCGGATGACCGCGGCATCGTCGCCACCGACGACTACGGAGACACCTGGGAGGTCCTGCGGCCGGCGGAGTAAGCCGAGCTGAAACTTTGGCAGCTGCACCTCGGGGAAGCTGCCCCACGACTGGGGTCGTCGCGTCATCCACCGCCTCGACGCGGCGGCCCCTCCATTCCTCCGCAGCAGTCCTGCTCGAACCTCCGCGTTTCCAGTGCACTTCGGGATGCCCTTCTCATCTTCTGCATTCCGACGTAGCGTCGCAGACGAGGCGGTGACAGGGACGACCGAACAAGGAGACAGAAAATGCCCGTCATCGAAGAAATGCTGAACACGTACCCCAAGGATCTGGGCGGAGTAGACCGCGCCAAGCTCGCGGAGTGCATCGCTGCCTGCTTGGAGTGCGCGCAAGCGTGCACCGCGTGTGCCGATGCGTGCCTGAGCGAGGACATGGTCGCGGAACTCACCAAGTGCATCCGCACCAACCTGGACTGCGCCGATCTCTGCGCCACCACGGGGGCGATCCTTTCCCGTCACACCGGCTACGACGCGAACGTCACCCGCGCAGCGCTCGAGGCGTGCCGTACCGCCTGTGCGGCCTGCGCCGACGAATGTGAGCGCCACGCCGAGATGCACGAGCACTGCCGCGTCTGCGCGGAAGCCTGCCGCCGCTGCGAGAAAGCCTGCGCAGACCTGCTCTCCTCGCTGGGCTAAGCACCTCAACGACAGGAGCTACAGATGACCGCCTCGGAACACGAAGAACGAAACGACGGCAGGAACACCACATCACACGACGGCACCAACACCCCCGAGAGCGCCACGGGCAGTGCTAAGGCCAAATCGGATCATGGCGACGGAAAACATCCTGGGCACGGTGGCTCAGCCAAGATGTACCTGAAGTTCGGCGCAATACTCCTCGTGAGCCTCGGGCTGATGTGGGTGCTCTCCATGTCGATGGTGCGCTCGATCGACCATTTCTACTTCAATTTGAGCAACTTCTGGATGGCGCTTCTCATGGTGGCCGCGATGGCGATCGTGATGCTGATCGGCATGTGGGCGATGTTCAAAAGCACGAAGACGAACATTGCCCTGCTGGCCGTATTTGCGGTGCTGGCTGTGGGAGTCTTCGCGCTCGGGAGAACCGAGACCTTCGTCGGGAACGAACAATTCTTGCAGTCGATGATCCCGCACCACTCGCGGGCGATCTTGGTGTGCGAAGAGTCGAACATCACGGACCCAGAAATCATCGAACTGTGCGAGACCATCGTGGAGACCCAGCAGGAAGAGATCAGCCAGATGGAAACCATCCTCGACCGGTACGCCTCAGAATGACGCAGGACCTCTCGACCGTACCGGCCGTATAGCTTCTCGTCCGTCAGCCGGGGATGAGGGAGACTGCTCCTCCTTACCCATTTCGCCTAGTACTCCGAAGGGCGATTCGACGTCACCGCGCCATGCCTCGATGCCTTCGCGGATGGCGAGCACCGCGACGACGAGTGCCGCGACGGAATCGGCCCACGCCCACCCGAACAAGCTGTTGAGCAGCAGTCCGATGAGGACGGTCCCGGAGAGGTAGATGCACAGCAGGAGTTGCTTGGCGTCAGCCATGACGCTCTTGGAGCCCAGTTCTCTCCCGGTGCGGAACTCAAACCAGGCCAGCAGCGGCATGACGAGCAGACTCAGGGTTGCGATGCCGATGCCCAGCGGGCTGTGGTCGACCTCGACGGCCCCGGTGAGCGAGAGTACCGAGTCGATGATGACGTAGGCGGCCAGAGCGAAGAAGGCGATACCGATCGCCCGCACGGTGACCTTCTCCCAGCGTTCGGGATCCTTCCGCGTGAACTGCCAGGCCACGGCGAGGGCTGAGAGCACCTCGACGATGGAGTCGAGGCCGAAGCCGATGAGCGCGGCGGAGGAGGCCATGGTGCCGGCCCAGATCGCGACGATGGCTTCGATGACGTTGTAGCTGATCGTGAAGCCGACGATGAAGCGAACCCGGCGGTGCAGAGTGGCGCGGCGCGTGTCGGTGAGGGCGGCGGTCATGAGGCTACCTCCTCGCAGCAGCCGGGCACCGTGCATGCGTCGTCGAGACATGGCACGCTCTCGTCGACGGCCAGGGTGACATCGATCAGCGCCGTGAGTGCGTTCGCCAGGTGCGGATCCGCGATCTCGTAGCGCGTCTGGCGGCCTTCCGGTTCGGCCACGACGATGCCGCAGTCGCGCAGGCAGGTTAGGTGGTTGGAGACGTTCGAGCGGCTGAGGCCCAGGTCGCGTGAGAGCACGGCGGGGTAGTTCGGGCTCTCGAGCAGGGTCATGAGGATGCGAGAACGTGTCGGGTCAGCCATCGCACGGCCAAGCCTGTTCATCACGTCGAGACGGTTGGTAATGGTCAGCATTCACTGACTATACATCACGGGCTGTATTAACTCCCAGCGGGCGGAGTTCACCGAGTTACCTTCGATACCAATTCGAGGTTCGGGGTTGAGGAACTGTATAACTCCTGGCAACTCATCGTCCACGTGAGTAGAAGCTCCGGTCCCGACGGAATGTTGCCTGTCCGATGCCGTCGCGTGGTTCCTAATCGTCGAGGATCCGACCTCCACACGGACCAGCCTGCGACGGTGAACTCCGAGTGCCATCCAGCAGCCTGGACCACGCTGGAAAATTATCGTGCTTAGCCTGGAACGGCCATCCGGCCACCGTAGAAGTGGCCAATGTTCTCGAGCGTTCTGGGATATCCGGAACCACCCACAGAGAGAAGGCCCGGAACCGATTGGTTCCGGGCCTTCTGCATGCACGGTGAAGCCTCGGGTAGCGTGGGCGCATGAGTACCCTCACCAGTCATGGCGCGGCCGAGGACAGTCCTGTCGCCATCGCCGTCGCGCAGTTCGCTCCCGGCAGTGACAAGGAGGAGAATCTCGAGACCATCCGCGACATGGCGACAACTGCCGTCGCGCGCGGCGCGGAACTCGTGATCTTCCCCGAGTACTCCTCCTTCTTCGCGCCCAAGCTCGACCGCGCGACGGTCGAGGCCGCGGAGTCGCTTGACGGACCCTTCGTCGCAGGAATCGCCGCGATCGCGAAGGTGCTCGGAGTGCACATCGTCGCTGGCATGGTGGAGGAGACGGTGGGTGGGGACCGCGTTTACAACGCGGTCGTCGCCGTCGACCCGGAGGGTAGCCGCGTGGCCGTCTACCGCAAGCTGCACCTCTATGACGCGTTCGGTCAGCGCGAATCCGAGTGGATCGCGCCGGGAGCGATCGAGCGCCCCGAGGTCTTCGAGGTCCGGGGCCTCAAGGTCGGCCTGCAGACCTGCTACGACCTCCGCTTCCCTGAGGTGACGCGCCGCCTCGTCGACGAGGGAGCGGACATCGTGGCCTGCCCGAGCGAGTGGGTCCGCGGCCCGCTCAAGGAGCAGCACTGGCGCACGCTCGTGACCGCCCGCGCACTCGAGAACACCGTCTACCTCGCCGCGGCGGACCACGCCCCGCCAATCGGGGTCGGCAACAGCATGGTCGTCGACCCCATGGGCGTCGAGGTGGCGACGATCGGGGAGACGAGTGACATTGCCCTCGCATGGGTGACAAAAGAGCGAATCGAGAGCGTTCGTAGCGTAAATCCCTCCCTAACGGGGCGCAGATTCGGGGTACACGAACGCTAGGCGCGCCCCCTAAACTGAATCGCGAGTCACCGCCCGGGGGAGAGCAGGACATGACAGATCCGTATCGCGTCATCGTGGTCGAAGACGACCCAGACGTTGCGTTCTACATCAAGACGATCTTGACGAAGCAGGGATGCATCGTCCAGACGTTCACCGACCCGTCCTTCGCCCAGCAGGCCATGCGGCTGTACGAGCCCGATGTTGTCATCACCGACATCGAGATGCCGGGCATCACAGGCATCGAGCTGATCGAGAAGGTTCGAGCGGTGCGGCCGGGAACGCCCGTCATCGTCATGACGGCGCACGTCTCGGTCGACTACGCCGTCGACGCGTTGCGCGCCAACGCCGACGAGTTCCTCACCAAGCCCATCTCCTCGTCCGATCTCATCGCGGTCGTGGCTCGCCTCGCGGAGGAGTTCCGCTCGGCGAAGTCGAGCATGCCCGACCCCGAGGTCGTCCTCGCGATCGGGGCGCACCCGGATGACGTCGAGATCGGTGCAGGCGGCATCCTGCTCACCCATCGCGCCGCAGGCGACAGCGTGCACATCCTCACGCTCTCCCGGGGTGGCCGCGGCGGCCACGTGAGCGATCGGCAGTCCGAGGCCTTCGTCGCGGCGGAGATGCTGGGTGCGCGCCTCCACCTCGAGGACCTGCCCGACACGGAGATCTCCGAGAACGAGCCGACCGTGGGCATCATCGAGAAGGTGGTTGCCGACATCCGCCCGACCGTCGTCTACGTCCACAGCGACCACGACATGCACCAGGACCACCGCGCCGTGCACAAGGCCGCCCTGCTCGCGACCCGCAATGTGCGTAGCGTCTCCTGCTATCAGAGCGCCTCGGCGACGGTCGACTTCCGCCCCAATCGCTTCGTCAACATCGACGGCTGGCTCGAGCAGAAGATCGAGCTCGTGCAGGCGCACCGCTCTCAGGTGCAGGTGAGCCGCTATCACGCCCCCGAGTTCCTCGCCGCCACCGCGAGATACTGGGCGCGCTTCGGCGAGGGAACGGCGTGCGAGCCGCTCGAGATCGTGCGGGACTCGGGCGACCTCTCGTCCGGCGCGACGGATGTCTCGCAGGCGCTCAGGGCCCAGCGCAACGCGCGCGCTCGACAGCTTCCCCAGTGAGCACCGACAACGCCCGCGACGGAGCAGACACCCAGATCTGGCAGCGCCCATTCTGGGCGCCTGACTGGTTAGCGCGGTTCATCAACGAGAGATGGAATTCGCCGTTCGTGCGGCAGCTGCCGATCTCGGTGCTGTTCCTGGGAGTCATGGCGGTCGTCGCGCTGGCTCCCGAGCTCGACTACCGCGACGTCGGCGCCACCATCGCCTCCCTCGTGGTGCTCGGAATCGCGGTCGTCGTCGCCGTGATCTACACCGTGCGGCCCCTCCCGTGCCCAGAGGTTGTGCCGCTGATCTCGATCGCCGCCGTTGCCCTCGCGCGCGTCGGCGTCGGGCCCTCCATGACGATGCTCTTCGTCGTGTGCATGCTCTGGTTCGCGCTCTCCGAGAGCGCCCGGTGGACACTCATCGGCACTGGCGCCATCTTCGTCGCGGTCCTTCTGCCCTACATCTGGCCGGGCTCAGCGGAAACGTTCACCGGCCTCACCCTCATCGAGATCGTGGGCGCTCCCCTCGTCAGCGGATACCTGGCGGCAATCGTCCACGGCGTCGTCGCCGATAACAGGCGACGGCTGCGCACCAACGCGCAACTCGTGGCGGAACGCGAAACGGCGCTCAACGATGCCGTCGACCTCGTGCGGCGCCTTCGCGAGAACGAGGCACAGCTCGAGTCGGCTGGCCACCTGTTCCGTAGCGTCCTCGACTCCGTCACGAGGCAGTCGGTCATCGGCACCGACCTCTCGGGCCTCATCGACGTGTGGAACACGGGGGCCGAGTCGATGCTCGGCATGTCGTCTGACGAGGTCATCGGCAAGCGCTTCATCCACGAGTTCCACCGCGAGGACGAGCTCGAGGCGCGGGCGGAGGAGCTTGGCTACCCCGCCGGCGCGACCGTGCTGAACCCCGGTTTCTCCGCACTCGTCGAGGTCGCACGCCTCGGCGGTTCAGAGGACCGCGACTGGACCTACCTCAAGGGCAACGGCGAAGCTCTCGCGGCACACGTCGCTGTGACACCGCGCATCGACGAGAACGGCCGCACAGTGGGCTACATCTTCGTCGGCACCGACGTCAGCGACGTGAAGGAACTCGCGAAGCTGCAGGACGAGTTCGTCGGGCTCGTCTCCCACGAACTGCGCACCCCGGTGAGCTCGATCCTCGGCTACCTCGAACTCATGCGCGACTCCACAGATCCTCTCTCGGAGGAGCAGCTGCACTACCTCGGTGTCGCCGAGCGCAACGCGCACCGCCTGCTGCGCCTCGTGGGCGACCTGCTCTTCACCGCGCAGGTGGCGGCGCACAAGTTCCCGATCGAGTCGGCGGAAACTGACGTGAATGCGATCGTTGCGGCATCCGTCGAGTCGGCCCGTCCCGCGTCTCAGGCGGCCAACGTTCTGCTGCTGTCGAACCCCGCCGACGGGCGCCCCATCGTGAACGGAGACGCGACGCGCATCGCGCAGGCGTGCGACAACCTGCTCTCGAACGCCATCAAGTTCACGCCCCGTGGCGGCACCGTCACCGTCTCGGTCGAGTCACTCGGCTCCGTCGTGCGCATCTCGGTGCGCGACACGGGCATGGGCATCCCGCCCGACGAGATCGCCATGCTGTCGACGCGCTTCTTCCGCGCCTCGACCGCGACGCGGGCAGCCGTGCAGGGGGTCGGGCTCGGCCTCTCGATCACGAAGGCGATCGTGACGGCCCACGGCGGTTCACTCTCGGCCGAGAGCGAGGTCGGGGTCGGCACCGTGTTCATGTTCACGCTGCCACTCCTGCGCGTCGACGACTGACGGCTGGGGCGACCCTAGTCGCGCAGCCGAAGCAGGCGGGCGGATGCCTCGGCGATGACGTCGTCACGCTTGCAGAAGGCGAAACGCACGAGAGTGGCCACCTCCGCACGGTCCTCGGGATGCACGAAAGCGGTCAGGGGGACGGCGGCGATCCCGATGCGGGAGGGCAGGGAACGGCAGAACTCGTGTGCGTCGCTGACGCCGAGGGATGCGGCATCTGCGACGACGAAGTAGCCGGCGCGGGGGAGGAAGGGCTGCATGCCTGCCGCCGCGAGACCCTGCGCGAGGAGGTCGCGCCGCCGCCGCAGGGTCTGGGTGAGCCCTAAGAAGTAGGAGTCCGGGAGCCCGAGCCCCACGGCGATGGCGGGCTGCAGGGGCGCGGCATTCGCATAGGTCAGGTACTGCTTGACGGCGAGGATCGCCTGCAGCAGGGGAGCGGGGGCGGTCAACCAGCCGACCTTCCAGCCTGTCGTGTTGAAGGTCTTGCCGCCGCTCGAGATCGTCACGGTGCGCTCACGGGCACCCGACAGTGTCGCGATGGGCCTGTGTCCACCGTCGAAGACGAGGTGCTCGTACACCTCATCCGTCACGATGACGGCGTCATGCCGCTGCGCCAGCTCGACGACCAGCTGAAGGGTCTCGCGGTCAAGGATGCTGCCGGTCGGGTTGTGGGGGTCGTTGATCAGGATGATTCGGGTGCGATCGCTCACGGCGGCGCGCAGCTCGTCGTGGTCGGGTCGGAAGTCCGGCGCACGCAGCGGCACCGTACGGTGGCGGGCGCCGGTCAGCCCGATCAACGCGGCGTAGGAGTCGTAGAAGGGGGAGAAGGTAACGACCTCGTCGCCGGCCTCGGTCAGGGCGAGGATCGTCGCGGCCAGCGCCTCGGTCGCCCCCGCCGTGACCATGACCTCACGCTCTGGGTCCACCTCGAGGTCGTAGAAGCGTCTCTGGTGAGCGGCGACCGCCTCGCGCAGCACGGGTTGGCCGACGCCGGGCGGGTACTGGTTGACGCCGTCGAGGATCGCCTGTCTCGCGGCATCCAGCACCTCGGAGGGGCCGTCTTCGTCGGGATAGCCCTGGCCCAGGTTGATGGCGCCGTGCTCGGTCGCGAGCATCGTCATCTCGGCGAAGATCGTCTGGCTCAGCGCGCCCGAGTCGTCGAGGAGCAGGGCGGCCCTGGCGCTGCGGGACCACGGCCCGGGAATCGTCATTGTCGGCCACCTGCCATGCTTCCGAGGTTACCGTGGAGGGCAGCAGACGACCGCAGCAAAGGATCGGCAGGCTCCGAGCCCGCCCATAGGATTCGCATAGCTTGAGCGTGGACGCTGGGAACACGCGAAAGGAGCCACCATGACCGACAGGCCCGAGAACCACGACGAAACCCCCCGCGAGGCGGCAGAGGGTCAGCCGGAGCACCGCACGGAGGACCCCACTCCACCGGACGCTCCCGTGTCGATGACTCCCGAGACGACAGCTTCCGCGGCAGATGCGCCCCAGATGGATGCGCCCCCCGCAGGCGCGCCCGTCGCCGCCGCGCCTGCCTCCTCTCTTCCCGCTGGTGCGGGCACCGCGACGAGCACACCGAACGCTGCCTCGGCGCCCACCGCCGCGAGTGACGCTCGGACGGCGGGGCTGGGCGACCGCGATGCCGCCGCGGCTCCTGAGAAGCCGAAGCGATCTGTCGGCGTCGGCATGATCGCTGTCGCTGCCATCGCCGCCCTCCTCGGCGGTGGCGTCGGTGCCGGCGTCTACGCGGCGATTGACGGCCGCTCTGCTCCGACGAGCCAGAGCGGCGTCGTCGGCACGAACGTCATGATCAATGACGTCGACAACGCGACGGTCATCAGCGGTGTCGCCGCGACCGTCGCCCCGTCTGTCGTGACCCTTCAGGTCGCTGGCGCCTCCGCGAGCGGCAGCGGGTCTGGCGTGGTCCTCTCCGAGGACGGCTACATTCTCACGAATGCTCACGTCGCGACCCTGAGCGGCGCGGAGGCTTCGCCCACGATCCAGGTGCAGACCTACGACGGCCGTCTCTTCGACGCGACCCTCGTCGGCAGCGACCCCATCGCAGACCTCGCTGTCGTCAAGGTCGATGCGGATGTGGAGTTCCAGCCCGCCGAGTTCGCGGATTCCGACGAGCTCAACGTGGGAGACACGACGATCGCGATCGGCGCGCCCCTCGGCCTTGCCAACACGGTCACGAGCGGCGTCGTGAGTGCCCTCAACCGCAGCATCACGGTCGCGTCTTCCGCCGCGCCCGAGACGGAGGAGCAGCCCGAGGCCACTCCCGACCCCGACGGCTGGGGCCCCTTCGACTTCTGGGAGTTCGACAACGGCCAGCCCGGCCAGGGCACGACCGCGACGACCACGATCGCTCTCCCCGTGATCCAGACGGATGCCGCGATCAACCCCGGCAACTCGGGGGGCGCGCTCCTCGACGAGGACGGCAACGTCATCGGAATCAACGTCGCGATCGCGAGCACGGGCAGTTCGAGCGCGTCGACGGCGGGAAGCATCGGCGTGGGCTTCGCGATCCCCTCGAACCTCGCCCAGCGCGTCGCCTCCGAGCTGATCGCGGACGGAACGGCCAGCCACGGCCTCCTGGGGGCGACGGTGGCGGATGTCACGGACGACACCTCGGTGGAGAGCGACGTCGTCGGCGCCTCGATTCAAACGGTCACCGAGGGCGGGGCCGCCGAGCAGGCCGGTCTGCAACAGGGTGACGTCGTCGTCGAGTTCAACGGCCTGCCCATCACCGGCAAGACCGACCTGACGGCGCAGGTGCGGGTGCTCGCGGGCGGCGAGTCCGCCGAACTGGTCTACGTGCGAGACGGCGAGCGCAACACCGTCACCGTCACGCTCGGCGAGCTCAGCTGAGGGCGGTCGTCGGCACCCTGCTGATAGGCTCACCCCAGCCCGCGACACCGGTCGTGGGCTGGGGTCGTCCCCATTTTTGGCTCCGAATCTGTGATGACTGGAAAGCATGCCGCGAGAGTCCGCTGAACACCCCGGTGTCTCCTATGTCATGCCGGTGCTCAACGAAGTCGAGCACATCGAGGCCGCGGTGCTGAGCCTCACGGCTCAGGACTATCCGGGCGAGTGCGAGATTGTGCTCGCGCTCGGCCCCAGCGTGGATGGCACCAACCGGGTGATCGAGCAGCTCGCCGCCGAGGACCCGCGCATCCGCAGCATCCCCAACGACCTCGGCAGCACGCCGGGCGGGCTCAACGCGGCCATCCGCGCCTCGCACCACCCCGTCGTGGTGCGGGTCGACGCCCACTCCGTGCTGCCGCCCGACTACACGCGCATCGCGGTCGAGACGCTCCTGCGCACGGGGGCCGACAATGTGGGCGGAATCATGCAGGCGGAGGGCACGACGGCGTTCGAGCGTGCGGTCGCGCACGCCTATGGCTCGAAGGCGGGGCTCGGCGGCACGCCTCATCACGTCGGCGGGCAGGAGGGGCCGGCCGAGACGGCCTACCTCGGCACGTTCCGGCGTCACCGCCTGCTCGAGGTGGGGCTCTTCGACGAGGGCATCAAGCGCGGGCAGGACTGGGAACTCAACCGTCGGCTGCGCGCCACGGGCGGCACCGTCTGGTTCACGCCGGCGCTCAAGGTCGTCTATCGTCCGCGGTCGAGTCTTGTGAAGCTCATCCGCCAGTTCGTCGCGACGGGCATCTGGCGCGGGGAGCTCGCGCGCCGCTTCCCGAGCGAGAACGGCCTGCGCTACTTCGTGCCGCCCCTCGCCGTCACGGGGATCCTGCTGGGGATCATCCTCGGGATTATCGGCCTCGCGACGGAATCGTGGCTCAGCGCCGCATTCGTGATCCCGGCGCTGTATGCCCTCTTCGTCGTCGCCGCCGCGATCCCCGTGTTGCGCAAGGAGGGACCGCGCTCCGCCGCCTGGTATCTCATCGTGCTCCCGTGCATCCACTTCGCCTGGGGCACGGGCTTCGTGCTGGGCTTCCTCAAGCTCAGCCGCAACATCACCGCGCAGGTGGGTCGGTGATGGGCTCGGAGCGGGGCCGGCCCCAGTCGATCGCCGAGCTGCGGGCCGTCGCCCAGCCGCCCGAGGTGCGCCTTCGGGCCAACGCGGAGCACTGGACGGCGTCGCTCTACCTGCGCGATCTCTCGCCCTACCTGACCTGGGTGCTGCTGCGCACCTCCATCTCTGCCAACGGCGTGACGGGCGTCATGATCCTCGTCGGCTGGGGCACAGCCCTGTCGCTCCTCGTGCCCGGGATCGGGGGCGCCCTGCTGGCGCTCGTCATGGGGCAGCTGCAGATGCTCGTCGACTGCTGCGACGGCGAAGTGGCACGGTGGCGCGGCACGAGTTCCCCGGCGGGCGTATTCCTCGACAAGGTGGGGCACTACACGACGGAGGGACTCATCCCGATCGTCCTCGGCATCCGTGCGGCCGGGTACCCCTTCGACGCACCGGAGGACTTCTTCTGGACCACGCTGGGCCTCCTGCTCTCGGTCCTGATCATCCTCAACAAAGCGCTCAACGACATGGTGCACGTCGCCCGCGCCAACGCGGGCCTGCCAAAGCTCGCCGATCGCAGGGAGGAGTCGGCACCCCGGCCCGGTCTCGTCGCGACCCTGCGCCGCGCCGCCCGCTTCGTGCCCTTCCACCGGCTCTATCACTCCGTCGAACTCACGATGCTCGTCTTCGCGGCCGCCATCGTGGGGCTCTTCATCGGACCCCAGCTTGCCGACCGGGCGCTCCTCATGGCTCTCGTGCCGCTTGCGGCACTTGCGCTTGCGGGGCACTTCGTGGCGATCATGGCGTCGCGGCGCGTGCGGGCGTGACCGTGCTGCCGACCGTCGGCGTCGTCGTGCTCACGCAGGGCACGCGTCCCGTGGAACTCGCCGAGGGGCTCGCGAGCGTGCTCGCCCAGGAGGCGGTCTCCCTGGACATCGTGGTCGTCGGCAACGGCTGGCAGCCGACAGGGCTCCCGGAGGGCGTGCGCGCCCTCGGTCTCGCCGAGAATCTCGGCATCCCCGCCGGACGCAATCGTGGCGTCGGCGAGGTGGAGGGGGAGTGGCTCTTCTTCCTCGACGACGACGCGAGCGTGCCGTCCCCCAGCTTTCTCGCCGACGCGATCGCTCTGATGTCTGCAGACACGTCGATCGGTCTCGTGCAGCCCCGCGTCGTCGACCCCTCGGGTGTCACGAATCCGCGACGCTGGGTGCCGCGGATCCGTAAGGGCGAGGCGGATGCCTCCGGCAACGTCTTCTCGGTCTGGGAGGGCGCCCTCGTGATGCCGCGGAGGGTCTTCGACGCGACGGGCGGCTGGGCCGAGCCCTTCTTCTACGCCCATGAGGGCATCGAGCTCGCGTGGCGGGTGTGGGACCAGGGCCTGCGCACCTGGTACGCGGGTGACCTCGTCGCACACCATCCCGCGATCGAGCAGACGCGGCATTCGTACTACTACCGGCTCAACGCCCGCAACCGCGTGTGGCTTGCGAAGCGCAACCTGCCGTGGCTGATCGCGCCGCTCTACGTCGGCAGCTGGACGGGCATCCAAGTGCTGCGTTGGGCGAGGAATTCCGATGCGCTGAAGGCGTGGTTCGGCGGTTGGTGGGAGGGCTTGCGCACCCCTGTCGAGGGGCGCCGCCGCATCAAGTGGGTAACGGTGTGGCGCATGGCCCGCGCCGGCAGGCCTCCCTTGGTTTAATGGTCTGATGCCGCTGCGCAACGACATCACCACTGCCCGCCGGCTGCTCAGGAATCTCCTCCGCGGGCGACGCACCCGCAATGAGCTGACGCGCAGGCTTCCCGCCGCGTCGAAGCCGCAGGCAGGCAGCATCCAGGTCGCCGTCTACTTCGCGGATGCCGCAGTCAACATGTACCAGGTGCGGCAGTGGTATGCCCCGCTCGCGGAGCTCTCGAAGCGTTGGCCCGTAGCGATCATCGCGCGCACCCCCAGCACGATGTTGCGGCTGCTCGACGAGGCGCCTGTGCCCGTCGTGTATGCGCGCAAGGTGGTCGACCTCGAGAAGTTCGTCGCCGAGCAGGACCTGCGCATCGTCTTCTACGTCAATCAGAACGCCCGGAACTTCCAGATGTTCCGCTACGGGCGCATGTGGCACGTGTTCATCAACCACGGCGAGTCCGACAAGATGTACATGACCACCAACCAGTTCAAGGCCTACGACTACAGCTTCATCGCGGGGGAGGCCGCCCACGAGCGCCTGGCGCGTAAACTGTGGGCCTTCGATGTCGACCGTCGCACGATCCAGATCGGCCGGCCTCAGGCGGACCACATGGCGGGCGAGCTGCCTTACACGCCCGACGAGCGCACTGTCGTGCTCTACTCACCCACCTGGGAGGGTGATCGCGCTGCAGCGGCCTACGGCTCGGTCGCCTCGCACGGCGTCGCCCTCACGCGGGCGCTTCTCGCCGACCCGCGCTTCCGGCTCGTGTACCGTCCGCATCCGCGCACGGGCGTGCTCGACCCGGCCACAAAGGCGGCGAACGAGACCATCATCGCGGCGATCGCGGCCGCCAACACCGCCGACCCGACCGCGCAGCACGTCTTCGACGACGGTCCGACGCTTGGCTGGCAGCTCGCAGCGGCGGATGTCGCGATCACCGACATCTCGGCGATGATCTACGACCGGCTCGCGACCGGCAAGCCGCTCCTCGTCACGCGCCCCTCCTCGCCCGAAGCTGACGTGGACGCGGAAGGCTACCTGGGGGCGGCCGAGTGGCTCTCGGCGGAGGAGGCGGCGGATGTCGTCACCCACGTCGAGCGGGTGAGCGAGGACGAAGCGGCGCTCGAGACCCTACGGTACTGGGTGCGCCGCCACTTCGGGGATACGACCCCGGGTGCGGCGACCGCCCGCTTCCACGCCGCCGTCGAACAGCTCATGGGGGAGTGGGAGCGGCACGCGGCCATCCACCGGGGCGACCGTCTCGAGCGGGAGGCGGACCCCTTCACGCGCGACGAGGACGACGAGGTCACGCCCGGCACGGAGTGACGCTCGGCACCCCAGTCAGGAAGCTTCGCCGGATCGCTCGGCAGCAGCATCCGGCTTCTCAGCGGCAGTGCTGCTGGGAGCGGCGGGGAGTTGACGGCGCAGGGGGATGAGGAGCGGCGAAACCTTCGGCAGGCGGACGCTCGGCCGCGGTCGCGGCGGGTTCACCTGCTCGAGGTTGGGCGGGAAGACGGCCGGGGCCGGCCCGAAGGCCTGACGCGACGCAGCGACGATGCGCCGCCCGAGGAGGTGGTTCGCGGTGCCGCCGACGACAGCGCCGACACCGAAGGGCAGGAGCCGGCCGACGGCACCGGCCGAGGTGTTGCGCGCGAAGCGGCCGATGAAGGCGCGCTTGACCCGATCGGCGATGGGCCCCACGAAGGCCTGCGGCACGGAGCGGCCGATGACGTCTCCCCAGAAGGCCGTCCGGGGCACGCCGCGCCCCGTCGCCTGTGCAGCGAGGTTCCGCACGAGCTCGGCGCCGCTCGTGCCGAGCATCATCGCCATCACGACGGTGCGTGCGCGGTCGGGGTCCGTTACGGCGATGCCGTGGATCTCGGTGACGGACTGTGCGAAGAGGGCGCTCATCTCGAGGAAGACGCCCGTCTCCACGCCCGTGAGGGCGAGGCTGACCCCAGTGCCAACACCGGGGACGACGGCCGCTGCGCCGACGCCGGCGCCGCCCGCCGTAACCGCAGAGAGGTAGTGCTTCTCAAGGATGCGGATGATCTCCTCCGGCGAAGCATCCGGATGCCGCCGCCGCACGTTTCGCACGTGGGCGAGCACGGCGGGCCGCTGTGTCGTGATGAGCCGGTCGAAGCCGCGCACCACCATCGTGGGCGAGGTAGTGATGTGTTCCTGCTCCGTCACGACGGCCTCCTTCTGCTGGGTGTTCAATGCTAGGCCGACGAGCGTGAGGATCCGCTCTGCGCGAGTCGCCGGGGCCGATTGCCCGCGCGACTGTGCAAGCGACTAGGAGTTGTAGTCGGCGTTGTACCGCTCGAGCACCTCGTCGATGGGGGCATCGAGCACGAGGCGTCCCTTGTCGAGGTAGAGCCCGCGCGTGCAGAAGCGCCTGAGGTCGCGCTCGTTGTGGGAGACGAAGAAGAGGGTGCGCCCACCCTCGAGCAGTTCCTCGATGCGCCGGTAGCACTTCTCGCGGAATGCCTTATCGCCCACGGCGAGAACCTCGTCCACCAGCAGGATCGGTTCCTCGAGTCGGGTGACGACGGCGAAGGCGATGCGCACGCGCATCCCGCTGGAGAGGTGCTTGTAGGGGGTGTCGAGGAAGTCGCCGATCTCAGCGAACTCGATGATCTCGTCGAATCGCTCCTCGATCTCGGCTCGGGACATCCCGTGCAGGCCCGCCGTGAGGAAGACGTTGTCGCGCACCGTGAGATCGTCGACGAAACCGCCTGTGATCTCGATGAGCGGCGCGACACCTCCGCGCACCGACACAGACCCCTCATCGGGCAGGATGACCTCGGCCACAAGCTTGAGGAGCGTCGACTTGCCCTGCCCGTTGCGGCCGACGACACCGATCGCCTCGCCCGCAGACACCGAGAAATCAACGTTCCGCAGAGCCCAGAACTCGCCGGGCCGGCTGCGGCGGGCGCGGCCCGCGAAGAGGTCCTTGAAGCTGCGACGCGCACGGCGGTTGCGCTTGAAGCGGATGCCGGCATCCGTCACATCGATGACGGCCGGACGCGATTCGGATGCTGCTGCCATCAGATCTCCTTGAGCACGGCACGCTCCGTGCGCCGGAACACGAGAAGGCCGATCACGAGGAAGGCGGCACTCATCGCGGCCCCGATGCCGATGGTCTGCCAGTCCAGCTGCTCGGGGAAGAACGCCCCCCGGTAGAGGGAGAAGATCCCCGCGAGCGGATTGAAGGAGGCCCAGAAGTGCAACCCCTCGGGCAGGTCGGTGATGCCGTAGATGATGGGGGAGGCGTAGAAGAGGAAGCGCAGCGCGAGCTTGGTTGCTCGCTCGAGGTCGCGGAAGAAGACGACGAGCGGTGCGACGATCAGGCCGATGCCCATCACGAGCATCGCCTGCAGCACGACCGCGAGCGGGAACAGCACGACCTGCCAGTGCAGCTGCGCGCCCGTGGCGATCGCGAATACCGCCAGCACCGGAATGCTCGCGAGGAACTCGATGCCCTTGGAGAGCACGATGCGGTTGACCCAGATCGTGCGGGGCAGCTTGGTCGACCGCACGAGCTTCGCCTCACGGATGAAGGCGCGCGTGCTGTCAGAGACGCCTCCGTTGAACCACATCCACGGCAGCAGTGCGACAAGCAGGAAGACGATGTAGGGCTCTTCGCCCACGGGACGTTCGAATACCTGCGTGAAGACGAACCAGTAGATGGAGGCCATCACGAGCGGATCGAGGATCGACCACACGTAGCCGAGCGCGGATGTGGAGTAGCGCACTCGGAGGTCGCGCACCGTCAGCAGCCAGAGCGAGCGCCGATAGCGCTCGACAGGCGACCACTGCGGTCGCGGGGCGGGGCTGACGGGCACCCGCCTATCGTATTGGGTCGCGGCTGCGCAGCCCCCGCGATCGGGGCGCGTCCGCCCTCCGCGGCTCAGCGGAAGAGAAGGTTGGCGCGCTCGAGATCCTCGGCGAAGTCCACCTCGACCGCGTACAGGTCGGAGATGTCGATCGGTTCGAAGCGAAGGCCGTCCTGCTCGATCGCGAGCTCGATTCCGCGCTCGAAGTAGTCCTGGTCGCCGACGCGGCCCAGCTGGCGCAGGAGCGCCGCCTTGTCGTCGCGCGAGACGTAGTTGATGCCGACTGCCTCGCCGAGGCCGCCGGCGACGGTCTTCGAGAGCTCGCGGATGTAGCCCTGCGCGTCGGTCGTGTACTTGACCTCCTCGTCAGACACCTTGGCGGTGTTGACCGTGACGAAGGACTGCTCGCGGGCGACGAGCTTCGCCGCGCGCTCGAGAGCCTCGGGGTCGAAGACGACGTCACCGTTCATCCAGAGCACGCCACCGGGCGCGGACGCGCGGAGGGCGCGCATGAGGCTCTTCGAGGTGTTGGTCACGTCGTACTGCTCGTTGTAGACGAAGGATGCCTCGGGGAAGGCCTCGATGATGTGCTCGAGCTTGTATCCGACAACAATGCTGACCTTGGCGGCGGGGCCGAAGGCGTGATGGATGTTGTCGAACTGCTGCTGCATGATCGTGCGGCCGTCGCTCAGCTCGGTGAGGGACTTGGGCAGGCTCCGCCCGAGGCGGCTGCCCATGCCGGCGGCGAGGATCACGATCTGGGTGCTCACGAGTTTGTCTCCTTAGACGAGTGAAGAGTATGGCCGCGGTATTGGGAACCCCTGCACGTGCGCCCCGGCGTGACTTGGGGACGCTTTGTCGCTCTGTTCAGGTTCCGTTCACCCGGCGGCGAAGGACAGGACACCTCGTTGTGCTGGGATCTAGGCTACCGAGACTCGTGTGCAAACGGTCGGGTTCACAGCGCACTGTGCACATTTCGTGACCCAACTGCGACACAAAACCGTCCACCCCGTGCTGCTTCCTCGCCACCGTTGGTACGGTTGAGCGGTGACACAGGAGCCCGCTGCCAAATCGACCCCCTTCTCGATCGAGCAGGCGCTCTCGCGGTTCGACCTCCTGATCGATCAACTCGAGGCGAGAAGCCCCGGTGAGGCTGAGCCCGTCGTCGACACCCTCACACCGGACGGTGTCACCGCGCAGGCGGGCGCCGTGACATCCGCAGCCACCACCGCCGGCGTGAGGCAGAGTGAGCGGCCGCGCAGCGCCGTGCCGCTGCAGACGGATGCCCCCGTCGTGCTGTCGGTCTCGGGCCTCGTGAAGCGTTACGGCTCCACCGTCGCCGTCGACGGGGTTGATCTCGAGGTGCGGGGTGGGCAGATCTTCGGCCTCGTCGGGCCCAATGGTGCGGGCAAGACCACGACGCTCTCGATGGTGACGGGGCTCCTGCGCCCCGATCAGGGCTCCGTGCTCGTAAGCGGCCGCGACGTGTGGGTGGACCCTGCCGCCGCCAAGCGGGACATGGGCATCCTGCCCGATCGTCTGCTGCTCTTCGATCGGTTGACTGGCCGACAGCTCCTCTACTATTCCGGCATGCTCCGCGGGCTCGACCGCGACACCGTCGTGGCCCGCTCGGGAGAGCTCATCGCCGCCTTCGATCTCGACGACGCGCAGGACAGACTCGTCACCGACTACTCGGCCGGCATGACGCGCAAGATCGCGCTCGCGGCCGCCATGATCCACTCTCCCCGGCTGCTCATCCTCGACGAACCCTTCGAATCGGTCGATGCGGTCTCGGTCGCGACCGTCCTCGACATCCTGCGGCGCTACGCGAGGGCGGGGGGCACAGTCGTGCTGTCGAGCCACAGCATGGACCTGATCGAGAGCGCGTGCGATTCGGTCGCCGTCATCGCGGAGGGGCGCGTGCTCGTGAGCGGCACGACGGAGAGTGTGCGGGGTGACATCTCGCTCGAGGATCGCTTCGTGAGCATGATCGGCGAGCTGCAGCCCGGGGAGGACATGGAGTGGTTGCGCTCTTTCTCCGACTGAGGCTCGCGCAGTTCTCGCATTCGCTCCGTCGACGCCCGACAGAGCTGCTGGGGCTTGCGATCCTGCTGGCGCTGGGGCTCGTGCTGACGGGCTACGCGATCGAGTCCTTTGCCGATATCTCGGAGCTCGCGCTGGGGGAGGCGGCGACCCGGGGCATCCTCAGCGGCGCTCTCATCACCCTCGGGTTCCTGCTGCTGCCCCTCCTCACGGTGCCCGATGACATCGCCGACCCGCGCGTCTTCGGGCCGCTCGGGTTGCGCGCGGGCATCGTCGCCCGGGGGCTCGCCGCGAGCGCCCTCATCAGCGTTCCCTCCGTGCTTCTCATCGTCACGGTCCTCGCCTATGTGCTCGCGTGGTCCGCGCATCCGGGGGTCGCCCTCGTCGCGGTGCTCTCGGGCGTGCTCATCATCGCGACCACGGTTCTGGGCGCGCGACTCACCCGTTCGCTCGCGGTAATCGTCTTCTCCGCGCGCAGGCTGCGCGAAATGGCGGGACTCCTGGGTGTCTTCGCCCTGCTGAGCGGCCTGCCCTTCGCGCTCTCCCTCGCGCTCGGCATGCGAGAGTCTTCGCTCGCCGAACGTGTCGCCGAGGCCGCCTCCGCGGTCGGCGCATCGCCACTCGGCCTCGCGTGGGCCGCGCCCGCCGACGCTGCCGCGGGTGACATCGACGGTGCCCTCGGCAAGCTCACGCTCGCGCTGCTGTTCCTCGCGGTGCTGTGGCTCCTCTGGTACGCCCTCGTCGCACGGATGCTGCGCACGCGTGGCGGTGTCGACCCGAGCCTCGAGGTGGCCGGGCGGGGGCTCGGCTGGTTCGACGTCATGCCCCGGACGGCGGCCGGCGCGATCGCCGCGCGTAGCCTGAGCTACTGGGTGCGAGATGGGCGATACAAGCTGGCGCTCGCGGTCATCCCCGTCATCTCGCTCGCCGTCATCGTGCCCTTCCTCGTGATCGGCGTCTGGTGGCAGAATCTCGCCCTCGTGCCGCTCCCGGTCGCCTGTCTCTTCATCGGGTGGCTGCTGCACAACGATCTTGCTCACGACAGCTCCGCGCTCTGGATGCACATCGCCGCGAATGTCCCGGGCTGGGCCGACCGCCTCGGTCGCGCCATCCCCGTCCTCGCGCTCGGCATCGTGGTGATCGCCCTGCTCGCGCCCATCTCGGTGCTGCTCTACGGCGACTGGACGGTCTTCCCCTCGATGCTGGGGGTCTGCATCTCGGCCGTGTTCTCGGGAGTGGGGATCTCGAGCTACCTGTCCGCGCGCATGCCCTACGCCGCTGTGCGCCCCGGCGCCAGCCCCTTCGCGCAACCGCAGTCCTCGGGCAGCGCGGCAGGGCAGGCGGTGTCGTTCTTCCTGATCGTCCTCGCCTGTCTTCCCTCGCTCCTCCTTGCCGGGATGGAGCTCGCGGAGGGCGGCGACTGGGGTCTCTACTCGCTCCTCGCGGGCATCGGGGTCGGGCTGCTTGTGCTGGTTCTCGGGATTGCCGCTGGTGCGCGCGTGTTCTCTCGCCAAGCCCCCGAGCTGCTCGCCTTCACCCTGCGCAACTGACCCGCCTGTGGGCTGGCGCCAACGCTTACCATGGAGCGTATGAGCGACACAGAGCACACCGGCGGCGGCACCGACACCCTGGACCGCGAGCTCGAAGAGCTCCTCTTCCAGGAGCAGCTCGACGAGGGAGACCATGAGCGCTACTCCCACTATGTCAACAAGGACAAGATCATGAAGTCGGCGCTCACGGGCAGGCCCGTCATCGCGCTGTGCGGCAAGGTGTGGACGCCGGGGCGCGACCCGCAGAAGTTCCCCGTCTGCCCCACCTGCAAGGAGATCTACGAGTCGATGAAGAAGTAGCCGTGTTCCGCATCGACGCCTCCTCCTCCGTTCCGCCCTTCGAACAGCTGCGCGATCAGGTGGTCGAGCAGGTGAGCAGCGGGCGACTCGCGGCAGGGGCGAAACTGCCCACCGTGCGAGGGCTCGCAATCGATCTGGGGATCGCCGCGAACACGGTCGCGCGTGCGTATCGCGAGCTCGAGGCATCCGGAATCATCGAGACGCGGGGCAGGGCCGGGTCCTTCGTCGCGGCACAGGGCGACGTCGTGGAGCAGCGCGGTCAGCAGGCGGCACGGGAGTACGCCGAGAGCATCCGAAAGCTGGGGATCGATACGGATGTCGCGCTCGAGTGGGCGGCGGCGGCCCTGCGTTCCTGACTCGTCGCTTGGCGCGTGGGGAGGCAGCATGAAGCCCCGGCCGAGCGGCCGGGGCTTCATGCTGTAGCTCAGCAGATCAGAACTGGTTCATCGTGTTGTTCTTGCCACCGGCCTTGAGCGCGGCGTCGCCGGCGAAGTACTCCTTGTGGTTGTCGCCAATGTCGGAGCCGGCCATGTTCTGGTGCTTGACGGTTGCGATGCCCTCGCGGATCTCACGGCGCTGCACACCCTTGACGTAGGCGAGCATGCCCTGGTCGGCGAAGTACCCCTTGGCGAGGTCATCCGTCGACAGCGCGGCCGTGTGGTAGGTCGGGAGCGTGATGAGGTGGTGGAAGATTCCCGCCTGCGCCGAGGCGTCCCGCTGGAAGGTGCGGATGCGGTCGTCGGCGAGCTGCGCGAGCTCCGTCTCGTCGTACTCGGGGCTCATGAGGTTGGCGCGGTCATAGGCCGAGACATCCTTGCCCTCCTCCGCCATGGCGTCGTACGCCTGCTGGCGGAAGTTGAGGGTCCAGTTGAAGGAGGGGCTGTTGTTGTAGACGAGCTTCGCGTTGGGGATGACCTTGCGAACCTCGTTCACCATGCCCGCGATCTGACCGATGTGCGGCTTCTCCGTCTCGATCCACAGCAGGTCGGCGCCATTCTGCAGCGACGTGATGCAGTCGAGCACGCAGCGCTCCTCGCCCGTGCCCTGACGGAACTGGTAGAGGTTGCTCGCGAGGCGCTTGGGGCGCAGGAGCTTGCCATCGCGCTTGATGACGACGTCGCCGTTGCCGAGCTCGCCATCCGCGATCTCCTCGACGTCGAGGAAGGAGTTGTACTGGTCGCCGAGGTCGCCCGGCTCCTGCGTCACCGCGATCTTCTGGGTCAGGCCGGCGCCGAGCGAGTCCGTACGCGCCACGATGACGCCGTTGTCGACACCGAGCTCGAGGAAGGCGTATCGCACGGCGTTGAGCTTGGCGATGAAGTCCTCGTGCGGCACCGTGACCTTGCCGTCCTGGTGGCCGCACTGCTTCTCGTCCGAGACCTGGTTCTCGATCTGGATGGCGCAGGCTCCGGCCTCGATCATCTTCTTTGCGAGCAGGTAGGTCGCCTCAGGGTTTCCGAAACCCGCGTCGATGTCGGCGATGATCGGCACGACATGCGTCTCGTAGTTGTCGATCTGGTTCTGGATGAATTCGACCGAGGTCTCGTCGCCAGCGGCCCGGGCGTTGTCGAGCTGCGTGAAGAGCAGGTCGAGCTCACGGGCATCCGCCTGACGCAGGAAGGTGTAGAGCTCCTCGATGAGCGCGGGCACGGCGGTCTTCTCGTGCATCGACTGGTCGGGCAGTGGGCCGAACTCCGACCGCAGGGCCGCGACCATCCAACCGGAGAGGTAGAGGTAGCGCTTGTTGGTGCTCTTGAGGTGCTTCTTGATCGAGATCAGCTTCTGCTGGCCGATGAAGCCGTGCCACACGCCGAGCGACTGCGTGTAGACGGAGGAGTCGGCGTCGTACTCCTCCATGTCACGCCGCATGATGTCGGCCGTGTACTTCGCGATGTCGAGGCCCGTCTTGAAGCGGTTCTGCGCTCGCATTCGAGCGACGGACTCGGGGTTGATCGCATCCCAGCTGCTTCCGTGCTGCTCCTTGAGGGCAGTGATGGCCTCGATGTCGTCCTGGTAGGCGGTCATGATGTCTCTTCCTTCGGTGATGGGCGGTGCTCAGGTGCGAGCGGAATTGGAAAGGAGGGGGAGCCGCGGAATCGGGGGTATTCCGCGGCTCCCGTCGTCGCGCGCGTGGCCGGCGGGCGACGGAACCGGCGCGCAAGGGCGGGCGCATGCCGGCGTCGTGCGAGCGCTAGGCCATGGCGGCCGGCTCGGTCTCCTCGACGAGGTAGCGGGTGTAGGCCGTGATCGTGAGGAAGGTCGGGTACTCCTCGCGCAGCGCCACGTCGCGGAACACTTCGATCGCGTCGTCGAAGCGGTCGCCCTCCTGGCGGGGCAGGTCGAGGCGTTCGATGATTCCCTCGACGACCTCGGGGGAGATGACGGTTCCCTCCTCCGTCACCGTGCCCTGGTGGATCCACTGCCAGATCTGTGAGCGGCTGATCTCGGCGGTCGCGGCGTCCTCCATGAGGTTGTCGATCGCGGCGGCGCCGACACCCCGCAGCCACGACTCGATGTAGCGGACGGCGATCGACACGTTGTCGCGCAGGCCCGCGTCCGTCACGGTGCCACCGATCGAACGGATGTCGAGAAGCTGGTCGCGCGTCACGTGCACGTCGGGGCGCAGGCGGTCGACCTGGTTGGGCTTGTCGCCGAGCACGGCGTCGAACTCCTTCTTGGCCGTGGGGATGAGGTCGGGGTGCGCGACCCACGACCCGTCGAAACCGTCGTTGGCCTCGCGGCGCTTATCGGCGGCGACCTGCTCGAGGGCGCGCTCCGTGACCTCGGGGTCGCGACGGTTCGGGATGAACGCGCTCATGCCGCCGATCGCGAAGGCGCCGCGCTTGTGGCACGTGCTCACGAGCAGCTCGGTGTAGGCGCGCATGAAGGGCACCGTCATCGTGATCTGCTTGCGGTCGGGCATCACGTACCACTGGCCGCGGCCGCGGTAGTTCTTGATGATCGAGAAGATGTAGTCCCAGCGACCGGCATTGAGGCCGGCGCAGTGGTCGCGCAGTTCGTAGAGGATCTCCTCCATCTCGAAGGCGGCAGGGATCGTCTCGATCAGGACGGTCGCGCGGATCGTGCCGTGCTCGAGACCCAGGTGCTGCTCGGAGAAGGTGAAGACGTCATCCCAGAGCCGCGCCTCGAGGTGTGACTCGAGCTTCGGCAGGTAGAAGTAGGGCCCGCGGCCCTGCTCGATGAGCTTCTTCGCGTTGTGGAAGAAATAGAGGCCGAAGTCGACGAGGCTGCCGGATGCGGCCATGCTGATGCCCGTGCGGTCGACGAAGCGCAGGTGCTTCTCCACCAGGTGCCAGCCGCGTGGGCGGAAGACGATGGTCGGCGTGCGCTCGGCCGTGACGGCGTAGGACTTGCCCTCGGGGCTCGTGTAGTCGAGCTGGCCGCGCAGGAAGTCGTAGAGGCTCAGCTGGCCGCCGATCACATTTCCCCAGGTGGGGCTGGTCGCGTCTTCCTGGTCGGCGAGCCAGACGTTGGCGCCGGAGTTGAGTGCGTTGATCGCCATCTTGCGGTCGGTGGGGCCCGTGATCTCGATGCGACGGTCCTCGAGGCCGGGGCCGGCGCCAGCGACCTTCCAGGAGTCGTCGTTGCGGATGTGCTCCGTCTCCGGCAGGAAGCGCAGGTCCCGGCCGTTGCCGAGGTCGAAGCGCCGCTGCATGCGGTCGGCAAGGCGATCGTGACGGGGGCCGCTGAATCGAGCGTGGAGCTCTGCCACGAACGTCAACGCCTCGTCGGTCAGGATCTCGTCGAAGCGGTCCCCGCGGGGGCCCGCGATCTCGATGATGGGGTTCATGGTCTGGCCTTTCGTCAGGTGCGTGAGACCACTCTGTGGCAAGAATCGAGGCCCTTCTTGCCAAGTGTGGGCAGAAGTTTTCGAATTCTTCTGTTGCGTAGAAGAAGCAGTTCTGGCACCCTCGACGCATGACCGAAACGCTCGCCCCGCCGCCCGACAACACGCTCGACGCCCTCACAATCGGCAAGCGCATCCGCCAGCTCCGCACCGAACGAGGCATGACCCTCGACGATCTCGGCGCGGCGATCGGACGTGCACCGTCGCAGGTGAGCGTGCTTGAGAACGGCAAGCGCGAGCCGAGGATCAGCGATCTCCAAACCCTCGCCCGCGCCCTCGGTGTGGGCCTCGACGCGCTCCTCGCTGCCGAAGCGCCCTCCAAGCGTGCGGCCCTCGAGATCGCCCTCGAGCGGGCACAGCGCGGGCCCCTCTACTCCTCACTGGGGCTTCCGGCCCTTCCCGTGCGCAAGACCCTCAGCGACGAGGCGATCGAGACGATCCTCGGCCTGCACGCCGAGCTCGAGCGACTGCACCGGCAGCGCGCGGCCACCCCCGAGGAGGCGCGTCGCGCGAACACGGAGCTGCGCAAGCAGATGCGCACCCAGAACAACTACTTTCCCGAGCTCGAGCAAACGGCGGCGAAGCTGCTCGCGGCCGTTGACCACTCGGGGGGACCGCTGTCACAGCGCGTGGCATCCGATCTGGCTTCTCATCTGGGATTCTCGCTGCACTATGTGAAGGACCTGCCCGCATCAACCCGCTCCGTGACCGATCGCAAGCACGGGCGCATCTATCTGCAGATGAACCCCGGAGGCGACCCGCGCACCTCGCTCCTGCAGGCGCTCGCCGGCCATGTGCTGGGTGTGGGGGAGCCGCGCGACTACGCGGAGTTCCTGCGCCAGCGGGTCGAGACGAACTATCTCGCCGCAGCGCTCATGGTGCCTGAGGCGGGGGCGGTCGAGTTCCTCACGAAAGCGAAGAGCGCCAAGGAACTCTCGGTCGAAGACCTGCGCGACGCCTTCGCGGTCACTTATGAGACGGCGGCGCACCGCTTCACCAACCTCTCCACGGAGCACCTCGGCATCCCCGTGCACTTCCTCAAGGTGCACGAATCGGGCACCATCTCGAAGGCCTACGAGAACGACAACGCCGCATTCCCCACGGATGCTCTGGGTGCCGTAGAGGGACAGGTCGTGTGTCGCCGCTGGAGTGCGCGGCAGGTGTTCGACGTCGACGATCGCTTCAGCCCCTACCACCAGTACACGGACAAGCCCGCGGGCACCTACTGGTGCACCTCGAGCATCCAGACGACCCACCAGGGAGCCTTCTCGGTGAGCGTCGGCACGCCGTTCGCCAACGTCAAGTGGTTCCGCGGACGGGACACGCGGCATCGGCAGGTGTCGTCGTGCCCTGACCCGGCCTGCTGCCGCCGCCCCCCGCAGGATCTCGCCGCCAAGTGGGAGGATCACGCCCTCCCGAGCGCGAGCCTCAACTCCTCACTGCTCGCCGCAGTGCCCTCCGGCTCCCTGACGGGCATCGAACAGAGCGAGGTGTATGCGTTTCTGGAGTCGCACGCGCCCCGCGACTGAGCGCTTCATCCGCCCGTTTCATCATTCAGGAAGTCGGCCGTCACGAGCCGCCATATGGGCCTCACAAGCCTCAGGGCTCTCCACTCGTCCCATCCGCAACAGCAGGTTCCTGAATGATGAAAGAACAGGGGCGGATGCTGCGGCGAGCGCTACACGTAGACGGTGGGCAGCACGGGCTCGCCGCGGCTGAGGCGCGCCGCCTCCGGGGGCAGCTCGGCCACGGCCGCCGCGCGGTGCTCACGTGCTGCGCGGGTGCCCTCAGCACCGAGATGCTGACGCTCGACCGCGCCATCCACCACGAGTGGCACGAGTAGCTCGCGGCCGTCATGCTCGGCGTGGCCGACGTGGATGACCTCGGCCGTCGCAACGCCGTCGACGAGCTGCCGCACGGGGAACTTGCGGCCGCCGACCGTGCCCTTGAGTGCCGAGCGCTTTGCGACCGAGATCCACTCGCCCGCGGCATCCTGCCGGGCGACGAGCTTGTAGACCATGCCGGAGGCGGGTGAGCCCGAGCCCGTTACGACCGAGGTGCCGACGCCGAAGGAGTCGACAGGGGAGGCCGCCATGGCCGCGATCGTGTACTCGTCGAGATCACTCGTGACCGTGATGCGGGTCTCGGTGGCGCCGAGCGAGTCGAGCTGGGCGCGGACGGCGGCCACCTGCTCGGGCAGGTCCCCGCTGTCGATCCGCACGGCGCCCAGGCCCGTGCCCGCGACCCGCACAGCCGTCTCGACAGCGCGGCTCACATCGTAGGTGTCGACGAGGAGCGTCGTGCCGGTGCCGAGCGCCTCGACCTGTGCCCGGAACGCCTGTTCCTCCGTGTCATGGAGCAGGGTGAAGGAGTGTGCGGCCGTGCCCATCGTCGGTACACCCCACGTGCGCCCCGCCTCGATATTGCTCGTCGCGGAGAAGCCCGCGATGTAGGCAGCGCGGGCGGCGGCGACGGCACTGCGCTCGCCCGTGCGGCGCGAGCCCATCTCGGCGAGGGGCCGCCCGCCCGCCGCGCTCACCATGCGGGCGGCGGCGGTCGCGACGGCGGAGTCGTAGTTGAGCACGCTCAGGATGAGGGTCTCGAGCACAACCGCCTCGGCGAAGCCTGCCTCGACGACGAGGAGCGGTGACCCGGGAAAAAACACCTCGCCTTCGCGATAGCCGTGGATGCTGCCGCTGAAGCGGTAGTCGGCGAGCCAGTCGAGCGTGGCCTCCGAGACAATGTGGTGTTCGCGGAGCCACGAGAGTTCCGCCTCCTCGAAGCGGAAGCGCTCGATGAGTTCGAGCAGCCGCCCCGTGCCGGCGAGCACCCCGTAGCGGCGGGCGCCGGGGAGTCGGCGGGCGAAGGCCTCGAAGACGGAGGGGCGGTCGTGGGTGCCGGCGCGAAGCGCAGCATCCACCATCGTCAGTTCGTATTGGTCGGTCAGCAGGGCCGTCGATGCGTCGCTCACGTCGCCAGCCTAGCCTCGCCATCCGAAGCCCAGCCCTGCCCGAAGTGCGTCGATTAGAGTTCTCCAGTGAGCAATCGAGGGGCGTTCGTGCCGAGCGACTACGGCAGCTTCCGCTTCGTGGGCATCGAGGTCGACGAGGCGAGTGGCGCGATCGACTTCTCCTATGAGCTGGCGGGGGCGGATGCCGCGACCCTCCCCTTCGCGGAGCGCATCATGCTCGCCCTGCCCGACGACGGGCGCAACGCCGAGTGGACGGCCGCCCGCGACATCCTGCCGCTCCTCGGTGCCGTGCTGGGGCTCAGTTACTACAAGGCGGCGGCGCCGCCGCGCTACGAGATCGCGGTCGACGGGCTCACGGATGCCGGGGCGATCTTCTTGCGGGAAGCCCTGCGGCACGGGCTCGCGGAGTTCGCATACCGCGCGGGGCTGCCGGCGCTGCTCGAGACCGAGGTCGTCGTCACGGGTGCGCGGGGGGAGGCCCGAGCATCCGCGGATCTGCCTGTCGAGCGGCTGCACCGCCCACTCGCGCCCGTCGGGGGCGGCAAGGACTCGGTCGTGACGGTCGAATCGTTGCGGCTCGCGGGGCTCGATGTGACCCAGTTCTCGGTCAAGCCGAACGCGATCATGCGCCGGGTGGCGGAGGCCGCCGAGCTGCCCTTCATCGCCGCCGACCGCCGGATCGACCCCGCGCTGCTCGAGCTGAATGGGCGGGGAGCCCTCAACGGGCACGTGCCGGTCACGGCCATGAACTCGCTCATCGCGGTCGCCCAGGCGCGGCTCCTCAGCCTCGGGCCGGTTGTGATGTCGAACGAGAACTCGGCGGCCGAGCCGACCATGGTCTGGAACGGCGAGCCCGTCAACCACCAGTGGTCGAAGAGCCTCGACGCCGAACTGCTGCTCGCTGCGGCGATCGAGGCGCAGACGGGCGAGCGGGGCGGCTACTTCTCGCTGCTGCGTCCCTTCACTGAGCTGAAGATCGCGGGCAAGTTCGCGGCGACTGACCGCTACGACCACGCGATCGTCAGCTGCAATCGCGCCTTCCGCCTCTCGGGGGCCGAACCGGGCTGGTGCGGCGAGTGCGCCAAGTGCCAGTTCGTCTTCCTGGTCCTCTCGCCATTCATGTCGCGCGAGCGTCTTGTCGGCATCATTGGCACCGACATGTTCGAGACCCCGGCTCTCGTCGACGGTTTCGCTTCCCTGCTCGGCATCGACGCCCACAAGCCCTTCGAGTGCGTGGGCGAGGAGGCCGAGTCGACCGTCGCCATGAGCCTCGCGGCGCGCTCGGCCGAGTGGGGGCAGAGCGCCGTCGTTCGTGCCATGGTCGAGCGCGCGCCCGAGCTGCTTGACGGTGACCCGGCGCTCGAGGCCTCCCTCTTCTCCGACCGCGAGGCGCCCACCATCCCGGCGATCTACTCGTCGGCCCGCAACGTGCTCGGGGCGCGATCGTGAGCGTGGATGCCGCGTTCCGCGGTCGGCGCGTGCTCATCGTCGGCACGGGGCGCGAGGGGCAGGCGGTGGCCTCACTCGCGGAGCCCATCGCGGCATCCGTTGTCGCCTACACGGACGACGATTCCGGGGTCGCCGCCTGGCGGGAGGCCTGGGGCGAGCTGGTGCCCGTGCACGTGCGCGCGGTCGAGGGAGGGTTCGACCTGGTCGTCGTGTCGCCCGGCGTGAGCCCGCGGCATCCGCTGCTTCAACGGGTGCGCGAGGCGGGCATTCCCGTGACGACGGGCACGAGCCTGTGGCTTGGCGAGCATGCGCGTGAGACCGTCGCGGTGACGGGCAGCAAGGGCAAGAGCACCACGAGCAGCCTCATCCACCACCTCGAGCAGGCGCTGCACGGGCCCGCCGTGCTCGGCGGCAACATAGGGGTGCCGCTGCTCGCGATGCCGGAATCGCCGCGCTACGTCGTCGAGCTGTCGAGCTACCAGTGCGCGGGGCTCGCGGTCTCGCCCGATACGGCAGTGCTGACCTCGCTGTTTCCCGAACATCTCGACTGGCACGGCAGCGAGCAGGCCTACTATCGCGACAAGCTCAACCTTGTCGCGCACCGCCCGCGCCGGGTGATCGTCAACGCGACGGATGGCCGCCTGCTCGCGGAGCTCACGACGCGGCAGCCCATGCTCGCCCCCGAGCTTGTGGGGCTCGACGAGAGCTTCCACGTCGCGGACGGGTGGTTCATGAAGGGCCGCGAGCGCCTCTTTGAGCGTGACCGGCTACCGCTCAAGGGGGAGCACAACGCCATCAACGCGTGCCTCGCGCTCGCCGCGATCGACCGCGACGGCCTCGACATCGTCGGCGCGCGCGGGGAGATCGCACGCGCACTGGCGGGCTTCGCGCCGCTCGAGCACCGGCTCGAGGAGATCCCGGATGCCTCTGGCCTCACCTTCGTCGACGACTCCCTGTCGACCAGCCCCTACGCGGCGATCGAGGCGATGCGGGCCTTCGCGGGGGCGCCCCTCACGCTTCTCGTGGGCGGGGCTGACCGGGGGGTGGATTACTCGCCCCTCGCGGAACATCTGGCGAAGCATCCGATCGCGGCCGTCGTCGGGCTTCCGGGCAGCGGGGAGAAGTTGGCGCGGCTCATGCCCTCGGGACAGCACACGGTTGTCGCCTCCGACATGAGGGAGGCGGTGGGCCTTGCGCGCGAGCTGACTCCCCAGGGTGGCGTCGTGCTGCTCTCGCCCGCCGCGCCGAGCTATGGCATTTACCGCAACTTTGCGGAGCGGGCGGCGGACTTCCGTTCGGCGATCGCAGCCACCGGAGAGAACTCGGACTGAGCGATGGACGCCCGGGCCCTCGAGACGACCTGCTGCATCGCGGGTGGGGGTCCGGCCGGGCTCATGTTGGGACTGCTGCTCGCGAGGGCGGGAGTTGATGTTGTCGTGCTCGAGAAGCATGACGACTTCCTCCGCGACTTCCGCGGCGACACGATCCACCCCTCCACGATCGACCTGCTCGACGAACTGGGGCTGCAGGAGGCCTTCTTGCGGCTGCCCCACACTCGCGTGGAGACCCTCGACGTCGTCGTCGCGGGCAACCGGATTACCCCCATCGACTTCAGGACCCTTCGCGGTGGAACCCGCTTCCTCGCCCTCATGCCCCAGTGGGACTTCCTGGACTTCATCGCGCGTGAGGCGGCGCGGCTGCCCCACTTCAGGCTCATCAAGGGGGCGAAGGTGACGGGTCTGCGACGGAAGTGGGGGCGCGTCGTGGGGGTGACGGCGCGGGGGAGCGAGGGTGAATTCACGGTGAGGGCTCACCTCACTGTCGCTGCGGATGGCCGCGGTTCCGTCGTCCGGCGCTCCGCGGGCCTGCCGGTCGCGGAGTTCGGCGTCGCCGTCGATGTGCTGTGGTTCCACCTCCCGACGGTGGGGGAGGTGCGGCACACGCTCGCCTACATGGATGGGCGCTCGGTCGTGCTGACGATCCCGCGCGACGGCTATTTCCAGGCCGGCATGATCATCCCCAAGGGTGCTTTCACCTCGATGCAGGAGGAGGGCTTGGCGGCCTTCCAGCGTCGCCTTGCCGAGACGGCGTCCGTTCTGGCGCCCGTCGTGGGTTCTCTCGAGTCGTGGAGTCAGGTCAAGCTCCTGACGGTGCAGGTCAATCGACTTCGTCGCTGGTATGCCCCGGGGCTGCTGTGCATCGGCGACGCGGCCCACGCCATGTCGCCCGCCTTCGGTGTCGGTGTGAACTACGCGATCCAGGATGCCGTCGCGACCGCCAACCTCCTCGCCGCCGGTCTGCGAGGCGGCACCGTCACCACTCGCGAGCTGCTTGCGGTGCAGAGGCGGCGTCTGCCCGCCGTGCGCATCATGCAGCCGCTACAACTGCAGCTGCACCGCCGTATCGCAAAACCCGGCTCCGGCTTCCGCCTGCCCCACCCGCTGCCCCCGGGGCCCGCGCTCGCGCTGCGGCTCGTGCTGCCGCTCGCCCGGGGGTTGACGGCGAGGCTCGTGGGCCGTGGCATCCGCCCTGAGCACATCTCGCCCGAGCTGCGGCGCCTCTTCGAGAGCGTGGGAGGATAGCCGGATGACTGAGCTCAGCACGCACCTCCGCATCGACTCCCGCACCCCCGACCAGCTTCGCCCCGTCACTTTCGAGCGCGGGTGGAGCAAGCAGGCCGAGGGTAGCTGCCTCGTGAGCTTCGGCGACACGAAGGTGCTGTGCACGGCCTCCTTCACGAACGGGGTGCCGCGCTGGATGACGGGCAAGGGCAAGGGCTGGGTCACGGCCGAGTACTCGATGCTGCCCCGCTCGACCAACAGCCGCAACGACCGCGAGTCGGTCAAGGGCAAGATCGGCGGCCGCACGCACGAGATCTCGCGCCTCATCGGCCGCAGCCTTCGCGCCGTGGTTGACATGAAGGCGCTGGGCGAGAACACGATCATGATCGACTGCGACGTGCTGCAGGCGGATGGCGGCACCCGCACGGCCGCGATCACGGGCGCGTATGTTGCGCTCGCCGACGCGCTCGCCTGGGGCAAGGACAACAAGTTCATCGCGCAGAAGGCGAACCCCCTGAGCGACAGCGTCGCGGCCGTCTCGGTCGGCATCATCGACGGCGTGCCCATGCTCGACCTCGCCTACACGGAGGACGTGCGCGCGGGCACCGACATGAACGTCGTCGCGACGGGCGGCGGCAAGTTCATCGAGGTGCAGGGCACGGCCGAGGGTGTGCCCTTCGACCGCTCCGAGCTCGACGCCCTTCTCGACCTCGCCCTCGCGGGCACGGCGGAGCTCACGACGCTGCAGCGGGCGGCTCTCGAGCGCTAGCCTCGAGGCATGACCCGCACTCTCGTCCTCGCCACCCACAACGCCCATAAGGTCACAGAGCTTCGGCGCATCCTCGGCGCCCAGCTCGACGGGATCGAGCTCGTCGGCTACGACGGCCCCGAGCCGGTCGAGGATGGCGACACCTTCGAGGCAAACGCGCTCATCAAGGCGCGGGCCGCCTATGAGCACACGGGCCTGCCGTCGATCGCGGATGACTCGGGCATCTGTGTCGATGCGCTGGGGGGCGAGCCGGGCATCCGTTCCGCCCGCTACGCGGGGACGCGCGACGACAAAGACAACTATCGGCTGCTGCTGAAGAACCTGGGCGACAACTCAGACCGCAGCGCCGACTTCATGTGCGCCGCGGCTTTCGTCGATGGGGAGAGCGAGTTCGTGGAGCTGGGCGTGTGGACGGGCACGATCCTGCACGAGCCCGTCGGTGCGGGCGGCTTCGGCTATGACCCGATCTTCCGCCCGGAGGGCCTCGAGGTCGCCTCGGCGGAGTTGAGCCCCGACGAGAAGAACGCCATCAGCCACCGCTCGCGCGCGTTCGGGGCCCTGATGCCCCGCATCCGCGAGCACCTGCTCTGACGGGATGCGCATAGGCACGCCGTGATCTAAGGTTTCGGTATGCCGAAAGCCGCACGCGTGCTCACGCTCGCCGTCTGCCTCGCTCTCGTCGGATGCTCGACCGCGACGCCCGAGGAGAGGGACAAGCCCCTCGTGCTCACGACCTTCACGGTCATCGCCGACATGGTGAAGGTTGTGGGTGGTGACGCGGTCGACGTGGAGTCGATCACCAAGGTGGGGGCTGAGATCCACGGCTACGAGCCCACCCCCTCGGACCTGCGGAACGCGGCATCCGCCGATCTGATCGTCGACAACGGCCTGGGCCTCGAGCGCTGGTTCGAGCAGTTCGTGGAGCGTATCGATGTGCCCCACGCCGTGCTGAGCGAGGCAATCGACCCGATCGACATCAGCGGGGGCGAGTATGAGGGGCGCCCGAATCCGCACGCATGGATGTCGCCCATCGCCGGGCAGGAGTACGTGACGGCGATCGAGGAGGCCCTGAGCGAGCTTGTCCCGGAGGAGGCCGAGGCGTTCCGGGAGCGGGCGAACGAGTACCGCGCGCAACTACAGGAGCTCGCGGCGGAGCTGCAGGCGGTCGTGGATGAGCTGCCCGAGGAGCGACGCGTGCTCGTCACCTGCGAGGGTGCCTTCAGCTACCTCGCGCGGGACATGGGTCTCGAGGAGGGGTACCTCTGGCCCGTCAACAGCGACGTCGAGGGCACGCCGCAGCAGGTGAGGGGCGCGATCGAGCTCGTGCGGGAGAACGATGTGCCCGCCGTGTTCTGCGAGACCACCGTGAGCGATAGCGCGATGCGTCAGGTCGCCGAGGAGTCGGGGGCTCGTTTCGCTGGCGCCCTCTACGTCGACTCCCTGAGCGAGCCGGATGGCCCCGTGCCCAGCTACCTCGACCTGCTGAGGCACGACATCGAGGTCATCGCGGAGGGACTGTCGGGTGAGTGAGCCTCCCATGATCGAGGTGCAGGGCCTCACGGTCCGCTACGACTCGGTGCGCGCCCTGAGCGATGTGAACCTCCGGCTCACGGCCGGTCGGGTGGTCGGGCTGCTCGGGATGAACGGATCCGGCAAGTCGACCCTCTTCGGCTCCCTCATGGGTTCGGTGCGGCCGAGCGCTGGCAGCATCCGCCTGATGGGGGGAGACCCGGGCGCCGCCCGCAAAGCGAATCTCGTCTCCTACGTACCCCAGTCGGAGGCGGTGGACTGGGACTTCCCCGTCTCGGTCGCCGATGTCGTCATGATGGGCCGCTACGGCCGGCAGGGTTTCACCCGTCGGCCTCGCCCCGCCGATAGGAGAGCCGTCACGGATGCCCTCGACCGGGTGGGTCTCGCCGATCTGGCGGGCCGGCAGATCGGCGAGCTGAGCGGCGGCCAGCGCAAGCGCGTCTTCGTCGCGCGCGGCATTGCGCAGGAGGCGAGCCTGCTGCTGCTCGACGAACCCTTCGCAGGCGTCGACAAGGGCTCGGAGCGCACGATCGTGGCGCTGCTGCGGGCGCTCGCCGACGAGGGCCGCGGCATCCTGATCTCGACGCACGATCTTGCGGGAGTGCCGGAGTTGTGCGACGAGGTCGTGCTGCTGCAGAACAGGGTGCTCTTCCAGGGGCCGCCCGCCGAGGCCCTCACGCCGGAGCGGCTCGCGCTCGCCTTCGGGCTGGGGGTGGAGCAGTGACGCCCCTCGACTGGCTCCTCGAGCCCCTCACCTTCGATTTCATGACCCGCGCTCTGCTCGTGACAGCGGTCGCGGGGGTGACCTGCGCGCTTCTGTCGTGTTGGCTCGTGCAGATCGGCTGGGCGCTCATGGGCGACGCCGTCTCGCATGCGGTGCTGCCGGGGGTCGCCGTCAGCTACATCCTGGGCTGGCCTTTTGCGGTGGGGGCCTTCATCTTCGGGGTCGGGGCGGTCGCCCTCATCGGCGGCGTGCGCTCGACGACGAGGATCAAATCGGATGCCGCGATCGGCGTCGTCTTCACGTCACTCTTCGCCCTCGGCCTCGTGATCATCTCGGTAACCCCGAGTCAGACCGACCTCGGCCACATCCTCTTCGGCAACGTGCTCGGCGTGAGCGATTCCGACATCCTGCAGGTCGTCGTGATCGGTGCGCTCACCTGCGCCGTGCTGCTGGCGAAGCGCAGGGACTTCACCCTCCTCGCCTTCGACCGCAGTCACGCGGGCGCGATCGGCATCAACACTCGCGTGCTCTCCGCACTGCTGCTCGGCCTGCTCGCCCTCACGGTCGTTGTGGCGCTGCAGGCGGTCGGTATCATCCTGGTCGTGGCGATGCTCATCACACCGGGGGCGACCGCGTCCCTGCTCACCAAGCGATTCGAGCGGATGCTCGCGCTCGCGGTGCTCGTCACGGTCGCGGCAAGCGTGGTGGGCGTCTACGCGAGCTTCTACCTGGACGTCTCGACGGGCGGCGCGGTTGTGCTGGCACAGGCGGCGGCCTTCCTGCTCGCCTATCTCTTCGGCGGGCGAGGGGGAGTCGTGACGGCGGCCCTGCGGCGGCGGCGGGCGGTGACGGCGTGAGCCCCGCGCTGCCCTCCACGACGGTCGTCGAGGACTACGTCAAGACGATCTACTCCTTCAGCGAGTGGACCGATACGCCCGCGACCCCGTCGGCGCTTGCTGCCTCGACCGTGACGGAGATGGTCAAGAAGCTCGCGGCATCCGGCCTCGTCGATCATGTGCCCTACGGGGCCATCACGCTGACGGCGGATGGCCGCGCCCTCGCCCTGCGGATGGTGCGGAGGCACCGGTTGATCGAGACGTGGCTGGCGCACTCGTTCGGCTACCGTTGGGACGAGGTGCACGACGAGGCGGAGGTGCTCGAGCACGCCGTCTCGGATCGGATGCTCGACGCGATCTTCGAGCAGCTGGGCCGGCCTACGCGTGACCCCCACGGCGACCCCATCCCGAGCGCCGATGGGCGGGTTGAGATTCCCCCAGCTGTGCTGCTCGCCGACGCGCCGGACGGCCATGCGGGCCGCGTTGTGCGCATCCGCGACCGCGACGCCAACCTGCTGCGCTACCTGACCGCGGAGGGCTTCGCGGTGGATGCCCGTGTCACGGTCGTCGGGCGCAAACCGTTCGGCGGGGCGCTCGCCATCACCCTCGAGGGTGCGGAGCTGGACGTCGGCGACGAGGCCGCCCGCGAGATCTGGCTGTCGGCTTAGCCGCGCTTGTCGGGGTCGTTGCTGGGGTCCTGGTCGAAGTAGGCGGGGTCGAGCACGATCTCCTCGCCCGTCAGGGGGGTGACCCCGGCCTCCCGTGCGCGCTTCGCCCGGCGGCTGGACTGCCAGTAGTGGAAGGCGGTCGGGATGACGGTTGCGGCGACGGCGATGAGCAGGATGAGGTCGATGTACTCGCGCACGAAGAGCTCGACGGGCGGGATGAACCCGAGGAGGAAGCCCAGCAGGGTGAGTCCGGCGCCCCAGATGAGGGCGCCCGTCGCGTTGTAGAGCGAGTACTTGCGGTAGTCCATGTGGCCGATGCCGGCGGCGACCGGCACGAAGGTGCGCAGGATGGGCACGAAGCGGGCGAGGATGACGGAGAGGCCCCCGAAGCGGGCGAAGAAGGCGTTCGTACGCTCGACGTTCTCGCGGCTGAAGAGTCCGCTCTCCTTCCGTTCGAAGATGCTGGGGCCGAAGCGGTGGCCGATGAGGTAGCCCACCTCGCCCCCGAGGAAGGCGGCGACCGCGATCGCGAGGCACACCCACCAGATGTCTAACTCGATGACGCCCGAGAAGGTGAGCACGCCCGTGATGATGAGGAGGGTGTCGCCGGGGAGGAGGAAGCCGACGAGCAGTCCTGTCTCGGCGAAGACGATGGCGCAGACACCCAGCAGCGCGAAGGCCCCGAAGCCCGTGATGAGGGTCTCCGGGTCAAGCCAGGGGATGAGGGCGAGGGGCATCACGCGCGGGACTCCGTTGGTCAGGCTGCGGTGCCTGCTGGCACCTGCTCAAGATTAGCGGCCCGCGCGGCTTCTGCGCCTCGTTCGCAGGGATGATTCCTCAGCGCGCTGATCGTACGGGAGAAGGGACTCGAACCCTCACGCCTCTCGGCACCAGAACCTAAATCTGGCGTGTATACCAATTTCACCACTCCCGCGGGAGCCGCCAGTCTACCGGGCCGCCTGCTTTCCCCGGTTTGGCCGCTTGGTGCGGCTCCTGGCTGAGAAGCTGAGCGCGCACTCAGTTTCGGCACTTAACCTCCGGGGCATGTTGAAGATAATCCTCATCCTTCTCGCCATCTGGATCGTGCTGTCGATCATCGGCTTTGTTGTCGAGGGTCTCTTCTGGCTCGCCGTGATCGGCCTGATCCTCTTCGTCGGCACCGCAATCTACGGAGCGATCAAGGGGCGCGGCAGCAAGGCCTGAATCGGCGGTCGTAGCAGAGGGACACGGGCCTCGTGAGCGACGGCAACCGGGAAGAACGCAAGGAGCTCCGCCGCCGCAGGCGCGAAGAGCTGGGAGAGACCGATGCCCCCGTCGAAGACGAGGTCAAGATGGGCGCCGATGCGACGATCGAGCGCGGGGCTGAACGTCTCGAGCGCACCTTTCCGAGCATGCTCATCACGGGGTTCTTCGGTGGACTCGAGGTCGGTCTGGGCGTCATGGGCTACCTGGCCGTGCTCGACCGAACGGGCAGCGAACTTCTTGCGGGGCTCGCCTTCAGCATCGGCTTAATCGCGCTGCTGCTCGCGAGCAGCGAGCTCTTCACCGAGAACTTCCTCATGCCAGTCGCCGCGGTCGTGGCCCGGACCGCGAGCCTGACGCAGCTGGCGAAACTGTGGGGTGCCACCCTTGTGGCGAACCTCGCGGGCGGGTGGCTCTTCATGTGGCTTCTGATGCTGGCGTTCCCGGAATGGAGTCAGACCCTCATCGAGAGCGCGTCCCACTTCGTCGAGGCCCCGTTCGGTGCGCAGACGGTGGCGCTTGCCCTTCTCGGCGGCAGCACGATAACGCTCATGACGCGGATGCAGCAGGGCACCGATTCGGTCACGGGCAAGCTCGTGGCGGCGGTTGCCACGGGCTTCCTCCTCGCGGGGCTCCCGCTGTTCCACTCCGTGCTGGACTCGCTCTTGATCTTCGGGGCGATCATGGTGGGCGCGGATTTCGGCTACCTCGACTGGCTCGGCTGGTTCGGCTACACGCTGCTGTTCAACATCCTGGGCGGCATCGTGCTGGTCACGGCGCTGCGCCTCATCAGGGCGAAGGACGTCGTGCAGGAGCACCGCGAGGAGTCTCCCCCCGACCCCGACGCGCCCCGCAGCTGAGGCGCTGTGGAAAACTCGCGCCGCGATTTCTGAGCATGCCGCATGATGTGACACATGCCGCAGCATCCCGTCGCCCTCATCACGGAGCGCGTGCGGGAGAGGGTGCGGCGTGAGGGGGTAGACCTCTCCGGCGACAGGGCCGTCGCGGATCGTCTCGTGCGTGACGAGGTGCAGCGCTACAGCGAGCGGGCCCTCGGCGGCAGCGTGCCCATGCTGGCCGATGAGCACGAGGCGGCGCGGCGCATTGTCGCTGACCTGGTCGGGCTCGGCCCGCTCCAGCCGTTCCTCGATGACCCGAACGTCGAGGAGATCTGGATCAACGCGCCCGACCAGGTCTACATTGCCGGCGGGGGAGCATCCGAGCGCACGGGCCTTGAGCTGACGTCGGCGCAGGTGCGCGACCTGGTCGAGCGGATGCTGCAGACGACGGGTCGCCGCGTCGACCTGAGTTCGCCCTTCGTCGACGCCTCTCTGCCCGACGGCTCACGCCTGCATGTGGCGATTCCGGATGTCACGCGCCGCGAGTGGGCCGTCAACATCCGCAAGTTCTCGCGGCGCATCGGCACGCTGGCCGACCTCGTGGAACGCGGTTCGATGCCGCCTGCGGTCGCGGAGTTCCTGCGGGGCGCCGTGAGGGCGCGGCTCAACATCATCGTCTCGGGGGCGACTCACGCGGGCAAAACAACCCTGCTGGGGGCACTGCTGGCGGAGGCGGGGGAGCGCGACCGCATCATCACGGTCGAGGAGACCTTCGAACTCGACCTCGCAGGCCGCGATGTCGTGGCGATGCAGTGCCGCCAACCGAGCCTCGAGGGCACGGGGGAGATCACGCTGCGGCGTCTCATCAAGGAGTCGCTGCGGATGCGGCCGGACCGCCTAGTCGTGGGGGAGGTGCGCGAGGCGGAGGCACTCGACCTGCTGATCGCCCTCAACTCGGGGGTGCCAGGCGCGTGCAGCGTTCACGCGAATAGTGCGAGCGATGCCCTCACCAAGCTCTCGGTGCTGCCGCTGCTGGCAGGTCGCAACATCGACTCCTCCTTTGTGCTGCCGACCGTGGCCGGCGTTGTCGATCTCGTCGTGCACTGCGAGCAAGGCGCCGACGGTCACCGCCGCGTGGCCGAGATCGCCGCCCCCACTGGCAGGGTCACGGATGCCGCGGTCGAGGCGGTGTCGCTCTTCGCCACGGTCGGCGGCGAGCTCGTGCCGACGGGCCTGCAGCCGCCTCGGCCGGAGCGCTTCGGTCTCCCGCTTCTGGCGCCTGGTGGGGCTCGCTGATGGTCCCGGTCCTGCCCGTCGTGCTCGGCGGTCTTCTCGGGGCGGGGCTGCTCCTCGTCGCCGCCCCGTTCCTGTGGCCGGTGCGGGAGCGCGCGCGCCCTCGGCTGCGGGCGCTCGAGCGGCTACGCGAGCACCTCACCCTCGCGGGCCTGCCCTCTGTTACGCCCGCCACCTTCATCGCCGTCACCTTGGTCGTGGGTCTCGTCGCGGGCGCCCTCACCCTCGCGATCGTCCCCGTGCTCGCTCTCGCGCTGACCGCCGCGCTCGCGGCTGCGGCGATCCCCTTCGTCGTGGTCTCGTGGCGTTCCCGGGCACGTCGGCGCCATTACCGCTCGCTCTGGCCGGATGTGGTCGACCATCTGGTCTCGGCGGTGCGTTCCGGCCTGTCGCTTCCCGACGGTCTGTCGGCGCTGGCATCGGTGGGCCCGGCCGGCACTCGGTCGGCGTTCGCGGCCTTCGAGCGGGACTATGAGGCAACGGCGAACTTCGCGTACTGTCTCGACCAGCTCAAACTGCGCCTCGCGGATCCGGTGGCCGACCGAATCCTGGAGACCCTGCGGATGTCGCGCGAGGTGGGCGGCACCGAGCTCACCTCGGTACTGCGGGGGCTCTCCGCCTACCTGCGGCAGGAGTCGGCCATCCGTTCGGAGGTCGAGGCGCGGCAGTCCTGGGTTGTCAACGCTGCGCGGCTGGGCGCTGCGGCGCCCTGGGTCGTGCTGCTGCTGTTGGCGGGGCGGCCCGAGGCGGCGGCCGCCTACAACACTCCCGGCGGTGCCGTCCTCATCGTCGGGGGTCTCGCTGTGACCCTCGTCGCCTATCGCATCATGCTCGCGATCGGCCGTCTGCCCGAGGAGCAGCGATGGTTCCGGTGAGTATGGCGTGGGCGGTTGCGTGCGGCGCTGCCCTCGGCCTGGGGCTCTGGGTGCTCGTCACGAGGTTGCCCCGCTTTGGCTCGCCGCGGCTTTCGGGTCGCGTTGCTCCCTATCTCGCGGATGTCTCGGCGGGGGCCCGCGCGCACCTGCACCGCGAACTCTCCGACCCCTTGCCCGTCTTCGGTGCACTTCTGGGCCCAATCTTCGGGGCGCTTCGCCGCGCTCTCGCTCAGCTGCTCGGCGGCTCGACAGTCCTGCAACTGAGGCTGCGGCAATCGGCGTCCGGTCTCGACCTCGACGGCTACCGTTCGCAGCAGCTCCTGGCGGTCATCGCGGGTGTTGGTGCAGGCGGGCTCGTAACGCTCTTCGCCGCCCCGCAGCAGGCATCCCCCGTTGTCTTCGGTGTCGGCTCGATCCTGCTGGGCGGCGTTGCGGGTCTACTGCTCCGCGACTGGTGGCTGCAGCAGCGGGCGCGGCGGCGGATGTCACGGCTCTCGGCCGAGCTGCCGATGGTGCTCGAGTTCCTGACGCTGAGCCTGTCTGCGGGCGAGGGCGTGCTAGACGCGCTCCGCCGAGTATCCCGGATCAGCCGGGGGGAGCTCTCGCGCGAGCTGCGGGGCGTTCTCACGGAGGTGACGAGCGGTGTGCCGCTCGCCGATGCGCTCCGGCGCTGCGCCGACGAGTTGCAACTGCCCGCCTTCACGCGCTGCGTCGACCAGATGACGATCGCACTCGAGCGCGGCTCTCCCCTCGCCGAGGTACTGCGGGCGCAGGCGCAGGATGCCCGCGAGGACACGAAGCGCGGCCTGCTGGAACTCGCAGGCAAGAAGGAGGTGGCGATGCTCGTGCCGCTCGTCTTCCTGATCCTGCCGGTGACGATCCTCTTCGCGATCTACCCGGGAATCTTCGTGCTCCAGGTCGGCTTCTGAGTTCACGCGACGCGCGCTGCGCTTGGGGCCAGCGCCCGATGGCGTCGCCGTCGAGACGTCCGCTCGTTGATATAGACCCTGGGTCAGTTTCCCTCCGCGACAACAGGGTTCGCGAGCGTCCCGATGCCGTCGACGTCGATCTCGACGCGGTCTCCCGCGCGCAGCCACTTCGGTGGGTCGAAGGAGGCGCCCACGCCGGCTGGTGTGCCGGTCGCGATGATGTCGCCCGGCCGTAGCGGGGTCCAGGTCGAGATGTAGGAGACGAGGCGGCTCACGTCGAAGACGAACTGGCCGAGGTCGGACTCCTGTCGCACTTCGCCGTTCACCCGCGTGCGGATGCGGCGCTCGCTGAGCAGGCCCACCTCGTCGCGCGTCACGATCCACGGGCCGATCGCTCCGGATGCCTCGAAGTTCTTGCCCGCCGTGAACCGGATCGTGTGGCGCTGGAAGTCGCGCAGCGACCCGTCGTTGAGAAGCGTGTAGCCGAGCACGTGGTCGAGGGTGTTCTCCTCCGCGATGGCCCGACCGTGCCGTCCGATCACGATCGCCAGCTCGCCCTCGTAGTCGTACTCTTCGCTGGCCCGCGGCAGCACGAGGGGTTCCTCCGGTCCGACGAGCGAGTCGGGAAAGCGGGTGAAGAGCACGGGGTGGGAGGGCAGCTCGCGGCCCATCTCGAGGATGTGGTCGCGGTAGTTGAGGCCGACGCACAGCACCTTCGACGTGACGTCGACGGGGGCGAGCAGTCTTGTGTCGGAGCGGGGGACGCTGCGGTCGAGCTGGGCCGCCGCAAGCTCGGCGAGCGGGATGTCGCTGTCGCTCGTGCGGATCACGTCGTCGTCGATGACTCCCCAGCGCTCGGTTCCGTCGAGGTCGATTCGCGCGATCTTCATGGGCGCCAGTGTATGCGCGGGGTGCTACGCCACCCGGATGCCTTGAAGCTCTATGTACCTTGCAGTTCTAGGTATATGATCGGGCAGCAGGAGGTACCCATGAACATCGACAAGGATCTCGTCGCCGCAATGGCGACGCCCCTCGTGCTCGCGATCCTCATGGAGGGCTCGAGTTACGGCTACGCGATCCTCAAGCGCGTGCGAGAGCTCTCCTCGGGCGAGCTCGAGTGGACCGACGGGATGCTCTACCCGCTCCTGCATCGCCTCGAGCGGCAGGGTTACATCCACGCCGAGTGGGGTGCCTCACCCGAGGGTCGCCGCCGCCGCTACTACCAGATTACGGATGCGGGCCGCGCCCAGCTGGCCGAACAGCGCCGCCAGTGGGTCACCGCGACCCGCACGCTCGGCGGGCTCTGGGGCTTCGCGATCCCGGCGACGGGGGTGTGACCGTGAGCACGCTAGAGACCCGCATCGACGAATGGCGCGCTGCCGTGCTGCGCGGCCGCATGATCGACGAGGCCGACGCGCAGGAGCTCGAGAGCCACCTGCGCGACCACATCGCTGATCTCGGCTCCGCCGGGCTCAGCGACGACGAGGCGTTCCTCATCGCCGTCGGCCGGCTCGGCCGCATCGATCAGTTGAGCGCCGAGTTCGCGCGCGAGCACAGCGACCGGCTCTGGAAGCAGCTGACGGTGACCCGCGAAGAGGGCGAAGCACGGGCATCCGTCTGGGGCATGCTCGCCTTCGCGGCGCTGGCCGCCGTGCTCGTGCACGCGGCGCGACTCTTCGCCGAGGCATCCGACGGCTTCGCCTTCTGGTTCGCGCGTGACCTGAGCTTCTTCGTGCTGCCCGTGCTCGCGGCCTACTTCGCGGTCGTGCGACGGATGCCCCTGCGCCCGACAGTCACGCTGGGCGCCGTCGTCGCGCTCCTCGCGGTCGCGGTCAACCTGTTCCCGTTCCCCGTGGGCTCGGCCACGGATCTGCTCGTGGCACTGCACCTGCCCGTCGTGCTGTGGTTCGCGGTGGGCGTCGCATATGTCGGCGGGGAGGTGACCTCGCACGTGCGGCGCATGGACTTCATCCGCTTCACGGGCGAGTGGGTCATCTACTTTGCCCTCATCGCCCTCGGCGGCGGGGTGCTGCTGGGCCTGACGGCGGCCGTGCTCACCCCCATCGCGCCGGAAGCGATCGACGATGTCATGCTGTGGGTGCTGCCCGCGGGGGCCGCCGGCGCGGTCGTCGTCGCGGCGTGGCTCGTCGAGGCCAAGAAGAGCGTGATCGAGAACATTGCGCCCGTGCTGACGGCGATCTTCACCCCGCTCTTCGCGCTCATGCTCGCCGTGTCGGCGGTCGGCTATGCGTTTGCGGGCCTCGGCCGCGAGTTCGATCGCGACCTGCTCATCGTGTTCGACGTGCTGCTGCTCGTCGTGCTGGGTCTCGTCGTCTACGGCATCTCGGCGCGCGGCGCCCTGCGACGGCCCGGCCTGCTCGATGTGCTGCAGCTCGTCGCGGTCATCTCGGCGCTCGTGCTCGACCTGCTCGTGCTCGTCTCCATGTTGGGGCGTATCGGCGAGTTCGGGTTCACCCCCAATCGGGTCGCGGCGCTCGGCCTCAACCTCCTGTTGCTCATCAACCTCGCGGTCACGGCGTGGCATCTGGGCCGGATGCTCGCGGGGCGCGCGCCCGCCCTGCGCCTCGAGCGCTGGCAGACCGGCTATCTCGTCGCTTTCGCCGCCTGGGTCCTACTCGTGGTGCTCGCGCTGCCGCCCGTGTTCGACTTCGCCTGATCCGACGTGTCCCTCCCGGCGCGCCCGCGGCCGTGTCCCTCTCCAATGCGCCCCGCGCCGTGTCCCTCCCCAGTGCGCCCCGCCGCCGTTGAGTAGACACATATTCGTCCTGCAGCCTGGTTGACGCCCGCGTGAGCACGAATATGTGTCCTCTCGACCTTTCGGGCGGGGCAGGGAAGCGGGGCAGCGACGGGCGGATGCAGCATCCGCTCGCCCTGTCGCCCCTGAGAGGCCGGTGCCATACTCAGCGCATGGCTGACAACTATGACGTGATCGTGTTGGGCGCCGGAGCGGTGGGCGAGAACGTCGCCGACCGCGCCGTGCAGGGCGGGCTCTCGGCGGTCATCGTCGAGAGCGAGCTGGTGGGCGGCGAATGCTCCTACTGGGCGTGCATGCCCTCCAAGGCTCTCTTGCGGCCAGCCCAGGCGCTGCGCGCGGCCCGGGCCGTGCCCGGTGCGGCCGAGGCGGCAACGGGCGAGCTCGACGTGGAGGCCGTGCTCGAGCGCCGCGACTCCTTCACGAGCCATTGGTCGGATGCCGGGCAGGTCGAATGGCTCGAGAGCGCGGGCATCGACCTCGTGCGCGGGCACGGCCGGCTGAGCGGCGAGCGTGAGGTCACGGTCACGGAGGAGGGCGGTGCGACTCGCGTGCTCACGGCGGCGCACGCGGTCGTCGTCGCAACGGGCACGGATCCCTTCGTTCCGCCCATCGAGGGGCTGCGGGAGTCGGCCCCCTGGACGAGTCGCGAGGCGACGAGCGTCGAGCAGGTCCCCGAGAGCCTCGCGGTGGTCGGTGGCGGGGTGGTCGCGCTCGAGATGGCGACCGTCTTCTCGGACCTCGGATGCCGCGTGACCGTGGTCTCCCGCAGCGGCATCCTCGGCGGCATGGAGCCCTTCGCGGGCGAACTCGTGGCGGAGGCCCTGCGCCGGCGCGGCGTCGAGATCCTCACCCACACCGAGACGGCGAGCGTGCGGCGCGACGGTGACACCGTGACGCTTGTCACGGGGGAGGGGCGCGAGATCGTGGCATCCGAGGTGCTGGTGGCGACGGGTCGCGCCCAGCGCACGACGGACATCGGGCTCGACACGGTCGGGCTGGAGCCCGGCGGCCCGCTCGAGGTCGACGACACCATGCGGGTGCCCGGCTACGACTGGCTCTACGCGACGGGCGACGTCAACGGCCGCGCCCTGCTCACTCATCAGGGCAAGTACCAGGCGCGGGCGGCGGGTGACGTGATTGCCGCGCGGGCGAAGGGCGAGCCAGTGGATGCCGCGGACTGGGGTCGCCACGTCGCCACCGCCGATCACCGCGTCGTGCCGCAGGTGGTCTTCACCGACCCGGAGGTGGCGTCGGTGGGGCTCACGGAGGCGGCGGCACAGAAGGCGGGCTACACCGTCACGGCCGTCGACTACGACATGGGCTCGGTCGCGGGGGCCGCCGTGCACGCCGATGGGTACACGGGTAAGGCCCGCATGGTGGTCGACACCGAGCGCGAGGTCATCCTCGGCGTGACCTTCGTGGGCCCCGAGGTGAGCGAGCTCCTGCAGTCGGCGACGATCGCGATCGCGGGCGAGGTGCCCATCGCGCGACTGTGGCACGCAGTTCCCGCCTACCCGACCGTGAGTGAGGTGTGGCTGCGGCTGCTGGAGGCCTACGGCCGCGATTCGGCGTAGCGCCCCTGTGGACAACTCTGACGGATGCTGCGGATCTCTCAGTAGCATCCCCGCATGATCCCGTGCCGCCGATACCTTCGTCACGCCCGTTCCCGTCTCGCCGATGAGCGCGGTGACGTGCCCGGCTGGGTGCTCATCACGCTCATGACGGCAGGTCTCGTGATCATCATCTGGTCGCTCGCGGGGCCCGCGCTCAGCAGCGTCTTCGAGCAGGCGATCGCGCGCGTCTCGGGCTTCTGAGCGGATGCTTCGGGGCGATGAGCGCGGTTCCGCCCCCGCCGAGTTCGTCATGGTGGGGGCGCTCCTCACGGTCCTGACCCTCAGCGTCATGCAACTGGGACTTGTCATGCACGTGCGCAATACGGTGCTCGACGCGGCGGGGGAGGGCGCACGCTTCGCGGCGCTCGCCGACAACACGCTGGCGGATGGCGCCGCCCGCACGCGCGAGCTCATCACGACCGCGATCGGCCCGAGCTACGCGGCCGACGTGACGATCACGTCCGGCGACTACCTGGGACACCCGGCGGCGGTCGTGACGGTGCGCGCGCCCCTGCCGCTCCTGGGCCTCATCGGCCTCGACGGCGGGCTGGAGGTGACAGGGCATGCGGCTCTTGAGACTCTGGAGTGAGGCACGGCGCGACGACACCGGCTCCGCCTCGCTCGAATTCCTCACGGCGGGAACGCTCCTGCTCGTGCCCATGGTCTACCTCATCGTCGCCCTCTCGGCGCTGCAGTCGGGCTCGCTCGCGGTCGAGTCGGCCGCCCGGCACGCAGCCCGCACCTATGTCGAAGCCCCGACAACGGATGCCGCGGCTCTCCGTGCGGAACGGGCCGTCGCCTTCGCGCTCGCCGACCACGGCCTCGACCCGTCGGCTGGCAGCATCCGCATCTCCTGCTCTCCGAACCCCGCCGACTGCCTCACCCGTCTCGGCATCGTGACGGTGACGGTCGAAACGCAGATCGCGATGCCGCTCGTGCCCGCCGCGCTCGCCGTCGACACACCCCTGAGCATTCCCGTCCGCGCAACCGCGTCGCAGCAGGTCTCGCGCTTTGCGGAGCTGCCGTGAGGCGGCTGCTGCGGGATGAGAGCGGCTCGACCCTCATCCTCACGATCTTCTACGCCGCCCTGAGCCTCGTGCTCATCCTGCTCGTGACGGCCGCAACCTCGCTCTACCTGGAGCGCAAGCGACTCTTCACCCTCGCCGACGGCGCCGCGCTCGCCGGGGCGGAGGCCTTCGACCTCACGGATGTCACGACCGTCGCCTCGGGCCCCGGCGTCGTGCTCGACGACTCTCGCGTCTCGGCGGCCGTCGCGGCGCACGTCGCCGCAGTGCCGCACGACTTCGAGGGGCTCGTGATCGAGCGGGCGGAGAGTCCCGGCGGTTCCGGCGCCGTCGTGGGGCTCTCCGCCCTGTGGCGCCCACCCGTCGTGAGCCTGCTCGTGCCCGAGGGCATCCGCATCGGGGTCGAAGCATCCGCGCGTTCGGTCTTCGGCTGAGAGGGTTGAGGTCGCTCCGGGAGCGCGGCAGGATCGAGGCACCGCGAGAGGAGCGACCATGAGTGACACGAGCCCCGCAGCATCCGCCGCCGAGATCATCGCGCTGAACCCCATGACGGTCGCGGTGCGTCGCGAGACGATTCAGATGGCGAACATCCGCGACTACTTCGACGACGTGTACGGCGCCGTCATGGCGGTGCTCAGTGAGCAGGGGGTCGCTCCGGCAGGCCCGGCGCTCGCCGTCTACCACGGGCAGCCAGGTGAGACGGTGGACGTCGCGGCGGGCTTCCCGACCAACACCCCCATCGAGACCGTCGGCAGTATCGCGGCGCTCGAGCTGCCGGGCGGGCTCGCGGCCCAGTACACGCATCGCGGCTCCTACGATGGGCTCGCCGAGGCCTACCAGCGCTTCGTCGGCTGGATCTACGAGCAGGGCCACACCCCGGGCCAGCTGTTCTGGGAGGTCTACGTGACCGAGCCGACGCCCGACGCCGACCCCGACGACATGGTCACCCACATCGTCTGGCCCCTCGCCGAGCAGCAGTAGCCTTCATGCGGCTGCCGGTAGGCTTGTCGCCACAATGGATGAACTCGACGTCTCCGCGCAGGTCGCGGCCCTCCGCTCCACGTTTGCCGAGATTCGGGCCGTCGTCGACGTTCCGCGACTCGAGGCCGACATCGCCGACCTCAGCGAGCAAGCGGGCGCGCCCGACCTCTGGGACGACACCGAGAAGGCGCAGAAGGTCACCAGCACGCTCAGCCACCGGCAGGCCGAGCTGGCCAAGATCACGAGCATCCAGCAGCGCCTCGATGACATCGAGATCATGGTGGAGCTCGCCAACGAGGAGGGCGATGCGGATGCCGCGGCAGAGGTTCACCGCGAGCTGACGTCGATCGAGAAGGTGCTGAGCGACCTCGAGGTGCAGACGCTCCTCAACGGCGAGTGGGATGCCCGCCCCGCCGTCATGACGATCCGCGCGGGCGCGGGCGGGGTCGACGCGGCCGACTTCGCGGAGATGCTGCAGCGCATGTACCTGCGCTACGCCGAGAAGAACAAGATCCCCGCCCGCGTGCTCGACACGAGCTACGCCGAGGAGGCGGGCATCAAGTCGACGACGATCGAGTTCGACGCCCCCTACGCCTTCGGCACGCTGAGTGTCGAGGCAGGCACGCACCGGCTCGTGCGCATGTCGCCCTTCGGTGCCGCGGGCAAGCGGCAGACGAGCTTCGCGGCCGTCGAGGTCATCCCGCTCATGGAGGAGACCGAGCAGGTCGACATCCCCGAGAACGAGATGCGCATCGACGTGTTCCGCTCGAGCGGGCCCGGCGGGCAGTCCGTCAACACGACCGACTCGGCCGTGCGCATCACCCACCTTCCGACCGGCATCGTCGTCTCGATGCAGAACGAGAAGAGCCAGATCCAGAACCGCGCGGCCGCGCTCCGCGTGCTCCAGTCGCGCCTGCTGCTGCTGCAGAAGGAGCAGGAGGCCGCGCAGAAGAAGGAGCTCGCGGGCAACATCACCGCCAGTTGGGGCGACCAGATGCGCAGCTACGTGCTCGCGCCCTACCAGATGGTCAAGGACCTGCGCACGGAGCACGAGGTCAACAATCCGTCGAACGTCTTCGACGGCGACCTCGACGGTTTCATCACGGCGGGTATCCGCTGGCGCAAGCGCGCCGTCGAGGACTGAGCCCCCGAACTGGCGGGGGTGTCGCTGCGCCCGAATCAGGAATGCCTGCTTAGGCTCGATCCGAAATGATTCGTTTTGACCAGGTGACCAAGCTCTACGCCGGCACCACGCGACCCGCTCTCAACTCCGTGGATCTCGAGATCCTGCGGGGAGAGTTCGTCTTCCTCGTCGGCGCCTCCGGCAGCGGCAAGTCGAGCTTCCTGCGCCTCATCCTCAAGGAGGAGAACCCCACGAAGGGCGAGATCCATGTGCTCGGCCAGAACGTGGGGCGGCTGTCGAGTCGCAAGGTTCCCTACTTCCGCCGCAACCTCGGCGTCGTCTTCCAGGACTTCCGCCTCCTGCCGCAGAAGTCGGTCTTCGACAACGTCGCGTTCACCCTTCAGGTCATCGGCAAGTCGAAGGGCTTCATTCAGGAGGCCGTGCCCGATGTGCTCAAGATGGTGGGCCTCGCGGGCAAGGCGAGCCGCTTTCCCCACGAACTCTCCGGCGGTGAACAGCAGCGCGTCGCGATCGCCCGCGCAATCGTCAACCGGCCTGCCCTACTGCTCGCCGATGAGCCGACGGGCAACCTGGACCCCGCGACATCCGCGGGCATCATGACGCTGCTCGAGCGCATCAGTCAGAGCGGCACCACCGTGATCATGGCGACCCACGATGCGGGGATCGTCGACCAGATGAAGCGCCGTGTGATCGAACTCGTCGCCGGCCAGATCGTGCGCGATGAGCGCCAGGGCGGCTATCTCACGCAGGCGATCCCCGTGCAACAGGGCTTCGGGACGGGGGCGGAGCTGTGAGGTTCGGCCTGATCATGTCGGAGGTCGGTCAGGGCCTCCGCCGCAACTTCTCGATGGTCGTCTCCGTCGTGCTGGTGACATTCATCTCGCTCACCTTCGTGGGCGCCGCGATCCTGCTGCAGATGCAGATCAACGAGATGAAGGGTTACTGGTATGACCGGGCGCAGGTTGCCGTCTACCTCTGCACCGACACGGCCCTCGCCGCCCACTGCAACATGACAGAGGCGACCGAGGAACAGAAGGCCAATGTCGCGGCCATCCTCGACTCGCCCGAGCTCGCGCCCCTCATCAATGCCTACGAGTTCGAGAACCACGAGGAGGCGTACGAGAAGTACGTCGACTTCGCCGACACGAGCGAGGGCGACTACATCACGCCCGAGATGCTGCCGGAGACCTACTGGGTCAACATGGTCGACCCGAGCCAGTCGGATGTGCTCATCGAGACGCTCTCGGGCACACCGGGAGTCGACGAGGTCGCCGACCAGCGCAAGTACCTCGACCCGATCTTCGACGCGCTCAACGCCGCAAGCTACACCGCCATCGGCATTGCGGCGCTCATGCTCGTCGCGGCCGTGCTGCTGATCGCCACGACCATCCGTCTCAGCGCCTTCAGCCGCCGTCGTGAGCTGGGGATCATGCGCCTCGTGGGCGCCTCCAACCGATTCATCCAGACGCCCTTCGTACTTGAGGGCGTCATCGCCGCCGTCATCGGCGCTGTGTTGGCGGGCGGAGCGACCGTCGCGGTCGTGCACTTCTTCGTGCAGGGCTACCTCGCCGAGCTCATGGCGTCGACCTCCTTCGTCGGGCTCACGGAGGCGCTCATCGTCGTCCCGGTGCTGCTCGCGGTCGGCATCCTGCTCGCGGCGCTCTCCGCCAACGTGGCCATCAGCCGCTACCTCAAGGTCTGACGCGGAACGAGCGGGTCACCGTGCAGGCGATAACGCGGGAGGCTCCGCCACTTCAGGGCCCACCGATCATTCGCCAGCGCTGGAGCGAGGTGAGCTTTCTGCACTGGCGCATCAGCAGCCGAGACGCGGAACGGATGCTTCCTCCTGGGCTCCGCGCTGATGTCTTCGATGGTTCGAGCTGGGTGGGCCTCATCTGCTTCCGGCTCTCCGACTCGGCCCTGCTCGGGTCGCCGCCCGTGCCGTATGTGGGCACCTTCCCCGAGGTCAACGTGCGGCTCTACACGGTGGATGCCGAGGGGCGCCGGGGGGTGTGGTTCGTCTCCCTCGAGGCATCCCGTCTCGCCGCGGTAATGGCCGCGAACCTCGCCTTCGCCCTGCCTTACCGGTGGGCGCGTATGTCCATCGAGGGGGAGGCGGGCGAGTTGCGTTACCGTTCCCACCGCATGGGGCGCATGGATGCTCGAGCCCACGTTGCAACTCGGGCGAGCGACACTCCCGTCGATGATGAACGCTCCCGCTTCCTCACCGCCCGCTGGGGGATGCATACGGCCCGTGGTGGGCGTCTCCGTTGGCACGCGAATGTCCATGAACCCTGGCGTCTGGTCGAGGCCGAGTTGCTTGAGTGCGAGCACGGACTCTTCGCCGCTGCGGGCATTCGGGGAGTCAAGCCGGGGCCGCCTGAGTCGGTGCTGGCGGGAGGTACGGTGCACGCACGCTTTGCCCGTAGCGTGCGCGTTCCCGCCTCCCTCTGACGCGCGAGGGCCCGTCAGCGGTTAGTATGGTGGGCTGCGCGTCATCCGGCGCGCCGTGAGATGAAGGATGCATCGTGCCCAGGGAACGTGGTCAGAACGTCGTCGCGACGAACCGCAAGGCCCGACACGACTACACGATCGAAGACACGTATGAGGCGGGTCTCGTGCTGACAGGCACGGAGGTGAAGTCGTTGCGGGCCGGTCGGGCGAGCCTTGTCGACGGTTACGCCTTCGTCGATGATCACGGCGAGGCGTGGCTCGACGCCGTCCACATCCCCGAGTATGTCGGGGGCACCTGGACCAACCACCCGCCGCGCCGCAAGCGCAAGCTGCTGCTGCACAAGGCCCAAATTCTGAAGATCCACAACAAGGTCAAGGAGGGCGGCTACACGCTCGTGCCGCTCTCGCTCTACTTCAGTGACGGTCGCGCCAAGGTCGAGCTGGCGGTCGCGAAGGGCAAGCGCGAGTACGACAAGCGTCACGCCCTGCGCGAGCGACAGGAGAACCGTGAGGCGCAGCGCGCCATGTCGGAGCGGCGCCACCTCGGCGAGTAGGGGCGGGCGCCGCGCTCAGACGTGAGGAATCAGCCCTCGTAGGGGTAGTTCGGACCCTTGCCTCCGAGCGGCTCGGAGATGGGCCCGTCGAGGTCGTAGGCGAGGCAGAGGATCTCCCGATCTCCCTGCTCCCAGCTAGCGGCGCTCGGGTAGAAGTAGCTGTAGTGGAGGCTTGTCTCCTCCACGCTGGCGCCCACGAACTGCTCGAACTGGGAGAAGCACCCGTACTCCGCGTCCTCCTCGATGGCGGCCGCGTCGTAGCTGGGGAAGTCGTCGTCGGAGACGTCGTAGATGTAGTACGCCTCGTTGTCGTGCTCCTCGGTGCACTCGGGCATCTTGACGGAGGAGATTTCCTCGACGGCCCCGGTGTCGTCATTGAAGCAGTCGCCGACCTCGATCGAGAAGACGTCCTCCTTGCCCTCCACCGCGTTGGTGATGGACTGGCTGATGGCACCGATGCTGCAGCCGGTGAGGGCGATGACGGTGGCGGCGGCGAGGGCGGTGGCGGCGATGGCGTGGCGGGTCACATCCGCAGTGTAGCGTCGTGAGGGCGGCCGGGATGCGCCCCCGAGCTCGGTCTTTCATTGTCGATCGCAGCACGCTATACTTGAAGGCTGCGTCGAAGTGATCGGCGCGATTGACAACTCAACAGCGCGCGACTGTGACACGTCATCCACGATGACGCGCATGGGGATGATCGGTTTCGACATTGCCTGCGTGATTGTGGGAAGCGGGTCGAGGATGCCGACTTATCTCGTTAACGATGTCGGCAAACTATAAGTGCCGATTCCAAGCGCACTGACTTCGCCCTCGCTGCCTAAGCGAGCGCACTAAAAAGTCCGTCAGCCCGGGGATGCTCTCTACCCGGGTCCTGGCGTCATTTAGAGAGATTGCTCCGCAGTTGAGCCTGAGGGCTGCGGGGGACTTTAACAAGGGCTGGGCTCGTCGGTGTGGCCGCCAGTGGCAAGCACCGGAGCCGAGGAGAACGTTTCACTGGCTACGCCCGTAGAAGACACATGACCACAGCAGTGGACCGGGGTTCGATTCCCCGCATCTCCACCACCGTCACGGTCGCGCGCTGTTGAGCTGCGGATGCCGCATCCTTGTCTCCCGCGGTGAGCTTAGGTTAGCCTAACCTCGGCACTGACCGGTGCCGCTCACACGACGTCTGGAGACTCCTTGGCCCGCACCAATCTCGAGGCCATCCGGCAGAAGCCGGAGGTGTCGGAGCTGCTCACGCTCCATGTGCTCCGCCGGGAGCGCATCTCCCCGAACTTCTCGCGCGTGACCTTGGGTGGAGGCGACATCGCGAGGTTCACACCCATGGGGTTCGACCAGTGGTTCCGGCTCTTCATCCCCGTGGCGGAGGGTTCGCTGTCGCGCCTGCCGAACAAGCTCGACACGGTCTCCTACCTGCGCTATCTCTCGATCGCCAAGACGTCTCGGCCCGTCTTGCGCAACTACACCGTCCGCGGCTACCGGGAGCACGGGCCTTCCGGTCCTGAACTCGACGTCGATTTCGTCATCCACGGTTCTATCGCGGAAGGCACGGCGGGTCCTGCTGCGACCTGGGCTGACAGCTGCGAGCCCGGCGACGCCGTCGCGATCCTCGATGAGGGCATTGGTTTCGCCATCCCCGAGGGATGCGAGCGGGTCGTGCTGGTGGCGGACGAGACCGGGTTGCCGGCTGTCGCGGGCATCCTCGAGTCCCTCCCGCGCGACGCAATGGGCACCGCCATCATTGAGGTGCCGTCTCGGGCCGACGCGCAGCAGATCGACGCGCCGCTCGGCATCGACGTGCGCTGGGTCGTGCGCGACGGTGCCACTGCGAAGCCAGGCGTCGCGGCGTCCGTCGCCGCGACGGAACTTCCCCTTGACGGCGCCCCCTTCTACGCCTGGGTCGTGGGGGAGCAATCTCTGCCGACGGGGCTGCGCCGCCACTGGGTGGCCGCCGACGTGCCCAAGGGACACATCACCTTCTGCGGCTACTGGCGGGCGGGTCGCTCGCACTAGTTCCCAAGGCGGATGCGACGGCTCAAGCATCCGCTCGATCCCGGCTGAAATCGGCCTGCCGGGGGAGGCCCGGCGTTGGGGCGCCTACCTAACCTGAGGATATGAGCGAATCGAAGAACACGGGACGGGCCCCCGGCGGGATGATGGGTGCCGGCATTGCGACTGGCATCGGCATCGGCGCGGCCTTCGGCGTGGCGATGGACAACATGGGTGTGGGAATCGCGCTCGGTGTTGCGATCGGCATCGTGTTCGGTCTCGCCTTCACGGATGCCAAGCGCGACACACGGGAGAGCGACGGCGGCAACTCCACCGAGGATGACCGAGAGCCGCCCTCAGGCGGCTCGGGCGCGCCGGATGACGATGACGACGACAGGCCGGGCGCCCCCTCTGCCTAGCGCTCCTCGGTGCGCGCGGGAAGGCTGACCGAGCCTGTCGTGACGGGGTAGATCTCCTGCAGCGTGTCAGGCACCGTCGTCTCCGCAACATCGCGCTCGATCGTGGTCGCGAGCGGCTTTTCCGTCACGAACAGGAGAAGGATGGCCGCGATGACGGCGAGCGGCACGATGTAGAGGAAGAGCGGCGCAAGCGCCTCCGTGTAGGCCCAGATGATCTGGTCGTGCACGGTCCCGGGCAGGTTGTGCACGAGCTCGGGAGTGAGCGAGTTCATGCCGCTGCCCGGGCCCGCCTGCTGCGGCAGGCGCTCGGCAAGCTGCTCGGCGAGGCGCGTCGTGAAGAGGCTCCCGATGACGGCGCCGCCGAGTGAACCGCCGATCTGGCGGAAGTAGTTGTTGGCGGCCGTCGCCGTGCCCACCTCGCGCGCCGGGAAGGTGTTCTGCACGATGAGCACGAGAAGCTGCATGCTCGTGCCGAGCCCCACGCCCATGACCGCGAGGAAGCTGCACAGCATCCAGAGTGGCGTCTCGGGGGTGATCGTCCCGAGGAGGGCGAGGCCCGCAGCGAGCACGATGCTTCCCGTGATGGGCAGCCACTTGTAGCGACCCGTGCGGGTCACGATCTGACCGGCGCCGACCGAGGTCAGGAGCAGGGCGCCCATCATGGGCGTCATGAGCAGACCGGCCGCGGTCGCGCTCGCATCGAACGCCATCTGCAGATAGGTGGGCATGTACGCGAGCGTTCCCATCATGGCGACGCTCGTGAGCAGGGCCGCGATGGTCGTCAGGTTGAAGTTCTTCTCGCGGAAGAGGTGCAGCGGCATGACGGGCTCCGCCGTGACCCGCTCGACGAGGGCGAAGGCGACGGATGCCACGACCGCTGCCACGATGAGGCCGATGATGGTGGGCGAGCCCCACTCGAAGTCTTTGCCGCCCCACGAGGCGACGAGCACGATGCAGGTCGTCGCGACCGCGAGGAGTGCCATGCCCCAGGCGTCGATGCGCGGCTTGCTGCGCTCGCGGTGGGGGAGATGGAGGAGGAAGACCGCGGCGGCGAGGGCGACGAGCCCGACCGGAATGTTCATCCAGAAGGTCCAGCGCCATCCGGGGCCCTCTGTGAACCAGCCGCCGAGCAGCGGGCCGGCGACGGAGGAGACTGCGAAGACGGCCCCCATTGCCCCCATGTACTTGCCCCGCTCCCGTGCCGGGACGATGTCGGCGATGATCGCCTGAGAGAGGATCATGAGACCTCCGCCGCCGAGGCCCTGCACGACGCGCGCGGAGATGAGCATCGACATGTCGGCCGCTACGGCTCCTAGCACGGAGCCGGCCATGAAGAGCAGTATCGCGGCGATGAGGAGGCCCTTGCGGCCGATCAGGTCGCCGATCTTGCCGTAGATCGGCATGACGATCGTCGAGGCGAGCATGAACGCCGTCATGATCCACAGCATGTGGTCGACTCCGTTGAGCTCGCCGACCATGGTCGGCATGGCGGCGCTCAACACGGTCTGGCTGAGCGCGGAGAGCAGCATGGCGAGCATGAGCCCGACGAAGACGAGGGCGAGCCGCGGCGCGGGCGCGGAGGTGGGCGAGGAGGGAACCGAGGCCTCGGGAGAATTTTGCATCGTCTGCAATTATACAGTCCTGCAGGCAAAGTTTGCACTGCTGCACGAATAGACTGGCAGGATGCACTCTCGCCCCGCCGCAGCATCCGATCGCGTGCGGTGGCAGGCATTCGCGGCGTGCGTCGCGGTCGCCGCGCTGACCATCCTCGACCTCTCGAAAGTCAACGTCGGCCTCCCCTCAATCGAGTCGTCGCTCGGGGGAGGCCCCACCGAACTGCAGCTCATCGTTGCGGGCTACGCGCTCGCCTTCGGCCTCGCGCTCGTGCCCGCGGGGCGGCTCGGTGACATTCACTCCCGCAAGCTATTCTTCGCCATCGGCCTCAGCGCCTTCATCGCCGCGAGCATCATGTGCGCCATCGCGCCGAGTGTCACGATCCTCGTGGTGGGTCGCATGTTGCAGGGAGTCGCTGCGGGCATCCACATGCCACAGGTCATCGGCATCATCCAGCAGGTCTTCCAGGGGCGCGAGCGCGGCATGGCGTTCGGGCTCTTCGGCGCCATCATCGGTCTCTCGACCGCCTTCGGGCCCACGATCGGCGGCCTCCTCATCGCGATCGGGGGCGACACCGACGGCTGGCGGTTGCTCTTCTGGATGAACGTGCCCCTCGGCGCCCTCGCCCTCGCCTTCGCGCTGTGGCGGCTCCCCGGCCGGGGCAATGGCGAACGCGAGCACACCGAACTCGACATCGTGGGCATCCTGCTCCTCGGCGTCGCCGTCTTCAGCCTCATGTTGCCCTTCGTGCTGACGACGGGCGGGGCCGACGACGACCCGCAGCGCTGGTGGTGGCTCGTGCTGTTCGTCATCGCGGCCGCCGCCTTCGTCCTGTGGGAGCGCAGCTTCCAGGGCCGCGGCAAGGCCCCCGTCGTCAACTTCGGGCTCTTTCGCCTCGCCGCCTATCGCAACGGCGTGCTCATCGCGACCGCCTACTTCGCGGCGACGCCCGCAATGTTTCTCATCACGACGCTCTTCCTCCAGACCGGCCTCGGGCTCGAAGCCGTCTACGCGGGCATGGTGAGCATCCCCTTCGCCCTCGTCTCCGCCTACACCTCGTGGCTCGGGGGCAAGCTCGTGCTCGGCGTCGGCCGCAAGCTCGTGCTCTATGGTCTCGTGCTCGTCTTCATCGGCCTCGGCTCGGCCATCCCCGTGGCTCTCCTAGCCCCGCCCGAGCTGGTGCCCTGGCTCATCGCGGGCGTTCTCGCGATCGCCGGTGCGGGCGGCGGCTTCGTCATCTCGCCCAACCAGACGCTCACCCTCGCCGATGTGCCCGTCGTCCACGGCGGCGTCGCCGGGTCCGTCGCCCAGGTCGGGCAGCGGGTCGGCACGGCGGTCGGGGTCGCAGCGGCAAGCTCCGCATTCTTCGCCACGGTCTACCGTGAGGAGCCGACCGAGGGTGTGCTCACGGCCTTCACCGACGCCTATGCCTTCGGCATGCTCGTGGCGCTCGGCCTCGTGCTCGTGGCGATCGTGTTCGCCGTCATCGATGTGCGGCCGGGAAGCTCCTCTAGCGCCGCGCGATAAGCCCCAGCACCGCCTCGTGCAGCAGGCCGTTGGTGGCGAGGGCGGAGCCGTGCCAAGGACCGGCCTCGCCATCGGCAGAAGTGAAGACGCCGCCCGCTTCCTCGATGATCGGCACGAGGGCGGCCATGTCGTATGGCTGGAGGTCGAACTCTCCTGCGACATCGATGAGGCCCTCCGCGACCATCATGTACGACCACATGTCGCCGTAGGCGCGCGTGCGCCACACGGCGCGGGAGAGCGCCACCAACTGCTCGAGTCGGCCGTGCCAGTCCCACTGCTGGATGCTGTTGTAGCTGATCGAGGCATCCGAAAGCTCCGACACCTGCGACACCCGCATCCGTCGCCCCTCGGGGGACGCGGCATCCCGCACCCACGCCCCTGCGCCGGTGGAACCCCACCAGCGGTTGCCGAGGGCGGGCGCGCTCACGACGCCGAGCACGGGCACGCCGTCGATCGCGAGCCCGATGAGCGTCGCCCACACGGGAACGCCCCGCACGAAGTTGGAGGTGCCGTCGATCGGGTCGATGATCCACTGGCGCGAGCTCTCTCCCTCCGTCCCGAACTCCTCACCGAGAATCGAGTCGCCGGGGCGTTCGGCTGCGAGAAGGGAGCGGATGGCCTCCTCCGCCGCGCGGTCCGCATCGGACACGGGGGTCATGTCGGGCTTTGTCGTCACGACCAGGTCGGTCGAGCGGAAGCGGGCGCGGGAGACGGCATCCGCAGCATCCGCGAGCCGGTGTGCCAGTTCGAGGTCGTCAGCCAGGGTGGGGTCGCTCACCCCCTAACGCTACCGCCTTCGTCACAAAGGGCCGGATGCTGCGGGGCAGGTCAGCGGAGTGCCGCGATCATGCGCTGGAAGGAGTCGAGCCGCTGCCGCCCGTGCTCGCCGAGCTCGCCCGACGCGGCGCGTTCCACCAGCTCGCAGTCGGGGGAGTCCGGCAGATGCGTGCACCCGCGCGGGCACTCCTCGGCGATCTCTGCGAGGTCGGTGAAGGCCCGAAGCACATTGTCGATGTCGACGTGCCCAAGCCCGAAGGAACGCACCCCAGGAGTGTCGATGATCCAGCCGCCGCTGACCCGGTAGGACACCGTCGAGGAGGAGGTGTGGCGGCCGCGCCCCGTGACCTCGTTGACGTGCCCCGTCGCGCGGTTCGCCTCGGGCACGAGGGCGTTGACGAGGGTCGACTTGCCGACGCCCGAGTGGCCTACCGCGACCGTCGAGTGCCCCGCGAGGAGCCCCAGGATCTCCTCCGTGGGGGTCGCCCCCTTGCCGCTCGTCACGATCGTGAGCCCGAGGCCGGCGAACTCGGAGAGGAACTCCGCCGGGTCTGCGAGGTCGGTCTTCGTGATGCAGAGGATCGGCTCGATTCCCGCGTCGAAGGCGGCCACGAGGTAGCGGTGCACGAGGCGCGGTCTCGGCTCGGGATTGGTCACTGCGACGACGATCAGCATCTGGTCGGCGTTCGCGACAATGATGCGCTCCACCTCGTCGGAGTCGTCGGCACTGCGGCGCAGCACGGTTTCTCGTGGCTTGATGCGCACGATCCGGGCGAGTGTGCCCTCCTCGCCGGAGGTGTCGCCCACGACGTCGACGCGATCCCCCGTGACAATCGCCTGGCGCCGCAGCTCACGCGCCCGCGTCGCCGTCACAGGATGCTCGTCTGCCCCGTCCTCGTCGACGAGCACGGTGTAGCGCCCCCGATCGACGGTGACCACCCGCGCCTCGACGGCATCCTCGTGCTCGGGGCGGATCTTGGTGCGCGGCTTGTTGGCCTTCGGGTTCGGCCTGGTCTTCGCCTCGTAGTCGGCGTAGCGATCGTCCTCGTCGTCGAGATCGGTGAGCCAGCTCATCCGTGTCTCCCGGTCCCTACATCAGCCCGAGCGGGTCGACGGCGGGGCGGGTGCGGCCGAGGAGGGCGCCGGTCCAGAGCTCCGCGAACTGGGGAAGCGTCTTCGAGGTGACTGTGATGTCCTCCACCTCGACGCCCTCGACCGCGAGCCCGATGATGGCTCCCGCCGTCGCCATGCGGTGGTCCTCGTAGCAGTGCCAGAGCCCGCCGTGGAGGGGGCGGGGCTCGATCGCGAGGCCGTCCGCCAGCTCGGTGACGCTGCCACCGAGCGCGGTGATCTCGGCCGCGAGAGCGGCGAGACGGTCGGTCTCATGCCCCCGCAGATGACCGATGCCCGTGATGCGGCTGGGGCCCTCGGCGAGCGCCGCGAGGGCGACAATGGCGGGGGCGAGCTCGCCGCCTTCGCTCAGGTCGAGATCGACGCCGGGTAGCCGGATGCCGCCGATGACTCCCGCGCCGCCGTCGACCGTGAGGGCGCCCTCCGCAGAGGTGACGGAAGCACCGAACCGCGGCAGCAGCCGGGCCAGGTGGGCTCCGACCTGCGTCGTCGTGGCAGGCCATCCTTCGACCGTGACGGTGCCGCCGGCGACGAGGGCGGCCGCGAGGAAGGGTGCCGCATTGGAGAGGTCCGGTTCGATTGCGACATCCCGTGCCGCGATGCTGCCCGGCGCCACGATCCACTCACCCTCGGCGGGGGAGTCGACCCTCACGCCGCGTTGGCGCAGCGTCTCGATCGTCATCTCGATGTGCGGCATGCTCGGCAGATGCTCGCCGCGGTGCCTCAGGTGCAGGCCCCGCGAGAAGCGGGGTGCCGCGAGCAGGAGTCCCGAGACGAACTGGCTGGAGGCGGATGCGTCGATCTCCAGTTCGCCGCCTTCGACGCTTCCCGTGCCATAGAGGCTGAAGGGCAACGCGCCCCTGCCATCGTCGTTGACTTCGACCCCGAGCGTGCGCAGGGAATCGATCGTCGTGCGCATGGGGCGGCGTCGGGCCGATTCGTCGCCGTCGAACGCGACCGGCCCGAGCGCGAGGGCCGCGACGGGCGGGATGAATCGCATGACCGTGCCGGCGAGTCCGCAGTCGACGGATGCCCCGCCCTCGAGTTCACCCGGCGTGACCTGCAGGTCGGGGCCGAAGGGTCCCGGCTCGCCCTCGTCGATCTGCGCCCCCAGTGCGCGCAGCGCCTCGACCATGAGCGCGCTGTCGCGGGAGTGGAGGGGGCGGCGGAGCACGGAGGGACCGTCCGCGAGCGCGGAGAGGACGAGTTCGCGGTTCGTCAGGGACTTCGAACCGGGGATCGAGACGCGGGCCGCGAGCGGGCCCGTCGCGGTCGGCGCGATCCAGGGTCCGTCGTCGGGCTCGCCGAGGGACTCGCCCTGGTAGGGGTCGAAGTCCGGATTGGAATATTTCGAGATCAGCATCGTTGTCCAAGGGTATCGGCTGCCCGTCAGGAGCGGGCAGGGGTGCGAGCGCAAGGGAGGTCGTGTGACACAGACTCTGGAACGGGTACTCACATCCACCGATCTGTCGCGCGAACTAAGCTGGGCGGCGATGGCAACAGAGACCCCCGCGCACGACGACGACGCCCCTTCTGCCGAGGATGGCGGCGAGCGTTCTGCCGCCGAGCTTCGCGACCTCTTCGAGGAGCAGGCGATGCCCCTCATGGACCAGCTCTATGCAGCGGCCATGCGGATGACGCGTAACCCCGCGGATGCTTCGGACCTCGTGCAGGAGACCTTCGTCAAGGCCTTCGCGGCTTTCGCCCGCTTCGAGCAGGGCACCAACCTCAAGGCGTGGCTCTACCGCATCCTCACCAACACGTACATCAATACCTACCGCAAGCGGCAGCGTGAGCCTTTCCAGGGCACGATCGACGAGCTCGAGGACTGGCAGTTGGGCGGTGCGGAGTCGACGACCTCGACGTCGGCGCGGTCCGCCGAGGCGGAGGCGATCGATCACCTGCCCGACAGCGCCGTCAAGGATGCGCTTCAAGCGATTCCCGAGGACTTCCGCCTGGCCGTCTATCTGGCCGACGTGGAGGGTTTCGCCTATCAGGAGATCGCGGACATCATGAAGACCCCAGTCGGCACCGTCATGAGCCGACTGCACCGCGGCCGCCGCCTCTTGCGCGGCCTGCTCGCGGACTACGCACAGGGACGCGGCATCCAGCCCGCGCCGACTACCGGGAGCACGAAATGACCGACTGCGGTTGCGAGAAAGCGAAGGCAGAGCTCGAGGAGTATCTGCACAACGAGTTGCGGGCCGAAGACGCCCAGGACATCTGCGATCACATCGCGAACTGCCCCGACTGCGCAAATGAGGCACACGTGGGTCAGGTCCTGACACTCGCCGTGAAGCGTGCCTGCCGCGAGACGGCGCCCGAGGACCTCAGGGAGCAGGTGCTCGCGAAGCTGCGAGAGATCCAGGCCACCCACTAGCGCCTGACACACGCCCAGAGAGAGAAGGGGCGGGCATCCGATCGGATGCCAGCCCCTTCTCTATGCCGACGTCGCTAGAGCGGCGGCTCTCTTTAGCGCATCAACTTCCCTAGAGCGTCAGTGCCCGGTCAATGAGCTCGACCTGCTCCTGCGCGCTCCGCTTGGTCGACCCGGTCGCGGGCGACGCGGATGCGGGTCGGCAGGCGACCTTCATCTCCCGGTTCGGGAGGTTGCGCTTGAGCTCCATATAGATGAACGGCCAGGCGCCCTGGTTCTCCGGCTCCTCCTGCGCCCACATGAGCTCGGCGTTGGGGTACTGCGACAGCACCCCCGAGAGCTCACGGAGCGGCAGCGGGTAGTACTGCTCGACCCGCACGAGGGCGATGTCGTTGATCTCCCGCTTCTGCAGCTCGTTCTTGAGGTCGTAGTGCAGCTTGCCGGCGTGCAGGATGACCCGCTTCACCGCGCCCTTGTCGACGCTCGTGTCGTCGATGACGGGCTCGAAGCGGCCGCTCGTGAAGTCCGCGATCTCGCTCGTCGCGCCGCGAAGGCGCAGCATGGCCTTCGGGGTGAAGACCACGAGCGGTCGGCGCGGTCGGGCGTAGGCCTGACGGCGCAGCAGGTGGAAGTACGACGCGGGCGTCGAGGGCCGTGCCACCGTCATGTTGTTCTCGGCGCACAGCTGCAGGAAGCGCTCGATGCGGGCCGAGGAGTGGTCGGGTCCCTGTCCCTCGTAGCCGTGGGGGAGCAGCAGCACGACGCTGGAGCGCTGGCCCCACTTCTGCTCGGCGCTCGAGATGAACTCGTCGATGACCGTCTGGGCGCCGTTGGCGAAGTCGCCGAACTGTGCCTCCCAGGCCACGAGGGCGTCCGCCCGCTCGACCGAGTAGCCGTACTCGAAGCCCATGGCCGCGTACTCGCTCAGAAGCGAGTCGTAGATCCAGAAGCGGGCCTGGTTGTCGCTCAGGTTGAGGAGCGGCAGCCACTCCTGGCCGTTCTCACGGTCGTGGAGCACGGCGTGGCGCTGCACGAACGTGCCGCGGCGCGCATCCTGTCCCGCGAAGCGCACGGGCGTGCCCTCGAGCAGGAGTGACCCGAGCGCGATGAGCTCGCCGAAGCCCCAGTCGATCTGGCCGTTGCGGCTCATCTCGACCCGCTTCTTGAGCAGGGCGTCGAGCTTGGGGTGCACCGTGAAGCCGGCCGGCTTGTTGGCGTGGGCGTCGCCGATCGTCGTGATGACCGACTCGGCGACCGCGGTCGTCTCCGGCTCGCCCGCGCGGTCATCCTGCTGCGAGTCGGGACGCTCCAGGTCGTGCTCAGCGTGACCGTCCTGCGTCACGATCGGCGTGGAGTTCGTCTGTGCCGCGTGGGTCTCGGCGAATGCCCGCTCAAGCCGGTCCTGGAAGTCGGCCTGCGCGGCGGCGTACTCCTCCTCGGTGATGTCGCCGCGGCCCACGAGCGCCTCGCCGTAGAGCGTGCGGACGCTGCGCTTCGCCTCGATGAGGTTGTACATGAGCGGCTGCGTCATCGAGGGGTCGTCGCCCTCGTTGTGCCCGCGACGGCGGTAGCAGACGAGGTCGACGACGACGTCCTTGTGGAACTTCTGGCGGAACTCGAGAGCGAGCTGCGCGACGCGCACGACGGCCTCGGGGTCGTCGCCATTCACGTGGAAGATAGGCGCCTGGATCGTCTTCGCGACGTCGGTCGAGTAGACCGAGCTGCGGCCCTCGCCGGGGGGCGTCGTGAAGCCCACCTGGTTGTTGACGACCACGTGGATCGTGCCGCCCGTGCGGTAGCCGCGCAGCTGCGACATCTGCAGCACCTCGACCACGATGCCCTGACCGGCCATGGCGGCATCGCCGTGCACCATGATCGGCACGACCTGGAAGGTGCCGATGGGCTTGCGGTCCTGCTTGGCGCGGACGATGCCCTCGAGCACGCCGTCGACGGCCTCGAGGTGCGAGGGGTTCGCTGCGAGGTAGACGGGGATCTGCTCGCCGCCGAGCGCCGTGAAGGTGCCCTCCGTGCCCAGGTGGTACTTGACGTCACCGGAGCCCTGGACCGTGCGTGGGTCCTGAGTGCCCTCGAACTCGCGGAAGATCTGACCGTAGGTCTTGCCCGCGATGTTGGTGAGCACGTTGAGCCGGCCGCGGTGGGCCATGCCGATCGCGACCTCCTCGAGGCCCTCCTCGGCGGCTCCCTGCAGGATCGCGTCGAGGAGCGCGATGGTCGACTCGCCACCCTCGAGGCTGAAGCGCTTCTGGCCGACGTACTTCGTCTGCAGGAAGGTCTCGAATGCCTCGGCTTCGTTGAGCTTGGCGAGGATGCGCATCTGCTCGTCGTGCGTCGGCTTCTCGTAGGGCGCCTCGAGGCGCTCCTGCATCCACTTGCGCTCTTCGGGGTTCTGGATGTGCATGTACTCGACGCCGACCTTGCGCGAGTAGGCGTCGCGAAGGATCCCGAGGATGTCACGGAGCTTCGCGGTGCGCTTGCCTGCCAGGTTGCCCGTGACGAACTCGCGGTCGAGGTCCCAGAAGGTGAGTCCGTGGGTCTCGATCTCGAGGTCGGGGTGCGAGCGCTGCACGTACTCGAGGGGGTCGACATCGGCCATGAGGTGGCCGCGGACGCGGAAGGAGTTGATGAGCTCCTGCACGCGGGCGGTCTTGTCGATCGAGGAGGCGAGATCGACGTGGATGTCGGGCGCCCAACGGATGGGCGAGTAGGGGATGCGCAGGTCGGCGAAGATCTCCTCGTAGAAGTTGTGCTTGCCGATCAGGCGCTCGTGGATGAGCTTGAGGAACTCGCCCGAGCCCGCACCCTGGATGACCCGGTGGTCGTAGGTCGAGGTGAGGGTGATGGTTTTGCCGATGCCGAGGTTGGCGAGGGCTTCGGGCGAGGTGCCCTGGAACTCGGCCGGGTACTCGAGAGCGCCGGCTCCGATGATGCAGCCGGCTCCCTTCATGAGGCGCGGCACCGAGTGCACCGTGCCGATGCCGCCCGGGTTGGTGAGCGAGATCGTGTTGTTCTGGTAGTCGGCCATCGTGAGCTTGTTGTCACGACCCCGCTTGACGACATCCTCGTAGGCGGCGAGGAACTGCCCGAAGCTCATCGTCTCGGTGCGCTTGATGCCGGGCACGACGAGACTGCGCGAACCGTCGGGCTTGGGCAGGTCGATCGCGATACCGAGGTTGATGTGAGCCGGCGCGACGATAGCGGGCTTGCCGTCGATCTCGTCGTAGTAGACGTTCTGGCTGGGGAAGTCGCGGAGCGACTTGACCATCGCCCATGCGATGAGGTGCGTGAAGGAGACCTTGCCGCCGCGCGCCCGCTTGAGGTGGTTGTTGATGACGATGCGGTTGTCGATCATGAGCTTCGCGGGGATCGTGCGCACGCTCGTCGCGGTCGGCACCGTGAGGCTCTGGTCCATGTTGGTCGCAAGCGACTTCGCCATGCCCTTGAGAGTGGTCACGACATCCTGGGGCTCGCTCGGCTCTTCAGCCGCGGCGGGAGCGGCAGGCGCCTCGGCGGGAATCGGCTGCGGCTTCGCCTGAATGGAGGTGGTGCGCGCGATCGGCTGGCTGCCCGTCGTTGTGGCCGGCTCGCCCGTCGCCTGCGCCTTGGACGTCTCGCCCGTCACCTCGGTGGGGATCTGCGGCTGCTGGTCTTCGGCAGGACCGCTCGAGTCGCTCGGCGCCGAGTCTGCAGGAGAGGAGCCCTGAGTGCCCGACGAGGAGGCAGGGTTCGTGTGTGAGGCGGTGCCTGTCGCAGACGCAGGCTCGGGGTTCGAGACCGCGCCCTTCGTCTGGTGGTAGTTCTCGAGGATGGGCCACCAGGACCTGTCCACCGAATTCCTGTCGACCTTGAACTGCTCATACATTTCGTCGACGAGCCATTCATTGGCTCCGAATTCGCCTGAAGACCCCTCTTCAGGTGCGATGCCGGTCACTTGGCTAGACACAGCCGCCCACTCTCCGTTGTCACTGGTTGTTGTTCGGCGCGGAACTGTGCGCCGATGGCCACATACAAGGGTCAAGCTTAATCGCATTGGCTGAGCGCTGCCGCCGAGACGAGGGGAGGGCTACCCTTAAAAACATGAAGTTTTACGAGACGTCACCGCGTCACGACCTGACCTATTCCGACGTGTTCCTGGTGCCGAGTCGGTCGGGGGTCGGCAGCCGGCTCGATGTCTCCCTCGTGCCCACCGACGGCACGGGCGCCACGCTTCCTATCGTCTCGGCCAACATGAACTCGGTCACCGGCCCGCGGCTCGCCGCGACCCTCGCGCGCCGGGGTGGGCTCGGGGTGCTTCCCCAGGACCTGCCGCTTCAGGAGCTCGACTCCGCGATCCGCTGGGTCAAGGACCAGGCTCCCGGCTACGACACCCCGCTCGAGCTCTCCGTTGACGACTCCGTGGAGCACGCCCTCACGCTGGTACCGCCCGTCGCCGGTCACGGAATCGTCGTCCGCGACCAGGCGGGCGACTACATCGGATGTCTCCCCGCGACGCGTCTTGCCACGGCCCTGCCCGACGCACGCCTCGGCGATCTCATCCACGGCGAGCTCGCCTCGATCGACGTCGATGACGTGGACCGGCCGCGGGCGGCGTTTGACCTCATGGTTGCAGCCGATCTCGACTTCGCGCCCGTCATGCACCACGGCCAGGTTGTCGGCACGCTCAGCCGGCGCAGTGCGCTCCGCGGCACCCTCTACGACCCCGCGGTGGACGCATCGGGGCGTCTCCGCGTGGCGGCCGCCGTCGGCATCAACGGCGACGTGGCAGCGAAGGCGCGGGCGCTCGTGGATGCGGGCGTCGACGTGCTCGTGCTCGACACCGCGCACGGCCACCAGGAGGGCATGATCGCGGCTGTCGAGCGCGTGGCGGCCCTCGACCTCGGCGTGCCCCTCGTCGCCGGCAATGTCGTGACGGCGCAGGCCGTGCGCGACCTCGTCTCGGCCGGTGCCAACATCCTCAAGGTCGGGGTGGGCCCCGGCGCCATGTGCACGACGCGCATGATGACGGCGGTGGGGCGCCCCCAGTTCTCGGCTGTCCTCGAGACGGCGGATGTCGCGGCGGAGCTCGGCGCGCACGTGTGGGCCGATGGCGGGGTGCGGTACCCGCGCGACGTCGCGCTCGCGCTGGCGGCGGGTGCGGCATCCGTCATGATCGGCTCCTGGTTCGCGGGCACGATCGAGGCGCCGGGTCGTCTGCAGGCGGATGCCGACGGCCGGCTCTACAAGGAGAGCTGGGGGATGGCATCGACGAAGGCGGTGCACGCCCGCTTCGGCAGGCTCGACCCCTACGAGCTCGCACGGCGTGAGCTCTTCGCCGAGGGCATCTCGAGCTCGAGTATCTACCTCGACCCGCTGCGGCCCTCGCTCGAGGACCTTCTCGACATGATCACCTCGGGGGTGCGCAGCTCCTTCACCTATGCGGGGGCGCGCACGCTCGCCGAGTTCCATGAGCGGGCGCTCGTCGGCGTCCAGTCGGCGGCCGGCTACGAGGAGGGCAAGGCGCTGCCCGTCAGCTGGTAGCGGATCCTCGGGGCATTCCCCGGGACGGGCTGTGCGCCGTCGGCTATAGTGGGCCCAAATGGACGACCCCCCCTCTAGTTGCCCTGCCGGTGAGCGATGCACGAGCTGATCCTGCTCGCCATCGGCATTGTCCTCACGGTCGGCACCGGCCTCTTCGTGGCGTCGGAGTTCGCCCTCGTCAACCTCGACCGGCAAGAGCTCGAAGCCCGGCAGGCGAGGGGTGAACCCCGCCTGACCATGACGATCGCGGCGCTTCGGCGCACCTCCACGCATCTCTCGAGCGCCCAGCTGGGCATCACTCTCACGACGCTGCTCACGGGCTACACGCTCGAGCCTGCGTTCAGCGCGTTCCTCGCCGAACCGCTGTCGGTGTTCGGGCTGCCGGAGCCTGTGCAACGGGGCGTGGCCGCCGTGATCGCGGTGACGATCGCGACGCTGCTGTCGATGATCATCGGCGAGCTCGTGCCCAAGAACTTCGCCCTCGCGCTGCCGCTCGGCACCGCGAAGATCGTTGTTCCGTTCCAGCTGGCCTTCACCTGGGTGTTCCGACCGGCTGTCGCGCTGCTCAACAACTCCGCCAACGTCATCCTGAGGGGCATGGGTATCGAGCCCAAGGAGGAGCTCTCATCGGCACGAACGGCCGAGGAGCTCACCTCCCTGCTACGCCGCTCGGCCATGGAGGGCACGCTTGAGCTCGACACCGCGACCCTTCTCGCGCGAACCCTCTCCTTCAATGAGCATGCGGCGGGGGATGTCATGACACCCCGCCCTCGCGTCTCCAGCGTCGAACGCACCGACTCGGCCCAGGTCGTGATCGATCTCGCGAAGCGCACGGGCTACTCTCGCTTTCCCGTCGTGGATGAAGGCATCGACGACGTCGTGGGCCTCGTGCACGTCAAGCAGGCCGTCGCAGTGCCGCGTGAGAAGCGCGCCGACGTGCCCGTCTCGGCACTGCAGAGCGAGACTCTTCGCGTGCCGGAGACGATGCGGCTCGACTCACTTCTCGGTGAGCTTCGCCAGCGCGGCTACCAAATGGCCGTCGTGCTCGACGAGTATGGCGGCACGGCAGGTGTCGTCACGCTCGAGGATCTCGTGGAGGAGCTCGTCGGTGAGGTCGCCGACGAGCATGACCGCACCCGCGCTGGCGTCGTTCGCTCCCGCAACTGGCTCACGTTCCCGGGAATGCTCCGCCCCGACGAGCTCCTGGAGAGGGCGGATGTCGCAGTGCCCGAGGACGGCCCGTACGAGACCGTCGCGGGGTTCATCATGAGTGAGCTGGGTCGCCTCGCGAAGGTCGGCGACACGGTCGAGGTCGAGGCCGGCGAGTTCCGCGTCGAGCGGATGGACGGCCGCCGAATCGACCGCGTCCGCTTCACACCCAGGCCCGAGACATCCGTGGAGGACGAGCGATGAGCGACGTCTGGGGAATCGTCTGGCTCGTGGTGCTGCTCGCCGCGAACGCCTTCTTCGTCGGTGCCGAGTTCGCGGTCATCTCGGCTCGACGCTCGCAGATCGAACCGAGGGCCGAGGCCGGCTCGCGCGCGGCCAAGACGACGCTGTGGGCGATGGAGCACGCGACCCTCATGCTTGCGACCAGCCAGCTCGGGATCACGGTGTGCTCGCTGCTCATCCTGAACGTGTCCGAGCCCGCCATCCACCACCTGCTCGAGGTCCCGCTCGAGCTGACAGGATGGTCCGCCGACGTCATCAGTACCGTCGCGTTCATCATCGCGCTCGTGCTGGTGTCATTCCTCCACGTCGTACTGGGCGAGATGGTGCCGAAGAACCTGTCCTTCTCGCTGCCCGACCGGATGGCACTCATCCTTGCCCCGCCGCTCGTCTGGGTCTCGCGTGTCTTCAAATACGTGATCTGGTCGCTCAACGCGATCGCGAACGGCGTACTGCGACTCGTCGGTGTCGAGCCCAAGAGCGAGGCGACGAGCTCTTTCACCTTCGACGAGGTGGCCAACATCGTCGCGCACTCGACGCGCGAGGGCGTGCTCACCGACACGACGGGTGCCCTGTCCAACGCCTTCGAGTTCACCTCCAAGAAGGCGCGCGACATCGCGGTGAGCCTCGACTCGCTCATCGCAGTGTCGGAGGCCGCGACCCCCGCGGAGGTGGAGCGGGCCGTCGCACAGCACGGCTTCTCGCGCTACGTGCTCGTCGATGAGGAGGGGGAGCCGAGCGGCTACCTGCACCTCAAGGACGTCATCGACCTGGACGACGACGGTGAGTTCACGGAGCCTGTGCCGCCCAAGCGCATCCGGCATCTCATCTCGATCTTCGAGGACACCGACCTCGAGGATGCCCTCGCGACCATGCGCCGCTCGGGCGTGCACATCGCGAGGGTTTTCGACACGGAGGGTGCCACCAAGGGCGTGCTCTTCCTCGAGGACATCATCGAGGAGCTCGTGGGCGAAGTGCAGGACGCCACTCGACGCCTCTGAGTCTGTCGTCAGCTCACCAGCGGTCGAGCGGGGCGAGCGAGCGCGCGTAGGCGGGCGGCCAGGCATCCGTCTCGACGCCCAGCTCCAGCGCGGCCAGTCGCGGGTAGTGCGGGTCGCGCATGAGCTTGCGCCCCATCATGACGGCGTCGGCTCGGCCCTGCTCGATGATCTGGTTCGCCTGCTGTGCCGTCGTGATGAGGCCGACGGCACTCACAGGTGCACCGGTCGCGCTGCGGAGTCCCTCCGCGAAGCCCACCTGGTACCCCGGCTCGGCAGGGATGCTGGCGTGCGGCAGGTTGCCGCCGCTCGACACGTCGAAGAGGTCGACGCCCAGATCGACGAGCCAGCGCCCGACCGTCTCCATCTGCTCGGGGTCCCAGGACGGGCCCTGCTCAGGGCTCGCCCAGTCCGTTGCGGAGAAGCGCACAAAGAGGGGCAGGGCCTCGCCGATCGCGCCGCGCACCGCCTCGACGACGCGGAGCAGCAGCGCTGCACGTCCCTCGAGGTCGCCACCCCAGGCATCCGTGCGGCTGTTGCTGAGGGGCGAGAGGAACTCGTGCAGCAGGTAGCCGTGCGCCGCATGCACCTCGATGACATCGAAACCGGCATCGACGGCGCGACGGGCGGATGCCGCGAAACCGTCGATCACGCGATGGATGCCCTCCTCATCGAGCTCGACGGGCGAGGCGTAGTCGCCGAAGGCGAGGGGGGAGGGCGCGACGGTCTGCCAGCCGCCCGCGTCCTGCGGCCGGGTGATGCCGCCGCGGGGGCCCCACTCGCGGAACATGGAGCCCTTGCGCCCGGAGTGCGCAAGCTGGATGCCCGCGACGGCACCCTGGGAGTGGACGAATTCGACGATGCGAGCCCACGCCGACTGCTGCTCATCGGAATACAGGCCCGTGTCCTCGGCGGAGATTCGCCCCTCGGGGAGGACGGCGGTCGCCTCCGTCATGACGAGGCCGGCACCGCCGCGGGCGAGAGCACCAAGGTGCACGACGTGCCAGTCGGTGGGCACCCCGTCCTCCCGGTCGACAGAGTACTGGCACATGGGGGCGACCCAGAGCCGGTTGCGGAACTCGACCGTGCGCAGCTTCAGGGGGGTGAACAGGGGTGCCGTGGGGGTGACGCTCATTCCCCCAAACTATCGTGGAGTCATGAACGCTCCCGACGAGTGGACGCCCGAGCGTGCCGCGCGCATGATCGCCCGTCCCTCCGCCGAGTCCGACAAGTATTCGCGCGGCGTGCTCGGCATCGTGACCGGCTCCGACGAGTACCCCGGCGCAGCCGTGCTCGGCGTCTCGGCGGCGCTTGCGACGGGTGTCGGCATGGTGCGCTATCTCGGCCCGGAGCGGCCCGCCGGGCTCGTGCTCGCCGCGTGCCCGGAGGTGGTGACGGCGGCGGGACGGGTTCAGGCGTGGCTCGCCGGTTCCGGCATGAGCTCCGCGTCGTCCTCCTCCTCCACTTCCTCCTCGGCAGTCGAGCATCTCGTCGGCGACGGCCTCCCGGTCGTGCTCGACGCGGGTGCGCTTGATCTCGTTCACGACGTACGCAGCCGCGCCGTGTTGACCCCGCATCATCGCGAGTTCGCCCGCCTGCGCGATCTCGATCCCGCCGAGGTCACCGCCGATCCGGCACGCTGTGCGAGGGAGGGCGCAGCATCCCTCGGGGCCGTCGTGCTGCTCAAGGGGCACCGCACGCTCGTGGCAGCTCCCGACGGCCACCTGATCGAATGCCCGCCCGCGAGTCCGTGGCTCGCGACGGCGGGCACGGGAGATGTGCTCGCGGGCATCCTCGGGGCACTTCTCGCGACGCACTCGGAGGCGCTCGAGGCCGATGAGGGCGGACGGATGCTCGCGCAGCTTGCTGCGACGGCATCCGTCGTCCACGCCCTCGCCGCTGAGCGCGCATCGGCGGGCGGGCCCATGACGACGCGAGCCCTCATCGAGGCCATCCCGGCGACGATCGCCGGCCTGCTCGCGTGAGCCGCCGGGGCTCCGCGCGCACCTGGCTCTGGTGCGCCTTCCTCGCGGCGAATCTCTGGGTCGCGTGGCTTGCCTACACAGGCCCGGGCTACCCGCTTGGCGACGTCTACCTCTACCGCTGGTGGGTCGAGCTCGGGCTTGAGGGCGGACCGTGGGTCGGCATCGACACCTCGTGGGTCTACCCCGTGCTCGCCCTCGCGCCAATGGTGCTTCCGGCGGTCGGTGGCGAGCTCTACCCGCTCGCCTGGCTCGTGCTCGTGGGCATCCTCAACGTCCTCGCATTGCTCACCCTCGTGGGAGTGCGGGGTCGTCCGCGTTCGCTCGCGGCCGGCTGGTGGTGGACGGCGTTCCTCATCGCCCTCGGACCGATCGCGGTGGGGCGCATCGACTCCGTGACGGTTCCCCTCGCCATCATCGGCCTCGTTTTCCTCGCGCAGCGCCCCTTCGTGGCGGGAGCGCTCCTCGCCGGGGCCACGTGGATGAAGGTATGGCCTGCGGCCCTCATCGCAGCGGTCCTCGTGGTGGCCCGGTCCCGGTGGAGCGTGCTCTTGGGTGTCGTCACGACGACGGCCTTCGTCATGACGGCCAGCGTGTTGCTGGGCGGAGCCGCCGCCCTCTTCAGCTTCGTCTCAACGCAGTCCGACCGCGGACTCCAGATCGAGGCGCCCGCGAGTGCGCCGTGGCTGTGGCGGGCGGCAGCGGGGGACACCGCTTCCGGCCTGTACTACGACGACAGCATCCTGACCTATCAGGTGTTCGGCCCCGGCGTCGACCTGCTCGCGCGGATCATGACACCCCTGTTGGCCGCCGCCGCGGTCGCGCTCGTCACGATCGCGGTCTGGCTCCAGGGTCGGGGCGTGCGGTCGGAGGCCCTGCTGCCGCCCTTCGCTCTCGCGCTCGTCACGACCCTCATCGCGGTCAACAAGGTCGGTTCGCCGCAGTTCGTCACCTGGCTCGCCACCGTCGTCGTGTTCGGGATCGTCGCCTCCCGCTCGGGAGGGCCGTCCTTCCGGGGGCCTGCCGTGCTCACGCTCGTGATCGCGCTACTCACGCAGCTCGTCTACCCCGTGCTGTACGGCTACCTGCTCTCGCTCGAGCCCGTCATGCTCGTGATCCTGACGCTGCGCAACGCTCTCTACTTCGTGCTGCTGGGCTGGTCAGTGCGGGCGATGCTCCGCGCTCCCCGCGGACGCAGACGCGCGTAGTAGCGCCATCGAGCGTCAGAACTCGCGCGGGCCGTCACTGCGCAGCAGGATGCCGTCGGCGATCGCGCGCTTGCGGAGCGCGACCTTCGTGCCCACGTCGATGCCCGCGATGCGGTACTTCTCACGGATGCGCTTGAGGTAGGACTTGGCGGTCTCCTCCGAGATGCCGAGCTGGTAGGCGACCGCCTTGACGGGCTCGCCACCGCCGTAGAGGGCCATGACGCGGCGCTCCTGAGCGCTCAGCTTCGGGGCGCCGCCGACCTCGGTCTGGTTGATCGCGAGATCGAGCTCAGCCGAGATGAAGGACTCATCGTTGGAGGCGGCGCGGATCGCCTCGACGATCATGGAGGCATCTTCCGTCTTGACGAGATAGCCGAGGGCGCCAGCGGCGAGAGCCTCACGCACGACGTTGGGCTCCGAGTACGTGCTCATGAGCACGGTCTTGACGCCCGTCGTCTTGAGCGTCGAGATCTTGAGCGAGATCGGCAGGTTGTCCTTGAGGTCGAGGTCGAGCAGGACGACATCGACGGGAAACTGGGGATGCGTGAGAAGCTCGGGCCAACTCGACACCGCCGCGACGAGATTGATGTCGGGAGCGGCGGACCTGATCCACTCCGTCAATGCCCCGAGGAGCATCTTGTGATCGTCGACGATCGCGAGATTGAGCGGCTCTGAAGCACTGGACACTTGCATCCCCTTAGTTTGTCTTCGCCATTGAATGCTACTGGTCCGCCGGATTTTCCACGAGGCATCCGATTTCGACACGCAGGCTCGAGTCCTGGGTCGAGTCGGTGTAGTGGCCCACCTTACCGATCGCCTCCCAGGTCGCGGGGTCCACGCGATTGCGCGGGATGCCCGTCGTCGTGAGTGAGATCGGCACGCTTACCCGACCATCGGTGCGCTGCGGGGCGTTCGTTCCGGCGGGTCCGATCGTCACCTGGACGGTGACGGGCTTGGTGCCCCGATCGCTCACAAGAAGCCATACCGCAGAGAGCAGGCCGTCGCGCTGTCGTCGGTCGAGCAGCCCCGCGAGACTGCTGCGGTCACTCAGCGTCACAGAACGCCCGAGCACCTCCGACTCTGTGATGGCGTGGTAGAGCCAGGTTTCGCGGCGCCCCTCGATCAGGTGCAGTCTCAGCTCGGTCGCGAGGGAGGCGGCACGCGATGCCATACTCGCCTCAAGGGGGAGGCTGAGCCGGCCGGTCGCGACCGAGTCCAGCAACTCCTCCGCCGCGAGGTCGAGACGGGCGAGCTCCTCCGAGGCGAGCATTCCCACCGCGAAGCGAGGAGCTGACACCGTGCTCTGCACGAGCACGCGGTCGAGCTCCTTCTGCACGAGCCTGCGGAAGCGCCGCACGATGACAACTCCGAAGAGCGTGGGCAGCACGGCGAGCGAGATGAAGGTGAGCAGCGTCGGCACGGTCGCCGGCGTGATGGGGGAGCTCGCGAGCACGCCCCAGGTCAGCACGACCGCGACCACCAGAGTCGCCGCGAGGACCTCGCGCGCCCGCCGCAGAGTGATCGACACAAGAAGGCCCGTGGATGCGCACAGCGATGCCGTGCCCATGGCCGCCGTGTTGCCAAGCGGCCAGATCGCCACGAAGTCGAGCGCGATGACGCCGAAGATCGCGACGAGCACGAGGAGGAACAACCAGTCGGGCATGTTCTCGCCGCGGGTTGCGATCGAGACCGCGACGCCGCCCAGCATCGCCAGCAGAAGCAACCAAGCAAGGCTCACGGGCAGCGTGTCGGGGTAGAGCTCCCAGTTCCAGACGAGGAGCGTCAGGCCATAGAGCACGATGATGCCCGCGATGACCCCCGCACCAACGCCGAGGTATCCCGTGCCCAGGCTCGCGCCGAGGGCACGAGCCTGGCGCATCGCCCGAGTAGGGGCGCCAGGCTGGCCCTTTCGCTTGCCGAAGATGACGCCGAGGGTGTTCTCGCCCAGATCGCCGTAACTCACGTGCGCGGCACCTCCAGGACGACCGTCGTACCTGCGCCGGGGGCCGAGAAGAGGCGCGCATTGCCGCCGACCTCCTTGAGCCGGCCCACGATCGACTCCTTGAACCCGAGACTGCTCTCACCGACCTCGTCGAGCACAAAGCCGACGCCCTGGTCGGTCACCATAGCCCGCACGGTCGTCTCGTCCTCCGTGATCGTGACGTGAGCATTCGAGACGCCGGAATGGCGGCGTACGTTCTCGAGGCACTCCGAGAGAGCGAGCAGGAAGGCGTCGAGCACCTCGCTCGGCAGCAACACGTGACCCGTGCCGTGCCAGGCGACCTCGAGTCCCATCCGGCCGAAGCGCTGCTTGACCGACTCGAGAGTCGTGCCGAGCGGAGTCTCCGAGACGGGCTCGCTCGTGTACACGATGGGGGTCGCCTGTGGGCCCGCGACACCGAGTCGGAGCTGGCGCAGGAGTCGCGCATCATCCGCTGCCTGCTGCCGCATAGACTCCGCCGACACGCCCACGCCGGAGTGAGCGAGGAGAGTGAGCGTCGCCAACACGGTGTCGTGGAGAAGGCGGGCACCCTGCCGCCGCTGCGCCTCCGTCTCGCTCGCCCGCCGCTCCGCACGGTGCGCGCGACCAATGCTGCTGATGCGGCGGGCGGCACGGGGAACGCTCGCGCCCAGCCAGTAGGCGAAGACCGTGACGATTCCCCAGCCGAAGGTCACGACGATCGCGGCCCGGGCAGCCGCGTCGGGGTTCGGTGCGGCAAGGAGCATGAGTGTGAGGGATGCCGCGAAGCCGAGTCCCAGCACGACCGCCCGTGCGCGCTCCATCACGAGCACCATGGCGAAGGAGGAGAGGCCGGCCGCAGCAAGGGGTGCCATGGCGCCGCGGATCGCCGCGCTCGTCTCCTCGGCGACCGGCACCTGCACGACCGCCAGGATCGCGCAGCCTGCGATGAGCCCCGCCAGGACGAGGAGGATTGATTGCGAAGTGCCCACGAGGATTTGCACGACGATCAGCACAAGGAAGAGTGGGATCACCGCGACGAGGATGTCGGTCTCGAGCACGCCGGGAACGAGGAAGCAGGCGAGCGAGACGAGAGTGGAACCCAGACCTATCATGCGGGCGGACCGGCGGAGGAGCCGATCGCGTTCCCGAGTCAGAGCGTCCACGTATTCATCGTCACACACCGTCACCCGATCGGGGGGAGCAACACTCCACCGGGGCGCAAGGCCGGCCTCTGCCGGTGCGTCTACTCCGAATCGACCCAGCCCTCGCGGATCGCGTGGCGTCGCAGCAGAGGACGGGTGCCGAGATCGACGCCCATCGCGCGGTACTTGCGTCGAGCGCGCTTGAGGTACGACTTCACGGTCTCCTCGGTGGTCGACATGAGCTCGGCGACCTCCCGCACGGTGCGTCCCGTCGCGTAGAGCATGAGGGCGCGAAGCTCCTGACGGCCGAGTCCGGGAGCCGCCCCGGTTGCGCCCGTGCCCTCGGAACCGCCGGTGGAATCCGCACGGTAGCGAACGCCCTCGGCCGCCGAGCGGATGGCCTGCACGAGCTGAGCGGCGTCATCCGTCTTGGGCACGAAGGCGAGGGCTCCCGCCTGGATGGCGGACTGCGCGGAGATCGCACCGGCGTGCCGGCTCATCACGACCGAGCGCACGCCCGCTGTCGTGAGAGCGCGAATCTTCGTCTCGACCGCGATGTCGTCGCCCAGCCCCAGGTCGAGCACGACGACGTCGACGGGGAACTCGGGGTGCGACAGGAGACCGACCCAGCTCGTCTCCGTCGCGACGACCTGCAGGTCGGGATGGCGGAAACGCAGGTGGGCGGCGATGCCGTCGAGCACGAGCCGATGGTCGTCGACGACGGCGACACGGATGACGGGAGCGACCGCGAGCGGGCGGCGCGAGGCATCCGTGCCCGGAGTCATGACGCGAGAAGCCTCTCGAGGTGGGGGCCCACGAGGTCGTCCTCGATCAGGAAGCCGTCGTGGCCGAAACTCGAGGAGATGATGACGGCCTCATCGCCGTCGATGTTTCCCGCGAGACCCCGCGCGATCACCTGTTGGTCCGGCACAGGGAAGAGTCGATCCGTGTCGATGCCGAGCACGAGGGCCCTCGCGGTCGCCCGCGAGAGGGCGGCGTCGACACCTCCGCGGTCGCGCCCGATATCGTGCGAGTTCATCGCCTCGACCAGCGTGATGTAGGAGTTCGCGTCGAAGCGGCGCGTGAACTTGTTGCCATGAAAGTCGAGGTAGCTCTCGACCGCGAAGCGACCGCCGTCTCCCAGGGGGCTTATGTCACTCTGCCAACTGCGCTGGAAGCGGGCGTTCAGCTCATCCGGTGAACGGTAGTTGAGCAGGGCCATGCGCCGTGCGAGCGCCAGCCCCCGGTGCGGACCGTCGCCGTCGGCCGCGTCGTAGTAGTCGCCTCCGCGGAAGGCGGGGTCCATGCGGATCGCCTCGATCTGCACCGAATTGAGTGCGATCTGATCGGCGCTGCTCAGGGCAGGCGCGGCGAGCACCGCGACGCGTTCGAGACGTGACGGATGCCCGACCGCCCACTCGATCGCATGCATCCCGCCCATCGAGCCGCCGATGACCGCCGCCCAGCGGGCGATGCCGAGCGAGTCGCTGAAGAGCACCTGCGCCGCGACCTGATCACGGATCGTGAGAAAGGGGAAGCGGGCAGCCCATTCGATGCCCTCGGTCGTGTGGGAGGCGGGCCCCGTCGTCCCCTGGCAGCCCCCCAGCATGTTGGGCGCGACCACGAACCAGCGATCCGTGTCGAGGTACTTGCCGGGGCCGACGATTCCCGACCACCACCCCGTCGTCGGATGCCCCAGGGTGGGTGGGCCGGCCAGATGGCTGTCGCCCGTGAGGGCGTGCAAAACGAGGATCGCGTTTGACCCTTCATCGTTGAGCTCGCCCCAGGTCTCGAATGCCATCCGGACGCCGGGAAGGTGGCCCCCGCGCTCGAGGCGCAGCGGGCCGAGGTTGGCGAAGCGCCGACGCCCTGCGGGGTCGCCTTCCCGCCACGCGCCGCTAGCGGGAGGCTTGCCGATGAGCGCCCTGTTGTTGGCCTCCGTCACGAAGCTCGAGGGGACGCTGTCTTCGGGTGTCTGCCAATCCATGTCAACGCCCAGTATCCCCGAAAATGCGAAGGAGCCCGCGTCCTGTTACGCGGGCCCCTCTCGCCGAGTAGGGCACTCAGTGCTGTCGCGCGGCCTCTGCCACGGTGCGGGCCGCCTGCAGCCCCGCGTCGAGGTCTGCCTTGATGTCCTCGATGTTCTCGAGGCCGACCGAGAGGCGCACGAGCCCCGGCGTGACGCCCGCCGTCAGCTGCTGCTCCGGTGTGAGCTGCGAATGCGTCGTCGAGGCCGGGTGGATGACGAGGCTGCGCACGTCGCCGATGTTGGCGACGTGGCTGAACAGGGAGAGGCCGTTGACGAAGGCGCGGCCCGCGTCGACGCCGCCCTTGAGCTCGAACGACAGCACCGCTCCGACGCCCTTGGGTGCGTAGGAGTTCGCCGTCGCGTACCAGGGGCTCGTGGGCAGCCCCGCGTAGTAGACGGTGTCGACATCGGGGTGGTTGTCGAGCCACTCCGCGACATCCTGTGCATTCTGCACGTGACGTTCGATGCGCAGGCTCAGCGTCTCGATGCCCTGGATGAGCCCCCAGGCGTTGTCGGGGGAGATGGCGGGTCCGAGGTCGCGCAGCAGCTGCACGCGCGCCTTGATGACGAACGCGATCGCGTCGCCCACGGCACCCGTGTAGCTGGCCCCGTGGTAGCTCGGGTCCGGCTCGGTCAGGCCGGGGAACTTCTCCACGTTCTTCGACCACTCGAAGCGGCCGCCGTCGACGATCACACCGCCGAGCGCCGTGCCGTGACCGCCGAGGAACTTGGTGGCGGAGTGCACGACGATGTCGGCGCCGTGCTCGAAGGGACGGATGAGGTAGGGCGTCGCGATCGTGTTGTCGACGATGAGCGGGAGCCCGTGCTCGTGCGCGACGGCCGCGACCGACTTGATGTCGAGGATGTTGATCTTGGGATTGCCGATCGTCTCGCCGAAGAAGAGCTTGGTGTTGGGTCGCACGGCCGCCGCCCACTCGGCGGGGTCGTCCTGGTTCTCGACGAAGGTCGTCTCGACCCCGAGCTTGGCGAGCGTGTACTTGAAGAGGTTGTAGGTGCCGCCGTAGATCGAGGAGGAGGAGACGATGTGGTCGCCCGCCTGCGCGATGTTGAGCACCGCGAGGGAGGTGGCCGACTGGCCGGAGGCGAGAGCGAGGGCCGCCGAGCCACCCTCGAGCGCCGCGATGCGCTGCTCGACGACATCCTGCGTCGGGTTCTGGATGCGCGTGTAGATGTTGCCGAACTCGGCGAGGGCGAAGAGGTTCTGCGCGTGGTCGGCGTTGTTGAAGACGTAGGCCGTCGTGCGGTAGAGCGGCGTCGCGCGAGCGTTCGTCACGGGATCGGGAACCGCCCCGGCGTGGATCTGCTTGGTCTCGAACTTCCAGTCGTCGCTCACTGCGGTGCTCCTCGTCCTGCGGCCCCGTACCTCGGTGCCCCCGCGATGAGCATAGGAAGAACGACGGGCACGGTCAAAGGGCGTGACATACGCGGTAACCCGGGCTGCGGCATCCGCGCTCAGCCGCCGCGGGCACGCTCACGCGACGCATCGGGAACTGTGCGGAGCGAGCCCGTCGGGTCCACCTTGGAGGGCCCCGGTGCGCGTTCTTCGCCGCGCGCGAAGAGCCAGCGGGGTTTCGGCTCGATGAGGGGACGGAAGATGCGCCGGACGGGCCCCGACGCCAGCGCGATGCTGATGAGCACGCAGACGACGATCATGCCGATGAGCCAGGGCACGCTCGAGTGCTCCCGGAGGAAGGAGGTCTGGCGGATGGGGTAGAGCACGAAACTGTGGAGCAGGTAGATGTACATGGTCGCCTGGCCAAGATGCGTGAACCACGTTGAGCGACGCGGGATGAGCACGAAGAACGCTGCCGAGAGCACGACCGCCGCGACGATCAGGGCGAGTCGCACGAGCCCCGCCCACCAGAACGTGCCGCCCAGCTGCACATACGAGTCGTCGTAGAAGAACCAGTTCTTGAGGTTCATCTCGCGCCAGCCCTCGATCTGGGTCCACAGCACGGTCGCCGAGAGCGTGAAGACGAGCACGGCGCCGCCGCGGAACCACCACAGCGCACTGCCCGCGACCCGCCAGCGCTCGATGATGTTCCACTCGTGCAGCTTCCAGCCGAGCACGAAGAAGGGGAGGATGCCGATGGCTCGCGAGAGAGAGAAGGTGCTGTCGACGTTCATGAGGTAGCCGACCCCGACCGAGAGCAGCACCGCCCACATGAGCGGCCAGCGCAGCAGCGCGAGGTAGGGGAGGATCAAGCGGAAGAAACCGAGGGCGAGCAGGAACCACAGGGTCCAGGAGGGCTGCGTGGGGTTGAAGCCGTCAGGGCCCTCCGTGATGGCCTTCACCGCCGTCCAGATCGTCTCCATGATGAGGTAGGGCACGAGGATGTCGGTGATGACCTTCTGCATCTGCTTCGCGCTCGGCGAGCCCGGCTTGGAGAAGTAGCCGCTGATGATGGCGAACGCCGGCATGTGGAAGGCGTAGATGAAGAGATAGACCGTGAGGGCCACATCGTCCTCGAGGGCGAGCCTCTGAATGCCATGCCCGACCACGACGAGGGTCACGGCGATGAAGCGCGCGTTGTCCCACAGCGGCACGCGGATGCGCTGGCGCGTCGACGCGGCGCGCCCCTCCGCAGGGGCAGATCCCACCATGCTCACAGCATATGAGCGGGGCGATAGCGTTGACCTGTGAAAGCGAGACGAGTGGTCATCACGGGCGCGAGCTCGGGCATCGGGGCAGCGACCGTGCGGGAGTTCCGCAGGCTCGGCTGGGACGTCGTGGCGGTCGCCCGGCGTGAAGAGCGCCTCGCGGCGCTCGCTGGGGAGACCGGCGCCGAGGCAATCGTGGCGGACCTCACGCGCCAGGAGGACGTCGACGCCCTACGCGAGCGGATCGCCGCCTCCGGCCCCATTCACGCCCTCGTCAACAACGCGGGAGGGGCCTTCGGGGTCGCGACCGTCGAGGAGAGCGCGGTCGAGGACTGGGCGCGCATGTTCGACATCAACGTGCTCGCGGTCAAGCGCGTGACGGAGGCGCTCCTGCCGCTGCTGCGGGAGGGGGCTACGGATGCCGCGGCCGACGACATGCCGCACGCCGACATCCTCACCGTGACCTCGACGGCAGGCCTCGCCGCCTACGAGGGCGGCGGCGGATACAACGCCGCCAAGTTCGGCGCTCACGCCCTCGTGGCGGCCCTCCGGCTCGAACTCGCGGGGGAACCCATCCGCGTGCTCGAAGTCGCGCCCGGCATGGTGCACACGGAGGAGTTCAGCCTCAACCGGCTCGGGGGCGACCAGGCGGCGGCCGACGCCGTGTACACGGGGGTCGAGCATCCGCTCAGGGCAGAGGATGTCGCATCCGTCATCGCGGGCGTCATCGAGCTGCCCGGGCACGTCAACGTGGACCTCACGGTCGTGCGGCCCGTCGCGCAGGCGGCGCAGCACAAGCTCGTGCGAGGCCCGCTCACACCGAAGCGGTGACCGCCGCGACCTGCTCCTCGTCGTCTGGTTCGGCATCCGAGAATGCCTGCCGCGGCACCGCGAAGAGCAGTAGCGCCGCCACGAGGGCCCCGAGGCCGCACATCGACCAGACCACCATGTAGCCGAAGAGGCTGCTCGCGGTCGACCCCGCGACCTGCACGGCACCGATCGTCAGCACGATCGCGAAGACGGATGAGGCGAAGGAGCCGCCGATCGTCTTGGTCGTGTTGGTGAGCGCCGAGGCGATTCCTGTCTGCCCTCGCGGTGCGGCGGCGGCGGCCGCGGCGGGCATCGCACCCATGAGCACCCCAGAGCCGATTCCCGCAATCGACATGTTCATGAAGACGTGCCACACGGCGGAGTGGAGGGGGAGGAAGAGCAGGTAGCCGAGCGCGACGAGTGCGGCGGCGGCGATGAGAGCCGTGCGCGGTGAGAAGAGGCGCGAGGCGACGGGGAACAGGAGGGCGCCGACGATCATTGACAGCAGGTAGACGCCGATGAGGATCGAGATGCTGCCCGAGGCCAGGCCGAGGCCGTAGCCGACCTCGCCCGGGTCGGTGCCCGCGAAGGTCGAGAGTGGCGCCTGCGCCCCCAGGATGCTGATGCCGAGGAGGAAAGCGGTCACCTGCACGGGCCACATGTTCGGCTGCGCGAGTACGCGCAGGTCAATGGCCGGATCCTTCTGCCGCAGCTCGAAGCGTGTGAAGGGCACGAAGGTGAGCACGCCGAGGGCGATGACGACCCAGACCCACCAGGTTTGCGGCCCGTTGAACTTGAGGAAGGTGAGCCCCGAGGTGATGAGGAGCAGGCCGATCGTGAGGATCGAGAAGCCCGCCCAGTCGAGGGAGCGTCCGGGTAGCGGCTCCGACTCGGGCACGCCGAAGAGGATGATGAAGAAGACGAGGGTCACGGCAATCGCGGGCACCATGAGGGTCGGGGGGATCGAGGAGGAAAGGACGGCTTCACCTCCGAACGCGCCGAAGACGGCGCTGCCGCCGAGCGCGCCCGCGATCGCCCCCGCTTCGAGGCCCACGATGAGCATCGCCGCGGCCTTGCGCGTCGCCGATGCGGCATGGCCGGATCGCCGTCCCTTGTCGAAGATGAGCGCGACCTCGAGCGGTAGCCACACGACGTAGAAACCCTGCAGAGTCCAGGCGATGAGGAAGCTCGTGAAGTCTCCCGCGAAGGCGAGCCACCAGGTCGCCCCTGCCGTGAGCACGGTCGAGATGAGAAGGATGCGCTTGTGCCCGTACATGTCACCGAGCTTCGCGAGAATCGGCACGACGAGGGCCGAGAGCAGCAGTTGCGACCCTTCGAAGACGTTGAAGTCGGCGTCGATGATGCCGAGGTGGTCGACCAGGTCGGGGATGAGGGGCACGTAGTAGCCCTGCAGGATTCCGCTCACGAACTCGACGAAGAAGAGGAATCCGATGAGGCTCGCGGTGACGGCGCCGGCTCGGGCGGGCATGGTGCGCATTCGCCGAGCGTAGCGGCCACAATGGGGGTGGCAGTATTCCCCTTTCGAGTGGTGGTGGCGATGGCGGTAGGCGTGGGAGCGTGACGCGGCGCCCGCTTGAGGAGCTCATCGATCGGGGGTGGGCGCGGGCCCTCGCCCCTGTCGCGGGCGACATCGCAGCCCTGGGGGAACGACTTCGTGCGGATGTCGCGGCCGGGGGTCGCTACCTTCCCGCGGGTGAGCACGTGCTTCGGGCCTTCGCGACCCCGTTCGACGACGTGCGGGTGATCATCGTCGGTCAGGATCCGTACCCCACCCCGGGGCATCCGATCGGCCTCTCCTTCGCGGTCGAACGGCACGTGCGGCCGCTCCCGCGCAGTCTCGCCAACATCTATCGCGAGCTCGCGGACGATCTCGGCATCCCGCCAGCACCCCACGGCGACCTGACGGCGTGGAGCGGGCAGGGAGTGCTGCTGCTCAACCGCGTGCTGACGGTGCGGCCGGGAGAGGCGGGCTCGCACCGCGGTATCGGCTGGGAACGGGTGACGGATGCTGCCATCTCGGCGCTCGCTGCCCGGGGCGGGCCGCTCGTGGCGATCCTCTGGGGCAACCAGGCGGCGACGGTGCGGCCGCTGCTCGGCGAGGTGCCCATCATCGCGTCAGCGCATCCCAGCCCGCTTTCGGCCTCACGCGGCTTCTTCGGGTCGAGGCCGTTCAGCCGGGCGAATAAGCTCTTGGAGGAGCAGGGTGCTACGGGCATCGACTGGCGGCTCGAGTGAGGCGACGAGGGGATCACACATGGTGACGGCGAGCGATCGCGACGGCCGCACGATCGAGGTGCGTGGTCTCACCAAACGCTTCGGGGCGGTCGCGGCCGTCTCCGACCTCTCCTTCACGGTCGCGCCCGGCACCGTGACGGGATTCCTCGGGCCCAACGGGGCGGGCAAGACAACGACCCTGCGTATGCTTCTCGGGCTCGTCGAGCCGAGCGCGGGCACCGCGACGATCGGAGGCGTGCGATACCGCGACCTGCCGCGCCCCATCACGACGGTGGGCACGGCGCTTGAGGCGGCCAGCTTCCACCCCGGGCGCACCGCGCGCAATCACCTGCGGGTCATGGCGGCGTCCTCGGGCGTCCCGTCGTCGCGCGTCGACGCGGTCCTCGCGCTTGTGGGCCTCTCGGACTACGCCACTCGCCGGGTCGGGGGGTACTCGTTGGGGATGCGGCAGCGACTCGGGCTCGCGGGCGCGCTGCTCGGCGATCCCGGCGTCCTCGTGCTCGACGAACCGGTCAACGGTCTGGATCCCGAGGGTATCCGGTGGATCCGCACGTTCCTGCGCGACCTCGCGGCAGAGGGGCGCACGGTGCTCGTCTCCTCTCACCTCCTGAGCGAGGTGCAGCAGAGTGTCGATCGGTTGGTCATCATCGCGGGCGGTCGGCTCGTCTATGAGGGCACGCTCGACGGCCTCGACACGGGCGGCACCGTGCTCGTCGACGCTCCGGATCGGGCCGCGCTCGCCGCGGCGATCCGTTCGGCGGGAGGCAGCGTCGAGCCGGGTGACGGAGGCCTCTCGGTGACAGGCCTCGATGCGACATCCGTGGGTGCTGCTGCCCTCGCGGCGGGCGTGCCGCTCTCCCTGCTCATGCCCAGGCAGGGTGGCCTTGAACAGTCGTTCCTGGACATCGTGGGCGGAGGGGGGTCCCGATGAGGTTCACCGGTGCACTGCGTTCCGAGTTCACGAAGCTTCTCACGACGCGCATGTGGTGGGTGCTCGCCCTCATCCTGGTGGTCTATGTGGCCTTCACGGCGGCCGCCCTCGGCGCGACCTTCGGCGGGATCCTGCCGGGAGGCGATGAGGCGGGCCTCGTCGGCGACGGCGCCCCCGCGCTCGTCTACAGCGTCGCCGTGACGGTCGGCTATGTCTTCCCCGTCATCCTCGGCACCCTTTCCATCACGGGGGAGGTGCGGCACCAGACGCTCACCCCGACCTTCCTCACCACGCCGCGGCGAGGCATCGTCCTCGCCGCGAAGCTCGTCGTGCTCTTCGTCTTCGGAGTGTTCTACGGGGTCGTCGCACTCGCCACATCTGTCGCGGTCGGGGCGGGGCTCTTCACGCTCGGTGAGGTATCGACGGGTCTCGATGACGGCGAGATCTGGCTCATGTTTGCGCGGGCCGTGCTCGCGATGGGGATCTGGGCGGTGATCGGGGTCGGCCTCGGCACGCTCATTCCCAATCAGATCGCCGCGATCGTCGTGCTTCTCGCGTTCACCCAGTTCGTCGAGCCCATCCTGCGCACGGCAGGCATGTTCGTCGAGGGACTATCGGAGGTGGCGAAGTTCCTTCCCGGCGCTGCGGGTGATGCGCTTGTCGGCGCGAGTGTCTTCGCCGCAATGTCGGGCCCCGATGCATCCGGTGCCCTTCTCGAGTGGTGGCAGGGCGGCCTCGTGCTGCTCGGTATCGCCGTCGTCGTTGCGCTCATCGGTTCACTCACGACGTGGCGGAAGGATGTCACCTGATGTTGGAAGAGGAATACCAGGAGCGGCGGGTCCTGCCCCCGCACCTGCGCCCCGCGCCTCCTGAGCCCGAGACCTTCACCTATGAGGTGCGCGCCGCCGAGGCGGAAGACCTGCCCTCGGTGCGGGAGATCTACAACCACTATGTCGCCAACACAACCGTGACCTTCGATGAGAAGCCCATGACGCTGAGGGCGCTGCGATCGAAGTTCGGTCACATGCAGAAGCTGAACTTCCCCTTCCTGGTGGCCGAGAGCCCCTCGGGCGAGATCCTCGGCTTCGCCTACGTCTACCCGTGGAAGGAGAAGGCGGCATACCGCTACACGGTCGAGAACTCCATCTACCTGGGGCCGGCCGCGACGGGAAAGGGGCTCGGCAAGGCGCTCATGGCCGAACTGATCGAGCGCTCCCGCGCCGCAGGCATCAAGGAGATCGTCGCCGTGATCGCCGACCGGGGTGCCGACGGTTCGATCCGCCTGCACGAGCAGTTCGGCTTCAAGGAGATCGGCCGCATGGGCCGAGTGGGCTTCAAGTTCGAGCGCTGGCTCGGCACGATCCTCATGCAGAAGTCGCTCAAGTAGCTCTGAGCCGTTTTCATGCCCGAAGCATCCCGTCGGCGTCCTGAGCCGCACCGTGTGCTCGTGACGCTACACGGACACGTGCGCGCGCGACCCCACGATGTCTGGGCGGCCATCGCCGCGCGGCTTGACCCGGGGGAGGCGGGACGCAGCCGCTTTCTCGCGGACGAGCGGGCGCTGCTGGTCGTGACGCAGGGCGGTCGCTGGTATCGCGGCGAGTACCGGGTCGTGGCCGACGACGAGGGCTCGCACGTCGTGCACGTCATCCTCGACGTCTCACGCAGCCAGCGCCCGCTCGGAAGGTTCAGCGGGAGAACCGTCATCGAGCGGGCACCGGGGGAGTTCGAGCGGATGCTGCGGCAGCTGCGTCTCGAACTCGAGGGCTAGGTGCGGGGCGTCGCCTTTCGCAGCAGGAAGAAGCCTGCGATGGCGCTCAGCAGGGTGGGGACGAGCAACCACAGGGCTACGCCGAGTGGACCGTTCGTCACGAACCACTGACCGACGTTCCCCCAGCTCTCGCTGAGAGTGATGACGGCGATGGCGGCGAGCACGATGAAGCTGAGCGCGGCGAAGAAGAAGATCATGCCGATGCTCTTCCAGCGCACATAGACGGAGGCCGTGGCTGCTCCCACGAAGAAGAAGAACAGCAGCACGAGGAAGAACTGCACGAACTGCGTCACGGCGTTCTCGGTCGAGAAGTAGACGACGTCGAACATGCGCCCGCCGAGACCCCATCCGTTCGTCGCCCTTTCGACGACGTTGAGCACCGTGAGGCCGAGCGCGTAGAGGGCGCTGAGCACGATGAACACGAGGCCCGAGCCCAGGTAGAAGTCGCGGCGGGTCACCCCGTAGCCGAGAGCGAAAGGGAAGGTCGCGTTCATCGCCTGCACCGCAACGACCATCATGTAGACGAAAATGAACGAGGATGCGCCCGAGAACTGCATCCCCTCGCCCGCGTCCTGCATTGCGGCGTCGCCGGCGACCGTGCGGATGAGCCACCAGATGACGAGATTCGCGGCGAAGATGATGCCGAGGATGATCCACGGCAGCACCAGCAGGGAGAACCTGTTGGTGAGGTGAAGCCGTGCGACGTTGACGATGCGCCGCAGCTCCTCGCCGCCGGCACTGCGATCGATGGGTGCTGTTGTCGTTGTCATGCGCTCTGCTCGAACTCTCGTGTCGTGGTTCCGGTCTTCCTGATGATGAGCTGCTGCAGCGACACGGGCGAGAGCTCGAGGCCGGCAGCGGCCGCGGCGGCACGGTCCTGCGCGTCGAGTGTGCCGACGGTGACGGAGGCGAGACCCCCGATGCTCTCCCTGTGCAGCACCTCGTGACCCGCGACGAAGGAATCGACGGCGGCACGGGTGCCTACGACGGTCGTCGCGGAGTTGCGCAGGTTCTCTGCGTCGTCATCGATCACGATGCGACCGTCATCGATCAGGAGCACATGCTCGAGCAGCATGCTGACCTCGTCGATGAGGTGCGTCGAGAGCACGACGGTGCGCGGATGCTCGGCGTAGTCCTCGAGGAGGCGATCGTAGAAGAGCTGCCGGGCGACAGCATCCAGCCCCAGGTAGGGCTCGTCGAAGAAGGTGAGAGGGGCGCGGGAGGCGAGGCCGACGATGATGCCGACGGCGGAGAGTTGTCCGCGCGAGAGCTTCTTCACCCGCCGGTCGGTGGGCAGGCGGAACTCGTCGATCAGCTGTGCAGCGAAGTCGGCGTCCCAGTTGGCGAAGAACCAGGGCGCGCTCGCGAAGACATGCTTGACGACGAAGTCCTCCGGGTAGCGCTGGCTCTCCTTGATGAAGCAGATCTTCTGCAGCACGCTCGCGTTCTCGACGGGCGAGGCGCCGAAGACCCGGATGTCTCCCCGGGTCGCGAACTCCTGCCCCGTGAGCAGGCTCATGAGCGTGCTCTTGCCCGCCCCGTTGCGGCCGAGCAGGCCCGTGATCTTGTTCTCTTCGAGGGTGAAGCTGACGTCGTCGACAGCGCGCACGCTGCCATACGTCTTGCTCAGGCCCGAGACCTGCACGATGGTGCTCATCGGCTGGTTCCTTCCGTGATGTTCTTTGTGATGAGGGCGGTGATCTCCTCGCGGCTCAGGCCGAGCTTGTCGGCCTCGAGGAGGAGGGGGCGTACGTAGTCGTTCTCGAAGCGCTCGCGTCGCTGGGCGACGATCCGGGCGCGGGATCCTGCGGCGACGAACATTCCGATGCCTCGCTTCTTGTAGAGGATTCCGGCGTCGACGAGCAGGTTGACTCCCTTGCCTGCCGTCGCCGGGTTGATGCGGTGGAAAGTGGCGAACTCGTTGGTCGAGGGCACCTGGGTTTCTTCGGGCAGCGCACCGCTCAGGATGTCGCTCTCGATCTGCTCCGCGAGCTGCACGAAGAGGGGGCGGCCTTCGTCCATGGTTCCTCCTACTTCAGTGGTTCATTACTTGACTAACTAACCACCTAGGCTGGCCGCTGTCAAGCCCTAGGCTTCTGGCATGTTCGAACTCCACCACCTCAGCGCGCAGGAACAGTGGGACTGGCTTCACCGCCGCGAGATCAGCCCCCGCGAACTCGTGAGCCACTACCTCGAACGCATCGAGCGCCTCGATCCGCAACTCGGCGCCTTCGTGACCGTGACGGGGGAGGCGGCCCTCGAGCGGGCCGACACCCTCGCACACGCCGAAGACCGCACCGCCGCTCTCTGGGGCCTGCCCTTCGCAGACAAAGACCTCACGATGCGCGCGGGGGTACCCGCGAAGTTCGGCTCCCGACTGCTCGCCGACTTCGTGCCGGATACGAGCGACGAGTTGCCGCAGACGCTCGATGCGGCAGGCGCCATCAGCCTCGGCAAGACCAACACCCCGGAGTTCGGGATGCCCTCCTACACCGAATCCCGCGTCGCGCCACCCGCCCGCACGCCCTGGAACACCGCGCTCGGGGCCGGCGGATCGAGCGGAGGCGCCGCCGTCGCGGTTGCCGCAGGCCTGCTTCCCTTCGCCCCCGGCTCAGACGGGGGTGGGTCCATCCGGATCCCCGCGGCAGCGACGGGGCTCGTGGGGCTCAAGCCCTCGCGCGGACTCGTGCCCGCAGCATCCGGCATCGGCTCGCTTGCGGGCCTGCCCGTCGCGGGGCCCATCGCCCGCACGGTCGCGGACGCGGCCATGCTGCTCGACGCCATGATCGGCGACGCGCCCTTCCCCTACACCCTGCGTGCGCCCCGCTCACCCGAGGGGCCCCTCCTCGGCAGCGCCGTGCGCGGCGAGGGGCGCTATCAGATCGCCGTCATGACAACGACGCCCTGGGATGAGGCCTACGAGATCACGATTGCCCCCGAGGCTCGCGACGCACTCGACCGCGCCGTGCGTGAGGTCAGCGCGATCGGCCACGGGCTCGAGGAGCTTGCGCTCGAGCCCTCGCCCGACTATGCCCCGAACTTCCGCACCATCTGGCAGGCGGGGGCCGCCTCGATTCCCGCCGAGGGCGACGCCATGGAACTCCTCGAACCCCTCACGCGCTGGCTCGTGCGCCGGGGTCGCGAGTTGAGCGCCCGGCAGCTCGCCGAGGCGCTCAGCTGGCTCACGGGCTTCGAGCGCTCCGTCATCCGCCAGTTCGCGCACGTCGATGCCGTGCTCACCCCCACCCTCGCGATGACGCCGCGCCCCCTCGGCTGGTACGACCAGGAGGACGGCGAGCGCAACTTCGAACAGCAGGTGCAGTACACGCCCTTCACCTCCTTCGTGAACGTCTGCGGCCTCCCCGCCATCACGCTGCCCGTGCACGAGACCGCGGAGGGAGTCCCCATGGGCGTGCAGCTCATCGGCCGGCCGGGGGGAGAGGCGACACTCCTCGCTCTGGGCGCGCAGCTCGAACGCCGGGTGGGCTGGCAGCGCCGGCATCCGCCTCAATGGTGATGCGGATGCTACTGCTCCCGCCGCGCGCGAAGGCTCAGCGGCGATCCGCGACCTCGCCGCGGATCTCGTCGACACCTTCTGGGTGGTTCGAGTGGTACCAGGCACCCGGCTCGAAGAGGTACGTGTCGTTGTGTCCCAGCATGTTGGTGCTCGGGTCGATCGTGTAGACGACGTCGCTGCCCTCCTCCGCGCGCAGGTAGCCCTCCGCCTCGAGGCGGGCCTGGGCCTCCGTGGCCTGCGTCTCGGTGATGGGTGAGTAGGCGGCAGTGAACCAGCCATCGCTGTTGGGCAGGTACCACATGCAGGCGAGGCCGCCGTAGTCGAAGAACAGCTCCTCGATGCTGCCCTCCGAGCGCACCTGGGACTCGTAGTCGACCTCGTGCACATAGCCGGCCGCCTCGAAGCCGTCGAGCGTCTCCTGAGTGATGAGCGTGTTGCAGGCGAGAGCGGGCGGACCCGTCGGCTCCGGTTCTGCGCTCGGCTCCACCGTTGCGGGGACCGACGCCGTGGGCTCGGTGCTGGGCGATTCCTCACCCGGAGCCTCGCCCGCGCATCCCGACAGGGCGACCGCGGCGAGAACCGCTCCGGCGACGGCGATGCGGAGCCTCATGATCCTCCAGTCGGGCATCGTGGTGACGCCGGGAAGTGTGCGCGGAACGTGATTACTGCCGAGAATAGTGCAGGCGGGCCGCGAGGTCTCCCATCGCCGGGCGGATACAGTGTGAGCATGAGGGGCACGGTGAGAAGGGTCGCCCTCGTGTCGATGCACACGCCTCCCGCGCAGCAGGCCGGCACGGGCGACTCCGGAGGTCTCAACGTCTCGCTGCTCGCGACGGCACACGAACTCGCCGCCCGCGACATCGAGGTCGAACTCCTCACGCGCGCGGAGGGAGCGCCGGCGGTCACGATCGTTGAGCCGGGGGTGAGCATCCACTCGCTGCCCGCGGGCCCTCAGGCCGCCGTCGACAAGGCACTCCTGCCGGAGCTCACGGACGAGTTCGGCGAGGCCGTCGCGCGTCTCGCGGGACGGACGGACCCCCGCTACGACATCATCCACGCGCACTACTGGCTCAGCGGAATCGCGACGCTGCCCGTGGCCCTCGAGCTGCACATCCCGCTCGTTCAGAGCTTTCACACGCTCGCCGCCATGAAGAACCGGAACCTCGCGGGGCAGCAGCGCCCCGAACCGGAGCGGCGGCTGCGCTCCGAGTCCTACCTCGCGGGGCAGGCGAGCGCCGTCGTAGCCGGCTCGAGCGCCGAGGTCGAGAGCCTCATCGACGATGTGCGAGCCCCCGCCGAGCGGCTCTGGGTGGTGCCGCCGGGCGTCGACGTCGAACTCTTCCGACCCGACCGCGGCGCCGGGATGCGCGTGCGGCGCGCCTACGACATTGAGGAGGGGCGGCCCGTGCTCGCGGTCGTGGGGCGCGTGCAACCCCTCAAGGACCAGGAGCTCGCCGTCCGCACCCTTGCGGCCCTACGCGAACTACGCGGCTGGACGCCCGTGCTCGTGATCGCGGGGGAGCCGACGCCCGGCGATGAGCGCTACCTCGCCTCCCTCCACGCACTCGCGGAACGGCTTGGTGTGGCATCCGACATCCGCTTCGTCGGCGCTCTCAACCGGGAGCAGCTGGCCGACCTGCTCTCCGTCGCGACCCTGACGCTCATCCCCTCACACTCCGAGACCTTCGGCCTCGTCGCCCTCGAATCCGCCGCGAGCGGCACCCCTGTCATCGGCTACCGCGGCACGGGACTCACGGATTCCGTCGCCCACGGCGCCTCAGGCCTGCTGCTCGACTCGCGGAATCCGCAGGAGTGGGCGGCCGCCGCCGCCCGACTGCTCGACGACAGCTCAGAGCGCACCCGCCTCGCCAATGCGGCGCGCGAGCACGCGCTCGGCTTCACCTGGGGTGCGACCGCGACCGCCCTCATCGGGCTCTACAGCAGCCTCGTCGACGCGCGGCGGCGCTGACACGGCGTTGGGGGTCAGCGCGTGAGCGCCCCGATGATGCGCAGGATCGTCGCGAGATCGTCCTCGGCGGCGTCGGGGGAGGCGGGTGCGAACTCGGTGAGGCCCGCTCCCGCGAGCGGGAAGCGCGAGACGACGGCCCGCAGCAGCTCGACGAGAGCCTCAGCCGAGATGCCGAAGGGCACGGGGGCGCCGAGGCCCGCGATGATGCCGGGGTCGAGCACATCCAGGTCAACGTGCACGTAGACCCTTGTCGCCCCCGTCGCGGCAACCGCATCGAGCACGGCCTGGGCGCTCACCTCCGCCCCGAGCATCCGTATGCCGGAGGCGCGCACGTATTCCTCCTCGGCGTCGTCGAGGGCACGCGCGCCCACCAGCACGACGCGGGAGGGATCGAGCGGACGCTCTGGCACGAGCGGCGAGGCGCCGTCGCCGAGAAGCGTCCGCAGCACCATCCCGGTGAAGGCGCTCGAGGGTGACGACTCGGGAGTGTTGAGATCCGGATGCGCGTCGAACCACAGCAGCGCGACGTCGTCCGCTACGACATGCGACACCGCCGCCAACTCCACACCGCAGTCGCCGCCGATCGTCACGGCCGGCCCGGGCCGCTGGGCGAGAGCCTCCGCCACTCGGTCGCGCACCGTCATGATCGACGAGCAGCGGGCGACACCGCAGCCCTGATCGTCGCCCGCCTCCGCGGGAACCTCGACCAGTGTCGTCGACGACGACGGCAGGTCGCGGCTGATCGCGAGCGCCCCATCGGCGAGACGCATGGCCCTCGCTGATGCGGAACCCTGCCACTGGGGGACGACGAAGAACGAGGCGGTCACGGCGTCAGTCTGCCACGAGCATCCGGATGCGGGCGCTCACTCTCCAGAGGTCACCGCCTTTGGCGCGTGGCCCGCCTTGAGGGCGGCGAGCCGCGCATCCAGCTCGGACTTCTCCTCCGCATCCTCCAACTCCTCAAACTGGGCGTCGAGGCTCGATGCGGCCAGCTCCTGCTTGCCAAGCACGCGCGCCTCCTCACGGCGCACCTTCTCCTCGAAGCGGCTGATCTCGCTCGTCGGGTCGAGCAGGTCGATGCTCTTCATGGCGTCGAGCACCTGCGACTGCGCCTGCGCCGTCTTGGCGCGCGCGACGAGTTCGTCCCGCTTGGCCGTGAGCTCGCGCAGCTTGCCCCGCATCGCGTCGAGCCCCGTCTTGAGCTGCGTCACGACGGCCGTTTGATTCGCGATAACCGGCTCTGCCTCGCGCGCCTCCTTCTCCGCCGCAAGCTGCCGGGCGAGGGCGATGCGAGCGAGATTGTCGAAACGGTCGGCGCCGCTCGTGTCCCCCGCGGCGCGCAGTTCGTCGGCCTTACGGCTCGCCGCGACCGCCTTGCGGCCCCAGTCCTCAGCGTTCGCGACATCCTCCGCGTGATCCTGCTCGAGCATGCGCAGGTTGCCGATCGTCTCGGCGATGGCCGCCTCCGCCTCTGAGATGCTGGCGGAGTAGTCGCGCACCATCTGGTCGAGCATCCGCGCGGGGTCCTCCGCGGCGTCGAGCAGAGCGTTGATGTTCGCCTTGGCGAGTTGCGCGATGCGACCGAAGATGGACTGCTTGGCCATGCGGGATCCTTTCGTCGTGGGCCCGGCCGTCGGGCGTCCGAGCCATCCGCTGCGACTGTATCGGAAGCGCCTTGGACGGCACAGGGAGCACGCTCGTCTGCCCGACTACTCGACCCGGACGGTGAGGGAGGGTGCGATCAGCAGGGTGCTGACGCTGCCCGGTTTCGTCGTGAGTTCGAGCACGGCGTCGAGCCGGTACTCGCCGGCCTCGAGCGGCGGCAGTTCGCTGCGGAAGGTTTCGCGTGCCTCATCCTCCGGACCGCACTCGACCGGCACGAGCGCGACCTCGAACGACATCGACTCGCCTGGATCCAGCTGCACTGCCTGGCCGGATGCGCTGCCGGCCTGAGTGTGCCAGACCGTTACGCCCTCGCGCGACAGCGTGAGCGCGGGGCCAGAGCCAACCCTCCCCGTGACGGTCTCCTCCCCGGAATTTTCGAGCGAAACCGTGCCGAACACTGGCGAGTCTCCCGCCGGGATGGGATCCGGGAACCGTGCCTCGAGCATCAGATCTCGTGCTGTCGCCGCAAGTGCCGAGACCGGCTCCCCGCACGGATTCAGCTTCTCGACGGGCGCGAGAGCTGCACCGCCCGCCGAGCTGTCAGTCTCCGCGCTGAAGGCGGAGGCGTCATCGCCTGCGTCGCCCCCCGCATCCGAAGACTCGCTCGCCGTCTGCAGCGGCGCGGGCGCCGGAATCCCGCCCGCAAGTGCCGCAGCGATCCCGACGACCGCGAGAGCGCCGACGGATGTCGCGGCGAGAGCCCGCACGCGGCGCCTGCGCCGGCTCTTCCGGATGATCGTGCCCGCGTCGAGCCGGCCGGGAGCCGCAGCATCCGCCAGCATTTCGCGGAGCCGCTTCTCCGTCCTCTCGTTCGGGGTGTGGTCAGCGGGCATGGGGACCTCCCAGGGAGACGGAAAGCTTGGCGAGGCCGTCGCTCAGATAGCGCTTGACGGCGCCCGAGCTGAGCTCGAGGGTCGCGGCGATGTCGTCGACCTTCAGATCTTCGTAATAGCGCAGCACGATGCAGGCACGCTCCCGCGGGGTGAGGCGTCGAAGTTCGCCCGCGATGTCGATGCGCTCGTCGCTGGCGGCGGAGGGGGAGGGCGCCTCTTCGCTCTCGGCAGCGAGGTGGGCGATACGACGCCAGCGCGAGACCCGGCGGCCCCCGTCGAGGTGTGCGTTGACGATGGCGCGGCGCACGTACGCTTCGGCGCTGTGGATACTCACTCCGCTGCGCAGTCGCCCGAAGGTCCTCACGAGAGCGTCCTGCACGAGGTCGGCGGCATCGTCAGGGCTGCCAGAGACGAGCGCGGCGTAACGCAGGAGGGCGTCACCGCGCTGGGCGACGAGATCGCTCACGACCCTCTCCCACGGTGCCGACACGGATGCCCCTTCCCGGCGCGCGACAAACGCCTCCGTCACAGCGTGCACCGTCATCACCCCCTTCACCCTTACAGACGCACGGTGCGCCTGAAAGGTTGGGTGGACATGCGGGAGGGGGTGCCGCACGGATGCGGCACCCCCTCCCGGTTTCTGACGTCTCGGCCTACTCGGCGGCGAGCCGCTCGCGCAGGTCCTTGAGCTGTTCCCGGAGTGCCGGGGGAACCCGGTCGCCGAAGGTGTCGAAGAAACGCTCGGTGTCGTCGAGCTCGTTCAGCCACGCCTCGGGGTCAATGGCGAAGAGGTTTTCGACCTGCTCGTCACTCAGCTCGAGACCGTCGACGTTGAGTGCACCCTCCGCGGGGGCGTAGCCGAGTGCCGTCTCGCGCGCGGTTGCGCGTCCATCGACGCGGTCGAGAATCCACTCGAGCACCCGAGCGTTCTCGGCGAAGCCGGGCCACAGGAACTTGCCGTCGACATCCTTGCGGAACCAGTTGACCTGGAAGATGCGGGGCATGTTGCCCGCCGAACGCAGGCCTTCGCCCACCCGAAGCCAGTGCGCCCAGTGGTCGGCCATGTTGTACCCGCAGAAGGGCATCATCGCGAAGGGGTCGCGGCGCAGCTCACCGACAGCGCCCTCGGCCGCCGCGGTGCGCTCCGACGAGACGGTCGCGCCGATGTAGACGCCGTGCTCCCAGTCGCGGGCCTCGACGACGAGGGGCACGTTGGTTGCGCGGCGCCCGCCGAAGATGATCGCGTCGACGACGACGCCCTGCGGGTCGTTCCAGGTCTCCGCGATCGACGGGGCCTGGTGGGCGGCCACCGTGAAGCGGGAGTTGGGGTGTGCTGCCGGCGTCCCGCTCTCCGGGCTCCAGGGGTTGCCCTGCCAGTCCGTGAGGCCGGCCGGCGGCTTGTCGGTGAGTCCCTCCCACCAGACGTCGCCATCCTCGCGGAGCGCGACATTCGTGAAGATTGTGTTGCCCCACAGGGTCTCGATCGCCGTCTCGTTGGTCTTGGGGCTCGTGCCCGGGGCGACACCGAAGAAGCCCGCCTCGGGGTTGATCGCGCGGAGGCGACCATCCGGTCCGGGGCGCAGCCAGGCGATGTCGTCGCCGATCGTCTCGACCTTCCATCCGGGGATGCTCGGCTTGAGCATCGCGAGGTTGGTCTTGCCGCACGCGGAGGGGAACGCCGCGGCGACGTGGAAGACGCGGCCGCGCGGGTTGGTCACCTTGAGCAGGAGCATGTGCTCGGCGAGCCAGCCCTCGTCGCGGGCCAGCACGGAGGCAATGCGAAGGGCGAACGACTTCTTGGCGAGGATCGCGTTGCCGCCGTAGGCCGAACCGTATGACCAGATCTCCCGCGTCTCGGGGAAGTGGCTGATGTACTTGGTGTCGTTGCAGGGCCACGGCACGTCAGCCTGTCCTGGCTCGAGCGGCGCGCCCACGCTGTGGACCGCGGCGACCCATTCGGTGTCCTCCCCGATGAGCTTGAGGGCCTCACTGCCCATGCGGGTCATGACGGCCATGCTCGCGACGACGTAGGGGGAGTCGGTCACCTGCACGCCCAGCTTGGCGAGGGGGCTGCCGAGCGGCCCCATCGAGAAGGGCATGACGTACATCGTGCGGCCGCGCATCGATCCGTCGAAGATCTCCGAGAAGGTTGCGCGCATCTCTGCGGGCGCGACCCAGTTGTTGGTGGGTCCGGCATCCTCTTCGCGCTCCGAGCAGATGAAGGTGCGAGACTCCACTCGGGCGACATCGCTGGGATTGCTGCGGGCGAGGAAGCTGTAGGGGCGGTGTTCCGGGTTCAGCTTGATCAGGGTGCCCGCCGCAACCATCTCCCGAGTGAGCCGATCCCATTCCTGCGGGGAACCGTCGCACCAGACGATGCGTTCCGGTTTCGTGAGCTCTGCGATGGTGTCGACCCACGCGACGACCTTGGGGTCGGCCCCTTCGGGGACAGCGTGATAGGCGGCTGACGAGATCTCTGTCGTGGCGGGGGTGGGGGTCGTCAGTGTCATGAGGCAATCCGTCCGCTCGGCGCATAAGACATGCGCAAAAATGTCTGGTGCATAACAGTGTGAAGCGGTGCATCGCGCCTGTGGTGCTCGATTTGGGAGTAAGAAGTTCGGATCTTTCGCTATGCTCAAGACGTGACCGATCTTGCGACATTGGGCCAGCGCATCCGCCATTTCCGTACCGGCGCGGGTCTCACGCTCGATCAGCTGGGCGCCGCCGTCGGCATCGCGGGCAGTCAGCTCTCCCTCATGGAGAACGGGCGGCGGGAACCCCGGCTCTCCCTCCTCCAGTCGATCGCGGAGGCCCTCGGCATCCCCGTCGCCGAGCTCCTCAGCTCGGAGCCGCCGACCAAGAGGGCGGCCCTCGAGATCGAACTCGAACGGATGCAGCAGGGCGCCCTCTACCGCGGGCTCGGACTTCCGAGCATCCGGATCAGTCGCTCCATGTCCGACGAGAACCTCGAGGCCCTCGTGGGGCTGCACCGCGAGCTCGCACGGCGTGCCCGGGAGGCGATCGCGACCCCCGAGGAGGCGCGCCGCGCCAACACAGAGCTTCGGCATCACATGCGGGAGCAGAACAACCACATCCCCGAGCTGGAGACGCTGGCCGAAGACGTGCTCAAGAGCGTGGGCCACACGACCGGCGCGCTCACGCACCGCTCGGTCGCCCTTATGGCCAAGAAGCTCGGCTTCGACCTCATCCACGTCGACGACCTACCGCACTCGACGCGCTCCGTCACCGACCTGGAGAACGGTCGCATCTACCTGCCCCCCGCCTCCATCCCCGGTGGGCACGGGCTCCGTTCAATGGCTCTGCAGGCGATGGCGCACCGCCTTCTCGATCATCACGAGCCGGAGAGCTACGCGCAGTTCCTGCGGCAGCGGCTCGAGATCAACTATTTCGCGGCCGCCTGTCTCATGCCCCTCGGTCCCTCGGTTGATTTCCTCTCCTCTGCCAAGAATGACCGCAACCTTGCTATCGAGGACTTCCGCGATGCCTTCGGCGTGACGCATGAGGCGGCGGCACTGCGGTTCACCAATCTCGCCACGACGCACCTCGGCATGACGGTCCACTTTTTGAGGGTCGGCGACGATGGCGCCCTCTACAAGGGTTACGAGAACGATGGCCTGCTCCTGCCGACGGATGTCACGGGCTCCACTGAGGGGCAGCTGGTGTGCCGGCACTGGAGCGCACGGCTCGCGTTCACGCGCACCAATCGCACGACGGAGTTCTACCAGTACATCGACACTCCCTCTGGCACCTACTGGAACTCGACCCAGACGGGCACGGGCACTCAGGAGGAGTTCTCGATCACATTCGGGGTGCCCTTCAACGATGCCAAGTGGTTCCGCGGACGGGACACGCGCAATCGCGACACCTCGACGTGTCCCGATGTGAACTGCTGCCGACGGCCCTCGGGGGAGAAGGCCGAGCGCTGGTCGGGACGCGCCTGGGCGAGCGCCAAGCTGCACGCTCATATCCTCTCGCCCCTGCCCTCGGGAACCTTCCCCGGCGTCGACGACACGGAGCTCTACGACTTCCTGGAGGCCCATTCGGGCGACACCGACTGAACGGTGAGGAGCTCAGGGGCGAGACCTCCGGCGACGCCCACTCTCGACCGTGTCGGGAAGTGAATCGACGGGGATCAGCACGATGTCCTGCACGCGCCAGTCCATGGCGGCGCAGGCCTCCCTTGCCTCGCTGAGGTGCTTGAGCGACGGCGCCCGGCCGAAACGCGGCACGATGAAGGCCTCCACGTGAAAGACGTGGCCCTCGTCGCGCACGCGCACGCCTGCATCCTTCACCCAGGCCAGCCCGCGCAGGTAGTCCTGCACCTCACCGGCCACGGGATGCGGCCGACGGTCGTCGAAAGTCTTGGCGCGCTCGTCCATCAGGTCGAGTACGGCGCCCTTCATGTTCTTGAGTCCGTCATGCAGGATGCTGCCCGAGATGAAGAGGGCGGCCGCCGAGTCGAGCCACCACAGGCCGAGGCCCACGCCGGCGACGCCGATGATGGTGCCGACCGCGGTCATCCAGTCGGCCTTGTTCATATCGGCATCGGCGTAGAGCACCTTGTCATGCAGCTCGTTCGCGAGTCCCATCTTGATGCGCCCGATGATGACGGGGGGCAGCGCCGTCAAGGCCATGACCGCCATCATGAGCCAGCCGAGCCAGATCACGTGCCCGAAGAGCACCACCGTGCCGATCGTCGGGTGCTCCGCCTTCACGAGTGACGAGCCGGAATCCACGATGAGAACAACGCCCATCGTGGTGAGGGCAACCGCTGCAACTAGGTGCCCCACGCCGACCGAGCGGTGGTAGCCGTAGGGGTGCTCAATCGTGGGGCGCCGGCTTCCCACCCGAACCGCGATGAGGAAGGCGATGGGTGGGATGAACGAGAGGATGTCCTCGATCCAGGCGGTCTTCATCGCCTGGGAGTTGCCGAGCACAAGGGCGACGAGGGTCACGGTGATCGCGAGGAAGCCCATCGTGATCCACTCGAGCCGGATCGCACGACGGAGAGTGGCGACCTGGGAGTCACTCAGGGCGTTATGGCCGAAGTGACGTGTCACGACGATGCCTCCTGCCCGCGCTGGGTCAGGAAGGTCTCGAGCTCCGAGAGGAAGGCGTTTTCACCCATCTGCACGAGCATCACCAGCTTGAGCTGCGTGCCGTCTTCTGTCGTGATCTCCGCGTACGGCCGGGTCACCCCCGTCTTGCTGCTCCACGGCGTTCTGTCGCTGATGCCGCCGATGATGAGGTCGAGCTCGTGGTCCTCCAGTGCGCGCACATGCTGGCCCTCCGAGCCGGACTGCCAGTCGACATCCGCATCCAGGGTCTCCGCGAAGTCCTTGACCAGTTCAACCTCGACCCCGCTGGGCGGGCCGTTCTCATGCAGGACAACCCGATCCTCGTAGGGAGTCACGCCCACTCGGAGCACCCCGCCGGTGACGCGATCGAGTGTGCCGTTCGGGTCGGTGGGCATAGTCAGCGAGCATCCGCCCATCACTGCAGTGACCAGTAAGCAGGATGCTGCCGTGACCACGTTTCGGCGAAACCGGCGTCTCATGCCACCGAGGCTAGACCCGCGACTTCCAGCCTTCGTGGAGCGGACGTCCAGCGTCAGGGATCACTCCGGCGGCTGTGCCTTCGGCAGCTTGCGCACCTTGGCCCGGCGCCGGTGGCTCGGGATGAGCGAGCGCATCTCCTCCGTCTTGCCGAAGCACAGCAGACGATCCTCGGCCTGCAGCAGCTGCTTCGACTTGGGGTTGGGGATGACAGAGGTGCCGCGGTTCAACGTGAGCACCGTGATGTCCCGCTCGAGCAGGCCGGATTCGCCGAGAGTCTTGCCCACGAGGTCGGCGCCCGAGTGCACGACGATCTCCGCGACGTGGTAGCCGGTGGAGACGGCGAGCCGCTGGCGGATGTCGATGTCGGGGAAGGCGACCTCGTTGGAGATGTAGTCGATGATGGCGCCCGCCACGTCGAGCTTGGTCGCCGTCTCGATCCCCTGAAGCCCGGGGGAGGAGTTGACTTCCATGATGAGGGGTCCGTCGGCGCCCTCGAGCATGTCGACGCCCGCCACCTTGAGTCCCATGATCTGCGCCGAGCGCACGGCGGCCCGCTGGTATTCGGCGCTCAGTTCGACGGGCTCGACCGAGCCGCCCCGGTGCACGTTGGAGCGGAACTCGTCATCGACCGCCCGCCGTCGCATGGCCGCCACGACGCGGTCGCCGACCACGAGGGCACGGATGTCACGGCCGCGGCTCTCTGAGATGAAGCGCTGGATGAGCACGTTCTGCTTCGTCGAGTGCAGGGTCTCGATGATCGCCTCGGCCACCTTGACGTCGGGCGCCAGGATCACCCCGATGCCCTGCGTGCCCTCGAGGAGCTTGATGACGACGGGAGCTCCGCCCACCTGCTGGATCGCGGGGCGCACGTCGGCGCGGTTGCGCACGAAGGCGGTCGCCGGCATGTCGATGTTGTGGCGCGAGAGGATCTGCGTCGCCCGCAGCTTGTCTCGGGCATTCGCGATGCCGTTGGCGGTGTTGGGCGTGTAGACGTCCATCTGCTCGAACTGTCGCACGACGGCCGTTCCGAAGTAGGTGATGGAGTTGCCGATGCGGGGCAGGACCGCGTCGTAGCTCGAGAGGGGGCGGCCGCGGAAGTGCAGGTCGGGCTCTGGGCCCGAGAGGTCGATCGCGAAGCGCAGGGTGTTGAGCACTTTCACCTCGTGCCCGCGCTGCAGTGCGGCGGAACGTAGCCGCTGGGTGGAATACGACTGACGCGCGCGGGAGAGGATTGCGAGTTTCATGGTGCGTGCCCTGAGAAGATGGGGGAATGAGACAGGATCCCCATTCAAGCACCACTGTGGGGTGGCGTGAATGGGTGAGCCTTCCCGATCACGGCGTCCCGTGGATCAAGGCCAAGCTCGACACGGGCGCGCGCACCTCGAGCATCCACGCTTTCGACATCGAGGTCGTCGAAGCTGAGCAGGGCGAGCGTGTGCGATTCTGGGTGCACCCCTGGCAGGAGTCGGCACGCGATGCGGTGCAGATCGAGTGCCCCGTGCATGACCGCCGCTCGGTCCGCAGTTCCTCAGGCCACGCCGCGACGCGCATCGTCGTGCACCTCGACGTCTCGATCCACGGTCGGGTCGTCACGGCGGAGTTCACTCTGGCAAACCGCGACTCGATGGGTTTCAGGATGCTCATCGGCCGGGAGGCGCTGCGCAAGGGCTTCGTCGTGGACTCGGCGCGATCGTTTGTGGGCGGGCGCGCTCCGCGGGAGGTGCGCCGCATCAACCGGGGACGGCACGGTCACTAGCCTGTTATGGAGATCGAGCGGAAGGAGTGACGGATGCGCAGCATCGTCGTGAGCGAACGAGGCGGCCCCGAGAAGCTGGTTCTCGAGGAGCGTCCGAATCCTGAGCCGAGGCCGGGCGAGATCCTTGCGCGGACTCACGCTGTGGGAGTCAACTTCTACGACACGTACGTGCGCTCGGGCGTGTACGACGCGAAGCTTCCGTTCACACCCGGGCGGGAGGCATCCGGCGTGGTGGAGGCGGTTGGCGACGGCGTCGAGGGCTTCGCGGCGGGCGATCGTGTCGCGACTGTCGACGCCTCGGGCAGCTACGCCGAGTACTTCCGCGTGAAGGCGGATGTTGCGGCCCATGTCCCCGACGATCTGGACCTGGATGTCGCGGCCGCCGTTCCCCTGCAGGGGCTCACGGCGCACTACCTGGCGACCTCGATCGCGCCGCCGGCTGCGGGGGACTCGGTCATCGTGCATGCGGGAGCGGGCGGCGTCAGTCTCCTACTCACGCAACTGCTCGTCGCACGGGGCGTCCGTGTCTTCACGACCGTGTCGACCCCCGAGAAGGCTGCGTTGAGTCGCGAGGCGGGCGCGAGCGCTGTCTTCGCCTACGAGGACTTCCCCGAGCGGGTGCGCGAGGCGACAGGCGGGGAAGGCGTCGCGGTCGTGTATGACGGGGTCGGTGCGACGACCTTCGACGGCTCGTTGAAGTCACTGCGCGTCCGCGGAACGCTTGCCCTCTTCGGGGGATCGAGCGGCCAGGTGCCCCCCTTCGATATCCAACGGCTCAACTCCGGGGGCTCGCTGTCGCTCGTCCGGCCGAGCCTCTGGCACTACATGCGCACCCCCGAGGAGCGTGCGTGGCGCTGGGAGGAGCTGTTCACGGCGCTTGCCGAGGGCTCGCTTAGGGTGCGCATCGGCGCGCGCTTCCCCCTCGCTGATGCGGCCGAGGCGCACGCAGCCCTTGAGGGGCGTCGCACGACGGGCAAGGTCATCCTTACGGTGTGACCCCCTGAAAGGGGGTCGTTTTCCTAGCACATCTCGCCACAATAAGACAGCCCTGTCTACTCCTGTGGGTCGGTCGCATACTGGCCGCCACAAGCTCAAGGGAGTGGACTATGACGACACGACGACACCTCATCCGCGGAGCTCTCGTGGCGGCGGCTCTCGGCCTCGCCGCGCCGTTCCTGAGTACCCCCGCCCCGGCTCAGGCGGCCGCAACGTGCTGGAGTGCAGGCACGGACGGTGCGCACGCGAGCGCGAACTGCAGTGGCTACGGCTACGCCCGCCTCATCGTGCAGTGCCATGCGATCTGGCCATTCTCGCCCTGGACCGATTACGGAGCCTGGGTGTGGGTCGGCGGGGCGGCCACGATCGTGAATGCACACGTGCACTGCGCCGCGCCCATCACGGTCTCGGTGCAGTATCGCTGACACGCTCGGCAGGGCAGTCATTAGGGCGCGAGCCTGAGTGACCTTCACGTTGGTGCCCTCGGAGGGATTCGAACCCCCGACCTTCGGTACCGGAAACCGGCGCTCTATCCCCTGAGCTACGAGGGCGGATGCACGTGCCGGGTGCTCCCGGAGTGCCTGACTAGGTTAGCAGCCCGCCGCGCTGCCGCTGCTCACCTCAGCCGAGGTGCGAGATCGCCGTCGTGGTGAGCTGCTGGGCGTCGGCGGCGGCCGTGAAGAAGTCCGAGGACGCGGTGACAAGGTAGGGGCCCGAGATGACTGTCGCGGTGCCGTCGCCGAACCAGCCCTCCCCACCGAGGCCCTCCGCCGGCGTGGCCGTGCCGGAGAGTTCCGAGCGCACCTGGGCGAGGGCGTCTGGCCCTGGGCTGGAGGCGGAGACGACGATGCTCTCGCCGCTCGTGAGATTCATGTAGTGGCAGGCGATGCCCTCGGCGGCGACAGCGCGCGCACCCGGCGAGCCGCTCTCGGGGGTCTGCCCGTCGACGAGGGTGAGGTTGGGGTTGTACGCGTAGATGTCGTCCGCCGTGATGAGCTGCGAACAGGTGATGCCGACCGGCGTCGCCTCGGCAGGCGGAGCGCTCGGCTCCGCGTTCGGCTCCTCGCTGGGGGAAGGGTTCGCCGAGGGTGAGGAGCTCTGCGTCTCGCTGGGCTTGGGGGCGGGGTCTTCGCCCGCGCAGGCGACGAGACTGAGAGCGAGCACGACGGCCACGCCGATGCCCGCGGTTCGGTGGAGCATGGATGCCCGCGGCGGGGTCGTGGCGAGGGAGTCGAGGCTGTTCACCCCTCCATCATGCCCTGCTAGGACCGGGGAGGCGGGATGCCCACCCGGTAGAATTGCGAATCGTGACTCCCGCCGAACTCTCCGCCGCCCTGCTCGACATCGTCACCGCAACGATCGCGGCCCGCGGGGGTGAGGCATCCGTCTCGATCGAGGATGTGCGTCTCGACCGTCCCAAGAATCGCGAACACGGCGACTGGGCGTCGAGCATCGCGATGAAGCTTGCGAAGCCGCTCGGCACGAACCCCCGGGAGCTTGCCACCGAGTTGGCGGGCGCCCTCGCGCGGGTCGAGGGTGTGGCATCCGTCGAGGTTGCCGGCCCCGGTTTCATCAACGTGACCCTCGACGCCGCCGCCGCAGGCACGCTTGCGAAGTCGATCGTCGAACAGGGGGAGGCCTACGGGCACGGAACAGGCCTCGCGGGGCAGGTCGTCAACCTCGAGTTCGTCTCCGCCAACCCCACGGGGCCCCTCCACATCGGCCACACGCGCTGGGCTGCCCTCGGCGACTCGCTCGGCCGCGTGCTGCGAGCCGCCGGCGCCGAGGTGACGAACGAGTTCTACATCAACGACGCGGGCAACCAGATGGACAACTTCGGGGCGAGCGTCCTCGCCGCCGCGAAGGGCGAGCCGACGCCCGAGAACGGCTACCCCGGCCAGTACATCGCCGACCTCGCGAAGGGTGTGCTCGAGCGCGAGCCGCGGCTCCTCGAGCTTCCCGCGGCCGAGGCGCTCGCGGTCGCCAGGGAGATCGGCTACGAGCTGCAGCTGCAGGAGATCAAGGACTCCCTCGCGCGCTTCAACGTGCACTTCGACGTGTGGTTCTCTGAACGTCAGTTGCACGCGGGCGAGCCGAGTGCGATCGACGCGGCCGTCGAGCGCCTGCGAGCGCAGGGCCACGTCTACGACGAGGATGACGCGATCTGGGTGCGCACGACCGACTTCGGCGACGACAAGGATCGCGTCATCAAGCGCGGCAATGGCGTCTACACCTACTTCGCCGCCGACGCCGCGTACTACCTCAGCAAGAGCGACCGCGGCTTCAGCCTCAAGATCTACCTGCTCGGTGCCGACCACCACGGCTACGTGCACCGCATCAAGGCGATCGCGGGCGCGTCAGGCGATGACCCCGCCAAGAATGTTGAGGTGCTGATCGGGCAGCTCGTCTCGATCAACGGGGCCAAGCTCTCGAAGCGCGCCGGCAACATCATCGAGCTCAACGACCTGCAGGCGTGGCTCGGAACGGATGCGCTGCGCTACTCCCTCGCGCGGTACCCCGCCGACTCGCCCCTCACACTCGACCCCGAGATCCTGCAGCGCCGCACCAACGACAACCCGGTCTTCTACGTGCAGTACGCCCACGCGCGCACCAATCAGGTGACCCGCAATGCCGAGAGCGCGGGCGTCACGCGCGACGCTTTTGATGCGGCCACGCTCGAGCACGAGACCGAGAGCGTGCTGTTGGGCGCTCTCGCGGAGTTCCCGCGGGTCGTACAGCAGGCGGCGGAGCTGCGGGAGCCGCACCGGGTCGCCCGCTATGCCGAGCAGTTGGCGGGCTCCTACCACCGCTGGTATGACAACTGCCGCGTCACGCCCCTCGGCGACGACCCCGTCACGCCTGTGCACCACTCCCGCCGCTGGCTCAATGACGCGACCGGTCAGGTGCTGCGCAATGCGCTCGGTCTCCTCGGAGTGACGGCGCCGGAGAGGATGTGATGATGGCGTCGCGGCCGCCTCGGCAGTACATCGGCCAGACCGGACCCAAGCCGAGCGTTGGCAGGCGAATCGCCAAGGCGGTCGTCGGGCTCGTGATCGCCGTCGCCATGCTGGCAGGCGCCGCCGTGCTCATCGACATGGGACTTCGCGATTTCGCGGAGACCCGCGCCGAAGCCGAGATCAAGCGGCGCGTGCCCGGCTCCGCGGTCGAGGCGGATGTCACGATCCACGGTTTCTCGATGCTGCAGCAGGTCGTGCAGGGTGAGCTCGACGACGTCGATGTGACCTTCACGCTCGGCGAGGAGGGTCTCGACCGCCTCGCCGACAATGCGGGCTTCACGGGCGCCGTGCGGATCGACGGTGGCGCGATCGCGCTCGACAACGAGATCGAGGTGCTGGGCGCCGTGATCCCCTTCTCGGTCGACCTCGAGCCGAGCCTCGATGACGACGGCTACCTCGTGCTGACGGCGGTCGGCATCACAGCCGCCGAGGATGTCACTGTCGACCTGACCCGCTTCGTCGATCTCGCGTCTGTAGGCGTGCGCGTCTGCTCCGCCTCGCTGCTACCCGAGTCGATTGTCCTCACGGGTGTCTCCGTCGACGGCGACACCGTGCGCTTCACGGCCCACGGCGCCGGTGTCCCCACCGATCTCGACGCCCTCGGCACGCGCGGTGAGTGCGCGAGCGAGGGGGCGGGCGAGGCCGGCGAGGAGGGGGCCGAGCCGAGCGCGTAATAGAATTCGCAGGAAGCGTGCTCGGCGCATCCGCCTTCAGGCACGCGCGGGGGCCGTCTCGGGCCCTACCGCGCATCCATCCACCAGCACCCGTATTTTGATCCGTGAGGCCCCTCGTGACCGCCAACCCGCTCGCACCCGACTGGCTCTCCCTACCCGGCGACGCCAATGCGCTCGAGCCCGCGATCTGGTCGGCGGGGGTCGAGCGCAGCGCCGAGGGAGTCATCCAGGTCGCGGGCGTGCCCGTGACGCAGCTCGCCCGGGAGTACGGCACTCCCCTCTATGTCATGGACGAGGCTGACGTCCGCACCCGCGCACGCGAGGCGAAGCTCGCCTTCGATCGTGAGTTCGCGGCGGTCGGCAGCTCCGCGAAGGTCTACTACGCGGGCAAGGCGTTCCTCTCGACCGAGGTCGCGCGCTGGGTGACGGAGGAGGGCCTGCACATCGACGTCGCGAGCGGGGGAGAGCTCGCGGTCGCGCTCGCGGCGGGTGTCGACCCGGCGCTCCTCGGCGTGCACGGCAACAACAAGTCCCTTCGCGAGATCGACCGGGCCGTGGCATCCGGTGCTGGCGTCATCGTGATCGACAGCGTCGATGAGATCGCTCGCGTCGCGGATGCGGCCGAGCAGCACGGCGTGCGCCAGCGGGTGCGCCTGCGCGTGAACAGCGGGGTGCACGCGAGCACCCACGAGTACCTTGCGACGGCCCGGGAGGATCAGAAGTTCGGCATCGCCCTCGCCGACGCTGAGGACGTCGTCGCCCTCATTCGCGCGCGTTCGTCTCTCGAGTTCATGGGTTTGCACGCCCACATCGGCTCGCAGATCTTCGAGGCCGTCGGCTTCAGCGAGTCGGCGCGGCGCCTCATGACGCTGCAGGCTCGGCTTCTTGGGGACGGGCCCGTGCCCGAGCTCAACCTCGGCGGCGGCTTTGGCATCGCCTACACGAGCGCCGACGAGGCGATGCAGGTCGCCGATATCGCGCGGGCGCTCGCCGAAATCGTGGCCGCGGAGGCTCGTCGGCTGGGCATCCCGGTCCCTGTCGTCGCGGTCGAGCCCGGCCGAGCGATCGTGGGCCCCTCCACCTTCACTCTCTACGAGGTGGGCACTGTCAAGGATGTGCTCGTGACGATCGGCGGCACGACGGATGACGCAACCGCCGTTCGCAAGTATGTGAGCGTCGACGGCGGGATGAGCGACAACGCGCGCACGGCACTCTATGAGGCCGACTACAGCGTGCGCTTGGCCGCGCGGGTGTCAGAAGCCGAGCCCGCCCTCGTGCGCGTGGCAGGCAAGCACTGCGAGAGCGGCGACATCGTCGTGCGTGCCGACTACCTGCCGGGGGACGTGCGGCCCGGCGACCTCGTCGCGGTGCCGGCGACGGGGGCCTACTGCTGGTCACTCTCCAGCAACTACAACTATCTGGCGCGTCCCGCGGTCGTCGCCGTCCGGGACGGCGTCTCGCGCATCATCGTGCGCGGCGAGACCGAGGACGACCTGCTCTCACGTGATGCGGGGATCGTCAGGGACACAGCGAGGAACGGAAATTGATGATCGAGTACCGCAATCTCCGGGTCGCCCTCCTGGGCGCGGGATCCGTCGGGGCGCAAGTCGTGGCCCAGCTCCAGAAGCACGGCGAGGAGCTCGCAAACCGCGCCGGCGCGGGCATCGAGCTCATCGGGGTGGCGGTGCGGGACATCGACGCACCGCGCACGGCGGAGATCCCGCGGGAACTCCTCACGACTGACGCTGAGGGCCTCATCGTGGGCGCGGACATCGTGGTGGAGCTCATCGGAGGCCTCGAACCGGCGCGCACGCTCATCCTCGAGGCGCTCAATTCCGGTGCCGACGTCATCACGGCCAACAAGGCGCTCATCGCGACGCACGGTCCCGAACTGTTTGCGGCGGCGGAGCAGGTCGGCGCGCAGCTCTTCTACGAGGCAGCGGTCGCCGGCGCGATCCCCATCATCCGACCCCTGCGAGACAGCCTCGCGGGCGACCAGGTGCACCGCATCCTCGGCATCGTCAATGGCACGACAAACTACATCCTCGACCGCATGGACCTCGAGGGGCAGAGCCTCGAGGAGGCCCTCGCCGAAGCGACAGCCCTCGGCTATGCGGAGGCCGACCCGACCGCTGACATCGAGGCCTATGACGCGGCACAGAAGGCCGCTATCCTCGCGAGCCTCGCCTTCCACACCTCGGTGCCGATCGAGGCTGTGTACCGCGAGGGCATCACGGCCATCACGGGCGAGCAGGTAGAGGCCGCGCGTCGCGCCGGCTACGTCATCAAGCTCCTCGCGATCTGCGAGCGGATGATCGACGCTGATGGCGACGCGGGTGTGAGCGCTCGCGTCTACCCCGCGCTCGTGCCCCGCGCGCATCCGCTCGCGGCCGTTCACGGTGCCAAGAACGCGGTCTTCGTCGAGGCGGAGGCGGCGGGCGACCTCATGTTCTATGGGGCGGGCGCAGGCGGTGTCGAGACGGCATCCGCTGTGCTCGGCGATCTTGTCTCGGCGGCGCGCCGCCACGTCATCGGGGGCCCCGGCATCGCCGAGTCGACGCACGGCGACCTGCCGATCCTGCCGATCGAGAGCGTCACGACCCGCTACCAGATCAGCCTTCTCGTCAATGACCAGCCGGGCGTGCTCGCGGCGGTCGCGACCGTCTTCAACGAACACGGCGTCTCTGTCGAGACGGTGCACCAGACGGTCAGTTCGCTCGGTGCGGAGGGCGAGTCCGCCACCGCTACCCTTGTCATTGGCACGCACGAGGCATCCGAGGCCTCTCTCGCTGACACGGTCGACGCCCTCGCGTCCAACGACACCGTTCGCGCTGTCACATCCGTCCTGCGAGTCGAAGGCTCCGAGTAGAAGGTTCAGGGAAAAGGTTCACCATGGCGCATCAGTGGCGCGGAGTCATCCGCGAGTACGCAGACCGGCTCGACGTGACGGATGCCACGCCCGTCGTGACCCTCGGCGAGGGCGGCACCCCGCTCATCCCCGCCCCCGCGCTCTCCGCCCGCACGGGCGCGAACGTCTGGGTCAAGTACGAGGGCATGAACCCGACGGGCTCTTTCAAGGACCGCGGCATGACGATGGCGGTCACGAAGGCTGTCGAGCACGGCGCGAAGGCTGTCATCTGTGCCTCGACGGGCAACACCTCCGCCTCCGCGGCGGCGTATGCCACCCACGCAGGTATCACGGCGGCCGTCCTCGTGCCCGAGGGCAAGATCGCGATGGGCAAGCTGGCCCAGGCCATCGCGCACAACGCCCAGCTGCTGCAGGTGCAGGGCAACTTCGACGACTGCCTCGACATTGCACGCGACCTCGCCGAGAACTACCCCGTCCACCTCGTGAACTCGGTCAACAACGACCGCATCGAGGGGCAGAAGACGGCCGCCTTCGAGGTCGTCGAGGTGCTGGAGGATGCGCCAGACTTCCACTTCATCCCCGTTGGCAATGCGGGCAACTACACGGCCTACTTCCGCGGCTACAGCGAGGAGCTCGAGCGGGGCGTCTCGACGCGGCTGCCCCGCATGTTCGGCTTCCAGGCGGCGGGCAGCGCCCCCATCGTCGAGGGCCACATCGTCAAGGACCCCGACACGATCGCGAGTGCCATCCGCATCGGCAACCCCGCGTCGTGGGAGCTTGCCCTGGCGGCGCGCGAGACGAGCGACGGTTATTTCGGCGCCATCAGCGATGACAAGATCCTCGAGGCGCACCGCATCCTCTCGGCCGAGGTGGGCATCTTCGTTGAGCCGGCGTCCGCCATCAGCGTTGCGGGGCTGCTGGAGCGCTCGGAGGCGGGCATCGTTCCCGCGGGCTCGACGGTCGTCTTGACCGTCACGGGTCACGGGCTCAAGGATCCGCAGTGGGCGCTCCGCGGCGCGGACGGCGCCGACGTGCAGCCGACCGTCGTGCCCGTTGATACGGCCGAGGTCGCCGGCGTGCTCGGTTTGGAGCGAGCGACGGCATGACCCTCATGCCCGCCCCGCCGGTCGGTCGATCGGTCACGGTCAAGGTTCCCGCAACCTCCGCGAACCTCGGCCCCGGCTTTGACACTCTCGGCCTTGCCCTGTCTCTCTACGACGATCTTGAGGTCCGGGTGCGCGAACAGCCCGGCGCCTCGGTCGAGGTCCGGGGAATCGGGGAGGGCGAAGTGCCGACCGACGAGACGAACCTCGTCGTGCGGTCGATCCGCTTTGTCTTCGACCGCTATGGCGTTGAGTTCCCCGGTCTCGAGCTCGTGGCGAGCAACCTCATCCCGCACGGCCGCGGCTTGGGCTCCTCGGGCGCGGCGATCGTCTCGGGCATCATGGCGGCGAAGGGCCTGCTCGAGGGCATCATCGAGCTGGACTCGAATGCGCTCCTCTCCCTCGCTTCTGAGCTGGAGGGTCACCCCGACAACGTCGCGCCGGCGCTGTTCGGCGGCCTCACGATTGCGTGGAGCGGCGAACACGGTCCCCAGCACAAGAAGCTCATGGTGCACCGGGGGGTCTCGCCCCTCGTGTGCGTTCCCGACTACACACTGTCGACGGAGCTCGCCCGCAGCCTGCGCCCTGTCTCGGTGCCGCACGAGGATGCCATCTTCAATGTTTCGCGGTCGGCGCTCCTGATCGCTGCCCTCATCCAGAGCCCCGAGCTCCTCCACGACGCAACGGAGGACCGGCTTCATCAGAACTACCGGGCGAGCGCCATGCCCGAGACGGTCGCCCTCGTCGAGGAGCTTCGCGGCCACGGCCACGCGGCCGTCGTCTCCGGTGCAGGACCTTCCGTTCTTGTGCTCTGCAGCGACCCCGCCGAGCGTCTCGTGGCGGCGGATCTGGTCGCCGCGCACGACGGCTCGCCGTGGCAGGCGCTCATGCTGGCCGTGGACTTCAAAGGTGCTACAGTGAACCTGCACCCGGCAAAGTCTTTGGCTTAGCCAGGCACGAATCACTCTTTTCGCGCCACGGGTTGCACCATCACCAGCATCGCTTCGCCGCTCCTCCACTCCCCGTTTAGCCTCTGAGGTCGAAGCCCGGAGTCGAGATCGTCGAGCGACAAGCTCTCCGTCAGGTTCACGCAACGTCATTCATCGATTCGGCGCCTGACTGGGAAAGGAACCCTCTTAGTGACTGATCCCACAGTCCGGGCCGAGCGGCCCGACTCCAGTGTCGACCTGGCATCGATGCGCCTCCCCGAGCTTCAGGCTCTTGCGGCGTCTCTCGGTATCACCGGCGCGACCAAACTTCGCAAAGGAGCACTCGTGGATGTAATCAACGAGACCCAGAACAGCAACGAATCCGCCGCGGCGGAGACTTCCCCCGTAGCCTCGACCGAGCAGGCTCCGGCCGCTCAGGAGGCGGCCCCCGAAAAGGCGCCGCGCAAGCGTGCGTCGCGTCGTGCCACAGCGACCGACGGGGTCATTACGACGACCTCCGCGGAAGCTACCGCCGAGCCCGCCGCGACCGCGGCACCGACCGCTGAGGCGCCCGCAGGGGAGTCCGCTGAGGCAGAGAAGCCTGCTCGCAAGGCTCCGGCGCGCAAGCGCACTGCGCCCAAGTCCGCGGCCGAGCACGCCAACGGCGGCGAGTCGGGCGTCGAGGCGAGCGGTGACAGCGAGCAGCAACCGCTTGCCGGCGACACGAACAGCGCCACGAGCGGCGACAAGGCCGGCGATAAGGCCGAGGGTGAGCCCACGGGGCGCTCCCGGCGGGGCCGCGGCGCCCGCGGTGAGTCCGCGCAGGCCGAGCAGGCCGAGCAGAGCGGCGAGGCGAGCCAGCCGAGCGGCAAGGGCGACAACAACGACGAGCGCCAGGATGCTGCAGCCGCGGCATCCGAGCGCAGTGGCGAGGAGTCGGGCGACGAGTCCAGCGAACGCCCCCAGCGCAGCCGCAATCGCAACCGTAACCGCTCCAAGGGCGGGGACAAGGGCGGTGACCAGCAGCGCGGCGACCAGCAGCGCGGCGACAAGGGCGGCGAGCAGCAGCGCGACGACCAGGAGAACGGCGGCAGGGGCAACCGGCAGCAGGACGACTCTGAGCGCGGCGGCCGTGGCCGCTACCGCGACCGCAAGCGCCGCGGTGGCGACGACTTCGAGCCCGAGATCACCGAGGATGACGTGCTCATCCCCGTCGCGGGCATCCTCGACGTGCTCGACAACTACGCCTTCGTGCGCACGACCGGCTACCTTCCGGGCAACAACGACGTCTACGTCTCGCTCGGGCAGGTCAAGAAGTACCACCTGCGCAAGGGCGACGCCGTCGTCGGCGCGATCCGCCAGCCCCGTGAGGGCGAGAACCAGGGCGGTCGTCAGAAGTACAACGCGATCGTCAAGATCGACTCGATCAACGGCCTTCCCGTCGAGCAGGCGGGGGAGCGCGTTGAGTTCGGCAAGCTGACCCCGCTTTACCCCTCGGAGCGCCTGCGCCTCGAGACGGAGCAGCAGAAGCTGACGACGCGCATCATCGACCTCGTCTCGCCGATCGGCAAGGGCCAGCGCGGCCTCATCGTGTCGCCGCCCAAGGCGGGCAAGACGCTCGTGCTGCAGGCGATCGCCAACGCGATCGCCAAGAACAACCCCGAGGTGCACCTCATGGTCGTGCTCGTTGACGAGCGCCCCGAGGAGGTCACCGACATGCAGCGCACGGTCAAGGGTGAAGTCATCGCCTCGACCTTCGACCGTCCGGCGGAGGACCACACGACGGTCGCGGAGCTCGCGATCGAGCGCGCCAAGCGCCTCGTCGAGCTGGGTCACGATGTTGTCGTGCTCCTCGACTCGATCACCCGCCTGGGCCGGGCCTACAACCTGGCGGCTCCCGCATCCGGGCGTGTGCTCTCGGGCGGCGTCGACTCCTCGGCGCTCTACCCGCCCAAGCGCTTCTTCGGCGCCGCGCGCAACATCGAGGACGGCGGCTCGCTGACGATCCTCGCGACGGCGCTCGTCGAAACCGGGTCCAAGATGGACGAGGTCATCTTCGAGGAGTTCAAGGGCACGGGCAACATGGAGCTCCGCCTCTCCCGCCAGCTCGCCGACAAGCGCATCTTCCCCGCCGTCGACGTGAACGCCTCCGGCACCCGTCGCGAGGAGATGCTGATGGGCACCGACGAGGTCAAGGTCACCTGGAAGCTTCGGCGTGCTCTCGCGGGCCTCGACACGCAGCAGGCGCTCGAGATCGTGCTCGGCAAGCTCCGTGAGACGCAGTCCAACGTCGAGTTCCTCATGCAGATCCAGAAGTCCCTCCCGGGCGCTGCGGCGACCAAGGAGGACTGATCGTGTTCGAGTCAGTAGCCGTGCTGCTGGCCGAGCACGAGGATCTGCAGAAGCAGCTGTCCGACCCCGCGGTTCACGCGGATGCGGCCAGGGCCAAGAAGATCAACCGGCGCTACGCCGAGCTCAGCCAGATCAAGTCCGCCCATGAGCACTGGGTGCAGGCCCGAGAGGACCTCGCGGCGGCTAAGGAACTCGCGAAGGAGGACGACGCCTTCGCCGAGGAGGTTCCCGGCCTCGAGGAGGAGCTCGCGTCGGCACAGGAGCGACTTCGTCGCCTCTTGATCCCGCGTGACCCGGATGACGGGCGCGACGTCATCATGGAGATCAAGGGTGGCGAGGGCGGGGCCGAGAGCGCCCTCTTCGCGGCCGACCTCCTGCGCATGTACCTCCAGTTCGCCAACCAGATGGGCTGGAAGACCGAGATGCTCGAGAGCGACGAGAGCGACCTCGGCGGCTACAAGAACGTGCAGGTCGCGATCAAGTCGAACGCGAGCGACCCATCGCAGGGCGTGTGGGCCAACCTCAAGTACGAGGGCGGCGTGCATCGTGTGCAGCGGGTGCCCGTCACGGAGACGCAGGGCCGTATCCACACCTCGACGACGGGCGTGCTCGTCTTTCCCGAGGTGGATGAGCCCGAGGAGATGCAGATCAACCAGAATGATCTGAAAATCGATGTCTACCGCTCGAGCGGCCCCGGCGGGCAGTCGGTCAACACGACCGACTCGGCCGTGCGCATCACGCACCTCCCGACGGGCATCGTGGTCTCGATGCAGAACGAGAAGAGCCAGCTGCAGAACCGTGAAGCGGCAATGCGTGTGCTGCGCGCGCGCCTGCTGGCCCGGCAGCAGGAGGAGCTCGCGGCCGCGGCATCCGATGCCCGCAAGAGCCAGATCCGCACGATGGACCGTTCGGAGCGCATCCGCACCTACAACTTCCCGGAGAACCGCATCGCGGATCACCGCACGGGCTACAAGGCCTACAATCTCGATGCCGTCATGAACGGCGCGCTGGGCCCCGTCATCGAGTCGTGCATCCGCTTCGATGAGGAGGCTCGACTCGCGGACCTCGGCGACCAGTCCTGAGGCGCTCCGCCGGTTGAGTTAGGCGCGTCAGCGCCGTATCGAAACCCTGTCCCCGAGGATCATGATCTTGCCCACGATCGCCGCACTCCGAGCATCCGCCGCCGCCTCGCTCACGGCGGCGGGCGTGCCCTCGCCTGACGCCGATGCGGAGCTGCTCCTGGGGCACGTCCTGGGCCTGAGCCGCGGTGAGGTGCAGGCCCGCGTGGTGATGGGATCACAGGTCTCCGACGCGGATGCCGCGGCCGTCGCCGAGCTCGTGGCGCGCCGCGCGGCTCGCGAGCCGCTGCAGCACATCACGGGGCGGGCGGCGTTTCGCTCCCTTGAGCTTGCCGTGGGGCCGGGCGTCTTCGTGCCGCGTCCGGAGACGGAGCAGGTCGTGCAGCTCGCGATCGACGCCCTGAACGCCTCCGCCACGCCCGAGCCCATAGCGGTGGATCTCGGTTCCGGCTCTGGGGCGATCGCATTGGCGATGGCGACGGAGGTTCCCCGTGCACGCGTCTTCGCCGCCGAGAACTCGCCGGAGGCGTACCCCTGGACCAAGCGCAACTTCGAGGAGAGCGGCGCGACGAACGCGCAGCTCGAGTTCGTCGACCTCGCCGAGGCCTTCCCCAATCTCGACGGCTCGGTCGACGTCGTCGCCTCGAACCCGCCCTACATCCCGTCGGCGGCGGTTCCGCGCGACCCCGAGGTGCAGCTCTTCGATCCGGAGCACGCGCTCTACGGGGGCGAGGACGGGCTCGATGTGGTGCGGCGAGTCTCGACGACAGGGTTGCGGCTGCTGCATCCGGGCGGCCTGCTCGTGATGGAGCACGGCGAGGAGCAGGCGGCGGCCATTGCCGAGCTGTTGCGGGCCGATGGCTGGTCGGGGATCTCCTGGCACCGGGATCTCCTGGGTCGCGACCGCGCGACGACGGCCATCCGCTGACGCGCGTCATCTCCCGCTACCGCAGAGGTCGCGCCCGCTAGGATTGGGGCGACATGGCGACGATTCACGACTGCTCGGACCCCTCCGAGCTCCTCACCGGCATGCGGCTCGCCAGGACGGCGATCGCCCGCGGCGGCCTCGTCGTCATGCCCACAGACACGGTATACGGCGTAGCGGCCGACGCCTTCAGCCCCGAGGCCGTGCAGCGGCTGCTGGATGCGAAGGGCAGGGGACGCCAGTCGCCCCCGCCCGTGCTGATCCCCGACCTGGCGACCCTCGATGCCCTCGCGGCGGAGGTTCCCGACGAGGTTCGGGCGCTCGTCGATGCCTTCTGGCCCGGCGGGCTCACGGTCATCCTTCCCGCACGCGAGGGTCTCACCTGGGATCTGGGCGACACGGCAGGCACCGTCGCGCTTCGCATGCCCGCCAACCCGGTCGCGCTCTCGCTCCTCGCCGAGACGGGCCCGCTCGCGGTCTCCTCGGCGAATCTCACGGGGGAGCCGGCGGCGACGACGGCCCAGGAGGCTGAGCGGATGCTCGGTGACTCCGTCGCGGTCTACCTCGACGGCGGCGAGGGGGGCACCCTCGGCTCGACGATCGTCGACGCTTCCCGCATCCGTTCGGAGGGCATCCGCATCGTCCGGCACGGCGCCATCACGGATGCCGCGATCTCCGAGGTGCTCGAGGGGCACGGCGACGGCGCTTCCGCATGAGGATCGTCTTCTATGTGCTTGTCGGCGGGCTCTCCGCCGTCGTGACGTTCGCGCTGTCGTTCATCATTCTCAAGCTGAGCCTGCGCTTCCGGCTCTACCCGAAGATCCGCGAGCGGGACGTCCACACGAGGCCCACTCCCAGGCTCGGTGGTGTCGCGATGTTCCTGGGGGTGCTCGTCGCCTTCGGGGTCGCGTCTCAACTCGACCGTTTCCATCTCGTGTTCGTCAATCCGGAACCCGTCCTCGGGCTCCTTGCGGCCGCCCTCCTGATCGTGCTGATCGGCGTCGCTGACGACATCTGGGACCTTGACTGGCTCACGAAGCTCGCGGGCCAGATGATCGCTGCGGGCCTGCTCGTCTGGCAGGGTATCCAGCTCACAACGCTGCCGATCGGCGGCGTCACGATCGTCCCTCCCGTAACAGGGCTTGTGCTCACCGTCATCGCGGTGGTGCTCGTCATGAACGCCGTCAACTTCATCGACGGTCTCGACGGTCTCGTCGCGGGCGTCGCGCTCCTCGCCAACGGCGTCTTCTTCATCTACACCTACATCCTCTCCAACGGCATGGGGGAGTCGGAATACTTCAACCTGGCCTCGCTCATCACGGTGGCCCTCGCGGGCGCGTGTCTCGGCTTCCTTCCCCTCAACTGGCACCCCGCCAGGCTGTTCATGGGGGATGCAGGCGCGCTCCTCGTCGGGCTACTGATGGCGGCATCCGCAATCTCGGTCACGGGCCAGGTCGACCCCGCCGCCCTCGAGTCGGGCCGGCAGCTGTTGCCCGCCTTCATCCCGATCCTGCTGCCCTTCGCGGTACTGATCGTGCCGCTGCTCGACTTCGCGCTCGCCGTCGTCAGGCGGCTCAGGGCGGGCAAGTCCCCCTTCTCGGCCGATCGGCAGCACCTGCACCACCGGCTGCTCGACATGGGCCACTCGCACTTTCACGCCGTGCTGATCTTCTACGCCTGGACCGCCGTCGTCGCGATCGGAACGCTCCTTTTCATGTTCGTGCCGTGGGGCTGGGCGCTGGCCTTCGTCGCGGCAGGTTTCACCCTGAGCGCGTGGTTCACGCTGGCGCCGCTCACCAAGCGCAAGGTCCTCGAGGCGAGCGTGCAGCTCGCCCGCCCCGGCTCGGACGCCTCGATCGACGCGAGACTCGACCCGCTCGACGAGGCCGCGAACGAATCCATCCTCGACGACGGCCGCCCCCTCCGCCCCCGACACCATTCGAAGGAACCATCATGAGTGCCGTCCCCGTCCTCAAGCGAGTGCTGCTCTTCGGCTCACTCCTCGCCCTCGTCATCGCCGTGGTGGGCTCGCTCGTGGGCTTCGCGATCGCCGGGATGAGCGGAGTCGCGAGCGCACTGGTCGGCACGGGAATGGCCATGGTCTTCCTGGGGGTCACCTCGCTCAGCATCATCATCGCCTCGCGTTTCGACCTCGCGGCGTTCTTCGGAATCGTGATGGGGGCGTGGCTGCTCAAGTTCATCGTGTTCCTCGTGCTCGTCTTCGTGCTGAGGGATCAGCCGTGGGTGCACACCCAGGTGCTCTTCTTCAGCCTCGTGGCCGCGGTCATCGGAACCCTCGTCGTCGATGTCGTCGTCATCGCAAAGGCGCGAATGCCCTATGTCAGCGATGTCACGCTGCCCGGGGAGAGCGACGAGCGCGAGGGGCGCTGAGTGTACTCCTGTCGCCTCAATTATTGATAGGGTTATTCCCGAAGCCCCCCTTTCTCGCCGCGTTCAACGACGCCCGGACTCTGGAGATAGAGCTGCTACTCAACGCTCTGACAACGTTTGTCCCCCTCGCCGTCGGTGATGATGGCGGGTTCCACTCACCGTCGATCATGGACTTCTTCCCGGAGATCGTCCTCTTCGCCGACACGCCCTTCGCGATCAACAGGCTCATGCTCATCCGCCTGCTCGTGGTGGCGCTGCTCCTTGTGATCTTCCTCGTCGGCACGCGCCAGATGCGCCTCGTGCCGGGTCGATTTCAGAGCCTCATCGAGTACGGCTTCGACTTCGTAGACAAGGGCATTGCCCAGGATCTCCTCGGCAAGAAGGACGGTCGACGGTTCCTGCCGATCCTCATGACCTTCTTCTTCCTGGTCTTGGCTTCGAACATCACTGGCATCGTGCCGTTCCTCAACATCTCGACGACGGGTCTGATCGGTCTGCCCCTCGTGCTGGCGTTGATCGCCTATGTCACGTGGATCTACGCGGGGATCAAGAAGCACCCCGGTGCGTTCTTCAAGAACGCGCTGTTCCCGCCCGGCGTTCCGCCCATCCTCTACATCATCGTGACGCCGATCGAGATCGTCTCGACCTTCATCGTGCGCCCCGTGACCCACACGCTGCGACTCATGATGAACATGGTCGTCGGTCACCTTCTGCTCGTCCTGTTCTTCGCGGCGACGCACTTCTTCTTCTTCTCCGCCGGCGGATTCTTCACGCTCTTCGGAGCGGGCACCCTCGCCTTCGGAATCGCTTTCTCGTTCTTCGAGATCCTGGTCGCGGTCCTGCAGGCCTATGTCTTCACGATCCTGACCGCCGTGTACCTCCAGCTCGCGCTGGCCGAGGAACACTAGCCCCACCCACAGCACCGAACACAGGGGACGGGCACCCGCCCGCCTCACCTACGGAAGGAAACACAACGTGGACGTTACAACCGTCGCCGAACTCACTGGCAACATCGCGACCGTGGGCTACGGCCTCGCAGCGATCGGACCGGCCATCGGTGTGGGCATCGTCGTCGGCAAGACGATCGAGTCCGTCGCCCGCCAGCCCGAGCTCCAGGGCAAGCTGCAGGTGCTGATGTACATCGGTATCGCCTTCACCGAGGCGCTCGCCTTCATCGGCATCGCGACGTACTACATCTTCGGCGCCTGATTCTCCCCTAAGGAATTTCAATGCTCAACGCACTGACTCTCGCCGCGGAGGCTGAGACGAAGAACCCGCTGATCCCCGAGGTCTACGACATCGTGTGGTCGCTGGTCGCCTTCGCCGTCATCCTCCTCGTCTTCTGGAAGGTCATCATCCCGCGGGTGACGAAGACGCTGGACGAGCGCGCCGAGGTGATTGAGGGCGGTATCGCCCGTGCCGAGAGCGCCCAGGCCGAGGCCAATGCCCAGCTCGAGAAGTACAACGAGATGCTCGCCGAGGCCCGCGCCGAGGCAGGCAAGATTCGTGAGCAGGCTCGTGTCGACGGCACCAAGATCCTGACGGAGCTCAAGGAGCAGGCCTCCGCCGAGGCGGCCCGCATCACTGCCAACGCGTCGGCCCAGATCGAGGCCGAGCGCCAGGCAGCGCTTGTCTCGCTGCGCAGCGAGGTCGGCTCGCTCGCACTTGACCTCGCGGCGGGCGTCGTCGGTCAGAGCCTCAGCGATGACAAGAAGGCGGCGGCACTCGTCGACTCCTTCCTCGCAGACCTCGAGGCATCCGAGAAGAACGGCAAGTAGATCATGGGATCAGCGACACGAGAGGCGACGGCGGCGTCCCGCGCAGCACTCGACGCCGCGGGAGCATCCGTCAACCTGGGCCTCGCCGAGGAGCTCTTCGCGGCGGGACGCACGATCGGCTCCTCGCTCCAGCTGCGCACGCTGCTGAGTGAGGCTGCGGGTGATAAGGAGTCGAAGCGCGCCGCGGTGCGCGCCGTCTTCGGATCCTCTCTCACGCCTACCGCTCTCACCTTGCTCGAGGCGGTCGTGTCGGGCCGCTGGTCATCCGTCGATGACATGCTTGCGGGCATCGAGGATCTCGGGCTTCGCGCCGTGGCGGCCTCGGCTCCCCAGGGTGCCGACCTCGAGGGGGAGCTCTTCTCCTTCGGGGCGACGGTGACGTCGAACGCGGAGCTTGAGCTGGCTCTCGGCAGCAAGCTGGGAGACTCGGCGGCCAAAGCGGCACTCGTGGACCGGCTGTTCACCGCCACGATGTCCCGCGAGGCGCTGGCGGTTGTCCGACACCTCGTGCAGCAGCCGCGCGGACGGCGTGTCGGCCAGCTGGTGCGCGACGCGGCTCGCACCATTGCGGATGCCTCCGGCTACATCATCGCGACCGTGACGGCTGCGGCTCCTCCGACGGAGAGCCAGAGCTCGAAGCTGCGGCAGACCCTCGCTGCACGCTACGGCCGCGAGATCAAGCTCAACGTCGTGCTCGACCCCGCGCTGATCGGCGGACTCCGAGTCGCCATCGGCAACGACATCATCGACGGCAGCGTCGCAACCCGCATCGCCGACCTCAGACTGCAACTCGCCGGCTGAGGCCGGCACTCAAGCCACGGTGCCATGAGGTGCCGCGAAGACAAGGAAACGCACATGGCAGACGTAACGATCAGCCCGGATCAGATCCGCGACGCGCTCAAGGACTTCGTCAAGTCCTATGACCCCGCGAAGGCGACGACCACCGAGGTGGGACACGTCGTCGACGCAGCCGACGGCATTGCACACGTCGAGGGTCTCCCCGGTGTCATGGCCAACGAGCTCATCAAGTTCCAGGACGGAACGCTCGGCCTCGCCCTCAACCTCGACGAGAGCGAGATCGGTGTCGTCGTGCTCGGTGAGTTCAGCGGCATCGAGGCTGGCCAGGAAGTGACCCGCACGGGCGAGGTCCTCTCGGTGCCCGTGGGCGACGCCTACCTCGGGCGCGTGGTCGACCCGCTTGGCACCCCCATCGACGGCCTCGGCGAGATCGCTGCTGAGGGACGCCGCGCCCTCGAGCTCCAGGCTCCTGGCGTCATGGCCCGCAAGTCGGTCCACGAGCCGATGCAGACGGGCATCAAGGCGATCGACGCGATGATCCCGATCGGTCGCGGACAGCGGCAGCTCATCATCGGCGACCGCCAGACGGGCAAGACCGCGATCGCGATCGACACCATCATCAATCAGAAAGCCAACTGGGAGTCGGGCGACGTCAACAAGCAGGTCCGCTGCATCTACGTCGCGATCGGCCAGAAGGGCTCCACGATTGCCGCCGTCAAGGGCGCGCTCGAGGAGGCCGGCGCGATGGAGTACACGACCATCGTCGCCTCGCCGGCATCCGACCCTGCTGGCTTCAAGTACCTGGCGCCGTACACGGGCTCGGCCATCGGCCAGCACTGGATGTACGGGGGCAAGCACGTGCTCATCGTCTTCGACGACCTGTCGAAGCAGGCTGAGGCCTACCGCGCCGTGTCGCTCCTGCTGCGCCGCCCGCCGGGACGTGAGGCTTACCCCGGTGACGTCTTCTACCTGCACTCGCGTCTGCTCGAGCGTTGCGCCAAGCTCTCGGACGAGCTCGGCGCGGGCTCGATGACCGGACTGCCGCTCATCGAGACCAAGGCGAACGACGTCTCGGCCTACATCCCCACCAACGTGATCTCGATCACGGACGGTCAGATCTTCCTCCAGTCCGACCTCTTCAACGCCAACCAGCGTCCCGCGGTCGACGTCGGAATCTCCGTCTCCCGCGTCGGTGGCGATGCCCAGGTCAAGTCGATCAAGAAGGTCTCGGGAACGCTTAAGCTCGAGCTCGCCCAGTACCGCTCGCTGCAGGCCTTCGCTCTCTTCGCCTCCGACCTCGACGCGGCCAGCCGCCGTCAGCTCGCGCGCGGTGAGCGTCTCACGGAGCTCCTGCGTCAGCCGCAGTACTCGCCGTACCCCGTTGAGGACCAGGTCGTCTCGATCTGGGCCGGCACGAACGGCAAGCTCGACGAGGTTCCTGTCGAGGACGTGCTGCGCTTCGAGCGCGAGCTGCTCGACTACCTGCGCCGCAACACGAAGGTGCTCGACACCCTGCGCGACACCAACGTGCTCGACGACGACACCGTCAGCGAGCTCGAGGCGGCCGTGGACAAGTTCAAGCTCGAGTTCCAGACCGGCGAGGGCAAGCCCCTGATCTCTGCCGGCAAGGAGGAGTTCGAGGAGCTCGAGGCCGAGGACGTCAACCAGGAGAAGATCGTCAGGCAGAAGCGCTGACGAACAGTCGACCGACACGTACCGAACCACTGACTGAGGACTGAGAGAAACATGGGAGCGCAACTTCGGGTCTACCGGCAGAAGATTCGTTCTGCCCAGACGACCAAGAAGATCACCCGTGCCATGGAGCTGATCGCGGCGTCCCGCATCGCCAAGGCGCAGGCCCGCATGGCCGCATCGACTCCGTACTCGCGAGCGATCACCCGGGCCGTGTCGGCCGTGGCCACGTTCTCGAATGTCGACCACATCCTCACGACGGAGCCGGAGAAGGTCGAGCGCGCCGCGGTCGTCATCTTCTCCTCCGACCGCGGACTCGCGGGCGCGTTCAACTCGAACGTGCTCCGCGAGGCGGAGGAGTTGGCCTCGCTGCTGCGCAGCCAGGGCAAGGAGGTCGTCTACTACCTCGTCGGCCGTAAGGCGGTCGGGTACTTCACCTTCCGCAAGCGCGACTTCATCGAGAGCTGGGTCGGCGAGACCGACAACCCCGTCTTCGACACGGCCCAGGACATCGGGCAGCGCCTGGTGGATGCGTTCGTCACGCCGGCCTCTGAGGGTGGCGTCGACGAGATCCACATCGTCTACAACCGCTTCGTCAGCATGCTGACCCAGAGCCCTGAGGTCGTTCGCCTGCTGCCGCTCGAGGTCGTGGAGGGCGTCGAGGAGCCGGATTCCTCCGACGTGTTCCCGCTCTACGAGTTCGAGCCCGAGGTGGGAGATGTCCTCGACGGGCTGCTCCCCGTCTACATCGAGAGCCGGATCTTCAACGCGATGCTCCAGTCGGCGACGGCCAAGCACGCGGCGACGCAGAAGGCCATGAAGTCGGCCAGTGACAACGCCGACAAGCTCATCCTCGACTACACCCGGCTGGCGAACAATGCGCGTCAGGCGGAGATCACCCAGCAGATTTCCGAGATCGTGGGCGGCGCTGACGCCCTGTCGAGCTCGAAATAGGAAGCAAGAGAGAACAGGGAAGCAATGACTACTACAGCCCCCGCTTCGAAGAAGCCCGCGACCCGCAAGCCGGCCGCGTCCAAGAAGGCCGCCGCTGAGGTGCCTCCCGTCGCCGAGGGCGGCGTCGGTCGCATCGCCCGCGTCACCGGCCCGGTCGTCGACATCGAGTTCCCGCACGACTCGATCCCGGCCGTCTACAACGCGCTCAAGACCACGGTCACGATCAGTGACGACTCGCAGGAGATCACGCTCGAGGTCGCACAGCACCTTGGTGATGACCTCATCCGTGCCATCGCGCTGAAGCCGACCGACGGTCTCGTTCGTGGCCAGGAGGTGCGTGACACGGGTGCACCCATCTCGGTCCCGGTCGGCGACGTGACCAAGGGCAAGGTCTTCAACGTCATCGGCGAGGTGCTCAACGCCGCACCCGACGAGAAGATCGAGATCACCGAGCGGTGGCCCATCCACCGCAACCCCCCGGCCTTCGACCAGCTCGAGTCGAAGACGGAGCTCTTCGAGACCGGCATCAAGGTCATCGACCTCCTTACCCCCTACGTGCAGGGTGGAAAGATCGGCCTCTTCGGTGGCGCCGGTGTCGGCAAGACGGTCCTCATCCAGGAGATGATCCAGCGTGTGGCGCAGGACCACGGTGGTGTGTCGGTCTTCGCGGGTGTCGGTGAGCGTACCCGTGAGGGTAACGACCTCATCCACGAGATGGAGGAGGCGGGCGTCTTCGACAAGACCGCCCTCGTCTTCGGCCAGATGGACGAGCCGCCGGGAACGCGTCTTCGCGTCGCCCTCTCGGCGCTCACGATGGCGGAGTACTTCCGCGACGTGCAGAAGCAGGACGTGCTGCTCTTCATCGACAACATCTTCCGCTTCACGCAGGCTGGCTCCGAGGTCTCGACGCTTCTCGGCCGCATGCCCTCCGCTGTGGGATACCAGCCGAACCTCGCGGACGAGATGGGTCTTCTCCAGGAGCGCATCACCTCGACGCGTGGTCACTCGATCACGTCGCTCCAGGCCATCTACGTCCCCGCCGACGACTACACGGACCCGGCGCCCGCGACGACCTTCGCCCACCTCGACGCGACGACCGAGCTCAGCCGTGAGATCGCGTCGAAGGGTCTTTACCCGGCCGTCGACCCGCTGACCTCGACCTCGCGCATCCTCGACCCGCGCTACCTGGGTGAGGACCACTACCGGGTGGCCACGACGGTCAAGCAGATCCTCCAGAAGAACAAGGAGCTGCAGGAGATCATCGCGATCCTCGGTGTCGACGAGCTCTCCGAAGAGGACAAGATCACGGTGTCGCGTGCGCGCCGCATCCAGCAGTTCCTCTCGCAGAACACCTACATGGCCAAGAAGTTCACGGGTGTCGAGGGCTCCACGGTGCCGCTCAAGGACACAATCGAGTCCTTCGACGCGATTGCTCGCGGTGACTTCGACCACGTGGCCGAGCAGGCCTTCTTCAACGTCGGTGCCATCTCCGACGTCGAAGAGCAGTGGGCAAAGATCCAGAAGGAGAACGGCTAGTCATGGCGAGGCCGCTCAGCGTCAGCCTCGTCTCGGCCGACAGCGAGGTGTGGTCCGGCGAGGCCACCATGGTGGTCGCCCGGACGACCGAGGGTGAGATCGGCATTCTCGCCGGTCACGAGCCGATGCTCGCGATCCTCGGCTCCGGCGAAGTGCGCATCACGCTCGTCGACGGGGGCACCGTCTCCGCCGACGCCGCCGACGGCTTCCTCTCGGTCGAGCACGACACGATCACGATCGTCGCGCGTCACGCGGCGCTCGCGAACGCCTGATTTCACGCACTCTCACGCCCCGGCGTCGATGCTGCTGATCCTTCCCCCCTCCGAGTCCAAACGGGCCGGAGGGGAGGGGGCAGCGATCGACCTGGGGCGTTTGAGTTTTCCCGAACTCACGCCGCAGCGCGCGAGCGTCCTGGCGGCGCTTGAGGAACTCGCCGTCGACCTGGACGCGATGGCGGCCGCGCTCAAAGTGGGGGAGGGGCTGAGGCAGGAGATCGAGCGCAATCGAGAGCTCGTGACATCCGCGACCCTGCCCGCTCTAGAGCGCTTCACGGGCGTGCTGTACGACGCCCTCGACGCAGCGACGCTCGGGGAGGGCGAGCGAGCGTTCGCGGGGCGTCACATCGCGATTCACTCGGCGCTCTTCGGGCTGATCGGCGCCAGCGACGCCATCCCGGCATATCGGCTCTCACACGATTCGCGGATACCCGGCGTCTCGCTCAAGCGCACGTGGGCGCGCGCCATCGCCGATACCCTCGAGCGGCGGGAGGGCATCATCCTTGACCTGCGCTCCGAGGCCTACGCGGCTCTCGGGCCCGCTCCACGCAGGCCCGATTCGTTCTTCGTCCGGGTGGTCGCGGAGGACGGAGGGGGGCGACGTCGCGCTCTCAACCACTTCAACAAGAAGGGCAAGGGCGAGTTCGTGCGGGCCGTGATCCAGTCTGGGCAGGTCTTTGCTGACGCGGATGCGCTCATGCGATGGTCAGCGTCGGCCGGGTTCCCCCTCGACCACGGGCGCGAGGGCGAGCTCGAGCTCGTTGTCGCCAACTCTCTCGCCGCCTGAACCGACAGGGGCCACTAGGCCTGGGTCCCATCGCCGCTACCATTGCGGCATGGCGGATGCGGCGACAGGCTCCATGGTCGCGCGGGTCGCGCTCATCCTCCGCGCCTTCGACGAGGACCACGATTCGCTGACTGTCTCGGAGCTCGCATCCCGCACAGGACTCCCGGTCGGCACGGCACACCGCATCGCGGGCGATATGGTCGCGGAGCGGCTTCTCGACCGCAACGGTACGAGGTACTCGATCGGTACGGGCCTGTGGGAGCAGGGGGAGCTCGCGGCAGTGAGCCTGCGCTTTCGTGAGATCGCCCTTCCCTTCCTGCTGTCGCTCTATGAGGCGTCGGGGGAGAACGTGCATCTGGCGATCCTCGACGAGGGCGAAGCGCTCTACGCCATGCGGCTGGTCGGCCATCGCTCCGTCCCGACGATCAGTCGGATGGGCGGCCGCCTGCCCCTGCACACGACGGGCGTCGGCAAGGCGCTGCTCGCGTTCCAGGACGAGGAGTTCCTTCGCGACTTCTTCTCACGTCCGCTCGAACGCCCGACCGTGCATTCCCGCGTCGATGAGGGATCGTTGCGCGCCGAACTCGAGGCAGTGCGTCGCCACGGCTTCAGCGTGACGAATCAGGAGATGACGCTCGGCAATGCCTCCATCGCGGTCCCCATCTTCGTCGCGGATGGTCCGCCCTACGCGGCGGTCGGACTCGTCTCTCACCTGACACGGGCCGACACTCGGCGAGTGGTCCCGATGCTGAAGGATGCGGCATCCGGGATCTCGGAGGCGCTCGGCGTCAGTCTCGACGGGGGAAGGCGACGCTGGCGGGATGTCTTCCACACGGCCATTCAGCGCTGATGGCCAGGATTCTTTCCACTGAGTGAGAAATAACCATTGGCGCTCGGCGTCCGCGCTGAAAGTCTTCCTTCGTGACCGATTCGAACAACCCCACCCCCCAGACTCAGGGCAGTGCAGCCCAGGACGCGGAGGAGACCCAGGAGGGCCCCATCCGCGCGACCGATCCTCTCGCCACAACGGCGAGCCAGGAGCAGATCACCGCCGAGATCGTCGAGATCGAGACGGAATACCGTAACGGTGTCGCGGCAGGCAAGCCGGTCGAGGAGCGCCCGCGCATCGACTACCCGCCCTACCGCAGCAGTCTCCTTCGCCACCCCACCAAGAGCCTCGCCCTTGCGGACCCCGAGACGATTGAGCTCCACTCGCCCGCCTTCGGCCACCGGGATGTCTCCTGGGTCGAGTCCGATCTCACGATCCAGCACAACGGGGACCCCATCGGCGAGAGGATGGTCGTGACCGGCCGTCTGCTCGACGGTGACGGGCGCCCCGTGCCCGGGCAGCTGATCGAGGTGTGGCAGGCCAACTCGGCCGGGCGCTACGTGCACAAGCGCGATCAGCACCCCGCCCCTCTCGACCCCAACTTCACGGGAACGGGGCGCACCATCACGGACGAGAACGGCTGGTACCGCTTCCAGACCATCAAGCCCGGCCCATATCCCTGGCGCAATCACACCAACGCCTGGCGGCCCGCGCACATCCACTTCTCGGTCTTCGGCACCGCCATCACGCAGCGCATCGTGACCCAGATGTACTTCCCGAGCGACCCGCTCTTCGCTCTCGACCCGATCTACCAGTCGATCGTCGATCAGGACGCCAGGGACCGGCTCATCGCAACCTATGACCACTCGCTCACCTCGCCGGAGTGGGCGCTCGGCTACCGTTGGGATATTGTGCTCAACGGTTCGAAGCGCACGTGGACCGAGCCCGAGGAGGGTGATCACTGATGACGACGCTTGCTGCGACTCCAGGCCAGACGGTCGGACCCTTCTACGGCTATGCCCTGCCCTTCGAGGGCGGTGAGAGCCTCGTCGACCGAAGCCACCCGGCTGCCGTGCGCCTGTACGGCCGCGTCTTCGACGGCAACGGCGCGCCAATCCCTGACGCCCTCGTCGAGATCTGGCAGGCGGATGAGCAGGGGCGCGTTCCGGCAGCCGAGGGGTCCCTTCGCCGGGACGGCTACACGTTCACGGGCTTCGGGCGCGCCGCCGTCGATGACAACGGCATGTTCTCGTTCACGACGGTCGAACCGGGATCGACACGGGAGGGCGCGCTGCCATTCTTCAGCGTCATTGTGTTCGCCCGTGGTCTTCCCGACCGCCTCTACACACGCGTCTACCTTCCGGAGGCCGTCGACAGCATTGCGGATGACGCGTTCCTTTCCTCCCTGGGGGAGCGGGCGGCCACCCTCATCGCTCGTCGCGACGCGCGCGGGGACCTGGTGTTCGACATCCATATGCAGGGCGATGACGAGACGGTGTTCCTCGAGCACCGGCAAAAGGACTGACGGGGTGACGACACCGGCCGATGCCGCGGATCACGGCCTGCTGTCTCCCCAGTGGGCGGGCCTCGAGATCGCTCAGGTGACATCCGATGCCGCGATCGTGCACGCCATGCTCGACGTTGAGGTCGCTCTCGCCTGGGCGTGGGAGGAGCTCGGCTTCGCCCCGACGGGCACGGGGCAGACGGTGGCAGGCGTGCGGGAGGGCTTCGACGTCGATGTCGCCGAACTCGCCGCCCGGTCGCGTTCGGGCGGCAACCCCGTCATCCCGCTTGTGAAGGACCTGCGGTCTGCCGTCGCCGAGACGGATGCCGCGGCATCCGTGTGGGTGCACCGGGGCGCGACCAGCCAGGACATCCTTGACACGGCGCTCATGCTCGTGGCCTCGCGCGCCATCCGGCAGATGCGGCGGGACGCCCGTGCGACCGTCGAGTCGCTCGTGACCCTCGCCGAGACGCACCGCGACACGCTCATGGTGTCGCGTACCCTGACGCAGCACGGTGTGCCGAGCACCTTCGGGGTCAAGGCGGCGGGCTGGCTGGCGGGGGTTGTGCGCGCCGCAGCCGCGCTCGAGCGCAGCCACGACGCCCTTCCCGTGCAGTGGGGCGGGGCGGGCGGCACGCTTTCGGCCTACGCCGTCATCGGTGGGGAGGGGACGGGCCTGCGTGTCGCCTCCCTCGTGGCGGAGAGGCTCGGACTCGCAGACAGCGTCCCGTGGCAGACCCAGCGCGCGCCCGTCGTCGAGCTCGGAGCGACTCTCGCTCAACTCGCGGGCGCGCTGGGCAAGATCGCGGTCGATGTGCTGCTTCTCGCGCGGCCCGAGCTCGGCGAACTGGGGGAGCCGAGTGCGGCGGGCCGGGGTGGCTCCTCGGCGATGCCGCAGAAACAGAATCCGGTCCTGAGCGTGCTGATTCACTCGGCCGCACGGCAGGCTCCTGGTCTCGCGGCGGAACTGCAGCGCAGCGCACTCGCGGTCGACGAGCGCCCCGAGGGGGCGTGGCACGCTGAGTGGCAGGCCCTGCGTCAGCTGCTGCGACTCGGGGGCGGGGCGGCCGAGGCGGCCGCGGAGTTGACGGGAGGTCTTCGGGTGTACCCGGAGGCGATGCGGCACAATCTGGGGATGAGCGGGCCCCTGGTCGTGAGCGAGCGGCTCATGATCGAGTACGGCCCCCGGCTCGGGCGCGATCGGCTTCAGGAGCTCGTGACGCGTGCCGCCGGTGACGCAGACGCCGATCTGGGTGCGCTCCTGCGTGCGGAGCCGGAGCTCGCGGAGGTCTCCGACTCGGCGCTCGCCGAATCCCTCGATCCCGCGCACTACCTTGGCGACGCCCGACTCATCGTTGATCGGGTCGTTGCGGGAGTGCGTGAGGGAGGCGAGGCATGACGCGGCCGACACTGGCGGGATTGCGGGTCGAGGGCAGCGCAGGTCCCGCGCTCGTGCTCGGGCAGTCGCTTGGCACTTCTTCCCTCCTGTGGGACCGCGCCATCCCACTCCTGAGGGAACACTTCGCGGTGCTCAGCGTCGACCTTCCGGGGCACGGCGAGTCGCCCGCGGCGCGCGAGCCCTTCACGGTCGGGGAGCTGGCGGATGCGGTGGTGGCGACCGCCACGGAGGCACGAATCGACCGCTTCTTCTACGCGGGGGTCTCGCTCGGAGGCCAGGTCGCGTTGGAACTGGCGCTGCGGCATCCGGACCGCGTCGAGGGCGTGGCGGTCATCTGCTCGGCGGCGAAGATCGGTTCCGAGGACGCCTGGCGAGAGCGCGCAGCGACGGTGCGTCGCCAGGGCACCCCTGTCATGGTGGAGGGTTCCGCGCAGCGTTGGTTCGCTCCCGGATTCATCGAGGCTCAGCCGGATGTCGCGGGGGCGCTCCTGCGGTCTCTCGCTTTCGCCGACGACGAGAGCTACGCGTTGTGCTGCGAGGCGCTCGCCGGGAGTGACGTTCGCCCGAGGCTCTCGGAGATCGCGGTTCCCGTGCTGGCGCTGTGGGGGCAGCACGACCCTGTCGTGAGCGTCGAGCAGGCGCGCGCGGTCGCGGAGTCCGTTGCGAATGGCAGAGGTATCGAGATCGCGGGAGCGGGGCATTTGGCTCCCGCCGAGAACCCCGAGGCCGTTGCGGCGGCCCTCATCGACAGCTTTCGTGAAAGGCAGTGACATGACGAAGGACAGCCGCAGCAACCAGGAGAGCTATGACGAGGGCATGGCCGTGCGCCGTCAGGTGCTCGGCGCGAACCACGTCGATCGCGCGACGGAGGGGATCACGGCGGCGACCGCCGACTTTCAGGATCTCATCACGCGTTACGCGTGGGGGGAGATCTGGACGCGCCCCGGCATCGACCGGCGCATGCGCAGCGCCGTCACGCTCACGGCACTCATCGCGCACGGCCACCTGGAGGAGCTCGCGATGCACTTGCGCGCGGCGCAGCGCAATGGGCTCTCCCGAGAGGAGATCGTCGAGGTCGTGCTGCAGTCGGCGATCTACTGCGGCGTGCCGTCGGCCAATTCCGCCTTCGCCGTCGTGAAGCGCGTCTTCGAGGAGGACCCGCCCACCGACTGATCCCGGAGCGGGTCATACTTGCGCTCCCGTCGCCACACCGATAGTTTCAATTCGCAATCATTGTTTGCCTGGAGAACATTTGTTCGCCAGGCGAACGGATGCCGCGGCTCGCGGCGAGGCGAACGACACGCACAACGGAGTGGTGACATGAGCGCTAGGTCTATCGCAGGGATCGGTCTCGTCGGCCTGCTCGCACTCACTGGGTGCAGCGGAGGCGCGGACGGCGAGGACGTCGCCGGCGGCGAAGGGGACCTCATCCCGGTCAGCGTCGCCGTCATCCCCATCGCCGATACTGCCCCGCTCTGGCTCGGCGTCGATCAGGGCTTCTTCGAGGACGAGGGTCTCGACCTCACGATCGAGACGGCGGGCGGCGGTGCCGCGATCGTTCCCGGCGTCGTGAGCGGCGACTTCGACTTCGGGTTCAGCAACTACGTCTCGCTCATGTTCGCGAACAGCCAGTTCGGGGCCGATTCGCCCATGAGCATGACGGTCGTCGCCAATGGCGTGACGGCGAGCGAGGACCTCGAGAGGGACTTCGGCTCCGTCGTCGTTCGTGCAGATTCCGACATCGAGACCGCCGCCGACCTCTCGGGCCGCTCCGTCTCGGTCAACACCCTGGCGAATATCGGGGATAGCACGGTGAGTTACATCGTCGAGGAGGATGGTGGCGACCCCTCGGCAATCGACTTCGTCGAGGTCGGCTTCCCGGATGCGCCCGCCGCGCTCGAGAACGCGGAAATCGACGCGGCGTGGATCGTCGAGCCATTCCTCACGCAGGCGGTTGACGCGGGGGCCAGGATCCTCTTCTCCAACTTCAACGGTTTCGACCCCGAGCTCGACATCGCCGGTTACTTCACGAGCGGGCAGACCCTGCAGGAGAGCCCCGAGGTAGTCGAGGCGTTCCGCGCCGCCATGAACCGCTCGTTGCAGTACGCGGAGGACAATCCCGACGAGGTAAGGCGCATCCTCAGCACCTACACGGAGATCAGCCCCGAGCTCATCGAGGAGATCGCTTTGCCGCGCTTCCGCGCCGAGGTCGACCTCGACGCGGCGCAGAAGCTCGCGGATGCCGCGGTGAAGTTCAGTGGGCTCGAAACCGCGCCCGATCTCGACAGCTTCTTCGTTCTGGAATGACCCGCCGCTCGGCGAACGCCGTGCACCCCCCACCAGCTCGACACACCCTGCACCACCTCGATGATGAGAGAGATGTAACGTGACAGCAGCCCAATCCCCGCCCGCCACACGGCGCAGCATCCCCTGGAACCAGCACCCGATCGCCAGCCCGATGCTGGGAATCGCGGGCATCCTCCTCTTCCTCGCCGTATGGGAGCTCGCATCCCGCACGGGGATTGTGAACCCACGCTTCCTCCCTCCCGCGAGTGAGGTGCTTCTGCAGCTCGGTCGCAACTTCGTCTCCGCCGACTTCTGGACAGCGGTGGGCCAGACAATGACGAGCTGGGCGATCGGCCTCGCGATCGCCGCTGCCGCCGCGACCGTGATCGGCTTCATCATCGGCGGCAGCGACTTCCTCCGGCGTGCCACCCACACGACGATCGAGTTCCTCCGCCCGATCCCCTCGGTCGCGCTCATCCCGCTCGCCGTGCTTCTCTTCGGCGTGAGCATCGAGTCGTCACTCCTCCTCATCGTCTACGCCTCGTTCTGGCAGATCCTGATCCAGGTGCTCTACGGAACGGCGGATGTCGACAACGTTGCAATGGACACGGCGAGGAGCTACGGCCTCGGTTGGTGGGCCCGCGTGCGGCACGTCGTCTGGCCGACGACACTGCCGTACCTCATCACGGGCCTGCGGCTCGGCGCCGCGGTCGCTCTCGTGCTGGCGATCACGGCCGAGCTCGTGATCGGCACAGAGGGGCTCGGCAAGCAGATCGAGCTCAACCGCTCGGGAGGCAGCGTCGTGCCCATGTACGCCCTTGTCATCGCGACAGGCCTCATCGGGGTCGTGATCAACATCGGGATGCGATTTGTGGAGCGTCGCGCGCTGCGCTGGCACTCCTCTGTGAGAGGGGATGTGGCGGTATGAGCCTCGCCAAGCGCTTGGCCTACTTCGTGGGCCTTCCGATCCTGCTTCTGGTGCTCTGGTGGGCGCTCACGATCGGCAACACCAACTTCTTCGTGCCCAAGCCGCTCCAGCTCTTCGAGATCTTCGGCGATGTCTGGTTCGGTGACCGGCTCGTGACCGACGTGCTCCCGAGCATCGGGCGCCTGCTGGCGGGCGTCGCGATCTCGATCGTGCTGGGGATCGTGCTCGGCATCGTGATCGGCTCCGTGCGCCTGCTTCGCCAGCTCACGGAACCGTCGCTCGAGTTCCTGCGCGCGATTCCGCCGCCCGTGCTGATCCCCGTACTCGCCCTCATCATCGGAATCAATGACCAGATGAAGGTCGCTGTCATCATCTTCGGCTGTATCTGGCCCGTGCTGCTCAACACGATCGAGGGTGTGCGCGCGGTCGACCCCGTGCTCAACGACACCTGCAGTGTCTACGGCATCTCAGGGGGAGCGAGGATGCGTTACCTGGTGCTTCGCTCGGCGAGCCCGCAGATCATGACGGGCATCCGGCAGTCGCTCTCGATCGGGCTCATCCTGATGGTGATCTCGGAGATGTTCGGATCCTCTTCGGGCCTTGGCTATGCCATCGTGCAGTTCCAGCGCACCTTCTCGGTGCCCGAGATGTGGACGGGCATAATCCTGCTCGGACTCCTGGGCGTCGCCCTATCCCTTGTTTTCCAGTTCACCGAGAAGCGGGTCCTCCGCTGGTACCACGGCCTGAGAGAGGTTGACCGATGAGCAACACCACCACGAAGACGAACCGCGGCCCCAAGACGGGTGTGATCGAGGTGCCCGAGGATGTCGCGCTCTCGGTGCAGCACCTGAAGAAGGTGTACCAGACCGATGGGGGAGAGATCGAGGCGGTCCGCGACCTGCACTTCGACATCAGGGCGGGGGAGTTCGTCTGCCTCGTCGGCCCGTCGGGCGCGGGCAAGACCACCCTTCTCAAGTGCATCGCCGGGCTGCTCGCGCCCACGTCAGGCCTCGTCGCGCTCGACGGACGGCTTGTGACGGGCCCGCCCAAGGGGCTCGCGGTCGTGTTCCAGGAGTACGGTCGCAGCCTCTTCCCGTGGATGAACATTCGCGACAATGTCGAGCTGCCCCTCAAGAACCAGGGAGTCGCCAAGGACGAGCGCGACCGGCTGGTGGACGACGCCCTTGAGGCAGTCGGGCTCGCTCATGTGCCGAAGAGCTACCCGTGGCAGCTCTCGGGCGGTATGCAGCAGCGCGTCGCGATCGCCCGCGCGATCGCCTACCAGCCCAAGGTGCTGCTGATGGATGAGCCCTTCGCCGCCGTCGACGCTCAGACGAGGGCCGACCTCGAAGACCTCGTGCGGCGCGTGTGGAAGCGGCTGGGCATCACGGTCCTCTTCGTCACCCACGATATCGACGAGTCGGTCTATCTCGGCGAGCGCGTGGTCGTGCTGTCGAGCTCGCCGACCGTCGTGCAGGAGGACCTCACAATCGACCTTCCGGCCGACCGTGACCAGCTCGAGACGCGATCCATGGCGCGCTTCACCGAGCTGCGCGGCCACGTCTACGAGCAGATCCAGCGGGCAAAGGCCGAGGCGCCGAACAGGACCTCGTCCACGCCGACCGTGTAGAGGTCGGTCGAGGTGACCCTGGCTGGGCAGGCGCCCACGGCGGATGCGGCGGACGAGGCAGCGCCAGCCGCCGTCGGCGTGCAGTCGCTCGTGCGCGGCCTCGCGGTGATCCGCGCCTTCGACGCCGAGCATCCGGAGATGAGCTTGAGCGAGGTCGCGCGGCGGACAGGGCTCACCCGCGCGACCGCCCGCCGCTTTCTCCTCACGCTCTGCGAACTCGGCTACGTTCGCACGGACGGCAAGGTCTTCGCCCTCACGGTGCGCGTGCTCGATCTCGGGTACAGCTACCTTTCGGGGCTGAGGCTGCAGGATCTCGCGATGCAGCATCTCGAGCGCCTCGCCGCCACTGTGCAGGAGACGACATCCGTATCGGTGCTCGACGGAACCGACATCGTCTATGTCGCTCGCGTGCCCACCAAGCGCATCATGAGCATCGGCATCACGATCGGGACGCGCTTTCCCGCGCACGCGACCTCCATGGGGCGCGTGCTACTCGCGGCGCTGCCGCCCGAGGAGGTGGCCACGCGCTACGCCTCGGTGCCGCTGGAACGCCGCACGAGCCGCACGATCGCGGCCCTCGCGGACCTGCTTGCCGAGCTCGAACGGGTGCGTGCGCAGGGCTGGTCGCTGACCGATCAGGAGCTGGAACACGGCCTGCGCTCCATGGCGATGCCGATCGCGGATGCTCAGGGGCGCGTCCTCGCCGCCGTCAACGTCTCCTCCCATGTGAGTACGCGGGACGCGGCATCCTTCAGGGCACTTGTCGCGGAGCCTCTCGCGGATGCCGTGCGCGGTATTGAGTCCGAACTCGCGCGCACGAGCGCCGTCTCGCGGCTCATGGCCTCCCACTGAACTCAGCCGGGCGCTACTTCCCCCTCGATCTCGCCGCCGATGTTGAGTCCGCGATAGAGCTGAGCGGCGGTCTCGTTGACCGTTTCGAGTTCGGCGGTGAGGGCGTCGTACTGATCCACGCGCGCCGTGATGGAGGCGTAGAGGGCATCGAGTTCCTGTCCGCGCGCCACGAGCCTGGCGCGCGCGAGGGTGAATCCCTGCTCGGTGTAGAAACCGCTCTCGGCGCGCTCGTTGAACTCCTCGATGTCGCTGTTGAGCTCGTCATAGCCGGCCGTGTAGCTCGCATAGTCGGCTTCCACGGAGGCTTTGAGCGCTTCGAGTTGCGACACGATGGCATCCGCCTGTTCCTGCAGTTCGACGAAGACAGCGTAGGAGGAGGCGTGCAGATTCGTCACGATCGCGCGGTCGACGAAGTACTGGGAGTAGTACTCCTCGAGCTCGGCCGAGAGATTTGCGACCTCAGTACCGATGATCGAGTGCAGTTCGTTGGCACGCTGCCCCGGGGAATGCCGGGCATAGAAGTCCATGCGCTTGGCGAACTCGGGGTCATCGACGAGTACCTCGAACTCGGCTTCGAGCAGCGTCGTGAGCCGCTCGCGTTCGCCGTCCCCCATCCGATCCCATGCGGCGTGGAGCATCTCGTGCGCCGCGACGACCTCCTCTGCGCCATCGAGGCGGGGGTCAGTCACGTCGAAGAGGTGGATGGTCTTGTCGGAGTGCACGTAGCATCCGAGCACGCCGAACTCCTGCTCGTTGTGGTCGATGGGGCACTGATCGGTGAAGGCATCACCGCTGCTCACGACCGGCTGGCTGGCGTAGTAGAGGAAGCGGCCGTGGTCGCTCAGCTGCAGGCGTTCGACGTGGGCGGCGATGACGGCGTCGGGCTCGTACTGCCACACGGTCACCTGGTCGATGATGGGCTGAGGGTTGCGGGCCACCCAGATGCCGGCGGCGGCGAGCACGCCCACGATGATGAGACCCGCGATGGTCGAGAGGATGCCGCTGCGCCGACGCCGCCTCGGTCGCCTGGGCAGGGCGGCGCGGTCGTCGTCGAGGTACTCCACCCGCTGTCTCCCTGCTGTGCCTGGCATGAGAATACCAGCCGGACCTGTGCGGTCCGGGCGGTGACGCGCTCGTCACACGCGGCAGGATTGGGGCATGAGCATCGAGTATCGAAACCTGGGAGATTCCGGTCTTCGCGTGAGCACGATCGGCCTCGGCTGCAACAACTTCGGGCGACCAGGCACGGCAACGGAGGGGCAGGAGGGAACGACCGCGGTGATCCACGCGGCCCTCGATGCGGGCGTCACCCTCTTCGACACGGCGGACGTCTACGGCTATGCCTTCGGGCGCAGCGAAACGATGATGGGCGCGGCGCTCGAGGGGCGCCGCGACGAGATCGTGCTGGCGACGAAGTTCGGGCACGCGGACTTCGACTCGCCGATTGCGAGCGGGGGAGCAAAAGCATCACGACGCTATGTGCGTCTCGCTGTCGAGGGGTCGCTGCGGAGGCTCCGCACCGACTGGATCGACCTCTATCAGCTGCACACTCCCGACCCCTTCACCCCCATCGAGGAGACGCTCGACGTGCTCGACGACCTCGTTCGCGAGGGAAAGGTGCGCTACATCGGTCACTCGAATCTCGCTGGCTGGCAGATCGTGGAGGCGGAGTTCTCAGCGCGGATCGCGGGGCATCCGCGGTTCATCTCTGCGCAGAACGAATACAGCCTGCTCGCGCGCGACGTCGAGCGGGAGGTCCTTCCCGCCGTCCGCGCCTTCGGCCTCGGCTTCCTTCCCTACTTCCCGCTGCACAACGGCCTCTTCACGGGCAAGTTCTCGCGCGCGGGCGGCCCCTCCGACTCGCGCATCATGAGGCAGCGCCCGCACATTCTCGAGAACGCACCGTGGGACATCGTCGAGGAATACGAGCGGATGCTCGAGAGCTGGGGCGTCTCGATGCTGGAGGGCACCTTCGGCTGGTTGCTGGCCCAGCCCGCTCTGACGAGCGTTATCGCCGGCGCGACGACTCCCGAGCAGGTGCGTCAGAACGCGGCGGCGGCGGCCGCGTGGACGCCCTCTCCCGAGCAGGTCGACGCCATCTCCCGGCTCTTCAGCACGTCGTCGTGAGGCGGCTGTCTGGGTCCTCCGCGAAGGAATAGGCTTTAGGTGTGGAGCAGGACACTGAGGAGACGGTTATCCGGCCGCCGCGTCGCGCTGCCGTCGACTCCCATGTCGACTCCGCCGATACGATCCTCCTGACGCGAATGCGTACGGGGGCGACGTCCCCAAGTCGTCCGTCGTCACCCGCCGTGAGCGAGCCACCTGCCGTCGCCGTTGCGCCGGCACCAGCCCCGCTCCACTATCGTTTCGCCGTCAACAGTCACACTCCCATTGACCTTGATCGTCCCGCCCACATCGGCCGCCGACCGAGCCTGCCGCGCGTGCCGCAACGGGTCCGGCCCCGCCTCGTGCGGGTGCCGTCGCCGCTTCAGGAGGTCTCCGCCACGCACCTCGAGGTGCGACAGGAGGGGGCATCCGTCGTCGTCACCGACCTGCGCTCGACCAACGGCACGATCGTTGCCGTCCCCGGGTCGAGGCCGCGCGCCCTACGGCCGGGGGAATCGCTCGTCGTGACGCCCGGGACTGTCATCGATATCGGCGACGGCAACCGTGTCGAGATCCTTCCGCTGCGGCGGGGGGCGGGGGAGAGTACCCCCAGTGAAGGAGCAGCTCTGTGACCGAGATCGGCCGAAACACCTCGCACCATCGTCTCGAGCTGCCCGACGGCGGTGAGGTCGAGCTGGCCTGGGGGGTCGCGACCCACACGGGGCACCGCCGGCGTCACAACGAGGACAGCTTCGTCGCATCTCCGCCCCTCTTCGCGGTTGCCGACGGTATGGGCGGCCACTCGGCAGGCGATCTTGCGAGCGCCGCCGTCGTGCGGCGACTTGCGGAGGCTACAGCGGACATCGTCGGCGCGCCGAGCGAGATTGGCGCCGCCCTCCACCTCGCAACGCAGGACATCGCCGAGGTGAGCGACGAGGCGAGCCTCGGGGTGGGCACGACCGTGACGGGCGCGATGTTGACGATCGAGGAGGGGGAGGCCTCGTGGCTCGTCTTCAACGTCGGGGACTCGCGCGTGTACGTCGTTGACGCGGGGGTGCTCGCGCAGGTAACCGTCGACCACTCCGTCGTGCAGGAGATGGTGGATGCCGGCATGATCTCGGCGAGCGAAGCCGAGGCGCATCCCGACAGCAACATCATCACGAGAGCCGTCGGGTTCAATGCCGACCCGGTTCCCGACTTCTGGCATATTCCACTGCGCACCGGGATGCGCCTCCTGCTCTGCTCGGACGGTCTCACGAAAGAGGTCGACCTGGAGACGATCGAGGGTGTACTCACGGCGGGTTCCGCCGCTGCCGTCGTCGTGGACGAGCTCGTGGAGCGAGCCCTTCAAGCAGGCGGCCGAGACAACGTGACCGCGGTTGTTGTCGACGTGCTTTCGGCGCCGGGAGGCGACGGGGAGGCGACCGGGCCGCGCGGGGACGACGACGCCGCCGACGAGGAGGACACGCTTCCGCCGACGGGGGAGCTTCCCGCCCCGGGGAGCGACCGCGAGGAGTAAACCCGAGTACTGCCCCCCGAACGGGGGTGGAAAAGTCGTCCTCATCGGGGATAAAGCGGGTAGTACTCGCAGGGTGCTGACCTAGAATGTAACCTCGCCGAGGACCCTGCGGAGCTCGGTAGTGTCCGTCTGGTCAGGGAATGCTTCCGACCCATATCCGCCAAGGGGGTGGCTGAATGGCGCGACGCCTGCCGTCTCAACCCCCTGTCTTGCCGGGCTTCAGCCACGTGCACATCCTCGGCTCGGGGGGCTTCGCCGACGTCTTCCTCTACGAGCAGAACATGCCCAGACGCCAGGTGGCGGTCAAGGTGCTGCTCAGCGAGGTCGTCAACGACCACGTGCGCCAGATGTTCCAGGCCGAGGCGAATCTCATGGCACAGCTGAGCTCGCATCCGTCGATCCTCACCGTGTACCAGGCGAGCGTCTCATCCGACGGGCGGCCCTACCTCGTCATGGAGATGTGTTCCTCAGCGCTGAGCGAGCGCTACCGGCGAGAGCCGCTGCCGGTCGCCGAGGTGTTGCGCATCGCCGTCAAGATCGGCAGCGCCGTAGAGACGGCCCACCGGGCGGGCGTTCTCCATCGTGACATCAAGCCCTCCAACATCCTGCTCACGGCCTATGGGCACCCCGTGCTCTCCGACTTCGGCATCGCGGCCACACTCGTGACTGCCGACGCCGAGGAGGCGGTCGGCATGTCGATACCGTGGTCGGCGCCCGAGGTGCTCCTGGGCGAGAACTCGGGTTCCGTCGCCGCCGAGGTGTGGTCTTTCGCCGCGACCGTATATTCGCTCCTGGCGGGGCGATCGCCCTTCGAGGTGCCCGGCAAGTCCAACAAGAGCGCTGACCTCATCGCGCGCATTGGACGGGGCCGCCCGCAGCCGATCGACAGGGCCGATGTCCCTCACTCGCTCGAGACGGCGCTCGCGCGCGCAATGTCGCGCAACCCCGAGCATCGCCCCCGCACGATCCTCGAGCTCGTGCACGAGCTGCAGGCGATCGAGTCGGAGCTGGGCCTCGCACAGACGCCCATCGAGGTGGCGATGGATGACTGGGCGCTCGGCACCGTCTCCGACCTGGAGGATCGCACGCGAGTGCGGGCACTCAACTCCGATGCCTCGACCTCTACGGGGCGTCCGCGACGTCGGCGTCGGCGGCGAGCGGCCACTGCCCCCGAGAGCGTTGTGCTTGAGAACGCTCAGCCGAGCCGCAGTGGCTCGATCACGCAGCCCGCATCCCGCAGTGCGACGGCTCTCACCTGGACCCTCGTCGTGACGGCCGTGCTCGTGCTGGCCCTCGCGGCGACGGCTGTCTATGTTCTCCTGCGCAACAACTCCTCGATCCCGGTCGTCACCGACATTGAGGCGCGCGAGCGTGCCGGCGACGTCGTCTTCACATGGCCGGACCCCGGCCTGCGCGAGGGTGACTCCTATCAGATAGAGACCTCCGACGGTGCGAGGAGCATGCAGACGAACCCCGCGTTTGTCGTGGCGGGCGACGTCGGCGAGGAGGTGTGTATCACCGTGACCGTGAACCGTTCGGGTACGACGGGTTCGCCGAGCAACCAGAAGTGCGCGACCGTCGGCCAATGATGCTTGATGTCCGCACCGTGGCAGAGGGACGCGGCCAATGCTGAGGGCCTGGGTCTCACGACACGTCTCGGCTGTCATCACGACGACGAGCATCCTTCTCATCGCACTGCTCGTCGCGATCGTGGCGTTCGTCTCCCAGGGCTACACGGCGCAGCGCCTTGACCTTGGCGACGGCTCCGTCTGGGTCGCCAACGGGCAGCAACAGGTGATCGGGCGTGCGAACACTGAGATCAACCTTCTGAACACGGTCGTGGAGAGCTCGGGAAGCGAACTCGAGGTGGTCCAGGAGGGCGGCACGGTGCTCCTCGTGGACCGCGCCAACACGCGCCTCGACATCGTCGACCCCGCGACATCCGAGGTCGTCGACAGCGTCGCGCTGCCGACTGAGGCGCCTCGGGTCGTGCTCTCCGGCAATTCGGCGATCGTGCGAGCGGAGGAGACGGGCGAGGTATGGATCGTTCCCCGCTCTGAGCTCGGCTCCTTCGATGCGGCGACCGAGCCTATCCTCAGCCTCGGCTCGAACGCTGCGGTCACGGTCGCCCCGGACGGAACCCTGCACGCCTTCTCTCCTGACACCTCCCAGCTCTACCGCGTGGACCTGAGTCGAGGCGCCGGGGCCGTGACGTCCGCCGCGGAGAGCCGCGTCATCGACTTTTCGGGAGAGGGGCAGGATGTCGCGATCACGGCTGTGGGGGAGCGCGCCGTCATCTTTGACTACTCCTCGCGCAGCCTCTGGCTCGACGGAACCGTCGTCGATCTTTCAGACGAGCTGAGCCCGGGGGAGCGGCCGCTGCTGCAGCATCCGGGTGACGCGGCCGACTCCGTGCTTCTGGCGTGGGAGGGCGGTCTCTTCGAGATCGGTTTCGGCGGCGAGGTGAGCGTCCTCGTTGAGGAGCGTTCCGCCACGGCCGCCGCCCCCATCGTCGTCGACGGATGCGCATTCGCGGCCTGGGCCGACGGTCTCGCGTGGCGTGACTGCGAGGGCGCTGCGCCCGTCGAGCTGGAGCTGGCGGGTTCGGATGCCGCGGCCGCCCGTCTGGACTTCGCCCTCAACGAGGACCGGCTCCTGCTCAACGACCCCAGCTCCGGACGCTCCTGGGCGGTCCAGGGTGACGGCGCGCTCATCAACAACTGGAGCGAGCTCATCACGGTCGAGGAGAACCAGGAGCAGGTCGAACAGAACGATACGGACACCCCGCCCGAGTTCGAGAAGACCCAGGTCCCTCCCGTCGCGGTCGACGACGTCTTCGGTGCCCGGCCGGGGCGCGCGACCGTCCTGCCCGTGCTCCTCAACGACTACGACGCCAACGGCGACGTCCTCGTCGTCTCGGAGGTCGGCGAGATCGACGAGACGCAGGGCCGACTCGATCTTGTGCGCGACCGGCAACAGGTGCAGATCACCCTGAGCGACACGGCGTCGGGCGTCATCACCTTCCCCTACACGATCACTGACGGTCGCGGCGGTTCGGCCTCGGCGACCGTCACGGTCGAGGTGCGCTCCCCTCAGGAGAATGGGGCCCCCGTGCAGGTGCGGCAGTCGCGCAGCAGCGTCGCACAGGGCGGGCGCCTCACCGCGAACGTCCTCGGTGACTGGGTCGATCCGGACGGGGACCCCTTCTACCTCGTCGGTGCCTCGACCGCCGACCCGGACGTGGTCAGCTTCAAGCCAGAGGGGGCCGTCGTCTTCCAGGAGGGCGGGGCAGCAGCAAGCCTCCGAACGGTTGCGCTCGCGGTGACGGATGGGGTCGCCCGGGGTTCGGGCTCACTCGCCATCACGGTCAGCGCGCCGGGCGAGGTGCCGATCATCGCCGACCCCTTTGCCGTGCGGGCCTACGCGGGCGGCGAGGTGCGGGTCGCGCCCCTCGAGCATGTGCGCGGCGGAACAGGCACCGTGCGCCTGAGCGCCGTGCCCTCGCGCACGGGGGCCACCATCACGACCAACCTGGACAGCGGCACATTCCGCTTCTCGAGCGAGCAGGTGCGCACCTTCTACGTCGAGTACGTCGTGACTGACGGCAGCCAGACGGTGACGGGCATCGTGCGCATCGACGTGGAAGCGCCGCCCGACGCAAACTCTCCTCCCATCACGATCCCCAAGACCATCTTCATCAAGACGCTCAGCGATGAGACGATCGACGTCGCCTCGATCGACATCGATCCTGCGGGCGGCGTGCTCATGGTGACATCCGTCTCGACCGAGCAGGCCATGGGCGTGCGAGCGGAGATCCTCGAGCAGAGGTCGATCCGGCTGACCCTGGAGGCGCCGCTCGACAGCGGGCCGGTGACCGTGTCGTACCGCATCACGAATGGGCTCGCGTCGGCCGACGGCGCCATCACGGTCATCGAGATCCCGCCCGCGCAGCTGCAGGCGCCCGTCGCAAGCCCCGACAGCGTCACCGTGCGCGTCGGCGACACGATCGACATTCCCGTGCTCGCCAACGACCTGCATCCCGACGGCGAGGCACTGACGCTCAACCCGCAGCTCGTGGAAGGGGCCGAGGGTTCCGGCCTCCTCTTCGCCTCAGGCGATCGCCTGCGCTACCTCGCCCCCGAGCAGACGGGTGACTTCACGGCGGTCTACGAGATCGCGGGGCCCGACGGGCAGACCTCTCAGGCCGAGGTGCGCATTGCTGTGCGGGAGGTCGTCGAAGCCACCAACGGTGCCCCGACGCCTACGACCGTGACGGCGCGCGTCATCGCGGGAGGCACCGTGAGCATCCGTATCCCCCTCACGGGAATTGACCCGGACGGCGACTCGGTGCAGCTTCTCGGGCAGGAGAGCGCGCCCGAGAAGGGGGCCGTGACGGAGGTCGGCACGGACTTCATCGAGTATGAGGCGGGCCAGTACTCGGCGGGAACCGACACCTTCACCTACACCGTCATGGACAGCCTCGGTGCTCGCGCGACGGGAACGGTGCGCATCGGCATCAGCCCGCCCCTTCAGGAGGCACGCAACCCCGTCGCTACGGCGGATGAGGTGACGACGAAGCCCGGCGGCACCATCTCGGTGCAGGTGCTCGCCAACGACATCGACCCGGACGGCGGCACGCTCAGCGTCATTGACGTCGAGCCGAACACGAGCGATGTCGAGGCGGAGATCGAGGGCGAGGTCGTGGTCGTCGTCGTGCCGGAGGAGCCGGGCCAGTACGGCCTCATCTACACGATCGAGAACGACTTCGGCGGAACCAGCTCCAACTTCATCACGGTGACGGTCGACGCGGAGGCGCCCTACGCACATCCGCTTGCGAACGACACCGTCCTCACCCTCTCGGACATCCTCGACCGGGAGACGGTGACGGTCGACGTGCTGCAGAACGTCTTCTTCGCCGACGGGCCCGTCGACACCCTGACGGTCGAGCTCCTCGACCGTTTCAGCGACAACGCCCAGGTGGACGCTGACGGCACCGTGACCGTCACGATCGTGGAGCGGCGGCAGATCATCCCCTTCGCTGTCATCCACCCCGCCGACCCCGATGTGGTCTCCTACGCGTTCATCCGCGTGCCGGGGCTCGACGACGCCCTACCGCAGCTCGATCGCCGCGCCGCGCCTCTCGTCGTCGCGAGCGAGTCGCGTCTCGTGATCGACATCAACGACCACGTCATCGCCGTCGGCGGCCAGAAGGTTCGCCTCACCGACCGCACGACGGTGCGTGCCACGAACGCCAATGGCGACCCGCTCGTGATCGACGACGACACGCTTGTCTTCACTTCGGCCGACAAATATTTTGGCCCGGCATCCATCTCCTTCGAGGTGACAGACGGCGTGACAGCGGATGCACCGGGCGCCCGCACCGCAACCCTCGTGCTCCCCATCCGTGTCACCCCGCGGGAGAACCAGCCCCCCGTGTTCGCGGGCGGAACGATCGAGTTCGAGCCGGCCGAGGAGAAGCCGCTCGACCTTCTCAAGCTGACGAACTATCCCTATCCCGACGACGTCGAGGAGCTCACCTACCGCGTGCTGGAACCCCTCCCGCGCGACTTCAGTTACACGCTGACGGGGAGCACGCTCACGCTGCGGGCCGCCGCAAACGCCATCAAGGGTTCCGAAACTGCGATCACGCTGGGGGTCCGCGACGACGTGAGCGACGGGCAGGCGGGCACGATCACTCTGCGGGTCGTCGCCTCGAGTAGGCCCCTCGCCCGGCCTGCACCCGACACGGCGATCACCCCGAGGGGCGAGACGACGACGATCGACGTGCTCGCGAACGACAACGCTGCGAACCCGTTCCCCGGCCAGCCGCTCACGGTAGTCGGCATCCGGGGCATCGACGGGGGCGCCCTGCCACCGGGGGTGACGGTCGTGCCGAGCGCCGACCGTAGCAGGCTCACCGTCAGCGTCGCCTCCAACGCTCAGGCCGCAGACACCCAGTTGCAGTACCAGGTGGCGGATGCGACGCGGGATCCGAGCAGATACACCTGGGGAACCGTGACCATTTCCGTGCAGGACGTGCCTGATGCTCCCGTCGCGCCCTCCCGGGTCGGCGGACACAGCAACGGCGCGGTGACCCTGCGCATCACTCCGCCCGCCGCCAACAACTCGCCCATCACCTCCTACGAGATCGTGAGCAGCAGCAATGGCGGCTACCGCAAGAACTGCGGCCTCGAGCAGCTGTGCACCCTCGACGATCTCGCGGTGGGGGCATCCTACGAATTTCAGGTCATCGCGACGAATGCTCTCGGTTCCTCAGCGCCAAGCCCCTCGAGCGTGCCGCTTCGGGTCGACTACCTTCCGGCGGCGCCGACAGGCGTGACCGCGAGGGCGACGGGCGGGGCCGAGGGTGAGCTCACGGTGACATGGTCTGCGGTTCCTGACCCCGTGCCGGGCACCCCGGTGACCGGGTACACAGTGCGGATCGCCGGCCCCGGTGTCGGTCAGGCCGACATCGCGACGACCGCTACGAGCCTCACGACGACGGCGGGCGGTCTCATCCAACCAGGCCAGGTGTATCAGGTCGTCGTTTTCGCGCGGAACTCGGCGCAGGCGACCGCTGAGGAGTGGAACCGTTCGGCCCCCGTCTCGGTCACCGCCGTCGGCCGGCCGCTCCCCGTCGCCGTGAGCGCCGCCGTGACAGGCAATGAGGGCGACATCCGCGTCACGTGGACGGGGGGAGGCTGGAACGGCGCAGGCACGGGAAGCTACCACGTCGCCCGCTTCCGCGGCGAGACCCCGCCCTCCACCTGCACGAGCGGCAACTACCCCAACAGAGTCGCCGGCCCGGTGGCGAGCGGCTGGGTCGACACGAGCGCACAGGACGGGGTTGCCTACGTCTATGCCGTGTACTCCGACAACGGCATGTTCTGCACTGTGAGCGTCTCGAGTCCCGTCGAAAGCATGCGGGCGCCGGGCCAGGCGAGCGCGAGCCTGCGAGTCGAACACCAGGGCGGCGGCTACTACGACGTGCGCGTGACCTCGCTCTCTGTCTCGCAGGGCACGGCCGCGCGCTACGAGGTATCCCTGGGCGGCAGCGGCACATGGAGTCCCGTCGTCCGAGGGCAGTTCGTGACCTCAGCCACGAGCTCCACACGCTATGGCGAGCCCGTCACGGTGCAGGTAAGGGCCTGCCGCAACGCCGGCACGGACCTCTGCGGACCGCCATCCGAAGTGCTCCAGGCGACCCCCATCGCGACGCGAGCGAGCGTGCTGAGCTGCGCCGAGGGTGAGGAGTTCACCCCTATCGCACCGCCGAACACGGGCGCCGTCGGCAGTGTGACCTACGAGGTGCTGTTCCGTGCCGCCACGGGGAACTGGCCGCCGGATGTGTTCTGGCAGCAGTGGAGTCCCGGCATGACGGTACCCGCCGGATCCACGGCCCTCCGCATCAAGGCGACTGTCGACAGCTACGAGGACCCAGAATATGGGGAGACCCAGTGCGAATGAGGATGCAGCGATGGACGGCACGACGAGAGGCGACAGCATGACAATGGCACCGGAACAAGCGGCATGGTTCTCCGACATCTTCGGTCGCCTCGTCGCCAACGTCGAGCAGGTGCTGCTGGGGAAGACCTTCGTCATCAAGCTCTCCTTCACAGCGCTTCTGAGCGAAGGGCACCTCCTGCTCGAGGACTACCCGGGCACGGGCAAGACCTCCCTCGCGCGCGCGATCGCGCAGAGCGTGCAGGGGACGAGCAATCGCGTGCAGTTCACCCCCGACCTCCTCCCGGGAGACATCACGGGCGTGAGCATCTACGACCAGCGCTCCGGCGACTTCGAGTTCCACCGCGGCCCCATATTCGCCAACATCGTGCTTGCCGACGAGATCAACCGCGCGAGCCCCAAGACCCAGGCGGCGCTCCTCGAGGTCATGGAGGAGGGCCGGGTGACGGTCGACGGTGTCACGCATCCCGTCGGTGCCCCCTTCATGGTCATCGCGACCCAGAACCCTGTCGAGCAGGCTGGCACCTATCGTCTACCCGAGGCACAGCTTGACCGCTTCCTCATGAAGACGTCGATCGGCTACCCCGACCACGCGTCGACCGTCCGCATCCTCGAGGGTGCGGGGGTGCGCGCCCACGACACGGTCGTGCCCTCCATCGTCCCCGCCGAGACCGTCGTCGAGATGGCGGCTCTCGCGCGCACCGTGCATGTCGACCCCTCGGTCAACGACTACGTCTCCAGGATCGTCGAGGCGACGCGCTCCTCCGAGGAGGTGCGATTGGGGGCGAGCGTGCGCGGCGCCCTCGCCCTCATCCGTGCTGCCAAGACGCTCGCGGCGGCAGGGGCGCGCCACTACGTGATTCCCGACGACATCAAGGCGCTCGCCGAGCCCGTCCTCGCCCACCGTCTCGTGCTCGACCCCGAAGCCGAGTTCGACGGCGTGACCGCCTCGAGCATCATGAGTCAGATCCTCATGGAGGTCTCGCCACCCAGCGACAGGCAGGCGGTGTGAGCCGGGATCGTCTCGCGCGCGGCGAGCGCACTCCGTCCGCAACGACACCGGGGACTGCGCGCGTCTCCTCGAGGACGGCCCTCACAGGCACGGGGCGGAGCCGTTCGCGCGGCGCGACCCGGACCTCGTATCGCGGGGATCCGGGCACCACGACGAGCACCGTCAGCAACACCCGCAGCCGCATCGTCGGCAACCGTGACGGCATTCTCGCTGACCTGATCGTCACCGTCGTCCGCTCCGCCCGAGCCCTTGCCGGCGGATTGGCGACCGTCTCCGCTCGCGTCGGCTCCGTCGTCACCCCGCTCGGCTGGAGTATGGTCGGCGTCGTCGTCCTCTCCTTCTTCTTCGCCCATCTCGTCGGATGGCCCGAGCTCCTGGCTGCCGCGTACAGCTCGCTCGTGCTCGTGCTCGTCGCCATCATCTATCTCGTCGGGCGAAACGCCTTCACGATCGATCTCTCCCTGCCGCACAGCCGTGTCGTCGTGGGGGAGACGGCGAGCGCCCGCATCACGATCGACAACCCCAGCCGCCACAGAGTCTTCGGTGTCAAGGCCGAGGTCCCGGTGGGCACGGGCATCGCCGAGTTCGCTCTGCCGGGATTGACGGGAGGCAGCTCCTTCTCGCACGAGTTCGCCGTGCCGACCTCGCGCCGCGGGATGCTTCCCATCGGTCCCGTGCGCACGGTGCGTGCCGACCCCATCGGCCTCGTTCGCCGCGAGATCGCCTGGACCGACGTGCACGAGCTCTACGTGCATCCGCGCACGACCGCGATCCCCAGCACGAGCACGGGCCTCATTCGCGACCTGGAGGGAAACCCGACGAGGGACATCACGAGCAGCGATGTCTCCTTCCACGCGCTACGCGAGTATGCGCCGGGAGACGAGCGCCGCTACATCCACTGGAAGAGCACCGCCAAGACGGGCACCTATATGGTTCGACAGTTCGAGGAGACCCGGCGTAGTCACCTCGTGATCTCGCTGAGTCTCGCGGCGTCGGACTACGCGAGTGACGAGGAGTTCGAGATGGCGGTCAGCGTAGCGGGGTCGCTCGGCATCCGCGCCATCCGCGACGTGCGCAACATCTCGGTCGTCGTCGGTGCCTCCACCCCCGAGTTCGCCCGTCACCGCGTCTTCGCCGTGCGCGCGCTCAGCACGCTCAATCCGGGGCGCCTGCTCGACGACCTGGCTCTCGTGGAGCGGGATGCCGCATCCCTTCCTCTCGGCGACATGGCCAGGGTCGTGGCGGACCAGGTGGCCGGCGTGTCTGTTGCCTTCCTCATCTGCGGCTCGACGCCGTCGCCCGGAGAGCTGCGGGCCGCCTCGACCCGCTTTCCGTCCGGCGTCGAGGTCGTCGCAATCGTGTGTGATCCGGAGACCGTGCCCGGACTCCGCCGCGTGCCGGGGCTCAGCGTCCTGACGATCGGCTACCTCGAGGACCTCACGCGGAGCCTCGCCCGCTCGGCGGCGGCCTGAGGCGCACATGAGAACGTTCGACCAGGGCTCTGGAGTCTTCACCCTCCTCTCGACGACCTTCTTCGTCGCGGCGACCGCCGTCGCGACGACGGCGTTCTGGCCGATCTATCAGACCGAACAGTTCATCCTCATGGCTGCCGCGACGATCGTCGTGGGCTGCGCCATCGCCATCGCGGGAGCGCGGTTCCGCTGGCCCGGGCCCGTCATGGTGGGGGTCACTGTCGCGACCTACCTCCTCCTCGGCGTGCCGCTCGCCATCCCGGACAGCGCGCTCTTCAGGGTCCTGCCCTCGGGTGAGGGCCTGCTGGAGCTGATCCGTGCGGCGGCGCTCGGCTGGCGGCAACTCCTCACGATCGCGCTGCCCGTGGGCAGCTACCAGTCGCTCCTCGTTCCCGCGTTCCTCATCATTCTCGTCACGGTCATCATCGGGCTGTCTCTTGCGCTGCGGATCGAGACGGGAGAGCTTGGCGTCCTCGCCCCGACACTCGTGCTCGTGCTCGGGCTCGCCTTCGGGCCCAGGGAGGCACCCACCGCCGTGCCTCTCGTGCTCGGCTTCCTTGCGGTCGTGCTCGGCTGGCTCAGCTGGCGTCGCTGGTATCGACGCCGGGAGAGCATCCGTGCCCTTGCGACGTCGCCTATGCCCGGCAGCGCTCGTCTTGAACGGCTGGGCGGGGTTCGCAGTGCCGCGGCCGCGATCGCCATCCTCCTCGTCGCTGTCGCGGTCGGGGGTCTGTCCGCGAACGCGGCGCCGCCCGAGCGCGAACGCGAAGTGCTGCGCGACATCGTCGACCAGCCCTTCGACCCCCGGGACTACTCGAGCCCGCTCAGCAGCTTCCGTCGCTACCAGCAGCCCTCCATCGCAGGCTCGGCCATGTTCACCGTCAGGGGACTTCCGGCGGGGGCTCGGCTCCGCCTGGCCACCCTTGACACCTACGACGGCGTCGTCTTCAGCGTCGGAAGCGACCTCGCGACGAGCGACTCCGGATCATTCACGAGGCTTCCCACCTCGATCGAGCGCGACCTTGCGGGCGAACGCGTCGAGCTCGAGGTGGAGATCTCCGGCTATGAGGGCATCTGGGTTCCCACGACAGGCCTGCTGAGCTCGATCTCCTTCTGGGGAACGGATGCAGCGGCTCTCACGGACAGCTTCTTCTTCAACGATGGGGGGCACTCGGGGGTGGTGCTCGAGGGGCTCGACGCGGGCGATCGCTACACTCTCGACGCGGTCATCCCCGCCGAGCCGAGCAGCGGCAGGATCGGCAGCCTGAGCCCCGGCGACGCCGCCGTGCCCCCTGCCGCGGTCGTTCCCGAGGAGCTGACGGTCGTGCTCGACACGTGGGTGCGGGGCGCCGAGACCGCCGGTGAGCGGCTCGAGGCGATGCTTTCGGCCCTCGCGGCTGAGGGGTACGTGAGCCACGGCATTCGAGACGACGAGCCGGTGAGCCGCTCGGGCCACGGAGCCGACCGAATCCAGGAGCTCCTCACGAGCCCCCGCATGATCGGCGACGAGGAGCAGTACTCCGTCACGGCCGCGCTCATGGCGCGCGCAATCGGCTTTCCCTCGCGAGTCGTCTTCGGCTTCGCGCCCGAGCCCTTAGGCGGCGAGGACGACACGACCGTCGTCCTCGGCTCCGATGTCTCGGCATGGATCGAGGTGGATACGGCTCAGTTCGGCTGGGTCGCGATCGACCCGACGCCGCCCGAGCGGGAGATTCCCGAGGAGGAGCCCGAGGATCCGACCGAGGTCGCTCGCCCCCAGAGCCCTGTACCGCCGCCCGCAGTTGAGCCAGACCCGAGCCGCGACCAGATTCCGCTCGATACAAGCCAGGAGGACGAGGAGCAGGACGACCCCTTCGTGGCGGCCCTGCTCGCAGCCCTCACGGTACTCGCCTGGATTGCCGCGGGCATCCTCGTCGTGCTTGCTCCCTTCCTCGCGATCGTCATCGCGAAGCTTCGCCGTCGCTATCTGCGGCAGCGCGCCGCATCTGCCGCGGCCCGGGTCAGCGGAGGCTGGCGGGAGTTCGAGGACATGACCGCGGACTACGGCTACAGCCCGCCGCCGTCACCGACGCGCAGCGAGGTCGCCGAGGCCGTGGGCGGGGTCCGCCCTCTCGTGCTTGCCGCAGTTGCTGACCGTGCCGTCTTCGCCCCCGAGCGGGTGGATGAGGATGAAGCGCGAGAGGTGTGGGTCGCGGTGCGGGAACTGGAGGAGGACATCTCGTCGAGCCGCACGCGCTGGCAGCGGGTGAAGGCGGCCGTCTCTCTGCGCTCCCTCGCTGGCTATAGTCTCAAGGAGTTGTTTTCCCGGGAGAGACGGCCCACATGACCTGCACGTATTGCGGAACCGCGCTGCCGCGCGGGGCGATCTTCTGCGGCGAGTGCGGCAGGCGCGTCGCCGCGGAAGCGGCGACCGGCGGCCCTTCCGCTCCCCTCGACCTGCCCGTGTCGCCGCCTCCCGCCCCTGAGCATGAGGGCACTCCCGCCCAGGCCCGCTCCTGGTCGCTTTCGGGGGAGGACGAGGGCGATGCTGCCCCCGAAGCTGAGGACGCCGCGGCGTTCAGGGGCTCGGGCGAGGCCGCCGTCGAAAGCGTCGCACCCACCGAGACAGCCGAGCAGCAAGACCTCGAGAGTTCCGCCGGGCAGAGCGCGGCGGAGGCGGCTCTCGAGGGCGTCCAGCGCAACCCGCTGGAGTGTGCCCAGTGCGGTTCGACTCTCGGTCCCGGCGACATCTTCTGCGGTGAGTGCGGTTCGGTCTCGAGATCCGTGAGCGCAGCATTCACCCGCAGCGTCCCTCAAATGCCGCCTCCTGCAGCGCCGAGTGATGACGGCGCCGGTGGAGAGGCTGGCGCTCCGGCTCCTCATGTCACACCGACGTCCGCGCCGGCCCCCGGGCCGGTCCCGCTGCCGACCATGCCGATCTTCGTGCAGTCCCCTCCTGGGGCGCCGCCGGTTCCGCTTCCCGTGGCGGACCACAGGCCGACTCCGCCCGCCCCGACGTCGAGCGCTGCGGACTCCGCAGCCGCCGAGGCGCCCGAAGCGGAGGACCTCGGCGACGTCGAGGAGACGCGCATTGTGCGCCGGGGCGGAGGCGAACGCTATGTTCTGCAGTTCAGCACAGGCGAGAGCGTCACGGTCTACGGCACTGGCCTGATCGGGAGGAATCCGCGGCCAGAGCCTGGGGAGTACTTCGATCAGCTCGTTCGCGTGCTCGACACCGGGCGTTCCGTCTCGAAGACCCACCTCGAGTTCGGCCAGGAGGACGGCTCCTTCTGGATCAAGGACCGCTTCTCCGGCAACGGCACAGTGCTGAAAGAGCCGGATGCTCCTCCGCGGCGCTGCGACGCCGACCGGCGGTGCCGTGTGGCCAGGGGTAGTCGGGTCGAGATCGGCGAACAGTTCTTCGTCGTGAGCTGACGACTCCTCCACGGCCCGGGCAACGGGCAGCTCTTCCACGGAGCAGGGCTCGATCGCGATCGACGCGGGCCGCGACATGGTGTCGTGGTCCCCGTGACAGCACCCCGTGACATCCCGCTGCCCCGCCCGCCGGAGCCTCCACCGCCGTATTCGTTCCCGCTCCTCGCGACCCTCGCGCCAGTCGTGGCGGCGCTCGGCATGTGGGTCGTGACGCGGTCTCCCTTTGCTCTCCTGTTCGCATTCCTGGGTCCGCTCATCGCGCTCGGCAGCCTCGTCGATGCGCGCCTTCAGGGGCGGCGGCGCTCGCGGCGTGAACACGAGCGCTTCCGCGCGGATGTCGCGGCCACCCGGGGGCGGATCGAGCGCGAGCACGATCGGCTGCGGGAGGCTCTGTGGCGGGCTGCCCGGGCGCCGAGTCGGCTGATCCCCGTGGCCCTCCACGACGCCGAGCGCTGGAGGTACCAGGGCGGGCCTCTTCCCCTTGTGCTGGGCGTGGGCGAGCGGCCGAGCGAGGTGCGGCTGAGCGGAGCGTCGGAGCACGAGACGGAGTGGGCGGATGGCGTCCCTCCCGGCCTGAGCCGGGCGCTCGGGCGGGGAGCGCGTCGACGGGGGCGAAAGGACCGTGCCGGTGAGCCGGTGGGGCGCGTGCTCCTCGAGCTGCGCGAGGAGGCGGCACTTCTCACGGGCGCTCCCGTCACTGTCGACGCGCGGCTGGGCGTCGGCGTGTGCGGCGCGCGGGTCGCTGCGTTCGCGCTCGCACGCTCGCTCGTCCTACAGCTCGCGGATGCGCTTCCGCCCGGCACTTTTGTCGCGCGGGGCGGCTTCGAGGGGTGGCATGCCGAGCTTCCTCATGTCGAGCCCGCCGCGGCGCCGCCCGCTTCCCTGCGCATCGACTTCACCGAGCGCGCAGGTTCCCGGCATGAGGGATCCGTCTCGATACCGGTCGTCGTGGCGGAGAGCGCGGATGAGCTGCCTCGTGAATGCCGCGTCGGCCTCGAGGTCTCGGGCGGCGAGGTGCGGATGCTGCGGCACCCGCAACTCGGAATGCGTGACGCCGACGGCCTCGCGGTCGTGCCGCGCCGATTCCGCGCCGATTTCGTCTCTGCACTCGACGCCGGCCGCTTTGCCGCCACGCTGGCGGCGGCGGCGCGGGCGGAAGGCATGATGCTCGGGGCGGGCGGGGTGCCCTCCTTCGCGGAACTCGCCTCGATAGGCCAGCCCGACGGCGAGCAGGCAGGGCTTCCCGCAGCCTTCGCGATCGCGGCAGAGGGGCCGCTCGTCGTGGATCTCGTGGCGGAGGGGCCGCACGCCGTCGTGGGCGGCACAACGGGCAGCGGCAAGAGCGAGCTCCTCATCTCGTGGGTGCTCGCGTTGGCGCGCTCCGCCTCGCCGCAGCGGGTCACGTTCCTGCTCGTCGACTTCAAGGGAGGCTCCTCATTCGGGGAGCTCGCGGCGTTGCCCCACTGCGTCGGCCTGATCACGGATCTCGACCGGGTGACCGCGGGCCGCGCCCTCGAAAGCCTCAGTGCGGAGTTGCGGCACAGGGAACAGGTCCTGGCTCGTCGGGGCGCGCGGGCAATCGAGGACCTCGACGACGGCCTGCTTCCCCGGCTCGTGGTCGTCGTGGACGAGTTCGCGGCGATGCTGAGCGACTTTCCCGAGCTACACGCCGTCTTCGCCGACATCGCGGCGCGCGGGCGGTCGCTCGGGGTGCACCTCATCCTGTGCACCCAGCGACCCGCGGGCGTCGTCCGTGACTCCCTCATGGCCAACTGCGCCCTGCGGCTCTCCCTGCGCGTCAACAGTGGCCACGACAGCACTGCCGTGATCGGCACGGATGACGCCGCCGCGCTGCCGCGCGAGCCGGCCGGGCGCTGCCTCGTGAGCGTCGCCGGCGGCACCGCCGTTCTTGCCCAGGTCGCCCGTGCGGCGCCCGGAGGGGCGGCTGCCGTCGCCGAACGCTGGGCCGGAGTGGCTCTTCCGCGTCGACCGTGGCTGCCGCCCCTCCCGGAGCGGCTCGACTGGCGCGCGGTCGATGAGATCGCCGCCGATGGCGTCGAACCGGCGGGTCATTCCGGCACCGCGTCGCAGCGGGGGGAACGCGGCATCCGCTTTGGCCTGCTCGATCTTCCGCAGGAGCAGCGGCAGGTCCCTGCCGTGTGGCGACCGCGCCGCGACGGCCACCTGCTCGTGATCGGCGGGCTGGGCTCAGGCAAGTCGACGGCGCTCGCCGCCCTTGCCGCGGCGGCCCGACGGGAGTCACTCGACGTGATGCCGATCGGCGGCGACATCGAGGAGGCCTGGGATATCGTCCTCGCGCTCTCTCGCGGCGACCGCGGCGTTTCGCCCGTCCTCGCCCTCCTGGACGACCTCGACGCTCTCCTGCCCCGCTTCCCTGAGCCCTATGCCGCGGCGTTCCTCGAGAACCTGACGGCCGTACTGCGCGAAGGGCCTGCGACCGGGGTTCATGTGGCGGCTTCAGTGCAGCGCCTGACACCGGGCGTCCAGACGGCAGCGGGGCTCTTCGACTCGCGCTTGATCCTTCGGTTGCCGTCCCGCCAGGAGCACGTGATGGCGGGCGGCGAGGGCGCTGGGTTCCTCGCGGGTGCCGTGCCGGGTCGCGCGCGCTGGCAGGGGAACGAGGTGCAGCTCGTGTCGGAGCCGCTGCCATCAACTCCGCTGGCTCGGATGCACACGCGCAGCGGTGTCGACCTTTCGGGGTCGGGCGTCGCCGCGATCGTGACGACGCGACCCGCAGCCCTGCGCGATCTCCTGCGCGCGCTCGGAGCGGGGGAGAGCATGTGTGCTCCCGGAGAGCTGGCGGATCGCCTCGCCGGGGGAGCCTCCCTCCCCGTCGCCGTCGGCGACCCTCACGCGTGGCAGGCCGCGTGGAGCGCCTTCGCGATTGCGCGCCAGCGGAGTGAGGTGCTCTTCGACCGGTGCAGCCCGAGCGAGTTCCGTCTCGTATCCGGCCTGAGTCTCCTGCCCCCGCCGCTCTCGCGTGTGCCGGGCGGCGTCTGGCGGCTCGCGCCGTCGGGCGAGGTGCTCCGCGGGCAACTACCCTCAGCGAGTCGCATTAGTTGACAAACTCAATGATTGAAAATACCGTGAGAATCTCGACCGTGGGGTCGGACGACGTGGTCTGGATTCGCAGGGGCGGGTCCGAAGGGTGGGTTCATTGCTGAATCAAGGCATCGGTTCGTGGCTCGAACGCCGACGCGAGAAGTCGGGCGATAAGCCCGCCGTCATCTTCGCCGAGAAGAGCACAAGTTACCGCGAGCTTCTCGACCGGGTGGAGCGACTCGCTGCTGCCTTGCGCGAGCGCGGAATCTCTCAAGGAGACCGCGTCGCTTACTTCGGCGAGAATCATGTCGCGTTCCTCGAGACGCTCTTAGCGGCCGCAACCCTCGGGGCCATCTTCGTTCCGCTCAATGCGCGCCTTGCCGCGCCGGAACTCGCCTTCGGCCTGACCGACTCGGGCAGCAGAATCCTCATCCATCCAAAGAGCCTCACGGTCGTCGCGGCGGCGGCCCTGCGTGGTACTCCCGTGACTCACCGCATCGTCGTCGACGACACCGCGCTCGGTGCCGCCATCACCGCCTCAGTGCCAGTCGTAGGTGGCGAGGACGACGACGAGCCGGGGGCGGATGACGCGGTCCTCGAGTCCTTCGAGGAGGTCCTGGCCGCGGCGAACCCCGAGTCGATCGACGTCGCGGTGGGGCTCGACGATCCGGCGATCATCCTTTACACATCGGGCACGACGGGCAACCCCAAGGGTGCCCTCCTCACGCACGGCAACCTCACGTGGAACGCGATCAACGTCATCATCGACTACGACTACCAGAGCACTGAGGTCGCACTCATGATCTCGCCGCTCTTCCATGTGGCCTCGCTCGGAATGGGGGTCCTGCCGACCCTGCTCAAGGGCGGGACGCTCGTGCTCGAGCCGCGATTCGATCCGGGCCGCGTGCTCGACGTTATCCAGCGCCACAGAGTCACGAGCATGAGCGGCGTGCCGACGACCTATCAGATGCTGAGCGAGCACCCGTTGTGGGAGTCCACCGACCTCTCGTCGCTCCGCCAGCTGACCTGTGGCGGCTCCGCCGTCCCCATCCGCGTCATCGACGCCTTCGAGGAGCGGGGGCTGCGCTTCTCGGGCGGCTATGGCATGACTGAGACGGCGCCGGGCATCACGAGCATTCCGGCAGCGCGGAGCCGCGAGAAAGCCGGCTCGGCGGGCCTTCCGCACTTCTTCACCTCTATGCGGGTCGTCGACGAGGAGGGCCGCCCGGCCGAGGTCGGCGAGCCTGGAGAGATCCAGGTGTCGGGGCCCAACGTCATCCGTGAGTACTGGAACCGTCCGGATGCCACATCCGAGGCCTACGCGCCGGATGGCTGGTTCCGCACGGGCGACATCGGCTACCTTGACGACGACGGATTCCTCACAATCTCCGACCGGCTCAAGGACATGATCATCTCCGGTGGTGAGAACATCTACCCGGCTCAGGTGGAGCAGGCGATCCGGGAGATCGACGCGGTCGGTGACGTCGCGGTCATCGGCGTGCCCGACGAGCGCTGGGGCGAGGTGCCGTGGGCGATCGTTTCACTTCGCGAGGGCCGTGAGTTGAGCGCCGAGGACGTGCGCCGTCACCTCCAGGGGCGTCTTGCCCGCTTCAAGGTGCCCAAGAACGTCCTCTTCGTCGATGAGTTCCCGCGGACCGCGAGCGGCAAGATCCGCAAGGCAGACCTGCGCCGCAAGTACGGCGCCTAGGCGACCGCGGGCGGCGTAGGGTGGAGGGGTGAACCTCGAACACCACTACGCTGTGTCCGTCGAGTGGACCGGCAATCGGGGCACCGGCACCAGCCACTACCGCGCGTACGGCCGCGATCACACGGTCTCGGCGGAGGGGAAGCCTTCCATCGAGGGTTCCTCCGACCGTGCGTTCCACGGTGACGCCTCCCGGTGGAACCCCGAGGAGCTCCTCCTCTCCGCTCTCAGTCAGTGCCACCTGCTCAGTTATCTCCACGTCGCGTCGTCCCGCGGCGTGGTTGTGACGGCCTACACGGATTCGGCCGTCGGTACGATGCGCCAGAGCGAGGATGGGGGAGGGCGTTTCACCTCAGTGACGTTGCGCCCCGTCGTCACGGTCGAGAGCGAGGACATGGTGGAGCGGGCGCGGGATGCGCACCATGAGGCGAGCACCAAGTGCTTCATCGCGGCATCCGTCAACTTTCCCGTCGAGCATGAGCCGGTCATCCGGGTGGCAGGGGCATGAGGTCATACCGTGCCGGGGCCGCCGTTGCGTTTGCCCTGACGGGCGCCGTGCTGCTCGCGGGCTGCCAGTCTCCGCCAGAGGTCGAGGATGCCGCGCCCGGGTGTGCTCCGGAGGGTGCGGCGGCGCGGAGCGTGAGCGCGGAGGGCGAGCTCTTTTCGCGGCCAGAGGTGCAGTTCGATGCACCCGTGAGTCCCGTGACGACCGAGCGAAGCGTGCTCGTCGAGGGTGACGGTGCCACCGTCGTGCTCGGCGCGACCGTCACGGTGGATTTCGTGGCGTTCAACGGCGCGACGGGAGACCCCCTCGAGGTGACGGGCTACGGCGCCCCCGGGGTCGGTCACACGGTTCTCACTCTCGACGGCGAATCGGCTATGCCGGGTCTCCGGCGCGCACTCCTGTGCTCCACCGTGGGGTCGCGGGTTGCTGCCGTCGTTCACCCCGACGACGGAATGGCGGAGTCCGGGCTTGCGCTCGGGCTCGGGCTCTCCGATCCGATTGTCTATGTCTTCGACATCGTGGCCGTCGCGCTGGATCGCGCCAATGGGGAACCTCAGACGCAGGAGGGTTCACTACCCGTCGTGGAGGAGGTGGACGGGGCACCCGTTGTCGCGATTCCGGCCGCTCCGCCCCCCACGGAGCTCATCTCCTCGACGCTCCTGCTCGGCTCCGGCCCCACCGTGCGCTCGGGTTCGGATGTATATCTGCGCTACCGGGCCGTCCTCTGGCGCAACGGCCTCTCGGTGGAGGAAAACTGGAGTGTCGCCCAGCCGACCCGTTTCGCCATGTCCGAGCTTCTCCCGGGGGTGGCTCAGTCCCTCGTAGGTCAGCCGACGGGCTCGCGGCTGCTCGTGATCGTGCCTCCCGCCTACGGGTACGGTGCCGATGGCGATGTGTCCTCCTCCGTCACGGGCACCGACACGCTCGTGTATGTCGTCGACATCCTCGCCACGACCTGAATCGAAGCTCCGCAGAAAGGGGTCCCATGCGCCGTGTCATCATCCTCGGGTCGACGGGGTCCATCGGTGTGCAGGCGCTCGAGGTGATCGAGTCCAACCGCGACCGCTTTGAGGTCGTGGGGCTGGCAGCGGGGCGCAATGCCGAGGCCGTGGCGGCACAGGCGGAGAGGTTCGGTGTGCGGGAGACCGCGCTCGGCGCCGAGGACGCGGCACGTCTGGTCGAGTCGGTCGAGGCCGATGTGGTGCTCAACGGCATCACCGGTTCAGTCGGTCTCGGTCCCACCCTTGCGGCACTGCGCTCGGGGGCGACGCTCGCTCTCGCCAACAAGGAGAGCCTGATCGTCGGCGGCTCCCTCGTGACGGATGCTGCGGGCCCCGGCCAGATCGTCCCCGTCGACTCGGAGCATTCCGCGATCGCCCAGGCCCTCGCCTCGGGTGCCGCGGGCGAGGTGCGGCGGCTCGTGTTGACGGCGTCGGGTGGACCGTTCCGCGGCCGCAGCCGTGAGCAGCTGGCATCCGTGACGCCTGGGGAAGCCCTCGCGCACCCCACCTGGGACATGGGGCTCGTCGTCACCACGAACTCCTCGACCCTCGTCAACAAGGGCCTCGAGGTGATCGAGGCCCACCTGCTCTTCGGGGTGCCCTTCGACGACATCGAGGTGACGGTGCATCCGCAGTCGATCGTGCACTCGATGGTCGAGTTCGTCGATGGTTCGACGATCGCGCAGGCGTCGCCACCGGACATGCGCTTGCCGATCTCACTGGGCCTCGACTGGCCGCACCGGGTGCCCGGCGTGGGCGTTCCCCTGGATTGGACTACGGCGCAGGAGTGGACCTTCGAGCCGCTCGACGATGAGGCCTTCCCCGCGGTGGAGTTGGCGAAGCGCGTGGGACGCTCGGGGGGCACGTTCCCGGCCGTGTTCAATGCCGCGAACGAGCAGGCGGTGCAGGCGTTCCACGCGGGACGGATCGGATATCTCGACATTCTCGAGGTTGTCGAGCGGGTGGTCGACGCGCACGAGACGGTCGAGATGACCCTCGAGGGAGTGCTTGAGGCGGAGCGGCAGGCGCGCGCGGAGGCGGAGCGGCTCATCGCACGCTGACGACTGCCCCGTCAGCTCGGCTCGTCAGCCGTTCCCATTCCCGTTGTTCCGGCCATTCCCCTGACCGGGATTCTCGGGCGGTCCTGCATCCTCGGGACGGCCGGAACCGTTCTCCTCGCCACCGCCACCGCCACCGCTCTCGACGTCGACGCTGCTGGCCGGGTCGGTCGGCTCGACCGTCGGCGCCGGCTCCTCCGCGGCTGTCGCAGCCTCCGCTTCGGCGCGTACGAGGGCGATCGCTGCCATGACTGCGTCGAAGCGAGTCTGCGTGATCTGACCGCGTGCCCGGGCGTCGTGCAGCTCGACCTCGAGCCGGTCGAGGGAGCTCAGCAGGCCCGTGTCGTCGGCGGATGCTGCGGCTGTCGTGACCGCGAGCACCCTCTCTTGCAGGCGCTCGGCGGCGCCCGGGTCGTAGTCGCTCGTGGGCGCGCAGCCGGCGAGGCCGATGGTGAGCGCGAGGACGCCGGCGGCGGCCGGTCCCCACTGGAGCGGTCGGGGCGCGTTCACGGTTCCACGCTCCTCTGCAACTGCTGGATGCTCTCGGCCAGGGGGCCCTCGACCGCGGGATAGTCCGGGATCGCGGGCGCCTCGTTGCCCGCCTGCAATCTCACTGCCGTGACGATCACGACGAGGAGTGCGATGACGAGCGCCGCGGTGAGTGCCGTGATGAGCGCGGGGCGTCGCCGACGACGGTCGCTGCCGCCGTCCGGTCCCGCGCTCGCGGTAGAGGCGCTGTCCGCAGCGTCGGAGGGTGCCTCCGCGGGGGGATAGCGCCGAGTGGGATCGAGCGGCTCGGTGTGCTCCTCGGTGAGCACGGCGGAGGGCTTCCCTACGAGCTGGGAGAGGTGCTCGGCGACCTCGAGGCCGTCGGGGCGGCGCTCCGCTTCTCTCGCGGTCATTTGGGTGAGGAGCGCCACCCAGTCTGCGCCGAGTTCGGAGGGGATGTGCGGGTCGCGGGCAATGCGAGCCGCCATGGACTCTTCGGCAGATCCGGGGAAGGCGCGCTCGCCGGTGAGCGCCTCGAGCAGCACGAGGCCGAGGGCGTAGATGTCGCTCGAGCCCGTGAGCGGCTGCCCGAGCGCCTGCTCGGGCGAGAAGTACCCCGCCGTGCCGATGACGGTACCGGTCGCGGTGAGGCGGGCCCCGTCGATGATGCGTGCGATGCCGAAGTCGGCGAGCTTGGCGGGCACGCCCGTGGGTTCGGCCTCGCGGCGGGGCAGCAGGATGTTGCCGGGTTTGACGTCGCGGTGGATGACTCCGCGCGAGTGTGTGTAGGCGAGCGCCTCTGCGACCTGTCGGCCGATGACGGCAACCTCTGCGGGCGGCAGCGGACCGTCATCGAGGCGGCGGCGCAGGTCATCGCCTTCGACGAGTTCCATCACGAGGTATGCCGCGTCGGTCTCTTCCTCAGTTGCGGCGTCGAAGAGGGTGACGAGACCGGGGTGGCTCATGCTGGCGAGAAGCTGCACCTCGTCCCGGTGACGGGCGAGGGTCTCGGCATCCGCGAGGCCGTGGCTGAAGACCTTGATCGCCACATCGCGGCCCAAAGATTCGTCGCGTGCGCGGCGCACGGTCGACATTCCACCGTGTCCCAGCACGGGTCCCAGGCGGTATCGGCCACTGAGCAGCGCTCCTTCGCCATGCACCGTTGTCACGTTGCGCGCACCCCTCCTCTGGCTCGCGCTCAGGGTAGCCCCGCTATCGGGTTCCGCACAGGGTCAGGCTCGACGGGACACAGCGGGTACCGACCATCCGGGCGGTATCCTTTGCCGGTGGAACCCGTCCTCCTTTACATCATCGGCATCCTCGTCGTCCTTGTCGGCCTCGCGGTGTCGATCGCGCTGCACGAGGTGGGTCATCTCGTGCCGGCGAAGCTCTTCGGCGTGCGGGTGAGCAAGTTCATGATCGGCTTCGGACCCACGATCTGGTCGCGTCGTCGCGGCGAGACCGAGTACGGCGTCAAAGCGCTCCCACTGGGCGGCTTTGTCGCGATGTCGGGCATGTATCCACCCGCGGCCGAGGGGGGCCGTGCCCGCGAGTCCAGCACGGGGTTCTTCCAGACGCTCGTGCAGGATGCCCGCGACGCGAGCGCCGAGACGGTCGAGCCGGGCGAGCAGGAGCGGGCCTTCTATCGGCTGCCCGTCTACAAGCGGGTCATCATCATGCTCGGCGGCCCCTTCATGAATCTCGTGATCGCGACGGTGCTGTTCATGGTCGTCCTTTCGGTCTTCGGTGTGCAGCAGCCCAGCACCACGGTTGGCTCGGTGAGCGAATGCATGGTGCCTGCGGGGTCCACGCAGGACGAGTGCGATGCGGATGCCCCGGCCGCGCCCGCGGCGGAGGCGGGGGTCTTGCCGGGCGACCGCATGGTGAGCATCGACGGGGAGCCCGTGACCTCGTGGGAGCAGGCGAGCGCCGTCTTCCGGGAATCACCGGGGGAGACCCTTGAGCTCGTGGTCGAGCGGGAGGGGGAGCGAGAGAGCCTCGAGGTGACCCCGTTCCTCAACGAACGCTACGTCTTCGACGAGGAGGGGCAGCCCGTCGAGGGCGCCGACGGGGAGCTGCTCACGGAGCAGGTGGGGATGGTCGGCATCACAGCCGCCTATGAGCTCACGCAGCAGCCCGTGACGGCCGCGTTCCCACAGGTGTGGGACAACACGGTAGCGGTCGCGAACGTCATCCTCAATCTGCCGCAGCGTCTCATCGATGTCGCGGAGGCGGCGTTCGGGCCCGAGGAACGCGACCCCAATGGGCCGCTCTCGGTCGTAGGGGTCGGGCGCATCGCGGGGGAGATCACGACAATCGACACGATTCCGATCGTGGAGCGACTGAGCTATCTGGTCGGCCTCGTGGCATCCGTCAATGTCGCCCTCTTCGTCTTCAACCTGGTGCCGCTCATGCCGCTTGATGGCGGGCATGTGATCGGCGCGCTGTGGGAGGGCCTGCGGCGCAGGCTCGCGAAGCTCTTCGGGCGGCGCGACCCGGGACCGGTGGACACGGCCAAACTCATCCCGCTGACGCTCACGGTCGTCGTGCTCCTCGGCGGCATGAGCGCCCTGCTCATCTACGCTGACATCGTCAAGCCCATCACGCTCTTCTAGAGGCTCATCGTCTAGAGGCTCAGCAGCAGCGCGTCGCCCTGCCCGCCCCCACCGCAGAGGGCGACGGCCGCGCGGCCGCCTCCGCGCCGCGCGAGTTCGTGGGCGGCGTGCACGACGAGCCGCGCGCCCGAGGCTCCGATGGGGTGGCCGATCGAGATGGCTCCACCGTGCGGGTTCACGACGGCGGGGTCGAGCTCGAGGTCGCGCATCGACTGCGCCGAGACGGCCGCGAAGGCCTCGTTGATCTCGATGTGGTCGAGTTCGGATGCCTCCCACCCGGCCTTGCGCAGTGCCGCGGCGATCGAGCGCGAGGGCTGGGAGTGCAGCGAGTTGTCGGGGCCCGCGGTCTGCCCGTGCTCGCCGAGCACCGCGAGGATGGTGAGTCCCTTCTCTTCCGCGTAGGCGCGGCTCGTGAGCACGACGGCGGCGGCGCCGTCGCTCAGGGGCGAGGAGTTTCCGGCGGTGATGGTCCCGTCGCTCGTGAAGGCGGGGCGGAGCTTGCCGAGCGTCTCGGGGGTGCTGTCGGGTCGGACGCCCTCGTCATCCGTCAGGGTGGTCACGTCGCCCTTGCGTCCCGCTATCTCGACGGGAGCGATCTCGGCGGCGAAGAGGCCCTCGTCGCGGGCGGCGGCGGCGCGCTGGTGGGAGCGGGCAGCGATCTCGTCCTGCTCTCCGCGGCTGAGTCCGAGCTTGCCGTTGTGCCGCTCGGTCGAGAGTCCCATGGACTCCTTGTCGAAGGCGTCTGTCAGTCCGTCGTTCGCGGCGCTGTCGACGGCCTGCATGGAGCCGTAGGTCCAGCCCTTGCGCGATCCGGGCAGCACGTGGGGCGCGTTGGTCATCGATTCCTGACCTCCCGCGACGACGACGTCGACCTCGCCGAGTCGGATCATGCGGGCGCCATCGATGATGGCGGAGAGCCCGGAAAGGCAGACCTTGTTGATGGTGACGGCGGGCACGTCCCAACCGATACCGGCGGCGATGGAGGTCTGGCGGGCAGGATTCTGCCCTGCGCCCGCCTGCAGCACCTGGCCCATGATGACGGCCTGCACGGCATCGGCGCTGAGGCCGGAGCGCTCGATGGCGGCCTTCACGGCGACAGTGCCGAGCTGCACGGCGCTGAGCGGTGCGAGCTGACCGAGGATCTTGCCCTGCGGTGTGCGGGCGGCGGCGACGATGACGACCTCGTTGGTCATGGGGGTGCTCCTTCAGCCTCGGTGGTGACCATCTGAGGCTAGCAAGTGAGGACTCCCGCGTGCTCAGACGCGGCGCATTCGCCCCGAAGTAGACTGGCCTCGTGGCTGCCATCAACCTCGGAATGCCGAGAACCCCCCAGGTCCTCTCCCCGCGTCGCAAGACGCGCCAGTTCTCCGTCGGCAACGTGCTGGTGGGCGGCGATGCGCCTGTGAGCGTGCAGTCGATGACGACGACGCAGACGACCAACATCAACGCGACGCTGCAGCAGATCGCCGAGCTCACGGCCGCGGGGTGCGACATCGTGCGCGTCGCGGTGCCTCACCAGGAGGATGCCGACGCCCTCAAGATCATCGCCAAGAAGAGCCAGATCCCCGTCGTCGCCGACATCCACTTCCAGCCCCGCTACGTCTATGCGGCGATCGACGCGGGCGTCGGCGCCGTGCGCGTCAACCCGGGCAACATCAAGAAGTTCGACGACCAGGTGGGGGAGATCGCCAAGCGGGCCAAGGAGGCGGGCGTGAGCATCCGCATCGGCGTCAACGCCGGTTCGCTCGACCGTCGCCTGCTGGAGAAGTACGGCAAGGCGACCCCCGAGGCGCTCGTGGAGAGCGCCGTGTGGGAGGCGAGTCTCTTCGAGGAGCACGACTTCCACGATTTCAAGATCTCGGTCAAGCACAACGACCCCGTCACGATGGTCAAGGCCTACCGCCTGCTCGCCGAGCGCGGCGACTGGCCGCTCCACCTCGGGGTGACGGAGGCGGGGCCCGCCTTCCAGGGCACCATCAAGTCGGCGACCGCCTTCGGCATCCTCCTGGGGGAGGGCATCGGCGACACGATCCGCGTTTCGCTGAGCGCACCGCCCGTCGAGGAGGTCAAGGTGGGGTTGCAGATCCTGCAGTCGCTCGGCCTGCGCGAGAAGAAGCTCGAGATCGTCTCCTGCCCCAGCTGCGGCCGAGCGCAGGTCGACGTCTACACGCTCGCGGAGGAGGTCACGGAGGGCCTCAAGCACGTGACGGTGCCGCTGCGGGTCGCCGTCATGGGCTGTGTCGTCAACGGCCCCGGTGAGGCCAGGGAGGCCGACCTCGGGGTCGCCTCGGGCAACGGCAAGGGCCAGATCTTCGTCAAGGGCGAAGTCATCAAGACAGTCCCCGAGTCCGAAATCGTCGCAACCCTCATCGAGGAGGCCGCGCGGCTTGCGGAGGAGATGCCGGCGGGCGAGGTCGGCACTCCCGAGGTCGTCACGGCGTAGCATCCGCTCGCCCTCTCGCCGTCGGCCGTTCAGGTCACGTCCAGCAAGTTCGGAGGTCACTCGTCATAGCGTCAACTCGTATGAGCACGAGTGAGCGCGAGGCGATCCGGTGAGCGGCAATGCCACATTCCGTCATGGGAATACTTCCCTGCTCTCGATCGCGACGACGACCGCTCCCATCGTGGTCACGTCCGAGGAGATCGACGACCGTCTGAGCGCCTCTCTGCGCCGACTTCGCCTTCCCCGCGGGCTTCTCGAGCGGGTGGCGGGGGTGCGGGAGCGTCGACAGTGGGATTCGAGCATGAATTTCGCCGAGGCGGCGACGGATGCTGCGGCTCGCGCCCTCGCCGAGGCGCAGGTCGACCCCTCCGACGTCGGTCTCATGATCAACACCTCCGTGACGCGCAAACATCTCGAGCCCTCCGTCGCGGTGAGCATCCACCACGGTCTGGGGTTGCCGTCGTCGGCCATGAATTTCGACGTGACGAACGCGTGCCTCGGCTTCGTCAACGGCATGACGCTCGCGGCACAGTTGATCGAGTCGGGGCAGGTGAAGTACGCCGTCATCGTCGATGGTGAGGACGCCGATGAACTGCACGTCAACACCCTGGAGCGGCTGTCGGGCTCTGACCTGACGAAGGCGGAGTTCGTGGAGGAGTTCGCGAGTCTCACGCTCGGCTCGGGCGCGGCCGCGGCGGTCCTGGGGCCGAGCGACATTCATCCCGAGGGCCACCGCATCCTCGGGGGCATCACGCGCTCCGCGACCGAGCACCACAACCTCTGCGTGGGTGACGTCAAGGGCATGTTCACCGACGCGAAGCGGCTCCTCGCGAGCGGCATGGAACTCGTCATGGCCGCATGGAACGAGGCCAAGCGCGACTGGGACTGGGGGTCGATGGACCGCTACATCACGCACCAGGTCTCGGCCGTGCACACGGGCGGCATCATCAAAGCGGCGAAGCTCGACCGTTCGCGGGTGCCCGTGACCTATCCGACCCTCGGCAATGTGGGCCCCGCCTCCCTGCCCATCACGCTTGCGATGGAGGCGCCCTCGCTCAAGCGCGGTGACCGGGTGCTCTGCATGGGTGTGGGCTCGGGCCTCAACACCGCGATGACCGAGATCGCCTGGTGAGCCGGGGGGCGCAGCATCCGCCGGCCGGGCTTCCCGGCCTCGACCCGCGCTTCTCACGTCTGGTCCGGGTGCCCTCGCGCAGTGGAGCGCAGCACGAGTGGCACCTGCTCGACAACGCGCATGTTCTCGCCGAGAGCGGCGTGGAGCCACAGGGCACGATCCTGTGCGTGCACGGCAACCCCACGTGGTCGTACCTCTGGCGTGGTCTCGTCGCCGCGGCGACCCGGCAGGCTCTCGCCGGCGGCCCCGCCTGGCGCGTCGTCGCGGTCGATCAGCTCGAAATGGGGTTCTCCGAGCGCACGGGCCGGATGCGACGGCTGGCCGACCGGGTGGCCGACCTGGGCGAACTGACGGACGCACTGGGGCTCGGGGGTCCCGTCGTCACGCTGGGACACGACTGGGGCGGCGTGATCTCCCTTGGCTGGGCGGTCGACCACCCCGAACTGGTGGCGGGGGTCATGGCGCTCAACACGGCCGTGCACCAGCCCGGGGATGCGCGCATTCCGGCCCCGCTCCGGCTCGCCCTCGCGAGGCCCGTCCTGGAGACGGGCACGAGACGCACGACCGCCTTCCTCGACACGACACTGCGGCTCGCGCACCCGCCCCTGCCGCGTGAGGTGCGGTCGGCGTATTCGACGCCCTATGCGAGCGCGGACCGGCGACGCGGCATCCGCGACTTCGTCGCCGACATCCCCGTCGACGAGAGCCATCCGAGTCATGCTGAACTCGAACGCATCGCGGAGGGCGTGCGCGAGCTCGAGGTGCCCGCCCTCTTCGTGTGGGGGCCTCGTGACCCAATTTTCGGCGACCGCTACCTCGCCGACCTGACCCGGCGGATGCCGCATGCCGACGTGCACCGCGTGGAGGGCGCCGGTCATCTCGTCGCCGAGGACGCCGACTACGCCGAGATCGTTCTCCGCTGGCTCGAAGGCAGGTTGAGCCACCCCGCCAGGGCCGTGTCGAAACCCGCGCCCACCAACGACCACCCGCCCCTGTGGTCGATGCTCGACTCCCTCCGCGACAGCGACGCGGCGGCCCTCGTCGAGATGGCGCCGCGCCGCGCGCCCGGGCCCCGCAGTGTGAGCTGGCGGCTCCTCGCCCGCCGCGTCGACGAGATCGCCTCGGGGCTCGTCGCTCACGGCGTGCGCAGGGGCGACCGCGTCTCGGTGCTCGTCCCGGCGGGCGCCGACCTCACGGCCGTGCTCTACGCCTGCCTGCGCATCGGTGCCGTCGTGGTCGTCGCCGACGCGGGGCTCGGCGTCGCGGCCCTCAGTCGGGCGGTGCGGGGGGCGTGGCCCGATCACGTCATCGGCATCGAACGGGCCCTGGTGGCGGCGCAGGTGCTCGGCTGGCCCGGGCAGCGCTTCTCGACACGGCGGCTCGCCACTCCCGTCGCCCGTGCGCTCGGCGTCACGGCGAGCCTCACGGAGCTCGCGGACGTGGGTCGACGCGACCTGCGCCTGCCGACCGAGCCAGGCCCCGGCGATCCTGCCGCGATCCTCTTCACCTCGGGCTCGACTGGCCCGCCCAAGGGTGTCGCCTACACGCACGGGCAGCTCTCGGCGCTCGCCGCCCTCTTGCGGGATCGCTACGAGATCGCGCCCGGCGACGGCCTTGTCGCGGGGTTCGCCCCCTTCGCTCTCCTGGGCCCCGCGCTCGGGGCGACCTCCGTCACACCCGACATGGATGTCACGGCGCCCTCGACCCTGACGGCGGTCGCTGTCGCGGAGGCCGCAGCGGCGGCCCGCGCCCGCGTCGTCTTCGCCTCGCCCGCCGCCCTCACGAACGTGCTCGCGACGGCCGAGCGGCTGCGTCCCGAGAACCACGCGGCGCTCGCGGAGGTCACGACGCTCCTCTCGGCGGGCGCCCCACTCTCGCCGCGCCTGCTCGAGCGGGTCGCGCGGCTCATGCCCGCGGCATCCGTGCACACGCCCTACGGCATGACGGAGGGCCTCCTGCTGACGGATGTGACGTTGGAGGGCATCCGCGAGGCAGAGGGCAGCGGCGAGGGGGTCTGCGTCGGCGTGCCCGCTGCATCCGCGCGCGTGCTGATCAGTGCCCTCGACGAGCGTGGCCGTGCGACGGGGGAGCCGAGCAACGCCCCGGGCGTGACGGGCGAGATCGTGGCGTCGGCACCGCACCTCAAGGATCACTACGACCGGCTGTGGGCGACGCAGGCGGCGAGCGAGGCGGATGTCACGGACTCCCGCTCCGGCGAACGCTGGCACCGCACGGGCGACGTCGGGCACCTCGACGCGCAGGGCCGCCTCTGGGTGGAGGGACGCCTGCCGCACGTGATCGTGACCGATGGGGCCGTGCTCACCCCCGTCGGCATCGAGCAGCGGGCGGAGGCGGTGCCGGGCATCCGCCGTGCGGCCGCCGTGGGCGTGGGCCCGCGGGGGACGCAGCAGCTCGTGATCGTCGCCGAGACAGAACCCGCCGTGCGCGGTCCCCGGCTCGCGGATGCACAGCTCGCGGGCCGACTGCGCGCGGCGACCCGGCTGCCGCTCGCCGCCGTGCTGCTCGTGCCGCTGCTGCCGACCGACATCCGCCACAACTCCAAGATCGACCGTGGGGCACTCGCCGAATGGGCGAGCGCGGTGCTCGCGGGCGGTCGCCTGAAGAGACCGGCACGGGGGAGGCCCGCATGAGGGTTCTGGTCACGGGCGCGAGCGGGGCGCTGGGGGGCGATGTCGCCCGCCTGCTGCTCGGGTCGGGGCACGAGGTGCGCACGCTGCAACGCCGGCCGTCGGGTGTCGAAGGCGCCGAGGACGTGCTTGGCAGCGTGACGGATGCCGCGGCTCGCGAGCGGGCGTGTGCGGGCGTCGACGCGGTCGTGCACCTGGCGGCGAAGGTTTCGATGGCGGGGCCGCTCGCCGAGTTCGAGGCGACCAACGTCGCGGGCACGGCGGAACTGTTGGCTGCTGCCCGGCGCGGCGGCGCCACTCGCTTCGTGCACGTCTCCTCGCCCTCTGTGGCCCACTCGGGCGACCCGATCATGGGGGAGGGGGCTGGCCCCGCCGACCCCGAGCGAGCCCACGGTCCTTACGCCCGCACGAAGGCGCGCGGCGAACTGCTGGCGCTCGCCGCCGACGCACCCGGCTTCGCCGTCGTCGCGGTGCGCCCCCACCTTGTCTGGGGTCCCGGCGACACGCAGCTCATCGGCCGCATCGTCGAGCGGGCGCGGCGCGGAACCCTGCCCCTGCTGGGTTCGGGCGCCGCACTCATCGATACGACGTACCGCGACAACGCGGCATCCGCTCTCGTCGCGGCCCTTGATCGGGCCGAGGCGGCGCACGGTCGCGCCTTCGTCGTGACGAACGGCGAGCCCCGAACGATCGCGGAGCTCTTCGAGGGGATCTGCCGCGCCGCGGGGGTCCGGCCGCCGCGCTGGAGGGTTCCCGCGTCGGCCGCCTACGGAGCGGGTGCCGCGGTCGAGGCACTCTGGTCGTTCCGGCCGGGCGCCGATGAGCCGCCCATGACGCGCTTCCTCGCCGAACAGCTCTCGACCGCGCACTGGTTCGACCAGCGCGAGACCCGCGCGGCCCTCGCGTGGGAGCCCGCCGTCTCGATCGACGAGGGCTTGGAGCGCCTCGCCGAGTCCTTCCGCCGCGCCTAACCTCACCGCCGCCCCGGTAAGTTAGAGGGCGTGTCTACACGCCTCTCCCAGCTCTTCGTCCGCACCCTCCGCGAGGACCCCGTCGATGCGGAGGTCGCGAGCCACCGCCTCCTCGTCCGCGCCGGCTACATTCGTCGCCAGGCCCCCGGCGTCTTCGCCTGGCTGCCGCTCGGCCTCCGGGTGCGTCGGCGCATCGAGCGCATCATCCACGAGGAGATGGCGGCGGCGGGCGCGCAGGAGGTCCTCTTCCCGGCGCTCCTGCCCCGCGAGCCCTACGAGGCGACGGGGCGTTGGGAGGAGTACGGCGACGGCATCTTCCGACTGAAGGACCGCAAGGGCGCCGACTACCTGCTCGCCCCCACGCACGAGGAGGTCTTCACCCTCATGGTGAAGGACCTCTACTCGAGCTACAAGGATCTCCCGCTCACGATCTACCAGATCCAGGACAAGTATCGTGACGAGGCACGCCCCCGCGCGGGTCTCCTGCGCGGCCGCGAGTTTTCGATGAAGGACGCCTACTCCTTCGACTACACGGACGAGGGGCTGGATGCCTCGTACCAGGCGCAGCGCGACGCCTACGAGCGCATCTTCCAGCGACTCGGCCTCGACTACGTCATCGTCAAGGCGGATGCCGGGGCCATGGGCGGGTCGCGCAGCGAGGAGTTCCTCCACCCGACCCCCATCGGTGAGGACACCTTCGTGCGCACGGACGGGGGCTACGCGGCCAACGTGGAGGCCTTCCACACGGTGCCGCCCGCGGCCCTCTCGATCGATGACGCGCCCGAGCCCACCGTCTTCGAGTCGCCCGACACCCCCACGATCGAGACGCTTGTCGCCCTCGCGAACGAGCGCCACCCGCGCGAGGACCGCCCCTGGACGGCCGCCGACACCCTCAAGAACGTCGTGCTCGCCCTCGTGGCGCCCGACGGCGGTCGCGAGCTCGTCATCGTCGGTGTCCCCGGCGACCGCGATGTCGACATGAAGCGCGCCGAGGCGGCATTCTCGCCCGCCGAGGTTGAGGCGGCGACGGAGGCGGACTTCGCCCGCAATCCCGGCCTCGTCAAGGGCTACATCGGGCCCTGGTCGCCCGAGGGCCCCGTGCTGGGCGAGACCTCGTTCACGGGCATCCGCTATCTCCTCGACCCCCGCGTCGTGGAGGGTACGCAGTGGGTCACGGGTGCCAACGAGCCCGAGCGTCACGTCTTCTCGCTCACGGCCGGTCGCGACTTCATCTCGGACGGCATCGCCGACATCGCCGAAGTGCGCGAGGGCGACGAGGCCCCGGATGGCTCGGGACCCGTCGAGCTCGCCCGCGGCATGGAGCTCGGCCACGTGTTCCAGCTCGGCCGCAAGTATGCGGAGGCGCTCGGCCTCAAGGTGCTCGACGAGAACGGCAAGCTCGTGACCGTGACGATGGGCTCCTACGGCATCGGAGTCACGCGCATCCTCGCGGCGATCGCGGAGCTCGGCAACGACGAGCGCGGCCTCATCTGGCCCCGCTCCGTCGCGCCCTTCGACGTGCACGTCATCGCCGCCACGAAGGATGAGACGGTGTACGGCGTCGCGGAAGACATCGTCGCGCAACTCGAGGCGACGGGCGCCGACGTGCTCTTCGACGACCGCCTCAAGGTCTCTCCCGGCGTCAAGTTCGGCGACGCCGAGCTGCTGGGCGTGCCGATCATCGTCGTGGTGGGCAAGGGCGCGGCCGACGGCACGGTCGAGCTGTGGGATCGCCGCACGGGCGTCAAGACGCCGACCCCCATCGCCGAGCTGACGGAAGCGTACCGGCAGCTCCCGTAGCGGCTGCAGGGTCGACGCGATGCTCGTCTTCCGACGCTACCGGCGGATGCTTCGGCCCTCGCTTCTCGTCGCGTTCGCCGTCACCGCTATCGTGACCGTGGCGTTCGGCGGCGGGTACCTGACAGGGAACCCGGCCGGCGTCCTGGGCATCGCGCTGCTCGCCGCGATGGTCAGCCTGGGCGTCACGCTTGCCTCCCTCGCGGGAGCGTTCGTTGCCGTCTGGATCGGGGATCGCCGCATCGAGAAGAGTCGAGCTCGCCGGGTGACGCTCGCGGGGTCGGGTGCCGGGTTCGCCGTGCTTGCCGTGACTCTCGTCCTCGTCGCGCTCGATCGCGGTGCGGGCATGGTCGACTGGAGCGGCGCCTACCTCTCGGTCGGTCTCTTCTGCGCGGTCGTTGCGGCAGGTTGCGCGGCCGTCATGGCCGCCATCATTGAGTTCCCGACCGTCTCACCCGAGGAGTGACGGCTATTCGGCAGGATGACGCCGCCCCGGCGCGATCACTCCGCCGGAAGCGCGTCATCCCCGCCGCGACGTCTTCACGGCCCTGAGCGGCCCCGTCACGGTGTCGGCGTCCTGCCAGAACTCGACGTTCTTGAGCCCCGGCACCTGGTCCTGCGTGAAGACGGGGTCGAGCCCACGCTTCCGCTGTTCCGTGTAGTTTCGCAGCAGCTTGATGGCGATTCGGGAGAGCAGTCCGATGGCGACGAGGTTGATGAGCGCCATGACGCCCATGATCCCGTCAGCCGTCGTCCAGATGAGGGAGGTGGATGCGACGGAGCCGCCGAGCACGGCGAGCACCACGAGCATCCGAAAACCCGTCAGGAGCGCGCGGTTGGTGCTGATGAACTCGAGGTTCGCCTCGCCGTAGTAGTAGTTGCCGAGGATGGAACTGAACGCGAGCAGGAAGATGATGACGCTCAGCAGCACGGCCGACCAGGAGCCGAGGCTCGAGACGAGGGCATCCTGGGTTGTGCTGATGCCCTCCTCGAGCGAGCCGAGGTCGGGGTTGGTGACGAGGATGATGAATGCCGTGATCGAGCAGACGAGGAAGGTGTCGAAGTAGACGCCGAGCGTCTGCACGAGGCCCTGCTTTACGGGGTGGGTCACGGCGGCGGCAGCCCCGGCATTGGGGGAGGACCCGAGGCCCGCCTCGTTGGAGAACATTCCGCGCTGCACACCCGTGAGGATGATCGTGCCGATGAGGCCGCCCGCGATCTCCTGAAATCCGAATGCCCCCGCGAAGATCTCACCGAAGACGCGCGGGATCTCCTGCACGTTCATCCCGACGATGACGAGGCCCACGAGCAGATACAGCACTGCCATCACAGGCACGACCGACTGCGTCACGGAGGCGATCCGGCGCACCCCGCCGAAGACGACGAGGGCGGTGAGCGCTGCGAGGGCGAGGCCCACCACCCAGTTGATCCCGGCACCGTCGCTTCCCGTCGTTGAGGCGATCGTCGCGCTGATGGTGTTGGCCTGCAGCGAGCTGAACGCGAGCGGGAAGCAGAGGATCAGCACGATGGCGAAGAGGATGCCCGCCCAGCGGGCGCCGAGCCCCCGCTGGATGTAGTAGGCGGGGCCGCCACGGAAGGCGTCCCGGTCGCGGGTCTTGTAGAGCTGTGCGAGGGTCGACTCGATGAAGCTGGAGGCGCCCCCGATGAAGGCCATCGTCCACATCCAGAAGATGGCACCCGGCCCACCGACCGCGATCGCGGTGCCGACGCCCGCGATGTTGCCGACGCCCACCCGGGAGGCGGCGGAGATCGTGAAGGCCTGGAAGGCGCTGACGGATTGGGCCCGCCCCGCGGCATCCGTTGGTGTCTTGTTGGCGAGGGTGCGGAACATCTCGGGGATGAGCCGGAACTGCACGACGCCGGACCTGATGGTGAAGTAGAGGCCGAGCCCCGCCACGACGGGAAGCACGATCCACGTCCAGAGTTGCCCGCCTGCCGTCCCGATCCAAGCTTCCAGCGTGTCCATGCGGCCGAGGGTACCCCCGGGGTGGGACGACTTGGAGGGCACGGCGAATATTCGGGGCGGACTCCGGTACCGTAGTCGGGACCCGTGTGGACGTTGCGCGGGAGGAGATCTGAATAGTGGAGGCCCTCGGTGGACATTGACCTGAGCGTGTTGCGGCACATGGAGCGCGAGCGCGAGATCCCGTTCGAGGAGCTTGTCACGATCATCGAACAGGCGATCCTCACGGCCTACCTCAAGCACACGGCGCCCGCCGATCAGAAGCATGAGCAGCACGACACGAGCCGCGCGCGCGTCGAGCTCGACCGCAAGACGGGGCACGTCACGGTGTACGTGCCCGAGTATGACGACGAGGGCAACATCGTCGGCGAGGCGGTGGACAGCCCGAGCGACTTCGGCCGGATCGCCGCCTTCGCCGCCAAGCAGGTCATCAACCAGCGCCTACGCGACATCGCCGACGATGCCGTGCTTGGCGAGTTCAAGGCTCGCGAGGGCGACATCATCGCGGGCGTCGTGCAGCAGGGCCCGAACCCGCGGATGATCCACGTCGACCTCGGCACGATCGAGGCGATCCTGCCCCCCGAGGAGCAGGTGCCGGGGGAGGACTACGCCCACGGTTCGAGGTTGCGGGTCTACGTCACGAGCGTGAGCAAGGGGCTCAAGGGCCCGCAGATCACGGTGTCGCGCACGCACCCCTCGCTCGTGCGCAAGCTCTTTGCCCTCGAGGTGCCGGAGATCGCGAACGGCCTCGTGGAGATCGTGTCGCTCGCTCGGGAGGCGGGTCACCGCACCAAGATCGCGGTCAAGGCGAATGAGCCGGGCATCAATGCGAAGGGTTCCTGCATCGGGGAGCTCGGCCAGCGCGTGCGGGCCGTCACGGCGGAGCTCAACAACGAGAAGATCGACATCGTCGACTACTCCGACGACCTCGCGACCTTCGTGTCGAACGCTCTCTCGCCCGCCAAAGTGAGCTCCTCCTTCGTGATCGACCAGTCGACCAAGGCGGTGCGCGCCCTCGTGCCCGACTACCAGCTCTCGCTCGCGATCGGCAAGGAGGGGCAGAACGCCCGCCTCGCGGCGAAGCTCACTGGCGCGCGCATCGACATCCAGCCGGACAGCATCCTCGAGGATTGATGGCGGGGCTCGCTGCCCTCTCAGCGAGGGAGTGTAGGATGGGACCCGTAAGAACGTGCCTCGGCTGCCGTCGTCGTGCTCCCGCATCCTCTCTTGTGAGATGTGTCGCGCGTGACGGTGCAGTGGTGGCGGATGCGTCCGCCACCCTTCCCGGTCGGGGCGCTTGGGTGCACCCCTCCGAGGAGTGTGTCGAGAAATCCATCAAGCGTAGGGCTTTCGGCCGGGCGTTGAGGGTGTCCTCGGCGCTCGACACCTCGGGCGTGCTGCAGGCTGTTCTTGCATCTCACCAGTCGGAGCCTCCCCATGGGGCTCCCTAACGAAACGGCTGAACGAAACAGTGACACACAATGCGTGACAACTGATGAGCGGCTCGAAATGAGTTCCGCACTCAAGTGATGGCCTGCTCCTGTCCGGGGCCGGCCCGAGACAGGAGAATTGTGGCAAAACCACGCGTGCACGAGATCGCAGCAGAGCTCGGCATTGAAAGCAAGCAGGCGCTCGAGAAGCTGAAGGAGCTTGGCGAGTTCGTCAAGGGTCCGTCGTCGAGCATCGAGCCCCCCGTAGCGCGAAAGCTTCGGGCGGCTCTCGAGGCCGACGGCGTCACGTCGAAGGCTGCCGAGAAGAAGGCGCCAGAGAAGAAGGCTCCGGAGCCGAAGGCTCCCCAGAAGCCGGGCCCGACCCCGTCGCCCGCTCCCGCTGCGGAGACGCCTTCCCCGGCGCAGGCCGCAGGCCAGGCGGACCAGGCGAGCCAGGCGGACCAGGGCAAGGCGCCCGAGAAGCCCGAGTCCCGGCCCACTCCGCCCGCGGGCGGAGCCGCGCCGACCCCGGGGATGCCTCGTCCCGGCGGTTCACGCCCCGGCAACAACCCCTACGCCAGCTCGCAGGGCATGCAGCGTCCCGGCGCTCCGCGCCCGGGCGCCCCGCGCCCCGGTAACAACCCTTACGCGAGCTCGCAGGGCATGAACACGCGGCCGAACCCGGGCAACATCCCGCGTCCTGCCGCGCCTCGTCCCGGTAGCCCCCGCCCCGGCGCTCCGCGTCCGGCGGGTGCGGGTCGTCCCGGTGGTGGCGGCGGTTTCCGTCCCGGCGGTCCCGGTCGTCCGGCCGGTGCTGGCGGTTTCCGTCCGGGTGCTCCCGGCGGTGCTCCCGGCGGCGGCTTCCCGGCTCGTCCGGGCGGCGGCGGTCGCGGTCGTGGCCCCGGTGGCGGTACGGCGGGCGCATTCGGTCGCGGTGGCGGCAAAAGCAAGGCGCGCAAGTCGAAGCGGACGAAGCGGGCAGAGTTCGAGATGCGGGAGGCTCCGTCGATCGGCGGCGTGAGCGTTCCCCGCGGCAACGGCGATACGGTCATCCGTCTTCGTCGCGGCGCCTCGATCACGGACTTCGCCGACAAGATCGACGCGAGCCCCGGAAACCTCGTGACGGTGCTGTTCCACCTCGGTGAGATGGCGACCGCGACGGAGTCGCTCGACGAGGCGACCTTCGAGGTGCTGGGTGCCGAGCTGGGTTACAAGATCCAGATCGTCTCGCCCGAGGATGAGGACCGCGAGCTGCTCGAGGGCTTCGACATCGACCTTGAGCAGGAGCTCGAGGAGGAGAGCAGCGAGGATCGCCTGCCCCGTCCGCCGGTCGTGACCGTCATGGGTCACGTCGACCACGGTAAGACGAAGCTGCTCGACGCGATCCGCGACACGAGCGTGGGCGCGGGCGAGGCCGGCGGTATCACGCAGCACATCGGTGCCTACCAGGTGTCGGCGGAGCACGAGGGCGTCGATCGCAAGATCACCTTCATCGACACCCCGGGTCACGAGGCCTTCACGGCCATGCGTGCCCGTGGTGCCCAGGTGACCGACATCGCGATCCTCGTGGTCGCGGCGGACGACGGCATCATGCCGCAGACGGTTGAGGCGTTGAACCACGCACAGTCGGCCGGCGTGCCGATCGTGGTTGCGGTCAACAAGGTCGACAAGGAGGGTGCGAACCCTGCCAAGGTGCGTCAGCAGCTGACGGAGTTCGGCCTCATCGCGGAGGAGTACGGCGGCGACACCATGTTCGTCGACGTCTCGGCGCTGCAGCGCAAGGGCATCGACACCCTGCTCGACGCCGTGCTGCTGACGGCGGATGCCGGTCTCGACCTGCGTGCCAACCCTGCGAAGGATGCCCGTGGCGTCGCGATCGAGGCGAAGCTCGACAAGGGCCGTGGTGCAGTCGCGACAGTGCTCATCCAGTCGGGGACGCTCAAGGTCGGTGACCCCATTGTGGCGGGCACGGCATACGGACGCGTCCGCGCCATGTTCGACGAGAACGGCGAGACCGTCACCGAGGCGACGCCCGCGCGTCCCGTCGCGGTGCTCGGACTCACGTCGGTTCCCCGCGCGGGTGACACCTTCATCGTCACGGACGACGACCGCACGGCTCGGCAGATCGCCGAGAAGCGTGAGGCCGTCGAGCGCAACGCGACGCTGGCCCGCAGCCGCAAGCGCCTCAGCCTCGAGGACTTCACGAAGGCTCTCGAGGAGGGCAAGGTCGAGTCGCTCAACCTCATCATCAAGGGCGACGTCTCGGGTGCCGTGGAGGCGCTCGAGGAGTCGCTCATGGACATCGAGGTCGACGAGTCGGTGCAGCTGCGCATCATCCACCGTGGTGTGGGTGCGGTGACGGAGAGCGACGTGAACCTGGCGACGATCGACAACGCGATCATCATCGGCTTCAATGTCCGGCCTGACACGAAGGCTCGCGAGCGTGCTGCCCGCGAGGGTGTCGACGTGCGGTTCTACAACGTCATCTACAACGCGCTCGAGGACATCGAGAACTCGCTCAAGGGCATGCTCAAGCCCGAGTTCGAGGAGGTCCAGTCGGGTGTCGCGGAGATCCGCGAGGTGTTCCGTTCCTCCAAGTTCGGCAACATCGCGGGTGTCATCGTGCGCTCCGGCACGATCACGCGCAACGCGAAGGCGCGCGTCATCCGCGAGGGCGTCGTGATCGCCGACAACCTGGCGATCGAGTCGCTGCGTCGCTTCAAGGACGACGTCACCGAGGTCAAGACCGACTTCGAAGCCGGTATCGGCCTTGGCAAGTACAACGACATCCAGATCGGCGACGAGATCGAGACGATCGAGATGAAGGAGAAGCCGCGCGGCTGACGCCAGCGGCAGGAGCGGGTGTCGTCGACGCGCGGCGACGGCGGCACCCGCTCACCCACTACTGAGGAGCAGGGCAATGGCTGATCCCACCCGGGCGGCTCGCATGGCCGACCACATCAAGCAGATCGTTGCGCGGCGCCTCGAGCGCGGCCTGCGTGATCCGCGTCTCGGTTTCGTGACGATCACGGATGTCCGTGTCACGGGCGACCTGCAGCACGCGAGCATCTTCTACACGGTGTACGGCAGCGATGAGGAGCGGGCCGATTCGGCTGCCGCCCTTAAGTCGGCGACCGGGATGCTGCGGAGCGAGGTCGGCAAGAACCTCACCTCGCGCCTCACCCCCACGATCGAGTTCATCCCGGATGCACTTCCCGAGAGTGCGAAGCACATCGAGGACCTGCTCGCGGAGGCACGCCAGCGCGACAGCGAGACGGAGCGCCAGAAGGGCTCAGCGAAGTACGCGGGTGACGAGGATCCCTACGTCAAGCCGCGCGAGGTCGAGCGCGACTGAGCGTCATGGCAGCGCGTAGCCGCCGCCTGTGTGCGTGACGAGACCGTCGCGCTCGAGGCCCGTGAGGGCTCGCGCCAGCTGCTCGGCGTCGGGCCAGAGCATCCGCAGTTCCTCGTCGAGCACGGGGATGTCGGCACCTCGCAGCTCGCGCAGGATGATGCCGCGCACCTGCCGGTCGCTGCCCTCATAGCGCGCCTGGGTACGTGCTCGCGGCCCCGTGTAGTCGGGGTATCCCGCGCGTCTCCACGCGCACTGCTCGGCAATGGGGCAGGTGTCGCAGCGGGGGCTGCGGGCCGTGCACACGATGGCGCCGAGCTCCATGACGGCGGCGTTCGTGACACGGGAGGCTGCGACATCCGTTGGCAACAGCGCCTCCATGGCGGCGAGGTCGCGCCGCGTGGAGGGCGGGCCGGCTTGGCCCTGCCCATCGATGGCGCGCGCGATGACACGGCGCACGTTGGTGTCGACAACGGGGTGGCGGTGGCCGTAGGCGAAGACGGCGACGGCCCGCGCGGTGTAGTCGCCGACCCCGGGCAGCGCGAGGAGTTCGTCGACGTCCTCCGGCACGATGCCGCCGTGACGATCCGCGATGGCGGTCGCGGCTGCGTGAAGGGCGAGCGCGCGGCGCGGGTAGCCAAGACGCTCCCAGGCGCGCACGGCGTCTCCAGGGGGCGATGCGGCGAGGTCGGCGGGCGCGGGCCAGCGCTCGAGCCACTGGGCGAGTCGAGGGATCACGCGGGCGACGGGCGTCTGCTGCAGCATGATCTCGCTCACGAGGGTGCCCCAGGGCGTGAAGCCGGGCTCACGCCACGGCAGATCGCGACCGTGATGCGCGAACCACTCGTTCACGGTCTCGCTGATCGTCACCGCACAAGCCTAGAGGCCTTCAGCATTTAAGCGCCGCGAGGGTCTCGGTGGTGCTGAGGAAGCGGCCGGTGCGCTCGACCTCGTGCACGAGCTCGGTGAGCCTTGCGTTGAGGGGCGCGTCGAGTCCGAGCTCGCGGGCGGCGGCGACGACGGCGCCGTTCAGGTAGTCGATTTCGCTCGGCTGGCCGCGGCGGATGCTCTGCAGCGTCGATCCCGGATTCGGCACGTCTCCGAGGTAGGCCCGCAACAGCAGGGGCAGCGTCTCGGCGTGGGCGGCGTCCCCTTCCCCGATGCCGACGAGCATGCTGTGGGTGACGCCCATGACCTCCTCGAAGCGCACATCCGAGGCGAGCGCGATCCGCGCGGCCTCACGCATGCTGAGCGCCATGATGCGCCGGAGCCCGTCGTGGTCGATGACCTCCTGCACGCTCAGGCCTGTGATGGCGGGCAGTGCGTTGAGCTGGTTGATCATGAGTTTGGTCCAGCGGGCGCCCGCGAAACCCTCGACGACCGTGACGGGCACGGCATCGGCGAGCACGGATGCGACGGCATGCGCGCTCCCGGCGTCGCCCGAGGTCACGCCGAGCCAGGTGCCTGCGGGGGTCGTGACGACGACCTCACCGGGGGAGCGGTAGGTCGCGGCGATGAGCGAGAGGGCGCCGATGACGGGTGTCCCCGGCAGCTCTGCGGCGACCGCCTCGAGACCGCCGAGCCCGTTCTGCACGACGACGACGGGGGTGCCGTGCAGGTGTTCAGCACTCGTGCGGACGGCGGCCGCAGCATCCATCGCCTTGGTCGCGACGATGGCGAGTTCGGGGCGCCGCGTGAGCACCTCACCCGCGCGGACGCGGGCCGTGTGTTCGCCCCACGCGCCCGAGAGTCGGATGCCGTGCTCGCGGATGGCGGCGAGCCCCGGCCCGCGCGCGGTCACCTCGAGGTCGTGGCCGGCCCGATCGAGTAGCGCCGCGAGGGTGCCGCCCATCGCCCCCGCGCCGAGCACCGCGATCCGCATGCCACCAGCCTACGGCGGTAGCGTTGTGGGCGATGACTGCTCCCGCCTCCCCACCGGCCCCCTCGGGCATCCTCCTCGTCGACAAGCCGCAGGGCATCACGAGTCACGACGCGGTCTCCCGCACCCGCCGGCTCGCCCACACCCGCAAGGTGGGGCATGCGGGCACGCTCGATCCCATGGCGACGGGCCTGTTGATGCTCGGCATCGGCAGTTCCACCCGCCTCCTCACCTACCTCGTCGGGCTCGACAAGCAGTACACGGCCACGATCCGGCTGGGGGTCGCGACGACGACCGACGACGCGGAGGGCGAGATCACCGAGACGACGGATGCCTCGGGCATCGAGCCCGCCCGCGTCGAGGGGGGCATCGCGGCCCTCACGGGCGAGATCGAGCAAGTGCCCAGCACTGTGAGCGCGATCAAGGTCGACGGCAAGCGAGCGTATGCGCGGGCGCGCGCGGGGGAGACGGTCGAGCTGAGGGCCCGCCCCGTCGTGATCTCCGAGTTCGCCGTGCTCGCCCCGCCGCGGCCGGTGGGCACCGCGCTCGACGTCGATGTGCGGGTGACGTGCTCCTCGGGCACCTACATCCGCGCACTCGCACGTGACCTGGGGGCCGCGCTCGGCGTCGGTGGGCATCTCACGGCCCTGCGTCGCACTCGCGTCGGGCCGTTCGCGGTCGAGGATGCCCTGCCGTTGCCCGAGCGGGGCGCCGAGCTCGATGTGGCCCCGCTCGTACTTGATCCGGCGGCGGTCGCGGGTGCCCTGTTTCCCACGGTCGAGGTCGACGCCGAGACGGTGCGGATGCTCGAGAACGGTCGCCGCGTCGCGCTGACGGGGGCCGAGGCATCCGCGGGGCCCCTCGCCGTCATCGCGCCCGATGGTCACCTCGTGGGGCTCGTCTCCTATGACGGGGTGCAGGCGCGGGTGCTCGTCAACTTTCCGACCGGTTCCTGAAGCGGCGCGCTTGCTGTAAGGATTGTCAGCATGGTCGAGTGGTTCACGGTGCTGCAGGTGGCGGTCGCGGTCGCGGCGGGCCTGCTCTGTCTCGTGCTGGGGCTCGTCGGTCGGCTTCCGAGCGATCTGACGTTGGGGGCGACGGCGGTCGTCTTCGTGTTCCTGCTGGGCCAGGTCGTCGTAGCGCTCATCGCCCCCGCAGTCGGCAACGTCGCCTCCGGCAGTCTGCTCGAGTTCTGGATGTACCTCGTCTCTGCCGTGCTCCTGCCGCCGCTCGCGGTCTTCTGGGCGCTCGTCGAGCGCAACCGCTGGAGCAATGTGATCCTCGGCGTCGTGTGCTTCGCGGTCGCCGTCATGGTGTGGCGGATGAACGAGATCTGGTTCGTGCAGGTCGCCTGATTCCATCGCCTAATCTTGAGAGGATGCCTTCCCAGTCCTCTTCCCGCGCCGTCGGCGTCGGCCGCGTGCTGATCGCCGTCTACGCGGTGCTCGCGATCGCGGCGACGGCCCGGTCGGTCGTGCAGATCGTTGAGCGTTTCGAGGAGGCGCCGCTCGCCTACTTGCTCTCCGCCGTGTCGGCGATCGTGTATCTGGCGGCGACGGCGGCACTGCTGGGCCGCGGACGCGTGTGGTACGTGGTGGCGCTCCTTGCGATCGTTTTCGAGCTCGTGGGTGTGCTCACGGTGGGCGTGTTGAGTCTCACGATGCCCGAGCTCTTCGCCCATCCCTCCGTCTGGTCGGGCTTCGGCTACGGCTATGCGTTCATTCCCCTCGTGCTTCCGATCCTCGGCCTCGTCTGGCTCGCCGTGCGGCGCCCGGGGGCGGATGCTCGTGGCACATCCGCTGAGCATGTGATGGTGGCACCGCGATGATGCAGTGCTTCCGCTCCCTCGGAGAGGTTCCTGAGGGCTTCGGGCCGAGCGCGGTCACGATCGGCAAGTTCGACGGTGTGCACGCGGGCCACCGGGCGGTCATCGATGAGCTCAGGAGCATTGCGGATGCGTCGGATCTCGTGCCGACTGTCGTGACCTTCGACCGCCATCCGCTCTCACTGCTCGACCCGGAGCACGCGCCCGCGGCGCTCATCAGCAACGAGCAGAAACTGGAGAGGCTCGAGGCGGCGGGGGTGCGCGCGACACTCATGCTGCCGTTCGACGCGGGCTTCGCCGCTCAAAGTCCCGAGGAGTTCGTCGAGCGGGTGCTCGTGGGAGCCCTCGCGGCGCGCATCGTCTTCGTCGGCAGCGACTTCCGCTACGGGCATCGAGGCGCAGGCTCGGTTGAGACTCTGGAGGCGGCCGGGCGGGAGCACGGCTTCGAGGTGCGCCTGGTCGACGATGTGCGCGCACGGGAGGGGCGGCGCGCCTCGTCCACGTGGATCAGGGAGGCTCTTGCGGCCGGCAGCGTGGGAGAGGCGGCTGAGGTTCTCGGCACACCCCCGACCGTGCGCTCGGTCGTCGTGCCGGGAGAGCGACGGGGGCGCGAGCTCGGCTTCCCCACTGCGAATCTCCGCCCGAACCCCGAGGGGCTCATCCCGGCGGACGGTATCTATGCGGGGTGGCTGACGGTCGATGGCACGACCTATCCCGCGGCCATCTCCGTCGGCGACAACCCGACCTTCGAGGGGGTGCCAGCGCGCCAGGTGGAGGCTTATGTGCTCGATGAGGACATCGATCTCTATGGGCGCACGGTCGAGGTCGCGTTCGTCGAGCGCTTGCGCGGCATGTTGAAGTACACGACGATCGAGGCGCTCATCGAGCAGCTCGGCCGTGATGTGGAAGACACTCGGCGGGTGCTGGGGCTCCCGTCCGCCCCGTGAGCCGCGAGGGCGGAAGCACACCGCCGCTTCCCCTGTGGGCGGGCCGGGCCGCGGCGTTGCTCGGCATCATGCTGGTGGCATTCAACGTGCGCACGGCGGTCTCGGCGATCGCACCCGTGGCCGAGCGGATCGCCGAGGAGATCGACCTCGGCGCGATCGAGTTGGGCGTCATCGGCACCGTGCCCCCCATCGCCTTCGCGGTCGCCGCTCTCTTCGGCGCCGCGATCGCGCGGCGTGTCGGCCTCGAGTGGCTCCTCGTCATCGCGATCGTCGCGATGGTCGTCGGCCACGTCGTGCGGTCTGTCGCGCCCGACTTCTGGGTCCTCCTCGCCGGCACGATCGCCGCCCTCGCGGGAGCGGGCATCGGCAATGTCCTGCTGCCGCCTCTCGTCAAGCGCTACTTCTCCGACCGCATCGGGCTCGTGACGGCCGTGTATGTCGGCCTCGTGTCGGTCAGCGCTGCCGTGCCGTCCACGCTCGCCGCCCCCGTGACGGATGCCGCGGGGTGGCGCTTCTCACTCGGCGTGTGGGCGATCGTGGCCGCCGTCTGCCTTCTGCCGTGGCTTGCAATCCTCGTGCGGGACCGTCGGGCTCGTGCCGCCGCGGATTCCTCGTCCTCACCCGTCGCGCCGCGTCTACCGCCTGGCATCTGGGGCTCCCGGGTCGCCTGGGCGGTCGCGCTGACCTTCTCGCTCTCGTCGGCTCACGTCTACGCCGCATTCGCCTGGCTGCCTCTGCTGCTGGTCGAGCTGACGAACGTCGGCGAGGCGGAGGCGGGAGCGATGCTCGGGGTGTACGCCCTCATCGGTCTTCCCGCCGCGCTTATCATCCCGCCGCTCGCTCAGCGCCTGCACGACGTGTCGCGCCTGCTCTATCTCGGCATCGCCTTCTTCATCTCCGGCTACGCTGGCCTGCTTCTCGCGCCCACGTTCGCGCCGTGGCTCTGGGTCGTGATCGCGGGCGCCGGGGCGATCACCTTCCCGCTCGCGCTGACCCTGATCAACCTGCGCACTCGCACCCAGGCGGGGTCGATCGCGCTGAGCGGTTTCGCTCAGGGGGTGGGATACACGATTGCGGCGGGCGGCCCGTTCCTCTTCGCCCTGCTGCACGATCTGAGCGGCGGATGGCACCTGCCGCTCTACTACCTCATCGGCACAGCCGTGCTGACGGGCATCGTGGGGCTGGAGCTGCGCCGCCCCCTCATGCTGGAGGACGAGCTCGAGGCGAAGTCTCGGCGCTGATCCGTCCGCGCTGATTCGCCCGCGCTGATTCGCCCGCGCTGACCCGCCCGCGCTGACCCGCCCGCTCCGACCCGCCCCTTCAGGGGCGGTGGATGAGCGCCGCCGCCCCCACGAGCGGACCCTCGTCGGAGAGCCCCGACGGCAGCACGCGAACTTTGCGCACGAACTCCCAGCTGGTGCGCTCGCGGATGGCGGCACGGATGTGGTCGAAGAGTTCGGGCGCGACGCGACTGAATCCACCGCCGATCGCGACGGCCTCGAGGTCGCAGAGTGCGGTGGCGGAGGCGATCGCGCGGCCGAGCGCGGTCCCCGAGCGGGCGACCGCCGCCTGCGCCACCTCATTGCCTGACGCATGGGCGGCGGCGAGGTCCTCGCCCGTGTCGCCACTCCAGCCCTGGCGGCGCGCCCACGCGACCGTCTTGGGTCCCGAGGCGATGGCCTCGAGGCATCCGATGCCCCCGCACGCGCAGGGGTCCTCGAAACCGGCGACCTCGACGTGCCCGATGTGCCCCGCGTTGCCCGTTGTGCCGTGCACGGGGCGGCCGTCGACGATGAGCCCGCCGCCAACGCCCGTCGACACGATCATGCCCATGCTGGTGCCGCAGCCGCGTGTGGCCCCGGTCCAGTTCTCAGCGAGGGCGATACAGAGTCCGTCGATCTCGAGCCGAACGGGCACTCCTGGCACGGCTGCCTCGAGTTGCTCCCGAAGCGGGTGGCCGCGCCACGCGGGCACGTTGAGGGGGCTTACGCGCCCCGCATCGCGGTCGATCGGTCCCGCCGAGCCGATCCCGACCCCGGCGAGGTTTGCCGTCGGTGGCAGGGCGGCGAGGGCTCCGGCAGTGACGTGCTCGACGGCGCTCTCGAGGACGGATGCTTCGGCCCGCGCCCCCGTCGCTTGACGGTGTCGGCTGCCTGCGAGCATCCGCCCGTCCTCGTCGATGAGGGCTGCTTCGACCTTGGTTCCGCCGAAGTCGACGGCGAGTGCGAGCGGCATGGGGCCAGCGTAGTCCCGCGGAGAGCGTCTCCCTATCTGCTCATATGAGCACCATTGGCAACTTATGTTGTTAGCCCCGTCGCTCCGGCGTAGCCTTGTCGGGACAGTGTGTGCAAGGCGAGAGGGCGGTGGCGACGTGTCAGATGAGCTCCTCATGGTGCGCGCCGCAGAGCTCTACTACGAGGACGGCAAGACCCAGGACGAGATCGGGGCCCTGCTGCGCACGACGCGCTGGAAGGTGGGGCGGCTGCTCGCGAAGGCCCGCGACCGCGGCATCGTGCGCATCGAGATCGTGCACCCGCGCGCACGCCGCCTCGCGCTCGAACGCCTTCTGCGGGAGCGCTTCGGACTCGCCGACGCGATCGTCGTGCCCGCCGCGGATGACTCCGAGGTGCAGGCGAGCGTCGCCCGCGCCGCCGCCGACTACCTCGCGGCCTTGCGACCCGTTCCGCGCGTGCTCGGCATCAGCTGGGGGCGCACACTCAGCGCGGTCGCCGAGCGGCTCGCGCCCGGCTGGGCGAGCGAGGTGCGGGTCGTGCAGATCAACGGCGGCATCTCCCTCAGCAGCAGTCCCGGCAGTGGGGCGGGCAGTGCCGCCTCGACGGCGGCGATGATCGCGCAGAAGGCCGGCGGGCAGGCGATCCTGTTGCCGAGCCCCGCCATCCTGGAGCATGCCGCGACGAAGGCCGCGATCGAGTCCGACCGCACGGTCGCGGGAGTCCTGCAGCTCGCGGGCAGTGCCACGGCATTCCTTTTCAGCGCGGGTGTCGCGGATGCGAGCAGCGTGCTGGTCGAGAGCGGCTACTTGACGGCCGACGACGTCGAAGCGCTCGTCGAGCGCGGCGCCGTGGGGGATGTCGTGGGCCGTTTCATCGACGCCTCGGGTCGCATCGTCGATGACGCGCTCGACGCCCGCACGGTGGGCATCGGCCATGACGCGCTGCGCGCCGCGAAGACCTCCGTGCTCGTCATCGCGGGGGAGTCGAAGCATCCCGTTGCCCGCGCCGTCGTCTCGAGCGGCCTGTGCTCTGTCATCGTGACCGATGAGGCGACGGCACAGGCGCTCACCCAGGAGCCCCAAAAGCAGCACTCCGCGGGGCCGCAGAACTCATCGCTTTCGCCACAGCAGACGCAGGGAGTCCCTCATGCCTGACCATTCGACGACGACCTCGCTCATGCCCGCCGAACGGGCGCTGCGGATCATTGGTTCCGATCTCAGCGAGTCGAGCCTCACGCGGCACCTCGACGGTCTGCCCGGCGTCGACGCTGTCGGGCTCGAGGCGCGGGCGGCCGCGCTCGGCTCGCGGTCGATCAAGACCAGTTCGAAGGCTTGGGCGATCGATCGCATCATCTCGCTCATCGATCTCACGACGCTGGAGGGAGCAGACACTCCCGGCAAGGTCTCCTCGCTCGTCGCGAAGGCCATCACGCCCGACCCCGCCGAACCCGCAACCCCCCGCGTCGCGGCCGTGTGCGTCTATGGCGACATGGTCCCGGATGCTGTCGCGGCGCTGGGCGCGCATCACGGCGACCCCGACGAGGGCGGTATCGCGGTCGCGGCTGTCGCGACTGCCTTCCCGAGCGGGCGCTCCTCCCTCGCAATCAAGCTCGCCGACACAGCCGACGCGGTCGCCGCGGGGGCGGACGAGATCGACATGGTGATCGACCGCGGCGCCTTTCTCTCGGGACGCTACGGGCTGGTCTTCGACCAGATCGTCGCGGTCAAGGAGGCGTGCCGCAAGCCCGATGGCAGCTACGCGCAGCTCAAGGTCATCCTCGAGACGGGAGAGCTGAACACCTACGACAACGTGCGTCGGGCATCCTGGCTCTCCATCCTCGCGGGCGGTGACTTCATCAAGACGAGCACGGGCAAGGTGCAGCCCGCCGCGACCCTCCCCGTCACGGTCAGCATGCTCGAGGTCGTGCGCGACTGGCACCGGCTCACGGGTGAGAAGGTCGGAGTGAAGCCCGCTGGTGGCATCAGCACCTCCAAGGATGCGATCAAGTACCTCGTTGCCGTCGCCGAGGTCGTGGGGGAGGAGTGGCTGCAGCCGCACCTGTTCCGCTTCGGCGCGTCGAGCCTGCTCAACGACGTGCTGCTGCAGCGCCAGAAGCTCGCCACCGGCCGGTACTCCGGCCCCGACCACGTGACCGTCGCCTAAGGAGCGCCATGAACTTCCTCGACTACGCCCCGGCTCCCGAGTCGACCTCGATTCTGAACCTGCGCGATTCCTACGGCCTCTTCATCGACGGCGAGTTCGTCGATGGCAGCGGTGAGGGCTTCGCCACGATCTCGCCCGCGACGGAGGAGCACATCGCGTCGATCTCCCACGCGGAGGCCACGGACGTCGACCGTGCAGTCGCGGCGGCCCGGCGCGCCTACGACACCACCTGGTCGCGCATGAGCGGCTCCGACCGGGGCAAGTACCTCTTCCGCATCGCCCGCCTCGTGCAGGAGCGCTCGCGCGAGCTCGCTGTCGCTGAGAGCCTCGACAACGGCAAGCCCATCAAGGAGAGCCGGGATGTCGACGTGCCGCTCGTCGCCGCCTGGTTCTTCTACTACGCGGGCTGGGCCGACAAGCTCGACCACGCGGGCCTCGGGCCCAACCCCCGCTCGCTGGGGGTCGCCGCGCAGGTGATCCCGTGGAATTTCCCGCTCCTCATGCTCGCCTGGAAGGTCGCCCCTGCTCTCGCGGCGGGCAACACGGTCGTGATCAAGCCGGCCGAGACGACGCCGCTCTCGGCGCTCATCTTCGCCGAGATCCTCCAGCAGGCGGAACTGCCTGGCGGTGTCGTCAACATCATCACGGGCGCGGGCGAGACGGGCGCCGCCCTCGTGAACCACCCCGACGTCAACAAGGTCGCCTTCACAGGCTCGACCGCGGTGGGCCGGGCCATCGCTCGCTCGACGGCGGGCACGAGCAAGAAGCTCACGCTCGAACTCGGGGGCAAGGCTGCCAACATCGTCTTCGACGACGCACCCATCGATCAGGCGATCGAGGGAATCGTGAACGGCATCTTCTTCAACCAGGGCCATGTCTGCTGCGCCGGGTCGCGCCTGCTGGTTCAGGAGAACATCCACGACGACGTCATCGAGCGTCTCAAGTCGCGCCTCGCGACCCTTCGCGTGGGCGACCCCCTCGACAAGAACACGGATGTCGGCGCCATCAACTCCCGCGCGCAGCTCGAGCGCATCCGCGAGCTCAGCACGATCGGCGAGCAGGAGGGCGCCGAGCGTTGGTCGCCCGCGTGCGACCTGCCCGAGAAGGGCTTCTGGTTCGCGCCGACGATCTTCACGAATGTCTCGCAGAGCCACCGCATCGCGCGTGACGAGATCTTCGGCCCCGTGCTGTCCGTGCTCACCTTCCGCACCCCCGCGGAGGCGATCGCGAAGGCCAACAACACGCCGTACGGCCTCTCTGCCGGCATCTGGAGCGAGAAGGGCAGTCGCATCCTCGCGGTCGCCGACAAGCTCCGCGCAGGCGTCGTATGGGCCAACACGTTCAACCGCTTCGACCCCGCGAGCCCCTTCGGCGGCTACAAGGAGTCCGGCTACGGCCGTGAGGGCGGCCGACACGGCCTCGCTGCCTATCTCGAGTCCTCGGGATGGGATGCGGCCATCCCCTCGCCCGACCAGGCGCGGGTCGGCCAGAAGAAGATCAGCAAGAAGGGCGCCGAGTAGATGTCGCATCTGACCATTCCCAAGACCTACAAGCTGTACATCGGCGGCAAGTTCCCGCGCAGTGAGTCGGGGCGAACCTATGAGGTCTCGACCGCGGGCGGGGAGTTCCTCGCCAACGCGGCCAAGGCGTCTCGCAAGGACGCCCGTGACGCCGTTGTCGCGGCACGCAAGGCCGTTGACGGCTGGTCGGGCACGACGGGCTACAACCGCGGCCAGGTGCTCTACCGCATCGCGGAGCTCCTCGAGGGGCGTCGCGCCCAGTTCGTCGACGAGATCCGTCGCTCTGAGGGACTGTCGGAGACGGATGCCTCGCGCCAGATCGATGCCGCGATCGACACCTGGGTCTGGTACGCAGGTTGGGCCGACAAGTATGTGCAGGTGGCGGGTAACGGCAACGCCGTGAGCGGGCCCTTCTTCAACCTCTCGACTCCCGAACCGACCGGCGTCGTCGCAATCGTGGCTCCCCAGGAGTCCGCGCTGCTCGGTCTTGTGAGCGTCATCGCCCCCGCCCTCGTGGCGGGCAACACGGTCGTCGTGATCGCGAGTGAGCGGCATCCGCTCAGTGCCATCAGTCTTTCGGAGGTCTTGGCGACGAGCGATGTGCCGGGAGGTGTCGTGAACGTGCTGACCGGCTCGCCGGGGGAGATCGCGCCGTGGCTTGCCGGGCACGCCGATGTGAACGCGATTGATCTCGCGGGCGCCGGCCATCTGGACTGGGTCGATCTCGAGATCGCCGCGGCAGAGACGCTCATGCGTGTGCGTCGGCCCGAGCCGGGCGTCACAGCTCCCTCGCTCGAGCGGATCGTCTTCTTCACGGAGACGAAGACGGTCTGGCACACGAAGTCCCTCATCTGACGCCGCAGGGCATTCCCGCAGGCCGCCCACAGGGTTCACCCGGTTTAGCCACGTAGCGTCTACCCCGTTTTTTGCTTACGGGGATGACGAGTGTGGGGTTTGGCAGTGTGGAGAGGTCTGCGACGGGTCATCAAACGCGCGGCGGTGGCGGCGGGGGTGGCGACTCTCGCCCTGACGGGCGCCATCAGCATCGCGACGCCCGCGGCTGCGGCGGAGGAGGGCACGATCCATGCGCTCGCGAACGAGAGCCGCGCCCAGGCCGGGCTTGCACCGCTCACCCTCAACGCCGCGCTCAGCCAGGTAGCCCTCGGCTGGGCCCAGCAGATGGCGGCGAGCGGCACGCTCTCCCACAATCCGTCCTATTCGGCACAGATCCCTCCGGGGTGGCAGGGCGCCGCGGAGAACGTCGCGCAGGGCTACCCGAGTGGGGCAGCGGTCCACGCGGGCTGGATGGCGTCGCCCGGCCATCGGGCGAATCTGCTGGGGGACTACACCGACATCGGCATCGCGCACATCGCCTCGGGCGGCACGACCTGGTCGGTGCAGGTGTTCGCGAAGTACGCAAGACCTGCCGCAGCTCCCGCTCCGGCTCCCGCTCCGGCTCCCGCTCCGGCTCCGGCTCCCGCTGCGCCTGAGCCCGCTCCGGCACCCGAGCAGGCTCCCGTGTCCAGTGCGACGGCGGACCCAGCTGAGGAGAAGGTGACGCCCTCACCCGACTCCTCTGCTTCACCGCGCCCGAACGACGAGGGGCGGGAGGAGACGACGGCCGACGAGGACGCGCGCGCCGAAGCATCCGACTCGCCTGCTGCCCCGCTCGCCGTCGGCGTCGGCGGGATGCTCGCGCTCGCGACGATCGTCACGCTCGCGTGGACTCGTGCCTCGAAGTGGGGCGGACTCGCAAGGTAACGAAAAGGTAACGGACGGGGGTAGGGTGAGGTCACGCCTCGCACACCGGCGGGGCGACCCGACCAAGGAGCGATGTCAATGGCGACCACCCTCCTCAGCCCACCGGCCAGGCGGGGGCTCACGGCCTCGGCCATCACGGTGGCCCTCGTGCTCGTGCTCATCCTCGGCCCCGCGGCCGCCCGCAGTCACGCCGCGAACATGTTCGGCACCCTGCGCGCGCCGGGGGAGGCCGCCTTCGTCGCCGGCCACCGCGGCGACCGCTCGCAGGCGCCCGAGAACACGCTCCCGGCGATCGAGCACGCCTTCGCCGGCGCGATGGTATTCGTCGAGGTCGACGTGCGGCTCAGCGCGGACGGCGTGCCCGTGCTCATCCACGACAGCACGGTCGACCGCACCACGAATGGGAGCGGCCGCGTCGACGAACTGACTGTCGCACAGCTCAAGACGCTCGACGCCGGTTCCTGGTACTCGGCCGACTATGCGGGAGTGCGCATCCCCACTCTCGCGGAGTTCCTCGTCCTACTCGCCGAGTCCCGCACGAAGGCCATGATCGAGCTCAAGGGCACCTGGGCGGAGGAGGACGCCGCCGTCATCGGGTCGCTCGTCGAGGAGCACGGCGTCGCCGACCGCACGGTCGTCGCGAGCTTCGAGGCCGAAACCCTGCAGGCGATGCTCGCCACCGCGCCGGATCTACCCCGGCTCGTCCTCGCCCGCGAGCTGCCCGCAGACCCCGTCGCCGAGGTGCACCTGCACCACGCGATCGCCCTGGTGACCAACCCAGACGCGCTCGACGAGGCACCAGAGACGGTCGACATCATGCATGAGGCAGGTCTCGGCATCCTGCTCTACACGCTCAATGAGGAGGAGAGCTGGGCGGACGCACTCGGGATGGGGGTCGACGGAATCATCACCGACACCCCCAGCTCTCTCGACGGCTGGCTCGCAGCGACCGCGCCTGGCACCTGATCCGGATGCCGCGTGTCTGGCGTTCTCCCAGCGTCCGGCGGCAGGATGGTGCGACCGGCAGGAGTAGTTCATGGGCGAGCAGGAGGAGGGCGCCGTGCATCGCGTCGCATACATCGGGGACAGCCTCACGGCGAGCGGCGACTGGGAGGAATGGTTCCCCGGCGAGGAGACCCTGAACTTCGGTGTTCCCGGCTACACGAGCGACGACGTGCTCGCCCGCCTCGACGAGATCGTTGCGGCCCAGCCCGACGAGATCATCATGCTCATCGGCACGAATGACCTGGGGCTTCGACGCTCGGTCGAACACCTCGTCCGAAACGTCGAGTTCGCGCTCGTGCACCTGCGCCGCGAACTTCCGGGAGTGCGGTTGTTACTGCAGTCGATCATGCCCCGCGGCGCGGAGTTCGCCCGCGACATCCAGGACGCCAACATCCACCTGCGACAGTTCTGCGCGACTGTCGGCGCCCACTACCTTGACCTCTGGCCCACCATGGCGACCGAGGACGGCGCACTGCGACCCGAACTGACGGACGATGGGCTGCACCTCACCTCGGCCGGCTACGACGCCTGGCTCGAGGAGCTGCGGCCCGGTATCGAGCGACTTCGCGACCTGCCGCCCATGAGCCGCCCGCTCAATGTCGTCTCGGCCGAAGAACCCCGACGCTAGCCCTTACGCAGCGAGCCGACCGAGCAGTCGGCGGTAGAACTCGATGCCGCGCAGGAACGTCGAGATGCGGATCCTCTCGTTCTTGGCGTGCAGGGTGCCGCGCTCATCCTTCGACATCTCGAAGGGGCTGAAGCGGTAGACGTGGTCACTGATGCGGGTGAAGTGGCGGCTGTCGCTCGCGGCGAGCATGACGTAGGGCGTCACGATCGTGCCCGGGTAGGTCTCCTCGATCGAGGCCTTGATCGCCTCCCACGCGAAGCCGTGCGTGGGTGAGACGGGGGAGGGCTCGGAGGGGTGCAGCGCCTCGAGGCGCACGAGTGGGTCGTCAACGGCGCGGCGCACGTGCTCGATGGCCTCCGTGACAGACGATCCGACCGCGATGCGGATGTTGACGGTGGCGACAGCTCGCTCGGCGAGGGCGTTGGCGGCCATTGCCCCGTCGAGCTGGGTCACGACGCTCGTCGTGCGGATGATCGCCGCCGTCTCATCGCTGAGCCGCCCGAAGAGCGCGAGAAGGAGCGGCTTCGTGAGCCAGAGGTTGCCGAAGACCATGCGCAGCGGCCCGCGAGTGTGGGCGCCGAGCGTGCGGATCATCTCGAGCGTCGTCGGGGTGAAGCCGGAACGGAAGGGGCGCCGGTTGAGGCGCACGATCGCCCGAGCGAGGCGGGCTGTCGCCGGCAGGCGGGGCGGGGTCGAGGCATGCCCGCCCTGCTGCTCGACCGTCATGGTGAGCGACATGATGCCCTTCTCCGCGACGCCGACGACCGCGATGGGGGCGTCGACGCCGGGGAAGATCCCCTCTACGATGGCACCGCCCTCGTCGCTCACGAGCCCCGGGCGCACGCCGCGCGCCTCGAGCTCGTCCACGAGCATCCGCGCACCGTCGCCCGCCGTCTCCTCGTTGTGGCCGAAGCACAGGTAGACGTCGTGGCGGGGCGTGACGCCCGCAGCGAGGCTCGACTCGACGGCCTCGAGGATCGCGACCATGCTGCCCTTGTCGTCGAGCGTGCCGCGGCCCCACACGAGGGCGTCCTCGCCCTCGCCCACAATGGCCCCGGAAAAGGGCGGATGCTCCCACCCCTCATCGCTCGCCGCGACGACGTCATAGTGCGCCATGAGCACGGCAGGGGGTCCATCCTCGCGGCCGCGCCAGCGGTAGAGCAGCGAGTGGCCGGCGACCAGTTCGCGCTCGAGGTTCTCGTGCGCGAGCGGATACAGCTCGGGGAGAGCGTCCTGGAGCCGCGTGAAGTGCTCCCACTCGATGCGGTTCTCGTCGAGGTGTGAGACGGTCGGGATGCGGATGAGGGCCTGAAGTCGGGAGACGGGACCCGCGGCATCCGTCTCGTGCGCTGTGCTCGTCACAGCTCGACTCTATTGGTCTGTGAGGCGTTGGTGTCCGCGACGCCGCGAGTGCACTAAACTGAATGCTGCGCTGACGATTCCGTTCACCGTCTCGACCGTGTCCGCACGTTGCTTGAGTCTGGAATCGCTGCCCCGAGGGCGACGCTGATCCCGCTTCGCAGCGACTCGACGGGCGCACCACCACGGTGCGGTGCTGCCGGGAGGGTTCCCGGCGCGAATACCTCGGCACATTCGCTGATTCAGGAGGAACATGGCCCGCTCCGGTCGCTCGGAAGGCAACACCATCAACGGCACGGCGCGCGGCGCCGCACGCTCATCTTCGCGGCGCAGCGCGCAGCGCCGCGTGCGCCCCGGCGACGACGCAGGCATCATCCCTGTGCTCGCCCGCGCCGTGCGGGAGATCGAGGGTGCCGCCGAACGCGGCAGGGTGTCGGCGTCCGGTCGCACCAAGTTCCAGGTCATTGCGCTCCTGATGCGGGAGGAGCGAGCCCGTGCCAAGCAGGACACGCAGGTCTCGGACGCCGACCGGGCCGAGATCCTCAAGCGCCTCGACGGGGTCGCGACCATCCTCGCGAAGGCGGCCGCTCGCGACACGTCCCTCATCTCCCTGCTGGGGGAGGACGCCCCCGTCTCCGATGCGGCGCGTGCTCTTCGCCGCGACATGCTCATGGCCTCCGGGGCGGAGCTGAGCCCCGACGAGCTCATCATCGCCGCTGAGGCGCCCGCTCCCGCTCCCGAGGTCGAGAGACAGGTGGTGCCCCAATCGGTCATCTCCCGTCAGCTGAGCAACCCCTTCCTCGCCCCCGACTTCTCTGCCGTGCCGCCGCCCCCTCCGCAGACGCGCAGGCTCGCAAACTGGGAGCTTCTCGACCCGCTGTTCCGCGCCTTCGAACACGGCTCCGGCGGCAACGTCGCGAGCATGGAGCTTCCCGAGCCGAGCGAGTCCGACCGTCGAGTGCCCGGCGGTCTCGAGCTGTTCCACCACCAGGCGGAGTTCGTCGCGAGTGCGCGTGCGGGGCACCGCACCTACCTGCTCGCGGACGAGCCGGGCCTCGGCAAGACGGCACAGGCGCTCCTCGCGGCATCCGCGACCCAGGCGTATCCGCTGCTCGTCGTCGTGCCGAACGTCGTCAAGATGAACTGGGCGCGCGAGGTCGAACGCTGGACGCCGAATCGCACCGCGACCGTGATCCACGGAGACGGCAACGACCTCGATGCCTACGCCGATGTGGTCATCGTCAACTACGACGTGCTCGACCGTCACGTCGGCTGGCTGCGCACCCTCGGCTTCCAGGGCATGGTCGTCGACGAGGCCCACTTCATCAAGAACCGCGAATCCCAGCGCTCGCGGCACGTCCTCTCCCTCGCAGAGAGCATTCGGATGCTACGGCCACGAGCCCTCATGATCGCCCTGACCGGCACCCCCCTCATCAACACGATCGAGGACTTCAGGGCGATCTGGCAGTTCCTCGGCTGGATCGACGGCGAGAAGCCCACCCGCGAGCTCATGGCGAAGCTTGAGGAGACGGGCCTGACGCCGGCCGACTTCGGCTTCTTCGCCGAAGCGCGTCAGGCGGTCATCGACATGGGGATCGTGCGGCGCAAGAAGCTTGACGTGGCCTCCAACCTGCCCGCAAAGCGCATCGCCGACCTGCCCGTCGAGCTCGACGACGACCTGGGCCGGGGCATCCGCGAGGCGGAGCGCGAGCTGGGGCAGCGACTCAAGTCGCGCTATCTCGCCCTACTCTCTTCGCGGAGTGGAGCCGATCGCGAGACGCCGCACGACGAGCTCATGCGGATGGTCGCGCGGGCCGAGCTGGAGGAGTCGAAGGCCGCGAAGACGGGCGACAACGTCTTCACGATGGTGCGCCGGATCGGGCAGGCGAAGGCCGTTCTCGCGGCCGACTACACGGCGCAGCTCGCGCGCTCGGTTGGCAAGGTGGTCTTCTTCGCCAAGCACATCGATGTGATGGATGCTGCGGAGGAGACCTTCGCACGTCGCGGTCTCAAGACAGTCTCGATCCGCGGCGACCAGACGGCCGCGCACCGCCAGGCCGAGGTCGACGCCTTCAATAATGACCCCGAGGTTTCCGTCGTGGTCGCCTCCCTGACGGCGGCGGGCGTCGGACTCAACCTGCAGGCGGCCTCCAACGTCGTGCTCGCCGAGCTCAGCTGGACCTCGGCCGAGCAGACGCAGGCGATCGACCGCGTGCACCGCATCGGGCAGGAGGAGCCGGTGACGGCGTGGCGAGTCATCGCGGCGCAGACGATCGACTCCAAGATCGCCGAGCTGATCGACAGCAAGGCGGGCCTTGCCGCTCGAGCGCTCGACGGCAGCGACGAGGACGTTGTGGACGCCTCCGAGATCCAGGTCGAGGCCCTCGTCACGCTGCTGCGCGCCGCGCTCGGCGAGTAGCCCTCTGCGAGGGCCCGGCGCCGAGAAATCCCCGGTCAGCGTGTCCTCCTTTCTGCCGATCCCCGTTGGGGGGAGCCCCGAAGTGGGGGCATACGGAGGGTCGTGCCGCCGTCTAAAGTTGCAGCAACGCAACACGGGGCAATCCGGGTAGCGGGGCCGGTGTCACTCGGTCCGCGGAATACGGGGGTATTCACCGCGGTCGTCAGAGGGGCACCATGACGGCCCCCCTACCTGGCCCTCGTGAGCAGGTGCAGTAGGGAAAGAGGCCCGCTGATCCGCAAGGATCCTGCACTGGGGATTGCCGTTCGTCGTCGCGGTGATCGTGGCGAGGATGGATCCGCCACGATCCCGCCATGGCGTCCTCCCGACCCGGTCGAGCGACTCGCTCCCGCGTTCCGAGGCGCTTCTCGCATTCTGCACTAACGATCGTGCCCATCTCCGCGCGCTCTGTCGCTTCTCGAGATCGCTCTCGGCGCGCCGGCAGTTGGCATCGCGGGGGAGACGACGAAGGGGCCGCACCCTTTCGGATGCGGCCCCTTGCGTACCGGCTGGCTAGTTGAGCGCCCCCGACTGCCAGATCTGGGAGTCGACGCGCCAATCGATCCAGCCGTTGCTGCGCTGGAGGCTGACGTTGATCTCGACCGTGTTGCCCGACTCGGTGGTGCCGAGGCAGGTGAACTGCACGCCGATCTGCACCGCGGGACTCGGGCACTCGACATCAAGGGTCGTTCCGACGATCGCCGCGTCCTGGGCGATCGACTGCTCGACCTCCGCCTTGAACACGTCGGGCATGGCGGAGATGACGATTCCGGGAACCGCGATGACCGAAAGCATCTGCAGGATCGTGAGGGAGACCCACACGAGAATCGGCGTGATGCCCTTGCCGAACTCACGGTTGGTCGCAACCGACCGCACAATCAGGTAGACGGGGGTCGTAAGGAAGGCGAGCGCCCAGTGAGCGGGAGCGCGGTGCCCAGCTGCGAGGAGCGAGCGGCGGTCGAAGAACGCCAGGACGACGCCGGCGAGGTAGCTCGCACCGAGGATCCCGAAGGGGACGGCCGGAGGCACCGACTGCACGCCAGACGAGACGGTCAGCAGGATGACGACCATCTGCACCATGGGGAGCATCGCAAGCGCCCACACAGCGGGCGTGTAGATGACCTGCGAACGGTCGAGGCGGCGCTGCGTCGAGCGCGAGTAGTCCCGAGCGTAGGCGTGTTGTGCCGCAGGGTCCGCGTAGGATGCCTGGGGCGCTCCCTGCTGGCCAAAGCCGGGCGCCTCCGTGTAGTTGACGGAGGAGCGCGCCGAGCGAGGCTCCTGTGTCGGCTGACCGAAATCGGCGAAGGGGTCGGCGGGCGCACTCTGGAAGGACTGCGGCTGTGAGAAGCCCTGCGGGGGCGGGAAGCCCTGGGCTGCCTGCTGCTCCGCGCGCTGCTGCGCGGCCTGCTGTTCAGCGGCGCGCTGCTGCGCGGCCTGCTGTTCAGCGGCGCGCTGCTGCGCGGCCTGCTGCTCGGCGGCGCGCTGCTGTGCCGCGCGCTGTTCGGCGGCGCGGCGCTCCGCGGCCTCCTGCTCCGCGCGGCGGGCGTTCTCCTCGGCCTCGGAGCTGCTCGTGTTTGCGAAGCTCGGGGCGGGCTGGTTGCGCTCGATCTGCTGCGGCTTCGGCGGCTCCAGCTCGCGGAGGGTCGACATGAGCTCGGCCTTCGACATGGGCTGCTGGCGCGCTCCGTCTGCGGCGCTGCGTTGCTCGCGCTGCGAGCGGCGCGAGGGAAGGTCGTCGTCGGCATAGGCGAGCCGCGGCTCGTCCTGCACGATCAGCGGGGTGCGCGCGGCTGAGGTGAACTCCGTCCACGAGTGGTTGTCCCACCAACGAAGTTGTGGGAGACCCATGGGATCCGGGTACCACCCGGCAGGTACGGTCACAACATCATCATCTAGCAAGGCGTTAACCCTCTCTGTGTGGCCCGTTCCGTCTGGAACGTGCCGCTGTCCCCCAGGAAAACTGCTGGCTGATCCTTCCAACTCGTGTCCCTGCGAGGTGCAGGAGAGTGAGAAAGACTAATAACTCGGTGCTTCCTGAGAATAGTACTGGCTGGGAGCGCCCGAGCGACATGGTTAATTTCGCGGATGCCACGGCGTCCCGCACACGGGGGATAGGGCTCCGACCGCCATCCTGAGGGCTTCGCTAGCTCGCTGCCGCCGCGGTTCCCGCCCTTTGCTCGGGCCTGCGAGCCCCGGATTGATAGGCTCGTGGTGGGTTATCAGCCGCATGCGCCGGTCACGAGGGAGTCGAGTGCCGTGAAGAGAGCGAATGACGCAGGGAAGCCGGCTACGACCGCCCCTGTCACCATTATTGGGGGAGACCCCGCGGGGCCTCCAGAGGGGGCCACCCGCTCGGATCGCGACTCTCTCGGTGCCCTCGAGGTTCCCGCCGACGTCTATTGGGGCATCCACACGGCACGTGCGCTCGAGAACTTCCCCATCACTCGACGGCCCATCTCCGTGTACCCCGACCTGATCAGGGCAATCGCGCGCGTCAAGCAGGCTGCGGCCCGTGCCAACCGGGAGATCGGCGTCCTCGAGGCGGAGAAGGCAGACATCATCGAGCAGGTCTGCGAAGAGATTGTCGCTGGCGCCCTGCATGAACAGTTCGTCGTCGGGGTGATCCAGGGGGGTGCGGGCACCTCGACCAACATGAACGCCAACGAGGTGATTGCGAACCGCGGTCTCGAGATCATGGGTTTCGGACGCGGCGACTACTCCCACCTGCATCCCCTCGATGACGTCAATCGCAGCCAGAGCACGAATGACGTCTACCCGACGGCCGTCAAGCTCTCTCTCATCTTCGGCATCCACCGGCTGCTTGAGGAGCATCGCCTGCTCGCCGACTCCTTCGGGCGCAAGGGCGAGGAGTTCGCCGGCATCGTCAAGGTGGGCCGCACGCAGTTGCAGGACGCCGTGCCGATGACGCTGGGGCAGGAGTTCACGGGCTTCTCCAACACCCTCATCGAGGATCACGACCGGCTTCGCGAGACGATCCCTCTCCTCAGCGAGATCAATATGGGGGCGACCGCGATCGGCACCGGCATCACCTCCCCTCCGCACTACACGGAGGCCGTGTGCCGGCACCTCGCGGAGCTGACGGGCATCGACACCGTGACGGCCAAGGACCTCATCGAGGCGACGAGCGACACGGGCGTCTTCATGACCGTCAGCGGCACTCTCAAGCGTGCAGCGGTCAAGCTCTCCAAGATCTGCAACGACCTGCGCCTGCTGAGCTCCGGACCCCAGTCCGGACTCGGGGAGATCTTCCTCCCCGCGCGGCAGGCGGGCTCATCGATCATGCCGGGCAAGGTAAACCCGGTCATCCCCGAGGTCGTCAACCAGATCGCTTTCAGCATCGTGGGGGCGGATGCGACCGTGACGGCCGCGGCGGAGGCGGGGCAACTGCAGCTCAACGCCTTCGAGCCCGTCATCGCCCACAGCATCCTCCAGTCCCTGGCGTGGTTGACGAACGGATGCCGCACTCTCCGCGTCAACTGCGTCGACGGCATCACCCCCAATGTGCAGCGTCTCGCCGCCGAGATGGAGACCTCGGTGAGTGTCGTGACGGCTCTGACGCCGTACATCGGCTATGCGGCATCCGCCTCGCTTGCCCACACGGCGCTGACGACCAGCGCATCGATCGCCGATCTGGTGGTGGAGAACGGCTACATGTCGCAGGAGGAGGTGCGGCGCGTGCTGAGCCCCGAGCGCCTCAGCGGACTCGTGCCGACGACCTCCGCGATCCCGATCATTCCTCGCCGTGACCTCGACGGCCGGGCAGAGCGAACCAGAGAATGACGACGACGGCGATGCAGGCGATCGCCGCCATGATGCCGGGGGCGCGACCGAGCACGATGTCGACTATGAGCGAGAGAGTGCCCGCGAGCACGAAGGCGACGCCGACGAGGGTCACCTTGACGAAGCGGTTCGCCCAGGTGACGACACGGTCCTTCTCCCCGCTGCGGAAGAACCTGCGGTGGAGACTCACGGGCGCTAGGCCGAATGCGGTCGTGGCGATGGCCGCGAAGATGAGGGTCATGTAGAGAGTGACCTGGTAGCTGTCGAGTTCGGAGAATCGGGGTTGGAACGCGATCGTCAGCAGAAAGCCGGTGAGGATCTGCGACCCCGTCTGCGTGACTCGGAGCTCCTGCAGCAGCTCGGCCCAGTTGCGGTCGAGTCGCTCGCTCGTCGACTCGTCGCGGTTGTAGTCCATGGCTCGAATGATATGGGCGCGACGGATGCCGCGGCGGTCTGTTCCCGCTTTCTTGCAACCTCGGTGCGCCCGCTCGACTCTGCCGCGCGGTCGCGGTAGCTTGTGCGAAATGAACATCTGGTGGGATGCCGCGCTGTGGCTGCTCGTGCTGTGGCTCAGTGCGCTCGTGTTCCAGGTGGCCGACCTCGGCACGGCGTGGTACGACGTGCGTTCGGCCCGCACGCGCACGGTGCAGTTCGCCGGTCGGCGCGCGCATGAGATCTTCTGGGTCGTCCCCGTGGCGGCGCTCTCGGCGCTCGTGCCTGCTTTCGGCGTCGCCGTGGGCGCGGGGATGGTGCTCGATCGCGGCTGGCAGCTCGCGGGTGGTGTGCTGCTCTCCCTCGCGGTCATCGTGCTCGTCTCCGTCGGGCTTGTGGTTGGCCTTGTGCGTCTGCTCACGCGTGATGTGCAGGGTTACGCGGTGCTGCGATTCCGCGTGCGCGACGCCAAGGCGCGCAAGGTCACGAAGGACGACATCGCCCGGTGGCGATCCGAGCTCGAGGCGATCGATACGCGTGAGGCGGTGCGGCACGAGGATGTCGCGCGCTGGCTCCGTCTCATCCCCATCGCCTTCGGCCTGCTCGCCCTCGCGGCGGTCTGGGTCGCGATCGCTCAGGACCTCTCGGTGTCGATGTGGCCGCTTTTCGGCCTCCTGGCAGTGCTGCCCCCAGTCGTCAGCGGGATCCTTGCGGCGCGCGGCGCCCGCCTCTCCCTCCGGGCCCGTGCGGCGTGGGCTCTTGTGAACGGGCGACAGCGCGAACTTGTCGTCCAGGCCATCGAGGAGCTCGAGCGGCGCACCAATCGGGGCGTTGCGGGGCTCAGCGACCGTGTGAACCGGGCCCTCAGCATCCTTCGGGAGCAGCAGCTGTGACCGGCCCGGCGCCGGCCTCGACCCTCGAGCAGCCCGCCCAGAACCCCGAACCCGTTCTGGAGTCGACTCAGCCGATCGCCTCCGGTCGGGAGCGTCGCGACAACACGGTCTTCGTGCTCGCCGTGATCGGCTACAGCCTTTTGTCGCTCATCGCCCTCGCCGTCATGGTGTACCTGCTCTCCTTCCTCGGGGCGACAGCGTTCATCGTCGCGGGACTCCTCGCAGTCATTCCCCTTGCGATCGTGCTCGTGGGCATCACCTGGATCGACCGGTGGGAGCCGGAACCCCGGGGAGCGCTCGTCTTCGCGTTCCTGTGGGGAGCCGCGGCATCCGTGGCCATCGCTCTCATCTTCGATCTCGGCGTGCAGCTGATCGCTGCCGTGGTGGGCGTTGGGGATGGCTTCTGGACGCTGTTCTTGGGGCTCGTGGTTCAGGCTCCCATCGTGGAGGAGGCGGGCAAGGGGCTCGGGCTGCTGATTCTCTTCTGGACGGTGCGTCGCCAGTTCGATGGCCCCGTCGACGGCATCGTCTATGGCGCGATGATCGCGGTGGGTTTTGCCTTCACCGAGAACATCCAATACTTCGGGCTCGCCCTCGGCGATGCGCAGGGGCCGGGTGACGTGGGCGAGATCTTCCTCATGCGGGGTCTCATGTCGCCCTTCGCGCACGTCATGTTCACCGCCTGCACGGGCATCGTCGTCGGGCTCGCCTCGCGTCGCTCCTCGCCACTCGGCATGGTGGGGTGGCTGGTGCTCGGGCTTGTGCCTGCCATCCTGCTGCACGCCTTCTGGAACGGTTCCGCGCTCTTCGTGACCGACTTCTACGCCTACTACTTCGCGGTGCAGGTGCCCCTCTTCATCATCGGGTTCCTCATCGTCTACTTCCTGCGCACGCAGGAACGCGCTCTCACCTGGCGTCACCTGCAGGAGTACGCTGCGGCGGGATGGTTCACCGCCCAGGAAGTGGGGATGCTCTCGACCGGACAGGGCCGTCGTGCCGCACTGGCGTGGGCGAAGAGCCACGGCGTGGGCGACGCCTTCGAGCAGTTCTCCCGAAGCGCGACGCGTCTCGCCTTCGCGCGCCACCGCATCGTGCTCGGGCGTGACCGGGCCGTAGCCCACTACGACGAGGGCGTGCTGCTCGAAAAGATCGTGGACGCGCGCCGCAGGATGCAGGGCTCCACCCGCTGAGACGGAGCCGCCGCCACCGTGCCGTAGACTGGGGGGCCGGATTTTTCGGAGGGGCTGCGGGTGATCCAAGACGGGCTGGAGCATGAGCGCGACTACGTCGCAGGGCTATACCGGCGCCTTGACGACCTGAAGGCCGAAGCGGAACGTCAGCTCGCCTCCATCCGGGCGCAGGGTGGTGGTGGCACTCATCAGAGTCGAACCGAGCGAGACACATTCGCTCGCCTCTACGAGGACCGCATCGCCCAGCTCCGCGAGGTGACGGAGCGTCTCGCCTTCGGACGGCTGCAGCTCGCGGCATCCGCGCAGGAGGAGGCGGTCGACCGCTACATCGGTCGCATCGGTCTGCGCGATGAGGAGCAACACCCCCTCCTGCTGGACTGGCGAGTGCCACAGGCCAGCGCGTTCTACCAGGCGACGGCGGCCGAACCGATGGGGGCGCGGGCACGCCGGCACCTCATCACGCGCGGCCGCGACGTGGTCCGGGTGGAGGACGAGATCTTCGACCCCGAACTGCTCGACGAGGCGAGCGAGCACCAGGGTGAGGGCGCCCTGCTCGCGGCGCTGGGGGCCGAGCGCACGGGGCGGATGAACGATATCGTCGCGACCATCCAGGCGGAGCAGGATCGAATCATCCGCTCTGAACTGGCGGGAGTCCTCGTCGTGCAGGGCGGTCCCGGTACAGGCAAGACCGCGGTCGCCCTTCATCGTGCCGCCTATCTCCTCTACTCCCACCGCAAGCGGCTGGGCAACGCGGGCGTTCTCATCGTCGGGCCGTCCGCCTCGTTCCTGCACTACATCGAGTCGGTCCTGCCCTCGCTCGGCGAGACGGGGGTCGTGCTGGCGAGCCTGGGCGGGCTCCTGCCCGGCATCGCGGCGACCGTCAACGACGAACCCGCTGTCGCGGCGCTCAAGGGGCGTTCCGCCATGGCCGAGCTGATCGCCCGCGCGGTTCGGTCGCGGCAGCGCGTTCCCGATTCACCGGTGGCGATGATCGTCAATGGCGACACCGTCATGCTGGAGCCGGCGACGGTCGAGCGAGCGATCGCCCGCGCCCGGGAGACCCGCAAGCCCTACAACGAGGCCCGCGTGACCTTCGTCAAGACGGCCCTCGCCGAACTCACGAAGCAGTGGGCCGCACAGCTGCGCGCCCAGGGCAACACGATCGACGGTTCGGACATGCCGATGCTTCAGGAGGACCTGCGCACGGCGCATGATGTGCGGGTGGCTCTCAATACGGCGTGGCTCCCGCTCACGCCCGAGAAGCTGCTGCAGGACCTCTATGCTCGGCCGCACTGGCTCGCCGAGTTGACCCCCGCGTGGTCGGACGAGCAGCGGGCGCTGCTGCGCCGCGGCCGGGATGCGCCCTTCACGGTCGAAGACGTCCCGCTCCTCGATGAGGCCGCCGAGCTGCTGGGCGAGTTCGATCCCGTGGGGGCTGCGCGGCGGCGTGAGGAGAAGCAGCAGCGCAAGCGGGACATCGAGAACGCTGAGGCCGCCATCGAGAACATGCAGGTCGAGGGGATGATCGATGCGAAGTCGCTCGCCGCGAACTTCGCCGAGACGGGCATCCGAGCGACGACCTCGGAGCGGGCGGGCAGCGACCGCACGTGGACCTATGGGCACATCGTCGTCGACGAGGCGCAGGAGCTGTCGCCCATGCAGTGGCGGCTGCTGTTGCGCCGCTGCCCCTTGCGCTCCTTCACAATCGTGGGTGACATCGCGCAGGCGTCCGCCGCCACCGCCTCCTCCAGCTGGCGCCAGGCACTGCGTCCGCTGATCGGTCGCAGCGCGGAGTCGCAGCGCTGGCGCCTCGAGGAGCTTTCGGTGAACTATCGCACGCCGCGACAGATCGCCGAGGTCGCGGAGGAGTGGGCGATCGCATCCGGCCTTCCCGTCACACCGTCACAGGCCGTGCGCAGCACGAGGTGGCCGGTCGAGGAGGCCGAGAGCCTCATGGCGGCCGTCTCGCGGCATCGGGAGGAGGGGCAGCGCGGCACTCTCGCCGTGATCGCCCGTGGCGAGCGGCTCGAGCAGATTCACTCCGAGCTTCGCGAGCGCTTCGGTGAGCTCGTGGCGTTCGGCAGCGAGAGCCTGCTCGCCCCTATTGTCGTGCTCGCCCCCCAGGAGGCGAAGGGGCTGGAGTTCGACGATGTCGTCATCGTCGACCCCGCCTCCATCGCGGCGCTGCCGAGGGGCGCCGGCGCGCTCTATGTCGCGATGACGAGGGCCACGCAGCGCCTCACCCTGGTCGGCCAGCTCCCGCCGACGGGGTGAGTCGCCGAGCCATGCGGCCTGCCTTCGGCTGCGCGGTGCCCTGCGTCGGTGACATGCTGGAGGCATGATCCTCGCCGACGACGACCTCGCACGGTTCCGGTCTCGGGCGGGCGCCCTCGACCGCGAGAACGCCTTCCCGCACGACGATCTCGCCGAGCTCGCGGCATCCGGTTATCTTCGGATGCTCGTGCCGCGCGAGCTGGGCGGTCTCGGCTTCGGCCTGCAGCAGGCCATGCGCGAGCAGTCGAGGCTCGCTTCGGCGGCACCCGCGACGGCGCTCGCCGTCAACATGCATCTCGTGTGGACGGGGGTGGCCCGGCTGCTGCGCGAGCAAGGGGACGCCTCGCTCGACTACGTGCTTCGGGAGGCGGCCGAGGGCGAGATCTTCGCCTTCGGCATCAGCGAGCCCGGCAACGATCTCGTGCTCTTCGACAGCGCCACCCGCGCCGAGCCGCAGACCGACGGTGGCTACGCCTTCACGGGCACCAAGATCTTCACGAGTCTCTCACCCGCCTGGACGCGCCTCGGCGTGTTCGGACGGGATGATTCGGGGCCGGAGCCGGTTCTCGTCCACGCCTTCCTCGAGCGTGGCACGGAGGGCATCGAGATCCTCGATGACTGGGACACGATCGGCATGCGTGCCAGTCAGAGCAATACGACGCGTCTGGGTGGGGCGAAAGCTCCCGCTGACCGCGTGTTCGGTCACCGCCCGCCGGGTCCGGTGCCGCATCCGCTCGTCTTCGCGATCTTCGCCAACTTCCTCCTCCTTCTCTCCTCCGTCTACGCGGGGCTCGCCCAGCGCGGCCTCGAACTGGGTGTGGATGCTGCCCGCTCCCGCCGTTCGGCGCGCACGGGTCTCACGGGCGACCAGCACCCCGAGACACGGTGGAAGCTTGCCGACGCCGCGATCGCACTCGACGGGCTTCTGCCGCAGCTCGAGACCCTCGCGCGCGACCTCGACGAGGGTGTGGATCGGGGCGACCAGTGGTTCCGGGCACTCACGGGGGCGAAGCTGCGCGCGACGGAGACGGCGCGATACGTCGTGGAGCAGGCGGTCCGGGTTGCGGGCGGGCGCTCCTACCGCGCGGGCGACGAGTTGGGGCGTCTGATGCGTGATGTCATGGCGGGGGCGTTTCATCCGAGCAACGAGGACTCCGTTCATTCGACGGTCGCTGCGGCGCTTCTGGGGCCGATCGCGGCAGGCTCGACAGGGGAGGACGAATGATGGCGGAAGCGCTCGAGATCGACGATGCGGTAGTCGCGTGGTCGGAGCCGAGGGACGTGCTGGGGGAGAGGCCTCTCGTCGTACTCCTCCACGGCCGCGGCTCGCACGAGCACGATCTGATGCAGCTCGCCCCCATGCTTCTCCCCGACGCGGTCTATGCGTCGCTGCGCGCCCCGCTTCCTTTCCTAGGTGGGGGTGGCTACAGCTGGTTCCCGCCCGCCGCTCCGGGTCTTCCTTCGGCGGAGGGCGCTGAGGCGGCAACGCGTGCCATCCTTGCCTGGCTCGACCGCGTCGCCCCTGCTGGCCCCGTTGCGGTGCTCGGCTTCAGCCAGGGCGGCGCCCTCGCGACGCACCTCATGCGCTTCTCACCGGAGCGTTTCGTGGCCTTCGTGAACCTCTCGGGCTTCATCGTTCCGGGGGTGTGCCCCGCGGATGCCACGCTCCCGCAGGTGCGCCCCCCGATGTTCTGGGGCCGGGACCTTGACGATCCGATCATTCCGAGCGAGGCGACGGAGGCGACGGAGGCGTGGCTGCCCGGCCACTGCACTCTCACGCGCCGCCGCTACTCGGGCGTGGGGCACGGGATCTCGATTGAGGAGGTCGCCGAGGTGCGCGACTTCCTCGCGCAGGCGTTCGCGGGTCGTTAACGGACTCATCGCCCGGTGCGGCACTTGGTGCGGCTCTTCCGGGCGATGAGTTGATCTTGCTCAAGCATGCGCCTCGGCAGCGGCGGAGATCAAGACTTTTGGCAGAATTTTTGCTGAGAAGCGCGTGTTCTGATCGCGAGCGGCGCGTTCGCTGCGCGTTCCCCGAAACCCCCTGGGGGCACGGATGTCGAGACGTAGCGTCTGAGGCATCCAGCAGAGTGCCTCGGGCGTGAGGGCCCGGGGCCACGAGAGTAAGGAGTGCGCATGGCCACTATGACGCTCACCGGCAAGAAGATCGCCTTCCTCCTCACGGACGGGGTAGAGCAGATCGAACTCACGAGCCCGTGGGAGGCGGTGCAGGATGCCGGCGGCTCGCCCACGCTGGTCTCACCGGCCGGCGACTCCCTGCAGGGTTTCAACGGCACGTCGCCGGGCGACACCTTCACGGTGGATGCGAGCCCGCAGTCCGTCGAGGCGGAGGACTTCGACGCCCTCGTGCTTCCCGGCGGGGTCGTGAACGCCGACCACCTGCGCATGGACGAGGCATCCGTCAATCTCGTGCGGGCGTTCTTCGAGCAGCACAAGCCCGTCGCGGCGATCTGTCACGGCCCGTGGCTGCTCGCGGAGGCGGGCGTGCTCGGCGGCCGCACCGTGACGTCCTATCCCTCGCTGCGCACGGATCTCAGCAACGCGGGCGCCGAGTGGGTGGATGAGGAGGTCGTGGTCGACAACGGGCTCGTCACGAGCCGGAACCCTGATGACCTTCCGGCTTTCAACGCGAAGCTCGTCGAGGAGGTCAACGAGGGCACCCACGCGGGGCAGACGACCTGAGGCGCGCCTGTCAAAGCTCGCCCTTGTTAGCGCGGGTGCAGTGACCCGGCGGCGGCGATCCGTGCGGGCAGCACCCGCGCGAGTCCCACGATGAGTTTGTAGCGCAGGCTCGGGATGACGATGGCACGCCCGCGTGCGGCCCCCGCGAGGGCCGCACGCACGACACCAGGCGCATCGAGCCACAGGGGGGCCGGGATGCCGTCGGTGCGGGCCCGCATCCGTTCATGGAACTCAGTGCGGACGAAGCCGGGGGGCCACCGCCGTGACGGTCACGCCGTCGCGGCGATATTCGAGGTTCGCCCACCGGCTGAAGCTGAGGATCCACGACTTGGCGGCTTCATAGCTGCCGCGCGGCGTGTATGCCGCGACGCTTGCGACGGAGATGATGGCGCCGTCTCGCCGGTCGCGCATGGCCCGAAGGGCGGCGTGGGCGAGGCGCATGGGTGCGGTTACGAGCACATCGAGGTGACGCTGCTCCTCCTCGACGTCGTTGACGTGGAAGGGCTTCGTGAGGCCGAAGCCCGCATTGTTGACGAGCATCGTGACGGGGGAGACGTCATCTCCTAGGCGGTGAGCCACGGCGTCGACCTGCTCTCGCACGGACAGGTCCGCGGGCAGCGATTCGACATCGACTGCGTAGGCCCGCGTGAGTGCCTGCGCGGTCGCGGCGAGGCGGCCCTCGTCCCGGGCCACGAGCACAAGGTCGTGTCCTGCAGCCCCGAGTTGCCGTGCAAATTCCAGCCCGAGGCCCGCTGTCGCTCCCGTGATGAGGGCGCGGGGGCGTGTCACGGGCGATCCAGAGGTGGTCATTCGTCCACGTTAGCCCGCGCAGCCCCGCCCACGTCGCCCGTGGCTGTCGGTGGCGCTACGCTTCGCTCATGCGCTTCTCGCCGCGAGCTCGCGCACGGCTCGCTTTCCTCCCCTATGCGGTGGTCGCCGTGCTGCATCTGCTCGCGCTCGTGGCGACATCGATGGGGGCGGATGTCGCCGCCACTGACGTTTCGAGCAAGGCGCTGCTCATGCCGGCCCTGCTGCTCGGGTTCCTCGTGGGGGTGCCGCGGCTGCGCTCTCGCGCCGCGGCCCTCGGTGTCGTCGCGATCATCTCCTCCTGGGTGGGGGATCTCGCCCTCATGGTGCCGGGAACGGATGCGTTCCTTCTGGGGCTGGCGGCGTTCTTCATCGCGCATGCCGCCCTTCTCCTGCTCATGGTCTTCCACCTGGGGGTGCGCAGGCTTCCGCTCGCCGCCTTCGCGTATCTCGGCTGGTGGATCGCGCTCGTGGCGTTGCTCGCCCCGCACGCGGCCTGGCTCGTGTGGCCATTGGCCGCCTACGGCGTGGTTCTCGGGCTCATGGCGATGGCCTCGACTCGTGCGAGCGCGCTTGTCGTGCTCGGCGGGTTCCTCTTCGCCGTCTCCGACAGCATGCTGGGTGTCGACCGCTTCGTGCCGTCGATCCAGATCTGGCAGGCGGATGTCGTCATCATGCTCGCCTACACGCTCGCTCAGGGCCTGGTCGCTTTCGGGGCCGTCGAGCAGCTCCGTCGGGCCCGGGAGGAGGCATCCGCAGCGGAGCATGCCTCGGGGGGCCCGACCCTCACGGTCCGCGAGGATGCGCTGCACTGATTCGCCGGACTCACGAGAGGGACGGCGCGGTGGTAAACTCTTTTGGTTGCCGTCAGAACGGCCGCGGATAAAGAGAGCTGGCACATCCTGTGACCGGCACCGCGCAACGAGAGAAAGGGGATCCCATCTATGGCTCTTGAAGCAGACGTCAAGAAGGCGATCATCGAAGAGTACGCAACCCACCCGGGCGACACGGGTTCCCCCGAGGTTCAGATCGCGATTCTGTCGCAGCGGATCAAGGACCTCACGGAGCACCTCAAGCAGCACAAGCACGACCACCACTCGCGTCGTGGCCTGCTTCTCCTGGTCGGCCAGCGTCGTCGACTGCTCGGCTACCTGCAGGACGTGGACATCAACCGCTACCGTTCGCTCATTGAGCGCATCGGACTGCGTCGATAACAGCGCAGCGTCGATAAACAGCGCAGCGTCGATAAGACACCAGCCGGATGCCGTGAGTCGGTCCCTCCTCGGAGGGTCCCGATGACACCGCGATCTTCTTGGACGGGCCGTCACCTTCGGGTGGCGGCCCGTTTCGTGTCTCCGCTCAATCTGCTCCGCGCAGTCCGCTCCGCTCAGCCTGCTTCGCTCACTCCGGGGTGTCGCGGACGCGGTCGAGCAGCTCCTGCCAGGGCCCCGTGAAGTTTCGTTCGGGAATCTCGCAGCGCCACTCGTCTGTTTCCGGATCGGACGCGCACACGACCAGGTAGATGAAGCGGTCGGCGCCGTCAGCGCCGCCCTGCGCAGCATCCCGAGGCAGGCGATCGAGCAGCTCGCGCCAGCCCTCTTCCTCCGCGTCGACGGTTGCGCTCCACTCGCGGGAGATCCCGGCCATTCCGCCCGTGCGCCGCACGGTGATCCTCATGGCAGCACCCCGACCTCGCTCCAGCCGCTGCGGACGGCACGCTCCTCCTCGGAACCTGCGCCGAAGCGGCGAGCCGCGGCATCCGTCGTCGCTTCGGCGAAGGCAACGAAGTCGCTCGTGGGGGAGAGCGGCCCCGTGAGCGTGTCGTACCAGATGTGGCCCGCCCGCTCCCAGGCGGGGCCGCCCAGCGCGAGTGCTGTGAGGGCGAAGGCACGGTTGGGGATGCCCGAGTTGAGGTGCACGCCCCCATTGTCGTCGGTCGTCCTGATGTAGTCGCGCATGTGAGCGGGCTGAGGGTCCTTGCCGATCACATCGTCGTCGTAGGCGCTGCCCGGCTCGAGCATTGAGCGCAGCGCCCGGCCCTCGACCAGGGGGGTGAAGAGCCCTTCGCCGATGAGCCAGCTCGCCTCCGCTGCCATCTCGCCGCGCGCGTACTGCTCCACGAGGGAGCCGATGACGTCGGAAACGTGCTCCGACAGGGCCCCGCTCTGACCCTCATAGATGAGGCCGGCCGTGAACTGGGTCAGGCCGTGCGCGAGTTCGTGTCCGATGACGCTGAGGGAGCGGGTGAAGCGGTCGAACACCTCGCCGTCGCCGTCGCCGAAGACCATGCGGCTGCCGTCCCAGAAGGCGTTGTCGTAGCGAACCCCATAGTGCACGACGGCGTCGAGTCGCATGTTGCGACCGTCGATCGATGCGCGTCCATACACGTCGAGCAGTAGCCGGTGCGTCTGCCCGAGGCCCTCGTAGGCCTCGTCGACTGCGACATCCCCCGTGGGAGCCTCGTTCTCTTGCCGGACGACCTCGCCGGGGAGCTCGGTCTCGCCGCGCGCATCGTAGATGGTGCGGTGCGGCCCCGCGGCGGCCCGCACGCCGGGAGCAGTCGGTGCGCCCTGGGCGGATGCGGGCGTTTCACAACGTCCCCGGCGCAGCGGTTCATCGATCAGCAGGGCGCGGCGCGCCGCACCCGCCGCCACGGCGTATCGGGGGTCCTCGGCGGTCGCGAGCCGGGCGAGCAGGTAGGGCGGGACGACGGAGCATGGCATGGGATGATCCTCACATCCGCCACTGTCATCCACATTGGGTTCCCCGGGGATGCTCAGCGGGAGGGAATATCTGGCGGGTCGCTGCGTTGAGCACAGTACATGCAAACGTATAGAAGAGAGGTTCCCGCCATGAGCGGCATGCAGTTCGGCATCTTCAGTGTCGGTGACATCACGACCGACCCCACGACGGGTCGGACGCCGACGGACGCCTCGCGACTCCAGGACATTCTGACGATCGCGCGCCACGCCGAGGAGGTCGGCCTCGATGTCTTCGCGATGGGCGAGCACCACAACCCGCCCTTCTTCCCCTCAAGCCCCGTCGCCATCAACAGCTGGGTGGCCGCGAAGACCGAACGCCTCATCCTCTCGACCGCGACGACGCTCATCACGACCAACGATCCCGTGCGGCTCGCGGAGGACTACGCCACTCTGCAGCACCTCTCGGGCGGCCGCATGGACCTCACGCTTGGCCGCGGCAACACGGGCCCCGTCTACCCCTGGTTCGGGGAGGACATCCGCCAGGGCATCCCGCTCGCGCTTGAGAAGTATGCGCTCCTGCGTCGGCTCTGGCGTGAGGACTACGTCGACTGGAGCGGTAAGTTCCGCACCCCGCTCCAGGGCTTTCAGTCGACGCCGCGCCCGCTCGACGGCGTGCAGCCCTTCGTCTGGCACGGCAGCATCCGCAGCCCTGAGATCGCCGAGCAGGCCGCCTACTACGGCGACGGATTCTTCGCCAATCACATCTTCTGGCCCGCATCGCACACACAGAAGATGGTGCAGTTCTACCGCCAGCGCTTCGAACACCACGGGCACGGCACGGCTGAGCAGGCGATCGTGGGGCTCGGCGGCCAGGTCTTCATGCGCAAGAACTCGCAGGATGCCGTGCGGGAGTTCCGTCCCTACTTCGACAACGCACCCGTCTACGGCCACGGGCCGAGTCTCGAGGACTTCACGGAGCAGACGCCGCTGACGGTCGGCAGCCCGCAGGAGGTCATCGACCGCACACTCGGCTTCCGCGACTATGTGGGCGACTACCAGCGCCAGCTCTGGCTCATGGACCACGCGGGCCTGCCGCTCAAGACGGTCCTCGAGCAGCTTGACATCCTCGGGGGAGAGGTCGTCCCCGTGCTCCGCGAGGAGTTCGCCAAGAACCGGCCGACGACGGTGCCGGATGCTCCCACTCACGACGCCCGCCTGGCTGCCGCCGCGGTCGCCGAGGCCGAGGAGCGGGCGGAGGTCGCATCATGACGGTGACGCGCAGGCTCGCCGTCGTCTCGGGCGGGCTGAGCCAGCCTTCCTCGACGCGAATGCTGGCGGATCGTCTCGCCAAGACGACCGTCGCCGAGCTCTCGCGCCGTGGGGTGGAGGTCGACCTGACGGTCGTCGAGTTGCGAGATCACGCCCGCGACCTCACCAGCATGATGCTTACCGGTTTCGCCTCCCCGGCCCTCGAGGCCGTCATCGAGTCGGTGACGGGTGCGGATGGGGTGATCGCGGTGACGCCCGTCTTCAGCGCGTCCTACAGCGGTCTCTTCAAGTCCTTCTTCGACGTGATCGATCCGGCCGCGCTCGAGGGGATGCCGGTGCTTGCGGCCGTAACCGCGGGCACTCCACGGCACTCGCTCGTCATCGACCACGCCCTGCGTCCGCTCTTCGCCTATCTGCGCGCGGAGGTCGTGCCGACGGGAGTCTTCGCGGCGACCGACGACTGGGGTTCCGATGCGGGCGACGAACTCGCCGTGCGCATCGAGAGGGCCGCGCGTCAGCTCGCTGATCGAGTGGAGGCGACTGAGCGCTCAGGCCTCAATGGCGACCCGTGGGGCTTCGGCAGTGTCGCGAGCGGATTCGAGGGTTTCTCGCCGGGGTGAGCCGGGGCCCGCTCAGGGCACGATCACCGCGCGCCCCCTCAACGTGCCCTCGTGCAGACGCTCGTAGGCCTTGGGGGCGTCATCCAGGCTGAAGCGCTCCGTTTCGACGTGGATCTGTCCCCGGCGGGCCAACTCAAGCACCTCGATCAACTCGTCGCGCGTGCCCCAGTACGGCGCTCTCACGGCCACGTCGTACGCGGTCGTACCGAAACCGACGGGCACGGCGCCGCCGCCGACACCGATCATCGCGATCTCGCCCTCGTGCCCCGCCATGGGGGCGGCCAGATCGGCTGTCGCCTGGATGCCCACGCAGTCGAAGATCGCGTCGGCCCCGCGTCCGCCCGTCAGTTCCCGAACGGATGCGACGGCCTCCGGATTGCTCAGGAATGTCTCATGTGCGCCGACGTCTCGAGCGAGGGCGAGCTTGTCTTCGGAGACATCGAGCGCGACGACAGTAGACGCGCTGATCGCCCGGAGGATCTGGATCGCCACGTGACCGAGCCCTCCCGTGCCGATCACGACGGCGGTGCTGCCGGCGCCCAGCTTGTGAAGGCTGCGCTTGATGGCGTGGTAGGGGGTGAGTCCCGCATCCGTCAGTGAGACGTTGGCGACGGGGTCGAGGTCGCCAAGGGGCACGAGATGCCGGGCGTTGTCGACGAGCAGGTACTCGGCCATGGCGCCGGGTGCGCCGAGCCCGGGCGGCTGGATGCCCTGTTCCACCGCGTTGAGGCAGATTTGCTCCTTACCCTGGGCGCAGTTGTGGCAGTGGCCGCAGCCCCATGGCCCGTAGACGGCCACGGAGTCGCCGACGGCGACCTCGGTGACGCCCTCTCCGAGCGCGTGGACGATGCCCGCGCCTTCATGGCCGAGCGTGAGCGGGAGCGCCCACCCGGCTGCCAGGAAGGCCTCCTCGCTCTGCGACATGACGAACTCGTCGGAGTGGCAGACGCCCGCAGCCGTGACTTTGAGGAGAACCTGCCCGGGGCCGGGCTCAGGGGTGGGCACCTCGACGACCTCGGGAGCGGCTCCGATTTCTCGATACTGGAGGGCTTTCATGGCATGTCCTTCCGTTCGGTGATGGTGCGTCCAATTCCACCCCGCACACCTGAGAGTCGGCGCACCGTCCCGCTTGACCCCTCTGCCCGTGGGAGCATCGGAAGTGACAGCAGCACGAAAGGAATCCGACCTCATGAATGACCCCATCGTTCTTCCCGGGCTCGCAGGCAAGGTCGTCGTCGTCACGGGAGCGGCCGGGGGGCAGGGCAGGGCCGCAAGTCTCGTGCTCGCAGCATCCGGCGCGGTCGTCGTTGCCACGGACCTCGCCGACGGCGAGGCCCCCGATCTCGCGGATGCCGCGGCACATCTCGCCGGCACAATCGAGTATCACCGCCTCGACGTGTCGAGCGAGGGGGACTGGGCACGGCTGGCGCGGGAGCTGGCGGCCCGTGGACCCGTACATGGACTGGTGAACAATGCGGGGATCCCGTTCCGCTCCCGGCTGGGTGAGATGGCGCTCGCCGATTGGAACCGAGTGCTGGGCATCAACCTCACGGGCCCCATGCTCGGCATCCAGGCGCTGGCGCCCCTCATGACGGAGGGTGGCTCGATCGTCAACGTCGGTTCTCTCGCGGCGCTCAACGCGCACCACACCGTGTCCTACACTGCGAGCAAGTGGGGGCTGCGGGGGCTGACGCACGTCGCCGCGACGGAGTATGGGGGCCGTGGCATCCGGGTCAACATCGTGCACCCGGGGTATGTGGAGACGCCAATGATGGCGTCGGCACCCGCCATCATGACGCAGGCCCAGCTCGCACTCACGCCGCTCGAGCGAACAGCGCAGCCTGAGGAGGTCGCCTCGGTCGTCGCCTTTCTCGTCTCGGACGCCGCGTCCTATGTGACGGGCGCGGAGATTCCTGTCGACGGCGGTTTCTCTTCCTCGGCCGGCGTCAAATACATGTCGGACACTATCCGGGCGGCGCAGGAGAACCCATCGACCTGAGTGATTGCGGTCATCAGTTGAATCGTCTTCCCTGATGACCTCGTGCGCGGCTAGCGTGGCAAGGCCCCGCGGGGTCGAACACGCACGAACGATAACGGAGTCACACGCATGTACATGTATTTTCCGACGAACTATGTCTGGAGCATGGCGGTCGTCGCATCGCTCAACAATGGGGGGTTGATCGACGAGATCGATCGGGCGTGCAAGCCGGTCCTTGAGGCATCCCGCAATGGTGACGACGCGGGCACCGACCTGCTCTACGCCTCGTGGGAGGCGGTTGCCAACCGGCTCATTCGTGAGGCCGAGGCCGACGAGGCCGCGGGACGGCGCATCACGGCGGGCGACAAGTTCTACCGGGCGAGTCTCTACACCTCGCAGGCCGAGCGCCTGCAGTCGCCCAAGTGGGAGGGGCGCAACGCCGCATACCAGAAGTCGATCGACCTGCTCTTCAAGCACATCGAGCTCGCGGGCGCGCCCGTCCGCAAGATCGAGATCCCCTTCGAGGGCTCGTCGATGCCCGGCTACTTCTACCAGGCGGAGAGCCTCGACGGCCGCCCGACACCCGTCGTCATCCAGTGGAACGGCCTGGACTCCACCAAGGAGATGATGTACTACTCGCAGTTCCCTCAAGAACTCGCGCGCCGCGGTATCTCGACCCTCATGGTCGACACCCCCGGCTCGGGAGAGGCCCTTCGCCTGCGGGGTCTCAAGTCCCGCTTCGACACCGAGGTGTGGGCGGCGGCCTGCGTCGACCTCATCGAGTCGGCTGCGGCATCCGGTGACATCGCGGTCGACCCCGAGCGCATCGGGCTCGTCGGCTGGTCGCTCGGCGGCTACTACGCGCCGCGCGCCGCCGCGTTCGAGAAGCGGATCAAGCAGGTCGTCGCCTGGGGTGCCAACCACAACTGGGGCGAGGTGCAGCACGGCCGCGTCAACCGTGAGGGCGAGAACCCCGTGCCCCACTACTGGGACCACGTCATGTGGGTGTGGGGTGCCGACACCAAGGAGGAGTTCCTCGCGACGGCTGACAAGGTCACCCTCAACGGCGTCGTTGAGCACATCACCGTGCCCTTCCTCATCACGCACGGCATCGGCGACCGCCAGATCAACGTCAAGTACGCAGAGCAGAGCTATGAGCAGGCGGTCAACAGTCCCAAGCGCCAGCTGCGTATCTTCGACGAGAGCGAGGGTGGCACCGAGCACATCTCGATCGACAACATGCTCCCCGTTGCGGGCTACATCGCCGACTGGGTGCAGGAGACCTTCGCCGAGCAGGCCTGATCCACTTCGCGGTGCAACTAGCAGAGCGCCCGGGAGCCGCGTAGGCTTCCGGGCGCTCGTACGTCTCGCGGATGCTGCTGTCTCAGGTCTCCAGCTCGAAGCGCAGCATCGCAGCGATCCCCTGCTTGCCGGGCAGGTCTCGCTTCTGCACGGCGCGCACTGTGCCGCCCAGGCGCAGCACTCGCACGGCGATCTCGTCGAAGATGCCAAAGCTCGTGGCACCGGGGACGGGCGCCGGGGTGATGTCGCCATCTGCGTCGATGATTCCCTCGCTATCATCGGCGACATCGAAGTGCAGCTCCTCGACCGCCCCCATGCTCGCGGCGCGCGCGATGTCGGCGACATTGACGCTGGCCCGGCCGTGGTTGAGCCTGGTCCCGAAGGTCTCGCGCCACTCGGCGAGGGAGTTCTCGTAGTCCTTCCGCAGTGCGCCCCTGGCCTTGTCCTCGAGGTCCTGAAGGCTGAGGGAGGAGGGGTTGACGTCGACGCACTCCTCCAGGAGCAGCGGGTAGCTGTTGACTTCGCGATAGGCGGAGAGCATCTCATTGGAGGCGGCGAGCACGAGGGGAGCCTGCCGTCCGTTGATCGCCCGGATGACGGCTTCCTGCACGATGCGGCAGTATTTGCGCAGCTCGACCTTGTCGCCCGTCGCCCCTTGCGCTCGGTGCATGTCGGCGGCCCCCGAGTTCTCGGCGCGTTCGAAGACGGAGTGGATGTCGTCGGGCAGGTCGAGCGGGATCTCGGTCGGGCCGACGTCTGCCGAGATGGAGGCGAGGCGCGCGCTGCCCTCCGTCACGGCGAGCACGTATCCCGTGCGGGCGAATGCGAGCGAGCGCAGCAGCGGGCCGATGTCGAAGCGGTCGCCCACCGCGACCCGTGAGGGCACGGGAGTTTGCACGCGGTACTCCCGCGCGAAGTCGGGGGTCGCGAAGATCACGGCGCCTTGCGCGAGGTGCGTCCAAAACTCTCCCTCAACGACCTCGTCGAGGCGGCGGCGGACCGCCGTCCGCACATCCGTGTCGATATCGGCCGCCTCAAGCTGCCGGTCGGCCTCCTTCATCGCGTTCTTGTACTCGAGCCTGAGGCGCTCGACCTCGCTCGCGACGGGGGACGTCGGCAGCGAGATCATGACACTCGCGTCGGAGCGCCGGTCGGCCAGTTCTGTGATGTCTTCCAGTGTGGGTGTGGCCTTCATGCCTCCACGGTAGGCGTGACGTCCCCACCGTGTTCCGACGCTCATGCGATTCAAAGGGAAGGCGTCGCCTCGGCGCGCCCCTAGGCTCTCGCGGGTCGCACTGTTAGACTACCGACGGTCGCCTCAGTGCGACCGAAGCAACAAAGAGCACGAAAATCAACGGAGCAGGCCGGCACGAGGCTGGTCACCGGTGGTGAGCTTCCAGTCCCTCTTCGAGGTCCTGGCGCCTTTCTACTGTTGGCCAGAGCCCGGCGCACGCGCCATCGCGCGCGCCCCTGACTGCCCGCTCCTGCTCCGATGTTCGAGTCGCGCCCACACGGGGGGCGACGTTAAACAAAGGAGAGAGCCCTTTATGGAGGGTCCAGAGATCAAGTTCGCCGAAGCCGTACTCGACAACGGCAAGTTCGGCACCCGCACCGTCCGGTTCGAGACGGGCCGGCTCGCGCAGCAGGCCCAGGGCGCCGTCGCCGCCTACCTCGACGAGGACACGATGCTGCTGAGCGCCACGAGCGCCGGCAAGCACCCGCGGGAGGGCTTCGACTTCTTCCCGCTCACGGTGGATGTCGAGGAGCGCTCCTACGCCGCCGGCAAGATTCCCGGCTCGTTCTTCCGTCGTGAGGGCCGCCCCTCGACGGAGGCGATCCTCGTCTGCCGCCTCATCGACCGGCCGCTGCGTCCGTCGTTCGTCGACGGCCTCCGCAACGAGGTCCAGATCGTCATCACCGTCCTCAGCATCGCTCCCGGCGAGTTCTACGACGCGCTCGCGATCAACGCGGCCTCCGCGTCGACCCAGATCTCGGGCCTGCCCTTCAGCGGCCCGATCGCGGGCATCCGCCTCGCCCTGATCGACGGCCAGTGGGTGGCCTTCCCCAACGCCGAGCAGCTCGAGCGCGCCGTCTTCGACCTCACCGTCGCGGGCCGCGTCGTGACCGACAAGGACGGCAACGAGGATGTCGCGATCATGATGGTCGAGGCCGAGGCAACGGAGGCCTCGTGGGGTCTCATCCAGGGTGGTGCGACCAAGCCCGACGAGACCGTCGTCGCGCAGGGCCTCGAGGCGGCCAAGCCGTTCCTCAGCCAGCTCGTCAAGGCGCAGGCGGAGCTCGCGGCCCAGTCGGCCAAGGAGATCCAGGAGTACCCCGTCTTCACGGCGTACGACCAGGAGACCTACGACGTCGTCTCGGGCCTCGCGCACGAGCGTCTCACTTCGATCTATCAGATCGCCGACAAGACCGAGCGCCAGAATGCGGATGACGCGCTCAAGGACGAGGTCAAGGCCGCTGTTGCCGCCAAGATCGAGGCCGGCGAGCTTCCCACGGATGCCGCGGCGCAGGTGTCGGCGGCATACAAGTCGGTCACGAAGAAGATCGTGCGCGGTCGCATCCTCACGGAGGGCGTCCGCATCGACGGCCGTGGCCTGGCGGACATCCGTCCGCTCGACGCCGAAGTGCAGGTCATCCCGCGCGTGCACGGCTCCGCGATCTTCCAGCGCGGTGAGACCCAGATCCTCGGTGTCACGACGCTCAACATGCTCAAGATGGAGCAGCAGATCGACTCGCTGAGCCCCGTCACGCACAAGCGCTACATGCACCACTACAACTTCCCGCCCTACTCGACGGGTGAGACGGGTCGTGTGGGCTCGCCCAAGCGTCGCGAGATCGGCCACGGCTTCCTCGCCGAGCGGGCCCTCGTGCCGGTCCTCCCGGGCCGCGAGGAGTTCCCCTACGCGATCCGCCAGGTGTCCGAGGCACTCGGCTCCAACGGTTCGACCTCGATGGGTTCGGTCTGTGCCTCGACGCTCTCGCTCCTCAACGCGGGTGTGCCGCTGCGCGCTCCCGTCGCGGGCATCGCGATGGGTCTCGTCTCCGACGAGGTCGACGGTGAGACCCGCTATGCGGCGCTGACCGACATCCTGGGAGCCGAGGATGCCCTCGGTGACATGGACTTCAAGGTTGCGGGCACGAGCGAGTTCATCACGGCGATCCAGCTCGACACGAAGCTCGACGGCATCCCCTCGTCGGTGCTCGACGGCGCGCTCAAGCAGGCGAAGGATGCCCGCACGGCAATCCTCTCGGTCATCAACTCGGCGATCGACGAGCCTGACGAGATGGCGCCGACGGCGCCGCGCGTGATCTCGGTGCAGATCCCGGTCGACAAGATCGGCGAGCTGATCGGCCCCAAGGGCAAGACGATCAACCAGATCCAGGACGACACGGGTGCCGACATCTCGATCGAGGATGACGGAACCGTCTACATCGGTGCTGTCGACGGCCCCTCGGCCGAGGCCGCCCGCGCCGCCGTCAACGCGATCGCGAACCCCCTCAACCCCGAGGTGGGCGAGCGCTTCCTGGGCACGGTCGTCAAGATCGCCACCTTCGGTGCCTTCGTCTCCCTCATGCCCGGCCGCGACGGCCTCCTCCACATCTCGGAGGTGCGCAAGCTCGCGGGCGGCAAGCGGGTCGAGAACGTCGAGGACGTTCTCGGAGTGGGCCAGAAGATCCAGGTCGAGATCACCAAGATCGACGACCGTGGAAAGCTCTCGCTCGCGCCCGTCATCGACGAGGCTGAGGCGGCCTCCGGCGACAGCGAGTCGCAGGAGGGCTGAGTCCCCGCGTCATCCGGATGCCCGTCCCGCTCGTCGCGGGGCGGGCATCCGTCGTTTCGCGGCCCTACACCGACACGATCGTCATCCACGCCACGACGGCGAAGATGACGACGATCGCGATAGTGAGGGTGGCGAGCAGGCCGAGACGCAGCCGGTCGCGGCTCACGCCGAAACGGATCGCGACCATCGCGAGGTAGGCCACGACGATCGCGACCATGCCCGTTGTGGCAGCACCGACTGGCGGCAGCTCGCGCATGAACCACAGCAGCACGAGGCACAGGATCGAGATGAACGCCGCGACGATGAGCCAGATGCGGCCCGAGTCGCTCGTGAGTGCCTTCTGCTGCGTCACCTTCTGAGATTCCGACATGTGACACCTCCTGCGTCAACGCTGCCACCGTCACCTGCGCGGCGCCAGTCTTCGGGGGTGGAGGATCGCGACTTAGGGAATATCGTGGACGAATGAGGCGGATCGGGGGCACGGGTCTCGCGGTCGCACCGATCGGTTTGGATGGCGGGGTCTTCGGATGGGTCTCGGGCTCCAAGGAGGCTGCCGCAATGCTCGACGCCTTCGTGGGAGCCGGGGGAGGCCTTGTCTACACTGCGGACCACTTTGCTGGCGGCCGCAGCGAGGTCATGATCGGCTCTTGGCTCCGCTCGCAGCGCGACACCTCGGGTGTCGTGGTGGCGACGACGATCGGTCAGCACGCGGATGCTCGGGGTCTGTCACCTCGCATGGTGGCGCGTGCGACCGAGGCCTCCCTTCGCCGCCTCGGCACTGACCGCATCGACATTCTCACGCTGGATGGGCACGACTCGAGTGTTCCCATCGACGATACGCTCGAGGCGGTCGACCTCCTCGTGCGGGCCGGAAAGGTGGGGCATGTCGCGGTACTGGGGCATACGGCCGCTCGGGTTCGCGCGATGCAGGGGCGTTCGGCCGAGGCCCGCTACCCCCATGTGATGGGCGTCTTCGAGGAGTACTCCCTCATGGCTCGGGGGGTTTTCGAGCGCGAGTTCGCGCCTTTCGTAGAGCAGACGGGCACGGCATTCTTCGCACTGCGTCCTCTCGCGCATCGCTTCCTCACGGGGGGAGTGAGCGGGCGGGCGGATGTCGCGGACTCGCCGCTGTGGGGGCGCGCTCTCGATCACGTCGGGCGGAAGGGGTCGAGAGTCCTCGACCGCCTCGCTCAGGTGGCACAGCAGTTGGGGGCGTCCCGCGCTCGGGTGGCGGCCGCGTGGGCGATCTCAAAGCCGGGTGTCACGGCCGCCATTGTGGCGGCGCGGTCGACAGAGGAGCTTCTCGATGTGCTCGAGGCCAGGGGGCTGGCGTTGACCCGACAGCAGATGGCGAGTCTCGACGACGTCTCGTCGTGAGGTTGGGCGAGGCGTGAGCCGTCAGATGCCGATGAGGCAGTGATCGCTGAGGCGCGAGAGCGCCGCCGCCGTTGCAATGGGGTCGCCCACATAGCCTCCGACCATGGCGCCGTCGCGCAGCAGGATGAACTCGTCTGCCGCATCGCCGGGGAGGCTGTGCCCCGCGAGTCGGAACTGCTCGGCGATGAACGCGGCATACCAATCGCGATGCGCCGTGACGACCTTGCGGACCTCGTGCGTGCGGTCGGGGTATTCGCTCGCCGCGTTGGCGAAGGGGCACCCCCGGAAGTCGTCCCGCTGCGTGTCGCGTTGGATGCCGGCGACGAGGGACCGGAGCACCTCCGCCGGGTCGCTGATCTCCGCCTCGATGGCATTGACAGCGGCGACCGTCTCCTCGTGCACCGACTGGATGTAGGTGAGGATAAGGGCGTCTTTCGACCCGAAGTGCTTGTAGAACGTCGCCTTGGTCACGCTCGACTCGGCGATGAGCCGGTCGATGCCGACGGAGCGGATGCCCTCGTAGTAGAAGAGGCGCATGGCCGTTGCGAGGATGCGGGCGCGGGCGCCGGGGCCCGAGGTGAAGGCGGGCGCGGTTGAGTCGGCCGGGATCGAGATGCCCGCCACGGGCGTCGTGACGGGAACACCTGCGGGGTCACGCTGCGCGGCGCGACTTTCTGAAACCGTCACAGCGTGACTCCCTCGGGCATTCGGCTAGGTGTTGAACAGTGGCGAACGCGCACCCCGGCGGTGTTCGGGTCATCCGCCGGAGTGCTTCGCGATTCGGGTTCGCGTTCGTTCGCTCTCAGTGGTGCAGGCCTTGGTGCAGGCCATCCATCTTCGGGTGATGGAACCGGGCCGGTGGGGTTGGGGGTCCTTTCCTGACCTGGTGCATTCAGGCTAGCAAGATTAACGGGGACAGACAGCTCTGTATGTCGGCTTTTTGGGGTACATTTTCCGCATTCCGGGGGGCATTTCCTTTTCGGGAGACGGGCTGCGACTCCGCGCGGAGGCACGGGCAGCGAAGTCCGAGTGGCTTAGGCTCGACTCTTGATGAACGGTGCTCTGGAGCTTCCCCTGACCGTGGGAGAGACAACCTTCGCGGCAGCGGGGGAGTGTCTGGTTCGCCGTACCGTCCTTCCCTCTGGCGTACGAATCCTCACTGAGTCCGTTCCATCCGCACGCAGTGCGACGATCGGCTTCTGGGTCGCGGTGGGGTCACGCGACGAGGAGGGCAGCGCCCTCGGCTCGACTCACTTCCTCGAGCACCTTCTCTTCAAGGGCACGTCGCGGCGCAGCGCACTCGACATCGCGGTGAGCTTCGACGAGGTCGGGGGTGAACACAACGCCGCCACCGCCAAGGAGTACACCTGTTACTACGCGAAGGTCCGCGACACGGACGTCCCCATGGCCGTCGATGTACTGGCGGACATGGTTACGTCCTCGCGCCTCGATCCCGGCGAGTTCGAGACGGAGCGCGGCGTGATCCTCGAGGAGCTCGCCATGGCCGAGGACGACATCGCCGACTTCGCGGGGGAGCGATTCTTCGAGGCACTCTTTGCGGGGCATCCGCTCGGCCGTCCCATCGGGGGCAATCCGGGCACGATCTCGGCGGTGACCCGCGATGCCGTCCACGCGCACTACCGCCGCTACTACGCGCCCCACGAGCTCGTCGTGACAGTTGCGGGGGCGATCGACCACGACCAGCTGGTCGCGGCGGTGGAGGCGCACCTGCGCCGGGGCGGCTGGAATCTCTCGGTTGAGCGCGAGCCTGCCGCGAGGCGCCGTCCGAAGCCGCCCGTGAGCGGTGAGTCCTCGCAGCAGGTCATCGCGCGGCCGAGCGAGCAGGTCAATCTCTATCTTGGAGTTCCCGGTCTCGCAGCGGCGGACGAGCGCAGGAATGTGCTCTCGGTGCTCAGCTCCGTGCTGGGAGGCGGCATGTCCTCGCGCCTCTTCCAGGAGGTGCGTGAGCGTCGCGGGCTCGCCTACTCCGTGCACTCCTTCGCCTCGAGCTATTCCGACGCGGGCGTGCTCGGCATGTACGCCGCCTGTTCTCCCGGGCGCGCCCGTTCCGTCGCGGAGCTCATGCTGGCGGAGTTCCGCGCGATCGCGCGCGACGGCGTCACTCAGGAGGAGCTGCGTCGCGCCCTCGGCCAGCTCGGAGGAGCTTCGGCCCTCGCGCTCGAGGATTCCGACACGCGCATGTCGCGGCTCGGGAGAGCCGAGATCACGACGGGGGAGTTCATCGACCTCGATGAAGCCCTCAGCCGCCTCGCCCGCGTCACGACAGCGGATGTCGCGGCTCTCGCCTCTCAACTCGCGGAGGGTCCCCTCACCGTGACGGCCGTCGGCCGTGTCGATGAGTCCCTCGCCGGGGAGTCCCTGATCGGCGAGACAGCACTGCAACGAAACGAAGGAGCGTAGGACGACGATGTCCCACTTCATCTACCTTGTCAGGCACGGCGAGCAGCAGGATGCCGAGCATGGCCTTCCCGACGGCCTGCTCTCTCCGCGCGGTCGCCGCCAGGCCACCCTCATCGCCGACCGCTTGAGCGGCGTGCCGTTCACAGGCGCGTGGCATTCGCCGCTGCAGCGCGCGGCAGACACGGCCAACACCATCACGGAACGGCTGCCCGGCATCACCTCAGAGCCCTCGGCGCTCCTCTTCGACTGCATCCCTTCGGGGCCCGGCGTCGACATGCCCGCCGCCTTCGAGCCCTTCTTCGGTTCCGTCACGGAGGCGGAGATCGAGGCGGGGGAGGCGCAGATGACGGATGCGGTCGCCGAGTGGATGACCCCCTCGCTCGACGACAAGCACACGCTTCTCATCACCCACAACTTTGTCATCGGGTGGTTCGTGCGCGAGGTCTTCGGCGCACCGTCGTGGCGCTGGATGGGCATCAATCAGGCGAACTGCGGGCTCACGATCATCCGGGTTCGCACGGTCAAGGCGCCTGAGCTCATCACTCACAACGACCTCGGTCATCTGCCGCCGGAGCTGAGGACGGGCCTCCCGGTCGACCAGCCCTACTGAGCCTCGGCTTGCACGTCCTTGCCGTACCAGTTGGTCGCGTTGGGGTTGTCGTTGTAGGGCTCGATGGGGCGGTAGCCGGCGCGGGCGTACAGGCGCCCTGCCGCCTCGAGGCTCGCGTTGGTGTCGAGCACGACCTCGTCGGCACCGAGTTCGACGGCACGGCGTTCGAGCTCGGCGAGGAGGGCCGCCCCGAGCCCCGTGCCGCGCGTGTGGGGCTGCACATAGAGGTGCTTGATTTCGAAGCGGGCCGCGCCCGTGTCGGATGGGGCGATTCGGCGGATGCCGCCGCACCCGACATCGGCGGCATCGCCCGCAAGGTCCTCCCCCTCGACGATGAGGAAGACGCCCCGCGGGGGCACGAAGTCGTCGGGGGAGGGGAACACGGTGCGATAGGCCTCTGGTCCGGCGGGAAAGCTCTCGGCGCGGGCGGAGAAGTACTCGGTGAGCAGGGCGAGGGCGGCATCGTCGGCCACCCCGGATTCGCGGAACACGGCCATGATCAGAAGTCTACGGCCCGTAGTCCACGAGCCACTGACCTGTGCTCCGGGCCCTTGCTAGATTTGCTGCATGGCAGTCACAGTCGCCGTCGTCGGCGCGAACGGCAGGATGGGCACCCTCGTCTCCCGCATCGTGGAGGAGGATCCCGAACTCGAGCTCGTCGCATCCCTCGGGTCTTCGTCGCCCTGGGAGGAGATGCTCGCGGCGGACCTCGTCGTGGATGTCACGCAGCCCGGTGTGACGGGCGATGTCGTGCGATTCGCGGTTGAGCACGGGCGCAAGGTTCTTGTCGGCACTTCGGGCTGGTCGGCCGAGCGCATCGACGAACTCAGGGGGAGCCTGGCCGCCAGCCCGGAAGCGGGGGTCATCATCATTCCCAACTTCTCCCTCGGCTCTGTGCTGGCGACGCGTCTCTCGAGTGTCGCCGCCCGGTTCTACGACTCGATCGAGATCATCGAGGCTCACCATGCGGGCAAGGTCGACTCTCCCTCGGGCACTGCCGTGCGGACGGCGGAGCTCATGGCCGAGGCCCGCGGTGCTCTGGGCCCCGTTGCCGCACCGCATGTGGACCAGCTCGCGCGAGGCCAGCAGGTGGCGGGCATCCCCGTGCACAGTCTGCGACTGCAGGGGGTCGTGGCGCGTCAGGAGGTCGTGTTCGGCGGCACGGGAGAGCTCCTCTCGGTCGTGCATGACACGATCTCGCCGGCGGCCTATGAGAAGGGCATTCGGCTGGCCCTTGCCGCGCTTCCCGCCGCCCACGGCGTGACGGTCGGTCTCGAGTCTCTCCTCGATCTCGGATCGCTCACCTCGTGAGCAAGAAGGTGGGCGTCGTCGTGATGGCGGCGCTGCTTCTGCTCTACATCGTCGCTGTCGGTCGGCTCGCCGTCACCCTCCTGGGGAGCGGAGACGGGGTCGCGATCGCGATGGGCGCCGCGCTCGCCGTGCTGCCCCTCCTCGCTGTCTGGGGGCTCATCGTCGAGGTGCTCTTCGGTGTGCGCAGCGAGCGCCTGCTAGGCCGCCTCGAGGACGAGGGCCGCCTTCCCGCGGAGGTGCTTCCCGCACGGGCGAGCGGACGACCAGACCGAGCGGCAGCTGATGCTGCCTTCCCCACCTATCGGGCTGAGGTGGAGGCGCACCCGGAGTCGTGGCAGTCGTGGCTGCGTCTCGCGCTCGCCTACGACGCCTGCGGTGACCGGCGTCGCGCCCGCCACGCGGTGCGGCGCTCGATCGCGCTTTCCCGTTCTGCATCCGATCAATAGCCGGGCAGGGCCTGCGCGCGATAGCATCGAGCCGATGAGCGCGTCGATCCCCACCCCCTACGAGGACCTGCTTCGGGACGTCTTCGACAACGGCGTCCACAAGTCCGATCGCACGGGCACGGGCACGCGAAGTGTCTTCGGTCGCCAGATCCGTTTCGACCTCGCGAAGGGCTTCCCGCTCATCACAACCAAGCGGGTGCACTTCAAGTCGATCGCGGTCGAGCTGCTCTGGTTCCTGCGCGGCGAGAGCAATGTCGCGTGGTTGCGTGAGAACGGCGTGACGATCTGGGACGAGTGGGCGGATGCCGCGGGCGAGCTCGGTCCCGTCTATGGCGTGCAGTGGCGCTCCTGGCCCACGCCGAGCGGCGAGCAGATCGACCAGATCAGCGACGTCATCGAGCAGATCCGCAGCAACCCCGATTCGCGTCGACTCATTGTGTCGGCCTGGAACCCGGCGGACGTGCCCATCATGGCCCTCGCGCCGTGCCACGCGCTCTTCCAGTTCTACGTGGCCGAGGGACGGCTCTCCTGCCAGCTCTACCAGCGCAGCGCCGACATGTTCCTCGGCGTTCCCTTCAACATCGCGAGCTATGCCCTGCTGACGCATCTCATCGCGGCGCAGACGGGGCTCGAGCCGGGCGATTTCGTGTGGACGGGCGGTGACTGCCACATCTACGACAACCATGTCGAGCAGGTCCAGGAGCAGCTCGCGCGCGACCCCTATCCCTACCCCACGCTCCGCATCGCCGCAGAGCGTGACAGCATCTTCGACTACCGATACGAGGACTTCATCGTGGAGAACTACCAGCACCACCCGGCAATCAAGGGGGCGGTCGCCGTATGACGACGCCGCGCATCGGACTCATCTGGGCTGAGGCAGAGGGCGGCATCATCGGCCGTAACGGCATCATGCCGTGGAACGTGCCCGAGGATCTCGCTCACTTCAAGCAGACGACCCTCGGAGGTCCCGTCATCATGGGACGCAAGACGTGGGATTCGCTGCCGCCGCGGTACCGTCCGCTGCCGGGGCGCCGCAACATCGTCGTGACGCGCCAGGCGCGGTGGGCCGCAGAGGGGGCGGAGGCTGCGCCATCCGTCGCCAACGCGCTCGCCCTGGCGGCAGACGACGCGGGCGACGACCGGCTGATCTGGGTCATTGGTGGCGGCGAGATCTACGCGGCCGTGATCGACGAGGCCGAGCGTCTCGAGGTCACGGAGATTCGCGCGGCATTCGAGGGGGATGCCCGTGCCCCGCGCATCGGCGAGGAGTGGGCCGTCGTCTCCCGCGAACCCGCCGAGGGCTGGTTCGAGTCCCGGTCGGGCCTGTCGTATCGCTTCGTGAGCTACGAGCGCGCTGAGTCATCCTGAAGGGCATGATGCGCGTTAGTGACTCGCGACGAGTCCCCGCGCGTAGGTAATCGCCTGCGGCGTGTTCTCGAACACCCTTCCTGCCTGGCGCAGGTGGGGGGCGACGTTGAGCGTGCGCAGCACGCGGCTGTGCACGGGGTGCACGCCCGAGATGAGCACCGCGATCCCGCGGGCCTCGAGGCGCCGCACGGCATCGTCGACGATAGTTGCTCCTGTCGCGTCGAGGGTCGAGATTCGCGACATCCGGAGGATGACCACATCGACATCCGAGACTTCAGTGAGCTCGAGTAGGAATCGGTGCGCTGCTCCGAAGAACAGGGGGCCCTCGAAGCGGTATGCAACGATGCGGTCCGCGAGCAGGGCCAGTTCCTCAACGCTGTGGTCGCCGCGGTCTTCGTCGAGCGGCACCTGTTCCAGCCTGGCGCTGCGGGAGACGCTGCCGAGGGCGAGTAGGGCAGCCACGATCACCCCGACGACGACCGCCGTGACGAGATCGACCGCGACCGTGATCGCGAAGGTGAGGAACAGTACGATCGCGTCTGCCCGCGTCGAACGCACGAGTGCCGAGAGAGAACCGACGCCCACCATCTGGAGGCAGGTGGCGAGGAGCACGCCGGCGAGTGCCGCGAGCGGGATATGGCCGACGAGATCTGATGCCGCGTAGATAACGACGAGCAACACGAGCGAATGCGTGATCGCCGCGACGCGAGACCGGGCGCCCGCCCTGACGTTGACGGCGGTGCGGGCGATGGCGGCTGTGGCGGGCACGCCGCCGAAGAACGGCACGACGATGTTGGCAAGTCCCTGTCCGAGCAGTTCCCGGTCCGGGTCGTGCCGTTCACTGACGCTCATGGAGTCGGCGACGGTTGCACAGAGCAGGCTCTCAAGCGCGGCGAGGGCGGCGACCGCAAGGGCGGAGGGGAAGAGCGCTGGTACTGCGGCGAGGTCGATGAAGCTGCTCGTGGGTGCGGGGATGCCTGCGGGGATTTCGCCGATCGTTGGCAGACCGAGGCCGAGGAACTCCGCAAGTACCGTCGCGACGATGATCACGAGGATGGACGCGGGAACGGTCGGCAGCAATCTGGTGCCGGTCAGGATGACCGCCGCAACACCAAGCGTCATGAGTAGCGGTGCCACGTCGATGTCGCTGGTCCAGCGCGCCACGGCATCGCCAGCGATAGCCCAAACCTGTTCTCCTTCGCCGGGGTCGAGTCCCAGCATGGCGGGAACCTGCTGCAGCACGATGACGACTGCGATCCCCGCGGTGAAGCCTTCGACGAGCGAGGTCGGCAGTAGGCGCACAGCCTTGCCGATGCCCGACACGGCGAGGGCGACGAGAACGACGCCGGCCATGACGCCGACGAGCAGCACCCCCTGGGTGCCGAAGTCGTGCACGACGGGCAGTAACACGACGGTCATGGCGCCGGTTGGCCCGGAAATCTGTAGGTTGCTACCGCCGAAGACGGCAGCAATGATCCCTGCGATGACGGCGGTCGTGAGCCCCGCTTCTGCTCCAAGGCCGGATGCGACGCCGAAGGCGAGCGCGAGCGGTAGCGCCACAACTGCGACAGTGAGTCCCGCGACGAGGTCTCGTCCGGGGGACCGGCGGGCCGTGCGCAGGTCCGCGGGCCCTGGTAGCAGCGAGAGCAGCCGTCGCAGTTCCTTCGGCAGTCGCCCGGTCATGGTCTGCCGTCGAGGCTCTCGAGCATTTCGCGGGAGTCGCGGAGGCTGCTCACAATGATCTGTCTCGCGACCGCGAGGAGCTGCGACATCCGCTCATCCCGAAGCGCGTAGTGGATACTGTTGCCCTGCCGCCTGGTTGTGACGACTCCGGCTCGGCGCAGCACTGCGAGCTGCTGCGACAGCGTGGACATCTCGAGGTCGACCAGGCTGGCGATCTCACCGACAGTTCGTTCGCCCTCCGAGAGGGTTTCCAGCACGCGGATACGGGCGGGGTGCCCCATCGCCTTGAAGAGTTCTGCCTTGACCTGCGCCACGGGGAGATCGGAGGTCGAAGGGTTCATCTCTCCATCATATATGAATATTCACAACTAGCGAAGCTGGCCCGGGGGCCTTCCCGACGACGTGAACGCCGCGTGCGAGCGGTAATCTCGGTGTGTGAGCTCTCTCGAGAATCCCTTCGGCCAGGTCCTGGTAGCCCTCGTCACGCCGTTCACGGCAGACGGTGAGGTCGCATGGGATGACGTCGAGAAGCACATCGACGATGTCGTGTCGGGGGGTGCCGATGGCGTCGTCGTGACCGGCACGACGGGCGAGACGAGCACGCTCACCGACCGTGAAAAGATCCGGCTCGTGGAGGCCGCCAAGGCGGTCGCGGGCGACCGGGCGAAGATCATCACGGGCGGCGGCTCCAATGAGACTGCACACGCGATCGAGCTCTACAAGGCGAGCGAGAAGGCGGGCGCCGACGGTGTCATGATCGTGACGCCGTACTACAACAAGCCGACGCAGGCGGGCATCCTGACGCACTTTCGTCTCATTGCGGATGCCACAGACCTTCCTGTCATCCTCTATGACATCCCCGGCCGCACGGGGGTTCCGATCCGTTACGAGACGATCCTGCGGGCCGCGCAGCATCCGAACATCCTGGCGGTCAAGGATGCCAAGGGCGACTTCAGCGAGGTCAGCCGCGTGCTCAATCAGACCGACCTCATGTATTTCTCGGGTGACGACGCAAACGTCCTGCCACACCTCTCCATCGGCGCGACAGGGCTCATCGGGGTGACGGCGAACATCGCGCCGGCCCCCTACCGGGTCATCGTCGACGCCGTCAACGCTGGTGACCTTGCCACGGCGACCGCGGCCCACAAGTCCCTCGAGCCGCTCGTGCGCGCCGTCATGACTCACGTGCCCGGCACGGTCGCCGCGAAGTACATCCTTCACGGCCTCGGCCGCATCGGCTCACCGCGAGTGCGACTGCCGCTCGTCGGGCCTGAGGACTTCGAGGCCGCCGTGATCGAAGACGAGATCGCCCTCGTGGGTGAGATTCCCGGTCTCGACCTCAGCAACTTCCGTCCCGACCGCAACGCTGCGGCGGGTGGGGCTCTTCCCAAGGTGGCCGGCACGACCCGCTGAGCGCCTCCCGACAACTTCACACCGGGGGCTAGCGGCCCTACACTCTGGCCCGACGGGCCGCGACACCACAGGACGCCATGAACTCACACATCTATGCACCCGCGAAGCTCCAGCCGGGGACCCTTCGCATCATCCCGATCGGCGGTCTTGGCGAGATCGGCCGCAACATGACGGTCTTCGAGATCGACGGCAAGCTGCTCATCGTTGACTGCGGTGTGCTCTTTCCCGAGGAGCACCACCCCGGTGTCGACCTCATCCTGCCGGACTTCACGCCCATCCGCGATCGGCTCGACGACGTGTTGGGCGTCGTGCTCACGCATGGGCACGAGGACCACATCGGGGCCGTGCCCTACCTGCTGCGTCTCCGCCAAGACATTCCGCTGATCGGCTCCAACCTCACGCTCGCCCTCATCGAGGCGAAGCTCAAGGAGCACCGCATCACGCCCTACACGCTGACGGTGACGGAGGGGCAGAAGGAGACCTTCGGGCCCTTCGATCTCGAGTTCATCGCGGTCAACCACTCGATCCCCGACGCGCTCGCGGTGCACATCTCTACCGCGGCCGGCACGGTCCTGCACACCGGCGACTTCAAGATGGACCAGCTCCCGCTCGATGACCGCATCACCGACCTGCGCGCGTTCGCTCGGCTCGGCGAGGCGGGGGTCGACCTGTTCCTGCCCGATTCGACCAACGCGGATGTCCCGGGGTTCACGGCGCCTGAACGTGGCATCGGCACCGTGCTCGAGTCCGTCATCGCGAAGGCGCCGCGTCGCGTCATCGTCGCGAGTTTCTCGAGCCACGTGCACCGGGTGCAGCAGGTCCTCGACGCGGCGCACGCGAACGGGCGCCGCGTCGCCTTCATGGGGCGGTCGATGGTGCGCAACATGTCGATCGCGGCCGAGCTCGGCTATCTAAAGGTGCCCGAGGGGGTGCTGATCGACCAGAAGAAGGCGCACGAGCTTCCCGACGATCGCATCGTCTACATGAGCACGGGCTCCCAGGGTGAGCCGATGGCCGTCCTCGCGCGGATGGCCAACATGGAGCACAAGATCGAGATCGGCCACGGAGACACCGTGATCCTTGCGTCGAGCCTTATTCCGGGCAACGAGAACGCCGTCTACCGGGTCATCAACGGGCTGACCAAGCTGGGTGCGAACGTCGTACATAAGGGCAACGCCAAGGTGCATGTCTCGGGGCATGCGAGCGCGGGTGAGTTGCTGTACTGCTACAACATCCTCAAGCCGAAGAACGTGCTTCCCGTGCACGGCGAGTACCGCCACCTCGTTGCGAACCAGCAGCTCGCGGTGCAGACGGGGGTCCCCGAGGAGAACACGATCATCGCGGAGGACGGCACCGTGATCGACCTCCGCGACGGCGAGGCGGCGGTCGTAGGGCAGCTCGATCTCGGTTACGTGTACGTCGACGGCTCGACCGTGGGCGAGATCACGGATGCCGACCTCAAGGATCGTCGCATCCTCGCTGAGGAGGGCTTCATCTCGATCTTCGCCGCCGTCGACGCACAGACGGGCCAGGTGATCGTGGGGCCGGAGATCCAGTCGCGAGGCTTCGCTGAGGATGAGGCGGTCTTCGACGCCGTCAAGCCGCAGATCGTCAAGGCGCTCGCGGAAGCGGCGGAGAACGGAACGCGCGACACTCACGCCTTCAGTCAGGTCATCCGGCGCACGGTCGGGCGCTGGGTCAACACGCAGCACCGCCGTCGGCCCATGATCGTCCCGGTCGTCATCGAGGCGTAACGCCCGAGTGGGCTGCTCACCCGCTGCTTGAGTAGGTGCGCAGGGGCAGTATCGAAACCACGCCGACCGCCTAACCCGCCATCGTCGGTGCCCGCCGGTACCGTTGTCGCATGGCTACGAGCACCAGGTCGACCTCGCGCGCGCGCTCGAATTCGACGCGCCAGACGAAGTCCCCCACGCGCACGGCGGCCACCAAGAAGCTGCCGGCGCAGAAGGCTTCGGCCCCGCTTACCCAGGAGCAGGGCGTCATCACTCGCGCCTGGCTGGGGATGGCGCACTTCGTCGGGGGAGCTGCGCGGCTCTTCGGCAAGGAGTCGCTGGCCCCCGAGGAGCGCCGCGACGGCGTTCCCTTCCTCATTTTCCTGCTCGCGATCGCTGGGGCAGCGGTCGAGTGGTTCCTGCCCAACGACCCCGTAGCCGCGGCACTCAACGCCTGGACCTTCGGCGGACTCCTCGGCCGGGTGGCCTACGGACTCCCCGTCATCATGGTCGTGTTCGCGCTGTGGCTATTCCGCCACCCCGCGTCGGTTCACGACAACGGGCGCATCGGTATCGGCCTCGGTGTCCTACTCGTGAGCGTGAGTGGCCTCTGCCACATCTTCGGCGGGGCGCCGAGCCCGAGCGAGGGCACGGTAGCGCTCGCCGGCGGCGTCGTTGGCTGGGTCGCGGGGCAGCCTTTCGTCCATCTGGGAGTCGCGTGGCTCGGCGTCGTCGTGGCGTCGCTCCTACTCATCCTCTCGATCTTCATCATCACGAAGACGCCGCCCAACCGCATCGGCCGCCGCCTGCGCGAGCTCTACGCCTACCTCTTCGGCGAGCAGCTGCCGGAGGGGGCCGAGCGCCCGGCGAAGACTGACGGAACGGTCGAGTTCGGCGACTTCGATGATCTCGGCATCGATCCCGCCGAGGCGGCGACCCTGCCATGGTGGCGCCGCAACAAGACCCAGCGGGAGACGGACCCCGCCTTCGATAGCCCTGTTCTGGCGCGGGAGGAGGAGGCCGAGGCGTCCGGCACCGAGGTGATCGAGGCATCCGACGAGCACTTCGGCGTCGAGTTGATCGAGGAACTGACGAAGGCCGAGGACGCCGTCAAGCGCTTCACGGGCGAGGTGGACCCGGCGGCGCAACACGGCACGGGCATCCGGGATGATGGGGAGGCCGCGGGCGAGCTTCTCCCAGGATTCTCCGACTCCGCCTCAGAGCGGGGACGGCAGGGCGAGTTCGACGAGCAGCACGAGCAGCCGGAGCGGCCCTACCGCCTGCCCGCCTCCTCGGTGTTGAAGCAGGGCACGCCGCCGAAGTCGCGCTCCAAGGTCAACGACGATGTCGTCGCTGCCATCACAGAGGTGCTTGCACAGTTCTCGGTCGACGCGAAGGTCACGGGGTTCACGCGCGGTCCGACCGTCACCCGCTACGAGATCGAGCTCGGCCCGGGCGTCAAGGTCGAACGCGTGACGGCGCTCAGCAAGAACCTCTCCTATGCCGTCGCGAGCAATGAGGTACGTATTCTTTCGCCGATCCCCGGCAAGAGCGCTATCGGCATCGAGATCCCTAACACCGACCGCGAAATCGTCTCTCTCGGCGATGTGCTGCGTTCCAAGGCGAGCAGCGCAAGCCGCCACCCCATGACGATCGGTGTCGGCAAGGATGTCGAGGGCGGCTTCGTCGTCGCCAACCTTGCCAAGATGCCCCACCTCCTGGTCGCCGGATCGACCGGCTCGGGCAAGTCGAGCTTCGTCAACTCCATGATCACGTCGTTGCTCATGCGGGCGAAGCCCTCTGAGGTGCGCATGGTGCTCATCGACCCCAAGCGAGTCGAGCTGGCCCCCTACACGGGCATCCCGCACCTCATCACGCCCATCATCACGAACCCCAAGAAGGCCGCCGAAGCGCTCGCCTGGGTCGTGAAGGAGATGGACATGCGCTACGACGATCTCGCAAGCTTCGGCTACCGCCACATCGACGACTTCAACGCTGCCGTCATCAACAACGAGATCGTGCTGCCGGAGGGCAGCCAGCGCAAGCTCAAGGCCTATCCCTACCTCCTGGTCGTCGTGGACGAGCTCGCGGACCTCATGATGGTCGCGCCGCGCGACGTCGAGGAGTCGATCGTGCGCATCACCCAGCTCGCCCGCGCCTCGGGCATCCATCTCGTGCTTGCGACGCAGCGGCCGAGCGTCGACGTCGTCACTGGGCTCATCAAGGCCAACGTGCCGAGCCGCCTCGCCTTCGCCGTGAGCAGCATGACCGACTCCCGCGTCATCCTCGATCAGCCGGGAGCCGACAAGCTGATCGGTCAGGGTGACGCCCTCTTCCTGCCCATGGGGGCGTCGAAGGCGATCCGCGTGCAGGGCGCCTGGGTCGGTGAGGAGGAGGTCAACGCCGTCGTCAAGCATGTGACGCAGCAGGCGCGGCCCGAATACCGCGACGATGTCGCCGCCGTCGCCGAGAAGAAGCAGATCGACAGCGACATCGGAGACGACCTCGAGGTGCTGCTTGCGGCGGCCGAACTCGTCGTCAGCACTCAGTTCGGCTCGACCTCCATGCTGCAGCGCAAGCTTCGCGTCGGCTTCGCGAAGGCGGGCCGGCTCATGGACCTGCTGGAATCCCGCGAGATCGTGGGGCCCTCCGAGGGCTCCAAAGCCCGCGACGTCTTGGTCACGCCTGAGCAGCTGCCCGGCGTGCTCGCAAAGTTGCGTGGGGAGGAATCGCCCGCTCCCGCGAGCGCCTCGGCCCCCGTCGACCCTGTCGCTGAGATGACGAGCGGCTACGATGAGGTCGAGGCGTCGGATAACGAGGATGCCTGGCAGCTGACCGACAGGGAGTAGGCACGTGAGGCTCCCTCTGGCACTGCGCGGGCGGATGATCCGTGCGGGCGACTCCGCCCCGAGCATCCTCAATGTTCCCAACCTCATCACGATCGCGCGCATTCTCATGGCGCCCGTCTTCTTCTGGATGCTGCTGGCCGACGCCGGTGAACTCGGCCCGCTGCGCTGGGCGGCGGCGGCCGTCTTCGTGATCGGCATTGCCACAGACAGCATCGACGGGCATCTGGCGCGAAGCCGCAACCTCGTGACGGACTTCGGCAAGCTCATGGACCCGATCGCCGACAAGGCGCTCACGGGCGGCGCCCTTGTCTGTCTCGCTCTCCTCGGTGAGCTGGCGTGGTGGGTCGTGATTGTGATCCTGGCGCGCGAGATCGGCATCACGATCTATCGGATGCTGGCGCTGCGCGACCGTGTCATCCCCGCGTCGCGCGGCGGCAAGCTCAAGACCGTGCTCCAGGCGGTCGCGATCTCCTTCTTCCTGGCTCCGCTCTGGATCGTCCTCGGCGATTGGGTGCACTGGCTCAATGGAGCCCTCATGACGGCCGCGGTCGCCGCCACCCTCGTGTCGGGGCTCGACTATGTCGTCGCGGGCATCCGCGAGAGGCGCAGGGCGTGAGCCGGTCCGCCGAGCTGGTGCGCCGGCTCATCGAGCGCCGGCTCACAATTGCCGTCGCCGAGTCGCTCACGGGTGGGCTCCTTGTCTCCGAACTGATCGCCACCCCTGGCGCTTCCGAGACGGTCCTCGGTGGTGTCGTCGCCTACAACACGGAGCTCAAGCAGACGCTGCTGGGGGTGGACGCAGGCATCTTGAATGTCCACGGGCCCGTGCATCCGGATGTGGCGGCGCAGATGGCGGCCCGCGTGCGGGATGCCCTCGCGGTCGGCGGAGTCTCGGCCGACGTCGGGGTTGCGACGACGGGGGTCGCGGGTCCGGACCCCCAGGACGGGCATCCACCCGGCGAGGTGTACGTCGCCGTCGCGATCAATTCTGACGTGCGTGTCACGGCGCTGACGCTCCAGGGTGATCGGGCTTCGATCCGCCGCCGGGCGATGGAGGCCGCTGTCGATGCGGTGCTCGAGCGCCTCGCCTGAGGTGGGCCCTCGCGTGCCGCGTCCGGGGGAGTGCCCCCGGGAATAGGCGCCGCTACGATCGTGTTACAGACGGTGTATTCACAAGCACCGTACAGACTGCGATGGCTAGAGTTTCACGCACGCTAGGCTTTCAGTCACGACATCTTTGGGGAGGGTCCAATGGTTCTCGTTCGTCAGGAAATCGGGGACGTTCTGCGGGACTTTCGCCTGCAGAAGGGGCACACCCTTCGCCAGGTCGCGAGCCGCGCGAGTGTCGCGCTGGGCTATCTGAGCGAGGTTGAGCGGGGCCAGAAGGAGGCCAGCTCTGAGATTCTCGCCTCGGTCGCGGAGGCGCTCGACACGCCCATCTCTGTCATCATGCACGAGGTCGGCGACCGGATGGCGATCATCGAGGGTCTCAATGTCATTCCAGACACGGTTCCCGAGCACTTCGGTTTCGAGCCGTCCGAGGCCGACATGGCGGTCCGCTGATCCGTCCGCGATCGGCCCCTCATTCTCGGTTGTCGTTCTCATGCGCTGCGGGTGATGCCCTTGCGTCTCAGTGAGTTCTGGATCGCGGTTTCGGAGGAATTCGGCGAGGCCTACGGGCGGATGCTCGTGCACGACCTCGTGCTGACGGAGGTCGATGGCTTCACGGGCGAGCAGGCGTTGGCCGCGGGGCGGCCCCCGCGAGAGGTGTGGCACGCGCTCTGCCGTGCGGCCGATGTTCCCGAGTCGCGGCGCCACGGGGTGGGGCGTCTTCGGGAGGCCTGAGCTTTTTCTGCGCTCGGCGCGAGAGATGGGGCGATTGCCGCGACACGCCGGCCCAGGATGCTTCGAACATCTGTTCGGATGGGAGTAGGCTCCTTCACAGCGGAAGGTCGAAGGCAGTTCTCACACTGTCGTCCTGTGCGCCGATGCAATGTCGGTGGTGGGACCTAGTGTCTGAGGTGCTGGCGATAGCCGTCAACCAGCCTTGTCGTACGCGGTCAGACCTTGCACCATCGGTCGGTTCGTCAGGCGACAGAAGACAGGCACACCACCCCCAGTCACGACCGAGCATCGCCCGGGAGTGCGATACGACAGGAGCTTTGAAATGGCATCAGCAGCCGACCGCGAGAAGGCGCTCGACACCGCCCTCGCACAGATCGACCGTCAGTTCGGCAAGGGCTCGGTCATGCGCCTCGGCAGCGACGAGCGCGCTCCCGTTCAGGTCATCCCGACGGGCTCGATCGCTCTTGACGTCGCCCTCGGCATTGGCGGGCTCCCGCGGGGTCGCATCGTCGAGATCTACGGCCCGGAGTCATCGGGCAAGACCACGCTCACGCTGCACGCGATCGCCAACGCTCAGCGCGCCGGCGGCATCGCAGCCTTCATCGACGCGGAGCACGCCCTCGACCCTGAGTACGCCAAGTCGCTCGGTGTCGACATCGACTCCCTTCTCGTCTCCCAGCCCGACACGGGTGAGCAGGCCCTCGAGATCGCGGACATGCTCGTGCGTTCCGGCTCGATCGACCTCATCGTCATCGACTCTGTTGCCGCGCTCGTGCCGCGCGCCGAGATCGAGGGCGAGATGGGTGACTCCCACGTGGGTCTCCAGGCCCGTCTTATGTCGCAGGCCCTGCGCAAGCTCACGGGTGGTCTCAACTCGACCGGCACGACAATGATCTTCATCAACCAGCTGCGCGAGAAGATCGGGGTCTTCTTCGGTAGCCCCGAGACCACGGCGGGCGGCAAGGCGCTCAAGTTCTACGCCTCGGTGCGACTGGACATCCGACGCATCGAGACCCTCAAGGAGGGCACCGAGGCGGTCGGTAACCGCACCCGCGTGAAGATCGTCAAGAACAAGATGGCTCCGCCCTTCAAGCAGGCCGAGTTCGACATCCTTTACGGCGTCGGCATCTCTCGTGAGGGGAGCCTCCTAGACTTCGGTGTCGAGCATGAGATCGTGCGCAAGTCGGGGGCCTGGTACACCTACGACGGCGACCAGCTCGGACAGGGCAAGGAGAACTCGCGGCGCTACCTGAGCGAGAACCCCGAGGTGGCGAAGGAAATCGAAGACAAGATCAAGGTGAAGCTCGGCATCACCAAGGACCCAAGCGCGGCGGTCGACGATTCCAACGTCGAGCCGATCGCCTCGAAACTCTCGGGTCGCAAGGCCGCGAGCGCCTGACGGGGTGTCCTCCGAGAAGATGTCGTCGGCAAAGGCCGGTGACGGGGGCGAGCACCTCGCTCCCGTCACCTACCTTCCGAGTGCCCGCGAAGCGGCATGGGCTGTTCCGGGCGTCACGGAACCCTCACACGACGCGGCAGAGAGCCGGGGCGACGAGGCACGGGTACCCGAGCGGCAGGCCAGGCGGGCGAGCAACGTCAGCATGGCCGGCCTGGGGCGGCGCAACATGTCGCGCTGGGAGCTTGAGCGACTTCTCCGTGCGCGTGAACTTGACGAGCTTGCGATCGAGAGTGAACTGGCTCGGCTTGAAGGAGTCGGCCTGATCGACGACGCGGCGCTGGCTCACACGCTCGTCCGCACGCAGCACGAGCGAAAGGGCCTGGGGCGTCAGGCCATCGTCGCCGAGTTGCGACGGCGACACATCGACCAGGAGATCATCGACGCCGCCCTGGCGGAGCTCGACGGCGACGACGAACGCGAGCGTGCCTTCGCCCTCGCAGAGAAGCGCGGTGCCCAACTCGCGGGCTACGACCACGAGACCGCGACGCGGCGGCTCACGGGATTCCTCCAGCGCAAGGGCTACAGCAGCGGCATCATACGCGACGCGGTGACGCACGCGCTCGGCACGTCGCGGCGGGGCGGGAGCACCGTTCGCTTCGAGTGACCTCCCGAGGTAGCATCCGCGCGTCTACCATGGACGGATGCGCGAGCGTCGACGGGCCACGACTGTTGCGGGCGTCGGGATGCTCGCGGTACTTCTCGTCGGCTGCATGGGAGGATCCCCGCAACCGACATCGTCACCAGAGCCTCCCTCGCCCACCCCGATAACCGAGGAGCTGCGAGCGGAACAGTCCCTCGTCGAGAGCACGTGGACGGGAATCGACAGCGCGGGGGACACGACGAGCTTCACCTTCGAGGCCGACCACACGGTGACCGTGAACTACAACGGCCGGCAGTGGGACGACGCATCCGACACCTGGTCCTTGAGCGACGGGGTGCTGACAGTCACCGTTCATATCGACGAGACTCACGGCGACATCGTCTACCGGGCTCCCTACGACGAGGGAGCTGCGTCCCTCGCCTTCGATGGCACCGCGAGCATGAGCGGACGCACCCTCAACGTGACGCTCGAGCGCCGCTGAAGGCGAAGATCGCCAGGGCGGCCCGCACCCGCGCGCTCGGGTTAGGCTTGCTGGCATCATGACGACCCTCGCACCACCTCAGCACGCACCATCGGCCGAGACGATGGGCAAGCGCACCTATGAGGTGCGCACCTACGGCTGCCAGATGAACGTCCACGACTCGGAGCGTCTGAGCGGAGCGCTCGAGGCCGCCGGCTATGTGCGCGCGGAGGACGAGCAGGCCGACGTCGTCGTCATCAACACATGCGCCGTGCGGGATAACGCCGACAACAAGCTCTACGGCAACCTGGGGCAGCTTGCCTCGATCAAGCGCGGCCACGAGGGCATGCAGATCGCGGTTGGCGGCTGCCTCGCGCAGAAGGACAAGAGCGTCATCCTCGAGAAGGCGCCCTGGGTCGATGTCGTCTTCGGCACCCACAACATGGGCTCGCTTCCGGCGCTCCTCGAGCGGGCGCGACACAACGGCCGAGCCGAGATCGAGATTCTCGAGTCTCTCGAGGTCTTCCCCTCGACCCTGCCGACCCGTCGCGAGTCGACCCACAGCGCGTGGGTGTCGATCTCGGTCGGCTGCAACAACACCTGTACCTTCTGCATTGTCCCCTCGCTCCGCGGCAAGGAGAAGGATCGCCGTCCCGGCGACATCCTCGCGGAGATTCAGGCGCTCGTCGACGACGGGGCCATCGAGGTCACGCTTCTCGGGCAGAACGTCAACTCCTACGGCGTCGAGTTCGGCGACCGTCAGGCCTTCGGCAAGCTCCTTCGCGCGGCGGGGCAGATCGAGGGGCTTGAGCGCGTTCGCTTCACGAGTCCGCACCCCGCGGCCTTCACGGATGACGTGATCGACGCGATGGCTGAGACGCCGAATGTCATGCCGCAGCTTCACATGCCACTTCAGTCCGGCTCGGACCGCATCCTCAAGGCGATGCGCCGCAGCTACCGCTCCGAGCGCTTCCTCGGCATCCTTGAGCGGGTGCGCCATCGCATCCCTCACGCCGCGATCTCGACCGACATCATCGTCGGCTTCCCGGGGGAGACGGAGGAGGACTTCCAGGAGACGCTCCGGGTGGTCGAGCAGGCGCGCTTCGCCTCAGCCTTCACCTTCCAGTATTCGATCCGCCCAGGCACGCCTGCCGCGACCATGCCCGACCAGGTGCCGAAGGAGGTCGTGCAGGAGCGCTACGAGCGGCTCGTCGAACTGCAGGATCGCATCTCGTGGGAGGAGAACCAGCGGCTCGTCGGCACGACGGTCGACGTCATGGTTTCCGCGGAGGGAAGCAAGGATGCCGCCACTCACCGGCTCTCGGGACGCGCGGAGGACAGCCGCCTCGTGCACTTCTCGCTGCCGGAGGGTGGCCCCGCACCACGTCCGGGCGACATCGTGACGGTCACGGTGAGCGATGCCAAGCCGTTCTACCTGATTGCGGATGCTGCCCCCGGCGTTGTTCCGCCGGTGCGGCGCACCCGCTCTGGCGACGCGTGGGATCGTGCGCAGGCCGCCTCGTGTGGGACGCCTTCGGCGAACGAGGCTCCCGGCCGTGTCTCGCTCGGCCTGCCGTCCCTGCGGGTCGCGACGGTTCCCATCTACGATTCGGCTGATGGCGAGCGCTGAGCGCCCACTCATCGTCATCGTCGGCGCGACCGGCACGGGCAAGAGCGAACTCTCGCTCGACATCGCTGAGCGTCTCGGGCAGGCGGGGGAGCGCTCGGAGATCGTCAACGCTGATGCGATGCAGCTCTACCGGGGCATGGATGTCGGCACGGCCAAGCTCGCCCCTCACGAGCGCCGCGGCATCCGTCACCACATGCTCGACGTTCTCGAGGTCGATGAGGAGGCGAGCGTCGCGGCATACCAGGAGGAGGCGCGCTCCGCGATCGCCTCGATAGCGGCACGTGGCGCGACGCCGATCCTGGTCGGCGGCTCGGGTCTCTACATCTCGTCGGTGCTCTTCGACTTCCGCTTTCCCGGCACCGATCCCGTCGTCCGGTCGCGGCTCGAGTCCGAACTCGAAAGTGCAGGGCCGGGCGTGCTCTTCGCGCGGCTGCGGGAGCGCGATCCGGAGGCTGCGGCATCCATCGGCCCGCACAATGGGCGCCGCATCGTCCGCGCCCTCGAGGTCAACGAGATCACGGGGCAGCCCTTCGGGGCGGGCCTCCCCGAGGATGCACCGTGGTGGCCCGATACGCGCATCATCGCGCTTGAGGCGCCCCGTGACGCCCTCGTGCGGCGACTTGATGACCGTGTGGAGCGCATGTGGAGCAGCGGCCTGCTGACGGAGGTCTCGCACCTGATCGAGGCGGGGATCGAGCGCGGAGTGACGGCGCGACGCGCGATCGGCTACGCCCAGGCGATCGGTCAGTTGCGGGGCGAGCTCGACGAGGCGACGGCGATCGAGCAGACGCAGTCCCTCACGCGCCGTTACGCTCGTCGGCAGGTCGGGTGGTTCCGTCGCTACCGCCACGCCTCCTGGCTTGGGCACGACGATCCCGAGCGGGTGGATGCCGCGATGCGCCTCGTGCTCGCATCGAGCTCTTCCCCCGTATCCTTGAGGGATGCCTGAGATCCACTTTACGAAGGGCCACGGCACGGGCAACGACTTTGTGCTGTTCGCCGACCCCGAGGGCGCCATTGACCTGAATGCCGAACAGCTCGCGGCGATCGCGGACCGCCATGTGGGCGTCGGGGGTGACGGCGTCATCCGTGCAGTCCGCTCCGCGAATCTGCCGGAGGGTGAGGCGGCCCTTGCGGAGGACGAGGGGGCCGAGTGGTTCATGGACTACCACAATGCGGACGGTTCGCCCGCCGAGATGTGTGGCAACGGCATCCGGGTCTTCGCGGAGTACCTGACGGCCTCGGGCCTCGTGGATCTGGGTCGCAGCGATACGCTCACGGTCGCCACCAGGGGCGGCGTGAAGGATCTGCAGCGCAATCAGCGAGGCTTCCAGGTTGACCTGGGGTCGTGGCAGCTTGACGGCAGCGATCCGCTCGTCCGAGCCCGCGGGGTGTCGGTGGCCCGTCCTGGCCTTGGTATCAATCTCGGCAATCCGCACGTCGTCGTCGCGCTCTCCTCGCTTGAAGAGCTTGCGGCCGCCGACCTCACGGTCGCTCCCGTGCTGGAGCCCGCCGCGCCCGAGGGGGCGAACGTGGAGTTCGTCGTGCCGCACGACCCGCTGGTGGCCGACGGCGTCGGGCACATCACGATGCGCGTGCACGAGCGAGGGAGCGGCGAGACGCTCTCGTGCGGCACGGGGGCGGCGGCCGCGGCCCTCGCCACGCGGCACTGGGCGGGGGAGGGCGCTCCCCACCACTGGCGTGTCGAGGTTCCCGGTGGGACCCTCGGGGTGCGGATGTGGCCTGCTGAGGATGGCGAGCACGTCTCGCTGAGCGGCCCGGCCGTGCTCGTCTACGAGGGCACGCTGTCGATCTGACAGCTCGGCGGTGAAGTCAGCGCCGCCGCACCCGAAGCACGCGGTAGCCCTTGTTGGTGGCGGCTCGCGAGACGGTGAAGCCCTCGGGCAGCGCCCCCTCCATCCAGCGGTGGAGGGAGTCGGAGCCGAGGTTGCGCTGAACGACGAGCCAGGCATCCGTCGCAGCGTCCATCCGCGGCAGCCAGTGCAGCAGCATGTCGTGGAGCACGCTCTTGCCCACCCGGATGGGCGGATTCGAGCGGATGCCCATGAATGTCACGTCGGCGGGAACATCCTGAGGCAGCACGGCGTTGACATTGTCGAGGCCCAGCGTCTCGGCGTTGCGGCGCACGAGATCGAGGGCGCGCTCGTTGACGTCGACGGCCCACACGGTCGCGTGCGGCGACTCGAGGGCCATCGTGAGTGCGATCGGCCCCCAGCCGCAGCCGAGATCCAGTAGGTTCCCGCCAGGAGGCGGCGGGGGCGTGTGGGAGAGCAGCACCTGCGTGCCGGCGTCGATCCGATCGGGGCTGAACACACCACCGGCCGTCGTGAGCGTTCGCGGCAGACCCGCGAGCGTGACGACGAGTGGACGGAGCTTGAGCTCACTCTCCGGGGCAGCGGAGAAGTAGTGCTCATTAGACATGGAGAGAAACCTATCGAATTGGCAGGAGCTAGGGTTAACCCAATGACTGAACGTGAGACTGACGAGCGTCGCGACGATGATGTTATCGACCGCGTTCTCGCGAGCGCCGAGAGGCGCGCAACCGGGTCGACCATCTTCACGAGCGGCCGCGCCCAGGCGCTCCAGCAGGCGGATGCCTCGCTCAGGATCGACGCGGATGGCGAGCAGTTCGATCGCGAGGAGCGCGAGGCACTGCGTCGCGTCTCCGGGCTGTCGACCGAGCTCGAGGATGTCACCGAGGTCGAGTATCGCCAGTTGCGGCTCGAGAAGGTCGTCCTGATCGGCATCTACGCCCAGGGGAAGCTCCAGGAGGCGGAGAACTCGATGCGCGAGCTCTTCGCGCTCGCGGAGACGGCGGGTGCCGTCGTGCTCGACGGCCTGCTGCAGAGAAGGACGACGCCCGACCCGAGCACCTACTTCGGCAAGGGGAAGGCGGAGGAGCTGCGCGGCGTGGTCGCCGCGGTCGGCGCCGATACGGTCATCGTGGATGGTGAGCTTGCCCCGAGCCAGCGTCGCGCTCTCGAGGACGTCATCAAGGTCAAGGTCATCGACCGCACGGCCGTCATTCTCGACATCTTCAGCCAGCACGCGAAGAGCCGCGAGGGCAAGGCTCAGGTGGAACTCGCCCAGCTCGAATACCTTCTTCCGCGCCTGCGCGGGTGGGGTGAGTCGATGTCTCGCCAGGCCGGTGGGCAGGTCGGCGGTGCGGGGGCCGGCATGGGCAGCCGTGGTCCGGGTGAGACCAAGATCGAGCTCGACCGCCGCCGCATCCATTCCCGGATGGCGAAGCTGCGTCGACAGATCAAGGAGTTCGCCCCAGCCCGGGAAGCGAAGCGGGCGAACCGCAACCGCTTCGAGGTGCCGAGCGTGGCGATCGCCGGCTATACCAACGCGGGCAAGTCGAGCCTGCTCAACCGCATCACTCGTGCGGGCGTGCTCGTCGAGAACGCTCTCTTTGCGACGCTCGATGCGACCGTCCGTCGCTCGGAGACGGCTGATGGGCGGCAGTACACCCTCACCGACACGGTGGGCTTCGTGCGCAATCTGCCCCACCAGCTCGTCGAGGCGTTCCGCTCGACGCTCGAGGAGGTCGCGGAGGCGGATGTCATCGTGCACGTCGTCGACGCCTCTCACCCTGACCCGGCGAGCCAGCTCTCGACCGTACGCGACGTCATCGGCGAGGTGGGCGCGCGCGACATCCCCGAGATCGTCGTCTTCAACAAGGTGGACCTCGCCGACGACGATCAGCGTCTGCTGCTGCGCGGCCTCGAGCCCGACGGCATCTTCGCCTCCGCCCGCACGGGGGAGGGCGTGGAGGAGCTTCTCGCGCGCATCGCCGAGCTTTTGCCGTCGCCCGATGTGGAGCTCGAGCTTCTCGTGCCCTTTGATCGCGGTGAGGTCGTGGCATCCCTACATGACAGGGCGATCATCGACTCCACCTCCTACGAGGAGGGCGGCACTCGCCTTCGCGTGCGGGTGCGCCAGCAGGATGTCGCGGGGCTGTCGGAGTTCCGCGCGGGCGAGTAGGCGCGCCTCCGGCCGCAGCCGAAGGCGCGCCCTGCCTCACGCGTCGCGCCCCTTGAGGGCGAGAGCGCCCAGGACGAGGGCTACCGCGGCCCAGGCCGATGCGACGAGCGCGGCGACGGGCGGTGCGAGCACGGTGGGGGCCTCCATGCCGGGTGGCAGGGCCGCCTCGGTGTCGCTCGGAATCGTCATCATGGCGTTGCCGGCCGAGTCGAGCATGTAGGGGACGATGTCCTCGATGCCATCGATCCAGATGCTGAGCACGCCGAGGGCCATGGGGATCACCATGAGCACAGCGACTGTGATCGCTATGCCGCCGGCTGCCGAGCGCACGAGGGTGCCGATTCCGAGCCCGAAGAGGCCGACGATGCCCAGGTATGCGGCGGCGCCGAGCATCGCGAGCAGCTCCTCGCTCCCGAGCGGCACGGCAAGGTCGTAGGAGCCGAGGAACGGGAGCGCCACGAGGTAGGCGCCCAGGGAGCTCACGGCGCCCAGCAGGAACATCCAGACGAAGACCACGACGGCCTTCCCGAGGAGCACGGCGAGGCGGCCAGGCACTGCGGCGAGACTCGAGCGGATCATCCCCGTCGAGTACTCGCCGGAGATCGTCAGCACGCCCTGGATCGCGGCTACGAGCATCCCGAAGAACGCGCCCGTCGTGACGGCGGTCATCGTGACGCTCTGGCGCATCTCGTCGTTGGGCTCGATCGGCTGCCCGTCGGGCCCGACTGCCGTGAAGTTGGCGGTGAGGGCGAAGAGGAGCGCGATGCCCAGCCAGAGCACGAGGATGATGCCCGTGGTCCAGTAGGTCGAGCGCAGGCTCGTGAACTTGATCCACTCGGAGCGCACGACGCGGCCGAGTGTGAGGTGTGCATCCTGGCGCACGGTGGCGGATGTCGCGGTCATCGGGTCTCCTCCACGGCGGCGGGTGTTCCGCCCGCGCGATACTCGATCTCGTCCTGCGTGAGCGCCATGTAGGCCTCCTCGAGGGAGCTGGCGACGGGAGTGAGCTCGTGCAGCACGACGCCGCTCCGCGCGGCGGCCTCGCCCACCTGCTCCGCCGTGGCTCCGCTGACGCTGAGCGCGCCGTCGGACAGCGTGCTGTGCTGAGCCTCCGGGAGGGCTGCGGCCAGCAGGTCGGGGCGCGGGGTGCGCACGCGCACGGTCGCTCCGCCCGCCCCCGCAATGATCTCGTCGACGGGGGCATCCGCCAGCACGCGACCACGGCCGAGCACGATGATGTGGTCGGCGGTCTGTGACATCTCACTCATGAGGTGGGAGGAGAGGAGCACCGTCCGCCCCTCCCCGGCGAGGTGGCGCACGAGCTTGCGCACCCACTGCACACCCTCGGGGTCGAGGCCGTTGACGGGTTCGTCGAGGATGAGGGTCGCGGGGTCGCCGAGTAGCGCTGCGGCGATTCCGAGCCGCTGTCCCATGCCGAGGGAGAAGCCGCCGACGCGCTTGCGGGCGACGCTCGAGAGACCCGTCAGTTCGATGACCTCATTCACCCGCTGCTTGCCGATGCCGTGCGTGGCCGCCATGGCGAGCAGGTGGTGGTACGCGCTGCGTCCTGTGTGCATGGCCTTCGCGTCGAGGAGCACGCCGACTTCGCGCAGGGGAGCTCGCTGCTCGCGGTAGGCCTTGCCGTTGACGGTGACCGCTCCTGCCGTCGGGCGGTCGAGCCCGACGATCATTCGCATCGTCGTCGATTTGCCGGCGCCGTTGGGGCCGAGGAAGCCCGTGACGATTCCGGGTCGCACGGTGAAGTCGATTCCATCGACCGCCGTGCGGCTGCCATAGCGCTTGCTGAGCGCCGTCGCCTCGATCATGTGCACCTTCCGTTCACGTCGCGGGGCGGTCGCCCCGCCGAGACGACGCTAGGGCACGCGCGGGCATGGGGGCATCCTCCTGTGGAGGGATAACCGGCGATGGATGCGGAGGTTGCGCGGGTGGCGGTTGAAGCGTGAAAGCCGGCGTCTAAACGGAGCGCAAGACGGCGACGACCTTGCCGAGCACCTCGGCGTAGTCGCCCAAGATCGGCGCGAAGGCGCTGTTACGGGGCAGGAGCCACGTGTGGCCGTCGCGCTGCTGGAACACCTTGACGGTCGCCTCGTCGTCGAGCATGGCGGCGACAATGTCGCCATTCTCGGCCGTCTTCTGCTGCCGCACAACGATCCAGTCGCCGTCGCAGATGGCGGCGTCGATCATCGAGTCGCCCACGACCTTGAGCATGAAGAGGTCACCCTTGCCCACGAGTTGGCGCGGCACGGGGAACACCTCGTCGATTTGCTCCTCCGCCGTGATCGGGATGCCGGCCGCGATGCGCCCGACGAGCGGCACCATGGCGGCATCGCCGAGGGGGGCGGATGCCGCGGCATCCGTGCTGGCGTCCGCCTCGTCGCGATCGCCCTGGGGTAGGTCGATGAGCACCTCGATGGCGCGGGGCCGGTGCGGGTCTCGGCGAAGGTAGCCGCTCAACTCGAGCTGCCCGAGCTGGTGCGTGACGCTCGAGAGGGAGGCGAGGCCGACAGCGTCACCGATCTCGCGCATGCTCGGCGGGTATCCGCGCGTCGCGACGGCCCGCTGGATGAACTCGAGAATTGCGAGCTGCTTCTCGCTCAGGCTCTTGCGGCGCCGGGGTGATGCCTTCTCGTCCATGGGCTCCTCGTCGGCCGAATGTCGGTGGGTGCTGCTTGGCTCTCAAGCAGTAATCGAAACTGTATCCGCCCCAGCGGTGTGAAACAAACATGTGTTCGAGTGTGTCGCCGCATTTTTCGGGACGCATGCGCCAGATCGGGACTTGCGCCCGGCGACATTCGAAGATATGTTCGGTACAAAGATCCGCCCCCGGGGTTCCCGGCCGAATCCCGGGGCGGATTCTTGCCAGGCCGCAGTTCACGCAGCACGACGGGCGAAAGGAGCAACCTCATGAGCACGACCGCCACCAGCAGCGCCTCCTCCTCGGCGGCCCCCCGACTGCGCCTCACGCGGCGCGGCCGCATCGTCTTCACGACGCTCGCGGCGACGCCCCTTGTCGTGATCGCCCTCCTGCTCGGGCTCAACGGCGGTATGGCGACGGCGACCAACTCCTCGGGCGCTCCTCTCGAGTCCGTGACGATCTCGGCGGGCCAGTCCCTGTGGGCGGTCGCAAGCGAGGTCGCGCCTAACGAGGATCCTCGTGAGGTCATCGCCCGTTTCGTCGAGGTGAATCAGCTCGACTCGGTTGAGGTCGTTCCCGGCCAGCGGCTCTTCGTGCCCGCCGCCTACTCCGGCTGAGTCCTGGCTCTCTCAGGCGAGGACTGGCCCTGTCGGGCGGCATTGCGCGCCGCTGCGGCCTGCTCCGCCACGGGTTCACCCCTCCTAAGATGATGGGGTGGCTTCACTGGCAGACCTTCCCCTCCGCGACAACCTCAGGGGACTGACCCCCTACGGCGCTCCTCAGAAGCAGGTGCGGGTCGCCCTCAACGTCAACGAGAACACGCATCCGATCCCGGAGGGCGTCGCGCATGATGTCGTGACCTCTCTTGCCCAGGCGCTCCTGGGCATCAACCGCTACCCGGACCGCGAGTTCACAACGCTGCGCGAACGCCTCGCGCGCTATGTCGGTCACGAGATGACGGCGGATCATCTCTGGGCGGCGAACGGCTCCAACGAGGTGCTCCAGCAGATCCTCCAGGCTTTCGGCGGGCCGGGCCGCACCGTTCTCGGATTTCCGCCCACTTACTCCATGCACTCGATCATCGCGGCGGGAACCGACACCACCTGGATCGCGGGGGAGCGGGATCCGGGCTTCGAACTCACACCGTCGCTCGTCACGGAGTGGATCGAGAAGACCTCTCCCGATCTGATCTTCCTCTGCGCCCCCAACAACCCGACGGGCACGCCGCTCGACCTCGATGCGATCACGGCCGCGTATGACGCGACGAATGGCATGGTTGTCGTCGACGAGGCCTATGCCGAGTTCGCCCCGGACGGAACCCCCAGTGCCCTGACGCTTCTCGAGGGACGCGAGCGGTTGATCGTCTCGCGCACCATGAGTAAGGCCTTCGCCTTCGCCGGTGCCCGCGTGGGCTATATGGTGGCCGATCCCGCCGTGTGCGACGCCATTCGGCTCGTGCGCCTTCCGTACCACCTCTCCGCGTTGACGCAGGCTGCGGCGATCGCGGCGCTCGACCACACGGATGAGATGCTCGCGATGGTCGACGACATCCGTGGGCAGCGCGATCGTCTGCTTGCTGAGCTGCCGAAGCTCGGCTTCACGGTGTGGCCGAGCGAGGCCAACTTCGTGCTCTTCGGCGGAGTGCACCAGCCGCACGCGCTCTTCGAGGCACTGCTGGAGCGGGACATCATCATCCGTGACCTGGGCATCCCGCACCATCTGCGAGTGACGGCGGGCACGGAGCAGGAGACGACGCTGTTCCTGGAGACGCTCCAGGACCTTGGTGGCGCTGAGTTCGGCCGTCAGTGAACGCCCGGCGGCGGATCGGGCGCCGTCGCTAGACTGGGGGGCCGGGGCTGGAGCTCCGAAACGGTGGCGTGACCGACCTGTCGCGCCGGTGCGAGACGAGGAATCACGAATGGCAGAGCAGGCCGCAGGCCAAGGGCGCAGGGTGGCTCAGCTGAGCCGAGAGACGAGCGAATCGAGCATCGAGCTCTCGCTCGACCTCGACGGCACGGGTCGCGCCGACATCGACACCTCGGTGCCCTTCTTCGACCACATGCTGACGGCCCTCGCCAAGCACTCCCTTATCGACCTCACCGTGCGCGCGAAGGGCGACATCGAGATCGATGTGCACCACACGGTCGAGGACATCGGCATCGTCCTCGGCAAGGCTCTGGGTCAGGCTCTCGGCGACAAGGCGGGCATCTCGCGGTTCGGCGACGCCATGGTGCCGCTCGACGAGGCGCTCGTGAGCGCGGTCGTCGATGTCTCGGGGCGCCCGTTCCTTGTGCACGACGGGGAGCCGGCCGGTTTCGAGTTCCACCTCATCGGTGGTCACTTCACGGGTTCCATGGTGCGCCACGTCTTCGAGGCGATCACGTTCCACGCGGGCCTCACGGTGCACATCCGCGTGCTGGGCGGGCGCGATCCGCACCACATCGCCGAGGCAGAGTTCAAGGCGTTCGCCCGTGCGCTGCGCAAGGCGATCGAAGCGGATGCCCGCGTCAGCGGCATCCCGTCGACGAAGGGGGCGCTGTGACCGCTGCCCGTCCGAGCGTTGCCGTGCTCGATTACGGCAGCGGCAACGTGCACTCGGCCGTCAAGGCGCTCGAGCTGGCGGGTGCCAACGTCGAGTTGACGGCGGATGCCGCGAAGGTGGCGGCGGCTGATGGCCTGCTCGTGCCAGGAGTGGGTGCGTTCTCGGCCGTCATGAAGGCGCTGGAGGGCGTGAACGGTGCCGAGATGATCGACCGTCGCCTGGCGGGAGGTCGCCCGGTGCTCGGCATCTGCGTGGGTATGCAGGTCATGTTCGAGCGCGGTATCGAGCGCGGCCTCACGACGGAGGGTCTGGGGGAGTGGCCGGGCACGGTCGACCAGCTCGACGCCCCTGTCGTGCCGCACATGGGCTGGAATACCGTCGACGTTCCCGAGGATTCGGTTCTGTTCGACGGCGTTGCCGACGAGCGGTTCTACTTCGTCCACTCCTACGGCGCCAAGGAGTGGGGCATTGATGCGATGCCCCCGTTCCCGGCGGCGCGTCTCACGTGGGCGGAGCATGGCGGTCGCTTCCTCGCGGCGGTCGAGAACGGCCCTCTGAGCGCCACGCAGTTCCACCCGGAGAAGTCAGGAGAGCCGGGCATCCGCGTGCTCTCCAACTGGCTCCGCACGCTCTGACGCCGGCGAATTCGCGCGGCTTGGGATCGGGAGTAGTATCGGTGTCTTGTTGCGCGAAATCGCGCTCGAATCCCCCTCTTGCAACCTGGCGATCACGCCGAGAAAGCCCTAGATGAGCGAGTTCAACAAGACCCCAGGCCTCACGCTGTTCCCCGCTGTGGATGTCTCCGATGGCAAGGCCGTGCGTCTGACGCGGGGCGAAGCGGGCAGTGAGACAAGCTACGGGGATCCGATCTCCGCGGCGGAGTCGTGGGCGGCGCAGGGCGCCGAGTGGATTCACCTCGTCGATCTCGATGCGGCCTTCGGGCGCGGCAGCAATCACGGCGTCATCAAGAAGGTGATCCGGCAGGTGCGCGGCGTGCTCAACATCGAGCTTTCGGGCGGCATCCGTGATGACCGCTCGCTCGAGTCGGCGCTTGCGACGGGCGCGAAGCGTCTCAATCTGGGCACTGCGGCCCTGGAGAATCCGGAGTGGGCGGCGCATGTCATCTCCGAATACGGGGAGGCGATCGCGGTCGGGCTGGACGTGCGCGGCACGACGCTCGCGACGCGCGGCTGGACTCAGGATGGCGGCGACCTGTGGGCGGTCATGGACCGACTCGAGGAGGCGGGATGCGCCCGCTATGTCGTCACGGATGTCACGAAGGACGGCACGATGCAGGGCCCCAATGTCGGGTTGCTTCGCGAGGTGCTCGAGCACACACCCAAACCCGTCATCGCCTCGGGCGGCATCTCGAGCCTCGACGACCTGATCGCGTTGCGCGAGCTTGTCCCCCTCGGGCTTGAGGGCGCCATCGTGGGCAAGGCCCTCTACAACGGCGCGTTCACGCTGGCCCAGGCGTTGGACGTCGCCGGCGCGTGACCTCGGGTCCGCACCACGAGCATCCGGTCGGTGGCACCGACTCGGCGGGCCAGCCGTGGGCGGGGCGCTCCTTCGGTGAGACCCCTTTTGCCGACGATGACGGCTCGGCTCCGCCCGAGTATCTCCGCGCCATTGGCGCGTTTCGGGCCGGGCGTGCTGCCCAAGCGGATGTCGTGGACGCGCTCCGTGGGGTGCGCCTGCTGATTCCGCTCGTCGCATCGCTCGGGGAGTCCGGCACGAATGAGCGCGGCGTCACAGTGGACAAGAGCGCCGATCTCGCGATCGTGACGGTCGCGGGGCCCGACGGGCGCTCGGTGCTGCCCGTCTTCAGCTCTGTGGCCGCGATGCAGGCGTGGAATCCGAAGGCCCGCCCGGTTCCCGCCGATGCGGTGCGCGTGGCCCTTGCTGCGGCCGACGAGTCGACCGATCTCGTCGTGGTCGACCCGACGAGCGACACGGAGTTTGTGGTTCGGCGACCCGCACTGTGGGCGGTCGCCCAGTCCAAGGACTGGCGTTCTCCCCTCGATGACGAGGCGGTGAGTGCAGAGTTCGCGTCGTCAGCCCAGGGCGAGGCGGATGTCGCGGGCGTCTCCCTGCGCGCGGGGGATCCGGCTGCCCAGCTCCACGGTCCGGAGCTCGTGGTGGAGCTCGCACTGCGCCCGGGCCTCGACGAGGCGGCGCTCTCGACGCTGCTGTCCCGCCTGCAGGACCGCTGGTCCCGCAGCGAGGTCATCGCGACGCGGGTCGACTCCCTCGCCCTTAGGGTCGTCGCTGCGACCTAGCTCACGGGCCCCGTGAACTTCTCGCCGGGGCCCTTGCCCGGGGCATCCGGAATCGACGACGCCTCGCGGAAGGCGAGCTGCAGTGAGCGCAGCCCGTCGCGCAGGGGGCGCGCGTGTGAGTCGGAGAGGTCGGGCGCGGCGGCCGTGATGAGGCCTGCGAGGGCCGTGATGAGCTTGCGCGCCTCGTCGAGGTCGGTCTCTGCCCCGGGGTCGTCGGCAAGGCCGCACTTGACCGCGGCGGCGCTCATGAGGTGAACGCAGACGGTGTTGATGACCTCGACGGCGGGTACCTCGGAAATGTCGCGGGCGGCGCCGAGCGGCAGGTCGTAGATGTCGTTGCCGTGGGGTTCGGCGGACGGGGTATCGCTCATCAAGGGTTCCTCTGTTAGAATCGTTCGGGCTCCGGAGCCGATGTCGGTTTCGGATACGAAAGTGGAGATTCTCCCACCCGCGCTTGACCGCCCTGCTTCACAAGGTTACCGGGTTGTTGGCACCCCGCCGACGTGCACGTGAGTGCTCGCCGGTAGCAGTTCAGGGTGCCGTACCAGTGCTGTTCTCGTCGCCTGACGCAGCAGGCTGGTGTGAATCCTCACTCTCGTCGCCACGGCATCCGCCGCAGGCCAGGCACACAGTTTTTGCAGACGAGTACACGAGGAGCACCGCATCAGCGATCCCAGAACCAACGAGCGCATCCGCGTTCCCGAGGTCCGCCTTGTCGGCCCCGGGGGCGAGCAGGTCGGCGTAGTCCGCATCGAGGAAGCGCTTCGTCTTGCCCAGGAGGCCGATCTCGACCTGGTTGAGGTCGCGCCGAACTCCCGGCCGCCCGTCGTCAAGATCATGGACTTCGGCAAGTTCAAGTACGAGACGGCGCAGAAGGCCAAGGAGGCCAAGCGCAACCAGTCGAACACGATCCTCAAGGAGGTTCGTTTCAGGCTGAAGATCGACACCCACGACTACGAGACGAAGCGCAAGCGCGCCGAGGGCTTCCTCAAGCAGGGTGACAAGGTCAAGGCCATGATCCTGTTTCGCGGCCGTGAGCAGTCGCGCCCCGAGCAGGGCGTCCGTCTGCTGCAGCGTTTCGCGGAGGATGTGGCGGAGTTCGGTTCGGTCGAGTCGACGCCGACGATCGACGGGCGCAACATGACGATGGTCATCGGGCCGCTCAAGACCAAGGCTGAGGCGAAGGCTGAGGCGGATGCTCGCAAGCCGAGCAAGTCGCGTGAGCCCCAGGCCGAGGCCGGCCAGTCGGCGGAATAGTCCGCCCCACGAGTTTCGCCCGTTCGGGCGTCATCGAGCACGACAGCAACAAAGGAGAGAAATGCCCAAGCAGAAGTCCCACTCCGGGGCCAAGAAGCGGTTCAAGGTCACCGGCAGCGGCAAGGTCATGAAGCAGCAGGCCGGCATGCGCCACAACCTCGAGGTGAAGTCGGGTCAGCGCAAGCGCCGCCTCAACGCCGACCAGGTGCTGGCGCCGCAGGACGCCAAGGTCATCAAGAAGCTTCTCGGCAAGTAACGCCGAGCCAGATCAAGGAACATAGAAAATGGCAAGAGTAAAGCGGGCTGTCAACGCCCACAAGAAGCGTCGCGTCATCCTCGAGCGCGCCAGCGGTTACCGCGGCCAGCGTTCGCGCCTCTACCGCAAGGCGAAGGAGCAGGTCACCCACTCGCTCGTCTACGCGTACCGCGACCGTCGCGCCCGCAAGGGTGACTTCCGTCGCCTCTGGATCCAGCGCATCAACGCCGCGTCGCGCGCCAACGGCCTGACCTACAACCGCTTCATCCAGGGTCTCGGCCTCGCGGGCATCGAGGTCGACCGTCGCATGCTTGCCGACATGGCGGTCAACGACCCCAAGACGTTCACGGCCATCGTTGCGACCGCCAAGGCCGCTCTGCCGTCCGACACGTCGGCCCCCAAGGTTTCGGCGTAGTCCGAGCCTTAGCGGCCCTAGACTTGGGGCCATGCTTGACAACCCGCGCTCACCCCGTGTGCGTGGCGTAGCGAAACTTCGCAAGAGAGACGCCCGGTCTGAGACCGGGCTCTTTCTTTTGGAGGGACCCCAGGTGGTCTCGGAGGCGCTCGAGTGGCGCCCCGAGCTGCTGGTGGAGCTCTACGTCACGCCCACGGCGCTTGAGCGGTATGAGGGGCTGGCGGATGCAGCATCCGCTGCCGACCTCGATGTGCAGTTCGTGACCGAGCAGGTGCTCGACGCGATGGCCGACACGGTGACGCCGCAGGGTGTTGTCGCGGTGTGCCGGCAGTTTCCTGTCGCGGTGAAGGACCTGCTCGCCGAGGAGCCCCGTCTCCTGGTCGTGCTGGAGGAGGTGCGGGATCCGGGCAACGCGGGCACGATCATCCGTGCTGCGGATGCCGCCGGCGCCGACGGCGTCATCTTCAGTGGCCGCGCGGTCGACCTGTACAACCCTAAGGTCGTGCGTTCGACGACGGGATCGCTCTTCCATGTGCCCATCGCGGTGGGGGCTGACTTCCCGTCGCTTCGGGAGCGTCTTCGCGACTCCGGTCTGCAGGTGCTGGCTGCGGACATCAAGGGCGATGACCTCTTGGCGGCGCGCCAGGACGGCGTGCTCGCGGCGCCGACCGCCTGGCTCTTCGGCAACGAGGCGCGGGGTCTCAGCGACGACTTCCTCGCCCTCGCGGATCGCGCCGTCTCGGTGCCGATCTACGGCCGGGCCGAGTCGATGAACCTCGCGACCGCAGCATCCGTGTGCCTCTACGAGAGTGCCTTCGCGCAGCGCAGCTGAACGGCTTATCGCGTTACAAACAGATAACGCATGCGAACGGTCACACCCGTAGTTGCTCCGCCCAGTAGGTTTGTCTTCATGACCCTGAACGATGGTGGCGCTCATCCTGCCCCGGCATTCGAGACGACGAGCAACCCGATCCTGGCAAAGAAGGGGCAACCCCTTGTCGTCGTGGAGAACGTCGACAAGTTCTACGGCGACTTCCAGGCGCTCAAGGACATCAACCTGACGGTCAACAAGGGTGAGGTCGTTGTTGTCATTGGCCCTTCGGGCTCCGGCAAGTCGACGCTGTGCCGCGCCATCAACCGTCTTGAGACGATCTCCTCCGGTGAGATCCGCATCGACGGCAAGAAGCTGCCGGAGGAGGGCAAGGCTCTCGCCGCCCTCCGCGCGGATGTGGGCATGGTCTTCCAGTCCTTCAACCTCTTCGCTCACAAGACGATCCTCGAGAACGTCACGCTCGGTCCCATCAAGGTGCGCCGCCGCCCCAAGAAGGAGGCGGAGACGGATGCTCGCGCCATCCTCGACCGCGTCGGCGTGGGCGTGCAGGCGGAGAAGATGCCCTCCCAGCTCTCGGGCGGCCAGCAGCAGCGGGTCGCGATCGCCCGCGCTCTGGCGATGAAGCCCAAGGTCATGCTCTTTGACGAGCCGACCTCGGCCCTCGACCCCGAGATGATCAACGAGGTGCTCGATGTCATGGTGGGCCTCGCGAAGGAGGGCATGACCATGGTCGTCGTCACGCACGAGATGGGCTTCGCCCGCAAGGCTGCCGACCGCGTCGTGTTCATGGCTGACGGCGAGATCGTCGAGGAGAGCGACCCCGAGTCATTCTTCACCAACCCCCAGACTCCGAGGGCGAAGGAATTCCTCTCGAAGATCCTCGACCACTAACCGGTGGCGAGCTGACACAGCACAAAAGGAGACAGGCATGCGAATCACCAAGAGCATGACTCTCGGCGCGGCGGCGATTGCTGCAGCGCTCGTCCTGAGCGGATGTAGCGACTCTGGCGCGGGCACCGAGCCCGAGGTCGACGAGAGCGTCGAGTTCGAGGCCGGCACGACCATGGCCGAGCTCAACGAGGCCGGCAGCATCACGATCGGCACGAAGTTCGACCAGCCGCTCTTCGGCCTCCAGGGCCTCGACGGCGAGCCGGTCGGCTTCGACGTCGAGATCGGCAAGATCATCGCGGCAGAGCTGGGCATCGCGCCCGAGGACATCGATTGGGTCGAGACTGTCTCCGCCAACCGCGAGCCCTTCATCCAGGATGGCCAGGTCGACATGGTCGTGGCGACGTACACGATCAACGACACCCGCAAGGAGGTCATCGACTTTGCGGGCCCGTACTATGAGGCAGGTCAGGACCTCCTCGTGCTCGAGGGGAACCCCGAGGGGATCGAGGGTGCTGAATACTTCGAGGAGAACCCCGACGCGGCCGTCTGCACCGTGACGGGCTCGACGTCCCTGGCCAACATCCAGGAGTACACGTCCAACGTGCTCCAGGCCGAGACCTACTCCGCCTGCCTTGAGCCGCTTCGCCGCGGCGAGGTCGTCGCCGTGACCACTGACAACGTCATCCTCGCGGGTCTTGCAGACCAGAACGAGGGCGAGTTCGAGGTCGTCGGCAACCCCTTCACGGCTGAGCCCTACGGCATCGGCATCGAGAAGGGCGACGACGCGTTCCGCACCTTCATCAACGATGTGCTGGAGGAGGCCTACGAGGACGGCCGTTGGGCCGAGGCCTGGGAGGCCACGGCCGGCAGCGTGCTCGAGACGCCCGAGCCCCCGGCGGTCGACCGCTACTAGGCACCATTCGCAGGCCGGCGGCCCTTCCTCGCGGAGGGGCCGCCGGCCCTGCACACCACTCCATCACGACACCACCCGAGGAGGCCCCGCCAGTGGATGCCATCATCCAGTTCCTGCCGCAGTTCGGCGAGGCATTCCTCGTCACTTTGAGCCTGCTGGTCTTCTCGGGCCTCGGCGCTCTCGTGATCGGCCTGATCATCGCGGCCATGCGGATCTCGCCGGTCGCCTCCCTACGGGCCTTTGCGACCGCCTACACCGAGATCCTGCGCAACACGCCGCTGACGCTCGTGCTGTTCTTCTGCGCGACGATCCTCCCGTATCTCGACTTCTATCCCGGGTATTACCCGCTGGCGCTCATTGGCCTCATGGCATACACCTCGCCCTTCGTCGCTGAGGCCCTGCGCTCCGGGATCAACGGCGTTGCGGTAGGTCAGGCCGAGGCGGCACGCAGCATCGGCCTCCCCTTCGGGCAGGTCGTGACCCTCGTGGTTCTCCCGCAGGCGATCCGGATGGTCATCCCGCCGCTCATCAATGTCTTCATCGCCCTGACGAAGAACACGTCCGTGGCAGGAGCGTTCTTCGTGGTCGAGATCTTCGCCGTCGCCCGCACCGCGGCAAACGAGCGAGGGGATTCGGTCATCGCTCTCCTCCTCGCCGCCGCTGCCCTTTACCTCCTAATCACGATCCCGCTCGGCATCGCTGCCGGTCGGGTCGAGAAGAAGCTGGCGGTGATCCGATGACCTCCGTTCTCTATGACGCTCCCGGCCCCAAGGCCCGCCGTCGCTCGCTCATCATCTCGATCGTGGGCGTGATCGTCATCCTCGGCGGGCTTGCGGCCCTCATTGCCGGGCTTGCCGCCCCTCGGGTCTCCGCCAATGGGACGGAGCAGCCAGGGCTTTTCGACGCCTCTCGCTGGGACATTTTCCTCGACGTGCAGGTCTGGCGGTTCATCGGCGAAGGCGTACTCAACACGCTCCGCATGGCCGCGGTCGCAGCCGTCTTCGCGATCGTCGTCGGCATCCTCTTCTCCTTCGGTCGCTCGGCGCTGACGCCCTGGGTTCGCACACCGTCGACCGTACTGCTCGAGTTCTTCCGCGGCATGCCCGTGCTTCTGTTGATCCTCTTCATCCTTCTCGTGTTCGGCGTCGAGCCCTACTGGGCGGGCGTCGGCGCCCTCGCCCTGTATAACGGCGCAATCATCGGTGAGGCGCTGAGGGCAGGCATCCAGTCCCTCCCCAAGGGACAGCGGGAGAGCGGACTGGCGATCGGCCTCACCCCTCTGCGCACGCGATTCATCATCGAGTTCCCGCAGGCATTCCGGCAGATGCTGCCGATCATCATCGCGCAGCTTGTCGTACTGCTGAAGGACACAGCGCTCGCCTACATCGTGGGCTACCCGGAACTCCTGCGCACAACGACCACCTACATTGCCAACTTCTTCGGCAGCCGCTACGTCTTCTCCCTCTTTTTTGTGGCCCTCGCGATCTACCTCACGATGAACCTCCTGCTTTCGTGGGTGGCGCGTCTCATCGCGAAGCGCAGCGGCCCCAAGCTGGGCAAGACGATCGGCGCTGCAAGTGACAAGGGCGAGGACGACCCGCAGTTCATCGGGGGCCGAGTGAAGGCTGAGAATTACGGCGCGACCGGTGGCTGGGGGCCACGCTGACCGCGACGGCATGACTCCGCCTCGCCGGTAGACTCGTCTCTCGTGTCAGAACCCCTCATCACCGAGTCCCGAGTCGCCGAGGCGGTGGATGCCGCGCTCGCGGCGATCGCCGACGCCGGCGACACGTCCGCGCTCAAGTCGGTCCGCTCCGCCCACCTCGGTGAGGCATCGACGCTCGCGAAGCTCAATGCGAGCCTGCGCGATGTGCCGAACGAGCAGAAGGCTGCTCTCGGCAAGCTCGTGGGGCAGGCCCGCGGCCGGGTGAACCAGGCCTTCGCGAGCCGCGAGGCGCAGGTCGCGGCTGAGGAGGAGACCGCGCGGCTCGCCGCGGAGGCGGTGGATGTCACGGCTCTTCCGTCGCGCTGGAACCCGGGCGCGCGGCATCCGCTCACCCTGCTCATGGAGCAGATGTCGGATGTCTTCGTCGGCATGGGCTGGGAGGTCGCGGAGGGCCCCGAGCTCGAGAACGAGTGGTTCAACTTCGACGCCCTCAACTTCGACGAGGATCACCCGGCGCGCGCGATGCAGGACACGTTCTTCATCGACCCTGTCGCGTCGCACCTCGTCATGCGCACGCACACCTCGCCCGTGCAGATCCGTTCGCTGCTCGAGCGCCCGCTTCCGGTCTACGTCGTCGCCCCGGGCCGCACGTACCGCACGGACGAGCTCGACGCGACGCACACCCCCGTCTTCAACCAGATCGAGGGCATCGCGATCGACCGCGGCCTCACGATGGCGCACCTGCGCGGCACGCTCGAGCACCTTGCCCGGGCGATGTTCGGCGAGGAGGCGAAGATCCGCCTGCGCCCCAACTACTTCCCCTTCACAGAGCCGAGCGCAGAGATGGACGTCTGGCAGCCGAACGCCAAGGGCGGCGCGCGCTGGGTCGAGTGGGGCGGATGCGGCATGGTCAATCGCAACGTGCTGCGGGCGGCCGGCATCGACCCCGAGGAGTACCAGGGCTTCGCCTTCGGAATGGGCATCGAGCGCACGCTGCAGTTCCGCAACGACATGAATGACATGCGCGACATGGTCGAGGGCGACATCCGCTTCTCGCAGCAGTTCGGAATGGTGGTCTGATGCGCGTCCCACTCTCGTGGCTCCGTGAGTTCGTCGACGTCCCCGCGGAGGCGACGCCCGAGGAGATCCACGCGGCACTCGTGCGCGTGGGCCTCGAGGAGGAGGACATCCACCGCGGCGAGCTTGTCGGCCCCATCGTTGTCGGCACCGTCCTCGAGTTTGTCGACGAGCCGCAGTCGAACGGCAAGACGATCCGCTGGTGCCAGGTCGACGTGGGGGAGTCTGAGCCGCGTGGCATCGTCTGCGGCGCCCACAACTTCTTCCCCGGTGACAAGGTCGTCGTGTCGCTGCCGGGCGCCGTGCTGCCCGGCCCGTTCCCGATCTCGGCCCGCAAGACCTACGGGCACGTGAGTGACGGCATGATCGCCTCCGCGAAGGAGCTCGGCCTTGGGGAGGAGCACTCCGGCATCCTGCGCCTCACCGAGCTGGGTCTCGACCCCGCACCCGGCACGGATGCGATCGCCCTCCTCGGCCTCGACGATGTCGCGGTCGAGGTCAACGTGACGCCCGACCGTGGCTACGCCTTCTCGATCCGCGGCATCGCCCGCGAGTACTCGAACTCGACGGGCGCCGTCTTCCGCGACCCCGCCCTCGCCCCCGCGCTGCTCGAGCTCGTCGAGGCCCCGCACACGGGCTTCCCCGTCACGGTCGCCGATCAGGCTCCCATTCGCGGGCGGAACGGATGCTCGGTCTTCGTCACGCGCGTCGTGCGGGGTATCGATCCGACCCGCCCGACCCCCGCCTGGATGGTGTCGCGCCTGCGGCTCGCGGGCGTGCGCTCGATCTCGCTCGCGGTCGACGTGACGAACTACGTCATGTTCGAGCTCGGCCAGCCGATTCACGGCTACGATCTCGCGAAGCTGAGCGGCGGCATCACGGTGCGCCGGGCGAACGCGGGGGAGACCCTCACGACCCTCGACGACCAGGTGCGAAAGCTCAGCACGGAGGACCTGCTCATCACTGACGAGTCCGGGCCGATCGGGCTCGCTGGCGTCATGGGCGGCGCCGCGACCGAGATCTCGGATGCCACGAGCGACGTGCTCATCGAGGCCGCGAACTTCGACCCCGTCTCGATCGCCCGCACGGCGCGTCGTCACAAGCTGCCGAGCGAGGCGTCGAAGCGCTTCGAGCGCGGCGTGGACCCGCTCGTCGCGGAGGCCGCAGCGGCGCGGGTTGCCCAGCTCCTCGTGGAGCTCGGCGGCGGCACGATCGACGAGCTCGGATCGTCCCTCATCGAAGCGCCCGCTCCCTCTACCATCACCCTGCGCGACGGCCTTGTCTCGGCGCTGCTCGGTGTCGAGTACACGCCCGAGGAGGTGCGCGGCTCGCTCGAGGCGATCGGGGCGCGGGTCGAGGCATCCGAGGGTGCGTTCCTTGTGACCCCGCCCAGCTGGCGGCCCGACCTCGACGATGAGCCCACTCTCGCGGAAGAGGTCGCGCGCCTCGTCGGCTACGACCGCATCCCCTCGATCCTTCCCGTTGCGCCTCCCGGCCGCGGCCTGACCCGCGAGCAGCGGATGCGGCGTGCCGCATCGACCATGCTGGCGGCGGGTGGCCTCACCGAGGTGCAGTCCTACCCCTTCGTGTCGGCGGCGACGCACAAGCGCTTCTCGGGGGATGCCCCCGCCATGCGCCTTGCCAACGCGCTCGATGCCGAGGTGCCGCTCCTGCGCCGCAGCCTCATTCCCGGCCTGCTCGACACGGCGCGTCGCAACCTCTCCCGCGGCCTCACGGATCTTGCCCTCTTCGAGGTCGGCACCGTGTTCCTGCCGGAGGCGGGGAAGGCCTACGGCAGCGATTCACTCCCCGTCGGTAACGCCCACCCGGGCGACGACGTCGTCGCGGAACTGAATGCCGGCATCCCCCCGCAGCCGTGGCATGTCGCCGCGCTCTTCGTGGGCGACCGCGTCGTGCGTCAGCCCGGTGAGGCTGCCGTGCCTGCCTCGCTCGTCGATGCGATCGACGCTGCCCGTCAGCTGGGTGCGGGTCTCGCCGTGCCGCTGCGCGTCGAGCAGGGCAGCCACCCCGCGATGCACCCGGGCCGGACGGCTGAGATCTTCGCGGGCGATCGGGTGGTCGGGGTCGCTGGTGAGCTTCTTCCCGCGATCGCGGACGATCTCGACCTGCCGCGCGTCGTGGCGCTGCTGGAGCTCGACCTCAATGCCCTCATCGAGCTCGGTGCCCGGGAGGTCGTGACAGCGCCCATCTCGACCTACCCGGCGGCGACGCAGGACGTCTCGCTCGTCGTGCCGATGGAGGTTCCCGCGGGAGATGTGCTCGCCGCCCTCACGGAGGGGGCCGGCGCGCTGCTCGAGCATGCCGCGCTCGTCGACGACTACCGCGGCCAGGGCATCCCGGAGGGCAGCCGTTCGCTGACCTTCGCGCTGCGCTTCCGGGGGCCTGATCGCACGCTGACGGCGGCCGAGGCATCCGATGCGCGTCTCGCGGGCGTCGCACTCGCGGCGGAGCGTTTCAGGGCGTCCCTGCGCGAGTAGTCACGCGGGCGCCCGGTAGGCGCTACAGTGTTCGGGTGGACATGATCCGTGGAACCCGGCTCGGCGAGCGTCGCCCCGAGCTGTTCCGCGTGCGCCGACTCTCGGCGACGTCGCCTCGCTGACCGATTCGTTCAGCCGCCGCGTCGCCGCCTCCGGCCTATCATTGTCCGTTCCTCTCATAAGGTAGAACCCATGACCCTCTCCGTTGCCGTCGCCGGCGCGAGCGGCTATGCGGGTGGCGAACTGCTGCGCATTCTTGCGGCCCACCCGGATGTCACGATCACGACCGTCACCGCCCACTCCAACGCCGGGCAGCCGCTCGTCGCGGCGCAACCACATCTCCGCTCGCTCGAGCACCTCGCCCTCGTCGACACGACCCCCGAGAATCTCGCGGGTCACGATGTCGTCTTCGTCGCCCTGCCGCACGGCAAGTCGGGCGAGCTGACCGACCACCTGGGCGACGAGGCCCTCGTGATCGACTGCGGGGCTGACCACCGTCTCACCTCCGAGGACGACTGGGACAAGTTCTATGGCGGCGAGTTCTATGGCGCCTGGGCCTACGGTCTTCCCGAACTCCTGCTCACTGACGGTTCGCGCCAGCGCGAGCGGCTGGTCGGCGCGCGGCGGATCGCGGTGCCCGGATGCAACGTGACCGCGATCACGCTGGGTCTCGCCCCGGGCATCCAGGCTGGCCTGCTGCAGCCGCAGGATCTCGTGTCGGTGCTCGCGGTCGGCACGTCGGGCGCAGGCAAGGCGCTCAAACCCCATCTACTCGCGAGCGAGATCCACGGCTCGGCGATGCCCTATGCGGTGGGCGGCACCCACCGGCACACGCCGGAGATCGTGCAAAACCTAGCGGCAGCGGGAGGGGAGGGGGCATCCATCTCCTTCACGCCCGTTCTGGTGCCGATGTCGCGGGGGATCCTGGCGACGAGCACGGCGCAGATCGTGCCGGGGGTGGCCCTCTCCGACCTGCAGGCCGCGTGGGAGCAGGCCTACGCTGCGGAACCCTTCGTTTCTGTTCTGCCTGCGGGGGAGTTCCCGAAGACGGCCGATGTGCTCGGGGCCAACACCGCCCTCATGGGCCTCGCACTCGATGAGGCGACAGGGCGCGTCGTCGTCGTGAGCGCCATCGACAACCTTGTGAAGGGCACGGCGGGGGCCGCCGTCCAGTCGATGAACATCGCGCTGGCCCTTCCCGAGGCGACAGGACTGACGACGAACGGAGTGGCACCGTGAGCGGCGCGGGAGTCGAGGTCGGCACCTCCGACCCGGAGGGTGTGGGCGTGACCGCCCCAGCAGGTTTCGAGGCGGCGGGTGTCGCCGCCGGTCTCAAATCCTCGGGCGGGCTCGATGTCGCGCTCGTCGTCAACCGCGGGCCGTCGCAGGCGGCCGCGGCGGTCTTCACGAGCAACCGTGCCGTCGCCAACCCGATCATCTGGTCGCGGCAGGCGGTTTCCGATGGAGTCGTTTCGGCGGTCGTGCTCAATTCGGGCGGCGCCAACTGCTTCACGGGGTCCTTCGGTTTCCAGACGAGCCACCTGACGGCGGAGGCTGTCGGTCGCGCCCTCGAAGTGTCGGCGGGCGACGTGCTCGTGTGCTCGACGGGGCTCATCGGCGTCGGCGACCAGAGCTTCCGCGACCGGGTGCTCGCGGGGGTCGACGCGGCGGCAGCAGCCCTCAGCGCAGAGGGCGGGGCGAACGCCTCCCGCGCCATCATGACGACCGACACGCGCCCCAAGACGGCGGTGGTTCGCCGCGACGGCTGGACGATCGGCGGCATGGCGAAGGGCGCGGGTATGCTCGCGCCGGGCCTCGCCACGATGCTCGTTGTGATCACGACCGATGCCGAGCTCACGAGCGAAGAGCTGGATCAGGCGCTGCGCGCCGCTACCCGTATCAGCTTCGACCGCCTCGACTCCGACGGCTGCATGTCGACCAACGACCAGGTGACCCTGCTCGCGAGCGGGGCATCCGGTATCCGCCCGGATCTGGGCGTGTTCACGGCGGCCCTGCAAGCACTCTGTATGGATCTGGCGTTCCAGCTGCAACGCGATGCAGAGGGCGCGAGCCACGACATCATCATCGAGGTCATGAGTGCCGCGAGCGAGGACGACGCCGTCGAGGTGGGGCGCTCGATCGCGCGCAACAACCTCTTCAAGGCAGCGATCTTCGGCAACGACCCCAACTGGGGTCGGGTGTTGGCGGCGATCGGCACGACGACGGCCGATTTCGACCCCTACAACGTCGATGTCTCCATCAACGGCGTCCGCGTGTGTTCGAAGGGTGGCCCCGACCGGCCGCGCGAGGAGGTCGACCTGACTCCTCGGGAGGTCCTACTGCAGCTCGAGCTGAACGCGGGGCACTCGGGGGCGATCATCCTCACCAACGACCTCACGCACGACTACGTGCACGAGAACAGCGCGTACTCCAGCTGATGACCGACTCCACCGATCTCCAGGCAGTGCGGGCGCAGGCCCTCATCGACTCGCTCCCGTGGCTCAGGGCCTTCCAGGGGCGCATCATCGTCGTCAAGTTCGGCGGCAACGCCATGGTCGACGATGAGCTCAAGAGGGCGTTCGCGCAGGACATGGTCTACCTGCACCATGTGGGCATCCGGCCCGTCGTCGTGCACGGGGGAGGGCCGCAGATTTCCCGCGCCCTCGCGGAACGCGGCATCAGCAGTGAATTCCGCGGCGGACTTCGCGTCACAAGCCCCGAGGCGATGGAGGTCGTCCGGGAGGTGCTCACGCGCGAGGTGAGCGGCGAACTCGTCGACCTGATCAATGAGCATGGCAACCTTGCCCAGGCGCTCTCGGGGGAGACGCAGGGGCTCTTCACCGGTCAGCGTCGGGGCACGATCGTCGACGGTGAAGAGGTTGATCTCGGGCTCGTGGGCGACGTCGTCGGCGTCGACCCCGCCGTCATCACGGCGCTGCTCGATGCCGGCCGCATCCCGGTCGTCTCCTCGGTTGCTCCCGATGGGGACGTGCCCGGGCAAGTGCTGAACGTGAATGCGGATTCCGCGGCAGCATCCGTCGCGGTCGCCCTGGGCGCCGTCAAGCTGGTGGTGCTGACGGATGTCGCGGGGCTCTACTCGGACTGGCCCAACCGCGACTCGCTCGTCTCCCGGATTACGGCATCCGAGCTTCGTGCGCTCCTGCCCTCTCTCGAGTCCGGCATGATCCCCAAGATGACGGCCTGCCTTGAGGCGGTGGACGGCGGCGTCGACAAGGCCGCAATCATCGACGGGCGGGTGGCGCACTCGATTCTGACGGAGGTGTTCCGAAGCAGCGGCATCGGCACCGAGGTTGTGCCCGATGCCACCCCTCACGAGACCGCCCCCGGCGACGAGACGACGACAGCGAAGGCAGAGTAAGTGGAGAATCAGGACTGGATCAGCAGGTTCGGCGCGGCCATGATGGGCTCGCACGCGACACCCCTCACGATGCTGGAGCGAGGTGAAGGCTGCCACGTCTGGGGCACGAACGGCAAGCGCTACCTCGACTTCCTCGCGGGCATCGCGGTGAACTCTCTCGGTCACGCCCACCCGGCGCTCGTTGACGCGGTCTCGAGCCAAGTGGCGACCCTTGCGCACGTCTCCAACTATTTCGCCACACCGCCGCAGATTGAGCTCGCCGAGCGGCTCAAGCGCATCACGGGGGCGGGGGAGAGCGGCCGCGTCTACTTCGGCAACTCGGGCGCGGAGGCGATGGAGGCGGCCTTCAAGCTGGCTCGCCTCAACGACGGCGGCGGGCGGCGCAGCCGCATTCTCGCGCTCACGAATGCGTTCCACGGCCGCACCATGGGGGCGCTCTCGCTGACGGGCAAGGCCGCGCTCAGGGATCCGTTCGCGCCCCTCCTCGGCCAGGTGGAGCACATTGATGGCACGATCGAGGCGCTCGAGGAGGCGATGGACGACACGGTCGCGGCCGTCGTGTTCGAGCCCATCAAGGGCGAGGCGGGAGTCGTCGACCTGCCGGACGGTTTCATCCGCCGTGCGCGGGAGCTCACGGCGGAGCATGGCGCGCTGCTGATCCTCGATGAGATCCAGACGGGCGTCGGCCGCACGGGCACGTGGTTCACCTACCAGCAGTTCGGCATCGAGCCGGATGCGGTGGCGATCGCGAAGGGCATCGCCGGGGGGATGCCGATCAGCGCCCTCGTCACCTTCGGCGAGGCCTCGGAGCTCTTCAAGCGCGGCCACCACGGCAGCACCTTCGGTGGCAACCCACTTGCGACGGCTGCAGCGAATGCTGTGCTCACCGAGATCGAGAAGTCGGGGCTCATCGAGAACGCAGCCAAGCGGGGGGAAGAGCTGCGCGAGATCATCCGCGGCATTGATTCCCCCCTCGTGTCGGAGGTGCGTGGCCGCGGTCTGCTCATCGGGGTGGGCCTCACGGAGCCCGCTGCGAATCGCATCTCGGTGGCCGCCCTCGAGGCCGGACTGATCATCAATGCGGCGAACGAGTACAGCGTGCGTATCGCACCGCCGCTCATCGTGGGCGATGTTGAGATCGAGGAGTTCGCGCGGCACTTCCGCACCGCATTGGAGGCGGCACAGTGACCAGGCACTTCCTTCGCGACGACGACCTCAGCCCGGCCGAGCAGCGGGAGATCCTCGATCTCGCACTCGAGCTCAAGGCAGACCGCTTCTCGCGCCGGCCCCTCGAGGGTCCGCAGACCGTCGCGGTGATCTTCGACAAGTCGTCGACCCGCACGAGGGTCTCCTTCGCGGTCGGTATCGCCGACCTGGGCGGCGCCCCGCTCATCATCAGCATGGCGAGCAGCCAGCTGGGCGGCAAGGAGACTGCCTCCGACACTGCGCGCGTGCTGGAGCGGATGGTCGCGGCGATCGTGTGGCGCACCTACGCGCAATCGGGGCTCGAGGAGATGGCCGAGGGCACGACGGTTCCCGTCGTCAACGCGCTTTCGGATGACTTCCACCCCTGCCAGCTGCTCGCCGACCTGCTCACCATCCGCGAGCACCGCGGGGACCTTGCGGGGCAGACGGTGACGTTCCTGGGCGATGGCGCGAGCAACATGGCGCAGTCCTACGCGCTGGCTGGCGCAACCGCCGGCATGCATGTGCGTTTCGCGAGCCCTGAGGGCTACCACCCCGCCGAGTCCGTCATTGCGGATGCCACGAGGATCGCCGGGACGACGGGGGGCTCTGTTGAGTGCTTCTACGACCCGCGCGAGGCCGTCGCGGGCGCGGACGTCGTCGTGACCGACACCTGGGTCTCGATGGGCAAGGAGGAGGAGAAGGCTCAGCGCGTCGACATGCTCGGCGAGTACCGCGTCGACTCCGAGCTCATGGCGCTGGCGAAGGGTGACGCGATCTTCCTGCATTGCCTTCCCGCCGACCGCGGCTTCGAGGTCACGGCCGACGTGATCGACGGCCCCCAGAGCGTCATCTGGGATGAGGCGGAGAATAGGCTGCACGCGCAGAAGGCGCTCCTCGTCTGGCTTCTGGAGCGCAGCGACGGAGGGAGGGCGTGATGGCGCGCGGCACCAACACGGGCTCGCTCTGGGGCGGCCGTTTCAGCAGCGGACCCTCGCCTGAGTTGACTCGGCTCAGCAAGTCGACCCACTTTGACTGGCAGCTCGCCCCCTATGACATCCTCGGCTCCAAGGCGCACGCCAAGGCGCTCGCGGCCGCCGGGTACCTCGACGACAGCGAGCTTGAGGGGATGCTGGCCGCGCTCGATCGGCTTGGGGCAGAGGTAGCCTCGGGCGAGCTCGTCGCCGAGGAGTCCGACGAGGATGTCCATGGCGCCCTAGAACGACACCTCCTCGCGATCGCGGGGCCGGAGCTTGGCGGCAAGCTGCGTGCGGGCCGCAGCCGCAATGACCAGATCGCAACCCTCGTGCGGCTCTACCTCCTCGACCATGCCGCCGCGATTCGGCACCTGGTGGTTCAGCTCATCGATGCGCTTGCGGCGCAGGCGGCGGCACATCCCACGGCGATCATGCCGGGGCGCACGCACCTGCAGCACGCCCAGCCCGTCCTGCTGGCTCATCACCTGCTGGCGCACGCCTGGCCACTCGTGCGCGACCTCGAGCGTTTGCGGGACTGGTCGGTGCGAGCATCCGTCTCGCCCTACGGTGCCGGGGCGCTCGCGGGCAGCTCTCTCGGCTTGGATCCCTCGCTCGTGGCGCGGGAGCTCGGTCTTGCGGCGCCGAGCGAGAACTCGATCGACGCGACCGCCAGTCGTGACGTCGTGGCGGAGTTCGCCTTCATCGCCTCCACGATCGGCATCAACCTGTCGCGGCTTTCGGAGGAGATCATCCTCTGGAACACTCGTGAGTTCGACTTCGTGACGCTCGACGATGGCTACTCGACGGGTTCTTCGATCATGCCGCAGAAGAAAAACCCCGACATTGCGGAACTTGCACGCGGCAAGTCCGGGCGTCTCGTCGGCAATCTCACGGGTCTGCTCACGACTCTCAAGGGGCTCCCGCTCGCCTACAACCGCGACCTGCAGGAGGACAAGGAGCCTGTCTTCGACTCGGTGGAGACGCTCGAGGTGCTGCTGCCCGCGTTCACGGGCATGGTCGCCACGCTGCGCTTCAACACCGAGCGAATGGCAGAGCTGGCGCCGCAGGGTTTCTCGCTTGCGACGGATGTCGCGGAGTGGCTGGTCCGGCAGCGGGTGCCGTTCCGCGAGGCGCACGAGATCAGTGGGGCGCTCGTCGCTTTCTGTGAGGAGCGCGGGCTCGAGCTTCACGAGCCAAGCGATGAGGAGTATGCCGCGATCGACACCCGCCTCACGGGTGGAGTGCGTGAGGTGCTTTCCATCGAGGGTGCGGTGTCGAGCCGCAACGGCGTGGGCGGCACAGCGCAGGAGCGCGTGGCCGAGCAGCTCGGCGCCCTCACTCAGCGAGTGCGGGAGCTCGCCGAGCGGTGATGGATGCGGCGCTTGCCGAGCTCCTCGCGGGAGATGCGGTTACGGCGGCCCCGCGTCTGCTCGGCTCGCTTCTCTCGGTTGATTCCCCCGAGGGGCGCGTGTCGATCCGCATCACGGAGCTGGAGGCCTATCACGGCGCGGCCGACCCCGGGTCACATGCTTTCCGCGGCCAGACGAGGCGCAACGCCGTCATGTTCGGCCCACCCGGGCATCTGTACACGTACTTCACCTATGGCATGCACACGTGCTGCAACATCGTTTGCTCACCAGAGGGCGTGGCATCCGGATGCCTCATCCGCGCGGGCGAGGTCGTGGAGGGCCTCAACCTGGCGCGTGCCCGCCGCCACACGTCTCGCTCCGATGCCGACCTTGCGCGCGGGCCGGGGCGCGTGTGTGTCGCCCTCGGTGTCACCCTCGATGACGGGGGAGCCGATCTCGCGACGTCACGCATCCGGCTGACGTTGGGCGAGCAGGTGCCGGATGTTGCGACGGGCCCACGAACAGGCGTGTCCGGCCCAGGCGGCACCGAGGAGTTCCCCTGGCGTTTCTGGGTTCCCGGCGACCCGACCGTCTCGCCCTACAAGCGGCACGTGCCCAAGACCAGGAGCACCGTGGCGGGCAGGGCGACAAACGTCCCGAGGAATACATCCGACGGATGACCCGGTGTGGTCCGCCCGGTCGATGTGTCGGCCGAGGCCTGACGACAGGCTGGATGCATGAACTTCCACGACCCAGCAGCACTCCTGTCGGCCTCGCGCCTGACGGTCTCCTACCCCGGCACCCGGGCTCTCGACGGTGTCGATCTCACCGTCCGCGCGGGTGAGTCTGTCGCCATCATGGGGCCGTCGGGCTCGGGCAAGACAACCCTCCTCCACGCTCTCGCGGGCATCATCACCCCGACAAGTGGCGAGGTGATCGTGACGACCGAGGCGGGTCTGGTCACCGTCAGTGCCCTCTCCGAGTCGGATCGATCGCGGCTGCGTCGCGAGGACTTCGGCTTTGTCTTCCAGCAGGGCCTCCTCATCCCGGAGCTCACCGTCATCGAGAACGCGTCGTTGCCGCTCCTCCTCGCGGGCCAGTCCAGGGCGACGGCGGAGGCACACGCGGTCGCGTGGCTCGCTCGGCTCGGGCTCGCCGGGCTCGAGCGTCGCCGCATCGGTGAGCTCTCGGGTGGGCAGGCGCAGCGCGTTGCGATTGCCCGGGCGCAGGTCACGGGGGCGCGCCTCATCTTCGCCGATGAGCCGACGGGAGCGCTCGATTCGGCCACTTCACGCGAGACGATGACCGCCCTTCTCGAGGCTGCGACGGATGGCGGCCGCGCGCTGGTCGTTGTCACTCACGACGAACAGGTGGCAGCTCGCTGTTCACGCATCGTGAGGTTGCGCGACGGACGCCTCGACGGGGCCGAGCGCGCGGGTTCTGAGGAGGCAGCATGACCGCGACCACTACAACCACAGGCATCCCGGCTCGTCCCGCGCGGTCGCGCCGCGGCGCGCCCATTGCCCGTCTCACATGGATGCTGGCGCGCCCCGGTGCCGACTCGCTGTCGACATTGTTGCTCCCGGGGGTGGCGTTCGCGGTCACGACCGCGCTGCTGCTCACAGTGGCGGGGGGCGGCGCCATGTTCTGGCGCTGGCCCGATGAGGAGTGGGCTGCCACGTATCAGTTGCTGAGCGGTCTCGCCCTCGCCTTGCTCGTCATTCCTCTTGCCAGTCTCAGCGGCGCCGCGGCGCGTCTGTCGGCCCGCCGTCGTGATGACCGGCTAGCGACCCTCCGCCTGCTCGGAGCGACGGGCCGCGCGGTTGTCGCGATCACGGTCCTGGAGTCTGCCCTCATTGCGTCGGCGGGAGCCGTCATCGGCGTCGTGCTCTACCTGGCGGCGACCCCTCTCGTGGGGCTGATCCCCTTCGGCGGCGCGCCAATCGGCGCCGCCGCGATTCTTCTTTCGCCGCTGTGGGTCGCCGCGATCGTCGTCGCTATCGTCCTGCTCGCGGCCGTCAGCGCGGTCGTGGGCCTGCGAAAGGTCGTCATCTCCCCGCTGGGTGTGCGTCTCAAGCAGTCGGCGCCCCGCGTTAGCTGGCTGCGGATGCTCGTGGGCGCGGTCGTCGTGATCGTCGCGTTTGTCACGCTCCAGAGCTTCGGGGTGCTGCCGAGCTACACGGCGATCGCGGTCGCGATCGCCGCGGCATTCGCGATCGGTGTCGGCGTGCTCAATCTTGTCGGTCCGTGGGTGATCTGGCTCATTGCCCGCGTTCAGCTCTCCCGCGCCGGCACGGCTCAGAAGCTCATCGCCGCGAGAACCATGCTGGAGGCACCCAAGGTCGCATGGCGTCAGGTCAGCGGGCTGGCGATGACGAGCTTCGTCGCGGTGGTCGGCGGCACGGGTGTGTCGTTCCTCATCAAGGAGGGTGGGCCGGCAGATCAGGTCGTGCTCTTCAGCGACGTGCGCACGGGCATCATCATCACTCTCGTGGCCTCCTTCCTGATGGTCGCGTGCTCTGTTGGGGTGAACCAGGCCTCGGCGGTGCTTGATCGGCGCGATCTCTACGTCGGGCTCGACCGCGTCGGCATGCCTCGCGGGGTTCTCGAAGCAGCTCGGGCGCGCGGCATCATGGTGCCCCTCGCCTGGGTTTCGCTCGGGTCCGCGGCGCTCGGCGCGCTTCTGGTGTTTCCCCTGGCCGGCTACGCGCTCATCACGGCGCCGGCCTCGCTCCTTGTCATTGCTCTGGCCTTCGCGGTCGGCATAGCCCTGGTCAGCCTCGCGCTCGTAGCGACGAGGCCGGTTGTCACGAGGGTGCTTGAGCATCCGGAACGGGCTCAGTAGAGCAGGGGCTTCGCCAAGCTGCGGGTGGTACCGTCCGGCGCATGAAGAGTGCAGACGCAGGCCGGGCATCGCTGAGCGAGGAGGCGTCCGTGCGCCTGCGGCTCGTGGCGGACGTCATCCGGGAGATGCCATCCGCCGCCTTCATCACCGATGCGGGGCAGGCGACCGGTCGTCCCAGCATCCTTGCTGCCAACGCGGCCGCGATCGAGTTGACGGGGTATTCCTTTGCCGAAATGGAGGGCAAGTCGCCCATCATGTTCTCTCGGGAGACGGTGGACGAGGAGAAGCTGGCCGCCGCCCTTGCCGCGTTCCAGGCCGGCGAGGCTCATCGCTCGCGCACCGTGCAGAAGCGACCGGATGGCGCGCTCTACTACGTCGACTGGAGCATGACGCCCGTGCGTAACCAGGCGGGCGAGGTTGACTTTTTTCTCTGGCTTCAGGGAGACGTGAGCCAACGGGTCGAGGCGGAGGGTATGCGCGACACTCTTTTCGAAGCGCTCGACCTCGCGGAGGACTCGGTCATCATTTCGAGCGACGAGGGAATCGAGTTCGTCAACCGAGGGTTTCGGCGACTGAGCGGGCTTGACGAGGCCGACGTGCTGGGAAATGAGATAAACGCGCTCGAGATGGTGCCCATCGATCCGCGCACCCTTGAGCCCACGGATTTGGTGGCGCCCGACACACCGAGGATTCTGATTCGAGGACGAAGCACAGCTGGCGCGAGCGTTTACCTCGACATCGCAACGACGGTCGTGGTGGACAAGACGACGGGTGCACGTCGCCTGGTCCATGTGGGCAAAGACGTGACTGAGGACATCATGCGTCGCTCGGAGGAGAGAGCCAGGGCAAATCGCGATCCTCTCACGGGCCTTCTCAACCGTCGCGGGGGCGAGGCGATGCTCGACGCAGCCCGTGCTGAGGCCCAAGCACGTGGAGGAACCTTCTCGGTCGTCATGGGCGACATCGACCGCTTCAAGAGCGTCAACGACCGCTACGGGCATCCCGTCGGTGACGCCGTGTTGCAAGCGGTCGCCTCGGCGCTCGAACAGAACGTGCGAGCGGAATCCTCGGTCGTGCGATGGGGCGGCGAAGAATTCCTCGTAGTACTACCGGCGATGGCTCTTGACACGGCGGTACCTCTCGCCGAGCGGCTACGGGCGCTTGTAGCGGAAGCCGAGACGGAGCCGGCGGGCGCGGTGACCATCTCGCTCGGCGTCGCGGAGTGGTTTCCAGGAGAGGGGCTCGCGAGCGTTGTCTCTCGGGCCGACAAGGCACTGTACTCCTCAAAGACGCACGGGCGAGACAGGGTCACCCGTGCGGCGCCGCCGCACTCGCCCGCCTGACGCGCTGGTACCGTTGACGTCGTGTCAACGACCGGGCAACTCCTTGAGCAGCAGAGCAACGACGATTCCTTTCCCTCTCTGTGGGACGAGCTGCGCTGGCGTGGCCTGATTCACGTTTCGACAGACGAGTCGGCCCTTCGGGAGCTTCTCGCTGGGCCACCGATCGTCTATTACTGCGGCTTCGATCCGACGGCCCCGAGCCTTCACCTGGGCAATCTGGTCCAGCTCCTCCTGCTGCGCCGCCTGCAGCTGGCAGGCCACCGGCCGCTGGCGCTGGTCGGCGGGTCTACGGGCCTCATCGGCGATCCCAAGCCGACGGCGGAGCGCACCCTCAACACTCCCGAGGTTGTGGCGGAATGGGTCGGCTACCTTCAGGGGCAGGTGTCGAAGTTCCTGAGCTTCGAGGGCGAGAATGCGGCTCAGCTTGTCAACAATCTGGACTGGACCGCCCCGCTCTCCGCGATCGACTTCCTGCGCGACGTGGGCAAGTACTTCCGCGTCGGCACGATGCTCAAGAAGGATGCTGTGAGCGCCCGTCTCAACTCAGACGCGGGCATCAGCTTCACCGAGTTCAGCTACCAGATTCTCCAGGGTATGGATTTTCTCCAGCTCTACCGCAATTACGGCTGCGTGTTGCAGACGGGTGGCTCCGACCAGTGGGGCAATCTGACGAGCGGCACTGACCTCGTGCATAAGGCCGAAGGGGTGAGCGTTCACGCGATCGGCACCCCTCTCATCACGAATTCCGACGGCACCAAGTTCGGCAAGAGTGAGGGCAATGCGGTGTGGCTGGATGCCTCGCTCACAAGTCCCTACGCGATGTACCAGTTCTGGCTCAACACCGACGACGCCGACGTGGTCGCGCGGCTGAAGGTCTTCACGTTTCTGTCGCGGGCGCGCATCGAGGAGCTCGAGCGCGCCGTGGCGGAGGAACCTTTCCGGCGGGAGGCCCAGCGCACTCTCGCGTTTGAGGTGACGTCGCTTGTCCATGGCACGGCGGCGACCGAGGCGGCGATCGCGGCGGCGCAGGCGCTCTTCGGTCAGGGCGAGCTTGAGTCGCTCGATGCGGCGACGCTTGAGTCGGCGCTCGCCGAGCTTCCTCATGCGGCAGCATCCCCAGGCGCAACGATCGCCCAGCTGCTTGTCGATGCCTCTCTCGTGAAGAGCCTGGGAGAGGCCCGTCGCGCGATCGAGCAGGGTGGTGTCTATGTCAACAACGTGAGCGTGACGGATGCCGCCGAAACGATCGACTCACACCTGCTTGCGGGCCGTCTCGCTGTGCTGCGGCGCGGCAAGAAGACGCTCGCGGGTGTCGTCGCGGGCTAGGTTCGGTCGGCCTCGTTAGGATGGGGCGAGCCAGCGAGGGGAGAGCGTGGAAGAAAAGCCTGATGTCAGCCGGGGCACCGGTGAGGCAGACCGTGCAGGGTCGGAGGGTTCGGCGCCGAGCGCGTTTTCGGCGGGAACGCCTGGCGGCGAGTTGAGGCGCGACCGTCGTCGCCTTCGCGAGGCGGCACGAGCCGAAGCTGAGGTGGACCCTTCGGTCGATGGAGGCCCCGCATCGGATTTCCGCGAAGCGAGCGGTCCTTCGGGCGACACGCCACGTCCCGAGACGGGCGGTTTCAGCGCGTTCGAGGCTCTCGGTTTCGATCGCGAGACGTTCGGCGCAGCGGCCGCAAGCGCGCCCGCATCTGTCACTCCTGAAAGCGGGCTGCCGGCGGCGTCCATCACACCCCCGCAGTCGTTCGGCGTGGCACCGCCGGTGTACGGCACTCCGGGCGTCTCTGTTCACGACGAGGTCGCGGGTCTTCCGGTCGGCGATGTCGAGCCGTCGCCGCCGCCTCTCTTGGAGCCGCCCCGTCCTGATCCTTCGCCCGCAACGCAAGCGTTCTCGACGTCGAGCCTGCAGACGTCCGGCCTGCTCGCCTCCGATGCCGGCGTGGCCGGGGCGGATGCCGCCTCGCCCTTCGCCCCGCCCGCTTCCCCGGACACCCCGCCTACACGGGCGTTCGATGCAGCGCAGCCCGCCGAGCCTTGGGTGCCCGAGCCCCTGGCATCCGAGCCCCTGGCGCCAGAGTCCCGGGCAGCAGAGCCCCTCACACCAGAGCCCCTCACACCAGAGCCCGCGTCGCCGGAGCCCTCGCCGCTGTCGACCTCTTCTCCCTGGTCCACCGACGAGGGGGATTCGGATGCTGCAGCCACTACGGCTTTCGCGACTCAGTTCCCCGCTTCCGCCTCGTCTGCCGCATCGCCGGCGGCGGACCGGTCCGCGCCTCCCGCTCCCCACGTTGGGGGAGCGGCGCCTGGTTCCCGTCCCGAGGGCGGGCATCCGGTCTTGGGCCCGCTCGCCCCGCGCGTTCGTGAGGTTCCCGGTGATCTGCGCATCATCGACATCGCGGCCATCGTGTTGGCGTTCCTCCTGCCGCCGGTCGGCTTCGTGGTGGCGCTCGTCGCGATGGCTCGGGGCCGGGACTTTCGCGGGTGGCCGTCGCCGCTCGCGAGGGCCGCGACGTGGGTCGCGGTCGTGATGACGTTCGTCATGGCGGTGGCGGGAGCCTTCCTGTGGTTCGAACTCGAGGAGCAGCGCGAGGCGCAGGCGGCTGCGGATGCTGCAGCAGCGGCTCACGCCGCGGTCGTGGCGGAGAGCGAAGAGTTCTGCGCAACCCTCGCGGCGACACCGACGATCTTCGGGACGGGCGACCCGGACTACGGTTGGCCCCAGCTCGAGGACCCGGCGGGCTACGTGCCGGCGATCTCGGCGTATGCCGCGACCTGGCAGGGCCTCGTTCCTGTGGCTCCCTCGGGAATTGCCGAGCAGGTGACGTCGTTCAGTGCTCGGGTCGACGGCATTGTCGCGGTGGCGAATAGCCTGCCGAGCCCGAATCGCGCCGGCGATCTTCTTGACCTGCACTCACAGGCCGACATCGCGACTATCGATGGTTTTGTCGCGGAGTACTGTTCCCCCGAGATTTCGGGGGAGTAGGGCGCGCCACGCCCGGGATTCCATTTGGATTTGCCCGGGCTCCCGAAACTACGTAAAGTACTTACTCGTCACCCCAAAGGTGCGGAAAGCGGAAGTGCTTCCCGGCCTCAAGCGGGACTGAATCCTCAGGCGAAAGCCACCGAAGAGCTCCTCGCGGAGATGTTCTCTTGCAGAGTCGAATCTTCGGGCTTAGGATAAAAAACCCACTTTCTGATCGACCCGATCGATCACCCGGTCAGTGAAACCTGGCATCTCGAGTGCGCCTGTCGGCGGTTTCGGGAAGACAGCCGGTCGATTTGACACGGACACAGAAGGTGGTAGCTTAGAGAAGTTGCCCCGGCAGCGTCACCGGAAGGTGGAGCACCGGGAGCGTCCGATCCTTGAGAACTCAACAGCGTGCACTATGTCAAATGCCAAAAACCTCGTA
>NZ_JAPELL010000003.1:0-1691 GCF_026094475.1 Homoserinimonas sedimenticola
AAGTTGCCCCGGCAGCGTCACCGGAAGGTGGAGCACCGGGAGCGTCCGATCCTTGAGAACTCAACAGCGTGCACTATGTCAAATGCCAAAAACCTCGTACCCGTTTTCGGGTAGGAGATTCCTTTGGAAAAAGATTAGACAAATGCGAACGTCAGTATTGATGTTCGTTCTGTCAGTTTCAAACTTGTGTTCGGTCCGCCTTTTTCCGGTGGTCGAGCACACTAGATGTGCCGGTGGCTTCGGTCGCTGTGCAATCAAACATTTACGGAGAGTTTGATCCTGGCTCAGGATGAACGCTGGCGGCGTGCTTAACACATGCAAGTCGAACGATGAAGCCGGAGCTTGCTCTGGTGGATTAGTGGCGAACGGGTGAGTAACACGTGAGTAACCTGCCCCTGACTCTGGGATAAGCGCTGGAAACGGCGTCTAATACCGGATACGAGCTTCCACCGCATGGTGAGGAGCTGGAAAGAATTTCGGTCTGGGATGGACTCGCGGCCTATCAGCTTGTTGGTGAGGTAACGGCTCACCAAGGCGACGACGGGTAGCCGGCCTGAGAGGGTGACCGGCCACACTGGGACTGAGACACGGCCCAGACTCCTACGGGAGGCAGCAGTGGGGAATATTGCACAATGGGCGCAAGCCTGATGCAGCAACGCCGCGTGAGGGACGACGGCCTTCGGGTTGTAAACCTCTTTTAGTAGGGAAGAAGCGAAAGTGACGGTACCTGCAGAAAAAGCACCGGCTAACTACGTGCCAGCAGCCGCGGTAATACGTAGGGTGCAAGCGTTATCCGGAATTATTGGGCGTAAAGAGCTCGTAGGCGGTTTGTCGCGTCTGCTGTGAAAACTGGAGGCTCAACCTCCAGCCTGCAGTGGGTACGGGCAGACTAGAGTGCGGTAGGGGAGATTGGAATTCCTGGTGTAGCGGTGGAATGCGCAGATATCAGGAGGAACACCGATGGCGAAGGCAGATCTCTGGGCCGTAACTGACGCTGAGGAGCGAAAGCATGGGGAGCGAACAGGATTAGATACCCTGGTAGTCCATGCCGTAAACGTTGGGAACTAGATGTAGGGACCATTCCACGGTTTCTGTGTCGCAGCTAACGCATTAAGTTCCCCGCCTGGGGAGTACGGCCGCAAGGCTAAAACTCAAAGGAATTGACGGGGGCCCGCACAAGCGGCGGAGCATGCGGATTAATTCGATGCAACGCGAAGAACCTTACCAAGGCTTGACATATACGAGAACGCTCTAGAAATAGAGAACTCTTTGGACACTCGTATACAGGTGGTGCATGGTTGTCGTCAGCTCGTGTCGTGAGATGTTGGGTTAAGTCCCGCAACGAGCGCAACCCTCGTCGTATGTTGCCAGCACGTCATGGTGGGAACTCATATGAGACTGCCGGGGTCAACTCGGAGGAAGGTGGGGATGACGTCAAATCATCATGCCCCTTATGTCTTGGGCTTCACGCATGCTACAATGGCCGGTACAAAGGGCTGCAATACCGTAAGGTGGAGCGAATCCCAAAAAGCCGGTCTCAGTTCGGATTGAGGTCTGCAACTCGACCTCATGAAGTCGGAGTCGCTAGTAATCGCAGATCAGCAACGCTGCGGTGAATACGTTCCCGGGCCTTGTACACACCGCCCGTCAAGTCATGAAAGTCGGTAACACCCGAAGCCAGTGGCCCAACC
>NZ_JAPELL010000003.1:1791-3993 GCF_026094475.1 Homoserinimonas sedimenticola
CCGGGTGACCGGGGTTGGACGAACTCCTCTGGACCCCTGTCGGACACACGGATTGTGTGGATGAGGGGGTACCGCCCGTATTTTGAGAACTACACAGTGGACGCGAGCATCTTAGACACTCGCGCAGAAACCTTCGGGGAGAGCTTTCGGGCTTGAGCTGGGGTGGAGCGCGGAGATGTCTTCAATAGAAAAGTGACGCGTTGTGAATGCAACGCGCTGCTGTTCTTTGTGTAATTTTTGTCATCAAGTTTCTAAGTGCAAACGGTGAATGCCTTGGCTTCTGGAGCCGAAGAAGGACGTAGAAATCTGCGATAAGCCTCGGGGAGTTGATAATCGAACTTTGATCCGAGGATTTCCGAATGGGGAAACCCCGCCAGGCGTAGCAATACGACCTGGTGACTCCCGCCTGAATATATAGGGCGGGTAGAGGGAACGTGGGGAAGTGAAACATCTCAGTACCCACAGGAAGAGAAAACAACAGTGATTCCGTCAGTAGTGGCGAGCGAAATCGGAATAGGCCAAACCGATCATGTGTGATAGCCGGCAGGCGTTGCATGGTCGGGGTTGTGGGACTTCCAGGTACTTCTGCCGAAGTACACATCGACGTGCGCGATATAGATGAACGATCTTGAAAGGTCGACCATAGAGGGTGCCAGTCCCGTAATCGAAATGTCGCGCCGGGGTGGGAAGTATCCCAAGTAGCACGGGGCCCGAGAAATCCCGTGTGAATCTGTCAGGACCACCTGATAAGCCTAAATACTCCCAGAAGACCGATAGCGGACAAGTACCGTGAGGGAAAGGTGAAAAGTACCCCGGGAGGGGAGTGAAATAGTACCTGAAACCGTTTGCATACAAACCGTTGGAGCCTCCTTAGTAGGGGTGACAGCGTGCCTTTTGAAGAATGAGCCTGCGAGTTAGCGATATGTGGCGAGGTTAACCCGTGTGGGGTAGCCGTAGCGAAAGCGAGTCTGAATAGGGCGAGTCAGTCGCATGTCCTAGACCCGAAGCGAAGTGATCTATCCATGGCCAGGTTGAAGCGACGGTAAGACGTCGTGGAGGACCGAACCCACTTAGGTTGAAAACTGAGGGGATGAGCTGTGGATAGGGGTGAAAGGCCAATCAAACTTCGTGATAGCTGGTTCTCTCCGAAATGCATTTAGGTGCAGCGTTGCGTGTTTCTTGCCGGAGGTAGAGCTACTGGATGGCCGATGGGCCCCAAAAGGTTACTGACGTCAGCCAAACTCCGAATGCCGGTAAGTGAGAGCGCAGCAGTGAGACGGTGGGGGATAAGCTTCATCGTCGAGAGGGAAACAACCCAGACTACCAACTAAGGTCCCCAAGCGTGTGCTAAGTGGAAAAGGATGTGGAGTTGCAGAGACAACCAGGAGGTTGGCTTAGAAGCAGCCACCCTTGAAAGAGTGCGTAATAGCTCACTGGTCAAGTGATTCCGCGCCGACAATGTAACGGGGCTCAAGCACACCACCGAAGTTGTAGATTTCGTCCTTTAGGTAAGCCTTCGTGGTTCAGCCGGACGGAGTGGTAGGAGAGCGTCGTGTGGGCAGTGAAGCGGCGGTGGAAACCAGCCGTGGAGCCTACACGAGTGAGAATGCAGGCATGAGTAGCGAAAGACGGGTGAGAAACCCGTCCGCCGAATGAACAAGGGTTCCAGGGCCAGGTTAATCCGCCCTGGGTAAGTCGGGACCTAAGGCGAGGCCGACAGGCGTAGTCGATGGACAACGGGTTGATATTCCCGTACCGGCGAAAAACCGCCCAAGCCAATCCAGTGGTGCTAAGAGTCCTAACCCGCATGACGGATCCCTTCGGGGTGAAGGATGCGGTCTAACGCTCGACCCCATGCTGGTGCGGCTAGCGTATTAACAGGTGTGACGCAGGAAGGTAGCTGAGCCGGGCGATGGTTGTCCCGGTCTAAGGATGTAGGGCGAGAGATAGGCAAATCCGTCTCTCACTAAGCCTGAGACCCGATGGGTAGCCCGAATGGGCGAAATCAGTGATCCTATGCTGCCAAGAAAAGCATCGACGCGAGGTTTTAGCCGCCCGTACCCCAAACCGACTCAGGTGTTCAGGTAGAGAATACTAAGGCGATCGAGAGAATCGTGGTTAAGGAACTCGGCAAAATGCCCCCGTAACTTCGGGAGAAGGGGGGCCTGAGGCGTATTAGGACTTAGCTCCGAAAGCGTTTGA
>NZ_JAPELL010000003.1:4093-5557 GCF_026094475.1 Homoserinimonas sedimenticola
GGCCGCAGAGACCAGTGGGAAGCGACTGTTTACTAAAAACACAGGTCCGTGCCAAGTCGCAAGACGATGTATACGGACTGACGCCTGCCCGGTGCTGGAAGGTTAAGAGGAGCGGTTAGCGTAAGCGAAGCTGCGAATTTAAGCCCCAGTAAACGGCGGTGGTAACTATAACCATCCTAAGGTAGCGAAATTCCTTGTCGGGTAAGTTCCGACCTGCACGAATGGCGTAACGACTTCCCAGCTGTCTCAACCGCGAACTCGGCGAAATTGCACTACGAGTAAAGATGCTCGTTACGCGCAGAAGGACGGAAAGACCCCGTGACCTTTACTACAGCTTGGTATTGGTGTTCGGTGTGGCTTGTGTAGGATAGGTGGGAGACTGTGAAGTGGGCACGCCAGTGTTCATGGAGTCATTGTTGAAATACCACTCTGGTCATATTGGATATCTAACGACGAACCGTGATCCGGTTCTCGGACAGTGCCTGGTGGGTAGTTTAACTGGGGCGGTTGCCTCCCAAAAAGTAACGGAGGCGCCCAAAGGTTCCCTCAACCTGGTTGGCAATCAGGTGTCGAGTGTAAGTGCACAAGGGAGCTTGACTGTGAGACTGACAAGTCGAGCAGGGACGAAAGTCGGGACTAGTGATCCGGCAGTGGCTTGTGGAAGCGCTGTCGCTCAACGGATAAAAGGTACCTCGGGGATAACAGGCTGATCTTGCCCAAGAGTCCATATCGACGGCATGGTTTGGCACCTCGATGTCGGCTCGTCGCATCCTGGGGCTGGAGTAGGTCCCAAGGGTTGGGCTGTTCGCCCATTAAAGCGGTACGCGAGCTGGGTTTAGAACGTCGTGAGACAGTTCGGTCCCTATCCTCTGCGCGCGCAGGAAATTTGAGAAGATCTATCCCTAGTACGAGAGGACCGGGATGGACGAACCTCTGGTGTGTCAGTTGTTCCGCCAGGAGCACCGCTGATTAGCTACGTTCGGAATGGATAACCGCTGAAAGCATCTAAGCGGGAAGCCAGCTTCAAGATGAGATTTCCATCCCTTTTAGGGGAGAGGCTCCCAGCTAGACTACTGGGTTGATAGGCAGGATGTGGAAGCGAGGACTAACGACTCGTGCAGCTGACCTGTACTAATAAGCCGATAACTTGATAACACTTACAAAGATGTTTCGCGTCCACTTTGTGGTTCCCGATTTACGGTCGGGGATCATCCCACCACCACCAAAACACCCCCACGGGGTGGCACGGTGCTGGTGGCTATGAACTGATACCTAAATCAATAGTGTTTCGGCGGCCATAGCGAGAGGGAAACGCCCGGTCACATTCCGAACCCGGAAGCTAAGACTCTCTGCGCCGATGGTACTGCAGGGGGGACCCTGTGGGAGAGTAGGACACCGCCGGACTTCTTCGATGAAATGGCCACCCCAACGCAGGGGTGGCCATTTCGCGTTAACACGGTCGCC
>NZ_JAPELL010000004.1 GCF_026094475.1 Homoserinimonas sedimenticola
TTGGTTGCGTATAATTTATTTTCATATGGGCTTGGTTTCGGCTGGCATCGACCCCCACCCTCGAAAAGGGGGATGGTTCGCCACAGCGAGCCATCCCCATGATAAGCAGCCCTTTAAGCAGTAAATCCCATAAATAAATAAAACAGCACATAACTTTTTTAATGTGCCGCATTCCTTTGTGACTAAAAGGAATTAGCAAGTAATTTAATACAGAAAATTAATCGACAAGGAGGTCATCATGATCACTTCAACAATCATCACAATCATTGGCTTAATTGGAAGCCTCATAACGATTTACCGAGAGATATATCCTAAGGATAAGCACTAATTAGCCAGTATACACTCCGCTAGCGGAGTAACTGGTTCAGGGCTTCGCCCCGAAACCCCTAAAAACCGTCATGCATGGTGATGGCTCACTATGCGAGCCATCACCAGATAAAAGGTTAAATGGGCATTTTGATCGTCAAGGTCAAGCCGCTAACGCGGTCGCCTATGGCGAACCCTGACCCTCAAAATGCCCGACCGGAGGGAGGGAGCTACCTTGAACTTTGGTGTTGTCTGTTGGTTTTCATAGAAGAGAATAGGGGAAAATAGTAAATTACTGATTCTTATAGAATT
>NZ_JAPELL010000005.1 GCF_026094475.1 Homoserinimonas sedimenticola
GTTGCCGGGCCTGCGGCCAGCCGTGGCCGTGCCCGATGGCCCGCCTGCTGCTGCGCGGCGAGTACGAGGACAACCGGATCGGGCTGTCCATCTACCTGTGCGGGCTGCTGTACGAGGCCACGCGCGACCTCTACCGGCTGAACCCGAACGACGCGCCGGCCCCGGCCGACATGTTCGCCCGCTTCGTCGGCTGGGGCCCGTACCGCCGTCACCGGCCCGTCCCACCGGGCGGCGACTGTTAATAAGGGGCCCTTCCTCTACCGGAGGCGTTAGGAAGGGGCCCTTCCTTACACCTCGTCGGTGAGGCGCCCGCCGCGGCGAGGTTCTCCTCCAGGCGGTGAAGCTTGGTGGTGCCGGGGATGGGCACGATCCAGGCCTCCTGCGCGAGCACCCAGGCGAGCGCGATCTGCGCGGGGGTCGCCTTCTTCTTCGCCGCGATCCGGCCGATCAGCTCCACCACCGCCTGGTTCGCCCTGCGGTTCTCGGGCGAGAAGCGGGGGACGGTGTTGCGGAAATCGGAGCTGTCGAAGGTGGTGTTCTCG
>NZ_JAPELL010000006.1 GCF_026094475.1 Homoserinimonas sedimenticola
GGCGGTCTCGAACTGGCTGTAGAGGTAGGTCTCGCCGTCGGCCGGGTCGACGAAACGGTGCAGCCCTTCGCCCGTGTTGGAGTAGGCCATCTCGGCCTCGACTGTGAGCGTGTTCGTCGCGGCCAGGCCGGTCAGCGGCAGCCGGTCGCCGGCCAGCAGGGCCGGGTCGAGGTCGCTGCCGTTGAGGCGGGCGGCGAGGAGTCGGCGCGGCTTGACGTCGACGAAGGTCTCGGCTCCGGGGGTGGCCCGGAACCGGATGGTGACGGCGGAGCGGAACCGCTCGGCGTCGCCGGTCAGATCGAGGTCCACATCGTAGGACTCGACGGTGATCGACGCGCGGCGCGCGGTCGCCTCTGCACGGGTGAGGCTCGGCATCCGCTTATCCTGCCCGATGAGGTCCGCTCGGGCCGTCTCGTTACGCATGGCGATGGAGGAACAGCGATGGGTCAGCACCCCAAGGGCGATTTCGACCTCTCCCGGGCGGTTTGGCAGCGGGCTGAGGGCGACACCTCCGAGGGAGCGGTCGA
>NZ_JAPELL010000007.1 GCF_026094475.1 Homoserinimonas sedimenticola
TTGATCATGCCGCCCCACGACGGCGCCAGCAGGATCAGCGAGAACGTCATGTCCAGCGACTGGGTCCAGTCGGGCAGCGAGGTGTACAGCAGGTGGTGCGGACCGGCCCACATGTAGGTGAAGGCCAGCGCCCAGAAGTGGACGATGGACAGGCGGTACGAGTAGATCGGACGGCCGGCCTGCTTGGGCACGAAGTAATACATCATGCCCAGGAAGCTGGTGGTCAGGAAGAAGCCGACCGCGTTGTGGCCGTACCACCACTGGATCATCGCGTCCTGCACGCCGGCGTAGGCCGAATACGATTTCATCCAGTCCGCCGGCACGGCCGCGCTGTTGACCAGGTGCAGGATCGCCACCGCCAGGATGAAGGCGCCGTAGAACCAGTTGGCCACATAGATATGGCGCACCTTGCGCATGCCGATGGTGCCGAAGAACACCACCGCGTAGGCCACCCACACCAGGGTGATCAGGATGTCGATCGGCCACTCGAGCTCGGCGTATTCCT
>NZ_JAPELL010000008.1 GCF_026094475.1 Homoserinimonas sedimenticola
CACTGTGTAGTTCTCAAAATACGGGCGGTACCCCCTCATCCACACAATCCGTGTGTCCGACAGGGGTCCAGAGGAGTTCGTCCAACCCCGGTCACCCGGAGCTGGCCCGGTCCCTCAGGACCCAACAGCGTGCAAAAGACCGGCCCCCGCGAAACCGAACCGTTCCTTCCTCTAAAAGAGGCGTACTGAGTTCGGAACCACCAGGTTCCGGTCACTATGTCAATGTTCCACCCATGAGCTAACCAGCGAGACACGGTCGGTCTCGATCTGGCGCCTGGACCACATACGTGGCCAGATGCTCCTTAGAAAGGAGGTGATCCAGCCGCACCTTCCGGTACGGCTACCTTGTTACGACTTAGTCCTAATTACCGATCCCACCTTCGACAGCTCCCTCCAAAAGGTTGGGCCACTGGCTTCGGGTGTTACCGACTTTCATGACTTGACGGGCGGTGTGTACAAGGCCCGGGAACGTATTCACCGCAGCGTTGCTGATCTGCG
>NZ_JAPELL010000009.1 GCF_026094475.1 Homoserinimonas sedimenticola
TGATATACCACTTAATACAGCCCGGGATAAAAATATAAAGGTCATACCTTTTTATATATCTTTTGACTCGGAAAACTACTCAAAAGAGCTTTTTGAGATGCCGCGTGAGGAGTTTTTTGAAAATCTCATTGAAAAAAAATTATTTCCAAAGACTTCCCTGCCTTCCGTGCAGGACTACATTGATGCTTTCACGCCATCACTTGACAAAGGAAAAGACATGATCTGTTTTACAATAACAGATACACTTAGCGGCTCCTACCATTCAGCCGCCTCAGCAGGCGATATACTGTCTGAAAAATATAAAGGCTCAAAAATATTTATTATTAATTCATGGCTCGCTACAGGTGCCATGCAGCTTATGATATTTGAAGCCTGCCGTATGCGCGATACAGGAATGGAAGCCAAAGAGGCCTATGAGATATGCCTCAAAATGAGGAATGATTCGCGCATTATGTTTATGGTCGGAGCTTTAACACACCTTGAAAAGGGCGGAAGA
>NZ_JAPELL010000001.1:0-457064 GCF_026094475.1 Homoserinimonas sedimenticola
GCAGGGGGGACCCTGTGGGAGAGTAGGACACCGCCGGACTTCTTCGATGAAATGGCCACCCCAACGCAGGGGTGGCCATTTCGCGTTAACACGGTCGCCAAACGGGCATCGAGCAGGAGAGATATCGTGAGCGAATCAGACCGGAACCGCCGCCCTGGTGAGCGCGGCGACGGGGCCCGCCGTGACCGTCGCGGGCCGGCCAAGGGTGAGCCTCGGGGTGGCAAGCCGCCCCGACGTGAGTACGGGCCGACTCGCGCTGGCCAAAGTCGCCAGGGCGACGCGCGACGGCAGGGCGAGCCGGGCCGTCAGCGGCGCGAGCGCGCTGATGACGTCGACCGTGATCCATATGACACCAAGTCGGTGCGCAGCCGGCACGATGACCCCAGGATCCCGGCGGGTGTGACCCCGGATCAGCTCGACCGTAGCGCTCGCGCACAACTGAAGACGCTCGCCAAGGAAAACGCCGACGTCGTGGCAACCCACCTGGTCATGGCGGCGCGGCTGATCAACGAGGATCCGGAGCTGGCCCACCAGCACGCGACATCCGCTGCTCGCAAGGCGGGCCGCATCGCGGTCGTGCGCGAGACACTCGCCATCACGGCGTACTCCGTGGGCGACTTCGCGCTCGCGCTGCGCGAGCTGCGCACCTACCGTCGAATCTCGGGGCGCGACGACCAGCTGCCCATGATGGTCGACTCCGAGCGGGGGCTCGGACGGCCTGATCGTGCGCTCGAGCTCGGCCGCTCCGTGCCGCGAGAAAGTCTCCCGAGCGACGTGCAGGTCGAGCTTGCGATCGCAATGTCGGGCGCTCGTCTAGACCTCGGGCAGACGGAGGCGGCACTCCTCGAGTTGGAGATCCCGCAGCTCGACCCGAACCGTGCCTTCAGCTGGAGCCCCGGTCTGTTCGCGGCATATGCCGCCGTGCTCGAGGACCTCGGCCGATCGAAGGAAGCGGAAGACTGGTACCGCAGGGCCGACATTGCCGCTGAGGCGCTTCACGGAGCAGATCCCTCGAGGGAAGAGGACGTCATTGAGATTTACGAGGAAGAAGGCGACGGCGACCAGCAGGGAACGCGGGGGGCCGGCGAGCGAGACGGGTCCGAGCAGTCCCGGTCCGAGCAGTCCGGGTCCGAGCAGTCCGGGTCCGAGCAGTCCGAGTCCGAGCAGTCCGGCGGCGAGCGAGACGGCGAACACTAGCGAGCCGGCCCCGCGAGCGACGAGTCCTCGGGAGACGCTGCAGCCCGGTGAGACCCCACTCGCAGGCGTCGATGCGATCCTCGTCGACCTTGACGGCGTCGTCTACAAGGGCGACCTCCCGATTGCCGGGGCTGTCGAGAGCCTCAGCGACCCGGGCATTCGCGTCGGATACATCACAAATAACGCCTCGCGGACGGCCGAGACGGTCGCAGACCACCTTCAGCGACTAGGCCTGCCTGCGACGGCCGAGGATGTCGTCACGTCTTCGCAGGCGGCGGCTCGCCTTCTCATGGGCCTCGTGCCTGCAGGATCCGAGATCCTCGTAGTCGGAGGGGAGGGGCTCACCGTTGAGGTGGAACGGGCAGGCCTGATACCTGTCGGCGCGGCGAGCTCTGAGACGGCCGCCGTCGTGCAGGGCTTCGCCCCCGATGTCGGCTGGCACCAGCTGGCGGAAGCAGCGTTCGCGCTGCAGGGCGCGCACTCCGAACGTCCCTGGGTGGCGACCAACAGCGACTGGACGATCCCCGTCGCACGGGGCGTTGCGCCCGGAAACGGCACACTCGTCTCCGCCGTGCACACGGCCGTGGGGCGCCTCCCCGTCGTCGCGGGCAAGCCGGAGACACCCATTTTCACGACAGCGCTCGAGCGCTTCAGCGCGAGCAAAGCGCTTTTCGTCGGTGACCGCCTTGACACGGACATCCTGGGGGCGAATCGGGCGGGCATCCGTTCAGCGCTCGTGCTGACTGGCATCGACGGGGCGAGGCAGCTCCTCGCCGCCGACGCCACCATGCGTCCGGACCTGATCCTGGAGAACCTCACCGAGCTTGTGCTGCCGTACCCCGCGGTCGAGGCGCGACAGGACGGCACGACACGCGTGCGAGACGCCGTCGTGCGGCTGGACGGGCGGAGGCTGGAGCTCGAGGCGGCGGGCGCCTACGGGGATCTCGTGCGCGCAGCATCCGCCGCTGTCTGGAACTCGGGCATGGCGATCTACGCGATCGACGTCACTGCGTCGCTGCTCGACGCCCTGCGTATCGCCCGCTGACAGAATGGCGCCCGGCGAGGGGCGGCCGCTGCGAGATGTGGTGTGATTAGAGACATGGATGACGCGCAGCACGAGGTTCCCACGGAGGCCCGCTCTGCCGATTCGGCCGCGAGAGGCCGAGGGGAGGCCGCCGATGATGCCCTCCTGTCGCGGCTTCGCGTGATCGAGGATCAGCCGCTCGAGCGGCGAGCTGAAGCATTCGTCCACCTGCACGATGAACTGCGCGCCGCGCTCGAAGCGGGGGAGGCCGGCGATCGCTGACGCGCCCTCGAGTGGCGGCTCGGGCGGGGAAGGTCGTCTCGACGCGGTTCTCGCGGAGCGGGGACTTGCGCGGTCGAGGACGCACGCCGCTCGCCTTATCGCGGACGGTCTGGTGCGCGTCGGTGGGAGGCAAGCGGCCAAACCCTCGCAGCGGGTCCTCGCCTCCAGTCTCATAGAGGTCGATCAGGGGGATCACTATGTGAGCCGTGCCGCCCACAAGCTGGTCGCAGGGCTCGACGCCTTCGGCATCGACGCCCTGGACAGGGTAGCTCTCGACCTCGGAGCATCGACGGGCGGATTCACGCAGGTTCTCTGCGAGCGGGGAGCGCGCTGCGTGATCGCGCTCGACGTGGGTCACGGCCAGCTTGCCCCCGAAGTCGCAGCGGATGCCCGGGTGGCGGTGATCGAGGGCTTCAACGCGCGCGACCTCACGCCGGCGTCGCTCGCTGCTGCTGTCGGCGAGGGAGTAGACCTCGAATCGCTCGACCTTGTCGTGGGTGATCTCTCCTTCATCTCGCTCACGATGGTCATCCCTGCCATCGTGCACACGGTCGCGCCTGGCTCCGATCTCGTGCTCCTGGTGAAGCCGCAGTTCGAGGTCGGCCGAGGCGGCATCCGCGAGGGGATCGTGCGGGAGCCCGGGCTTCGCTCGGACGCGGTCATGACGGTGCTCTGGAGCGCCTGGGATCTCGGGTGGGGCACGGCGGGCATCGTCTCCTCACCAATCCTCGGTGGCTCAGGTAATCACGAGTACGTCGTGCATCTGCGCGCCGACGGCGGCAATCCGACAGAATGGATGGAGCGCGTTTCAGAGCTCGCCGGCGAACGATGAGGAGGTGACGGGTGGCTGCACGTGACGGTTCCTCCGCGGGGGCGAGCGGCCGCAGCATCCTCGTTGTGTCCCACACCGGTCGCGAGGATTCGCTCTCGGCGGCCGCGCAGGTGTGCCGCGAGCTGATCGCCGACGGGGTGACGCCTGTTGCTACGCCCGAGGAACGCCTCGACCTCATTGCCCACGACGCACGGCTTCGCGAGGTGCGCGTGCTGGGCGAGGATGTCACGATCCGCGAACTCGAGTTGGGCATCGTGCTCGGTGGCGACGGCACGATCCTTCGGGCGGCCGAACTCTTGAGAGGTTCGTCGGCCCCCATCCTCGGCGTCAATCTCGGCCACGTGGGCTTCCTCGCTGAGAGCGAGCGCGAGGGGCTTGCGGAGACCGTGCACCGCGCCCTCTCGCGCGATTACCTGGTCGAGGAGCGGATGACCCTAGAGGTCCGCGTCAAGGTGGACGATGCCGTCGTCTACGAGAGCTGGGCGCTCAACGAGGCGACGGTCGAGAAGGCGAGTCGTGAGCGGATGCTCGAGGTCGTCGTCGAGGTCGACCGGCGGCCGCTCTCCTCCTTCGGTTGCGATGGCATCGTCATGTCCACGCCAACCGGTTCGACCGCGTACTCCTTCTCGGCGGGCGGGCCGATCGTGTGGCCAGAACTGGACGCGATGCTGCTTGTTCCCCTCAGCGCCCATGCGCTCTTCGCGCGGCCGCTCGTCGTCGGGCCCGACTCCGTCTTCGCGGTCGAGGTACTCGACCGCACGCAGGGCACCGGGGTGCTGTGGTGCGATGGTCGCCGCACCTGGGATCTACCCCCGGGAGCCCGCGTCGTCGTGCGGCGCTCGACGGTCCCCGTGCGGCTGGCGCGCCTGCACTCGGCGCCCTTCTCCGACCGGTTGGTCGGCAAGTTCCGGCTGCCCGTTGCCGGATGGCGCGGCCCTGGAAACGACGTGACGCGCGAGATCCCCGTGCAGGGCGGCGCATGACGGCGATACGACACGAGGGGAGCGCACCGTGATCGAGGAGATTCAGATCCGCAACCTCGGGGTCATCGGCGAGGCGACCCTTCCGCTCGGTGCCGGCTTCACGGCGCTCACAGGGGAGACGGGCGCGGGCAAGACCATGGTTATCACGGCCCTCGGGCTCCTGCTGGGAGAGCGGGCCGACAGCGGCGTCGTGCGGAAGGGGCATCCTTCGGCAAGCGCGGAGGGGCGTTGGCTTGTGCCCGCACAGGGCGCGGTCGCCCAGCGGGTCGCTGAGGCGGGGGGCGACGTGGACCCTGTGGATGAGGCCAATGTCGAACTCCTTCTCGCTCGTACCGTCACGGCGGAGGGTCGCAGCCGGGCGCTCGTGGGCGGGCGGTCGGCACCCGTCGGGGTGCTCGCCGACATCGGCTCGGAGCTCGTCGTCGTGCATGGGCAGTCCGAGCAGCTGCGTCTCAAGGCTCCCGCGGCACAGAGAGAAGCTCTCGACCGTTACGCCGGCGATGAGCTGGCGAAGGCGCTCGCGGAGTATCGGGCGGTGTTCCGGCGCTGGCAGGAGAGCCAGGGGGAGCTCGACGTGCTCGTCGCGGAACGCGACCGTCGTGCCCGCGAGGCCGAAGACCTGCGGCTCGCGCTTGACGAGATCGAGGCGGTCGCGCCGCAGCCTGGGGAGGATGCGCAGCTCGATGAGCGCATCGAGCGGCTCGGCAACCTTGAGGACCTGCGGCTCGCGGCGGAGGCGGCGCGCCAGGCCGTCTCGGGCGACCTCGACGAGACTCCCGCCGCGGCGACCCTGCTCGACGCGGCCCGGCGGCAACTAGAGCGCGTAGCCGAGCACGATCCCGCACTCGCGCCCATCGCGGAGGCGATCACAACTGCATCGTTCGTCGTCGCGGATCTCGGTTCGCAGCTCGCCAGCTACCTGGGCGCACTCGAACCCGAGGGTGCGATCGAGCTCGCACGGCTGCAGGAGAGGCGCGCAGAGCTTGCCGCCCTGACCCGCAAGCACGGTCCATCCCTTGAGGACGTGCTGGCCCACCTCGAGGAAGGCAGTGCGCGCCTCCTCGAGCTCGACAGCGACAGCGACCGCATCGCCGCCCTCTCGACGGCGGTGGAAGCCGACCGCAGTGAGATCGTGGCGCTCGCCGCCCGCGTGCACGAGTTGCGCGTCGACGCGGGCGAACGACTCGCTGAGGAGGTTTCGGCCGAGCTTGCCGCCCTCGCCATGCCGGATGCACGGGTCACGGTCGAGGTGACGGAGCGAGCCGAGTTCGGCCAGAGCGGCAAGGACCAGGTCGCCCTCCTGCTGCAGCCGCATCCCGGCACCGAGCCGCGCCCGCTCGGGCGAGGCGCTTCGGGAGGCGAGCTCTCCCGCGTCATGCTCGCGATCGAGGTGGTGCTCGCGGGCACCGACCCCGTGCCCACCTTCGTCTTCGACGAGGTCGACGCGGGCGTCGGCGGTTCGGCCGCGATCGAGATCGGGCGCCGCCTCGCACGCCTCGCCGAACGCTCGCAGGTCATCGTCGTCACCCACCTGGCGCAGGTGGCCGCCTTCGCGAACAACCACCTCTCGGTCGTCAAGGACAGCGATGGTTCCGTGACGGCGAGCAGCGTGCGGCAGCTGTCGGGGGAGGAGCGCACGGCCGAGATGGCGCGGCTCCTCTCAGGACTGCCCGACTCCCCGAGTGGCCTCGAACACGCGCGGGAACTGCTCGGGCTCTCCGCAGCATCCTGAGCCCGCAGCATCCTGAGCCCGCAGCATCCTGGGCCCACAGCATCCTGGCCAGTAGTGTCGGCTGTCGGGGCCGTGGGTGTCGAGAGCCGGCAACTTCTTGCGCGGCGCCCGGAAGATATCGAGCTTCGCGGTGATAGGCTGCAACCCCGTGGTGGACAAAACAGACGCGGGCACGACCAAGCACATCTTCGTCACGGGCGGTGTCGTCTCCTCGCTCGGCAAGGGCCTCACGGCGGCCAGTCTCGGCAACCTCTTGACGGCCCGCGGCCTCCGCGTCGTCATGCAGAAGCTCGATCCCTATCTGAACGTGGATCCGGGCACTATGAACCCCTTCCAGCACGGAGAAGTTTTCGTCACGGATGACGGTGCCGAGACCGACCTCGACATCGGCCACTACGAGCGCTTCCTCGACATCAACCTCGACCAAGCCGCGAACGTCACGACGGGGCAGATCTACTCGAGTGTGATCGCGCGGGAGCGTCGCGGCGAATACCTGGGCGACACAGTGCAGGTCATTCCGCACATCACCGACGAGATCAAGCGCCGGATGCGGCTGCAGGCGCAGCCGGGCGAGAACGGCGAGCCGGCTCCCGACGTGATCATCACGGAGATCGGTGGAACCGTCGGTGACATCGAATCCCAGCCGTTCATCGAGTCGGCCCGGCAGGTGCGACACGAGCTGGGCCGCGGCAACTGCTTCTTCGTGCACGTCTCCCTCGTGCCCTACCTCAACGCGGCGGGCGAGCAGAAGACCAAGCCGACGCAGCACTCGGTCGCCGCGCTGCGCTCGATCGGTATCCAGCCCGATGCGATCGTGCTGCGCTCCGACCGCCCCGTCGCCGACAGCATGAACCGCAAGATCGCCCTCATGTGCGATGTCGACCCAGAGGCCGTCGTGAACTGCCCCGACGCGGCCAGCATCTACGACATCCCCAGCACGCTGCACGAGCAGGGGCTCGACGCCTACATCATCGACCACCTCGGTCTTGAGGCACGCGACGTTGACTGGACGGGGTGGCAGGAGCTCCTCGATGTCGTGCACAACCCCAAGCACGAGGTGACGATCGGGCTCGTCGGCAAGTACATCGACCTGCCCGACGCCTACCTCTCAGTGACGGAGGCGCTCAAGGCGGGCGGCTTCGCCAACGATGCCCGGGTGAAGCTCGAGTGGGTGCCCTCCGACGAGTGTGAGACTGCCGAGGGTGCGGCGCGACGCCTCGCCCACCTCGATGGGATCTGCGTGCCTGGCGGCTTCGGTATCCGCGGCATCGAGGGAAAGCTTGGTGCGCTGCGCTTCGCCCGCGAGAACGGCATCCCCACCCTTGGGTTGTGCCTCGGGCTCCAGTGCATGGTGATCGAGTATGCGCGGGATGTCGCGGGGCTTGAGGGCGCCTCTTCGACCGAGTTCGACCCGGGCACGCCCGTGCCCGTCATCGCGACCATGGCGGAGCAGGTCGACATCATCGCGGCGGGCGACCTGGGCGGCACCATGCGTCTCGGTCTCTACGAGGCGGCGCTCGCCGACGGGTCGATCGTCGCGGAACTCTATGGCGCACCGAGCGCCTCCGAGCGCCACCGTCACCGCTACGAGGTCAACAACACCTACCGCGAGCAGATCGCGGAGGCGGGGCTCTGGTTCTCCGGAACCTCGCCCGACGGCACCCTCGTCGAGTATGTGGAGCTGCCGCGCGACGTGCACCCCTTCTATGTCGGCACCCAGGCGCACCCGGAGCTGCGTTCGCGGCCCGGCCACGCGCATCCGCTCTTCAGGGGTCTCGTGACGGCGGCGCTCGACCGGCAGCGGGCGAGTCGACTGTTCGAGGTCTCCGAGGCTCCCGCGGTCTAGCGATGAGCGCCGACGCCGAGATCGACCTGCTCGCCGATGAGCCGAGCCCGCAGCGTGTGCTGGAGTCGGAGGTCGCCTTCGACGGCGCGGTCTGGAACGTGCGTCGTGACCGCTTCGTCTACGGCGACGGCGAGATCGTGCGCGAGTATGTGGCCCACACGGGCGCGGTCGCGGTGCTCGCGGTCGACGAGGACGGGCGGATGCTGCTGCTCAAGCAGTATCGCCACCCGATCGCGACGCGTGACTGGGAGTTGCCGGCGGGTCTCCTCGATGTGGAGGGCGAGGATCCGCTCGAGGCGGCCAAGCGAGAGCTGGAGGAGGAGGCGGACCTCGCGGCACGCGAGTGGAGCCCGCTGATCGAGTTCTTCACGTCACCGGGCGGGAGCGACGAGCTGCTGCGCGTCTACCTGGCGCGGGGGTTGGAACCGGTGAACCACGACTTCGAGCGCGAGGGCGAGGAGGCGGACATGGAGTTGCGCTGGGAGCCGGTCGAGGCGGTGCTCGAGGCGATCCGCGCCGGGCGGGTGCGCAATGGCATCCTGGTGACGGCAACTCTCGCGTTCGCCAGTCGGTAGCGCGGTGGCGGCGGCGATCCCGACACTCGTCGAGCGATACCTGCGCCATCTGGCGATTGAGCGGGGGCGTGCGGCCAATACTCTGGCGGCCTATCGTTGCGATCTCGACGCCTACGCAGCCTTCCTTTCGGAGCGCGAGATCGTGGACCTCGAAGCGGTCTCGGCCGCTGATGTCTCGGCCTTCTCCCAGCACCTCTCGGAGGGCGAGCAGCGCAGCCCCGCGTCAGTCGCGCGCTCCCTGTCGTCGGTGCGGGGGCTGCACCGCTTCTGTGCGGAGGAGGGGCATGTGACGGCGGATGTCGCGGCCCTGACGAAGCCGCCCAAGTTGGGGTTGCGTCTGCCGAAGGCGATCCCGCTGTCGCAGGTGGAGGCTCTGCTCGCGGCGGCGGGCGGGGACGACCCCGTCTCGCTGCGGGACCGCGCGCTGCTTGAGCTGCTGTATGCGACGGGGGCGCGGGTCTCGGAGGCGGTCGGCCTCAACGTCGACGACGTGATCGGCACGGGGGACGAGCGGGGTGAGGTCGTGCGGCTGCTCGGCAAGGGCGGGAAGCAGCGGATCGTGCCGCTTGGCAGCTACGCGCGTGCCGCGATCGATGCCTATCTGGTGCGGGCGCGACCCGTCATGTCGGCGCGCGGCCGCGCGACGCCCGCCCTGTTCCTGGGAGTGCGCGGGGCTCGGGTGTCGCGACAGAACGCCTGGCTGATCATCCGTTCCCGGGCTGAACAGGCGGGCATCGACACGGAGGTGTCGCCCCACACGCTGCGGCATTCCTTCGCGACGCACTTGCTCGAGGGGGGAGCGGACGTACGCGTCGTGCAGGAGCTGCTGGGGCATTCCTCGGTCGCGACGACGCAGCTCTACACGCTCGTGACGGCCGACACCCTCCGGGACATGTACACGACGGCGCATCCGCGGGCGCGGTAACGCCCGCCAACCTTCAACCACCACTCGAGGTGACCTGCGTGCCCTCTCGCGTTGCGAGCCGGGCGCCGCGTGGCCCCTCGGTAGAATCGGGGAGGTTGGCACGGGCGCTCGACCGGGCGTTCGCCGGTCACGAACTCTAAGGAATGTCGGGATGACAGCACAGCGGGACACGTCGGCCGAACTCGACGGGGTCGACGGCACGACGGCGACCGCCAAAGTGGGCCCCACGGGGCGCCCCCAGCGCTCCTTCGAGGCCCCCGCGCCACTCAAGGGTCACGGGCCCGCGCGAATCATCGCGCTGTGCAACCAGAAGGGTGGCGTCGGCAAGACGACCACGACCATCAGCGTGGGGGCGGCGCTCGCCGACTACGGTCGCCGCGTTTTGGCGGTCGATTTCGACCCGCAGGGCGCACTCTCGGCGGGGCTGGGGGTTCCGACCCACGACGCACCCAATGTCTACGACCTGCTGCTCGGTACGATCAAGGACCCGCACGAGGCGATCCAGCAGACGAGCACCCCTGGGCTGGACGTCATCCCCGCGAACATTGACCTCTCGGCCGCCGAGGTGCACCTCGTGAGCGAGGTCGCCCGCGAGCAGATCCTCGCGGGGGTGTTGCGCAAGGTCAAGGACGAATACGACGTCATTCTCATCGACTGCCAGCCGTCCCTCGGTCTCCTCACGGTGAACGCCCTCACGGCGAGCCACGGCGTGCTCATCCCGCTGGAGTGCGAATACTTTGCGTTGCGCGGCGTGGCCCTGCTGATCGAGACGATCGAGAAGGTCAAGGACCGCCTGAACCCCGCGATCCAACTCGACGGCATCCTCGCGACCATGTATGACGCGCGCACCCTGCACTCGCGTGAGGTGCTGGAGCGCGTCGTCGAGACCTTCGGCGACAAGGTGTTCGAGACGGTCATCGGCCGCACCATCAAGTTCCCGGATGCCTCGGTCGCCGCCGCTCCCATCACCCAGTTCGCGCCCGAGCATGCCTCCGCCGAGGCCTACCGGCAGCTGGCGCGCGAGCTCGTGTTCCGTGGCGCGGTCGCCTAGCGCCATGACGGTGGCGGGCGCCGCCGGGGACGCGGATGGCGCCTCGGGCACCACGGGATTCACCGTCACGGTGGGCGACTTCGACGGCCCCTTCGACCTGCTGCTGACGCTGATCGGCAAGCACGAGCTCGACATCACCGAGGTGTCGCTGAGCCTCGTGACATCCGAGTTCATCGCCTACCTGAGCAGGCTCGACACGGCTGACGAGTTGAACGAGGCGAGCGAGTTCCTGGTGGTCGCCGCGACACTGCTCGACCTCAAGGTGGCGGGACTGCTGCCGCAGGGCGAGCTGGTCGACGCCGAGGATGTCGCGCTGCTGGAGGCGCGCGACCTGCTCTTCGCACGCCTGCTACAGTACCGGGCCTTCAAGGAGGCCTCGGCGTGGTTCGACGAGCGGCTCACGGCCGAGTCCACACGCACCGTGCGCTCGGTGCGGCTCGAGGAGAAGTACCGCCGCCAGACGCCCGAGCTCGTGTGGACGTTCACGCCCGACGACTTCGCGGCGCTCGCCGCCGTCGCCCTCGCCCCGCGCGAGCTGCCGACCGTGGGGCTCGACCATCTGCATGCGCCGCTCGTGAGCATCCGAGAGCAGGCGGCACACGTCGTCGCGCTGCTGCGGCGCGGTGAACCCATGACCTTCCGCCAGCTGATCGCGGGGGCGGCGCAGAAGGGCATCGTCGTTGCGCGATTCCTCGCCGTGCTTGAGCTCTACCGCGGCGCCGCGATCTCCTTCGAGCAGCTGGAACCGCTCGGCGAGTTGACCGTGAAGTGGACGGCCGAGCATTGGTCCGACGAGAACCTCGCCAACCTGGGGGCTGACTATGGCAACTGAACAGACCGAGACCGAGCAGGTGCAGACCGTGCAGGCAGCGCCCGTGCAGGCGGAGGCCGTGCAGGCGGAGGCGAGCGAGTCGACGGATGCCGCGGCATCCGCCCCTCTCTCTGCCGAGGATCTGCGGGCCCGACTCGAGGCGATCCTGATGGTCGTGGACGAGCCGCAGGGGATCGTCGCGCTCGCGACGGCCCTCGGCGCGCCCGTGAAGGCGGTGCGCGCGGCGGTGAGGTCGCTCGTGGCCGACTACGACGGCGAGGGCGGCGGCGTGCGGCGCGGCTTCGAGCTGCGTGAGGTCGGCGGGGGCTGGCGCATCTACGTGCGGGCGGAGCACGATGAGATCGTGCGGGACTTCGTGCTGACCCAGAACCCCAGCCGCCTCTCGCAGGCCGCCCTCGAGACGCTGGCAGTAATCGCCTACAAGCAGCCGATCAGTCGTGGTGCGATCGCGTCGATTCGTGCCGTCAACGTCGACTCCGTCGTGCGCACGCTGCTCGGTCGCGGCCTGATCACGGAGGCCTTCGCCGATTCGGAGACGGGCGCGATCCACTACGCCACGACCGACCTGCTGCTGACTCAGCTGGGCATCAACTCGCTCGACGAGCTCCCGCCGATCTCTCCGCTGCTCGCCGACGGTTCCGAGGGCTTCGATGACCTCCGCTGAGCCTGCGGGGGAGGGGGTGCGCCTCCAGAAGCTCATGGCGGCGGCGGGTGTCGCATCCCGTCGCGTGTCAGAGGACCTCATTGCAGCGGGGCGCGTCGAGGTGAACGGCGAGGTCGTGACCGAGCTGGGTCGCCGCGTGACACCGGAGGACCGCGTTGCGGTCGATGGGGTCGCGATCCAGCTCGACACGAGCCGGCGTTACCTCATGCTCAACAAGCCCGTCGGAATCGTGAGTTCGCTGCAGGACGAGCGGGGCCGCCCCGACCTGAGCCGCTACGTCTCGCGCTACGAGGAGCGTCTCTTCAACGTGGGCCGTCTTGATGCGCAGACCTCCGGGCTGCTCATCCTCACCAACGACGGGGAGCTTGCGCACGTGCTGGCGCATCCGTCGTTCGGGGTCATGAAGACCTACATTGCCCGCGTGCGCGGTCGCGTGACGGCGCAGACGATCGCGCGACTCACACGCGGCATCGAACTCGAGGACGGGCCGATCGCGGCCGACCGGGCGCGCCTGCTGGCGAGTGCGGGCGGTGCCGACGAGTCGATGGTGGAGATCACTCTGCATTCGGGTCGCAACCGCATCGTGAGACGGATGCTCGACGCCGTCGGTCACCCCGTGATCGACCTCGTGCGGCGCCAGTTCGGCCCCCTGCACCTCGGCACGCTCGGCTCGGGGGAGATGCGCGATCTCACTAAGGTGGAACTCGGTCAGCTGCTGACGATCGCGCGCCAGGCCGGGTCGCCCGCCGGTGGCGATGAACAGCGGCAGGATGGCCGCACACCGGGCCGGCCGCAAGGGAAGGGCCCGTCAGGCAAAAACGGATCGCCCAACAACGGATCGGCCAAAAACGGCTCACCAAAAGACGCATCACGCAGGAACGGACGCACACGGTGAACGAGAGAACCGCACGCACGGTGGGACCCGTGCGGGTCGTCGGCGCGGGCCTGCTCGGCGCGAGCGTGGGTCTGGGGCTGAGTGAGAAGGGCGTCGAAGTCATCGTGCACGACGCCTCGCCCACGACCGTGAGCTTGGCCGTCGACTACGGCGCCGGTCGCCGCGCGAGCGACACCGACGCTCCCGCCCTCATTGTCGTCGCGGTGCCGCCCGACATCGTCGCCGAGGTCGTCGCGCAGGAGTTGCAGGCCTACCCCGACGCGCTTGTGACGGATGTCGCGAGCGTCAAGGGTGCACCCTACGCCGAGTTGAGCCTCGTGGGGGCCGACCTCTCGCGCTACATCGGCTCGCACCCCATGGCGGGGCGCGAGCGCGGCGGAGCAATCTCCGCCCGTGCCGACCTCTTCATCGGGCGCCCCTGGGTCATCACACCGCACGCGGGCAACCCGGCGGGGCAGATCGCCGTCATCGAGAACCTCGCGCTGGACCTCGGGGCGATTCCTCAGACGATGTCGGCCGAGGACCACGACCGGGCGGTTGCCCTCGTCTCGCATGCCCCGCAGGCCGTGTCGACCCTGCTCGCTCGTCGTCTTGTTGACGCGGAGGCGCGGTCCCTCTCTCTCGCAGGTCAGGGTCTGCGCGACACGACGCGCATCGCCGCGAGCGCCCCCGAGCTGTGGGTGCAGATCATGGGGGCGAACTCGAGATACATCATCGAGGTGCTGCGCGACCTGCGCACCGACCTCGACGTGCTCATCCACGCGCTCGACGACCAGGCGGCGGCGGGCGCGCGGCGGTCGCTCGCCCAGATCCTCGCTGGCGGCAACGCGGGCGTTGCCCGCATCCCCGGCAAGCACGGGCAGGACCGCCGCTACGCCCAGATCGTCGTTAAGGTCGAGGACCGCCCGGGTGAGCTCGCGCGCCTTCTCAGCGAGATCGGGCAGACGGGAATCAACATGGAGGACCTGCGGCTCGAGCATTCGCCGGGGGCTCAGATCGGCCTCGCGGAGATCGCGGTGCTGCCGGAGGTGGAGGAGAAACTCGTGGCGGAACTCGAAAGTCGGGGCTGGAAGATCGCGGGGGCCTACCTGTGAGCGGCCCGGTCACCGTCGTCGCGGTCGACGGCCCCGCGGGCAGCGGCAAGTCGAGCGTGAGCCGTGCTGCGGCGCGCCGGCTCGGCTTCGACTACCAGGACACGGGAGCCGCATATCGGGCGCTCGCCTGGTTCGTGCTCGAGCGCGGCATCGATCCGGCCGATGAGGAAGCGGTTGTGAATGTGCTCGCCGACTTCGACTACGCGATCGGCATCGATCCCGATGACTACTTCGTGCGGGTCGGCGGTGTCGATGTGGAGGCCGCCATCCGGGAGCCGCGCATCTCGGTCGTCGTGAGCGCCATCGCGCGCATCCTGCCCGTGCGCGCCTACCTCGTGGACCTGTTCCGCCACGTCATCGCGTCGAGCGACAAGCCGGGCGTCATCACGGAGGGGCGCGACATCACGACGGTCGTGTGCCCCGATGCCCCCGTGCGGATTCTCCTCACAGCATCGCCGGAGGTTAGAATGGCGAGGCGCTCCGCCGAGATCACGGGGCAGTCGGCCGACGAGGTGGCGAAGCACCTCACGTCACGCGACGCGCAGGATTCGCGCGTGGTCGACTTCATGAATGCCGCCGAGGGTGTGATCGCGATCGACTCGACACACCTCGACTTCGACCAGACCATCCAGGCGGTGGTCGACCTCGTGCATGCGGCCGCGAGGTGACAGAAGAAGGACTTCACATGCCAGACAACGACGACTTCCCGGAGCTCGACGAGCAGCTCGCCGAGCGGCTTGCCTCGATCCCCGAGGACGAGGCCGCCATCCGGGCTAATGCGCTGCGCGCGGGCCTGAGCGAGTATGAACTCGAGGATGAGGACATCGACCTGCTCGAGGCATCCGAGTTGGACCTCGACGAGATCACCTACCTGCCGGCCCTGCCCGTCCTCGCGATCGTCGGGCGGCCCAACGTGGGCAAGTCCGCGCTCGTCAACCGCATCCTTGGTAGGCGTGAGGCCGTCGTGGAGGACACGCCGGGCGTGACGCGCGACCGGGTCACCTACAAGGCCGAGTGGAACGAGCGTCGCTTCACGCTGGTCGACACGGGCGGCTGGGAGCCGGACGCTCGGGGCATCGATGCCTCGGTCGCGGCTCAGGCCGAGGTCGCGGTGGACCTGGCGGACGCCGTGCTCTTCGTCGTCGACGCCAACGTGGGGGCGACCTCCACAGACGAGCACGTCGTGCGGATGCTGCGCCAGGCCAAGCGGCCCGTCATCCTTGTCGCCAACAAGGTCGACGATATGCGGCAGGAGCCGAACGCCGCCGAACTGTGGAGCCTGGGGCTCGGCCAGCCCTGGCCCGTCTCGGCTCTCCACGGCAGGGGTGTCGCTGACCTGCTCGACCACGCCCTCGAGGTGCTGCCCGAGGTCTCGGCTGTCGCCAAGGAGGAGGTCGGAGGTCCCCGCCGCGTCGCGATCCTCGGCCGCCCGAACGTCGGCAAGTCGAGCCTGCTCAACAAGGCGGCGGGGGAGGAGCGCGTCGTCGTCAACGACCTCGCCGGCACCACCCGCGACCCCGTCGATGAGCAGGTCGAGATCGCAGGCAAGGTGTGGCGCTTCGTCGACACGGCGGGCATCCGGCGCCGCGTAAACCTCTCGCAGGGCGCGGACTTCTACGCCTCGCTGCGCACGAGCGCTGCCCTGGAGAAGGCAGAGGTTGCCGTCGTCGTCCTCGACGTGACCGAACCGATCAGCGTGCAGGACCTCAAGATCATCGACCTCGTGCTTGAGGCGGGGCGCGCACTCGTGCTCGCCTACAACAAGTGGGACCTGCTCGACGACGAGCGCCGCGTCTACCTGGAGCGGGAGATCGAGCAGGACCTCGCCCACGTCGCGTGGGCGCCTCGCGTCAACATCTCCGCGAAGACGGGCCGCCACCTCGAGAAGCTCGTGCCCGCGCTGGAGACGGCGCTCGACTCGTGGGACACACGCATCCCGACCGGCAAGTTCAACGCGCTGCTCGCGGAACTCACGGCCGAGCATCCGCACCCGGTGCGCGGTGGCAAGCAGCCGCGCATCCTCTTCGGCACGCAGGCGGCGAACCGGCCGCCCACCTTTGTGCTCTTCACGACCGGGTTCCTCGACCCGCAGTACCGTCGCTTCATCACGCGGCGCCTGCGCGAGATCTTCGGCTTCGAGGGCACGCCCATCAACGTGAACATGCGCGTCCGGGAGAGGCGCAAGCGTTAGCGCGCGGCGAAGGCCATTTCTGGCCTTCGCGCCGGACGCGCCGCCGGCCGTCTCGGCCGCGGGCCGGGAGAGGCGCAAGCGTTGAACTGAGCACTCGTCATCCCCCCATTGGGGGTTGGTGGCGCATTCTCGCGCCCGCTTAGACTCGCGCTCGTGGCCGTCGACGAATCCCGAGTCCGGTCGGTGCTCGACCGCTTCTCGGAGCGCACCGACGTGGGTTCCGTGTCGTTCGCATTCAGCCACCCGCGTTCGGGCTGGTCGATGATCTACGACAGCGACAGCACCGCGCGGCCGTACTTCATCGGCTCCATCACGAAGCTCTATACGGCTGCGATCATCATGCAGCTGCGGCAGGAGCGGCGGCTCTCACTGGATGACCGCATCACCGAGTTCCTCGATGCCGACCTGGTGTCGGGCATCCACGTCTACCGCGAGACGGACTATTCGGAGCAGATCACGGTGCGGCAGCTGCTCTCGCACACCTCCGGTCTCGCCAACTACCTGATGCAGCCGCGGGATGACGGCGGTTCCGTCTTCGGGGACGCACTGGAGCGGGACCGCGGCTGGACCTTCGAGCAGGCCCTCGGCGTGGTGCGCACGATGCGACCCGCCTTCCCGCCCGGCACCTCGCACCGCGCCCACTTCGCCCACAGCAACTACGCACTCCTCGGCCGCATCATCGAGTCGATCACGGACGAGCCGTGGGAGGCGGTAGTGGTGGAGCGCATCGTCGGCCCTCTCGGTCTCACAGGCACCTGGCCGTTCTCGGTCGGCGATGTCGACCGCTATGACGGCATCTCGCCCGTGCTGCACGGCACGCGGCCCGTGCGCCTGCCCCTCACGATGGCTTCCGTGCGGGCACAGGGTGGCATCGTCTCGACGGCGGAGGACGGCATCGTGTTCCTCCGCGCACTGCTGGCGGGCGAACTCTTCGACCTCGCCTTCGTGCGCGAGATGACGAACGAATGGTGGCGGCTCGCCTTCCCCACGCATTCGGGTCTCGGCATCATGCGATCGCGCCTGCCACGGCTGGCCAGCCGCGGGGGTCCGCGCGAGTTCCTGGGGCACGCCAGCTCGACGGGCGCCGTGCTCTATTACGCGCCCAGCGACGACCTGTACCTCTCGGGCACGATCAACCAGATGCAGAACGCGGAGGTGTCGCGCCGGCTGCTCGCGCAGTTGTCCGTCGCGTTCCGCCGCGCCCACCTCGGGTGACGGAATAGCGGGGCGCCCCGCCCCGTTGAGTGGGGTGATGAGCTCCTCGACGAACGACCCCGCCCCGCAGCATCCGCTTCGCCTCTCTGTGCTGGATCTGATTCCGGTGCGCAGCAACCAGACATCGGCGGATGCTGTCGCCGCGACGGTCGAGCTGGCCCGCGTGGCCGACGAACTCGGCTTCGAGCGCTTCTGGGTCGCGGAGCACCACAACATGCCGGCCGTCGCCTCGACGAACCCCGCGGTGCTCGCGGGAATCCTCGCGGCGAACACGCGGCGCATCCGCATCGGTTCGGGCGGTGTCATGCTGCCGAACCATTCCCCGCTCGTCGTGGCGGAGCAGTTCGCGATCCTGGAGGCGGCGTTCCCCGGGCGCATCGACCTGGGGATCGGGCGCGCGCCCGGCAGCGACCCGGTCATCACAGGGCTGCTGCGCTCGAGCGGCACGACGAGTGACGTCAACGCCTTCGAACACAACATCAACGACATCCTCGCGCTGCTCGATGCGGAGGGCGCCGCCCTGCAACTGCCGAACGGTCGCGCGTACTCGCTGAGCGCGACCCCGAAGGCGGCGAGCGTGCCCACCATGTGGCTGCTCGGCTCGAGCGACTACTCGGCGCGGCTCGCGGCGCGTCTGGGGCTGCCCTACGTCTTCGCACACCACTTCTCGGGTGAGGGAACCGAGGGGATCCTCGACCTCTACCGCAGCGGCTTCGCCGATTCGGGGGAGGGCGCCCGCCCCACAACCTTCCTCACGCTCAACGTCTCGGTTGCCGCGACGGCGGAGGAGGCGTTCGCGGCCGCCCTGCCCAACCTGCAGCAGATGGCCCGCCTTCGGACGGGCGCCCCGCTGGGTCCGCTCGCGACGGTGGAGGAGGCCGCTGAGGCGCAGCTTACGGCCCCGCAGCAGCAGATGGTCGACGCCATGCTGGAGCGCTGGGTCATCGACGAACCCGTCGCGGCGGCGCGACGCATCCGTGGGCTCGCCGAGAGGTTCGGTGTCGACGAGGTCATGGTCGTCCCCGGCCTGTCGGCGCGGTCGACGGATGCTGCGAACTCCTCCCCGGGGCGCATCGAGTCGCTTCGACTGCTCGCACGCGAGCTCATGCCCAGCGAGGGTCATGCGGCGTAGCATCCGCAGCGTCGTCACGGGCTCCCGTGAGAGAGTGGAACGGTGACCCACAAACCGCCGTTCCGTGCCACATCGTCGGGAGACGGGTGGGTGGAAGGCGCCGACGGTGCCCGGTTCTGGGGACTCTTCGGTGCGGCCGGGTTGCTCGCGCATGACGCGGGTCGCGGCATCCTGCTGCAGCACCGTGCATCGTGGAGCCACTTCGGGGGCACCTGGGGCCTGCCCGGTGGTGCCCGGCATGAGGGGGAGTCGGCGTTCGACGCGGCGACGCGTGAGGCGGCGGAGGAGGCCGCTGTGCCGGGCGATGCTCTCGTGCCCCTCTTTGAGAGCGTGCTTGATCTCGGCTTCTGGTCGTACACGACGGTCGCGGTGTCGGTGCGGCGCCCCTTTGAACCCCATATCGCGGATCCGGAGAGCCTTGACCTGCAATGGGTCTCCCTCGACGAGGTGACGGCGCTGCCGCTGCATCCGCTCTTCGCTGAGGCGTGGCCGAAACTGCGCGAGCGGCTCCAGGTGGACCCGTCGGCGCAGCGACGCTAGCTCGGGCTGCTAGTCCCTAGGCCGGCCGCTGGTCGCTGAGTCAAGCCTTTCAGTGCCGCAGGCTTGCCATGACGGCGAGCACGAGGCGTTCGATGCGCGCTTCCGTGAGTTCGCCCCGCTGCCACTCGAGGGCGCGACCCAGGTCGTTGACGATGCTGAGCCCGGCGAAGACGAGGAAGCTCGCTTCGGGGGTCGACAGTTCGGGACGGGCCTCGAGCAGCGTGCGCACCCAGTAGCCGACCGTCTCGGTCTGCATTCGCAGCATGTGGTCGAGCTGTTCGCCCTGGAGGCGCCGCCCGTCGTTGAGGAAGACGGTCATTCCGTCTGGTTCCTCGAAGGAGTGCCTCACATAGTTGTGGCAGAGGGCCGCGAGCACGGCGCGCGGCCCACCGGGGAGCGCGAGGGCGTCGCGGTTGATGCGGGCGAGCTCTAAGTGGCCCTCGAGGCATCCCGCGTAGAGGATGTCGAAGGTTGTGCCGAACTCGCGCTCGATTGCCTCGCGCGGTTCGCCGGACGACGCGGCGATGTCGTCCATTGTCACCGCGTCGAAGCCGCGTTCTGCGAAGAGTGCGATGGCGGCGCGGTGGATGCGCCAGCGTGGGGCGTCCTCCGTCTTCCAGGGGAAGTGCAGGGTGGGTCCGTCGATCACATCCGCCGAGGTGGCGGGCGCACTGTCGACGACGCGCATCGCGGCGGTCGTGAGCAGGGTGAGGATCTTGGGCTCGGGGAGGGTCGTCGGGTGGATCGTAATGCTTGCCAGGGCGCTGTGTGCGGCGGCGGCGATGAGGGAACGCTCGTCGCGGGAGAGCTCGGGGCGCATGACGGCGAGAGGACGGACGATGCGCTTCTGCAGTTCGGTGAGGAGCGCCCGATTCTCTTCACGATGGTCGGGGTGGAGGTGCCGCACCTCGGCGCGGTAGAAGCCGCTTGAATCCCGACGGGCGATCATGATGCGGGCTGTCGCCTCGATGACGGCGGCGATCTGGCTGCGGGCCTGGCGGGAGTCCCGCACCTCGCCGCTCGCGTGGTCACTCGCACTCAAGGTTGCCGCGGTGGTGCTCAGGACAGTCTCGGCGAATAGCTCGTACTTGTCGGGGAACTCGGCCGAGAGCTCCTGCATGCCGACACCCGCGTCGGAGCAGATCTCGTGCAGTGTGGCTCGCATATACCCGCGAGCAGCGAAGGTCCTGGCGGCGGCATCGATGATGCGGCCTCGGTCGGGATTGGTCACCGAATGGAGGCCATGACGATGCTCGCGCATTTTTCAATCTTGTTCGTGTCGGTGATGGTGGTGCTCCACCGCAGGAGGCGGCAGAGGTCGCTGATGACGTTGAGGGCGGCGAAGGCGAGGAAGCGGGCCTCAACATCGCTGAGTTCGGGGCGGGCGTCGAGGAGCGCCTGCGTCCACGTGCGCACCGAGTCTTCCTGCAGGTCGAGCATGGCCGTGCGGTTGCGGTCGTCGAAGTTGCGGGCATCCGCAAGGTAAATGGTCATGAGCTTGTAATCGGAGGCGTAGTGGCGCACGTAGGCCTGGCAGAGCCCGATGAGGGTGTCACGCGGGGTGGCGCTGGTGTCGATTGCGCGACGCATGTCGTATTCGAGAGGTTCGTAGCCGCCGATGCAAGCGTCCGCGAGTAGGTCGGAGAGCGAGTCGAAGTGCTGCTCGGCGTCAGCGAGCGAGATGCCGGCCTCTTGCGCGACATCCGCCATGCTGACACCGCGGTAGCCGCGCACGAAGCAGAGGTTGATGGCGGCGGCGACCAGGGCGCCCCTTTCGCTCGTGTCGCTGTGCCACGCGACGGAGCTTGCGGGCATTCCGACCTGGAACTCTTCGGCGGCCGGTTCGCTGTCGAGGATGCGCATGGCGGTGACGGTGAGGAGCGTCTGCAGTTTGGGCGCCGGCAGGTTGGTCTCGTGCACCGTGATGCTTGCGATTGTGCTGAGAGCGGCTGCGGCGAGCAGGTTTGCGTCGTGCTCGTTGAGGCGAGGCCGGTGCCGCATGAGGGGTTCGCGCACGCGGCGGCGCAACTCTTCGAGGTTCGCGCTGAGCCGTTGTGCGTCGTCCCGCGACAGGTATCGATATTCGGAGCGGTAGAAGCCGCCGGTGGAGCGAGTAGCGATGGCGACGCGGGCGCAGCCGTCGATGATGCGGGTGATGACGGCGCGAGTCTGTCGCGGGTCGTTGCTTTCGATGCCGTCGGTTGCGCGCAGCATGTCGAGGCTCGTTGCGAAGACGACTTCGCGGAAGAGGTCGTATTTGTTGGGGTACTGCTCGGCGAAGGTGCGGGAGTCGATGCCGGTCTCGGAGCAGACCTCTTCGATGCTTGCGTCGGTGAAGCCCCGCTGGGCGAAGATGCCGGCGGCGACGGTGCGGATGCGGGCACGCAGCGCTTCGGCCGTCTCGGTCATGGCTGAACCTGTCTGATGCGTGGCCTCGGGCATCTCCGCTTCCCTCTCCTCGGGGGTTTCAGTCACGGTCTGGGGCCTGCCTGTCGTGTGCATCCTGCATCTTCCGCTCTCTACCGGCCGCCGATGAGCGTCGCGACGACGAGGCGCTCGATCTTGGCCATCGTCTCGTAGTCGTACTGCCAGTCCAGGTGAGATCCGACGTCTTCGACGATGTTGAGGGCCGCGTAGACAAGGAAGCGGGCTTCGGCGTCAGCAAGTTCGGGGCGAATCGCCTTGAGGTTCAGAAGCCAGGGACTCATGAATTTCTCGTGCAACTCGTCCGCGCGTTCGGCGTACTGCACGGGGAGGTGGTGGGCGTCGAGGATGAAGATGGTCAGGAGCTTAGGGTCGCTGAAGAAGTGCTCCACAAACTTGTGGCTGAGGGTGAGCAGGATGTCGCGGGGGAGGGGCCCGGCGGCCCTCACGGCGCTCCCAATGGCGTCGCCCATGGCGGCGGAGCCTGTCGCGAAGGCTGCGCTGAGGAGGTCGGCGGTGTTGCTGACCTTTCGCCGGATAGCCCAGAGCGGAAAGCCTGTTTCGTGGGCGATGTCCTTCAGCGTGACGGCAGAGAACCCCTTGCGGTATACGAGATCGATTGTGGCAGCGATAACACGGCTGGCTTTGCTGTTGTCGCCCATCCACGGTGGTGTGTGGCGAGGAGCGAATTCCCCCGTCGTCGCGGTCAATGCCGAATGGCTCTCGAGCAGACGCATGGCGGAGACGGTGAGGATGGTGCGGAGCTTCTGGTCGGGGAGCACGGTCGGCGCCGAGCCCGCGGTGGTGATTGTGCTGGCGGCGGCGATCGAGAGAAGCTCGATGTCGCTGCTGTCTAGGGTGGGGCGAACTCGTTGGAGGAGGGCGGCGATGCGCTCGTGCACTGTCGTCTGGATCTCGTGCAGTTCCCGCTGGTCGTCAGCGTTCAGATAGCGGTAGTCGCCGCGCACGAATCCTGCCCTCGTGCGGCGCGCGACGTGCGCCGCGGCAAGGCTCTCGAGTGTCGAGACGAGGAGGGCTCGGGCCTGGCGGGAGTCGCTCGGCACGCTGACCCCGATCTCTGTCGCGGCGAGCATGCCCCGCGCGCTCTCGAGCATGCATTCGCGGAAGAGGTCGTAGATGGTCGGAAAGTGACGCTTGACCGTGTCGCAGTCGATGCCGGTCTCGGAGCACACCTCTTCGAGCGACGCGTGGGCGAAACCACGTGTGTCGAAGAGGGTTGTGCCTGCGGCAATGATGCGTCGCCGCGTCTCCGTGAGCGTCTCAGCGGGGCGGGTGGCGGAACTCGGGTGGGACATCGGGCTTTCCCTTCGGCAGATGCCTTTAACACAGTGAACCACGACGGCTGCCAGATTTGGGGGTACAAGCCACCCCAGAAGGGGGGCGGATAACGCTGGTTCTACCGGCCAGACGGGGTACAAACGCGGATGCCCGTGGTACCCCGTTTTCTCGCCCTCCGACGAGCTTCCGCAGCCCCTGTGTTCGGAGACGGCCGCGAAACGCGCTAAGCTATTCCGGTTGCTTCTCGTGCGAGCGGGAGGCGGCAAGCCACGGGCTGTGGCGCAGCTTGGTAGCGCACTTGACTGGGGGTCAAGGGGTCGCAGGTTCAAATCCTGTCAGCCCGACAGTGTGATCTCTCAAGAGATCGGCGACAGGTCGAACCCATTGTGTGGGTTCGGCCTTTTGTCGTTTCTGGGGTTTGTCGGGTTTCGGGGCTGGTAGTCGCGGCTGGGGTCGAGGGTGAACTCGCGCGTCTGTGGCGGAGGGTGACGGTGCCGCTGGTGTCGAGAATCACCGCGATTCGGCAAGAATTTTTGGTTTCTCCACCGACATCTTCTTTCCTGCTGATCAGAACGCAGGATGGACCATATTTCGCGCCGACCAGCTCCAAGCCTCGGTAGGCTGCCCGGCTGAAACCGTGAACAGTTTGTCTGCCAGCAACATCCGGTAACCGCGGCGCCGCATGGGGATTAGCGTCCCTAGGCAGCGGCCGAGGAGACGCCGGAGGTGGATCCCTCGAACGTGGGCTTACGGGCGTAGCGGCTCATCGTGAGGATGTTGACATGCCGATCACCGCGTTCTTGGGCAACGAAGCGCTCGTGAGCACCGAGCTCAGCCAGGCTGATTTCGATGGGCTCAGAGGCGAAACGCAGCTTCAGTTTCGTTGCGGGGTACGTGCCATCCCTCGACGTTCGGGCGCGGGATTTCCGCACTTCTACCATCAAAGCCTCGCTGAATGCGACTTCCCACACACGAGTCCCGAGACTGACGAGCACCGCGCTATCAAGTCGGCGATCATTCGTGGCGCCTTGGCTGCAGGGTGGTCCGCGGAGGAAGAGTTCCCCAACGAGGACCGGACGTGGATTGCAGATGTCCTCGTCTACAACGGCTCCAGGCGTATTGCCTTCGAAGCCCAATGGTCTAAGCAAGATGACGAACAATTCCGTAGTCGTACCGACAGGTACAAGGACGCACGCATGGAAACAGTGTGGTTCTACCGACATGCGGACCCGCAACATGTAGCTCGCCATGGCATCATCCCGGTCCAGAAGCGCAGCGACGGCATCATCGTCACACACGGCACCAGCGAGGAAGACCAACAGACGATCGAGGACGCTGTCGAGGCGATTCTTAGGCGCACAGCGTGGTGGAAATTTCCGAGCTCCTTCCCACAAAGGACTGTGCACCGCTGGTTCGCCGTTCCGTGCATCGCATGTGGCGTCGTCAATGTGTGCTCCATTGACAGGGAGCGTCGTATCTCCTGCACTCGCTGCCTAAAGCTCATCACGAGCCGCATGGATGCAGACCTTGCGCAGGCGCGGATTGCAGCGGCAGAGGCTGGATTCCCTGAGGTCGCCAACCTCGCCGGAACCGCCTGCGGGGCATGCGAGCATCAAATCGGACCATGGGCAATCGAAGTCGGCCAGAAGGTCGCCACCTTCCGGCATGTTCACGACAGCGACGGACCGCTTCCGGCGCATTGGTGCATTCCCGGACACAAGGTCGACACCTACGCCGACGCCGTATCAGCGCTGACCACTCCCGCCGCACCTCGATCTGCAACCGCTCTGTTGCAATCAACCCACGCAGCCAAGGTGCGCAAAGACATCGCCGAGGTCGGACGCCGATTGCAGAAAGGCGCCCAATCAATCAGGGAGAAGCAGGAGGAAGCCAGGAAGAAAGAGGAGAGAAAGGCGTTCCTTGCCTCCCCAGCCGGAGAACAGTGGCTTCGAAAGAAGCGCTCGGAGGAGCAATCCCGTCGCGACAGGGAAGCACACCGTTTGAGGCTCGCGTTCGCTGAACAGCAGAGGGCAGAGGAAGAACGCCGGATCAAGGAGTTCGCCGAAGCTGAAGCGGCACGGTCGGCGGCCGGTCAACTCACGATTCGCGAGACACACGAACGCACCATGCTTTTTCGGGAACGGTTGCGCCTGAATGGGAGCGCGGCGCATGACTTGGTGGAGCAGCACGGTCAACTGGCGGAGCGGTGCCCCTGTACGGACTGTGAGGACTTTCGTTCCCGCCTGTCGGCGCACACCATCAACGCGCTCTTCGCCACGTAGTCGGCGTCACTCTTTGTCGTACGGATGCATCGCGAGATCCCCCTGACATTCACCGAGGACGGATGGGCGAGGCTACTCGGAGCGCATCAGTCGTCATAGTGGGTCAAGCGTTCCGCTGAGCAATGCAGGCAGCGCCACCGGGTTCAATGCCCTGGGGCCGTTCAATCGCACGACTGACCTCGCCGCGCGGCAGGGCCGGCTGGAAGCCGACGTTGTCCAAGACCTCGAGAACCACCTGTTGCTCGGCATCACACTGGCCGACGGAGTAATCGCGCTTCCTTCAGGTCAATTCGATTCACGAGGCCAGCCCCTGCCAGGCCTTGCCGAGTTGTTCGAGCTCTACGGCACGGACGACCCAACAGGCATGGCTTTGCTCCTACTCACACCGACGCCCGTCTTCGACGGGGCCACAGGATGTCAATGGCTACGCGATGGGCGCAGCGCTAGCGTGCGGGAGATAATCGTTCGCATTCGCCGCGCTCTCGAATCCTGAGTCACTCAGTGGCCTGAGTATGCGATCCCGACCTGGTCTGATCTGTCGGTCCGTGCGATGTCGTCGAGACAAGGAGTTGGTTATTGCCGACTCATCAACAAGAAGCTCCCCAATCGCACAGAGGGAAGCGAGGTCTCCGTACCGTCGAAGCCATGACACGCAAAGAGAATCAGGATGCCGGGGCAGTTGAGGAACTCACGGTAGAACTCGGCGGCGTATGGAGAGTCTCGACACTCTCAAGTCACTACGTCTTCGACCTCGACCAAATGACAGTTACACGGTACCCCGGCCCGACAGCAGTGAGTACGGTCCACGACACCCCTCGGCGACTCGCGACCATCGTTCGTTGTGCGGTGGGATCAGGAGGCTACTGGACGATGACTCCCGCCGTCGAGGGACCGCTGCAGCTGCAAGAGCTATGGTCTGCCTCAACTCTCATCACGAGCATCGAACGCATGCGGTGAGCGCCCGCCAGCTTCGGCGCCGCGTTCCCCGTGAACAGTTGCCTCGCACTCTGCAAGCGAGGATCGACAGGACATGGCAAGAAACCATCGACGACTCGTTCTCGTCGCGGCAGGTGGCGAAGCTGCTGGGGCTGAGGCCCTCGGCTGTACGTCGCTGGCGTCGACAGGGAGCGCTCTACAGCTTCCGCGACGGATGCAGATGGCGGTATGCGTGCTGGAAGTTCACTGTAGACGGCACGATCCCTGCACTCGCGATGGCGCTTACCGCAGCGCCGTCGCGACGACACGGCGAAGTAGCCGAGCTGACATCACATTTTTTCCGATAGCGTGACACTCAGCACCTGCGTTGGGTGCAGCAAGTGGGGGAGTCGGCATCATGGTTGATCTGGATTCCGGCGGCCCGGCGTCTGGCCTGTTCTTGTCCGGCGGAGTGGTGAAGTCGCGCCTCGGCGAGCAAGACCGTCACATCGTCCAAGATCACTTTGCTTCGCTGCTGCAGGTCCAGAACCTAGTAATCCTGGTCGGCTCCGGAGCGTCCTTTCACTTGGGCTCGCCCCAGACCCGAAATCTGGACAACACCGCCGTCCAAGCGCTGATCCACGATGCCGGCCAGGAAATCGAATCCAGTGACGGCGATCTGCTGGCCTTCCTGAACCCAGGTGACAAAGGGGATCTTGAGAAGCTTCTCAACGGTCTGCAGCTTGCTGCGTCGCTCGCTGAACAAGCGAGCCTCTCGGAGGTAACATTCGGCACCGGAGAGCACTCCAAGAGTTTCACGAAGGCGCAGATCGACAAGCTCAAGGGCAAGATAAACGTCGCCTTTGCTCACGCTTGCCAGCTTCCTCGGGCGGGTTCAGGTCCGAAGGACCCCCTTGCTGCTCACAGACAGTTCCTCTCTCGGATTATCCGAAGCCGGAGAGCCAACCTCCCTCGTCCAAAGGTATTCACCACGAACTATGACCTAGTGATTGAACGTGCACTCGATGAGCTCGGCTACCCCTACATAGACGGCTTCAGCGGCACGGTTGACCGACGCCTGAATCTTGCCTACTACGGGCTCGACTTCCACCGAGTCGAAACGACCTCCCAGCAGGTAGTGGCCCGAGCTGATAGCGCGCTGTACCTTCACAAGATTCACGGGAGCCTCAACTGGAAGGCGGTTGTGGGGGGCGCCTCAGGTGTGACGACCCTGGAAGTAGTGCAGGTCAGAGAGGGAAGTGCCACGGTCGAGGAGCCGGTTCTGATCTACCCCACAACTGCGAAGGAAGGCGACTCTCTTTCGTACCCGTACTCGGACCTCATGAGACTGCTGAGCGACGCGGTCCAGCAGAATGACACCGCCGTTGTCACGATCGGATACGGGTACGGTGATCCGCACATCAACCGCATTCTGATTCGCAGCCTTGCGATCAACCCAGCTATCAACATCCTGGCCGTCGATCCGTATGCCGTGATGGGGAAAGGCGCTGACCTTACGAAGGCGCTCCTCGACGATGAACTCGTTGGGAGCACCCTCGCAGCGCGGGGACACGCGACGCTTGACACTCCTGTTGGTGCGCTGGCTGCAGCAGACGATTCGCGGATCGCCGTGCTAACGGGGAAGGCGGGCGAATTTGTACACATGGTCGATCTCCTTCCTGAACCAGGACTGGACTTGAATGTCAACGCCCCTGCCGCAATCATGACTCTTATCGAGTCACTCGAACGGTTCACTGAAACGAACACCGCGATGGGTGCGTCTAACGATGAGTGAGGTCGGTGCGATTGGCCGAGTCACTGCGGTTCAGAGCACGACCATTCGGGTTTCGCTGGAAATCGGAGCGAAGGGTTTTACCAAGGTTGGTCCCGACGGGCTTCAGACCGTTGGCGTTGTCAACTCCTACATCACGGCTCCGGCCGGCGCGCACCGCGTGGTCGCCATCGTCACCGGGGTCTCGATTCTGAGTCGTCATGAATCCGTCACGAGTCGGGGTCTGCTTAGTGAAGATGACCAAGCCTCCTACGAGCTCGAAGCGGCCGTAGTCGGTCGCTTCGAGGGAGATAGGTTCAAGTCGGGGCTCACTGCCTACCCGTCGCTTCACGCCCCAGTGAGGACCGCAACCCCCGCCGAGGTGAAGAACATATTCCTTCCAACGGAGGTGCCATCGGTTCGCCTCGGGTCGTCCGCAGTCGCCGCCGAGCAAGACGTGTATCTCGACGCAAATCTCTTGCTTGGACACCACTGCGCGGTCGTTGGATCCACGGGCTCGGGGAAGTCTTGTACAGTCACCGCCATCATCGACGGTCTCCTCGACAATGACATTGTTAGTGGGCACGTCGTCATCTTCGACATCAACGGCGAGTATGCCCAGTCTTTCGCCCGCGGAACCGCGCGCGGAAACAAGACGCGCACGCTCATACTTGGTCCTCGTCCCGGTTCACAGTCAGGTCTGTTCCTACCTCACTGGTTTATGAATAGCGAAGAACATCTAGCGCTCTTCCGAGCAAGTGAGGGCGTGCAAGCCCCAGTGATTCAGCGAGCTGTTGCCGACGCCCGTCTCGCAGGTGGGTCCGCGCAGTCCGAAGCAGATCGACTTGATAATGTGCGAAGCACTCTCGCAATCGTGCAAGCTCTGTTTGCAAATTCCATGGACGGGGAGAGCCCCGCGCTTCGCCAGCTCGAAGAGCTCGCCACGGTGGTGGCCGACCAAGCCGCATCCGACTCGCCCATTAAGGTCCATTGGGAAGCGATGGCCTCCCTCTTGTCTCAGGCCATTGCGAAGTCAGGCCTACTGCCCAATAAGAGATTCTCTCCGCTCACCGCGTCTCATCGCGACGTTCTAAGTGAACTTATCCGAAATATGAACGTCCATATTGTCGCTTCGCTCGGGGAACTTGGCCTCGGTTCCGGCGCCACGGGTGCCGACTTCGACGCGCCCGTTTACTACGATCTCCAACAGCTTTGCGACTACTTCCTTCCAAACCGAATACAACTTGAGCAGGCCAACGACAGCAAAATTGCCAGCTATGTTGCAACTCTTCAGATGCGGCTTAGTCGACTGCTCGCCGACGGCCGACATGACTTTATGACTCGGATCGAGAAGCATGAGGACCCTCTAGGGTCCTACCTTCGGGTGCTAATGGGTGAGGACCCTACACGCGGCGACTCGACGTCGGAGTGGCCGGCCGCGGAGAACTATCGATCTCAGGCGTCCTCCCACGCGACCGGCGCCTCGGTCACAATTTTCGACCTCAGCCTGGTCGCGAGCGACGTATTAGAGAACGTCACAGCGCTACTAGGACGGATCCTGTTTGACTTCGCGGTGAGAAGTGACCCACGGGCCGAGCACCCTGTTCTGCTCGTTCTGGAAGAAGCGCATCGCTTCGTCCCCGCTAGACGCGATCTCGCCGGGACGGGAAGTAGGTCCACTGCAGTGTTCGAGCGGATAGCTAAGGAGGGCCGCAAATTCGGGCTCTCGCTACTGCTTGCCAGTCAAAGGCCGAGCGAACTTAGCGAGACCGTTGTCGCGCAATGCGGAACCGTCATTGCTCACCGTCTCACGCACGAAGCCGACCAGGCTCTCCTCCGTCACGCGACTGCCTTTAGCTCCCGGGCGCTTCTCGACCAGCTCCCCGGTCTGGCGCAGCAGCACGCGCTCGTTATCGGGGTGAGCACCGGTGTTCCCGCAGCAGTGCGTATCCGCGACGTGTTCAATCCGCCAATGAGTAATGACCCGGACTTCATAGCCAGTTGGACCGACAGCTCCAAACTGGACGGTCTTCCCGCGCACATCGATCGCGTAGTTGCAGGATGGCAGGGTGAGTCTTCTCCTGAATCCGAAAGCTAGCCCGAGCATCCGCGGGAGGCGAGGTCGACCATATGCTAACTCGGTCCGGCGAGTGGCCGAGAGGTCCCTCCGGCAACAACCGCCTGCACGTCCGAAAGTGGTAGATGCGCTGATGACGGCAAGCGCGAACGGAATCTAGAGCGGACGGTTCTCGATCCGCGAAGCCCAATACGTTCGTGTGAATGGCATGGCGACCGCGTTCAGGGATTCGTTGGGCTCTGCGGGCGTACGTTCAAATGACTTGATGCGCCACGCGCCGGCGTTGTCCGCCACAGGTTCGACGAAAGTGCCGCCTTGGATCACGTTGTGAACCTCGATTGCACCGACGTCGCCTGGGTAGATGTAGACGATCGACGCCATGTTGCGCTCTTCGCCCGGTTCGCCTTGCTGACGGACTCTTGCAATCTCGATCCACTCCGACAGCGGCTGGACACGCTTAGCCCACTCCGTGTGGGTACCTCCAGCGTTGATGACGACCTCATGACTGCGGTCCTGGGTGTCGATACGAACACGGGCACGGCGCGGGCCGTCGTTCGAGATCGAGATCTCCACTCCTACTTGTAGCGGCGTGTTGTTGTCCCTAGGAGTCGTGAACTCGTCGCCAGCCTTGACCTCCGCTGCCGTCTCTTTGCGACTGTACCGATCAGTCTCGGTGACATCGGTCCGCCAGACCTGCGTACTCTGCCGCGTCACCTCGACGGTGAGGCGGGGCATCTCGGCATCGATAGAAGTGCGTTGCGCATCAGCGCGGAGTATCTGTCCGTGCTTGAACTCGTCCCGGGCAATCTTGAGCGTGTCCTCCGTGGCCTCGACACTCTTGCGCGTGAGCCGGATTTGCCACGCGATGAAGATCACAGAAGCCGCTGTAGCGATCGCGGCGCCCAGCGTGCTCCACGCTGTGAGCGTCTCCACGGGATTCGGCTCGGAGGAGGCAATTAGCATGCCTACATACTCGCAGCGCAAACGCCTCGCGCCGTGCGACACACTTTCAGCGATTGTCCTAGCCTCTCCGAGAGGCCACCGGAAGCTCCGCGGGACTCCTTCGTGTAAGGCGCCCATGAGTATCCAGGCATCTCGTCTGAGGGGCGCTCTGCTCTAGAGCGAACCCTGCAGCGACGCTGCAGGCACCTCCGTCACTGCCTGCAGCAGGCAAAGGGGTTCCTGGACGATAACGCTGGCGCGCCAGACAGCAGACCCGGAAAAGAGGAAAATCCGGAGAGGTGTAGAGGAAAACGGATTTCAGGTGCAGAGACGACGCCCATGTATCAAGGGCAGATCGAGTTCTTGGAACAGCCCACCAGAGAGAAAATACCCGATCAGAAAATATTCTTGAGAGGTCGTGAGATCGGTGTGCGCGCGGGTCTTGTGCCCAAGATCGTACCCGTTGAACCCCTTGACTCGACATGGTCAAGGGGTTCAGGCGTTTCTAGCTGCTCATCGCGGCCTCCCGAAGTGCTCATTCATCCGTGCTGCAGCATTTTGCAGCGCGGAGTTGTCGGTGTGAAGGTACGTACGCGTCGTCTCGACCGACGCATGCCCGAGTATGTCGCTCACAACATGAATGGGAATGCCGGCGTTGGCGAACCGAGTGGCGCCCGCATGCTGGAGGTCGTGACGGCACAACCCCGGCAATCCCAAGAATGCAACCAGTTCGTCCCAGCCGGTTGCGTCACGTAGTGCTGCCGTGGTGATGACACCACCACGCGGCCCGCGCAACAATGGCAGGTTGCGTGCCCGTTGCACTGTGAGTCTGCGCAACACTGGTTCGAGCGACTCAATGATCGGCACGCCGTGCGCCCGACGCCCCTTCGGAGGCTTGATACTCAGGCCACCAGCACCGGGAAGCACTGTCGTTCGATCGTGATGACCTTGCTCGCCCAGTCGACGTTGCCGACGAGGAGCCCGCCTACTTCCGAACCGCGTGCGGCCAGAAATGCACTGAGCAAAACGTGGTCGCCGTAACTTGGTTGGATCTCGGTGCACGCCTCAGCGATTCGCACGACATCATCGGGCCCAGGAATCAGCTTCGTGCGCGGAGCCTCCAGGTTCGCGCGGTAGCGCCTGTCGGCGCGGTCGCGCACAGGATTGCGAGCGATGTGATCATCGCGCACCGCTTCATCGAGCACCCGCGTCAGAGCGGCGATCGTGTTCTTGAGTGTGGAGCGGGAGTGTCGTCTCCCAGCTGTCGATCGCTCGGTCGACGCACCCCGTCGTGATGTCGCGAAGGCGGATGTAACCGAGCGCGGGGAGAACTCTGAGCCGGAGGCCAGCTCGGTATCCGGCTGCAGTCGATGTCGGATCGACACCGCGAAGGAACCGGTCGCCGATCGAACGGGCATAGTCGCTGGGAGTGATGAGCGGATCGATGGCTCGGCTCGAACTTGTGCGCATGAGCTCGAAGAACTCCCGAGCGGCAACATCATCATCGACCGTGACCGATCGACCCTGGCGTTGATGCGACAACGGATCCGTCCAACGGACCCGGGCGCGGATCCGGGAACGGCGGCGGAGGGTGTCGAGGTGGCGGGGCACTCCGTGCGGTGGCAAAGCAGGATGATGAACAGTCATCCGATTGAAGATCTCCCCAGATCACTGCGAACATAATGCGCTCCGCGAGGATGTGCGGCGGGCTGAAGCGAAGCGCCTTGGCGGATCATCCTAGGTTCCACCTTCCCGAACTAGACGCCAACGCATAGCCTGTCCGTTCTCCGCTCTTAGCCAGTCGCCGCGGCATGCGTCTACGATCATGCTGCTGGTCTTGCTCTCAAAGTCGATCGTCATCGGCCAGAGGCTCTTGTAGAAGAGGGCGCCTGACGGCGCGGTTGGGTTGTTCCGTCGGGCGGGAATGGCACCGCCGCCCGATACGCCAGGGGTTGGCCACTGGTGACGTGTTCAGGTAGGCGGCTGACGACCGGCGTCGGATACGACGCGACACCATCCGGGACGCTTTCGCCCAAGTCGCTCGCGTGCAGCGATGTGGAAACATGGCCGCGCGGACCCTTGCCAACGTCCGGGGCGCCTCTAATTCACCTACTGGTCGGCAACGTGATCAAGTCTGAGCGTGAGAAGAGGCGAGGGAGCGCTCTTCGGCGTGATTAGCGTCGCGCGCTTCTTTGCCCGTGTCACCGCAACATTCAGTGCGTATCGCGCGGACTCCAAATCTCTCCGAGTCGGGGTAAGCCTGAGCAGCGGGTCGTATCGCTCTTCGTAGATGATGACCTCGTCGAATTCGCGGCCCTTGGCGCGGTGGATGGTCATGACGATGAGATCTCGGTTGCCGCGTTTGCTGCTGGTGAGCTGGTACTGCAGGACGGCGTTCCGAATGGTCCCGGCTGCGCCCGCGTAGAAGCCGTTCGCGCGCCACGTGTCGGCGAGCGATGTTTCGATGTCGGAGCCTCGTGTGACGAAGTTGAGCATTCGCACGTATCCTGCCATCGGCTTGATCTCGGTCGCATCGGATGCGGCGAGCATGCTGACGATGGTGAGATAGTCGCCGTAGACGTATCCGGTCCGGGCGTTCTTGAGTGAGCCGTCCACGATCTCACGCAGCGCCTTGACGATCTTGACATTGACGGGCTTACCGGCTCGGAGCTTGGTGGCGTAGCCCTCGAGGCGGTCAGTGGTGGCACGTGCGGTTGCTGAGAGCTTCGTGGACTTCGTTCTCAGATAGTGGGCCATCGCATCGCACACCGTTGCGTCGCGGTCGGTGTCGTCGTCGTAAATTTGGAGAATTGCGCCGATAAAGATTAGAGCGGCGTACCCCTCCTCCTTCGTCGTGTGGATGTCGATGCTGAGGGCGGGCAACTTGGGGTTGTCCTGTGGCTCGCTGATGTAGTCGTAGGCCTTGACGGCAAGGGCGTTGGTAGGCGTGAGAATGGCGATCGTGCCGCCGCCATCGACCCGCAGTCGTTTCAACGACGCAAGGAGCGTGAGCTTGAGCGTCAAGAGGGGAGGGAAGTTGCTCGAGAGCAGGTCGACCTCCTCGTAGGGAGGCTCGAAGTCTCCGCGAAGCACGTCGCGACCGAACCGGGTGATCGAGCTGCCGGGGCTGCGCCAGTTCCACTCGGAGAGATCGATATGTAGTGGGGCGAACGCGTCGTCGAAGTCAGCGAAGCGGGTTTCGCTGGAGCCTTCCACGAAGTCGTAGATGCGTTGGTCCGGGTCGCCGAGGGCGATGAGTTGTGAATGTTGGCCCAGCGTCCTGACGAGCGCCCATTGGTCATCGGTCGTGTCCTGGAACTCATCAAGGACGATGAGCGGGTATGCAGAGGTGTATGCCTTTAGCAGCCAGGGGCTGCCGGTGAGTATCTCGTTGGCAAATCCAGCGAAGTCGTCGAACCCGACGTGTCCGAGCATCTCGAACTGGCGCCTGAACTCGACGCGTAGGTCAGCGTTGGAGTCTTGAAAGTGCGAGCGGAACGCGTTCTGTTCGGCCTGGGACATGATCTTCACACCGCGCGGTGCGCCGAGAAGGTAACCGTGGCTGCGAAGGATGGTCCACGCAAAGCTGTGGTAGGTGCCAACCTCGAGGCGCTGGCGGTGATCTCTCGCGAGCTGGTGGGTGGCGTGTTCGGCGACACGATCGACGGTGGCGTTCGCGAAGCTCAGAAAGAGGACCCGCGCGTGGTGGTTCCCGAGTCCCTCGTTGATCGCAAGAGCAGCTTTTCTCAGCGCGACTGTGGTCTTCCCGCATCCTGCGCTACCGGTAACCATCACCGGGCCTTGCGCCGTCAGCAGCGGCTCGATCGCGCGCTCGTAGGCTTCGTCAGGTTCCGGGGCCGCCACCATCTGGTTCCTTCGCGGCTCCCACATGGGCGCCGGGCTCATCGCTCTCCGCACCGGCCTCGGCTACCGCGGGTGCGAGAGCTTCGCTCGCCTCTTTCAACCCCTCAAGAACCGACGCCATCGTCGGCGGGAAATCCGGTTCGGCGAGCCCAGAGACGAGGTCGGCCGCGAAGCGGTCGCCTTTGGTCTTCGGCAGCAGCTTCTTGAGTGTCTCGGCATACGCGCTGTCCGTGCCATCTGCAGGTTCTGGCACGTGGGCAGGCCACACTCCGTCAGCGACGAGTGCATCAACGTACGAGCGTTGGGCGGAGATGGGCACCTCGGCAAGGACGAGATCTTCGAAGCCGGCGTACGGCTGCTCGAATGCAATGTCGGAGCTCGCTTCAATCTCAGCGAGACGATCGACGGGCTGTTGATCGAAGACGGAAGCCACATTCTTCCCCAGGCCGCGGAAGAATGCAGCGAAGCCGGCGACGTTGGTTTCACCTTGTGCATCGAAGATGGCCCAGCCGCGCGTATCGAGCCGCGCGAATCGGGCCGGGTTGGCGCGTGCGGCGGTCTTGGCGAGAGCAGCATACGAAGCAGCCTCAGTATCGCCCTCAGTAACAAGAACTCTGCGAGCGAGCAGGGCTTCGCAGAACCTCGTCCGAATGCCGGTGCGGAATGCCTTGACGCGGAGGGAAGCGGGAAGGGTGACCCGAGTGCCGGATAGTTCGCCCGTGCTGTGCGTGCGGGAGGTCACGGTCATTTGCTCGGGCTCGAACTCCTCGAGCACGTACGGGGAGTGAGTTGTGAATATGGCCTGACCGCCGAGCGCGAGAATCAGATCGACGACCCTCTTCTGTGCAGTCGGGGGCACCGAGATCTCCGGCTCCTCGATCGCGAAGATGACGCGTCCGTTGCGCTTCTGCGCGATGAGGGTGAGCATCGCGATCACCAGCGAGTTGATCGTGCCTGAACCCTGATGGTTGAAAGGTGCCGCGTAGCCGGCCGCGCCCGTCGCCATGAACGATCTCAGCACCCTGCGGAGATCTTCACGCGTGAGCTCAGACACCCGAAGATGCGGCGCATCCGCCCATTCGGCGGCGACGATCTGTTTCATGGCCTCATCGATGCTCGAGAGAATCTGGCCGAACTCAGGATTCTCCTCGCCGGCCACTGTCACGCCGCGGAGCTTCTCGAGCAGGTTCTCCCACATCTGGACTTCAACTTCGAAGGCGCGAAGCACAAAGTCGAGTAGTGAGCCGCGCTCCATCGACATGGCGCGTGTTCCGGTCCTCAAGGCACGGAGCAGGAGGAAACCGAACTCGCGCTTATCAGCCGATCTCGCCTCATTCGTTGGACTGCCCGCATCGTCTTCAGGGCTGCAGAACCATGTGCGCCCCTCAAAGTCGTCTTCGTCGACGTCGTACCGTCCAACGAAGCGGATTCGCACGCAGGGGAGCGCATCCGAGTCCAGCCCGGGCAGTGTTGACAGCAGCGTCCTGTTGGCTGCGTCCCAGAACTCGAGGTTGTTCCGAAATCGAGACTGAAGTTCCTCGTCGAGGTCGACGATCATGACTTCGACAAGGATCTCCTTCGCGAGGTAGGCGCCGCTATGGAAGTCATGCTCGTCGATGACCGGGCGACGGAACATGCGATCGGCGCCGAGAGCGAGCTCGACGGCTTCGAGAAGGGTGGACTTGCCCGAGTTGTTGTCGCCGAGAAGCACAGTGTCTCCCGCAAGCGAAACTTCGGCCTTCGATATGCCGCGGAAGTTCTCCACAGTGATTTGCGCTAGGTGCATGATCCCTCAATCGGTGACGCACAATCGCTCGGTTCACCCCGATTGTGTGCACTTGCATGATCTCAGGTGCCCACGCTGCGCCCGGCACGACTCGCGCGGCGCTTCCCGTGCGTCGGCCGTTCGGTCGCCTGGGGAATCCGCAGAGCGACTGCTCGTCGCGAGCCTGAAACTGGAAGAGGCCCCCTCCCGGGGGCCTCTTCGTTGTTCGTTAGCTCAAGGTGGCCAGCGGGGTCGCAAGGACCCCAGCTCCCGTCGCCCAGATCGTTTCGAGCAGATACTGCCAGAACTTTCGTGGGGTCTTGGTCGTGCTGTTGGTGTTTCGCTTCTGAACTGGATTCATAGGCTTCTCCTTCCGCTTGCCGGTTCGGCGTTCACTGAGAAGGCGCACGAGAGCAAGGATCAGGACCACCGCTAGCCACACTGCGCCGAGCCCGAGATTTTTGGTGGGCTCGCTGGCACCTTGAACCAACGACGTTCCAATAGTGGCCGATCAAGGCGTTGTTGTCGACTGCTATTAAAAGGATCTGCTGCTCAGTGAAGGTGACTCGGCTGCAACCAGTCCGATCTGATTGGCTGCGTGCTCGATCATTGAACGGACGGTCGCGATCAAGGCTGGCACCTCGTCGGCCTCTACTCCTAGGACGCCGTCACCGTACCTCGCGGCCCCTCGTTCTCTCCGGAGCCGCTGGAGCGTCGCGAAGAAGCCTTCCGGCGTATTACCAAGCCGTTCGTTCTCACGCAGCCACCGATCTCGCACGTTGTGGAACTTCGTCTCCTGCGACTGCGCGAGCATCTGCGCCTGTACGGTGAGTTCCGCCGCGGAGAGGAGATTGTCGACGGCTGGTCGCAGTGCGAACTCCCGGACCGCTTCGACCGCGTCGAGGTAGTCGTCGGCAAGGCTGAGCAGCTCGGCACTGCGCTGTTTGTTGTAGCGCAGGTCGAAGGCAATGTGTGCGGACTCTCCGACGATGATGTAGGCCAGCCATCCACTGTTCGGGTGGACATCGATAGGCCAGAAGGCTTCGGGGCTGCTGATGTTCTCTGCAGTCACCGGATCGCCCTCCTTGATGGGCGCCGATGCGACCGCCCGCGCCTGCAGCGACACCTCCTCATTGATTCGGACGATCGGTGCACCACCCGATGGCGGGAGTTCAACCACCGCGCGGTACACGTGCGCCCGCGTGAGCCCGGTTGCGCGCTGTTCGAGGTCGCGATCAACCCACGTTGCGAAAAGGTTCTCGACGAGATGCTCACCGAACGTCTCGTCGCCGCCAGGTAGTTGGAGATCGCTCATGTCAACGCAGAAGCGTGACAGGCAGTTCGACCTGCGTATCGTGACCGTTGACGTGTGCATAGGCCTCGATCGTGCCCACGGCGTCGAGACCCAGACTCGCGTCGTTGAAGTGCACCGTCACGGCCTCATCCGTAACTGTGACGGAGGAAGCCTCGTAGTTGGCCTGCGTGGCACTGGCATTGTCGAAGACCCACGCCGTGATCGCGTCGCCGAAGCGAACGCCGAGTCGTTTTCCGCCGTTGCCGGTCGGGTCGTAGTAGTAGATGCCATAGCCGAAGAACTCGACATCGCCGAGTTCGACTGGTTCCCCGAGCCCCCAGGTGACGGTGACGCTATCGGCTCTTACGTCGGCGAGCACTGATGTGACTGTTCGGGGTGTAGGCGTGGTCATGGCTTCCTCTCGATTACTTCACCAGATCGGCAGCTGGAGTGCCGCGATGACTGTTCCCGCGATCGTGGCAAGTCCAACGGCCGCTGCGCCGACGAGCTTTGCCCGCGTCGAGAAGCGCGGCTTCGCTTCTTCCTGGGTAGCAGTGATCGTGCTGCCGTCCGCGGCCTGTGCGATGCTCACGCGGTTCCCGCGCCCGTTGATCACGAAATTCACGGCGTTGGCCGCCTGCGTTGGGGTTGGTAGGTTCTGGCCCTGTGGGGTTGCGGAGCGCAGTTCGGCGATGAGTTCAGCCAAGCGAGTGCGAACCTGGTCGAGCACGCCTGCGAGCGCGATAGTGCTGACGCTCCAGTAGAGCGCGGTGATGTGGCCGTTCATCTCCCGGGTGCCATTTATATAGGTGACGAGGTCTGGGGCACCCGGTGGCTGGAGCTTGACTATTCTGTCTTCTCGGTGCTGATCCACCATGCTGTGGATCTCGTTCACGCCCATTCGTAGTGGGACCTGCTCGTTGACTTCGTCGCGAGCGAAGTCGGGAATGTCCATCGCGCCGATTGTCTGGTGTCGCACGATTCCACCTGGAACGGTGCCGTCGATCTGTAGCGGAGCGGTCACGGTTCGATACACGGGCAGCTCGACGTCCCGCCCGTAGCCACGGAGCTCTAGCGACGCCCAGTTGCGGAGCTCGGGCGAGCCCGCGTTTCCGCCGAGCAGGATGAGTTTGCGGAGCAGAGTGTCGAGCGGCTTCTCATCGAGGAGGTCACCCTCGATTTGCGTCATGAGATCCGCTGGCCTTTTGATCACAACCGAATTATCTCCTCCACCACCGACACCCCGGGGAAACCAAGACGATGCCGAAGCGGACCAAAGGGGGAGCAGGACCGTCTTGCTCATGCATGTCACTGAGCATCGCGTGGCGGGCTGTCGATGCGTCGCGGGGGAGAAGGGCAGGCACGCCCTTATCCAGGTCAAGCCCGAGCACGCCGGCCGGACCTCTGTCTATCGGCGCCTCAATGAAGCTCCTTGTCAGGCTCCCGAGCACCTTCGCGGAGGGGGACCAGTTGGGGACCAGAATCATGCACACCATGCATCTCGTGACGTGCTCTGCATCATCTGGGGTCCGGAATCACGCGATTTTTGGCCTCGACGGCGCCGTCTGGACGCCTGGGGGTCAAGGGGTCGCAGGTTCAGATCCTGTCAGCCCGACAGTGTGATCTCTCAAGAGATCGGCGACAGGTCGAACCCATCGTGGGTTCGGTCTTTTGTCGTTTCTGACTTGCCCTAGCTCAGGGCTGGGAGTCATGACGGGGGTCGAGAGCGAGCTCTTGGGGGATCCGGCCGGTGACGGGATTGGCGATGCGGATGTCGCGATCCGGATGTCGCGACCCGGATCGGAGATGCTCGCCCCAGTCCAAGGCTTTTCCTCTGGGTTAGATCGGAGCAGTCTGCGCGACGTCAGAGCGCGCCCCGCGGAGTCCTCTCTTATGCGGACATGCGCGGGGGACATTTTTTGACAACCCCTCCGACGACCCCTGAAAACTCCGCACTTTTGAAGCATGACCCCCGTTGTGGGGTCATGTGCAAGGTGATTTCTCATCGATAGCTTCCCGGTCATGTGCACGCGTTGGGGGTGCACCCGACCGATTGGCAACTGATGCCTCCTGCCGCTCGTAACAGCCGCCGTCGCTTCATCTCCTTCGGAGCATCGTCTTCACGGTGCACCCGATGACCGCTTGGCTGGTTGCGCGGTGGCGGCCGGTTCTCATCGGAGTCGTTGTCGTTGCGCTGCTCGTGTCGGTCGGGGTGGTGGTGATGAATCAGCCGCAGCAGACTCCGGCAGCGGCTGAGGTTGATTGCAGCGCGCTCATGGCGGAAACCTTTGAAGAGGCGGGACCGCTCGCCCGCGAGTGTGACACCGAGGTCGAGGTTCTCGCTGAGCGCACTCCTTGGCAGACATCATGGGCGACCTCCGACAGCTCGGCTCGTTTGGAGGTCTCGGCGCTGCCATCGAGGGTTGAAGTCGATGGCGAGTGGGTCGACCTTGATCCGGAGCTGGCGGTGGATGAGGAGTCAGGCGCCGTCACGGTGATCGCTCCGGTCTTCCCGATGGAGTTAAACCCTGGAGGGTCCGCCGGCGAGGGTCAACCGCTCGGGACCATCCGGCGCGAGGGCAAGCAGCTCTCTGTGTGGTTCCCGCTTGACCTTCCCGTGCCGGATGTCACTGGTTCGCAAGCTGTATACAGCATCGCGGAGGGCATCCGTCTCGTGGTATCGATCAACGCTGATGCCACAGGCTTTCTGCCCGTAGTGGAGCTGGCAGATAGGGAGGCTGCCGACCGCTTCGAGGCGCTGGTAGCTGCCGCTCGAGCAGAATCCGGTGTAGAGACGAATGGGGCGATTCACTTCGCCACCGCTGTTTCGGAGGGCCTAACTCTCAGTCTCGATGCGGAGAACGCGCTTCATGTGGCGGACGCCGAAGGGGAGACGCACTTCGTTGCTCCGCCGCCGACGATGTGGGACTCATCCGGTGAGGATGTCGCCGCCAATGACGAGGTCGGCGCAACAGATCGAACGCGCTCTCCCGCCGGGGGCGACCGCATCGAACTTATGGACGTCAGCCTCATTGAGACGACCATCGCGGTGACGCCAAATGAGGACATGCTCACCAGTGCGAGCACGGTGTGGCCGGTGTACGTCGACCCCGGGTTCAACGGCTGGGGGGCCTCGTGGTGGGTCGCTGTAAGAACCGGTGGTTACAACAACACGCTCCACCACTGGGGCGACATCAGTGCTTCGTCACTCGGGCAGGGGACGGGCTACTGCACCAACGTCTCAGCGTGCAACACCGTGTTCAAGCAGCGACTCGCGTGGCAGTTCTCCGGCCTCAACATCTTCACCAGCATCACGGACACTGACGTGCTCAGCGCACAGTTCCGCGTCTACGGAAGCTACTCGGCTTCCTGTAACGCTTACGCCGCAAACCTCTATCACGTCACATCGATCGGCGCGGGAACGACCTGGGGGAATATCCCGTGGGGTGGCCTGGTGAGCACGCGCACCGAATCCCAGAGAGCCGGCTGCGCAGCCGGAGGCGTCGGGTATAGAGACTTCGATGCCACGGGCGTCGCGCGATGGTCCGCGGCCTACAACCTCACCACCGCTGGCATGGGAATCGTCGTGAGCGAGGCCGACATCAGCACCTGGAAACGGTACCGTGCCGATGCGACCTTCTCGATGACGTACAACCGTGCACCAAACACTCCAACGGGCTTGCAGCTGACAAATCCCCTAAATCCCGGGTGCGTGTCGGGAGCTTCGCGGCCCGTTGTCGCGACAACAAACCCTGTCCTTTCCGCGATTTCGAAGGACCCTGACGGGGACAGCGTTCGCACCTCTTTCGTCGTGGTCGAAGGGGGAAACTCCAGCGCGGTCAAATGGAGCAGCGGTAACCTTGCCGCCCTTGCTTCGGGTTCCCGTGCAAATGCTGCAGTCCCCTCAGGGCTTGAGGACGGCAAGATGTACTCCTGGCGTGCCCGTGCCTACGACGGAGCTCGGTACTCGGCGTACACAGCGTGGTGTCAGTTCTCCGTAGACGTTACGAAGCCCGATGTTCCGGAGGTGTCCCGGGTTATCACCGGGGTGGAAGCGCAGTACCCAGAGGGTGAAGAGCGAGGAGGCGTCGGTCTTCAGGGAAAGTTTCTTCTCGAGCGTGGCGTCTCGACCGACGTGAAAACCTACCTCTACGGCTTCAATGATCCGACGACACCTACCAGCGTTGCCGCGGACGCCACGAGTGGGACGGCAACCGTTTCATTCACGCCGACTACAACTGGCCCTGTCACACTGACCGTCAAGTCTCGCGATGCCGCAGGCAACGTCTCCTCGCCCCGCACCTACATCTTCGATGTGGGAACCCCGGCGGAAGATGCCATTTGGCCGCTCGATGAAGGTAGTGGCAGCACCGCCATAAACAGCGTGGAGGACTCCGACGCCGACCTGACGTTGTATGGCGGAGCAGGATGGGGGCAAGGGCCTCTAACCCTCTTTGATTCCCGGCAGGGCGACAACGCGCTTGCGTTCGACGGTATCGATGACTTCGCTGCCACCGCTGGCCCGGTCGTGGACAACTCCACTTCCTACACGGTGTCCGCGTTCGTGAGGCTCGACTCTGCTCACGTGAAGCAGGGCAAGAACTTCACCGCCGTGGGCCAGGACGGTCAAGACTATGCAGAGTTCGCTCTCGGATACGTCGATAGCTGCTCGGGCACGAACGGGTGTTGGTCCTTCAGCGTCTTCGACGGCGCAAGCGACACCGGGGCGAATCGGGTCAACATCCCCATGCAGGCTGCGGGAGATGAGTGGGCGCTTCTCGTCGGCGAGTATGACGCAGGCGACAACAAGCTCCGCCTTCGCGTGTGCGAAGTAGGAACACCACAAAGTCCGACATCGGGCGACCCAGTGAAAGCGGAAGCGTCTCGCTGGAAGGCAGCGCCTGAAGCCTTAGGCGCCTTCACGGTCGGACGCGGCCAGCTCGCCGGAGTCCCCGCATCCTTCTGGCCGGGATCTGTCGATAACGTCCGGGTTTTCAAGGGCGCGGTTCTTGCGGAATCCAAGATCCGCAGAATGTGCCACGGCGCTGAAGCGACCGACTTCGGCGGCAGCGATATCGCGCTCGATCCGACTGAGGCGGCAGAGCAGTGACCGCTATGCAGGGCGGATCATTTTCACGGGGAAGCAGGGGTGGCATGACTGGCCGCAGAAGTGTGGGACGGTTCGCAGCACGGCTCATTGCTACGTCCCTGGTCGTGGTGATGGCAGTCGATCCGATGGGGTTAAGCGCGTTGGCTCCTGGGCTCGCCGCCGCCCATGCGAGCGACGGCACCGAGTCGAGCGGCCTCAGCAGGTCCGAGCGTGTCGATGAGGTAGCGGCCCGTCTCGGGCTCGAAGAGTCTGTCGAAGCAACTGAGCTTGCAGGTTCGTGGGCGCCGCCGGTAGCTGGCACCGTCACCCTCACCCCACCGCCAGTGCTCCCGGTTGAAGATGAAGAAGTCGTCACAATGCCGACGGGTATGCAGGACGAAGCCGAAGCGAACGTCGGCGGCATGCCGGTGACGCTTAAGCAGTCGGATGCAGACAACGCGCCCGAAGCAGTGAAGGTGCGCGTTGCAGGCGAAGCCGAAGCACAAGACGCCGGTGTCTCCGGTGTGCTGGTCACCTTGACTGACGCGTCAGACGTGCCAAATGCGGATCGATCCGTGGACTTGACTGTTTCTTTCGCTGAGTTCGCCAACGCTGGAGGAGCCGGCTGGGCGTCGCGGCTCAGAGCGGTCTGGATTCCTGACTGCGACCCCGCCGCTTCCGGATGTGCGCCCATCCCGTTGCCATCTGTCAGCGATCTGGAAGACCGGACGATCAGCGTGACGACCCCGATCAACATTGTCGAATCGGAGGTGAGCTCACTGAGCGCCGCATCCGCAACTAGTGGGTCGCTCGCGCTGACCGCAGGAGCGTCCGGCCCTGCGGGAAACTGGTCCGCGACTAGCCTGTCCCCATCCTCCACATGGGGCAGCGGCGGCTCTACCGGAGCGTTCACCTGGTCGCTGCCGCTCAGCGTGCCCACAGCGGCGTCCGGCCCGACACCTGACCTCTCGATCGGCTACTCCTCCGCCGTGTCAGACGGGCGCACTCCGTCGTCGAACAACCAGTCAGGGCCCATCGGTGAGGGCTTCGACATCACGAGCGGGTTCGTGGAGCGTTCCTACGTCCCCTGCGTGCAGGACATCGAAGGTGCCGCGAACAACATCGACACGCCAAGCGGCGACTTGTGCTGGGGAACCGAGAACGCGACCCTGTCCTTCAACGGCTCCGCCATCGAACTCATCCGGGATGCCACGACGGGCCAGTGGCGGGGCAAGAACGACGACGGCTCCCGCATCGAGCACCTCACAGGTGCATGGAACGGCGGACAAGCTGGCGAGTACTGGAAGGTCACCACCACCGACGGCACCCAGTACTTCTTTGGTCGCGGACAACGATCAGCAACTGACACGACCGCGTTGAACTCGGCGTGGACCGTCCCCGTCTACGGCAACCACCCCGGCGAGCCCTGCTACCAGGGCATCGGGAGCAGTGGATACAGTGCCTCGAAGTGCTCGCAGGTGTGGCGGTGGAACCTCGAATACGTCACCGACACCTCCGGCAACTCGATGACGTACTTCTACACGCCCGAGACGAACTCCTATATCTACGACATCTTCGGCAACCCCACCGGTGACATCGCCGCCTACATCTCCGGCGGCCGACTCGACCGCATCGAATACGGCACCCGCGCCGGGAGCGAGACCGCTGCTTCCGCCCCGGCAAGAGTCACCTTCGCCACCACCCCGCGATGCATCACCAACCTCGCCGACCCGTCCTCCTTCTGCGACGCCGCGCAAAGTGCAACCACGGCTAATCATTGGCCGGACACCCCGGTCGATCTGATCTGCGCAGATTCAGCGTCCTGTACCAACATCACCCCGGTCTTCTTCGACCGGAACCGACTCAGCACCATCACCACATCGACCTTCGATGGAACCGCATACCAGCCAATCGATACCTGGCGATTCCACCAACGCTTTGTCGCCCAGGGAACCGGCATTGGGCTGGAATACGCCACCGGCGCGATGCTGGTTACCGACTCCATCACCCGCACCGGGCACAACGGCACCAACACCGCCGTTGACGATCTGACTCTTCCCAGCAACACCTTCCAGTACACGTTCCTTGAGAACCGGGTTGACTCCGCCACCGATGACGCACCAGCACTGTGGCGACCCCGCATGACAAACGTGCGCACGGAATCTGGCGCATCCGTCAGCGTGAACTATCGCACCGAGTGCGCCGCCGGTGACATGCCCGGCACCAGCGAGACCGACCAACAAGCCAACACACGGCTGTGCTACCCCGTGAAATGGTCGCCGAACGATGACGGCACCATGGTCGTCCACTACTTCCACAAGTACGTCGTCGACACCCTCGTCGAAGACGCCGCTCCCGTGGTCGATGGGCAAGACGAGCTCATCACCGGCTCCGTCTCCCAGCTGACGACCTACACCTACAGCGGCGGCGCGGCGTGGGCAAAGCCGACGGGGGCGATGGTCAAAGAAAGCGAGATGACCTACTCCGACTTCCGCGGCTTCGCCGAAGTCACTACCACCCTTGGCACCACAGACGAAAGTGTTGTCGTCCGCAACACTTACTTCCGGGGCTTGGGCGGCAGCCTCACAGCCGGCCCAACCGGCCACAAAGTGAGCACCACCGACCGGCTCGCCAACCGTGGCCAGGTGTTCGCCGCCGTGGAGATGAACGGCACCACTCCGGTCACCGAAACCATCAACGTACCCGGAGCACCTGTCGTGCTAGCCACTAACAGCAAGGGGGTGACGGCAACCCGCATCCCGACCTCAACGGCCTACGGCTTCACTTACGATGCCTCCGGCGATATCGCGTTCCGAACCAAGACCACCACGACCAACGACGAGAATTCGCAGCCCGTTTCCATCGAAGACCTCGGCGATGTCACCACCGCAGACGATGACACCTGCACCACAATTGCCTACGCGCACAGCACCAACAGCGCCCTCGCGGCAAAGCATCTGATCAGTCTGCCTGCCCATACCGAGACCGTGGCTAAAGCGTGTGGCGCCACCGTGTCGCGCCCGGATGATGTCATCTCCGCTACGAACGCCACCTACGACAGCGCCGGACGCCCCATCCGCTCGGAGTCCCTCGACCCAGACGACGGCACCGGGTACGTGCTCGACCAGGAAGTCCTCTCCTACGACACATACGGACGACCGCTGACGATCGTCAACGCCGCCCAGCAGACATCGACATACAGCTACACCCACTCGGCCGGTGGCCTTATGCAATCGGTAGCGACATCGACGCCCGACCCGGACGGCGCCGGCCCGCTCACCCCGTTCACCTCAACGACCACCTTCAACCCCCTGACCGGGATGGTCGTCTCCACCACCGATCTCAATGGGCGCGTCACCACCGGAAACTACGACGCCCTCGGCCGCCTCCTGAAAGCTTGGTATCCCCAGCACGCCGGCTCACCTGTCCCGTCGGTTCAGTACGACTACGTCGTTCAGGCCAACGGGCTGAACTCCATCGTCACCAAGACGCTCGGAGCCGACGGCGTGACACAGCACGCGAGCTCCACGATCTACGACGGCCTATTACGGCCGTTCCAGACCCAGATCGAAGGTACCGACGCCGGTGCCGACCACGATGCCACCGCGAGCGAGCGCGGTCGCATGGTCGCCCACACCTACTACGACTCCCTCGGCAGGGTCATGAAGCAAACCGGCGAATGGCGAGCACAAGGCACTCCGCAAGGGACCCCTATCGTTCCTCTCCCGGTTCCCCCATCACAGACAACCGTCGAGTACGACGGAGCAGGGAGAACCACAGCCGAGATCTTCTGGGTGGGCACCGACTCCAACCCCGAGTACGAGAAGTGGCGCACCACCACCTCCTACGACGGCGCGACAGTCATCCAGGTCCCCCCGCTCGGGGCTACCCCGCAAGCGGCCACCACAGACGCCCGCGGTCGCATTCTCGAGTTGCGGGAGTACATCCGCGATGCCGATGACGCCACCCAGGCCGTCACCGTTGCTGACGTTCTAGCGCTGCCGTACCAGTCGACCACCTACGAGTACAACGCCGCGGGCGACCGCGTTGCGATGCGCGACCATGAAGACAATCTCTGGAGCTACGACTACGACTGGGCCGGCCGGGAGATCAGCGCCACCGACCCCGACTCCGGGACGACAAGCACGACCTATGACGTCCTCGGCCGGATTGCCACGACAACCAACGGCAACGGGCAGATGCTGGCGTACACCTACGACGCGCTCGGCCGGACAACGAGCCTGCGCGACGGATCTGGCACCGGCAACATACGCATCGCGTGGCGATATGACCAAGCGACCGGACCCGGGGGAGCGCCCGTGCTCGGCCAAGTGTCGTCCGCCACGCGCTACTCAGACGGAAACGCCTACACCACAACGATTCCGCGCTACGACGCCGCAAACCGTCCGCTCGCCACAACGCTGACGCTTCCCGACACCGCAGAGTTCGCTGCACTCGCGTCACGGTCCTTTACCACCGAGTACAGCTACACCAGCGACGGCCAAGTCGCTTCGATGCTGCTGCCCGCCGTGGCATCCGCCGACGGCACCTACCGCCTTGGCGCGGAGAACGTCACGACGCGCTACGACACCGCATCGATGCCGTCATGGATGAGCGGAGGCTTCGGCTGGGGCACCTACGTCGCCGAAAGCCGATTCACCGCCGATGGCCGCCCCCTCATCGCCGACCTCGGCAACACTTACGGCGCAATCGTCTCCTACCGCTACGAAGACGGCACCAAACGGCTTGAGAACATCTCCCTCGACCGTGAGCGATTCGACGGAACCGACCTCGACGTCACCTACTCCTACGATGCCGGCGGCAACATCACCAGCATCAAGGATCAGCCCACAGCCCCAGGGCGCAGCGGCATCCAGTTCCAGGACAACCAATGCTTCAACTACGACGGACTCCGCCGGCTCACAGAAGCATGGACATCCCAAGCCGGCGACTGCGCTGAGCCGACCGCGCCCACAGTCGGTGGCAGTGCACCGTACTGGACTGAGTACTCCTACGACGCCCTCGGCAACCGCACCGAGATGATCGAGCACGCCGTAGGGGCATCCGCCGAAAGAGTCACGACCTACTCGCACGGGGAGGGAACCGCAGGGCCACACTCCTTGACGGGGGTGACCGAGAGTCGTTCCGGCAACACCGACCACCTCGAGCTCTCCTACGACCTAGCCGGCAACAGATCCACCGCATTCGGTCAAAGCCAAGGCACCGAGCACGACCGCGAATACTCGTGGGATGCAGAAGGAATGCTCGTCACGGCCGACGACCTCTCGGACGGGGCGCAGGAGGACTACGTCTACGACGCCTCCGGCAACCGACTAATCCGCACCGACACCGCAGGCACCACCGTCTATCTGCCCGGCGGCCAAGAAGTCCTCATCAACGGCGACTCGATTACCGCCGCACGCTACTACTCCTTTGCCGGCACCACCGTCGCAACGCGTACAGGAGCAGGCCTCGGCGAAGTGTTCTCGCTCGTCACGGACCACCACGGATCGACACTCGCTGCCGTGCCGAATACGACCTGGACGGAAACGAGTGTGCAAAGGCTGCACTCCGACCCGTTCGGCGCCACACGCGCCGAGTCCACCGGCGATGTCCCCGGCGACCACCGCTTCCTCGGCGCCGTCCGCGACGCAGGGACAGGCCTCACGCTCCTAGGAGCCCGCTATTACGATGCCGTCACCGGCGTGTTCATCAGCCCCGACCCGCTCCTCGACCCCGCGAACACGGCCCAGTTCAACGCCTACGTCTACTCCGGCAACAACCCCATCACCTGGGCAGACCCCTCGGGCCTCTCCTGGTGGAGCGACTTCACCAAGACCGTGACGAAGGGCTTCAAAGCGGTCGGTAAGGCCCTTACGACAGCGGCGAAATCTGTCGTGTCCTTCGTCGACACATACAAGGCAGAGATCGTCGGCGGTCTCGTCGGGGCGGCAGCGTTTATTGGTTGCTCTGCAATGACGATAGGCGTCGGGGTAGTCGGTTGCGCGATCGCCGCCGGCGCCGCCGGAGCGGCCGTGACAAGCCTGATGAAGTCTGCCGAGACTGGGAAGTTCACGCCTCAGGGTCTGATCACTGACATCGTCATCGGCGGGACCGTTGGCGCGCTTACCGCTGGCGTCGGAGTCGTACTAGGGCCGATTCTGAAATCGGTGGCGACGACGGCGGTAGGAAGCACCGTGTCGGCCGTGAGGACGGCGGTGTCGACGGTTGTGTCACGAACTCAGCCGGCGATGTCCTCGGCGCTGTCCCGTGCGCCCCAGGCTGCGACATCCATCGCACAGCGCGCACCCAAGCCAGGCTCAGGGAGCACCCAAGCAACGCGCTGCTCGTTTGCTGGTGCGACCTTGGTTCTGCTCGCCGACGGAACTCAAAAGCCTATTGATCAGATCAAAATCGGGGACAGTGTCCTGGCCTCTGACCCAGAAACGGGCCGGCAAGAAGCTAAGCCTGTGCAGCAAGTGTTTGTGCATGAAGATGTCGTCTTCGACCTCTCCGTCGGTAGCGAAACGATCGTGACCACAGAAGACCACCCATTTTGGTCTGTCGATGAGTCGCGATTCAAACGTGCTGATGAACTTGAAGTGGGCGATCATGTACTCAGCGGGGACGACACGAGTCTGGCAGTTAGCGGTGTTATGCCAGGCTCAGAGCGAGTCGCGCTTGCGTACAACCTGGCGGTCGCGGATATACATACTTATCACGTTGGTTTCAAAAGCGTACTAGTTCACAATACTTGCGCAGTAGGGCCTGGAAATGCCAGCGGTGTGAGTTTTCGGTCGAACACGGCCCACATTTTCCGGGACGCGCCGGGACACCTCGCCGAGGACACGCCTGCGAACCGTGCTCTCATTCAGAGTGCTGTGGCTCCGGCGAACCTGCGGGCAACGACTACACTGAAGGACGGGTCAACGCTCAGCAGATATTACGAGCTCCGACCAGATGGCACTCAGGCATGGGCCGAGGTGCGTGGCACAGAGATCACCAACGGAGGACTTAATGCCGTTCCCCGATAGCCCAGAGTCCATCGGAGTTCTTACTCCGCACCAGGCGTTTCTCGCCATGAGCGATTACATATGGCGCTACGCAGAAGTCGCTGGCGATGACCTAATCACGCTGCTTGGTGACACGGACCTCGAAACAGACGGGAAGCCTGTGGACCCAGCTGCTTGGGGCGATTGGTTAGCGAGTGTGCATCGCATTCTGGCGGGTCAGCCGCCCCGAACTGGTCCGTAATCCGGCCGCGGTGGATGCCCGGATTAGCTCCTGCTTGCGGATGAGGTTGGTTCGACTTTCGAGGTGTTATCGGTTCAAGGCAGCTTCAGACCTAAGCGATTCACGTGTAGGTCGTTTGGTCTCATATCCGCGTGGCTTGCGCACAATCCGTCCTTCGGCGCCGGCCGCAAGTTTGTGTCACGCAATATCGATGGCGCGTGCCGCAGCGCCATCACGGCGACACGGCGAAGTAGCCGAGCTGGCATCATATTTTTCCCGATAGCGTGACACTCAGCACCTGAATCGGCCTGACTTTCGTTCCTATTGGGAGCCGTGTCCGGCAGGTGCTGGATTGGCTGACTCGAGGCCAGCGTAGTACGCGTCTTCGACCTCGACCGGGGTGCGCATGTCGAGCTCGCCGTGCAGGCGCTGGTTGTTCCACCACCACACGTACTCGAGCGTCGCCAGCTCGACCTGTTCGACGGTCCGCCACGGCCCTCGCTGACGGATCAGCTCGGTCCTGTAGAGGTTGTTGATCGCCTCGGCCTTCGCGTTATCGAACGAGTCGCCGATAGTCCCGGTGGAAGGGACTGCGCCGAGTTCGACGATCCGGTCGGTGTAGACCATCGCCATGTAGTTCGAGCCGTGATCCGCATGATGGATCAGACCATCGAGCCGACCGCCGACACCCCACGCGGCCATGTTGAGCGCTGTCAGTGGCAGGATCTCCGATCGCAGCGTGGCGGCGACGTTCCATCCCACGATGCGGCGGGAGTAGACATCGGTGACGAATGCGACGTAGGCGAACCCGGACCAGGTGGCGACGTAGGTGACGTCACAGACCCAGAGTCGGCGCGGCCCATCGGCGGTGAACTTCCGGTTGACGAGGTCGCTGGGCAGCACCGTCTTCGTGTCGGAACGCGTGGTGAACACCCGCTTCGATTTCTTGACGCCGCGCACTCCGGCAAGCTGCATCAGGCGTTCGGTCTGATCCCGACCGATGTCCCAGCCTTGCCGTCGCAGCAGCGCGTGCATCTTGCGACGCCCGTAGACGCCGTAGTTCTCCGCATGCAGGCGAGCAACCTCCGGCAGCAAGAGGTCGTCCTTCAGCCGCCGAGCCGATGGAGCACGACCCACGGCGGCGCGATAGCCGCGTGAGGTGAGGAGGCCCTGGACTGCCGGTCGGAGGACACGGCAGATGAGCTCGACCCCGAAGCGATCCCGGTGCTCGTTGATGAACCGGATCATCTCGGTCAGGGGCAGTCGAGCTCCTTCGCGAAAAACACGCTCGCAGCCTTGAGAATCTCATTCCTTTTGCGCAGCTCAGCGTTCTCCTTCTGCAACCGCTTGATTTCCGCCGAGGCATCGGTGGTCAGCCCAGGCTTCATGCCAGCGTCGATCTCGTAACGGCGCTGCCACAGCCGCAGCGTCTCCGGACTCATCCCGAGTAGCCCGGCCACATGCCGCACCGCGCTCATCATGTTGGGATGCTCCGGCCTGGCCTCCGCGAGCATTCGCAATGCTCGCTCACGCACCTCCGGCGAGTATTTCCTGTTCATCGTGTTCCATCCTTGCTTGAAGAACGGAACGAAAGTCAGGCCGATTCATCCGCCCAGCATGCTCTGAGCGAGCGTCATCCGACAGGTCGCCGTCCGCGGTTTACAACACGCTAGGGCTAGCGGGTGTGGATCCTCATCTCTCATTGCGCCGCTTGCTGGCGGCTGGCACGATTCACTTGTGATAGATGTCGCGAACGCGCTTCTTCTCGTTGAGAAATTGATTCGCGCCACGGGCCAAGAGCCGCTCCTGCCTCAGCTCGCAGGAATCCGCCTGAAGGCTTGCGGCGACGGAGACTACGAGCTGCTCCCTGATCCGGCGGCCCCATCCGCCATCGCCGCCGGTTCCGGCGGAGATCTCTCGGCGCCTGACCTCGACGGTGCCGAGATCTCCGCAGTGCTTCACGTCGCCCGAGGTCGACTGAACAGCTTGAAGGTCTTCAGAGGAGACGGCGCAGCTATTCAGCGTGTTCTGACGGCTGAGGACTTCACCTATTGGACTTGGGAGGGTGAGGGGCCATGGTCTCGAGCGATGCGGTGAATGATCCGGACGCTCGCATCTCGCGAGTTCATTCCGGCCCGTCACCGGTGGGGCCTCGCTCGTCTGCGGTGGATGGCCATTTGAGCTCCTGCTGGCGGGTAAAACCGTTTCACAGGTGCTATTCGCGGCTGAGGCGCCGATCGTACGCGAGCTCAACGATGTCGGGGTGATGGTCTCGTCTGTCTGGGACTTGGTGAATACATCCGTTCCTTATCTGAAGCGACCGCGATCTTGAAGCGACGTAGGAGGCGATCGCGCCATGAGGGCTGACACTGGCAAGCCTCTTGCGGAACTAACGGGGTACCCCACGCTGTACCCCACGCTGTACCCCACGCTGTACCTCAGTTCGCTCGAAAGTCGTGAGTTCGAACCCGTACGAACGTGCGTGTTCCTCCGTCGGGTGGAGTTCGACACGGCAAAGCCCGCTATGGTCGTGCGACTTGACCCGCCGGTGCACGATCAAGACTCTGAAGGCAGCACTGGTGTCTTCCTATTGACCACCCGCTACGAGGGTGATGCGATCGACTCGCTCAGGACCTTTCCGTGCTTCGTGCACATTGCCGTCCCCAACGCACAGTGGGACTACCACGCTGCGAAGATCTCTGCGAATGACTTCCGAGTTGTCGCCTGGGGGGAGTTGTACCGCTCGGTTTCGGATGCGAAGGACCACAAGTTCGACTAGTCGCGGTCCCGCGACGATACGATCGTCGGGCTGCTGACAGAAGGGCCCGTCAGCTCATCAGCATCCAAGAGGGACGATGAACTCGAAGCAAGCCAGGCAGGCTCAGTCGAGGTGGCGTACCTCTGAAGGCAGGGCTCTTGCCGTTCAGGTGGCCCGATGGTTGGTCGATGGCGGCGAAACACCTCCGCGAGGCGTCGGCGTGATCGACGGACGGACTGACCTCCGGGGGTTTGTGTTTCCGGATCCACTGCAAATGGGTGATGCGAGAGTCGGCGGATCGACCTTTCGGGCGATCTCCGCGTTCCCAGAGTTCGAGCGCGTGCACTGGCGGGACATCGACTTCTCGGGAGCGGTAATGCGCAACGCTCGCTTCACCGAATCGACGATCGAGCGGTGCCTCTTCACCGGCGCTGACTTGTTTGATTGGCGACTGTGGGGCAGTCGGATACTCGACACGTCCTTCCAGAGGGCTGACCTTGCTGGCTCCGCGATCGGCACGGGCCCTTACCGTGATGCTGGAATCAATATCTGGGCCCGCGTTGACTTCGACCGGGCGAATATGTCCAACGCGGTCGCCTCCGAGTGTGTCTTTCTCGACTGCTCGTTTCGAAGGTCGAAGCTGCGAGGAGTCTGGTTCACCCACGTGACGTTCGACGGAGTCGTCTTCGAAGGAGTGCTGCAAAGGGTGAAGTTTGCGGCCCAGTGGAGTGAGGGGAAACGCAATCCGGGTCCCATGCGAAACGCTGACTTCCGAGGCGTGCGATTCCGAGACGTCGACATCCGGTACCGCTTCGAGAACGTCGTCTTCGACGACACGGACGACATCCCTGTGATCAGAGACTATCGAACAGTGCTTACTCGCGCGCTGGAGATGGCCAGAGCCTCTCGCGACCCAAGGGAAAACGCACAAGTCGACTTGCTGGAGGTATTGGCGGATCATGCCGGGGACTACGACACCGTCCTCGTAACGGCGGACTTCCGAGGCCTCGGATACGACCTTCACGAACCAGCGCTGGTCAATCTGGTGAAGCGGGCGCAGGGTGATGCGGGCTAAGACCGGGGCGGCCGCCGGCTGTCGATGAAGTGCGCGGAGTCCGCGTCCGAACCGCCAGCTGACTCGGCGCGATCGAACCGGTCCGCAACGATCGGGCGGGAGCCGGGCATCCGCGCGATGCTGGGATGCGAAAGGGGTGACCGTGATCGCAGCGCTCAACCGCCTCGTCGACGAGATCGAGGCCGACATCGGTGGAGAGATCGATGTGGCCGCGGTCGCGCGACGCGACGGCGTCACCGAGTATCACCTGCGGCGGATGTTCTCATCGCTCGCGGGGATGCCCGTCTCCGAATACATCCGTCGGCGTCGCATGACCATCGCCGCCGCCGACGTGATCGCCGGCGACGAGCTGCTCATGGTGGCCGTGCGCTACGGCTACGGCTCCACCGAGGCATTCGGGCGGGCATTCACTGCCGTGCACGGCGTGAGCCCGGCGGATGCTCGGCGCAACGGTGGCCCCCTTCGCACGCAATCGCAGCTCAGGTTCCGCCTGACAGTAGAAGGGAATGACGCCATGGACACCCGCATCACCGAGCGACCCGGCTTCCGTCTCATTGGGCACGCCGCACGCGTGCCGCTCATCCACGAGGGGGTGAACCCGCACATTCAAGAGCACATCGCGGCACTGCCCGCCGAGGAGCACGAGCGGCTCAAAGCCCTCAGCAACACCGAGCCGGCAGGACTGCTGCAGGTCAGCGCCGACGTTGATCCGGACTACACGGAGGGCAGCGAGCTCACCTACCTGCACGGGGTTGCCGTGACGGAGGAGACCACTGTGCCTGCAGGCCTCGACTCGATAGAGGTTGCCGAGGGCACCTGGGCGGTCTTCCGCACGTCAGGGCCGCACCCGGCTGCCCTCCAGTCGGCCTGGGCGGCGACGGCGACGGAGTGGTTCCCGTCGAACCCGTGGCAGCTGCGGCCGGGGCCCTCAATCGTCGCGATCCTCGAGCGCGCGCCCGACTTCAGCACGGCGACGTGCGAGCTGTGGCTGCCGGTGGAGCGCGTCTAGCTCAGCCCAACTGCTGGAGCTCGCCGAGGAGACCGAAGATGCGCTCGTCCATCTCCACCTGGGTCATGACGATGCAGATCGTGCCGTCGGGGTCGACGAAGAAGTCGGTGCCGAGACCACCCGACCAACCGAAGCGGCCGCGGTGCGGCCCACCGGTCACGACGGAGACGCCGTAGCCCCAGCCCATGTCGTCCCAGAAGCCCGGGAAGAAGCTGTCCGGCGTCTTCGCCGCGGCAGGGACCTGGTCGCGGCGCAGCTCGTCGCGCAGGTCCGGGCCGATTAACCGGCCGTCGAGCAGTGCGCGAAGGAACGCGTGATAGTCGGCGATGGTCGAGACGAGTTCTGAGTGGCTGACATCGAACGGGGCAGGCGCGACATAGAAGCCCGCCCCCGGTGGCTCCGACTGCTCGAAACCATCGGCCGCCCGTCGAAACGCTGCAGGCAGGTGATGCGCCTGATCAGCCGGAACAGTGAACCCGGTGTCCGTCATCCCGGCCGGCTCGAACACGGTCTCGGCGAGCACGTCGTGAGTGCTGCGACCACCGGCCCGTCCGAGCAGGATGCCCAGCAGACCAAAGGAGTGGTGGTAGCGCCACCCCTCGCCCGGCTGGAAGGCGAGCGGCAGGGTGGCGAGCGCGTCGAGCCACTCCTGCGCACCGAGATCGACCGGCTCGGCACCCGCCTCCACGCCGGCCTCGACCATCGCCCGCTGCAACGGTGGCTCGCCGACCAGCGCCCCGTAGCCGGACTGGTTCGTGAGCAGGTGGCGCACCGTGATCGGGCGGCGCGCCGGCCTCGTGTCATCCAGCGGAGCATCCGGATGCGCGAGGACGCGCGGCTCCGCCAACTCGGGCATCCATGTGGCGATCCGGTCATCGAGCGCCATGACGCCGTTCTCAATCAGTCGTAGTGCCGCGACCGCCGTGATCGCCTTCGTCATCGACTGGATGCGGAAGATCGTGTCGGCCCGCAGCGGCTCCCCGTCTGGCGCAGCCCTGCCCACGACGACAGGGGAGCACTCAGCGCCGTAAGTGCCGACAGCTCCCGGCATCGTGCCGGCCTCGACGTGGCGTGTGAGTAGCGTATGCAAGTCATCAGACACAGGTGCACTCCTTTTGCGCGACATCCCCAGTCTCATCCAGCAGCGGACATTGTGCACGCGATCGGTGAGACTGGGGGAATGCTGGTCACGGACACGCGCATCCGCGGGCTCGACATTGCCCGCGGCATCGCCGTGCTCGGCATGTTCACCGCCCACACGATCTCCGTGAGCAACCCCGAGGGTGGGTTCGTGGTGCTCGACGAGCTCTCGGGCGGCACGAGGCCCCGGATGCTGTTCGCCCTCGTTGGCGGCATCTCGCTGGGCCTGCTCGTGGCGGGGTCGCAGATCCCGCGCGGCGCCCAGCGCACCCAGATCGCGATTCGTGGCTTCGCCCTACTCGTGCTGGGCCTCTTTCTCGAGAGCTTCTTCTCCGGCGTCAGCGTCGTCATCGACGAGTGGGGGCTCCTGTACTTCTTGATGATCCCCCTGCTGTTCGTGGGCAGCCGCTGGCTGCTTGCCGGCGCGGTCGTGCTCATGGTGTCGGGACATATCGCGATCGCGGCAGGGGCGGGTGAAACGCCCACCCCGCCGGGGCAGGGGGGAATTCTCGAGCTGATCCTCAGCTGGCTCTTCACCGGCTCATACCCCCTCGTGACGTGGCTGCCGTCGATCGTCGCCGGCTACCTCATCGCCCGGCTCGACATCCGGCGCCCCGCAACGCAGGGGTGGATGCTCGGGGTCGGCGCCCCCGTCTTCGCCATCGGCCTCGTGGTCACTGCCCTCACCAGCGGGCAGGGGGAACCCGAAACCTGGCCGGCGACCCTCGCGCAGCAGCTGTCGGCGCTGGGCTGCGCCGCCGCCGTCGTGGGCGGTCTCGTCTGGCTGACGTCGAGCCGGGCAGGGCGTGTGGGGCGGCTGGTGGGGCGCCTCCTGTATCCGCTCGCGGCGGCGGGTGCGATGCCGCTCACCGTCTACACGGTGCACGTGCTTGTGCTCGCGGCCTGGTACCTGATCGACCCGGCGGGCTGGGGGCCCGACTCCACCACGTGGACGATCTTCACCATCGTGACCCTCGTGGTTGCGCCGCTCTGGCGACTCACCCTCGGCCAGGGTCCCCTCGAGCGGGGGCTCGCGCTGATCAGCGGTCGCCGACGCTAGACACCATGCGGCCAGGCTTCGGCGGCGCGGTCGATCTCGTCACGCGTGGCGGCATCCACGGTCTCGACGAGCTCGACCTCGACGGGCTTTGACCGCGGCTGCCGCCAGGTACCCACGACGACCCCGTCCACGAGCACGGCCGGGCGGAACACCCCGTTGTTCCCGGGAACGAGAGCGTCGAGCATCCGTGGGCTGGCCACCAGGGAACGGTCGCCATAGCCGAGGATCCACTCGTCGAACGCCGGCACGAGCGTCACGCCTCTCGCCTGCGGAACCTCCTGCGCGCCGACAACCCACGCGTCCGCGCCGTCGATGCGCACCCGCTCAAGGTCGTCGACGGATGCCGCCGCTCGCCGCAGCACGGCGCGGGGGAGTTTTGTCCACCACGCGAGGTCGGCCTCCGTCACGGGACCGCGCGCCGCCACGTATCCGCGCACGACCTCGGCGAGCGCGGCATCCGGGTCCTCAGGTGCGGCAGCCGCCGAGAGCGTGAGCCGCTGCTCCGTGCCGGTCTCATCGAACGGACCCCAGTGCATGACGCCGCCGATCGCGAAGTGAGCGAGGAGGTGGTAGCCGCGGCCCGCTTCCGTGGGGATGCCGGCGGACTGCCACAGCGACAGAGCCTCGGAGCGCAGGAGCGAGCGCTCGGCCAAGCTCTGCTGCAGCACGGCCCGCGCACGCTCGACGACGGTCCCGTCGAGGCCGAGCTGCTCCCGGCGACGAGAGGCGGCACGGTGCAGGCGGTCCGCCGTGAAGTGCAGAAGCGCCGCCAGGTGGCTCGGGGTGGTCGCGAAGAGCGTGCCCCGCATGGGCCACGACCGCACGAGCTCGCCCCGGTCGAACGCCGCCCGCACATTCTGGACGCTCGTGCCTGGTCGCGAGCGGATGGCGATAGCCCGCAGCACGGCGGGCAGGTCCTGTCCCTGGAGTGCGACGGCACGCTGGACGACCTGGGCGGGGTCGAGCGCCGAGCCGTCGAGAAGGTGGGCGCGCAGTCGCATCCGTCGCGCGTCGGCGGGGGAGAGCTCCACGATCACAGGCTCACGCTAGCAAGCGAGAGCAAGCCGGTGCCGCGAGGCCGGGATACCCGCCCGCCGTAGACTCGGCGCATGAGCGAAGCATCCGGAGACGCGCCCGTGACGGATGCCGCGGGCAGGGGCGTGCTCGTCACGGGGGCGTCGCGCGGCATCGGGAGGGCCACGGCCCGAGCCTTCGCCGCCGCGGGTTATCGCGTTGCGGTGCACTACGGTCACGGCAGCGCGGACGCCCAGCACACACTCGATGCTCTCGCGGGAGTGGGGCACGTCATGGTGGGCGGCGATCTCGGCTCTCCCGAGGAGGCGAGGCGCGTCGTCGACGACGCCGTCGAGGGCCTCAGCACGGTCGACGTGCTCGTCAACAACGCGGCGGTGGCGCCGTCGCCGGAGAACCTCCACCGCATCGACGGCGTCGAGTGGGGGGACTGGCTCGGGGCCTGGGACGCCATGACTCGCGTCAACCTGCTCGGCCCGGCTGCCGTGACCTGGGCTTTCGCCCGGCACCTGATCGAGCGCAGGGTCACGGGAGCCGTCATCAACGTGGGCTCGCGCGGAGCCTTCCGGGGGGAGCCCGACTACCCGGCCTATGGCGCGACCAAGGCGGCGCTGCACGCCTTCGGGCAGTCGATCGCACAGTCCCTCGCGCCGCATGGGATCGCCGTGACATCCGTCGCCCCCGGTTTTGTCGCGACCGAGCGGCAGGAGGCAAAGCTCGAGGGGGAGCAGGGTGACGCGCTGCGCACGCAGAGCCCCTTCGGGCGCGTCGGTACGCCCGAGGAGATCGCCGATGCGATCGTCTACCTGGCATCGCCGGGGGCGACGTGGGCATCCGGTGGCATCATCGACCTCAACGGTGCGTCATACCTGCGCAGCTGAGCGGCTTTCGGGCAACACTGAGGTTCCGTTCCTAGCATCACGCGCAAACCGACCAAGGAGGTCTCAGATGCCCGGATCAAAGGAACTGCCCTCGACCCTCGAACGCTCGCCCAAGCACGCCCAGGAGATCTGGATCAAGGCACACGACTCCGCCGTCGATAGCTACGGCGAAGGGGAGCGCGCCCACCGCACCGCCTTCTCGGCGCTCAAGCACGAGTATGAGAAGGTCGGCGACCACTGGGAGAAGAAGGAGGGCAGCGGCCCCTCCGACAAGAAGGCCGCCGGGGGTCGCGGCTCCTCTGGCAAGACCAAGGGCGGCGTCGACGCGAATGCATCGAAGAAGCACCTTTATGATGTCGCCAAGAAGCTTGACGTGAGCGGTCGCTCCAACATGTCGAAGGACGAACTCGTCGACGCCATCCAAAAGGCGAACAACAAGGAAACCCGCAAGAGCCGCTGATGCCCGACCGCCCCGCCCGCAGTGAGAAGGAGTGGGGCGCCGCCCTGCGTGAGATCACGCGTCGCGACGGCACGCCCTCCGGCGCGCTCAGAGAGCAGGGCATCGTAGAGGCGATCCCGGAGCTAGCGGCGCTCGCCGAGACCCCGCAGGACCCCGGCTGGCATCCCGAGGGCGACGTGCTCGTACACTCCCTGTGGGCTGCCGATCTTGCGGCAGAACATTCGGATGCCCACCAGCTCGATCCCGACCACCGCGAGCTGCTCGTGCTCGCCGCCCTCCTCCACGACGTGGGCAAGCCCGATACGACGGCCCGCCGCAAGGATGGGCGCCTCACGTCGTATGGGCATGCCGAGCGAGGCGCGGAGATCGTGCAGTCGCTGGGCCCCCGACTGGGACTGCCGGCCGAGCTGGCGCGCCCGATCGCGGCGATCGCGGGGGAGCACATGGCGCACGTCTCGGCGCACGGGAACCCGACGCGGAAGGCGGTCCGCCGACTGGTGATCCGACTCGAGCGGGAGGGGGCAACGCTCGACGACTGGGCGGTCGTCGTTCGCTGTGATGGGGAGGCTCGCGGCACGGCGGCGCGACCGGATGCCTCGGAGCCGTGGCGACGGGCTGCCGAGCAGCTTTGAGCGCGGTGCTACATCGCCTGACCGATGTAGGAGTACTTGACGAAGACCTCTGAGGCGAGGTCGGCCTCCTCCAGCACGCCCTGCAGGGCGGTCAGCATGTACTTGGAGTCCCAGCCCATGTAGAGGAAGTGATCCTCGTCGAGCGAGTCCCAGTGGCCGTTCCAGGCCTGCACCTCGAAGACGGGGCCGCCGCGGCGGGAGCTATAGGCGACGACACTGCCACGGGCATCCGCCCACAGGCGCTTGAAGATGCGGTTGAAGAGGTGCTTGACGTCGTAAACCTCCCAGTGCTCGCCCGCGTACTCGACGTACTCGAACTCGCGCTGCCAGCCGCGCGGCCAGCCCCTACGCAACACGGCGTCGAGGATGGGTGTGAGGCCGTCGTCGTCGATCGCCGCGCTCATGGGCGCACGCCAGATGCGCAGGAACTCGGCGACCATCCTCTCGCCGCGCTCCCCGATAGCGGCCGTGTTCCACGACGTGACCTCGCCGAGCTCGCGCGTAATGTCGACCTTGCTGCGGCGGTAGAACGACTGCCGCTTGAGGTCGAAGGATGCGTCGACCGCCCTCTCCGCGAGGTGCTCCTCCAGCAGGGTGAGGTTGCCGAGCGTGGGGGCGAGGGCGCGGTGGCTGTTCTGCTCATCCTCGCTGTAGTCAGCCCAGGTGCGTACGCCGTCGCCGCTCCAGTCGTCGGCTGGCGCAAGCGGCACGAGGTGCTCCACGTCGAGCCCGGCCGTGCTCTCCACGCCGGCGATGCGGCCCAGCACGTAGGAGGGGTGGGGAAGCGGGCTGTACTTGAGCGCAACACGCACGCGGGCGTCGGACGGAGTGATTCGGGCGATCGCATGCTCGAAAGCATCCGGGCCCTCCGCCCACGCGCGGCAGAGCCGGGCGACGAGACGGTCGGTGCTCACGCCGACGACGGTGCGCCGCAGCAGCAGGGACTGCACGCGCTCGAGCGTCGCGATGAGGCTGTCGCGGGTCAGCGCGCCACGGGAGTGATCGCGGTAGGCGCGCATCACAAGGGGGAACATGCTGCGGCCGAAGGTTCCCACATAGGCGAGCTGGCGACCGATCTCGGCGTCGGGCTCCTGTGCAGGGTCGAGAAGCCGACGGTAGATCTCCGAGAACTCGCGCCACTCGGCGGCGTGCTCGCCAAGGTTCGAGTGGTCGAGCAGCGGGAACTCGTGCCGGAAGGCATCGTAGACGCCGCGCTCGCCGGCGATCTCGACCTCGAGCCCCGTGCGCATGATGAGATAGTGGCGCCAGAAGGTGCCGATCGTGTCGCCCGTGTTGCGTTCGATCGGCAGCCAGAACCCGTCCTCGATCTCGTACTGCTCCGCGTGCGAGAGGCCCATGAGCACGTAGTTGTGGATGAGCTCGTGGTCGCGCAGCGGCTCGCCCGTCGAGTTGAGGCTCTCGAAGATCTGCTGTGCGTTCGCGTGCGCCCGAAGAGTGATGGCGACGTGCTCGAGGCGGGTCAGGCCGCGCCAGATCCGCCCCACCTCGTCGGAGGCGATCTGGCTGCGGAAGAAGGCGTAGTTGTCATCGAAGCGGGAGTCGCGCGAGGCCGCATCCCCCGAGCGGCGACCGAGCACGACGTCCTCGAACACCCCGGCCCATGCGCGATGCGGGCGCAGCGTGGTGCCGTCCCCGCGCACGAGCACCCGCTCCAGCTCGGCGGCGAGCTCGGCATTGCCGCTTGGCTCGAGGTCCTGCAGCACCGTGTGGTGGAGCGCCGCGATCAGCAGCATGAGGGTCGTGATGCGCTGCTGCCCGTCGATCAGCACGAGCTCCGTGGCATCCGCAGAGCCCGTGTGCTCGGTGGCGGCGCTCTCGCTCGACAGAATCGAGCCGATGAAGTGCATGTGGCCCGACTCCGCGTCGGCGACCGCGCGGATGTCGGCGAGGAGCTGCTCGCATCCGCCGATGTCCCAGCGGTACTGCCGCTGGTAGACGGGCACGACGATGCTCGTGCCGGGGGAGGAGAGCCAGCGAATCGTGTTGACAGCGGTCGCGTCGACGTTCGTGGCGTTGTCCATATTGTGTGTTTTCTCCTCGTGCCGGGCCGCTCCCAGTGTAGGCGGACGCTCACTGTTAGGCTTCCCTAAGTTGGGCCTGTTAAAACGTGCTGGCCCCCTACCAAAAAGGAGTGATCCATTCATGGGTTACATCAAGTCCGCAGCGCTTGAGGAAACCGGCTACGTCGTCCTCGACCGCTACAACCAGGAGCTCGACCCCAAGGAGTGGCTCGAGATCGAGTACGTCGACTGGAAGTCCTCCGGCGAGACCCGCTTCGCGCCCCTCGCGAGCGCCAAGGGCGAGATCGAGGTCAACGGCTTCTGGAACCACGAGCCGCCCCGCACCGACAAAGACGGCGTCTGGATTCCGTCGCAGGTCGAGAAGGCGCCCAACCTCACCCGTCGCGCTCAGGAGCCCGGCGCGAACGTCGGTCGCTGCCGCGTCATCGAGCTGCAGCCCACCCCCTACGGTGAGACCCTCTACAACCTGCACCAGGACGACAACAACCGTCTCAACCCTGACGGCACCGGTTGGGTCGTGCGTGGATTCTTCAACCTCACGGACGACAAGGACAGCTTCTTCGTGCTGCGGGAGAACCGCACCGACCCGAGCGTCGAGTACCGAATCGCGCTGCCCGCGGGCGCACAGCTGATCGTCGACACGCAGCGCCTCTGGCACGCCGCCACCCACATCGGCGACGAGCCCCGCTACTGCCTCATCACCTCGTGGGAGTCGGGCCCCGAGCTCGACGCCTACATCGAGAAGTACAACGGCAAGAGCCGCGTGCCCAACGTGGAGCTCTCCCAGGAGGAGCTCGACGCCGGCCAGGCGGAGCAGGAGCGCCGCCTCGCCGCGCGCGCCGCCTACTACGCCGCCAAGGGCAAGGCCGAGGCCACCGCGATGAGCGAGGCGTGACGTCCCAGCACTAAGAACGGGAAAACACTGAGCATGGAGCCCCCGGCGAACGCCGGGGGCTCCTCCCACGTGAGCATCGTTAGGGTTGAAACATGGCGAAGAAAGACGACGACAGGATCCTCGCGATCCGGCAGAAGGCCAACGAGGCGCGGCAGCAGCAGAAGCGCGCGGAGGTGCGACGCAAAGCCTTCCTGCAGATCGGCGTCATTGTGGCGGTGCTCGTCGTCGTGGGCGGCATCGTCTTCGCCGTCGTGGCGATCAACAGGGCGTCGCAGGAGGTCGTGACGCCCGAGGCATCCGCCACCGTGACGGTGGGAGAGTCGACGGATGTGCCCCTCGAGGTCGGCGAGGGTGCCGTGCGGGTCGGCAGCGCGGACGCTCCCACCACGGTTGCCATCTACGAGGACTTCTCCTGCCCACACTGCCAGGACTACGAGGCCATCATCGGGGACACGCTCGTGGAACTCGTCGCGTCGGGGGACGCCGCGGTCGAGTACCACCCCATCAATATCGTGACCGACTACGGGGTGCGCGCGGGCAGCGTCGCGACGTGCGTCGCGGTGCACGAGCCGGAGAGCTGGCTCGGCGTGCACTCCGGCCTCTTCACGGTGCACGACAGCTCGACGGATGCGTGGAGCTATGAGCAGTTCGCCACCTTCCTCGACGGCCAGGGCATCGGGGGCGAGGAGCTGCTCGAGTGCGTCGAGTCGGGACGCTACGCGAACTGGATTGAGCAGAACACGCGCGAAGCCCTCGACTCCGGTGTGACAGGAACGCCCACCGTGTACATCAACGGAGAGAAGGCGGAGACGCTGCCCACAGCGGAGGAGCTGCAGGCCACCGTCGCGGAGCTCGCCGGTTAGCGCTCACGACGCGAAGATCGCAAGCGCGACCGTGCCCAGGTAGACGCCGGGGATCGCAACACTCTCGAACCCGACGCCCTTGCGCTGGCGCACGAGCAGGCCGGCCGCGAGCACCGAAGTGATGAGCACGGTGCCACCCAGGAGCACGAGGCTTTCCGCACCCGCCGAACTGTAGATGTTGCCCTCCGTGTAGAAGCCGTCCGCGACGATGATCAGGAGGGTGTCAAAGACGTTGCCGCCGATGATGTTGCCGACCCCGAGGGTGAGCGCGCCCATCCGCACCGCCGCGATCAGTGTCACGAGCTCGGGCAGAGAGGTGACGGCGGTCGTCACCGTGAACCCGGTGATGCCGCTCGGCCATCCCGTCGCCGCGACAATGCCGAGGCCCGCCTGCGCGATCACCCAGCCGGTGACGCCGACGACAACCGCAAGCATCCCAAGCCGCAGCCACAGCTGGGGAGTGGATGCTTTCGTGCCGGCAGCCTCCCCGCCCTCCCGGGTGTCGCTCGTCTTCTTGGCCGACCACATGGGTTCCTTGCGAGCCTGGTTCAGCAGGCTGAGGCCGTAGAGGTAGACGACAGGCATCACCAGCGTGATGGGGTGCACCCATCCCAGGGTGAGGCCGGGTGTCGCATAGGCGACGACGGGCATCGAGATGAGGGCGACGAGCACGAGCGACTGAAGGAGGTTCTCGAGCGAGGCGGAGGCGTGTTCGAGGTTCGCCTTGCGGTAGACGAGGTCGGCGATCGCGAGCCACACTGTCTGCACGGCGACGCCGCCGAGCGGGTTGGCAAGTGCGTACGCGGCATCCCCTTCGAGTGCGCCGGTCGCTGTCGCGATGATGCCCGGCAGCGAGGTGACGGCCCCGAGAAAGAGGGCACCGGCCGCAGCCTTGCCCATCCCCGTGCGGTCAGAGAGCTGATCGGCCGTGCGGGCGAGGCGCGATCCCGCAAACACCAGCACGACGACCGAGGCGGCGAGTGCGAGGATGCTCGGCCACAGCGCCCACGCGCTCACGGCAGCAGCCCATCCGGTCGAATTCGCAGCATCTCGGCCCAGTCAAGCACCGGGATGCGAGTTCCGCTCTGAGAGTGTGCTGATGATCGGCGTTCACGTCAGTCGAGGGTTGAAAACGGAGGCGGGCGAGGGAAACCTGACGCCATGGGTACTGGTGACAGCACTGAGCACACCGCCGCTAGCCGCGAAGGCTCCGGCGACACGAGCACCGACGTCTGGGATGCCGTGATCATAGGCGGCGGCCCCGCCGGGCTCAGCGCGGCCCTCATGCTGGGGCGCGCGCGGCGCCGCGTGCTCGTCGTCGACGCGGGGGAGCCGCGCAACCGTTTCACCTCCCACGTGCACGGAGTGCTCGGCAGTGAGGGGACCCCGCCGATCGAGTTTCTCGCCCGGGGGCGGGAGGAGGTCCGCAGCTACGGGGTCGAGATCCGCCGCGGTCAGGTCACCGCCGTGACGGAGGGGAGTGAGCGGATGCTCGTGGCGACAGCCTCGGGCGAGAGTTTCGCGGCGAGGCGAGTCATCGCGACATCCGGATCCCGTGATGGCCTGCCGGACATCCCTGGGGCGGGCGACCGCTGGGGCAAGGACGTGCTGCACTGCCCCTACTGCCACGGCTGGGAGGTGCGCGGCGGGCGGCTCGGCGTGCTCGCGACCTCCTCAGCGAGCATCCACCAGGCGCATCTGGTGCGCCAGTGGAGCGAGCACGTCACCTTCTTCAGCGCGGAGGCGGGCGAAGTGCCCGAGGATGTCGCGGCTCGGCTTGGGGCCCGCGGTGTCGTGATCGACCCGCGACCAGTCACCCGCCTCGCAACCGACGCGGAAGGGCTCAGTGGCGCCGAGGTGGAGGGCGGCGACGTCGTGCCGCTCGATGCTCTCTTCGTCACGCCCATCCTGAAATCGAACGAGGAGTTCCTCGAGCCGCTCGAGCTGGAACGCGAGGGCTCCGTCGGCGGCGACTTCGTGCGCGTCGACAAGACGGGCCGCACGAGCAACCCGCGCGTGTGGGCGGTCGGCAATGTGGCGCGCCCCATCGAGACCGTGCCCATGGTGGTGGCGGCCGGGGCATCGGCGGGTGCCGCCGTCAACCAGGACCTCATCGACGAGGAGTTCGACGCGGCGCTCGCCGCCGAGGCGACGATCCGGCTACCAAGCTGAACGTACCGACGCTGAGCATCCCCGCAGAAGCGCCTGCGCGATGCCGGAGTTACCTTTCGTCGCCTCTCCGCCGAAGGGCTAGTCGCGCGGCCGTCGTGGCTTGCGTCCGCGGTCGAGGCTGATCTCGATGAGCTTGCCGCTGATGCGAGTGCCCTTGAGTCGGCCGAGCGCTTCGCGTGGCAGATCCGCGGGCAGCTCCACGATCGAGAAGTCGGGCATGATCTTGATCGCGCCGAAGTCCTCACGGCTGAAGCCGCCCTCGTTGGCGAGCGCACCCACGATCTGTCGGGGCTCGACCTTGTGCCTGCGGCCCACCTCGATGCGGTAGGGCGCCATGGCTTTGCTGCCGGCTCGGGGGCGACGGGCTGGACGATCCCCCCGGTCCTCCCGCTCACGCTCCTTGCGGGGCGCGCGGGCGGGAGGCTCATCCTCGGGGGAGAGCAGGAGTGGTGTCTCCCCCTGGGCGACGACCGCGAGCGCCGCCGCCACATCGAGCTCTGGCACGTCGTGGTGAGTCACGTAGTGGGTGACGATGTCGCGGAACGCCGCAATGCGCCCCGTCTCGCTGAGTGCCGCCGTGATCGCGTCGTCGAAGCGCGTGAGCCTCGTGCTGTTGACGTCTTCGACGCTCGGCAGGGGCATCTCGGTGAGCGGCTGCCGCGTCGCCTTCTCGATCGCCGTCAGCAGGCGGCGTTCGCGAGGCGTGACGAAGCTGATGGCGGCGCCGCTGCGCCCCGCCCGTCCCGTGCGGCCGATGCGGTGCACGTAGGACTCCGTGTCGACGGGGATGTCGAAGTTGACCACGTGACTGATGCGGTCGACGTCGAGGCCGCGCGCCGCGACATCCGTCGCGACCAGAATGTCGAGCTTGCCCGACTTCAGCTGACCCACTGTGCGCTCGCGTTGCGCCTGCGCCACATCGCCGCTGATCGCGGCTGCCGAGTAACCGCGGGCACGCAGCTTCTCGGCGAGAGTCTCGGTCTCGTTCTTGGTGCGGACGAAGACGATCATGGCCTCGAAGTTCTCGACCTCGAGGATGCGCGTGAGCGCGTCGACCTTCTGCGGATACGAGACCACGAGGTAGCGCTGGGTCGTGTTGGCCGAGGTGGTCGTCTTGGCCTTGACCGTGATCTCCTCGGGGTCACGGAGGTACTGCTTCGAGATGCGGCGGATCTGGGCCGGCATGGTGGCGGAGAACAGCGCGACCTGCTTCTCCTCGGGAGTCTCGGCGAGGATCGTCTCGACGTCTTCCGCGAAGCCCATCTTGAGCATCTCGTCGGCCTCATCGAGCACGAGGTACTTGAGTTCGCTCAGGTCGAGGGTGCCTTTGGCGAGGTGGTCCATGATCCGGCCGGGCGTGCCGACGACGACGTGCACGCCGCGGCGGAGGGCGGAGAGCTGCACGCCGTAGGCCTGACCGCCGTAGACGGGGAGCACGTGCACGCCCCGCAGGTGTGATGCGTACTGCTCGAAGGCCTCGCACACCTGCAACGCCAGTTCGCGCGTGGGGGAGAGCACCAGCGCCTGAGGGCTCTTCTGCGCGGGGTCGAGCCGGGAGACGATCGGCAGGGCGAATGCCGCGGTCTTGCCGGTTCCCGTCTGGGCGAGTCCCACCACGTCGCGGCCCTCCAGCAGGGTGGGGATCGTAGCCGCCTGGATCGCGGAGGGCGTCTCGTAGCCCACATCCCGCACCGCCTTCAGCACAGCGTCGCTCAGGCCGAGATCGGCGAAGGTCATCACCTCGGCGTCGGTCGTCTCGGTCTGATCCTGGTCGGCGGAAGGCGTCATGGGGTCAACGCTACGCGATGCGGCACGAGTGTGAGGGTGGAGCCGCCGCGAACAGTCGCCCACCGCACGTTGAGGTGGCGCGCATAGCGTCCGTGGCATGCAGTGGTTCTCAGTTGTGGCAGGCGTTCTGCTGATCGGTGCCAGTCTCGTCGACGTTTTTCAACGACTCATTCACCCGGGCGGCCGCGGGTCGATCGGCGCGCGCGTCGTGCGGGTGCCGTGGGCCCTGAGCCGTGGGGTGCGGGGCAAGCCGAGCCTGCTTGCGGGACCCCTCGGCCTGGTGCTCGTCATCGGCGTATGGGTGCTCCTGCAGCTGGCGGGCTGGATGCTCGTGTACCTGCCCTTCGTCCCCGCCGGGTTCACCTACTCACCCGGCATCGACCCCACCCGCTACTGGGCACCTGCTGAGGCGCTCTACATCTCTCTCGTCACGCTCGGCACACTGGGCTTCGGCGATGTTGTGCCCACAGTCGAGTGGCTCCGCATCCTCGGTCCGCTACAGGCTCTCACGGGGTTCATCCTGCTCACGGGCGCGATCTCGTGGTTCATGCAGATCTATCCCGCGCTCGCTAGGGTGCGAACTCTCGCATTGCGACTCTCGCACTTCGCGGGCGCCGGCTTCGCGCGCGAACTGAGCGTCAACGACGGATCGGTCAACGCGCAGGTGGTGCATGATCTGGCAAGCCAGCTCGCCCAGGTCCGCGTCGATCTTGGCCAGAATGCCGAGATCTACTACTTCGTTGAGCGCGACCCCGACCTCTCCTTGCCGCTTGCTCTGCGGCGGGCGAAGCACCTCGCGCACGACGCGCAGGACGTCGACGACACAACTCTCGTGACGGCAGGGCGAGTTCTCGAGCGCACCGTGGAGGATGCCGCGTCTCTCGTGCGCGAACAGTACTTGCCGCGCGTCCCCGACGACACGTCGTCGATCATTGAGGCAGCTCTCGCCGACCAGGGGTCGACGCGGAACGTCTGAGTCTTCCCTGAGGCGTCTCGCCACGCCGGGAGAGTGTCATCCAATGTCGGTGGTGCTGCGTAGCGTTGAAGCATGGAGATCAGGAACTGCCCCGAATGTGCTGCTGAGACGGTGTCGGCCGGCCTCGCCCTGTGGGACGACGCCGAGACTCCCGTGCTGGTGTTCGAGTGTATTGAGCCCGACTGCGGCTGGGCCGGCGTCGAGGCGGAGTGGTCGACGACGTTTGTGCGCAGCGCTCGCGACCGCAGCATCGCCGCCTAGCACCGGGGCGCTCTCACCGGGAGCGAGGAGCCGGATAGGCACGCCTCAGCGTTTGCCGATGCTCCTGACTACCGCGACGGCGACAATCCCCGTGAACACCCAGAATCCCGCAATGAGGAGGGGGTCGATCCAGCCGTGCTTCACATCGGCGCGTCCCCGGCCGACGCGGGAGCGGATGCCACCGCGGCGGAGCTCGGACACCACGCCCGTCTCCGTCACCGGATTGTCGGGGCGCAGGGTCAGCACCGAGCGCAAATGGCTGCCCACCGCATCCACCCGGTCGCCCGCGATCAGGAGTAGCCAGTGGGCCGCCCGCCCTTCGCCGAACTTCTCGTAGGCGAAGCGGCGGATGGCGCCGGAGACGCCGTGCAGGGGAGCGGAGGTGCCGAACACGGGCGTGAGGAAGCGGTGCTCGATCGAGCGCTCGCGCGGAACGCGCTCCTCCTGGCGCTCGGGGAAGTCCCAGTGCGCGCCTGTCACCTCAGGAGCAAAGCGCTCACGGGGCACGGCCGGGCGGTCAGCGGGGTCGAGGTCGGCTCCCCAGCCGGGGATGCGGGCCCGCAGCTCCTCATTGGACTCCCGGCGCGTGGGGGCCTCAGCGGTATAGGGCATGATTGCTCTCCTCTCAGCTCGCCTCAGCGACGATGATGGGTTTGATGCAGTCGTCCAGTTTTGCCGAGAACATGTGGTAGCCCTCGGCGATGTGCTCGAGTGGGATGCGATGGGTGACGATGTCGTTCGGCTTGAGGTAGCCGTTCTGGATGTGCTCGAAGAGCCGCGGCCACTGGCGCTTGACGGGGCACTGGTTCATCCGGAGGGTGAGCCCCTTGTTCATCGCGTCACCGAACTTGACGGCCGAGAAGATCGGCCCGTAGGCACCCATGACCGAGATGGTGCCACCCTTGCGCACGGAGTCGATGGCCCAGTTCAGAGCGACGGGGGAACCGCCCTGCAGCTTGAGTTTGGCCGAGGTGATGTGCTGGGTGAGATTGCCGTCGGCCTCGGCGCCGACGGCGTCGATCGCGACATCCGCCCCAAGAAAGTCCGTCGTCTTCTTCATGTGGACGACGATGTCGTTGTGCTCGTTGAAGTTGACCGTCTCGGCGTGCGCGAAGGTGCGGGCCTTCTCCAGGCGGTAGTCGAGCTGGTCGACGACGATGACGCGGCCGGCCCCCATGAGCCACGCCGACTTGGCAGCGTAGAGGCCGATCGGTCCAGCCCCGAAGACGACAACGGTGTCGCCCTCGACGATGTCGCCCAGCTGGGCGCCGAAATAGCCGGTCGCGAGCGCATCCGTCAGGAGGAGGGCATCCTCGTCGTCCATCCAGTCGGGGATGATCGAGGGTCCGACGTCGGCGAACGGCACACGCACATACTCAGCCTGGCCGCCGTCGTAACCGCCGCAGGTGTGGGAGTAGCCGTAGATGCCGCCGACCGCCGTCGCGTTGGGGTTGACGTTGTGACAGTTCGAGTAAAGGCCGCGCGCGCAGTAGTAGCAGGAGCCGCAATAGACGTTGAAGGGCACCATGACCCGGTCGCCGGCCTTGAGGTTCTGCACGGATGGACCCACCTGGTCGACGACCCCGATGAACTCGTGGCCGAAGGTCGTGCCCACCCGCGTGTCCGGCATCATGCCGTGATACAGGTGCAGATCTGAGCCGCAGATGCGGCGTGCGTCACGCGCACTATGGCATCGTTCGGATGCTCGATCCTCGGGATGTCCTTCTCCTCGACCCGCACCTTGTACGGCCCTCGATACACCATCGCTCGCATCGCATCGCTCCTTCGGCACACACCTCACGTCGTCGTGCGGCGGACGCTACCTCAGTAGCTCGCGCTCGCACCGAGCGAATTTGCAGGAAGCCCGCGCGCACCGCCTGTCCTCGCGGCGCACGCGCCGCTGGGTAGGCTGGCGAGCATGCCCACCTCAGCTGAGGATGCCCGCGAGCAGCTTGTTGCCCTCTGCCAACGAGGGCTCGACTGGAACTTCGACCCTCCGCGCCTGGTTCCCGACCCGGCGGCAGCGCGCCGTGCCGGGGTTCTCGTGCTCTTCGGAGTCCTCGACGAGGCGCCGGCGGCCGCGGGCGGGCCGGTCTCCCGCAACCTCGACGTGCTCCTCCAGCGGCGGGCAGCGACGATGGGGCATCACGCGGGGCAGATTGCGTTTCCCGGCGGCGGGGTCGAAGAGGGTGATGCGGATGTCAGGGCGACCGCCCTGCGGGAGGCGGTCGAGGAGACCGGCCTCGACCCTGCTGGCGTTGAGGTCCTCGGCACGCTGCCGGAACTGCCGCTGCCCGTGAGCAACAACGTTGTCACACCTGTGCCGGCGTGGTGGACTCGAGCGTCGGATGTCGCGGCGATCGATCACCGCGAGACGGTCGACGTGTTCCGCATGCCGGTGTCCGACCTGCTCGATCCTGGAAACCGTGCGAGCGTCGTGCACCGGGTGGGTGCGAGGGAGATCCGTACGCCGGCCTTCGTCGTGGGGGACCGTCTTGTGTGGGGTTTCACGGCGATCGTGCTCGACCGCATCTTCAGCGAGTTGGACTGGACAGTGCGGTGGGATGCCAGCCGCACGGTCGTGCCCTAGCAGCTCAGTTGTCGCGCAGCACCCAGGAGAGAGCTTCGATCATGGCGCCGTAACCGACGGAGGCCATCTCGTCGGCCATGGTCTCGTTGCGCTTGACCTGAAGCTCGTTGACCTTGAGGCGAACGGCGTCGGCGTCGGGTGAGGTGTCGAGAACCCAGGTAAGGGCGTTCATGGCGCCGGCGTTGCCGAGCACCATCTGCTTTGTCACGAGGCTGCGGCGTTCGCCCCGGAGCTCGTCGAGCCATTCCCGAATCTCGTCCGTGTTCTTCATGGTGAGTCCATTCTCTCCCGCAGAGCGATCCTGAGTGCCGTGAAACTGGTTGTTTGCTGAACGCCGCTGTCGCTCAGCCGGGGGTGCGGGTAATTTCCGAGGAAATAGATACTCGCTTCATCGCCCACCCACTCCCGGGTGGGCGATCACGAGTGGAACGGAGCAACAGCATGGCTACCCTGCTTTGGATCCTCGCTGCCATCCTCGTCATTGCCGGTATCGTGGCAATCGTCCGCCGGCAGCTGCTGTGGGGCATCGTCCTGATCATCGTCGGACTGCTCGTCGGCCCCGGTGGTGTCAGCCTCTTCACCTGATCTGGCACACGCGTGGAGAAACGCGCGTGTGCGGTGCGCATGCCCTCGGCTTAGGCCGAGGGCATTCGTGCGTTGGGAGAACTCCACCCCGTTCGTGGGGTGCCGCGGGGCAGAATTCATCGTCTACTGTTGTTACGCGGTGCGCCTCGTCGCATCACGCAACCTTCGAGTGAAAGCGACACATGGATCCTCACGACCAGCACGTAGCGCGCTGCGAGTCCTGCCAGCGGCGGGACGCCCTCGATTTCGACTTCACGATGGCCTTCCAGCCGATCGTCGACGTCGAGAAGCGCGAGGTCTTCGCTTATGAGGCGCTCGTGCGGGGCACCGACGGCTCGGGTGCCTACAGCATCCTTTCGCGTGTGGACGATCACAATCGCTACAGCTTCGACCAGCGCTGTCGCGTCAAGGCGGTCGAGCTGGCGGCGCGTCTCGGAATCGAGTGCTTCGTCAGCATCAACTTCCTCCCCAACGCCGTGTACGAGCCGGCCACCTGCATTCGCGCGACGCTTGCCGCTGCGGAGCGCAACTCCTTCCCGCCCGATCGGATCATCTTCGAACTCACGGAGAGCGAGGAGCCCGCGAACAAGCAGCACCTCCTTGGCATCATGGAGGACTACAGTCGGCGCGGTTTCACGACGGCGATCGACGACTTCGGTGCGGGGTACTCGGGTCTCACGCTGCTGGCCGACTTTCAGCCGGACATCGTCAAGCTCGACATGGCGCTCATCCGCGATATCCACATCGACACGGTTCGGCAGGCGATCGTCGAGGGAGTGCTCGACGTGTGCCGTCGCCTCGACATCGGCATCGTCGCCGAGGGTGTCGAGACGATCGACGAGTATGTCTGGCTGGTGGAGCGCGGCGTGCGCTACATCCAGGGGTACCTGCTCGCGAAGCCCGGTTTCGAGGAGCTGCCCGCTATCGACTGGCCGGAAGATGAGAGGGTGGCCGCCGTCGGCGCACCCGCCTGAGGCGGCCTCAGCGGCCCGTTGTTCAGACGGGGTCGTCGGGGTGGATGCTGCGGGTTTCCGTGCGTCGATTCCGCCCGCGGATGAAGTCGCTGAAGTAGATCTTCGGCAGGATCTTCGCGACCGCGAGGGCGACGTACATGACTGTGTTGATCGCGACGACCGTCGACATGATCGCGAATACGTCGGAGAAGAGAAACGACTCGGGCAGCAGGATTCCCGTCTGCACGTCATGCATGGCGTGCCTCCTGCCGGTCGCCGTCTCCCGCTGAGCGATCGACGTGGCTCCACGCTGCCTGGCGGCCGAGCGTGATGTCGATGATGCCCTTGACGTAGATGACGTTGAGAAGCATGTCGAAGAGGAGCTCGGGCACGAAAGCGACGGCGAGGGCGCGTGCCCTCCAGCCGCCGCGCCACACCGTCACGACCCGTTCGATGACGAACACCGCTCCTAGGCCGAGCCAGAAGGGAAACCAGATCCAGGTATCGACGGCGAGCATCGTCAGGCCCATGAGGAGGAGGAAGAGGGCGAAGGCGAAGACGCTGTAGCCGAGACCGAGCTGCTGGGCCCAGTAGCGGATGGTCTGCGGGCGCACGCCGTAGGCGCCGATGTTCTCGAGGGCACCGCGTTCCCAGCGCAGCCGCTGCCGCCATAGCGTGCCGAGCGTCGGCATGACCTCCGTGACGACCGTGCACTGCTGCGGCGAGATCATGAGGGCCCCGAGGGATTTCAGCGCGATCGTGAGTTCGTTGTCCTCCGTCAGCGCTGCGGTGTCGTAGACGTTTCCATTCGTGCCCGGAAGCGAGACGCCCCGGTTTTCGGCGACTGCTCTCAGCGCCACGGGGCGAAAGATCGACGCCGTTCCCGTGAGGATGAAGACTCGCCCCCGGCGGCGGCGGATCTCGCGCGAATAGCGGATGTACTCGTTCCGTTGCAGCTGTCCGAGGATGCCGCCACCCTCCTCCCCGTAGAAGAGCCCGCCGACCGCCATGAGTGCACGATCCTGGGTGAAGGCGTTGACCGCGGTCGCGAGGAATCCGTCGTCGAGGGTCGTGTCAGCATCCATCACCATGACGACATCGTTGTTGCCCTGGTGGGGGAGTAGTTCGCGAAGTGCCTGATTGAGCGCCCCCGCCTTCTTGTGCACGTTTGCCCGTGACTCGAACACCTCGACGCCGTGCTGGCGAGCGAGGCTCACGGTCGCGTCGGTGCAGTTGTCGGCGACGACGATGATGCGGTCAGGCGGATGCGACTGAGAGAGAAGTGAGGTCAGGGTCGCAGGGATCGTGGCTTGTTCGTTGTGCGCCGGAATGAGAACGGTGACCGTGACAGGGCCGTCGTAGCGGCCGCGGGTCTGCTCCATGATGGCTCGCGCTGCCAGCGGCGTGCGGAGGACGTTGGAGGAACGCCGAGCGGTGTCGGTTGCGCGCCGTTCAAGCAGCGCGATGATTCCCGCCGCAAGAAGAGCGAGGCTCACGGCGGCGAGCAGGACTCGCTCCGAAGGGGCGGATGTCACGTAGAAGAGCTCCCACACCCCCAGCAGGATGCCCTCTGTCGGTGGCTCTGCTGCCTCGGGATTCGACCACGCCACAGTGAGCCACAGGAGCACGGCGGCAAGCGTGATGACGACTGCCACGACGACCCCCACCGCGCGGTCCAGCCAGCGCGCTTTCATGACGGGAGAATATCAACCCGAGCCTGCGAGATCCTCTGAAACGAAAGGAAGGGGCCGGATGCTCTCGACAGCATCCGGCCCCTTCCCTGCGGCACCACCTGGTCAGCTGAGGGGGGTGAAGTCCCGGCTGGCGATGTGTGTCGGTCGCGGCGATTTGGCCGCGTAGGGCTCGACGAGCGTGTTCTCAACGCTGTTGAAGACCATGAACACGTTGGAGCGCGGGTAGGGCGTGATGTTGCTGCCCGAGCCGTGCATGATGTTCGAGTCGAACCACAGGGCGGAGCCCGCGGCGCCCGTGAACTGGTCGATGCCGTACTGGCGCGCGAGCTGAGTGATCGCCTCCTGGCTCGGCACGCCGGCCTCCTGCGCCTTGAGCGACTCCTTGTAGTTGTCGTCCGGCGTCTCGCCGACGCTCGGCACGAATGTCTGGTGCGAGCCGGGCATGACCATGAGACCACCGTTGTAGGGGTAGTTGTCGGTCAGGGCGATCGAAAGGCTCACGGCGCGCGGGATCGGCATACCGTCCTCAGCGTGCCAGGTCTCGAAGTCCGAGTGCCAGTAGAAGCCCGTGCCCTTGAAGCCCGGCATGTAGTTCACCCGCGTCTGGTGCAGGTACACGTCGGACCCGAGGATCTGGCGAGCACGGTCGAGCACCTTGGGGTTGCGCGCGAGAGCCGCGATGGGCTCACTCAGCGCCTCCACCTGGAAGACCGAACGCACGGCACCCGTCGAGCGCTCCGTGATGAGACGCGGGTCGCCCTTGAGTGACTCGTCCGACGCGAGGCGGTCGAGCTCGTCGCTGTAGAGCTGCACCTCGTCGGCCGAGATGAAGTCGTCGAGCACCGTGAAGCCGCGGTCCTCGTGGTTGCTGAGCTCCGCTGCGCTGAACGGGCCGTCGGCCGGGGAACCCCAGACGGCGGGCTGCTCACGCGCGATCATGTCGCTGGGCGTCGCGAGCCGAGTGGGAAACAGGTCCTCGGCTGTTGTCGCGGTGGTGATTGACATCTCTCCTCCTTCGTTCGTTCCTTTGATGACGGGTGCGCGCGAGATCAGGCGATCTCCGTCACGAGCGGGTAGACCCCGTTCTCGTCGTGCACCTCACGCCCCGTGATGGGCGGGTTGAAGACGCACACGGTCCGCATCTCAGTGCGGGGGCGGACCTCGTGCTTGTCGTGGTTGTTGAGCAGGTAGAGCGAACCGGGCCGCAGCTGGTGGGTTTCGCCTGTCGCGAGGTCAGTGATCTCGCCCTCGCCCTCGACGATGAATACGGCTTCGATGTGGTTCGCGTACCAGAACTGGTTGACGGTGCCCGCATAGAGCGTGGTCTCGTGCACCGAGAAGCCGACCTTCTCCTTCGCGAGCACGATGCGCTTGCTCCGCCAGTTCTCGGTCTTGATGTCAGCTTCGGTGTCGGTGATCTCGTCGATCGTGCGAACGATCATGCGCTCGTTGTCTCCTTGTCGGTCGTGGTGTCGGTGGCGGACGGGGCGGCCTTCGCGAGAACGGCGGCGACCGACTCCTCGATGATCGAGAGGCCGCGCTCGAGTTCCTCATCGCTCAGGGTCAGGGCGGGGAGGATCTTCATGACTTCGCCCTCAGGGCCCGAGGTCTCCATCAGCAGCCCGCGTTCGAAGGCCTCGCGGCAGACGGCGTCCGCGAGCTCGCCGGATGCGAACTGCAGGCCCCGGGCGAGCCCGCGCCCCTTCGCGATGAGCCCGTGCTCGGGGAAGCGGGCGACGAGGCCGTTGAAGCGGCTCTCGACCTTGTAGCCCTTGTCGATGGTCGACTTCTTGAGGGCGTCATCGCTCCAGTAGGTGCGGATCGCCTCGGTCGCCGTGACGAATGCCGGGCTGATGCCGCGGAAGGTGCCGTTGTGCTCGCCGGGCTCCCAGATGTCGAGCTCGGGCTTGACGAGGGTGAGCGCCATGGGCAGGCCGTAGCCGCTGATCGACTTGGAGAGGCAGACGATGTCGGGAACGATGCCCGCCTCCTCAAAGCTGAAGAAGTCGCCCGTGCGACCGCAGCCCATCTGGATGTCGTCGAGGATCAGCAGGATGCCTTGCTCCTTGCAGAGGTCGGCGAGCCGCCGCAGCCATTCGGCGCGAGCGGCATTGATCCCGCCCTCACCCTGCACTGATTCGACAATGACGGCGGCCGGCGTGTTGAGCCCGCTACCACTGTCGTCGAGCAGGCGCTCCATGTAGAAGAAGTCCGGGTAGTCGCCGTTGAAGTAGTCGTCGTAGGGCATGGGAGTCGCGTGGACGAGCGGCACGCCGGCGCCGCCGCGCTTGAGCGAGTTGCCCGTCACGGAGAGGGCGCCGAGCGTCATCCCGTGGAATGCGTTCGTGAAGTTGATGACGGACTCGCGACCCGTGACCTTGCGGGCCAGCTTGAGTGCGGCCTCGACCGCATTCGCCCCGCCGGGTCCAGGGAAGACGACCTTGTAGTCCAGGCCCCGCGGCTTCAGGATGACCTCCGAGAAGGTCGTGAGGAAGTCGCGGCGCGCACTCGTGAACATGTCGAGGGAGTGCACGACGCGGTCGTCGCTCAGGTACTCAATGAGTGCCTTCTTGAGCACGGGATTGTTGTGCCCGTAGTTGAGGGCTCCCGCGCCCGCGAAGAAGTCGAGGTATGCCCGGCCGTCCTCGTCGTACATCGTGCTGCCGACCGCGCGGTCGAAGACGACGGGCCAGGAACGCGAGTAGCTGCGCACCTGGGACTCTAGAGCCGTGAATGTGTCGGTGGTGTCCATTCGAGTGTTCTCCTCCTGTGTGGTGTCGTGCGGAGTGCACGCCACGCCCCCGAGCGGGGCGGTGGTCTGGTGTGGTGTCATGGTCAGCTCCTCGCCTTGAGCGGGCCGATCTCATAGAGCGGCTCTGGAGCGTGCTCATCGTGGCCGTCGAGCGGGAAGTGGTCGCGCTCGAAGAGCGGCCGCGTCGTGACGGATGCCCCGCCCCACCGTTCCGCGAAGGAGGCGAAGAGACGCTGCGACGCGGCGTTGTCGTCAGTGATGGTCGTCTCGACCATGCGGATGCTGCCGTCGGCGACGCCGTCCTCGACGAGGCTGTCGAGCATCCGTGCCGCGAGGCCGAGCCCGCGGAAGCGCTCGTCGACGGCGACTTGCCAGACGAAGAGGCAGTCCGGCTGCTCGGGCCGGGCATAGCCGATCACGAAGCCGGCGGTCTCTCCGTCGACGACCGCGACGCGGCATGTGTTCATGAAGTCGCGGGCGTACAGGATGTAGGCGTACGACGAATTGAGGTCGAGCGTGCGGGAGTCGCGCGCGATGCGCCACATGTCCGCACCGTCACCCATTCGCGGCGGCCGGATCAGGGTCGTTCGTTCTTCGGCGGTCGTCCGAGCCGCCTGGGGTCGAATGTCGGTCTGGCTGTTGCCGCGGGAAATCAGAGCGGGTCACCGTCCTGGGTCGTGGTGGAGGTCGTGCTGGGGGTCGTGGGCGTTGCGGGAGCCGCGGGGGTCCCGGAAGCTCCCGGGGCGGGCTGCCAGGGGAGTGCGCCCGTGATGGGGTCGGCGACGACGGCCTGGAGGAAGTCGCGCGTGCGCTGCTCCTTGGGGTTGGTGAAGAACTCCTCGGGCGTGCCTTCCTCGACGATGCGGCCGCCGTCGAACATCAGGATGCGGTTGGAGACGTCGCGAGCGAACTGCATCTCGTGCGTCACGATCAGCATCGTGATGTCGGTCGACTCGGCGACGTCCTTGAGAATGCCGAGCACTTCCCCCACGATCTCCGGGTCCAGGGCCGAGGTGACCTCGTCGAGGAGCAGGATCTCGGGGTCCATGGCGAGCGCACGCGCGATCGCGACCCGCTGCTGCTGGCCGCCGGAGAGTTCGAGCGGATGCGCATCCTCCTTGTCAGCGAGACCCACCTGGTCGAGCAGGCCGCGAGCCTTCTCGATCGCGTCCTCTTTCGACATTCCGAGCACGTGCACGGGGGCCTCGATGATGTTCTCGATCACCGTCATGTTGGGGAAGAGGTTGAACTGCTGGAAGACCATGCCGATCCGCTTGCGGATCTCGGTCTTGTGCTTGGGCTTGAGCTCCACCCGCTCGCCGTCGACCTCCGCGTGGGTGAGAGGCTCGCCGTCGATGAAGATGTAGCCGTCGGTGAGGTCCTCAAGCGTCATGACGAGACGCAGGATCGTCGTCTTTCCCGAGCCGCTCGGCCCGATGAGCGTCACGCGGTCGCCCTTCGCGACGGTGAAGTTCAGGCCGTCGAGGACGACCGTGTCACCGAAGCGCTTCTGGACGTCGCGGAACTCGATCGCGGGAACAGCGCCGTTCGGCGCCGCCATGTCAGTTTCTGAAGGCAAGGCGCTTTTCCAATCTGCAGATGAGAAGCGAGGTGGGGTAGCTGGCGAGCAGGAAGATGATGCCCGCGAGCGTGATCGCCTCGATGTACTTGAAGTGGTTGCCGCCGAAGACGAGCCCGGCCTGGACCATCTCGACGACGCCGATGCTGAGCAGGAACGGGGTGTCCTTGAACATCGAGATCGCGTAGTTGCCCAGGGCCGGCACGGTGGCGCGCACGGCCTGCGGGATGATGACGGCGACCCACGTGCGCCGACGCGACATCGATAGTGCTGTCGTGGCCTCCCACTGGCCCTTCGGCACGGACTCGATGCCCGCCCGGTAGACCTCCGCCATGTACGTGGAGTAGTGGATGCCGAATACCGCGATGCCGATCGTGAGGGGATCGATGTTCGTGAACGCGTAGTAGGCGAAGAGCAGCTGCACGACGATGGGCGTCATCCGAATGAAGTCGATGACGAAGCGGATGACGGCCGCGATCGGCTTGGGGGCCGAGCGTCGCGCGATTGCGATCACGAGCCCGAGGATGGCGGCGATCGCCGTGCTCACGACGGTGACGAGCAGGGTGACGGTGAAGAAGCCGACCAGAAGGGTGGGGAGGGCCTCCCACGCGAGTTCCCAATTCCAGATGTCGTTCACGAGCGTGCCCCCTCTCCAGCGTCGACGCCCGTGTCGGGGGAGCGGAGGCTGAGGGCCTCGCGCAGGGACTCACCACGTCCCAGGCGGTGCTTCGCCTGCACCTCGAGCATGTTCATGACGAGCGTGAGGATGTACGCGAGCACGAAGTAGATGATGAGTCCGACGGTGTACGCGAAGAAGGTGTCGGTGTCGATGCGCAGCTGATCCACCCTGAATGTGAGGTCCGCCATCGTGATGAAGCTGACGATCGCGGTGCCCTTGAGCAGGTGGATGAGCAGGTTCGAGAGCGAGGGGATCATGAGCGCCCACGCCTGGGGGAAGATGACTCGACGCATCCGCTGTGCGCTCGTCATGCTGAGTGCGGTCGTCGCCTCCCACTGGCCCTGGGGCACGGAGTTGATGGAGCCGCGCACGACCTCCGCCGCATAGGCGCCGTAATTGAGTCCGAGCGCGAGGATGCCGACGAACATCGCGTCGAGTTCGACCCCGAGCTGTGGCAGCACGAAGAAGAACCAGAAGAGCTGCACGACGAGCGACGTGCCACGGAAGAACTCGATGATCGCCCGGGCGAACCCGCGCACCAGGATGTTCTCCTGGCGCGCGAGCAGCCCGAGCGTCACCGCGATGAGCATTGCCAGGAGGGCGCCGCCGACCGTCAGCTGGAGTGTGATCCACACCCCGTCGAGGATCCTCGGCAGCGCCGCTCCCAGCGCTTCGAAGTTACTGTCCATGAGGACGGGCGTCAGCCCAGGTCACCTGCACACAGCTGCTCGGTCGTGAGGTCGGCGGGAGGCATGTTCTCGGCCGTGAAGCCGAACTCGCCGACGAGGTCGAGGTAGGCCTCTTCGCTCTCCATGATGGTGGCGAGCTCCTCGTTGTAGGCCTCCAGCAGCTCCGTGTCCTCCTGGCGGAAGACAGTGCCGCCGGCACCGATCTGCTCGACGCCGTCGATCTCCTGCACGAAGGCCTGCGTGGTCTCGACCCCGGCGTCGGGGTTGTTGTCGGCCATCCAGTTCAGCGAGATCGCCGTCATGGCGAAGGCGTCGGCGCGGCCGTTGGCGACGACATCCATGCCGGACTGCGCGTCGGGCACCGTCTGCACGTTGCTGATGCCGAGGTCCTCGGCGTAGCCGGCCTCGATGCCGCCCGCGAGCACGGCGAGGTTGACGTCGGGGTTGGCGGCGACCGAGTCGAGGTCGGTCAGACCCATGGGGTTGCCCTCGGGCACCATGAGCGCCGTCGTGTACATGATCTCGGGGTCGCTGAAGGCGGCCTGCTCGCAGCGCTCCGGAAGGATCGACATGCCCGCGCTGATGGCGTCGAACCGGCCGGCGTTGAGGCCGGGGATGAGGGAGTTCCAGTCGACCTGGACGACCTCGACGTTCTCGATGCCGAGGTTGCCGAAGATCTCCTCGTGCATTGCGATCGTGGCGCCGGTGGGCTCATCGCCCTCGAGCCACGAGTAGGGACGCTCATCCGCGATGGCGACCGTGATCGTGCCCTCCTCCTGAAGGGTCGTGAGGAGGTCCTCCTCCGTGTCTCCGGTGTCACCGCCGTTGCCGCTGCAGGCGGTGAGCCCGAGTGCGACCACGCCGGTCGCTGCGATCGCGAGACGAGCCTTGGGGCTCCGTCGCTTGTTCATCATGCTCCTCTTTCGGTCGTGTAGGACGAACCTCGTCGGCGGCACTAGGGAAGCCGCGGACAGACCCGACCCGAAATGGTGATGGGCATCCACCCTACGCACGCCTCCAGCTGCCCTACCAGTCCACGACACGCACGGCGGGGGTGACGCGCCGGGGGTGCGCGTACCCTTGCGGGCCCCTCTCATCCGTGCTAGCCCGACTAGATCCAGGGGCGGCTGCTCGGCCCCCGATGGGGCCGATCGCGGGCCTTCTCGCGCGCACCTCGGCGCACCGTTTTCGCCCGAACTCATGGGGATGCGCGGGGGATGCGTGAGACCCGCAGACGAGAGATGATCAGGTTCCAGCGGCGCTTGTCTCGCGCTCCGCCGCGAGCGTCGATGGGCGGTGGATTTCGGGCAGAAATCGCCGAGATCACAGTTTGGTAACAGAAGCGAATTTCGCCGGAATTAACCTACGATTTGCTTCCTGGCGGTCCGCACCGCTGCCCGCCGCCGTGCTCAGCGTCGTGTGACGCCCGCCTGTTCGCCCGCCTTCGGGCCGCGCTTCACGAGGCCGATCACGAGCAGAACGATCCCCACTCCGCAGACGATCGCGCCGGGAATCAACAGTGCTCCCTGAGTGACTCCGTGCGACGTGCCGCCCTCCTCATTCCAGGTGTTGCCGAGGATGAAGGACGTGATGACGGCCGCGAGACCGATCAGTGCCAGCACGACACCGATCACTATCCACCTTCCGTTGTGCTGACGGTTCTCCACGACATTGCGCGTCATGGGCGTCTCCCTTCTATCGACGACGACATCAAACGATCGGCTTCCCCGCCGTCTGTAGCGGCTCGGGCGAGTGGCGCAGGAAGGACACCACGACGCCGATTCCACCTGCGCCGAAGAGCACGATGAGGTCGACAAGCGTGAGCCCCGTCGGCAGGAGTCCCCACACGGTCCTGTCGAAGAGACCCGCGACGGCGAGGATGAGAAGGAGCAGCGCGACGACGAGTATCGTGCCGCGAAGGGCGGCAGGGCGGCTCTTCGTCACAGCGACTGTGAGGAGTGCTGCAGCGCAGAGCAGATAGAGGATGTCGACGGCGAGGTCGACGTTGAAGATCGACAGCAGGTGCGCGCCCTCGATGAAGAGACCGATGAGGCCGTGCCCACCGAGGATCACCCCGAGAATGAGTGCGTATGCCTTAGCCATGCGCCCATGCTGGTCCCGGATGGCACGGGCGCTCCGATCTTTGCGTCGATACTCAGGTTCGCTCGGGTGCTGAGCGGAATGCGATCCCATGGCGCGGCGTTCTAGTGTGGAAGTAATCCCGAGAGCAGGTTCCGTCATCACTATCGAAGCCCCCGCCAGTCCCATCGCCGCAGGTCCCTTCACTGCGGAGGAGTCCGCTCGCATCCGCGCAGACTTCCCCATCCTTGGGCGCGAGGTGAACGGGCATCCGCTCACCTACCTCGATTCGGGAGCGACTTCGCAGCGTCCCCGCCAGGTGATGGATACCGAGCGCGCGTTCGCGACGGAACACAATTCCGCCGTACATCGCGGGGCACACAGCCTCGCGGCGCTCGCGACCGAGAGCTTCGAGGATGCTCGGGCGCGCGTCGCCCGCTTCATCGGCGCCGACGACGACGAGATCGTGTGGACCTCGAATGCGACGGAGGCGATCAACCTCGTCGCGTATGCGATCTCGAACGCGAGCATCGCGGGAGGCGACGCGGCGGTGCGGCTGGCTCCGGGCGACGAGATCGTTGTGACGGAGCAGGAGCACCACGCAAACCTCATTCCGTGGCAGGAGCTCGCGGCGCGCACGGGGGCCCGCCTCCGCTTCATCCCCGTCGACGACGAGGGGGCGCTCGTGCTCGAGGAACTCGACGCGATCGTGGGGGAGCGCACGCGCATCCTCGCCTTCACGCACGTGTCGAACGTGCTCGGCAGTGTCAGCCCGGTCGACACGCTCGTCGCCCGTGCCCGCGAGGTGGGCGCCCTGACATTGCTCGACGCGTGCCAGTCGGTGCCCCACATGGCGGTCGACGTCCGCGCGCTGGGGGTCGACTTCGCCGTGTTCTCCGGTCACAAGATGCTCGGCCCCAGCGGCATTGGCGCCCTCTACGGTCGTCGCGAGCTGCTGAATGCGCTGCCGCCGTTCCTCACGGGCGGCTCCATGATCACGACTGTCACGATGGAGCGGGCCGAGTACCTGCCGGCGCCGCAGCGCTTCGAGGCGGGAACGCAGCGCGTGTCGCAGGCGATCGCGCTCGCGGCCGCTGTCGACTACCTCGACGCACTCGGCATGGCCCGCGTCGAGGCGCACGAGGCGGCGCTCGGGCGCCGACTCGCGGAGGGGCTCTCGGCGATCGAGGGCGTGCGCGTGCTCGGCCCCGTTGCAGGGCGCGAACGCGTCGGGCTCGCGAGTTTCGACGTGGTGGGCATTCACGCGCATGACGTGGGGCAGTTCCTCGACGACCGGGGGATCGCCGCGCGCGTCGGCCACCACTGCGCCCAGCCCCTCCACCGACGACTCGGCATCACCGCCTCGACACGGGCAAGTGCCTACATCTACACAACCGAGGAGGAGGTGGACCGGCTGATCGAGGCGGTCGCCGACTCCCGCGAGTTTTTTGGAGTGCGCCCGTGAGCTCATCGGAACTGCAGTCGCTCTACCAGGAAATCATTCTCGACCACTCGCGCCAGCCCATCGGCTTCGGGGGCCTCACGGGTGATGCCGCCGGCCGCTCGCACCAGCTCAATCCGACCTGCGGTGATGAGGTGACGCTCGAGCTCGACGTCGACGACGCGGGGCTCGTCGGGCTGCGCTGGGAGGGCCACGGCTGCGCTATCTCGCAAGCGTCGGCCTCCCTGCTGAGCGAACTGGTCGAGCGCGGGCTCACGATCGAGGAGCTCTCAGAGCGCATCGATGTCTTCCGCACGGCGATGCGGTCCCGCGGCGCGATCGAGCCTGACGAGGAACTGCTCGGCGACGCCGCAGCCCTTGGGGGAGTCTCCCGCTACATCGCCAGGGTCAAGTGCGCAATGCTGGCGTGGGTCGCGGCGGAGGAGGCTGTCGCGCGGGCGCGAGCCTGAGCATCCGTAGCCCGTCGCATACCGACTCGTCGCATACCGGGCGGTCGGTTGGGGGTGCTAGCGTGCGGGGCGGGCCCAGCGCCGGGCCGCGACGACGACATGAGGAGGCAGCGTGGCATCCGATCATTCCCGCAGCACGCAGATCCAGCTGGCGGAGCGCCCGAAGGGCTGGCCCGACGACGCGACCTTTCGCACCGTTGCGGTCGACCTCCCGGAGCTCGGTGAGGGCGAGGTACGGGTCGCGAACGACTTCGTCTCGGTAGACCCCTACATGCGCGGTCGCATGGACGACGTCAAGTCCTACGTACCGCCCTACGCGCTCGGCGAGACGATGGAGGGCGGCGCCGTGGGACGGGTCGTCGAGAGTGCCTCCGAGCGGCTCGCTGTCGGCGACCTCGTGCTGCACTCCCTCGGCTGGCGCGATATGGCTCAGGCTGAGGCATCCGCGTTCCGCCGCGTCGAGGAGCTGCCCGACATCCCCGCTTCTGTCTACCTGGGAGTGCTGGGGATGCCCGGCTTCACCGCCTGGGTCGGCCTGCGTCAGATCGCCCGCATGCGGGAGGGCGACATCGTCTTCGTCTCGGGCGCCGCGGGCGCCGTGGGCAGCGCGGTGGGGCAGATCGCCCGGCTCGCCGGGGCCTCACGAGTCATCGGCTCGGCCGGTTCGGAGGAGAAGGTGCGCACGCTCACCGAGCGCTACGGCTTCGACGCCGCCATCAACTACAAGGACGGGCCCGTGCGCTCGAGCCTGCGTGAGGCGGCGCCCGACGGAATCGACGTGTACTTCGACAATGTGGGCGGGGAGCACCTCGAGGCGGCACTGGGCGCGTTCCGCGACGGTGGCCGCGGGGCGATCTGCGGCATGATCTCGCAGTACAACGCGACGGAGCCTGCGCCAGGCCCGCGCAATCTCGCCAATCTCATCAAGCGGGGGCTCACCCTGCAGGGCTTCACCGTCAACAACTACAACCGCTTCTTCGGGGACTTCGCGAGCGAGGTCACCCCGTGGGTGCGCTCGGGAGAACTCGTCTTCGATGAGACGGTCGTCGACGGCATCGAGAATGCCCCGACCGCGTTCCTCGACATGATGCACGGCGCCAACATCGGCAAGATGGTCGTGCGCGTCTGAGAGGTCGCTCCCGCGCCCACGATGGGCGTAGACTGAGGGGCGTACACGGGAGTCCGGTGAGCCGGGCTGAGAGGAAGCTGCTCCAAGCTTCGACCGTCGAACCTGATCTGGATCATGCCAGCGCAGGGAGGGAACCGAATGTCGGTGGACACACTTCTGAGAGCCGCACGAGGCGGCGCGTTCGAGCGCGCCCCGCACGGCTCGTCGCGCACGTATGCGGGGCAACCGCCCCACCAGGTCATCACCGCGATCGCCGAGAGGCAGAAGTAGGGATCATGACCGCAGCACCATTCATCACCACCTCGTCCAGCACCGGAAGGAAGCGCCCGAGCTTTCGCTGGCGAGTCGTCGATATCGTCGTCGCCAGCGTCATCGGTGTCGCATCCGGGCTTGTCTTCGTCGCCTGGAATATCGCGCACGAGCCGCTGAGCAACCTCGTCGCCTTCCTTCCCGGGCTTTCCGCGCTGTTCGGCGGTGGTTGGCTCTTCGCGGGCGTGTTGACGGCGCTCGTCGTCCGCAAGCCCGGTGCCGCCATCTATGGCGAGTTCCTCGCCGCCACCGTCTCCGCACTCGTCGGCAACCAGTGGGGCGCGCTGACGCTCGTCTCCGGTCTCGTGCAGGGTCTCGGCGCGGAACTCGTCTTCGCCGCCTTCCTCTACACCAACTGGCGCCTCAGCGGTACCGTGCTGGCGGGCATGGGTGCGGGACTCGCGATGGCCATCACGGATCTCACGCTGTGGTACCCGGGGGCGGGCATCCTCTTCATCACCGTCTACAGTATCTCGGCCATCGTCTCGGGCGCCGTGATCGCTGGCCTGCTCTCCTGGCTCGCCATGCGCGGGCTCGCCCGCACGGGTGCCCTGAGCAGGTTCGCCGCCGGCCGCGACGTCGCGGCGCCACGCTGACGATGACGGATGCCGCGGCCACGGGCGCTCGCGTGAGTGCCCGCGGCTGGGGCTGGCGTCACGCGGGCCGCCCTGATTGGGCGGTGCGCGACCTCGACCTGCTCATCGAGCCGGGGGAGCGGGTGCTGTTGCTGGGCGCCTCCGGCTCGGGCAAGTCGACGCTGATGCACGGCCTCGCGGGCGTGCTCGGCGGAGAGGAGGAGGGCGAGGCGTCGGGGGAGCTGGAGATCGACGGCAGCGCGCCCGCGAACCAGCGGGGAACCGCGGGCCTCGTGCTGCAGGACCCCGATTCGCAGGTGATCCTCGCCCGCGTCGGCGACGACATCGCCTTCGGCTGCGAGAACCTTGGCGTACCGCGCGAGGAGACGTGGCGGCGTGTGGGAGAGGCCCTCGAGACCGTGGGGCTCGACCTCGCGCTGGAGCATCCCACGAGTGCCCTCTCGGGAGGGCAGAAGCAGCGGCTCGCGCTCGCGGGAGTGCTGGCGATGCAGCCTCGACTGCTGCTCCTCGACGAGCCGACCGCGAATCTCGACCCGGAGGGCGTACGTGAGGTCGTCGAGGCCACCCGGCGCGTGCTCGACCGCACGGGAGCGACCCTCCTTGTGGTGGAACACCGCGTCGCCGTCTGGCGCGGACTCGTCGACCGGGTCGTCGTGCTGGGGGCTGAGGGGGGAGTGCTCGCCGACGGCAGCCCCGAGCAGGTGCTCACGGGCGAGGGCGAGGCGCTCGCGGCATCCGGAATCTGGGTGCCTGCGCATCCGCCGCGTCGGCCGCAGCGGCGGAATATCGAGGCGGGCCCGCCACTTCTGAGCACCGAGGCCCTCGCGGTCGCCCGCACGCGCGGCGATGCCGTACAGAGCGGGGTGGAGCTCTTCGTCGCAGCCGGGCAGGCACTCGTGCTCACGGGCCCGAATGGTGTCGGCAAATCGACCGTCGCCCTCACGCTCGCGGGGCTCCTCCCGCCCGCGGAGGGGACCGTACACGCGCACCGCACACTCGCGGGGCGCGCGGGGGCGCATCCGATCCGCTGGCGTTCGCGGGAGCTGCTCACCCGCATCGGGACGGTCTTCCAGGACCCGGAGCACCAGCTGCTCACGGGGCGCGTGCGGGAGGAGCTCGCGGTGGGGCTGCGCGCCCTGAAGCTCGGGGCGAGCGAGATCGAGGAACGGGTCGACGAACTCCTCGCGCGGCTGCGCCTAGCGCATCTCGCCGACGCCAACCCCTTCACCCTCTCGGGTGGAGAGAAGCGGCGCCTCTCCGTCGCGACAATGCTCGCCACCCGGCCGCCGCTGCTTGTGCTCGACGAGCCCACCTTCGGGCAGGACTCCCGCACGTGGGAGGAGCTCGTCGCGATGTTCGCCGGCCTGCTCGACGACGGCAGCGCCATCGTCATGGCGACGCACGATGAGGAGCTCATCGAGGCGCTCGCCACCCGCACGCACGCGCTGACCCCGCAGCGCGAGGCGGTGCTGTCGTGAGCGTCACCCTCGAACGCCGCACGAGCGCCATCTCCGGGGTGAACCCGGTTGCCAAGCTCGCCACCGCACTCCTCGTCGCGGGAGTGCTCGTGCTGTCGATCGACTGGGTGTCGGCCACGGTCGCGCTCGGACTCGAACTCGTGCTCTTCGCCTTCGCGGGAATCAGCGCCCGCACCTTCTGGCTCCGCACCCTCCCGGTGTGGGTCATGGCGCCGCTCGCGGGCGTGACGATCGCGCTCTACGGCGAGGCATCCGGTCGCACGCATCTCGAGTGGCTCTTCGTGCATGTGACCGACGGGTCCCTGACCCTGGCAATCGCGACCGTGCTGCGTATTCTCGCCATCGGCCTGCCCGCCGTCGTGCTCTTCATCACGATCGACCCCACCGACCTCGCCGACGGCCTCGCGCAGGTCGCCAAGCTTCCCTCGCGCTTCGTGCTGGGCGGCCTCGCCGGACTGCGGCTCGTCGGGCTGCTCATCGAGGATTGGCGCAGCATCGAGCTCGCCAGGCGAGCACGCGGCGTGGCGGACCGCGGCCGCCTGCGCCGCCTGCCCGGTCAGGCGTTCGCCCTCCTCGTCATCGCGATCCGGCGCGGCAGCAAGCTCGCGACAGCCATGGAGGCGCGGGGATTCGGGGGAGACACCGAGCGCAGCTGGGCGAGGGAATCGCACTTCGGAGGGCGTGACGTCGCCCTCATCCTCGTCGGTGCAGGTATCGCCGCAGCCGCCGTCACCGTGGCTGTCGCGACCGGCGATTGGAACGTCATCTGGGCACGGTCGTGACCGAGGGAATTGAAACCGAGTGGGCCGTCGTTGCCCATGTGCCTCAGATCGTCGACGAGGTCGCGGGCCACGCACGCCCCGTCGTCCTCATCGATGGGCGCTCCGGTTCGGGCAAGACGACCCTCGCGCGCGCCCTCGCCGCCGCGATCGACAAGTGCCAGCTCGTGCGGCTCGACGACTTCTACCCGGGCTGGGATGGCCTCGCGGCCGGCAGCGCAATGGTCGTCGACTCCGTGCTGCGGGCGGATGCCCCGGGGTGGCGCAGCTGGGACTGGGAGCTCGACCGTCCCGGCACCTGGCATCCGCTCGATCCCACGCTGCCCCTCGTCATCGAGGGTTGCGGTGCCCTGAGCCGAGCCTCACGCGCGCTCGCGACATTCGGAGTGTGGGTCGAGCTCGACGCAGTGACGCGCCGCGCGAGAGCGCTCGCCCGAGACGGGGACGCCTATGCGCCCCACTGGGAGCGTTGGGCCGCACAGGAGGAGGCCTTCCTCGCCCTGGAGGACCCGCGATCGCTCGCCGACCTCACGATCGACGAGCGAGCGCGGGGCGCTCAGCCCCAGTAGCCGGGATCGTCGGTGGGATCATCCGCCCAGTAGCAGGTCAGCACAGCATGTGTGCGGTAGAAGACCGCGAGGGTGTGATCGGCGGGCTGTGCCCAGTGGCCGCCCGGGCTTGCCGTGCCGTTGTTGGTGCCCGGCGCGAAGCAGTAGTCGCCGTCGCGCACGAACTGTGGACGGGTGGGCGCCGTCCAGTCACCCTTATATCCCCCCATGCACGTCTCACATTCGGGGATGAATTCGGGCAGCGAGAAGTAGCACAAGAGCGTCAGGGAACCGCGGATGCGAAGCTCCTTCGTGCTCGTGGAGTACAGCGTCGTCGAGGGCCCGCCCGTCGAACTGCTGCCCCGTTCACACTGCTCGGTGCCCTCCATGCCGGAGAAATGGTCGGCGTTCGCGGGCGTCGCGCCGAGGAGCACGAGTGCCGCGGCACCGAAGAGAGCGAGGATGAATTTGGAGAGACGTGCCATCATGAGACCCTTCGCCGATGAGAGGTGACGGGAGTGTACGTCCCTGAGACTCATCCTGCGAGGGGTCAGCGTCAATCGCCCTCTAGTTTTTCAAACACGACGAGGAACTCGACGAACCCGCTCGGCTCCACCTGCACGAAGCCCAGGTTGGGCGCCTCTACTCCGTAGTCGGCGAACGTCACCGGGATCTGGCCCGCCACCTGAACGGTCGATCCCGACACGGCCGCGACGAGCTCAACCGTGACGTCGCGGCTCACCCCTGCCATCGTGAGAATGCCCGTGGCAGCGACCGTCTGGGGCTCGTCGACGCTCGCGCCCTCAGGTGCGGCGATGGGACCGGCGAGCTCAAAGGTCGCAGTGGGGTACTGCTCGACCAGGAGAGCCCGATTGCGGAAGTACTCGTCGCGGTTCGACGAATCGGTCGTGATGCTTGCGACGTCGACCGTGATCGTCGCCGCCGTCACCGTCATCTCGCTCGTCTCCACGGTGCCGCTCACCTGCTCCGTGCGACCCGTCACCGTGACATCCGTGCCGTTCAGCACCTCGTCCACGCGGTAGCCGGCGTAGGAGCCGCTCGTCACGGTCCAGGTGCCCGCGAGTTCGCCTTCCTCCAGCGTGCTCGGTTCCAGTGCGCCGGCCTCCTGGAGTTCGGCGGTCGGTTCGTCGGCGGCAGGTCCCGCGATGAGGTCGCGGTAGACGATGGGGCCCGCAAGCGCGGCCACGATTCCGAGTACGACGATGATCCCGCCGATGATCAGGAGCCTGCTTCGAGTTGCCATCGCCGCCACGGGTTCACGCCTTTCGTCTGTCGGGCGAGACGCTATCGATGATGGCTATGAACAGGCTGTCAGCGCTATCACGGCGGCTCCCTAGACTGGGAGGATGCTCGTAGCCTTCTCTGTCTCGCCCGGCGGCACCGGCCGCACCGATGGATCCGTGCACGATGCCGTCGCGGCGGCCGTGAAGATCGTGAAAGAGTCCGGTCTTCCCCACCGCACCGACGCCATGTTCACGACCATCGAGGGGGAGTGGGATGAGGTCTTCGACGTCGTCAAGCGGGCCACTGAGGCCGTGGGCGAGTACGGCTCGCGCGTCTCCCTCGTGCTCAAGGCAGACATCCGTCCCGGCTACACGGGAGAACTCGAGGGCAAGCTCGAGCGCCTCGAACAGGCGATCAGCGGCGAGTAGCTAGGCTGCGGCGCGGGGGCTCGTCGGTTCGCCCAGCGAGCGGCGGGCGAGCAGCGTCGCGCCCGCCACGGCAGCAGGCATCGTCGCGACGGCGCCCAAAGGCACGAGAAACAGCAGGAACGCTGCGACGCCGAAACCCAGCGTGACGGAGCGCTCCCGAGCGAGCATCCTTCGTCGCCCTCCCAGGCGGATGCCGCGGCGCTCGAACGCCGTAGCGGTGAGCTCGAGCGCCAACACCCACCCTCCCGTGAAGGCACCGGCGACCGCGGCCGTCACCGCGCCCACGAGTGGGATGAGGCCGAGCAAAAACAGCGCAGCGCCTGTCAGCAGGGTGAGGGCGAGCAGGGCAAGCCCCTCCCCGATGCCGCGGAGCAGACCGCGCAGGAAGGGAGGCTCCTCGCCCTCGGCGACGGGCGAGATCCTGTCATCGACGGCCCGCGAGATGCGCTCGAAGAAGGGGGCGCCGATCGTGAGGGTCACGAGGGTGAAGGTGTAGATCGCGACGAGAACGGATGCTCCCAGCAGGGCACCCCCGACGGCGACGCGCAGCACACCTTGCCAGGGTTCGTCCCAGCTCTCGGCGAAGCCCGTCAGTGCGGCCGTGATGGGCTCGAGGTGCACGGCGAGGGCGACGATCCCGGCCCCGAAGAGGAGGGATGTGATGACGGCAGGGATGAGCCCCAGGAGCATCACTCCCGGGTTGCTGCCCCACGCGCGGAAGCCGCGCAGCAGGAGGGCGACGCCCTGGGCGAAGCCTCGAAGCATCCGCAGCAGCCCGCCCGGCCTAGTGACCGCCGGGCACGGCTGCCGCATTCTTGGGGGTGCGAATGAAGAACGCGCCAACGACGAGGAACAGCGACGCGATTCCGCCGCCGAGAGCCGCAGCCTGGATGCCTTCCGCCGTCGCGATCACCTCGCTTGCCCCGCCCGCGAGCATCTCGACCGAGCGCGCCGTCATGAGCGTGATGAAGAGGGCCGTGCCTGCCGCACCGCCGACCTGCTGAACCGTGCCGATGATCGCGCTGCCATGCGGGTAGAGGCCCCGTTCCAGCGAACCCAGTGCGGAGGTGAAGAGTGGGGTGAAGAGCAGGGCGAGTCCCACGCTGAGTGTCAGGTGGGCGATCAGCACGAAGTGGAAAGGGGTTTCGACCCGCAGGAGCGTCATGCTCCAGAGCGCCGCACTCGTGACGAAGGACCCGGGAATGACAAGCGTCCTCGCCCCGAAACGGTCGTAGGCGCGCCCGACGAAGGGAGCCAGCACGCCCATCAGGACGCCGCCGGGCAGCAGCAGGAGACCGGTCTGAAGCGGCTGGAGCCCCAAGACGTCCTGCGTATAGATGGGCAGCACGATGATCGCACCGAAGAGCGCCACCATGCAGACGACGAGAAGCGTCGTCGAGACGGTGAAGACCGGGCTCAAGAAGGTGCGCAGATCGAGGAGGGCGCGGTCCGTGCGCTGCAGGCGCAGCTGACGGAGGGCGAAGACGAGCAGCGCGACGCCGCCCACGACGAGCGGCACCCAGACGGGAACGATGATGTGGCCGCGCGCGGCCTCGCCGAGGCTGCTGAGGCCGTAGATGAGTCCGCCGAAGGCAAAGGCCGAGAGCAGGATCGAGGTGACGTCGACGGGGGCGCGTGTCGGTTCCGTCACGTTGCTGATCTTGGCCGCTCCCAGCATGAGGGCGGTGCCGGCGATCGGCAGCACGAGCCAGAACAACCAGGGCCAGTCGAGCACATTGAGCACGAGGCCCGAGATGGTCGGCCCGATCGCGGGAGCGACCGAGATGACGATGGAGATGTTGCCCATCGTGCGGCCACGTGCGGCCGGGGGCACGAGCATCATGACGGTCGTCATGAGCAGCGGCATCATGATGGCGGTGCCGCTGGCCTGCGTGATGCGGCCCGCAAGCAAGATGCCGAAGGTCGGTGCGACCGCGCATACGAAGGTGCCGACCGTGAAGAGCGTCATGGCCGTGAGGAAAATGGTGCGGGTGTGGAAGCGCTTGAGGAGGAAGCCGGTCGTCGGGATGACGATCGCCATCGTCAGCAGGAACCCGGTTGTGAGCCACTGCACGGCACTGTAGGGAATGCCTAGATCCTCCTGGATCTGCGGCTGGGCGACGCCCATGATCGTCTCGTTGAGGATCACGACGAAGGCCGAGACCAGCAGCAGCCCGATCACGAGGCGATCACGCGCCGCGGTCGTCACCCCCTCGACGGTGGGGTGCGCGATCTCGCTGGTGTTTGTGCTCGGGGAAGACATGGGCGGTCCTGTCGCGCGGAGGGGGAGTAAGGGCAATAGTCCAGAATACGGCCTCGCGGGGCTATGTGAGGCCCGAGACGATCGCCTTCTCGGCCGTGGGCTCGCGAAACTCGAATCCGTCGTCCAGCAGCCGGCTCGGCCGGATGCGCTGATCCGCGAGCAGGAGCCCCCGCCCCGCATCGGCCAGTCCTGCGATGATCGCCCAGCGCGGTGCCGGTAGCCAGTAGGGGCGGCCGAGTCGATGGGCCGTCAGCTGCGCGATCTCACCCGCCGAGGCGGGGTTCGGTCCCACGAGATTCACGGGCCCACGCAGCGTCGAATCGAAGAGCAGGTGACGGATGGCCGCCGCCTCGTCGTGCAGGCTGATCCACGGCCACACCTGTCGACCGTCCCCGAGCGGGCCCGCGAGGCCCAGCCGCGCGAGGAGCTGGAGCGGGGCGAGCGCGCCGCCGTCGCCCAGCACGAGACCCGTGCGCGCGTGGACAACGCGGGTGGTGGCATCCGCGGCCCGCGTGGCGCCCTCCCACGACTCGACGACGCGCGGGAGGAAGCCGCTGCCCCGACTCGATTCCTCGTCGAGCACCTCGTGGGGTCGGTCGCCGTAGTAGCCGACCGCGGAGCCGCTCACGAAAACGGTGGGGGGCGACTTCGCCGCCGCGATCGCCTGGGCGAGGGTCGAGGTGGCGTCGAGACGCGAGTGAAGGATCTGGCGCTTATAGCGGTAGGTCCAGGGCAGGCGGGAGAGGGATGCCCCCGAAAGGTTCACGACAGCGTCGGCCTCCTCGATCGCGGCGGCCGGAATCTCGTGGGCCGCGGGATCCCACTGACGCTCGTCCTCGTGGGCGACAGGGCGACGAACCAGGCGCACGACGCGGTGCCCGCTGTCGCGGAGTTGGCGCACGAGCTCACCGCCGATGAAACCCGAGGCTCCTGCAATGAGGACCGTGCGGCCAGAAGACGACGTGGGCGACGGAGTAGACGCGTGCGATGAAGGAGTCATGCCGTGAGGGTACCCAGATGGGCGGAGCGGCAGCAGAGAGTCATCGTGCGCGCGCCTCGGCCGACTGGTCCACACGCAGCCTGCGCTCGATGATCGCGAGCATGTGCCGCACGTCGGACTCGAGGCCCGGCGCAGGCGGAAGGGGACCGCTGGCGCTCCGGGTGGTGTTGGTCGCCTCGTCTAGGTGATCGACGGCCTCATGCGCCTTGGCGAGCGCCGGGTCCACATCGTCGTTCGTGTCCCATGCCTGCACGAGGTGGGCGAGGCGCTGCAGCGCCCTATCGACGATGTCCGCGAGGTTCTCCCCATCGTGCGCGGGCACGTCCTCCGGGTCTGGCATGCGAAGCTCGGCATCGTCGACCACGCTCCTGACATGGGCGGCGAGACGGTCGAGGGCGTCCAGATCCCGTGCATCTCGCGCCGCATCGTAGGGATGCCGCCGGGAACGGGGATTGAAGCGCTGGCTGTCCGCGGCATCCGCGACCACGCTCTCCGCCTCGCGCAGCGATGCCTCGAACTCGGCCAACTGCTGCGGCAGGTCGTCGCGCTCGATCCCCTCCCGGATGCGATCGCCCAAGTCCGAGAGGATCTCGGCCAGCCGACGGCGAAGACGCCCCACCGTCATCGAGGACTCGTTCAACCACAGGGGCGGCATGATCGTGACGTTGACGATGACGCCCACGAGCATCCCGAGCCCTGTCTGCACCAGATAGGCGATCGAATAGCCCTCGGCGTCGGAGCCGCCGATCACGAGCACAAAGAGTGCCGCGATGGGCAGCCAGTCACGGCCCGCCCCAAGGCCACCGAGGCCCCCCAGCACGACCCCGAGACCGACCGCGAGGGCCACGCTCGGTCCGAGAGGGAAAGGCGAGAGGATGACGGCCCAGGCGAGCAGCACGCCGAGCGCGAGCCCTATGACCGTCTGCAGGGTCGACCGGAGGGAGCCCATGACGGTAGGCATCATGACGATGAGGGCACCCATGGGGGCGTAGTAGGAGTACTCGTCGACGCCTGGCACGATGTGGGCGACGGGCCAGGCGATGCCCGCCGCGAGGGCGGTCTTGCCAGCAAGGATCAACCGGCCGGCGCGGAACGCCGGTTTCACGGTGCGGGCTATCCAGTGGCCGAATCCGGATGCGCGCAGGCGCAGCGAACGGGCGGCCTTGCTCATTGCTGTCCCTCCATGGCGCCGCCGCGCCCTCGCTCATTCTTCGTGATGCTCGTGTCCCGCGTATTCCGTGAGCAGCGCGTTCGCCCGTTCGCCCGACTCGCCCTCGCGGTCGATAGCGTCATGCATCGTGTCGAGCTTCTCCTCTCCCGCGGGGAACGGGGGAAGCAGGGGTGTCGAGGGGTCGGTGATGACCTCGAGCACGACGGGCCGTTCGGAGGAGAGCGCCGCGTCCCACGCGTCCGCCAGCTGCGCGGGGTCGTCGACGAGGATGCCCTGCAGGCCCAGGAGCTCGGCGTAGGCCGAGTATCGGAAGTCGGGGAGGGCCTGGCTGGCGGCGAAGCGCGGCTCGCCCTCGTTCTCGCGCTGCTCCCAGCTGACCTCGGCGAGGTCCCGGTTGTTGATCACGCAGAGGACGAAGCGGGGGTCGTTCCATCTGGGCCACATCTTGCTGAGCGTGATGAGCTCGGCCACGCCGGTCATCTGGGTTCCGCCGTCGCCCGCAAGCACGATCATGGGACGTTCTGGGTGCGCGAGCTTGCCCGCGATGCCGTAAGGCATCCCGCAGCCCATGCTGGCGAGCGTGGAAGAGACGTGGGCGGGCACACCGGGCGGCAGGCGAAGCTGCCTGGCATACCAATAGACGATGCTGCCCACATCGAGCGCCACCTGGGCGTCGGCGGGCATTCGCTCACTCAAACGTCGGACGACGAGTTCCGGGTTGACGGGCTGCGCGTCGACGAGCGCCCGGGTCTCGCTGATCTCGTGCCACGTGCGCACCTGCTCCTCGACCTCCTGCCGCCAGGAGCGGTCGGATGCCTCGGGCAGTACCTTGACGAGGGCGCGCAGTGTCGCGGCCGCATCGCCCGCGAGCCCCACCTCGACGGGGTAGCGGTCACCGATTCGCCCCGCATCGACGTCGATCTGCACGGCGCGGGCCTGCCCTGGGGCGGGATAGAACTCCGTCCACGGGTCGCTTGAGCCCACGATGAGCAGGGTGTCGCAGTTGCCCAGCAGGTGGCCGCTCGCCGTCGTGCCGAGATGGCCCATGACGCCCGTCGAAAAGGGCAGCGACTCGTCGACGTAGGGCTTGCCGAGGAGGCTCGTGGTGATGCCGGCGCCCAGCTTCTCGGCGATTGCGACAACTTCTTCGCCTGCATCCTTGGCGCCTTGCCCTACGAGGAGGGCGACCCTGCTGCCCTCCGCAAGCACGCGCGCAGCCGCCTCGAGCTGTTCGGCTGGGGGCAGGATGCGCCCCCGGTCGAAGACGGCGGAGGTCAGCATCACCCCGTGCGTGTGTTCGTGCTCGGGAGCGTCGGCGATCTGCACGTCGTGGGGCAGGATGACGACCGCAGGGCCGCGATTGCTCAGAGCGCTGCGGAAGGCGCGGTCGATCACCATGGGGACCTGCTCGGGGGAGGCGACGAGCTGCACGAAGGAGGCGACGTCGGCGAAGAGCGTCGAGAGGTTGATCTCCTGCATGTAGCCCGAGCCGAGCACGCTCGTCGTCTGCTGGCCGACGATGGCAACAACTGGTACGTGATCGAGCTTTGCATCGTAGAGGCCGTTGAGCAGGTGAACCGCGCCGGGGCCCTGCGTTGAGGTCACGACCCCCACGGCGCCCGTGTACTTCGCGTGCCCCACGGCCATGAACGCCGCGTTCTCCTCGTGGCGCGCCTGCACGAACTCGGGGCCCTCGTCGGCGCGTTGCAGCGCGGCAAGGAAGCCGTTGATGCCGTCCCCGCTGTAGCCGAAGACCCGCTCGACGTCCCAGTCGAGCAGGCGCTCGACGATGACGTCGGACACCGTCTCGGTGTTGCCTTTCTCTGCCATGGCACAACTCCTTCGAGGGTGGTGTTCCGCATCGTACGGCGCGTCCGCGCGGGTCGTGCCCAGTGATCTTCCAGCCCGCGCCGCGACCGCTCAGCGGAAGTTCCGCGACTCCGTGCGCACGGGCATCCGCAGCTCCTCGAAGCGGTCTGCGACCAGGTTGACGACGCCGTCGGGGGAGCGCTCGAGGATGCCCCGCACGAGGAGAGCGGGAGACTCACGGGCCACCCGGCGGTAGCGGGCCCACACCCCCTTGCTCGCGATGACGTTGAGCATGCCCGTCTCGTCCTCGACGTTGAGGAAGGTCATGCCGCTCGCCGTGTGAGGTCGCTGCCGGTGCGTCACGACCCCGCCCACCTCGACGCGGCGCCCCGACTCGCACGACTCCAGCCGAGACATCGGCAGCACGCCGCGCCGGTCGAGATGGGGGCGGATGTGGCGTACCGGATGATCGTCGGTCGACACCCCCGTCGCCCACAGGTCGTAGGCGACCTGCTCGGCGGGGGAGAGCAGGGGCAGAAGCGGCGGCTGGATCGCGATGGACGTGCCCTCGAGCGTGTCGGGACGCTCCTGCGCCGCGGCGCCCGCATCCCACAGCGCCTCGCGCCGGCTCACACCGAGCGAGTCGAAGGCGCCCGCCGCGGCCAGCGCCTCGAGCTGCTCCGTGCTGAGGCCCACGCGGCGCGAGAGATCGGCGAGCGAGCGGTAGGGGCCGCCCTCCTCGCGCTCGGCGACAATCCGCTCCGCGAGCTTCTCGCCGATGCTCGTGACGCCCGCAAGCCCCAGACGCACGGCGAAGGCACCGTCACGGCGGTGCTCGACCGGGTCGGGGTGGGAGCGATCGAAGGGGGCGACGGGGGGCTGCTCAAAACTCAGGCACGCGTCGTTGCCCGTGGCCGCGGCATCCGGCCCCAGTGTTTCTCGAGTGCTCAGGGCCTCGAGGGTCGCCTCTGCCTGGGAACAGAGGATGTCGGGACGCCGCACCTCCACGCCGTGACGCCGCGCATCCGCCACAAGGGTCTGGGGGGAGTAGAAACCCATCGGCTGGGCGCGCAGGAGGGCGGCGAGGAAGGCGCCGGGGTAGTGGAGCTTGAGCCAGGAACTCGCATAGACGAGCACTGCGAAGCTCAGCGAGTGCGACTCGGCGAAACCGAAGTTCGCGAAAGCCTCGATACGGGCGTAGACATCATCCGCGACCTGGCCCGTGATGCCATTGGCCGCCATGCCCTCGTAAAGCTTCGCCCGGAGCGACTCGATGCGCTCGATGCCGCGCTTGGACCCCATCGCCCGCCGCAGCAGGTCGGCGTCTTCGGCCGAGCATCCGCCCACCGCGACCGCCATCTGCATGAGCTGCTCCTGGAAGAGGGGGACCCCCAGCGTTCGTTTGAGCACGGGCTCGACAAGGGGGTGCAGGTACGTCACATCCTCCTGCCCCGTGCGACGGCGGATGTAGGGGTGCACAGCCCCACCCTGGATGGGACCCGGACGGATGAGGGCGATCTCGACGACGAGGTCATAGAAGCAGCGCGGCTTGAGTCGCGGGAGCGTCGCGAGCTGGGCGCGGCTCTCCACCTGGAAGACGCCGATCGCATCCGCCCGGCAGAGCATGTCGTAGACCCCCTGCTCCTCCCTGGGCAGCGTCTCGACGCTCCAGCGCTCGCCGAGGTTCTCCTCGATGAGGTCGAAGCAGTACTGCATGGCCGCGAGCATGCCGAGCCCCAGCAGGTCGAACTTGACGAGGCCCATCCACTCGCAGTCGTCCTTGTCCCACTGCAACACCGTGCGGTTCTCCATGCGGGCGTGCTCGATGGGGCACACCTCGCCGACGGGACGCTCGGTCAGCACCATGCCGCCCGAGTGGATGCCGAGGTGGCGGGGCGCCTTGAGCAGGCTCTCGGCGAGATCGACGACGGGGCCGGGGATCTCGTGGTCGCTGCCGATGTCGTGCCAGCGCTCGACCTGCTTCGACCAGGCATCCTGCTGCCCCTGGCTGTAGCCGAGCGCCTTCGCCATGTCGCGCACCGCATTCTTGGGGCGGTAGCTGATGACGTTCGCCACCTGGGCGGCATTGCGGCGGCCGTACTTCTCGTAGACGTACTGGATGACCTCCTCGCGCCGGTCGGAGTCGAAGTCGACGTCGATGTCGGGCTCCTCCTCGCGCAGGCTCGAGAGAAAGCGCTCGAAGGGCAGCCCGTAGAAGATCGAGTCGACCGCCGTGATGCCGAGCGCGTAGCAGACGGCCGAGTTCGCCGCGGAGCCGCGACCCTGACAGAGGATGCCGCGGCTCTTCGCAAAGCGCACGATGTCGTGCACGATCAGGAAGTAGCCGGGAAAGTCCTTTGCCTCGATCACGCGCAGCTCCTGCTCGAGCCTTGCGTGCACTGACTCGTCGGCCCTCGGATACTTCTCGAGCGTGCCCCGGCGCACGAGCTCCCGCAGCCACGACATGGGCGTGTGCCCCTCCGGCACGTCCTGCTTCGGCAGTTTCGGCCGTGCCGCGCGCAGGGGGAACGCGAGCTGCTCAGCGAGTTCGACCGTGCGGGCGACCGCGCCCGGGTAGCGGGCGAAGCGCTCCGCCATCTCGGCTCCGCTGCGCAGGTGGGCGCCGTCGCTCGCGGGCAGCCACGCATCCATCTCGTCGAGGCTGCGGCGGGCACGCACGGCGGCGACGGCGGAGGCGAGTGGATGCTCGTCAGGCGTCGCGTAGTGCACGACGTTCGTCGCGATCGTGGAGAGCCCCGCGCGCTCGGCGATGCGGGCGAGCGTGTCGTTGTGCTGGGAATCTAGGGGGCCGCCCTGGTCGAAGAGTTCGACGACGACGTTGTCGTGCCCGAAGAGGGTCACGAGACGATCGACCTCTCGGGCCGCTCCGAGCTCTCCCTCGGCATCGAGGGCGCGTCGCACGGCGCCCTTGCGGCATCCCGTCAGCACGACCCAGTGGCCCGCCGCCTGGGCCGCGAGCTCGTCGAGGTCGTAGAGGGGGCGCCCCTTTTCGGCATCGGCGGCGAGCTGCCCCGTCGTGATGGCGCCCGCGAGCCGGTGATAGCCCTCTTCCCCGCGGGCGAGCACGAGGAGGTGATCCCCCTCGGGGTCCGCGTGACCGTTCTGGGGCGCGCTGAGACCCAGGGAGAGCTCGGCCCCGAACACGGTCGAGAGACCCGTCCCCTCGGCAGCCTCCGCGAGTCGCACGACGCCGTAGAGCCCGTCATGGTCGGTGAGGGCGAGGGCGTGCAGGCCGAGCCGCACGGCCTCGTCGACGAGGGCCTGCGGCGAGGAGGCGCCGTCGAGGAAGCTGAAGTGCGAGTGCACGTGGAGTTCGGCGTAGGGCACGACCGCGCCGGCGGGAGGCTCGGGGCGCTCGCGCGGGGGCCGCAGTTGGGAGGCTCGCAGCGCGGCCGGTTCCCCCGAGTAGGCGCGCTCGAGTTCGGACCAGGTGACGGGCGGGTTGTTCCAGCCCATGGTGTCCTCCTCTCACGGGCGGCGAGGTCTCGCGGTGGTCAGTCGTAGTGGGCTTCGACGCGCCAGCGGTGCTGCTCGAGCAGGAGCAGCCAGCCCTCACCGTCGTCGTCGAGCACCTGGAAGCGGTCGGCGCGTCGGGCCCTGGCCGGGTCCCACCAGCGCTGGCGCAGCGGCCACGGCCCCGCCCATGCGGTCACCCGCCGCCGCCGCCGCGGCTGCAGCTCGTCGATGCTGATCCAGGCGAGCTCGGCACTCAGGCGACCCCGGCGATCCACGTCGACGCTGCTCTCCCCGTCATCGAGCACGGTGGCGGCGAGCGGGGGGTCGTAGACGGTCGCGGGGGCGGGTTCTGGCAGGCTCCCGGGCCAGGGCCGGTCGGCTGCGAGCCGCTCCCGGGGCGGTGGTGCATCGCCCCAGGGCACGAGCACGCGCCGTTCCGCGAGGAGGCGCCCGCCGCCCGGCACCGCCGTGAGCACGGCCTCGTGCCCCAGCATGCTCTGGATGCGGGAGAGGCCGTGGTGGATCCGCTCGTCGGGGCTGCGCCCCCACAGTCCCTCCTCGTGATGGGAGATCGCGTCGACGCGGGTGGGGGAGATCACGACACGCGCGATGGGGGATTCCAGTCCGCCCTCGACGCCGCCCGAGCCCTGCAGCTGCCAGCGCACGCGGTCGACGATCTCGGCGGGTGTGAAGTGTCGGGGGTGGTTCCACTCGCGTTCGCTGCGCTCGCCGCGGTCGCTTGTGACAGTGACCCGGATGCCCGTGCAGACGAGTCCCGCGGAGGTCAGTCCGCCCGCGCAGCGCTCCGCGACCGCGCGCAGGGCGAAGGCGATCTGGTCGACACGGTCGAGGGGTGGCTCGAAATCGATCCCTGAGTCGAAGTCGCGCGGGGGCAGGCGGGGTATGACCGGTCTGCGGTCGAGCCCCGCCGCCCGCTCGTGTGCGGCGGCTCCCTCCTCGCCGAAGCGGGCCCGCACGTCGCTCGCATCGAGCGCAGCGAAATCCCCGAGGGTGCGGGCGCCGAGCCGCCGCAGGAGCGGTGCGAGTTCGGGGGCGTCGACCGCCTCGATCGGCAGGGCGGCCAGGAAGGCGGGGGAGGCGCCAGGGGGGACGATCGCAATCGCCTGCCCCTCCGTGTCGCCCAGGAGAGCCTGCATGGCGGCCTGCTCCGCTGTGTAGCGACCGTCGGCGATGCCGACCACGGCGGGCGGGTGACCCTCGTGGAGCAGGCGGTCGAGCACGGCGGTGGCGGCCTGTTCCTCGCCGCCGTAGTAGCGCGCTGCCCCGCGTGCCCGCACGGCGCACAGCCCCGGCCTGATGAGCTGCACCCCCGGAATGACCTGCTCGATCGCGGCGATGACGGGGTCGAAGGCGCGCGCATCCGTCTCGGGGTCGTGGGGGTGCACCGTGAGGGCGGGGCTGCGCAGTTGAGCCTCGCGCACGCGCAGGCCCCGCCGCACGCCCTCCTGTCGCGCCTCGGCCGAGCAGGCGATGACGATGCCGCGATCGATGACGGCGACGGATGCTGCGGGGGGCAGTCCGTGGATGCTCCGGGCCGCGACGACCGGCCAGTCGGGGAACCACAGCACCATGGTGCGCACGACAGTCTCCACGGGCGATTCAGGAGGCATGGGCGGCGGGTGTGGCCGTGGGGTCGGGGGCGAGCCGCAGCGGCGGCTCTGTCGCGGCAGGGGAGGCCGCAGCATCCGTGCCTCGAGTGGGGAGGGTGATGACGCGCGAGCGGGGGCGCCCGCCGCGGGAGACGGTCTCGACGCGCAGCCGACGGCTCATGAGGTGCCCGTGACCACGCCCCAGCCCGCTCCAGTCGCTCGCCGTGGCGCGCAGCACGGCGTCGGCCTGCGGCCAGGGGCCCAGCACGATGAGGGTGCTCTCGCGCTGCCGCAGCCGGGCCGCGAGGCGGGAGGCCTCGGCGGGGGTGACGCGGGAGGGGGCTGCGACGACGAGCCCCAGCACCTCGGTCATGGCGGCGGCGACCCCGAGCCAGCGGGCGCCGGCATCCGGCACGAGCACGAGCCGGTCCAGTTCGATGCCGAGTCCCGCGGCTGCCTCGGTGCCGAGGTGGGGGAGGCCGAGCATCCCGCACCACGCCCCTTCGCGGGAGGGTGCGGCCAGCAGCGCGAGGGCGAGACTCGTCGACCCTGTGACGGAGTAGGTGGCGCCCGCGCGCAGCCCCTCCGGCAGAAGCGGGCGCAGTTCGTCGAGCAGCGGGAGGGACCTCTCAGGCAGCCGCGTGGACTGCATCTGCCGGATGCGCGCCTGGAGTTCCTCGCGCACCTCGGAGCGCTCCGCGAGAGCGGAGGAGCGGGAACCGAGAAGCACTGCCACGCAACTATTTTCGAACATATGTTCGAACAGTGCAAACGTGTCCTTTCCTCCGCGGCGTGTCGCGTGAAACGTGGGCGAGCGGGGCTCCTAGTGCATGCTGGAGGGGTGACCACTGCCGCCGCGCCCGTGACGACAGCGCCTGCGCGCGACTACGTCCGCAAGCTCCTGCCGACCGCGCTCATCTCCGCCTCGGCCCTGCTCCTCTTCGGGATCCAGACGCCCTTCGGCTACCCGACGCTCGCGGCCGGCCTCCTGGTCGCGATGGCGGTCGACCGCGAGCTGCTCAAGCATCTCGCGCTCATCGCCGCCGGCCTGCTCATCATCAGCACGGTGCCGCTCCACGCCGACCTCAGCATCGGCCACATGGTCGCGATGGGCACGGCTCTCGCGCTCGCCGTCGCGGTGCCCTATGCGATCCACCGCTGGGTCTACCGGGAGCGCATCATCCGCTTTCCCATGTTCACGGGCAAGAAGTGGTCGCTGCTTGCCAAGCTCTACCTCCTGGGCGTCGTCCTCCTCGGCTACCTGATCCTGCCGGTCTACCTCATCAGCACCGAGGTCTATGAGAACTGGCCGGATGCCTCATCCGATCCCACGATCTTCTGGCGCCTCTTCCTCGGGGTCAACGCCGTCGGCATCTGGGACGAGCTGTTCTTCATCTGCACGGTCTTCACGCTTCTCATCCGGCACTTCCCCGTGTGGATCGCGAACCTGCTGACCGCCGTGATGTTCTCGTCGTTCCTGTGGGAGATCGGCTATGAGGCCTGGGGGCCGCTGTTGACCTTCCCCTTCGCGCTCCTGCAGGGCTACACCTTCCGGCTCACGAAGTCCTTCACCTACGTCGTCTCGGTGCACCTGCTCTTCGACCTCGTGCTGTTCCTCGCGCTTGTGCACGCCCACGACCGCTCCTTCCTGCCGGTCTTCCTCTACTGACGCGGGCGCGGCGACCTGTCCTAGCAGACGGCGGCAGCACTTCGCCGCGAATTCACCCGGGCACCTGTCCTCGCATCCCCTGAGCGAATACCGTGAGCGCATGGAGACGTGGCCCGGTTCTGCTTACCCCCTTGGTGCGACCTACGACGGCAGCGGCACCAACTTCGCTCTCTTCAGCGAGATCGCCGATCGCGTCGAGCTGTGCCTCTTCGATGACGAGCGAAATGAGACGCGCATCGTGATGCGAGAGGTCCACGCCTTCATCTGGCACTGCTATGTGCCGGAGATCCAGCCGGGCCAGCGTTACGGCTACCGTGTGCACGGCCCGTGGGACCCCGCCGAGGGGCTGCGCTGCAACCCCAACAAGCTCCTGCTCGATCCCTATGCGAAGGCGACGAGCGGCACCATTGACTGGGACCAGTCGCTCTTCTCCTACAACTTCGGCGACCCCGACAGTCGCAACGACGACGACTCCGCCCCCCACACGATGCTGAGTGTCGTCACGAACCCCTTCTTCGACTGGAACGGCGACCGCCCCCTGCGCATCCCCTACGGTGAGTCGCTCATCTATGAAGCTCACGTCAAGGGACTCACCCAGTTGCATCCGGATGTCCCGGAGTCGATGCGCGGCACCTATGCGGGCGTCGCGCATCCGGCGGTGATCGAGCACCTGCAGCGGCTCGGCGTCACGGCGATCGAGCTCATGCCGGTGCACCAGTTCATCAACGACGGGCTCTTGCAGGAGAAGGGTCTCTCCAACTACTGGGGATACAACACGATCGGCTTCTTCGCCCCCCACTGCGACTACGCGTCGACCGTCGACACGGGCCAGCAGGTGCAGGAGTTCAAGGCGATGGTGCGCGACCTGCACGAGGCGGGCATCGAGGTCATCCTCGACGTGGTCTACAACCACACGGCGGAGGGCAACCACCTCGGCCCGACCCTGAGCTTCAAGGGCATCGACAACGAGACGTACTACCGCCTCGAAGAGGACGACAAGCGTTATTACACCGACTACACGGGCACGGGAAACAGCCTCAATGTGCGCCAGCCGCACTCGCTGCAGCTCATCATGGACTCGCTGCGCTACTGGGTCACCGAGATGCACGTCGACGGCTTCCGCTTCGACCTCGCCGCGACACTGGCCCGCGAGTTCTATGACGTCGACCGGCTCTCCTCCTTCTTCGAGCTCGTGCAGCAGGACCCGGTTGTCTCACAGGTCAAGCTCATCGCCGAGCCGTGGGACATCGGCCCCGGCGGCTACCAGGTCGGCAACTTCCCGGCCCAGTGGACGGAGTGGAACGGGCAGTACCGCGACACCGTCCGCGACTTCTGGCGAGGCGAACCGTCGACGCTGGGGGAGTTCGCGTCGCGAATCACTGGCTCGGCGGACCTCTACGAGCACTCGGGGCGCCTGCCCGTGGCATCCATCAACTTCGTGACGGCCCACGACGGTTTCACCCTCCGCGACCTGGTCTCCTACAACGAGAAGCACAATGAAGCCAACGGTGAGGACAACAACGACGGCGAATCCCACAACAGGTCGTGGAACTGCGGCGTCGAGGGGCCGACGGATGACCCGGAGGTGCTGACCCTCCGCGCCCGACAGCAGCGCAACTTCCTCGCCACCCTCCTGCTCTCGCAGGGCGTGCCCATGATCTGCCACGGCGACGAGATGGGGCGCACGCAGCAGGGCAACAACAATGGCTACGCGCAGGACTCCGAGCTCACGTGGATGCACTGGGACGAGGCCGACCAGCCCCTCGTCGCGTTCACGGCCGCCGTCTCGAGGCTCCGGCGCGAACATCCGGTGTTCCGGCGCAGCCGCTTCTTCAACGGGCGCCCGGTGCGGCGTGGGGCGGGGGAGCCCGTACCCGACATCGAATGGCTCGGCCCCGAGGGCGAGCCCATGCAGCCGGAGGACTGGGACGAGAAGACCGCATACACGGTCGGCGTGTTCCTCAACGGTTACGGCATCCGAGAGCGGGATGCCCGGGGCCGCCGTGTCACCGACGTCAGCTTCCTCGTCTACTTCAACGCCTCGGGCGAGGACGTTGAGGTGACCCTGCCGCCCGAGGAGTACTCGGCGCAGTGGGAGATCGTCGTGGACACGGCAGGGGAAGAGGTCGACGCCGTGGCCCGCCCGGCAGGCGCCCGACAGACTGTCGCTGCTCGCTCCCTCGTGGTCATGCGCCAGTGGGCGGAACCCGAGACGGAGCCCGACTACTCGGTCGCCGCCTCACTCGCCGCGAACGCAACAGGCCCCCTGCCGATGGTGGAACGATGAGCGAGCGGCCCGCATCCACCTATCGCCTCCAGGTGCGGCCGAGCTTCGACCTCGGGGCCGTCCGCGAGGTGCTCGACTACCTCGCTGACCTGGGCGCTGACTGGCTCTACCTCTCGCCCCTTCTCGAGGCCGAGGAGGGTTCCGACCACGGCTACGACGTCGTCGACCACTCCACGGTCGATCCCGCTCGCGGGGGTGCTGCGGCGCTCGCCGAGGTGGCGACGGATGCTCGCGCTCGCGGCATGGGAACGCTCATCGACATCGTCCCGAACCACATGGGCGTCGCGACGCCACGCGCCAACGCCTGGTGGTGGGACCTGCTCATGAACGGCAGGGACTCGCGCTACGCCGAGGCCTTCGACGTGGACTGGGAGGCCGGTGGAGGCCGCATCCGCATCCCCGTGCTGGGAGACGATGGGCTGGCGACACTCACCCTCGGCGAGGGGGTGCTCCGCTATCACGAGCACGAGTTCCCGATCGCTCCGGGGACGGAGGGCGGCGAGCCGATCGAGCAGCACGGGCGTCAGCACTACGAGCTTGTGCACTGGCGTCGTGCCGACAGCGAGCTGAACTATCGACGCTTCTTCGGGGTCAACTCACTTGCGGGCATCCGCGTTGAGGTGCCCTGGGTCTTCGATGAGTCGCATCGGGAGATCCTGCGCTGGGTCCGCGAGGGGCTCACTCAGGGTCTGCGCGTCGACCACCCCGACGGTCTCGCCGACCCGAAGGGCTACTTCGAGCGGCTGCGCGCCGAGGCGGGCGACGTCTGGCTACTCGTCGAGAAGATCCTCGAGGGCGGCGAGGAACTGCCCGCAGAGTGGCCGGTCGACGGCACGACGGGCTACGACGCTCTCGGCGACATCGACCGCGTGCTGGTAGACCCGGAGGGTCGGGCGGCTCTCGACGAGCTCGAGGCGCGGCTCCAGGGCCAGACGGTCGAGTGGGCGGAGCTCGTGCATGACGGCAAGCGGGGAAACGCCGACGGCATCCTCCACTCCGAGGTGCTGCGCCTGCACCGCCTCATGCCAGGCTCCGACCCCGACGCGATCGCCGAGGTGCTCGCGTGCTTCCCCGTCTATCGCTCCTACCTGCCGACGGGGCGTGAGCACCTCGAGGAGGCGCTCGCTGCCGCCAAGGCGCGTCGCCCCGACCTCGCGGCAGCGATCGACGAGCTCGCTCCCGTGCTGCGGGAGCCGTCGCATCCGGCCGCCCGGCGCTTCCAGCAGACCTCTGGCGCCGTCATGGCGAAGGGCGTCGAGGACACGGCCTTCTATCGCTATAGCCGCCTGACCTCGCTCGCGGAGGTCGGGGGTGACCCCGGCCACTTCAGCGTCACGGTCGACGAGTTCCACGCGCGGCAGGAGCGTCGTTTCAGCACCTTCCCGCACTCCATGACGGCTCTCTCGACGCACGACACGAAGCGCGGCGAGGACGTGCGCGCGCGGATCGACGTGATCGCCGAGATCCCCGAGGAATGGGATGCTGCGCTCTCTCGCCTGCGCCGGCTTGCGCCCCTCGACGACCCGCCCTTCGCGAACCTGCTTTGGCAGGCGATCGTGGGGGCGTGGCCCGCCTCGCGGGAGCGTCTCCACGCCTATGCCGAGAAGGCCGCGCGCGAGGCGGGGGCGTCGACGACGTGGACCGAGCCCGACGCCGACTTCGAGTCGGCCATGCACGCCCTGGTCGATGCTGTCTTCGGCGATGAGGCGGTCTCTGCGGAGGTGAGTGCGATCGCCGAACGCCTGACGGCGCCCGGCCGCTCCAATTCCCTCTCGGCGAAGCTTCTGCAGCTCACGATGCCGGGCGTGCCCGACGTCTACCAGGGCAGCGAGCTGTGGGAGCATTCGCTCGTCGATCCCGACAACCGGCGCCCCGTCGACTTCGGGCAGCGCCGCGAGCTGCTCGCCCGGCTCGATGAGGGCTGGCGCCCTCCCGTCGACGATTCGGGCGCCGCGAAGCTTCTCGTCACCTCGCGGGCGCTGCGGTTGCGGCGCGACCGGCCCGAACTGTTCGAGGGCTACGCGCCGCTCGAGGCCGAGGGCGAGGCAGCAGAGCACCTCGTCGCATTCGACCGCGGCGGAGCGATCGCGCTCGCGACGAGGCTGCCCCTCGGCCTTGAGCGGCGGGGTGGCTGGGGCGAGACATCCGTGGACCTGCCCGACGGTCTCGTCGACGAGCTGACCGGCGCCCGCTACGGCGGACGGGTTGCCCTGGGAGACCTACTGAGCAGCTACCCCGTGGCACTGCTTCAGTCGGAGAGGATCGAGCGATGAGCTATGAGGTGTGGGCACCCGCGGCCGAGACAGTCGAGCTCGTGCATCCCGCGGGTACGGTGCCGATGGCGCGGGGGGAGGGTGGTTGGTGGCATCCGTCGTCTCCTGTCGATGCGCGTGATTACGGCTTCCGCATCGACGGCCGCGGGCCGTTCCCCGACCCGCGCTCGCGTCACCAGCCCGACGGCGTTCACGGGCTGAGCCGTGTCTTCGACGCTGTCGAGCACGAGTGGTCGGATGCCGCGTGGTCGGGCCGTCCCCTTGCGGGCTCGACGATCTACGAACTCCACGTGGGCACCTTCACTCCGGAGGGTACGCTCGACGCCGCGGTCGGGCGGCTCGACCATCTGCGCTCAATCGGTGTCGGCTTCGTGGAGCTGCTGCCCGTCAACGCCTTCAACGGCACGCACAACTGGGGTTATGACGGCGTCGGCTGGTTCGCGGTGCACGACGGCTACGGCGGGCCGGCGGCCTACCAGCGCTTCGTGGATGCCTGCCACCGGGCGGGTCTCGGCGTCATCCAGGACGTCGTCTACAACCATTTGGGCCCGAGCGGCAACTACCTGCCCGAGTTCGGACCCTATCTGAGCGAGGGCCGGGGCAACACCTGGGGGTCTTCGGTCAACCTCGACGGCCCCGATTCCGACGAGGTGCGTCGCTTCATCATCGACAACGCCCTCATGTGGTTGCGCGACTACCGCGTCGACGGTCTGCGCCTTGACGCCGTGCACGCGCTGGTTGACGAGCGGGCCACCCATCTGCTCGAGGAGCTCGCGGTCGAGGTGGATGCCCTCAGCGCCGCCGAACGTCGGCCCCTCACCTTGATCGCCGAGTCGGACCTGAACGATCCGCGTCTCATCACGCCGCGCGAGGCGGGGGGCTACGGGCTCGACGCGCAGTGGAGCGACGACTTCCACCACGCCGTGCATGTCGCGCTGACGGGGGAGACGAGCGGGTACTACGCCGACTTCGAGCCGCTCGACGCTCTCGCCAAGGTGCTCGAGCGGGGTTTCTTCCACGACGGCACGTGGTCGTCGTTTCGGGGGCGCCATCACGGGCGCCCGATCGATATCGAGCGGATGCCCGGCTGGCGTCTCGTCGTGGCCTCCCAGAACCACGATCAGATCGGCAACCGCGCCATCGGCGACCGGCTCACCGCTCACCTCAACGCTGGCCAGCTGGGAATCGCCGCGGCCCTCACGCTGCTCGGCCCCTTCACACCCATGCTCTTCATGGGTGAGGAGTGGGGTGCCTCGACGCCGTGGCAGTTCTTCACCTCGCACCCCGAACCGGAGCTAGGGGAGGCGACCGCGAAGGGCCGCATCGCCGAGTTCGCGCGCATGGGCTGGGACGAGTCGGTCGTGCCCGACCCGCAGGACCCACAGACGTTCGCGCGCTCCAAGCTGCGCTGGCAGGAGCTTGAGGAGCCGGGGCACGCGCGGCTGCTGGCGCTCTATCGCGACCTCGCGCGGCTGCGGCGCGAGCATCCGCAGTTCACTGATCCGCGGCTCGCTCGCGTGCGTGTCGATTTCGACGCGGATGCCCGCTGGCTCGTAGTGCACCGCGGTGAAATCCTCCTCACGATCAACCTCGCAAAGGAGGAACGGACGCTGGGTATCGACGGCGAGCTCCTGTACTCGTTCGGGCCGACGGCGGATGCTGCGGCTCGCGTGGGCGGCGGCACCCTCGATCTCGCGCCCCACGCTTTCGCGGTGCTGCGTTCCGCGTAACCCGAGGATCCATCGGGCCCGCGTTTCCGTCAGTAGAATGCCTCTCGGGGAATCGCGCCATGGCGGCCGTCCCTTTTCGCATGCCTGAGAGGATCCCGATGGGCCACGAGTCCGAGCACCACCTGCAGCGCTGGAGTGAGCGAGAGACGATCGCGGAGGCGATCATCCCGCTCGTTGGAAGGCTCTATCGGGAGAACGGCGTCGTCACGTCGATCCATGGTCGCCGCCTCATCAACAAGTCGGCGATCGGAGTGCTCAAGGCCCACAACCTGACTCGGCAGGGTGCCGAGTTCTCGGTCGAGGAGACGCTTCCCGTCATCGAGGCCCTCACACACCTCGACCTCGGCCCGGCGTCGGTCGATGTCGCGAGCCTTCTTCTGCGGTATCAGGAGCAGGGAGGCGACCTGACGGGGTTCCTTCGGAGCGAGCTCGCCCCCGTTGTCGGACGCTCCGCCGAGGAGTCGGCGGAGCCGGTTGACGTCGTGCTCTACGGCTTCGGGCGCATCGGCCGTCTGCTGGCGCGCATCCTTGTCGCCCACCAGGGCGGCGGAGCCAGCGGCCTGCGGTTGCGGGCCATCGTGGTGCGCCGCGGTTCCGAGAACGACCTGCTCAAGCGCGCGAGCCTGCTCCGTCGTGATTCGGTGCACGGGCCTTTCGAGGGCACGATCGAGATCGACGAGGAGAACGACACGATCCTCGCGAATGGCACCCTCATCCAGGTCATCTACTCTGACAGCCCGTCCGACGTCGACTACACGGCGTACGGCATCCGTGACGCTGTCGTGGTCGACAACACGGGCCGCTGGCGTGACGCGGAGGGGCTCTCACAGCACCTCGCAAGCCCCGGCGTGGCGCGCGTTCTGCTGACGGCGCCCGGCAAGGGTGAGATCAAGAACATCGTCCACGGCATCAACCACGAGTCCATCACGGCGGAGGACCGCATCCTGTCGGCTGCCTCGTGCACGACGAACGCGATCACGCCGGTTCTCAAGGCGATCAACGATGCGTATGGGGTCGCTCACGGCCACGTCGAGACGGTTCACTCCTTCACGAACGACCAGAACCTCATCGACAACTTCCATAAGGGGGACCGGCGTGGGCGCTCAGCGCCCCTGAACATGGTCATCACCGAGACGGGCGCCGCCAAGGCGGTCGCGAAGGCGCTGCCGGAGCTGGCGGGCAAGCTCACGGGCAACGCCATCCGGGTGCCGACGCCGAACGTCTCGCTCGCGATCCTCAACCTCACGCTCGACCGCGAGGCGACGCGCGAGGAGGTCAACGAGTATCTGCGGGAGCTCGCGCTCACCTCGGTGCTGCGCCAGCAGATCGACTACGTCGAGTCGGCGGAGATCGTCTCGAGCGACTTCGTGGGCACGAGCCGGGCCGGCATCGTCGACGGTCTCGCGACCCTCAGCACGGGTCGCCACCTGGTGCTCTATGTCTGGTACGACAACGAGTTCGGCTACAGCCGCCAGGTGATCCGGGTGCTCGAGACGATCGCGGGCAATCATCCGCGCGTGTTCCCTGAGCGCACGCCGGTCGCCGTCGGCTAGTCGCTGCGGCCCCGCAGACGTTCGATCTCGCGCCGCTCCCGTTTCGTCGGGCGGCCGGCGCCGCGGTCGCGCATTGGCGTAGCGGGTCGCTCGACGCGTGGGGGTGGCGGCGGTGTCGTCTCGTCGTAGGCCGTCGCAGCCTCCGGCGCTCCGACCCGCTTGACGAGCAAGCGTCGCACGATGAAGGTGCGGTCGAAGCCCGCGATGCGCACGCGCACCTCATCGCCCACCCGGAGTGTTTGCGCCGCCTTGGCGCGCTCTCCGCCGACGCGCACGTGACCGGCCCGGCAGGCGGTCGTGGCGGCAGATCTCGTCTTGTAGACGCGGATCGCCCAGAGCCAGCTGTCGACGCGCGCGCTCGTCGCCTCCATGGGTCCCAGACTAGCCGCGCGCCCGCTGGAGCTTCACACGCGCCGGCGATACAGTGACCCACGATGTCAATGTCGCGGCGCTCCTTCATCGTTGGCTCGATCTCCGGGCTGACGGTGCTCGCGGTTGCGGCCTGCACGGAGTCCGCCCCAGAGCCGACGCCTCCCATGCCGTCGACGCGGTCGGACATCCCGCAGCCCGTTGCCTTCCAGCGCACGAGCTGGACGAGTGATCCTCTTGCGACGGGGGCGTTCAGTTACCTTCCGGTTGGGGCGACTCCCGAGCAGCGTGCGGTGCTGCGCGAGCCCGTCGACGGGCGAATCTTCTTCGCGGGGGAGCACACGGCCGATGTGGGGCCGGGCACGGTGCAGGGCGCTCGGGTGTCGGGCCGACGGGTGGCGACCGATGTGCTGCAGCGCGCTCAGCCCGGCGAGCGTATCGCCGTGGTCGGCGCGGGGCTTGCGGGAGCGACGGCGGCACGCATCCTTTCCGATGCTGGCTTCGAGGTCGTCGTGATCGAGGGTCGCGAGCGCGCGGGCGGTCGCATCAGCACGTTCTCCGGCGATGAGTGGCCTTTCCCCATCGAGCTGGGAGCGGCCGTCATCCACGATGCGGGCAGCAACTCGCTCTCGAATGCCCTGGCCGCCGCGCGCATCGAAACGACTCCTGTCGAGGCGCGGGTTGAGCGGCGTACCCGCGCGGGTGCCGTTGCCGCCGAGAGCGACGTGGCCGAGGATGCTCTCCTCGAGGCTCGCACGTGGGCGGAAGGGCAGCTGACGGACCTCTCGATCGCCGACGCTCTGGTGGAGTCCGGGGCGGCCGAGCTGAGCGATGAGTCGGGCGAGGGCGGCATCTCCGACGCGGACCGCCTCGAGAACTATGTGACGGCGGATCTCGGCACCGCCGCGGGTGCGGATGTGGATGATCTCTCCGCCTGGTTCGCGCAGCCGGTACCTGTCCTTGCTGAGGGCGACGAACTCGTCACCGGCGACTTCCAGAGCTTCGTGGCGGCTGAGCTTGAGGGCATCGACGTCCTTCCCTCGAGCCACGTCTCGCACATCACGACGACGGAGCACGGTGTGAGCCTACGGCTCGTGCGCGGCGAGTCCTATTCCGCCGAGCGGGTCGTCGTGACGGTGCCTCTCGGAGTGCTCAAGGCCGGCACGATCGAGTTCGAGCCGCCCCTCCCGTTCTCACATCGCGGCGCCATTAGCGCGCTCGGAATGGGCTTGCAAGACAAAGTGCTGCTGCGTTTCGAGAAGCCGTTCTGGTCGACGGATGCCGCGGTCTGGACGGTCATCGACGGTGACACCGATTTCCCGCTCTGGCTCAACCTCCTGCCAGCGACGGGGGAGGCGATCCTCGTGGGCCTCACGGGCGGTGAGGCAGCGCAGCGCCTCGCGGAGTACGGCGATCAGGAGGTCCTGGATGCCGCTCTCGCGAGTCTTGAGCCGTTCCTTGACCCCTCGCTCGCCTCGCCGCGGCCCTCGAGTGGTGTCGGCGGCTGATCACGATGAGGGCGGCCACCACGAGAGAGAAGACGCCGACGATCGCGAGTAGGTAGAGGCCGAACTCCACGGGAATTCCGACGAGGGCCGGGTCGAGGAAGAAGTAGGGGTACCAGTAGACGTTGGCTCCGCGGATCATCGTGTAGACGACCCACACCGCGGGAAACGGCAGCACGAGACCGAGGGTCCTCCACGGCACCTCCCGCCCGGGGGCAAGCCACCAGTCGAGCAGGGCGTAGGTGGGTAGCACGAAGTGCAGAAGCTGGCTCGACCAGGGAGCCCAGACGGGCACGCCCCGGCTGGTTCCCTCGATCAGGAGCGCTGCGAAGACGACACCCGAGACAGTGACGTAGGTCGTCGTGAGGGCGCGCGCCTGATCAAGCCAGACGGGGTCGCGCGGCCGCGTCAGGGCATTGATGGCGCCCATGATGAAGACGAGCGTGGCGAGCAGCATGCTCTGGACGGTGAAGTAGCTGAAGAAGTTCGCGATCGCGAGGGGACCGGCCCCGATCGTGAAGTTGATGTCTCCCACGAGGGCGATGATGGCCGTGATGGCAGCGAGGATCCGCGCGACTCCGAACCACTTCCGGCGTGAGTGCACTCGTCTGGGGAGGGTCGGGCGCGACTCAGGCGTCGACGAGGGTGCCCTTCCAGTGCACAAGCTTGCGCACTGTGGCACTGGGGTCGGTCGAGAGGCGCTCCATGACGTCGGCGGGCACGTAGTAGTTGACGGCGAGCCAGCCTCGCACGGTCTCGGAGGGGTCATCGGCCATGCTGCGCAGCACATCACATGGAGTGTGCTCGTTGCGGGCAACACAACTGCGCACACCCTCGTCAGGGTCGCGCGCGAGCTCCGCGATCACGTCGGCGGGAGTGTTGTAGTTGCTCGCGGCGCTCTCCCGGATGCGGGAGTTGTCGCTCTGCGCGAGCAGGCGCAGGCGGCGTAACTTGCTTTCGGTCACGGGCGGCGCGGGGTGCAGCCTCGCGGCCTCCTCGGGGCTCAGCATCGCCGGGGCGTGGTCTCGCATCGCCTGGCGTTGGGCCGGGGTGTTGAAGCGGATGCACGACATGTCCCGAGCGTACCCCGCCCGCCTGCGCAGCTGCGGAACGGGCGGGGCGCGCCGTCTGCGGGGCGCGGTCGATAGACTCGGGCTCGTGGAGGAGGCGTCGATGGCTGCGCGGCGGGGGCGCGTGTTCACGGTGCCGAATATCCTGAGCATGCTGCGCCTCCTGATGGTCCCGCTCTTTCTCTTCTTCGTCGCAAGCGGCGACGATGTGCCCGCGCTGATCGTCCTCGCAGCCTCGAGCATCACCGATTACCTCGACGGCATCATCGCCCGCCGTTTCAACCAGATGACGCGCTTGGGGCAGATCCTCGATCCGGCGGCGGACCGGCTCTTCATCTTCGCGGCGCTGCTCGGACTCGCAATGCGCGAGGTGTTGCCGTGGTGGCTCGTTGCCGTCGTCGTCGCTCGCGATGTCATGCTTCTCGCGGTGGGCGTCGTGCTCGCGAATCACGGCTACGGGCCCCTCCCCGTGCATCACATGGGCAAGTTGGCCACATTCTGCCTGCTCTACGCCTTTCCCCTCCTGATGCTGGGTCAAGCTGTGCCGTCGACGGCGCCCATCGCCGATCCGCTCGGTTGGGCATTCGGGCTCTGGGGCGCGTTCATCTATTGGTGGGCTGCCGCGGTCTACGCGCGTCAGGCGTTCCGTCTGATCGCAAATCCGACTCCCGTGGAGCGGGGCGAATCCGATACGCTGGATCGCTAACGAGCTAGGGAGGTTCACATGGTCGATTCGACGCCATCCGCGCATGACCCGCACGCCCGTCGTTCCTCCCCGTCCGAGGAGGGCTCCCGCGACGTCGTCTCGAGCGACACGGTCGCCGTCACGCCTCGCCCGTCGTCGAGCACGATGGACACGACGGCGCATTTCGGGCCCGAGTTCGAGTCGCAGCTCGCGGCACTCAGCGGGGATGTCACGCCCGAGGAGCTCGAGGCTGTGGGCGCCCTTCCGTCCCGCTCAGCTCTCTTGATCGTGCGCCGCGGACCCAACATCGGCGCCCGCTTTCTCCTTGATTCGGATGTCACGACGGTGGGTCGTCACCCCGACGCCGACATCTTTCTCGACGATGTCACGGTCTCGCGCAAGCATTCGCAGTTCGTCCGTTCGGGTTCGACCTTCGAGATCCGTGACCTGGGCTCCCTCAACGGCACGTATTTCGACGGCGTCCGCGTGGATTCGGCCGTGCTCACCGATGGGGCCGAGGTCCAGATCGGCAAGTTCCGTCTCACCTTTTACGCGTCTCGTCTTGATCTCGCGACGCGGGCGGGAAGCTAGATGGGCCGGGCCGCGGCCCAGGTCAAGGCAGTCCCGGAGTCGGCAGGTGCGGCATCATCCGCCCCGCTCCTCAGCATCGGGCAGGTCCTTGCCCGGCTGACCTCCGAATTTCCCGATCTGACCCCTTCGAAGCTTCGCTTCTTGGAGGAGCGCCGCCTCGTCTCGCCGGCGCGCACCGAGTCTGGCTACCGCAAGTTCTCTCACGACGATGTCGAGCGGCTTCGGCTCGTCCTGACGATGCAGCGGGACCACTATCTGCCGCTCAAGGTGATCAAGGGGTACCTCGACGACCTCGACGCGGGGCGCTCGCCCGAGTTGCCGGGAGTTCCCAACGTCTCGACGACGTCGATGCTCTCCACCGAGCGGCGCTTTGGCCGCGAGGAACTCTTGCGCGAGGCGGGGGCGACTTCGCAGTTGCTCTCGGACGCCGTCTCGTCGTCCCTCATCGTCGCCGCGGATGTCTACGGGGAGGACGCCCTGCGGGTGCTTCAAGCGCTTGTGGAGCTGAAGCGCTCGGGGATCGAGCCCCGGCACCTGCGAGGCTTCCGCGCCGCGGCGGAGCGTGAGCTAGGCCTCATCGAGAGCGCCCTCATGCCGGTCGCTGCGCGGCGCGACGCCTCGAGCCGCGCGAAGGCGGGAGAGCTGGCGCGGGAGATCGCGGGCCAGCTTGAGGTTGTCCGCAGCAGCCTGATTCGCAGTGCGCTTTCGCGCCTCGAACCGTAGACTTGGCTCACCGCATCCCGCATCAGGACGACACGCCGGGCTCGACTCGAGTCAATGCAGACTTCGAGGGCTCGGGCCTCGTAGCGTTGATGCAGGATCAAGTTCAACCACACATTGAATGTTGCTCCCGGCCACCGTCCCGTGGTCATGAGGCGTCAGAGACCCACGTGGAAGGCACAGCGAGATGAGCGAACTCAGCAGCAAGAACGAGGACTCTCGCTACGACCTCGGCCTCCTCTTCACAGACGGGCTTCCCGACCTGGACGACGCCGCCGGCTACCGCGGTGCCGTCGCCGCCCGAGCGGCGGGCATCAGTTACCGTCAACTCGACTACTGGGCTCGCACGGAGCTCGTGCAGCCCACCGTCAGGGGCGCGGCAGGCTCGGGATCGCAGCGGCTCTACGGTTTCCGCGACATCCTCGTCCTCAAGCTGGTCAAGCGACTTCTTGACACGGGAATCTCACTGCAGCAGATCCGCACGGCAGTGAATCAGTTGAGGGAGGCCGGCGTAAACGACCTGGCGCAGACGACGCTCATGAGCGACGGCGCGAGCGTCTACCTCTGCACGTCCAACGATGAGGTCATCGACCTCGTGAACCGGGGACAGGGCGTCTTCGGCATCGCCGTCGGCAAGGTCCTGCGTGAGGTCGAGACGAGTCTCGTCGACCTCGAGACCGATAAGCCGGAGGCGCTCGACGAGCTCGCGGCTCGCCGGGCATCCCGCGCCTCCTAGCGCGTATCGCGGGCGGTGTTCCTTCGGGCAACGACCGTGCCGCGGCTCGAGTAGCGAGCGCAGCGATCGGTCCGAAGCGCCTTAGACCAGCCCGGCCGTCCGCATGATGCGTTCAAGCAGCTGATCGAAGTTTCGAGCCATCTCCTGCGCGCTCTCGCCGGGCCACATGTGTAGGGGCTTGGCGGCGCCCTGAGCCTGCTGGAGCGAGGTGCGCTCGGGCAACTGGGGGCTGAGAACGAGTGGACCGAACATGTCGCGCAGTTCCTTGATACGGAACTGATGCTCGAGCGACTGCACGCGGGCCCTGTTGACGATGATGCCGAGCGGTTGCAGGCGGGGGCTGAGACCCCGTCGGATCTCTTCGATCGCCCGGAGGGCGCGGTCGGCGGCCGCGACCGAGAAGAGCCCCGGCTCCGTCACGACGGTGACGCGATCACTCGCAGCCCACGCGGTGCGGGTCAGGGCGTTCAGTGAGGGGGCGCAGTCGATTAGCACGAGATCGTAGTCGTCCTCGACGTTCGCGAGTGCCTCTTCGAGCTTCCAGATGTCGCGGATGCTCGGATGCGGCCCGTCGAAGTTGATGGCCGAGGGGCTGCCGATGAGCACATCCACCTTGCCCGGCCGCCCCTTGGTCCAGCCGCTCGGTGCGATCGCCTGCCGCACGACCTTCTCTTTGGGGGAGGCGAGCACGTCGGCGATGTTGAGATGACCTGCGACATTGATGTCCATGCCGGTCGAGACATCCGACTGGGGGTCGAGGTCGACGACGAGGGTGCGCAGCCCCTTGGCGAAGGATGCCGAGGCGAGGCCGAGCGTGACGGTCGTCTTGCCGACGCCTCCCTTGAGGGAGCTCACGCTGAGTACATGCACAACACGAAACTCTACCTTCAGTAGTCTGAAGGCAACCACCATCGCGGCTGCCCTGCGTGTCCGCGATGTACCCGTGTGCAGTGCCGTGCCGAAAGGGGCAGGATGTTCTCCAAGATTCTTGTGGCCAACCGTGGCGAGATCGCGATCAGGGCGTTTCGGGCCGCATACGAACTGGGGGCCCGCACGGTCGCCGTCTACCCGTATGAGGACCGGAACTCCTTGCACCGGCAGAAGGCAGACGAGGCTTACCAGATCGGTGAGAAGGGGCACCCTGTCCGCGCGTACCTGGATGTCTCGGAGATCATCCGGGTCGCGAAGCTGAGCGGGGCAGACGCGATCTATCCCGGCTACGGCTTCCTCTCGGAGAACCCGAATCTCGCCCGCGAGGCCGCTGCGGCGGGCATCACCTTCATCGGCCCCGGCGAGAGCGTGCTCGAGATGGCGGGCAACAAGGTGACCGCCAAGGAGCACGCGATCTCGGCGGGCGTGCCCGTGCTCGCCTCGTCGCCCGCGACGACCGACATCGAGGTGCTCCTTTCGGCGGCGGACGAGATCGGTTTCCCCGTATTCGCCAAGGCGGTTGCGGGAGGAGGCGGCCGCGGCATGCGGCGGGTCAACACGCGTGAGGAGTTGCGCCCGGCCCTCGAGGAGGCGATGCGCGAGGCCGACAGCGCGTTTGGCGACCCCACGATGTTCGTCGAGCAGGCGGTGCTGCGTCCTCGCCACATCGAGGTGCAGATCCTTGCGGATGCGACGGGGGAGACCGTCCACCTCTTCGAGCGCGACTGTTCCATCCAGCGCCGCAACCAGAAGGTCGTCGAGATCGCGCCGGCGCCGAATCTCGACGAGTCGATCCGGCAGGCGCTCTACCGCGACGCGGTCGCCTTCGCGAAGTCGATCGGCTACATCAACGCGGGCACGGTCGAGTTCCTCCTCGACACGGAGGGGGAGCGCGCGGGCCAGCATGTCTTCATCGAGATGAACCCGCGCATCCAGGTCGAGCACACGGTGACGGAGGAAATCACGGATGTCGACCTCGTGCAGTCGCAGATGCGGATCGCTGCGGGGGAGACGCTCGAGCAGCTGGGGCTCCTGCAGGAGCAGCTGCGGATGCACGGCTCCGCCCTCCAGTGCCGCATCACGACCGAGGACCCCGCCCAGGGCTTTCGCCCCGACACGGGCAAGATCACGACCTACCGTTCACCGGGAGGCAGCGGCATCCGTCTCGATGGCGGCACGGTCGCGACGGGTTCGGAAATCAGCCCCCACTTCGACTCGATGCTCGTCAAGATGACGTGTCGGGGCCGCGACTTTCCCTCTGCCGTGAGCCGGGCCCGCCGTGGTCTCGCGGAGTTCCGCATCCGCGGCGTCTCCACCAACATCCCCTTCATTCAGGGCGTGCTCGAGGACCCGCAGTTCGTTGCGGGCGATGTCAGCACGGCTTTCATCGACACGCGCCCGCACCTGGTGCACGCTCATCCGACGCGCGATCGCGGCACCAGGATCCTGAACTGGCTCGCGGATGTCACGGTGAACCAGCCGCACGGAGCCGGGGACAGTGCGCTCAACCCCGCCGTGAAGCTTCCCAAGGTCGATCTCTCGACGGACGCACCCGCAGGTTCGCGCCAGCGCCTGCTGGAGCTCGGGCCGGCCGGTTTCGCTACCGACCTTCGGCAGCAGAAGGCCCTCGCGGTGACGGAGACGACCTTCCGGGACGCCCACCAGTCACTGCTCGCGACCCGCGTCCGCACGCGCGATCTCGCGGCCGTCGCCCCCTACGTCGCCCGGCTCACGCCCCAGCTGCTCTCGGTCGAGGCGTGGGGCGGGGCGACCTACGACGTTGCCCTGCGCTTCCTCGGCGAGGACCCGTGGGAGCGGCTCGCAACCCTGCGCGAGGCTCTCCCGAACGTCGCCATCCAGATGCTCCTCCGTGGTCGCAACACGGTCGGCTACACGCCCTATCCGACGGAGGTGACGGATGCCTTCGTGCGCGAGGCCGCGGCGACGGGCGTCGATATCTTCCGCATCTTCGACGCCCTGAACGATGTCTCTCAGATGCGTCCCGCGATCGACGCGGTGCTCGAGACGGGCACCTCCGTCGCGGAGGTGGCGCTCTGCTACACGGGCGATCTGCTGAACCCCGATGAGAACCTTTACACGCTCGACTACTACCTCCGACTGGCGGAGCAGATCGTTGAGTCGGGCGCGCACATCCTCGCGATCAAGGACATGGCGGGACTGTTGCGGGCAGGCGCGGCGGAGACCCTCGTCTCGGCCCTGCGCGAGCGCTTTGACCTGCCCGTCCACGTGCACACGCATGACACGGCCGGCGGCCAGTTGGCGACCCTGCTGGCCGCGAGCCGTGCCGGCGCGGATGCGGTGGATGTCGCATCCGCCCCCATGGCGGGCACGACGAGCCAACCCTCCATGTCGGCTCTTGTCGCGGCGCTCTCGAACACGGAGCGCGACACGGGGCTCTCGCTCGCGGGTGTCTCGGACCTCGAGCCGTACTGGGAGGCCGTGCGCGACGTCTACGCCCCCTTCGAGTCCGGTCTTCCCGGGCCAACGGGTCGCGTCTACCACCACGAGATCCCCGGCGGGCAGCTCAGCAACCTTCGTCAGCAGGCGATCGCGCTCGGCCTCGGCGACCAGTTCGAGCGGATCGAAGACGCCTACGCGGCCGCAAATGCCATGCTCGGTCGCCCGCCCAAGGTGACGCCGTCGTCGAAGGTCGTGGGTGATCTCGCCCTGGCCCTCGTCGCCGCCGACGCCGATCCGGCCGACTTCGAGGCGAATCCGCAGAAGTACGACATCCCTGACTCCGTCATCGGCTTCATGGCGGGCGAGCTCGGTGATCTTCCGGGCGGATGGCCGGAGCCCTTCCGTAGTCGCGTGCTGGAGGGACGCACCGTGCGCGTCGGGGTGAACGAGCTCTCTGACGAAGATCGCGAGGCGCTGGCCGGCTCGCCGGAGGAGCGCCGGGAGCGGCTCAACCGGCTGCTCTTCCCCGCCCCGGCCGCGCAGTTCGCGGAAGTGCGGGAGCAGTTCGGCGATCTCTCCGTCGTCGACACGGTCGACTACCTCTACGGCCTCCGGCAGGGCGAGGAACACGTTGTCGAGATGGAGAAGGGCGTGAGCCTCTACGTCGGCCTCGAGGCGATTGGCGACGCGGATGAGAAGGGCATGCGCACTGTCATGACGACCATGAACGGACAGCTTCGCCCCGTCTTCATCCGCGATCGAAGCATCACGGTCGAGACGCGGTCGACCGAGAAGGCGGATGCCTCGAAGCCCGGCCACGTCGCGGCCCCCTTCGCGGGCGTCGTGACCCTCCAGGTGGAGGAGGGGGCCATGGTGGAGGCTGGTCAGGCAGTCGCAACGATCGAGGCGATGAAGATGGAGGCAGCCATCACGGCGGGCATCTCGGGCGTCGTGCGCCGGCTCGCGGTCAAGGCCACCTCGCCCGTGGAGGGCGGTGACCTCCTGCTCGAGATCGGCGCCGACTGAGCGTTTGGTAGTCTCGAGAGTTGCCTTCAGCGAAAGGAATCCGCCCGTGACATCCCCCCGTGATGCGTCGGACCCGCTCGCCGGGTCAGATTCCGCTGATGACCCCGGTGCCGCGGAGAAGGACGCCCCTGCCCCGAGCTTCGCCGAGTCGGTGCTGCTCCATGACTCCGACGATGACTCCGAGGAGCCGACATCGACCCTCACGGTGAGTGTCGACCTGCCGGCAGAGGTGCGAACGATTCCGGAGGACGAGCTCGCCGTGACGATCAGCGCGGAACCCGTCACGCCGAACATCCTGACGGGGGTCGAAGCGGCGAACGTCTCCATCAGTGTTGATCCCGTGCTGATCGATCGCAGCGACGAGGAGGAGTCTCCCGTCGACGCGGTCGAGGTACCGCCGCTGCCCGCGCGCGACATCCCCGAGCAGGATGCGCAGGCTCACGAGCGGCAGAGCCGGAGAGAGCGGCTGAGGGGCGAGATCTCGAGCACCCCCGAATCGGCGAACATGCTTACGGCCGACCGGCTGATCGACGTCAAGAAGCGCAAGCGAGCCGCTCCCGAGGGCGCCTGGCCCGCCTTCGTCTACGCCGCGAGCCTTCACCTCGTGAACCTCGGGGATTCGCCCAAGGCGCGGGAACGCAAGGAATTGGATGCCCGCATCGACAAGCAGTTCGAGGGTGGCACGCGCTTCGTGCCCGTCCTCACTCGTAAGGGCGGCGTCGGCAAGACGACGGTCACAACCCTGCTCGGCATGGCGCTCTCCGATGTGCGCGAAGACCGCATCATCGCGATCGACGCCAACCCCGACCGCGGCACTCTCTCCGAGCGGGTCAGCAAGCAGACCCGCTCGACCGTGCGGGACGTCGTCACCCAGGCGGCATCCATCACAAGCTTCAACGACTTCTCGACGATGGTCTCGCGCGACGACACGCGGCTCGACATCCTCGCCTCTGACACCGACCCCCTGCTCTCGGAGGCTTTCGATGAGAACGACTACAACGTGGTCGCGGACCTCGCGGCACGCTTCTACTCGATCGCTCTGACGGACTGCGGCACGGGAATCGTCCACTCGGTCATGCGGGCCACCTTGCAGCGCGCCGACTCGATCGTGATCGTCTCGGGTGGCAGCGTCGACGAGGCCCGTCTCGCCTCCGAGACCCTCACTTGGCTGGAGTCGAACGGCTATGCGGATCTCGTGCGCAACGCCGTCGTGGCTCTCAACACGGCCACGCAGGCCACCAACCTCATCAAGCTCGACGAGATCGAGTCGCACTTCCAATCTCGAGTGCGAGAAATCGTCCGTATTCCCTACGATCCGCAACTCGCGGCGGGATCCGTTATCGACTATTCGCGGCTCAAGCCGCTCACGCGCGAGGCCGCCCGTCGCCTCGCGGCCCTCGTCATGGACGGCCTGCCCGCGCGTCGCACCGAATGACCGCCCAGGAGGAAAACAGAAGATGACCGAGCGACAGATCAGGTACTTCGGCGATCCAGTGCTGAAGACCGTCTCGGACCCGGTGCGGCCCGGGGATGATGTGCGCGGCCTCGTCGAGGATCTCATCGACTCGGTCAAGGTGCCCGGGCGTGCTGGCGTCGCCGCGCCCCAGATCGGGGTCAACCTCCGCGTATTCAGCTACAACGTCGACGGCGATATCGGCTACGTCATCAACCCCGAGCTGGTCGAGGTCTCGGGTGAGCCAGAGCTCATCGATGAGGGCTGCCTCTCAGTTCCGGGCTTCTACTTCAAGCGCCGACGCTATCCCTTCGCGAGGGTGCGCGGCGTCGACCTCGACGGCAACGTCATCGAGCTCAGCGGGACGGGGACGATGGCGCAGGCGCTCCAGCACGAGACCGACCACCTCAACGGCGAGCTCTATATCGACGGTCTTGACAAGGAGACCAAGCGTGAGGCTATGAGGGCGATCCGCGAGTCCGACTGGTTCTAAATTCGTCTCGCCGTCTGAACGGCGAAGGGGCCCGCATGCTCGGCATGCGGGCCCCTCGTGCGTTCGCTCGCGGATCAACCGGAGACGGAGATACCCTCCGTCGCGGGGGACTCGTTGTACATCCCCTCGATGACGCCCGCGAAGTCGCGCAGGATCACGTCACGCTTGATCGAGAGCTTGGGCGTGAGGTGTCCGCTCGCCTCTGTGAGCTCCTTCTCGAGGATCGTGAACTTGCGGATCGACTCGGCGCGCGAGACCGCGGTGTTGGCGGTGTCGATCGCGCCCTGGATCTCTGCGAGCACCTTGGGGTTCTTCGCCGCCTCGACAACGCTCATGGTGGCATCCTCGCCTGCGTTGTTGAGCCAGACGGGCAGCATCTCCTCGTCCAGGGTGATGAGCGCCGAGATGAACGGCTTCTGGTCGCCGACCACGATCACCTGTCCGATGATCGGGTTCGCGCGGATCGGGTCCTCTAGCACGGCGGGCGCGACGTTCTTGCCGCCGGCCGTGACGATGATCTCCTTCTTGCGACCCGTGATCGTAAGGTAGCCGTCGTCGTCGAGTTCGCCGATGTCGCCCGTCTTGAACCACTCGCCGTCGAAGGTGTCTTTCGTCGCCTGCTCGTTGTTCCAGTAGCCCGCGAAGACGCTGACGCCCTTCGCCTGCACCTCGCCGTCCTCGCTGATACGCACCGCGTTGCCAGGAATCGCTGGTCCGACCGTGCCGATCTTGAAGCGCGAGGGCTTGTTGACGGTGACGGGGGCCGTGGTCTCGGTGAGACCGTAGCCCTCGAGGATCGTGAGGCCGAGGGCGCGGTAGAAGTGTCCTAGGCGCAGGCCGAGGGGCGCCGACCCGGAGACGGCGTATTCGACGCGGCCGCCCATCGCGTCCCGCAACTTCGACAGCACGAGGCGGTCGAGCACGGCGAACTTGAGCTTGAGTCCCAGCGGCACCTTGCCCGCGTCGAGCGCCTTCGAATACTCGATCGCAGTGGCTGCTGCGGCGTGGAAGATCTTGCCCTTGCCTCCGGCCTCCGCCTTCTGCTCGGAGGCGTTGAACACCTTCTCGAAAACGCGGGGCACCGCGAGAAGGAAGGTGGGGCGGAAGCTGCCGAGCGCTTGCAGCAGCTTCTTGGTGTCGGGCTCGTGGCCGACCTTGACGCCGCCGTGGATGCTCAGGACGGAGATGAAGCGGGCGAACACGTGCGCAAGGGTGATGAAAAGCACGGTGCTCGAGTCCGAGTGCATGACCTCGGGAATGTCGAGGCGGCTGTTGCGTGCCAGCTCGTAGAAGTTCGAGTGGTTGAGCCGCACGCCCTTGGGCTTGCCCGTAGTGCCGGAGGTGTAGATAAGGGTCGCGATGTCATCGGCCTTGGCGAGCGTGCGGCGACGTTCGATCTCCTCGTCGCTCACCCCCGTGCCGGCGGCGCTGAGCTTCGCGATGTCTCCGAGGTCGATCTGCCAGACGTTGCGGATTCCGGGAAGGTCGGCGCGCACCTCGTCGAAGCGGGCGAAGTGGTCTGGGGTCTCTCCGAAGAAGGCGACGGCCTCGGAGTCGGTGAGGTACCACTGAATCTGAGCGGGGGCGGATGTCTCGTAGATCGGCACGAGCATGGCGCCCGCGTACCACGCCGCGAAGTCGATGAGTGTCCACTCGTAGCGGGTCTTCGCCATGAGAGCGATGCGCTCTCCAGGCTCGATTCCCGCCGCGACGAAGCCCTTCGCTAGTGCGATGACCTGACGCTCGAACTCGCGGGACGTGACATCCTGCCACGTACCGTCGGGCATGGGAATCGCGAAGAGCGCCTTGTCGGGCGTCTGCTTGACTCGGTCGACGAGAAGGTCGGTGGTGTTCGCGTTGGGATCGGCCTCCACCAACGCGGGCGCGCTGTACTCTTTCACGGCAACTCCTTCGGTACCTCAGAGGGTGCGGGTATTCGATCCAGAGTACCGGGTGGAGCAGCGTCATCCCGAGGTGCTGGTGGATTCCCTACACTTGTTCGAGGACCCGCCAGAGGTCCGTTGTCGCGCATCGCACTAGACCGCCGCGCGCAGCATCCACCCCCGAGCCCAGAAGCGAGGACACCTGATGCACGCTGTCGGAATCGACATCGGCGGGACGAAGATCGCGGGCGCCCTCGTCGCGGAGGATGGCACGATCCTCCGCACCGATCGCGTCCCCACGCCGGCGGGTGATCCCTCGGCCATCGTGGATGTCGTTGTCGGCATGATCACGCGTCTCGCGGAGGGCGAGGAGGTCACCGCGGCCGGCGTGGCGGCGGCGGGCTTTATCGACGACCAGCAGTCGACCGTCTACTACGCCCCCAACATCAACTGGCGCAACGAACCCTTCCGCGACCGGCTTCAGGCCCAGCTTGACCTCGATATCACGATCGATAACGACGCCAATGCCGCCGGCTGGGCCGAGTATCGTTTCGGCGCGGGTCGTGGGGTCTCGGACATGACGATGCTCACGATCGGCACGGGCGTCGGCGGCGCCGTCGTCGTGGGCGGACGCCTGCTGCGCGGAGGCTTCGGTGCCGGCGCCGAACTGGGTCATCTTCGAGTCGTTCCGGGTGGCCTGCCCTGCGGTTGCGGTTCGCGCGGATGCATCGAACAGTACGGTTCGGGACGGGCTCTCCTTCGGATGGCGAACGACATCGCTGACGTGGGGGGAATCGGTCTGCGCCTCGCTGAGCTCCGAGAGCACCATGGGCAGCTCGCGGGAGAGCATGTCGCGCAGCTGATCACGGCGGGAGACCCCGGCGCGCGGCAGGCGCTTCGGGAGCTCGGCGGGTGGCTGGGGCAGGCCTGTGCCTCCCTCAGCGCGGTGCTCGACCCGCGTCTCTTCGTCTTCGGCGGGGGAGTCGCCGCGGCCGGCGAGCTCCTGCTTGAACCGGTGCGCGAGGCCTATCTCGCCCACCTCCCCGCCCGCGGCTACCACCCTGAACCCGAGTTCGTTACGGCACAGCTCGTGAACGACGCGGGCGTCGTGGGGGCGGCAGACCTCGCACGGCTCCACTGGCGCTCGCGCTAGAGTGTTCGAGCCATCCCCGTAGAGAGGTATCGATGTTCTACTGGTTCATGAAGAACCTCATCGCGGGTCCCATCCTGCGTACCGTCTTCCGCCCCTGGGTGCTTGGTCACGAGAACATTCCGAAGACGGGCGGGGTCATCCTCGCGAGCAACCATCTCTCCTTCATCGACTCGGTATTCCTGCCGCTCGTCATGGATCGCCGCATCAGTTTCCTTGCGAAAAGCGACTACTACACGGCGCGAGGCATTAAGGGCTGGGCCATCAGGAACTTTCTCACGGCGACCGGGATGCTGCCGATCGACCGTTCGGGCGGCAAGGCTTCCGAGGCGTCGCTCAACACCGGGCTCGGGGTTCTCGCCCGCGGCGAGGTGCTCGGCATCTACCCAGAGGGAACTCGTAGTCCGGACGGCAAGCTCTATCGCGGCCGCACGGGTGTCGCGCGCATGATCCTGGAGGCGGGCGTGCCGGTTGTCCCCGTCGTCATGGTCGACACCGAGAAGGTCATGCCGATCGGCACCCGCATTCCTAAGGTCCGCCGCGTCGGTGTCATCATCGGCGAGCCGCTCGACTTCTCCCGTTTCGAGGGGCTGGAGGGAGATCGCTTCATTCTGCGGGCCATCACAGACGAGATCGTCTACGAACTCATGCGTCTCGGCGGGCAGGAGTACTCAGACGTGTATGCGTCTTCCGTCAAGGAGAAGCGCGGCAGTCTGAGTCGCTGACGCTCTGAGCAGGGGCATACCGTCGGGCTCAGACGATGGCCCGTAGTCGGCTAAGCTGGCTCAACCGGGTCGAGGCACCCGGATTTTCATTGCACTTCGAAGGAACCACCCGTGGCTAAGTCGTCAGAAGAAACCGTCGTACATGCTGATCCCTCAGTGGTCGCGGGTCTCGACTATTGGCGCACGCTGCCCATCAAGCAGCAGCCGCAGTGGCCCGATGCAGATGCCGTCGGTGCCGCCTCGGCTGAGATCGCGGCGCTGCCCCCGCTCGTCTTCGCGGGTGAGGTCGACCAGCTGCGCAGTCGTCTCGCCGATGCCGCAGCGGGTCGCGCGTTCCTCCTCCAGGGAGGCGACTGCGCTGAGACCTTCGCGGGCGCGACGGCGGAGCAGATCCGCAACCGCGTGAAAACGATTCTCCAGATGGCCGTCGTGCTCACCTACGGAGCCTCCATGCCCATCGTCAAGATGGGTCGGATGGCGGGACAGTTCGCGAAGCCGCGGTCAAGCGACACCGAGACCCGTGGCGACGTCACCCTTCCCGCGTACCGTGGCGACATCGTCAATGGCTACGACTTCACGCCTGAGTCCCGGGAGGCGGATCCCCGCCGGCTGGTGCAGGGCTACCACACCTCCGCGTCGACCCTCAATCTCATCCGCGCCTTCACGCAGGGCGGCTTCGCCGACCTGCGCGAGGTGCACAGCTGGAACCGCGGCTTCGCCTCCAACCCGGCCAACAAGCGCTACGAAGCGCTGGCTCGCGAGATCGATCGGGCCATCAAGTTCATGGAGGCCGCTGGAGCGGACTTCGACGAACTCAAGCGGGTCGAGTTCTACTCGAGCCATGAGGGCCTTCTGATGGACTACGAGCGCCCCATGACACGAATCGACTCGCGCACAGGAACCCCCTACAACACCTCGGCGCACTTCCTCTGGATCGGGGAGCGCACTCGCGAGCTCGATGGCGCACACATGGACTTCTTCTCGCGCCTTCGCAACCCCATCGGTGTCAAGCTGGGCCCGAGCACGACGCCCGAGGTCATGGAGCAAATCATCGACAAGCTCGACCCCGAGCGCGAGCCGGGGCGCCTCACCTTCATCACGCGCATGGGTGCCGGCAAGATCCGCGACGCCCTGCCGCCCCTCCTCGAGGCCATCAAGGGGATGGATGCGACGCCACTGTGGGTCACGGACCCGATGCACGGCAACGGCATCACGACGCCGACGGGCTACAAGACGCGTCGCTTCGACGATGTCATGGATGAGGTCAAGGGTTTCTTCGAGGCTCACCGAGCCGCGGGGACGCACCCTGGCGGCATCCACGTGGAGCTCACGGGCGACGATGTCACCGAATGCCTCGGCGGGTCGGAGTTCATCGACGAGGAGACCCTGGCGACGCGCTACGAGTCACTGTGCGACCCGAGGCTCAACCACATGCAGTCGCTCGAGCTCGCGTTCCTCCTCGCCGAGGAACTCAGCGCCAGCACCCAGTAGCTACCGCTGAGGCTGAGTGGGGGCGTGCCCCCGCTCAGCCGGCAGCGAGTCCGACGGTCACGGTTGAGCCCTTGTCGATGGGCGTTCCCGCGGGCGGGTCGACGTAGGTGACCCGCGCGTTGTCGGGCACCGCGGAGAGGAACTCGCTGATCGGGTTGCGGAACTCGACTGCGAAGCCAGCATCCGTGAGTTGCTGACGCGCCGTACGCCATGTCGCACCCTCGATGTCGGGGACGGGCACCTGCTCGACGCCCTTCGAGAGGATGAGGTTGACCGTGCCACCCTCGGGGACAACGGCTTGGTCCTGCTGCGGCTGCGCTCGGATGACGCGCCCCGCCTCGATCGTGTCGTGGAACTCTTCGGCGGCCTCGACCCCCGTGAGCCCGACGGCCGCGAGGGTGGCCTTGGCCTCCTCGACTGTCTGGCCAGCAACATCCGGAATCGCTCCCAGCGACACGACAAGGGTGACCTGCTGTCCTTCGCCGTAGCTCGGAAGCGTTGTGAGATCGACGTCGCCCTCGCCGAGCGCCTGCACGACAACGCCCTCGGCGACCGAGCCGTGGAAAACGTAGCGCGGGGCAGCCGCGGTGAAGCGGGACTCCTCGATGACGCGGATAGCCTCATCCTCGGCGAGGCCGACGAGAGTGGGGATGGGAAGCTGCTCCGGTCCGAGCGAGACGACGAGGGTCACCGTGGCGCCGTGGTCGAGGGCGGTGCCCTGCGGCGGATCTGTTCCCACCACGTGGTCGACGGGTATCTCCGGATGGTGCGCGGTTGCTGTTTCGGCAGAGACGACGAGGTCCTGCTCTTCGAGGGCCGCAGTGGCCTCCTCGACAGTGAGGCCTGCCACATCCGGCACCGCGACGGCCGAGCCAGGGCCGGCGCCGAAATACCATCCGGCGCCCGCAGCGACACCGGCGAGAAGCAGGACGAGCCCCAGCAGCCAGGCGCCTCGTGTGCGCCGCCGCTGGCTCTGTGCAGCGAGAGCATCGACGGTCGGGCTGTTGGAGGGCTCAGCCCGCTGAGCTTTGACAGGGGCGATGACCTGCGTCGCGTCGGTTCCTCCGACGGCCATGGGCAGCACCATGGTGGGCTGCGGTCCCTGGTGCCCCTGCGTGCCGGACAGCTGGCGTTGGATGTCCATCAGCTCCGAGAGCATGATGCTCGCGTCGTGGGGGCGCTGCTCGGGGTCCCGCGCGGTGGCCCACAGCACGAGCTCGTCGAGCTCGGCAGGTACGGCAGGGTTGCGCGTGCTCGGCGTGGGCACAGTGTCATTCGCATGCTGTTGTGCGATCTGGAAGGGCTGCTCACCGCGATAGGGCTGCTGCCCGGCGAGCATTTCGTACAGCATGATCCCCACGGCGTAGATGTCGCTGCGAGTATCCGCGACGCCGCGGGTGACGAGTTCGGGGGAGAGGTATGCCACCGTGCCAAGGAGCGCATTCCCTGTGGCCGTGTTGGCGGATGCCGCACGGGCTAGTCCGAAGTCGCTGATCTTGATGCGCCCATCGTCCGCGAGGAGCACGTTCTCGGGCTTGAGGTCTCGGTGGACGATACCGCTGCGGTGTGCGGCGGCGAGACCGCTGAGGACGGCTTCCATGATGTCCAGCGCCTGCTCGGTCGTGAGCACCTGGTGGTCGCTGAGGAGGTCGCGCAGGGTGATCCCCGGCAGGTATTCCATGACGAGATAGGCGGTCTCGGAGTCCTGGCCCTGGTCGTAGACATTCACGACGTTGGGATGGGCCAGGCGTGCGGCGGAACGGGCCTCTTGGATGAAGCGAGCCCGATACTGTGCGTCGTCGGCGAGGTGAGGGTGGATGACCTTGATGGCGACGCGCCGCTCGAGTCGCAGGTCGGTAGCGAGGTATACGGTCGCCATACCGCCTCGCGCGATGCGGGAGCGTACCTGATATCGGCCGTCGAGCAGACGGCCGATCATCGGGTCCGAACTCACATTGCTCACCGCTCAAGTCTAGAGTCGGGGGTGTCTCCGACCGCGGCGTGAAACGCCTCTGGGTGCAGAAGGCGAAAGGCTCCTGGTGCGTTCAGCCGATCTGCGCAAGCCACGCCCGCGCCGACGTCTCCCACTTGGCGTATGCGTCGGGAAAGGCCGAGATCTGCACGGCCTGGGCAGCCTGTGTGACGGTCATGGACTGCCACCCGGGGATGTCGAGGAGTCCCCGGGTGATTCCCGCGTTGGGATTGCTCGGACCGCCGAAGAAGAGTCGGGCTGCGTAGTCGGGGGTCGTCAGCTGGCTGACGGTTCCCCATCCCGCACTCGGCCGCTGCTGAAAGAGTCCGACCGAGTCGAGGTCGCCCCAGTCGAGATTCCGCAGGGTCGACTCCTGTGCCGCCGTTGCGAGAGCAATGACGAGCCCGTAGTCGCTGACACCGAGGGCTCGACCGACGCCCACGATGGTGCGCGCGTGGCCCTCCATTTCGCTCGTCATGGGCACGACGGTGCTGGAGGTCGCGGGCACCGTGCCTGCTGGCTGCACAGCGGGGACGACGAGGGAGGCGCCCGCGTAGATCGTGCTCGTCGTGGTCAGGCCGTTGGCCGAGAGCAGGGCCTGCACGCTCACGCCCAGTGTGTTCGCGATCGACGTGATGGTGTCGCCGGCGACGATCGTGTACTTCGTGACAGGGGCGACGCCGACAGCGACGGCCGTGTCGGCGGCCGCGGGGGAAGAGGGAATGACGATCCGCTGCCCGGGGTAGATGATGGACCCCATGCTGAGCCCGTTCGCCGAGAGGATCGACTGGACGCTGACGCGGAAGGTCGCGGCGATGCCGCTGATCGTGTCGCCGCGCGAGATCGTGTAGCTGCTGCCGGCAGCGGAAGCGAGGGGCGCCGCGGCGACGGGGCCAGCGCTCTTGGCCAGTACCAGCACTTGCCCCGGGTGGATGACGGACTTCCAGCCCAGCCCGTTCATGGCGAGCACGGATGCGGTGGAAAGTCCGAATCGTCCTGCGATGCCGCTGACGGAATCGCCTGATTGCACAGTGTAGGTCGCGGGGCCTGAGTAGGTCGATGCTGTAGCGAACTGTCCCGCAGGGGTCGGCGACGCGTGAGCGGGGGCGTGACTGACGGACGCGAAGGCCGAGCGGGCACTGTCGCGAAGGTGGGACGGGGTCCTCTCGTCCCCGCTGTCCTTGCCCCCGTCTCGGTCGAGAACGATGGGGCCGCTGAGGTTCATGCTCATGGCGAGCGACGACGCGATGACGAGCGGGACGGTCGAGAGTGAGACCTTGGCGTTACGCGGGCGCCCGAGCTGCAGGCGGTTGCGAATGCGTCGGTCGAAGGTGGCAGTCATATTCGGTCTCGATCGGTGATGAGCGGCTCGTGCAGCGACGTACGACAACGTGACACAGAACCATACGGATGTCAATCATCGTGGCTAGCGTGACGACTGTGAAAGAAGTTTACAAGCATGTAACATCGCGCTCGGCTTCCCCCCTTCTCCGCACCCCGGCGGTCTCGCCGTGCGGCGGGGATTTCTGACAGGCTTTGACTGTGAATACCGCTCCAGACATCCGCTGGTTGACCATCCCCGACCTTGTCGAGATTCTCGGGCTCGGCGTGAGCAAGGTTCGTCGCCTGATCGAGGACCGCAGTCTCGCGGCTCGCCGCATCGACGGTGTATGGCAGGTCCCCGAGCCCTTCATCCGTGATGGCGAGCCGCTCTCGGAGTTGCGCGGCACGCTCATCGTCCTCGCCGACAACGGTTTCAGCGACGACGAGGCAATCGACTGGTTGTTGGCACCTGAGGAGAGTCTCGGCACGTCTCCCATCGAGGCTCTTCGGGCGGGGCGCAAGGCGGAGGTTCGGCGGGTGGCCCAGGCGCTCGCCTGAGCTCTTACCCGCGGAGCTACACCACCCGCTGCGTAACGGCCTCCACGAGGGCCAGCAGCTGCCCTCGGGTGACGGCGTCGATTTCGCAGTCCGCCAGTGAGGCACGGGCTCGGTCGGCGTTCCTCGCAATCGCCCGCTCGACGTCCTCGACCGCACCGCTCTGGCGAAGGGTCGACTGAAGCGTTCGCACCTGCTCGTCGCTCAGTTCGGGATCACCCAACAGTTCGTCAAGGAGCCGGGCCGACGGGGCGGAGAGACGGCGCCTTGCCTGTGCTACCAGCACGGTCCTCTTGCCTTCGCGGAGATCGTCGCCCGAGGGCTTTCCCGTCTCCGTCGGATCTCCGAATACCCCGAGGAGGTCGTCGCGTAGTTGATAGGCGATCCCGAGAGGCAGCCCGAAGCCGCGGAGGCCTTCCGCGACCCCGAGGCTTCCGCCCCCGAGCATGGCTCCGATGAGGAGGGGCGCCTCGACGCTGTACTTCGCCGACTTGTAGACGATGACGCGCTGGGCACGCTCGAGGTGCAGGTCATCCGCCCAGGATCGCCAAGAGTGCTCCTCGAGCACATCGAGATATTGGCCTGCCGTGACCTCGGTGCGCATGCGATTGAATTCGCGCCGTGCGGCGCGCGCTGCCGAAACGTCCCTGAGGCTCTGGATGCCGTCGTCGAGGATCTCGTCACTCCAGCCGAGGAGGAGATCGCCGAGCAGGATGGCACTGGAACGACCGAAGGACGAGGCATCCCCGCTCCAGCCTTCCGCGGCGTGCATTGCCTTGAAGCGTCGATGCGCGGCGGGTTTCCCGCGCCGCGTGTCGGAGTTGTCAATGATGTCGTCGTGGACAAGAGCCGCGGCATGAAAGAACTCGAGGGCCGTCGCGGCGGATGCTACGGCCTGGAGCTCTGAACCGGGGTCGCCGCCGCCGGCGCGCCAGCCCCAGTAACAGAACTGCGCCCTGAAGCGCTTGCCGCCAGCGAGGAGCTCGCGGGAGGCGTCGACGAAAGGTGCGAGATCGGGGGAGACCTCGGCGAGTAGGGCAGCTTGATCGTCGAGTATGCGGTCGATGGAGGTCTGCACTCGGTCAACTATCCGCGTACTCTCAGTCACGCATATAGCCTAGTCAGCGAGTGCAGCATAGAATTGGCAGGCAGTTGATCTGATTCGCCGGGAGGAGTCATCATGCCGCTGTCGGAACGTGAGCAGCGTCTCCTGGACGAGATGGAGCGGAGCCTCTATCAGAACGACGCCGATTTCGTGTCTACCGTGAGTCCTCGGCGAGGCCGCCCGAACTACCGGCTTCTCATCATCGGCGTGCTCATCGCCATCCTGGGAATCGCGGCCATCATCGTCGGGGTGTTCATCAAGCAGCCTCTTGTGGGGGCACTCGGCTTCGTCGTCGTCTTCGTCGGTGCACTCCTCGCGATCTCTCCACCGCGAAACTCCGTGGGTCCCGCAGAGACAATCTCAAGCCCCTCCCGCGGGCGCTCCACGAGCTTCATGGACCGCATGACTGAACGCTGGGAGCGTCGCCAGGGCGACCGCTGAGCCCACCGCAGGCAGCTCGGTCCACCGCAGGTTCCATCGTGCTGATGGCTGCCATGGAGCGTCGTGACACGTAGTGTCACGGGCGATCGAGTCCTTTTCTAGGCACGCCGCCCGATAATCACAGCCGGCCCTTCGGGGCTGGCTTTTTTTGTGCCCTCCTGCCGCAATTTCCCTCCACCCTCCTCCACCGCGGTTTTCGCCCGTATTTCGGGGCCTTTCGGAGCCTCACTGCTCGAAATCGCGCCCAAAATCCTTGTTTGGTGGATGAGAGTGGAGTAAAGTGGAGCCAACCTGAAGCTGGGCCGGAGTCGGAAGGGGGTGCCGGGGATGTTTCTTGGCACCTACGCGCCGAAGCTCGACGACAAAGGTCGCGTCATCCTGCCCGCGAAGTTCCGGCCTGAACTGGAGAACGGAGTGGTGCTCGCTCGCGGCCAAGAGCGGTGCCTCTACGTCTTCAGCACGCGCGAGTTCGAGGAACTCGCGGACAAGATGCGCCAGGCGCCCGTCACGGGAAAGCAGGCGCGCGACTTCATGCGCCTCTTCCTCTCGGGAGCGGCGTCCGAGGTTCCTGACAGCCAGAATCGCGTCACGATCCCCGCAGCGTTGCGCTCCTACGCCGGACTCGACCGTGAACTCACGGTCATCGGCGTGGGCAACCGGGCCGAGATTTGGGACACGGCCGCATGGGAGGCGTACTACTCCGAGCAGGAGAGCGCCTTCGCCGACACGACGGAGGAGGTGATTCCCGGACTCTTCTAGCTCCCTGGGCGTGACTCCCAGCCGAACGCCCTGCCGCACTTCCCCGGCGGCAGGTCGAGTCGGATGGGGATCAGGCCACGGGGGCTCCCGGAACTCTTATGACCGATAACTCTGCGATCCACACTCCTGTCATGCTCGAGCGCTGCATCGAGCTGCTGGCACCCGCTCTCGGTCGCCCCGGCGCTGTCATCGTCGACGCGACGCTTGGCATGGGCGGGCATGCCGAGGCGCTCCTCGAACGCTTCCCCGGGCTGACACTCGTCGGCCTCGACCGGGACACGGATGCTCTTGCCATCGCGGGCGAGCGGCTCGCGGCCCACAGGAACCGCGTCCACCTTGTGCACACCGTCTACGACGAGATCGCGGGTGCCCTGGAGGGACTGGGTATCAGCGAGGTTCAGGGCATCCTCTTCGACCTCGGTGTTTCCTCGCTGCAACTCGACCGCACGGAGCGCGGCTTCTCGTATTCGCAGGACGCGCCCCTCGACATGCGCATGGACGCGACCTCGGAGCTGACGGCGGAGCGCGTGCTCGCGGAGTACAGCGAGGCGGAGCTGCGCCGGATCTTCCGCGAATACGGCGAGGAGCGGCTCGCCCCGCGGTACGCGCAGCGGATCGTGCGGGCGCGGGAGACTGCCCCGCTCACGTCATCGGCACAGCTCGTCCGCATCATCACAGAGGCGACACCCGCGGCGATCCAGAGGAAGGGTCATCCGGCCAAGCGCGTATTCCAGGCCCTGCGGATCGAAGTCAATCAGGAGCTGGCCGTCCTCGAGCGGGCCATCCCGGCCGCTGTAGCGCGGCTCGCTGTGGGGGGTCGCATCGTCGTGCTGGCGTATCAATCGCTCGAGGACAGGCTCGTCAAGCGCTACCTCGCCTCCCTGTCGTCCTCCAGCACGCCTGCTGGTCTTCCGGTCGAGTTGCCTGAGCACGCTGCCCAGCTGCGACTTCTCGTGCGGGGCGCCGAGCTCGCAAGCGAGGAGGAGCGCGCAGCCAACCCCCGGTCCATTCCCGTGCGACTTCGTGCCGCCGAACGTGTGAGGAGTGCGGCATGAGCAACGCACACGCCGTAGTCACCCCCGCCCCGCGGCCGGCAGCCCCAGCCCCCTACCTCGAGATCGCGCCTTCGCGCGAGCAGCGGCGCGCCCGACCTCGGCTCGCCTACGCGATGATCGTCGTGGGCGGGCTCTTCGCGGTGCTCGTCTCGCAGTTGCTGCTGAGCATCGCTCTCGCCGACGGCGCCTACGAGATCGCGGCGCTGCAGGCGGAGCGCAAAGAGCTCAGCCGGGACGAGCAGATCCTGAGCGAGCAACTTGACGTGCTGAACTCTCCCCAGAACCTGGCGGCCCGCGCGGAGTCACTCGGCATGGTGGCCAACGAGAGCGCCGTCTACCTGAGCCTTGCCACGGGCGCCGTGCTCGGAGTGCCGAAGCCGGCGAGCGAAGGTGCAGGCAGCGTCGTCGGCGAGAACGGCACGCTCCTCATTGCCAACGAGTTGATCGGCGAGGTACCTGACATGGGCGGCCTGCTCGTCACACAGGCGGCCGCCGATGCGGATGCGGCCGCGGGAACAGAGGAGGCGGGCGTGGCGCCCGGCGTGGCGGCGGATGCCTCGGTACCGTCGTTCCCGAACGGAATACCCGCGCCGGTGACGCAGTGAGCATTCGGGCGACGCGTGGTCAAGCGGGGAGGTGACGTGTGAGCGACAGGCGAGTGGCGAGTAGGCGACTTTCCCTGGCAATCCTTGCCACGATTGCATTGATGGCGGTCTTCGTGGTGCGTCTTGTCGATTTCCAAGTGGTGCGGGCCAACGAACTGAATGCGGAGTCGGTCAACAAGCGGGCCGTCGAGACCACGACCTACGGCATCCGCGGGCAGATCCTCGACGCGAACGGCACGATCCTCGCCGACACGGTGCTGCGGTACAACGTGACGGTCGCCCCGAAGATCGTCGGTGACTCCTTCGACCGCGAGACCGAGGATGGTCAGGTCGAGGAGGTGACAACGCTCGATGCGCTCGAGGAGATCGCGGCCATCACAGGGGGAAACGCCTCGGAGATGTACCTGACGATCACGACCAACCCTGACTCCAATTACGAGATCCTCGCAAAGGATCTCGACACGGAGCAGTACAGGGCGGTGCGTGCTCTCGGCATCCCCTGGCTCTACTTCGAATCGCTGCCCGACAGGACCTACCCCAACGGTGCCGTCGCGGGAAACCTCGTGGGTTTCGAGGGCACAGACGGCCCGCAGAACGGACTCGAGTACACCGAGAACGACTGCCTCGGCGGTCAGAACGGCACCTCGACCTATGAGCGGGGGGTCGACGGCGTGCGGTTGCCGGGCAGCACGGTCGTGACGCAGGAGGCCATCGACGGCGGCACCCTCAATCTCACGATCGATAGCGACCTCCAGTGGTTCGTGTCGCAGCGCCTTGCAGAACAGGCGACGGCCATCGGCGCCGACTCCGCATCGGCAATGGTCGTGCGCGTCAAGGACGCCCACATCATGGCGGCTGCCGACTGGCCCGCCGTGGACCCCAACAACGTGGATGCGACGCCGATCGAATACCTGGGCGCCGCCGCGTTCTCCGCGAGCTACGAGCAGGGCTCGACCTTCAAGCCGCTCAGCGCGGCGATGTTGATCGAGGAGGGTGCGGCCTCCCCGGGCACGCAGCTGACGGTGCCTGCGCTATGGGATACGCCTGAGGGCGGTCAGGTGCGGGATGCGGCTCCGCATCCAACGCAGAACCTCACACTCACGGGAGTGATCCAGACCTCCTCCAATGTCGGAATCTCGATGCTGTCGTCGAAGCTCTCCAACTCGACGCGCTACGACTATCTCAAGAAGTTCGGGATGGGTGAGCAGACTGCGGTCGGGTTCCAGGGCGAGGGCTACGGCATCCTGAGCGACTACTGGGATTCGCAGCAGAAGTACGACGTCTCCTATGGGCAGGGCGTCGCATCCACTCTCGCTCAGCTCGCCGGGGCCTATCAGGCTCTCGCCAATGACGGCGTGCGGCTGCCTCTCCGGCTCGTCAAGAGCTGCACTCTTCCTGACGGCACCGAGATCATCGACGAGCAGCCGGAGCCCGTCACGGTCGTCTCGAAGTCGACTGCCGACCAGGTCCTCGCCATGATGGAGACGGTTGCGAGCGGCGGCGGGCTTTCCGAGCAGCTCACGATTCCGGGCTATCGCGTCGCCGCGAAGTCCGGAACGGCCCAGCTGGCCGTAGGCGGCGTCTACACCTCGGAGCGCGTCGTCTCGGTGGCGGGCATGGCGCCGGCCGAGGACCCCCAGTACGTCGTCCTCGTGAGCTTCGTCAAGCCGGATATTATTAAGACTTCCGCGGCGGCGGCCCCCACATTCCAGAAGATCATGACCCAGGTGCTCAAGACGTTCCGCGTCGAGCCGTCCACGCAGCCGGCCCCGAACCTCCCGACGACCTGGTGAGAAAGAGGACCCATTGCCTGATCGGATTCCCCCGGTCCTTCGGCCGGAGCATCCGTCGGCGAGATCCCTGATCGGTCTCGTCTCCGAGTTCGGCCTCGACTCCGTCGGATCGCTCGACGGTGTTGAGATTACGGGTATCACCCTGCGCTCCAATGAGGTGCAGCCGGGGGACCTCTTCGTGGGAGTTCCCGGTGCTGCCGCACACGGTGCTGAGTTTGCGGTGGCTGCCCGCGAGGCGGGTGCCGTCGCTCTCATGACGGATGCTCGGGGCGCTGAGCTAGCGGCCGACGCGGGTCTTCCCATCGTGCTCGTTGACTCGCCGCGCGCTGCGCTCGGCGAGGTCTCGGCCTGGCTTTATCAGACCAACGAGCGCCCGCCCCTCACCCTCGGGGTCACGGGGACGAATGGTAAGACCTCCACTTCCTACATCCTCGAAGCGATCCTCCGCCAACTCGGTCTCGTCACAGGGTTGAGCACGACGGCCGAGAGGCACATCGGCGAGCTCACGGTCGTGAGCCGGCTCACGACGCCGGAGGCGAGCGAGATCCACGCTCTTCTCGCCCGCATGCGGGAGAGTGAGGTGCGCGCTGTCGTGCTCGAGGTAAGCGCTCAGGCGCTCAGCCGCAACCGCATCGACGGAATTACCTTCGATGTGGTCGGGTTCACCAATCTCAGCCACGACCACCTCGACGACTACCGCGACATGGAGGAGTACTTCGAGGCGAAGCTGGCCTTCTTCGATCCGGATCGGGCCCGCCGCGGTGTCGTGTCGCTCGATTCGCCGTGGGGAGAGCGCGTGGTCGAGGCCTCGCGCATCCCGGTGTCGACCGTGTCGGCGACGGAGGGTGTCGAGGCGGAATGGCAGCTCGAGGTGCTCGAGGAGCGCGCCGAGTACACCGCCTTCCGCCTGACGGGCCCCGAGAATCGCTTCATCGAGACGAGCGTTCCCCTGATCGGGCGGCACATGGCCGCCAATGCAGCCCTCTCGATTGTCATGCTCGTCGAGGCCGGGTTCGAGCTTGAAGCGATCGGGCATGCCATCAAGGACGGAATCGCCGCATACCTGCCCGGTCGTACCGAGCGCGTGTCGGGTGAGCGCGGGCCCGCAGTATTCGTCGACTTCGGGCACAGCCCCGACGCGTTCCTCAACACCCTCACGGCGGTGCGTACCTTCACGACGGGCCGCACGATCATGGTCTTCGGCGCGGACGGCGACCGTGATGCGAGCAAGCGGCACGAGATGGGGCGGATCGCATCGGAGTACTCCGACATTCTGGTGATCACGGACCATCACCCGCGCTTCGAGGATCCCGCGTCTATCCGCGCGACCCTCATCGAGGGTGCGCACCTTGCGGAGAATCAGGCGGAACTGCACGAGGTCAGCCCGCCTGAGCAGGCGATCCGCCATGCGGTGTCGCTCGCCCAGGAGGGGGACTCCATCCTCTGGGCAGGTCCCGGGCACCAGGATTATCGCGACATTCGCGGCGTCCGCACCCCTTACTCGGCGCGTGACGAGGCCCGTGCGGCTCTCCGCGAGGCGGGTTGGGCATAGTGCCGCCGAGTTCCGTGCAGGCGAGCGCGACACCGCCCATTCCTGCGCTGCACGCCACGGTCGTGGGCATGGCGGGCCGCCGCTCGACCCGGCGGATGCTCGAAGCCATCGCCGCTTCGACGCCGGAGCTCGAGTGGCCCCGCGTTGTGGTCCTGCTCTCGCGCGGTGAGACCCGCGCCGACGGCTCGGATGAGGTGCGGTCGTGGAGCGAGGTGCTGTCCTCCGTGCATCCGGATTCCGTCGTGGTCGCACCGTCTGATGACCAGCAGCTGCTTGACGCGGTGCGCGTCTCGGGGGCGCGAGTGGTGACCTTCGGCACGGATGCTCCGGCCGACGTCCGTGCACACGGACTCGTTGCGCGATCCTCAGGCACCGAGTTCACCGTGTCGGCGGCGGGGGAGTCGCGCCACGTGAGCCTTGCTCTGCTGGGGGAGCATCTCGCGGCGAACGCTCTCGCAGCGTTCGCCGCCGCAACCGGCGCCGGTGTTGCCCTCGAGACCGCGATCCATGCGGTTTCCTCCCTCGGCGACGTCGGCGAGGGCGTCATGCGTCCCCTTTCGCGCCGCGATGGCACCCTTGTCATTGACGACTCCGCCTCCGCGAGCGCCGTCTCTGTCGTGGCCGCACTCAAGGCGCTCGCCATGTTCGGCACGGAGGGCCGCCGCACCGTTGCGGTTCTCGGCCCCCTCGATGCACCTGGCGCGCTGTCGCGGGAAGAGCTTCGTGAGGCACACGACCGGATCGGGCGGATGATCGTCCGTCTGGGCCTCTCGCAGGCGATCGTGGTCGGCGATGACGCGCGTCACATCCACAATGCTGCGGGGCTGGAGGGGTCGTGGAACGGAGAGTCGGTCCTCGTCAGCACCGCCTCCGAGGCTTACGATCGGGTGCGTGATGATCTTGGTCCGGATGACGTCGTGCTGCTGAAGCTCGCGGGAGTTCCCGGTGCCGAGGATGTCGTCTCCGCGCTCCGGACGCGCGAGGCCACGGGGGGTCGCGTGCGATGATCGCGCTGCTTCTCGCGGCGGGCGTCTCCCTTGTATTCTCGCTGCTGCTCACGCCGCTGTTCGCCCGCACGTTTCGGCGGATGAATCTCGGTCAGTTCATTCGGGCAGACACCCCGACGACTCATGTCGTCAAGCGTGGGACACCGTCGATGGGTGGAGTCGTCTTCATCCTTGCTGCCGTGGTGGGGTATTTCATCGGCAATCTCGCCGGTCAGGAACGACCCTCCGTCGCGGCGATGCTCGTGATCCTCATGATGCTCGGCCTCGGCCTGATCGGCTTCATCGATGACCTCATGAAGGTGACGCGGCAGAACAGTCTGGGCCTGAGCGGACCAGCGAAGATCATCGGCAGTGTGCTTGTGTCGATCCTCTTCTCGGCGCTCGCTCTGAGCTACCGCGACCAGAACGGGGTGAGCCCCGCGTCGGCGGCGATCTCCCTGGTACGCGACATTCCGGCCCTCGACCTTGTGGCAATCTTCGGTGTCGGGCTCGGCACGGTGCTCGCGATCGTGTGGATGGCGTTCCTCACGACCAGCGTCTCCAACGCGGTCAATCTCACCGACGGTCTGGACGGGCTCGCGGCGGGTTCGTCGATCTTCGCCATCGGCTCCTATGTCGTGATCGGCTTCTGGCAGTACAACCAATCGTGTTTCGCGCCGCGACTCGACCCTGCTGTCGCCGAGCAGTGCTACGTCGTGTCCAACCCTCTCGACCTGGCCGTCATCGCCGCCGCGATTGTTGGAGCCCTCATCGGATTCCTCTGGTGGAACACTTCTCCGGCTCAGATCATGATGGGTGACACGGGGTCGTTCGGGCTGGGGGGCGCGCTGGCGGCTCTCGCCATCCTCTCCCGCACCGAGCTGCTCCTGATCCTTCTCGGCGGGATCTTCGTCGTCGTCACGAGCCAGGTCATCATTCAGCGGCTCTACTTCAAAGCAACCAAGGGCAAGCGCATCTGGCGGGCGAGTCCGTTGCATCACCATTTCGAGATGGTGGGCTGGCTCGAGGTCACGATCGTTGTACGCTTCTGGCTCATCGCTGCCCTCTTCGTCGCGAGCGGGATCTTCCTGTTCTACATCGAATGGTTGGCGCTGCTGCCGTGACTTCTCGCTGGGATTCCCTCGTGAGCTGGCACGACGACTGGCGGGGCCTCCGGGTCGCCGTGCTGGGGCTGGATGCGCGGGGCTTCGCGGTCGCGGATACGCTGCTGGAGCTCGGGGCGGATGTCACGGTGCTGTCGCCGGGCGGACACACGCAGGATCGCGAGGAACTCCTCTCGGTCATCGGCGGACGACTGCGGCTTATCCCCGCCGATTCTGACGCTGTCTCCGTTCTCCAAGCGATCGAGCCGGAGGTTGCCGTCGTGACGGCGGACTTCGGTCCGCGGCATCCGCTCGTCGCGGCGGTGCGGGGAGAGACTGCCGTCGTGAGCGAACTCGAGCTCGCGTGGCGTCTTCGCGACAAGGTGGGTGAACCCGCTCCCTGGCTGCTCGTGACGGGCGGTGAGGGCGCTGGTTCGACGGCCCACCTCGCCGAGGCGATGCTGCTGGCGGCCGGAAGGCGCGTCATGGCCTGCGGGGCGACAGAAGCGGGTGTTCCCGTGCTCGACGCCATTCGCGTGCCCGAGGGCTGGGAGTGCGTCGTGATCGCAGCCAGTGGCGACGATCTGCATTTCGCGACCTCGGTCTCGGCCGTCGCAGCGGCGTGCCTCTCATCCGAGGGGCAGCGAGGAGCGGATTCCGATCTCGCCCGCGTATACACGAACGCCCAGGTCGCATGCGTGTACAACCGCGATGACGAGGAGACCATGCACATGGTCGAGGAGGCGGAGGTCATCGAGGGCTGCCGCGCGATCGGCTTTGGATTGGGCATTCCGGGGCCGAGCGACTTTGGCGTCGTCGAGGGGATCCTGTGCGACCGTGCCTTCCTCGAGGAGCGCCATGCCTCCGCACTGGAGTTCGCAACGGTTGATCTTCTGGGCTCAGCGGGCCTTGCCACCGGCGAGGGGGTTGCGCGCGTGCTTGCCGCCGCTGCCCTCGCACGCTCCGTGGGCGTGCCCGTCTCAGCCCTCAACGCGGCGCTTCGCGGCCTCGGACCTGCCCTCGGCTGAGCACCGTTACGCGACACGCGCCCCGGGGTGATCGGGATCGCGTGCCCGTGGCTGAGACTAGGTGAGTGACTGAGCGGGGAGGACGACGGATGCCGACGACACGATTCGTCGCTTCCCCCGAGCGCGATGCGGGCGCTGGCCCGGGGCGGAGCGACGCACCGCCGCGCGGGGGTGCAGCCGTCGTCGCGGTCCGCCGCCTCTTCGGCGCAGAGACGGGCAACTTCTACCTGCTTCTCGGCACGACACTCTTCCTTGTCGCATTCGGTCTCGTCATGGTGTTGTCCGCCTCCTCGGTCACGTCCTACACGGAGTCGCAGCAGTTCTTCGGCGGCTTCGAGCGGCAGGCCCTCTTTGCCGCCCTCGGCATTCCGCTCATGCTCGTCGCCTCCCGCGCGCCAAGCAGCTTCTGGAAGCGGTGGGCTCCCATCGCGATCATGGCGGCCGTCACTCTGCAGTTCCTCACGGTGGCAACTCCCCTCGGCTATGACGTCAACGGCAACCAGAACTGGATCAGGCTCGGCGAGTCGCTCAGCTTCCAGCCGTCCGAGACCGTCAAGTTGGCGCTCGTCATCTGGATGGCGCTTATCCTCTCGCGCAAGCAGGGGCGCATCCGCGAGTGGAAGGAACTGCTCCTGCCGCTCGGGCCCGTCACGGCCGTCGCGATCGGCCTCGTGCTCGCGGGCGGTGACCTCGGCACTGTCATGATCCTCGTGGCAATGGTGCTCGGCACGCTCTACTTCGCGGGTGCTCGCCTCCGTCACCTCGGCGTCGCGATCCTCGCCATGGTCTCGGTGGCGCTACTGTTCGCGGCGAGCACGGCATCCCGTCAGAGCCGCATCGATGCGTGGCAGAACGGATGCGTGGGCGTCGATGACTACGACGGCCTCTGCTGGCAGACGCTTCACGGCTGGTGGGCCCTCGCATCCGGGGGTTTCTTCGGGGTCGGCCTTGGCAACTCGAAGTCGAAGTGGAATTGGCTTCCGGAGGCCGACAACGACTTCATCTTCGCGATCATCGGCGAGGAGCTCGGGCTTCTGGGCGCGGTGACGGTGCTTGCGCTCTTCGTCGTGATGATGATCGCTTTCGTCCGGATCATCCGTGCCAACACGGATCCTTTCGCACGGGTCGCCGTCAGCACTGTCATGGTGTGGATCATCGGGCAGGCCTTCGTCAACATCGCTGTCGTCCTCGGGGTGCTCCCGGTGCTCGGCGTTCCGCTGCCCTTCATCTCGGCGGGAGGCACTGCGCTCATCTCGGGCATGATCGCCATCGGAATCGTGCTGTCGTTCGCCCGACGACCGGTATCCACCGGAGCGCGGGGGAGGGCGACTCGGCAGTGACCACCTACCTCTTGTGCGGGGGTGGCACTGCGGGGCATGTGAACCCCCTGCTCGCCATCGCCGACCGGCTCCGCAGAGACGAGGCGGATGCCCGCATCATCGTTCTCGGTACGGCGGAGGGCCTCGAATCACGGTTGGTTCCCGAGCGCGGCTATGAGCTTGTCACGGTCGAGAAGCTGCCGTTCCCCAGACGGCCGAACCGGGCGGCGCTCGCTTTCCCAGCCCGGCTGCGGGGTGTCATCCATGGCATCGCGACTCTTATCGCAGAGCGTGACGTCGACGTTGTCGTGGGTGTCGGGGGTTACGTTGCCGCCCCTGCCTATCTCGCGGCTCGGCGCGCACGGGTTCCGATCGCCCTGCACGAGGCGAATGCGCGGCCCGGCATGGCGAACCGCCTGGGCAGTCTCCTCACCCGGCATGTTGCGGTCGCGTTCGACGGTACGCCCTTGCGTCACGCTCGCACGGTGGGCATGCCCCTGCGGGCCGAGATCGAGTCGCTCGATCGGGAGGCCTTACGGCCGGAGGCGATCGAGCGCTTCGGCCTGGACCCGGAGCGTCGCACCCTGCTGGTGACGGGTGGTTCCCTCGGCGCCCAACGCATCAATGAGACGATTCGGAACACGGTGAAGGAGCTGGTCGGCACCGGATGGCAGGTGCTGCACATCACGGGGGAGCGTGACAGCTCAGCCACCGCCGCCGCGATGCCCGGCTACCGCGCGCTCGACTACTGCAGCCGCATGGACCTCGCCTTCGCTGCTGCTGACCTTGCGGTCTCTCGCGCGGGGGCGGCCACCGTGAGCGAGCTCACCGCTCTCGGCATCCCTGCCGTGTATATTCCGCTCGCGATCGGCAACGGGGAGCAGCGGCTCAATGCGCGCAACGCCGTCGAGGCGGGCGCGGCGATGCTCGTCGAGAATGCGGCCTTCACAGGGGAGTGGTTGCATGCGCAGCTGCTCCCGCTCATGGCGGACGACGCCACCCTCGCGGCGATGGCCGCAGTGGCGCGTCGCATCGGCGTTCGCGACGGAACCGCGCGCATGATCGAAGTCGTGCACGAGGCAGGCGGGATACGGTAGGGGCGATGATCAAGTCGGACTTCTCAACCCCCATTCCCGATCGCCTCTCCGCCGTGCACTTCGTCGGGATCGGCGGCGCGGGGATGAGCGGCATCGCCGCCATGTTCCATGAGCAGGGGATCGCCGTCACGGGTTCCGATTCGCGCGGAGGTGCGACGGTCGACGCGCTGCGCGAGCGCGGTATCCAAATCATGATCGGCCACGACGCGGCGAATGTACACGACGTCGATGCCATCGTCGTCACGGGCGCGATCGCGGAGGACAACCCAGAGTACCTGGCGGCGCGAGAGCGGGGCATTCCCTCTCTGCATCGCGCGCAGGCGCTCGCCTGGCTCACCCGATCCTCCCGACTCGTCGCGGTCGCGGGTGCACACGGCAAGACGACGTCGACGGCCATGCTCGCGACCGCGCTGCTGCGCCTCGGGGCGCAGCCCAGCTTTGTCAACGGCGGAGTCATCCGAGAGCTGGGGGTGAGCGCGGCCCACGGTGAGGGTGAGATGTTCGTCGTCGAGGCTGACGAGTCCGACGGCTCCTTCCTGCTGTACGACACGTCCGTCGTGCTCATCACGAATGTCGATCCTGATCACCTCGACCACTACGGCTCCCGCGAAGCCTTCACCGACGCATTCGTACGTTTCGCGGAGACGGCTGCCGAGCTCGTCGTGATCTCCGCTGACGATCCGGGGGCTGTGCAGATCACGGGTCAACTGGCCGCACGCCGCGTCATCACCTTCGGGATGTCGCAGGGTGCTGATGTGCGCATCCACGGAGTGGACACGGGGCCAACCGTCACCTTCTCGATTGAGTGGGCGGGGGTCGATCACGCCGTTCGACTGCGGGTCGCGGGGGCGCACAACGCTCTGAACGCCGCTGGCGCATTCGCGGTGTTGGTGGGTCTCGGCTTCGATCCGGTCGAGTCGGTCGCTGCGCTTGAACACTTCGAGGGGGCAGAGCGGCGTTTCGAGTTCCGAGGCGAGGTCGGCGGCGTCCGCGTCTTCGACGACTTCGCGCATCATCCCACCGAGGTAGAAGCGGCCCTCTCCGGCGCGCGGGGGGTTGCGGGCACGGGCCGTCTGATCCCGCTCTTCCAGCCACACCTCTTCACACGAACTCAAGACATGGCGCAGGAGTTCGCGGACACGTTCGAGCGCCTCGCCGACCACACGGTCGTCGTTCCCATCTATCCGGCCCGTCAAGAGCCCATCCCCGGCGTCACGGGCATGCTCATCGCGGAACGATTCACGGATGCCGCAGCCGGCCGCTACATCGATGACTGGTCGTCCGCGGTCGACTACATCGCCTCTATCGTTCGCCCGGGGGATGTTGTGATCCCCATGGGCGGGGGCGACATTCACCTGATCATCCCGCAGCTGCTCGCTGCCCTCGAAAAGAACTCCTCGACGGATGCGACGGCCTGAGGGTTTCGACCCGCGCGGCTCTTCCCTGCCCGAGGAGGACACCCAGCCGACGGGGCGCGCCCGGTTTTCGCGCTCGAAGCAGCCCCAAGGGACTGCGCCGACACGGGCGGAGTCACCGAAACAAGGGTCCGTGAAGCTGCGACGTCTGAAGCCCGAGGGCGATGAGAAAAGCGCGCCTAAGCGGATGCGTTCCGCCCGAAGGCCAGAGCCCAGCGAGGCGCAACGCGCCGCGGCTTCGGCTCGTGCCCAGGCCAAGGCTGCGCAGCGCGATGCTCGCCGTGCTGCGGCGGAGCGGAGACGTTTCGAGCGTGCCGAGGTGCGGCGGTTCACGCGGCGTGCGAGGAATCGTCGCATGGCGTGGCTCGTCACAGGCGGCGTAGTCGTGACGCTCGGGGCTCTGATCGCGACGGCGGTGTTCTCGCCCCTGCTCGCCCTTGAAGAGATCCGCGTCACGGGGACTTCCCGACTCGATGCGAGCGAGGTCCAGGACGCGGTGGACTCGCAGCTCGGCACCCCTCTCGCGCTCGTGGACTTTGATCAGCTCACGCAGGATCTCTCTGACTTTCCGCTCATCAGGAGCTACGTGACTGAGACGATTCCCCCGCATACTCTCGTGATCCACGTGTCAGAGCGGCAGCCGGTCGCCTCGGTCATGGCGGGAGACGGGTATCTTTTGATCGACCCGGCCGGGGTGGAGATCGAGCAGTCCGAGACACGGCCGGCGGGGGTACCGCTGCTCGAGCTAGAGGAGGATGAGGTCGGCGGAGATGTCTTCGCCGCCGCCATCGAGGTGCTTCTGGCTCTCCCTGCTCCTCTGCTCGCCCAGGTGGATCGGGTCGCCGCATCCACACTCGACGACGTCACCCTCGTGTTCGCTGGCGGGGGGCAGCGCGTGGTGTGGGGGAGTGCCGAGCGCTCCGAGCTCAAGGCTCGCGTTCTCGAGCGGCTCATGGCTGCCCACGGCGGGGGTTCCGCTGTCGAGTTCGATGTCACGGCTCCCCTCAGCGCTGTGGTTCGTCCGCTCTGACCAGAATGCGCGCGTATCCTGCGAATTCGCGCACGGTTTCGCGACACGCCCGCGTGAGTGGGGCGAGCAGGGGAGGCTCGCGCATACCGTCGCATGCAGGAAATACATACTGAGCATAACTTTAAGCCTCTACTAGAGGTTGAAGGTTCCCAGCGGAGGCCGGACGTGTCAACAAACCAGAACTACCTCGCCGTGATCAAGGTCGTCGGCATCGGCGGCGGCGGCGTCAATGCGGTCAACCGCATGATCGAGCTCGGGCTTCGCGGAGTCGAGTTCATCGCCATCAACACGGATGCTCAGGCGCTCCTCATGAGCGACGCCGACGTCAAGCTCGACGTGGGCCGCGAGCTCACGCGCGGTCTCGGCGCGGGCGCAGATCCCGAGGTCGGTCGCCGCGCGGCCGAGGACCACGCGGACGAGATCGAGGAGGCGCTCGCGGGTGCCGACATGGTCTTCGTGACGGCGGGTGAAGGTGGCGGAACCGGGACGGGCGGTGCGCCGGTGGTGGCTCGCATCGCCAAGTCGATCGGTGCGCTCACGATCGGTGTCGTGACGCGTCCCTTCGGTTTCGAGGGCAAGCGGCGCGCGGCACAAGCCGAGCTCGGCATCGCGGCTCTCAAGAGCGAGGTCGACACCCTCATCGTCGTTCCCAACGATCGCCTTCTCGAGATCAGTGACCGGGGCATCAGCTTCCTCGAAGCCTTTGCGACAGCCGACCAGGTCCTCCTCGCCGGTGTTCAGGGCATCACCGACCTCATCACGACCCCGGGCCTCATCAACCTCGACTTCGCCGACGTCAAGTCGGTCATGCAGGGCGCCGGCTCGGCGCTCATGGGCATCGGCTCATCGCGCGGGGCCGATCGCGCCATCAAGGCGGCCGAACTGGCGGTCGCTTCCCCCCTTCTCGAGGCCAGCATCGACGGTGCTCACGGAGTGCTTCTCTCGGTGCAGGGCGGCTCCAACCTCGGCATCTTCGAGATCAACGATGCCGCCAAGCTCGTGCAGGAGGCGGTGCACCCCGAGGCGAACATCATCTTCGGCGCCGTGATCGACGACACCCTCGGCGACGAGGTCCGCGTCACGGTCATCGCCGCCGGCTTCGATGGCGGCGAACCTGTCGTCAAGCGGCAGGGCCACCGCTCCAACTTCGTCGACCCCGGTGACGAGGCCACTTCGGCGGCCGTCCCTGCGGCTACCGAGGAGGGGGACCGCGGTCAGGCGGCGTGGAGCGCCGAGCCCGAGCTTCCTAAGGCGCCCAGCGACCCTGTCTTCGACGACAACGACGACAATCTCGACATCCCCGACTTCCTGAAGTGACGGAACGGCCGCAGCATCCGAGTCCCGATCCGGGGCTCGCCGAGCGCCTCGCACGAGTGCAGGGCGAGATCGCGGATGCCGCGGCCACCGCCGGCCGCTCGGTCGACGAGCTCACGCTCATCGTCGTGTCGAAGTTCCAGCCCCTGTCGCTCATCCGTGACCTCATGGCCCTCGGTGTTCGAGACTTCGGTGAGAACCGGCACCAGGAGGCTCAGGTCAAGGCGGCCGAGCTCTCGTCGGATCCGCCGAGATGGCACTTCGTCGGTCAGTTGCAGAGCAAGAAGGCGCGGGCAGTGCGCGAGTACGCCCACAGCATTCATTCCTTGGACAGACAGAGCCTTGTGGACGCGCTCTCGGTCGGCGCAACGACCGAGATCGATTGCTTTGTGCAGCTGAATCTGACGGAGGACCCCTCGCGAGGAGGTGTCGACGAGGCGGGTCTTGAGGCGCTCGTGGAACAGGTGCTGGCCTCGGATGCGCTGCGCCTTCGGGGCATTATGGCGGTCGCTCCGCTCGATGAGGAACCGCGTCGGGCCTTCGCCCGGCTGCGGTCCGCATCCGAGCGCGTGCGGGCCCTCGAGCCACACGCGGACCGCATTTCGGCGGGAATGTCGCACGACTTCGCGGACGCGATCCTCGAGGGCGCGACACACCTCCGCATCGGTTCCGCAATCACGGGAAATCGGCCGAGCCGGGGTTAATCTCGTGACGAGACACAACGACCAGGAGGCTCAACACTGATGGCTAATCCGCTTCGCAAGACGATGGTCTACCTCGGACTTGCCGATGAGGAGTTCGACTACGACGAGCAGCCCGCCCAGGCCGCTCCCGCTCCGGTCCAGAATGCCGCTCCTGCTCCGGCTCCCGCCCAGAATTCAGCCCAGCGTGCACCGGTGACGCCGCTTCGTCGTCCCACGCCCGCGCGAGTAGTGGGACCCACCGAGATGAACGAGATCCTCACCGTCCACCCCCGCCAGTACAAGGATGCACAGGCTATCGCCGAGAGCTTCCGCGAGGGCATCCCTGTCATCATCAACCTCTCCCAGATGAGCGAACCGGATGCTCGTCGTCTCGTCGACTTCGCGAGCGGCCTGTCTCAGGGGCTCTACGGCAAGATCGAGCGGGTCACCTCGAAGGTCTTCCTCCTCTCGCCGGCACACGTTGCCGTTAGTGGGGAGCAGGGGCTCTCCGACGACGCTGAGTCCGTCTTCGGACACCAGTAGACCCGGGCGAACACCGCCCGTGGTTCTCGCTGTCCTGCTGACGATCGCTTATATCGCTCTTTTCGTCTACTTCCTGGTCATGTGGGCTCGCTTCGTGCTTGAGCTCGTCACTGTTTTCCAACCGCGCTGGCGACCGCGCGGCGCTGTACTCGTGGTGGCGGAGGGGGTCTACACCCTCACGGACCCCCCGGTTCGCTTCACCCGGCGCCTCGTGCCGCCGGTTCGCTTCGGCGGAATCTCGCTCGACTTCGCGTGGAGCATCGTGATGCTCGTGGTGTTGGTGTTGCTTTATGTAGTCTCGTGGGGTCGCCAATTCGCCGGTTCCCTGTAATCTAGTGAAGGTCCGGTGCCCGGCGACGCTTCGATGCCTCGCCAAGGGGCTCATTGCACGGTCAGGACCGGCGGCACTGCCGGTCGAGAAGAGAATCATCAGAGGTGACGAGAATGGCCCTTACGCCTGAAGACGTGGTCAACAAGCGGTTCCAGCCGACGAAGTTCCGCGAGGGCTACGACCAGGACGAGGTCGATGACTTCCTCGACGAGGTCGTCGTCGAGCTCCGCCGTCTCGGCCAGGAGAACGAGGAGCTTCGCCAGCGCCTCGTCGCGAGCGAGTCCCGCATCGCGGAGCTGCAGCGCAGCGGTGGCGAGCAGCAGGCGGCTCCCTCCTACTCGGAGTCCGCTCCCGCTCCCGAGCCCGTTCCGGCCCCTGAGCCCGCTCCTGCGGCTCCCGCGCCCGCAGCGGCAGCTCCAGAGACCACACCCGGCCTCGACGAGACGGGCAGCACCAACAACCTTCTGCAGCTCGCACGTCGTCTCCACGAGGAGCACGTCCGCGAGGGCATCGAGAAGCGCGACGCTCTTATCGCTGAGGGCCAGGCAACCGCGGCGCGGCTGGTCTCCGAGGCCGAGGCCGAGCACGGCAAGAAGGTGGCGGAGCTTGAGCAGCAGCGCACGGCGCTCGAGTCTCAGATCGATGAACTGCGCTCCTTCGAGCGCGACTATCGTTCGAACCTCAAGAGCTACATCGAGGGCCAGCTGCGTGAGCTGGACTCCGCCGAGTCGGTGAACACGGGCGGATCCAACGCTCCGGCCGGCGACTTCGGTGGCGATTACGGCGTTCCCGCGCATCAGCCCCCGGCCAACTTCCAGGGCTTTGTCGGCAACTGAGCCGGTAGTTCCCGCCTCCGCACCTCGCTCCCGGCTCCGGGCGCTCCTGTCGCTGGTCTGCGTCGCGATCCTCGTATACGGCGCAGACCAGCTCAGCAAGCACTGGGTTGTCACCACCCTGCCGGAACGGGTGAGCGAACCCGTGTTGGGCGAGTTGCTGCAGTTCACCTTCGTCCGCAACCCCGGTGCTGCCTTCTCGCTCGCGAGCGGCTCGACGTGGATCTTCTCCATCGCGGCTGCCGTCGTCACGGTCGTCATCCTTGTGTTTGCGCGTCGCATCCGTGCCCTGAGCTGGGCTCTGCTGTTCGGGATGCTGCTGGGCGGGGTGCTGGGCAACCTGACGGATCGTCTGCTGCGTGAGCCCGGCTTCGGGGTCGGCCATGTGATCGACTTCATCGAGGTGTGGGGCTTCCCTGCGATTTTCAATATCGCGGACATCTTCATCGTCTCGAGCATGGGGCTCTTCGTGATTCTCACGCTTCGCGGAGTGCGTCTCGACGGCACGCGAGAGTCGGCAGTCCGCGCTGACGACGTGCTCGCCCAGGAATCCACCGTGTCGGATGCCGCGTTTGACGCCGACCGTCGGCGCGACCGCGGCTGAGCCATGGAATCTCGCAGTCTCCCTATTCCCGACGGCCTCGCGGGCGAGCGCCTCGACGCGGCCCTCTCGAAGCTCATGGGGTTCTCCCGTAGTTTCGCCGTCGAGGTCATCGAGGCGGGAGGCGTCCGCATCGACTCCGTGACCGCGGCAAAGTCCGACCGGCTGCGCTCGGGTGCATGGCTCGAGGTCGAGTGGATGCCGCGGTCGGCTCCCACGATCGAGGCGGCCGTCGTCCCCGGCTTCGAAGTCGTGCATGATGACGACGACATTGTCGTCGTGGACAAGCCGGTGGGGGTAGCAGCGCATCCCTCTATCGGCTGGACGGGACCGACCGTCCTTGGCGCCCTCGCAGGTGCAGGTTTCCGCATTTCGACGTCAGGTGCCGCCGAGCGAGCGGGCATCGTCCATCGGCTCGATGCCGGCACGAGCGGCCTCATGGTCGTCGCGAAGTCGGAGCGCGCCTACACGGAGCTGAAGCGGGCGTTCCATGACCGCGATGTCGACAAGGTCTATCACGCGGTCGTGCAGGGGCATCCGGATCCCCTGCGCGGCACGATCGACGCGCCCATCGGTCGCCATCCTTCTTCTGCTTGGAAGTTTGCGGTCGTCGCGGGCGGCAAGGACTCCGTCACCCACTACGAGACGCTCGAGGCATTCCCGTCCGCCTCGCTGCTCGAGATTCACCTCGAGACAGGGCGCACGCATCAGATTCGTGTCCACATGGCGGCGCAGCGGCATCCGTGTGTCGGCGACGCGATGTACGGTGCGGACCCCACGATCTCGGCCCGGCTGGGGTTGAGCAGGCAGTGGCTGCACGCCATGAGGCTGGGGTTCCGCCATCCCGCGAGCGGCGAGTACGTCGAGTTTGCCTCGCGCTATCCCGCGGACCTTCAGCACGCTCTCGACGTGCTCCGCGCCGTCTGAGGGCGCTTCCTCCGCCTGTCGTTCGAGGCTGTGTCGGCGCTCGGTCGTAGACTTGATGCCGACCCCGAGCCAGACGGAGAAGCAGTGCCCGCGAGCAGCGATTCCTTCGTGCACCTGCATGTGCACAGCGAGTATTCGATGCTGGATGGAGCTGCGCGCATCAAGCCGCTCATCGACGCCGCGATTGAGCAGGGGATGCCCGCAGTCGCCGTCACTGACCACGGCAATGTCTTCGGGGCCTACGAGTTCTGGAAGGCGGCGACGGCGGCCGGGATCAAACCCATCATCGGCACGGAGGCTTACCTCACGCCGGGAACGCATCGCAGCGACAAGACTCGCGTGAAGTGGGGCGACGGCGGGGGAGACGATGTTTCGGGCGCCGGCGCCTACACGCACATGACCCTCCTCAGTGAGACGACCGAGGGGCTCCAGAACCTGTTCCGGCTCTCCTCCAAGGCCTCGCTCGAGGGGTACTACTTCAAGCCGCGCATGGACCGCGAGCTCCTTTCGGAGTACGGCAAGGGGCTCATCGCGACGACCGGATGCCCGAGTGGCGAGGTGCAGACGCGCCTGCGCCTCGGACAGTATGAGGAGGCCAAGAAGGCTGCGGCAGACTTCAGGGACATCTTCGGGCGAGAGAACTATTTCGCCGAGATCATGGATCACGGTCTCGGCATCGAGCGGCGGATCATGGGCGACCTGCTCCGCCTCGCCAAGGAACTCGACCTTCCGCTCGTCGCGACCAATGACCTTCATTACACGCACGCCCACGACGCGACGAGCCACGCGGCACTCCTGTGTGTCCAGTCGGGCACGACTCTCGATGACCCCAAGCGCTTCAAGTTCGACGCCGACGAGTTCTATCTCAAGTCGGCCGCACAGATGCGCCATCTCTTCAGCGACCATCCTGAAGCATGCGACAACACCCTGCTGATCGCCGAGCGGTGCGACGTCGTATTCGATGAGAGCGCCAACTACATGCCCCGGTTCCCCGTCCCGGAGGGGGAGACGGAGGAGACCTGGTTCGCGAAGGAGGTTGAGAAGGGCCTCCACTACCGTTATCCGGGCGGCATTCCCGACGATGTGCGGCAGCAGGCCGAGTACGAGAAGCAGGTCATCATCCAGATGGGCTTCCCGGGCTACTTCCTCGTGGTGGCCGACTTCATCAACTGGTCGAAGGAGAACGGCATCCGCGTGGGTCCGGGTCGTGGCTCCGGTGCGGGCTCGATGGTCGCCTACGCGATGCGAATCACGGATCTCGACCCCCTGCGCCACGGGCTCATCTTCGAGCGCTTCCTCAACCCCGACCGAGTCTCGATGCCTGACTTCGACGTCGACTTCGACGACCGCCGCCGGGGCGAGGTCATCAAGTACGTCACCGAGAAGTACGGTGACGAGCGCGTCGCGCAGATCGTCACCTACGGCACGATCAAGGCCAAGCAGGCGCTCAAGGACTCCTCTCGAGTGCTCGGCTTCCCCTTCGGCATGGGGGAGAAGCTGACGAAGGCGATGCCGCCGCCCATCATGGGGAAGGACATCCCGCTGACGGGGATCTTCGACAAGGAGCATCCGCGTTACAAGGAGGCCGGCGACATCCGCTCTGTCGTCGAGACGGATCCGGATGCCAAGACGGTCTTCGACACGGCCCTCGGCCTGGAGAACCTCAAGCGGCAGTGGGGGGTTCACGCGGCGGGCGTCATCATGTCGAGCGAGCCGCTCATCGACATCATCCCAATCATGCGTCGTGAGCAGGACGGCCAGATCGTGACGCAGTTCGACTACCCTGCGTGCGAGTCGCTCGGGCTCATCAAGATGGACTTCTTGGGCCTGCGCAACCTCACGATCATCTCGGATGCCCTCGACAACATCGAGTCCAACCGCGGTCAGCGGCCGGATCTCGAGCTGCTTGAGCTCGACGATGCGGCGGCGTATGAGTTGCTCGCCCGCGGCGACACGCTCGGGGTGTTTCAGCTCGACGGCGGGCCGATGCGCGGACTGCTTCGCCTCATGAAGCCCGACAACTTCGAGGACGTCTCCGCCGTCATCGCGCTGTATCGCCCGGGGCCCATGGGCGCCGACTCGCACACGAACTATGCGCTCCGCAAGAACGGGCTCCAGGAGATCACGCCCATTCATCCGGAACTTGAGGAGCCTCTCCGCGAGATCCTCGACGGCACCTACGGCCTCATCATCTACCAGGAGCAGGTGATGGCGATCGCGCAGAAGGTCGCTGGCTTCTCGCTAGGACAAGCCGACATCCTGCGCCGCGCGATGGGCAAGAAAAAGAAGTCCGAGCTCGACAAGCAGTACGAGGGCTTCAGCGGCGGTATGAAGGAGCGCGGTTTCTCGGATGCCGCAATCAAGGCACTGTGGGACATCCTCCTGCCGTTCTCCGACTATGCCTTCAACAAGGCACATTCGGCGGCCTACGGCATGATCTCCTACTGGACCGCCTACCTCAAGGCGCACTTTCCCGCGGAGTACATGGCAGCTCTCCTCACGAGCGTGGGTGATTCCAAGGACAAGCTCGCGATCTATCTCAACGAGTGCCGTCGCATGGGCATCAAGGTTCTGCCCCCCGACGTCAATGAGTCGATCGGCTTCTTTGCGGCCGTCGGCGACGACATCCGCTTCGGCCTTGGCGCCGTGCGCAACGTCGGGTTCTCGGTTGTCGAGCTCATCCGCGCCGCCCGCGAGGAGAAGGGGCGCTTCTCCTCGTTCGACGATTTCCTCAAGAAGGTCCCGATCGGCGTCACCAACAAGCGCACGATCGAGTCGCTCATCAAGGCAGGCGCCTTCGATTCCCTGGGGCACACGCGCCGGGCGCTCTTCGAGATCCATGAGGATGCCGCCGAGGCGGCCGTGCGTGAGAAGCGCGCGGAGGCCAATGGGCAGGTGGGTTTCGACTTCGACGACCTGTGGGATGAGCCCCAGGAGGCGGGCACGGTGCCGGACCGCCCGGAGTGGTCGAAGCGCGACAAGCTCGCCTTTGAGCGGGAGATGCTGGGCCTCTATGTCTCGGATCATCCCCTCGCGGGACTTGAGCTTCAACTCGCGAAGCACGCGAGCACGACGATCGCAGAGATCCTGGCGGGGGAGTCGGTGCATGATGGCGACACCGTGACGATCGCCGGTCTTGTGACCTCTGTGCAGCATCGCACTGCCCGCAACTCGGGCAACCAATACGGTCTCGTGACGGTCGAGGACTTCGGCGGCGAGATCACGGTCATGTTCCTCGGCAAGACCTACCAGGAGTTCTCACCCGCCTTGGCGGCGGACTCGATCGTCGTCATCCGAGCCAGGGTCAGTCAGCGCGACGATGGAGTGAACCTCCACGCGAACAGCATGTTCGTGCCCGATCTGGGGGCGAGCCTCGGCTCCGGCCCACTGATGATCTCGGTGCCGGAATTCCGGGCGACGACGGATGTCGTGGCGGCGCTGGGTGATGTGCTCATCCGGCACGCTGGGGAGACCGAGGTGCGCCTCAAGCTCATTAAGGGCTCGACAGCTCGCATGTTTGAGGTGCCGTATCCCGTCTCGGTGACGGCGGATCTCTACGGTGAGCTCAAGTCGCTGCTGGGTCCGGCCTGCCTCACCTGACATCCGGGCAGATCGACGTGAGTCAGCGCGGCTAGAGTGGTGTGGCCATGATCCAGACCATCGACCTGACCGGTCGGCGCCCCAGCGCCGCCGAACTACTCGCGCTCATTCCTCGCTCGCTGACCGATGTCTCGGCGGCGTCTTCGATCGCCCAGGAGTTGATCGACGATGTCCGTGCCCGGGGGAGCGCGGCTCTGCTCGACCAGGCGGAGCGCTTGGACGGCGTGCGTCCCGCCCAGGTGCGGGTGCCCGCCGACGAGATCTCCGCCGCCGTCGCGACGCTCGAACCGGACGTCCGGGAGGCTCTCGAGGAGGCGATTGTGCGGGTGCGGGCCGCCAGTTCCGCGCAGGTTCCCGAGCCCGTCACGACGTCGCTCGGGCCGGGCGCGAGCGTTGTCCAGCGTTGGGCTCCGATCCCGCGCGTGGGCCTCTACGTGCCGGGCGGCAAGGCGGTCTATCCTTCGAGCGTCGTCATGAATGTGGTTCCCGCCCAGGTGGCGGGCGTCTCCTCGGTGGCGCTCGCCTCGCCCCCGCAGAAGGACTTCGGCGGTTCCGTTCATCCGACGATCCTCGGTGCTGCCGGGCTGCTCGGAGTCGACGAGGTGTATGCGATGGGCGGCGCCGGCGCCGTCGGTGCGCTTGCGTACGGTGTCGCCGACGCGGGTTTGGATCCCGTGCAACTCATCACGGGCCCGGGCAATGTGTTCGTCGCCGCAGCCAAGCGCCTCGTGCGCGGGCAGGCGGGTATCGATTCCGAGGCGGGTCCGACGGAGATCCTTGTGATCGCGGATGCTTCGGCCGACGCGTCGATCGTCGCCGTCGACCTCATCAGCCAGGCGGAGCATGACGAGCTCGCCTCGGCCGTACTCGTGACGAATTCCGTGGAACTCGCCGAGGCCGTCGTGTCGGAGTTGGCACGCCTGGCGCCGTTCACGGCGCATCGCGAGCGTGTGGCGGAGGCGCTGCGGGGGCCCCAGTCGGCGATTGTCCTGGTGGACGATTTGGCCGTTGCTGCGGACTTCAGCAATGCCTACGGTCCTGAGCATCTAGAGCTGCAGGTCGAGGACGTCGACTCCTTGCTCTCGTCGATCGACAGTGCGGGGGCGATCTTCCTCGGCCGCTATTCGCCTGTGAGCCTGGGGGACTACCTTGCCGGGTCCAACCACGTGTTGCCGACAGGGGGCCAGGCCCGCTTCTCCTCGGGTCTCGGGGCTTATACCTTCCTGCGTCCCCAGCAGGTCGTTCGCTACGAGGAGTCGGGTCTGCGCGAGGTCGAGCGCCGCATCGTCGCCCTCGCTACGGCGGAGGATCTGCCGGCGCACGCGGCCGCGGTGACGGCTCGCTTCGAGCGTGACGTCCCTCCGACCGCGTCCTGATCCGATCGAGCGCCCGCCGCTGCCGCCTGTCGCCGCGTCTTCCCGTCGTCGAAGGCCTATCCTTGGGGCACCATGTACTGCCCCTTCTGTCGCCATCCCGATTCTCGCGTCATCGACTCGAGGACGAGCGACGACGGTCTTTCGATCCGTCGGCGTCGTCAGTGTCCCGAGTGCGGCCGCCGCTTCAGCACGACCGAGACGGCAAGTCTCAGTGTTGTGAAGCGCAACGGTGTTCTCGAGCCCTTCAGCCGGGAGAAGGTCGTATCGGGGGTTCGCAAGGCCTGCCAGGGGCGTCCGGTCACGGACACGGATTTGGCACTGCTGGCGCAGCGCGTCGAGGAATCAATCCGCGCGACGGGCGCGTCTCAAATCGAGGCGAACGATATCGGTCTCGCGATCCTCGCCCCCCTTCGCGAACTCGACGAGGTAGCCTTCCTCCGTTTCGCGAGCGTGTATCAGGCCTTTGAGTCGCTCGAGGATTTCGAGTCGGCGATCTCGCAGCTGCGGGAGGAGCACGGGTCCGTGGGCGACAGCGCATGAGAGTCGTCCCCGGCGCGCTAGGGTGACCTAGGCATGTATCGCTTCCTCTTCTCCACCTTTCTCACGCGGCTCGACCCGGAACGAGCGCACGGTCTCGCCTTCCGCGTGATCCGGCTGCTCCCAGCCCTCGGTGTCGGGGCTCTCGTGCGCATCTGGTCTCGCCCTGCTCCTGCACTGGAGGTGGAGGCGTTGGGACTCCGCTTCTCCTCGCCCTTCGGACTTGCGGCGGGCTTCGACAAGGAGGCTCTCGCCATCCGGGGCCTCGGTCAGCTCGGTTTCGGCCATGTCGAGGTGGGCACGCTCACGGCACAGCCCCAGCCGGGCAACGATCGTCCGCGCATGTTCCGCCTGGTGAGGGATCGCGCGCTCGTCAACCGCATGGGCTTCAACAATCACGGCGCTGCGGATGCCGCACCGCGTCTCGCGGCCGCCCGTCGGCGCCGCAGCCGGCCCATCGTGGGCGCCAACATCGGCAAGAGCCGCGTCGTCGAGGTGGATGCTGCGATCGAGGACTACCTCGCGAGCACGCGCCTGCTCGCGCCCGTGAGCGACTACCTCGTCGTCAATGTAAGCTCGCCCAACACGCCGGGCCTGCGCGGGCTTCAGGAGCTCGATCGGCTGGAGCCCCTGCTCGCTGCGGTGAGGGATGCTGCATCCGGAACCCCCGTGCTCGTGAAGATCGCCCCGGATCTGTCGGACGAGGAGGTCGAGCGCATCGCAGGGCTCGCCACTCGCCTTGGCCTCGGGGGCGTCATCGCGACGAACACGACGATTTCGCGGGAGGGGCTGCGCAGCGACGCGCAGCAGGTTGCTCGGATCGGGGCCGGCGGCCTCTCGGGAGCACCGCTCAAGGCCCGCTCGCTCGAGGTGCTCTCTCTCCTGCGCCGGGTGCTCCCCGAGGAGATGTGCGTCATCTCGGTGGGGGGCGTCGAGACGGCGGCGGATGTCGCGGCGCGCCTGCGGGCGGGCGCCACGCTCGTTCAGGGTTATACGGCCTTCGTCTACGAGGGGCCGCTATGGGCGGGACGCATCAACCGCGAGCTCGCGCGTCTCGCGCGCGAAGGCCGTCTCACGCGGGGTACTGGCCCCGCTTGACCTGGGGCTTCGGCAGGCGCATCGGCCGCATCTGAAGGCAGCGCATGGCGGTGTACCAGCGCACACCCTTCTGCACCTGTTCCTTTCCAAACTTCTCTGCGAGGCGACGCGAGACGATCATTCCTGCGATCACGCAGTCGACGACAGCCAGGATGAAGAAACCCCACAGCACCAGGAAGCTGGCGACGGCGACGGTGGGGTCGGGGACGAGGGTGAGTACGATCACGAGCAGCATGACGGGGATCATGAGCTCGCCCATGCTGAAGCGGGCGTCGACGTAGTCGCGCACGAATCGGCGCTGGGGGCCCTTGTCGCGCTGCGGGAGGTACTTCTCCTCGCCGTTGGCCATACCGATGCGGGCGCGGTCGCGTGCCTTGTTGTACTTGGCCCTGGCCTCCTTGTTCGCGGCACGGCGGTCGTTGGATACGAGTGGACGCAGGTTGGCGGCCTCGCGCTCCTTGCGCTTGGGAGTCGGGCGTCCCTTGCCCTGGTTCGTGCCCTCGTCGTCGCTCGTGAGCGCGGGCTGCGGTTCGTGTGTGGGCTTTGCCATGGAGATTCCTTGCGTTGGGGACTGCTTAAGATTACCTGCATGACTTCTCCAGAAGATGCGGGCGCAATGTCGCAGGACCGGCAGCTCGAGGCCCTCTCGGCGGTCGTGCAGGAGGGGTTCCCCTCCGCCGTTGCCGATCTCTCCCGTCTCGTTCGCATCCCCTCGGTGTCCTGGCCCGCCTTCGACGAGCGGCACGTCGAGGAGAGCGCTGCCGCTGTGGCGAGCCTTTTGGAGGAGCTCGGCATCTTTGAGTCGGTCACAGTGTCGAGTGCGCCCAAAGCGGATGCCTCGGGGCAGGGCAAGCCGGCTGTGCTCGCGACCCGTCCCGCGCGCCGTGGCCGTCCGACTGTGCTGCTCTACGCGCACCACGACGTCCAGCCGCCGGGGGACGAGGGGGAGTGGGATTCGCCCGCCTTCGAGCCGACCCTGCGTGGCGACCGTCTTTACGGTCGTGGCTCGGCCGACGACAAGGCCGGAGTCATGGCGCATGTCGCTGCGATCCGCGCCCTCCGCGAGACCCTCGGTGACGACTTCGATCTGGGCATCACGGTCTTCATCGAGGGCGAGGAGGAGGCCGGGTCTCCCTCGTTCGGCAATTTCCTCAGGCAGCACCGCGAGCAGCTCGCCTCGGATGTCATCGTGGTCGCCGACTCGGACAACTGGAGCATTGACACCCCATCGCTCACGGTGTCGCTCCGGGGCAATGTAGCCTTCGCGTTGGAGGTCCGCACGCTCGCTCATGCGTCGCACTCCGGCATGTTCGGGGGAGCGGTTCCCGACGCCATGATGGCGCTCGTGCGCATTCTCGCATCGTTTCACGACGAGGTGGGTGCGGTCGCGATCGAGGGACTCACGACGGCGCCGCTCGAGACTCCCGCGGACGACGAGTCTCGGCTCCGCGACGACGCCGGGCTTCTCGACGGCGTCACTCCCGTGGGGCGCGGCAACATCCTGTCTCGGGTGTGGGCCCAGCCTGCCGTGACGGTGACAGGCATCGATGCACCGTCGGTCGCGAATGCGTCGAACACTCTTCTCCCCGTGGCGCGCGCTCGCGTGAGCGTTCGGATCGCACCCGGCCAGGATGCACAGGAGGCCTACGCCGCGATTCAGCGTCACATCGAGCGGCACACGCCGTTCGGCGCCCAGGTCTCGCTCGCCCATCCGGAGCTCGGCAATCCCTTCCTGGTGGACACCTCGGGCTGGGCCGTCGCGGAGGCTCGTGCGGCAATGGCGGATGCGTGGGGAGCAGACGCCGTTCTTGCTGGAGTGGGCGGCTCCATCCCCTTCATTGCGGATCTCGTCGATGAGTTCCCGTCCGCCCAGATCCTCGTGACAGGGGTTGAGGATCCCGAGACTCGCGCGCACAGTCCCAACGAGTCGCTGCACCTCGGGGTTCTTCGCAGGGCGATCCTGACGGAGGCGCTCCTGCTCTCCCGCCTCAACACGCGCGACGACCTGGGGTAAACCCTCTCCCTTCAGGGAATGGTTTCCCATCTGCCCGCGTTTACACTGGAATGAGCACCGGGGGCGGACATCCGACGGTGCCGAGACGTGAGGAGACGGCATGACCGACACGACCGTGAACAACGCGACCCTGGCCGACACGACGGCGGATGCTCCCGCTCACGGCGTCTCGCTGACTGACGCCGCTGCGACCAAGGTCAAGTCCCTTTACGAGCAGGAGGGCCGCGACGACCTGCGCTTGCGCATCGCCGTGCAGCCCGGCGGATGCTCGGGGCTGATCTATCAGCTCTACTTCGATGAGCGGCTGCTCGACGGCGACGCGACTGTCGACTTCGACGGCGTCGAGGTCGTCGTCGACAAGATGAGCGTGCCCTACCTCGACGGCGCGAGCATCGATTTCGAGGACACGATTCAGAAGCAGGGTTTCACGATCGACAATCCGAATGCGACGGGCAGCTGCGCCTGCGGGGATTCGTTCCACTAGACGTTTCATACCGATCATCGGGAGGGGAAGCCGCGACGCGGCTTCCCCTCCCGCCGTTTCGTGAAAGCGCCGGCTGACGGTGTCGGCGTTCGTTGGCGCGTCACGGGAGCGGTAGGCTGGTTCGTGTCAATAGACTGAGTTCGATCCAGTCCCGCGTCATCCGAGAGGTCACAGGTGCGCTCTAACCGCCGTCTTCGATGGGCTGCCCTCCCCGTGGCAGCATCCCTTGTTGTCGTCCTAGCAGGATGCACGCAGGCGCAGCTGCGCGGCTTCATGCCGGGCGAGCCCGGTGTCACGAATCACAGCGACCGCATCACGGGGCTCTGGACGACCTCGTGGATGATCCTGCTCGTGGTCGGCCTCGTCACCTGGGGTCTCATCCTGTGGGCGGCCATCGCCTACCGACGCCGTAAGGGCCAGTCGGGGCTTCCTGTCCAGCTCCGCTACAACATGCCGATCGAGATCCTCTATACGGTCGTGCCCTTCATCCTCGTGATCGGCTTCTTCGCCTTCACGGCGCGCGACCAGGCCGCGATCGAGGAGCCGATTGACGACCCCGACGTGCAGATCGAGGTCTATGGCAAGCGCTGGGCCTGGGACTTCAATTACCTCAACGAGGGCCCGGGGGGCGATGGCGTCTACTACCAGGGAATTCAGGCGCAGGAGAGGGACGAGTCTCCCTACATCGACTACGACCAGCTGCCCGTGCTGTACCTCCCGGTCGATCAGACGGTTGAGATCAAGCTCGAGAGCCGTGACGTGATTCACTCCTTCTGGGTTGTTGACTTCTTGTACAAGAAGGACACAGTCCCAGGCAAGAGCAACTACATGTACTTCACTCCCCAGGAGGAGGGCGAGTACATCGGAAAGTGTGCCGAGCTCTGTGGTGAGTACCACGCGCTCATGCTCTTCAAGGTCAAGGTCGTCTCGCAGGCCGAGTACGACGACTACATCCAGAGCCTCGTCGATGCCGGCAACACGGGAACACGCGGGCCTGAGTACAACACGAACAGCAACCTGCCGGGCACCGAGCCCGTGCGCCCAGAGTAAGGCGAGATCATGAGCACCACTACGGAGAGTCGTCCAGAGGCCGCACCCACCGCCGGTAGCGCCACGGCGAGCCACACGATGTCGCCCAGCGCACGCCGCAAGGGCAACGTCCTCGTGAACTGGATCACGTCGACCGACCACAAGACGATCGGGTACATGTACCTCATCAGCTCGTTCGTCTACTTCTGCATCGGCGGAGTGATGGCCCTCATCATCCGCGCGCAGCTCTTCGCGCCCGGGCTTGACCTGCTGCAGACCAAGGAGCAGTACAACCAGCTGTTCACGATGCACGGCACGATCATGCTTCTCATGTTCGCGACGCCGCTATTCGCGGGTTTCGCGAACGTGATCATGCCCCTGCAGATCGGCGCCCCGGATGTCGCGTTCCCGCGTCTCAACGCGTTCGCGTACTGGCTCTATAGCTTCGGTAGCCTCATGGCGGTCGCAGGCTTCCTCACCCCGCAGGGTGCGGCATCCTTCGGTTGGTTTGCCTACACCCCGCTCTCGACGACGACGTTCACGCCCGGCGTGGGCGGCCATCTCTGGGTGGTTGGACTCGCGATCTCGGGCTTCGGCACGATCCTCGGTGCCGTGAACTTCATCACGACGATCATCGCGATGCGCGCTCCGGGCATGACCATGTGGCGCATGCCGATCTTCACCTGGAACACGCTTGTCACTTCGATCCTGGTCCTCATGGCGTTCCCGGTTCTCGCTGCCGCCATGTTCGGTCTCGCGGCCGACCGTCTCTTCGGGGCGCATATCTACAACGTGGACGCGGGGGGTGCCATCCTCTGGCAGCACCTCTTCTGGTTCTTCGGCCACCCCGAGGTGTACATCATCGCCCTGCCGTTCTTCGGCATCGTGTCCGAGGTGTTCCCGGTCTTCAGTCGTAAGCCGATCTTCGGCTACAAGACGCTCGTCTACGCGACGATCGCCATCGCGGCGTTGTCGGTGACGGTCTGGGCGCACCACATGTACGTCACGGGCTCGGTACTGTTGCCCTTCTTCGCACTCATGACGATGCTGATCGCCGTGCCGACGGGCGTGAAGATCTTCAACTGGATCGGGACGATGTGGCGTGGCTCGGTGACCTTCGAGACACCGATGCTGTGGGCGATCGGCTTCATCGTGACGTTCGTCTTCGGCGGACTGACCGGCGTGATTCTCGCGTCGCCGCCGCTCGACTTCGCGGTCTCCGACACGTACTTCGTCGTCGCCCACTTCCACTACGTGGTGTTCGGCACCGTCGTGTTCGCGATGTTCAGCGGCTTCTACTTCTGGTGGCCGAAGTGGACTGGCAAGATGCTCAACGAGCGCCTCGGCAAGATCCACTTCTGGGTGCTTTTCATCGGCTTCCACACGACCTTCCTCATCCAGCACTGGCTCGGCGTCGTCGGCATGCCGCGGCGCTACGCCGTGTACCAGCCTGAGGATGGCTACACGTGGATGAACCAGCTTTCGACGATCGGTGCGATGATCCTCGGGGTCTCGCTGATCCCGTTCCTCCTCAACGTGTACCTGACTGCGCGCAAGGCACCCAAGGTGACGGTCAACGACCCGTGGGGCTACGGCCGCTCCCTCGAGTGGGCGACATCGTGCCCGCCCCCGCGCCACAACTTCACGTCCATCCCGCGTATCCGTTCGGAGTCCCCGGCCTTCGACCTGCACCACCCGGAGGCGGGCATCCCGGTCGGTGTGGGTCCTGCGAAGGACGCCCCCGACGCCCCCGTGTACGACAGCGCCGACGAGAAGGTGAAGTAGCAACAAATGAAGGTCAACGCCAACATCTTCTGGCTCCTCGCCGTCTTCTTCGCTGTCGTTGCCGTCGCGTACAGCATCTGGAGCTACTTCGTGTCGCTCGCACAGATCGAGGACTACGCGCAGCGTGTGGGGCCGGGCGGTATCACCGAGGGCCACCCCGAGTGGGTGGGCACAATCGCGCTCGCCCTCTGCGCGGTGCTCGCCGGTTTCATCGCCTTCTACATCGGCAAGGTGCACAAGGCCCAGGGCGGCGAGCTGCCCGAAGATCGCCTCGATGCAAACATCGACGATGGCGATCCCGAACTGGGGCACTTCAGCCCCTGGAGCTGGTGGCCGATCGTACTTGCCGGTGCAGGGTCGCTGGTGATGCTGGGTCTTGCCGTTGGGGTGTGGATCTCCTTCATCGGTGCTGCGCTCACCTTCGTCGCCATCGTCGGGTGGGTCTATGAGTACTACCGCGGCAACTTCAGCCACTGAGGTTGCGATACGCAGGGCGTCGTCGGCAGATGCCGACGGCGTCTTCGCGCTGGTTGCGCAGCTCTCCGAAACCTACGACGTCGAGCGGTCAGCCTTTGACGCCGCGTTTGAGGACGCCGTTGAGCACCCGACGCGCAATGTGCTTCTTGTGGCGGAGAATGGCGATCGCATCCTCGGCTACGCGCTTATGACGGTCGCCCGCCTGATGTACACACGCGCGGATGCGGCACAGATCCAGGAACTCATCGTCGACGAGGGTCATCGCGGTCTCGGCATCGGCAGTCGACTGGTTTGGGCTGTAGAGGACATCTGCCTCGAGCTCGGCTTGCAGCAGCTCACGGTGGCAAGTAGCCGTGCGCCAGCGTTCTATGATCGGCTCGACTTCCGATCCACGGCCGACTACCTCAAGAAGGTCTTCCGCAGCGAGTAGGACGTTCTTGACGGCGAAAGGGCCCCGCAGCGTAAGCTGCGGGGCCCTTCGCATGAGTCAGAGTCACGGCCCGTCAGGCGTGCTCGATCCCGCGAATCTGGGGAGTGTGGAACGTCCCACCAAAGACCCGCTCGGATGCGCCGACCCTGTCGAGGTAGGGCGTCGCGCCGCCCATCTGGAACGGCCAGCCGGCACCGAGGATCATGCAGAGGTCGATGTCCTCGGCGGCCGCGACGACGCCGTCGTCTAGCATGCGCTTGATCTCATCGGCGAGCCCGTCTTCGAGTCGACGGAGAATCTCCTCGCGGCTCATGGGCGTCGTTCCGCCGGAGACGATCTTGACGGCCTGCTTGTCGAAGCCCTTGATCTCGCCCTTCTTGTTTCGCTCGAAGATCGCCCCGTGCTCAGCGAGCCGGTGCAGGTTCTCGCTCTCGAAGAAGCGCTCGGGGAACGCCGCGTGGTGAGTGTCCAGCACGTGGGCCCCGACCTTGAGTCCGACGAGTTCGAGCAGCTCGAAGGGGGACATCGGCAGGCCCAGGGGATCCGCTGCCGTGTTCACCACCTCGAACGGTGTGCCCGTGTCGACCGCATGCATCGCCTCGCCCAAGAGTTTTGCGAGTACACGGTTGACGACGAACCCAGGAGTGTCCGCCGTGATGACCGCCGTCTTGTAGAGCTTGCTGGCCGTCACCATCGCGGTACTGAGTGTCTCGTCGTCGGTCTTCGGTGTCTTGACGACCTCGATGAGCGGCATGACCGCGACAGGGTTGAAGAAGTGGAATCCGACGAGCCGCTCGGGGTGGGTGAGCTTCGCACCGATCTGCTCGACGGACAGCGACGAGGTGTTGGTCGCGAGCACAGCAGTCGCTGAGACATGCTGTTCGATCTCGGCGAAGACGTCCTGCTTCGCCTCGAGGTTCTCGAAGATTGCCTCGATGACCCAGTCGGCGTCGGCGAAGTCCGCCTTGTTGGTGGTCCCCGTGACGAGAGCCTTGAGCCGGTTGCTGTCGTCGCTCGAGAGCTTGCCCTTGGCGTGCAGCTTGTCGATCTCTCCGTGGATGTAGGCGAGACCCTTGTCGATCTGCTCCTGCGAGATATCGGTGATGACGACGGGCACCTTGAGCCTGCGTACGAAGAGCAGGGCGAACTGCTGCGCCATGAGGCCCGCGCCGATGACGCCGATCTTCGTGACAGGCTTCGCGAGCGCCTTGTCGGGCGCGCCGGCCGGGCGCTTGCCGCGCTTCTGCACGAGATTGAAGGCGTAGATGCTCGCGACGAACTGGTCGCCCGCGACGAGCTCCGCGAGCTTCTCATCCTCCGCCGCGAAACCCGTCGCCTTGTCGCTCTTCTTGGCAGCCTTGAGCAGTTCCAGGGCGGCGTAGGGAGACTTCGCGACCGTGCCGATGCGCTCCTCGAGCATCTTCTTCGCCACGCTGATGGCGATATCCCACTTGAAGGCGCGCTCGGCCTTGCCCGGCTCGTTCGGTCGCGTGACCTTCGTGGTGCCGGAGATGACGCCGTCCGCCCAGCGGATGGACTCCTCGAGGTAGTTCGCGGGGTCGAAGATCGCGTCGGCGATGCCCATGTCGAAGGCCTGCTGCGGCTTCAGCATGGTGTTGTTCTTGAGCGGGTTCTGAATAACGACCTTGAGCGCGTTCTCGATGCCGATCAGGTTGGGCAGCAACCAGGCTCCGCCCCAACCGGGGATGAGCCCGAGGAAGACCTCGGGAAGCGCCACCCCGGCACCAGAGCGGTCGATCGTGCGGTAATTGGCGTTGAGAGCCACCTCAAGGCCGCCACCGAGGGCGAGGCCGTTGATGAAGACGAAGGAGGGGACGCCGAGATCCTCGAGCTTGCCGAAGACATGGTGACCGAGCTGTCCCAACTTCTTCGCCGCATCCCTGCTCGGGATCTCACTCACCTTGCTGAGGTCGGCACCCGCGGCGAGGATGTATTGCTTGCCGGTGATCGCGAGTCCTGCGATCTCACCGTGAGCCGCGCGCGACTTCTGTGCGTCGAGCACCTCGCCGAGTTCGAGGAGGCCGAGCGGGCCGAAGGTGTTGGGTCGGGTGTGATCCTTGCCGTTGTCGAGAGTCACGAGCGCGAGCGTGCGTCCGCCCGACAGCGGGACATCCGTAACGTACGAGTGCGTCACGACCTCATCGGTGGACAGTTCCTTGAGTTCGTCGAACTGCGACGTCATTTCTTCTTCCTCCCAGTGAAGTGCGGGTTCTCCCAGATAACCGATCCGCCCTGCCCGAGGCCGACGCACATGGCGGTCAGGCCGTAGCGAACCTCCGGGTGCTCCTCGAACTGGCGGGCGAGCTGAATCATGAGCCGCACGCCTGACGATGCGAGGGGGTGTCCCACTGCGATCGAGCCGCCCCACTTGTTGACGCGGGGGTCGTCGTCGGCGATCCCGAAGTGGTCGAGTAAGGAGAGGACCTGCACGGCGAACGCCTCATTGAGTTCAAAGAGACCGATGTCGTCGATCGAGAGGCCCGCCTTAGCGAGGGCTTTCTCCGTTGAGGGGATCGGGCCGATTCCCATGATCTCCGGCTCGACGCCGGCGAAGGCATAGCCCACGAGCCGCATCCGCGGGGTGAGGCCGAGTTCCTTGGCCGCCCGCCCGCTTGCGAGCAGGCTCACTGTCGCGCCGTCGTTGAGCCCGGAGGAGTTACCGGCGGTGACCCGACCGTGCGGGCGGAACGGAGTCTTGAGTCCCGCGAGTCCCTCCATCGTCGTTTCCGGACGCGGTGCCTCGTCGCGTGTCGCAAGTCCCCAGCCCTCTGCCGTCTTGACGGCCACCGGCACGAGGTCGGGGTCGATCTTGCCCGCAGCGACCGCAGCGGCGAACTTCTGCTGGCTTCCCAGCGCAAAACGGTCGGCCCGCTCCTTCGTGATTGCGGGGAGGCGGTCGTGAATCTTCTCCGCCGTGTTGCCCATGTTGAGCGCCTCGGGGTTGACGAGCTTCTCGGCGACGAAGCGGGGATTGGGGTCCACGCCCGAGCCCATCGGGTGATGTCCCATGTGCTCGACGCCACCCGCGATCGCGAGGTCATAGGCGCCGAGGGCGATGCCACCCGCGATGGTCGTCACGGAGGTCATGGCACCCGCGCACATGCGGTCGATCGCGTAGCCGGGAACCGTCTGGGGGAGACCCGCGAGGATCGCCGTGCTGCGGCCCAGAGTCAGGCCCTGGTCGCCGGACTGGGTGGTCGCGGCGATTGCCACCTCGTCGATCCGGTCTTTCGGCACGGACGGGTTCCGCTCGAGCAGAGCGATCATCGCTTTGACCACCAGGTCATCGGCGCGGGTGTTCCAGTACATCCCCTTCTCGCCCGCACGTCCGAAGGGAGTCCTCACCCCGTCGACGAACACGACATCTTGCATTTCGGCCACAACGCCTCCTTGGTCTGGGATCTGGCTTGATCCTAGGTGGGCGGTTTTTCGGTCCGGAATCCTTTGCACCTTCCTACGAAGGGCTTTCCTCGCCCTCCGAGACGCCTTGGCTCGCCTCTACAAAGGCATCGTGAATGATCTGTACAGTTGCGTCAATCTGCCAGGGTCGGGCGCCGAGGTTTGCTAGCGCCACGACAAGGCTCTCCACGGTGAGAGGCTCGGGAGGAGTCCACGCGACCCGCCGCAGCGTGTCGGGGGTCAGCAGGTTCTCCACGGGAAGCGAGAGCGCTTCCGCCCTCTCGACGACGCGCGGGCGGGCCGCCTTGAGCCGTCGGTCCGCGTCCGGATTCCGATCCGCCCATGCCTTGGGAGGAGGGATCGTCTCGACGCCGGGCACCCGCAGCGACGGCAACTCCTCGGCAGCCTTTCCCTCCTCGATCGCCGACCACCAGCGGCCGAGCTCGCTTCGGCTCGCCCTGCCGATGAACTCTTTCAGGCTGGCGAGTTCTCGTTTGCTCGCGGGGAGTGCTTTGGCAGCGGCGACGAGGCTCGCGTCGGGCACGAGACGGCCGGGAGCGACATCCGTCTCTCTCGCGTAGGCATCCCTCGCCTCCCACAGCGCCTTTGCCACCGCGAGATTGCGGGGATTGCGAATCGAGTGAACTCCCGAGAGCCGCCGCCAGCCCTCTCCGCGGGAACTCGGCCTCGCCGTGCGGTTGAGGACCTCGGCAAACTCCTGATCCGCTATCTCGGATTTGTCCTGCTCCTCGAGCAAGCGGGCGACCGCCTCTCGCAGGTCGACGAGAAGCTCGACGTCAAGTGCGGCGTAGAGGAGCCAGGATGCGGGGAGCGGCCTCGTGGACCAGTCGGCTGCCGAGTGCTCCTTGGCGAGGTGGATGCCGAGGAGAGACTCGACCACCGTGCCCAGCCCCACCCTCGGGAGACCGGCGAGGCGTGCTCCGAGCTCTGTGTCGAAGATTCTCTGCGGGTCCAGGCCCACCTCGCGGAGGCACTCCAGATCCTGGCTGGCAGCGTGGAAGACCCACTCGACATCGTGCACCGCCTCGTTCAACTCCGCGAACGATCCGATGGCGGGCGGGTCGAAGAGGAAGGTTCCCGCACCGCGGCGGAACACCTGGATGAGGTAGGCGCGCTGTGAGTAGCGATAGCCGGATGCCCGTTCCGCATCGATCGCGAGGGGCCCTTCGCCCCCGGCGATGCGCTCGACGGCCGCGAGGTAGTCCTCCCGCGTCTCGATGACGCTGTAGGTGCCTCCGGATTCGTTCACGGATGCGGCACTCACGCCGTCCTCCTGCACTCGGTCCTCCTCGTCATGATTGCCGAGCCGCCCTGTGGGTCGTGAGTGACCTCACGCCCTCCGCGGGGGGAAGGCCCGCGAGCATGCAGAGCAACTCGCCCCAGCCTTCGACATGCGCCGTGACATCCGCATCGTGGGGTGTCCAGGAGGCTCGGAGCTCGATCTGCGCGCCGTCGCCCTGCTCAGCGAGCTCGCCGTAGCCGGTGGAGAGGATCTTGGTCGCGGTTCCGGACGCGCGAGAGTAGCGGGCGCCCCGGGCGTCGAGGGCGTCGGTGAGCCACGACCATGCGACATCCGCGAGGAAAGGGTCGACGCCGATGTCCGTCTCAAGGGGAGCCTGCACGAAGCAGACGACCCGAAACTGGCCGTCCCAGGCATCCTGACCCTCGGGGTCGTGCAGCAGCACGAAACGCCCCGTGCCCAGCTCTGAGTCCTCGTCGTGGCGTGCCGGCGTGACATCCGCCGAGAGGGCGATCGAGTGGGGTGCGACCGATGAGGGGGACGGGATGTCCTGGACGCTGAGCTCGGAGCGGAACCGCGCCCGACGGATCGCCTCGACGGCTTCACGGAAGGGAGCCGGGAGTGAGCCCGCGTCTGTATTCGGCACACGTGAAGACTAAAGTTCAAGAGTGAAGCTTGCACGCAGGCACGCCGCGCCCGGGCGCCGCTGGCTCATCCGGGCGGGACTCGGGGCCGCGGTCGCCGGCGGGGTGACACTCGCGGTCCTCGCGGGAACAACCTTGATGGTCGCGCGCCGTGTTGTGACGCCTCCGCGCCGAGCGACGCAGGATATGCGAATCGTCTCCGTGGACCGGGAGAACGGGCGTATTACCCTTACGGCGCATCCTGAATCCCGGGTGGACGGCCGCTACGGGCTGTGGTTCGACCGGGACTCGGGCTATGCCAAGATCGGCACCATCGTGCGGCAGGATGTGGGCAGTGTGACCCGCGAGCTTGTCGCGCTGGAGGAGGGGAACCCGCGCCCGGGAGCCCGGTGCCGCATTTCCGGGTGGTACTACCGCGACCCGTCCGAGCTCGGCTTCGAGTACGAGGAGGTGGTCGTGCCCACGACGGTGGGGCCCGCTCCCGCCTGGCGGATCGACCCGCCCGACCCCACGGACCGCTGGGTGGTTCAGGTTCATGGGCGCGCTGTCGACCGCCGCGAGGGGATCCGTGCGATTCCCGTCTTCCGTGGCGCCGGCTTCACCTCGCTCCTCATCTCCTACCGCAACGACGGGGTGGCGCCGCGCAGCGAAGACGGACTCTACGCACTCGGCGACGTCGAGTGGCTCGATGTGGAGGCGGCTTTGCGCTACGCACTCGACCACGGGGCGAAGGATGTCGTTTTGATGGGGTGGTCGATGGGTGGGGCCACCGTTCTGCAGACGGTCTCCCGCTCCAAGCTCGCACACGTCGTCCGGGGCGTGGTGCTCGAGTCACCCGTCGTCGACTGGGTGACCGCCCTCGACCATCAAGCAGGGATGCTGCGGATCCCCCGACTGGTGACGACCTCCGTCTACCGCATCCTGTCGCGGCCGTGGGGCAGGCTTCTCACGGGTCAGTCCGAGCCAATCGACCTCCGCAGGCTTGACTTCGTCACGCGAGCGATGGAGCTGCGGGTGCCCATGCTGATCCTCCACAACTCGGGGGATCGCTTCGTGCCGAACGCGGCGTCACGCGCTCTCGCCGAGGCGCGCCCCGACATCGTCGACTTTCCCGAGATCGAGGGTGCCGGTCACACGCGCGTGTGGAACTCCGACCCGGAGCGGTGGGTGGGCATGATCACGGCCTGGCTCGAGTCCCGGGTCAGGCGGCGTTCCGCTCCCTGACCTGACGTTTCACGCGCGCCAGCAGAGCGGACATTCCCCGCAGGCGAAGCGGGCTGATGGCTCGCGCGAGACCTATCGTCTGGGGGTAGTCGTCGGGTACGTTCAGCACTTCGGCAGGCGTCAGACCCTCGAGTCCCTGCACGAGGATCGAGGCGAATCCGCGCGTCGTCGGAGCCTCCTTCGGTGCTGTCACGTGAAGGTGCACGATGCCGTCGATGATCTCCGTGAAGAGGAAGACGGGAGCCTGACATTCCTCCACGCGCTCCAGAAGGTCAGGATGATCGGCATAGCGCTCGGGAAGGTCCGGCAGTTCTTCTGCAAACTCGAGCAGAAGAGTGAGCCGCTCCTTCTCTCCGACCGAGAGAAACTCTTCGCGGATGTCGGCGAGCGCCTCGGGCAGGGGTGTTTCAGTCATCCCCCCGAGTATCGCACCGGGCGCTGGATGCGACCTGCTCGTCTCAGCGGCGCGGATCCTCACCCGGCTCGGAGCCGGTCACGATGGGAACTCGAACGGCGGAACCCCATTCGGTCCAGGAACCGTCATAGTTGCGCACCTTTTCGAGGCCGAGGAGGTGCGTGAGAACGAACCAGGTGTGGCTCGAACGCTCACCGATACGGCAGTAGGCCACGACCTCGTCGTCGGGGACGATGCCAGCCTCGTCAAAGTAGAGGGCCTCCAACTCCGCCCGCGAGCGGAAGGTGCCATCCTCCGCTGCAGCGCGGCCCCATGGAACGCTGACAGCGGTGGGAATGTGGCCGGCCCGCAACGCCGATTCCTCGGGATACGCGGGAGCCGTCGTCCGTTCGCCCGAGTACTCCTCGGGAGAGCGCACGTCGATGAGTGGCTTGCCGAAGTGGAGCAAAACGTCATCCTTGAACGCCCGGATGGCCTCGTCCTGACGTTCAACAACGGGGTAGTCGGTCTTGACGCGAGTGGGAACCTCTGTCGTGTACTCGCGGCCCTCGGCCTCCCACTTCGCCCGGCCGCCGTCGAGAAGGCGTACGTCCTCGTGTCCGAAGAGGGTGAACACCCAGAGAGCGTAAGCCGCCCACCAGTTGCTCTTGTCGCCATAGATGATGACGGTGCTATCGCGGCTGATGCCGCGCTCGCCCATGAGGCGTGCGAAGCCCTCTCCGTCGACGTAGTCCCGTTGCACGGGGTCGTTGAGGTCGAGGTGCCAGTCGATCTTGACTGCCCCCGGAATGTGCCCGGTCTCGTAGAGCAGCACGTCTTCATCGGATTCGACGACGACCAATCCTTCGTCGTGCAGATGCTCGGCGAGCCACTCGGTGCTGACGAGACGCTCCGGGTGTGCGTACTCGGCGAATCTCGCGCTGTCGTCGCTCGTGACGGTCATTGCTGCCTCCGTGGTGCCAGGAGCCGCGACATCCTGCCGCCGACCCGCGGGTTAACATGGGTTTCACTCCCACTGAAGACTGTAGGCGCTCCGCCGAGGGTGTTGCAGCCGGTCGTAAGACTTCGACACGGCGTCCGCGCGCGGGCGTGACCTTGGCGGCAACGATGCGGCGCACCACGAATGGACAGGCCTCGCGTGACCCCAGAAAAGCCCAGCTCCGCCACGTCGGCTCCCACGAGCCTCCTCAACCGCGATGACCGACTCTCCGGCCGCGAGATGGTCGAGCATCTGGTGCCGCCGCGTCAGTTCATGTCGGCATCGCTCGATAACTACCGCCCTGATCCGGACTTTCCCTCGCAGGCGGAGGCAGTCGAGGCAGTGCGGATCTTCGCCAGCGGCGCTGCTCCGCGCCGGGGCGGTCTCTTCTCGCGACGCAAGCCCAGCGAGGAGGTGCGGCCAGGAATCTACCTTGACGGCGGATTCGGCGTGGGCAAAACCCATCTGCTCGCGTCCCTGTGGCATCTTGCTCGCGGACGCAAGTACTTCGGCACGTTCATCGAGTACACGGCGCTGGTCGGCGCCCTCGGCTACGCGGACACGGTCAAGGCGCTCAAGGGCGCGTCCCTTCTCTGCATCGATGAGTTCGAACTCGATGACCCCGGAGACACCCGGCTGATGGCTCGGCTCCTCGGAGAACTTGTCGCCTCGGGCTCACGGATCGCTGCAACATCCAACACGCCGCCGAATGCGCTCGGTGAAGGGCGTTTCGCCGCACAGGACTTCCTTCGCGAAATCGATGCGCTGGCGGGCCAGTTCACGACCATTCGTGTCGACGGGGTCGACTACCGTCATCGCGAGAACTCCGGCCACGCAGTCACGACAGAGCCGGCTGAGGTGCGGGAGCGTCTGGCGGCGCTGGGCGGCGACACCACCGTCGACGATTTCGACGCAGTCCTGGGCTTCCTCGGCACGGTCCATCCCTCGCGCTACGTCAAGGTGGTCGAGGGGCTTGTCGGCCTTGGCCTTCTCGACGTGCACCCCTTTACGAGCCAGACGGATGCCCTGCGCTTCGTCGCCTTCGTGGACCGTCTCTATGACGCGCAGGTGCGGGTCGTCGCGAGCGGAACCGCCCTCGACGAGGTCTTCCCCGAGGAGATGCTGTCCGGCGGCTACCGCAAGAAGTACCTCCGCGCCGTGTCACGTCTCATCGCTCTCACATCCGACCAGAGGGAATAGGTCGAAACTGCGGCTCTGCGCGGCGTATTCGCAGCCAATGCGAGGGGCCGGGAAACACGGTGTTTACCTTCGCGCGATTCGCGTAACATTCGCGAAACTCGGCAACAGTCCCGCCGAAACAGTGCCTCACGAAACTGGGCCACGTACCGAAAGCGTCGTACCGCCCCGGGCGGTGGACGTGCGGTCCATCCCGAATCGAGAGAGGCAATAGGCAAATACCTATGGACACCGGCGAACTGACTTGGGCCCTCGTGGCCACTGCCCTGGTGCTGTTCATGACACCAGGCGTCGCACTGTTCTACGGCGGCTTGGTCAAGGCCAAGAGCGTCGTGAGCATGATGATGATGAGCTTCGGCTCGATGGCGCTCATCGGCGTGCTGTGGATCCTTTACGGATTCAACATGTCGGCCACTACCGGCCCGTGGGCATTCTCGGGCAACCCCTTCGGGGAGAACTTCGCTCTCGCGGGTCTCGACAACGACGGGCTCATCGGGGCAGTCTTCGGATCGACCTTCGCCATCATCACGGTCGCCCTCATCTCCGGTGCGATCGCCGACCGGGCGAAGTTCGGCTCGTGGATGCTCTTCGCGGGCATCTGGGCGACGCTCGTATACTTCCCCGTCGCCGCGTGGGTCTGGGGTGGCGGTTGGATCCTCAGCATCGGTGACTCGATCATGGAGGGCATGCCGGCCGTGATCGACTACGCCGGTGGAACGGCGGTGCACATCAACGCGGGCGCTGCTGCCCTGGCCCTCGCGCTGGTCCTCGGCAAGCGCGTCGTCTTCCAGAAGGGCGCGCACAAGCCGCACAACGTGCCGCTCGTCCTGCTCGGCGCCTCCGTGCTCTGGTTCGGCTGGTTCGGTTTCAACGCCGGAGCCGAGTTCCTCAACGGCATGGCGAATGTCGGCCTTATTGCAGTCAACACGCTCGGCGCGACCGCGGCCGCCATTCTTGGCTGGGCCATCGTCGAGAAGCTCAAGGACGGCAAGGCTACCGCGGTGGGCGCCGCCTCAGGTGCCGTCTCCGGTCTCGTTGCGATCACCCCGGCCTGTGCCAACCTCGACCCAATCTGGGCCCTCGTGCTCGGTGTCGTCGCCGGTGCCGTCTGTGCCCTCGCGATCGAGCTCAAGTTCAAGCTCGGCTTCGACGACTCGCTCGACGTCGTCGGCATTCACCTCGTCGGTGGCCTCATCGGCACGATCTACCTCGGCTTCTTCGCGATCGACACCGGCCTCTTCACGGGGGGTGACGCCGGTCAGCTGATCGTGCAGGTCGTCGCGGCACTCGGTGTCCTGATCTACTCCTTCGTGGTCGCCATGATCCTCGGCTTCGCCATCGAGAAGACGCTCGGCTTCCGCGTCAAGAACGAGGACGAGATCGCAGGCATCGACACGATCGTTCACGGCGAGGAGGGCTACGCGCTCGAGAACGCCTGATCGTTCGATTTCCCGCGGGGGTGCTGCCACACGGCGGCACCCCCGCTTTCGCGTGTCGCGGCGGCGCGTCGTGTGGTCGCTGGAGCATCGCTGCGGCTGCCGCAGGGCACTATGGGGGAGTGATCGACCATGTCGTGTTGCTCCTCCTCATGGGGGTCGCCGCTGCCGGGGTCATCGCGATGCTTTTCCCTCCGAGTCCGCGGGTGTTCATCATCGCCGCAATTTGGTTCGCCGGATGTCTCGTGCCCCTCGTCCTCGCGCAGGCGTCGCGCATTCCCGATCCACTGTCTCTCTCGGACGCGATGGACTTCGCCGGCGCCGCCGCACTGCACCTGTCCCTCGCCGTCTATGCCTCGACGGCGATCAGAGTCTCCGCCTCACCAGCGCCCACGCCTCCCATCCGCGAGCGGGCGGGCTGGCGGGCTGTCGTCGGAGCCGTCGCTCTCGTCGCAGCATGGTGTGCGTGGATCGTCGCCCTCGAGGGGCGACTGACTGTCTTCACAGCTGCCCTCGTCGGTAACGTTCTGCTGTCGGCCCTGGGCGGCCTCGGCGGCGCCACGCTCGTGGCAGGCCTCCGCGCGCGCCACCGCAATGACCCACTTGGCGGGCTACTTGCGGGCCTCGCGGCGGCGTCGGCCGCGGCATCCGGGATCCCCCCAGCGGCGGCCCTCAGCGTTGGTTTCGCCGCCGGGATCGTTGCCGTTATGAGTGGAGCGCGAGGGGGTGTGGTCCGGCCGCGGTCGTGGATTCGCCCGACAGGCATGGGGGCACTCATCGGGCTGTTGGCTGTGGGGGTCCTCGATGTGCGCTCGGGCTTCTTCTTCACGGGGCAACCGACAGCGGTCATCGCACAACTCGTCCTCGTCGCGGTCGCCATCGTGGTTCCCGCAGCGCTGGGAGCCGTGGGCGGCCTGATCGGCCGCGGAGGCACCGGAGCGGCCTCCGCTAGCGAGCCCTCAGCCTGACGCGCTCATATGCCTCGAGCGCCGCCGCGCGGCTCTCGCGCAGGTCGACGATCGGCTCAGCGGGGGAGTCCGGTGCCCACTGGGCGATGTAGAGGCCGTGCGCGTCGAACTTCTTGGCCTGCAGGGCAGGATTGAAGACTCGGAAGTAGGGGGCGGCGTCGGCGCCGGAGCCCGCCACCCACTGCCAGTTGAAGGCGTTGCTTGCGGCATCCGCGTCGACCAGCGTGTCCCAGAACCACTCCTCGCCGACGCGCCAGTCGATGAGCAGGTTCTTCACGAGGAAGGATGCCGCGACCATCCGCACGCGGTTGTGCATGTAACCCGTGTGCCAGAGCTCGCGCATGCCCGCATCGACCAGGGGGACGCCCGTGCGCCCCCGCTGCCAGGCACTGAGGTGATCCTCGTCGATAGGCGGCCAGGGGAACGCGTCGAACTCGGAGCGCAGGTTGCGCGTCGCGAGCTCGGGGAAGCGGAACAGGGTGTGCCACGCGAACTCCCGCCACCCGAGTTCGGAGAGGAACCCGCCCGTGCCGCCTGTCGCGAGTGCCGAGTGCCAGACCGTGAACGGACTCAGCTCGCCCCAGCGCAGCCGCGGCGACAGGAGCGATGTCGCGCCAGCGGACGGCTCGTCACGTGCGCGCTCGTAGGCTGCCACGTCCTCCTCGAGAAAAGTCTCCAGTCGTTCGACGGCGGCAGGCTCGCCCGGCCGCCACGTCTCGCGCAGGCCCGCAGCCCAGTCGGGTCGGGTCGGCAGCAGTTCCCAACCGTCGAGGGCATCGGATGCCACGGCGCCCGCCACCAGGCCGCGCAGCTCCTCCGGCTCCGGCAGGGGAGCACGGGGCGCCGGCATCCCCAGGCACGCGCGCCAGAAGGGTGTGAACACCGAGTACGGCGTACCTGCCCCTGTCGTCACAGTCCATGGCTCGAACAACAGCGACGCTGCGAAGGACACTGCCTCGACGCCCGAGTCCCGAAGATCGGCCTTGATCCCCGCATCGATGGTGCGCTCCGGATCACTGTAGCGGCGGTTCCAGAAGACAGCGCCGGCGCCGAGTTCCTTCGCGAGCTCGGGAATGACACGTGCCGCGCTACCCCTGCGGAGCACAAGTTGCACACCACGGGCATCCAGTCGCTCCGCCAGCGAGGCGAGCGAACCATGCAGCCACCAGCGCGCAGCTCCACCGAGCGGGCGGAACCCAGGAGACTCCTCGTCGAGGATGTAGAGCGCTACAAGCGTCTCGTCCCTGGTGGCAGCGGCCGTCAGGGCGGGGTTGTCGGCCAACCGGAGGTCGTCGCGAAACCAGACGATCGAGGGGGAGGGCATCAGCGGTCTGGCCTGCGCGTGATCCGAAGCGGACCCCGCGCTGTCTCCGCGTCCACGCCATGACCTCTCTGCATCATGCGCAGAACGTACACCGGAACGCGCACAATCCGACCGGAGAACAAAGGGAACTGGTGGGCGATACCAGACTCGAACTGATGACCTCTTCCGTGTGAAGGAAGCGCGCTACCAACTGCGCCAATCGCCCGTGAAGACAATCTTGCCACACGTTTGCGGCGACGGATGCACGTCACAGTGCGTCGCGACGCGCCCGGCTCTGCTCGGTTTGGTGTCGACGCGGAAGATCGGTTAGAGTCATCCAGCACGCAGAAATGCGAGCAAATGCGGATGTGGCGCAGTGGTAGCGCATCACCTTGCCAAGGTGAGGGTCGCGAGTTCGAATCTCGTCATCCGCTCGAGTGAAGTCTCACGCACGTGGGAACCCTCCACGGTGGCGTGGCCGAGAGGCGAGGCAGCGGCCTGCAAAGCCGTCCACACGGGTTCGAATCCCGTCGCCACCTCCACTCGGCAACACAAACACCCCGGGCGATTGGCGCAGCGGTAGCGCGCTTCCCTGACACGGAAGAGGTCACTGGTTCGATCCCAGTATCGCCCACAGAGAGATGAAGCCCCGGTACACGCCGGGGCTTCTCTCGTTTCTGGAGGATCGAACGAGTGACCTCGCGACCGCCTGTCGGCGCTCGCGCTGGTTCGATCCCAGTATCGCCCACAGAAGAAGCACGAAGCCCCGAAGTGATTCGGGGCTTTTGTGTTCTCTGGATCGAACAGTGACCTCGCAACCGCCTGTTCGCGCTCGCGCTGGTTCGATCCCAGTATCGCCCACAGAGAGATGAAGCCCCGGTACACGCCGGGGCTTCGCTCGTTAAGCCGAATCGAACGAGTGACCTCGCGACCACGTGGGCCTTCAGCGCGCCACTAAACTTGGGCGAATGAGCCAGCAGTCAGGATTCGATCTCTTCACCGACCGCGACATCGTCGCCATGCGGGTCAACGGCGAACTGAAGGACCTGGCCGCCACAGTCACTCAAGGCGATGAGGTCGAGCCCGTCCGCATCGACTCGGAGGACGGTGTCGCTATCCTGCGCCACTCTGCCGCTCACGTGGCCGCGCAAGCGGTGCAGTCCATCAATCCCGAGGCGAAGCTTGGCATCGGCCCGCCCATCACGGACGGCTTCTATTACGACTTCGACGTTGCGGAGCCCTTCACGCCCGAGGATCTCAAGGCGCTCGAGAAGGCGATGGAGCGAATCATCCGCCAGGGCCAACGTTTCGTGCGTCGGGTCGTCACCGACGATGAGGCTCGCGCGGAGCTCGCCCACGAGCCCTACAAGCTTGAACTGATCGGGCTCAAGGGGTCCGCTGCTGAGGGCGGCGACAACGAGTCGGTTGAAGTCGGGGCCGGCGAGCTCACGATCTACGACAACGTCGACCCCAAGACGGGCGAGACGGTGTGGAAGGACCTGTGCCGCGGCCCGCACCTGCCCAACACCCGCATGATCGGCAACGGCTGGAAGCTCATGCGGACCGCTGCCGCATACTGGCGTGGCTCAGAGAAGAACAAGCAGCTCCAGCGTGTCTACGGCACCGCCTGGCCGAGCAAGGACGAGCTGCGCGCCTACACGACGCGCCTCGAGGAGGCAGCGAAGCGCGACCACCGCAAGCTCGGCTCGGAGCTGGACCTCTTCTCCTTCCCGGACGAGATCGGTTCGGGACTTGCGGTCTTCCATCCGAAGGGCGGCATCATCCGCAACGAGATCGAGAACTACATGCGGCAGCAGCTGCTCGCACACGACTACGACCTCGTAAACACCCCGCACATCACGAAGGGTCACCTCTTCGAGACCAGCCAGCACCTCAACTGGTACAAGGACGGCATGTTCCCCGCTATGCACCTCGATGAGGAGCGGGATGCCGAGGGCAACATCACGAGGCAGGGCCAGGACTACTACCTGAAGCCCATGAACTGCCCCTTCCACAACCTGATCTTCCGTGCCCGCGGGCGCAGTTACCGCGAGCTGCCCCTCCGCCTCGCGGAGTTCGGCACGGTCTATCGCTACGAGAAGAGCGGCACCCTCGCTGGTCTGACGCGCGTGCGTGGACTGACGCAGGACGATGCCCACATCTATGTGACGCCCGAGCAGGTCAAGGACGAGATCAAGCGCCAGCTCGACTTCGTCTTTGAGACCCTCCGCGGCTACGGGCTGAGCGACTTCTACCTCGAGCTCTCGACGCGCGACCCGGAGAAGTCGGTCGGCACCGACCAGCAGTGGGAGGAGGCGACGGAGACACTCCGACAGGTCGGCGCGGAGTCGGGTCTCGAGCTCGTGAACGACCCGGGTGGGGCGGCTTTCTACGGGCCCAAGATCTCGGTGCAGGCACGCGACGCTATCGGCCGCACCTGGCAGCTCTCGACCGTGCAGCTCGACTTCAACCAGCCCGCGCTCTTCGAACTCGAATACACGGCCGCGGACGGCAGCCGTCAGCAGCCCGTCATGATCCACCGAGCCCTGCTCGGGTCGGTCGAGCGTTTCTTCGCCATCCTGCTCGAGCACTACGCGGGCGCGTTCCCCGTGTGGCTCGCCCCCGTGCAGGTCGTCGGCATCCCCGTCGCGGAGGAGTACAACGAGTACCTCTCGGAGGTCATCGCTCGGCTCCGGCAGCGCGGCGTGCGCGCCGAGGTCGACCTGTCGTCCGATCGGATGCCCAAGAAGATTCGAAACCACACGAAGGCGAAGGTGCCGTTCCAGCTGATCGCGGGCGAGGAGGACCGGGCGAACGGAGCAGTGAGCTTCCGCTTCCGCGACGGCAGCCAGGAGAACGGCATCCCGGTGGATGACGCGATCGCGCGCATCCTCGATGCGATCGCCACCAAGGCGCAGGTCTGATGTCCTCCTACACTCCGGACGAGTTCGGGGACATCGACGCGGAGCGTGCCGAAGGCTTCGCAGCATCCGGGGATGCCTTTCAGAGGCTCTGGACACCGCACCGGCTCGTCTACATCGAGGACGGACAGCAGCCAGCGGCGCACGACTGCCCCTTCTGCAATGCGCCGACAATGGACGACGAGAAGTCGCTCATCGTCGCCCGGGGCGCGCACGCCTACGTGCTTCTGAACCTGTACCCGTACAACTCGGGCCACCTGCTGGTGTGCCCGTACCGGCACATCGCGACCTATGACGAGGCGAACGCCGACGAGATTGCCGAGATCGGAAGCCTCACCCAGACCGCGATGCAGGTGCTGCGGAAGACCTCCTCATGCGACGGATTCAACATCGGCATGAATCAGGGCAGGGTTGCGGGCGCAGGCATCGCCGAGCACCTGCACCAGCACATCGTGCCGCGGTGGGCCCTCGACTCGAATTTCTTCCCCATCATCGCTCGGACGAAGGCGGTGCCGAGACTTCTCGGCGAGGTGCGCGACGAGATCGCTGCCGCCTGGCCGTGAATCCTCCCGTCAGCGCACCTGCGTGACCTCGAACTGTAGGCGAGGGTGCGCGTAGGCCTCCTGCGACTCGACGAGCAGCAGCTCGCGCGAGCCGCCGTCGTAGGTGTTCTGCAGCAGGTCGAAGACGCTTGAGGTCGTGCGGGCCAGGGCCGCAGCCACGTCACCCGTCTCCCGGTAGTGGGCCGTGAAGAGCGCTGCAGTGACGTCCCCCGACCCGTTGGCCTTCATGGGGATGTGCGGCGTTTGCACGATCCATGCGCCCCTGTCGTCGACAGCCAGCATCTCGATTGTCCCCTCGGGTCGTTCGGGGCGCTCGACGCTTGTGACGAGCACAGTGCTCGGACCCATCGCACGCGCCGCATCGACGGAAGCCAGCGTCGACTCGAGATCGCTTGGCTCCGTCTCGGTGAGGAAGCCGAGCTCGAACTGGTTGGGCGTGATGATGTCGGCGGCCGGAACGACGCGCTCGCGAAGCAGGATCGGGATGGCGGGAGCCACGAAGCATCCGGATTTCGCGTTGCCCATAACGGGGTCACATGCATAGACAGCCGTGGGGTTCGCGGCCTTCACACGGGCCACCGCGTCGAGGATGACGTCCGCAATGCCCTCACCGCCCTGATATCCGGAGAGCACCACGTCGATGTCGCCGAACGCGCCGCGCTCCTCGATGCCTGTGATGACGTCGCGGACGTCGTCAGGGCCGATGAGGGGTCCGCGCCAGGCGCCGTACCCGGTGTGGTTGGAGAAGTTGACGGTGTAGACCGGGTACACCTCGACTCCGATGCGCTGCAGCGGAAAGACGGCGGCGGAATTGCCGACATGGCCATAGGCGACGGCGGACTGGATGGAGAGGATCTTCACGAGGGCTCCTGTGGGTTGAGGGCGGGTCAGGCGGTGTGGAGGACGGTCTCGACGGCGGCCGCGATGTCCGTCGCGAGCCGGTGCGCATCTTCATCGTCGAGATCGTGGACGGTGAGGCGGAGGTGGTGAGCCGCCGAATCGTCGGCGAGCAGAAACTCGTCGCCGGGACGGACCAGCCAGCCGCGGCGCATGAGCTGCTGGGTGACGGCGCGGGCGGGCGCGGGCAGCGGCAGCCACACGCTCAACCCGTCGCCGGGACGGCACGGGAGTCCTGCAGTGCGCGCGTGCTCCGCGAAGGCGGCATTGCGCGCGGAGTAGTGTTCGGCGGCGCGTTCGACTCCCGCCATGACGTCCGCGTCGTCGACGAGCGCGACGACGAGCCGCTGCAGCAGGTGGCTCACCCATGTCGATCCCGGCGTCAGGCGTTGCGCGAGCCGATCCGCGGTCTTCGCATCGCTCGCTGTGATCGCGAGGCACAGGTCAGGACCCAGGAACTTCGAGACCGAGCGGATGAGCGCCCAGCGCTCGTGCTCGGAGCCGATGATGGAGACGTAGGGGCGGCGGGAGAGCATCGAAAAGTGGTCGTCCTCGATCACGAGGATGTGCGGATGCTCGGCGAGTGCCTCCCGCAGCGCCGCGGCTCGTTCCGGGGTGAGGCTCGCGCCCGTCGGGTTGTGTGCGCGTGGTGTGCACACAATTGCGCGGACGCCGGCCTCGAGTGCCGCTTGGAGGCCGTCGACCGTCATGCCCTCCTCGTCCACCGGGATCGGATGCGGGCGGTATCCGCCGACATGGACCGTACGCAGCGCCGAGAGGAAGCAGGGGTCCTCGAGGCCGACCAGGTCACCGCGAGTCAGTGCGTCTGCGAAGAGCCGTTCGAGGGCGTCGACTGCTCCGCCGGTAACGGTGAGCCTCAGTTCCTCTTGATGCCTCAGGTCCTCTGCCATCCACGCGCGAGCCCACCGCTCGAGGGACGGATCGATCGTCGGCTCGCCGTACAGTACGGGGCGCCCGGCGAGCGTTGCGAGGGCGGGGGAGAGGTCTGGAATGAGCGTCGGGTCGGGGTTGCCGTTGGCGACATCGCGGAGCACCGAGTCCGGCGCGTAGCCCTCGAGCGGCACAATGGCGCGCGTCGCGATGCGAGTTCCGCCACGGCCGCGAGTTTCTACTGCGCCGGCCCGGCTGAGCAGCCGGTAGGCGGCGACGACGGTGTTCCGGTTGACCCCGAGGTCTTCCGCGAGGGCGCGGACGGGTGGGAGTGCGTCGCCTGGGGCGAGGATGCCGCGGTCGACCAGGGTACGGATGCTCTCAGCGATCTCCGCAGCAGACTCGCCCGTGATGGGGCTCGTCCCCAGGCGTGCGTCTCGAATCGTCACCTGTTCAGTGTATGGGTCATGCCATGCTACGGTTTGGCCTAAGTCAAACAGAGGAGCTGTTATGTCAACCGCGGTCGGAACTGCCCGGGTCAAGCGAGGGCTCGCCGAGATGCTCAAGGGCGGCGTCATCATGGATGTTGTGACGGCCGAGCAGGCGCGCATCGCCGAGGGGGCGGGTGCCGTCGCCGTCATGGCTCTCGAGAGGGTTCCGGCGGACATCCGCGCGCAGGGCGGCGTGGCGCGGATGAGCGATCCCGGCCTCATCGACGAGATCATCGCATCCGTCTCTATCCCGGTCATGGCGAAGGCGCGAATCGGGCACTTCGTCGAGGCGCAGGTGCTGCAATCACTCGGTGTCGACTACATCGACGAGTCGGAGGTGCTGAGCCCGGCCGACTACGTCAACCACATCGACAAGTGGCCCTTCACGGTGCCCTTCGTGTGTGGGGCGACGAACCTGGGAGAGGCGCTGCGCCGGATCAACGAGGGAGCCGCCATGATCCGCTCGAAGGGCGAGGCGGGCACAGGGGATGTCTCGGAGGCGACCAAGCACATCCGCACTATCAAGCGCGACATTGCACGCCTCACGTCCATGAGCGACGACGAACTCTATGTCGCGGCGAAGGAGCTGCAGGCGCCCTACGACCTCGTCCTCGAGGTTGCCAAGACGGGCACCCTCCCCGTCGTCCTCTTTACCGCGGGCGGCGTCGCAACCCCGGCGGATGCCGCGCTCATGATGCAGCTCGGAGCCGACGGGGTATTCGTCGGCTCCGGCATCTTCAAGTCGGGGAACCCAGAGAAGCGGGCCGCAGCGATCGTCAAGGCGACCACCTTCTACGACGACCCTGCCGTCATTGCCGACACGTCGCGCGGCCTCGGGGAGGCGATGGTCGGCATCAATGTCGCCGACCTGCCCGCGCCGCACCGGCTCGCCGAGCGTGGCTGGTAGCGGGAGCGCTGCGTCACCCGCAGTCGGAGTCCTGGCTCTTCAGGGCGACTTCCGCGAGCATCTCGCTGTCCTGCACGGGCTGGGGGCGGACGCGCGAGTTGTGCGGACGGCCAGGGACCTGGCCGCCGTTGACGGGCTCGTCATCCCGGGTGGCGAGTCGACAGTGATCGACAAGCTCTCGCGAAGCTTCGGGCTCGCGGAACCGATCAGGGAGGCCATCGGGATGAGGATGCCCGTTTACGGCACCTGCGCGGGACTCATCATGCTGGCCGACCGCATTCTCGACGCCGCCGCCGGACAGTGCTCCTTCGGAGGCATCGATGTCGCCGTGCGCCGAAACGCCTTCGGTAGCCAGGCTGACTCCTTCGAGAGTGACATCGCGGTGCCGGAGCTTGGCGATCCGCCCGTGCATGCGGTCTTCATCCGGGCCCCCGTCGTCACTGAGGTGGGCAAGGGTGTGACCGTGCTGGGGTCGCTCGACGATGGTCGAGTCGTCGCCGTGCGCCAGGGCAACCTCATGGGCACGTCCTTCCATCCCGAGGTCACTGATGACCACCGCTTCCATGCGCGCTTCCTCGAGCTGGTGCGCGGGTGGAGCGCGCTGCGCGCCTGACGCGGGGGCGCGAGCGGCGCCTCGCTAGAATGTTCCCCATGTCAGGGCACTCCAAGTGGGCAACCACGAAGCACAAGAAGGCGGTCATCGACGCTCGGAGGGCCAAGTCCTTCGCGAAGCTGATCAAGAACATCGAGGTCGCGGCGAAGATCGGCGGAGCCGACCTCTCCGGCAACCCGACACTCGTCGATGCCGTGCAGAAGGCCAAGAAGACCTCGGTGCCCAACGACAACATCGATCGCGCCATCAAGCGCGGCGCAGGGCTCACGGGCGAGTCGGTCGACTACACGACGATCATGTATGAGGGCTACGCGCAGGGCGGAGTGGCCCTGCTGATCGAGTGCCTCACCGACAACAAGAACCGGGCTGCGGCCGAGGTCCGCACGGCGATGACGCGCAACGGCGGCAACATGGCCGACCCGGGCAGCGTCGCATACAACTTCAACCGTAAGGGCGTCGTCTCGGTCACGAAGACCGACGGGCTCTCGGAGGACGACGTGCTTCTCGCGGTGCTCGACGCGGGGGCCGAGGAGGTCGTCGACCGGGGCGCGGGATTCGAGATCATCAGCGATCCGTCCGATCTCGTGGCCGTGCGCACCGCCCTTCAAGAGGCCGGCATCGACTACGACTCGGCCGAGGCGGAGTTCGTGCCGAACCTCAACGTCGAGATCGACGCCGATACGGCGTGCAAGGTCTTCAAGTTGATCGATGCGCTCGAAGACAGCGACGATGTGCAGAACGTCTTCTCCAACTACTCGGTGTCGCCGGAGACGCAAGCAGAACTCGACGAGGACTAGGCGCGAGTCATGAGCACGCGCATCCTCGGGGTGGATCCGGGGTTGACGCGCTGCGGCATCGGCGTCATCGATGTCCTGAGCGGTCGACGTGCCGCCCTCGTCGATGTCGGGGTCGTGCGCACGCCGCCCGACATGCCTCTCGAGCGGCGGCTCCGCGTGATCGCCGACGCGCTCGATGGGCTCATGGATGCGCATGCTCCCTCAGCGGTTGCCCTCGAGCGCGTCTTCGCGCAGCACAACCTGAAGTCCGTCATGGGCACGGCGCAGGTGAGCGGGGTTGTGCTGCTCGCCGCCGCCCGGCGTTCCCTCGCGGTCGGCCTGCACACGCCCTCCGAGGTGAAGGCTGCAGTAACCGGCTACGGATCGGCCGATAAGAAGCAGGTGGGGCACATGGTGGCGCGGATTCTCGGCCTCGACGCGCCCCCGACACCGGCGGATGCCTCCGACGCGCTCGCCCTTGCCCTGTGCCACGCCTGGCGCGGTGCCGGACCGGAAACGAGCAGAACCGATGCGTCGACTCCCGCCCAGCGAGCGTGGCGCGCCGCCGAGCGTTCCGCGGCAGTGTCGCAGGCGCCTCGTAGGCTGGAGTCATGATCTCCTCCCTTCGTGGCTCGGTGCTGTCGGTTCTGGGCACGACGGCGGTCGTGGAGGTCGGGGGAGTGGGGCTCGCCCTCACGGTGACGCCCGATCATGCGGCGTCGCTGCGGGTGGGCTCGGAGGCGAGCATCCGCACGGCGCTTGTCGTCAAGGAGGATGACCTCTCGCTCTTCGGTTTCGCCGACGCCGATCGGCTCGCGGTCTTCGATCTTCTCCGCGGCGTGACGGGGGTCGGCCCAAAGTCGGCGATGGGGGTCTTGTCGGTCATGTCGCCCGACGACGTCGCCCGCGCTGTGCACGAGGAGGACGACGGGGCGTTCCGCAAGGTCTCGGGCATCGGCCCCAAAACCGCGAAGCTCATCGTCGTGTCTCTTGCGGGCAAGGTCGTGGCCGCGCGGACGGAGCCGCGATCCAGCGCTGTTCCCGTGGATGCCCGCGCAAAGGTCGTCGAGGCGCTCGTCGGTCTCGGCTGGAACGAGCGGGCCGCCGCGAAGGCCGCAGACGACGCGCACGACCTGGTGGAGCCTAGCAAGGCCGATAACGTGCAGGCCCTTCTGCGGGTCGCGCTATCGGCACTCGGCCCGGCCGCGAGCTCGTCGCGGGTGGATGCGCGATGAGCGGTGAGGTCGAGGGTTTCGAGCGAGGTCGCGAGTCGATGACGGACGCCCAGTCCCAGTCGCAGGCGGAACTGGCCTTCGAGGGCGCGCTGAGGCCTAGGTCACTCGGCGAGTTCGTCGGGCAGTCGAAGGTGCGCGCGCAGCTCGAGCTGCTGCTCGACGCGGCAGCGCTGCAGAAGCGCACGCCCGACCACATCCTCCTGGCCGGCCCTCCCGGACTCGGCAAGACGACGCTCGCCATGATTGTCGCCGAGGAGGGTGCACGACCGCTGAGGCTTTCCAGTGGTCCCGCGATCCAGCATGCGGGCGACCTCGCGGCCCTGCTGTCGTCCCTCGTTCCCGGCGAGGTGCTCTTCATCGACGAGATCCACCGGATGGCGCGATCGGCGGAGGAGATGCTCTATCTCGCGATGGAGGATTTCCGCATCGACATCATGGTCGGCAAGGGTGCTGGCGCGACATCCATTCCCCTCGATCTCGCTCCGTTCACGTTGGTAGGGGCCACGACGCGTTCCGGACTGCTTCCCAATCCTCTGCGCGACCGCTTCGGTTTCACGGCTCACCTGGAGTTCTACTCCGATGCCGAGTTGGGTGATGTGATCGCCCGCGCCGCGCGACTGCTCGAACTTGAGATCGATGCCGAGTCACGTGCCGAGATCGCGGGACGCAGCCGCGGCACACCGCGCATCGCCAATCGCCTTCTGCGCCGCGTACGCGACTACTCCCTCGTTCATCGGGTGGAGGGTATCGAGGCGGTCCGTGCCGCCCTCGCTCTCTACGATGTCGACGATCTGGGGCTCGATCGGCTCGACCGCGCCGTGCTGACTGCGATCATCCGGCAGTTCGACGGGGGGCCTGTCGGGTTGAGTACCCTCGCGGCCTCCGTGGGAGAGGAGGCCGAGACGATCGAGTCCGTCGTCGAGCCCTTCCTCGTGCGAATGGGGCTTCTCGCGCGCACTCCGCGCGGTCGCACCGCGACGCGACACGCCGTCGCCCATCTCGGGCTGGCGCCGCGTGAGGCGACGCTCTTCGGTGAAGGCCTGTAAGATCTCAGGGTCGCCTGAAGGCGATGTCCTGGCGCTTCATACGCCTCCTCAGCTCCGGAAGGTTCTCCTCCAGCATGCCAATTGACCCGCTGATTCTCGTAATGCTGGCCGTCCTGGCCCTCTTCATCTTCGTCCAGTTCCGTTCGACGAAGAAGCGCCGGGAGGAGCAGGAGCAGCTCCAGTCGAAGATGGTCCCGGGCGCCGAGGTCATGACGCAGTTCGGTGTCTTCGGAACGCTGCTCTCGGTCGATGAGGAAAAGAACGAGGCCCTCATCGAGACCACGCCGGGCACGGTCATCCGCCTGCACCGTCAGACGATCCTCAAGGTCGTCGAGGACGAGACCGAGGCGGCCGAGGCGGATGGCGTGTCGGACGCCGATTCGCAGCCGAACGGCAAGGATGACGAGAAGCACTAGTCTTTTGTGGGCTTGCCAGCTGCTGGCGAGCCGACCCGAACTGATCCGTGGCGGACGCGCCACCGGAGCATAGAAAGCTGAGTTCCAGGTGGCAGCACCACGATCGACCCCGGCCAGGAAGGCCTGGCGTTCCCTGAGCTGGTTGGCGGTCATCATCGCCGGGCTGATCGGCCTCAATCTGGCCGGTGTGCTGTGGCAGGGCTCGGGATGGGCGCCCAAGCTGGCTCTTGACCTCGAGGGCGGGACCCAGATCATCCTCGCCCCGCAGCTCGAGAGCGGGCAGCAGGTCTCGAGCGAGCAGCTCGACCAGGCGGTAGCGATCATCCGTCAGCGCGTCGACGCTTCGGGTGTCGCGGAGGCCGAGGTCAACACCCAGGGCGCGCAGAACATTGTCGTCTCGATTCCGGGAACCCCCGATCAGGAGACGCTTGACCGCATCGAGTCCTCGGCCAAGCTTGAGTTCCGACCGGTGCTCCAGATCGCCGCGGCCACGGATCCGACCATGACCACCGAGGATTCTGGCGAATCTGTCGAGGGCGACAGCGGCGGCACCGAGACCGAAGGGGAGGAGGAGCCCGCCGCATCGGTTTCCCCCTCCGCCGGTACGGGCGAGGGCGGCGGTGCGGTGTCTACCGAGGCGGAGCCCTCCGCATCGCCCTCCGCCTCCGCCGCCGACGAGGTCGTAGAGCCCTCACCGTCGCCGACGGATGCGAGCGACCTGGCGTGGATCACCGCCGAGCTCCAGGAGGAGTTCACGAACTTCGAATGCTCGCAGCTCGACGAGTCCGGAGCCAATGTCGCCCCGGCGGGTGAGCCGCTCATCACCTGTGACGACACGGGCCAGCTGAAATACATTCTCGGGCCGGTGGAGGTATCCGGCGAGGACATCGCGGATGCGAGCCACGGCATGGTGGCAAACGCCCAGGGCGTGAGCACGGGCCAGTGGGGCGTCAACATCGTGTTCGACAGCGAAGGCACGGAGCAGTTCGGCGAGGTCACGACGCGCCTGTACTCGCTCACGGGCGTGCAGAACCAGTTCGCCATCGTGCTCGACGGCCGCGTTATCTCGGCGCCGACCACCAATGCTGTCATCACCAACGGCAAGCCGCAGATCACGGGCAACTTCACTCAGGAGACCGCCAAGACGCTCGCTGACCAGCTCAAGTTCGGCGCCCTCCCGATCGGCTTCGAAGTTCAGAGCACCGAGACCATCTCGGCGACCCTCGGTGAGAGCCAGCTCTGGAGCGGTCTCATCGCGGGCTTCATCGGTCTCGGGTTGGTCGTCGTCTACTCGCTGTTCCAGTACCGCACGCTCGGTTTCGTGACAGTGGCCTCACTCATGGTCGCCGCTGTCATCACCTATCTCGTCATCAACCTACTCTCGTGGCGAGAGGGCTATCGGCTCTCGCTCGCGGGGGTCGCGGGTCTCATCGTGGCCATCGGCATCATTGCCGACTCCTTCATCGTGTACTTCGAGCGCATCAAGGATGAGCTGCGCGACGGTCGGGCTCTCGGTTCGGCGGTCGAGGCCGGGTGGAAGCGCGCGATTCGCACAGTGCTCGCTTCCGACACTGTCAACTTCCTCGCAGCGTCGATCCTCTTCCTCCTCGCGATCGGCAACGTGCGAGGTTTCGCGCTGACGCTCGGCATTACGACGCTCATCGACCTGGTCGTCGTCGCGCTCTTCACGCATCCCGTGCTGCAGTTGCTCGCTAAGACTCGCTTCTTCGGCGAGGGCCACCCCCTGAGCGGCCTCGACCCCAGGGCGCTCGGCGCCGTGTATCGCGGCAGGGCCACCTTCCGCGAGCCGCTGGGTGGCGGCAAGCGCGCCGGCAGCAGCCGCGAGGCTGCACGCAGACAGACGATCGCCGAGCGTAAGGCCGCCGCCGACGTCGCCGGATCGAAGGGCAAGGAGTCCTGATGGCCAACTTCACCAAGTTCGGCAACGACCTCTACACCGGCCGCCGGTCGATCGATTTCGTCGGTCGTCGCCGTCTCTGGTACGTCATCGCGGCGCTCGTCATTGTCGCCGCCGTCGTCGGCCCGTGGCTGCGCGGCGGTTTCGACTTCGGGATCGAGTTCCGCGGGGGCTCGCAGTTCCAGGTGGAGCGCAGCAGCGAGTTGAGTCAGCCCGTGGGTGAAGAGGCGGTGACAAGCGTCGTCGATGATGCTGTCCCGCGCGTGACGGTCATCGGCACCGACACCGTGCGGGTGCAGACGGACACCGTCACCGACGACGAGGCCTTCGAGATTCGTACGGCTCTCGCTGACGCCTACGGCGTCCCCCTCGATCAGGTGAGTTACTCCTACATTGGACCCACGTGGGGTGCCGACATCACGGCGCAGTCCATCCGGGCGCTCGTGGTGTTCCTCGTTCTCGCGGGCGTCGTCATGGCCCTGTACTTCCGCACCTGGAAGATGTCCGTCGCCGCCCTTGCCGCGCTTGCCCACGACCTCATCCTCACGGCCGGTGTCTATGGCATCCTCGGCTTCGAGGTGACTCCCGCCGCCGTGATCGGCTTCTTGACGATCCTGGGGTATTCGCTCTACGACACCGTCGTGGTGTTCGACAAGGTCCGCGAGAACACGGCGGAGGACGGGGAGGCCTCTCCGCGAACATTCGCCGAGTCCGTCAACCTCGCGGTCAATCAGACCCTCGTGCGGTCGATCAACACGTCGGTGGTCGCCGTACTGCCCGTCGCAGCGATCCTCTTTATCGGGTCATTCGTCCTCGGCGCCGGCACGCTGCGCGACATCTCGCTTGCCCTTTTCATCGGAATCCTCGCGGGTGCCTATTCGACGATCTTCATCGCAGCTCCCGTGTACAGCCACCTGCGCGAGCGCGAGCCTGCCATCGCAAAGCAGACAGAGCGCATCCTCGAGGCTCGACAGGTCCAGACTGCCTCGGTCAAGTAGTTCGCCCCTCGTCGCGGCAGCTGAGCTTCAGGGTGGGAATGATAGTTTTGGCTCCACGACATCGCGGGAGGTGAGATGACGGAGGTCACGACCCCCACGTCTGCCACGCGGCGGATGCTGCTGCCGCGTCTCTTCTCGCGCGCTCAGCACGTCGGTGCCATCGAGAACCTCATTCGAACGGTCCGAACTCACCACCCGCGGGCGGATGTGGAGACGATCGAGCGGGCGTACCGCGTCGCCGAGGTCGCTCACCAGGGGCAAAAGCGCAAGAGTGGCGAGCCCTACATCACGCATCCGGTCGCGGTCGCGCAGATTCTCGCCGACCTGGGGATCGGCGCCAAAACCGTAGCGGCGGCTCTCCTGCACGACACGGTGGAGGACACCGACTACACCCTTGACATGGTGCGCAAGGACTTCGGGGACGAGATCGCGATGCTCGTCGATGGGGTCACGAAGCTCGACAAGCTCAAGTACGGCGACAGCGCGCAGGCAGAGACAGTGCGCAAGATGGTCGTTGCGATGTCGAAGGACATCCGCGTGCTCGTGATCAAGCTCGCGGACCGCCTGCACAACGCGCGCACGTGGGGCTTTGTCTCCTCGGAATCGGCCAAGCGCAAGGCGCAGGAGACCCTCGAAATCTACGCGCCCCTCGCCCACCGGCTGGGCATCCAGGCGATCAAGTGGGAGCTCGAGGACCTGTCGTTCGCCGTATTGCACCCCAAGCTCTACGTCGAGATCGAGAGTCTCGTCAAGCAGCGCACGCCGCAGCGCGAGGAGTTCGTGCACCAGGTCATCGACGCGGTGAGCGAGGACCTCAAGGCGGCACGAATCAAGGGCAAGGTCGTCGGGCGGCCCAAGCAGTACTACTCGATCTACCAGAAGATGATCCTGCGCGGTCGTGAGTTCGACGAGATCTACGACCTGGTGGGCATCCGAGTGCTCGTCTCATCCGTGCGCGACTGCTACGCCGTTCTCGGCTCCATCCACGCGCGCTGGACTCCCATTCCCGGCCGCTTCAAGGACTACATCGCGACACCCAAGTTCAACCTGTACCAGTCGCTTCACACGACCGTCATCGGCCCCAAGGGCCGGCCCGTGGAGATTCAGATCCGCACCGAGGAGATGCACCAGCGTGCCGAGTACGGTGTTGCGGCGCACTGGAAGTACAAGGAGCGCATCGCGGGTGGGCGTTCCTCGGAGGCACCGCCTGTCGGCGACTCCGACATGGCGTGGTTGGCCCACATCTCCGACTGGCAGGCTGAGACGGCGGATCCTAGCGAATTCCTCGACTCGCTCCGCTTCGAGATCGGCGCCAAGGAGGTCTACGTCTTTACGCCGCAGGGGAAGGTGATCGGGTTGCCTGCGGGAGCGACCCCGGTCGACTTTGCCTACGCCGTGCACACGGAGGTTGGTCACCGCACGATGGGTGCCAAGGTCAATGGCCGCCTCGTTCCGCTCGAGAGCGAGCTCTCAAGCGGCGACGTGGTCGAGGTCTTCACCTCGAAGAATCCGGATGCGGGGCCGAGCCAGGGCTGGCTCACCTTCGTCAAGTCGACCCGGGCCCGCAACAAGATCCGCCAGTGGTTCACCAAGGAGCGCCGTGACGAGGCGATGGAGCAGGGCAAGGACGCGATAGTCCGCGCCATGCGCAAGCAGAACCTCCCGCTGCAGAAGCTCATGAACCAGGGTGTGATCAGCGAGGTCGCCGCCCAGTTGCGCTACGACGATGTGTCGGCTCTCTACGCGGCAATCGGTGAGGGTCACGTCTCGACCCAGTCGGTGCTGGAGAAGATCGTGTCGACAGTGCAGGTCGAGAGTGACGCGGAGGAGGAGTTCACGATCTCCCGCACGCGCGGGAAGCGTCGCACGGCCGGGAACTCGGGCGTCCTTGTGAAGGGCGCTCCCGACATCCTCGTGAAGCTCGCGAAGTGCTGCACTCCGGTGCCAGGTGACGAGATCATGGGCTTTGTGACCCGCGGTGCTGGCGTCTCCGTGCACCAAGCCTCGTGCGTCAACGTCGCGTCGCTCATGAATGAGCCGGAACGCGTCGTGGACGTCGAGTGGGCCCCCTCATCGACAAGCGTCTTCCTGGTGCAGATCCAGGTGGAGGCTCTCGACCGTTCGGGTCTGCTCTCGGACGTGACGCGGGTGCTCTCGGAGCACCACGTGAACATCCTCTCGGCCACGGTCACGACGTCGACAGATCGGCTCGCGATCAGCCGCTTCGTGTTCGAGATGGGCGACACAACCCACCTCGACCGCGTGCTCAATGCTGTGCGCCGTATTGACGCCGTCTACGACGTCTACCGGGTCACGACGTAGGGCAGGGGTCGGCGATGAGGGCAACGCGCTCGAGGGCTCGCCGTTTGCCCGCGAGCTTATAGCGTGTCTCGATCTCACTGCGGAGGGTCGACACCTCTAGGCGGTTGTCCGCGAGGAGCTGGCGGATGATGCGTTCCGATTCGACCCCGTAGTTCTCGTCGCGGATGAGGTCGATTGCAGTGCGTAGCGGTGTCGTGACGGCGACGCCCGCAATTTCTTGCACCTCGAGGGGCGTGATCACGACCTCGCGCAAGACGAAGCGGCGCGATGCGGACGCGCGTGACCGCGCTGCGAGGGAGACACACAGCTCGTGGATAGCGGGGGGACGAGGGATGGCCCCGTGAATCCATGCCGCTGTTGCTCTCTCAGCGATGATCCTTGGCTGGATCATGGACGCGAGTGAGCGCGCCCGAAGGTGCGGCTGCTCGAACTCGTCGATAGATGCGAAACCCTCGCCGAGCGCGTAGATTTCACCGTCGAGGCGAGCAGCGTGGAGCTCAGGGAGGGGGAGGTCGAGTTCCGTGAGGATGGGGGCGAGGCGGGGCATTCCTCTATCGTGCTCTTGGCATTGAATGCCTGAGTGGCTCACCGACAATCTGTGGAGAACCTCCTCGATGTCCTGCTGAGGACGATCAGTCCGCGACCACTCCGAGCCACGCTCGGCGAGCGTCGAGAGCTTCCTGCGCTGCCGCAATCCTCTCAGTGTCGCCGCTCTTGCGCGCATCATCAAGATCGCGTTCGAGCTGAGCGATAGCCGCCTCGAGCTGTGCTGCGAGGCCCTCCGCGCGGGCCTTGCGCTCGGGATTGTTGCGTTGCCAATGCTCTTCTTCGAGCGCGCGAACGGCGGCCTCGATCTTGCGCAACCGGTCTTCGACCGACTTCATCTTCGCCCGGGGCACCTTGCCGACCTCGTCCCAACGCTGCTGAATCGATGTCAGCGCAGCTCGCGCGGCGGTCCGATCCTTCTCCTTCAAGAGCGGCTCCGCCTCGCTCAGCAGGGCCTCCTTCTTGGCGAGGTTCTCTTCGAACTCGGCGTTCTCGCGAGCATCCACCTCTGCCTTGGCTCCGTAGAGGGCGTCACCCGCGGCCTTGAACTTCGCCCACAGAGCGTCGTCCTGCTTCTTGCCTGCGCGCCCCGCGCTCTTCCATGCATCGAGGAGGCGGCGATACTCCGGGATGCCCTCTGCCCCCCGGGAAGTGAGGGCCTCGGCGGCCGCAATGAGTTCCTGCTTGCGCGCCCTCGCCTGCTTGTGAGATTGGTCGAGATCGGCGAAGAACGCCTTGCGCTCGGTCTCGAGGGTCGAGCGTGCCGCGCGGAAGCGCTTCCACAGCTCATTCCCCTCCGCCTTGGGGAGACGCGGACCGGTCTGCTGGTGGGCCTTCCAGCGGGCAAAGAGATCGTCGATGGCCGCCGTGGCGTGCTTCCACTGGATCTTCGACGGATCCTGCGCCGCGAGTTCCTCAATCTCTGCCACGAGAGAGGTGCGGTAAGCGATTGCCTCATCGAGGGCTGCGCGGTCTTCGGCCTCCTGCTTCTCGGTGAGCTCGTCGGCGACGCCACCGAGAGCTTCGAGGCGAAGGCGCAACGCCGCGAGGTCACCGACGGCGTTGGCCGTCGTGACGCTCGCGAGGAGGGCATCCACCGCCTTGGCCACGTCCGTGCCCGGGGTTCCGCGCTTGATGCGCTGCTCAAGCAGCGTCACCTGGCCGGCGAGGTCGACATACTTGCGTTCGAAGTAGGCGAGCGCCTCCTCCGAGGAACCGTCTGGGTACTGGCCGACGACACGCTCGCCGTCCCCCTCGCGCACATAGACGGTGCCCGTCTCATCGACGCGGCCCCACGGGGTCTCGTTGTTGTTCGTCACTGCCTCACCTTGCTGCCGGGGCCGACATTCGCCGTCGACCGCGAACTAGCCTATTGCACGCGCTATCCGCGGCAATCAGTCGAGGGTGACTCCCGTGATCGTCGTGGCAACGACGGGTGCCCCGTCGTTCTCGGACGACCCCGGCACCACGCCGGCATCCGTGATCTCGCTCTTCAGCGTTTCGAGGCCGGAGGTGATGCGACCGAGCACGGTGTAGCCGCCAGCCGCATCAGAAGGGATGGTCGTGTCCTCGTACACGATGAAGAACTGCCGACCGTTGCTCTCGGCGTCACCAGATGCGCGTGCCATTGCGATGGTCCCGGCCGTGTAGAGGTCGCCGGCGGGGGCATTCTCGATCGGGCCGAACTGGAAGCTGGGGTCGCTCGCCCCAGTGCCGTCCACCGAGCCGCACTGGAGCACGTAGAAGCCCCCGTCCGTCAACCGGTGGCACGACTTTTCAGGGTAGTAACCCTCCTGCACACCCTGCACGAATGCGGCGACCGCCTGCGGAGCTGCAGCGCCGTCGAGCTCGATGCCGAGCTCGACGTCGTTGAGCGTGAGCGTGCCTGTCCAGGTGCGATTCTCCGCGAGCTCGGGGGAGGGCACCACCGACTCCGCTGCAGCCGAGGGTGAGGTCGTCGGCGAAGGTTCGGGTGCGCCAGGGCCTGTCGTGAAGAACGCCACCTGCGCAACGACAGCAAGGACGACGACGGCGAAGGAAGCGGCGATTGCGACAATGTTGTCGCGGCGGCGGCGTTTGCTGCGCTGCTCGTTGACGGCTTGCCGAGCCTGATAGAGGCGGAGGCGCTCCCGCGCCTCGCGCGCCTGCTTGTCATTGCTCCTGCTTGGTGCCACTGGTCCTCCGACTCGCCGTGATTGCCACGAGAACCCTAGCCGACCGCGCGCTCGTTGCATGACTGGCGCGTCGGAGGGGGGCCGTAGCATTGCGTCCATGAATGTCGCGCCAGGCCTTTTCTCCGGGTCGACACCGCTTGCGGTACGCATGCGACCGAGGAACCTCGATGAGGTCGCGGGTCAGCGGCATCTGCTCACTCCTGGGTCCCCGCTGGTGGCCCTGGCCTCGAGCTCGGGCGAGCAGGGTGCCGTCTCGCTCATCCTCTGGGGTCCCCCTGGAACGGGCAAGACCACGATCGCGCAGGCGATCGCGCACAGCTCCGGCCGGCGCTTCGTCGAGCTCTCGGCCGTCACGGCCGGGGTCAAGGACGTGCGAGAGGTCATGGAGACCGCTCTCTCTCAGCGCGATCTCTATGGCCAGTCGACTGTGCTGTTTCTCGACGAGATCCACCGCTTCACCAAGTCCCAGCAGGATGCTCTGCTCCCCGGGGTCGAGAACGGCTGGGTGATCCTCATCGCCGCCACGACGGAGAATCCCTCTTTCTCGGTCGTCTCGCCTCTTCTCTCGCGTTCCCTGCTTCTCACTCTGCAGCAACTCAGCGATGAGGACCTCGGGATGCTCATTGATCGCGCCGTCGCGGACGAGCGGGGACTCGCGGGGCGATTCGCGCTGACGGACGAAGCTCGCGGCGACCTCATTCGGCTCGCCTCGGGGGACGCGCGGCGAGCACTCACCGCCCTTGAGGCGGCAGCGACCTCAGTAGCGGCGTCCCCTCAAGACGCGGGTGAAGAACATCCGACGATCACGGGAGAGGCGGTCGCGCGCGCGGTCGATCGCGCGCTCCTGCGTTACGACCGCAAGGGCGACGAGCACTACGACGTGATCAGTGCTTTCATCAAGTCAATTCGTGGTTCTGATCCGGATGCCGCGCTGCACTATCTCGCGCGAATGATCGAGGCGGGGGAGGATCCGCGCTTCATCGCGCGCCGCATCATCGTCCACGCCGCCGAAGACATCGGCATGGCGGATCCGAACGCGCTCGTGGTCGCGACATCCGCCGCGAACGCCGTGCAGCTGATCGGAATGCCGGAGGGGCGCATCCCGCTCGCCGAGGCCGTCGTGTATCTCGCTACGGCACCGAAGTCGCCCAGCATCATCAGAGCGATCGATGCCGCGATCGGCGACGTGCGGGCGGGCAAGAGCGGTCCGGTTCCCAAACACCTCCGCGACGCGCACTACGCGGGCGCGAAGAAACTGGGACATGGCAAGGGGTACCTCTACCCGCACGATGCGCCGCTCGGTGTCGTCGAACAGGACTACCTGCCGGCCTCTCTTCGAGGCCGTCGCTACTATGAGCCCACCGAGCACGGTAACGAACGCGATGTCGGCGCCCGACTTCAGAAGCTGCTACGTATCATCCGCGGCGGGTGATACGATGGTGGATGCCTACAGTGGGTATTCGTGCACGGCTGCCTCGATACCAAACGCTGAAGGGGCTGGTCCTTTAGCCGGACGCCCCACGGCACCATCCCTCTTCTGAATCGTCCGCGGGTGTTTGCCTGCGGTACCACTGCCTGAAGACTGATGACGTCTGTATCGAAAGGAAATCGTGTCTACCAAGTCACGTACTCGTAGCAAGACCAAGCTCTCCCGCGCGCTCGGCATCCCCCTGACCCCCAAGGCGGCCAAGGGCTTCGAGAAGCGCCCTTACGCTCCCGGTGAGCACGGCCGCACCAAGCGCAAGACCGACAGCGACTACGCGGTCCGCCTTCGCGAGAAGCAGCGCCTTCGTGCCCAGTACGGCATCCGCGAGAAGCAGCTTCGCATCGCGTTCAACGAGGCGCGCCGCACGGACGGCCTGACGGGTGAGAACCTCGTCGAGCTGCTCGAGATGCGTCTCGACGCGATCCTCGTCCGTGCCGCGATCGCCCGTACGACCGCTCAGGCGCGTCAGATGATCGTGCACCGCCACATCATCGTCGACGGCCAGCGCGTCGACCGCCCGTCCTTCCGCGTGAAGCCGGGCCAGCTCGTCGGCGTGCACCAGCGCAGTGAGGGCATGGAGCCCTTCCAGGTCGCGGCGGCCGGCGGCCACGTCGACCTCCTCCCCAAGACTCCGGCCTACCTCGAGGTTGAGCTCGACAAGCTCCAGGTGCGTCTCGTGCGTCGCCCGAAGCGTGCTGAGGTCCCCATCACGTGTGAGGTCCAGCTCGTCGTCGAGTACTACGCCGCGCGCTAGTTCTCGCCTCCAGCAGAAAGCGGGTCGCCCTGTGGCGGCCCGCTTTCTGCATTCACGCCTCCCGATCGAGGGCGTCGTGCGCTCCCACATCCGGCGCCCGACCGTACACGCTAGGCTTACACGGGTGCGATCGGGGCTCATGGGCCTTTCGTCGCGACCCACGACGACAGATCAGAAGGAGCCAGGCATGAAGAACCTCGTGATGCTCATCATCGGCGTCGGCATCGGTTTCGTCGCCGCACACCAGATCAACAAGACGCCCGAGGGTCGACGATTCTTCGAAGAGGTCGACAGCCGGGTGGGCGAATTCACGGGCGCCGTCGTCGACGGGTATCGGGCCCGCGAGGCTGAGCTCCGCGCCGCCGTCGCTGAGGCTGAGGAGACGATCGCCGACCTCAAGCGCTCGCAGGGCTGACACGAGTCCGCAAAGCAACCTCGGGAGACCGAGGACCAGAACCATCAGGAACCAAGACCCACCGGGAACCAATGCAGACTGCTGACCTCCGCCAACGCTGGCTCGACTACTTCGCGGAACGCGGCCACACGGTCGTGCCTTCCGCGTCCTTGGTCAGTGATGACCCGACGCTCATGTTCACGGTTGCCGGAATGGTGCCCTTCATTCCCTATCTCTCGGGGCTCATCCCTGCCCCCTATCCGCGTGCGACGAGCGTGCAGAAGTGCATCCGCACCCTCGATATCGAGGAGGTCGGCAAGACGACCCGGCACGGCACCTTCTTCCAGATGGCCGGCAACTTCTCCTTCGGCGACTACTTCAAGGAACAGGCGATCAGTTTCGCCTGGGAGCTCCTCACGAAGAGCGAGAGCGAGGGTGGTCTCGGATTTGAGGAGCGGGACCTTTGGGTCACCGTCTACGAGGAGGACGACGAGGCCATCGAGCTGTGGAAGCGCGTGGCCGGCCTCCCGGAACAGCGCATTCAGCGTCTCGGCAAAGCCGACAACTACTGGCATACGGGGCAGCCCGGCCCCGGCGGCCCCTGCTCGGAGATCTACTTCGACCGCGGGGCAAAGTACGGCGCCGAGGGCGGGCCAGCGGCGGATGATTCGCGCTACCTCGAGATCTGGAACCTCGTCTTCATGCAGTACCTCCTGGACGACGTGCGCAGCAAGACGGATTTCTCCGTCGTGCGGGAGCTGCCGAAGAAGAACATCGACACGGGTCTCGGCGTCGAGCGTGTCGCCTTCCTCAAACAGGGCGTCGAGAACATGTACGAGATCGACCAGGTGCGCCCCGTGCTGGATCGCGCCGCCGAGATCTCCGGCCGCCCTTACGGTCGCGACCACGGAGACGACGTCCGGATGCGCGTGGTCGCCGATCACGTGCGCTCCGCGCTCATGCTGATGGCTGACGGGGTGACCCCGTCGAACGAGGGCCGCGGCTACATCCTGCGCCGCCTGCTCCGCCGCTCGGTGCGGGCCATGCGGCTCCTCGGCGTCGACGTCGCCACGTTCCCCGAGCTTTTCACCACCTCGCGGGACGCGATGAAGGCGGCCTATCCCGAGGTGGAGAAGAGCTACGACCGCATCGCCCGTCTCGCCTACTCGGAGGAGGAGAACTTCCTCGGGACTCTCGCGAGCGGCACGAGCATCCTCGATCTGGCCGTCTCGAAGACGCGCGAGGAGGGGCGGCGACAGCTGCCGGGGGACACAGCCTTTCTGCTTCATGACACCTTCGGCTTCCCGATCGATCTGACGCTCGAGATGGCGGAGGAGGCGGGCCTGACCGTGGACCGTGGGGCCTTCGACGCCCTCATGGCGGAGCAGCGCAATAAGGCGAAGGCCGACGCGAAGGCCAAGAAGACGGCCCTCGCTGACCTCTCGGTGTACAGCGACTTCCGCGCGCTCGGGGAGACTGTCTTCACGGGCTACGACTACCTGCAGACTGAGACGCGGGTGCTCGGCATCATCGTCGACGGTGAGTCGGTGTCCCGAGCGGTGGCAGGCCAAACGGCGGAGGTCATCCTCGCCGAGACCTCGCTCTACGCGGAGTCGGGCGGCCAGGAGGCGGATGCCGGCACGATCGTCGGCGCGGGATTCGAGCTCGACGTCCTCGACGTGCAGAAGCCCGTCAAGGGTCTCGTGAGCCACCGCGTCGAGGTGCGCACAGGTGAGGTTGCGGTGGACGATGCGGCGACGACGATCGTCGACCCGGATTGGCGGCGCGGCGCGACGCAGGCCCACTCGGCAACCCACCTCATCCATGCTGCGCTCCGACAGGTGCTCGGCCCGGATGCGCACCAGTCGGGCTCCTACAACAAGGCCGGCTACATGCGCCTCGACTTCGGGTGGAACCAGGCGCTCTCACCCGAGACGCGCAGCGAGATCGAGGAGATCGCGAACGTCGCGATCCGGCGTGACCTTCCCGTGGAGACGCGGGTCATGCCCCTCGACGAGGCGAAGGCCCTGGGGGCGATGGCGCTCTTCGGCGAGAAGTATGGAGAGACGGTGCGGGTCGTCGACATCGGCGGACCCTGGTCGAGAGAGTTGTGCGCGGGAACGCATGTCTCCAGCTCTGCGCAGGTGGGGCTCGTCAATCTCGTGAGTGAGTCCTCGGTGGGTTCCACCAATCGCCGCGTCGAGGCGCTTGTCGGCATCGACGCCTTCCGTGAGCTCGCCACCGAGCGCGCCATCGTGTCCCAGCTGACGTCGAACCTGAAGACTCCGCGGGAGCAGCTCCCGGACCGGATCGCCGAGCTGCTCTCCTCGCTCAAGGCGGCGGAGAAGCGTATCGCCGAGTTCGAGTCGGCTGCTCTCGCGCAGCGCGTTCCGGATCTGGCCGCCTCAGCGGTGCGTCGAGGCGACTTCTCGGTCGTGAAGGCCGACGTGGGCTCGCTCGGCTCCTCCGATGACCTGCGGAGCCTCGTGACATCCGTTCGAGCACGCCTCGGCAGTGACGCTGCCGTCGTCGCGCTAGCCGGTGTGGTGGGCGGCAAGCCGTCCGTCATCGTCGCAGCGAACGACGCCGCCCGCGACCGCGGCGTCAAGGCGGGACCGCTCGCGAAGGCTGCAGCGGGAGTTCTTGGCGGCGGCGGAGGCGGCAAGGACGACCTCGCCCAGGGCGGCGGAACGAATGCCGAGGCTATCCCCGCGGCACTTGACGCCGTCGTTGACGGGCTGCCGAACTGAGCATGCGTGCGGGGGTCAGGCTCGGTGTCGATGTAGGTCGCGCCCGCATCGGTCTGGCTCGGTCCGACCTTCATGGGATGCTCGCGACGCCCGTCGAGACGGTTCCCCGAGGCGAGGGCGATGTCGCCACCATCGCGGCGGCAGCCCGCGAGTTCGAGGCGGTAGAGGTCGTCGTCGGTCTCCCGCTGTCGCTCTCTGGGGCGAGCACGGCGTCGACCGAGGACGCACGGGCATTCGCACTCCTGATCGCTCGCGAGGGCGTACCGGTACGGCTCGTGGACGAACGCCTTTCGACGGTCACGGCCCAGCAGGCCCTGCGCGCGAACGGCAGGACTTCTCGCAACTCGCGCGCGGTCGTCGATCAGGTGGCGGCCGTTATAATCCTCCAGCATGCCCTCGACGCCGAGCGGTCATCGGGGAAGGCCCCGGGGACCGTCGTCGACCCGCACGAAGGACACGTGGATGCCCCAGGACAATGACGCCCGCAGGCCCGACGATTCGTCGGGCGACGAACTCGACTGGGATTCCATCTTCACGTCGCAGCCGGAGCCGACAGCCTCGCGGGCGGAGGCTGCGCGTCGCGAGGGGGAGTCGCGGCGGGCGCGACAGGCGGACAGCGCGGGGGAGCCCCTCTCACACCGGGGGGATTTGAGGCGAGAACGCCGGTCCCGCGGCCCGCGAGACTCGCGTCCGCGCCGCCGCGGCTGGATCGGCTGGCTTGTTGCGCTCGTCGTCGTGCTGGGCCTCGGCGCGGGTGCCGTGGGATTCGTGTGGCTCAATTTTGAGGATCAGGTGCGCAGTGTCATGGGTTGGGAGATTCCTCCCGAGGACTACGAGGGCGAGGGCACGGGCGAAGCGACCATTGTGATCATGCCCGGCGATACCGGCGAGGATGTCACGGCGGCCCTTCTCGAGGCCGATGTGATCGCGAGCTACGAAGCGTTCTGGGAGCTACTTCTCAAGGAGAACCCGCAGTTCTTTCCGGGCTACTACATGCTGGCCCAGCAGATGAGCGCTGAGGCGGCTCTCGCGGCGCTTCAGGACCCGGAGAATCGCCTGGAGAACACGGCGCTCATCCAGGAGGGGATCACGGCTGACGAGGTCTTCGAGCTCCTGTCGGCTGCCACTTCGATCCCTGTCGAGGACTTCGAGGCTGCCGTCGCCGACCCCACGGTGTTCGGTGTGCCCGCCGAGGCCCCGAGCATCGAGGGCTACCTCTTCCCCGCCCGTTACACCTTTGATCCAGGAGTCGACGCCACGAGCGTCATCACGACTCTCGTGAACAGGACCTTTCAGTCGCTCGATGCGGCCGGTGTTCCCGCTGAGGAGCGCCACCGGGTGCTCACTATCGCGTCGCTCATCCAGCGTGAGGCGGGTAGCAATGAGGAGGACTTCTACAAGGTCTCGCGGGTCATCCAGAACCGCCTGAACGAGGGGATGGCCCTCCAGTTCGACTCGACCGCGCACTACGGCTACGTGCAGGCTCATGGCGAGCGCGAGGAGGGCGGCGTGTTCAGCACGGAGGACGAGCTGACGGATCCCAACCCCTTCAACACCTATGTGCACACGGGGTTGCCGCCAGGCCCCATCTCCGCCTCGGGCGACCTGGCGATCGACGCCGCAATGCACCCCGCGGAGGGCCCATGGCTCTACTTTGTAGCGGTGAACCTCGACACGGGGGAGACGGAGTTCAACGAGACGCTCTCCGGTCACAATGCTTCGGTGGAGAAGATGCGCGCCTGGTGCCGCTCGACAGGAAGCCCGAACTGTGGCTGAGCGTCGCCTTGCCGTACTTGGGCAACCCATTGCGCATTCGAAGTCGCCGCTCCTGCACGGCGCGGCGTATCGGGAGCTCGGCCTCGACTGGAGCTATGAGCGGGTCGAGATGACGGGGGAGGGCCTGGGAGCCTTCCTCGGCCGTCTGGGAGCAGAATGGCGCGGGCTCTCGCTCACGATGCCCGTCAAGCACGACATCATGCCCTTCCTCGGCGTGCGGCACGAGCTCGTGCGTCTCACCGGTGTCGCGAACACGGCGCTGCTCGACGGCGGGGTGATCCGAGGGTTCAACACCGACGTGCACGGTATCGTCGCAGCATTCCGAGAGGCTGGCGTCGAGGCTGTCACACATGCTCAGATTTTGGGTGGCGGCGCCACTGCCTCGTCGGCCATCGTCGCGGCTTCCCTTCTGGGCGCTCGGCAGGTCACCCTCTCCGTGCGGAGTCCTCAGCGCGCGATGCAGCTCCTGGACCTGGGCCCTCTGCTCGGCATCCGCGTCGACATCGAGCAGCTGGGCGAGCCGCTGAATTCGGTGCCCGACGCCGTCATCAGTACGCTTCCCAACGGCGCCGATCTCGACATGCGTCTTGCGGAGCCCACCGCTCGGCACTCGGTGCTCCTCGACGTTGCCTATGACCCGTGGCCGACCACCCTCGCATCCGCCTGGCAGGCGGGTGGCGGTCGGGTCATCTCGGGTCTCGAGATGCTGCTGCACCAGGCGGTCATGCAGGTGAGAATCTTCACCGGCGGGGATCCCGAGACGCCCCTCCCGGAGGAGTCAGTTGTCATCCGCGCAATGCGCGACGCCGTGGCGGCTCCGTCCCTCTGATGGAAACGGGGCACCTCGCCCCTGTGGGAAGATCGTTCACATGCTTCGTTGGTTGACCGCTGGAGAATCCCACGGACCCGAACTGCTGGCGATCCTCGAGGGGATGCCGGCGGGGGTGCCCGTTTCGCTCGATGACATCCGCGCTGACCTCGCCCGCCGCAAGCTCGGCTATGGGCGTGGGGCGCGGATGAAGTTCGAGGAGGATGAACTCACGATTTCGGGGGGTGTGCGTTTCGGCGCCACGATGGGCAGCCCCGTGGCTGTCCGCATCGGCAACACGGAGTGGCCGCGCTGGGTCGATGTCATGAGTGCCTCTCCCGTCGACCCCGCGACTCTGCCAAAGGGCCGTGGAGCGCCCTTGACGCGACCCCGCCCCGGCCACGCCGATCTGGTGGGGATGCAGAAGTACGACTTCCCGGAGGCTAGGAACGTGCTCGAGCGTGCCAGCGCCCGTGAGACCGCGGCTCGCGTCGCGCTCGGCGCCGTCGCCCGCCGCTTCCTGGCCGAGCTCGGGATCGAGCTCGTCAGCCACACGCTGTCGATCGGCACGGTCCGCGTCCCCGAGGGGCGTGCAGTGCCGGCGCCTGCCGATGTCGATCGCCTCGATGCTGATCCGCTCCGCTGCTTCGACCCCGAGACATCCGAGGCCATGGTCGCCGAGGTGGATCGTGCCCACTCCGATGGTGACACTCTCGGGGGAGTGGTCGAGGTGCTGGCCTACGGCCTCCCGCCGGGCCTCGGCTCCTACGTGCACTGGGACCGCCGTCTCGACGCGCAGCTTGCCGGTGCCCTGATGGGCATCCAGGCGATCAAGGGGGTGGAGGTCGGCGACGGCTTCCTCACGACGACGCGACGCGGCTCGGAGGCACACGACGAACTGTTCCTCGCGGAGGAAGGCATCACCCGCTCGAGCGACCGCGCCGGGGGCACTGAGGGCGGCATGACGACGGGAACGGTGCTGCGTGTGCGGGCGGGCATGAAGCCCATTGCGACAGTTCCGCACGCACTCCGCACAGTGGATGTCGCGGCGGGCGCTCCCGCGGAGGCTCACCACCAGCGCTCCGATGTTTGCGCGGTTCCCGCGGCGGGTGTTGTGGCCGAGGCGATGGTGGCCCTCGTCCTCGCGAATGCCGTGCTCGAGAAGTTCGGCGGAGACTCGGTCGCCGAGACGCGCCGCAACAAGGACGCCTACCTCGAGGCGGTCCCGGCCCCTCTGCGTACGACACCCACATCGGATCCCGGCCTCCTGTGAGCCCTGAGATGGCAACGACGCCACTGGTCACGTTCATCGGCGCCCCCGGTTCTGGCAAGACGCGAATCGGCAAGCGGGTCGCACGCCACCTGGGGGTGCCCTTCATCGACACGGATAAGCGCATCGTCGCGGAGCACGGACCGATCGCCGACATTTTTGAGCGGTTCGGTGAGCCCCACTTCCGTCGGCTTGAGCGCGAGGCTGTCGTGGCCGCGCTGCGCGAGCCTGCGGTGGTGTCGCTCGGGGGAGGCGCCATCATCAGCGCCGACACAAGGGCCGACCTGGCAAAGACCAGGGTCGTGCGTCTCGTCGTGAGCGCGGAGGCGGTCGCCTCGCGGATCACGGGCGGCAAACGGCCGCTGCTGGGGGCGGGAGTCGAGGCCTGGAAGGCCCTTGTGGAGCAGCGGCAGCCGCTCTACGATTCCGTTCCCTCGCGCATCTGGGACACCTCCAGCAGGCCGATCGATCACATCGCCGAGGAGATCGCGGAGTGGGTCGCTGCCGATGCCGGGATTTCGCTTCCCACTTCCGTCGTCACCGAGAGGGGTAGCCTGTGACCAGTACCACCATCTCCGTTGCCGGGGAGACGCCCTACGACGTGGTCGTCGGTAGGGACATCCTGTCGTCGCTCGGCGATCTGATCGGGCCGGACGCCCGCAAGGTGCTCATCGTGCACCCGCCGACGCTCGGGGCCCGGGCCGCGGCGCTGAGGGAGAGCATGCTCGATCGCTACGAGGTGCTGCTCGCCGAGATTCCGGATGCTGAGGCCGGCAAACGCATCGAGGTCGCCGCCTTCTGCTGGCAGGTCATGGGGCAGTCTGATTTCACGCGCAGCGACGCGGTTGTCGGCTTCGGCGGCGGTGCCGTGACGGATCTCGCGGGTTTCGTCGCGGCGACCTGGCTGCGCGGGGTGCGTCTCGTGCAGGTGCCGACGACCCTGCTCGGGATGGTGGATGCCGCAATTGGCGGCAAGACGGGCATCAACACGAACGAGGGCAAGAATCTCGTCGGCTCGTTCTATGCTCCTGCTGGCGTGCTGGTCGACCTGGCGACACTCGAGGGGCTCAGCCGCATGGAGATCCTCGCAGGCTTCGGCGAGGTCGTGAAATACGGTTTCATCGCTGAGCCCGAGATTCTCGACATCATCGAACGTGACGTGGATGTCGCAAGCGATCCGACTTCGGAGGAGTTCCGTCGTCTCGTGGAGCTCTCGATCGGCATCAAGGCGCGTGTCGTCGGCGGTGACTTCAGGGAGGCCGGCCAGCGCGAGATACTCAACTACGGCCACACTCTCGGTCACGCTGTCGAGTTCGCGGAGCGCTACCAGTGGCGGCACGGCGCGGCGGTGTCGGTGGGGATGATGTTCGCGGCGGAACTGGCGCGCCTCAGCGGTCGGCTCTCGGACGACGTCGTGGACCGCCATCGCCGCATCCTCGAGTCCCTGCAGCTGCCGACGACATACCCGGCGGGTCGCTGGAACACGCTTCTCAGTGTCATGAAGCGCGACAAGAAGGCGAGGGGCGACCTGCTGCGCTTCATCGTGCTCGACGATGTTGCCCGGCCCACCGTTTTGGCGGGGCCGGACCAGAGCCTGCTCTTCGCCGCCTATCAGGAGATCGGCGTCTGAGCGGCTAGCATTCGGCAGTCGCGCCTCCCAGCGGCTAAACTCTCTCACCGGCGCATTCGCCCGCTCTCTGTCCGGCCCGTGAGCCGGATCACGTCCCGATCGAACGGAATCCTTCCCTCATGGCCGCAACCGCTGACATCAAGAACGGCGTCGTCATCAAGATCGACGGCCAGCTCTGGACCGTCATCGACTTCCAGCACGTCAAGCCCGGCAAGGGTGGCGCTTTCGTCCGCACGAAGCTCAAGAACGTGGTGACGGGTAAGACTGTCGACAAGACCTACAACGCGGGCACGAAGATCGAGACCGAGAACGTCGACCGGCGTGACTTCACCTACCTGTATGCGGACGGCGACTCGTTCGTCTTCATGGACTCCACGGACTACGACCAGCTCACCGTCTCCGACGCGATCGTGGGCGACGCCAAGAACTTCATGCTGGAGAACCAGCCCGTCACGATCGCCCTCAACAACGGCAACCCGCTCTACATCGACCTGCCGGCATCCGTCGTCCTCGAGGTGACCTACACGGAGCCGGGCCTGCAGGGCGACCGCTCCACGGGTGGCACGAAGCCCGCGACGGTGGAGACGGGGTACGAGATCCAGGTGCCCCTCTTCCTCGAGACGGGCACGAAGGTCAAGGTTGACACCCGCACGGGCGAGTACCTGGGCCGCGTCAACGACTAGTGAGCGCACGCAGCAAGGCGCGTAAGCGCGCCCTCGACCTCCTTTATGGCGCCGACGTGCGCGGAACGACGCTCCAGGCGGCGGTGGCCGCCGAGTCTGAGCGGGCGGCGAACGAACCCGCTCGGCGGGAGTCGTGGCGCTACGCGCTCGAGATCGTCACGGGCATCATCGATCATCGCGAAGAGATTGACGAGCTGATCGAGACCTATGCGCAGGGGTGGACGATCGAACGGATGCCCGTGCTCGACCGTTCCCTCGTGCGCATCGGCATCTGGGAGATCATGTTCAACCCTGAGGTCCCCGACCCGGTCGCGATCTCGGAGGCAGTGAAGCTCGCGGAGGACCTCAGCACGGACGACTCGGCCGGGTTCGTCAACGGCCTGCTCGGGCGCATCGCGAGCGTGCACGCGGGGTGACCCGCCTCGCCTCGCGCGATCGTTCCGCTTCGTTTCGTTTCGTTACACATCGAATTGGGACGGGGACGGCCGAGCCGTAATCTCGACGGGTGTCCACCGCAAGCACCTCACCCAGCGCGACTCTGTCGCAGCCCTCGTCCTCGGCTGGCGCTCTCGGCGTCCGCCTCTCGGGCGTCGGGCGCACCTTCGATTCGAAGGTCGTTCTGCGCGATGTCGACCTCGACATCGCAGCGGGCGAGATCGTCGCACTGATCGGTGCGTCCGGATGCGGCAAGTCGACCCTTCTGCGCCAGATCTCGGGCCTTGACCAGCCCTCGACCGGCCGCATCACGATCGACGGGAGCCCCGTTGCGGGGATTGACCTCCGCTGCTCCGTCGGCTTCCAGGAGCCGCGTCTCCTCCCGTGGCGTTCGCTCGAGCACAACACGGAGCTCGGCCTTCCGCGCGGCACGGCAAAGGGCGAGGGACGTGAGCGGGTCCGCGAACTCCTGCGACTCGTGGGTCTCGGCCACGCGAGCGGGTTGCGGCCGAGGCAGGTCTCGGGCGGGATGGCGCAGCGTGCGTCACTCGCGCGAGCACTGGCCAGGCGCCCGGGGGTTCTCGTCCTCGATGAGCCCTTTGGGGCGCTCGATGCTCTCACGCGGCTCCAGATGCAGGACCTCCTCCTCGACGTGCACTCGGCCGAGCCGACCACGATCATCCTCGTGACGCACGACGTCGACGAGGCGCTCTACCTCGCCGACCGGGTCGTGCTTCTCGGCGCGGATCCGCAGGCACCCGCCGACGGCGCGACGATTCGCAGCATCACGGTCGTCCCCGGTGCACGACCCCGAGATCGTGGAGACGCGACTCTCGCGCACCTCCGCGTCGAGCTGCTCGACGGTCTCGGTGTCTCGGCGCACCACAGCTCCTGATCACTTCACACACCACCACTCGACGCAAGGAACCACACAGCACATGCGACTCAAGTCCCTCCTCACGTCCACCGCGGTTGTCGCGGCGGGCGCCCTCATCCTTTCGGGATGCGCCGCCGGTGAGGGCAGCGCCCTCCAGGATGACAGCGCCTCCGCGAGCGGCGAATGGAGCACCGACACCCTCAACATCGACTTCGCGACCTACAACCCCCTGAGCCTCATCATCAAGGACCAGGGCTGGTTGGAGGAGGAGCTCGACGGCGTCGAGGTCACCTGGCTGCAGTCGGCTGGCTCCAATAAGGCGAATGAGGCTCTGCGTGCCGGTGCTGTCGATGTCGGCTCGACGGCCGGTTCCGCCGCGCTTCTCGCGCGCTCGAACGGCTCGCCCATCCAGGTCATCGACATCTACTCGCAGCCCGAGTGGTCGGCGATCGTCGTGGCCGCGGACTCCGAGATCGCGGAGGTCGACGACCTCCGCGGCAAGACCATCGCGGCGACCAAGGGCACGGACCCCTACTTCTTCCTCCTGCAGACGCTCGAGGAGGCGGGAATCGGGCTCGACGAGGTGACTATCCAGAACCTCCAGCACGCTGACGGTGGTGCTGCGCTCACGTCGGGCGCGGTTGACGCGTGGGCGGGCCTCGACCCCATCATGGCGACGACGGAACTGCAGTCGGGCGCCAAGCTGATCTACCGCAACATCGACTTCAACACCTATGGCTTCCTCAACGCGACCGAGGACTTCATCGAGAACCACGCGGATGTCGCACAGGTCGTCGTGAACGCCTACGAGAAGGCGCGCGAGTGGGCAGCGGAGAATCCTGACGAGGCGGCGGAGATCCTCGCCGAGTACTCCGGTGTCGAGATCGCGATCGCGGACAAGGTGCTCAACGAGCGTACGAACCTCGATGTCGGCGAGCCCGGGCAGCAGCAGCGTGACGTGCTCGAGGTCGTGGGCCCGATCTTCGTCGACTCGGGCGATGTCCGCAGCCAGGACCTGATCGATGACGCGCTCGACTCCCTCTTCAATGACAGCTTCTACGCGGCGGCCGACCCCGACTCGATCGGAGAGTGATGACGGAGAAGCCTTCGCTCGCAGAAGCCCCTGCGCCCGACTCGGGCGCGGGGGCTCCCGCGAGCCTGCACCAGTACGCGTCGACGTACGGCTATTCGGCAGCGGGAACTGAGGGAAACCTCGTCCGCGAGCCTGTGAGAGGCGAGCGACGCGGCGGCCAGGGCTGGATCATCGTTGCTGGCCTCGTGCTGCCAGCGCTCCTGCTTGTGGCCTGGTTCCTGATTTCGGCACTCGGGCTCGTACCGGAGTATCGGCTTCCTGCCCCCCAGTCCGTTTGGCTCGCTGCCGTGGAGTTCGCAGAGAATGGCACTCTCGCCACTCACATCGCGATCTCGACCCAGCGTGTGCTCCTCGGTTTCGCAGCCGGCTCGATCCTCGGCCTCGCCCTCGGCGCGCTCGTGGGGCTCTCGAAGTGGGGCAGCGCGTTCCTCTCGCCCACGATCGGTGCTTTCCGTGCCGTGCCGTCGCTCGCGTGGGTTCCGCTCCTGGTCCTCTACATTGGCATCAACGAGGACTCCAAGGTCACCCTCATCGCAATCGGCGCGCTGTTCCCCGTCTACACGACCGTCGCCGGTGCGCTTCGCCACGTCGATCCGCACCTTGTCGAACTGGGTCGCGCCTATGGCCTCGGCAGGCTGCAGCTGCTGACGCAGGTGCAACTGCCTGCCGTTGTGCCGAGCATTGTCTCCGGACTCCGCCTCGCCCTCGCCCAGGCTTGGCTCTTCCTTGTGGCGGCGGAGCTGATTGCATCGTCCATGGGCCTCGGATTCCTCCTCGTCGACTCGCAGAACAACGGTCGAGTTGATCGGCTGTTCCTCACGATCATCCTCCTGGGAATCCTCGGCAAGACGACGGATGCGCTCATCGGTCTCCTGGAGAAGTACCTGCTCAAGCGCTGGTCCTGACTCGGGAGAAAACGGCTCGATGCGGGGCCGGAGGCGCAGAGCCTGCGGCCCCGTTCCTGTATGCTCGACCACGATCGACATCCTTTAACAGCCGTCCTGTGAGGCGGGGAAGGAGGTCAGAATGCCGGAACGCACTGTGCTCCAGCAGGCTGATATCGCGCGCGCGCTCACGCGCATCTCCCACGAGATTCTCGAGTCCAACCGTGGAGCCGACGGCCTCGTCCTTCTGGGTATCCCGACCCGCGGCGTTGTTCTGGCTCGTCGCATCGCCGCTCTCACGGGCGAGTTCTCCGGCTCGGCGATTCCTGCGGGCTCGCTCGACGTGACGATGTACCGCGACGATCTCTCGCGCGGCCGCGTGCGCACGCCTTCACCGACGGAGATCCCGCCTGGCGGCATCGACGGCGCGGTCGTGGTGCTCGTCGACGACGTCCTCTACTCGGGCAGGACTATCCGCGCCGCCCTCGACGCGCTCGGCGACATCGGTCGGCCCCGGGCGGTTCGCCTCGCGACCCTTGTGGACCGCGGCCACCGCGAGCTCCCGATCCGTCCCGACTTCGTCGGCAAGAACCTTCCCTCCTCGCAGCATGAGCGCATCAACGTGCGCCTCACCGAGACCGACGGGGCGGAGTTCGTCAGCATTGAGGGCGGCGAGGCAGCGTGAGACACCTGCTGAGCACGCGTGACCTCACGCGCGACGACGCCGTGGCGATCCTCGACGTCGCGGAGGACATGGCGGATGTCTCCACGCGCGAGATCAAGAAACTTCCGGCCCTGCGCGGCAAGACGGTCGTGAACCTGTTCTTCGAGGACTCGACCCGCACCCGCATCTCCTTCGAGGCAGCCGCCAAACGGCTGAGCGCCGACGTCATCAATTTCGCGGCAAAGGGCTCGAGTGTCTCGAAGGGGGAGAGCCTCAAGGACACGGCGCAGACGCTCGCCGCGATCGGGGCAGACGCGGTCGTCGTGCGGCACGGGGCATCCGGAGCACCTCAGGTGCTCGCGACGAGCGGCTGGATTGACGCGGGTGTCGTCAACGCGGGTGACGGCACGCACGAGCATCCGACGCAGGCGCTCCTCGATGCCTTCACGATCCGGCGCCGCTTCTTCGGAACGGATGCGCGGGGCCGAGACCTCGCCGGTCTCTCGGTCGTGATCGTGGGTGACGTGATCCACTCGCGGGTCGCGCGCTCGAACGCTTGGCTGTTGACGACACTCGGCGCATCCGTCCGTCTGGTGGCGCCGCCGACATTGCTGCCAGTTGGGGTGAACACGTGGCCCGTCACGGTCGACTATTCGCTCGATGACTCCCTCGCGAAGCCCGCCGATGTCGTGATGATGCTGAGAGTGCAGGGGGAGAGGATGAACGCCGCGTTCTTTCCCAACGCCCGCGAGTATTCCCGGCTCTGGGGGCTTGACGATGCACGTCTTGCAGGGCTCGGCGAGGGTACGATTGTCATGCACCCCGGGCCGATGAACCGCGGGCTGGAGATTTCGTCGGGAGCGGCGGACTCGGCACGATCGACGGTTCTCGAGCAGGTGTCGAATGGGGTTTCGGTGAGGATGGCTGTGCTGTACCTCTTGCTTTCTGGCGAACGGGAGGATCTGGCATGAGCGGGTCGATCATCGTAAAGGGCGCGCGGATCCTCGGAGCGGAGTCGCAGGACGTTCTCGTCCGAGACGGCGTCATCGCGCAGATGGGCTCGGATATCAGCGAGCAGGGCGCGCGCGTCATCGATGCCGCGGGTCTCGTCGCGCTACCGGGCCTCGTCGATCTGCACACGCACCTGCGCGAGCCGGGTTTTGAGCAGAGCGAGACGGTGCTGACGGGCTCACGCGCGGCAGCGGCGGGTGGCTTCACGGCGGTCCACGCGATGGCGAACACCTCGCCCGTCGCGGACACCGCCGGCGTGGTCGAGCAGGTGGCCTCGCTGGGTGACGCCGCCGGCTACGTCACCGTTCGTCCGGTCGGCGCCGTCACGGTCGGGCTGAAGGGCGAAGCCCTCGCCGAGATCGGTGCGATGGCGCGCAGCCGTGCAGCCGTGCGAGTCTTCAGCGACGATGGCAAGTGCGTTTCGGATGCGCTGCTCATGCGGCGTGCCCTCGAATACGTCAAGGCCTTCGACGGCGTCATCGCGCAGCACGCGCAGGAGCCCCGCCTCACGGAGGGCGCCCAGATGAACGAGGGCGAGGTCTCGGGCGAGCTCGGGCTCGCCGGCTGGCCCGCCGTCGCGGAGGAGGCAATCATCGCCCGCGACGTGCTCCTGGCCGAGCATGTAGGTTCCCGCGTGCACATCTGCCACCTGTCGACGGCGGGGTCGGTCGAGGTCGTCCGCTGGGCGAAGTCGCGCGGCATCGCCGTCACCGCGGAGGTGACGCCCCACCACCTCCTGCTCGACGAGCAGCTTGTGCGCAGCTACGACGCCCGCTACAAGGTGAACCCGCCGCTCCGGCGTGCCGAGGACGTCGAGGCGCTGCGTGCCGGCCTTGCCGACGGCACGATCGACATCGTCGCGACCGACCACGCTCCCCACCCCGCAGAGGACAAGGACTGCGAGTGGGCCTCGGCCGCCTTCGGCATGGTCGGCCTGGAGACGGCACTCTCGGTCGTGCAGGCCGCCGTCGTCGACACGGGACACCTGGAGTGGACGGATGTCGCGCGCGTCCTCTCGCGCACGCCCGCCGAGATCGGGCGCCTCGCCGGATACGAGCAGGGCATCGCGGTGGGAGCCCCCGCGAACTTCACCCTCTACGACGACAGTGTCACGAGCATCCTCGAGGCGGGTGCCCTCCGCGGCAAGAGCAGCAACTCTCCCTATCTCTCGTTGAGCCTGCCGGGTCGAGTCGTCGGCACGATTCACGCCGGATACGCGACGGTGCTCGACGGCGAACTCGTCGACGAGGAGACCGTGCGAGAGGCTGGAGGACGCCGTGGATAGGGCCTTGCTCATGGCGCTCGTCATCGCCTTCATGCTGCTGCTGCTCGGGCTCATGGCCCTCGGCTGGCGAGGCCGAAAGCGGCGGCAGGCCGCCCTGCCGCTGCCTCGCCGACTCGAGGGCGAGACGGGGGAGAACCTCTTCGAGACCGACTCCTTCTACGTCGCGACGACGGCAGCAGGCCAACCGCTCGAGCGCATCGCAGTAGGTGGGTTGGGGTTCCGTGCGCGTGCCGCGGTCGTCGTCGCGGAACGCGGCGTCGTGCTCGCCTTGCGCGGCGGTCATCCGCTGTGGATCCCTAGCCAGGAGATCGTGGGCACCGACCGCGCCACCTGGACGATCGACCGCGTCGTAGAACCTGACGGGCTCGTGCTGCTCGCCTGGAACCTCGTCGATGATGCAGGGGAGACGACCCGAGTGGATTCGTACCTCCGCTTCGATGCGCCGAGCGAGGCCACCGCTTTCATCGCCGCCGTCGAGCGGCTCCTCGATCAAGAACCAACACCATCTGCCCAGGGAGGGATCGCCTGATGGCCATCGCAGACCCCGCTGTACTCGTGCTCGAGGACGGCAGCCGTTTCACAGGACGCGCGTACGGTGCCTCAGGCACGACGCTGGGAGAGGCCGTCTTCGCGACGGGCATGACCGGCTACCAGGAGACGCTCACGGACCCCTCCTATGCGGGCCAGATCGTCATCATGACGGCCCCGCATATCGGCAACACGGGCGTGAACGGCGAGGACAACGAGTCCAAGCGAATCTGGGTCAACGGTTTCGTCGTGCGAGACCCGTCCCGCGTCGTGTCGAACTACCGCGCTGACGACACCCTCGAGGACCGACTCGCCCGCGAGGGCGTCGTCGGCATCAGCGGCATCGACACCCGCGCGGTGACCCGTCGGCTTCGCGATGTGGGTGCCATGCGTGCCGGCGTGTTCTCGGGAGCGGACGCTGCGATGGACCCCGAGGAGCAACTCGCTGCGGTGCGCGCCGCCGCGGGAATGCTGGGCCAGAACCTGTCGGGAAGCGTCTCGACGACCGAGTCCTATGTGCTCCCCGCGGAGGGCGAGCGACTCGGAACCGTCGCCGTGCTGGACCTCGGCGTCAAGGACTCGACCCTCAACTACCTCTCCGCGCGCGGCTTCGACGTGCATGTGCTCCCGCAGACGGTGACGATCGCCGAGGTGCTCGCGCTGGAGCCCGACGCTGTCTTCTACTCGAACGGCCCGGGCGACCCCGGGGCATCCGATCACCATGTCGAGCTCCTGCAGAACGTGCTGAGAGAGGGTCTTCCCTTCTTCGGCATCTGCTTCGGCAACCAGCTGCTGGGGCGTGCTCTCGGCTACGGCACCTACAAGCTCCCGTTCGGACACCGAGGCATCAATCAGCCGGTCGTCGACAAGGGCACGGGCCGCGTCGAGATCACGTCACACAATCACGGCTTCGCGGTCGACGCGCCCACGGACGGCCCGAGCGACTCGCCAGCAGGTTTCGGCCGCGTCGAGGTGAGCCACGTCAACCTGAACGACAACGTCGTCGAGGGGCTGCGTGCCCTCGATATTCCGGCCTTCTCCGTGCAGTACCACCCGGAGGCGGCGGCCGGCCCCCACGACGCCAACTACCTCTTCGACCGCTTCCGTGACATGGTGCTCGAGCACAAGCAGAAGGAAAGCAAGTAATGCCAAAGCGCGACGACATCAGCTCCGTCCTCGTCATCGGCTCCGGCCCCATCGTCATCGGCCAGGCTGCCGAGTTCGACTATTCCGGGACCCAGGCCTGCCGCGTGCTGCGCGATGAGGGAGTGCGTGTCATCCTCGTCAACTCCAACCCGGCGACGATCATGACCGACCCGGACTTCGCCGACGCGACCTACGTCGAGCCCATCACCTGGGAGGTCATCGAGTCGATCATCCAGAAGGAGAAGCCCGACGCGATCCTGCCGACCCTCGGCGGGCAGACGGCCCTCAACGCCGCGATCGAACTGCACGAGCACGGCATTCTCGAGAAGTACGACGTCGAGCTCATCGGCGCCAACTTCGAGGCGATCCAAAAGGGCGAGGACCGCCAGATCTTCAAGGACCTCGTGCTCGAGTGCGGCGCCGATGTCGCGCGCTCCCACATCGCGAAGACCCTTGACGAAGCGATCGAGTTCGCGGAGGACCTCGGCTACCCGCTCGTCATCCGCCCCTCCTTCACGATGGGCGGTCTCGGCTCGGGCTTCGCCTACACGCGCGAGGACCTTGTGCGCATGGTGACGGACGGCCTGCACCAGAGCCCGACGACGGAGGTGCTCCTCGAGGAGTCGATCCTGGGGTGGAAGGAGTACGAGCTCGAGCTCATGCGCGACACCTCCGACAACACAGTCGTCGTCTGCTCCATCGAGAACGTCGACCCCGTCGGTGTGCACACGGGCGACTCCATCACGGTCGCGCCCGCGCTCACCCTTACGGATGTCGAGTATCAGAATCTGCGCAACATCGGCATCGAGATCATCCGGGCCGTCGGCGTCGACACGGGCGGATGCAACATCCAGTTCGCCGTCGACCCCAAGACGGGCCGCGTCATCGTGATCGAGATGAACCCCCGCGTGTCACGCTCGAGCGCTCTCGCCTCGAAGGCGACGGGCTTCCCGATCGCGAAGATCGCGGCAAAGCTCGCGATCGGCTATCGCCTCGACGAGATCCCCAACGACATCACCCGCGTAACGCCCGCGAGTTTCGAACCCACCCTCGACTACATCGTCGTCAAGGTTCCGCGCTTCGGCTTCGAGAAGTTCCCGGCGGCAGACGCCACGCTCACGACGACCATGAAGTCTGTCGGCGAGGCGATGGCGATCGGCCGAAACTATGCGACCGCGCTCCAGAAAGCGCTCCGCTCCCTTGAGAAGCGCGGTTCCTCCTTCCACTGGGGCGTTGAGACCCGCAGCAAGGAGGAACTGCTCGCCGCGGCATCCGTGCCCACCGACGGCCGCATCATCACGGTGCAGCAGGCCTTGCGTGCGGGCGCGACCGTGGACGAGGTATTCACGGCGACCGGTATTGACCCGTGGTTCATCGACCAGATCGTGCTCATCAATGAGGTCGCTGCGGATGTCGCGGCCGCCCCTGAGCTCGACGGGAACGTCACCCGCCACGCCAAGGAACACGGCTTCAGCGACCAGCAGGTCGCCGAGCTGCGGGGTCTGAGCGAGCAGAAGGTCCGCGACATCCGTCAGGGCCTTGGCATTCGGCCCGTGTTCAAGACGGTCGACACGTGCGCCGGCGAGTTCCCCGCGCTGACGCCCTACCACTACTCGAGCTACGAGCAGGAGACCGAGGTCGCCGCGAGCGACCGCCGCAAGGTCGTCATCCTCGGCTCGGGCCCGAACCGCATTGGGCAGGGAATCGAGTTCGACTACTCCTGCGTGCACGCCTCCTTCGCGCTCTCTGACGCGGGCTTCGAGACGATCATGATCAACTGCAACCCGGAGACGGTGTCGACGGACTACGACACGTCCGACCGCCTCTACTTCGAGCCACTCACCCTCGAGGACGTGCTCGAGGTCATCCACGCAGAGAGCGCGAGCGGTGAACTCGTCGGCGTCATCGTCCAACTCGGGGGCCAGACAGCCCTCGGGCTCGCGAAGGGGCTCAAGGCGGCGGGCGTGCCGATCCTGGGCACCTCACCCGAGGCGATCGACCTCGCGGAGGAGCGCGGCCTCTTCCAGGGCATCCTCGACCAGGCGGGTCTCGTCGCCCCGCGGAACGGCACCGCCATCGACCCCGAGGGCGCGGTCGCGGTTGCGGAGGCAATCGGCTACCCCGTGCTGGTGCGCCCCTCGTTCGTGCTGGGCGGGCGCGGTATGGAGATCGTCTACGACACGGCATCGCTCGAGGACTACTTCGAGCGGATGAAGGGCCAGGTCGTCATCGAGGAGGGCTACCCCCTCCTCGTCGACCGTTTCCTCGACGACGCCATCGAGATCGACATCGACGCCCTCTACGACGGCGAGCAGCTGTATGTAGGCGGCGTCATGGAGCACATCGAGGAGGCTGGTATCCACTCGGGCGACTCCAGCTGCACCCTGCCGCCCGTGACGCTCGGTCGCGAGCAGATCGAGCGGGTGCGCGAGGCGACGCTTGCGATCGCCTCAGGTCTCGGCGTGCGTGGCCTCCTCAATGTGCAGTTCGCCGTCGGCGCGGGAGTGCTCTACGTGCTCGAGGCCAACCCGCGCGCATCGCGCACTGTGCCCTTCGTCGCCAAGGCGACGGGCACGCAGATCGCCAAGGCCGCCGCGCGCATCATGGTGGGTGCGACGATCGCAGAGCTGATCGGGGAGGGGATGCTGCCGGAGCACGATGGAGCCGTCATCCCCATGGATTCCCCCGTCGCCGTCAAGGAGGCGGTGCTGCCGTTCAAGCGCTTCCGCACGGCAGAGGGACGCATCGTCGACTCCATCCTTGGGCCGGAGATGCGTTCGACGGGCGAGGTCATGGGCTTCGACTCGAACTTCCCGCGCGCATTCGCCAAGAGTCAGGTGGCTGCAGCTGTGCGCTTCCCCCAGCAGGGCACCGTCTTCGTCTCGGTCGCCGATCGCGACAAGCGTGCGATCGTCCTCCCCGTCGTGCGGTTGCAGCAGCTAGGCTTCACGATTCTTGCGACGAGCGGAACAGCCGAGATCCTCAGCCGGAACGGCGTCCAGGCAGAGGTTGTGCGCAAGTACGACCAGGGAGAGGCGACCCGCGACGGAGAGCCCTCGATCGTCGAGCTCATCGACCAGCAGAAGGTGGATCTCGTCATCAACACGCCAAGCGGGCGCAGCGCACGCGCGGACGGCTACGAGATTCGGGCGGCCGCCGTCGCGGCCGACCTGCCGCTCTACACGACCATCGCGCAGCTGGGCGCCGCCGTCGCCTCCATCGAGTCGACGCGGCTGGGGCTTTCGGTGACGTCGCTGCAGGACTACGCGAGCGTGCGTGCGGAACGGCTGGCGGCGGGTGAATAGCTTCGGAGCTCGCCTGCAGGGCGCGGTCGCGGCATCCGGTCGCCTCTGCGTCGGTATCGACCCGCATCCGTACCTTCTTGAGGCCTGGGGGCTCGAGGATTCGGCTGCGGGGGTGCGCGAGTTCGCTCTGCGTGTCGTCGAGGCGACGCAGGGACACGCCGGTGTGGTCAAGCCGCAGGTCGCGTTCTTCGAACGGCACGGTGCGGCCGGCTATGCGGCGCTCGAGGAGACACTCGTGGCAGCCAGGGCTGCCGGACTTCTCGTAATCGCGGACGCTAAGCGCGGTGATGTCGGCACGAGTGTCGAGGCCTACGGGCAGGCGTGGTTGAGCCCGGGAGGCTCTCTCGAGGCAGACGCCATGACGGTGAGCGCCTTCCAGGGGGTCGGCTCCCTCGAGGGCGTCATCGAGCTTGCTCGCCAGAGCGGCAAGGGCCTCTTCGTGCTCTCGGCGACCTCGAACCCTGAGGCGACTGTCATCCAGCGGTCACGCTCGGAGGAGGGGCTCACGGTTGCCGCGACCATCGCGCGTGACGTTGCACGCGCCAATCAGGCGAGCACGGATGCTGCGGGGTGGGGTTCTTTCGGGCTGGTCCTCGGGGCGACCGTCGCGCTGAGCGACTACGGGCTCGAGGCAGCGACGCTCGTCGGCACCCCAGTGCTCGCCCCCGGTTTCGGCCACCAGGGCGCGCGAATCAGCGACCTTGGCACCCTCTTCGGACCTGCGGCGGAATCGGTGCTCGTGAGCGCATCGCGTAGCATCCTCGCTGCGGGCCCTCAGGAGATCGGGACCGCGATCCGCGAGCACGCCAACGACATCGCGAGCCGTGCTTAGGATGTGCGCATGGCGAGCATGAGCCCTCCCGACGTCGATCGCGTCGCGGCGGCCAGGGCGGCGGTGGCCGCGAGACGCGCCAGAGCAGAGGTGAAGCGAGCCGTTGCCACGGGGGAGCGTTCTCCACTCGATGTCGTGCGCAGCGCCTGGGAGGGGAATTCGGATGTGCCGGAGGCGACCCTGCGCGTGCGTGAGCTTCTGGGAAGCATCGTGGGGCTCGGCCCTGTGCGCGTCGCCTCCGTCATGACCCAACTGGGCATTGCCGACTCCAAGCGCGTCGGCGGCCTTGGGCGCCGGCAGAGGCTTCGTCTCGAAGAGTGGCTCCGGGATCGTGAGGCGGTTGCTCGCGGTGGCAGTCGGCTCGTCGTGCTGGCCGGCCCCACCGCGGTCGGCAAGGGCACGGTCTCGAGCTACATCCGCGAGAACTACCCCGAGGTGCACCTCTCGGTCTCGGCTACGACGCGCGCGCCCCGACCCGGTGAGGTTCACGGAGTCAACTACTACTTTGTGAGCGACGAGGAGTTCGACGAGCTCGAAGCGTCCGGCAAGATGCTCGAGACCGCGACCGTCCACAACGCCTACCGATACGGCACACCCCGTGCGCCCATCGAGGAGGCGCTGGCGGAGGGGCGGAGCGTGCTGCTCGAGATCGACATCCAGGGCGCCCGTTCGGTCAAGGAGGCGATGCCGGAAGCGGTCCTCGTCTTCCTCCTGCCGCCCACGTGGGAGGAGCTCGTCCGTCGCCTGACCGGACGGGGCACGGAGGATGCGGCCGAGCAGGCGCGGCGCCTTGAGACCGCAAAGGTCGAATTGGCCGCTCAAGACGAGTTCGATCACCGCGTCGTCAACCACACCGTCAGCGAGGCGGCGCAGGAGGTCGTAGACTTGATGTCTGTCTCACGCCGACGCACGACGGCCCGCTGAGGGCCCCAAGGAGTTTTCGACCATGGTCAACCGTTCACAGGGCATCATCGACCCGCCCATCGACGAGCTGCTCTCGAAGGTCGATTCAAAGTACGCGCTCGTGATCTTCGCCTCGAAGCGCGCTCGCCAGATCAATGACTACTACGCCGACCTTCACGAGGGCAGCCTCTTCGACAATGTCGGCCCGCTCGTCGACTCGACGATCGACGACAAGCCGCTGACGGTCGCCCTTCATGAGATCAACGAGGACAAGCTCGTCGTCAAGCCGCTCTCCGAGTAGTCTCGCACCCATGGGAGAGGCTGCAGCCGCAGGGGCCGCGTCGCCGCGGCTCAACATCCTCTTCGGGGTCACGGGAGGGATCGCGGCCTACAAGGCCGTGCACGCCATCCGCGGACTCGTCCTCGAGGGGCACCACGTTCACGTGGTGGCGACGGAAGCGGCGCTGCGGTTCGTCGGGAAGCCCACGCTCGAGGCGATCAGCCGCAATCCCGTCCATTCGGATGTCTATGAGGGCGTCGCCGAGGTGCGCCACGTCGCGCTCGGCCAGGCCGCGGACGTCATCGTCATTGCCCCCGCAACCGCGAACACGATAGCGAAGCTCGCGATGGGGATCGCCGACGACCTCCTGGGGAACTCCGTGCTCGCGAGCACGGCACCCCTCGTGATCGCTCCTGCGATGCATACCGAGATGTGGCAGCATCCTGCGACCGTGGCCAACGTCGAGCTGCTGCGGCAGCGTGGAGCCACCATCGTCGGTCCCGCCGTGGGGCAGCTGACCGGCTCCGACTCGGGGCCGGGTCGCCTCGTGGAGCCCGAGGAGGTCGTCGAGGCCGCACTCGCGGCGGTCGGGCCGGGGGATCTCGCGGGTCGCTCGATCGTGGTGACGGCAGGCGGCACGCGTGAGCCCATCGACCCCGTGCGCTTCGTGGGTAATCGCTCGACAGGCAGGCAGGGAGTCGCGCTCGCGATCGCGGCGAGCCGCCGCGGCGCCGACGTGACCCTCGTCCTGGCCAATGCCGAGGTCCCTGCGCCCGCGGGGATGACGGTTGTGCCCGTCTCGAGCACGGCCGAGTTGCAGGCCGCTGTGACGGATGCCGCTGCATCCGCAGATGTCGTCGTCATGGCTGCCGCGGTCGCCGACTACCGGCCGGCGTCGGTGGCGGAGGCGAAGATCAAGAAGGATTCCCAGGGCGACACCTTGGCCCTCGAGCTCGTGCGCAACCCCGATATCCTCGCCGAGCTCTCGGCACAGCGGCGGCCGGGTCAGCTCGTGGTCGGTTTCGCCGCCGAGACGGAGGGGGACGACGCCGAGCGTCTTCGACTGGGGCGCGAGAAGGTCACCCGCAAGGGCTGTGACTTTCTCGTCCTCAACAGGGTGGGCTGGGCTGAGGGTTTCGCCACGGAGGGTAACAGCGTGACGATGCTCAATTCGGCCGGAACTATAGTGGGCGAGGCCTCCGGGTCGAAGGTGTCGGTGGCCAACCGTATCCTTGACCTGCTCATCTGACCGCTCATCGAAGGCTCCCGCTCACATGACCCATTCCCTGCGCCTCTTCACGTCCGAATCGGTCACGGAGGGGCATCCGGACAAGATCTGTGACCAGATCTCTGACTCGATCCTGGACGCTCTCCTTGCGCAGGACCCAGCCAGCCGGGTTGCCGTCGAGACGCTCGTCACGACGGGCCTCGTGCATGTCGCTGGCGAGGTCACGACCGACGGTTACGTCGACATTCCGGGCATCGTCCGAGACGTCATCACGGGCATCGGCTACAACTCCTCCGAGGTGAGTTTCGACGGCAGCAACTGCGGCGTGACCGTCTCCATCGGCGCGCAGTCACCCGATATCGCCCAGGGGGTGGATGTCGCGCTTGAGCAGCGGCTGGGCAGCGTCGATGACCCGGTGAGCCGTCAGGGCGCGGGCGACCAGGGCATCATGTTCGGCTTCGCGAGCAACGAGACGCCACAGCTCATGCCGGTGCCGATCTGGCTGGCGCACCGCCTCGCCGAGCGGCTCGCTGAGATGCGCAAGGACGGGCACATCAGCTACCTCCGGCCCGACGGCAAGACGCAAGTCACGGTGGGATACGAGGGACTCATTCCCCGTACGATCGACACGATCGTCCTTTCGACGCAGCATGCGCCGGGCGTGAGCGCCAGGGCGCTCGAGGCGGAGATGCGGGAGTTCGTGATCGATCCGATCCTCGAGCAGTCGGAACTCGACCATTCGGATGTCTCGCTGCTCGTGAACCCGACGGGCAAGTTCGAGATCGGCGGCCCCAAGGGGGACGCGGGTCTCACGGGCCGGAAGGTCATCGTCGACACCTATGGAGGTGCCGCCCGCCACGGTGGGGGCGCCTTCTCGGGCAAGGACCCCTCGAAGGTCGACCGCTCGGCGGCCTACGCGATGCGCTGGGTCGCCAAGAATGCGGTCGCGGCGGGTTTGGCCACGCGACTCGAAGTGCAGGTCGCGTATGCGATCGGCCGGGCGGCACCCGTCGGCCTCTATGTCGAGACCTTCGGGACGGGCGTCGTCGCGGACGCCGTCATCATCGACGCCATCCGTGAGGTTTTCGACCTTCGCCCGGCCGCCATCATCCGTGACTTGGATCTCCTTCGCCCCATCTATGCGCAGACGGCGGCATACGGCCACTTCGGCCGTGAGCTGCCCGACTTCACCTGGGAGCGGCTGGACCGCGTCGACGACCTCCGTTCCGCAGCGGGACTGTAGTGGCGAGGGCGTGATGGGCGAGGGCTCGCCGCGCGTCGCCCGGGTCATGATCGAGTCGCCCCTTCCGCAGCTCGACCGTCTCTTCGACTACTCCATCCCCTCCTCCGTCGCGGAGGAGTGCGTACCCGGCGTGCGAGTGCGGGTTCCGCTCCGATCGGCCGGCCGGGTCGCGGATGGCTTCGTGATCGAGCTGGCGGATGAGGGGGAGTATGAGGGCGCGCTGAGTCCGATCGAAGAGCTCGTCTCGCCCGTTCCGGTGCTCGCGCCCGAGGTGTGGTCGCTCGCGCGTCGGGTGGCCGATCGCGCGGCAGGCACGGCGAGCGACGTCGTCCGTCTCGCGGTCCCGCGCAGGCAGGTCAGAGTAGAGAAGGCGTGGCTTGGCTCGGCCGCGCCAGAGCGGCTCCCGCCGGTCGTCTCCGCGAACGTGAGTGCGTTCGGAGAGGGGCGGCTCGAGGCTGTCGTCTCGCGACGGGAGCGAATCGCCCTCTCCGCCGTGCCACGGCTCACACGGGTGACGGCGGAAGATGTTCCTCCCGTGTGGGTCGGACAGTGGGCCGTCGCCCTGGCATCGGCCGCGAGCAACGCCCTCGCGGGCGGTACGAGCGCGATCCTTGCCGTTCCTGACTACCGTGATCAGGAGCAGTTGTTGTCGGCTCTTCGGGCGGTGATCCCCGAGGAGTACATCCTGCGCTTCGATGCACGCCAGTCGAACCCGGACCGCTACCGGTCGCACCTCGCAGCCCTGGGCGAGGAGCCCCGCGTCATCGTGGGCAACCGTTCGGCCGTCTATGCCCCCGCGGCACGCCTGGGGCTCATCGCTCTCTGGGACGACGGCGATCCCCTTCACGCCGAACCTCTCGCGCCCTATGTTCATTCGCGTGACGCGGCGCTGATCCGGCAGGAACTGCAGTCGAGCGCCCTGATTCTCGCCTCCCACGTGAGGAGCGCGGAGGTGCAGCGTCTCGTCGAGTTGGGGTGGCTCACGGCGGTCGACCCGGAGCGCGCGGTCATGCCGAAGGTCATCCCGACGGCGGCGCAGGAGGGCGCCGAGGGGTATGCGGCGGCTGCTCGCATCCCGTCGACCGCGTGGCGTGAGGCGACCGCGGCCCTGCAGGAGGGGCCTGTACTCGTACAGGTGGCTCGACCCGGCTATGCGCCCGGCCTCGCCTGTGACTCGTGTGGGGTTGCGGCGCGGTGCCGAAGTTGCAGCGGGCCGCTCGCGATTCGGCGTGCAGGCGCCGCGCCCTCGTGTGCCTGGTGCGGCGCGATCGCGTCGGGGTGGCGCTGCTCCGAGTGCGACTCGAATCGCATGCGCAGCCGCGGCTCCGGCTCTCAGCGCACGGCTGAAGAGCTGGGTCGCGCCTTCCCAGGGGTGCGCGTCGTCGTCTCCGATGGCGAGCGTCCCGTCGAGTCGGTGTCGGCGCAACCCGCCCTTGTCATCGCGACGAGAGGGGCGGAGCCGATTGCCGAGGGCGGTTACCGGGCCGTGCTGCTCCTGGACGGCGAACGGATGCTCGCGCGGGAGAGCCTGCGGGTGGCTGAGGATTGCCTCCGCTGGTGGGGGAACGCCATCGCTCTCGCGGCTCCTGGGGCCCCGAGCATCCTTGTCGGGGTCGGCGGCGATCTTGCCCGCGCTCTCGCGACCGGCCGGGTGACGGACTTTCTCCACCGGGAGCTGCTGGAGCGCCGCTCGCTTCGGTTTCCGCCCGCCGTCCGAGTCGCGACGGTGGTAGGAACCGCCGAAACGGTCGAGAAGGCGGTGGCGGCCGTCTCATCTATCGCAGGAGTGGATGTTCTCGGGCCGACGTCGACGGAGGAGGGGGTGCGTGCGATCGTTCGTTTCGACTACGGGGCCGGCGGCGAGGTGGCGCGGGCACTCAAATCCGAGATCGTGAGGGCGGCGACGAACCGGAGGCGCCGCGTTCCTCCGGCGTCCGGTTCCTCCGCCATGCCTAGACTCAGAGTGCGGTTTGACGATCCCGAGCCCTTCGTGTGATCAACGTCCGCTGTCGATCTTGAAATGTGGTGCACCTTCCATGCGCGTCGTCTTTGCCGGTTCTCCTGAGGCCGCGGTTCCGACCCTGTCTGTTCTCGCTGCGTCCCATCACGAGGTGGTCGGGGTGATCACACGCGAGGATTCGCCCCAGGGCAGGAAGCGCGTCATGACCCCCACGCCGGTGGCTCTCGCTGCGGGGGAACTCGGTCTGCCCGTAATTCGAGCAAACCGCCTGGGCGAGGAGGTCGAGCGCAGCGTTTCCGCCCTCGAGCCGGATCTCGGGGTCATCGTCGCCTACGGCGGTCTCGTCCGGGAGCCGTTGCTTTCGATGCCCCGGCTCGGCTGGATCAACCTGCACTTCTCCCTGCTTCCGCGATGGCGGGGTGCCGCCCCTGTGCAGCGCGCCCTCATTGCGGGTGACGAGATTACCGGGGCTTCCGTGTTCCAGCTTGTCGAGGAGCTCGACGCCGGCGATGTCTACGGCGTGCTCACGCAGCGCATTGGCCCGCACGACACGGCGGGGGACTTGCTTGCGTCGCTTGCCGAATCCGGAGCGGGACTCGTCGCGCGCGTCGTCGATGGCCTTGAGGCCGGCACTGCGCGGTCCGAACCGCAGGTGGGCGACGTCACGCTCGCACCCAAGCTCTCCCTCGCCCACGGGAGGGTCGATTTTGCGCGTCATCCGGCGCTGGTCTCGGCCCAGATTCGGGGCGTGACGCCGGAGCCGGGCGCCTTCGCCGAGCTGGATGGCGCCCGATTGAAGATCCTCGAAATCGGGGGAGTCTCGGCAGACACCCCGCTCGCTCCGGGCGAGGTCGCTGCCATCGACGGGCGGATCCTGGTGGGCACGGATGCCGCGGCTCTCGAACTGCGGAAGGTGCAACCCGCGGGCAAGAAGCCCATGAGCGCGGGGGACTGGTTTCGCGGGCGGCAGGGTTCCGCCACGCGTTTCGATGTGGTGGCCCACGAGCCCGGGACCCGCGCATGAGCGGCGGACAGGCGGCACGGGGGAGTAGTTCTCGCGGTCGCGGCGACCTTCGCGTTCAGCCCGCTCGTCGCATCGCCTACGAGGTGATCTCGGCCGTGCGGGAGTCCGATTCCTACGCCAATCTCCTGCTGCCCGCCAAGTTGGAGCGGGCGGCACTCCACGGCGCGGATGCTGGCTTCGCGACAGAGCTCACCTACGGCACTCTGCGCCGGCGCGGCTACTATGACGCCGTCATCGCCCTCGCGGCTGGCCGCGCCGTCGACCGGATCGACCCCGAGGTGCTCGACGTGCTTCGCCTCGGCGCGCATCAGCTCCTGTCGATGCGGGTTGCATCGCACGCGGCCGTCGATGAGGCGGTCGCACAGACCCGTGCGATCGGATCGAGCGGGGCGACGGGTTTCGTCAACGGCGTGCTGCGCACGATTTCCCGCTCGACTTCCGAGGAGTGGCGAGGGCGGGCTTTGGCGGCCACGCGGGGGGCTGACGACCGTCTGGCGGTCGAGCATTCGCACCCCACCTGGGTCGTGCGCGCTCTTCGCCGAGCCCTTGCAGCGGAGGGCCGCGAGGGCGAGTTGGAGGCCCTACTCGAGGCCGACAACATCGCCCCCGCAGTGAACCTCGTCGCACTGCCCGGCCTCGCGGAGGCGGGGGAACTCGATGCGGGTGCCGGTCGCCATTCGCCGCTCGCTGCCATCAGCACGGGCGGCGACCCCGCTCGCATCCCGGCCGTCGCCGAGGGGCGCGCTCGCGTGCAGGATGAGGGCTCGCAGCTTGCCGCGCTCGCGCTCAGCCGCGCCGAGGAGGTGCGCGCGGGCGAGCGTTGGCTCGATCTCTGTGCGGGCCCGGGTGGCAAGGCGGCCCTGCTGGCTGCGGAGGCGGCAGCATCCGGCGCCTCTCTTGTCGCGAATGAGGTCGTGCCTGCGCGAGCGGAGCTGGTGCGCCGGGCCCTCGCAGCGGTGCCAGGCGGGGTGGAGGTGAGCGTGAGAGACGGCCGGAGCTGGGGCGAGGCCGCCCCGGGCAGCTTCGACCGAGTGCTGATCGATGCCCCCTGCACGGGTCTTGGCGCGCTACGGCGACGCCCCGAGGCCCGATGGCGCAAGCAACCGCGGGATGTCCCTGCGCTCGCGACCCTTCAGGGGGAACTACTCGAATCGGGAATCCGGGCGGCGAAACCGGGTGGTCTCGTCGCCTATGTCACCTGTTCGCCGCACCTTGCGGAGACGCGCGTCGTTCTCGAGACGGCGATGCGGCGGCATCCCGACCTCACGCTCGAGGATGCGCGGGAGGTGCTTTCCGGCATCGTCTCGCAGCCGCTGGACTTGGGCGATTCGGCCGGGACCGTGCAGCTATGGCCGCATCGTCACGGCACGGATGCGATGTTTATCTCGCTGCTTCGCCTGCCTCGATAGGCTCGCCTCATGAGCGTCCGCGTCAACCCCAGCATCCTCTCCGCCGACTTCGTGAATATGGAGCAGGAGCTCGGTCGCATCGCGGGAGCGGATCTCGTGCACGTGGATGTCATGGATAACCACTTTGTGCCCAACCTCACATTCGGTCCACAGATGGTGGAGCGGATTCAGGCCGTCTCGCCGATTCCGCTCGACGTGCACCTCATGATCGACGACCCCGACCGCTGGGCTCCCGGCTACGCCGAGCTGGGGGCGTATTCGGTCACATTCCACGCGGAGGCGGCGAAGGACGCTGTCGCGTTGGCGCGCCGCCTGCGCGAAATCGGGGCCCGTGCGGGCATTGCTCTCAAGCCCGCGACGCCCGTCGATTCCTATTTGGAGCTGCTCGAGGAGTTTGACCAGGTGCTCGTGATGACGGTCGAGCCCGGTTTCGGCGGCCAGTCCTTTATGCATGGCGTGATGCCGAAGCTTGAGATCCTGCGCGACACGGTGAGGCGTCGGGGGCTGGACGTCTGGCTGCAGGTCGACGGCGGCGTCACGGAGGAGACGATCGGGATCGCGGCGGAGGCGGGGGCGAACACCTTTGTCGCGGGGTCGAGCGTGTACAACTCGCCGGATCCGGCCGCCCAGATTGAGGCATTGCGCACGGCGGCCTCCAGCCACCACCACTGATCTGCTTGGATGGAGCACATGACTGATTCGAACCGCAGCAAGCCCGAGATCGACTTCTACGAGGGCGAGGCTCCCACGGAGCTCGTCATCACAGACATTGAGGTGGGCACGGGTGCCGAGGCGATGCCAGGCGCGACTGTCGACGTCCACTACCTCGGCGTCGACTTCGAGAGCGGCGAGGAGTTCGACTCCTCCTGGAGCCGCGGCCAGTCGATCAACTTCCCCCTCGGCAGCCTCATCGCCGGGTGGCAGCAGGGCATCCCCGGCATGAAGGTCGGCGGCCGCCGCCAGCTGATCTGCCCGCCCCACCTGGCGTATGGTCCGGCGGGCGGCGGGCACCAGCTCTCGGGCCGCACGCTCATCTTCGTGATCGATCTGCTCGGCGTCAGCTGAGCGCTGGGTCGGCGCGCGGCATCCGGCGCCCCGGCATCCGGCACCCTCTAGGACTAGTACCCTTGTCTGCGTGAAGACCTTCGATGACCTGTTCGTGGAGCTCCAGGCGAAGGCCGTCGATCGTCCCGAGGGATCCCGCACGGTCGTCGAGCTCGATGCGGGTGTGCACACGATCGGCAAGAAGATCGTCGAGGAGGCCGCCGAGGTCTGGATGGCGGCCGAGTATGAGTCGGACGACGAGACGGCGGCGGAGATCTCCCAGCTCCTCTACCACCTGCAGGTGCTCATGCTCGCGAAGGGCATCACGCCGGCCGACGTCTATCGACATCTCTGATCCCTTCTTCGCCGCACACCGCCCATGAGCGGGCCTGTCGCGCCCGCAGAGAGAGAATGATGCTTCGCATTGCAGTGCCCAACAAGGGCTCCCTCGCCGAGACCGCAGCGGAGATGCTGCACGAGGCAGGGTACGCGGGTAGGCGTGACCCTCGCGCTCTGACGGTGGCCGATCCGCAGAACGATGTCGAGTTCTTCTATCTGCGCCCTCGGGACATCGCGACCTATGTCGGCTCCGGGGCTCTTGATGTCGGGATCACGGGCCGCGACCTCCTGTTGGATTCGGGTTCGCCTGCCAAGGAGATCGCGAACCTCGCCTTCGGGGACTCGACCTTCCGCTTCGCCGGTCCGGCGGGGCGTTTCTCCGAGCTGTCGGACCTTGAGGGCGTGCGCGTGGCGACAAGCTATCCGGGCCTCGTCCGCGATTTCCTCGCGCGCAACGGCGTGACCGCCGAGCTCGTCAAGTTGGACGGGGCGGTGGAGTCGGCGGTCAAGCTGGGGGTCGCGGATGCAGTCGCCGATGTCGTCTCGACCGGTTCGACTCTCCGTGCCCAGGGTCTTGAGATCTTCGGACCCGTCATCCTCGAGTCGAGCGCCGTCCTGATCGCGGCGGAGTCGGAGCTTCCCGGCATCTCGACGCTTCACCGGCGGCTGCAGGGCGTCCTGGTGGCGCGCCAGTTCGTCATGATGGACTATGACCTCCCGGCCGAGCTGCTTGAGGCGGCTGCCGCGATCACCCCGGGGCTCGAGTCGCCTACCGTCTCGCCCCTGCGGGATGAAAACTGGGTGGCGGTCCGCGTCATGATTCGTCGTGTCGGCATGAACCGTGTCATGGATGAGCTCTATGACCTCGGAGCCCGCGCCATCCTCGTGAGCCCGATTCACGCGGCTCGGCTGTAGGTGTCGCCATGTCGGTAGCGGTGCGGGTCATCCCGTGTCTCGACGTCGCGGCGGGTCGGGTCGTGAAGGGCGTCAACTTCCTCAACCTGCGTGATGCGGGCGACCCGGTGGAGCTTGCACGCAAGTACTACGAGCAGGGGGCGGACGAGGTCACGTTCCTCGATGTCACGGCGACGGTCGACGAGCGCGCGACGATGTATGACGTCGTTCAGGCGACAGCTGAGCAGGTCTTCATCCCGCTGACGGTCGGTGGCGGCGTCCGCACGACCGAGGACGTGTCGCGGCTGCAGGGGCACGGTGCTGACAAGGTGGGTGTCAACAGTGCGGCGATCGCGCGTCCCGAGCTTCTCTCGGAGATCGCGGATCGCTTCGGTTCGCAGGCGCTCGTGCTGTCGCTCGACCTCAAGCGTTCCGAGCGGATGCCCTCGGGTTTCGTCGTCACGACCCATGGCGGTCGCACCGAGACCGATCGTGATGGAATTGCGTGGGCGCGCGAGGCGATCGAGCGGGGTGCCGGTGAGCTTCTCGTCAATTCAATCGACGCCGACGGCACCAAGAATGGTTTCGACCTGGAACTGATCGCGGCGATGCGCGAGGTGAGCTCCGTGCCGGTCATCGCGAGCGGCGGCGCAGGCCGTGTCGAACACTTTCCGCCCGCGATCTCGGCGGGCGCTGATGCCGTGCTCGCAGCATCCGTGTTTCACAGTGGTCAGCTGACGATCGGCGATGTCAAGCGCGAGCTGCGCGATGAGGGAATTCCGGTGAGGTGAGATGACGGACACCATGACGAGCGCCCAGATCGACGAGGTGCTTGCGCGAGCCGCTTTCGGCCGTGACGGGTTGATGCCCGCGATCATTCAGCAGCATGACAGCCTCGAGGTGCTCATGCTGGGGTGGATGGATGCGGAGGCCCTGCGGCGCACTCTGACCGAGGGTAGGGTCACGTTCTGGTCTCGGTCGCGGCAGGAGTACTGGCGCAAGGGCGACACCTCCGGCAACGTGCAGTTCGTCCGCGGCGCCGCCCTCGACTGTGACTCCGATACGATCCTCGTCACCGTCGATCAGGTAGGACCCGCGTGCCACACGGGCGCGCGCCGCTGCTTCGACGTCGATCCGCTCCGGCCGACGCAGGGCCGGGCAGGACAGGAATTCGCAGATCATGACCATGAATGACTCGACGACTCGCGAGCAGTTCGACGCCCTCCTGCCCACCCACCGGGTCATCCCGGTTCTTCGGGAGATCTTCGCGGACGGCGAGACACCGGTCGGAATCTACCGCAAGCTCGCGGATGGCCGCCCCGGCTCGTTCCTACTCGAGTCGGCGGAGCAGGGCGGCATCTGGTCGCGCTTCTCCTTCATCGGCGTCTCGTCGTTCGGCGTACTGAGCGAGGAGGAGGGGCGGGCGACCTGGCTCGACTACGGCCTGCCGGTCTCCCGCGCTTTCGAGGGAGAACTGCCGGAGGGGCCCCTCGCGGCCCTCGATGTTCTTCAGAAGCGCTGGGCGACTCCCAAGGTCGAGGGTCATCCTCCTCTCACGGGTGGTCTTGTCGGGTTCATCGGCTGGGAGGCCGTGCGGCAGCTCGAGCGGTTGCCGGACGGCCCACCTCAGGACTACCCCTTCCCGGCGCAGGCGATGACCTTCGTTTCGGAACTTGCGGTCGTGGATCACCGCACGGGCTCCGTTCTCCTCGTTGCTGCCGCGCTCAACGACGGCGCCGAGCAGCCCGACGAGCTGTGGGCGGATGCCTCGGCGCGACTTGACGCGCTGCAGGAGCGTCTCTCCCAGCCGTCCGAGGCGTGGCTCGCCGACGTCGACATGTCGATCGCCCCCTCACCTGAGGCGCGGATCGCGGAGACCGACTACCACCGCGCCGTTGAGAGGTCGAAGCAGTTCATCCGCGATGGTGACGTGTTCCAGGTGGTCATCTCGCAGCGCTTCGATCACGATGTCTCGGCGGAGCCGATCGACGTCTATCGCGTCCTGCGCACCCTCAACCCGAGCCCGTACATGTATCTGCTCGCGCTCGAGTCTGCCTCGGGGGAGCCGTACTGGGTCATCGGTTCCTCGCCGGAGGCTCTCGTGAAGGTGCAGGATGGGCGCGCTTTCAGCCATCCGATCGCTGGCTCTCGCCCACGCGGCGCGACGCCCGACGAGGATGCATCGCTCGCGGAGGACCTGCTTCGCGATCCTAAGGAGCGCGCAGAGCACCTCATGCTCGTCGATCTCGCGCGCAATGACCTTCAGAAGGTCTGCCTCCCCGGATCCGTGGAGGTCTCCGAGTTCATGCAGGTCGAGCGCTACAGCCACATCATGCACTTGGTCTCGAGCGTCGAGGGCGAGTTGCGTCCGGATGCCTCGCCGCTTGAGGTCTTCGCGGCGACCTTCCCGGCAGGAACGCTCTCGGGGGCGCCTAAGCCGCGCGCGCTCGAGATCATCGACGAGCTCGAGGTGGCTCAGCGTGGATTGTACGGCGGCGTTGTCGGCTACTTCGGGCTTGCCGGTGACGTCGACCTGGCGATCGCGATCCGCACCATGACGATCTCGGGCGGCACTGCACGCGTGCAGGCCGGTGCGGGCCTTGTGGCCGATTCAGACCCGGCGTCCGAGCACCAGGAGGCAAGGAACAAGGCCGCCGCGCCGCTGCGGGCCGTCGCGGTCGCCAACGCGCTGCGGCGGATCACCGGATGACGCGAACGCGGGCGTCGAAGCCTCTCGCCCTTGCCGCCGTCGCACTCCTGAGCGGCGCGATCCTGCTCGCCTGGTCGATGACGTGGTTCACCGTGCGGCTCGCCGATGGCACGTCTCCCACCGGGACGCTGGCTGTCGCGGGCGATGTGGCAGCGCCCGCGCTCGTTCCTCTCGCCCTCGCCTCCCTCGCCCTCGTCGCGGCCCTCGCGATCGCGGGCCCTGCCGTGCGCGTCGTGCTTGCCGTGATCCTCGCGTTTCTGGGGGCGGGGGTCGCGGCGTCGGCCGTCGTGGCCCTTGCGGATCCGCTGCGCGCGGTCGCGGCATCCGTTGTCTCGCTGACCGGTCTCGACGGCGAGAGCGCTGTCGATGCGACCGTGGCCTCGATCGAGGCATCGGCATGGCCGATCGTGACCGTCGTGCTCGGCTGCCTTCTCGCGGGCACGGCAATCGTCGTCGCGATGCGGACGCGCGGCTGGGCCGGCCCGTCGGCGCGCTATGACACGCCAGTCTCGCGCGCGGAGGAGCCACCGCGTGGGGCCTCGACCGTCTCTGACTGGGATGCTCTGAGCGATGGCGACGACCCGACCGGCCCTCCCAGCGCACGATAGACTTTTCCCATCGCACCCGAGAAGGAGTTTCAGTGAGCGACGACAACACCGACCCCGGCCACGGCCACTCTCCCGCAGCCTGGACCGCCGTCACCATCATGCTCATCGCCTTTGCGGCGGGCACCTTGGCGTTCTGGCTCGACCAGCCGGTCTTCGTGTGGGCGTCTGCGGGTCTGCTCGTCGTCGGGCTTCTCGTCGGTTGGATCATGGCCAAGGCGGGTTACGGTGTCGGCGGGCACCGCACGACTCCGAAGGACCACTGAGCTCCGTGCTCGATGACCTTCTCGCCGGCGCGCTGGCGGATGCCGAGGCGCGCCGCAGCACCCGACCGCTCCGCGAGGTCGAGGCCCAGGCCCTCGCCCGTCCTGCAGCTATCGACGCGATCGAGGCCCTTGCTCCGGCTGAGCATGTGAAGATCATCGCCGAGGTCAAGCGCGCGAGTCCTTCGCGCGGCGCCATGGCGGAGATCCCCGATCCGGCCGCCCTTGCCGTCGCCTACGAGACGGGGCGCGCGAGCGCCATCAGCGTCCTGACGGAGGGGCGGCGCTTCGGTGGGTCGCTCGCCGATCTGGAGGCCGTGCGCGCTGCGGTGTCGCTTCCCGTTCTGCGGAAGGACTTCATCGGTGACCCCTACCAGGTGTTCGAGGCACGTGCAGCGGGGGCCGATCTCGTTCTCCTCATCGTGGCAGCCCTCGAGCAGGAGCGGCTGGCGTCCCTCTACTCGCTCATTCGCGAGCTGGGCATGACGGCGCTCGTCGAGACGCACAGCGCCGAGGAGGTGAGCAGAGCGCTCGACGTGGGGGCTGAGCTCATTGGAGTCAACGCCCGCGACCTGTCGACCTTCGAGCTCGATCAGGAGCTCTTCGGCGAACTCGCGGTGCAGATCCCGGCTGGCGTCATCCGCGTCGCTGAGTCCGCCGTGAAGTCGGCGGCGGATGTTGCGCACTACCGCGCGGCGGGAGCTGACGTCGTGCTCGTGGGGGAGGCGCTCGTGACCCAGGGTGACCCCGTCGGCACTCTGCAGGAATACCTGGCCGTCTGACGGCCCCCGAGAACGGAAACCTCGACAGCAATGGCCCTACGAGACCAGACCGGCCCCTTCTTCGGGGAGTACGGCGGGCGCTTCATGCCCGAGTCCCTCATCGCGGCGATCGACGAGATTGCTGAGGCCTATGAGGCCTCGCGCGACGACCCGAGCTTCCAGGCGGAGCTCGCAGAGCTGCACCGCAGCTACACAGGCAGGCCGTCGATCATCACAGAGGTGCCTCGCTTCGCGGAGCACGCGGGCGGCGCCCGCATCATCCTCAAGCGCGAGGACCTCAACCACACGGGCTCGCACAAGATCAACAACGTGCTGGGTCAGGCTCTCCTCACGAAGCGCCTCGGCAAGACGCGCGTGATCGCCGAGACGGGTGCCGGGCAGCACGGTGTCGCGACTGCGACGGCGGCGGCCCTCTTCGGTCTGGAATGCACCATCTACATGGGTGAGGTCGATACCCAGCGCCAGGCACTCAATGTCGCGCGGATGCGTCTTCTCGGTGCCGAGGTGGTGTCGGTGACGACAGGCTCGCGCACCTTGAAGGACGCGATCAATGAGGCCTACCGCGAGTGGGTGACCTCGGTTGAGACGACCAACTACGTCTTCGGCACGGCGGCGGGTCCCCATCCCTTTCCCGCGATGGTTCGCGACTTCCAGAAGATCATCGGTGAGGAGGCACGCGAGCAGGTCCGTGAGCTCACGGGCCGCCTGCCCGACGCGGTGGCGGCGTGTGTGGGCGGCGGATCGAATGCCATCGGCGTCTTCCACGCCTTCCTCGACGACCCGGATGTGCGGCTGTACGGCTTCGAGGCCGCGGGAGACGGTGTCGACACTCCGCGCCACGCCGCCTCGATCGGGCGGGGGCGCCCCGGTGTGCTCCATGGCGCGCGGAGCTATCTCCTGCAGGACGAGGACGGGCAGACGATCGAGTCGCACTCGATCTCGGCGGGACTCGACTACCCGGGCGTCGGGCCAGAGCACGCCTGGTTGGCGGACCTCGGCCGGGCCGAGTACCGTCCGACGACCGACACTGAGGCGATGGACGCCCTCCGGCTTCTGAGCCGTACCGAGGGGATCATCCCCGCGATCGAGTCGGCCCACGCGCTCGCGGGTGCGCTTGAGCTCGGTCGTGAGCTCGGTCCGGAGGCGATCATCCTCGTCAACCTGAGTGGCCGAGGGGACAAGGATGTCGCCACGGCGGGCCGCTGGTTCGGCCTGTTCGATGAGGGGGCACGACAGGAATGAGTGATGCAGTGACGAGGAACGCGGCATCCGTCGAGTCCGTCATCCGCGCACGCCGCGACGCGGGCAGCGGCGCTCTCGTGGGCTACCTCCCCGTGGGGTTCCCCGACCTGGATACGAGCGTCGACGCGGCGGTGGCCCTCGCCGAGAACGGCGTCGACGTGCTCGAGCTGGGCGTGCCGTACTCAGACCCCGTCATGGATGGGCTCGTGATCCAGAAGGCGACGCAGACCGCCCTTGAGCGGGGCTTCCGCCTCCGGGACGTCTTCACGGCGGTGGAGCGCATCCGGGCCCGCGTCGACATCCCAGTGCTGGTCATGACCTACTGGAACCCCGTCATGCAGTATGGCGTGGAGCGATTCGCGACAGACCTCGCGTCGGCGGGCGGCTCCGGCCTCATCACACCGGACATCACCCCCGACTCCGCGGGGGAGTGGATCGACGTGAGCGACCGCACCCGGCTCGACCGCGTGTTCCTCGCGGCGCCCACCTCGAGCGACGCACGCCTGCGCCAGACCGTCTCGGCCACGAGGGGATTCGTCTACGCCGTCTCGACCATGGGCATCACGGGACTCCGCACCGACCTGGATGCTGCGGCCCGCACGCTCATCGCCCGCCTCCGTGATGCCGGCGCTCGCACGGCCTGCGTCGGCATCGGAATCTCGAATCCGGAACAGGTGCGGCAAGTGCTCGAATACGCGGATGGCGCGATCGTCGGCACCGCGCTTGTGAAGTCGCTCGCGGAGGGTGGGGTTTCAGCCTTGGCCGAGACCGCCTCTGCACTCTCCGCCGGTACTAGGCTTAACTAGTTTCTCCACGGGTCCGGCGCAAGCCGCCCGCCCAGACGAAAGGTTGCCCCGCGCGTGATCGTGCCCACCAGCATCCCCAGCCCAGACGACGAGTGGCGCGTCTTCAACCTTGGAGAGTGGTTGCGCGATCTCGGCCTCGACTGGTTCACGCTCGACATCGCAATCCACGCCTATGCGCTCTGCATTCTCATCGGAATCTTCGCCGCGGCGTGGCTCACGAATCGCAGGTTGACGGCGCGAGGTGCCGAGCCGTGGGTCGTCATCGATATCTGCCTCTTTGCGGTGCCCCTCGGCATTGTCGGTGCACGGATCTTCCATGTACTGACCCACCCGGACGACTACTTCGGCCCCGGTGCCAATCCGTGGGCAGTGCTCTTCGTTTGGGAGGGCGGTATCGCAATCTTCGGTGCCCTGATTGGGGGAGCGGTCGGAGCTCTCATCGGCTGCCGCATCACGGGTATCCGCTTTTGGAGCTTCGCCGACGCTCTGGCTCCGGGTCTGCTCCTTGCGCAGGCTTTCGGGCGCTTCGGCAACTGGTTCAACCAGGAGCTCTACGGTCTCCCCACCGACCTGCCGTGGGGCCTTGAGATCGATGCCGACAACCCCGCTTTCCCCGTGGGGCTCCCCGATGACACGCTGTTCCACCCGACCTTCCTCTACGAGGTCATCTGGAACCTGCTGGGTGTCGTCGTCATCATCGCCGTCGCACGCCGCCTGCAGCTGCAGTGGGGTCGCGTCTTCGGGCTCTATCTCATCTGGTACGGCGCGGGCCGGATCGTCTGGGAGTCGATCAGGATCGACCCGAGTGAGGTGTTCTTCGGCATCCGCACGAACGTGTGGGCGGCCCTCGCAGCGGTCATCATCGGCATCGTCATCATCGTCGTTCAGGGGCGTCGCCACCCCGGGCTCGAGCCGAGTCCGTACGTGCCCGGGCGCTCTTGGCAGCCCGACCGTGATGTACACTCTGACGACACATATTCGGACGACGACGATGACTACAGGGTGGTGGTCTCGTCCCCCGAGTCGCCCGCATCCGTGTCATCCACCGGGTCCGCCACAAGCGGCTCGAGCACATCACCCTGAACCGCGAGGCAACCCGCGCGCTGGTACGGGATTTCCACAGAGGGCCATCGGCGTCCCACTTGTTCCAACCCCGAGGACGGTCCTTATGACTCTTCCCAACCCCTTCACACGATTCAGCACCGTTCCCGCCGCGTCGGGCTTGTTCGACCCTGACCAGGAGCGGGATGCTTGCGGCCTCGCAATGGTCGCCACGCTTCGCGGCACGCCAGGCCACGACATCATTGCGACGGCCCTGGAGGCGCTTCGCAACCTCGAGCACCGCGGCGCAATCGGTTCCGACGCGGGCACGGGAGACGGCGCCGGCATCATGACCCAGATCCCCGACGCGTTCCTGCGCGAGGTGACCGACTTCGAGCTGCCCAGGGTTGGCTCCTACGCGGTCGGGATGGCATATCTGCCGACCGAGGCTGACGCCCGGTCTGCGGAGAAGGCTGGCATCGAGGCGATCGTCGTCGAGGAGGGGCTTGAGGTCCTGGGGTGGCGCGAGGTTCCGATCGTCCCCGATGTTCTCGGTAACCTTGCCCGCCAGGCGATGCCTGCCTTCGAGCAGCTCTTCATCGCCGCGGCTGCAGGCGAGAGCGGCGATCGTCTTTCCGGCGTCGAGCTGGACCGGCGCGCCTTCCGCGTGCGCAAGCGCGCTGAGCGCTCGCTCGGGTCGTACTTCCCGTCCCTCAGCAGCAGGACCCTCGTCTACAAGGGAATGGTCACGACGCTTCAGCTCGAGCCCTTCTACCCGGACCTTTCCGACGAGCGTTTCGCGTCGAAGCTCGCCCTCGTGCACTCGCGCTACTCGACCAACACCTTCCCGTCGTGGCCGCTCGCCCAGCCCTTCCGGATGATCGCTCACAACGGAGAGATCAACACGGTGCAGGGCAACCGCAACTGGATGCGTGCCCGGCAGTCCCAGCTGGAGTCGGAGCTGCTCGGCGACATGGCGCCGCTCATGCCCATCGTGAGCCCCGGCGCGAGCGACTCGGCCTCGTTCGACGAGGTTGTAGAACTGCTGGAGCTTTCCGGCCGCTCGCTGCCCCACGCCATGATGATGATGGTGCCCGAGGCCTACGAGAACCAGGCGGACATTGACCCTGCCCGGCGTGCCTTCTACGAGTACCACTCGATGCTCATGGAGCCGTGGGACGGCCCTGCTGCCCTCGTCTTCACGGACGGCAGCCTCGTGGGCGCGACGCTCGACCGCAATGGTCTGCGCCCCGGACGCTTCCTGATCACGGATGACGGGCTCGTCGTGCTGGCGAGCGAGATCGGTGTCTTCGACGTCGAGCCGAGCCGCGTGGTCCGCAAGGGGCGCCTGCGGCCGGGTCGTATGTTCCTGGTCGACACGGCCGCGGGTCGCCTCATCGAGGACGACGAGATCAAGGGTCAACTCTCCGCCGCGCAGCCCTGGCAGGAGTGGCTCGACAACGGGCGGATCAACCTCAAGGACCTGCCTGAGCGCGAGCACATCGTGCATACGCCCGCGTCGGTGACCCGGCGCCAGCGCACCTTCGGCTACACGGAGGAGGAGGTGCGCATCCTCATCGCCCCTATGGCGCAGAACGGCCAGGAGCCGATCGGCGCGATGGGCTCGGACACGCCAATCGCGGTGTTGTCGGAGCGTCCGCGACTCCTATTCGATTACTTCACGCAGCAGTTCGCGCAGGTGACCAACCCGCCGCTCGACTCGATCCGTGAGGAAGTGGTCACGTCGATGCGCACGGGGCTCGGCCCGGAGCGCAACCTCCTCACGGCGACGCCCGAGCACGCGTACCAGATCGCCCTCGATTTCCCCGTGATCGACAACGATGAGCTCGCGAAGATCCTGCGCATCGATTCCTCACCGGGAAGCCGCACGACCACGACGGTCAAGGGGCTCTATCGGCATGACTCCGGCAAGACCGCCATGCGCGATCGTCTCGCCGCCATGTGCGAGGAGGTCGACGACGCGATCGAGCGCGGTGCCAAGTTCATCGTGCTCTCGGACCGTGATTCCAACCGCGACCTCGCCCCCATTCCCTCACTGCTGATGCTCTCGACGGTGCATCACCACCTCATCCGGCGTGAGAACCGCCTCAAGGTGGGTCTCATCGTCGAGGCGGGTGACGTGCGCGAGGTGCACCACGTCGCACTCCTGATCGGGTACGGCGCATCCGCCGTGAACCCGTACCTTGCCATGGAGACGGCGGAGGAGCTTGTCCGCAACGGCACTGTCACCGGCACGACCCCCGACAAGGCTGTTCACAACGTCATCAAGGCGCTCGGCAAGGGTGTCCTCAAGATCATGTCCAAGATGGGCATTTCCGTCGTCGGTTCCTATGTGGGCGCGCAGGCCTTCGAGGCCGTCGGTCTCGCCCAGGACTTCGTGGACGAGTACTTCACGGGAACGACGACCAAGCTCGGCGGAATCGGCCTTGAGGCCATCGCGGCGGAGAACCTCGCCCGCCACTACTCCGCGTATCCCGAGGAGGGCACGTCGCGCACGCACGAGCGTCTCGCAACGGGTGGCGAGTACCAGTGGCGCCGCGAGGGCCCGCCCCACCTCTTCAACCCGGATACGGTGTTCCGACTGCAGCATTCGACGCGTACTCGTCGCTACGACATCTTCCGCGACTACACGCGACTCGTCGACGAGCAGGCGAGCAGCCTCATGACCCTGCGCGGCCTGTTCGAGCTGGAGAAGGGCGTGCGTCCGCCCGTTCCGCTCGACGAGGTCGAGCCCGTATCGGAGATCGTCAAGCGCTTCAACACGGGTGCCATGAGCTACGGTTCGATCAGCAAGGAAGCGCACGAAACGCTTGCGATCGCGATGAACCGGCTCGGTGGTCGCAGCAACACGGGCGAGGGCGGCGAGGATGTCGAGCGGTTGCTCGATCCCGAGCGCCGCAGTGCCATCAAGCAGGTGGCCTCGGGGCGCTTCGGCGTCACGAGCATGTACCTGACGCACGCGAGTGACATTCAGATCAAGATGGCGCAGGGGGCCAAGCCGGGGGAGGGCGGCCAGTTGCCCGCGGGCAAGGTGTACCCCTGGATCGCCAGGACCCGCCACGGCACGGCCGGCGTGGGACTGATCTCCCCTCCGCCCCACCACGACATCTACTCGATCGAGGACCTCAAGCAGCTCATCTTCGATGTGAAGCGGGCAAACCCGGAGGCTCGCGTTCACGTCAAGCTCGTGAGTCAGAACGGCATCGGCGCGGTCGCCGCTGGTGTCTCCAAGGCCCTCGCGGATGTTGTGCTCGTCTCCGGGCACGACGGCGGAACGGGTGCGAGCCCGCTCAACTCCCTCAAACACGCGGGAACGCCGTGGGAGCTCGGCCTCGCCGAGACGCAGCAGACCCTCATGCTCAACGGCATGCGAGACCGCGTCGTCGTGCAGGTCGACGGTCAGCTCAAGACAGGTCGCGACGTCATCGTCGCGGCGCTCCTGGGCGCCGAGGAGTTCGGTTTCTCGACGGCACCGCTTGTCGTCGAGGGCTGCATCATGATGCGCGTCTGCCACCTCGACACCTGCCCCGTCGGCGTCGCGACGCAGAACCCGGAGCTGCGGGAACGGTTCACGGGCAAGGCCGAGTACGTCGTGAACTTCTTCGAGTTCATCGCGCAGGAGGTGCGCGAGTACCTCGCGGAGCTGGGCTTCCGCTCGCTGGACGAGGCGATCGGTCACAACGAGGTCCTCGGCATCGATCGCGCCGTGAAGCACTGGAAGGCTGAGGGTCTCGACCTGACTCCGATCCTCGTGGGCCCGCAGTTCTCCGAGAACGAGCCCCGCCGCAACTCGACCACCCAGGACCATGAGCTCGACCGGCACTTCGACGTCGAGCTCATCCGGCAGGCCGCTCCGGCTCTCGAGAATGGCACGCCCGTCACGATCGAGCTCCCCATCCGCAACACGGAGCGTGCGGTGGGCACGATGCTCGGCAACAGGGTCACGCGTGCGTACGGTGAGCAGGGGCTTCCCCCGAACACGATCGATGTGCGCCTGCGTGGATCCGCGGGCCAGTCGCTCGGGGCCTTCCTTCCCTCGGGCATCACGATTCGGCTTGAGGGAGACAGCAACGACTATGTCGGCAAGGGTCTCTCTGGCGGCAGTGTCGTGCTGCGTCCCGATCGCGATGCCGTCTTCCCGGCGGAACTCAATGTCATTGCCGGCAATGTCATCGGCTACGGTGCGACGCAGGGCAGCCTCTTCATCCGCGGGCGCGTGGGTGAGCGCTTCCTCGTACGAAACTCGGGCGCGACGGGCGTCGTCGAAGGCGTGGGAGACCACGCTCTCGAGTACATGACCGGGGGCCTCGCGGTCATCCTGGGCACGACGGGGCGCAACCTCGGCGCCGGCATGTCGGGCGGCACGGCCTACGTGTACGATCTCGTCCCCGAGCGTGTCAACCGTGAGTCGCTCGCGTCCGGCGAGCTCATCCTCGAACCGCTCGGCAGTGGCGACGTGGCGATCCTCGTCGACCTGCTCGAACGGCACGTCGCCGAGACGGGGTCGACCCTGGCGAAGCGGATGCTCGAGGAGCGCGAGGCGACGATGGAACGCTTCGTCAAGGTGGTCCCGCGGGACTACGCCGCCGTCATCGCTGCACGCGAGACGGCCATCAGTGAAGGACTCGACCCCGACGGCGACGTCGCGTGGTCACGCATCATGGAGGTGACCGGTGGCTGATCCGAAGGGATTCCTGAAGACGCGGGAGCGCGAGCTGCCCCCACGTCGTCCGGTCGCGCTGCGGCTGATGGACTGGAAAGAGGTCTACGAGCAGGGTGACGCGGCGACGCTGCGCCGCCAGGCGGGACGCTGCATGGACTGCGGCATCCCGTTCTGCCACCAGGGTTGCCCGCTCGGCAACCTCATTCCCGAGTGGAACGACCTGACGCGCCGAGGTGAGGGCCGCCAGGCGATCGATCGCCTGCACGCCACGAACAACTTCCCCGAGTTCACGGGCAAGCTCTGTCCCGCCCCGTGCGAGACCTCGTGCGTCTTGGGAATCAATCAGCCGCCTGTGACCATCAAGCAGGTCGAGGCCTCGATCATCGAGCAGGCCTGGGCGAACGACTGGGTCGAGCCGCATCCGCCGGAGCGGCTGACGGGCAAGACGGTCGCCGTGGTCGGCTCGGGGCCGGCGGGTCTCGCGGCAGCGCAGCAGCTCACGCGAGCAGGTCACACGGTCGCCGTCTACGAGCGCGACGACCGCATCGGCGGTCTGCTTCGTTATGGCATTCCCGACTTCAAGATGGAGAAGCGGGTCCTCGAGCTGCGTCTCAAGCAGATGCAGGCAGAGGGCACGCGCTTCCGCGCGGGCGTCAATGTCGGAGTCGACATCTCGTGGAGTGATCTGCGAGCTCGCTACGACGCGGTCATTGTGGCGACGGGCGCGACGGTTCCGCGTGATCTGCCGATTCCTGGGCGCGACCTGGCAGGTGTCCACTTCGCGATGGAGTACCTCGTCGAGCAGAACCGCGTCGTGGCGGGTGACCAGGTGGTCGACCAGATCACTGCCGAGGGAAAGCACGTCGTGGTGCTGGGCGGCGGTGACACGGGCGCGGACTGCATCGGGACGGCCCACCGTCAGAAGGCGCTCTCGGTCACCAATCTGGCGATCGGCAAGCAGCCGCCGTCGGAGCGTCCCGAGCACCAGCCGTGGCCCACGCAGCCCACCCTGTTCGAGGTGCAGTCGGCCCATGAGGAGGGCGGCGAGCGCGTCTACCTCGCTTCGACGGTCGAGTTCCTCTCCAACGAGGTCGGCGAGGTGCGGGCCATCCGTGTCGCTGAGACGGAGTACATCGACGGTCGACGCGTGCCGAAGTCGGGCACAGAACGTGAGATCCCCGCGGACCTCGTCCTCCTCGCTCTCGGCTTCACGGGGCCCGAACGGCAGGACCTCGAGGGCCAGCTCTCCCTGTCGTTCGACGGCACCGTTCCCGCGCGGGAGTCGAACTACGAGTCCGACCACTCGGGCGTCTTCGTGGCAGGCGATGCCGGACGTGGACAGTCGCTCATTGTCTGGGCCATTGCGGAGGGCCGCGCGGTAGCCGCGGAGGTCGATCGCTTCCTGGAGGGGGACACCCTGCTCCCCGCTCCCGTGCGCCCGACTGACCGGCCCATCGCACTTTGATGCCGTTTCGAACATATCCGGCTTTGGTCATAGGCTTGGCCCGTCCCTGAGTTGTCGAACCCGATAGAAAGAGCTGCATGAGACGCGCAAAGATTGTCGCTACCCTTGGGCCCGCGACGTCCAGCTACGAGAACATCCGAGCCATAATCGAGGCCGGGGTAGACGTTGCACGCATGAACCTCAGCCACGGCAGCTACGCCGTTCACGAGGAGATCTACGGGAAGGTTCGGCGAGCGGCGGCGGCGACCAACCGGCCTGTCGCGATCCTCGTGGATCTCCAGGGGCCGAAGATCCGCCTCGGCAAGTTCGCGGACGGGCCCCACCACCTCGAGGTCGGGGACCGCTTCACAATCACGACCGAGGACATCGAGGGGACTGCTGAGCGCTGCAGCACGACCTACAAGGGGCTTCCCGGCGATGTCGCGCCCGGCGACACCCTGCTGATCGACGACGGACGCGTCAAGCTGCGCGCGATCTCCTCCTCCGAGACCGAGGTCGTTGCGGAGACAGTGGTGGCGGGCGCCGTCTCCAACAACAAGGGCATCAACCTGCCCGGCGTGGCCGTGAACGTTCCGGCGCTCTCGGAGAAGGACGAGGATGACCTCCGCTGGGGTCTTCGTCTCGGCGCCGACTACATCGCCCTCAGCTTCGTGCGCAACGCCGACGATGTCGTCAGGGTGCACGAGATCATGGCGGAAGAGGGCGTGCGCGTCCCCGTCATCGCGAAGATCGAGAAGCCGCAGGCCGTCGACAACCTCGAGGCGATCATTGACGCCTTCGATGGGATCATGGTGGCGCGCGGAGACCTCGGGGTGGAGCTTCCGCTCGAGGCCGTGCCGATCGTGCAGAAGCGGGCGGTCGAACTTTGCCGACGCATGGCGAAGCCCGTCATCGTGGCGACGCAGATGCTGGAGTCGATGATCTCGAACCCCATCCCGACCCGGGCTGAGACCTCGGATGTCGCGAACGCCGTCCTAGACGGTGCTGACGCGGTCATGCTGAGCGGTGAGACGAGCGTGGGGGAGTACCCGGTCGTGACTGTGCAGACGATGGCCCGCATCATCGAGTCAACCGAGGTGCACGGGCTTGACCGGGTCCCTCCGCTTGGCACGAAGCCGCGGACGCAGGGCGGTGCGATCACGCTCGCGGCGGCAGAGGTCGCGGAGTTTGTCGAGGCCAAGTACCTCTGCGTCTTCACGGAGTCAGGGGACTCGGTGCGGCGCATGACGCGCCTGCGCAACCCCATCCCGATCCTCGGTTTCACCCCCTCTGAGGACATCCTGCGCCGCATGTCGCTCAGCTGGGGCGTCCAGAGCTTCAAGGTCGACCGGGTCAAGCACACGGACGCCATGTACCGTCAGGTCGACGACGCGCTCCTGGGCGGCGGCTTCGCAGAGGTGGGCGATCGCGTGATCGTGATCTCGGGCTCCCCTCCCGGCATTCCCGGCTCGACTAACGACCTTCGCGTCCACCGCGTCGGAGATGCCCACAATGCCGTCGCCCCTGTGTGGGCTGATCAGGCGCCCGAGGCGTAGAGGTCCTCTGGCCGAATCTCTGGAACGTGCTCCTGCGCGATCGCGACGAAGCGGCGTGCCTTAGCTGAGAGGGGCCGTGCCGCCGGCCAGACGATCGACACGCGTTCGCTGGGCGGAGCGGGGTCGAGGGGACGAGCGATGAGCGGCAGGCCCTCATAGCTGCTGCCGTTGCGCGGGCGCTGGATGAAGATCGAGTAGCCCAGGTTGCGGGCGACGAGGGAGCGAACGAGCTCGAAGTGGGTCGTTCGCAGCCTGATCCTCGGAGCGAGCCCGTTGGCGGCGAAGTAGGCGAGGATGTTGGCCGCTCCCGGTGACGAGTCGAGGGCGATGAGTGGCTCCTCTTCGAGAGCGGTCAGGGGTACGACATCGAGGGCGGCGAGCGGATGCTCGGGAGCGAGGATGACATGCATCGCCGTGTCGTAGAGCTGCACGCTCGAGAACTCGCGGTCGAGATGCATGTTGTAAGCGACGGCGAGTTCAATCTCTCCGGAGCGTAGCTGCTGCACGAGCGTGGACTGGTCGGCCGTCGTGATGGTGAGGGTGACCTCGGGATGCTCGCGCTCCAGGTGGGAGTGCACGGCGGGGATGACGGTGGGGGCCAGGGAGGCGAAGCATCCGATGGAGAGGGGACCGGCGAGGTGTCGGCCGTCATCCGTGCCCGCGAGTTCGTCGGCCTGCTGCAGTAGGGCGAGCGCTCTCTCGAAGACTCTGCGTCCCTCCGCGGTCAATTGGATGCCGTGTGCTCGGTTCCGCACGCAGAGCTGCATCCCGAGTGCTTCTTCAAGATCGTCGAGGGCTGCTGCGAGGGCCGACCGCGAGATGTGCTCCTGATCGGCCGCGGCACTGATGCTTCCGGCTCCCGCAATGGCGCAGAAGTAGCGGAGTTGGCGCAGCGTGAGCGAGGTCATCGTGGCGGGCCGATCGGCGCGGCCCGCCACGTGAGGGTCACCGCAGGGCGCGCCCGCGCGTTTCTGGCATGAAGATCAGCACTGCTGTCGTGATGGCGCATAGGACCATGATGTATGCCGCGAAGCCGAGGTGCAGCCCGAGGCTCGAGAGCCACGTGTTGAGGTAGGGCGCGGTTCCGCCGAAGATGGCGGCGGATGTCGCATAGGCGATGCCGATCAGGGTGGCGCGCTGTCGGGTGGGCACGAGCTCGGCGAAGACGGCGCCCAGCGGCGCACAGTTGGCGGCCATGAGGATCGCGGCGACCCCCATCGTGAGCATGAGGGTCCAGGGGCTGCCCCCGAGGAGGAGTTCTAGCGGGATCGCGGCGATGAGGAAGCCGATCGAGAACACGAAGAGCACGGGTCGTCGACCGACCGCGTCGCTGTAGCGCCCCCACGCGAGGCAGGCGACGAGGAAGATGGCTTGAGCGATGACGCCGATCACGAGCGCGACCGTGGGGTCCATTCCGTAGGCGCGGCTGGCGTAGCCGGGGGCGAAGATGATCCACGTGTAGAACGCGACGACGCCGCTGATGGTGAGACCCACGATCTGGAGGGCTCCGCGTCGTTCCGCCCAGAGTTCGGAGAACGTCGCGCGCAGCGTGGGTCGTTCCTCCTCGGCGGCGGATGCCTCGTAGTGTGCGGACTCGTCCATCCGGAAGCGGATGTAGAGGGCGTAGACACCCAGCAGGGCGCCGATCGCGAAGGGGATGCGCCATCCGTATTCGGCCATGGCAGTGTCGCTGAGGATTGCTGTGAGCGCCGCTCCGAGGCCCGTCGCCGCCATGGATCCGATCGCGACCCCGACCCAGGGTGTGCTGGCCCAGAGCCCGCGCCGGCGCTCGGGGGCGACTTCCGCGAGGTATGTGAACGCGGAGCCCGTCTCTCCGCCGTGGGAGAGGCCCTGCACGAGGCGGGCGAGAAGGAGGACGGCCGAGGCGAGCACTCCAATCTGTGCGAACGTCGGCGACACGGCGATGATGAGGCTACCGATCGCTGCGAGGGCGATCGCGAGGGTCAGGCTGAAGCGGCGCCCGCGCCGGTCGGCGATGCGCCCGAAGACCCATCCGCCGATGGGGCGCATGAGGAAGCCGACGGCGAAGATGGCGAGGGTCGACAGGAGCGCCGAGAGAGTGTCGGTGCTGGAGAAGAACTGCGCGGCGAAGAAGGGCGCGAAGATTGCGTAGATGTTCCAATCGAACCACTCGAGAGCGTTGCCGATGTTGACGGCGACGAGGTCCTTCCGTCGCTTGCGTGCATCGATCGCGGGGGCTTCGGATGCCGGGTGTGCTGTCGTCGTCATGTGCTCCTCCATCGCAGCGGGACAATCGTGGACCTCCCCATGCTGGGCAGCTTCGTTGAAGTCGTCAACGATATTTATCCGACATGAGATGTCGGTTTCCTCGCCATGGCGGCTGCGGCTCGTGCTTGCTACCGTCGCAAAGCGTGATCACTCCACAGACGCCGGAACTTCGCTTCCTCGCGGACATTGCCGTTGCCGTCGGCGAGCCGATCGAGATCGGGGAGACGCTGGGCGGCCGTCGAAGAATCATTCCCATCTTGGGTGGGAGAGTGGAAGGTCCCGAGCTCAACGGCGCAGTCTTGCCCGCCGGCGCGGACTATCAGGTGCTCCGCAGCGAGTCCGTCACCGAATTGCAGGCCGAGTACGCGATCGAGACTGACGAGGGCGAGCGCGTCGCGATCAGCAACTTCGGCATCCGTTCTGGGAGTCCGGAGGACATCGCCGCCCTCGTGAGGGGGGAGCGGGTCGACCCGGGCAGGATCTACTTCCGCTGCACCCCGCGCATGTACTCGGCAGGGCCGCGGTGGAGCTATCTGTCGTCCCGCATCCTGCTGGGGGCAGGCGTGAGAACCCCTGATGAGGTGCTGCTCCGCGTCTTCGTCGTCGACTAGCTCCGAGCGCCCAAGGGCACTGAGGCGAGCACGACACGTCCGCGCGGTTCAGAGCGCGGGGCCATGTCGACGACCGCGACGTGCGAGAGGGTGAGCCGGTCATCCTCATGTACCCGGCCATTGCGCTTGGCGGTGACGTGGGGTCGGAACTCCTGAGACGGATGCCGCGGCGACACCATGAGCGGCTGCAGCGCATTCTGAAGATCTGACTGCAGGGCAAAGAGCCCCTCGTGGGGGCGGATGAGGTTCACTGGGATGTTCTGACGCCGTCCGAACATCGCCTCGCCACCAACCGTGACGCGCAGCGGACAGTAGTCGCGGACCGAATGGATGACGGTCTCCTCGACCTCGTCCATCGAGGAGTGGGTCGAGAAGGGTGCCACGACCGTGACGTGCAGCGGCCAGTAGTCGACGGCGAAGCGCTCGCCCACGTCGAGACGTGCGAGGGGAAGCACGACGACGATGCGCTCGGCTGACTCGCTCACGAGCATCCGCCGTCTTCCCGATGCCCGCGCGGGCAGCTTTTTGGCGCAGGACGGGTTGTGCCGGTGGTGGGGGTCGAACCCACACGTCCTCTCGGACAAAGCATTTTGAGTGCTCCGCGTCTGCCATTCCGCCACACCGGCGCACGATGACCCGGTTCAGAATACCGTAGGCTTTACGGCGTGGCAGACCAGGAATCTACTCAAGCACCCCGTCGCGTCGTCGTGGCCGAGGATGAGTCGCTCATCCGACTCGACATCGTCGAAACGCTCCGCGACAACGGATTCGATGTGGTGGGGGAGGCTGGCGATGGCGAGGCCGCAGTGGCTCTCGCCACGGAGCTGCGACCAGACCTCGTGGTCATGGACGTCAAGATGCCCCTCCTCGACGGGATCTCGGCGGCGGAGAAGCTCAGCAAGAACCACATCGCACCCGTCGTGCTGCTGACGGCCTTCAGCCAGAAGGAGCTCGTTGAGCGGGCAACCGAGGCGGGTGCCCTCGCCTACGTCGTGAAGCCGTTTACGCCCAATGATCTCCTGCCGGCGATCGAGATCGCCCTCGCCCGCTACGCGCAGATCATCGCCCTCGAGTCGGAGGTCTCCGACCTCGTCGAGCGCTTCGAAACCCGCAAGCTCGTCGACCGCGCCAAGGGTCTGCTCAACGAGAAGATGGGGCTTTCCGAGCCCGAGGCCTTCCGCTGGATCCAGAAGGCGTCGATGGACCGCCGTCTCACGATGCACGACGTCGCGAAGACAATCATCGACCAGTTCGCGCCCAAGAAGTAGCACGCGTCAGCAGGGGTAGCGGGGCGTCAGCAGGGGTAGCGCGCGTCAGCGACGGTCGCGCAGCATGTTGGTCATGCGCACGGTCGAGAGACGGTTGCCGTCGTCGTCCGTGATGGCGATCTCGTGGGTCGCGAGAGTGCGGCCGAGGGAAATCGCGCGGCACGTGGCCGTGACCCAGCCCTCCGTGATCGACCGGCTGTGGGTCGCGTTGATCTCGATGCCCATGGCGTAGCGCCCCGGGCCGGCGTGAATCGCGGACGACATCGAGCCGAGCGATTCACCTAGTACGACGTGGGCGCCGCCGTGGAGGAGTCCGATGACCTGCCGGTTTCCCTCGACGGGCATACGGGCAACCGAGTACTTAGCAGACAGCTCGATGAACTCAATGCCCATCTTTCGAGGGAGCTCACCCCCCTGGGTGTCGCTGAGCCGGGCGATCAGCTCGGGGTCCAGGTCCGGGGGGAGCTTCGTCATTGAGGTGCCTTTCCCAGCGGCACGGCGGCGTGTCGGCGGCCCCCGTTAGGCTGGCTTCGTGTCGGATACCGCAAAGCCTACCCTTCTCGTCGTCGACGGCCACTCGCTCGCCTTCCGTGCCTTCTACGCCCTTCCGGTCGACAGTTTCGTCAACCGTGAGGGGCAGCACACGAACGCGATCCACGGCTTCCTGTCCATGCTGCTGAGCCTCCTCGCGCAGGAGAAGCCCACGCACCTCGCGGTCGCCTTTGACATCTCCCGCTACTCCTTCCGCACGCGGGAATATGCGGAGTACAAGGGCACCCGCGGTGAGACGCCGCCCGAGTTCATCGGGCAGGTTCCGCTCCTCGAGGAGGCGCTGTCGGCGATGAACATCGTCACGATCTCGAAGGAGGACTACGAGGCCGACGACATCCTGGCGACGCTCGCGACGCGGGGCGCCGCCGAGGGGTACCGCGTGCTCGTCGTGAGCGGCGATCGCGACACCATCCAGCTGGTCAACGATGACGTCACCCTGCTCTACCCGAATGCTCGGGGCGTCTCCGAGCTCAAGCGCTACGACCGGGACGCGGTCATGGAGCGCTATGGCATCGAGCCGGAGCAGTATCCGGATGTCGCGGCTCTCGTCGGCGAGACGAGCGACAACCTCATCGGCATCGACAAGGTCGGCGAGAAGACGGCCGTCAAGTGGATCAATCAATACGGCAGCCTGGACGAGATTCTCGCGCACGCCGACGAGATCAAGGGTGTCGTGGGGCAGAACCTGCGTGACCAGAAGGAGAACGCGATTCGCAATCGCCGCCTCAATCGTCTTGTCACGGATGTCGAGCTGCCCGTGGGCCCCGCGGATCTCGAGCGTCGACAGATCAACGTCGCGGCCGTGAGGGAGGTCTTCGATCGCTTGCAATTCCGCACCCTCCTCGAGCGCGTCCTCAAGATCGCCGCGGCGGAGGGGTCGACCGAGGCCCTTACCTCGGCTGCCGCGGTCGATGACTCGGGCGCCGCCCAACTCGCTCCCGTCGTGCGCACGCTCGTCGACGAGGAACTCGCGCAGTGGCTCGCCAAGCGCACGGGCCCGGATGCCTCGCCGCTCGGGCTCCGCGTCGAGATCGGCGCGGAGGGCATCACGGGCTTCGGCATCGCCACGCTCGACGATTCGGTCTACGTGCCGTGGGCGGAGGGACGCCCCGACTACGCGGCGCTTGAGTCCTGGCTCGCGAGCGACGCGCCAAAGGTTTTGTTGGATGCGAAGCGCCAGTACAAGGCGCTCGCGACGGCGGGCCTCGACCTTGCCGGAATCGCATTCGACACGAGCCTCGCCTCCTGGCTGCTGAGGCCTTCGGGCAAGTCGGAGGATCTCGCGTCCCAGGTCTACGCGGTCCTCGGTGAGACTGTCACGGTCTCCGACCCCAATCAGCTCCTGCCGGAGGTGGAGTCTCTGAGCGCCGCAACGGAGGCCTGGTACGTACTGCGCATCGCCGACGCGCTTCGCGAACGTCTGGACGAAGGCACGGCGCGAGTCCTGGCTGACATCGAGCTTCCGCTCGTGCCAGTTCTCGCCCGCATGGAGCTGACGGGCATCCAGGTCGTGCCGACGGTCCTGGCCGACCTGAGGTCCCGGCTCGCGGCATCGGCGGCAGGCTTTGCTGCCGAGGCGTATCGGGAGATTGGGCGGGAGGTCAACCTGGGGTCGCCCAAGCAGCTCCAGCAGGTTCTCTTCGAGGAGCTCGGCATGCCAAAGACCCGGGCGAACAAGACGGGCTACTCGACGGACGCCGCCTCCCTCGCCGACCTGCAGGAGAAGAGTCCTCACCCCTTCCTCGGGCTCCTGCTGCAGCATCGCGACGTGACGAAGCTCGGGCAGATCGTGGACACGCTTGAGAAGAGCGTGCGACCCGACGGCCGAATTCACACGACCTATGAACAGACGGGTACGAGCACGGGACGAATCTCGTCCAATGACCCAAACCTGCAGAACATCCCCATCAAGACGGAGGTCGGCAGGGAGATCCGCTCCTCCTTCACCCATGGCTCCGAGTTCTCGACGCTTCTGACGGCCGACTACTCCCAGATCGAGATGCGGATCATGGCGCACCTGTCAGGTGATCCGGGCCTGATCGAGGCCTTCAATGCGGGGGAGGACCTGCACCGCTTCGTGGGAGCACGCATCTTCCATGTCGAGCCGTCGGATGTCACTCCGCTCATGCGCACGAAGGTCAAGGCGATGTCGTACGGCCTCGCGTATGGGCTCAGCGCCTTCGGCCTCTCCAAGCAGCTCCGCATCGACACAGCCGAGGCGAAGCAGCTCATGACTGACTACTTCGCCCGATTCGGTGCGGTTCGCGACTACCTGCGTTCTGTCGTCGAGAAGGCTCGGGAGGATGGCTACACCGAGACGATCTTCGGCAGGCGGCGGCCCTTCGGCGACCTCCGTTCCAACAACCGAGTGCTGCGCGAGAACGCCGAGCGCGCGGCGCTCAACGCCCCCATCCAGGGAACCGCGGCCGACATCATGAAGATCGCGATGGTCGACGTCGCCCGTGACATCCGCGAGAAGGGCCTCCGGTCGCGGATGCTCCTGCAGGTGCACGACGAGCTCGTCTTCGAGGTGGCCGACGGTGAGGTGGAACCCCTGACGGAGATCGTCCGAACTCGCATGGGGGGAGCCGCAGAGCTCGCCGTACCTCTCGAGGTGCAGGTCGGCATCGGAGCGAACTGGGACGCGGCCGCGCACTGACCGCCGGGCCGAGCGAACGACCGGAGATACGCTGTCGACATGAGCGAAGCGAGGACCCCCACGGTGGTCGACCAGATTGCCGAGGACTGGGTTTCGACCCTGACGCGGCTCGACCCCACGACTGCGACCTACATCGGCGTGCCGGGCCGACATGGGGAGTTCGGTGACTACTCGCCTCATGGTGTTGAGGCACGGGCGGATGCCGCACGCGACACCCTGCGTCGGCTTGCGGCTGCGACATCCGCCGACGAGGTCGATCGCGTGACCGTTGCCGATCTCACCTCGACGCTTGAGCTCGATCTGGAGGTGCACGAGGCGGGTCTTCACCTTCGTGACCTCAACGTCCTCGCATCGCCTGCCACCGAGATTCGCGAGATCTTTGACCTCATGCCGACCGAGACAGAGTCGGACTGGAGTGATATCGCGAGCCGCATGAATGCGGTTGCGGGCGCGATCGACGGTTACATCGAGACTCTGCGTCAGGGCATCGCGGAAGGCGTGACCCCAGCGCGCCGACAGGTCTTGGCGGTGGCCGAACTGACGGAGCGTGTGGGGCGTCCCGACGGATTCTTCCCGCGTTTCGCGAGTGGCGCCGCCGAGGTCGGCGATGCGCTTCGCGGCGACCTGATCACGGGGGCCGTACTCGCCACCGAGGCTTACGCCCGCCTGACCGCTTTCCTGCGCAGCGAACTGGCTCCGGCGGCGAGTGAGACGGATGCCGTCGGGCGGGAGGTCTATGCGCTCCACTCCCGCCGCTTCCTGGGGGCGACGATCGATCTCGACGAGACCTACGAGTGGGGGATCGAGGAGCTTGCTCGTATGACGGCGGAGCAGGAGGCGGTGGCCCGCACGATCGTTCCCGGCGGCACCGTCGAGTCGGCGATCGCGGCCCTCGACTCGGACCCGGCACGTATCCTGCACGGCACGGCCGCCCTTCAGGAGTGGATGCAGGCGCTCAGCGACCGCGCCGTCGAGGAGCTTTCGCGCACTCACTTCGAGATCCCCCAGCAGATTCGGCGGCTCGAGTGCATGATCGCGCCGACCCAGGATGGCGGCATTTACTACACGGGCCCCGCCGACGACTTCAGCAGGCCGGGCAGGATGTGGTGGTCGGTGCCCGTGGGTGTGACGGAGTTCTCGACGTGGCGCGAGACGACGACGGTGTACCACGAGGGTGTGCCGGGGCACCACCTGCAAATCGGTCAGGCCGTCGTGAACCGGTCGGAGCTCAACACGTGGCGCCGCCAGCTTGCGGGCTCTTCGGGCCACGCGGAGGGGTGGGCCCTCTATGCCGAACGGCTTATGGGCGAGCTGGGCTACCTCGACGACGCGGGCGACCGGCTGGGGATGCTCGATGCACAGCGGATGCGCGCCGCGCGAGTCGTGCTCGACCTCGGCGTCCATCTCGGCAAGCCCCGCCTTGACGGTACGGGCCAGTGGGACTTCGACTACGCCCTGGCGTTCTTCCGCGAGAACTGTCACGAGCCCGACCCGAGCACGCTCTTCGAAGTGCACCGTTATTTCGGCTGGCCGGGCCAGGCGCCGTCCTACAAGGTGGGGCAGCGCCTTTGGGAGGAGTTGCGCGACGAGGTGCGGCGGCGGGCCGGCGCGGACTTCGAAATCCGCGACTTCCACCGGAGGGCGCTCGCGCTGGGCGGAGTCGGTCTCGACACGCTGCGCACCGCAGTTCTCGGCTGAGGGCGGCACAAGTCGGTGCCGGCACCCAGGCACGACGGCCGCAACAGACGAACCATCGCGGAATGACGCCCCCCTGAAGTGGGGGTGGGCCTGGCGGGGAAATTTCGTTCGTGCACTGCCTATTCTCACGAAGCCTGCCTAAGCTAATGAGTATGACCAAGCCTTTGCGCGGTGGTCTGGTCGTCTTGGGGGGACTTCTTGCGAGCCTGGTGATGCTCGTGCCGGGTACCTTCATGGCGCCAGCCGATTCCGCAGCCGCCTCGATCGCTTCTTCCTCCCTTGCCGCCGAGCAGGATGCTTCTGCCGCCCTCTCCGGCGAGGATGAGCCTGCCGCGGAGCCGGGCGATGAACTTCCCATCGCCGACTCCGCACTCGCTGCGGAGGCATCGGTCGAGCTGACCGGTGAGGTGATCGTGTCGATCTCGGAGGAGTTCCCCGCCGAGCACGACGAGCACGAGCATGCTGAGGAGGAGCTCGAATACAGCTACTCCGTCGAGACGGCGAGCGGGGTTGTCGTCCCGATCGAGGGTGACATCCCGGCCGCGGTGTCATCGGGCGATATCTTCGAAGGTCGGGTGGCGGTCGAGGCAGAGATCCTCGAGCAGTTGACGCCCGAGGCGGCCGACGAGGTCGGGTCGGCGAAGGGCTCCGAGCCCCTCGCCGAGGCATCCTCTGCCGCTCAGGAGGTTCTAGCGGCTGCGACCGAGGCAGGGGCGGAGCTCTCCGTCGTGGAGGCGCAGGTGACGGTGGCGCCCGTCGCGGAGGCGGCTGCGGCGCAGCGCCACGAGCTGGTTCTCGTCGTGAACTCTCCTGACGGTGTCGCACCGGTCTCGGAGTCGGATTCCTACCTGCGTTCGGTTGCGAATTCGGCGGCGGCGCACTGGCAGTCGTCGTCAAACGGCCTCGTCGCGCCGTTCGACGTGGCAGCGACGATCGCACGCACGAGCGGCGGCACATGCGCGGAGTCTCCCTTCACGACGTGGAACAGCGTCGCGACCCAGCTCGGCTACAGCAGCTGGAATGCCTTCCGCACGAGCGTTCCTGGCACGGCCAGGCACCTCGTCGTGTTCAACCCCTCCGGATGCTCGGAGACGGGTGTCGGCATCGTCGGCACGGGCCTCCACTACGGTGGCGCGGTGCGAATGTCGATCGGTGGCGGCGTCGATCTCACGACGCTCGCACACGAGATCGGGCACAACATCGGTCTTGGCCACTCCAACCTTCAGGTCTGCTCGGGGGCGTCGTGCACGAGTCACGAGTACTGGGACATCTATGACGTCATGGGGCTCGGAGTTGTCGGGTTCGACACCCTGACCCCGCTCAACACGAGCACGGCCTCCCGCCTCGGCTTCCTGCCCGCCCCCGCGACGCAGAGCCTGGCGCTCGACAGTGGCGCGGGGTCAAAGTCGTGGACGGTCTCGCTTGCGAAGCTGGAGAGCTCCAGCGGCATCCGTCACCTCTCTGTCACCGACCCCAGTACGGGCGAGGTGTTCCACGTGGAGCTGCGCAGCGGTGAGGGCAGCCCGACGCCGTACTACGCCTATGGGGCGACGAGGACGCTCGGCGGCACGAGCGTGACCTTCGCGCCCGGCGTGCGGCTGTTGCGCGCCTCCGGCAACGGCTCAGCCGTCGTCTCGGCGGTCGCGTCAGGCGGAGCGCGTCGCGCGGCGATCGTCGCCGGCCAGTCTGTGACGAGTCCCTCCGGCGGCATCACCGTCGCAGCTGTCTCGGGTTCTGTTTCGACTGCGATGAGCGTGCGCGTCACCCTCACGTCTGCAAGCGTGGCGGCGGCCGATGGAACGATGCCGGTCTACCGTTTCTGGAGCGACGCCTACCAGGGCCACTTCTACACGATCAGTGCGACTGAGAAGGCGCAGATCCAGGCGAAGTATCCGAGCAACATCTGGAAGTACGAGGCCGTCGCGTACAGCGCGTTCACGAAGCAGGTGGCTGGCACAGTGCCGCTCTACCGATTCTGGAGCGACACCATGAATGGTCACTTCTACACCGCCAGCGAGTCCGAGAAGAATCACGTCATCGCGGCCTACGACGACAGCGTGTGGAAGTACGAGGGTGTCGCCTACTACGTGTACCCGTCGTCCTCTTCGGTGGCGGGAACCCGTCCGGTCTACCGCTTCTGGAGCGACACGAAGCGGCACCACTTCTACACCGCAAGCGAGTCGGAGAAGAAGCATGTGATCGCGGTCTACGACGACAGCGTGTGGAAGTACGAGAATCCCGCCTTCGCCGTGCCCACCTCCTAGGAGGAGGCCTTCCCTCGCGCTTGCCGCAGGAGCGCGAGGGAGGGTATGCTGGAGAGTCGCAAATTTGCGACCATCTGTCCGCCTGCCACGGCGACGCCGGATGTCGGTTCCTCCGACGCCGCTGAAAACACACGCACCATCTCGTCCGTGGCCTGATTTCTGCCCAACAGGGGCAATCCATCCTGGAGCAACCACTACATGACAATCGCAACGACCGGTAAGGCCCCCAAGCAGGTCGCCATCAACGACATCGGATCTGCTGAAGACTTTCTCGCCGCGGTCGAAAAGACGCTGAAGTTCTTCAACGACGGAGACCTCATCGAGGGCACCGTCGTCAAGATCGACCGTGACGAGGTCCTCCTCGACGTCGGTTACAAGACCGAGGGTGTCATCCCCTCCCGCGAACTCTCCATCAAGCACGATGTGAACCCCGACGAGGTCGTCACGGTCGGTGACACGGTCGAGGCCCTCGTTCTCCAGAAGGAGGACAAGGAAGGCCGTCTCATCCTGTCGAAGAAGCGTGCGCAGTACGAGCGCGCGTGGGGCGACGTCGAGAAGATCAAGGAAGACGACGGCGTCGTCACCGGTACGGTCATCGAGGTCGTCAAGGGCGGCCTCATCGTCGACATCGGCCTCCGCGGCTTCCTCCCGGCGTCGCTCATCGAGCTTCGCCGCGTCCGCGACCTCACGCCCTACCTCGGGCAGGAGATCGAGGCCAAGATCCTCGAGCTCGACAAGAACCGCAACAACGTCGTCCTCTCGCGTCGCGCCCTGCTTGAGCAGACCCAGTCCGAGAGCCGCACGACCTTCCTCAACAACCTTGCTAAGGGCCAGGTTCGCAAGGGTGTCGTGTCGTCGATCGTCAACTTCGGTGCATTCGTGGACCTCGGCGGCGTCGACGGCCTTGTCCACGTCTCCGAGCTCAGCTGGAAGCACATCGAGCACGCGAGCGAGGTCGTCGAGGTGGGCCAGGAGGTCACCGTCGAGATCCTCGAGGTGGACCTCGAGCGCGAGCGTGTCTCCCTGTCGCTCAAGGCGACGCAGGAGGACCCGTGGCAGGTCTTCGCCCGCACGCATGCAATCGGTCAGGTTGCTCCGGGCAAGGTCACGAAGCTCGTTCCCTTCGGTGCGTTCGTGCGCGTCGCAGAAGGCATCGAGGGTCTCGTCCACATCTCCGAGCTGTCCGACAAGCACGTCGAGCTCGCGGAGCAGGTTGTGTCGGTCGGTGACGAGGTCTTCGTCAAGGTCATCGACATCGACCTGGAGCGTCGCCGCATCTCGCTGAGCCTCAAGCAGGCCAACGAGGGCGTCGACCCCGAGGGCACCGAGTTCGACCCGGCACTCTACGGCATGCTCACGGAGTACGACGAGCAGGGTAACTACAAGTACCCGGAGGGCTTCGACCCCGAGACGAACGAGTGGAAGGAAGGCTTCGAGGAGCAGCGCGCGAAGTGGGAGGCGGACTACGCCGCAGCCCAGGCTCGCTGGGAGGCTCACAAGAAGCAGGTCGCGGCGGCCGCCGCGAAGGACCTCGTCGACGCTCCGTCGGCTGGAGGTTCCTCCTTCTCGAGCGAGTCGTCCTCGACGGGCACTCTCGCCGACGATGAGGCGCTTGCGGCTCTGCGCGAGAAGCTCTCGAGCAACTAGCATCTCGCAGCCCACGACAGAACGGCCGGACCTTCGGGTCCGGCCGTTCTGCTGTCTGCGCTCGCCCTAGGACTCCGCGGACGCCACACGCCTGCGGCGTGCACGGCGCAAGGCTGCGATGAGCCACCAGGCGAGGAGCGGTACCGCGACCACGACGAGGATCGGAACGACGATCGCGAGCACCGAGAGAATGATGCTCGCAGCATCCTCGACAGCGCTCACCAATGGCGCGGCTGCTCCCGCCGTGACCGCGTTGAGCACGGGTCGCGCCATCATCCTGGCCAGATGTACGACGAGAGCGATGCCGACGCCCGTGAGGATCGGCACCCACTGCTGGGATTCGAAGAAGGCCGCCGGGTCGGTCACGGCAACCGTCTCGGAGTTTGCGCCAGAGCCGAAGGCGAGGCCGCCGGCGGTAGGGCGTAGGACCGTTTGCACCCAATCGTTGACGCTGTCGACCACGGGAACCTTGTCGGCGATGATCTCGACGACAAGCAGCACGCCGAGGATGAGGAGCACCCATTCGTTCTCGAGCCACGCCCACTGGGGCGGCAGCGCGACGACGTCGAGCAGGCGGCTGGCCAGCCCGATGAGCATGAGGGGAATGTAGGCGTTCAGGCCGGCGGCTGCCGCGAGCCCGGCACCGGTGAGCAGTTCGATCATGAGCCCTCCAGGGAAAGCGTGAACAGCTTCCCATCGGTCTCGACCCTAGCCGAGGCGGTCCGTCGCACGGCTAGCATGGTGCCGTGTATCTTCTGGCCCTGACCGGCGGCATCGCCTCTGGCAAATCTCTCGTTGCCGATCGCCTCCGATCGCTCGGGGCTGTCCATATCGACGCGGATCTTCTTGCGCGCGAGGTTGTGGCGCCGGGCTCCGAGGGACTGGCGGAGATCGTCGCTGCGTTCGGAGACAGTGTGGTGACTCCCGGAGGCGAACTCGATCGCGCTGCCCTCGGCTCGATCGTCTTCTCCGATCCGGAGAGCCTTGCTCGGCTCAATAGGATCACGCATCCGCGGGTGCGTGAACTCACGGCGCGACGTATCGCGGATGCCGCGGCAGCCGATCCGGAGGCCGTCGTCGTGTACGACGTACCCCTGCTCGCCGAAAGCGGCGCGGGCGCCTCGGAAGCTTACGACCTCGTCGTGGTCGTGGCGGCCGAGCGAGCGCTGCGGCTGCGCCGCATGGTCGAGCGGCGCGGCATGAGCGAGGCCGAGGCGGCGGCCCGCATCGATGCCCAGGCGAGCGATGCCGAGCGCGCGGCGATCGCCGACGTCGTCATCGACAACAATGGAACGGTCGAGGAGCTCCTCGCGCGCGTCGACGCTCTCTGGGTCGAGATCGCCGCGCGCGCTGCGGCATCCTCCTAGGCGAGCGCGGGCGCGAGGAGTAGCGCGGTCGGCACGAGGAGGAGAGCGGCGGATGCGGCGAGTGCCGTCACCCGACCCATGACGCCGAGCGGCTCGGCCGCGGAGACGAGTCGCTCGATGCGTCGCAGCGCGGCCGGCTCGGAGGCTCCCAGCGTCTCGGGAAGGTTCTCCGCGACATCCGCCCCCGGCCGTGGACGTCCGGCTACCCCATCGAGCCCGAGCGCCACACGGGCGATGGAGCGCGCCAGGACGGCCTCGGACGCCTGGCGTCTCGCCCGATCATCCGCGAGCATCTCGACGAGCACCGCGACGGCGTCGAGGGCGCGCGTCGCAATGGGGAACCACGGGAGCGAGCGGCGCCACGCCCCGAAGGCGAGCAGGAGCAGATGGTGTCTCTGTCGCGCGTGCGCCTCCTCATGGGCGATGACGGCGGCGAGTTCCTCGGCGTCGAGAATCTCGAGCAGGCCGTCGGAGAGCACTGTGACGGATCGGGTGGCGCCGGGCAGGCAGTAGGCGACGGGGGCGGCCTCGTCGAGGAGCCGGGCGCCCGGATGCTCGGGGTCGGGCCTGCTCAGGAGCGCGAGCAGTTGGCGGTGGCGACTCCGCGACCGGCTGGCCCGCACGGCGGCGAGCATGAGGTTGAGCACGAGGTGCACCGCGAGGAGCACGGCGCCGCTGAGAGCGAAGGTGTGGGGGAGCGTGGCACCCTCCGGGAGGGTTCCGTTCAGAAGGTGTTGCAGGAGGGAGGCGAGGCCCCGCACGAGATCCTCGCCGAAGGGCGTGAGCCCGAACACGAGGAGCGAGCCGATCATGGAGAGTCCACCGGCCAGGGCGATCGCCTGCCACACGATGAGGGCTACTGCCGGTGCCCGCGCGGGCCACGCCGCCCGGGCGAGCGCGAGGGGGACCGGCCACGCGAGCGCCACCGCGAGGGCGGCGAGGGCGAGCGAGGCGGGCAGCACGGACAGACGCTAGCAGGCTGACGTGCTCAGCGGGTCCGGTCGCCCGCGCCGTCAAGGAGAGCGCGGAGTGCCGCGACGTCGCTCGGCTGCACCTGCCCGACGAACCGGGCGAGCACGGCCTTGCGATCCGGGGCCGAGCCGAGGACTTCGTGCATGAGCTCGGCCATGTGGGCCTCGCGACTCATGACGGCGCGGTAGAGGTGCGGCCTCTGCGCGCGGTCCCGTCGCACAAAGTCCTTCTGCTCGAGGCGTGAGAGGACCGTCAGGACGGTCGTCGCCGCGAGGTTTCGATCGCCGCCGTTGGCCTGCAGGCGATCACGGATCTCGTTGGAACTGAGGTCGCCGTCCGCATCCCAGAGCACGTCCATGACGACGCGCTCGAGCTCTCCGAGTGTTGCCATGCCTCAATTCTACCCCAAGTAGAAATTGAACTCTACATCGTGTAGAACTTGTTTCGACGACAACGAAGCCGGGCGCGACCGGCGTCCGGGAGGAGGTCCTCGTGGACGCAATCGACCCGCTCCTGATCGCGCGCTGGCAGTTCGGGATCACCACCGTGTACCACTTCTGGATGGTGCCGCTCACCCTGGGCCTGGGGCCCGTCGTCGCCTTCATGCAGTCCCGTTGGCACAAGACGGGCGACGAGCGTTGGTATCGCATGACCAAGTTCTGGGGCAAGCTCTACCTGATCAACTTCATCATGGGCGTCGCGACCGGCATCGTGCAGGAGTTCCAGTTCGGTCTCGCGTGGAGCGAGTACAGCCGCTTCGTCGGAGACGTCTTCGGTGCACCGCTCGCGATGGAGGCCCTCCTCGCGTTCTTCGTCGAGTCGACCTTCCTCGGGCTCTGGATCTTCGGCTGGAACCGACTGCCCAAACGACTGCACCTTGCCTGTCTCTGGATCGCCGTCATCGGCTCAGTGATCTCGGCCTACTTCATCATCGTCGCGAACTCGTGGATGCAGCATCCGGTCGGCGTCGAGCTCATCGACGGACGACCCGTCATGACCGACGTGCTCGCGGTGCTCGGCAACAACACGGCCATCGCCGCCTACATCCACACGATCTTCGGCGCCCTCGCGGTCGGGGGCGGCTTCCTCCTCGGCATCGCCTGGTACCAGCTCTGGCAGCGCCGCCGAGACGGCATCGACACGGTCGACAGCACGGGGCGGGTCGTCGTCGGCGAAGCAACCGACATTCCGGGGCGCGACCGGGCAGACCACCGCGTGTGGATCTCCTCGCTGCGCATCGGGGCGGTCGTCGCGGTCGTCGCCTTCGCGGGCGTCGCGGCCTCCGGTGACCTGCAGGCCAAGCTCATGTTCGACCAGCAGCCGCTCAAGATGGCGGCGGCGGAGGGCGCCTGCCACGACGGCACGGCGTTCTCGGTGCTGTCGGTCGGCAACCTCGGCTCGAAGGACTGCGACGACGTCGTGGCCGTGATCGAGGTGCCGGGCATCCTCTCGTTCCTGGCCAACGGCGACTTCGAGACGGAGATCCGGGGGATCAACTCGCTCATCCCCGAGTACCAGGAGAAGTACGGGACACACCTGCCCGACGACCCCATGTATGGCGCGCGCGCGGGGCAGGAGATCGAGTACCTGCCGATCATGGAGGTCACGTACTGGGGCTTCCGGCTCATGATGGGCTTCGGCGCTCTCGCCGCCGTCGCCGCGGCCGTCGCACTGTGGATCACGCGCAGAGGCACGGTTCCCGCGAGCCGTCCGCTCATGCAGCTCGCGATCGTTGGCATCCTCGCCCCCTTCGCCGCTAACTCGGCGGGGTGGATCTTCACGGAGATGGGGCGGCAACCCTTCGTCGTGGCGCCGAACCCCAACCCGAGCGGGACCGATGGGGTGTTCATGTTCACGGCCGCGGCCGTGTCGCCCGGGGTGAACTTCACGGAACTGCTCTTCTCGCTCGCGGCCTTCACCCTCGTCTACGCCGTGCTCATGGTCTTCGAGGTGCGGCTGCTCGTGCGCTACGTGCGGGGCGGGGTCGCGAGCTCAGTGCCCAAGCTCCACGCGCGACGCGACGACGACTCGCCTCCCCCCTCCGACGACGTCCTCGCCTTCGCCTACTGATCCCGCAAGGAACACGCTCATGGAATTCCTGCCCACGCTCTGGTTCGTTCTCATCGCCGTCCTCTGGATCGGCTACCTCTTCCTCGAGGGCTTTGACCTCGGCGTCGGGATGCACCTGCTCTTCTCCGCCCGAAGCGAGCGTGAACGCCGCGTCATGCTCAACACCATCGGGCCCGTCTGGGACGGCAACGAGGTGTGGCTGCTGACGGCGGGCGGCGCGACCTTCGCGGCCTTCCCGTTCTGGTACGCCTCCCTCTTCTCCGCCCTCTACATCCCGCTCGTGATCGTGCTGCTCGGCCTCATCTTCCGGGCCGTGGCGATCGAGTACCGCGGCAAGGGATCGACGGATGCCTGGATCCGCTCCTGGGACTTCGCGCTGGGTCTCGGCAGCCTCGTGAGTGCCTTCGGAGTCGGCGCCGCGCTCGCGCTCACAACCACAGGACTGCCGCTCAATGAGAACGGGGACCGCGTCGGGGGCGCCTGGGCGTGGTTCAACGGCTACGCCGTCCTCGGCGGCCTCGCGGTCGTCGGCTTCTGCCTCGTGCACGCCGCCGCCTTCCTCGCCCTCAAGACGGAGGGCCCAGTCCGGGAACGCTCCCGCCGTTTCGTGTCGCTGGCGCTCCCGGTCGCGCTGCTTCCCCTCGCAGCCTGGGTGCTCGTGATCCAGTTCCGTTCCGGAACACTCGTGACCTGGGCGCTCGTGCTCGTCGCCGTCACCGCCGCTGTCGTCGCATGGTTCGCGAACCGCGCGGGTCGCGAGGGCTGGAGCTTCATCGGCCTCGGTGTCTTCCTGGTGACGGGCGCCGCCGCGCTCTTCGGCGCCGTCTATCCCATCGTGCTGCCCTCGACCCTCGACCCGGCCCACTCGCTCACGATCTGGAACGCCTCATCCTCCGACTACACGCTGGGGGTCATGAGTATCGTGGCGGCCGTGGGGGTGCCGCTCGTCCTCGTCTACCAGGGCTGGACGTACTGGGTCTTCCGCAAGCGAGTTACGGCAGCGAGCATCCCCGAGGCCCACGCCGTCATGCCGGCCGTGCGTTCCCGATGAGGGCGCCGGATGCTCGGAGCTCGTCGCCCTTCGCGGGGATGTCCCTCCTGCCACTCCCGACGCTCGCGCTGCTCGGACTCACGGGTGCGCTCAATGCACTCGCTCTCGTGGGCATGGCGAGTGCACTGGCCGCGGGGATCACCGCGCTCGTCGAAGGGTGGGACGATGCAGGCCACGCGCTCGCGTGGGGGCTCGCCTCGGCGGCCCTGCGCGCGGGTGTGGCGTGGGTGCAGCGGGTCGTCGCGACGAGGGCGCTGCTCGAGACGAAGGAGCGCCTCCGGCGGGAACTCGCGGAGCGCCTCGTACGCCGAGGGGGAGCGCGCATCGGGGCCGACTCGACCCTCGCGACCCGCGGCCTCGACGGGCTCGACAGCTACATCACAGTCTTCCTGCCCGCTCTTGTCAACGCGGCCTGCGTGCCCCTGCTCGTGGGGGCCCGCATCCTCTCGGCCGACTGGGTGAGCGCGCTCATCATCGTGCTGACGGTCCCGCTCATCCCGGTCTTCATGGCGCTGATCGGCCTCCACACTGAGGAGCGGGTGGCGGCCGCCGCAGCCGCGCTCGAGCGCCTGTCCCAGCACGTCGTCGAGCTCGCGCGGGGGCTTCCGGTCCTGCTGGGCCTCGGCCGCGCGACGGAGCAGGCACGAGCGCTGCAGAGGATCTCCGAGGAGTTCCGGGGGCGCGCGATGCAGACCCTACGCACGGCCTTCCTGTCCTCCCTCGCGCTCGAGCTCATCGCGACGATCTCCGTCGCCATCGTCGCGGTGTTCATCGGCGTGCGCCTCGTGCACGGGGTGATGCCGCTCGAGCTCGGCCTCCTCGCCCTCCTGCTCGCGCCCGAGTGCTTCACGCCGTTTCGCGCGGTCGGCTCGGCCTTCCACGCCTCACAGGACGGCAAGGAGGCGCTCGGCCGCGCCCGCGCGGCGATCGAGCAGCCGGATGCCGCGTCCCCCCTGTCGCTCGGCGACGTCGTGTCGGCGCAGGGCCTCACGGTGCGGTATGCGGAGCGGGAGACACCGGCTGTGTCGCGACTCGACTTCACGGCGCCCGAGGGCGGCATCACGGTGCTCGATGGGCCGAGTGGCGCAGGCAAGACGACGGTCCTCCGCCTTCTCGCGGGCCGCCTCCCCGAGGGAGAGCACGGCGCGGTCGTCGAGGGCCTCGTGACGCTCGTCGACCGGGAGCGCGTCGCATGGTTGCCCCAGCATCCTCACGCTCTCGCCGACAGTGTGAGGGAGGAGCTGGAGCTCTATTCGGAGGGGGTGCCCACCGGCGAGGACCACATCCGCCGAGTACTGCGCAGACTGCAGCTGGAGTCCCTCGCACTCGCGGATCCCGCGCGGCTGAGTCCGGGGGAGCTCCGCAGGGTCGCCTTCGCGCGGGTGCTCCTCCGCGTTGAGGCCGGGGCGCGCCTCGTGCTCCTCGACGAGCCGACCGCCCATCTCGACACGTCCTCGACGCACGCGGTTCTCGCGGCGATCGAAGAGATGCGTGGCCGGGCGACCGTGCTGGTCGCGTCCCATGACCCGGCCGTCCGTGCCCTCGCCGACGCGACGGTCGTGCTCGGCGCGGGGCCCACGCCCCGAGGGGAGCTCGTCACGTCGGGCGACATGGTCGATCCCGCGAGCGGTCAGGGGGAGGCATCCGTCGACCTCGCCTTCGACGATCCGACCGGCGCCGGGGCGGAGCTCCTCCGCTTCCTGCGGCCCGTCGCGGGACGCATCGCCCTCGCGCTTCTGCTCGGCACTCTCGCGGCGCTCTTCGCGATCTCACTGACGGCGGTCTCCGCATGGCTCATCGTGCAGTCGAGCCGCCAGCCGCACATCATGACGCTCCTCGTCGCGATCGTCGGGGTGCGTTTCTTCGGCATCGGCCGCGCCGTCCTGCGGTACGCAGAACGCCTCGTCGGGCACGACGCCGTGTTCTCAGCGCTGACGAGTCTGCGGGTGCGCCTGTGGAAGGGTCTCGCGGCCCACGGGCTCAAGAGTCGTTCCGCACTGCACGGCGGCAATGCACTGGACCGTCTGGTGCGCGACGCCGATGTCGTGCGCGACCTCGCGCTGCGCGCCGTGCTTCCCCCTCTCGTCGGTGCCATGACGGTGGCAGCCGGCGCCGCCGGACTCACGGTCGTCCACCCCGGCGCGCTACCCGTCCTTCTCTGCCTCGCCGCAGTCCTCCTCGTAGTGGCGCCGACCGCGGGTCTCCTCGCCGACCGCTTCGCGGCCCGGGCCGAGCAGGAACTGAGATCCACCGTCCTGCGGCGCTTCACCGCGATGCTCACAGCGGCCGACGATCTCGCCGCGAACGGCGTCGACGCCCGGGCGCGCGAGTCGCTCGCGACCGCGGATGCCGCGGCCAGTGCCGCCGCGCGGAGAGGGGCCGGCTCCCTCGGCCTCGGCGAGGCGCTCGTGATCGCTGCCTGCTCGATCGCTGCGCTCGCGATGCTGCCGCTCTCAGCGGACGCGGTCACCTCCGGCAGGCTCGACGCGGCGCTTGTCGCGGTGCTCGCCCTGACGCCGCTCGGTCTCATCGAACCCGGACTGGACCTCGTCTCGGGTGTGCGCCAGTGGCCCGCGCTGCGGCTGGTCCTGCGCCGGGTGGGCGCACTGACGGCGGGTGAGTCACCCGAGGGTGCGCCCCCTCTCCGGGAGGCGGGACGGGTCACCGAGCTCTCCCTCTCCGGCGTGTCGGCGTGCTGGCCGGGCGCCCGTCGGCCCGCCTTCGAGTGCGTCGACGCGAGCGTGGGTGCGGGCGGCTGGCTCGTCGTGACGGGGCCGTCCGGGGCGGGCAAGTCCACCCTGCTTTCGCTCCTTCTCGGCCACCTCTCGCCGGCCTCCGGCCACTACCGCCTGAACGGCACGGATGCAGCGGCTCCCGAATCCCGCGGGCTCCTGTCGAGGATCGCCTGGTGCCCGCAGGAGGGCTACCTCTTCGACTCGACCCTGCGAGGCAACCTCCTCATCGCGCGCCCACGCGCTGCTGCGCCCAGTGACGAGGAGATGGTCTCGGCGCTCGAGCGGGTGGGGCTCGCTCCACTCCTCGCGAGCCTCCCCGACGGCCTCGACACCCGGGTCGGGAGCGATGGGCCCGCGCTCTCTGGCGGGCAACGCCAGCGGGTCGCCGTCGCGCGGACTCTGCTCGCGGCATCCGACGTCATCCTGCTGGACGAGCCGACGGCCCACCTCGACGAGGCGGCGGGGGAGTCGCTCGTGCGCGACCTGCGGCGGGGCCTCTCGGATCGCATCGTCGTCCTCGTAACACACGCCCCCTCCCTGATCGCGCCGGGGGACGTGCGCGTCGAGCTGTCGGGAGCGGCCGAGCGGATCCCGGAGCTCGCCGTCTCCAGCATCAGTGTCGGTGGTGCTGCCTAGACTTGGGACATGCAAGCGACCAGGTCCGTGCGCCCATTCGAGGTCATCAGCGAGTACTCTCCGAGCGGCGACCAACCGGCCGCGATCGCGGAACTCGCTGGGCGGATCAACGCCGGTGAAACCGACGTCGTGCTCCTCGGCGCGACGGGTACCGGCAAGTCGGCCACGACCGCCTGGCTGATCGAGCAGGTGCAGCGACCGACCCTCGTGATGGCGCACAACAAGACCCTCGCCGCCCAGCTCGCGAATGAGTTCCGCGACCTGCTGCCCAACAATGCGGTCGAGTACTTCGTGTCGTACTACGACTACTACCAGCCTGAGGCCTATGTGCCGCAGACTGACACATTCATCGAGAAGGACAGCTCGATCAACGCCGAGGTCGAGCGCCTTCGGCACTCGACCACGAACTCGCTCCTCAGCCGTCGTGACGTTGTCGTCGTGTCAACCGTCTCGTGCATCTACGGTCTCGGCGCGGCGGAGGAGTACCTCGAGGCGATGATCCCGCTGCAGGTCGGGCAGCGCATCAGCCGCGACGCGATCGTTCGGCAGTTCGTCGCGATGCAATACCAGCGCAACGATGTCGACTTCTCGCGGGGCAAGTTCCGGGTCCGGGGGGACACGATCGAGATCATCCCGATGTACGAGGAGAATGCGATCCGCATCGAGATGTTCGGTGACGAGATCGAGGCGCTCTTCGCCCTCCACCCCTTGACGGGCGAGGTGTTGAACCAGATGGATGCCGTCTCGGTCTTCCCCGCGACGCACTATGCGGCGAGTCCCGACACGATGCAACGCGCGATCGTGAGCATCCGGGAGGAGTTGGAGCAGCGACTCGCGGAGCTGGAACGCCAGGGCAAGCTCCTCGAGGCGCAGCGACTGCGCATGCGCACGACCTTCGACCTCGAGATGATGGAGCAGATCGGCTTCTGCAGCGGCATCGAGAACTACTCTCGCCACATCGACGGCCGTGCTCCTGGCGCTCCGCCGAACTGCCTCCTTGACTACTTCCCCGACGACTTCCTCGTCGTCATCGATGAGTCGCACGTCACGGTCCCGCAGATCGGCGCGATGTTCGAGGGGGATGCTTCACGCAAGCGCACTCTCGTCGACCACGGTTTCCGCCTCCCGAGCGCCCTCGACAACCGGCCGCTCAAGTTCAGCGAGTTCCTCGACAGGGTGGGCCAGAAGGTGTACCTCTCGGCGACCCCGGGCAAGTATGAGCTCGGGGTATCTGACGGAGTCGTCGAGCAGATCATTCGTCCGACCGGGCTCGTCGATCCCGAGATCGTCGTCAAGCCCAGCAAGGGCCAGATCGACGACCTCCTCGAGGAGGTCCGGCTGCGCACGGAACGCGACGAGCGGGTCCTCGTCACGACGCTGACGAAGAAGATGGCCGAGGAGCTCACCGACTTTCTCACGGAAGCGGGGGTACGCGTGCGGTACCTGCACTCGGATGTCGATACTCTTCGACGCGTCGAACTCCTCACGGAGCTGCGACAGGGTGTCTACGATGTTCTCGTCGGCATCAATCTCCTCCGCGAGGGCCTCGACCTTCCTGAGGTGTCACTGGTCGCGATTCTCGACGCGGACAAGGAGGGATTCCTCCGTTCCTCGACCTCCCTTATCCAGACGATCGGCCGAGCCGCCCGAAACGTCTCCGGTGCCGTCCACATGTATGCCGATGTCGTGACCGATTCCATGCGCCTCGCGATTGAGGAGACCGATCGACGCCGCGAGAAGCAAATCGCCTACAACACCGAGAACGGCATCGATCCCACACCGCTTCGCAAGCGCATTGCCGATATCACGGATGTTCTTGCGCGTGAGGAGGCGGACACGGCCGAGTTCCTCGGGGGACGCGGGGATCGCCGCCGCGCACCAACCCCGTCCCTGAGCAAGAGGGGCGGGGGCTTCGAGGGGCTCGCAGCTTCCGGTGCGAGCGATCTCGATGCGCTCATTCGCGACCTCACCGATCAGATGCTCCAGGCGGCTTCAGAGCTCAAGTTCGAGCTCGCGGGAAGACTGCGCGACGAGGTTGCCGACCTCAAGAAGGAGCTGCGCAGCATGGAAGCTGCTGGCCACATCTGAGGCGCTAGAATAGAACAGATGTTCGAACACCTTGCACTGTTCGATGCATCGTTGCGGCCGGCCTCCCGGCTCGGCTTGAGAAGAGAGAACGTAGGCTGACAATCGTGTCCATCACCCCTGTCGAATCGTCGTCGCGACTGAGTGTTCGCGGCGCGCGCGTCCACAACCTTCGCGATGTAGATCTCGAGATTCCGCGCGACTCGCTTGTCGTCTTCACTGGCCTGTCGGGGTCGGGAAAGTCCTCGCTCGCCTTTGACACGATCTTCGCCGAGGGCCAGCGTCGCTATGTCGAGTCGCTCTCTGCTTATGCTCGCCAGTTTCTGGGACAGGTGGATCGTCCTGATGTCGATTTCATCGAGGGTTTGAGCCCTGCCGTCTCGATCGACCAGAAGTCCACCAACCGCAACCCGCGGTCGACCGTCGGCACGATCACCGAGATCTACGACTACATGCGGCTCCTGTGGGCCCGCATCGGCGTGCCCCACTGCCCTGTCTGCGGTGAGCGGATCGAGCGCCAGACGGTGCAGCAGATCGCCGACCAGCTCATGACACTCGAGACGGGAACTCGGTACCAGGTCGTGAGCCCCGTCGTCTCACAGAAGAAGGGCGAGTTCGTCGACCTCTTCCGGGATCTTGCGGCGTCTGGTTACTCTCGCGCCATCGTCGACGGCGACGTCGTGCAGCTCACCTCGCCTCCGACCCTCAAGAAGCAGGTCAAGCACGACATCTCGGTCGTCGTCGACCGTCTTGTCGCGGCAGACGACATCCTGGGCCGGCTGACCGACTCGCTCGAGACAGCCCTGCGCCTCACCGATGGCCTTGTCGCGATCAACTTCGTCGACGCCGAGGGCGACGCCGCGTGGCGCACGTTCTCCGAGAAGTTGTCCTGCCCCAACAACCACCCGGTTCAACTGACGGAGATCGAGCCGCGCACCTTCTCCTTCAACGCTCCCTTCGGTGCCTGCCCTGAATGCTCGGGGCTCGGAACGCGGATGTCGGTGGATTCGGACCTGCTCCTCGGTGATCCCGCACTGAGCCTTGCCGACGGCGTCATCTTGCCTTGGACGCAGAGCGGCAAGGGACTCTACAACTACTTCCAGCGCCTCCTCGAGGGCCTTGCCCGAGACCTCGACTTCTCGCTCACGACCCCGTGGCAGGATCTTGACCCCGCAGTGCAGGACGCGGTTCTGCGAGGCAACGACTTCCAAGTCAGCGTGAAGTGGCGCAACCGTTTCGGTCGCGAGATGAAGTACACGACCGGCTTCGAGGGCGTCATCCCCTACATCGAGAGAAAGTTCCTCGAGGCGGAGACGGATTCTGCTCGCCAGCGCTTCGCGAGCTACCTGCGGGAGATCCCCTGCGCCGTTTGTCACGGCAAGCGCCTCAAGCCGGAGGTTCTCGCGGTCACGGTGCAGGGCTCAAGCATTGCGGATGTCGCGGAGCTGAGTCTCTCGGACGCCTACTCCTTCATGCGTGACCTCAAGCTCAGCGACCGCGAAGCCCACATCGCGGCGGCGGTCCTGCGGGAGATCCGCGCGCGCCTCGAGTTCCTTCTCGAGGTCGGTCTTAACTACCTCAACCTGGCCCGCTCCGCCGGTTCGCTCTCGGGAGGCGAGGCGCAGCGCATCCGCCTTGCCACTCAGATCGGTTCGGGCCTCACGGGTGTGCTCTACGTGCTCGACGAGCCGAGCATCGGCCTCCACCAGCGGGACAACCGTCGCCTGATCGAGACTCTTGTGAAGCTCAAGAACCTGGGCAACACGCTCATCGTGGTCGAGCATGACGAGGACACGATCCGTACGGCCGACTGGGTCGTCGACATCGGCCCGGGTGCGGGGGAGCACGGCGGCAAGGTGGTCCACTCGGGTTCCTATGACGAGCTGCTCCACAACGAGCTCTCCATCACGGGAGACTATCTCTCGGGGCGGCAGAGCATCGCGGTGCCGGAGGCGCGGCGTCGTGTCGACCCGGAACGGATGCTGCGTATTGAGGGCGCTCGCGCGAACAACCTGCGCGAGGTCACGGCAGAGATTCCGCTCGGCACCTTCACCGCCGTCACGGGAGTGAGCGGTTCGGGCAAGTCGACCCTGATCAATGACATCCTCTACAAGGTGCTCGCGAACGAGCTCAACGGGGCTCGGCAGATCCCGGGCAAGCACACGCGCGTCACTGGTCTCGACAGCCTCGACAAGGTCGTGCACGTCGACCAGGCGCCCATCGGCCGCACTCCGCGCTCCAATCCCGCGACATACACGGGCGTCTTCGATCGCATCCGCACGCTCTTCGCCGAGACGGCGGAGGCCAAGGCACGTGGTTATCTGCCGGGGCGCTTCAGCTTCAACGTCAAGGGGGGCCGCTGCGAGAACTGCTCGGGTGATGGCACGATCAAGATCGAGATGAACTTCCTGCCCGATGTCTATGTGACCTGCGAGGTATGCGGGGGAGCGCGATACAACCGTGAGACGCTCTCCGTGCACTACAAGGGCAAGAACATCGCCGAGGTCCTCGACATGCCCATCAGTGAGGCGGCGGAGTTCTTCGAGTCGATCGGCGCCATCCATCGCTATCTCCTGACCCTCGTGGAGGTCGGGCTCGGTTACGTGCGCCTCGGGCAGAGCGCGACGACGCTCTCAGGGGGTGAAGCCCAGCGCGTCAAGCTTGCGACCGAGTTGCAGCGGAGGTCCAACGGGCGCAGCATTTATGTTCTCGACGAGCCCACGACGGGGCTGCACTTCGAGGATGTGCGCAAGCTGCTGGTCGTGCTCAGCGGCCTGGTGGACAAGGGCAACACGGTCGTCGTGATCGAGCACAATCTCGATGTGATCAAGTCGGCCGACTGGATCATCGACATGGGGCCCGAGGGCGGCGCGGGGGGCGGCCAGGTCATCGCGACGGGCACGCCGGAGCAGGTTGCGTCAAGCGAGGTCAGCCACACGGGTCGCTTCCTTCGCGAACTTCTTCCGGCGGAGTCGCTCGAGGTCGCTTCCGTCCCGGTCACGGCCAGGAAGTCGGCCAGGAAGAAGCCGCGTGCGGGCTCGAGCAGGAGCGCGGGCACAAAAGCTCAGGCATCCGGGGCGGCCACATGAGGCGCGTCGTCGGTTCGTGATGGCCGAGCATGAGTGACACGGTCCCGTATCGGCCCAAGGCGGGCGAGATCCCCACGGAGCCGGGCGTCTACCGGTTCAAGGATGCCAGGCAGCGTGTGCTGTATGTCGGCAAGGCCAAGAACCTCCGAGCGCGGCTGAGCAACTACTTCGCGCCGTTGCCGAGCCTGCATGAACGTACGCGTCGCATGGTGACCACGGCGGCATCCGTCGAGTGGACCGTGGTGGGTACCGAGTTCGAGGCCCTGCAGCTGGAGTTCACGTGGATCAAGGAGTTCGATCCGCCATTCAACGTGCAGTTCCGCGATGACAAGTCGTATCCCTACCTCGCGATCACTCTCCAGGAAGACGTGCCGCGTGTGCTCGTGACGCGCAACAAGGGCATCCGTGGTGCACGCTACTTCGGGCCGTATACGAAGGTAGGGGCTCTCCGTGAGACGGTGGACCTGATGCTGAAGGCCTTTCCGATGCGGAGCTGCAGCGACACGATCTATCGACGGGCGGAGCAGGCGGGCAGGCCTTGTCTGCTCGGGGATATCGGCAAGTGCTCTGCGCCGTGCGTGGGCCGGGTGACGAAGGGCGAGCACAAATCCACCGCGCTCGATTTCGCGTCCTTCATGGCGGGGCAGGACCGCCGTTACGTCAACGAGCTGACGGATCGGATGATGCGGGCAGCCGAGGAGCAGGACTACGAGGCTGCGGCGAAGCTCCGCGACCAGCGGTCCGCGCTCGAGACCGTCCTGTCGAAGAACTCGATGGTGCTCTCCGACTCGATCGATGCAGATCTCTTCGGCATCGCCCACGACGAGCTTGCCGCCGCCGTGCAACAGTTCTCGGTGCGCGGTGGACGCATTCGCGGCGTGCGCAGTTGGGTTGTCGACAAGGAGCTTGACCTCGAACTCCCAGAGCTCGTCGAGTCGGTACTGCAGAAGGCCTACGGTGACGACGCAGAGCCACCGCGGAGGGTGATTGTTCCCGCCTTACCCGATGACGCGGCTGAGCTCGAGCACTGGCTTGCGACGCGTCGTTGGGAGCTTACGGGCCGAAGCGCGAAGTCCACTCTCTCGGTCGCTCGGCGGGGCGAGCTTGCCGCTCTTGCCCAGACGGTCGATGCGAACGCGAAGAACGCGCTTGTGCTCTACAAGACGCGGCGAAGTGGAGATTTCACGGCGAGATCGCAGGCTCTGGCAGACATTCAGGATGCTTTGGGGATGCCGGATGCGCCCTTGCGGATGGAGTGCTTTGACGTCTCGCACCTCTCCGGCACCAACATCGTCGCCTCGATGGTCGTGTTCGAGGATGGGCTGCCGCGCAAAGACCAGTACCGCAAGTTCTCGATCCAGGAGGCGGCCGACGATACGGCCGCGATCGCTGACGTGCTCCGACGCCGTCTCGCTCACCTCGACGACGAGGCCACGCCCCTATCGGCGGTAGCGGCCGGGACCGCAGATTCTGGTGCCGCCGATACGGATGCCGCGGCCCTCGACGCGGCGCCGGTCAAACGTTTTGCATACCGTCCCAATCTGCTGATCGTGGACGGAGGCCAGCCGCAGGTGGCAGCGGCTTCCGCCGTACTGAAGGAGTTGGGCATCACAGACATTGCGTTGTGCGGGATTGCGAAGCGCCTCGAGGAGGTGTGGCTGCCGGGCTCCGAGTACCCCGTCATCCTGCCCCGCAACAGCGAGGCACTGTTTCTCATTCAGCGGATCCGGGACGAAGCTCACCGTTTCGCGATCTCCTTCCAACGGCTACGACGCAAGCGTGACATCCACTCCGTCCTGTCGGAGATCCCCGGAGTGGGACCGTCCCGTGTCGCCCTCCTGCTCAAGCATTTCGGTTCGGTCGCGCGGCTCCGCGACGCGGTCCCCGAGCAGATCGCCGAGGTGAAGGGGATCGGACCGGCTCTCGCCACCACGATCCACTCGAGATTGCGGTCTTCGGGCGGCGCAGGGACGCCCGCGGCGTCGTCAGCTGCCGCAAGTGATGAGTAGGCTTGACGGGCACGCAACGGCGAGGGGACAAGAGGGCGAGCGAGATGGCGGAGGGTTCCGAACGGCAGGAGGTGCTGATCGTCACCGGCATGTCCGGGGCAGGACGCTCGACCGTCGGCAACGCACTCGAGGACCTCGGTTGGTATGTCGTCGACAACCTGCCGCCGCAGATGCTTCGCCCGCTCGTGGAGCTCGCGGGTCGGGCAGGCGGCAACCTTCCGCGCATCGCGGCAGTCGTCGACGTCCGCGGTGGTCGCCTCTTCTCGGATCTTGTCGAGATGATCGAGTCCCTGCGATCCGGATCCACCGTCCGGGTGCTGTTCCTCGACGCGACGGATGCTGCGCTGGTCCGTCGTTTCGAACAGGTGCGGCGTCCGCATCCGCTGCAGGGTGATGGCACCCTTCTCGATGGGATCTCGGCCGAACGCGCCCGCATGCTCGAGATTCGGGAGTCGAGCGATATTGTCATCGACACCTCGGACCTCAACATCCACCAGCTCGCTACGCTCGTCACCGAGACGTTCTCGCGAGAGAGCACGCCGGGTGTACGGGTCACGGTCATGAGCTTCGGCTTCAAATACGGTGTTCCGACCGATGCCGACCTCATCGCCGACATGCGCTTCCTTCCGAACCCTTTCTGGATTCCCGAGCTGCGGCCACTCAACGGCAGGGACGCGGAGGTCAGCGACTTCGTGCTCTCTCAGGAGGGCGCCGAGCCGTTCCTCAGCTCCTACGTGCGCGCTCTTGAACCCGTGCTTGCGGGCTATCAGCGCGAGAACAAGCGACACGCCACGATCGCGGTGGGCTGCACGGGGGGCAAGCATCGATCCGTTGCCGCTGCCGAGGAGTTGGCGCGGCGGCTTGCGGCGATTCCGGGCGTCGTGACGAGCGTCAAGCACCGCGACCTCGGCCGCGAGTAGTCGCACGCTCTCCGCCACCGACTACACTTCATACCCGCACGAAAGGACCCCCCACGTGGCTCTCACCGCCGATGTCAAGGAGGAGCTCACCGGAATCGAGGTGAGCAAGACCAGCGTTCGGGCCGCCGAACTCTCGACCATCCTCCGTTTCTCCGGCGGGTTGCACAGTATCTCTGGGCGGATCGCCGTCGAGTCGGAGGTCGACAGTCCAGCGCTCGTGCGCCGCGTGCGGAAGGACCTTGCTGAGCTCTATGGCGTGCGCGGCGATGTCGCGATCGTGCCAGCAAACGGCATGCGCAAGACCACGAACTACCTCATCCGCGTGCTGGACGGCGGGGAGACCCTTGCCCGCCAGACGGGCCTGCTGGATGCGCGTCGCCGTCCCATTCGAGGCCTGCCGAATCGGCTCACCACCGGGTCGAGGGAGGACCTTGCCGCGATCTGGCGGGGTGCTTTCCTCGCCCAGGGCACGCTGACCGATCCGGGACGTTCGGCGGCCCTCGAGGTGGTCTGCCCGGGTAATGAGGCCGCGATGGCGCTTGTCGGTGCGGCCTCCCGTCTGGGCATCGCTGCCAAGGCGCGTGAGGTGAGGGGCGTCCACCGCGTGGTTGTCCGTGATGGCGAGGCCATCAGCGCGATGCTCGTGACGATGGGTGCCACCGAGACCGTTCGGGAGTGGGAGTCGTTGCGTCAACGCCGCGAGGTGCGTGCCACGGCCAATCGTCTCGTGAATTTCGACGACGCCAACCTGCGGCGATCGGCGCAGGCCGCCGTCGCCGCATGCGCGCGTGTCGAGCGGGCACTCGAGATCCTCGGGTCGGATATTCCGGATCACCTGCGCTACGCGGGTGAGCTGCGGCTTCAGTTCCGAGATGCGAGCCTCGATGAGTTGGGGCACCATGCCGATCCGCCCATGACGAAGGATGCCGTGGCGGGCCGCATCCGCCGCCTTCTGGCCATGGCCGATAAGAAGGCGGAGGAGACAGGCGTACCCGGCACGGATGCGAACCTGCCCCCCGAGTACGAGGACGCGTAGACTGGCGACGACCCCCGCCTCAGCGCACACGCTTCGCTGTGCCGCGGCTGAACAAAAGGAGAATCAAATGGCTGAATACACCCTTCCAGACCTCCCGTATGACTACGCCGCCCTTGAGCCCAGCATCAGCGGCACGATTATGGAGCTTCACCACAGCAAGCACCACCAGGCCTACGTGACGGGGGCCAACACGGCGCTCGCGCAGCTGGCGGAGGCACGCGACAAGGGTGACCTCGCGAACGTCAACAAGCTTGAGAAGGACCTCGCCTTCAACCTCGGAGGCCACGTCAACCACTCGGTCTTCTGGACCAACATGTCGCCCGACGGCGGTGACAAGCCCGAGGGCGAGCTCGCCTCCGCGATCGATGACCACTTCGGGTCCTTCGAGAAGTTCCAGGCACACTTCACCGCGACCGCGCTCGGCGTGCAGGGCTCTGGTTGGGCTGTGCTCGCGTGGGATTCGATCGGTCAGCGGCTCATCATCGAGCAGCTCTTCGACCAGCAGAGCAACGCCGCGCTCGGCACTGTGCCCCTCCTCATGCTCGACGTGTGGGAGCACGCGTACTACATCGACTACAAGAACGTCCGTGCGGACTACGTCAAGGCGTTCTGGAACATCGTGAACTGGCAGAACGTGCAGCAGCGTCTCGACGCTGCACGCACCTCGACCTCGGGCCTGCTGGTACTCTCATAAGTCGCTCGGCCGGGCCCTAGGGCCCGGCCGTCCACTTGTCGTCGGGTCACAGCCCCGGCAGGCGCCACGAGCGCCAGGCATGCTCAACTCGCACCGCTGTTCCTCTACCCCCAACCGCTCCGGTAGCGGCACCCTCGCTCCCGGGGCACGACACACAACAGGAGTCTCATTGAGCGTCAAGATCGGCATCAACGGCTTCGGCCGAATCGGCCGCAACTACTTCCGCGCTGCCCTCGCGCAGGGGAGTGACCTCGACATCGTCGCCGTCAACGACCTGACCGACAACGCGACCCTCGCACACCTGCTCAAGTACGACTCGATCACGGGTCGCCTCGACGCGGATGTCACGCTGGAGGGTGACAAGATCATCGTCGATGGCAAGCCGATCACGGTTCTCGCCGACCGCGATCCTGGCAATCTGCCCTGGGGTGAACTCGGGGTCGACATCGTCATCGAGTCCACGGGCTTCTTCACGAAGGCCGAGGCGGCGCGCAAGCACATCGACGCCGGTGCCAAGAAGGTCCTGATCTCCGCTCCCGCGACGGGGGAGGACGCCACCTTCGTCATGGGTGTCAACCACGAGTCCTACGACCCCGAGACGCACCACATCATCTCGAATGCCTCCTGCACGACCAACTGCCTCGCCCCTCTCGCCAAGGTGTTCAACGACACCTTCGGTATCGAGCGTGGTCTCATGACGACGGTCCACGCCTACACCGCCGACCAGAACCTGCAGGATGGTCCCCACAAGGACCTCCGTCGTGCACGTGCCGCCGGCGTCAACATCGTTCCGACGTCGACGGGTGCCGCAAAGGCGATTGGTCTCGTCATGCCGGAGCTCGTCGGCAAGCTCGACGGCTTCGCGCTTCGCGTCCCCGTGCCGACCGGCTCGATCACGGACCTCACCGTCACGGCGACGCGCAGCGCATCCGTCGATGACATCAAGGCCGCCTACCGTGAGGCCGCCGAGGGACCGCTCAAGGGCATCCTCAAGTACACGGAGGATGAGATCGTCTCGAGCGACATCGTGACGGACCCGCACTCGTCGATTTTCGACGCGGGCCTCCTGCGCGTGATCGGTGACCAGGTCAAGCTCTCTTCCTGGTACGACAACGAGTGGGGTTACTCCAACCGCCTCGTCGACCTCACGGAGTACGTCGCCGCACGCCTCGGCTGAGCATTCGGCGGGAGGGTAGGGCGTTCGGTCCTCCCTCCCGCCCCACGGTCCTATTCCCCTGCCAGCTCTTGCTCCCTGCGGAGGCCTTTCAGCATGACCCTTCGAACCCTCGATTCTCTCGGTGACGTCAGCGGCAAGTCCGTCATCGTCCGCTGTGACCTCAATGTGCCCCTGGAGGAGGGGCGCATCACGGATGATGGGCGCATTCGCGCCTCGCTGCCCACGCTCACGCGGCTACTCGACCAGGGTGCGCGCGTCGTCGTCATCTCGCACCTCGGTCGGCCTAAGGGGGAGCCGGAGGCGAAGTACAGCCTCGCCCCCGTCGCCGCTCGCCTGGGCGAGCTGTTGGGTCGCGAGGTCGCCTTCTCGCCGGAGACCGTCGGCGATGCAGCGACTTCGATCGTGGAGTCACTGCGGGGCGGTGAGATCGCCCTCCTCGAGAACCTTCGCTTCTCGCCCGGTGAGACCTCGAAGGACGAGGCGGAGCGAGTGGCGTTCGCGGCACGTCTCGCAGAGTTTGGCGACGCCTTCGTCTCCGATGGCTTCGGCGTCGTCCACCGCAGGCAGGCCAGCGTGTACGAGCTGGCGAAGGCGCTTCCGAGCGCGGCCGGTCTCCTGATCGAGGCCGAGCTCGACGTCCTCGACCGGCTCACCGCTCGTCCTGAGAAGCCCTACACCGTCGTGCTCGGCGGTTCCAAGGTTTCCGACAAACTCGGGGTCATCGGGCACCTGTTGCCCCGTGTCACGAGCCTCCTCATCGGCGGCGGCATGATGTTCACCTTCCTCGCCGCGCTGGGCCATCGGGTGGGCGGCAGCCTCCTCGAGGAGGACCAGCTCGACACCGTGCGCGGCTACCTACAGGAGGCCGAACGGCTGGGTGTCGAGATCGTCCTGCCGACGGATGCCGTCGTCGCCTCGCATTTCGGAGGGGATGCGGAGCACGAGGTCCGTCGCGTCGACGAGCTCGAGGCGACGCCGTGGGGCGAGAAGGGAATGGGCCTCGACATCGGGCCCGAGACGGCCGCCGCTTTCGCAGAGCGCGTGCGATCTTCCCGCACGGTCTTCTGGAACGGCCCCATGGGGGTCTTCGAGCTCGGACCCTTCGCCGGCGGTACGAAGGCGGTGGCGGAGGCGCTGAGCCAGGTAGAGGGCCTCTCGGTCGTCGGTGGCGGCGATTCCGCTGCGGCCGTGCGCGCCCTCGGCTTCGACGATGACCGTTTCGGTCACATTTCAACGGGTGGCGGAGCCAGCCTCGAGTTCCTCGAGGGTGCCTCCCTGCCGGGACTGGAGGTCCTCGGATGGCAGTGACGGCTACGGGGGCACGTACCCCCTTCATTGCAGGCAATTGGAAGATGAATCTCGACCACCTGCAGGCAATCGCCTTCGTGCAGAAGCTTGCGTGGAGTCTCAAGGATGCTCGCTTCGACTTCGACGAGGTCGAGGTCGCGGTCTTTCCGCCCTTTACCGATCTGCGTTCAGTCCAGACGCTCATTTCGGCTGACAAGCTCTCGCTCCGCTTCGGGGCACAGGATGTCTCGGCTCACGATTCAGGCGCATACACGGGGGAGATCTCCGGGGCGTTCCTTGCGGCTCTCGAGTGCGGTTACGTCATCATCGGTCACTCAGAGCGGCGCACGCTTCACCTGGAGACCGACGAGCAGGTCGGTGCCAAGGCTGTCGCGGCTCTCAAACACGGCATTACTCCCGTGATCTGTGTCGGAGAGACCGCGGATGATCTGGCGGAGCACGGGCCGAGCGCTGTGCCGGTGGCCCAGCTCACGACAGCCCTCGAGAACGTCGCAGCGGGTGCCGAGATCGTCGTCGCCTACGAGCCCGTGTGGGCGATCGGTTCTGGCCAGGCGGCCACGCCCGAGCAGGCGGAGCAGGTCGCTGCGGCCCTGCGCGAGGTCGTGCGGACGAGGTTGGGCGAGGATGCCGCTTCCGCGACGCGCGTTCTATACGGCGGGTCGGTCAAGGCTTCCAACATCGCGTCGTTCATGCGTCAGCCCAACGTCGATGGGGCTCTCGTCGGGGGCGCGAGCCTCAATGTCGAAGAGTTCTCGAGCATCTGCCGCTTCAAGTCGCACGTCGGCACCTGAGGGTTTGATCTTCGGCTCTCGCCGTGCTCGTCAGGTGCGGGGTTATACTGGTTCCTGACTTATGCGCACCCGAAGGCGCCCCGCTCGCTCACGCGAGCTCATTTCGAAAGGCATTCCGTGCAAATCCTCCAGGTCCTGTTCCAGGTCGTGCTGGGCATCACCAGCATTCTCCTGACTCTGCTCATCCTCCTGCACAGGGGGCGCGGCGGGGGACTCTCCGACATGTTCGGTGGCGGTGTCACGTCGAGCCTCGGAGCCTCCGGCGTCGCGGAGCGCAACCTCAACCGTTTCACCGTCGTTCTCGGACTGGTCTGGCTCACCTCCATCGTGGTGCTCGGGCTCATCACCAAGTTCGACTCGGCAGTCTAGAAGGAGCAACAGTGGCGTCAGGCGGCAGTGCAATCAGGGGATCCCGCGTCGGTGCGGGCCCCATGGGGGAGCAGGACCGGGGTTTCCATGCGGAGCGCATCCAGGTCCACTACTGGTGCAGCAACGGCCACCAGCTGAGCCCTTACTTCCTCGCGACGATCGAGCCGGAGGAGATCCCCGAGCAGCTCGACTGCCCCAACTGCGGCGCTCCCGCCGGGCGTGACCGTGACAATCCTCCCCAGGTTGCGAAGCTCGAGCCCTACAAGACTCACCTCGCGTATGTGAAGGAACGGCGTACGGAGGAAGAGGCGGTCGCCCTGCTTGAGGAGGCGCTCACTCAACTCCGCGCCCGTCGCGGCTCCGTCACCTCCTGAAGTTCCTCTTCATCGGCACCGCCACCGGCGTCGCGTGAGAAGGAAGCTCACGGTCGCTTCTAGAGGTCTATGACGAGCTCTCGAGGCACATCTGTCGCCGCCTCACTGTCGACGAAGAATACAGTTTCGAGCCGAGCCCTGACGCCGGCCACTGGCACGAGGTTTCTGCTCGCCCCCGCGAGAGCGAGGCCGATCGCTGACGCCTTGTCGGCTCCTGCCAGGGCGAGCCAGATCCGGTCCGAGTTGTTGATAACGGGGAATGTCAGGCTCAGCCGCTCGGGCGGGGGCTTTGGCGAGTCCCGCACGGCGACGACTGCGTCTTCCGCGTTGACCTGCTCGAAATGGGGGAACAGGGATGCGACGTGGCCGTCCGGCCCGACGCCGAGGAACGTGATGTCGAACACGGGAGCGATTGCGTCCGGCTCGGCGAGCCGTGCGAGTTCGGCGCGGTACACACCGGCGGCCGCGTCGAGCGTCTCGCTGCCGTCACTCGCGGCGAAACGGTGGATGTTGTCCTCCGGCACATCGATGAGCGAGAGCAGGGCATCCGTCGCCTGCTTGTCGTTCCGCTCGGCATCGTCGTGAGGCAGCCAGCGCTCGTCTCCCCACCAGAAATGTACGCGCTTCCAGTCGACGTTTGATGACTCCGGGTCCCGTGCGACCGCCCGCAGGATCGCGATGCCGAGCGTCCCCCCGGTCAGGCACACGTGCACCTGCTGCTTGCCCTCGTGGAGGGCGCGGATGACGGACACGAAGCGGGCGGAGACGAGGGCGACGACATCGTCCTTCGTCTCGCGGATGACGACGGCGCGGGAGGGTGGCACGGTCACTCCTTGACGGTGGGGGCGGCGAGCTCGTTCAACCCGGACCGTAGCACGTCCCCGAAGAGCCTGTCGGGGCTGAGCCGGCGCAGCTCCTCCGCAAGGCAGTCGCGAAGGCCCCTGCGTGGCAGCGAGATATCGTGCACGGGCTGGCCCGGCTGCGTCAGGGTGGCAACGGGCGGGGCGGTGCGCTCGAGCGTGATCTCGCCGGAGGCTCGGGTCAGGGTGACGCCGTGGATGCCGTGGTCGCCTTCGCGGGTGATCTCCACCGAGGCGGGCACCTCCAGCTGCCGCTGCAGCCATGCCGCAAGCAGGAGCGTCGAGGGCGAGGCGGAGGAACCGCGCACCTGCACCGCGGTCACCGGCTCGAAGGGGGGCTGATCCAGGACGGCGGCGAGCTGGGCCCGCCAGAGGGTGAGCCGGGTCCACGCGAAGTCGGTGTCGCCGGGGGCATAGGTACCGGCCAGCGCATGGAGGAAGGCGCCCGGATCGTCTTGCGCGGCGGCGTCCGTGATCCTGCGCTGTGCAATCCGGCCAATGGGGGAGTCGGAGACGACGGAGGGGGTGCGGCCGGGCCACCACGCGACGACCGGGGCGTCCGGCAGGAGCAGCCCCATGACGAGGCTCTCCTCGCTCTGCACCGTGTCCCCGTACGCCTTCAGCACGATGACCTCGCTCGCGCCGGCGTCGCCACCGACGCGGATCTGCGCATCAATCCGAGGGTCGGCCTGACCGGCGTCGTCGGAGGGCGTCGAGACGACGATGACTCGCATTGGATGCTCGCGAGAGGCCTCGTTGGCCGCCTCGATGGCCTGTTCCTCGCTACCGATCTCGGTCGCGATCACGAGGGTGAGAACGCGACCGAGGGCGACCGCTCCGCCCTCCTCGCGAATGTTGACGAGTGCCTTCGAGATGGCGCTGCCCGTTGTGTCGGGAAGGTCGATGATCACGGGCGCCTCCACTGTCGTCCGTCGCGGGCGAGGAGTTCATCCGCCGAGGCGGGTCCCCAGGTGCCCGGGCGATACTGCTCGGGCGCGCCCTGTTCGGCCCAGAACTCCTCAATGGGGTCAAGGATCTTCCAGGAGAGCTCTACCTCTTCGTGCCGCGGGAAGAGGGGCGGATCACCGAGGAGAACGTCGAGGATGAGCCTCTCGTAGGCCTCGGGGCTCGCCTCCGTGAAGGCGTGGCCGTAGCCGAAGTCCATCGTGACGTCGCGCACGCGCATGGTCGCGCCGGGCACCTTGGAGCCGAAGCGGATGGTCACACCCTCATCGGGCTGCACGCGGATCACGAGGGCGTTCTCGCCGAGCGACGTCGTCTGGTCCTCCGCAAAGAGGTTCTGGGGAGCGCGTTTGAACACGACGGCGATCTCGGTAACGCGGCGCCCGAGTCTCTTGCCTGCTCGCAGGTAGAATGGAACGCCCGCCCAGCGCCGGGTGCCGATGTCGAGTCGGATCGCCGCGTAGGTCTCCGTCGTCGACTCCGGGTTCATGCCCTCCTCCTCGAGGAAGCCCACGACCTGCTTTCCCCCCTGCCAGCCGCTGCTGTATTGGCCGCGGGCAGTGGCGGCACCAAGGTCGGCGGGGAGGCTGACCGCGGCGAGGATCTTCTCCTTTTCAGCCCGCAGGTCGGCGGCGTCGAAGGATATCGGCTCCTCCATCGCGGTGAGAGCCAGAAGCTGAAGCAGGTGGTTCTGGATGACGTCACGCGCGGCCCCGATGCCGTCATAGTAGCCGGCGCGCCCACCCACACCGATGTCCTCGGCCATCGTGATCTGCACGTGGTCGACGAAGTGGGCGTTCCAGAGGGGCTCGAAGAGCTGGTTGGCGAAGCGCAGCGCAAGGATGTTCTGAACGGTCTCCTTGCCCAGGTAGTGGTCGATCCTGAAGACGGAATCGGGAGGGAAGACCGATTCGACGACGTCGTTGAGTTCGCGTGCGGTCTTGAGGTCGCTGCCGAAGGGTTTCTCGATGACGACTCGGCGCCATCCTGCCTCGCCCTGCTCAGCGAGCCCGGAGCGACGGAGCTGCTCGGTCACGAGCGGGAACGACTTCGGGGGGATCGACAGGTAGAACGCATGGTTCCCCATCGTGCCCCGCTCACGGTCGAGCTCCTCAAGGGTGCTCTTGAGAGTCGCGAACGCGTTGTCGTCATCGAAATCGCCTTGAACGAATCGGATGCCCTGGGCAAGCTGTGCCCAGACGTCCTCGTCGAACGGGGTGCGGGCGTACTGCTTGACCGAGTCGTGGACCTGCTGCTCGAAGTCCTGGTCGTCCCAGTCGCGGCGCGCGAAGCCGACGAGACCGAAGCCGGGCGGCAGGAGCCCACGGTTCGCAAGATCGTAGACGGCAGGCATGAGCTTTTTGCGCGAGAGGTCGCCTGTCACGCCGAAGATGACAAGTGCGCTCGGCCCTGCGATCCGATTCAGCCGCCGATCAGATGCGAGGCGAAGGGGATTGAACTCGGGGGTGATCTCGACTGGCATCAGCGGATGGTGTCCAGCAGGACGGCGACGCCCGCGTCCACGTCACGCAGAGTGAGCGTGAGGACGGGCATCCCGTGATCCTCGAGGACGCTTGCGTCTCCAGCAGCCTGTGCGCGCAGCAGTTCACCGAAGGTGAAGGGCCTCCCCGGGATCGCCAGGTCGTCGCCGCCTCCCGCGACGATCTGAAGGAACACGCCGTTCGCGGGGCCACCCTTGTGGTACTGGCCGGTCGAGTGGAGGAATCGTGGCCCCCAGCCGAAGGTCGTCGGGCGCTTCGTTCGCGCCGCAATGCGGTCGCGCAGCTCCTCGAGTGCGGGATGCGCGAGGCGATTGAGGTAGGCCTGCACCGCGACGTAGCCCGAGCCGGGCACAGAAGCGAGGAGGCGGTCCACCGCTGCCTCGAGTGTCTCGACGCCATCGAGCGCAATCCCGCCGGCCCGTACCTCGATTGAGTCAACCGTGAAGGCGGGAGCGGAGGGCTCCGGACGCTCGTCGAGCAGTCCGCGCGTCGCGACCTTGGCCGACTCGACATCGGGCTGGTCGAAGGGGTTGATGCCGAGAAGCCTGCCGGCGACCGCGGTCGCGTACTCCCAGACGAGGAGCTGCGCTCCCAGCGTGCCGCTGATTTCGACCTCTCCCTCGACGACCTCGCGAGTCTCCCGTGCACTTTCGACGAGTCGAACGACCTGTACATCGTCGGCGGGAGAGACCACCTCCGGTGCGTCGGGGCCGAGGACGATGGGAAGAATGCCCTTGCCCTCCTTGCCCGTCGATTCCGCGATGAGCTGCTCGGCCCAGTCGGCGAAGCCCACGATGTAGGTTCCGTCGGGAACGATCGCGAGCTTGTCACGGAGCGGACGCGTCCCTGCCATCACGGCGCCGAGGATGAGGCCGGGGTTCTCTTCGTGGTCGACGGCGAGCCGGCCCGCGATCGAAGACGCCTCGTCGAGGAGCGCGGCGATGTCGACGCCGGCGAGACCCGAGGGGACGAGCCCGAATGCCGTGAGGGCCGAGTACCGCCCGCCGACATTGGGGTCGGCATTGAAGACGCGGTAGCCGTCAGCGCGCGCCGAGCGGTCAAGCGGTGAGTCGGGGTCCGTCACCACGACGATGCGGTCGACGGGATCGATTCCGGCATCACGGAAGGCCTGCTCGTATACACGCTTCTGGCTGTCGGTCTCGACCGTCGACCCCGACTTCGAGGAGATGACGACTGCTGTCGAGGCGAGCCGGTGAGTGAGCGCCGCGGCGACCTGAGAGGGGTCCGTGGCGTCGAGGACCGTGAGAGGTACCCCGGCGGTGCGGGTGATGACCTCGGGGGCGAGGGAGGATCCTCCCATGCCCCCGAGCACGATGTTGTCGACACCCATTGCGTGCAGGTGCTCGCGGAGGGCGAGGATGTCGTCGACGAGTCCCTCCGAAACAACTACCGCTTCGGTCCAGCCGAGCCGGCGACTCGCCTCGTCCTCCGCCGCGGGGCCCCAGAGCGTTGCGTCCTGCGCCGTGATCCTCGACGCAACGAGGTCGGAGACGAGCTGTGGCACGACGCGCTCGACAGCGTCGCGCGCGTCACCGCTCACCGTGATGTCGAAGCTCACCGCGCAGCCTCCAGTGCGGCGCTTACGGTGTCGAGCAGCTCATTCCAGGAGACGATGAACTTGTCGACGCCCTCGGACTCGAGCTGGGCGGTCACCTCCTCATAGGAGATGCCCAGCGCGTCGATCTCGTCGAGCACCTCGTTGGCCTCGGGGTAGGCACCGGTGATGGTGTCTCCACGGATGACGCCGTGGTCGAAGGTCGCCTCCATCGTCTTCTCGGGCATGGTGTTGACCGTGTGGGGGGCGACCAGCTCCACGACGTAGGCGGTGTCGGGGAGTGCCGGGTCCTTGACCCCCGTCGAGGCCCAGAGCGGGCGCTGGATGTTGGCGCCCGCTGCGAGGAGCCCCTTGGCGCGCTCCGTGTCGAACGACTGCTCGAAGACCTGGTAGGCGAGCCGCGCATTCGCGATCCCTGCCTTGCCCTTGAGTGAGAGCGCCTTCTCGCCGCCGATCTCGTCCAGACGACGATCGATTTCAGTGTCGACGCGGGAGACGAAGAAGGAGGCTACCGAGCGGATGGTGGAGAGGTCGATTCCCTCGGCGCGTGCCTGTTCGAGCCCCGTGAGGTAGGCGTTGATGACGTCGCGGTAGCGCTCGAGGCTGAAGATGAGCGTGACGTTGACGCTCACCCCCGAGGCAGTGAGGGCCGTGATCGCCTCGAGGCCTTCCACGGTCGCGGGGACCTTGATCATGGCGTTCGGGCGGTCGACCTTCTCCCAGAGCTGTCTTCCCTGCTCGATCGTCGCCGCAGCGTCGTGTGCGAGTCCTGGCTCGACCTCGATCGAGACGCGGCCGTCCTGGCCATTCGTTGCGTCATAGACGGGGCGGAGCACGTCGCATCCGTTGGCCACGTCATCGGTCGTGATCTCGAACACGGCCTCGGTGACATCGGCACCGGCTGCCGCGAGGGCCGCGACCTGCTCGTCGTAGGCATCACCCTTGGCCAGGGCGCTCGCAAAGATCGTCGGGTTTGTGGTCACGCCGACGACGCTGCGCTCCTCGAGCAGGCGCTGAAGGGCGCCAGAGGTGATGCGCTCGCGCGAGAGGTCGTCGAGCCAGATGCTGACGCCGGCGGCGCTGAGGTCTGCGAGGGGGTTGGTGGTCATGGCTTCATCTTCCGCTTGGCTGCTGTGCAGGGGGTGGGAGCTGTGCAGGGGAGGGCGGATCAGCAAGCGCGGATCCGCCCCCGAGGTCACACCGCGCCGAGGGACTCGCGCGCGGCGGCCACGGCGTGCTCTGTCGTCATGCCGAACTCGCGATAGAGCGTCTTGTAGTCCGCGGATGCGCCGAAATGCTCGATCGAGACGCTGCGGCCTGCATCGCCCACGTACGGGCGCCACGTCAGAGAGACGCCGGCTTCGATCGAGACTCGGGCGCGCACGGCGGCGGGAAGCACCGACTCGCGGTACTCGGCATCCTGCTCCTCGAACCACTCAAGGCAGGGAGCGGAGACGACGCGAGCGTTGATGCCCTCCGAGCGCAGCTGCTCCCGTGCGTCGATCGCGATCTGCACCTCCGAGCCGGTCGCGATGAAGATCACGTCGGGGCTTCCGCCGGGCGCCTCAGCAAGCACGTAGGCTCCGCGGGAGACGTTTCGTGCTGAGGCAAGCGTGTCGCCCTCGGCATCGCCCTCGCCACGCGCGAACACGGGCACGTTCTGTCGGGTGAGCGCGATGCCTGCCGGGCCCTCTCTGCGTTCCAGGATCGTCTTCCATGCCCAGGCGACCTCGTTCGCGTCCGCGGGCCGCACGACGTCGAGCCCGGGGATGGCCCGCAGCGACGCCAACTGCTCGATGGGCTGATGCGTGGGGCCGTCCTCGCCGAGGGCGACCGAGTCGTGGGTCCAGACGAAGATGGAGGGCGCCTTCATGAGGGCGGCGAGACGCACGGCGGGGCGCATGTAGTCGCTGAAGATCAGGAACGTGCCTCCGAAGGGGCGCGTGTTGCCGTGGAGGACGATTCCGTTGAGGATCGCCGCCATTGCGTGTTCCCGGATGCCGAAGTGCAGCACTCGCCCGTACTGGTTGCCCGACCATTCCTCCGTGGATCGGTGAGCGGGCACGAAGGAGGCGCCCCCCGCGATCGTCGTGAGGTTGGACTCCGCGAGGTCGGCGGAGCCGCCCCAGAGTTCGGGGATGACGGAGCCGAGTGCGCCGAGCACCTTGCCCGAGGCGGCGCGGGTGGAGACATCCTTGCCCGCTTCAAAGCTCGGCAGGACCTCGTCGATCCCCTCGGGAAGCTCACCCGACAGAACGCGGTCGAGAAGTTCCTTGCGCTCGGGGTTCGCCTTTGCCCAGGCTTCGAAACCCTCGTTCCACTCGGCGTGGGCACGCTTGCCGCGGTCGACGGCCTGACGGGTGTGGGAGATGACCTCGTCAGAGATCTCGAAGGTCTTCTCGGGGTCGAAACCGAGCACCGACTTGGTGGCGGCGAGCTCGTCGGTGCCGAGCGCGGAACCGTGGATCTTACCCGTGTCCTTCTTGTTGGGTGCGGGCCAACCGATGATCGTCTTCAGGATGATCAGCGAGGGCTTGGAAGTCTCTGCTTTCGCCGCTTCGATGGCGGCGTGAAGCTCTTCGATGTCCTCGTGGTACTCGCCCGTCTTCTTCCAGTCAACGACCTGCACCTGCCAGCCGTAGGACTCGTAGCGGGCATGGACATCCTCCGTGAACGCGATGTCGGTGTCGTCCTCGATCGAGATCTGGTTGCTGTCGTAGATCGCGATCAGGTTGCCGAGCTCTTGGTGCCCGGCTAGCGAGGATGCTTCGCTCGTGACGCCCTCTTGAAGGTCGCCGTCGCTCGCGATGACATAGACGTGGTGGTCGAAGGGGCTCGCGCCGGGGGCGGCGTCGGGGTCGAAGAGACCGCGCTCGAAACGAGCGGCATAGGCGAAGCCGACAGCGGACGCGAGGCCTTGCCCGAGCGGGCCGGTCGTGATCTCGACGCCGTCGGTGTGGCCGTACTCAGGGTGTCCAGGGGTCTTCGAGCCCCAGGTGCGCAGCGCCTTAAGGTCGTCCAGCTCGAGGCCATAGCCGCCGAAGTAGAGCTGAATGTACTGCGTGAGGGATGAGTGACCAGCCGAGAGGATGAAGCGGTCGCGCCCGATCCACTGGTTGTCGCTCGGGTCGCGGCGCATGACCTTCTGAAACAGTAGGTACGCGGCGGGAGCGAGGGACATCGCCGTGCCGGGGTGCCCGTTGCCGACCTTCTCGACGGCGTCGGCTGCGAGCACTCGCGCCGTGTCGACGGCGAGGCTGTCGATGGGATCCCATTGGAGAGCTGCCACGTGAATCTGACCCTTCTGACGCAGGTTGTGTGCACGCCGTTCGGCGCGCATCCGTTGTGCAGCCGCCCGTACGATGTCCGGAACTCCGAGCGTGCATTGGCCACGACGCGGTCGGAGACGGGGGAGTCGCAATGAACCGGGGGAGACTTTCCCAAGTATAGGGACAGCCGGTGTGTCGGAGGTGTTGCTGCAGGCTCTCTCGGGCGCCGATGCCTTGTGAGTGGCCTAGACTTGATGGCTGGAGTCAGAACAGCCGTTAGAGGAGCGATGGACGCAGCCGTAGACACTCCGATCCGTCAGGAGAGGGCCCACGGGATCGCGAGGATTCGGGCGTATGTGGCGCTCACGAAGCCGCGCGTCATCGAGCTTCTGCTCGTCACGACCGCGCCGGTCATGATCCTCGCCCACGGTGGCATTCCCGATCTGTGGCTCATGTTGTGGACCCTCGTGGGCGGCGCCCTCAGCGCTGGAGCGGCTGGCGCCTTCAACTGCTATATCGATCGGGACATCGACCGGGTCATGGCCCGCACGAGTGGGCGTCCCCTGGTGACCGGTGCCCTGAGCGATCGTGAGGCGCTTGTCTTCTCCTGGGTGCTCACGGTGCTCTCGATCGGCGTACTGTGGCTCGCGACGAACTGGCTCGCGGCGACGCTGTCGGCAGCGGCCATCTTCTTCTACGTCGTCGTCTACACGCTCATTCTCAAGCGCCGCACGTCGCAGAACATCATCTGGGGCGGGATCGCCGGATGCTTTCCCGTGCTGATCGGATGGGCGGCTGTCACGGAATCCATCAGCTGGTCGCCCATCATCCTGTTCCTCGTGGTGTTCCTGTGGACGCCTCCGCACTACTGGCCGTTCTCGATGCGCTTCCGTACCGATTATGCGACGGCCAACGTTCCGATGCTGTCGGTCGTGCGAGGGCGCTCACAGGTGGGCCTGCAGACGATCCTCTACGCCTGGGCGACCGTGGCGTGCTCGCTGCTGCTCATCCCCGTGCATCCGATGGGTCTGACGTACTCGGTCGTGGCCCTCGCCTCCGGTGCCTGGTTCATCGTCGAGTCACACCGGCTCTACAGCAGGGCGATCCGGGGCGAAGAGGTCAAGCCGATGAAGCTCTTCCACGCGTCGATCACGTATCTCACGCTCGTCTTCGTCGCGGTGGGCGTCGACCCGCTCCTGCCCTTCTAGCTTCTTCCGAGGGGGCGGATGCCTCGCTCCGAGGCTACTTCGCCGGAACGGTGGAACTTGCCCCCGCCGATGCGACCCCATCCACGGAAGGATTGGCCGGTCGCTTCAGGCGCAGCACGATGACCGTGTAGGCCGCAGCTGACAGCGCCGCGAGCACCATGTGGATGCCCACGAGCAGGGGCGGCAGACCGTTGCGAGCCTGTGCAACGCCCACGACGACCTGCACGACGATCACGAGGGCCAGTACGACGAGCCAGCGGCGCAGCGGGAGGCGCAGCGCCCATGCGGCCGCGGTGAGGACCGCGACCAGTAGCGCAAGCACGTAGCCGGGCCAGGAGTGGACATGCGCGAGCGCCGACGCGTCGAAGCCCTCACGGATGACGTTCGCGTCTCCCGAGTGCGGTCCCGAGCCGGTCGTGAGCACGCCGAAGAAGATCGTGGCCGCAAGCGCCAGCCCCGTGGCGTGACTCAGGATCGCGAACCAGAGCGGAACGGCGAGTTCGCGAGGGCCTGGGACGTCACTCATTCGCACGAGGTAGGCCGCCGTGACAGAGACGAGCACTACTGACAGCGTGTAGTGGAACCCCACGATGAAGGGGTTGAGCTGCGTCAGCACTGTGATCCCGCCCACGAAGGCCTGCGCCATCACGCCGATCAGGACGACCCATGCGAGCGCGGCCAGATCGCGGCGCTCGGGAACTGTGCGCAGAGAGTGCACCGCACCGGCGACCGTCACGAGGATGAGGCCCCCGGTGAAGAAGGGGAAGCCGGCAGCTCCCGTGAAGCCCGCGACTGCGGCGAGTCCCCACGCAGCGGCGCCGGCACCGAGGGCACCCAGGGCGAACCAGAGCGCGGCGGCGAGGGAGCGGCGCCCGCCGACGGCACGCAGCGTCGTGAGCAGGACGATGATCGCGAGGATGCCCACCAGCCCCGTGAGTGTCCGGTTGCCGAACTCGATCACCCCGTGGAAGCCCATGGCCTCGGTGGGCACGAGAGACTCGGGCGTGCACAGGGGCCACTCCGAGCATCCGAGGCCCGAGCCGGTCAGCCGCACTGCCCCGCCTGTCGCGATGATGAGGACCTCGGCGCAGAAGGAGAGCCAGGCGGCGACACGCAGGGTGCGGCCAAGGGGAAGGGGGAGTCGGCCGAGGAGTCCCTGATGGCGTGCAGGCGCGGGCGACTGGTGGTTCACTGGCAACATTCTCTTTTCGGCAGCAGCACCCTATAGAATTGACGAGTTCATGAACATAGCCAATGCCGGGGTGTCAGCGTAGACATTCGGGGGTGAGCCCCGTTTTCCCTGTTCATTCTAGGCAGGCTGCATCGGCACGGGATGCCAGGCAACCGACCGGGCGAACGTCACCCCGCATTGCGAGACGCACGCGCGAGCGTGAGATCACGGCACACGGATCGGGAATGAACACCCCTGTGCATCCGTTGGAGTCAGTGAGGATTGAAGAGGTAAGCCATGTCAGATGTTCTGATCGACCGCCCGGAACTCTCCAGCCTGGGCATCTACGAGTTCGGCTGGTCCGACACGGATGTCGCGGGTGCTTCGGCCCGCCGCGGACTCTCGCCCGAGGTTGTCGCCGACATCTCGCAGCTCAAGGGCGAGCCGGAGTGGATGCTGAAGAATCGGCTCAAGGCGCTCTCGTTGTTCTACAAGAAGCCCATGCCGTCCTGGGGTGCCGACCTTTCGGGCATCGACTTCGACAACATCAAGTACTTCGTTCGCTCCACCGAGCAGCAGGCGGCGTCATGGGACGACCTGCCCGAGGAGATCAAGAACACCTACGAGAAGCTCGGCATCCCGGAGGCGGAGCGTCAGCGCCTCGTCGCGGGCGTCGCGGCGCAGTACGAGTCTGAGGTTGTCTACCACCAGATTCGTGAGGATCTCGAGGCGCAGGGTGTGCTCTTCCTCGACACCGACACGGCGCTGCGCGAGCACCCCGAGATCTTCCAGGAGTACTTCGGCACCGTCATCCCTGCGGGCGACAACAAGTTCGCCGCCCTCAACACGGCGGTGTGGTCCGGCGGTTCCTTCGTCTACGTGCCGCCCGGCGTTCACGTCGAGATCCCGCTCCAGGCATACTTCCGCATCAACACGGAGAACATGGGCCAGTTCGAGCGCACGCTCATCATCGCCGACGAGGGCAGCTACGTGCACTACATCGAGGGCTGCACGGCCCCCATCTACAAGTCGGACTCGCTGCACTCGGCCGTCGTCGAGATCGTGGTGAAGAAGAACGCCCGCGTGCGTTACACGACCATCCAGAACTGGTCGAACAACGTCTACAACCTCGTCACCAAGCGCGCGATCGCGCATGAGGGCGCGACTATGGAGTGGGTCGACGGCAACATCGGCTCGAAGGTCACGATGAAGTACCCCTCGGTGTACCTGGTGGGCGAGCACGCCAAGGGCGAGACGCTCTCCGTCGCCTTCGCGGGCCCCGGGCAGCACCAGGACGCCGGCGCGAAGATGGTGCACATGGCGCCGCATACGCAGTCGTCGATCGTGTCGAAGTCGATCGCCCGTGGGGGCGGCCGAACCGGCTACCGCGGCGAGATCCGCATCGCAGCGGGGGCCCACCACTCGGCCAACACCGTGCGCTGTGACGCCCTCCTGGTCGACACGATCTCGCGCTCGGACACCTACCCCGTCACCGATATTCGTGAGGATGACGTGCTCATGGGCCACGAGGCCACCGTCTCCCGCGTGAGCGAGGAGCAGCTGTTCTACCTCATGTCCCGGGGTCTCCCGGAGGATGAGGCGATGGCGATGATCGTACGCGGCTTCATCGAGCCGATCGCGCGAGAGCTGCCGATGGAGTACGCCATGGAGTTGAACAAGCTCATCGAGATGGGCATGGAAGGATCCGTCGGATAGATGTCAGTACCCGTAACATCCGCGAAGCCCCGAACAGAAGCACCGCTCGACCACTCGAAGATCGGCTCGGCTCAGCACAGCGCCGGGGGTCTCGGGCTCTCACCCGTGCAGACGCGCTCCGAACGTTTTGCCGCGTATGAGGTCGAGCGTTTTCAGCCTGCGAGGCCGACCGACGCCGAGTGGAAGTACACGCCCCTCGCCAAAGTCGAGCCCCTCACTGCCGGTGAGCTCGACGGTGGCAGCTACGAGTACGAGTCCCAGGTGCAAGGCGGAGCGAGCGTGTCTTGGATCGCTCGTGACGACGCGCGCATCGGCACCGCGGGAACACCCGAGGACCGAGCATCCGCCAACGCCTGGAGCTCCTTCGAGCGTGCCCTCGCAATTGAGATCGAGGGCGAGGATGCCGCCGCGACCGTCGCTCGTCGGGCGATGGGCGGCACGGCGCGCGCCGCGCACCTCGTGATCGAGGCGGCGCCCAACTCCCGTGGAGTCGTTGTGCTCGAGAACACCGGCGGGGCGCTTCTCGCCGAGAACCTGGAGATCATCGTCGGAGACGCTGCAGAGCTCACGGTCATCAGCCTGCACGAGTGGGAGGATGACGCCATCCACCTCGCGAGCCACTTCACGAGCATCGGGCGTCAGGGTCATCTCAAGCATGTCTCGGTGACGCTCGGTGGCGATGTCGTCCGTGTGAACCCGACCGCGCGGCTCGGAGCCGAGCGCGGTGAGGTTGAGCTCTACGGCCTGTACTTCGCGGACGCCGGGCAGCACATCGAGCACCAGGTGTTCGTGAATCACGATGCTCCTCACACGACGTCGACCGTCACCTACAAGGGCGCCCTCCAGGGCGACGGTGCGCACACGGTGTGGATCGGCGATGTGCTGATCGGTCGCAATGGGACCGGCACCGAGAGTTATGAGCAGAACCGTAACTTGCTGCTCTCCGACGGCGCGAGGGCCGACTCCGTGCCCAACCTCGAGATCGAGACCGGAGACATCGTCGGCGCCGGTCACGCGAGCGCGAGCGGTCGTTTCGATGACGAGCAGCTCTTCTACCTGCAGGCCCGCGGCATTCCTGAGGATGAGGCGCGACGGCTCGTCGTCCGTGGCTTCCTGGGAGAGGTCGTGCAGAAGATCGGCGTTCCCGAGATTGAGGAGCGACTGGACGCGGCGATCGAGGCCGAGCTGGCGGTGACACCGTGAGCGTCCGTATCTGCGCCCTCGACGACCTGTCGGTGAGCACTCCCGTGCGCGTCGTCATCGAAGAGACTCCCATTGCCGTCGTCCGTGACTCAGAGGGGGCGGTGCACGCCATCGGCGACACCTGCACTCACGGCGACATCTCGTTGGCCGAAGGCTTCGTCGAGAACGGCACTCTCGAGTGCTGGGCTCATGGCTCGCAGTTCTCCCTCAGTACCGGCAAGCCGCTGACCCTTCCCGCATACGAGCCCGTTCCGGTCTTCGCTGTGACGATCGTTGATGGCGACGTCTACATCGATCCGACCCCGACCTACCCGTCCTGAGCATCCGGCCACAGCATCGGCCGAAGAGAGAGAAGTACTCACACCATGTCTGAACTGACCATCCGGGACCTCCACGTCTCCGTCGAGACCGAGCAGGGCAACAAGAAGATCCTCAAGGGTGTCGACCTGACCATCAAGTCCAATGAGATTCACGCGGTCATGGGGCCGAATGGCTCGGGTAAGTCGACGCTCGCCTACACGCTTGCGGGGCACCCGAAGTATCACGTCGAGGGCGGATCGATCGAGCTCGACGGTGAGGACGTGCTCGAGATGAGCGTCGACGAACGTGCTCGCGCCGGTCTCTTCCTGGCGATGCAGTATCCCGTTGAGATTCCGGGAGTGACGGTGACGAACTTCCTTCGCACCGCCAAGACCGCCATCGACGGGGAGGCCCCCGCCATCCGTTCCTGGGTGAAGGACGTACGCGAGTCAATGCAGAACCTGCGCATGGACAAGTCCTTCGCGGAGCGCAACGTGAACGAGGGCTTCTCGGGCGGCGAGAAGAAGCGTCACGAGATCCTCCAGCTCGAGCTGTTGAAGCCGCGTTTCGCGGTGCTCGATGAGACCGACTCGGGCCTCGACGTCGACGCTCTCAAGGTCGTCTCCGAGGGCGTCAACCGTGCGAAGGAATCGACGGGTCTTGGCCTGCTTCTCATCACGCACTACACGCGCATCCTGCGGTACATCAGCCCCGACTTCGTCCATGTTTTCGTCGACGGTCGCGTCGCCGAGGAGGGCGGGGCCGAGCTTGCCGACCGCCTTGAGAACGAGGGCTACGATCGCTTTCTTACGGGCACGAACGTAGGCTAGTCGCATGGCTGTTGCGCTCGAGCCCCAGCTCTTCGACCGCGTCGAGGAGGCACTCAAGGAGGTCATGGACCCCGAGCTCGGGGTCAATATCGTCGACCTCGGGCTGATCTATGACCTGACCTGGGATGAGGAGCACGACGCTCTCATCATCAGCATGACGCTGACGTCGGCGGGCTGCCCGCTGACTGACGTCATCGAGGATGAAACCGCTCAGGCGCTTGACGGCGTCGTCGAGCAGTTCCGGATCAACTGGGTGTGGATGCCGCCGTGGGGTCCCGAAAAGATCACCGACGACGGCCGCGACATGATGCGGGCTCTCGGCTTCGCCATCTAGTAGAAGCGTCCGCGCGTCAAATGCGCAGGCTGTCTGTCTGCGGGCGTGGCGGGGCTTTCGCTGCCTTCCGCACGAGCCTGCCGTCGATGTACCACGCTCCCGTGATGATGATCGCCACGACGAGATCCTTGATGACCCCGGCAAGCACGAGCGGGAGGAATCCTTCCTCGACTGCGCTGAGAAGGTCGTAGCCGCGCACCGCCATGAGCCGTAGGACGCCCAGCGTGTACACGACGAGTGTGATGACGATCGAGCTCCCGAAGGCGGGCAGGAAGCGGCGGTCCCATCCCCGCGCGGCGCAGAGGCCCGCGAGGATGCTCGCGACGACGAAGCCGACGAGGTATCCGCCGGTGGCACCCATCAGATGCTGCCAGCCCGCCGTGGCCTGGTTGAACACAGGGACGCCGGCGGAACCGAGTGCGACATAGAGAGACAGGGCTAGGCCTCCGCGGAGCGCGCCGAGCCCGTATCCGACGAGGAGCACGCCGATGATCTGGCCGGTCGAGGGCACGGGCCACAGGGGCACGACGAACTGTGCTGAGAGCGCAACGACGGCGGCACCACTCAAGATGAGGACGAGATCCATGAGCAGCGCAGGCGTGAACAGGCGGTCGGCGAGCGTGTCCGGGCCCAGGTGGATGCGGCGGCGATTGAACGAGTTGAAGGCGCCGCGAATCCCGACGGTTCTTGGATCGAGCAACGTCACCTCCCCACCCCGGAACGCCCGAGCGGCCGAAGGCAAATATACTAGGGGTTTCCCCCCTTGCCCCCGCTCCCTTCCGGAGCATTCGAATGGATTCTGCCTGTGCTGAGCGTGATGGACCTCGAGATCCGTGTCGGCGCTCGCACACTCATGGAGGGGGTCACCTTCCGTGTCGACAAGGGTGACAAGATCGGCCTGGTCGGGCGCAATGGCGCTGGCAAGACCACGCTGACCAAGACGCTCGCGGGGGAGACGCTGCCGACGAGCGGCAAAATCGAGCGCTCGGGGGAGGTCGGCTACCTGCCCCAGGATCCTCGCTCCGGCAATCCCGAGGATCTCGCTCGCACGCGCATCCTCGACGCCCGTGGGCTGGGCCAGCTCGTGCTGGGCATGCAGGAGGCGAGCGCTCAGATGGCTTCGCAGGACGCAACGGTCGCGGAGGCTGCCATGAAGCGGTATTCGCGACTGACGGACCGCTTCGACGCGCTGGGTGGCTACGCCGCCGAGGCTGAGGCGGCGTCCATCGCGAGCAACCTCAATCTTCCCGACCGCATCCTCGACCAGTCGCTCTCGACCCTTTCAGGCGGACAGCGTCGTCGTATCGAGCTCGCCCGCATCCTCTTCTCCGACGCCGAGATCATGATCCTCGATGAGCCGACCAACCACCTCGACGCCGACTCGGTCGTCTGGCTCCGTGAGTTCCTGAAGGGCTACAGCGGAGGCTTCATCGTCATTAGCCACGACATCGACCTCGTAGGCGAGACCGTCAACAAGGTCTTCTATCTGGACGCCAATCGGCAGGTCATCGACATCTACAACATGGGCTGGAAGCACTACCTGCGCCAGCGCGAGGCAGATGAGGAGCGGCGTAAGAAGGAGCGTGCCAACGTCGAGAAGAAGGCGAGCGTGCTGCAGCAGCAGGCGGCGCGCTTCGGAGCCAAGGCGAGCAAGGCGGCCGCCGCGCACCAGATGGTGCGGCGCGCGGAGAAGATGCTGTCGGGCCTAGAGGAGGTGCGCGCTGCGGATCGCGTCGCCAAACTGCGCTTTCCCGAACCCGCTCCGTGCGGTCGCACGCCGCTCATGGCGCACAATCTCAGCAAGAGCTATGGCTCCCTCGAGATCTTCACGGCCGTCGATCTCGCGATCGATCGCGGCTCCAAGGTCGTCGTGCTCGGCCTCAATGGCGCGGGCAAGACCACCCTCCTTCGGATGCTCGCGGGGGTGGATGCTCCGGATACCGGTCAGGTCGAGCCCGGCCACGGGCTTCGTATCGGCTACTACGCGCAGGAGCACGAGACCATCGACGTCAAGCGCTCCGTGCTCGAGAACATGATGTCGGCCTCGCAGAACCTCACGGAGACCGAGGCGAGGCGGGTTCTCGGCTCCTTCCTCTTCACGGGGGATGACTCGCACAAGCCCGCAGGGGTGCTCTCGGGCGGAGAGAAGACGCGCCTCGCCCTCGCCATGATCGTCGTCTCAGGGGCCAACGTGCTGCTCCTCGACGAGCCGACGAACAACCTTGACCCGGCCAGCCGCACGGAGATTCTCGACGCGCTCGCCAACTATTCAGGCGCGGTTGTGCTCGTGAGCCACGATGAGGGCGCCGTGGAGGCTCTCAACCCCGAGAGGGTGCTCATCCTGCCCGACGGTGTCGAGGATCACTGGAGCCCGGACTACGCCGAGCTGATCTCGCTCGCCTGAGCGGAGGCCTCAGCCGCGCGCCTCGTCGAGGAGAGCATCCTCGATTTCATCGTCGGTGGGGGCGCGACGCGAACGTCGGCTCTCTCGGCGCTCGGCGGCACGGCGCACTCGCTCGTCGTCCGAGTTGACGACTCGGTACTCCTGGCGCAGCGCCCAGCCGAGTCCGACGAAGGCAAGCAGTGCGAAGACGTACCACTGCAGGGCGTAGGAGAGGTGCGGGCCCTCGTCGGGCTCCGGCCTCGGTGGGGTCAGCAGCGCCTCGGCGGGTGCCGGGTCCTGCGAGGCGACGAGGCCGTACGCGCCCGTGTAGGTGGGAAGCCCGAGGCGCTCGGCCACTTCCGTGAGATGAATCGTCGCGATCTGGTTCGTCCCGGCGGGCGCACCTCGTCCGGGGAGCGTGGGTTCGCCCGCCTTGAGCCGAGCGACGACAGTCACCCTACCCTCCGGCGCCGCAGGCACAGCATCCGGTTCATCCTGCGCAGAGCCGGTCGGCACCCAGCCGCGATCCACCACGAAGACGCTTCCGTCATCGAGTTGCAGGGGCGTCAGTACTTCGAAGCCGGGCGCGCCCCGCAGGGGCCGGTTCCGGACCAGCAGCTCTTCGTCGCGGAGATACTTACCCTGCAGGACGACGGGCGTCCACTGTTGCTCATCGTCGTAGGCGTCGAGGGTCGGTAGCACCTCGTGCAGCGGTTCCGGCTCTCGGTCGTAGTTGTCCTCGACGAGCCCGATTGCGTGCTGCGCCTCGGCGCGCCGATCGAACTGCCAGTTGCCGAAGCCGACGCTCACGATGGCGAAGACCACGACGAGCGCGAAGTACCCCGCCCAGCGCGGTGTGAGCACGAAGCGCCAGCTGCTCACGACACCGCCTCGTGGAAGGGCGTGACCTCCACAGGAAAGTCCCGCGCCGCGAGGTAGTCGCGCAAGAAGTCCACGTGCCCGGCGCAGGCCAACCAGGTCTTCCTTCTGTCGACACCGTGGATGCGGGGATTACGCCAGAGCACGGCCCAAGCAGCAGCATTCGAGCAGCCGGCGCGGGAGCACCTGGGGGACCCCGCCTCGGCACCGAGGCCGATCATCCGCGCTCCTGGTCGCCGCCGTATACGACGACGCTCCGTGGCTCCGGCTTCTCGAGTGCGCCGCCACTTGAGGGGGAGACGTTCGCGACGATGACAGCGATGTACGGGAGCACGACGGCTCCAATCGCGGGAATGAGCAGCCACCAGCCCGGCGTGAAGAAGCAGGCGAAGATGCAGACTACTCGGATGCTCATGGCGATCGTGTAACGGAGCATGCGGCTGCGACGGTCGTCATCGGGCGACCGGGGAAGCGTGGTAATCGATTGCGGCTGTGCCATGGGAGGTCTGCCTCTAGCCTACGACTAAGATCGTATGAGTTTGCCGGGTGCTCGACGCTCCCGAAGGTCTGCGGTGCCGGGAGTTCCTCGGCGGAATGGATGTGGTGACGAAGCGATGACGGATGTCACGGCGGAAGGCACGTCAAGGACCGTGCTGGTCACGGGCGGCAATCGTGGTATCGGTTACGCGATCGCCCAGGAGTTCGTTGCGCAGGGCCATCGGGTGGCCGTGACGGCGCGTTCAGGGGAGGGGCCGGACGGCTCCCTTACGGTGCGTGCGGACGTGACGGACGCGGAGTCGATCGACGCAGCATTCGCGCAGGTGGAGGCAGAGCTCGGCCCCGTCGAGGTCGTCGTCGCGAACGCCGGCATTACGCGGGACACCCTTCTCATGCGCATGAGCGACGAGGATTTCACGTCGGTCGTCGACACCAACCTCACGGGAGCTTTCCGCGTCGTCAAGCGCGCCTCGAAGAACATGCTGAGGGCGCGATTCGGGCGCATTGTCCTGGTCTCGAGCGTCGTCGGCCTCTATGGCGGGCCAGGGCAGGCGAACTACGCCGCGTCGAAGGCCGGTCTCGTGGGCTTCGCGCGCTCGGTGACGCGGGAACTCGGTGGGCGAGGCATCACGGCGAATGTCGTCGCACCGGGTTTCATCGAGACGGACATGACCGCGGAGCTGCCGGAGGACACTCAGAAGCAGTACAAGGCGAGCATTCCTGCCGGGCGCTTCGCATCGCCGCAGGAGGTCGCCCGCGTTATCACGTGGCTCGCGGGAGATGACGCCGCCTATATCAGCGGCGCGGTCATCCCGGTCGACGGCGGCCTAGGGATGGGGCACTAGGCCTTCGCGCGCTCGAGGCCGATCGCGGGAAGGACGAGCGAGAGGTCGCGCTCGTCGAGTACGAGGTCAGCGGCCTCCCTGACGGAAGCCTTCGCATCGAAGGCGATGGAGAGCCCGGCGCGCTCCATCATCCGCAGGTCGTTCGCCCCGTCGCCAATCGCGACGGTGGCGTGGGGGTGGATGCCCGCCGCATCGGCCCACTCGGTGATGGCGGATGCTTTCGCCTCGGCGTCCACGATGTCGCCGAACACACGCCCCGTGAGTTTCCCGTCACGCACCTCGAGTCGGTTCGCCCTGCAGTGATCGAGGCCGAGACGCTCTGCGAAGGGGTCGACGATCTCGTGAAAGCCGCCCGAGACGACGCCGATGCGACCGCCGGCTGCGTGCACGCCCGCCACCAGCTCCTCGACGCCGCGCGTGACCGTGACGAGGCCCTGCACCGTCGCGAAGGCATCCGCCGAGAGTCCTGCGAGCGTCGCAACTCGTTCGCGCAGGCTCGCGGTGAAGTCGATCTCGCCGTTCATGGCCCGCTCCGTGACCCGGGCAACGAGGTCGAGGCTCCCTGCCTCGGCGGCGAGCAGCTCGATCACCTCGTTCTCGATGAGGGTCGAATCGACATCGAGCACGACAAGTAGGGGCATCGGGTGCATCCAATCGCTTCGACGCACCGCGCCGAGGTCAGTTGACGACGTGGATGCCCTTGCCGACGACTGTGATGCCCGAGTCGGTCACGGTGTAACCGCGTTCCCGATCGGCGGTGGCGTCCACCCCCACCGTCGCACCGGCATCGACAACGACTTCCTTGTCCAGAATAGCCCGTTGCACGACTGCGCCTCTGCCGATGCGCACTCCGTCGAAGACAATCGAGTCGACCACCCGAGCTGCCGAGTCCACGGTCGTCCACGGCCCAAGCACACTGCGCTCGATGTGGGCGCCGGAGAGGAGGCAGCCTAGGGCGACGATGGAGTCGATCGTCGTGCCGAGATTGCCCGAGGCATCCCGCACGAACTTCGCCGGGGGAGCATTGAACTGCTGATTGAAGATCGGCCAGGTGCGGTTGTAGAGGTTGAAGACGGGCAGGGCCGAGATCAGGTCACGGTGCGCGTCGTAGTAGGAGTCGATCGTTCCCACGTCGCGCCAGTAGTAGCGGTCGCGGTCGGTCGCCCCCGGCACCTCGTTGCGGATGAGGTCGTAGACCGCCGCGTCGCCCCGAGAGACGAAGTCGGGAACGATGTCCCCACCCATGTCGTGATTCGACGACGCCTTCTCTCCGTCGCGCAGCACGGCGTCCATGAGCACGTCGGCGTCGAAGACATAGTTGCCCATGGAGGCGAGCACCTCATTCGGCGAATCCGGGAGGCCGATGGGGTTCTCGGGCTTTTCATGGAAGGCGCGAATGCGTGTGGGGTCGCTCCCGTCGACCTCGATGACGCCGAACTGGTTCGCGAGAGAGATCGGCTGGCGAATGGCCGCGACCGTGACTCCCGCGCCCGATTCGATGTGCGCGTCGATCATCTGGCTGAAGTCCATGCGGTACACGTGGTCGGCGCCGACGACGACGACGATGTCGGGTTTCTCGTCCCGGAGCAGGTTGAGGCTCTGCAGGATCGCATCGGCGGAGCCGGCGAACCAGCGCTTGCCGAGCCGCTGTTGGGCGGGAACCGAGGCGACATAGGAGTTGGTAAGGCCGGAGAGTCGCCAGGTCTGCGAGACGTGCCGGTCCAGGCTGTGCGACTTGTATTGAGTGAGCACCACGATCTGGCGCAGGCCCGAGTTGATGAGGTTGGAGAGCGCGAAGTCGACGAGTCGGTAGTTGCCCGCGAAGGGGACTGCGGGCTTTGCCCGGTCCGCCGTGAGGGGCATCAGGCGCTTGCCCTCGCCGCCGGCGAGTACGATTCCGAAGATCTTCTGGGAGGCCATGAGTCCACAGTATGCGCGAACTGTGGCCTGTACTACCGTTCAGTCTGTGAGAGTCGACGTCGTAACGCGTGAGTATCCGCCGGAGATCTACGGCGGAGCGGGTGTGCACGTCGCGGAGCTCGTGCGGGAGTTACGCAGGGCACTTGACGTGCGGGTGCGCTGCTTTGGAGCCGAGCGTGACGAGGACGGCGTCACCGCCTACCGCTCTCCCAGCACGCTCGATGGGGCGAATGCGGCCCTCGGAACTCTCGGGACCGACCTGCAGATCGCGCAGGAGGTCGCTGGCGCCGACGTTGTCCACTCCCACACCTGGTACGCCAACGGCGCAGGTCACCTCGCCAGCATGCTGCACGGCATCCCGCACGTCGTGACGGCTCACAGCCTCGAGCCGCTTCGGCCCTGGAAGGCGGAGCAGCTGGGGGGCGGCTACCGCATCTCGAGCTGGATCGAGGAACAGGCCTTCGCGGGGGCGGCCGCGGTCATCGCGGTGAGCGAGGGCATGCGCCGTGACATCCTGCGCTGCTATCCCCACCTCGACGAGCGTCGAGTGCACGTGGTCTACAACGGGATCGACTTGACGGCGTGGCAGCCCCGCGAGGATGCCGTGACCCTTCGCTCTCTCGGCATCGACCCCGCTCGGCCCTCCGTTGTCTTCGTCGGCCGCATCACCCGCCAGAAGGGGCTGCCGTACCTCCTGAAGGCCGCGGCCCAACTGCCGAAAGACGTGCAGCTCGTACTCTGCGCGGGCGCTCCCGACACCCCCGCGCTCCTCGCAGAGGTGCGTGAGGCGGTGCAGAAGCTGCAGGATGCCCGCGACGGCATCATCTGGATCGATAGGCTCCTGCCCCGCGATGAGCTCTCGGCCGTGCTCACGGCGGCGACGACCTTCGTCTGCCCTTCCGTCTATGAGCCGCTCGGCATCGTCAACCTTGAGGCAATGGCCTGTGGGGCCGCTGTCGTGGGCACCGCGACGGGGGGCATCCCCGAGGTCGTCGATGACGGGGTGACGGGGCGACTCGTGCCCATCGAGCAGCTCGACGATGGCACAGGCACGCCGGTGGAGCCTGAGCGCTTCGTTGAGGACCTGGCACAGGCCCTCATCGAGGTGGTCTCGGACCCTGAAGCGGCCGCGCGGATGGGAGAGGCGGGGCGCCGCCGTGCCGAGCGGGAGTTCGGCTGGGACCGCATCGCCCAGCGCACGGAAGAGATCTATCGAGACGTGCTCTCCTCGCCCGCTGTGTCGGCCTGAGAGCCGCGTCTTCGGGGGGTAGGGTTTAGGGCATGTCCAGGGTTCTGCAGCTTTCCGACGTGTCCGTGGTGCGGGATGGCAACGTCATCCTCGATTCGATCGATTGGACGGTGGACGGCGACGAGCGCTGGGTCGTGCTGGGGCCGAACGGTGCGGGCAAGACCACTCTTCTGCAGCTCTCCTCGGCGCTCATCCACCCGACCTCGGGAGAGGCGGAGCTGCTGGATGCTCGGCTCGGCAGCGTCGACGTCTTCGACCTGCGGCCGCGAATCGGCTTCGCCTCCACCGCCATGGCCCGGCGGCTTCCCCGGAACGAGCGGGTCATCGACGTCGTCATGACGGCCGCGTACTCGGTCACGGGGCGCTGGACGGAGACCTACGAGGAGCTCGACACTCGTCGGGCCGAGCGGGTCCTTGCGGAGTGGAAGCTGAGCCACCTCGCTGAGCGACGCTTCGGCGACCTGAGCGACGGCGAGCAGAAGCGCGTGCAGATTGCCCGCTCCGTCATGACGGACCCCGAGCTACTGCTGCTCGATGAGCCGGCCGCGAGTCTCGATCTCGGCTCGCGGGAGGAGCTGCTGCAACTCCTCAGCGGCTACGCGTCGTCGCCTGAGGCTCCCGCGATCGTCATGGTCACGCATCATGTCGAGGAGATTCCGGTGGGCTTCAGCCACGCGATGCTCATGGCGGATGGCGCCGTGCGGGCGGCGGGCCCGATCGACGAGGTCGTCACCTCCGAGCGCCTGAGCGACACCTTCGGTATCGCGCTCGACGTGCGTAACGAGGAGGGGCGCTTCACAGCGCGCGCCGCCTGATATCTGGTATCGTGGTCTGTCGGCCATGCGCCCAGCATCCCCACGTCTTTTTTTCATATCTACGACATCCCATTCAAGGAAGTACCAATGAAGTCTGGCATCCACCCCGAGTACGCCCCCGTCGTCTTCCGCGACCTCGCCTCGGGCGCCTCGTTCCTCACGCGCTCCACGGTCGGCAGCGACAAGACGATCGAGTGGGAAGACGGCAACACCTACCCGGTCATCGATGTCGAAATCTCGTCGGAGTCGCACCCGTTCTACACGGGCAAGCAGCGCATCATGGACTCCGCCGGTCGCGTCGAGAAGTTCAAGAACCGCTACAAGGGCTTCGGCTCCTAAGCACTGCTTTCTTCGAAGCGGGCGGATGACCTCGGTCGTCCGCCCGCTTCGTCGTTGTGCACCGCTCGGCGGCTCAGCGCACAGGCCACGCGGTCGAGGTGACGAAGGACGGGTCCTTCGTGCGGCGCATGTAATCCTGGAAACTCTCTGCCTGCTGAGCGTGCCAGGTGACCTGTGCCGCGTGCAGGGACGCGGCATCCGCCGGCAGTTCTCCCGCGAAGCGGCGCACGATGGCCTGCGCGACCCGCCCTGCCGCGATCGCGTCCGCTCCCGCGTCGTGAGCATCGCTGAGGGTGACGCCGTAGTGCTGGGCCGAGACCTCCAGGGTGCGCTTGCCGCGGCGGTAGCGGTCGACCGCCTTGTCGATCACGAGGGGATCGACGATGGGAAAGGGGTCGGCGATGGGTTCGAGCCCGTGTCGGCGTGCCTCGCGATCGAGGAGTGTCAGGTCGTACGGCGCATTGAAGACCGTGATGGGGATGCCCCGGTCGAGGAGTCGACGCAGGCTCGAGAGAATCTCGGCGACGACCTCGCGAGCGGGCCTGCCGAGGGTACGCGCCCGGTCCGTCGTGATGCCGTGAACGGCGGAGGCCTGCGCCGGTATCTCGATGCCGGGGTCGGCGAGCCAGAGGTGCTGCTCGACGCTCGCGCCGCCGCCGTCGATCAGGCCGACGTGCGCGGAGACGATTCTGCTCGTATCGACGTCGATGCCCGTCGTCTCCAGGTCGAAGACCCCCAATACGTCAACCCATGAACTAACCACGCCCTCACTCTAGGGGTGGCTACCGACACTCTCGTGCCCGGCCCCATGCGAGCCGATGTGCAACCAGTAGAAGCTCTGGGTGGCAAGGGTCAGGGTCACGGCACCGTTCTCATCGAAGGCGGGAAAGTCGCCCCCGCTGAAGAGGTCGACGAGACCGGCACCCGCAAGGTCCTCCGCCGTGATCGTCGCTGCGACCGGGTTATGCGCAAAGCTGAAGACGCAGAGCACCTCCTCCGCCGAATCGCCGAACTGGGTGCCCGAACCGGGGTAGGAGCGCACGAAGGCGAGAACGGATTCGTGGCTCGTCTCGAGCACCCTGATGCTGCCGAGACCGAAGACCGGGTGCGCCTTGCGCACATGGATGACGTTGCGCACCCAGTGCAGGAGCGAGCGTGACTGGGCCAGCTGTGACTCCACATTGGTCTGCGTGTAGTTGTAGACGAGCGACTGCACGACGGGCAGGTAGAGCTTGCCCGGGTCAGCCGTGGAGAAGCCGGCGTTGCGGTCGGGGGTCCACTGCATGGGAGTGCGCGAGGCATCGCGGTCGTCGAGCCAGATGTTGTCGCCCATGCCGATCTCGTCGCCGTAGTAGATGAAGGGGCTTCCGGGGAGTGAGAAGAGCAGAGCGTGAGCGAGCTCCAGCTCGGCCCGCGAGTTGTCGAGCAGGGGCGCGAGACGGCGACGGATGCCGACGTTGACGCGCATCCGCGGGTCGTAGGCATACCAGCCGTACATCGCCTGGCGGTACTCCTCGGAGACCATCTCGAGCGTCAGCTCGTCGTGGTTGCGGAGGAACACGCCCCAGCCGGCGCCCTCGGGGATGTCGGTCGTCTCGCTGAGCACCTGCACGAGTTCGGCCGCGTTTTGGGAGCGAAGCGAGTAGAAGATGCGGGGCATGACGGGGAAGTCGAAGGCCATGTGGCATTCGGGTTCCTCCTCCGTGCCGAAGAAGGCGGCGACCTCGCGGGGCCACTGGTTCGCCTCTGCGATCATGACGCGTCCGGGGTAGTCGTGGTCGACCATCGCCCGGAGGGTCTTGAGAAACTCGTGCGTCTTGGGCTCACCCTCACCGTTGCCCTCGTCCGACTCGTAGAGGTACGGGATGGCGTCGAGGCGGAATCCGTCGACGCCCATGTCGAGCCAGAAGCGCACGATGTCGAAGACGGCATCGACGACCGCCGGGTTGTCGAAGTTGAGGTCGGGTTGGTGCGAGAAGAAGCGGTGGAAGTAGAACTGGCGCCGCTCGGAGTCGAAGGCCCAGTTGGACTCCTCGTAGTCGGTGAAGATGATACGGATGTTCTCGTACTTCTTGTCGGTGTCACTCCAGACATAGAAGTCGCCGTAGGGGCCCTCCGGGTCGCTTCGGGACTGCTGGAACCACTCGTGCTGATCGGAGGTGTGATTGAGCGGCAGGTCGATGATGACCCGCATGTTGCGCTCGTGCGCCTTCGTCACGAGATCACGAAACTCATCGAGAGTGCCGAACTCGGGCAGGATCGACTTGTAGTCGGCGACGTCGTAGCCGCCGTCGCGCAGGGGCGAGCTGAAGAATGGCGGGATCCAGAGCGCGTCGACCCCCAGCCACTGCAGGTAGTCGAGCCGCGAGATCAAGCCAGCGAGGTCGCCGTTGCCGTCGCCGTTGCTGTCGACGAAGGACCGCACCATCACCTGGTAGAACACCGAGCGGCGGTACCACAGCGGGTCAAGGGTGAGGCCGGGCAACTGGATGGGGGCGGTGAAGCTCACGTGACTCCTCTTGCCGATAGGGGTTCTGTGCTCCCGAGTCTAAGTCGAGTCCAGCCCCCTCGGGTGTGAAACGGCTGACGCGCACGCGAACCATAGACTGGACCGGATGAATGCCCCGTCGCCCTATGCCGAGTCCCTCGCGCGCATCCCCGTCACCGAGGCGCGAGTGACCGTGCTCGGCAGCGACACGCACTACTGGACGTACGGCGACGCGGATGCCGCGACCACGGTTCTGCTCGTGCATGGTTATCGCGGCGAACACCATGGGCTCGAGCCCGTCGTGGCCCAGCTGCCCGGCGTGCGGTTCATCGCCCCCGACCTGCCTGCCTTCGGCGAGTCATCTCCGCTGAGGGAGGGAAGGCATGACATTGAAGGGTACGCGCGCTGGCTCGCGGCGTTCGTAGATGCGCTCGACCTCGCCTCCCCGCCCGTCGTCCTGGGACACTCCTTCGGTTCGATCGTGGCGGCGGCGGCCGTGTCCGCCGGCCTCGAGACGCCGGCACTCATCCTCGTCAACCCCATCGCGATCTCGGCACGGCGAGGCCCCAGGGCCTTCGCGACCGCGTTGACGGTCGGTTTCTACCGTGCGGCGCGATTCCTGCCCGAGCGCGGCGCACACGCCTTTCTCGGCGCCCCGCCCATCGTGCGCGGCATGAGCATCACGCTTGCCAAGACCAAGGACCGAGCCCTGCGCGCCTGGATCCACTCGCAGCACGCCACCTACTTCAGCCGCTTCCACTCGAAGCGGACGATTCTTGAGGGCTTCGAGGCATCCGTCTCGCGCAGCGTGGGGGAGTACGCCGCCGGTATTCGCGTGCCGACGCTGCTGGTCGCGGCCGAGCGGGACGACATCACCCCCCTCTCCGCCGTGCGGGCCCTGCGCGCCTCACTTGCGGATGCCGAACTCGTCGTGATCCCCGGGGTCGGGCACCTGATCCACTATGAGACGCCCGGGGAGGCGGCATCCGCCATCACGGCGTTCCTCAGCAGGCGTCTCGAGCAGTGAAGATCGTCTTCGACTGCCGCTACACCCGGCTTGAGCGGCACGATGGCATCAGTCGCTACACGGCGGAGCTCGTGACCGAGCTCGCGAAGCTCACCCCGGTCACGATGCTCATCAGCGACGAGCGGCAACTCGCGATGCTGCCGGAGCTCCCCTGGATCAAGGGAACCGATCCGACGAGCCTGCGCGAGCCCTGGGTCTCCCGCATTGTGAATCGTGCCGAGCCGGATATCGTCTTCACGCCCATGCAGATGATGGGCTCGATCGGCAGGCGCTACCGCTTCGTGTTGACCCTGCACGACCTGATCTACTACCGCAGCCCGACGCCGCCGCGTGAGTTCTCCTGGGCGGTGCGTGCGGGCTGGCGGGTGTATCACTGGAGCTACCTTCCGGTGCGGATGCTTCTGCGCCGGGCCGATGCGATCGTGACGGGTTCCTACACGACGCGTGAGGAGATCCGGGCGGCGGGACTGACCAGGCGGCCCATCACGGTCGTCCGGAGTGCCGTCCGCCAGCAGCCCGTCGAACCGCGCCACGCACCCGAGGAGCGGAACATCGTCTATATGGGCTCCTTCATGCCCTACAAGAACGTGGAGACGATCGCCCGCGCGATGCACGAACTGCCCGGTTACCGCGCCCACCTGCTGAGCCGGGTGAGCGACGCCGATCGGCGGCGGCTGGATGCATTGGCGCCGGCGGGCTCGCTCGTCTTCCACGACGGGGTCACGGATGCCGCCTACCGCGACATGCTCGCGAATGCGACCGCCCTCGTGTCGGCCTCGCGGGATGAGGGCTTCGGGATTCCCCTCGTGGAAGCCATGGCGGTGGGCACTCCCGTCGTCGTGAGCGACATCCCGGTGTTCCACGAGATCGGGGGCGACGCTGCAGGCTTCTTCGCGCCCGATGATCCCGCAGCCCTGGCCGCACGGGTGCGGGAGCTGGAGGCTCCGGGGGAGTGGGAGCGGCGCTCGGCCCGCGCAGTGGAGCTTGCCGCCGAGTTCACCTGGGAGCGCTCCGCCCGCACGCTCTACGAGCTGGCTCTCGGGCTCATGGAGCAGCCGCTCAGGCGCGGGAGGGTTCGCGGCCCTCGACGGCGTTCTGCTCCGTGATGTCCTCGTCTCCGGGGGCCACGAGCTGCTCGTCGAAGGTCACGAGCGAGAGAACACCGTCGTGATGATGGATCGAGTGCAGTGAGCCGTTCGTGATGGGTTCGCTGTGGTGGAGACCCTCCGCCGGTTCGATCGCCATGAGGAGGGATCGGATGAGGCCGCCGTGGCTCACCACGAGGACGCTGCCCCCGGGGTGGAACCGCGCGAGCTCGTGGAGGCTCGGAATCACTCGCGCCGCGGCATCCGCTCGGCTCTCCCGGCCTGGTACGGACGAGCCCGCGGGATACGCGGCGTCGAGCTCAGCGCCCGTGAGGCCCTCCGCGGCGCCGTAGTTTCGTTCCGTCAGGGCGTCAAGCGGCCTGGGCGCCGGCAGTTCAAGCACCTCGGCGATGATCTGTGCCGTCTCGAAGGCGCGCGAGAGCGGGCTCGTGTACACCGCGTCCCAGGTCCCTGATCGGAGTGCGCCCGCCGTCCACCGCGCTTGCTCCCTCCCACGCTCGTTGAGGGGCACGTCGGTGCGACCCTGGATGCGGTGCTCGCGATTCCAGTCCGTCTCACCGTGGCGGATGAGTCCGATGCGAGTCACGTCAGCAGGCGTTCGGCGAGGCCGACGAGGGTCGGGGTCGTGCCCGCATCGATCTTGAGGGCTGCCCGTCCATCGCCCTTCGTGACGCCGCGATTGACGATGATGACGGGCGCCTTGCGACGGTGGGCGGCCTCGAGGAGTCGCACGCCGGAGTTGACGACGAGGGAGGAGCCGGCGACCAGCAACACGTCGGCCGATTGGACGAGGGCACGCGCCTCGGCGAAACGCTCGACCGGCACAAACTCGCCGAAGAAGACGACGTCGGGCTTGAGCGTGCCCCCGCAGACGGTGCACTGGGGGATCGTGAAATGCGCGAGTTGGCCGGGCGCAACGTCGCCGTCGGGACCGAGCTCGACGGAGCCCGGCTGCTCCAGCCAGGGATTTGCCGCGACGATCGTCTCGGCGATGGCCGTGCGGGCGAAGAACTGGCCACAGTCGAGACAGCGCACGCGGTCCATGGAACCGTGCAGGTCGACGACGTGCGCGGAACCGGCGCGAAGGTGCAGACCGTCGACGTTCTGCGTAATGACGCCGTTCGAGACGCCACCGGCCTCGAGTCGGGCGAGAGCGTCATGCCCCGGGTTCGGACTCGCGGCCGAGAAGGCGCGCCAGCCCAGGTGGCTGCCGGCCCAGTAACGTCGGCGGTAGGCCTCGCTCTCGAGAAACTGCGAGAAGGTCATGGGGGATCGGGCGGGGGCGCCCTCGCCGCGATAATCGGGGATGCCCGAGTCGGTGCTGACGCCGGCTCCCGTCAGCACGGCCAGGCGCCGGCCACGGATGAGGGAGACTGCCGCCTCGATCTGGGCCGCGAGCTTCGTCGCCTGCCCGGGAGGAGTCGGCACAGCGTCATTTCGCTGCCCGGCCGCGCGCTGCACGGTGGCGTCATCTGGCATTGCTGTTCCTTCGCGATCGGGCCTCCGGCCCCTCTCACACCTTAAACGCTTCGAGCATCGGATATGTTTCGTGGGGCGGTCTCACGGGTCGCCGGAAAGGGCGGAGAGCGGAGTCGGTATGCGCATCATCAGGATCGACGACCTCACCGCCTCCGGGCTCGAGGACTACGCGCGTCTCACCGATGTCGTGCTCCGCCGCCTCCAGGAGCCGGCAGGCGGCCTCTATATCGCGGAATCGACGAAGGTCATCACGAGGGCGATCGAGGCGGGGCACCGACCCCGTTCCTTCCTCGTGCTCGAGAAGTGGCTTTCGGAGATTGGGGACTTCGCCGAGCGTTTCGGTGTCCCCGTATACGTCGGTGATGACTCGGTCTTGAGCGCCCTGACCGGGTTCAGCCTGCACCGTGGTGCCCTCGCCTCTATGCACCGCCCGCCGCTCGCCGCTGTGAATGAGGTGATCGCGGATGCTCGGCGCATCGTGATCCTCGAGGACCTTGCCGATCACACCAATGTCGGTGCCATCTTCCGCGCCGCCGCGGGCCTCGGCGCAGACGCCGTGCTCGTGACCCCTCGCTGTGCCGACCCGTTCTACCGCCGGAGCGTGCGGGTGAGCATGGGGAGCGTGCTCCAGGTGCCGTGGACCCGGCTACCCGAGTGGCGGGACGCTCGCGGCATCCTGAAGGCTGCCGGTTTCCACATCGCCGCCCTCGCCCTCGACGACGCGGCGGTCGAGCTCGATCGCTTCGCCGCAGAGCCTCCCGAGCGACTCGCCCTCGTGCTCGGAGCGGAGGGTGACGGCTTGAGCAGAGCCGCGATCGAGGCCGCCGACTCCGTCGTGACGATCCCCATGTCGCGGGGCGTCGACTCCCTCAATGTCGCGGCGGCGAGCGCTGTCGCGCTCTGGGAGCTGCGCGCACGCTGACACGCGTTGCCCGTAGCGCCGACGGCAGCACCTTAGAATTGCCCGGTGCCACCCACCCGAGCCCAGGTATATCGGCGACGCCGTCTCGCGGTCTTCGGAGGCGCTGGAGCCCTCCTCCTCTCCATCGCCTACCTGCCGATGACCCTCTTTGCGCCCCTTGAGCCGACCGCTGCGGTCGCGATCGAGACGGAGGCTCCCACGGCCGTCCCCGCCGACCTGGCCTGGCCGAACAGTGCCGCGATCGGAGTGGGCGCAGTGGGTTTCCCGGGCGTGCTCGCCTCGACGGGGAGCGCTGAGGCGCTGCCGATGGCGAGCATCTCAAAGGTCGTCACGGTGCTGACGGTGCTGGAAGAGCATCCGCTCACTCTCGAGGACCGCGGGCCGACCGTTGAGCTGACGGCGAAGGATGTCGCGTACTACGCGCAGTTGGAGGCGGTGGGGGCCGCCGTCAAGCCCGTGTGGTCGGGTCTCACGCTCTCGCAGTATGAACTGCTCCAGCTCGTGCTGGTCCCCTCGGCGGCCAACTACACGCACTCGCTCGTGGACTGGGCCTTTGGCAACGAAGAGGCCTTCGTGGCCGCAGCGAACGAATGGCTTGACGCGCACGGCCTCACGGAGACCAGCTTTGTCGAGCCGACCGGGCTCTCGCCCCAGAACCGCAGCACGGTCGCGGAGCTGATCGAGCTCGGCAAGTTCGCTCTAGCGGACCCTGTGGTCTCCGAGATCGTGGCGACGACGGTCGTGGCGATCCCGGGCATCGGAGTCATCGAGAACTCGAACGAGATCCTCGGCAGCTACGGCATCGACGGCATCAAGACGGGCACGCTTCCGGAGGCGGGTGCGTGCCTCCTGTTCTCGTCCGACCTGACGGTCGGGGCGCATTCGGTCACGATCGTCGGCGTGGCCCTCGGCGGCGCCCACCATGATGTTCAGAATCCGCAGATCCAGGCCCTCGTGCAGACCGTGCAGGCCGGATTTCAGGAGCTTGACCTTGTCGAGTCGGGTGATGTGTTTGGCGAATACACGACCGCATGGGGAGACACGGCCGAAGCGGTCGCGACGGAGGATCTCTCCGTGCTCGTCTGGGGTGACACTCCGACCTCGCTCGCCGTGCAGATGGACGCTATCGGTGCCGCTCCTTCAGGAACGACGGTGGGCGCGGCCAGCTTCACCGTGGGACAGGAACTCCTGGAGGTGCCTCTCGTGCTCTCCGACGCCCTTAATGACCCCGGTCCGATGTGGCGTCTCACTAATCCCGCATTGCTCTTCGGCTGAGCGGCACGACGCACACATTCCTTCGGGGGAATGTTCAGCCTGTGAATATGCACGAATTGTGCACCCAGGGTGGTGACTCTGCAGCGGCCCGTCTAGGCTCGTGAGCATCCGTTGTAGCAGCGCGCTTCATCTTGACCGGGCTGGGAAGTCACCAGAACGAGGAGATGGATGACCGCCTCAACGCATCCACCACAGCCCACCGTGACCTTCACTCGCACGCGAGCAGGGGGAGACCGCAAGAGCCCGACGAGCGAGTACTCGGCCCTACTCAACACGGTGCGTGACGCAGGGTTGCTGCGAAGGGCCCGCGGCTTCTACATCGCGATGTTCAGCGCCGTCACACTCGCGCTCGGCGGAGTGGTCACCGGATTCATCCTGCTCGGGGACAGTTGGTTCCAGCTCCTCATGGCGGCCGCCCTCGGCGTGATCCTGACCCAGTACGCCTTCCTTGCTCACGAGGCGTCGCACCGTCAGATCTTCACGTCCGGCAGGCTCAACGACGTCGTGGGCCGGGCTCTCGCGAATGGTTTCGTCGGCATTAGCTACCAGTGGTGGATGACGAAGCACTCGCGTCATCACGCGAACCCCAACACGGTGGGCAAGGATCCGGACATCGAGCCGGACTTCATCGTCTTTCAGGAGGCGGACGCCGCGAAGTCTCGGGGGCTGTATGCCTGGCTTCTGAAGCGGCAGGGATACCTGTTCTTTCCCGCACTCATGCTCGAGGGTCTGAACCTTCACCTGCACGGATTCAGGACCGTGTTCGGCCGTTCCAAGGTGCAGGAGCGCTGGGTCGAGATCACGATGCTCACGACGCGGCTCGGCGCCTACCTCGCAGTCCTGTTTCTCATGCTCCCCGTCGGGATGGCGTTCGCCTTCCTGGGTGTGCAGCTTGCCGTTTTCGGCGTCTATATGGGGGCATCCTTCGCCCCGAACCACAAGGGCATGCCCCAGCTTCCGCACGACAGCAAGGTCGACTTTCTCCGTCGGCAGGTGCTGACCTCCCGCAATATTCGAGGGGGGTGGCTCATGGACTCCTTCATGGGCGGCCTCAACTACCAGATCGAGCATCACCTGTTCCCCAACATGCCGCGCCCCCATCTCAAGCGGGCCAACGAGATCGTCAGGGAGTACTGCGAGAAGCACAACATCCTCTTCACCGAGGTGCGTCTCGCGGAGTCCTACGGGATTGTCGTGAAGTACCTCAACCGTGTGGGGCTTGCAGCGGGCGGCGATCCCTTCGACTGCCCGGCAGCCGCGCGATTCGGCCGCTGACGGCCACCACGAGCCGGACTCGCACGGCGGGGTCGACGAGAGCCTAGAAGGCGGGGCGCTTGGGCGTCACGTTGTCGCCAGAGGATCGACCCCGGATGCGGCGGACGACCCAGGGCACGAAGTGTTCCCTGGCCCACACGATGTCATCGGCACGCGCGTGACGCCATGGCCGTTCAGGCAGGGGCTCCGGGACAAAGGGCTCGAGTTCATGCTCGACCCCGAGTGCGTCGAGTACAGCGAGGGCGATCGTGTGGTGGCCCACGGGAGAGAAGTGCAGGCGGTCGGGAGCCCACATCCTCGGGTCCTGCAGCTCCCGCAGTGACCACATGTCGACGACGACGGCGTCGTGACGGTGTGCGATGCCCCGCAGATTCTCGTTGAAGATCGCGACCTTGCCGCGGAGGCGACGCATGACGGGGGTCATCCCGATGTCGGGACCGTTGAAGAGGACGACGGTTGCTCCGTCGCTGCGCAGCCGTGCGACGGCGCTCTCGAGCCGGCCTGCGACCTCGTCGGGATCCGTGTTGGGCCGGATGATGTCGTTGCCGCCCGCCGACATCGACACGAGATCCGGTTTGAGCGCGAGGGCCGGCTCGACCTGCTCGTCGATGATCTGCTGGAGGAGGCGCCCGCGGATCGCGAGGTTGGCGTAGGAGAAGGGCTGGTGGTCGATGCTGAGGACCTCGGCCACGCGATCTGCCCAGCCGCGGTGCCCTCCCGGGCTATCGGGTTCCGGGTCTCCGATGCCCTCCGTGAAGGAGTCGCCGATCGCAACGTAGCGCGACCACGGGTGAAGCGATGTCATTCCCCAATGTTTGCGCACGAGCGGGATGCTCACCAAACGATGCGAGCAGATCGCGCAAGGTCTGGTGGAGAGAGACAACGGCGAAGCCCAATGTCGGTCGCGCCAGCTACCATTGTCTCCAGTGAACACCTCTGCGAATTTCGGCCGCCCTGTCGGTACCTTCGCGGCGGAGCACCTGCCACCCGCGTTTCCTGAGCGCGCGGCTCGCGGCACGGCGGGCAAGCTGCGTGCCTGGCAGCAGGAGGCTCTCGATGCTTACTTGGAGCGACAGCCGCGGGACTTCCTCGCCGCAGCAACGCCCGGCGCAGGCAAGACAACCTTCGCCCTCCGGATCGCGACGGAGTTGCTCGCAAGCGGGGTCATCAACCGCATCACGGTCGTCGCGCCCACCGAGCATCTCAAGACCCAGTGGGCCGAGGCGGCGCACCGTGTCGGCATCCGCCTCGATCCCGGTTTCAAGAACGCTGACGGGCGGCACGGTAGGCATTTCCACGGCGTCGCCGTGACCTACGCGCAGGTCGCGACGAGGTCCTCATTGCACCGCTCGATGACCGAGAGCGGCCGGTCGCTCGTGATTCTCGACGAGGTGCACCACGGCGGCGACGCGCTCAGCTGGGGTGATGCAATCCGCGAGGCCTTCGAGCCCGCCGTGCGGCGGCTGTCGCTGACCGGCACGCCGTTCCGCTCCGATACTGCACCGATCCCCTTCGTCAGCTACCACCCCGACGAGCAGGGCATCCGTACGTCGCGTGCCGACTACAGCTACGGCTACGGCCGCGCCCTCGCCGACGGCGTCGTGCGCCCCGTCATCTTCCTTTCCTACGCCGGCCGCATGCGCTGGCGCACCCGCACGGGGGACGAGATGGAGGCGCGCCTAGGCGAGGGCGACACGAAGGATGTCACGGCGCAGGCCTGGCGCACGGCTCTTGACCCCGAGGGGGAGTGGATCCCCTCCGTGTTGCGAGCCGCAAACACCCGCCTCACTGAGGTGCGTCACGGCGTTCCGGATGCGGGCGGTCTCGTCATCGCGACCGACCACTACGCCGCGCGGGCCTACGCGGAGATCCTGAAGCAGATCACGGGCGAGGAGGCGACGGTCGTACTCTCCGACGAGAAGGCCGCGAGCGATCGGATCGCCGAGTTCTCGGCGGGCACCTCCCGATGGATGGTCGCGGTGCGGATGGTGTCGGAGGGCGTCGACGTGCCCCGCCTCGGGGTGGGTGTCTACGCGACATCCGCGTCGACTCCGCTCTTCTTCGCCCAGGCCATCGGACGCTTCGTGCGCACTCGTCGTCGCGGAGAGACCGCCTCGATCTTCCTGCCGAACGTGCCCGCGCTCATGGCTCTCGCCCAGACGATGGAGCTCGAACGCGACCATGCGCTCGATCGTGAGGTGAACGAGGATGGTCTGGAAGAGATCGTTCTCGATGACGAAGCCCTCGAGGAGGCGAACCGGAGCGAGCGAGCGTCGGCTGACGCGGATCTCTTCGACTTCAAGGCCCTCGGTTCGGACGCCCAGTTCGACCGCGTGCTCTATGACGGGGGCGAGTTCGGCTTCCAGGCGGAGGTTGGGAGCCTCGAGGAGCTCGACTTTTTGGGGCTGCCCGGCCTGCTGGAGCCCGAGCAGGTGCGGGAGCTCCTCCAGTCCCGGCAGGCGAAGCAATCGCGGCGCGCCGAGGGGCGTAGGCGCGTTGCCGAGGCCTTCGAGGGGGAGGTGCAGGAGGCCCAGCCGCTTCATCGCACCCTCAAGGAGCAGCGGCGACTGCTGAATAGCCTCGTGGGGATGCGAGCGAAGCGCACGGGCGAACCGCACGCGCACATCCACGCGGAGCTCAGACGCATGGCGGGAGGGCCCGCCGTGCCGCAGGCGAGTGTCAGTCAGCTGCAGGCGCGCATCGACATCCTGCGGCGCGGTGCCATGCACTACAACCCATAGCGCGGCATGACGGCACGGCGAGTGCCAGGGGCGACGGCTCGATGAGGATGCGCGGGCGCCGCTCAGGCGGGAAGCTCGCGGGATGCGGCATCCGCCGCAGTTGCCCGTTCACGGTCGAGTGCATCGACGTTGCCGAAGAGCGTTTCGACCGCACTGAACACCAGGTCGGCGTCGCCGTCGCGGGCGGCGTGGCGGGCGCGCTCCGAGGGCGAGTGGAGGAGCACCCCAACGAGGTGGCGCATGTCGGCTTCGGACTGCTCGCTCCAGGTGCCGCGGCGCTTTGAGCGCTCGATCTCAGCCTCGAGCACCTCGAAGGCGCGACGACGCATCGCCGCGATGGCGGGAGCAGCCCGGCGTTCCGCCTCGCGAGCGTGAAACTCGGCTGCGGCATCCAACACAATCTCATGGGCGTCGCTGGTGGCGTTGAGCTCTTCGAGGGGAGCGTGCAGCCGGATCGTCTCGAGGTCGAGCAGTTCGATGCCATCGATTCCGGCGACGGCAGGGTCGACGTTGCGGGGCAGCCCGAGGTCGACGACAAGGCGCCTGAGCCCCGGGGTCATGACCTCGGGCGTGACGACAGGCTCGGGGCGACTCGTGCAGGTGATGACGACGTGCGCCGTCGCCAGTGCTTGGACGAGGTCGGTGCTCGCGACGAGCCCCAGGCGGGTCGCGAAACGCGCCGCACGCCCCGAGGGGGAGTAGACCGTGATGTCGCGCACGCCTCGGTCGCGCAGTGCCGCGACGGTCGTGGCGGCGTAGGCGCCCGTACCGATCAGCAGCACGGGGGTTGCGCTCCAATCAGAGATGCGGCTGGAGGCGAGCTGCAGGGCGAGCCGCACGACCGAGCGCCCCGCGTGACCGATCGCGGTACGCGTCTTGACGCCGCGTGATGCCGTCGAGGCTTTCTGGAAGAGCCGCTCCAGGTTGGAGGTGGATGTGCCGTGGGAGCGTGCCGAATCGAGGGAGCGACGCACCTGGCCTGCGATCTCGTCCTCGCCCACGACGACGGACTTGAGGCCGGCCGAGACCGCGAAGAGGTGATGCACGACATCCTCGCCGCCGAGCGCTTCAACGGCGGAGCGAAGCGTGCCCTCCTCGATGCCCGTCGAATCGGAGAGTGCGCCGAGGATGCGACGCGCGGCCAGCTCCCGGTCGTCGAGGCGGTCCTCGTCGATGTCGAGATACGCCTCGAAGCGGTTGCAGGTGGCGAGCACGACGGCACCCTGCACGAAGTCGTTGTCGCGCACGAAGCGCGGGCCGATATCGGTGCCGCCTGCCGCGAGGCGTTCGAGTACGTCGAAGCTCGCACTGTTGTGGTTGGCGGAGAGACAGACGAGCACCCATCAATGGTACCTGCCGTTAGTGACAGACTTGACGCGTGACGCTACCTGAACAGCACCCCCTCGTATCGGGCCGCACGGCCGACTCCTCCCTCATCCGTAGCTACCGCGGCGAACGCACGGCGCCGCTGCCCGTCTGGTTCATGCGCCAGGCGGGGCGCTCGCTTCCCGAGTATCGCGCGCTGCGCGAGGGCGTCGCGATGCTCGACTCGTGCCTCACGCCTGCCATGGCGAGCGAGATCACTCTGCAGCCGGTGCGGCGCCATCGAGTCGACGCCGCCATCTTCTTCAGCGACATCGTCATCCCCCTGAAGCTGGCCGGTATCGGGGTCGAGATTGTGGCGGGTCGAGGGCCGGTCATGGATGCCCCCGTGCGCACGGCTGCGGATGTCGCGGCTCTCCCTGAGCTCGACCCTGCCGCCTTGGCGCCCATCGAGGAGGCCGTCGCGATGACGGTCGCGGAGCTCGGGGAGACGCCGCTCATCGGCTTCGCGGGCGCACCTTTCACGCTCGCTTCGTATCTCGTGGAGGGTGGGCCCTCTCGCGAGCAACTACGAACGCGCGCGCTCATGCATTCCGAGCCCGAGGTGTGGGATCGACTGCTTGCGTGGACGGCGGATGTGACGGGCGTGTTCCTACGCGCTCAGGTGTTGGCGGGCGCGAGCGCCGCACAGCTCTTCGACTCCTGGGCCGGCTCCCTGTCGCTCACCGACTACCGGGAGCGGGTTGCCCCGCATTCGGAACGGGCCCTCGACCACGTGCGGGACCTCCCGGTGCCCCGCGTGCACTTTGGCGTCGGCACGGGCGAGCTCTTGGCCGCCATGCGCGATGTCGGCGCCGACGTCGTCGGGGTCGACCACCGGATCCCGCTCGATGAGGCGAACCGGCGGCTTGGCGGGGGAACTCCGCTGCAGGGCAACATCGACCCGGCCCTGCTCTCGGCCCCGTGGCCCGTGCTCGAGGCACACGTCCGCGACGTCATCACTCGCGGCGGTGAAGCGCCCGCCCACGTCGTGAATCTGGGGCACGGAGTGCCGCCCGAGACCGACCCGGACGTGCTGACGCGACTCGTCGACTTCGTGCACACATCCACAAGCGGCACGGGAGAGTGACGCGGGCGAGATGAGGGCCGACGTACCAGAGCCCGAAGGTCGCAAGGCGGAAGCCTCGGAACCAGAAGCGACGGCAGAGCGCGACGGCGACGCGGCACCGGATGCCGACTGCATCGTCGTCGGAGGCGGCATCGCGGGGCTTGTCGCGGCCCGCGAGCTCGTGCTCGGCGGATGCTCCGTCATTCTGCTGGAAGCGTCATCTCGGCTGGGGGGCAAGCTCATGCCGCACACGGCCAATGGGCTCACGGTCGACGCCGGGGCCGAGAGCTTTGCGACACGACGGGGCACGGTCGCCGATCTGGCGGAGCGGCTGGGGCTCGGCGACGACGTCGAACTGCCGCAGAGTTCGGGCGCCTGGCTGCAGGTGGACGACGCAACGGCGGCCCCTCTGCCTGTCGCTGGGATGCTCGGCATTCCCTCGGTGCCCCTCGCGGCTGACGTCATCGCGATCGTCGGCCTCGGCGGTGCTCTTCGGGCGCAGCTCGATGCGCTTCTGCCGGGATTCGTCGGCGCGAAGGAACGCACCCTCGGGAGTCTCGTGCGCCGGCGGATGGGCTCGCGCGTCGTCGAGCGCCTCGTCGCGCCCGTGACGATGGGCGTTCATTCGCGGCATCCGGACTCCCTCGATGTCGACGTCATCGCCCCCGGGCTGCGCGCAGGCCTGAAGGCCGAGGAGTCGCTCGCGGCCGCGGTGCGGGCAATGCGCGCGGCCGCACCGGCGGGATCGGCCGTCGCCGGCATCCGTGGCGGCGTTTCGAGGCTCGTCACGACGCTAGAGGCCGCCCTCGCACGTTTCGGCGTCGACGTGAGGCTCGACAGCCCCGTGACGGCGGTGGATGCTGCGGGCGTCGCCCTCGCGGACGGCACCCGCCTCTCGGCCCGCGCCGTCGTGCTCGCGGCGCCGCAGCCTCAAACAGCAGAGCCCGACGCGGCACAGCCGCCTATCGTGCTCGCGATACTCGTTGTCCGCTCGGCGCAACTCGATGCGGCGCCGCGCGGCTCGGGCGTGCTTGTCGGCGGGGCAGATTCCCGGGCGACGGCGAAGGCTCTGACGCATGCGACGGCGAAGTGGGCCTGGCTCGCGGAGCAGGCGGGCCCCCATCGGCACGTGCTGCGGCTCTCCTATGACGGTGCGCGAGTCGAAGGGGCGTCCGACGAGGAGCTCCGGTTGCTGGCGCTGCGCGACGCGTCACACCTTCTCGGTGTGTCCCTTTCTGACCCGGATGTTCTCGACTTTGCGCGCGTCACCTGGGTCGCCGGAACGAAGGCGCCTGAGCTTCCCGAGGATGGGATCACGAGAGTGGGGGAGACGGCCGCAGGGACAGGACTGGCTGCGGTCGTGGCGCAGGCGCAGAATGCCGCCAGGCGGCTCGTGCAGGATTTCAATTCTCGGCGCGACGAGGGGATGATTGAACAATGACCTCGACCCCTCCCGAAGCCATCGTCACCCCCGCCTCCGGCGATACCGAGTACACCCTGTGGGCGGTGCTGCGAAGGGACCCTGCGTCCTCTGCCAGCACGGGGGATACGGCGGAACTCGCGGCGGCCGCCGCTCGCGTGGAGGACTCGGGTGTGACCGTCCGGGGCTTCTACGATGTCTCCTCCATCCGGGCGGATTCCGACGTCATGGTCTGGCTCCACGGCACGTCCCCCGAACGCGTGCAGGCCGCCCTGCGCGACCTGCGGCGCACGAGCATCCTTCGCCCGCTGCTGCCGACCTGGAACACCATGGGGGTGCATCGCGACGCCGAGTTCAGCGCCCAACATATCCCCGCCTTCATGCGCGGCAAGGAGCCGGCCGAGTGGCTCACGGTCTACCCCTTCGTCCGCAGCTACGAGTGGTACTTGCTCGACCCGGCCGAGCGTCGCGCGATGCTCGGCAACCACGGCCGGATGGGTGCACAGTTCCCCCGCGTGCTCGCCAACACCGTGGCATCCTTCGCCCTCGGCGACTACGAGTGGATCCTCGCCCTTGAGGCCGACGACCTGCTCGAACTCGTCGACCTCATGCGTCACCTCCGTGCAACGGATGCCCGCATGCACGTTCGCGAGGAGGTCCCGTTCTATACGGGGCGCCGCGTGGATGTGAGCGAACTCGCGGACGTGCTCGCGTGAGCCGCGTCCCCGGGGCAAGCGAGCCCGCGGCCTCCGGTCCCGAGCACGTCACCGAGCCCGTCGCTTACGACGCCATCCTGCTCGCGTCCTTCGGCGGGCCCGAGGGGCAGGACGACGTCATCCCCTTCCTGCGCAATGTGACGCGCGGACGCGGTATCCCAGACGAGCGTCTCGAGGAGGTCGCGCATCACTACCGCGCCTTCGGCGGCGTGAGCCCGATCAACGACCAGAACCGTGAGCTCAAGGCGGCGATCGAGGCGGAGCTCGCGCGCCGCGGCGTCGACCTGCCCGTCTACTGGGGCAACCGCAACTGGACACCCTTCGTCACCGAGGCGCTGCAGCAGGCTCATGATGACGGGCACCGCACGATCATCGCGATCGGCACGAGCGCCTACAGCTCTTATTCGAGCTGCCGTCAATACCGCGAGGACTTCGCCCGAGCGCTCGAGGAGACGGGGCTGGAGGGCATTGTCACGATCGACAAGGTGCGGCAGTTCTTCGATCACCCCGGCTTCGTCGAGCCCTTCGAGGAGGGTGTGGAGCAGGCTCTTGTGGACTTCGCCTCGCGCGGATTCAGCACCGCCGAAACGCACGTGCTCTTCTCGACGCATTCCATCCCCACGGCGGATGCCGAGAGAAGCGGGCCGCGCGAGCGCGGCTTCGGTGAGGGCGGAGCCTATGCGGCACAGCACCTCGCGGTGGCTGAGGCGATCATGGCGAAGCGTGAGGTCGACTGGACTCTCGTGTATCAGTCCCGCAGCGGCCCGCCCAGCCAGCCCTGGCTCGAGCCCGATATCAACGACGAGATCGAGAAGCTCGCGGGGGAGGGCATCCGTGCCGTCGTCATCGTGCCGCTCGGCTTTGTGAGCGACCACATGGAGGTCAAGTGGGACCTCGACACGGAGGCGATGCAGACCTCCGAGGAGCACGGTGTCGCCGCCATCCGCGTCCCGACGCCCGGCGTGCATCGGGCCTTCGTGTCGGGTCTCGTCGACCTTGTGCTCGAGCGGCGCGACGGAACTCCCGTGGCGGAGCGGCCTGCCGTGACATCGCTCGGGCCCTGGTACGACGTGTGCCGTCCCGGCTGCTGTGAGAATGTGCGGCTCGGCTTCAAGCCGGCCCTGGCGGGGATTGCACCGTGAGCGCCACGGGGGCCATTCGAATCGGAACGCGGGGCAGCGCCCTTGCGCTCGCCCAGACCGGCCAGGTCGCCGATCGCGTGCGCAAGGTGTCGGGGCGCGAGGTGGAGATCGTGCGCGTCACGACCGAGGGTGACACCTCTCGTGCGTCGCTGTCGAGCCTCGGCGGCACGGGAGTCTTCGCAAGTGCCCTGCGAGAGTCGCTGCTCGCCGAGGAGTGCGACCTCGTCGTGCACTCCCTCAAGGACCTGCCGACGGCGGCAGCGCCCGGCCTGCGCATCGGCGCTGTTCCGAAGCGAGCGGATGCCCGTGATGCCTTCATTGCCCGCGATGGGCTCACCCTCGAGGCACTCCCGGAGGGGGCCGCCGTCGGAACGGGCTCACCGCGACGCGTGGCGCAGCTCCGGGCTCGCCGCCCCGACCTCGACGTCCGTGACATCCGCGGCAATATCGACACCCGCATCGGCTTTGTGGACTCGGGCGAATTGGACGCCATCGTCCTTGCGGCGGCGGGACTCGGTCGCCTCGATCGTCTTGAGGTCGTGAGCGAGTTCTTCGAGCTCGACGAGCACCCGTCCGCCCCAGGGCAGGGAGCCCTCGCGATCGAGGGGCGAGCGACGTCCGACCCGGAGCTGGATCGCGTGCTCTCGACCCTCGACCACGGCCCCAGCCGGCAGACGTCGGCTGCGGAGCGCGCCGTACTCGCTCGGCTGGAGGCGGGGTGCGCTGCCCCCGTCGGCGCGAGCGCGATCGTCGACAGCGAACTGCTGCTGCTCACCGCGACCGTCTACAGCATCGACGGGAGCCAGTCGCTAACCGCCTCGCACGGCCTCGTGCTGGAGGGCTCGCCTGCCGAGCGTGAGGCTCTCGCCGTCGAACTCGGCAGTCGTGCGGCTGACGAGCTGCTCAAGCGCGGCGCCGCCGATCTCGCGCCCCTGCGCTGAGGATCTCGTGGTCGCCACGCCCCTCGCCGGTCGCCGCGTCCTCGTTCCGCGGGGCGGTGAGCTGGGTGAGTGGCTTGCGGCACAGCTCAGGATGCTGGGGGCGAAGCCCACTGTCGCGCCCCTCATCGCATTCGCCCCACCGTCCGATTCCGCGCCCCTCGCGCGCGCACGTGAGGGTCTCGCGCAGGCGTGCTACGACTGGCTCGTCGTGACGAGCGCCACGACGGTCGACGTGCTCGGCGACAGCCTCGTCCACATTCCCGATTCGACACGTGTCGCCGCGGTGGGGGACGCGACCGCCACGGCGCTGAGGGCACACGGTTGCCGGGTTGATTTTGTGCCGCGGGAGGAGCAGTCTGCGACGGGTCTGCTGCGCGAGTGGCCCGGCGACGGCGGGCGTGTGCTGCTACCGCAGTCCGAGATCGCGGCCGACACGCTCGAGCGCGGACTGGGCGCATTGGGGTGCGAGGTGGTGGCCGTCGCCGCCTACACGACGCGCGGCGTCCTGATGGACGAGGAAGTGCGTCGGCGGGTCAGCGAGGGTGCCATCGACGCGGTGCTGTTGACCTCGGGGAGCATGGCCCGGGAACTCGCGGCGCAGTGCGCTCCGCTCCCGGAGTCGACTCTCGTCGTGTGCCTCGGCGTTCCGACCGCAAGCGCTGCTGCCACTGCAGGGCTGAGCGTCGCGGCGGTGGCGCGACGCAACGACCGAGAGGCTCTCATCGAGGCTCTCGTAGAATTGAATCCATGACTTCGGGACCCGGCATCCGTCCTCGCCGCCTTCGTACGACGGAGGCGTTCCGCCGTCTCGTCGCGGAGACGCGCATCCACCCCGCACAGCTCGTCTTGCCCGTGTTCGTGCGGGAGGGCATCTCAGAGCCGGTGGAGATCGCATCCATGCCGGGTGTCCAGCAGCACAGCCTTGAGAGTCTTCGGTCGGTGATCGCGGATGCTGCGGCGGCCGGCATCGGCGGTGTCATGCTCTTCGGCGTGCCCGAGACGAAGGACGCTGTGGGCTGCGGTGCCACGGAGGAGGACGGCATCCTCAATGTCGCGACGCGCATCGCAGCGCGTGAGGCGGGGGATGCTCTCGTCGTGCAGACGGACCTCTGTCTCGACGAGTTCACCGATCACGGCCATTGCGGCGTGCTCGACGCGAGTGGTCGCGTCGACAATGATGCGACGCTCGAGCGGTACCGGGAGATGGCGATCGCTCAGGCCGAGAGCGGTTCGCAGCTGTTGGGACTCAGCGGGATGATGGACGGTCAGGTCGCCGCCGTGCGTGAGGCCCTCGACGGGCGCGGCTTCACGGATACAGCTGTTCTCGCCTACAGCGCCAAGTATGCCTCCGCTTTCTATGGCCCGTTCCGAGACGCGGTCGATTCGAGCCTGCAGGGTGATCGCAAGACCTACCAGCAGAACCCGGCGAACCGACGCGAGGGTCTGCGCGAGGCGCTCCTGGACGTGGCCGAAGGTGCCGATGTCGTCATGGTCAAGCCTGCCCTGAGCTATCTCGACGTGCTTGCGGATGTCGCCACCGCGAGCCCCATCCCCGTCTGGGCTTATCAGGTGTCGGGGGAGTACGCCATGATCGAGGCGGCCGCAGCCCAGGGTTGGATCGATCGCGAGCGCGCGATCGAGGAGTCCGTCGTCAGTATCCTCCGCGCGGGCGCCGACACCGTGCTCACCTACTGGGCTCTCGAGCTGGCCCGCAGCATCCGCTGATCATCATCGACGCCGAAGGAACCGCAATGGCCACCAACACCGCATCGTTCGACCGCGCCCGCGCGCTGATCCCGGGCGGGGTCAACTCGCCGGTCCGGGCCTTCGGGTCGGTGGGCGGGACTCCGCGCTTCCTTGTCTCGGCGAGCGGCGCGATGGTGACGGATGTCGAGGGTCGCGAATACGTCGACCTGGTCGCCTCCTGGGGCCCCGCCCTGCTCGGCCATGCACACCCCGCGACGGTCGAGGCGGTTCAGAGCGCCGCCGCTCGGGGCCTCTCCTTCGGCGCGTCGACGCCGGGCGAGACGGAGCTCGCGCAGCTCGTCATCGACCGGATGTCGCCCGCCGTCGAGAAGCTCCGCCTGGTCTCTACGGGCACGGAAGCGACCATGACGGCCATTCGTCTTGCCCGCGGAGTGTCGGGCCGCGACCTCCTGGTGAAGTTCGCGGGTCACTACCACGGGCACTCGGATGGGCTCCTCGCGGAGGGCGGTTCGGGCATTGCGACACTCGCCCTGCCGGGCTCCGCAGGGGTGCCGGCCCCCATCGCGGCGCAGACCCTCGTCGTGCCCTACAACGATCCCGAGGCGCTGCGCCTCGTCTTTGAGGAGCACGGTTCGAGCATTGCGGCGGTCATCACGGAGGCCGCGCCCGCCAATATGGGTGTCGTGCCGCCTGCCCCAGGCTTCAACGCCGAGGTCGTCCGTATCGCGCACGAGCATGGTGCCCTCGTGATCCTCGACGAGGTGCTCACGGGCTTCCGCGTGTCGGAGGCCGGCTGGTGGGGCCTCGAGGGGCGCGGCAGCGAGCATCCGTACACCCCCGACCTCGTGACCTTCGGCAAGGTCATCGGCGGCGGCATGCCGCTCGCTGCGGTGGGCGGGCCGGCCTCCATCATGGACCACCTCGCGCCCGCCGGCCCGGTCTACCAGGCAGGTACCCTCAGTGGGAACCCGCTCGCCGTCGCGGCCGGCATCGCGACGCTGACAGCAGCGGATGCCGCGGTGTATGAGCATCTCGACCGCACCGCCGACACGCTTGCCGACGCGGTCTCCGCGGCCCTGTCAGCGGAGGGTGTCGCTCACGTCGTGCAGCGGGCCGGAAACCTCTTCTCCTTCGCCTTCACTGAGGTCGCCCCGCGCAACTACGCCGAGGTGAAGGAGCAGGAGGCGTACCGCTACGGGCCATTCTTCCACGCCATGTTGGAGCAGGGTGTGTCGCTGCCGCCTTCAGTCTTCGAGGCGTGGTTCGTGACGGCGGCGCACGATGAGTCGGCGGTCGAGCGGATTCTGAACGCGCTTCCGGCGGCCGCGCGTGCTGCCGCGGCCGCCGACGCGTCCTAGGATCTCGGCCTACTCCTCCTCAGCTACGTCGAGGTTGGCTCCGTCGATCTCGACCCCGGTCGTCGCCTCAGCGGCTGTGCCGGTTTCGTCGACGGGCGCGACCTCGACGGCCGGGTCCGAGGTGGTGGTTGCATCCTGCCCTTCAATGGCAGCGGCCGCTTCGAGGGGCTCGGTGATCTCGGTGACCTCCGGGAACTCGGTGACCTCCGCCACCTCGGGCGCGTCAACGGGAGCCGCCGTCGTACCCTCCTCGCGCGCGACGAGAACCTGGGGCGTGCTGTTGCCCAGGCGTCCGAGCGCGAGCGGCAGTGCGCACAGGCCGGCGTTCCATGCAAGGACGACGGAGTTGCTCAGCTTGGCGTCACACTCGCCCAGGTAGGCGATCGTGTTGGCGTCGACCGCGGCGCCGTCGCCGAACCGGGTCGAGCCCGAGAGGAGCTGGTTGTCGCGGACCGTGACTCCCGTAGCGTCACGGACGTCGAGCGCGACGCCGACCTTGCCCGCCACGATGTTGCCGGCAACCAGGACGTTGTCAGCGTTGCCGCCCACGATCACGGCGGCGGCGGCGCAGTCCTGCAGGGCGTTGTCACGGATCGAGTGGCCCGTACCGCCGATGATCTGCACGCAGTCGCCACCGAACCCGGTGACGCTCGTGTTCTCGATCGTCACGCGATCGGCGGAGCGCACGTGGATCCCGTCACCGCTGCCCCCGGTGAACGCCGAGTCGCGGATTACGACATCCGAGGCGAGGATGTAGGCACCCGCGCCCGAGAGGCTCACGCCATCGAGGATCGTCCCGGTCGCCCCCGCACTGGTTGCCACGCCCGCCGTGAAGGAGAGCGAGTGCCAGTGGACGTGGGGGATCGCAGTCGTCAGCTTGGCGAAGCGCACCACGGCGCCGTTCGCGGGCTGTACGACGATGGGCTCGGCGGCGCTGCCCCCGGCGCCGCTCACGCTGACGCGTCCGTAGTCGCCCGAAGCAAGTTCGAGGGCGCTTCCGGGCTCAGCCTGGCCGAGGGCGGTGGAGAGGCTGCACGGCTCGAGGCTCGTGCAGGCCGTCCCGGTGCCCTTGACGCTGACGCTGAGTGCGATCGTGATGGGGCTGTGTGCACCGGCGATGCTGTCCTTGACGGGCTGGCCGTCGATATCGATCAGCGCCATTCGGGAGTCGATGGCCATTCCCGAATCGATGGGCGAGAGCTGCGCGTCCCCCGCCGACATGAGGCGCAGGTCGCCGCTCGCCGCGTCCACGAAGGTCACGGAGCCCGAGCGGTTGCCGTCGACCCCGAGCTGGGGGAGGCAGGAGGCGTAGCGGGAAGCCACCACGATCGTGTTGGTCATGGGCGCGTCGCATCCGAAGAAGTACTCGACGATGTTGCGATCGAAGATGAGGCCGGGCGTTGCACCGATCCGGGCGGGCCCTGTCGCGATCGTGTTGTTGCGGATGACGGTGCCAACGAATACAGGCTCGCGGGTGTCGATCGACGAGCCGCCCACGCAGACCGTCGTCACGACGGTGCAGCCTTGGATGAAGTTCGAGAGGATGTGGATGTTGCTGCTGCCGTAGCCGTTACCGTTCGAGAGGATGATGGCCGAGTTGCTGCAGTCGCGCAGCGAGTTGCGCTCGATCGTGACGTCGTGACTGTCGAAGACCTGAACGCAGTCCACGTGGACGTTGTTGCCCGGGATGAGCGAGTAGTTGCGCACGGTGTTACCCGAGAAGGTGACGCGACGCGAATCCTTGATCTGGATGCCGTCGATCGCCGTGCCGTTCTCGAAGAGGGAGTCGCGGATGACGACGTCCGTCGAGCGGACGAAGGAGCCGGCGCCCTCGAGGTGTGCTCGCTCGACGACCGTGCCGACCGCGGTGGGGTGCACGTAGAGCACGACGGTGATGTGCGGGGCCACCCAGGTCACGTGGGGGACGTGGGTTTCGAGCCGCTGGAAGGTCGCCCCATCGCTCGCGGTCACCGTGATGGGCTGCTCGGCCGTGCCACCCCGCATGCCGCGGAGGATCTGTGCGCCGTATTCGCCCGGGAGCGCCGTGATGGCGGCGCCTGGGGTTGCGACGGTGAGGGCCGACGCTAGCGTGCAGGGCGCCGCGGTCGTGCACTGGTTCCCGCTTCCGGCGGGGGAGACGGTGAGCTCCTGTGCGGCGGGCGAGGTAGCGACCGTGGCGGCGTTCGCCGGAGCGGCGACGGCGCCAAGGGAAAGGGCGGCGGCCACGAGGCCTGCCGCGGCGGCGGAAACAACTGTTCTGAGTGAAATGATTCGCATGATGTGTGGCGGGAGCGCGTCCGGGCATGCCGAAGGCACGCCGAAGTGGCGTTGGTCGAGGGGTGGGTGCGCCCGCCGCCAGCGTTCCCCCGTGGCATCCGGGCGCACTTCAATTGAAGCACCGCAGTCGACGTGTGTCGCTACGGAGTGACCGTTTCAGACCACAACTGGGGGCACAGACCGGTACGTCTGTGACCCCAAGGGGGCGCAAGACTCTGCGGCACCTAGTGCTTGGGATCAGGAGAAGCGGAGCACGGCCTGGATCGGCTCATGATCGGAGGCGGCGCGCCCCTCGAAGCGTGTCGTGTTGATTGCGGCGGTGACGACCTCGAGGCCGGCCGACACGAACATCCAGTCGATCCGGCGCCCGTCGGCCTGCGGCGCGCCGAAGCCCGAATAGGTGCCGCGCGCACGACCGCGACGCTCGGAGGCCACGACCCACGTGTCGCGAAGGCCGGCGGAGCGCAGCGCACGGTAGGGAGCGGAGCGCGGCGTCGTGTTGAAGTCACCCATGACGATCACCGGATGCTCGGCCCGCTGTGCGAGCGAAGCGATCATCTCCGTCGAGCGGATGCGTGAGCGCCGAGAGAGGTGGTCGAGGTGGGCGTTGAGGAGGCCGAAGCGCTGGCCGGTATCCCGGCGGGCGAATTCGGCTGCGACAGCGATGCGTGGCACGAGGTTGCCCCAGCCGCGAGAGCCTGGCGAGGAGGGGGTGGGGGAGAGCGCGAGCTGCCGCCAGCGCACGAGCTCGAGTCGGCGGGAATCGTAGAAGACAGGGCATCCCTCTCCCGTGCCTGACGCGCTTCGGCCGCGCCCGATGCGATGCATGTGGGGGCCGAGCATGGCGCTCAGGTCGTCCGCCTGTGAATGCAGGGCCTCCTGCACGCCAAGGACCGTGGGCGATTCGGCCCGCAACAGGCGTTCGACCAGTCCCCGGCGTCGCGGCCAGAAGTCGGGGCTCCCGTGGCGGGTGCCGCGGATGATGCGACGGATGTTGTAGCTCATGAGGTGAAGGTCGTCGCCCTGCGGACCGACGAGGGGCGCATCGTTCTGCCCGAGCTTCGTTGCAGAGGTCATCGCCGCCTCCGCCCCGCCCCGCTGGCGCGAGCCCTGCCTGTCGCCGTCTTCTTGGCGGCGCCGGACTTCTGCTTCCGCTTCTGCTCCTTCGGAGAGGACGTCCCTTCCGCACCCCGTGAACTCGTGGCCGTGCGCCCGCGCACGATCCCCACGAAGTACTCGATGTCGTCACTCGTGGCCGCATGGGGCCACGCGAGGGCGATCTCGGTCTCCGCAGCATCCGTCAACGGCACCGCCACCACGTCTTTGCGGGAGTGGAGTCGGGCGATCGAGTGCGGAACCCGCATGACCCCTGCACCTGCCGCGACGATCTCCACGGCGTCGGCCGGCGGCTCGTGCCGCACGACCTCACCCTCCAGATCCGACAGCGTCACCTCGTCGGCGAGGGAGAGGAGATGCTCCCGGGAGACCACGACGACGGGAGCCTCCGCGTAGAGGCGGATGACGTCGAGCCCCTCGCGGTCGACAGGGAGACGCACGAAGCAGACGTCGGCCAGGCCATCGTCGAGGGCAGCCCGCTGCTCCTCCTCCGCGAGAGGCACAACCTTCAGCGGATGCCCCGGCCGACGCTCCTCCCACGCCCGCGTCCACCGTGTGATGGTCACGCCGGGCACGATTCCCACGCGGAACGGCTCGGGACGCTCATCCATCCCCTCAGCCTATGTGCCTCGCCGCTGCGGTCGGGCGCCGCGTCCTACAATTCACGGCATGCCCTCGGTCTCGGTTGTGATCCCCTCGTGGAACGACGCCGAGCTTCTCAGCGACTGCCTCGCCGCCCTTGCACGGCAGACGCGCCTCGCCGACGAGATCGTGGTCGTCGACAACGCGAGCACGGATGCGACAGCTGAGGTCGCCCGCCGCTTCGGCGCCCGCGTGGTGCAGGAGGACGTGCGGGGCATCCTGCGGGCCACGGCCGCGGGGTTCGATGCCGCCCACGGGGACATCCTCGCCCGCCTCGATGCCGACTCCATTCCCGCTCCCGATTGGCTCGAGACGGTCGTCGCCCACCTGGGCTCCCTGCCCACACCCGCGGCCGTCGCGGGGCCGGGGGAGTTCCGCGGAGCGTCGGCGTTCGTGCGCTGGTTCGGTCGACGCGTCTACTTAGGCGGCTACTTCCGCGCTATGGCGTTCGTGCTCGGCCAACCCCCGCTCTTCGGCTCGAACATGGCGATGCAACGCCAGGCGTGGGAGGCGGTGCGCCCGCGGCTGGATGTGTCGGCTCGCGCCGTGCACGACGACCTGTACATCAGCATCCGTCTGCCGCGGGAGGTTCAGGTCGCCTATGACGCCGAGCTCCGCGTGTCGATCTCGGCACGCCCCTTCGCTTCGCCGACAAGCATCGGCAAACGGATGCTCTGGGGCTGCAACACCCTGCTCGAGGGCACCGTCCGCGGTCGGCTCCTGCAGCGGCGCGCGGCCCGCCGCCGGGCACGCGCGAAACTGTGAGGAGCCCGGATGCTCGTGGCTCTCGACGGTGCTTGCCTGAGGAGAGTCACGACTGCACGAGGAGGTCAGCATGAGCGAGCAGCAGGGCGGAGCGCCCGAGCGCAAGCACGACGACATCAAGAACGAGAATGAGTCGACCGAGATCGAGCGCGATGTGGTCGACAGCCCCCGGAGCGAGCGGGACGTGCAGGAGCTGCAGCGCTCCCAGATCGGGGAGAGCCCCGCGCTCGACGACCCCGATATCGACGAGAGCGATGTGGATGTTCTTCCCGGCACAGGCGGCCAGGACGATCAGGGCGACGTCAATGTTGCCCCCGGCGACGTGAACATGCCGCGCGATACGGGCGCGCACTAGGCGCCCGATTATCCCTGGCTCGGCTCAGCTGAGCAGTTCACGGCGGCAGCGCGCCAGGAACTCGGCGCCCGCGGCGTCGTTGATCGCCCCCTCGATCGTGATGATCGGGTAGGGGCGCTCAAGCATCCCGTCGCTCGGTCGTACGTCCACGTGGGCTGCGTCGTAGCCCGCCTCGTGCAGATGGTCCGCCATGCGGTAGTCGCCCCGTGAGTCGCCGACCGAATACCAGCGCCTCGGCAGTTCGCCTGACTTCGCGAAGTGTGCGAGGCAACGCTCGGCTCCGAGCGCCTTGTCGAGCGTGATCGACTCGATGTCGGTCGAGATGATGGTTGGGTCGATGCGGAAGTGCACCTCGCCACGAGCATCCGTCGCTTCGCGTTCGCCCAGCCGCACCCCCAGGCCGTGTGCCGCGAAGAGCTCGAAGGCGGCGTCGTTGAAGCGCGCCTGGGCCGCAAGGTAGTCCCGGTTCGCCACGTCGGTGCGCTGCTCGAGTGAGATCATCGCCTGCTTCGTCTCGTCGAAGAACATGGTGTCGGAGAATTCGGATGCCGCGAGCTCCCGCACCGCATCAGTGACAGGCCCCGGCACCGCGACCTCGTGGGCGACCCGCGCCTCGCCGGTGCCCTCCGCCGTGATCTGGAACCACACGCCGCCCTTCTCGCAGACGCTGTAGACGCGCGCATTCGGGGCGAGACCGTGGGCGAGGAGTGGAGCCGCGACCTCCTCGACCATGAAGCTCTCGGATCTGCCCGTGACGAAGCCGACCGGAACTCCTGCTGCGGTGAGCGCCACCAGGTCCTCAACGAGGGAGGGGATCGCGATGCTGCGGGTCTCGGGGCTCGCGATCGGGCCGTCGACGTCGAGCAGGAGGCCGAGCGGGGGCCGCGAAACGTCTGCTGGTGAACTCTGTGTGCGCATCCTCCAATTCTCCCATCGCGCCGCCACGCCGCCCTGCCCAGTCGACTGACGCGGGGGTAACGTGGCTGCGATGACGGCAAGACGGGAAGAAGCATGAGCGGGATTGATCCTTCGGGCATGGTTCCGGATGCGGCGGCTCACCTCCGCGGAAAGTACCGGCACTACAAGGGCGGCGTGTACGAGCTCGTCGATGTGGCGCGGCACAGTGAGACGCAAGAGGAACTTGTCGTCTACCGGGCGTCCTCGGGCGAGCTGTGGGTCCGCCCGCGCGAGATGTTCTTTGAGACCGTGACGGTCGACGGCAGTGAGGTGCCGCGTTTCGAACGAATGACGGAGCTGTAGCCGTCTTCTTGCCGTGGCGTCACGTCAGTGACTGCTGCGATAGATTCTCCTGATGCCGCAGGATTCTTCCCCGGGCGTTGCCGAGGGCACGGGTCTCTCCATCGCGCCGCACCGCCCGACGGAGGACGCGATCGCGCTCGTCGTCGGCTCGTTGCTGCTCTCCTTCGGGGTCGTGTTCCTCGAGGCGGTCGGGGCTGTCTCAGGCGGCCTCGCGGGCGTCGCCTTCCTCGTCAGCTATTCGAGCGGGTGGCCCTTCGGCGTCGCCTTCTTCATCGTCAACATCCCCTTCTACGCGCTCTCCCTGTTGCGGATGGGCTGGCAGTTCACCCTGAAGACCGTGGTCGTGGTCGTGCTGGTGTCGGCCTTCGCGGAGGTGCATCCGCTCTTCTTCGAGATTGAGCGCATAGCGCCGCTCTACGCGTGCCTGTTGGCCGGTGTGCTCTTGGGCATGGGAATGCTCGTGCTGTTCCGTCATCGCGCGAGCGCGGGCGGCCTCGGGATCCTCGCCCTCTTCCTGCAGGACCGACTGAAGTGGAGCGCCGGTCTTGTGCAACTCGCGTTCGACTCGATCATCGTGCTCGCCGCACTCCTGGTGACGGATGTCGCGACCGTCCTCGCCTCCGTCGCCGGCGTCGTCGTGCTCAACGTCATCCTCGCGATGAACCACCGGCCGGGCCGCTACTTCGGCTGAGAATTCGAGGTGACCGCGGCAGGGGCGAGCGAGGTTGTCAAGGCTCCTGGCCCAGGCAGGTCAGCCTCCGATGAGCGTCTCGATCGGCCCGCGCGCGAAGTAGATGAGGAAGCCGGCGGCGACGATCCACAGCAGCGGGGAGATGTCCTTGACCCGGCCCGCAAGAGAGCGCACGATGACCCAGCTGATGAAGCCGACGCCGATGCCGTTCGCGATCGAGTAGGTGAGCGGCATGACGACGATTGTGAGGAACACGGGGAGCCCCACCGAGAATTCGGTCCAGTCGACGAAGCGGATCTGCGACACCATGAGCACGCCGACGACGACGAGGGCAGCCCCCGCCACCTCGAGTGGCACGACCTGCGTGAGGGGGGTGAAGAACATTGCGAGCAGGAAGAGCACGCCCGTCACGATGTTGGCGAGGCCGGTGCGGGCGCCCTCGCCAACCCCCGCAGCGGAGTCGATGAAGATCGTGTTGGAGGACGACGAGGTGGCGCCGCCCGCGACAGCACCGACGCCCTCCACGATGAGTGACGACTTGAGGCGGGGGAAGTCGCCCTTCTCGTCCTGGAGGCCGGCCTCCTTGGTAAGGCCCGTGAGGGTGCCGACGGCGTCGAAGAAGTTCGTGAAGACAAGGGTGAAGACGAGCATGATGGCGGCGAGCCATCCGATGCGCTCGAATGCCCCGAAGTTGAAGGCGCCGAGCAGGCCGAAGTCGGGCACCGCGACGATCGCGTCGGGCAGCGTGGGCACGTTGAGGTTCCAGCCTGCCGGGTTGGGGCCGTCCTCCGTGAAGGAGGGGCCGACGCGGAAGACGGCTTCGGCGATGATCGCGATGACGGTCGAGACGAGGATGCCGATGAGCAGCGCCCCCTTGACGCGCCGCGCCATGAGCACACCCATGATGAGGAGCGCGAGCACGAAGATGACCGTGGGGAGGGTCGTGACGGATCCGCCCTCGCCCAACTGCACGGGGGGAGAGGCGGCCCCGCTCGAGCGCACGAAACCCGCATCGACAAGACCGATGAAAGCGATGAAGAGGCCGATGCCGACCGTGATTGCGGTCTTGAGCTGCGCGGGGACGGCGCGGAAGATGAGCTCGCGCAACCGGGTGGCGGAGAGCAGCACGATGATGAGCCCGTTGATGACGACGAGGCCCATCGCCTCCGCCCACGTCACCTGGCCCACGACGCTGACGGCGAGGAAGGAGTTGATGCCAAGACCTGCGGCGAGACCGAAGGGCAGGTTCGCGACGAGCCCGAAGAGGATCGTCATGACGCCCGCCGTGAGGCCGGTGACGGCGGCGAGCTGGGCTCCGTCGAGGGCGTCACCCGTGACATCCGGGGTCCCGCCGAGGATGAGGGGGTTGAGGATGACGATGTAGGCCATCGTCATGAAGGTGACGAGGCCACCCCGAACCTCTCGACCGACTGTGGAACCGCGTTCGGAGATGTGGAAGAAGGAGTCGAGGCGGCCGCGGGTGGGGGAGCTCTGCGTGGTCACCGAAACACTCTAGCCACCAGTGCCATCCGGTGTGTCACCGGCAGGCCGGGCTGTCCCCCCCCTGAACGCGGAGGCAAGGTCGGTCTACCCTGCGAACATGCTCCGCCTCGCGCATCCGTTCATCTCCTGGCGTCGTGCCCGGGTCATGCCGCGGTGGGTGCGCCGAATCGATTCGCGCGTCTCTCGCGCGGTCAACGGGCACACGCATCTTCCCGAGTTGGATCGGAGCCTCACGCGGCTCTCGCACGCGGCGGACCGCAGTCGCCTCTGGGTGGCGATCGCCGTCGTGCTGTATCTGAGCGGGGGAGCGCGGCGGCGAGCGGCGGTGCGAGGGGTGGGTTCCCTCATCGTGGGGAGCGCCCTCGCGAACCTCGTCGGCAAGCGGGTCTTCGGCGGTGACCGTCCCCTGCTCAAGGATGTTCCGGTGCCGCGCCGCCTGCGAAAGCACCCCACCTCGGCCTCCTTCCCCTCTGGTCATTCCGCGTCGGCGGCCGCGTTCGCCACGGGGGTGGCGCTCGAGTCGACGCGCGCGGGCGCTCTCGTCGCGCCTCTCGCCGCCACAGTCGCCTACTCTCGGCTGCACACCGGGGCGCACTGGCTCTCCGACGTAGTGGGTGGTGCCGCCCTCGGTGCGGGGGTGGCAGTGGCCGGCCGGATGCTGCTTCCCGCGCCTCCCCACGTCGAGCTGACCCATTCGGGGCCGCCCGCGGCGCTGCCGGCGCTTCCCGACGGCGCGGGCGCCCTCATCTTCGTGAACCCCCACTCGGGAATCGACCCGCGCAGGCCCGACCCGCAGACCCTTCTTAGGGAGGCCCTGCCAGCGGCCCGCATCCACGCCCTTCAGGAGGGTGACGACATCGCTCAGCTGGTGCGCGAAGCGATGGGCTCGGAGCATCCGCCTCGGGTCGTCGGGGTGTGCGGCGGCGACGGCACGGTGTCGGCGACGGCGGACGTCGCACGCAGTGTCGGGCTGCCCCTGCTGGTGTTGCCGGGCGGCACCTTCAACCATTTCGCCCGGACGGCGGGGGTTCCCACGATCGAGGACGGAATCGCGGCGTTGCAGGCGGGCAGGGGCCTGCGGGTGGATGTCGCGGAGCTGAGGGTCGACGACGGCGGCGCGATGACGGTGCTGAATGCGGCATCCGTGGGCGTGTACCCCGACTTCGTTGCGGAGCGGGAGACGATGGAGAAGCGTCTCGGCAAGCCCGTTGCAGCCCTCATCGCGGGGGTGCGAGTCCTGGCCCGTGCACCCACGATCGATGTGCTCGTTGATGGCCGCCGCGCCCGCGTCTGGTCGGTTGCGGTCGCGGCGGGTGAGAATTCATCCGCGTCGATGGTGCCGCTGCAGCGGCGTCAGCTCGACGACGGTGTGCTGGACGTTCGGGTGCTGCACGCGTTCGGTCGGTTCCCGCGCATCCGCGGTCTCGTGGCGTTGGCGTTCGGGCAGCGTGCCTCCGCTCTCCTCGATCGGATGCCGCTGCACTCGCGCCTGGCGACGATCGAGTCGTTCACGGCCCGCGAGGTGCGGGTCGAGGTCGTCCGCAGTGACGACGGAGCGCCCGTGTTCGCCCACGACGGCGAGGTGATCGTCGGTTCCGCCCGGAATTCTCCGCGCGGCTACACCGCCTCTGTCAAGGCCGTGCCCCGCGGGCTAAACGTCTATAGCCTCGGACCGGCTCTGGAGCAGTAGGCGGGCGTGTCGTTGTCAGGGTGACGCCGGGTTGCTAGCCTTCAAGCACCCCATCCGCGTCGACTGTCCTGGAGCCAGACCATCCCTTCGAACATCGCAGAGCCCTCCACCATCCTCCGCAGGAACAACGTCACCGTTGTGGGAAATCCCTCGGGTCGCCCGATCGTGTTCGCCCATGGCTTCGGGTGCAATCAGGAAGTGTGGCGCCACGTCGTTCCTCAGTTCACCGATGACTACCGGGTCGTGCTCTTCGATCTGGTCGGCGCCGGGGCATCCGACCTTCAGGCCTATGACTATGCGAAGTACGATTCCCTCGACGGTTATGCCGAGGATCTGATCGAGATGCTCGAGGAGCTTGACCTCACGGATGCTGTGTTCGTCGGCCATTCGGTCAGTGCCATGATCGGCGTGCTTGCTGCAAAGCTCGATCCCGCCCGTCTGGGCGCCCTCGTGCTCGTCGGCCCGACGGCCCGATACATCAACGACGGTGACTACGTCGGCGGATTCGAGGAGGGCGACATCCTCGCCCTGCTCGACGACCTCGACTCGAACTACCTGGGGTGGTCTGCGGCGATGGCGCCCGTCATCATGGGCAATCCTGATCGCCCCGAGTTGGGTGAGGAACTCACCGGCAACTTCTGCAGCACGGACCCCAAGATCGCGCGACACTTCGCGCGGGTCACATTCCTCTCCGACAATCGGCGTGACCTCTCTGCCGTGAGTCTGCCGACGCTCGTTCTGCAGTGCAGCGAAGACCTGATCGCGCCAGAAGCGGCGGGACAGTTCGTGCACGAGCAGATCAAGGGGAGCGTGTTCGTGAAGCTCAAGGCGACCGGGCATATCCCAAACCTGTCGAGCCCTGAGGAACTCGTTCGAGAGACCAAGACATTTCTCGCGTGACTAGTGAGCCCATTTCGGGAATCGATGCCATAGAGACCTCTCTCGCTGATCTTTACGAGAACGCTCCGAGCGGATACCTCTCGATCACCCTGGATGGGGTGATCGTGCGCGTCAACGACACCTTCTTGGCGATGAGTGGGTACACACGCGACCAGCTTGTCGGCGCGCCGCTGCTGTCGCTTCTGAGCCCGGGCGGGCGACTCTTCTTCGAGTCGCGTTTTGTCCCGACGCTTCTTCTCGAGGGAGATATCCGTGAGGTTGCGTTGCCTCTTCAACATGCCTCGGGTGATCCCCTCCCGATTCTTGTCAATGGGCTTCTTGTAACAAACGACGAGGGGCGTCGCGTCGCCATCCGCATGGCTGTCTTCGAGTACAGCGGCCGGAAGGAGTATGAGAGGGAACTCCTCAACGCGCGGCGAAAGGCCGAGGCGTCCGAGACGCGCTTGCGCTTGCTGCACGAGGCGGCTGGGCGGTTTGGCGCCGCAGACAGTGATGAGAGTCTCGCTGAGGAGTTGGCCGCCAGTTTGCGGAAGGCGTTCGCGGCACGAGAGGTTGCCGTGTACCTGCGCGAGGACGCGGACAGCGCGCATCTCGCCGCCGGGGCACCCCTTCTCCAGGCGGAGCTTCACGCCGAAGGCGGCCCTGTCGAGCAGGCGATGCGCGGCGAGCGGGTCGTCACGGTGGGCGGCGCTGAGGAGCTGACATCCTGGGCTGCGGAGGCTGCCGGGGCGATGCGCGCGGTTCGCGTCGAGAGCGTGGCAGTGGTTCCCATCCTCGGGCAGCAGAAGGCGCAGGGCGTCGCCGTCATGTTCTTCCGGAGAACGCGTCGCTTCGACAGCGACGAGACGGACCTGAGCATGACTTTTGGGCGGCAGGCCGCCGAGGTGCTCACGCGGCTCCGCGTTGAGCGGCTTCTGGAGCGTAGCGCGCTCTATGACGAGGTCACGGGGCTTCCGACCCGACGCCTGATCGGCGCCCGCGTCAACGAGACGATCGATGCCGCGAGGTCTCGCAAGCGGCCGATGGCGCTCGCCACGGTCACCCTGGACGGTCTCAAGAGCATCTACGCCACGTTCGGGCAGGTGGCCGGGGATGAGGCGCTCACGGAGATCGGCGCTCGCCTCGCCCATACGGTGCGGCACGGTGATCTCGTCGGCCGGCTTCGCGAAGACGAGTTCGTGCTCATCTGCCCGGGCGTGGATGAGGAGTCGGCGAGAGAACTCGTGGATCGTTTGCTCGCTGCCCTACGCCGCCCGCTGCAGGCGGGGGATGGCGAGCAGACGGTTGCGTCGAATGTTGGTGTGGCCGTCTATTCGGGTGTCGACGGAGCTCGCGTCTCGTCGCAGAAGCTCTTCGAGCTCGCGGGGGCGGCGATGTATCGCGCGAACAGTGCGGGAAGAAATCAGGGCTCCATCATTGCCGTCGGGGAGTCAGTCTCCCTCTGACGACGGTTCGTCACGCCACGAGTGGGTCGGCTCGTAGCCGAGCAGTCGCCGCGCCTTGTCCACCGAGAAGAGCGAAGAGCGTCCTTCGATCCGAGTCCTGCACTCGAGCGCCGCGAGGTTGCCCGTGAGGAGTTCCTCGGTCGGTCGCAGCATGACAGTGTCTGCCGCCGCGATGATGAATGGCTCGAAGCCGCGGATGTCGCTTTCCAGTGCCAGCCGCACGGCCTCGGCCCCGTCCCGCGCATCGATATAGCTCCAGAGGTTCCAGGCCCGCAGGGCGGGGTCATCCTGCCACTCCTCGAAGGCGGCGTAGTCCTCGGGCAGCATGACGTTGGAGTAGCGGAGGCCGATGATCGAGAGCTCGGGATCCCAGCGGGCAAAGTGAGCGGCCATCTCCTCGTCGACGGCCTTGCCGAGCGAGTAGGAGGTTTCAGGGCGCACCCGATACTCCTCGTCGACGGGCAGGTAGGGCGGAGGGGTATCGAAGGGGAGCCCGAGCACGGTCTCGCTCGACGCCCACACGACCTTCTTGATTCCGGCGACCCGCGCCGCTTCGAAGACGTTGTGGGTGGAGATGACATTGTTGGCGAGCAGGTGCGCATTGGTGGTGAGCCCGGGAGCGGGTATCGCCCCGAGGTGCACGACCGCCTCGGCGGCACTCCAGCGGTCGTGCACGCCTGTCAGCGCGCCGAGCACCTGCCCGAAGTCGGTGAGATCGACCACCGTGCTCGGCACTCCGAGCGAGGTGGGGACGCGATCGACGGCCGCGACCTCGTACCCCTCAGCGTGGAGATGGGCGACGACGACGCGTCCCAGTTTTCCAGCGGCGCCGGTCACGACAACTCTCATGCGGCCACGCTACCCCCGAATCCAGGGGCTCAGCCGTTCACAATGTCCTGAGGCATCCCAGTGGTGGCTGAGCATGGTCCAGTTTCGGGAGATAGGACGTCCGCAGCGAGACGCTCCGCAGCCAGACGCTCTGAGAGCACGAAAAAGCCGGCCATCAGAGAGCTCTGATCGCCAGCTCGATTCCGTGGGAGGTTCGGACTATCCATCTCGGCCAGCGCCTGCAGGGGAGCGGGGAGGTGGACCCAGGGGCGTTCCACGCCGCAACTCGTGAGATTCCACACAGGGCGCCATTGTCAGTGCTCTTGAGGGGGGACACCAGGTTCGAGACCGTTGTCTCGCATAAACTTGAGGGCCCGTTCGACCGCGGTGATCTTTCTCTTGAGTTCCTTAAGAGAGGATGCTGAAGCGTCAGAAAACTCGTCAAGACGCTCGTGTTGACGCCGCACTTCAATCTCCGTCTCGACGAGGTTTCTCCACACCGCCCGGTCTTGGGGGATCCGCTGCGATTTTCGAAGGATTTCTGCGGCCAGCTGGCGCTCAACGACCGCCTCAAGTGTCTCCGCGGTAGTCCCAGGACTGGCCAAGCCGAAGGCGATGCCGCCGCCGCCTGCTCCAATGAGGGTTCCGGCTGTTAGCAGGCCCCCAACCATGCCACCAGGTCCGAAGGCCGCCAGTGCACTGGTGATCGCCGCTGCTCCCGCTAGGCCGGGCGCGGCGGCGAGCGCCAGCCCGCCGGTGGCAATAACGAGCGCGACAGCTCCCACGCCGAGAGCTCCCCATTTGATCCAGGTCTTCCCCCGCCCGCCGCTTAAAACCTCTTGCGCCTCTTTCGCCGCTACGAACACATCCGTGCCGAAGCGGGTTCCTAGACCCATTTCCGCGCTGAGCTCTTCCATCGCGGCTTGCCACTCATCCTTCCCGATGGAAATTTCGAAGGGGCGGATGACGTTCTCGGACGCAAGGACCGTCAGGAAGACCACCGCGTCTTCTTTTCCAATGTGCGCGCTCGGGAGCGGCTCAGGCACGACAGCGCGGGGGTCCGAAAGATCAAATGCGAGACGTGCGATCTCTGAAGGCATCGGGCGGCGCTCGCTGATGTTTCTCCTTTTGATGTCATCTACGACGGTCGCGTGTACTCGTCGAAGTGCGCCAGAAAAGCGATCCTGGAGTTCGCCCTTTAGTCTCGCCTTTAGAAGATGGGCATAGCGGAGCGCTAGGAGGGCAAGTCGCTCCGCGGCATCCAAGGGGATGTCGAGACCCTGCTCGACGCGGGCGACCTCCTTGGATTTCGACCCGAACAGCGCGAAGCCGATAGCTTCGGCAACGGCGTCGTCTGCCAGATACTCCGCCGCGTCATGGGCGTGGTGGAGCTGCTTCGTAGAGTTGATCCGAAAGTCAACGAGCCATGGAAAGACTGACGAAAGACCCCGGTGAGCGGCCACGGGGTCGAGCGCGTTCCAGAAATTCACCCACCATGCCAAATTTGCAGGCGGTTCTTCTAGTGAATTCCGCAGCTTGTCGACATCGAAGTTCCCGTTCGCTAGCGGGCTGCCCATCGTTATCATGCCGACGACTTCGAGACCGATCGGGAGACGCCGGAGCAGGTCGGCAGCGATCACTGATCCGAGGCTGTGGGCTACGACTACGAGTCGTCCGGTCTCAGGCAAAAGTCCAAGGATGCGCGTCAACACCTGGGCCCGAACCTCGGGCTCTTTAATATACTTCTGCGCCTGAACGAACTGAGGCAGGAACATCGCCCCGTCGATCAAAGCGTCGCCAGCAGCGTGGCCGCTGCCATGATCGTGCCGACCAAGCCTGAACTCGACGGCGCCCATTCGCCGCTCGAACTCCCGGCGGTTCCTCCTTGCTTCCTCACGTGAAGGCCGCTTGATCGTCACCTCTGGCAGCGGGACCTTGTCATCCCAGCCCTTTAGAGCATGCGCGTACTTTGGGGCCACGACCGACACCGAATCCAGACTCGCGTAGCCCAGACGGTTCAGAGCATCGGCAAGATGGCGCTTCCATGTGTCGTTCTGATCGCCGTCCCCAACCCCGTGTAGGAACAGAAGGACCGTCGGTTCATTCAACAATTGAAGCTCCATATTCCGCGATCCCCTCGAATCGGCGCACTTCTAAGACTCCGCGGTCAGAATACAGATTCAGCGAGTGCGGAGCCCCTGTCGATGCCTCGGTAGACGTTTGTGACCTGCACCGGCTTGAGGACCGTGGTACTGCCAAAACTGAACGGTGTGAGTCAGAGAAGCCCGGATGCGCGTTTATCCATAGCTGGCCGAAGGCTGAGGCCATCCCCTTGTCACCGCCGACACCACTTGCACGACCAAGGTGAGCCTCGGCACCGATTAATCGAAGACGCCCCCGCTAGCATTGCCCCGTGGCCAATCGACTTTCGGTTCTCTCGAAGCAAATCCGCGATGCGGATCCCACGCTCACCACAGACGAGCTGCACTCTTTCGTAGCGGGAGTTGCTAAGCTTGCCGGCTCGATAGGGGAGGAAGCTGGGGACGCATTCGAGACCCTGCATGAGAATCTCGTCGCCGCGATCTTGCTTCTTCTTGACCTTGCAGATGACGAGCTACTCGGCATCCAGCTGCGAATAACGTGGGCGAGTGAGTACTCGAAGTCGCTCATCAAGGTGATGTCGGCACAGAATGACCGTCTTCCGGCCGAGCTCGACGAACGAAAAGCAGAGATCGCGCGACGCGATGCGGCCCGCGAGACATTAGCTGTAAAGTCTGCGCCGAAAATCAGCTCGCTGCTTGAACCGATACTCAATGCCGCTCGCGACCTCGCGGAGAACAGTCCTTCGGTAAGCACGTCGCTCATTGCCTCCGAACATCCAGCGCCGAAACCCCAGCTGTATGGCGTCTCAGCGCGAGGAGCAGAGCTGTGGGTGGCCGACGCGCTCCGCTGGCTAGGTGTGCACGGAGTTGAAGTCACTCAGCAGACTTCAGATGGCGGCGTCGACGTTCTCACGAAAGACTTTGCGGTCAGCGTGAAGCACTATTCCGGCGCTGTTCCCGTGGAGGAAGTGCGCGAGATCTTCGGTGTTGCCACCGTCCTCAAGAAGGTCCCCATGCTGTGGACCAGTGGCACCTTGACGGGTTCGGGATCCGAGTTTGCTGAGATAGCTCCGGTTGCTGTTTTCCAGTATGAGGTCGAAACCGCGACGATCTTTCCTGCGAATCTGCCCGCCCAGGAGCTCTTCGATGGCGGCTTTGTGCCCCACGGAGATGCAGTAGAAGCTCTCGAAGCCTGACCGATCCACGTTCCGCTCGTCGGGATCTGAAACCTTTGCGGAGTTTCCGACCGGTGCAATAGTCCCTCCCGGTTGCTCTGCTTTGCTGAACTTGGGCGCACCACTGGTCTCCACTTCACGCGCAATCAACTACGACCGCCAGCGAAGGACAATGCCTAGGCGCGAGCACGCGTAATGAGGCCGGTTTAGGAAAATGACCAACCCCGGAAGAGGAGCCTGACCGGAGCCTGATCCGCTTTTCCGTACACCTGACTTGAGGTGGTGATTGCCTCAGAGAGGAGTCCGTGATGCCTGCTGCTCACCCGCCGGAGTTCCGGCGTCGGGCCCTGGATTTTGTTGCGCAGGGCAACCCGGTCGTGCAGACCGTTCGTGACCTTGGGATCAGCAAGTCGTGCTTACGGAACTGGATGAACCGCGACGCGGTCGACTCCGGCCGCAAAGCCGGGATCACGACCGACGAGCACAAGGAACTCGTCGAATTGCGCCGCCGCAATCGCGCGCTGGAAATGGCGAAACCGTCCGGGAAACCGGGTCAGGTTCCCATTGTCGAGTGGCGAGTTCCTTCCGGGAGCATTGCGTCCACAAACGATGAATCGTCGCCGATTCCTCCTTCATCCTCGATCGGCATCTATGGGCGGCACGATGCGAGGCACAGTCGCGTTTTGAAGCGTCTGCGTCCAAGCGTTGCGATAGACGCGAGGATGCGCAGCGGTGAGGACGTAAGTGCTGTTGTCAGGGCGCCGTAGACGCGATTGCTGAGTACCTGACCGGGAACATTGGTAGCTTCGTGGCTTCAGAAATCGAACGGCCCCAGCTCGCTGCGCCAGAAAGCTTCCTCGGCTCTTGACCGCGCGGATTCGAGCTCCTCATGGCTCACGGGAAGCTTGGACAGGTCGAGGGAGAAAAGGGGGAAAGGCCAGTGCTCGGCAACTTCTTGAAAGTCTTCCTGGGCCGCGTTCTTCCCATATAGTCCTCTATCGATGATCTGACCGGTGACCCTGCTATTGATCTCAAACAGTTCAGCGAACGTCATCTCATTGGTGACCACGACACCATTCCACTCGGCGCTGGCGATAGAAAGCCCAGCTTCTGTCAGCAGGCCAATGCGAGAAATCGCGCACACTAGGTCAGCAGTAATTGTTGCAGGCCAATGCAGTGAGGAGTAGGTGTCGCGTGGTGTAACCCAGGCGTAGTGGTTCTCCTCTTTCACGTAGTCGACGTACACGGCTAGCTCCCGTGAAGTCTCTATCTCATTGCGAAAGATCCAGTCAGCATCGTTCGGTCCGTCGAGGTACATCTCAGGTCGCAGCAGCTGCACGTAATTGTTTGTCTCGCCGAAGGTCCCTGGGTTTGTCGCGGTAACGCGCTGATAGATACCCCGCGCGAAGTGACTACTGAAGTAATTCAAGCGGCGTCTCACTTCAGCTTGCTCCGTCCAGCCTCCTCTAACAACATCTAGGATGATGAGCACCTTCGCCGCTTCTTCCCCCATTACAGATTCGAGAATGGGACGGCCGCGATGGCCAGCCTCGTCTAGCCCATCTATCGAGGTCTGCAGTGCTTCGACATGCTCGACCAAGAGATGTAGGCCCTCAGCCAGAACGTGAATCCGTTCCTGCAGCGGTCGCGCTAGGAGGTCGGCAATGGCGCGAGGCCGAACGGGTTTTGACCGTGCCATAAGGTGCTAGTCCAATCGTTCGTAGCCCATCTCCACTGGGGGAGCGTCATCGACGCAGCGCATGAATTGTCGTCACTATGCACCAGCGGCTCGCTCCGCCTCATCCCGTGACTTCTCGTACAGCCCCATCGCGACCAGCACCTTCACGAGCGGCCCGAGATTCTCCATCTGCAGCAGCGCCTTGATGCCGTCGTTATGGCCGACGGCGGAGGCGTAGATGACGTCTTCGAGTTCGCTCTCGATGGTGGGGGAGGTTTCGAAGTCGACCGGGGTATTGGCCATCGCCTCGGCCTGGATCTTCTCGTTCTCCACCACGTGGCGCATGATCGTCTCGGTGACGGCGATGCCGTCGACTTCGCTGACGCCGGTGCCGGAGAAGAGGTCGTTGATCTTGTCGATCACGTCCTGCAGCAGCCCGTACTTCACCTCGCGCGGCTGACCCGACCCGGCTTCGGTGATGCCGGTCAGCTCACCGGACTTGCCCGGGGTGAGGCCGAGGTTGCGTGCGTCGAGCTTGCGCAGCCGGTAGTGGGTGAGCACCACCTCGTCCGTGTTGATCACCCGCGGGTCAGCATCCTGACGCTCGATCACGCGGCGGTAGACGCGCAGGAAGATCGCCCACTTCTCGATGTCTGTGTCGCCGTAGTCGAGGATCTGCGACAGGAAGTCATACGCCCTCACGAACGCATTAACGGTGCCGCGGAACTCCTCCAGGCGACCGATCTCCAGGTCGTCGGATGCCTCGACGGCGTCGTTCCACCGCGTCCAGAACACGTCGCGAGAGGCCTTGATGTGGGAGTAGAGGGCGTTGTGGCTGGTCTTATTCAGCCACGCGTCCACGACCCCGTCGACGTCGTGGCTGTCGATGATGTTCATGCTGCGCAGCTTCGACCGCATGGTGTGGATGATGTTCGGGTCTGACGGCTTCGTCAGGTCCGCATCCTCGTAGTAGGTCTGGAACGCGGTGAGGATCTCGTCGGGGTCGTTGACGAAGTCGAGGATGTAGGTGTTCTCCTTGCCGGGGATGACTCGGTTCAGGCGGGAGAGGGTCTGCACGGCGGTGATGCCGGAGAGCTTCTTGTCCACATACATGCCCACCAGCAGCGGCTGGTCGAAGCCCGTCTGAAATTTGCTGGCGACGATCAGCACCTGGAACTCATCCCCGCCGAACGCCGCCTCCAGCGAGCGTCCCTTCAGTCCCGGGTTCATGCTCATCTCGGTGTGCTCCTCCGCACCGGATTCCGGGTCGGTGACGGTGCCAGAGAACGCGACGAGAGCGCCCAGCTGTCCGTCGAGCTTGTTGTCCTTCAGGTACTTGTCGATAGCGACCTTGTACCGCACGGCCTCCTTACGAGACCCGGTGACCACCATGGCTTTGGCGCGGCCGCCGAGCTCGGTGCGCACGTTCGCGCGGAAGTGCTCCACGATCACCGCAACCTTCTGCGCGATGTTGGTCGGGTGCAGCCGCACCCACCGCATCAACTCAGTGTTCGCCTTCGTGGTGTCAACTTCGACGTCTGCGCCGCCAGCGGTGTGGGCGATGGTGAAGGCGAGGTCGTAGGTGATGTAGTTCTTCAGCACGTCCAGGATGAAGCCCTCCTCAATGGCTTGCTTCATCGAGTACAGGTCGAACTCCTTCTTCACCCCCTGCTCGTCCTCCCGCCCGAACAGCTCCACCGTCTTGCCCTTCGGGGTGGCGGTGAAGGCGAAGAACGACACCGTGCCGACCCCAACCTTGCGGGCCATCATGTCGGCCAGCACATCCTCGGCATCCACCGTCTCGTCGCCCTCGCCAGCACCTGCAGTGAGCACCTGCTTGAGGGATGCCGCAGCCTCACCCGTCTGGGACGAGTGCGCTTCGTCGGCGATGACGGCATACTTGCGCCCCGCCAGACCGGCGTTGTTCTCGATCTCGGTGAGCGCGTGCGGGAAGGTCTGCAGGGTCACGCCGATGATCTGCCGCCCGGCCAGGAGAGCGGATGCGAGCTGCTTCGACTTTGACGCATCCCCACCCCGCGTGATCGGCTCAAACACGCCGGAGGTGGTTTCCAGCTGCTCGACGGCGCGCTGCAGTTGCCCGTCGAGGACCTGCCGGTCGGAGACGACGATGACACCGTCGAACATCTTGGTGCCATCGGGTTTGTGGAGCTGCGCCATCCGGTGCGCAGTCCACGCGATCGAGTCGGTCTTCCCTGATCCAGCGGAGTGCTGGATCAGGTAGTTGTGCCCGGGGCCTTCGTCGAGGACGGCACTTTCGAGCTTTGTGACGGCCCGCCACTGGTGGTAGCGAGGGAACCGCAGCGACCGCGTGTAGGTCTTCTTCCCGTCGATCGGGTCGGTCTTCTCCTCGAACCGGTAGTGCAAGAACCGGCCGACGATGTCCAACCAGGTCTCCCGCTCCAGGATCTCCTGCCAGAAGTACGCCGTCGGGCTCGTGCCGGGGATCGGGTCGTTGCCAGCACCGTTGCCCTTGCCCCGGTTGAACGGCAGGAAGCGGGTGTTCGCACCGTCGAGCTTCGTGGTCATATGCACTTCTTCGTTGGTGACAACGAAGTGCACCAGCGCCCCACGCCCAAGCGAGAGCAGGGGTTCACCCTCGGGGCGACGGTCCGTCGCGTACTGCTTAAGCCCGGCCTGCAGGTTCTGGGTGAGGTCGGTCTTCAGCTCGATGGTGGCGACGGGGATGCCGTTGACGAACAGGGCCAGGTCGAGCCGGTTGCCGTTCTTGGTCGAGTACTCGACCTGCCGCATCACCCGCACACGGTTCATCCGGAACCGCTCCACCGTCATTGCATTCAACGTCGTCGCCGGGCGCGCCTGGAACAGCGAGAACTTCGCATTCAGCACGCCGATGGGAGCTTTGAGGGCGGCGAGGGTGCCGCCGCCGTTCATGGTGTCGGTGGCGAGCACCTGCACGATCCGGTCGAGGACCTGCTTACGGCCTTGAGCTTGGGAGACTTCGGATGCCTCGGGCTTGACGATCTTCGCCAGCTGCTCCGGCTGCGTGTCTTGGAGCCAGCCGATGATGTCGTCCTCGAACAGGCCCCGCTCGCGGTCGTAGCCGAGGTCGTCGGGGGAGTACTCCCACCCGTGCGCCGCCAGATGCTCACACAGCTCAACCTCGAACGCGTCCTCATGATGAATCGCCATTGATTGTTCCCCCTGGTTAGCTTGCTACGACGGTGACCGCGGCGTCGACAAGTCGGCGCGCGTGAAGGACGAGTCGGGATGCCTCCGCGTGAGTCGGGAGGCGATCGCCGTATGACTGTGCTGATTTCTCCGCCAGCAGCGCATCAAGATGCTTGGCAGTCGACGCGTTACTGGCGGATCGCAGCGCGTCGAGCGCATCGCGGTGTGCGTCGGATGAGACTTTGTAGCCGAGCACGTGGCCGCAGATTGCGTCGCTCGCGGCGATGCCAGCGCTGACCGCGATCTCGCCAGCGTGCTTCCATTCGTGTGGACTTGAGCCACCGAGTTGGAGCTCTGCGGAATCCAGACGAGTCTGCGCGTCTCGCAGACGGATGCGGACCGAAGCAGCTTCCATCGGCTGTCGCCGCGGGCTGATCCGCGGGTTCATGCGGCGCTCGCCCGCATCCCGGGGAGCGCGGGGCCACAGATATGGATGCCGTCGGTGAGCACGTTCGCTACGAACGGATCGCGTTCGGTGACCCTCTGCTCGAACTCTGATCGCTCCAGCGAATAGATCTGTGCTTCGTTCCCGGTCAGGCGTTCTACATGCTCGCCGAGCCTGTAGCTGAAGTCTGCACGAGCTTCCGGGTCGAAGTAGTTCGGGAAGACGAGGAGCAGGTCGATGTCGGATTCCGCGTCCGACTCGCGGCGAGCGACCGAGCCGTAGAGGAGAAGCGTCATCCGCGCTTCCTCTGGTACTTCGCTTGGCACTTCTTCGAGACAGAACTCGCGGATGCCGTCGAGGGCGCGTGAGCGCGACTCAAGCCCCAGTTCCACGACGGGCCAGAGTACGTGCTGGCGATTCGGGCGGTAGATGATGGCGGGCGGTCTGGATTCGGCCGTAACGAGTCCGACCCTGGCGAGATTGTTGACGGCACGGTGCACGCTGGACGTCGAGCCGATGCCAGCGAGGGCGTGGATCTGTCTCCCCGAGAAGCCAGCGTCGGCCCGAGAGAGCACTCGCAGCACGGCGGCCTCGACTGGGCTCGTCAGCCCGTCCAGCGGTTCACTCAGGTTCATGTGACGATTCTGGCACGAATGTCTCGAAAATGGAACGCACCACAGGCTTAGGGAACTGCACCGACGACGGGTGGTCGTTCTATGGCGTCGAGGGTGACGCCGTTGACGTCTTTCCACTCTGTCCAGCCGTTCGCGGACCGGCCTAGGACTGCCCCTGCTGCGCCAGATGGGGACCGGAAGACGTGGTCTCGTGTGAACGCGTAGCCGTCTCCTTGTGGCGCGAGCACGCCCTGGGTGAGGAGCTGGTTTCGTCGTTCAGTGATCTTGGGCAGCCCGCTCACGACGGGGCGTGCTGCGGAGCCGGAGAACACGGTGAAGCCGGCGGAAGAGTAGTTTCCTGTCGCACGGCCGCCTTCGTGGTCGATGAGAAGAAGGCTGGTGGTGGGGGTTTCTTCGGATGAGGCGGGGACTTCAAGGAATGAGGCTCCGAGGGTTGCGAGCAGGATTTCGATGGTCTCGAAGAACTCGCGGCAATCCGCCATCACAGGGGCGGGAAGCGACCGTGCGAAGCCTACGGTGCCGTTCGTCAGTCGGTGACTGGCAGCCAGCTTGGCCTTCTCGAGCGCATCCAGTTCGAACTGCCTGGTGTGGGCTTTCGTCCAACTGTTCGTGAGAGACACAGCGACGTATGCGCGGTCCCAGAACGACTTATTCACGTCGTGCTGCGTGAGACGCTTCGCCACCTCGTCAGACTCGCCGACATAGAGCGCCGGACGTTCATCATCGCTTTCGGCGTCTTCTCCGACCAGGAAATACACACCGGGCTGCCCCGCGAAAGGGTCGGCCACGAACTCCTTCAGGTCTGACCGGGGGACCTCGTACACTCTCACCGTTCGAGTGGTGATCTCGGCGTGCCGGAGACCCTTCGGGTTGCCGGTCGGAAGAAAGATCTGAATCGTTTGCGCTCTCATGCTTGTCCGTCTCTGACGTCGATCTTCCCGGTCACCGCCGCCGAGATCAGGGCAGCCCGCCGCTCCCGCGACAACGCGATCGCCTCGCGCCCATCTGCGACCGCCGCGTCGAGCTCTCCCACCTCTTCCTCGAGCTCGTCCGAGATGCGCTTGCGCTCAGCCGTGTCGGGCCAAGGGATCTCCATGTTGTCGAGAGTGGATCTCGTTAACTGATTAACCGTCGACGTGGAAAAAAGGCCCATTTGGGAAGAGAAGAGCGAAGAGTTGAGAACCCAACTCATGAATCGATAGTCGCGGGTGCGAAGCACGCTCATAAATGCGCCGAAGGTCTCTCCTACAGTGACATCGGTGATGATTGCGTTTTTCCCAACCAGTGCTCGGCTTCCATTTCGAGCGCAAATCAGAATGTCACCTTCTCTGGTTCGAAGCTCTGCAGGGATCAGCGAACTCACCCGAACCACATCCGTGCTGATGTCGATCAAACCGCGCTTGATGTTGCCAGAACGAAGCACGATCGTTCCGTCGTCGCTTTCCGTGAGGTCATCGGGCGAGTAGGTGAGCCCAATGAGCGACCTCCCGACTTGCTTTATCCGCCGCACTTCCCAGTGTCGAGGGATCGATCCGAGCCACTCAATACCGCTGTCTCTCGTCGGGGCGGTCGGGTCGAGGCCCTTGGTGACGGCGTGGCTGATCGTCGCGGCACGCCGCTCGGTGAGCAGCCTGATGAGTTCTTCCTGGTTCGCGATGAACGCGTCGATCTCCGCGGTCTCCCGATCCAGGAACTTCACTATCGCCGCCTGATCTGCAAGCGACATGTACGGGATCTTCGCCGTTGCCAGGTCCGACTGAGTCATGCTGGGAAGGGCGGTGCTGGTCACCCAGTAGGCGTAGGGCAACTGAGCCGCCCAGTAGTAAACGAAACGAGGCAGCAAGTGGTTCGTCGAAATATCGGTGTAGTACATCGTGTCGACAGTCCAGAAGCGCCCGTTGACATGCAACGGCTTGTCTACAGTGCCCTTCCGTCCGAAGAGCACGGATTCACCCTCGAACAAATAGGACGAGGCCCGGCGAAACTCACCCCCAGATCCGTAGACAGGGTAGCCACCCTCCTCAACCTCTACAGATGCGTAGTCAGCACCGTTCCTAAAGTGAACGAATCGACCGACGGCGCAAATGTCCCAGTCGACGGGCAGTCTGCCGAGCCATTCGACACCGCTGTCCTTGTACTCCGGGTATGGCTTGAGCTCCGTCACGCTTTCACCGCTTCGAGTCGTGCGCGGATTCGGCCGAGGACGGCGTCGAGGTCGGCGTCGATCTCTTCGAGTGAGCGCGGGGGGACGTACTTGTAGAAGTGGCGGGTGAAGGGGATTTCGCACCCTTCCTTCGTCTTCGACTCGTCGATCCAGGCATCCGGTGCGAAGGGCTTCACCTCGCGCTCGAAGTACTCGTGGATGTCCTCACTCCACGGGACGTTCTCGGTATCGCGCAGGCTCGGGTCCGGCTCCGGCTTGCCCTTCGCACCCGTCACGATCGGGGCATTCTCGTCGCGCGCCGACAGGCCCGCGATGAACGCCTTCAGCTGGGAAGCGTTGAGGGTCACACCCGTCTCTGCCAACACATGAGTGACTGCCTTGCGGAAGGCTGCGGCATCCGTCGTCGGCTCGACCGGGTTGGTTTCGACAAGCTCGACCAGCCGAGTCCAGTCGGCCGCAACCCTGGCGAGAGCCTTCGCTTCCCGCGCGACAGCGAGCCGCTCCGCGGTGAGCGCCCAGTTCAGGCGCAGCGGCCGCTCGACCGTGATCGTGCGGTAGAAAAAGTCCTCGACCGCGAACACCTTCGACTGTTCCGCCTCACCGAACTGCTCGTAGAGCTTCACAATGCCGGCGATGTTCTCGTCGCTGAGCTCGTTGCGCTTCGAGCCGAGGCCCTTGCGCATCTTGCGGAAGAACTTCGACCCGTCGATGAGCTGCACCTTGCCCTTGCGCTCCGGGCTCTTTTTCGTCGAGAGCACCCAGATGTAGGTGGCGATGCCGGTGTTGTAGAACATGTCCGTCGGCAGGGCGATGATCGCCTCCAGCAGGTCACGCTCCAACACCCACTTGCGGATGTTCGACTCACCCGACCCCGCACCACCCGTGAATAGCGGACTGCCATTCAGCACGATCGCCGCCCGGCCGCCACCGTCCTCGGCGGGGCGCATCTTCGAGATCAGGTGCAGGAGGAACAGCATCGACCCATCGGAGACGCGGGGGAGACCCGGGCCGAAGCGGCCGGCGTAGCCGCGGAGGGTGTGCTCCTCGGTGACGGCCTTCTGCTGCTTCTTCCAGTCCACGCCGAACGGCGGATTCGACAGGCAATACGAGAACGTCTGGCCGGCGTGGCCGTCGTTGAGGAGGGTGTCGCCGAACACGATCGCGTCAACCGACTGGCCCTTCACCGTCATGTCCGCCTTGCAGATGGCGTAGGACTGCGGGTTGATCTCCTGCCCCGCCAGTGTGAGCGTTGCCGACGGGTTGGCGCTGCGGATGTGGTCCTCCGCCACTGACAGCATCCCGCCTGTGCCGGCGGTGGGGTCGTAGACGGAGCGCACCACGTTCGCCTTCGCGAGGGTGTCGGATTCGGGGGCCAAGAGGATGTCGACCATCAGTTCGATGACGTCCCTCGGGGTGAAGTGCTCACCGGCGGTCTCATTGGAAGCTTCCGCGAACTTGCGGATCAGCTCCTCGAAGATGTGGCCCATCTCCTCGTTCGGCACCTTCGTCGGCGACAGGTCCACCTCGGCAAAGCGCTGAGTGACGAGGAAGAGAAGGTTGTGCTCGTCGAGTTCTGCGATGCGGTCGGAGATCTTGTACTTGTCGAAGATGTCCTTCACGTTCTCCGAGAAGCCGTTGACGTAGTCGAGCAGGTTCGCCGCAAGGTTCTCCGAGTCGCCGAGCGCGGTCTTCAGGTCGAAGCGTGACTCGTTCCAGAACGAGTATTGGTGACCTGCCTTGTTGCGCAGCAGCGACGCCCGCACCGGCAGCCCGTCACCCTTCGCCTGCTCGACCGCCTCGAATACGGCCTTCTGTGTTGGCGCGAGGACCGCATCCAGACGGCGCAGCACCGTGAACGGCAGGATGATGTCGCCGTACTGGTGGGCTTTGAAGCTGCCGCGCAGCAGATCGGCGATCGACCAGATGAAGGTGGCGTGGTTGTTACTCAAGACGTGACTCTCCCCAGTGCCGCGGGTACGCAAGAGCGCGGCATGACGAGTCTGCCGGTTTCCGCCGACATCCGCAGCCAGACGCTCCGCAGCGAGAAGCTCTGAGAGCACGAAAAAACCGGCTATCAGAGAGATCTGATCGCCGGTTCGATTTCCGTGTCCGAGGGGGGACTTGAACCCCCACGCCCTATACGGGCACTAGCACCTCAAGCTAGCGCGTCTACCTATTCCGCCACCCGGACTGGGTGTGTTGCTCACCGCAACGAGGTATGACTTTAGCATGCTCTGAGGCACCCAAATGCACACGCCCGACGCTGCCGCCGCGCGCCCGGTACCGTGGAGGCATGACGACGCACGCCGAGCTCGACGAGACCGCCATCATCGCGCGCGACCTCATCCGCTTCGACACCACCAACTACGGGGAGGGCCGGTCGAACGGCGAGGCGGATGCTGCGGAGTACGTCGCCCAGAAGCTCATCGAGCTCGGCCTCGAGCCCCAGATGTTCGAGGGCGCACCCGGCCGGGTGAGCGTGGTCGCGCACGTGAAGGGCCGCGACAGCAGCAAGGGCAAACTCGTCGTGCACGGGCACCTCGACGTTGTCCCCGCAATCGCCGACAACTGGACGGTGGACCCCTTCGAGGGCGTCATCAAAGACGGCATGTTGTGGGGGCGCGGCGCCGTCGACATGAAGAACATGGACGCCATGATCCTCACCGCCCTCGGCGACATCCTGAAGTCGGGGGAGCGCCCCGCGCGCGACCTCGTCGTCGCCTTCTTTGCGGACGAGGAGGCGGGCGGAGTTTTCGGCTCCGGATACCTCGTGCGCGAGCATCCGGAGCTCTTCGCGGGTGCGACCGAGGCGATCAGCGAGGTCGGCGGGTACTCCATCACGGTGGGCGACACCCGCGCCTATCTGCTTCAGACGGGGGAGAAGGCACTCATCTGGGCCAAGCTGGTCGCCCGCGGCCGCGCCGGCCACGGCTCCCGCATTCACCCCGACAACGCGATCACGCGCCTCGCGGAAGCCGTCGCCAAAGCCGGAAAGCTCGAGTGGCCCGTGCGACTCACCGACACGACGGAGGAGTTGCTCGGCGAGATCGCCCGCATCCTCGGCGTGGACCCACAGCAGGTAGGCCCCGACGAGCTAGCCCTCGCGACGGGCACCGCCTCCACCTGGATCCAGGCATCCCTCCGCAACACCGTCAACCCGACCATGCTCGCCTCCGGCTACAAGCACAACGTCATCCCCGACATTGCCGAGGCAGCCCTCGACATCCGCGCCTTCCCAGGCGAGGAGGATGCCGTGATCGCCGCGATCCAGGATGCTGTCGGTCCCGACATCGAGGTCGTCACCTCCTTCCGCGACGTGGGCACCGAGACGAGCTTCGACGGCTCGCTCGTCGACGCCGTCAAGGCCACGCTCGAACGGCACGACCCCGGGGCCCCCGTGCTGCCCTACCTGCTCGCCGCCGGCACCGACAACAAGGCGCTCACCAAGCTCGGCATTCGCGGCTACGGTTTCGCACCCCTCAAACTGCCGCCCGAGCTCGACTTCACGGGAATGTTCCACGGGGTCGACGAGCGCGTGCCGCTCGACGCGCTCGTGTTCGGCAGGCGCGTTCTCAGGGACCTGCTGCTGGAATACTGAATCAGCGAGCCCCGCGCGTGGGCGCCGACACGACGGGAGTTCCATGGGATTCATCGAGGCGATCATCCTCGGCCTTGTGCAGGGCCTCACAGAGTTTCTGCCGATCTCGTCCAGCGCCCACCTGCGCATCGTGGGCGAGTTCCTCCCCTCCGCGACCGACCCCGGCGCAACCTTCACCGCCATCACGCAGCTCGGCACCGAGGCGGCGGTCGTCATCTACTTCTGGAAGGACATCACCCGCATCATCGGGAGGTGGTTCCGTCACTGGCGGCCCAGTGAGGGCATCCCCAAGAATGACCCCGACGTGCGACTCGGATGGCTCGTCATCATCGGCACCATTCCGATCGTGCTCGTGGGCTTCTTCGCGCAGGAATACATTCGCTCCGTCTTCCGCAACCTCTGGTTGGTCGCGATCGTGCTCATCTTCTTCGGTGTGCTCCTATGGCTCGCCGACTGGCTCGGCAAGCGCACACGCGACATGCGGGAGATGAGCTACCGCGACGGCATCCTCGTCGGTCTGGCCCAGGTGCTCGCCCTCATCCCCGGCGTCTCCCGCTCCGGCGCGACCACCAGCATGGGTCTCGCCCTCGGCTACACCCGGCCCGCCGCCGCCCGCTTTGCCTTCCTCCTCGCCATCCCCGCTGTCTTCGGCAGCGGGCTCTACGAGCTCTATCACGGCATCACCTGCGACCCTGCGACGGATGTCTGTGTCGAGGTCTACGGCCCCTTGGAGACTCTCATCGCGACCATCGTCGCCTTCGGCGTCGGCCTCGGGGTCATCGCATTCCTGATGGCGTACATCTCGAAGCGCTCGTTCCTGCCCTTCGTGATCTACCGACTGGCGCTCGGCGGCGCCCTCATCGTCCTGCTGTCCGTGGGGGCGATCTCGGCGCTCTAGGCTTGACGGGTGAAGTCCTGGAGCCACCCCGCAGTACCGTCCATCCCCGGCACGGGACCGATCCCGCAACTATTCGACACCGCGACGGGCGGCCTCAAGCGCGCCTGCTCCAACAGCCACGCGTCCCTCTACGTCTGCGGCATCACCCCCTACGACGCCACACACCTCGGCCATGCCGCCACCTACCTCGCCTACGACACCCTCGTGCGAGTGTGGCTCGATGCGGGGATGGATGTCCGCTACGTGCAGAACATCACCGACATCGACGACCCTTTGCTCGAGCGCGCCAACGCCACCGGCGTGGACTGGCGTGAGCTCGCGGAATCCCAGGTGCAGCTCTTTCGCTCCGACATGGAGCGCCTCCGCATCATCCCGCCGCAGCACTATGTGGGCGTGACGGAGGTCATCGACGATGTCGCGGATGCCGTGGCGCAGCTCCTGCAGAGCGGCATCGGCTACCGGGTCCCCAGCGACGACGCCGACGACGACATCTACTTCGACAGCGCCGCCGCGGCAGGCGTCGCCTGGTCGCTCGGGAGCGAGAGCGGACTCGACCGCGACACCATGCTCACCCTCTCCGCCGAGCGTGGGGGAGACCCTGAGCGCCCCGGCAAGCGCGACCCGCTCGACCCGCTCCTCTGGCGCGCCGAACGCGCGGGCGAACCCGCGTGGGATTCCGTGCTGGGGCGCGGCCGTCCCGGCTGGCACATCGAATGTGCGGTGATTGCCCTTGACCGCCACGAGGAGACCATCACCGTCAACGGCGGCGGCTCCGACCTCGTCTTCCCACACCACGAGTACAGCGCCGGTCACGTCGCGGCTCTCACGGGCGAACCCCTCGCCGAGATCTACTCCCACGCGGGAATGGTCGCCTACCAGGGCGAGAAGATGAGCAAATCCCTCGGCAACCTCGTGCTCGTCTCGCGCCTGGCGCAGGAGGGCGCAGACCCCCGCGCCATCCGTCTCGCCCTGCTTTCGGAGCACTACCGCAGCGACTGGGAATGGACGGATGCCCATCTCTCGCGCGCACAGGCCCGGCTCGAGGCGTGGTCGCGGTGGGCCGCCGCGGTCGAAGCCTCCGATGCGGCCGTGGATCCGCTCGTGACGGTGCTTCGGGAGACGCTCAGTCACGACCTCGAGACGCCGCGGGCGCTCGAGCGCGTCGACGCCCACATCGCCGCGGGCGCTCCCGCGTCTGCCGAGGCCGTCACGGCGATCGACGCGCTTCTCGGCGTGCGCCTGGTCTAAGCGGGCTCGAGCTCGTCGACCACGACGGTTAGGGGCCGTTGCCGCCGCGGCCGTCCGCCCGGCCACCGTCGCCGCGGTGCCGCAGGTACTTCTCAAACTCCTCGGCAATCGCATCGCCGCTCGCCTCGGGGGAGTCGACCGTGTCGCGCGCCTGCTCGAGCTGGTGGATGTACGACGCCATCTCATCGTCCTCGCCCGCCAGCGTGTCGATGTTGTCCTCCCATGCGGCCGCCTCGGCCTCGAGGTCGCTGCGGGGAACGTTCACCCCGATGAGCTCCTCCAGCTTGTCGAGCAGGGCAAGCGTGGCCTTGGGTGAGGGGACGCTGTGCACGTAATGGGGAACGGATGCCCACACCGAGAGGGTGCGCACATCCGCTCTCTCGCACGCATCGGCGAGGATGCTGAGGATGCCGACGGGCCCCTCATAGGCGCTGCGTTCGAGTTCGAGGGCACCGCGGACATCCGAGTTCTCGCTCGTCACGAAGACCGAGATCGGGCGGGTGTGGGGTACGTCGGCGAGCATCGCGCCGAGGAACACGACCGTGTCGATCTCCCGATCCTCGATCGTCTCGAGCACCTCGGAGGCGAAGGTCTTCCAGTTGCGGGAGGGCTCGGTGCCGAGGAGCAGGTACACGTCACCTTCCGTGCGGGGGCCGAAGATCGTGACCCCCGGCCACTCGATCAGCCGGGACCCGTCCTCGTTGCTGCGCACGGTCGGCCGGTTGAACTGGTAGTCGAAATAGTCCTCGGGGTCGACCGCGGCGATGGGGTCGACGTCGAGCAGGTCGCGCAGGGCGACGACAGCACTGCTCGCGGCGTCTCCCGCATCGTTCCAGCCGGAGAACGCGACGATGAGCAGTCGCTGGCCGAGTATCCCGTCCCGCACGCGTATCCCTTCCCCCGCCGCCTTACTGAAGGCCGTCGAGTGCTTGTTAAAGGATAGGCCGCTTGCTGGGAGAGCGCGCATCGCGCAGGTCGGCGATGTGTGGCGTCTAGACTCTTCCGGTGCATTCTTCTCTTCCCTCCGGCGTCTTCTGGGACATGGACGGCACCATCGTCGATACCGAGCCGTACTGGATGAAGGCCGAGGAGGACCTCGTCGCCGAGTTCGGGGTGCCCTGGACTCACGAGGATTCCCTCGAGATCGTGGGGGCAGCGCTCGAGCACTCTGCCCGCGTCTTTCAGAACCGCGGGGTGGACCTTCCGAGCGACGTCATCATCCAGCGGCTCAGCGGCAGCGTCATCGAGCAGATCCGCGTCGCGGTGCCGTGGCGTCCCGGTGCGCGCGACCTGCTGCTCGCTCTGCGTGAGCGCGGCATCCCGACCGCCCTCGTGACGATGTCCTACGGCGAGATGGCGCATCTCGTGGCGGACTCGATCGGCTTCGACGCCTTCGACGCCGTCATCTCGGGCGACGTCGTCTCCCACGGCAAGCCGCATCCGGAACCGTACCTCCACGCGGCGCGCACCCTCAGCCTCGACCCCGCGGACTGCGTCGCGATCGAGGACTCGCCCGCCGGCGTGGCCTCCGCCGTCGCCTCGGGTATGGCCACGATCGGCGTGCCCGCCCACGTGAGCCTGCCCGAGAGCGAGGAGTACACGCTCTGGACCACCCTCGACGGGCGCACCGTCGACGACCTCGGTGCCGTCCTCGCGGCATCCCGCCGCAAGGAGAACCACCGATGAGCTTCAGCGGCCCCTTCCGCCTCGGCGACAAGGTGCAGCTCACGGGTCCCAAGGCCCGGCTGCACACGATCATCCTCGAGTCGGGCAAGGTGTTCCACTCGCACCGCGGCACGATCGATCACGACGCGCTCGTCGGCCTACCCGACGGTTCCGTCGTCACCAATTCCACGGGTGACGAATACCTCGCGCTGCGGCCCCTGCTGAACGACTTCGTCATGTCGATGCCGCGCGGTGCCGCCATCATCTATCCCAAGGATGCTGCGCAGATCCTTGCGGTCGGCGATATTTTCCCCGGCGCGACCGTCGTGGAGGCGGGTGTCGGATCGGGCGCGCTCAGCCTCTGGCTCCTGCGCGCGCTGGGCGACACGGGCGAGCTCAAGTCCTTTGAGCGCCGCGAGGAGTTCGCCGAGATCGCGCAGGCGAACGTGACGAACTTCTTCGGGCGTCGGCCCGAGAACTGGTCGGTCACGGTGGGCGACCTCGTGGAGGCTCTGCCGCAGACGACGGAGGCGGCATCCGTCGACCGGATCATCCTCGACATGCTCGCGCCGTGGGAGTGCCTCGACGAGTGCGCTGACGCGCTCAAGTCTGGGGGCGTGCTCGTCTGCTACATCGCAACCGTGACTCAACTCTCGCGGGTTGCCGAGGCAATCCGGGCCACCGGCCGCTTCACCGACCCGCAGTCCGCAGAGACCATGGTGCGCGGATGGCACGTGGAAGGGCTCGCGGTGCGCCCCGACCACCGCATGGTCGCGCACACGGGGTTCCTGCTGACCGCGCGCAAGCTCGCCGACGGCACGGTCCTTCCGCAGCTCAAGCGGCGCGTCTCCAAGACCGAATTCAGCGACGCCGACGTCGAATTGTGGACGCCCGGCGCCCTCGGTGACCGCACGGGCAGCGACAAGAAGCTCCGCAAGACGGCGCGCGCCGCCCGGGCGGCCGCCGCGCACTCGGTCGCCGCGAATGCCGAGGCCGAGGCACCCGACCCCGAGTCGGATGCTCCGGCCAACTAGAATTGCCAGACCCGCAACGAAAAGAGGATCCGTGCGCACACTTCCCGCGCTGCTGACCGTCGCCGTCGTCCTTCCGGCGCTCGCCGCGTGCTCGGCACAGCCCGACGCCTGCGAGCTCCCGTCCGGCGACGCATCCTCTGTCGTCACCGCCGAGGGCGCGTTCGGTTCCGCCCCCGAGATCGACATGCCCACGCCCGTCATCACGCAGGAGTCGCAGGCGAGCGTGCTCGTGGAGGGGGAGGGCGACCTACTGGCGCCCGGCCAGCCGGCCCTCGTTCAGCTTTCGCTGCTCAACGGCGGCACGGGCGAGTTGCTGCAGGACACCTACCAGGACGCCCCCATCCTGCAGGTTGCGGGCACCGAGACCCTTCCGCCCGTGGGCGCCGCGCTCGAGTGCGCCCGTGAGGGCTCGCGCATCGTCGCCGTCGGCTCCCCGCAAGCAACGCACGGGGGAGAGGCGATCCCCGAGCTGGGTGTCGCCGCCGACGACTCCTTCGTCTTCGTGATCGACGTGCTCCAGACCTTCCTCCCTAAGGCCGACGGCGTGACTCGCGCGGGCAACAACGGCGACCCTGCGGTCGCTCTCGCTCCCAACGGTCGTCCCGGCATCACGGTGCCCAACACGGAGGCGCCCGAGGATGCCGTCATCTCCGTCCTCAAGGAGGGCGACGGAGCAGAATTGGAGGAGGGCGACCAGGCCGTTCTCCACTACACGGGCATCACGTGGGCTGAGGAGGAGGTCTTCGACAGCTCCTGGGAGGCGGGAGCCCCCCGCATCTTCGACCTCAGCGAGGGCAGCCTGATCGAGGGCTTCTACGACGGCATCGTCGGCCAGAAGGTCGGCTCGCAGGTGCTGCTCGTGATCCCGCCGGAGCTCGGCTACGGCGACCAGGCGAGCGCGAGCATCCCCGCCGGCTCGACCCTGATCTTCGTCGTCGACATCCTGGGCATCGTCGAATAGCCGCGATGGCAGCAGCCCGCATCCCCGTCGAGGAGAGGCTCTTCAGCCTGGTCCTCGCGCTGCTCGCGACCGACGCGGGTCTGACGAAGCAGGAGATCCTGTCAACCGTCCAGGGATACCGGCAGCGCTACGTCGCGGGCGGTGACAACGGCAACCTCGAGCGACAGTTCGAGCGCGACAAGGACGACATCCGGGAGCTCGGCGTTCCGCTGGAGACCGTCGAGCCTCTCGGCGAAGCGGGCAACAACCAGAACCTTCGCTACCGCATCCCCAAGGGGGCCTACGACCTGCCCGCGGACGTGCGCTTCACGCCTGAGGAGGAGACTCTCCTGCACCTCGCCTCCATGGTGTGGCGCGAGGGGAGCCTCTCGGCCGAGTCGGGCCGGGCCCTCCTCAAGCTGCGCTCGCTAGGGCTAGACGCGGCCGAGCCCGTACTCGGTTACACGCCCCGGCTGAGGGCCCGCGATGAAGCATTCGAGCCTCTCTCGGGCGCCCTGCAGAAGAGCGCCGTCGTGACCTTCTCCTACCTGAAGCCCGGCATGTTGTCGCCCGCGAGCCGCACGGTCGAGCCGCTCGCACTCTTCCAGCACGAGGGCCGCTGGCACCTGTACTCGCGTATCCCCGGCAGCGACGAGACGCGCACCTATCTGCTACGCCGCATCATCGGTCCCGTCGCCGTCACCTCTCGCCGCTTCACGCCGCCCGCGGGCGACCAGGCGTCGATAGGCCTGGCAGAGCTCGCAGCGGTATGGAACGCGAACACCGCCGTCGTGCGTGTCGTGCCCGGTTCGGATGCCGCGACGAGGCTCCTGCGCAGGCGCGGCACCGAGGCATCCGGCGACGACGAACTCACGCTTCACTACGCCGACGCCGCGATCCTCGCAGACGAGCTCGCCGAGCTGGGACCCGAGGTGCTCGTGGTCTCGCCCGAGCACCTACGCGACGCGGTACGGGAGCGTCTCGCCGCCGTCATCGCCGCCCACGGAGGGCCTTCCCACGGGGGAGGAAGCACGAATGGCTGAGGTGAAGGGCAGGCAGAAGGCCCCGCAGGCTGGCGACAAGCTAGCCTTCCTGCTGGTGCTCGTGCCCTACCTCATGGAGCGCGGGCGCACGAGCGTGACGGATGTCGCGGCCCACTTCGGCGTCTCGGAGGAGCAGGTGCGCGACGCGGTGCGCCTCATCGCCATCTCGGGCATCCCCGGCGACACCGGCACGTACCAGCACGGTGATCTCTTCGACCTGGCCTGGGACGACTTCGATGAGAGCGACGAGATCCTGCTCACCAACCTCGTGGCGATCGACGATGCCCCGCGATTCTCCGCGCGCGAGGCTGCCGCGCTGATCGCCGGGCTGCAGTACCTCTCCGGGCTGCCCGAGAATGCCGATCGCACGGCCATCTCGACCCTCATGGCGAAGCTCTCGCGCGGGGCATCCGCGACCCCGAGCCCCGTCGCGGTAGAGGACAGTGAGTCGAACAGCGTGCTCGCTGTCATCCGCGAGGCAGTCGCGAAGGGCACGCAGCTCGAGTTCGACTACATCGGCTGGGAGGGCACGCGGGGGCGTCGCGTCGTCGATCCGCTGCGGGTCGAGTCGCTCGACAACGACTGGTACCTGCGCGCGTGGTGTCACCTCCGCGAATCGGTCCGCACCTTCCGCATGGATCGCATGATCGACCCCGTTGCGACGGATGCCCCCGTCTCCGACCGCTCCCGCGACATCTCGCTGGGAGACACCCTCTTCGAGGGCTCTCGCAGCGACACCGTCGTGACGCTTGAGGTGGCCCGCGCGGCGCTACCCCTCCTCGCCGACTTCTCGCCCTCCGAGCCGGTCGACGCGGGTGGCGACACCGTCGTGACGACGATCTCGGTTCCGCACTTCCACCGGCTCAAGCGGCTCGCCGCCGGAATGGCAGGGATGCTTCGCGTTGTGGACCCGCCTGAGGCCAGGGATGCCGTGGCCGAGTGGGCATCCGCCGCGCTTTCCCGATACACGCAGCATCAGTGACGTAGACTTTCAGCACTCAACGACGTCGCCACACCCACTGAAAGAAGAGACCCATGCCAAACCTCGGTGGCTGGACCGGACTCATCCTCGTCCTCATCGTGCTCGTCGTCTTCGCTGCGCCGAAGCTCCCGCAGATGGCCAAGAGCGTCGCCCAGTCGATGAACATCTTCAAGAACGAGATGAAGTCGAACCGTGCGGATGAGAGCTCGGCCGACGACGTTCCTGCGACGGCGGACGAGAAGAACACGAAGAACTGATCGGCGTGGCTGCGCCGACACGCACGCCGCGCAACCGAGAGGGTCGCATGCCCCTCGCCCAGCACCTCCTCGAGTTCCGCCGCCGCCTGTTCATCTCGGCCATCGCGATTGTCGTCGGCGCTGGTGCCGGATTCTTCACGGCGGAGTGGGTCTGGGGGCAACTGCGCGAGCCCCTTCGCCGCGTCGCGGAAGAGCAGGGTCGTACGGCGGACGTCTCCTACACCTACGTCACCGAGGCTTTTGACACGCGGCTGCAGATCGCCTTCATCGTCGCGCTGATCATCGCAAGCCCCGTCTGGCTCTACCAGATTTGGGCATTCTTCATGCCCGCCCTGCACCGTCATGAGAAGCGCTTGGCACTGGGCTTCCTCGGTACCGCCGTTCCTCTGTTCCTTGCGGGTTGCTATGTCGGCTGGCTCGTGCTCCCGAACATGGTGACTCTCCTGGTCGGCTTTGCGGCGGAGGATGCGCCATCGTTGCTCACGGCCAAGACCTACCTCGACTTCACCGCCAAACTTCTCATAGCCGTCGGCATCGCCTTCGTGCTCCCGGTCTTCCTCGTGATGCTCAACATCGCGGGAGTGATCACCGCGAAGCAGATCCTCGGCGGCTGGCGCGTCGCGATCGTCGTCATTGCAACCTTCGCCGCTCTCGCCACCCCGGCTGCCGATGTCGTCTCGATGTTCATCCTCATGGGGGCGATGGTCGTGCTCTACTTCGCCGCGGCAGGCGTAGCCTGGCTCAACGATCGGCGAGCCGCCCGACGGCTTGCAAAGCTGGAGGAGGAGGCGCGAGTGCCATGATCGACGAGGACATGTCGCCCGCGGAACGCTACGCCGCGTCGCGCCTGCGGCAGGGCTCGCCCCTGCTCGAGCAGTTCCGTGCCGGTCTCTCCTTCGACCTCGACACCTTCCAGCTGGAGGCCTGTGCCGCGCTCGAAGCCGGCAACGGGGTGCTTGTCGCTGCCCCTACGGGCGCGGGAAAGACCATTGTGGCCGAGTTCGCGCTTTTTCTCGCGATGCAGGGGGCCAACGACAAGGTCTTCTACACCGCACCCATGAAGGCCCTCAGCAACCAGAAGTTCCAGGAGTTCGTGTCCGTCTACGGGGCGAGCGAGGTGGGCCTCCTCACGGGCGACACGAACATCAACTCGGGGGCGCGCATCGTCGTCATGACGACCGAGGTGCTGCGCAACATGCTCTACGCCGACTCTGATCTGCTCCGTGACCTGTCCTACGTCGTCATGGATGAGGTGCACTACCTCGCCGACCGCTTCCGCGGCGCCGTCTGGGAGGAGGTCATCATCCACCTGCCGCAGTCGGTGCGGCTCGTCTCACTGAGCGCGACCGTCTCCAATGCGGAGGAGTTCGGCGACTGGCTCCAGGCGGTGAGGGGCGAGACGTCGGTCATCGTCTCCGAGCAGCGACCCGTGCCGCTCGACCAACACGTGCTGGTGCGAGGCAAGCTCCTCGACCTGTTCGACACCTCCGCCGCGACCGCTCGCCGCTCGGGCGACGAGACGGCGACGCCCCGTGTGAACCCCGAGCTCCTCCAGCTCGCCTCCTTCGGGGGCAGGGGTGGTCCTCCGGAGCGGGGACGGGGGAGGGGCCGTGGGCGTTACCCCGTGCGGCAGTTCGAGGAGGGGCGGCTCAGCCGAGCGCAGGTTGTGGAGTTGCTCGGATCCAAGCACCTCCTGCCCGCCATCTTCTTCATCTTCAGTCGGAATGGATGCGACCAGGCCGTCTCCCAGGTGCTGCGCACGGGCATCCGCCTCACCGATCGGATCGAACGCGACGAGATCCGCGAGATCGTCGAGGAACGTTGCCGGGCGATCCCGGATGAGGATCTGGCGGTGCTCGGGTATTGGCAGTGGCTCGACGGGCTCGAGCGGGGCGTTGCGGCGCACCACGCGGGCATGCTGCCCGCGTTCAAGGAGGTCGTCGAGGAGCTCTTCCAGAAGAAGCTCGTCAAAGCAGTCTTCGCGACCGAAACACTCGCCCTCGGCATCAACATGCCCGCACGCACGGTCGTGCTGGAGAAGCTCGAGAAGTTCAACGGCGAGGCCCGCGTGCCCATCACCCCGGGCGAGTACACGCAGCTCACCGGGCGAGCTGGCCGCCGCGGCATCGACGTTGAGGGTCACTCCGTCATCCAGTGGCAGGGCGGCCTCGACCCGCACGCCGTCGCCTCGCTCGCCTCGCGCCGTACCTACCCGCTCAACTCGAGCTTCTCGCCGACCTACAACATGGCCGTCAACCTCATCGAGCAATTCGGACGCGAGCGCACCCGTGACATCCTCGAGTCCTCCTTCGCCCAGTTCCAGGCCGACCGCTCCGTCGTCGACATGGCGCGAAAGGTGCGGTCGCAGGAGGAGTCCCTTGCCGGCTACGCGCAGGCGATGGAGTGTCACCTCGGCGACTTCGCCGAGTACTACGGCATCCGACGCGAACTCACCGACCTGGAGCGAAAGGTCGTCCGCAGCGACCATGGCATCCGTGGCGAGCGCGAGCGACGGCAGCGACAGCTCACTGCGCTGCGCAAGCGGATGAAGCAGCATCCCTGCCACAGCTGCAGCGACCGGGAGGCGCACGCCCGCTGGGCGGAGCGCTGGTGGAAGCTGAAGAAGAAGACGGATGATCTGCGGCGGCAGGTCAAAACCCGCACGGGTGCCGTCGCGAAGGTCTTCGACCGCGTGACCGAGGTGCTGCTGGAGCTCGGTTACCTGAGGCGCGACGAACACGGCGCCGTCGTCGTGGCGGAGGGCGGTCGCATCCTTCGACGGATCTACGGTGAGCGGGATCTGCTCGTCGCCGAATGCGTGCGCCGGGGTCTCTGGGACTCCCTCGACACGCCGGGAATGGCGGCGATGGCAGCGGCACTCGTCTATGAGCCTCGCCGCGAGGAGCAGGGCGGAGAGCGATACCTGCCCAAGGGCCCGTTCCGCGCTGCGCTAGACAACACGACCACGCTGTGGGCCCAGCTCGACGATCTCGAGACCGAGCACCGGCTCCCCGGCACGGAGCCCGTCGCGACGGGGCTCTCCGCACCCATGTACCGCTGGGCGCAGGGTGCCCCGCTCGACACAGTGTTGCGCGATGCCGAACTCGCCGCCGGCGACTTCGTGCGTATGACGAAGCAAACGATCGACCTCCTCGACCAGATCTCGATCGTCGCCGATGCGCCCGTGGGCCCCACCGCGCGCAAAGCTCTCGACGCGATCCGCCGCGGCATCGTCGCCTACTCGAGCGTCGGCTGATCCATGGTGAGCACGATCGACCGGCCGAGCCCTGCCCCGACGAATGCTGCGGCCCCGCGCCCTCGCCGCTGGAGCTGGACGCGGCTCGCGGCTGCCGTCGTCGGCGGGCTCGTGCTCTCCGCAGCGTTCCCGCCCATCGGCTGGTGGCCCCTCGCGATCCTCGGGACCGCCCTGCTCCTGTGGTCGCTTCGCGGAGCGGGGACCGCGGCGGCAGTCCTTCTGGGGCTGGGCGGCGGTTTCGCCTTCTACGGTACCCACATCTTCTGGCTCACGACCTATCTGGGGCCCGTGCCGTGGCTTGCCCTCGCGGGCGTGGAGACGCTCTTCTTCGCGGTCGCCGCCGTCATCATCTCCTATGCCTGGCGCTGGGGTCTGGCTGCGACGGCCCACCCGCTCTGGCGCTTCAGTGGCCTGCCTGTCGTGTTGGCTGGCCTGTGGACGGCCCGCGAGGGCATTGTGAGCGTCTGGCCCTATGGCGGCTTCTCCTGGGGTCGGCTCGCGTTCTCACAGTCAGAGGGAGCCTTCCGGGAGGCAGTTGCTTGGCTGGGCGCCGCGGGGCTCGGCTTCGTCCTCGCCCTCATCGCTGCCCTTCTCGTGCAGGGCGCCTGCGACCGTCAGGCGCGGGGCAGTTTCGCCGTCCGCGCGGCACCCCTTGCCGTGATCACCCTCGTGGCGCTCCTTGTCCCGACGTGGCCAGCCGAGGACACGGGGGACGTCACGGTCGCGGCGGTCCAGGGCAACTCCGAGGCCGGCCTCTGGGCGCAGCGTCAGCGCGGAGACATCCTCGACGAGCACCTGCAGGCGACCGTACCGGTCCTCGATGCGGAGGTCGACGTCGTGGTGTGGCCCGAGAACGCCGCCGACCTCAACCCCCTGCGCTATCCGCAGGCGGCGGGCGTGCTCGACTACGTCACGGAGGAGATGGATGCCCCGCTCATCGCCGGCACCATCACGGATGGCGACGAGGGGCAGACCTTCAACAGCATCCTCCTCTGGGAGGCAGGGGAGGGGGCCGTCGCCCAGTACGACAAGATCCACCCCGTTCCCTTCGCCGAGTACCTGCCCGATCGTGAGTTCTGGTATCCGCTCGCGCCCGCGCTCTTCGATCTGATCCCGCGCGACTACTCCTTTGGGCAGCGCCCCAACGTGCTCGATATCGCCCTGCCCGATGGTGGAACGCTCGCCGCCGGCATCGCGATCTGCTTCGACATTGTGGACGACGAGCTGCTGCATCAGATGATCGACGGGGGAGCGGAGGTCATCTTCGCTCCCACCAACAACGCGGACTTCGGGCAGAGCGCGGAGAGCGTCCAGCAACTCGCGATCGCACGGCTGCGCGCGATTGAGTACGGGCGGTCGCTCGTGAACATCTCCACGGTCGGCGCGAGCGCAATCATCGCGCCTGACGGCAGCACGATCGCCGACCTGCCGACCTTCGAGCCAGGCGCGATGGTCGAGACGATTCCGCTGCGGGACAGCGTGACCCCGGCCGCCGCGATCGGCCGACAGGTCGAGTGGTTCACGGCAGGCATCGGGATGCTCGGCCTGCTGGCCGTGGGAGGCCTTGCCGTCCGGCGGTCCCGAGGCGGCACGCGCGAGGCAGCCCATGGGTGATGCCCTCGTGCTCGTGCCCACCTACAACGAGGCCCCGAACATCCGAGACATCGTGGCGCGCATTCGGGCGGCTGTGCCCCACGCTGACATCCTCGTGCTCGACGATGCCTCCCCGGATGGCACCGGCAGCATCGCCGACGCAATCACCCAGACGGATGCTCGTGTCGCTGTGATCCATCGGGCGGAGAAGGCGGGACTGGGCGCGGCATACCGTGAGGGGTTCCGGTACGCGATCGAGAAGCGTTACGCCATCGTCGTCGAGATCGACGCCGACGGCTCGCACGACCCCGCCGAGTTGCCCACGATGCTGAGGCTCGCCGAGACCGCGGATCTCGTCATCGGCTCACGCTGGGTGCGGGGCGGATCTGTCGTCGACTGGCCCCGACACCGGCTCGCGATCTCACGTCTCGGCAACCGCTACGCGCGCGCCGCCCTGCGCTCCCGTATTCGTGACCTCACGGCGGGCTTTCGCGCCTACCGCACCGAAGCCCTCCATGAGATGGACCTCGACGCGGTCTCCTCACAGGGGTACTGCTTCCAGGTCGAGATGGCGTGGCGTCTCGAGCGCAGCGGATGCCGCGTGGTCGAGCATCCCATCACCTTCGTGGAACGCACCGAGGGTGACTCGAAGATGCACCTCGGGATTGTCACCGAGGCCCTGTGGCGCGTGACGGCCTGGGGGATCGCCCTGCGCCTCCCGAGCGGCAGCCCGCACACACGACGAGGGCCCGCGGAACACTCCGCGGACCCTCGGTAGCTCGTGTCGCCTAGGCGCCGATCTTCTGCTCGCCCTTGCGGGCACGCAGATAGTTGAGCCGCTCCTGCAGCAACTCCTCCAACTCGGCACGACTGCGGCGCTCGAGAAGCATGTCCCAGTGGGTCCTGGCCACCTTCTCCTCGCCCTGCTCCTGCTCGACCAGTTCGCCGTCCTCAGCGACGAGGCGCCCCTCGGCGCCCGTCTTGGGCGACTCCCAAACGGTGGGAATCTCGGCGTCGGCGGCGAACATCACGTCGAACGTGGAGCCGTCGGCTGAACGGTATGTGCTTTTCTTGCGCGCTGAGAACGTGACGCCCTCTTCACTCTGAAGGCTCTGGGATCCGAGCCTCATGCCGCGCAAACTGCGATCCGCCATTGTGTGGTACCTCCTCGCGTTGCTCAAGTTATAAACCGTGCTGCTGGGAGATCTATTCCTTGGCCCTGCGCCTCCGGCGAGTTCACAGGCGACTCTCGGGGTGGCGGGCGTCAGCGCGTGCCGGTCAGGACCTCGACCGCGACATCCGCGCGATCCGTGACGATTCCATCGACGCCCATCGCGACGAGCCTTTCCATGTCCGCCGGCTCATTCACCGTCCACACGTGCACCTCGACGCCGGCCGACCTCAGCAGGTTCACGCTTCGCGGAGTCACGATCCGTACGCCGCGGAAGCGCTCGGGAACCTGAACAGCATCGACCGGTTCAAGGATGCGCCGGAGCATCCGCGCGTTTCGGATCCGCAGCGCCCCGATTGCCTTCGCCACGAGCGCCGACGATGCGGATGTCGCGACACCCTCGAGCTGGCTGACGGCCGAGCGGCGGCGGCGCTCGTCGAAGGACGTTACGAGCACCCGCTGCACGGCACCGGCCTCGCGCACCGCCCGCACGAGCGGATCCACCGCGTTGTTCGCCTTGATGTCGATGTTGAAGCGTGCCGTGGGGAAGGCGTCGAGGGCCTCCGCGAGGCTGCAGAAGCCCTGACCCTCACCCAGGTCCACCCGGCGAAGCTCCGACATCGTCAATTGTTCGACGCGGACGTCGCGCCCCGCGAGGCGCTTCAAATCGGCATCATGACTGATGCAGGCGATCCCGTCTGCAGTCGCGTGAACGTCCGTCTCGAGATGCGTGGCGCCGGCGCTGAGCGCTTTGAGAAAGGCGAGGAGCGTGTTCTCCGGGGCCTCGACGGCCAGGCCCCGGTGCGCGATGATCCGCGGGGCGGGGGAGGAGAAGAACTCCGGTGTCCGTTCAGGCACCCTTGTCGTTCACTCCCGGGGCTGCCGTGCCTCCCGCGAAGCCCGCCGCAATCCCCTTGAGCGACTCGGTGAGCTCCGAGGGGATGATCCACAGCTTGCTCGCTTCACCTTCCGCGATCTTCGGGAGGGTCTGCAGGTACTGGTACGCGAGGAGCGGCCCATCTGGGTTGCCCTCGTGGATCGCACTGAACACCGTCGTGATGGCCTCCGACTCGCCCTGGGCGCGGAGCACGGCCGCCTTGGCCTCACCCTCGGCCTCGAGGATCGCGGCCTGTCGCTTGCCCTCTGCCTCAAGGATCGCGGACTGCTTGGTGCCCTCCGCCGTGAGGATAGCCGCCCGCCGATCACGCTCGGCCCGCATCTGCTTCTCCATGGAGTCCTGGATGGAGGCGGGCGGGTCGATCGCCTTGAGCTCGACACGGCCGACGCGGATGCCCCACTTGCCCGTCGCCTCGTCGAGCACGATGCGGAGCTGCCCGTTGATGTTGTCGCGGCTCGTGAGCGCCTCCTCGAGGTTCAGTCCGCCGACGACATTGCGGAGCGTCGTCGTTGTCAGCTGCTCGACCGCGCCGAGGTAGTTGGCGATCTCGTAGGTGGCGGCGCGAGCATCCGTCACCTGAAAGTAGACGACCGTGTCGATCGAGACGACGAGGTTGTCCTCCGTGATGACCGGCTGGGGCGGGAACGACACCACCTGTTCGCGCATGTCGATGAGCGGACGCATCCGGTCGATGAAGGGCACGAGGATGTTGAGACCCGGCTGCAGCGTCTTGTGATAACGCCCGAGGCGTTCCACGATGCCCGCATTGGCCTGCGGCACGATGCGGATGGCGCGGAACAGCACGACGATGACGAACACCGCCAGGACGACGAGCAGGGCAGCAATGAAGAACTGCCCGATCGTGCTCGAGAAATCATTCATGGGGGGTGGTCCTCTCCACGGGAACGACGACGGCGGTGGAGCCGTCGATGGCGGTGACGACGACGTACTCACCGTCGAGTACGTCGCGCTGTTCGGTAAGGGGCGAGAGACGGCAAGTCCAGGTCTCACCATTGGCGAGCTTGACCTGACCGGGCGAGTCGCCGATAGCGACGACGACACGGCCGTTCATGCCCATGAGCGCGTCGATATTGCTCGGCGTCGTATCCTCGCCGTGTCTCAGCTTGCGCAGCAGCACGGGTCTGATCAGAAGAATCAGGAGCACCGAGAGGATGGCGGCTGCGCCGATCTGCACCCACCACGGCGCACCGGCCAGATTCATGCCGAGGCCGCCGAGACTCCCCGCGGCGATCATGAGGAAGGTGAACTCGAGCGTCAGCAGCTCGATGATGACCGCGACAAGGATGAAGACGAGCCACACGATCCAGAGGTACTGCGTCAGATCAACGGCGAACGCATCCATGTTCTCGGCTCCTTGCGGGGTCGGCGTCTCCTGAAACTACCACTCACCACCGGCAGGGGAGAGGCGTTGGCACCACTTGGTATTGTCGTGGGCGGCGCAGCAGCGCGTCACCGTCGATTTGAGGAGTTCACCCGTGCCCAGTCCCCTCACCCCCGGCTCCCTCGCGGGAAAGCGCGCACTCGTCACGGGGTCCTCCCGTGGCATCGGCGCTGACACGGTGTCGATGCTCGCGGAGGCGGGCGCCCGAGTCGTCGTGAACTACCGCAACAAGGAGAAGCGGGCACTGCAACTCGTCGACAAGATCCGGCAAGCTGGGGGAGAGGCGATCGCGATCGGCGCTGACCTCACCGACCGGGACTCCCTCTCGGCGATGTTCGCTCGAATCCGCGAGGAATTCGGCGGTCTCGATGTCCTTGTCATGAACGCCTCCGGCGGCATGGAGTCCGGCATGGCTGAGGACTACGCCATGCAGCTCAACCGTGACGCACAGGTGGCGTTGCTCGAGCAGGCGCTCGAGGTGCTCCAGGATGGCTCGCGCGTCGTCTTCGTGACGAGTCACCAGGCGCACTTCATCAAGACTGTGCCCACCATGCCGGAGTACGAGCAGGTGGCACTGAGCAAGCGGGCGGGGGAGGACGCTCTCCGCGCCATGATCCCCCAGCTCGAGGCCCGGGGGATCGGCTTCGTCGTCGTGTCGGGCGACATGATCGAGGGCACCATCACGGCCACGCTGCTCGAGCGTGCGAACCCGGGCGCGATCGACGCTCGCAAACAGTCCGCAGGGCGTCTCTACAACGTCAGCGAGTTCGCGGCGGAGGTCACAGCAGCAGCCGTTGAGCCGGTTCCCGCGGACAACACGCGCTACGTCGGCGACGTCAGCGACTTCACGGGCTGAAGGTCGCTGGAGGCCGCTCTGGCCTGAGAGTGCCCCGGCGTGGCAGCATCGGTGCTGTGAACAGCACCGATGAGCAGGAGCGGCTGCGCGGCCTCGTACGACTCAGACGCGTTCGCGATCGCATCGACCGTGAGTATGCGCGACCCCTCGACGTGGATGCTCTGGCCAGAGGAGCGAACATGTCGGCGGGTCACCTCAGCCGCCAGTTCCGTGCCGTCTACGGCGAGTCCCCGTATTCGTACCTGATGACCCGCCGCATCGAGCGCGCCATGACCCTGCTGCGCCGCGGCGACCTCTCGGTGACGGAGGTGTGTTTCGCAGTCGGATGCTCGTCCCTCGGCAGCTTCAGCACGCGCTTCGCGGAGTTGGTCGGCGTGCCCCCGAGTGTCTACCGCCTGCAGTCGGCGGATACCACCGCGGGCATCCCGGCATGCCTGGCGCGCCAGGCTACGAGACCGGTCAGGAATCGAGAAGCGTCATCGCCGACGCCGAAGATAGCGTGACCGCTATGGACATCACGATTCACTACACCTTCCTTCCGCACACGGGCGCGGATGCCGCACTCGCCTTCTACCGAGATGCCCTCGGCTTCGAGGTGCGCAACGACGTGGGCTACGACGACATGCGCTGGATCACCGTCGGGCCGCCTGCGCACCCTGAGATGTCGATCGTGCTGACGCCGCCGGCGGTCGACCCAGGCATCTCCAACGACGAGCGCCGCGTCATCCTGAGTCTTATCGCGAAGGGCAGCTTCGCTGCTGTCACCCTCGCCACCGACGATCTCGACGGTCTCTTCGAACGTCTGCAGTCGAACGGCGCCGAGGTGCTCCAAGAACCGATGGAGCAGGATTACGGCGTGCGCGACTGCGCCTTCCGCGACCCGTCCGGCAACCTGATTCGCATCAATGAGGTCTCCTGAATGAACTCGGCTCCCACCAACTCTGCTGCTGCGGTCGCCCGTCACGCCGCCGACGGCCATGATGTCATCCGCGTTGAGGGAGCCCGTGAGAACAACCTGAAGAACGTGAGCGTTGAGATCCCCAAACGACGCCTCACGGTCTTCACTGGCGTCTCCGGATCGGGCAAGAGCTCCCTCGTGTTCGACACGATCGCCGCAGAGTCGCGGCGGTTGATTGATGAGACCTACAGTGCCTTCGTCCAGGGGTTCATGCCCTCGGTGCCTCGACCAGACGTCGACGTGCTCGAGGGTCTGACAACCGCCATCATTGTCGACCAGGAGCGGCTCGGCGCGAACCCTCGTTCGACCGTGGGCACGGTGACCGACGCGAACGCGATGCTGCGCATCCTGTTCAGCCGGCTGGGGGAGCCCTACATTGGGGGGCCGACCGCGTTCTCCTTCAACATCCCGACTCAGAAGGCCAGTGGCGTCATGACGGGCCCCAAGGGGGAGAAGAAGATCGTCAAAGACGTGATCTACCTCGGCGGCATGTGCCCGCGCTGCGAGGGCCGGGGTTCTGTCTCGGATGTCGACCTCTCGCAGGTGGTCGACGAGTCGAAGTCCCTCAACGACGGAGCAATCCTCGTGCCCGGCTACACAGCAGACGGATGGATGGTGAAGGCATTCTCGGAGTCGGGTTTCTATCCCGCCGACAAGCCGATCTCGCAGTTCACCGAGAAGCAGCGCCATACTTTCCTCTACGGCGAGGTCACCAAGGTCAAGGTCGCGGGCATCAATATGACCTACGAGGGTCTGATCCCGAAGATCACCAAGTCCATGCTGTCGAAGGATCTGGATGCGCTCCAGCCGCACATCCGCGCCTTCGTCGAGCGGGTCGCGACGTTCACGACGTGCCCCGAGTGCGACGGCACGCGCCTGACGGAGGGGGCCCGCTCGTCGACGATCGACGGCGTCAGCATTGCGGATGCCTGCCGCATGCAGGTCACGGACCTCGCTGAATGGATCAGGGGGCTCGATAAGCCGGGTGCCGGCCCTCTTCTCGACGCGCTCCGATCTAACCTAGACGCCTTCGTCACGCTGGGCCTCGGCTACCTGAGCCTCGACCGGCCATCGGGCACCCTGAGCGGGGGAGAGGCGCAGCGCATCAAGATGCTGCGGCACCTGGGCTCGTCGCTCACCGACGTCACCTACGTCTTCGACGAGCCGACCATCGGCCTGCACCCGCACGATATCCAGCGGATGAACTCGCTTCTCCTGCAGCTCCGTGACAAGGGCAACACCGTGCTCGTCGTCGAACACAAGCCGGAGACGATCGCGATCGCCGACCACGTAGTGGACCTGGGTCCTGGCGCCGGCGATGCGGGCGGCACGATCTGCTTCGAGGGAACCGTCGAGGGACTGAAGTCGAGCAATACCCTCTCTGGGGCGCACCTCGACTACCGCTCTCGGATAAAGCCGGAGGTGCGCCGGGCGACGGGAGCGCTGGAGGTCCGCGGCGCCGACGACAACAACCTCAAGGACGTTGACGTCGACGTGCCCCTCGGTGTCCTCACGGTTGTCACGGGAGTGGCAGGATCCGGCAAGAGCTCACTCATCCATGGCTCCGTCGCGAAACGTGACGGCGTCGTTGCGATAGATCAGGGATCAATCAAGGGTTCTCGCCGCAGTAACCCGGCGACCTACACGGGACTCCTTGAGCCGATTCGCAAAGCATTTGCGAAGGTGAACGGCGTGAAGCCGGCGCTCTTCAGCGCGAACTCGGAGGGCGCGTGCCCCAGTTGCAAGGGCGCTGCGGTGATTATCACGGAGCTCGGCTTCATGGACACGGTCGAGACGCCCTGCGAGGATTGCGGCGGCCGCCGGTTTCAGAGCGGCGTTCTCGACTACAAGCTCGGTGGCCTCGATATCACGGAGGTCTATGACCTTTCCGTCGCTGACGCTCGTGGCTTCTTCGCAGAGGGCGAGGCCGCAATCCCTGCCGCCGTCGCTATTCTCGACCGGCTGCACGACGTGGGCCTTGGCTACCTCACGCTGGGCCAGCCGCTCTCGACCCTCTCAGGCGGCGAACGGCAGCGCATCAAGCTCGCCATCCGCATGGGCGAGAAGGCCGAGATCTACGTCCTTGATGAACCGACGACGGGTCTGCACCTCGCTGATGTCGAGAATTTGTTGCGATTGCTCGATCGCATTGTCGACTCCGGCAAGTCAGTCATCGTGATCGAACATCATCAGGCCGTCATGGCCCACGCCGACTGGATCATCGACCTGGGTCCCGGCGCAGGCCACGATGGCGGTCGCATCGTCTTCGAGGGAACACCCGCCGAACTCGTCGCCCAGCGCGCAAGTCTCACAGGCGAGCATCTTGCCGCCTATGTGGGAGCGTGACGAGCCCAAAGGCGCCACCACCTAGCGGATTGCCCGCTCCATACCGCGCGGGGTGCGATCTACAACTGGCTGCTCGAGCAGTGGTCTGGACGACCGCCCAGGCACCGTGTTCACCTCGCGCCGATAATGCACATTATGTCAAGACAGCGAAAAGCGCCTGCGTGCACGGCAAGGCAGGCTCCTAGATTGCGCGGATGCTCGAACCGCTCCCCGGCGCTCGCCGCGGCGTCAGTTCTTCGTCTGCCCGGTCTCGCCGAGCGGCCCTTCGGGAGCCGGATCCGAGTCGTCAACGCTCACTGGGCATTCGAACTGAGTATGTGCCCCTGTCTGATCAACCCAATGCTCGCCGAGCACGCGCCCGCAGACAGAGCACCGCCACTCAGCGAAGCGCCGATCGGTAGGTGTTCGCGCATCATCCGAGCGCTCATCGCCAGGGCCGGCTTCGTGGTGGCCTAGCCATTCCGCGAAAGTGGTCCGTCCGCTCGATCCATTGTCGTCCGTCATGGTGCCACGCTATGCCCCCGGCCCGCATCCGAACAGGCCTCATCGCGCCTCTCTGCAGTGCCCATGTCGGGATCTACTACCCGCGAAGCGGTCAGCTCCGCGTTGCTCGCGCCCACTCCTCAAGCTTGCCTGTCGCGGCACCAGAGTCGATTGCCGATGCAGCAACATCGAGCTTCTCTCGGAACCGCTCGAGGATTGGGATCTGCGCCTGGCTTGCATCCCGCGCGAGGTCCCAGGCTACGAGCCCCGCTGCCGCATTGAGAAGGACGATGTCGCGGACAGGGCCCCTCTCCCCCGCCAAAGTCGCGCGAGCGATCTCTGCATTGCGCACCCCGTCGCCTCCCAGCAGATCCTCGATCGAAGCCGTCGGGATCCCGAGGTCACGCGGATCGAGGTCGTGCTCGTGGACATCGCCTCGCGACACCTCCCAGATGTGGCTGTGTCCCGTTGTCGTCAGCTCGTCGAGCCCGTCGTCGCCGCGGAACACGAGCGCTGTCGCCCCTCGAGTGCGGAACACTCCGACGAAGAGTGGGACAACGTCGAGATTCGCGACGCCCACCGCGGAAGCTTCGGGACGCGCCGGATTGCAGAGGGGACCGAGGAAGTTGAAGACCGTCGGCACCCCCAGCTCTGCACGGACAGGGCCCGCATGGCGAAAGCCGGGGTGAAACAGCGACGCGAAGGCAAAGGAGATCCCCGTCTTCTCGAGCACAGATGCGACACCCTCGGGTGACAGCGCGAGGTCGACACCGAGCTGACTGAGGACGTCCGACGCCCCCGACTTCGAGCTGACTGCACGGTTGCCGTGCTTGAGGACGCGCGCTCCGGATGCTGCGCACACAACACTCGCCATGGTCGATACGTTGACCGTGCCGTAGCGGTCGCCTCCCGTTCCCACGATGTCGAGCACCATGGGATCGACATCGAGCGGAAGGGCATTTTCAAGGACTGCGTCGCGGAATCCTACGATCTCGTCGACCGTCTCCCCCTTCCGGCGGAGTGCGACTAGGAAGCCAGCGAGCTGTGCGGGGGTGGCATCCCCGCTCATCACCTGACGCATCGCCCACGAGGCCTCGCTGATGCTGAGGTCACCCCCGTCGAGGAGCGTCGTGAGCAGATCAGGCCAGGAAACGTTCGCAGACATGCCGAAATCCTAGCCAGCGTCAGGCGGCGCGCCCCCGCGGATGGCAACCCCGCCTCCGAATATCGGCCATAATGGGACTTGTGACCAGCACCTCTCTCTCCCACGCCCCTGGAGCGCCTGTCGTGAACAGGCCGAACGTCGTCGCGGTCGGCACGATCGTCTGGCTCGGCAGCGAGGTCATGTTCTTCGCAGGCCTCTTCGCCATCTACTTCACTCTGCGCGGTACCTCACCTGAGCTGTGGGCTTCGGAGACGGCGATTCTCAATGTGCCCTTTGCTCTCACCATCACGATCATCCTGGTTGCGTCCTCGTTCACAGCCCAGTTCGGCGTCTTCGCGGCAGAGCGCCTGCAGCCGAGACGCACCGGCTCGCTGCTCCAGTTCACAAAGTGGGGAATGGTCGAGTGGTTCTGGGCGACCTTCGTCATGGGCGCGCTCTTCGTGATCGGCCAGGTCTTCGAGTATGCGACGCTCGTGAGCGAGTACATCGGCCTCACCTCGCATTCCTATGGGTCCGCCTTCTACATCACGACTGGTTTCCACGGACTCCACGTTCTCGGCGGCCTCATCGCGTTCCTCCTCATCATCGGTCGCGCGTACGCCGTGACGCGCTTCGGTCACAAGGAGGCGACCTCCGCGATCGTCGTCTCCTACTACTGGCACTTCGTGGACGTGGTCTGGATCGGGCTCTTCCTGGTCATCTACGTCCTCAAATAGGCATCACGGTGTCGGCGCAGCGCGGCGGCATCCACCACAACCGCAGCTCGCTGAAAGAACGGGAAGACCACAGCACCATGGGAATTGACTCGACCACCAAGGATCGCCGTCGCACGCGAGCAGGGCGCCGTCATCCTCTCGCGAGCGTCGCACTGATTCTCGCGGGCCTCGTCACGACCGGTGGCGCGTATGCACTCTTCACGTCGACGGCGACGGCTGGGACTGCAAACACGGCGATCGTGCAGCAGCAACTCGTCGAGGAGGGCGAAGCGCTTTTCGCGGCGAACTGTGCAAGCTGCCATGGCGCCAACGCCGAGGGTACCGGCGAGGGAGTGAGCCTCCACGGCGTCGGTGCCGCCGCTGTCGACTTCCAGGTTGGCACGGGTCGTATGCCGATGGCCGCACAGGGTCCGCAGGCCGAGCAAAAGCCGGTCCAGTTCACAGAGGAGCAGATCGACGCTCTCGCCGCCTACGTCGCGTCTCTCGCTCCCGGGCCGGAGGTGCCCGATGAGTCCCTCTTCGAGGGCGAGGCCGACCTCGCGAACGGTGGCGAGCTGTTCCGTATCAACTGCGCGATGTGCCACAACGTCGCCGGCGCCGGTGGTGCCCTCACGGAGGGCAAGTGGGCACCGGCTCTTATGGGCGTCGAGCCGAAGCACATCTACGAGGCGATGATCACCGGTCCGCAGAACATGCCCGTGTTCAACGACCTCAACCTCTCCCCCGAAGACAAGGCCGACATCATCGCCTACCTCAAGTACATGGAGGAGACTCCGAATGTCGGCGGCTTCGGCCTCGGCAGCCTCGGCCCTGTCTCGGAGGGCCTCTTCATGTGGATCTTCGGTCTCGGTGCCGTTGTCGGCGTGACGGTGTGGATCGCCGCGCGCGCCAACTAGGCACTGACACCCCCGCACTCAGTCACACCGCACCACACAGCGTGCCAATCGAAGGGAAGAGAATGGCAAAGCAGGACAACGGCGAGTCTTCCGCCGCTGCCGGCTCGGCTGTCGAGAATCACGGGGCTCCCAAAGCCTCGTCAGGCACGGCCGTCGTCGCCTCGGACGCGTTCACCAATCCGGGGCTCCCCCCGCACCAGCCGCGTGTCACGGACGTCGACCCAGCCAAGGAGCGGCAAGCCACGCGTCGTGTCGGCGGCCTCTTCCTGGTCTCCATCCTCGGCAGCATCTTCGCGATCGTTGCCTACATCGTGTTCCCCATCGTTCCGGGCGACATGCTTTCGGTGCGACTCAACACGCTGTTCCTCGGTCTTGGCATCACCCTCGCCCTGATTCCGCTGGGAATCGGTGCGATCTATTGGGCTAAGAACCTGATGAGCAACCACGAGCACGTCGAGATGCGGCACAGCACGCGGGGTACCGAGGAGACACGTGCCGCCGCTGCTCGCGTCTTCACACTCGGCAATGAGGAGTCGGGCTTCACGCGACGCAAGCTCATTCGCAATAGCCTCATCGGCGCCCTCGCGGTCTTTCCGCTCCCCGCGATCGTGATGTTCCGCGATCTCGCTCCCGCTGAAAACCCGGCGACGCTGTTCAAGCACACGATGTGGGACGAGGGCACACGACTCACTCTGGACCCTTCAGGCGCCCCCATTAGGGCTGCGGATGTCACGATCGGCTCGGTTTTCCATGTAATCCCCGAGGGACTCGAAGAAGCGGAGCACCCGCTCGACGAGAAGGCCAAGGCTGCTGTCCTCCTCATGCGCCTCGATCCCGAGGAACTCAATGAGGCCGAGGACCGCAAGGACTGGTCCTACGACGGCATCGTCGCCTACTCGAAGATCTGCACGCACGTCGGTTGTCCCGTGGCGCTCTACGAGCAGCACACTCACCACCTCCTGTGCCCGTGCCACCAGTCGGAGTTCGACGTAGCGAACCACTGCGAGGTCATCTTCGGCCCGGCCAAGCGCCCCCTGCCCCAACTGCCCATTGCTGTCGACTCCGAGGGTTACCTTGTGGCCCAGAGCGACTTCCACGAGCCCGTCGGACCTAGCTTCTGGGAGCGTTCCGCATGACCACCACCACTTCCGCTACGACGACAGCAGCGAAGCCTGTAGGCCGAGGCATGCGCTTCACGAATGCGGCCGCGAGCTACATCGACGAGCGCACGAGCATCTCCGGCGCCGTCAGGGAGCTCGGACGCAAGATCTTCCCCGACCATTGGTCCTTCATGCTGGGCGAGGTCGCGCTCTATAGCTTCGTCGTCATCCTCATCTCGGGCACCTTCCTCACGTTCTTCTTCGACCCTTCGATGTCGCACGTGCACTATGAGGGTTCCTACGCCCCACTCAGGGGAATCGAGATGTCGGCCGCCATGGCGTCGACCCTCGACATCTCGTTCGACATCCGCGGCGGCCTTCTCATGCGGCAGGTGCATCACTGGGCCGCCCTTCTGTTCGTGGCCTCCATCGGACTGCACATGCTCCGCGTGTTCTTCACGGGTGCATTCCGCAAGCCGCGCGAGATCAACTGGGTCATCGGATTTGTGCTCTTCATCCTTGCGATGGCGGAGGGCTTCACTGGGTACTCGCTCCCCGATGACCTTCTGTCCGGCAACGGTCTCCGCATCATCGACGGCATGCTCAAGGGCTTTCCGATCGTCGGCACCTGGATCTCCTATCTTCTCTTCGGCGGTGAGTTCCCCGGTCTCGTAGTGATCCCGCGGCTCTTTGTGCTGCACATCATGTTGCTTCCCGCCATCCTCATCGCGGCTCTCGGCTTGCACCTCCTCTTGATGGTGATCAACAAGCACACGCAGTTCGCGGGCCCCGGCCGAACGAACGAAAACGTCGTCGGCGTCCCGGTCATGCCGGTGTTCGCCGCGAAGGCCGGCGGGTTCTTCTTCGTCGTCTTCGGCGTCCTCGTGCTCATCGCCTCGTTCTTCCAGATCAACCCGATTTGGAACTACGGCCCCTACGACCCCTCCCCCGTCTCTGCAGGCACCCAGCCTGACTGGTACATCGGCTTCGCGGACGGCGCACTGCGCCTCGTGCCGCCAGGGTGGGAGTTCGTCCTCTGGGGTTGGACCTTCTCGTTCAACATCCTCGTTCCGGTCGCGATCCTCGGGCTCTTCATCGTCATCGTCGCGATCTACCCCTTCATCGAGGCGTGGGTCACGGGTGACAAGCGTGAGCACCACATTGCCGAGCGTCCCCGCAACGCCCCGACCCGCACCGCCATTGGCGCCGCCGGCGTTACCTTCTACGCCGTGCTGTGGGCAGCAGCGAGCTCCGACCTCATGGCGACTCACTTCCGCCTCTCGATCGAGGGTGTCATCCACACGCTTCAGGCGCTGCTGTTCCTTGGCCCGCTCATCGCGTTCCTCGTCACGAAGCGCGTGTGCCTTGCACTCCAGAAGAAGGATCGCGAGATCGCTCTCCACGGCTACGAGTCCGGGCGTATCGTCCGCCTCCCCGGCGGCGAGTACGTCGAGGTCCATCAGCCCGTCTCGGAGTACGAGCGCTGGCGTCTGGTGAGCTACGAGGACTACGCCCCGCTCATGATTCGCCCCAACGACCAGGGCCGCATCACATTGGGAATGCGCATGCGTGCAGCTCTCTCGCGCTGGTTCTTCGAGGACCGCATCTCCCCCGCCACCAAGGGCGAGCTTGAGCAGGGCGGGCACCACTAGCCCGCAGAGGAGTGAATGAGGGCCCCGCAGCTGCAGCTGCGGGGCCCTCATCCTTTTATGTGGCTCTCACCCATTTAGAGTCGGCTAGTTCGAGTCGGCGTTGTGCGCGAGCCACGTCCCCCGTTGCGTGTGTGGCGCAGGCATGGCGTTGCTTGCGGGCCCGTGGGATTTGTCGCAGGCGTGGCTGAGGCACTAGTTCTTGTGTGCGGCCTCGTGCGGCTGCTGCTGTCGCGCGACAGGAATCTTGCTTCCGAGCACCTGAGCGACGACATCGCGCGCGATCTGCTGTGGGGTGAGCCCCACCTCTTCGAGGATCTGTGCCCTCGAGGCATGGTCAAGGAACTCGTCGGGAAGGCCCAGTTCGGTCACCGCCGTGTCGACGCCGGCCGCGCGAAGGTCCTGCCGCAGGCGAGTACCCACGCCGCCGACGCGTACGCCATCCTCGATCGAGATCACGATCCGGTGCTTCGCCGACAACTCGATAATGCTCGCGGGAATGGGGACGACCCACCGCGGGTCAACGACCGTGGCTCCGATCCCTTGCTGTTCGAGGCGTGCGGCCACATCCAGTCCGATCTCGGCCATCGGGCCCACAGTCATGATGAGGACATCCGGATGCTCGGCCTCGACGAGCACATCGACGCCGTCGTCTGTGCGGCGAAGCGCTTCTACCTCAGTGCCCACACTGCCCTTCGAGAAGCGGACGACGGTCGGCGCATCCTCGATCGCGACGGCCTCACGCAGCTGCTCGCGGAGACGAGTCGCATCGCGCGGCGCGCTCAATCGAATGCCGGGCACCACTTGAAGAATCGCAAGATCCCACATTCCGTGGTGGCTCGGCCCGTCAGGACCGGTCACGCCGGCGCGGTCGAGCACGAAGGTGACGCCCGCCTTGTGCAGGGCGACATCCATCAGCACCTGGTCGAAGGCACGGTTCATGAACGTGGCATAGACCGCCACCACGGGATGAAGCCCGCCGAACGCGAGGCCCGCAGCGGACGTCACCGCGTGCTGCTCCGCAATGCCGACGTCGAGCACGCGATCCGGATGTTTCGCAGCCATCTTGTGCAGCCCCACTGGCCGCAGCATGGCGGCGGTGATTCCCACAACGCGAGGATTTTCATCCGCGATGGCGACGACCTCGTCCGCAAACACCGAGGTCCACGAGGGAGCTGCTGCGCTTTCCACCGGCTCCCCGGTCTCAGGATCGATCTGGCCTACCGCGTGGAACTGGTCAGCCTCGTCCGCGAGGGCGGGCTCGTAGCCTCTCCCCTTCTGCGTGATCACGTGCACTATGACGGGCGCCGCATACTGTTTGGCCTGACGCAGGGCTTGTTCGAGCGCTCCCACATCATGGCCGTCAATCGGGCCCAAGTACTTAATGTCGAGGTTCGAATAAAGCGCCTCGTTGTTGGTGAACCGGCTCAGAAAGCCGTGCAGGCCGCCTCGCACGCCGCGGTAGACAGCGCGAGCTGGCGGTCCAAGGCGGTCGAAGAGCTGGCGACTGCCGAGGTGAAGTGTGCGATACGTGCGACGCGTACGGACATCGTTGAGGAAGCGGGCCATCCCCCCGATGGTCGGGGCATACGACCGGCCATTGTCGTTGACGATGATCACGAGATTGCGCGCGTTGTCGTCGCTGATGTTGTTGAGGGCCTCCCACGTCATACCGCCCGTCAACGCGCCGTCGCCGACGACGACAGCCACATGCCGGTCGTCCTGCCCCGACATTTCAAAGGCTCGTGACACACCGTCGGCCCACGACAGGGAGCTCGAGGCGTGCGAACTCTCCACAACGTCGTGCACGGACTCCGAACGCTGCGGGTAGCCGGCTAGCCCGCCACGCTGACGGAGACGACTGAAATCCTGGCGCCCCGTGAGGAGCTTATGCACGTATGACTGATGCCCGGTATCGAAGATGATGGGGTCCTGGGGCGAGTGGAAAACCCGGTGCAGGGCGATCGTCAGTTCGACAACGCCCAGATTGGGTCCAAGGTGACCGCCGGTTTTCGAGACCTCCGTGACGAGGAAGCGACGGACCTCCCCCGCCAGCTCCGAAAGCTGGTCGAGGGAGAGTCCGTCGAGATCACGAGGACCGCGAATGGTCTCGAGAAGGCTCATGACAGAAGCCTAGACGAGGCTCCTGAGCACGTACTGCAGGATGCCGCCATTACGGTAGTAGTCGGCCTCGCCCGGAGTGTCGATTCGCACGACCGCATCGAACTCGACCGTCTCCTTGCCCTCAGGCGAGTGGTCACTGGGCGCCGCGGTGACCTTGACGGTGCGCGGGGTGCGGCCCTCGTTGAGCTCCGTGAGGCCGGCGATACTGATGATCTCTGTGCCGTCAAGCCCCAGCGATTCGGCGTTCTCACCGGCAGGGAACTGCAGCGGAACGACGCCCATACCGATGAGGTTGGAGCGGTGGATGCGCTCGAAGCTCTCCGTGATGACCGCCTTGACCCCGAGAAGACTCGTGCCCTTCGCCGCCCAGTCGCGCGAGGACCCAGAACCGTACTCCTTACCGCCGAGGATCACGAGCGGAGTGCCCTGAGCCTGGTAGTTCTGCGAAGCGTCGTAGATGAACGTCTGCGGAGCATCCGCCTGAGTGAAGTCACGCGTGTAGCCGCCCTCAACACCGTCGAGGAGCTGGTTCTTGAGTCGGATGTTCGCGAACGTGCCGCGGATCATGACCTCGTGGTTGCCTCGGCGCGATCCGTAGGAGTTGAAGTCCTTGCGGTCGACGCCGTGCTCCAGCAGGTAACGACCGGCGGGGCTGTCCGCCTTGATGGAACCCGCAGGGCTGATGTGGTCCGTCGTGACGGAGTCGCCCAGCTTGGCGAGCACCCGCGCTCCCTCGATGTCGCTCACCGGCGAGGTCTCGAGCGTCATGCCTTCGAAGTACGGGGGCTTACGCACATACGTCGACTCGGAATCCCACTCGAAGGTCGATCCGGCGGGAGTCGGAAGCGAACGCCAGCGCTCGTCACCCTCGAACACGGAGGCGTACTGCGTGTTGAACATGTCGGTGTCGATCGAACTGTCGATCGTCGCCTGGACCTCTGCAGCGTCGGGCCAGATGTCCTTCAGGAAGACCTCATTGCCGTCGCTGTCGCGGCCGAGGGAGTCCTTCTCGAAGTCGAAGTTCATCGAGCCGGCCAGAGCGTAGGCGATGACGAGCGGCGGGCTCGCGAGGTAGTTCATCTTGACGTCGGGGTTGATGCGACCCTCGAAGTTGCGGTTGCCCGAGAGGACGGCGGTCACGGCGAGATCATTATTGTTGATCGCCTCCGAGATCTCCTCGGCGAGTGGACCGGAGTTGCCGATACAGGTCGTGCAGCCATACCCGACCGTGTAGAAACCGAGGGCCTCCAAGTCCTCCGTGAGCCCTGCTTTCTCGTAGTAGTCCGTGACCACCTTCGAGCCGGGCGCGAGGGTTGTCTTGACCCACGGCTTTGCCTTCAGTCCGCGCTTCGCCGCGTTGCGAGCGAGCAGGCCCGCGGCCAGCATGACGGAGGGGTTGGAGGTGTTGGTGCACGACGTGATCGCCGCGATGCTGACCGCACCGTGGTCGATCGTGAAGGTCGAACCGTCGGCCATCGTCACCGGGGTCGGGTGCGAGACGGCGGGCGCATGGCTTGTGAGGGTCTCTCGGTCGTGCTGGTGGCTCACCTCCGAGTTGTCATGCTGGTGGGTGAAACCCTCGTCCTGCGGCGTGAAGCCGATCGGGTCCGACGCCGGGAACGTGCCTTCGACGGCCTGGTCGACACGCGTGTGCCCCGCCGAGGCGTAGTTGTTCAGGTCGATCTCGAACTGGTCCTTCGCGGAGCTGAGCTCGATACGGTCCTGAGGGCGCTTCGGGCCCGCGATCGAGGGGACGACGGTCGCGAGGTCGAGTTCCAGGTACTCGCTGAAGACGGGCTCCACGGAGGGGTCGTGCCAGAGCTTCTGCAGCTTCGAGTACGCCTCCACGAGAGCGACCTGCTCTTCGCTGCGGCCCGTGAGGCGGAGGTAGTCGAGGGTGACCTCGTCGATGGGGAACATGGCGGCCGTCGAGCCGAACTCGGGGCTCATGTTGCCGATGGTCGCGCGGTTTGCGAGCGGCACCTCCGCGACGCCCTCGCCGTAGAACTCGACGAACTTGCCGACGACGCCGTGCTTGCGCAGCATGTCGGTGATGGTGAGCACGACATCCGTGGCCGTGACGCCCGTCGGGATCGCGCCACTGAGCTTGAAGCCGACAACCCGCGGGATGAGCATCGAGACGGGCTGTCCGAGCATGGCCGCCTCGGCCTCGATGCCGCCGACTCCCCAGCCGAGAACGCCGAGCCCGTTGACCATGGTGGTGTGCGAGTCAGTGCCAACGCAGGTGTCGGGGTAGGCGCGGAGCGTGCCATCGACCGTGCGGCTGTAGGTCACCTTCGCGAGGTGCTCAATGTTCACCTGGTGCACGATGCCCGTGCCCGGGGGCACGACCTTGAAGTCCTCAAACGCGGTCTGGCCCCAGCGGAGGAACTGATAGCGCTCACCGTTGCGCTCGTACTCGATCTCGACATTGCGCTCGAGCGCGTTGGGCGTGCCGAAGAGGTCGGCGATGACGGAGTGGTCAATCACCAGCTCGGCGGGCGAGAGAGGGTTGATGCGCTCGGGGTCACCGCCAAGATCGGCGACCGCTTCGCGCATGGTCGCGAGGTCGACGATGCAGGGAACACCGGTGAAGTCCTGCATGACAACACGGGCCGGCGTGAACTGGATCTCGGTGTCAGGCTCCGCAGAGGGGTCCCAGGAGCCGAGTGCCTCGATCTGCTCCTTCGTGACATTCGCACCGTCCTCGGTGCGAAGGAGGTTCTCGAGCAGCACCTTGAGGCTGAATGGAAGCTTCTCGTGTCCGGCGACCGTGTCGAGCCGGAAGACCTCGTAGTCGGTCGAGCCGACCGAGAGGGTGTCCCGTGATCCGAAGCTGTTTACTGACGACATGGCGTCGACTCCCTTGCTGAGCTCTGTCCGGCGTGCCCTCATCGGCGCACGTTCACAGCCAATCCTTGTAGCGATCGCCGATCGCCACCAGCAAGGCAAGCCTAAGTCTGAAGCTGGTCAGCGGCATGTCCGGAGGCAGAGAAATTTATCTCGATGTCGAGATAAATATACCACGATGGTGTGGTCACCCCCGTGAGCGCCACGCTCGTTCTTGGCAGCTAGGGCGTGCCGGATGCGCGTCGCTCCGCAGCATCCGAGTCGCCCTTATAAACCGTACGAACGAGAAGCCACGTGACCCACAGCATGCCCGCGTAGAGCGGCACGCCCATCACGAGCTTGGTCGCGGCAAGTGCTTCGGTCTGCTCGGCGAAGTAGAGAGGGGCTTGCACGAGAAGACGTGCCGAGAACAGCCCTACCCAAAGCCAGGTCGCGACTGTGAACACCCGGCGCTTCGCCCGATTGCCACGCCATTCACTCGGCTCGTTCGCGAGCAGACCGACGATGACTCCGATAGCTGGCCAGCGGAATGCGATTGACGCAAGCAGGACTGTGACCGAGACCGCATTGACGATAAGCCCGGGCACGAAGTTGTCCTCTGCCCTTCCCGTCAGCAGGGCGAGGGCTGCCGAGACGCCGATCCCGACGAGGCCAGCAATGGCAGGGGTCACCATGGACCTGGTCATCGCTCGCGCAGCGACGAAGATCAGGGCAACCGCAAGTGGGGCAAGCACCGAGGGCACAACCTCGCCCGTGGCTGTGTAGACGATAAGGAATCCCAGGCCGGGGAGTATCGACTCGACGAGACCTCGCACTCCCCCGACAGCCGCGAGCAGTGCTGAGGCCGACGGCACCTCGCCGGGTGCGACCGCTCCGATGCCAGCGTTGCGCGCCGCCTGGCCGAGGCCGTCTCGGAACTGCTCCCGTGCCGACGGCTCTGCGGTGCTCTCCGTCGAAGGCGCTGCGTCTCCGTCGTCGTGTGGCTGCCCTCTGCGGAAAGGCGTCTCTTCCACCATCAGCCAGCGGAGGCGGATCCGGCCGGGCCGCCCCCAGTGCCGGTGCGAGGCATCTGCAGTGGGATGAGATCGCGCGGCGGCATGGGAGTCGACCCGCGGACGACGACGATGCTCCTGAACAGATCCTCGATCTTTGCGGACGCCTCCTGATCGACGACAGCGTCGCCCGCGATGACGCCGCGGAGGAACCAGCGGGGACCGTCGACGCCAATGAAGCGAGCGAGACGCTTCGACCCGGCCTGTCCCCCACCAGTTGCGGGAATCTCGGCCAGCAGCTCGGGGCCGAAGGTCCCCGCGGTCAGCTTGGTTGTACCGCCCTGCTTGGCGATCTGTTCGGCGATCTGCTGCCGGATCTCGTGCCACAGCCCGGTCGATCGAGGCGCAGCGAATGGCTGAACCTGGAGGCTCGAGCCGGCATAGTCGAGACCCACTGCGACAACGCGCTTGCTTCCCTCCTCCACTTCGAGCCGCAACTGCAGGCCCTCACGCGGCAGGAGCTTGATGCCTCCAAGATCAACGTAGGGGCGCACCGCGTTCGCTTCGCTGTCATCGAGAGGGCCTGTGGTCGCGCGGTCAGCAGGCGCTGACTTGGCCTGCGCCACGTTGTCGCCGTTCGTCGTGTCCGTCACTCGCTCACTCCTTGTTCGCTCGACCGATATCCCGTGGACCCGAAACCAGACGTCCCGCGGTCCGTCTCGTCGTGATGAGCGACCGGGACGAACGTCGCCTGCGCCACCGGCATGATCACGAGCTGGGCTATGCGGTCACCCACCTCGACGTGGAATGGATGCTGCGCATCCGTATTGAGGAGGGTCACGCGCAGTTCACCACGATAACCGGCATCGACCGTGCCCGGGCTGTTGACGATCGTGATGCCGTGTCTCGACGCGAGCCCGCTCCGGGGCACCACGAAGGCCGCGTACCCCAGAGGAAGCGCAATCGAAACGCCCGTCCCGATCGTCGCACGGTTCCCCGGGTCAAGCACAACCGACTCCGCTGCTCTCAAGTCGGCGCCGGCATCGCCGGGATGGGCATAGCTCGGCGCGTACTCGCCAACGAGCGGTATCTCGAGGGATTCGACCACGTGATGAGGGTAGTGCAGTGTGCGGGCGGTCTGGAAAGTCTGGTCGAATGGGGTCATGATCCACTTTCAGGAGCGACTATGGCCGTCCCCCGGATTGCTCGTGGCGCTCGTTCTACTCATACCCGCCACGCTCATCGTGTTTCTGCCCATCGACCCCGCGGTCGGTGTCGTGATGGCGATCGCCTTCTACCTCGCGGCGACCGGTGTGCTGCTGGCGCGCTCCCCCCGGATCCGTGTCGACGACGAAGGCCTCAGCGTCGGCGTCGCCCGACTGCCCGCCGACGCCATTGGAGAGGTTCTCTTCTTCGAGGGAGTGGAGGCGACGGCGGAGCGCAGTGTTCGACTCGACGCGCGCGCCTGGCTCGCCATCCGCGGCGGTATCTCGCCCGTCGTACGCGTCGAGGTCACGGACCAGGTCGACCCGGCGCCCTATTGGCTCGTGTCGACTCGGCGACCGCGACAGTTGAAAGAGGCTGTGGAGGCGATCAGGCCGCGCACTCGAGGCAGATAGGCCCGAGCTTCTCCTGGTGATCGATCTGTGAACGGTGCTTGACGAGGAAGCAGCTCACACAGGTGAACTCGTCGGCCTGGGGCGGGAGCACGACGACATCGAGGTCCATGTCGGACAGGTCAGCACCCGGCAGCTCGAAGCCACCCGGGTTGTCCGCGTCATCGGAGTCCACGACGCCCGACATCTTGTCCGGCACACGCTCCTTCAGAGCCTCGATGCTCTCCGAGTCATCGTCGGTCTTACGCGGTGCGTCGTAGTCGGTTGCCATGCCCATCCAGTCTTGGTGTATGCCGATGCGTCTCAATCGGCGGCGACAGTTTGCCTCATTCGATTCTGAATAGCAAACGAGCCCGCGCGCCGCGCGATCACGGCATGAGACAACTCGCGGCACGCCCTCTCTATTCCCCCAATTCGGGCACGCCCGTGAGAATCTAGAGGCGAAATCGCGACGGCCTGAGAGGCGATCAGCATGCATGACCTGAGAGTCACTGGAGTAGAGGATGACGCTCTCCTCGCAACCGCGGAGGATGGCAGCCGCTATCGGATCCCGCTCGACGCGGAGACCTACGCCCTGCTGCGTCGGCGAAGCGCGACCCCGCAGGGTGAGCGCAAGGTGGCGCCCCGGGACATTCAGTCGCACATCCGCTCAGGGATGTCGGCACACGATGTCGCCGAGCTCACGGGCGCGCCGATCGAGTACATCCAGAAGTTCGAGGGCCCCGTGCTCGCAGAGCGGCAGTTCGTGGTGAACGCTGCCCTAGCGGTGCCGGTCAACACCGCGAGCGACTCAGACCCACTCAACGGCTCCACCTTCGGCGCCGTTATGGAGGAGCGGCTTGAGGAACTCGGCGCGCGCGACGTCGCCTGGGCGAGCTGGAAGGACCCCGAGACGGGGTGGACCGTCAAGCTCGGCTTCACCGCCAACGAGGTCGAACACGATGCCCGCTGGCAATTCGACCCCAAGAAGTCCACGCTCGCGCCCATCAACAACGATGCGACGCGGATAAGCCAGCAGGGGGACGTCTCGGCGTCACTCATCCCGCGCCTCCGCGCGGTACCCGCTGAGCGAACGCCCGACGCGACGCGGTTCGACAGCGGAGCATTCACTGACGACGAGCTTTCGCCACGCGACACCGCCCCATACGCTGACGCCATCCCCTTCGCACGCGGTTCCCAGAGCGTTTCCCCTGCCGCGATCAATCGCGAGCCCCGGTCCGAGTCAGACGCGGGGAACACGGCAGACCTGTTGGAGGCGCTCCGCCGCCGCCGTGGAGAGCGGGAGGCACCGCCGCATTCAGACGCCGAGGACTCGCGATCGGCGCATCCGTCGACAGGCAGCATCCGTGTAATCGATATTCCGCTCGACGACTTCGACAGCGAGGCGGATGCTTCGAGCTCAAGCTTCAACTCGAAGAACGACGACCACACGAATCCGCAGCCGTCGGCACCCACCACGCACGCCCCGGATCACTCATCAGCAAAAGGCTCGCAGTCTCAGAGCACGTCGGCGACCGGTAGCAAAGGACAGCGTCGCGGACGGGTGTCCATGCCGAGCTGGGACGACATCGTCTTCGGCGCTAAGGCCGACGACGACTGACCCGAGACGGGGCTCAGGCGAAGGCGCCGAGTCGGATCAGCGGCACAATGGTCTCCTCTGCCGTGAGGGAGCCGTGTTGCCCCACCATGGCAAGCGCGGAATCTGAGGCGGTGCGGGAGTCATAGTAGGCGACCCTCTTGCGGGCCGCCACCAAGAGGTCGCCGATGCGGGGCACCACAGCCTCGTCGACGCTCGTTCCAAACCAGTTCGCCTTCAACGCCTCGTCTCGCGTCACGACCCAGGACCGCGCGTGTTCCGACTGGCGCCAGCGCGCGACGAGCGCCTCGCGATCGGGCCCTCCTAAGTCCTCAGCGAAGTGAAGCTGCAAGCACCGGGGTTCTCCCGCAACCCTGTCCACCCCGTCGAGCAGGCCGGGTTCTCTGTCCACCAGGACGTGCCGGTGCGACGGGATGTCCACCATGCCGTGATCTGCCGTCACAAGAAGGCCCTCACCTGGCCGGACACGAGCGATGAACGAACGGACGACGCCGTCGAGGTCTTCCAGCGCGGCGAGCCAGCGCTCGGATTCCCACCCGCGCTTGTGAGCGATCTGGTCGAGCTCGGGCACGTAGACGTAGGCAAGACCTCCCCCAACCTCGTCGAGGCGCACCTGGGCGAGCTCCAGGCGGTCAGAGATTCTGTCGGCGATCACATACTCAGCGCCGCGGAGCACTGCCTCAGTGAAGCCGGAGTCCTCGTAGCGGGCGGCTCCCACTGCGATCGACGGGATTCCCTCGGCGGCAGCCTGCTCGAAAACGGTGCGCGAACGCTGCCACTCAGAGGGCACGAGGGTCTCGCCCCAGCCGTTGAGCTGGTTGAGGATGCGCCGGCTGCGAGGTTCGAGGGCCGTGTAACCGACGATTCCGTGTAGGCCCGGTGGGCTTCCCGTCGTCAGCGTTGCGAGGGCACACGCGGTCGTCGTCGGGAATCCGGAAGTGAGGCGCGTGTCTCGGGCGCCAGACAGCGTCCTTGCATGGCCCGCACGAGCGGCCAGCATGTGCGAACCCAGGCCGTCGACGAGCAGCACGATTGCGCTGCGCACCCTGGATAGCCCGAGGCGGTTCGCCTCTCCCCTCAGCGATGCCCGCAGACTTGGGAACACATCGGCGAGGCTCGTCCGGTCGGAGAACGGCGCCGGTAGCATGGCTGCAATCCTATGACTACTGCCGCCAATCGCACCGCTGACGAGCCCCAAGAGCGCATCGACGACGTCGATCTCGCCACCGAGATGGAGGGCTCGTTCCTCGAGTACGCGTACTCCGTCATCTATTCCCGCGCCCTGCCCGACGCGCGTGACGGTCTCAAGCCCGTCCAACGCCGCATCCTCTTCCAGATGACGGAGATGGGGCTCAGACCCGACCGCGGGCATGTGAAGTCAGCACGCGTCGTGGGCGACGTGATGGGAAAGCTGCACCCCCACGGCGATGCGTCGATCTACGATGCGATGGTCCGTCTGAATCAGCCGTTCATCATGCGGGTTCCTCTCATCGACGGGCACGGCAACTTCGGCTCTCTCGACGATGGGCCGGCGGCGCCCCGCTACACGGAGGCTCGTCTGACTGCGGCAGCTCTCGCCCTCACGGCGGATCTCGACGAGGACGTCGTCAACTTCGTTCCGAACTATGACAACCAGACCATGCAGCCTGAAGTGCTGCCGTCTGCCTTCCCCAACCTTCTCGTGAATGGTGCGACGGGCATCGCGGTGGGTATGGCAACCAATATGGCGCCCCACAATTTGGTTGAGGTGGTCGCGGCAGCCCGGCACCTGCTGGAGCATCCCGATGCCTCGCTCGAAGACCTCATGGCCTTCGTTCCTGGCCCTGACCTCCCGAGCGGCGGCACGATCGTCGGCCTGAGCGGCATCCGTGACGCTTATGCGACGGGTCGGGGCAGCTTCAAGACGAGAGCGCGCGTATCGATCGAGCCGGTCACCGCGCGCAAGACGGGCCTCGTGGTCACCGAACTCCCCTACATGGTGGGCACTGAGAAGGTCATCGAGAAGATCAAGGACGGTGTGAGCTCGAAGAAGCTCAGCGGCATCACGGATGTCGCGGACCTGACGGATCGCAAGCGGGGCCTGCAGCTCGTCATCGGCATCAAGACGGGGTTCAACCCCGAGGCTGTGCTCGAGCAGCTCTACAAGCACACTCCCCTGGAGGAGCAGTTCAACATCAACAACGTCGCGCTCGTCGACGGCGGCCCGCGCACCCTGGGCCTGCGCGAACTGCTCCAGGTGTATCTCGAGCATCGGATCAGCGTTACAACGAGGCGTAGCCGTTTCCGACTTGACCGGCGACGCGAGCGTCTTCACCTCGTCGAGGGGCTTCTCATCGCGATCCTCGACATCGACGAGGTCATCCAGGTCATCCGCAGTTCGGATGACTCGGAACAGGCGCGCGCGCGGCTGCGCGAGGTGTTCGATCTGAGCGAGGTTCAAGCCGAGTACATCCTGGAGCTGCGTCTGCGCCGGCTCACAAAGTTCTCGCGGATCGAGCTCGAAGCGGAGCGCGACCAGCTCCTCCGCGAGATTGAGGAGCTCGACCAGCTGCTCGCCGACCCCGGCCTCTTGCGTGCCCTCGTGGGACGAGAGCTCGACGAGGTGGCAGAGAAGTTCGGCACGCCCCGCCGCACCCTGTTGACAGAGGCAGGGGCGCAAGCGCCCGTATCGGGGCGGGGAAGACCTGCTCCCTCCCTCGAGATCGCGGATGTCCCGTGCCGGGTGCTGCTGTCAACCACGGGTCGCCTCGTCCGCATCGACTACCCGGAGGGCGCTGTCCAGCCCCTGCCCGCGAAGCCTCGTCGCAGCAAGCACGATGCTCTGCTCTCCCAACTCGTCACGACGAGTCGAAGCGAGATCGGCGCTCTCACGAATCTCGGCCGCGTCGTCCGCCTCTCTCCCGTCGACCTCCCGGTCGTGCCCGAGAGTTCCGTCCAGTTGGGAGCGGGCCGCAAGGCCTCGGAGTACATCGCGCTCGATAACAAGCAGGAGCGGGTGCTCGCTCTCGTGGCTCTCGACTCCGATGTCGCCGTCGCTCTTGGGACTCGGTCGGGAGTGGTCAAGCGCGTGATGCTCACGGATCTACCGAAGCGGCCGGAGTTCGAGGTGATCTCGCTCAAGGAGCGTGATGAGGTCGTTGCAGCCGCCATTGCGCCGGATGACTCCGAGCTCGTGTTCATTACCTCGGATGCGCAGCTACTCCGCTTCCCCGCCGCGGCCGTTCGCCCCCAGGGCAGGTCGGCAGCAGGCATGGCGGGCATAAGGCTTGCGGCCGGGGCATCCGTTATCGCCTTCGCCGCGATCGAGGATGCCGAGGGCGCCGTCGTGGCGACGATCTCGGGTTCCGCGACAACGATCGCGGGGACGGATCCAGGACGCGCCAAGGTCTCCGATTTCTCCGAGTTTCCGAGCAAGGGGCGCGCCACTGGCGGCGTTCGTGCACATGCACTCCTCAGGGGCGAGGACTCACTGACCCTGGCCTGGGCAGGACCGGGACCAGCGCTCGCAGTCGCCAGTGACGGAGCATCGCGCACGCTTCCTGAGGCGGGAGCGCGCCGCGACGCGTCAGGCACACCACTCGACGCGGTCGTGTCTTCGATCGGGCGCAGCATCGGCGACTGAGCGGCAGTGCGCCGCTCTTGACACCGCCGAGGGGTCAGACGTCGATGCGTTCCCTGCTGAGTGCAGCGGATCCCTCAACGATGAACTCCTTGCGCGGACCCACCTCATTTCCCATGAGGAGCTCGAAGACCTTCTCGGCCGCCGCGGCATCCGAGATATTGACGCGCCTGAGCGTGCGGTGCGAGCGGTCCATCGTCGTCGTCGCCAGCTGATCCGCGTCCATCTCGCCAAGACCCTTGTATCGCTGGATCGGGTCCTGATAGCGCTTGTTCGCTTTCTTCAGCTGGGCCAATACGCCGTTCAACTCCGCTTCCGAGTAAGTGTAAATGGTCTCGTTGGGCTTCGAGCCCGGGTTGATGACGACGACCCGGTGCAGGGGCGGGACTGCTGCGTACACTCGGCCATCCCTGATCATGTCCGGCATGTAGCGGAAGAAGAGCGTCAGTAACAGGGTGCGAATGTGCGCGCCGTCGACATCCGCGTCGCTCATGATGATGACCTTGCCGTAGCGCGCGGCGGCGAGGTCGAAGCTCCTGCCGGAACCCGCACCGATCACCTGGATGATGGAGGCGCACTCCGCGTTCGAGAGCATGTCCGAGATTGACGCCTTCTGCACGTTGAGGATCTTGCCCCGGATCGGCAGCAGCGCCTGGTATTCGCTGTCGCGCGCGAGCTTGGCTGTACCGAGGGCCGAGTCGCCCTCGACGATGAAGAGCTCGCTGTTGGAGACATCGTTGCTTCGGCAGTCGACGAGCTTGGCGGGAAGGGTCGAGTTCTCCAGCGCATTCTTGCGGCGCTGCGTCTCCTTGTGGGCGCGCGCGGAGATCCGCGACTTCATCTCGGCGACGACCTTCTCGAGCACGAGGGAGCACTGTGCCTTGTCGTCCCGCTTGGGCGAGGCGAAACGCTCCTTCATCTCCTTTGCGATGACATTCGCTACGATCGAACGCACCGCCGGGGTCCCGAGAATCTCCTTCGTCTGACCTTCGAACTGCGGTTCGGGCAGTCGCACCGTCAGCACTGCGGTGAGACCGGCCAGGATGTCGTCCTTCTCCAGCTTGTCGTTGCCGACTTTCAGCCGTCGAGCATTTTGCTCGACCTGGGCTCGCAGAAACTTCATCATGCCCTGCTCGAAGCCGCCCTGGTGCGTACCACCCTTGGGCGTCGCAATGATGTTCACGAAGCTGCGGAAAACGGTGTCGTAGCCGGTGCCCCATCGAAGTGCCACGTCGACCTCGCACTGCCGTTCGAGCTCGGTCGCGACCATGTGTCCCCGCTCATCGAGCACCGGCACGGTCTCCGTGAAGCTGCCAGAGCCCGTCATCCGCCAGGTTCCCGTGATGGGGGTGTCGGGGGCGAGGAAGTCTACGAACTCCGAAATGCCGCCGTCGAAGCGGAAGGATTCGGATGTCTCCTCCTCCCCGCGTCGGTCGATCACCGAAAGCGTGAGACCGTCCACCAGAAACGCCGTCTGGCGCGCCCTCGATGTGAGCTCCTCTGCCTGGAAGCTTGCGCCGCGAGTGAAGATCTGGGGGTCGGCCCAGTAACGCACCCGCGTGCCTGTAACCCCCTTCGGCACCTTGCCCAGCACGCGAAGCTCGCTACCGTTCTCGAAAGGAGTGAACGGGGCATCCGGACGCGGGTCACCCTTGTCGGCGAAGATGCCTGGCTCGCCCCGGTGAAAGGACATCGCCCAGGTCTTGCCGTCGCGGTCCACCTCGACGTCGAGTCGCTCGGAGAGCGCATTGACGACGGAGGCGCCGACACCGTGAAGACCTCCAGAGGATGCGTAGGAGCCGCTGCCGAACTTGCCACCCGCGTGGAGCTTCGTGAAGACGACCTCGACACCCGAAAGCCCGGTCTTCGGCTCCGCGTCGACCGGGATGCCACGCGCATGGTCCTTCACCTCGACGCTTCCGTCGGCATGCAGCACGACCTCAATCGAGTCGCCGTGCCCCGCAAGCGCCTCATCCACCGAATTGTCGATGATCTCCCACAGGCAATGCATGAGCCCGCGGGAGTCCGTCGAGCCGATGTACATCCCCGGCCGCTTACGCACCGCTTCGAGCCCCTCGAGCACGGAGAGATGACGGGCGGAATAGTCGGAACTCGACACGAAGTGGGACTCCTTCGAAGAGGACAGGAATTGGGAGGCGGGTGCGGTATTCAGCCTAGCTAGGCGACACGGGTGCCAACGGCACCGACACCCCTCCGGCGCCTGGCTACGCGGTGAGCGAAATGCATCGATCCAATGCCCCCGATTCAGGCAGGACGTGCTTGTATTGACGTACGGCGATCACAGATCGACCAACAGACAAACGGAGGAGGAACCAATGTCTCAGATCTCTGCCGAGACGACGGAGCACGACTCCTACCAGCTGACGGCCGCCGACCGGTGCGACAGCTGCGGCGCCCAGGCCTACATCCGCGTCGCAATCGGCGACAGCGAACTCCTGTTCTGCGCGCACCATGGCCGCCGCCACCAGGAGAAGCTCGAGGCAGTGGCGACCGACTGGCTCGACGAGTCACGCCGCCTTCTCGAGGACAGCCCCGCCTAGTCAGCGGTCTCCATCGCACCGAGGTAACGACGCGGGACGCGCGGCGAAACGCGCACCGCGATCTCCTCTCCGATCGTGCCCAGGGCATCCGCCCACTCCTGAAGTGTGGCCTCGCCATGAGTGCCATCACCGAAGAGGGTGACGACGTCGCCGACGGCCACATCGGGACACCCGGTGAGCACGAGCTCGTCGACATCGATCTTCGAGATGACGCGACGACGAGAACCTACCGAGACGGTGACGCGCCCGGCCATCGAGCGAAAGAGCCCATCACCGTAGCCGATGCCGACGATGGCGCGATCCCCCTTCACCTCTCGGACCACCGACCGCAAGGTCATTACGGGGACAAGGCCGAGGGACCCGGGCGTGACGCCGTCTCCGGGCGCGATGCCGTAGGCGAACGCGCCGACCCGCACAAGGTCGAAGCGACTGTCGGCTCGCTCGAATGCCGCAGCACTTGCCGCAAGGTGACGCACAGGGAATGTCGCCCCGAGCTCCTCCCCCGCCGCTACCGCGGCTTCGAAGCGTGAGATCGCGAGGGAATCGGCGTCGAACGACGCTTCCGCGAGATGGGTCCATGCGCCTGCAATCTCTACACGGCCCTCGCACTGCAAGCGCAGGGCTTCCCTCACAAGCGTCGGCCAGTCCTCTGGGGTGGCTCCAGCACGGTGCAGCCCCGTGTCGATCTTGAGGTGCACCCGAGCGGTCTGCGTTGAAGCCGCGGATGCTGCGTGCCTCAGCTGGCGGACGTTCGAGAGCCCTACTTCCACTCCCGCACCAATCGCGTCCCCGAGATCACCGTCCGGATCGGTGAGCCACGCGAAGACCCGGGCCTCAGGAGACCGCCTGCGTACGCGCAGCGCGGTTTCGGCGTCCAGAGCGCCGAACCACGTTATGCCGTCAGCGGCAGCGGTGTCGACGATGCGCTCGAGCCCGTGACAGTAGGCGTCGTCTTTGACGACGAACATGAGTTCCGCCGGAGAAACCCGGGCCCGCAGCATCCTGAGATTGGCACGGAGCGCTCCCATATCGATCACCGCCTCGGCCCGGTCGATCATGCGTACGTCCTTGCCACTCGCGGGCCGATTCCTGTCGTCAGTTCGACCCCTGAGACGTCGAAAGACGAAGCGAAGTCCTCGGCCGTCACGCCCAGATCCCCGAAGAGCACCGCTTCATCGCCAACCTCGGCGCCGTCCGTGCCGAGGTCGAGCATGTGGACATCCATGGCGACTCGGCCCGCAATTGGTCGCGGTTGCCCACCCAGCATCACCTGCCCACGATTCCCCGCGCTACGAGGTAAACCATCTGAGTAACCGACCGGTACGAGTGCAAGCGCACTGCGCCGCTGCAGTCTGTAAGTGTGACCATATGAAACGCCTTCGCCGGCCTCGACGGTCTTCACCGAGACAACCCGAGCCGAGACGCGCATGCAGCTGGCGAGTCCCAGGCTCGCGGCATCCGATTCAAGCCCGTAGAGAGCAGGGCCGGTGTGGGACAGGACGCCTGCCTCATCGGAGAATCGCAGTACGGCGTCGGCGCCCATGAGCGGCGCGAGACGCTCGGCATCAGCCGCGGCGCTGAGCAGCAGGTGGCGCCACCCGGCGGCGCTGAGCGCGCGCGCAACTTCCGGGGCACCGTGTCCATAGGCATCGGCACGAAGATCGGCATACAACGGCGCAGACGCGTCAGAGCGCAGACGCTCGCCATTACCGACGATCGCGCCAAGAAAGATGCGAGCTTCCCGCATCGAGCTCAGATCCGCTTGAAATGGTGCTCCGCGTTCCGGCGGATTACGGCGCGTGCCTCACTCGCGTAATGGTCCAGCGCGCGGTGCTCCTCTAGACCTTCCTGACCGGCGCCGGCCGAGTAGGTCTCGCCGCGCCTAGCAAGCGCCCGAGACAAGATCGCGTCGGTGACGTCGGGGTTCAACGGAAGCACCGGGCCACCGATGAGCGTCGCGATGGCGGAACCGATGATGACGCCCTCCGCCTGTCCCGCGGGCACGACGCCCGCGCTCACGACGCCGAAACTCTCAGCGGAGTCGTTCCGAAGCCAGCGTGAAGCGTGGTCGGCGAACCCGACGACAGGACCATCGACGGAGTCGACGATGAGGTAGCCCACCACCCGCTCGCCAGTGCGCTCGGCGCGGAACGGGAAGACGCCGACTCCCGAGAGTTCCGCCTCCCCTGCCGTGACGCCGTGCGAAAGAAGCTCCGCCCCGGCGCCGTAGGCGAAGAAGGAGACGCCCGAGTCCGCCCACAACTTCAGCGTTTGTGCATTCGCCATCAAATCAGCGTGGATGCGCCGCATCGCTGACATGGGACCGCCACCGATCACGACAATGTCAGCGTTCGCCGGAAGTTCTTGCCCGACCTCATGGCGCACGACCTCTGTCGCGTGACCCGAGCGCCGTGCCCGTGTGCTGAGTGCAAGCACATTGCCGGCGTCCCCGGCAACGCCCATCTCATCGGGGTACAGCTGCACAATCGTGAGTGCGCTCATCGCTGGTTCTCCAGCTCGCCGAAGCCGATGAGCTTGCGCGCGAGCATCATCTGCTCGTAGTTGACAACCCAGGTCTTAATGCCGCGTGAGGGTTTGGGCAGCGACCGCATGATGTCGATCGCTCGGCGGAGGTCGGGCTCGACCCGACCGATCGGAATGCCCTCGTGCTCGAGCCGAAGTGCGATCTGCCAGGCCTTGGCACCCGTGATCACGTCGACATGGTCGAGGCCCGAGAAGTCGATGTCGTAGATCCAGGAGATGTCGGGGGTGCCCTCGTCGATCGCAAGAAGCACCTGCTCGGGGGGCTCGGGTAGTGCATCGAGATTGAGCTGAAGGCTGGCGGCGTTCTTGAACATGACGAACTCGACCTGCTCGTCACCGAACTGCAGGAGCTCCCCCCGGCCATAGGCGGGTTTCATCCGCTCGAAGGCGCGCTGGGCTGCTGAGTCCACAAATCCCTCGCCGAGAACGACTGCAGCGGTGGCAAGGGCGGCCGCCGCATCAATCGCGTAGTGCAGGCCCTTCGCGGGCAGAACGATCTCAATCTCGGAGTCTCGAACGGCGACAGTGGCGGAGGCGCCCTCGAGACCACGGAGCTCCCCGAGCGCGACATGCTCCTCACTCGAAGACTCGCCGTCGCGGTAGTCCGTGGCATTGAAGAGGCCGTGCGGTGAGGAGGCGATGACCTCAGCAGATGCACCGAAGTAGGTCACGTCCGGCTGGTCGCCGACAATCCGCCTCGCGATCTTGCTGAGATACGGATCCTCACGGTTCGTGACGATGTGCTCGGTAGCCCGTGCGCTCGTGTCGAGCATCATGTCGGCGACGCGCTCTGTCTCGTAGAAGCGATAGAGCTGGTCGACCTGGGTATTGAGCATCAGGACTGTTGAGGGTCGAAGAACCTTAGTGAACTCGAGAGCGTACGCCTCATCGACTTCGAGCACGGCGATATCGGCCTTCAGCCGTCCCGTCAGGCTGACTTCAGCAAGCAGTGAGGAGGCGATGCCCTGCGGAAGGTTCGCCCCCGAGGGATTGGTGAAGACGCGGACTCCGTGTGCACGCAGCACCTCGCTCAGCATGTGAGTCGTCGTCGACTTGCCGTTCGAGCCGAGCACGAAGACGACCCCGTGTTCGAACTGGCTCGCGACCTCATGCAAGAAGCGCGGGGCGAGCCGGAGTGCCGCGTAGCCGGGGAAGGCCGAGCCACCGCCCCTGAGGCGTGCGAGAACTCGCAGCGTCTTGCCGATGAGGATCGGCAGGACGTACGAGAACCCCATCGACCTACTCAAGGTAGTCCCGGAGCGACTGCGACCGGGACGGATGACGCAGCTTGGCCATGGTCTTCGACTCGATCTGGCGGATCCGCTCGCGCGTCACGCCGAAGGTGTCTCCGATCTGGTCCAGGGTCTTTGGCATCCCATCGCCGAGACCGAAGCGCATGCGGATGACGCCCGCCTCGCGCTCGGAGAGGGAGTCAAGCAGGCTCTCAAGCTGCTTCTGCAACATCGTGAAACCGACGGCGTCTGCCGGGACGACCGCCTCGGTGTCCTCAATGAGATCACCGAACTCGCTGTCTCCGTCTTCACCGAGGGGGGTGTGCAGCGAGATGGGCTCGCGTCCGTACTTCTGAACCTCGACGACCTTTTCCGGAGTCATGTCGAGCTCGCGGCTGAGCTCCTCCGGCGTGGGTTCGCGGCCAAGGTCCTGCAGCATCTGGCGCTGCACGCGGGCAAGCTTGTTGATGACCTCGACCATGTGCACCGGGATGCGAATCGTCCGCGCCTGGTCTGCCATCGCGCGCGTGATCGCCTGGCGGATCCACCAGGTCGCATAGGTCGAGAACTTAAAGCCCTTTGTGTAGTCGAACTTCTCGACGGCGCGGATGAGACCGAGGTTGCCCTCCTGAATCAGGTCGAGGAACTGCATCCCGCGGCCCGTGTAGCGCTTGGCCAGAGAGACGACGAGGCGCAGGTTCGCCCCCAGAAGGTGGCTCTTTGCGCGCTGGCCATCCTTCGCGACCCACTGAAGCTCACGCTTTTGGGCGGGCGAAAGTTTGTCTCCCTCGTTCGCGAGCTTGTCCTCGGCGAAGAGGCCCGCCTCGATGCGCATCGCGAGCTCGACCTCCTCAGCGGCGTTGAGAAGCGCGACCTTGCCGATCTGCTTGAGATAGTCCTTGACGGGGTCCGCTGTAGCGCCGGTGATAGCTGCGGAGTAGACGGGGATCTCGTCGTCCTCGTCGCCCATCGATAGCACGATCGCGCCGGTGGGAAGCTTCTCGTCGCTGGCGTTCGGCTTGTCGTCGTCGTCGCCCTCGGCAGCTCCGCCCTCTTCAGCGTCGACGGTGGGCTCCTCGACCGCGTCTTCCTCGCTAGCAGCGGAGGCGCTCTTCGCGGCCTTCTTGCCCGAGGAGGCGGACGTCTTCTTGCTTGCGCTGGTCTTGCTCGCCGACGTCTTCTTCGCCGCCGACTTCTTCGCTGGAGCCGTGGTCTCGTCGGCGGCGGTCGCCTCCGTTTCCTCGGGTTCGCGGGAGGTCTTGGGGGTGGTTGAGGTGCGGGTAGCCATGCGGATACCTTTCATTCGGAAGGAACGTGCCTTCCCTTCGGGCAGCACTAAGACCCATGTCAAGTCCGGTTACGAACCGCCATTGCAGCCGTCACCAGACCATCGAACGGGTCTCAAAGATCAATTATTGCACGCTTTGCAGCGGCTATCCTCCACGCTGCATCAACGGGCCGCTCGCGGAGCTGCTCGAGGGCAACAGCCGGGACGAAGGAAGTTCAGCGTGAGCGTTTCCGAAGGGTTCGTGATAATGCAACCCAAAGGGGGGCGACTCGTATTCCCTCCTCATCGCGGAGCTGCCGGCGGATACGGTCTCGAGTGATCAGGATGAAGGCCGTGCCGACCGCGAGCACGAGAAACTGCGTCGCGAAGGCGATACGGAAGGCCGACCACGTGTAGAGCCCCGAATCCTCGCCGGTGGAGGCCAGGTCGAGTGCCGCTCCCACGAGGAACATCATGGTGAGGCTGGCGACGAAGCCGCCCACGTTGACGATGCCGGTCGCGGAACCGTGACTGCGCAGCGGATTGAAGGACCGCGCGAACTCAAAACTGATGAGCGAGCCGGGACCCCCGACGCCCAGGACGATGATCAGCGTGGCGACGAGCCAGCTCGGTGGTTCCTCGGGGCGCGCAAGCACGACCGCCCAGGTCGCCGCAGTCACTCCCACAATGCCCAACACGAGCGATGAGCGGCGAAGGGGGTAGCGCACCGTCAGCACACCGAGAATGGGCCCCGCGACGATTCCGGAGATGAGGAGAAGGCTCAGGAGCCCGGCGGCGGCGCCGGCGCTGTAGCCGAGCCCTGTCACGAGGAAGGGGAAGCCCCATAGAAGGGCGAACATGGACCCCGGCGACTGTGTTGTGAAGTGCGACCAGAATCCGAGCTGCGTGCCGGGCCGCCGCAAGGCATCTCGTGCCTGGCGCAGAGCCTGCCCCCAACTCTCGCCCCTTTCCTGCCGCCCATCAGGGTCGGGATCATCACGGATCAGGCCGAATGCAATGAGAAACGAGAAGAGTGCCATGGCCGCGGCAATGCCGAAGGCGGGGGTCCATCCGACATCGTGAAGAAGCCAGGCGAATGGCAGCGCGGAGAGCAGCTGCCCCAGCTGACCCAGGTTCCCTGTCCACTGCGACACCTGCGGCAGGATCCGGCCTGCGAACCAGTGCGGCAGCAGGCGCAGGACCGAGATGAAGGTCGCGGCATCCCCAGCACCGACGAGGATGCGGCCGAGCACTGCCATCCAGAACTGTTCGGCGAACGCCACGGAGAGTTGGCCCAGGAACATCAGGATGGCGCCTGAACTGATGAGCGCTCGCGGACCTACCCGGTCGAGGAGAACGCCGACGGGAATCTGCAGGCCCGCATACACAATCAGTTGAACGACGGCGAGTGTCGACAGCACCGAGGCCGAGATGTCGAAACGGTCACTCGCCTCAACCGCCGCCACTCCGAGGGATGATCGCTGCAGGACAGCGACCAGATAGACCAGTACGCCGCAGCCCCAGACCAGCCAGGACCGTCGAGAGTTCACGGAACGAGCCTAGCTGCGATAGCACGGCAGCCAGGGCTACCACCGCGGAAGGGAGCTAGATGGCGGGCCCCTCGTCGTCACCGCGACGACGTGTCGCAAGGAACTTCTCGAGCTCGGCCGCGATCTCATCGGCGGTCGGAAGCGCTCCGGCCTCGTCCGTGAGTGGAGAGCGAACTGCGTTCCCCTCCATGTAGGCGTCGTGCCGCTCCTCGAGAGCGCCCACGAGCTTGGCGAGTTCGCCGTTCTCTGCGACCTGAAGATCTATCCGGGCAACGAAATCTCGCCCCTCTTCGCGGAGACGGTCGCTCGGGAAGATGAGCCCCGTCGCAGCGGTGATGCACTCGAGAGCCTTGACCGCGGCATCCGGAAACTCCGTGTCCGCGAGATAGTGCGGAATCAAGAGGACAAAGCCTGCGAGAGGCATCTCGGTCTCTTGAAGCGAGTACTCGAGCAAATGCAGGGCGTTTGCAGGCACGCGGGTGTGCGGGCGCCAGACCGACATCGCCTCGACGAGCTCGGAACGGGTGCCGCTGACGGTGACGCCGATGGGCCGCGTGTGCGGCACAGGCATAGGAATTGAGTGCACCCATGTGACACTGCTGACCTCGAAGTGCGCGATCAGCTCGTTCACCGCCGCGATGAAACCGTCCCACCGGTAGTCCGGCTCGTATCCCGAGAGAAGCAGGAAGGGCTTGCCCAACTCGTCGGTCAACAGGTCGAGCGAGAGCCTCGCCGGTACGTAGTTCGACAGATGGTCCTGGTCGAAGGAGATAAGCGGGCGACGCGCACGGTAGTCGAGCAACTCGTCGTTCACGAAAGCAGCGACCGTGCGCCACTCCAGTTCGTCCCTCAGGACCTCCGTGAACTGAGACACGGCATTCCCGGCGTCAGCGAATCCGGTCAGGGCCGCCACGAGCGGCAGTCCATGAGGCACCTCGGCGGCGCCATCGCCAAGCACATAGAGCGCATCCGTCCCCGTCATGCGTCAATCGTATCTAGGCACCCCCGGCGTCAGCCGTCCATTGGTGACAGCTCAGAACGCCATGAGCGAACACCAATAGCATGGGCGGATGACCACACCCCAGCTTTCCGTCGTCGGCACAGCACCCGAAAAGATCAAGGCAGACATCTTGGTTGTGGGGGTGAGCAGCGGTGACTCCGCACCCGTCCTCCACTCCGGACTGAGCGTTCTTGACCCCATCCGGGACAGGCTCACGGCCCTCGGGGTGACGGGAGCTCGGGATGAGATCGTGCGGGTGCCCGTCGAAAACATCGCCGCTGGCGCTGTCGCTCTCGTCGGTCTCGGACGGGGCGAGTTGTCGCCCGAGTCGCTCCGCCTGGCAGCAGGCAGCGCGAGCAGGCAACTCGTCGGCATCGACACGCTGGCTCTCGCCCTACCGGTCGTGAACGCCGAAGATCTCTCGGCCGTATTGGAAGGGGCTGCGATCGGGGCGTACGCCTACACCTCCTGCAGAGGCAAGACGCGAGAGAGCGCAAAGGTGCCGGCGGGCGAGATCCTCATCGCTTCCGATCTCTCCAACACTTCCAAGCAGGTCGAACGGGCCGCGGCGATCGCGCAAGCGATGGCGGTCGTTCGCGATCTGGTGAACGCTCCCCCGGCGGAGCTCTACCCTCAAACGCTCGCAGAACGAGCTGTGGCCGCCGCGGAGGGCCTCCCGATCGACGTCACGGTGCTCACAGAGATGGAGCTCGAGGCGGGCGGTTATGGCGGTCTGCTCGGGGTGGGCAAGGGGTCGTCTCGGGGCCCCCGTCTCGTACGGCTCGACTACGCCCCTCAGAACGCCAGCGGCCATCTCGCTCTCGTCGGAAAGGGCATCACCTTCGATACGGGAGGGCTTTCCCTCAAGCCCGCCGCTTCCATGGTGGGCATGAAGTACGACATGGCGGGTGCCGCGAGCGTTCTGGGCGTGCTTCTGGCTGCAGCTCGACTCGCACTGCCCGTACATCTCACGGGCTGGCTGTGCCTCGCGGAGAACATGCCGTCGGGCGACGCCATGCGGCCCAACGATGTCCTGACCGTGCGGGGCGGAACCACAATCGAGGTCCTCAATACGGATGCCGAGGGCCGGCTCGTACTGGCGGACGGCCTCGTCGCGGCGGGCGAGGAATCTCCGGACGCCATCATCGACATCGCAACGCTCACGGGTGCAGCCATCGTCGCGCTCGGCAACCGCTATTCCGGCGTGATGGGTGACGAGGCTCTTGTCTCCCGCCTTTGCGCGTCGGCGGAGCGGGTAGGTGAGAAGTTCTGGCCGATGCCCCTTCCCGAAGAGTTGCGCAGCTCTCTCAATTCCGACATCGCTGACATCGCAAACGCCAAGATCGGCAACACAGCGGGCGGGATGCTGCTTGCCGCCGTGTTCCTGAAGGAGTTCGCTACTCCGGCAGCGACAGCGGGCTCCACGATCCCGTGGGCACACATCGACATCGCGGGCTCCGCCAACAACTCGGGCTCCGGCTACGGTTTCACCGGCAAGGGCGCGACCGCGGTGGGAGTGCGGGCGCTGCTCGACCTGGCCGCCTCGTTCCGAGGAGCGTAGTACGCTGCAAAGTACGAAATATCTGCCGCTGGATGCGCACCTCCGTGCTGAGCTGCGATCCGCACAAAGCCTCATCCCCAAGGAGTTGACGGGTGCCCGAACAGACGTTTGACGTAGTGATCCTCGGTGGCGGAAGCGGCGGATACGCCGCCGCTCTGCGCTCAGTCCAGCTGGGCTTCTCCGTCGCCCTCATCGAGAAGAACAAGCTCGGCGGCACGTGCTTGCACGTGGGGTGCATCCCGACGAAGGCTCTGCTCCACTCGGCGGAGATCGCCGACGCCGCCAGGGATTCTTCTAAGTACGGCGTGAGGTCCACGTTTGACGGCATCGACATCGCTGGGGTCACCGCCTACCGGCAGGAAGTGGTGTCCAGCAAGTTCAAGGGGCTTACGGGTCTCCTCAAGATGCGCGGCATCACCGTGGTTGAGGGAGAAGGTCGTCTCGTGGCGCCCAACACCGTCGAGGTGGCCGGCACTCGGTACACGGGTAAGAACGTCATCCTCGCGACCGGCTCGTACTCTCGCACCCTCCCCGGTCTGGATATCGGCGGACGGGTCATCACCTCGGAGCAGGCCCTCGAGCTCGACTTCGTGCCGAAGAAGGTCGCCGTTCTCGGCGGCGGCGTCATCGGCGTCGAGTTCTCGAGCGTCTGGAAGTCCTGGGGCGCCGACGTCACCATTATCGAGGCACTCCCCCACCTCGTCCCCAACGAGGACGAGGCGATCAGCAAGCAGTTCGAGCGCGCCTTCCGAAAGCGCGGTATCAACTTCAAGGTAGGAGTCCGCTTCCAGGGCGTCACTCAGAACGATGAGGGTGTCGTCGTGACCCTCGAGAACGGCGAGACCGTCGAGGCCGAGCTCCTGCTCGTCGCCGTCGGCCGCGGTCCCGTAACGCAGGGCCTCGGCTACGAGGAGGCGGGCATTGCGATGGATCGCGGCTTTGTCCTGACCAACGAGCGCCTGGCCACCAACGTGCCGGGTGTCTACGCAGTCGGAGACATCGTTCCCGGTCTCCAGCTCGCACATCGGGGCTTCCAGCAGGGAATCTTCGTCGCCGAGGAGATCGCTGGCCTCAACCCGGTCGTGATCGATGACGTGAACATCCCCAAGGTCACATACTCCGACCCGGAGGTGGCGTCGGTGGGCCTCAGCGAGGCGAAGGCCAAGGAGGTTCACGGGGCCGACAACGTCTCGAGCTACGACTACAACCTCGCGGGCAACGGCAAGAGCCACATCATCGGAACCTCGGGGCTCATCAAGGTCGTACGCGTCAACGACGGCCCCGTCGTCGGTGTCCACATGATCGGCGCGCGTGTCGGCGAGCTCATCGCCGAGGCACAGCTGGTCGTTAATTGGGATGCTCACCCCGAGGACATCGCCCCGCTCCTGCACGCTCACCCCACGCAGAACGAGGCGCTCGGCGAAGCCTTCCTTGCCCTCGCTGGCAAGCCCCTCCACGCCGTCTGACCCTCTCCCGAACTATGCTGGAGCCACAGATTTCACCAAAGGAGCACCACAGATGAGCCAATCCGTCAACCTCCCGGCACTCGGTGAGAGTGTCACCGAGGGCACGGTCACGCGCTGGTTGAAGAACGTCGGGGACCGCGTCGAGGTCGACGAACCCCTCCTCGAGGTGTCGACCGACAAGGTAGACACGGAGATCCCGTCACCCATCGCTGGAGTGATCGAGGAGATCCTCGTGTCCGAGGATGAAACGGTCGAGGTGGGCGCTCCGCTCGTGCGTATCGGCGACGGCTCGGGCAGTGGCGACGCCGAGGCGGCGCCTTCCGAGTCTTCGGCTGCCGAGGAACCTGCCCCTGAAGCGGCGCCCGCAGCGACCCCTGAGCCCGCCGCTGAGGCACCCGCTCCCGCCCAAACTGAGCCCGCCCAGGCAGAGCCGGCCCAGGCTGCAGCTCCCCAAGAGACGCAGTCTTCGCAGGCTGCAGCACCCTCCGGCGGCACGGCCGTAACACTGCCGTCCCTCGGCGAAAGCGTGACGGAGGGAACCGTCACGCGACTGCTCAAGCAGGTGGGCGACAGCGTCGAGGTGGACGAGCCCCTGCTGGAGATCTCAACGGACAAGGTGGACACTGAGATCCCGTCCCCCATCGCGGGGGTTGTCCAGGAGATCCTCGTCGCCGAGGACCAGACCATCGAGGTCGGCGCAGAGCTTCTGCGGATCGGCTCCGGTTCCGATGCCGCACAGGCGCCCGACCAGCCCGCCCAGGAACAGCCCGCCCAGGAACAGCCCTCTCAGGAGCAGCCTGCCCAGGAGCAGCAGGAGTATCTGCCCTCCGAGCCTCCCGCAGCGGTTCCCTCGACCGCAGCTCCCGAGGACGACACGTCCGAGGCGGCGGCTATCGCCGCGGAGACGACTTCAGAGGAGCCCGCTGCCGCTGCGGATGAGCAGCCCTCGTCACAGCCTCAGGCCGACACAGCGCCGGCCGCCTCTGCTTCGCCTGCCGCTCAGAACACGGGCGGCGGTTCCGGCTATGTGACACCCCTCGTACGCAAGCTCGCGAACGAGCGCGGCGTCGATCTCGCCACCGTGACGGGGACGGGGGTGGGCGGCCGGATTCGCAAGGAAGACGTATTGGCTGTCACGTCCGAGACCTCTCAGCAGGCGGCACCCGAGACTTCAGCCGCAGCCCCTGCGAAGGTCGAGACGTCGCCACTGCGCGGAACGACGGTGCCAATGACCCGCCTGCGAAAGGTCGTGGCCGAGCGCGCAGTCGTGTCGATGCAGTCCTCGGCTCAGCTCACCTCAGTGGTCGAGGTCGATGTCACGAAGGTCGCTGCGCTCCGCGCCAAGGTCAAGGACGCCTTCCTTGAGAAGACGGGCACGAAGCTCTCGTTCCTGCCCTTCTTCGCCCTCGCGTCGGCCGAGGCCCTGCGGACGTACCCCATCATCAACGCCACGATCGACGGCGAGAACATCGTCTATCCGGCGCAGGAGAACATCAGCATCGCGGTCGACACCGAGCGCGGTCTCCTGACGCCCGTGGTCCGTGACGCGAGCTCCCTTGACATCGCTGGCCTGGCGAAGGAGATCGCCGACCTTGCTGACCGGACCCGCGAGAACAAGCTCAAGCCTGACGAGCTTGCAGGGGGCACGTTCACGCTGACGAACACAGGGTCGCGTGGAGCCCTCTTCGACACGCCCGTGGTGTTCCTTCCGCAGTCCGCGATCCTCGGGACGGGAATCGTCACGAAGCGGCCCGTCGTGGTCAGCGACGGCGGCAGCGATGCAATCGCGATCCGCTCGATGGTCTATCTGGCTCTCTCCTACGACCACCGCATCATCGACGGGGCGGACGCGTCACGCTTCCTCGTCGCTGTGAAGCAGCGGCTGGAGGCGGCTGACTTCGAGGGGTCTCTCGGCATCTAGGCCTCGAAGACGTCGCGAATTCTCCAGCCGGCCTCGGTTCTGATGATCAGAACCGAGGCCGGCGCCATTGTGCCCACGCTCCTGTCCCCCGCGGCGGGCGGTCGCACCTCGAGCAGGACGACTCCGCCCATCACGTCCACTACAGAGACCTCCACCTCATCACTCGAGAGTCGCTGCCATCCCAAGGTTCCCTCGCGGATCGCTGACATCCGCGCTGTATCGGTATCCCAGGCGGCCGAGTCCCGCTGCACGGCCAGCTCCAGGCAGTCCGTTGACCTCCGCTCGAAGCACTCGTCGCGCAGGCGGAGAAGCTCTTGCCCGGCAGCGACAGGATCATCTCCAGAGAGCGCAGCGCCCGGGATCACCGCGTCACGCTCGTCATCTCCGGCGTCATCAGCAGGCGGGCGGGCTCCCGAGTCCGACGGCGCTGGCGGTGCCGCCCCGTCTTTTGGCGAGGATGTGGAGGTGGCCTCCGATGCTCCCGCTTGGCCTTCCTGCGGTGAGAAGGCGAGGCCGCCGAGCGCCAGCAGCGCGACGACGCCCGCGACAGCGAGTACCCGGAATCGGGGCCGCACGGACGCCCATTGGCGCAAAGCGCGGTGAAGGAGAACCGCTGGCGCTAACTTCCACGGCTTCGCACCGGATAGCGTCTCTCGAGACGTAGACCGTCCCGAGGCACTCAGGGAAGCACGGTGATCTGAGCCGCCCTCGGCGAGTCGCTCCTTGCCGCTGAGTTGCGGTGGCCCGCCCTCATTCCACGGGATCCGAAGCGGCTCCGGCGACGCGAGATCGAAGGCGCGGGAGACAAGTTCGGAAGTGAAGTTCACGCTCTTCCAGCAGTCGTCAGACAGCCACGCCGAGAGCTTCTCAGCATCGCCGCCAGTGCAGCAGCCTGCGAGCTCCCGACTGAGTTGGGCAAGCGACCGCCGGTCCGCGAGAAGAGCCTCATTCTCGCGCTGTTCCCCCGGCGCCGGTGGTCTCGCCAACACACCCATACGCCCGCCTCCCACGAGAACGGGTGCGCCGTGGGAATCCAGCAACACCTTCGTCACCCTGAGGTCCCCGTGGACGACCCCGTTGGCATGGAGCACCGACACGGCGCGTGCCAGCGGAACGATCAGGGTGACGAGTTCCCCGGCCGAGACACGGGTGCGGATGGCAAGCAGACGGGAAAGTCCTCCCGGGTCGAGCCGCGGAAGCACCAGGCACGGACGAGTGTGATCGTCGATCGCAGCATCGAGTAGCGCGGTCACGTGGGGAGAATCCACCCGCGCGAGGGCGCGCATCTCCCGGTCCACGCTCGCGAAGTCGACGTCCGGTCTGTAAACCTTGAGCGCGACGGACGCTTCTGAGGCGTCCCTGCCGAGCCACACCTCGGCGCGTGAACCCGATCCAAGCCTACGCACCGCACGATACCCACCGAATACTCCCACGCGGCGAGTCTTGCTGGCGATTCTGGCCTCTGAGAGCGAGTTCCGGCATCCTGTGGATCGCGGACCCCCGGCGAGGGGGTGGAGGAACGGTCGGGTATCGCGAGGGCATATCCTTGATTCATGGCACGACGCAGCGACAAGGCACCGAAGGCCCCCAAGGAGCCGGGGCGCATCAAGCAGATGTACCAGGTCTTCACGATGACCCGGCGCCACGACCCCAGCTCGGTGTGGTGGATGCTTCTGGGGTTCCTGGTTCCTGCCGCGGTCATCATCGTCGCCGGCGTACTCATTTCCGGCGGCAACGTCTTCGCCATGGTCCTCTGGATCATCTCAGGCCTGCTCCTCGGCGTCCTCGTGTTCCTCATCGTCCTGAGCCGGCGGGCCGAGCGCGCTGCCTACTCTCAGATCGAGGGACAGCCGGGCGCTGTCGGGGCCGTTCTCAAGAGCTCGCTCCGCCGAGGATGGACTGCAAGCGAGATGCCCGTGGCGGTTAGCCCCCGCACCCAGGATGCCGTCTACCGCGCTGTCGGTCGCGGCGGTGTTGCGCTGATTGGTGAAGGGCCGAAGAGCCGTACGGCTCGAATGATCGACGACGAACGACGCAAGGTGGCGCGCATCCTTCCCAACGTTCCGATCAACGTCATCCATGTCGGCCCCGATGACGACTCCGTGCCGCTCCACCGCATTGCGCGAACGCTCGGAGGCTACAAGAAGCAGCTCACCAAGGCCGAGGTCTACGCCGTAAACAACCGCATTACATCTCTCGGTAGCAAGAGCGGACTCGCGATTCCTAAGGGGATCGATCCCACTCGCGCGCGTGCGCCGCGTCCGCGCTGACCGGACTGCGAGTTCCTGGCAAGCTCAGACCCTGACGAGCACAGTGCCGGCAATCTTGTCGTGAAGTCCGCGCTGATCGGTGTCCCAGATGAGTGCCGGGATCAGGAGCGCGAGGAGTACCGTTCGCACGACAGGGCGCCACACGCCTATCCAGCCACCCGTGACCGGTACGACGCGCAGGCCGAGGCACAGATGGCCGATACCGCCTGAAAGCAACGGGATGAAGAGCACCTGCATCGCCACGAAGATCAGGGTCGACGCCCACTGTTCGTCGCGGAAGAAGACCGCCCAGAGAAGCGACGCGAGCGCGAAGTCGATGAGGAGCGCGACTGCGCGCCGAGGGACTCGAGCCACGGATCGCGGTCCGCTTTCGGGAAGGCCCAGGCGACGGCCGGGCCAGTCGTGGTCGGATGGGGCGGCAAGCGGAACGGGCATCCTCCAAGTCTATGATCGGGCACACGCGTAACATCGCCGAAACAATTGCGACACCACAGAGAAACCCCTCCCCAATAGCCTCCTCATGGCTGCACACGCAGTCACCACTGAACAACCCCTCGCCCATTGGAGTCCATCGCATGTTCAATGATTCGTCCGAGGTGCTCAAGTACATCAAGGACAACGACGTCAAGTTCCTTGATATCCGCTTCACCGACCTTCCCGGTGTTCAGCAGCACTTCAACATCCCGGCCTCGACTGTCGACGAAGACTTCTTCCGCGACGGACAGCTCTTCGACGGGTCGTCGATCCGCGGCTTCGCGTCGATCCACGAGTCGGACATGCAGCTCATCCCCGATGTGACGACTGCGTACCTCGACCCCTTCCGGGCCGAGAAGACCCTCATCATGGTCTTCGACATCTTCAACCCCCGTAACGGCGAGGTCTATGGTCGCGACCCGCGCCAGGTCGCGAAGAAGGCGGAGAAGTACCTCGCCTCGACCGGTATCGCCGACACCGCATACTTCGCGCCCGAGGCCGAGTTCTACATCTTCGATGACGTGCGGTACGAAACGAAGCAGAACGCCAGCTTCTTCAGCGTGGACTCCGAAGAGGGCGCCTGGAACACCGGGCGCATCGAAGAGGGTGGAAACCTCGGTAACAAGACGCCGTACAAGGGCGGCTACTTCCCCGTGAGCCCCACCGACAAGCAGGCCGACCTGCGCGACGACATCAGCCTCAAGCTGATCGACGCGGGCCTCGTCCTCGAGCGCGCCCACCACGAGGTCGGCACCGGCGGCCAGGCGGAGATCAACTACCGCTTCGACACGATGGTGCACGCGGCAGACGACATCCTCAAGTTCAAGTACATCGTCAAGAACACGGCGAACGAGTGGGGCAAGACGGCAACCTTCATGCCCAAGCCGCTCTTTGGTGACAATGGCTCGGGCATGCACACCCACCAGTCGCTGTGGAACGACGGCAAGCCGCTGTTCTACGACGAGGCCGGCTACGGCGGGCTGAGCGACACCGCGCGGTGGTACATCGGCGGCCTGCTGAAGCACGCACCCTCGGTGCTCGCGTTCACGAACCCGACGCTCAACTCGTACCGCCGCCTCGTGCCCGGCTTCGAGGCCCCCGTCAACCTCGTCTACTCAGCGGGCAACCGCTCGGCGGCCATCCGCATCCCCATCACCGGCACGAACCCGAAGGCGAAGCGCATCGAGTTCCGCGCGCCGGATGCCTCGGGCAACCCGTACCTCGCCTTCGCCGCGCAGCTCATGGCGGGCCTCGACGGAATCAAGAACCGCATCGAGCCCCACGAGCCCGTCGACAAGGACCTCTACGAGCTTCCGCCGGAGGAGGCCAAGAACATTCCCCAGGTGCCCGCGAACCTCGCGCAGGCCCTCGACGCGCTCGAGGCCGACCACGAGTTCCTGCTCCAGGGCAACGTGTTCACGAAGGACCTGATCGAGACGTGGATCGCTTACAAGCGTGAGAAGGAGATCCTTCCCGCCGCCATGCGTCCGACGCCGATCGAGTACGAGCTGTACTACGGAGTCTGATCGCTGAAGTGGAAGGGCCGCAGGATTCGTTCCTGCGGCCCTTTCGCGTGTTGTGGGGTGGTGGAGTCGAAGCGCAGTGCCGGGCTCACAACACCAGGCATCGCCTGACGATCAGCCGATCGAGGGCTCGTAGGACTTCGTGACGCCGTAGAACCGCCGCTCGAACACGGAGCGAGCATGCCGGGTAGTGCGGAGATAGTCCTCCTCCAGAGCGGAGGCCGAGCCCGCCGGGTACTCGAGGAGACGCGCGATGCCGTCGAGCTGGGCGCGGTCCACCGGGACGACATCTGAGGTGCGACCGGACCAAAGGGTTATGGCGGAACGGATGCGCGAGGAGAGAAGCCACGCCTCCCGAAGCACAAGGGCCTCTGACTCATCGACATAGCCGTGCTTGGCGGCGGCGCTGAGCGCATCGAGAGTCGAAGCGGTGCGCAGATCCTCGTGAGCATGACCGTGCTGCAGCTGGATCAGCTGCACGAACCACTCGACATCGCTGAGTGAACCGCGGCCTAACTTGAGGTGTCGAGTGGGATCGGCGGCCTGCGGAAGGCGCTCGGACTCGACACGCGCCTTGATGCGCTTCACCTCCCGCACATCTGCCTCGGAAATCGCGGTGGGGTACCGCACGGAGTCCGCCAGAGTTGTGAAGTCCTCAAGCAGTGCGGCGTCGCCAGCGACGCAGCGCGCCCGAAGTAGCGCCTGAGCCTCCCATGTGAGTGACCAGCGCTCGTAGTAGGAGCGGTACGAGTCGAGCGATCGCGTCAGCGGACCGTTGCGACCCTCGGGACGGAGGTTGGCATCAAGCTCGAAAGGAAGCAGCAGATCTTCGGTGAGCGAGACGATCTCCGCGACGATCGAATCCGCGCGCCGCTGCGCATCGTGCGGCTCCGCCGTGGTCGGACGGTAGACGTACATGACGTCAGCGTCGGAACCGAAGCCGAGTTCGGCACCCCCGTAGCGGCCCATTGCCACAATCCCGAACTCTATTCCGTCGTCATCGCGCCGCACCGCCGAGAGGACACCCTCGAGCAGCATCGTGTTGACGTCCGAGAGTGCGACGCCGAGTTCATCGACGGTGATGAGGCCGAGGATCGCCCCGAGCGCGAGGCGAAGAACCTCACGCCGGCGGGCAGCTCGGAGCGCATCCGCCGCCGAGGTCGCGTCTGGCCGCCTGCGCAGCAAGGCCGCCGCCTCCTCCTGCAGGAGAGCTCGCGGACGAGGTCGCAATTCGTGGTCGTTCTCGAGCCACGCCGCAGACTCCGGCAGCTTCTCGAGAAGACTGCCGACATACCGGGAGCCGCTCAGCACCGCAGTCAGGCGCTTTGCTGCGCCTGAGGAGTCGCGCAGCATTCGCAGATACCAGTACGACTCCCCCAGCTCGTCGCTCAGGCGTCGAAACGCCAGCAGGCCGTAGTCCGGGTCGGCTCCCTCCGCGAACCACTGGAGCATCACGGGGAGGAGATTGCGTTGGATCTGAGCGCGCCGGGACACCCCCGACGTCATGGCGGCGATGTGAGAGAGGGCGCCCCTCGGATCAATGAAACCGATCGCCGCGAGTCGCGCCTCCGCCTGACTGCTGCTCAGCGCCAAACCGCCTTCCGGCAGCGCGGCCACGGCAGCGAGGAGCGGACGGTAGAACAGCTTCTCGTGCAGCGTCCTGACCGCAGCCTTGCGCGCGTTCCACTGTTCGACGACACCCTCGGCGGTGCTGGCGACGCCTGAGCCCCTCGCCAGAACGCGGAGCGCCTCGGGGTCGCGTGGCATCAGGTGCGTTCTCGTGAGCCGCACAAGCTGCAAGCGGTGCTCGAGCACGCGCAGGAACTGATAGTCGTGGGCGAACTCGGCGGCCTCCGCACGGCCGATGTATCCCTGCTCGGCGAGAGCGGAAAGCGCCGAGAGGCTATCCCGCTGCCGGACGTTCTCATCGGCGTTGCCGTGGACGAGCTGCAGCAGCTGGATCGTGAACTCGATGTCGCGGATGCCACCAGGCCCCAGCTTGAGCTGAATGTCGACCTCGTCGGCGGGGATGTGTTCCGTCACCCGCTCCCGCATCTTCTGGACGCCTTCGACGAAGTTCTCGCGCGAGGAGCTGCGCCACACGAACGGCGAAATGGCGGCTTCGTACCGCGCCCCGAGGTTCCCATCCCCCGCGAGAAAGCGCGCCTTCAGCAGGGCCTGGAACTCCCAACTCTTCGCCCATCGCTCGTAGTAGGCGACATGGGACTCCAACGTGCGCACGAGAGCGCCATCCTTGCCCTCGGGTCGGAGGTTCGCGTCAACTTCCCACAGGGCCGGCTCGCTCGCGAGATCGGTGATGCCCTTCATGGTCGCGACAGCGAGTCGCGTGCCGACATCGATCGCTCGGCCTGTATCGATGCTGCTGTCACCCTCGACAACGAAGATGACGTCGACGTCGCTGACATAGTTCAGCTCGCGCGCTCCCGCCTTGCCCATGCCAATGATCGCGAGACGAGTCGCCGCGATCTCCTCTGGAGAGAAGGGCACTCCGGTGCGTGCCACAGCGAGCGACGCTTCAAGAGCAGCCGCAGCGAGATCCGCAAGAGCCGCCGTCACCCGGGAAACCCCCGCGAGGGCATCGTCGAGCCCCAAATCGTAGGCGGTGAGAGCGACCAGGTGCCGGCGGTAGCGAATGCGCAGCCGATTCCACCCATCCTCCCCCGTATGTCCTTCGACGGCGGCGATGAGATCGTCGCGATAGGCAATCGGCGCCCAGGGGGCGGGAAGAGGCGAATCGAGCACGGAAAGCTCTGACGGATGCCGGCGCAGGAACTCGCCCAAGCCCGTTGACGCACCGAGAACGCGGATGAGGCGCTCGGCTCCCCCCGGACGATCGAGGAGCCCCTTGGTCTCGTCGGGGGCGGCTCGGAGGAGCTCGAGAATGAGCCGCAAAGCTTCGTCAGGGTCTGCCGCCTGCGAGAAGGCAGGAAGCAGCTCCTGCGCGCGCGTCGCCCCCATCCCCGTGAGCATCTCGCGGGCCTCACTCAGGCGTGCGAACCCGAGACGGGCCAGTTCCGTCAGCGATGTCTGGTCCCGGGACATGGCGTCGCTTAGAGCATCTCCAGGTTTCGGTTCAGCTCGTAGGGGGTGACCTGCGAGCGGTACTCGCGCCACTCCTGACGCTTGTTACGCAGTACGAAATTGAAGACCTGCTCCCCGAGCGTCTCGGCAACGAGCTCCGAGTCCTCCATGAGGGACACGGCGTGGTCGAGGCTGGCAGGCAGGGAGCTGTAGCCCATGGCTCGGCGCTCCGAGTCCGTCATCTGCCAGACGTTGTCCTCGGCCTCGGGCTGGAGCTCGTACTCCCCCTCGATGCCCTTGAGACCCGCCGCGAGCAGAAGCGCAAAGGAAAGGTACGGGTTGGAGGCCGAGTCGATGCCTCGGTATTCCACACGGGCACTCTGTCCCTTGTTGGGCTTGTAGAGCGGCACGCGGACGAGCGCCGATCGGTTGTTGTGCCCCCAGGTGATGAAGCTCGGCGCCTCGTCGCCTCCCCACAGTCGCTTGTAGGAATTGACGAACTGGTTCGTCACCGCAGTGATCTCGGGGGCGTGCGTGAGGAGCCCCGCGATGAACTGTCGGCCCGTCTTCGACAGCTGGTACTGACCGCCGGCTTCGTAGAAGGCGTTCGAGTCCCCCTCGAAGAGCGACATGTGGGTGTGCATTCCTGAGCCAGGGAACTCCGAGAAGGGCTTGGGCATGAACGTCGCGTAGACGCCCTGCTCGATCGCGACCTCCTTGATGACGGTGCGGAAGGTCATGATGTTGTCAGCCGTCGTGAGCGCGTCCGCGTAGCGAAGGTCGATCTCATTCTGCCCGGGCCCCGCCTCGTGGTGACTGAACTCGACCGAGATACCGAGGTCCTCGAGCATCCGCACGGAACGCCGACGGAAGTCGTGCGCAGTGCCGCCGGGTACGTTGTCGAAGTAGCCTGCCGAGTCAACCGGCTCGGGCCCCTCGACGCCGAACTTGGAGCTCTTGAGCAGGTAGAACTCGATCTCGGGATGCGTGTAGAAGGTGAATCCCGCATCCGCGGCCTTGGCGAGCGTGCGCTTGAGCACGTTGCGCGGGTCGGCGATTGCTGGCTGCCCGTCGGGCGTCATGATGTCACAGAACATGCGCGCTGTCGGGTCGATCTCACCCCGCCAGGGCAGAATCTGGAATGTGGCGGGATCCGGGTGCGCGAGCACGTCTGCCTCATAGGAGCGGGTGAGCCCCTCGATAGCGGAGCCGTCGAAGCCCAGGCCCTCCGCAAAGGCCCCCTCCACCTCTGCCGGTGCGATGGCGACCGACTTGAGAGTGCCGACCACATCCGTGAACCACAGGCGGATGAACTTGATACCGCGCTCCTCGATGGTACGAAGTACGAAGTCCCGCTGCTTGTCCATGTGCCCCTCGTGGTCTCGACTGAATCGACCCCTGAGCAGGTCGATGATGCGCTATTAGGCTACTGGCTATGGGACGACTTCGCTTGGCACTCGCGCAGACAAACCCCGTGCTGGGAGACCTACAGGGCAACAGCGACCAAGTGGTCGAGGCCGCTAGGCGGGCGAGGGCCAAGGGTGCCGAAGTGCTCGTGACCGGGGAGATGGTGCTCACGGGCTACCCGATCGAAGATCTCGCCTCCCGCCCCAGCTTCCTCGCCGCAGCGACGGATGCAGTGCGGATCCTGGCCAAGCGCCTCCAGGACGAGGGCCTCGGCGACCTCGTCGTGATCGTCGGGCACCCCGACGGCCCCCATGAGCCGCGCCTTCTGGGCACCAGCAGCGCTCCCACGGCGATCGCCCGGAACGCCGCAAGCGTGCTTCACCACGGCCACATCAAGGCGACCTACGCGAAGCACCACCTGCCCAACTACTCGGTCTTCGACGAATACCGCATCTTCATCCCGGGAGACGAGCTTCTCGTCGTGCGGCTGAACGGGATCGACGTGGCCGTGGTCATCTGCGAGGACCTCTGGCGCGATGGGGGCCCTGTCGGGCGCGTGCTCGAAGCGGATGCCGGCATCCTCGTCGTGTTGAACGGTTCGCCCTTCGAACGAGACAAGGACGAGGTGCGGCTACCCCTCGTGACCCGGCGCGCGGTCGAGACCGACACCGTGGTCGCGTATGTCAACCTCGTGGGCGGGCAGGACGATCTCGTCTTCGACGGTGACAGCGTCGTGGTCGACGGCAGCGGCACGATCCTCGCTCGGGCTCCCCAGTTCGAGGAGCATCTGCTGGTACTCGACGTCGACGCCGCCGACGCGACGGACACCCCCCTGCCTGCCAACGTGCACCGCATCGAACTCACCACGACGAGCACGGTGCAGACGCCCCTCGAGAAGGATGTCGCCGAACTCCCCGACGACCGTGAGCAGCTGTGGAATGCCCTCGTGCTGGGCCTTCGCGACTACGTGCGCAAGAACGGGTTCCGCAGCGTCGTGCTCGGCCTCTCGGGCGGCATCGACTCGGCGGTATGTGCCGCGCTCGCGGTTGACGCGCTCGGGCCTGACACCGTGCACGGCGTCTCGATGCCCAGCCAGTGGTCGTCCGAGCACTCGCGCTCAGACGCCGACGATCTGGCGGAGCGGACGGGCATCCACTTTCAGACTCAGGCGATCGCGGACCTCGTCGACCCCATCGAGAACCAGCTCGCGCTCGACGGCATCGCGGCGGAGAACCTCCAGGCGCGCATCCGGGCCGTCATTCTCATGGGCCTCTCAAACATGCACGGTCACCTCGTCCTGACGACTGGAAACAAAACTGAGCTCGCGGTCGGTTACTCGACGATGTACGGCGACTCCGTGGGAGGCTTTGCCCCCATCAAGGACGTGCCGAAGCTTCTCGTCTGGGAGCTCGCGAAGTGGCGGAACGAGTTCGCCGCCGCGCGAGGCGAGAGTCCCCCGATCCCCGAGAACTCGATCCTCAAGCCTCCCTCCGCGGAGCTGAAGCCCGGCCAGGTGGACCAGGACTCGCTGCCGCCCTACGAGATCCTTGACGGCATCCTCGAGGCCTACGTGACTCAGAAGCTCGGCGCGGCCGATGTCGTTGCCCTCGGCTTCGATGCCGCGACCGTCGAAGAGGTCACGACGCTCGTCGACCGGGCAGAGTGGAAGCGCCGACAGGGTGCGATCGGGCCCAAGATCTCCGGCATGGCATTCGGACGTGATCGGCGTCTTCCGGTGACCTATCGGCCCAGTCGCGCCGAGTAACCGGGGACGGCAGGCTCGGCACGGTCTAGAGTTGCAGCATGAGCGAATCCAATGGTGCTTCTGCCCAGCCTCCTGTCAAGCGCGTGCGCACCCGCCACTTCCAAGCGGCCAAGGAGAGCGGCATCCGCATCACGGGGCTCACCAGCTATGACTACCTCACCGCGCGGATCTTCGACCAGGCGGGCATCGACTTCCTCCTTGTGGGCGACTCCGCGGGAAACACGGTGTTCGGCTACGACACGACGCTCCCTGTCACGATCGACGAACTGATCCCGCTCGCACGCGCCGTCGCAGTCGCCGCCAAGCGGGCCTTCGTCGTCGCGGACCTGCCGTTCGGCTCCTACGAGACGGGTCCAGACGAGGCCCTACACACGGCCTTCCGCTTCATGAAGGAGACCGGGGCGCACGCGGTCAAACTTGAGGGCGGGGAGCGCAGCGCCGAACAGATCCGTCGCATCGTCTCAGCGGGAATCCCCGTCATGGCACACATCGGGTTCACCCCGCAGAGCGAACACGGGCTGGGGGGACACATGATCCAGGGCCGAGGCGACCAGGTGAAGCAACTGCTCGCGGATGCTCACGCCGTGCAGGACGCCGGTGCATTCGCCGTCGTGCTCGAGATGGTGCCCGCTGACTCGGCGGCACTCGTTACCAAGGAGCTTCGCATCCCCACGATCGGCGTCGGAGCCGGCCCCGATGTCGACGGCCAGTTGCTTGTCTGGACGGACTGGGCGGGCCTTGCGGAGGGCCGAATCCCCCGCTTCGTCAAGAAGTACGCCGATCTGCGCGGCACCCTGATGGACGCGGCAACAACCTTTCGCAGCGACGTCGACGCAGGAACATACCCGGGCCCCGAGCACTCCTACGAGTGACCGCGCCCGTACTCACTCCCTCCAAAGGACCACCATGCAGCACACAGCACTCACCCCTGCCCTCCGCGACGTCTACGACCGTGCCGTACTCCGCAGCCCTGGCGAGCTCGAGTTCCATCAGGCTATGAGCGAGGTGCTGGAGTCCATCGCCCCCGTCGTGGAGCGGCACCCCGAGTATCTGGAGAGTGGGGTTGTCGAGCTCCTCGTGGAGCCCGAACGCCAGATCATGTTCCGGGTACCGTGGACCGACGACAGCGGCAACGTGCACGTGAGCCGTGGTTTCCGGGTGCAGTACAACTCTGCCCTCGGTCCCTATAAGGGCGGGCTACGCTTCCACCCCAGCGTGAACCTCAGCATCATCAAGTTCCTCGGTTTTGAGCAGGTCTTCAAGAACGCACTCACCGGGCAGGGTATCGGTGGCGCGAAGGGTGGAGCGGACTTCGATCCTCACGGGCGTTCCGACGGAGAGATCATGCGCTTCTGCCAGAGCTTCATGACGGAGCTCTATCGCCACCTCGGTGAGCACACCGATGTGCCCGCCGGCGACATCGGGGTGGGTGCACGCGAGATCGGCTTCCTCTTCGGTCAGTACCGACGGCTGACGAACCGTCACGAGTCGGGCATGTTCACCGGCAAGGGCGTCCTCTGGGGAGGTGCCCAGGTGCGCACGGAGGCGACCGGATACGGCGCGGTTTTCTTCATGGACGAGATGCTCGCGATGAAGGGCGACCGCATTGAGGGCAAGACCGCTCTCGTCTCCGGATCAGGCAACGTCGCGATCTATGCCATCGAGAAAATCAATCAGCTTGGCGGGCGCGCGATTACGGCCTCAGACTCAAGCGGGTACATCGTGGACGAAGCAGGCATCGACCTGGACCTGCTCAAGCAGATCAAGGAAGTTGAGCGAGCAAGGATCTCGGCATACGCCGAGCGTCGTCCCGGGGCACGCTACGTCGAGCGCGGCCGGGTCTGGGACGTGCCTGCACAGCTGGCATTCCCGTCGGCCACCCAGAACGAACTGAACGTCGATGACGCCCGTACCCTCATCGCCAATGGTGTGCTCGCCGTCTCAGAGGGCGCCAATATGCCGACGACGCCGGATGCCGTCGCTCTCCTTCAGGAGGCAGGCGTGTTGTTCGCGCCCGGCAAGGCAGCCAACGCGGGAGGAGTCGCGACGTCGGCACTCGAGATGAGCCAGAACGCTGCTCGACAGCGCTGGGACTTCTCGACGAGCGAGGACCGGCTCCGCTCAATCATGGGCGATGTGCACCGCGCAGCGTACGAGGCGGCCGAACACTACGGTGCGCCGGGCAACTACGTCGTCGGGGCAAATGCGAGTGGGTTCCGCCGGGTCGCTGACGCGATGATCGCGCAGGGACTCATCTGACGAAACGTCCTAGCGCTCGTCGCGGCCTTCTTCCTCGGCCCAGCGGCGAGAACGCTCCGCGATGATCTCGGGTGCGCGGAGGGCCTCTTCGCGTGAACTGAAAGGTCCGGCCCTGTCGATCGCGGGCGATTGCATGCCCTCCTCGACCTCACCGGTTCTCGTGTTGTACCACCACTCGGACATGACACCTCCGACTCTCGATCTAAGATCGATCCTATGCCCAAGGACTCCCGCGGCCACCTGATTCCCGGCGCCATCTCTCCCATACGCCCCGTCCCCACCACGATCGAGCGCCCGGAATATGTGGGCAAGGCGGCGCCCGCCAAGCACACGGGTGGCGATGTCTACACGTCGGAGCAGATCGAACTCATCCGAGAATCGGGGCGCATCGCAGCATCCGCGATCGATCGTGTCGGCGATGCCATCCGCCCCGGCGTCACGACCGAGGAGCTCGATCGGATCGGTCACGAGGCCGTCGTCGACGCGGGTGCCTACCCTTCATGCCTCGGCTATCGCGGCTTTCCCAAGGCCGTCTGCACCTCCGTCAATGAGGTGATCTGCCACGGCATCCCCGACGACACCGTCCTCGCCGAGGGTGACATCGTGAACATCGACATCACGGCCTACAAGAACGGCTTCCACGGTGACACCAATCGCACGTTCATCGTCGGCGAGGCGCGCCCGGAGGTCGCCGACCTGGTGACGCGCACGGAGGAGGCTCTGCGGCGGGGAATCAAGGCCGTCGCTCCGGGGCGCCAGGTCAACATCATCGGGCGTGCCATCGAATCGTATGCGCGGCGCTTTGGCTATGGAGTCGTGCGTGACTTCACGGGCCACGGTGTGGGTGCCGCCTTCCATTCTGGGCTCATCATCCCGCACTACGACTCCGCGCCCCAGTTCGACACCGTCATGGAGGTCGGGATGGTCTTCACGATCGAGCCCATGCTGACACTCGGCACACACGAGTGGGACATGTGGAGCGACGATTGGACGGTGACCACGAAGGACAAGAGCATCACGGCCCAGTTCGAGCACACCATCGTCGTGACGGAGCGCGGCGCAGAAGTGCTGACCCTCTCCTGATCGAAGGGAAGCGACATGAGCACGGCAGTAGGCATCGACATCGGTGGGACGGGCATCAAAGGCGCGCTCGTCGACCTTGATTCCGGGACGCTGATCACCGACAGGCGCAAGATCTCGACGCCCGAGGGCGGCGAACCCGGCCCCATCATCGACGCGGTGGTGGAGATGATGTCGGGCTTCGAGGAGATCGACGACGACACCCCGGTCGGCGTGTGCTTTCCCGCAGTAGTCCGGCACGGGCGCACGATGTCGGCTGCGAATGTGAGCGACGAATGGATCGGTGTCGAGGCGGAAAAGCGATTCGAAGATGCCCTGGGCCGCGACATCCACTTCGTCAATGACGCGGATGCTGCCGGTATCGCCGAGGCGCGCTATGGAGCCGCGCGAGGCACTGACGGCCTGGTCATCATGACGACGCTGGGGACGGGAATCGGCACGGCACTGATCAACAACGGCATCCTCGTGCCGAACGCCGAACTGGGCCATCTCGAGATCGACGGCGTGGACTGGGAGACCGTGGCCTCAAACGGTGCCCGGGAGCGTGAGGAACTCGACTGGGAGACGTGGGCGGAGCGGCTCCAACGTTTCTACCGTCGGCTCGAAAGCCTCTTCAGTCCGGAACTCTTCGTCGTCGGAGGAGGAGTTTCGAAGAACCATGAGCAGTTCCTCCCCCTTCTCGACCTTGAGACACGGATCGTGCCCGCCGAGCTCAAGAACAACGCGGGCCTGATGGGTGCGGCACGCCTCGCCCGGCCCGAAGAGACGCAGCGCCCCGCCTGAGCTACTCGCCGATGATGATGGGGGTGCCCAGCGGAAGGATGCCCGCGAGTTCGGTGATGTCTGCGTTCGAGAGACGAATGCAGCCGTGACTCGCCGCTGTGCCAATACTGGCAGCGTCATCCGTTCCGTGCACGCCGATCTGCCCGGAACCTCCCCCGAAGTCGTTCAGGACTTCCGAATAGGCGCTCAGACCGTAGGCATACGGCCCATAACCGGCGTTAGTGGGCGCCATCAGCTCGGTAAGGAAAAAGGTGCCGAGAGGAGTGGGCGTACCTCCTGTGCCCGTCGCGACCTGAAACTGCCTCGCAAGCTTCCCCTCCTCGTACAGCTCCATCACGTTCCTGCCAACTGACACCTCAAGACGAAACGGCATCTCGAACACATTCACTGCCCGAGTCATGATCCACCCCGAGGCACCGTTAGGTCTGGAAGGAACATAGACCTCAAGCCAATCGCCCTCGTGCCCCTTGACGAGGAAGTTCAGCGGTGCGCCGGACTCCTGAGGGTGAGAAAAGGTATGGGTGACCGCTCCGCCCGGCGAGGCGTGCACCGACACCGCTGGCACCACTGCCTCCGCCGCATAGTATTTGTCCGCCTCAAACGGGGCTGGCTCGGCCGAGGGCGACTCGGCCGCCCCGATCGGTGCGTCGGCCTCGGCGGAAACCTCGACTTCATGGTCCGAAGGCTCAGCGGCGCAGCCAGCCAAGGTCAGCGCGGTGGCGACGAGAACCGCGCAAGCGCCTCTGGAAAGGGAGCGGGGCATCAGGGATTCTCCTCTCAACGAGACCTCTGAGAGCGAGCGAGGGCCGACATCGGTCGACCCTCGCTCCTCATGTGACCTGTACTCAGTAGCCAGCCCTAGCCGGTGTATGTCACCATTCCCGGGATCGCCTGCGGCACGCTCGCGCCGCCGGGCGTCACCGTGACAACGGTGGTCATACCGCAGGCCGCTACCGCAGCAGCGAACTGCTCTTCCAGGGCCGCGAGCTCCGCCTCGAGGTTGTTCGAGTCGGTCTCGGCAAAGGCCACGACAGCGAGGCGGGCCGCGTCGACCTCTGCCTCCGCGGCAAGAATCGCGTCCGCGTTGGAAACGAGGGCGAGCGTCTCCCGCGCGGCGACGACGCGTGTAGCCGCTGACACAAGGTCGGCTTCTGCCACAACGACGGCCTCCGCAGCGATAGCGGCTTCAGCTTCCGCAGCCTCCAGCTCAGCCTGCAGAGGGATGAGCGCCGCTTCAGCCGTGGCGAGCACGTCGGCCGCATCGACGACGAGGCTCTCGGCGGCATCCAACTCGAGCTCAGCGTTCATGACGGCCACTTCCGCGCCAGCACGAGCAGCGACAGCGGCCTCCGCCGCGAGCTCCGCATCCGCGAGTGCAGCCTCGGCGTTGGCCAGTTCAACGTGCGCGGTCGCCTCGGCCTCCACCGCTGCTGCAAGCGTCTCCTGCGCGATCGCCAACAACGCGTCCGCGTCTGACTGTGCGATCACGGCGGCGTCCAGCTCGGCCTCTGCATCCTCGATCGCGTACGGGTCACCGGAGTCGATCGCGGCGGCGAGAGCCGCTTCAGCATCCGCGACATCTGCTGCGGCCGCGGCTGCAGAGGACTCGAGCGCGGGAATGGCGGCCTGTGCTGCGGCAAGGGCGGCCTCGGCGTCCACAACACCCTCCTCCGCGACCGACACCGCCACAGCGGCAACGGCGACCGCATCAGCCGTGGTCACGACGGCAGCCTCAGCGGCGGCCAGGTCTGCCTGAGCGGTGATGAGCGCATCAGCTGCTGCTGCCGCCTCCGCCTCGGCTGCAGCCAGCGCCTCTGCCGCTTCGACAACGTCAGCTTCGGCTTCAGTCAGCAGCGCAGCTACGGAGCCGACCTGCACATCGGCATCCGCTGCAATGGCGATGGCAGCGCCCAGCGCGGCCTCGGCGTCGGCCTCCACTTCGAGGGCCGCCTCCAGCGCGGCCTCCGCCTCGGCAACAGCAGCATCGCCGACTGCGGCGAGGAGGGCATCGAGGTACTCCTGAGCCTCAAGCAGCTCCGTAAGAGCCGACTCCACCTGGACCGCCGTATCGGTGTCGATCGCCATCGAGGCCAGCGCGGCCCGGAAGTCCGATTCCGCTGCAAGGCACGCCGGGTCCCCGGGCGCGGCAGCCGCGGGCGCCGCGGCGACGAAGACTCCGCCGGAAACGAGTGCAGCCGATCCCGCCATTGCGAGCACCTGCTTGCGCTTCTGATTGGGCATGAACTCTCCATTCCATTCGAATCGCCTGTTCGACACCGACTCGTGCTCGGTCGAAGGGCGATGAGCATGTCGAAGCTCGGCTGACTGCCGGCTCCGTTCCCCCATCGCTCGTCAGGGTGCGCTGACTTTTGCCGCGCAGCAAGGGCGACCTCTGCCCTGAGCCCGGCCTGAGAACGGACGCCTTGTTGAGGGTGCACACCGGTGGTAGCTTCACAAGGTTCGAGGCTCGGAGCGCTCGGTCGCCATTCTGACCCCTGTCGAGAAGAGGAGCCGTGCTAGCCGGTCATGCTGCCCCCTGAACGGGGGTCACCTGAGGCCGAAGCTGAGAAACGGCCCACAATGCAGAGGGGATTGCCAGCGCTTGCCCAGAAAGACGAATGGGTCGGCTGATACGCCGGGTTCTGTTCACACCCTGAGGTGCTGGACGGTCATCTATCTCGGGACTGCGTTGCCACAGCCCTCCAGCGGTCTACCCGGAAGCTGGGCGAGCAACCCGTGACGCTTCCTGTCTGACCTTGCTCCGGACGAGGTTTACCCAGCCGACCCGATCACTCGGGTCGCTGGTGGTCTCTTACACCACCGTTTCACCCTTACCGCGGTCGCGCCCGAAGGCGTAGCACCGTGGCGGTCTGCTTTCTGTTGCACTTTCTCGCGGGTTACCCCGGGTGGGCGTTACCCACCGTCCTGCTCTGTGGAGCCCGGACGTTCCTCGGCGCCAGCGCCTCCGAGAAGGCGCGGGCGACGCGACCGTCTTGCCGACCCATTCGCTCCCGCAAGTCTACGGTGCGGAGACCCTCACAGACCCGATTCGGCAGTACGAACGAGTATTGCCTCGGAGTCGGGACACATGACGACGTCGTCGGGAGCGGCCGCCCTTATCGACGCCATGTCGCTCTCTGTGAGGCGCACACCACTGGCGGAGGTAACCCCGCCGCGCAGATGCGATGCGCCAATGCCGTAGCGGGAGCGCTGTCGCTCATAGAGCGCGAGCAGGTCCTCGGGAATCGTGGCCGCGACGGATGCTCGGTGCGCTTCAGCACTCGAACGCTCCTGTGCCAGCGCGCTGAGCGAGGCATCCCTCTCTCGCTCGACGTCGGTGATCGTCTCGCGCACGGAGTCGAGGAGGGCACCCGTCTCCTCGGCTGTCGCCTCGAGGCCCTCCAGTCGCTCCATGACCCCGAGCTGGATCTCCTCCAGGTCGTCGCGACGCTTGCGCAGAGACGCGATCTCATGCTCGAGCCCCGCGACATCCTTGACCGAGGACGAGCCGGCGAGCCGCTCGGCGTCCCGCGCCATGCGTGCCTCGACGACCGCGACATCAGCCTCGACGCGCGACAGCTCGAGCCGGGCATCCTCGACCGCGCCCATCTCGACGAGGAGCTGCTGCCGGAGGTCCTCTGCCTGCTGACCAAGCTCGGCGAGACGCGCCGTCTCCGGCAGCTTCTTCGCCTGATGAGCGAGCTGCTGAAGCCGGGTATCGCTCGCCTGCAGCGTGAGGAGCGCCTCTTGCGATTCGGGGCTGGCTTTCAGTGCCATTGGGTGTCGCTTTCTATCGAGTGTCTTCGGATGCCGCGTGCCGGTCACTGCACAATGAGGAAGTCCCACGGGTCGGTGCGCAATTCGCTCACGGTGACCGTCACACCTGGGAGGGCGGAACGCAGCTCCTCCCCGGCCGTCTCAAGCCACAACCATTCCGCGGACCAGTGGGAGACATCGATGAGCGCGGGTCCACGCCCCAGGAGGGCAGCCTCGCGTGCCTCCGACGCGGGGTGGTGGCGCAGGTCGGAGGTGAGGTAGACGTCCGCGCCGGTCACGGTCGGGTGTCCCAGGAGGGAATCGCCCGCTCCCGCACACAACGCGACCCGCGAAACCGCGCGGTCGTAGTCTCCGGCCACGCGGATTCCTCCGGCCGTGGGAGGCAGGATGTCACTGAGAGCGCGAGCCAAGCGGCCGAGACTCGTCGGCTCGCGAAGGGTTCCGACCCGACCGAGTCCGCGGGACGGGGACTCCCCTGCGACGATCGGCGCAGCATCCGCAAGTCCGATGCGCGAGGCCAGAACGGCAGAGGTGCCCGTCTCTACGACGTCGGCATTGGTGTGGGCGGCGAGGAGAGCGGTGCCGCCCCGGATGAGTCGGGACACGACTGCCCCCTTGTAGCGGTCCTCGGCGACGGAAGTCACGCCTCGCAGCAGTAGCGGATGGTGCACCAGCAGCATGTCGGCGCTCGCCTCGACCGCTTCGTCGACCGTGTCGAGGACGGCGTCGACTGCAAGATGGATGCGACGCACCTCGGCGTCGGGATCTCCCGCGACAAGCCCCACGGCGTCCCAGCCCTCGGCGCCGGAGGCGGGCCACAGCGACTCCACGGCTGCCGCTACGTCGGCGACGGTTGTTGGCATCCTGCAAGTCTAGCGAGGAGCGTGCAGCGGAGTCAGCGCGTCGCCGCCTCCTGGCGCCGGACCCGGGCCACGCCGAACAGGAGCGGTGCAGACAGCCCCACGGTCAGGGCAAGCAGGACTCCGAGATCGCTTGAGGCGAGCGGATCTGTCGCCTCGACCCCGAGCGGCGCCCACAGAAAGCCCTGCCAGGAGAAGCCGGGCAGGGTCCCCGCGGCGAAGCCGAAGCCGACGGCGCTTGCCACGACGAGCGCCGCGATGTTCGCCCAGTTGACATCACCATAGGTACTGCGTCGCCGCATGAGAGCTGCCCCGTCAAAGCGCTCGTGCCGGATCATCAGGTCGCTCGCAAAGATGCCCGCCCAGGCGGCCACCGGCACGGCGATCATCGTGGCGGCATCAGTAAACAGGATGCGGGGCTCGCCCTCGATCGCGAGAAGGCCTGCCGCTCCCGCGGCGACCAGCACTGCCACGATAACGACCCCAGCAGGACGTGGGGCGGCTAGGCCGGCCGACTGCAACGCGAAGGCGCCTGAGTAGAGCGTGAGCGTAAGCCCGCAAAGCAGGCTGAGCACGAGCGCAGCGATGAGTGGCAGCGGATACCAAGAGGGAAGAAGGGTGCCGAGAGCCCCGATCGGGTCGACCACCAGCTGATCACGAAGCACCGGATCGGATGCCGCGAGCAACACGCCATAGCCGATCAGCACGATCGCCGGAAGAGCAGCGCCCGCCATCGTGAAGACGATGGACCCCGTGCCCGAACCCGTCGGTCGCTGGTAACGTGCGACCTCGGCAGCGCTGTTGGCCCACGCGAGCCCCACGACGCTGAAGACGAGGACGGCTCCCGCCACGACGGTTGCCCAAGAACCGTCGCCAAGGAACAGCGCCGCTGCGAAGTCAACCCGCGGGGCTGACAGGGCGACGAGACCCGCAACAAGCACGGCGCTCAGGATGCCGAGTACCGCGGCGACGCGAGTCAGCAGTGCATATCCAAAGAGCGCGACGAGCGTGGAGATTGCCAGAGCTGCCGCGATCGCCGCGAGCATGACCCAGGATGACTCAATGCCAGACGCGATGCCGACACCCGACGTGATGCCCACACCGAGCACCGCGAGGATGACCGCTCCCCAGAAGACGCGCGTCAGAACCGCGAGGATCGCGGGTAGCAGGTTACCCACGACTCCGAATGCGGCACGAGAGACCACCATGGTCGGTTGCCCGCTCCACTTGCCCGCCAAGGTAGCGAGCCCGAGCGGCAGCAGAGAGAGCGCAACGCCGGCGAGTACGGCGACGAGAGCTTGCCGCGCGCTGACCCCGAGCCCCAGCACTATTGCGCCCACGGCGAAGCTGATGACAGAGGAATTGACGGCGAACCACTGCCAGAACATGCGGGCCGCCCTTCCCGCGCGAAACTCGAGCAGTGTCGGCTCGCCATTGTTGGCCTCCAAGGAGAAGGCGCGCTGCCTCATGACAGCCTCCTCCGCGATGACAGGAGTGTCGTCGTGGATCACAGGTGCGGGCGGTGGGACGGATGCCGCGACGGGCACGCCTTCGACGGAAACACGTTCATCGCGAGTTGACTCGGGCCACACAATGCGCGCCCAATCCGTCTCGTCGATACTCTCTGCATCAGCGAGCCGGTCGTCGACTTCCAGGTCGGCGCTATCCGTCGCGTCTGCCGGCACAGTCGTGTACCCCGTGGGCGTGTGAGGGGCCGTCGGAGTGTCAGCCGCAGTCGCGAACGAGGTGAGCGGGGGCCCCGCTGCGGCCTCAAGCTCAGACTCAGGCTCAGGGGCTGGACCGTTCCATAGCTCGGGCGAGGGCGCGGGCGCGGGCGCGGGCGCAGCCTCGGGCTGGAGCTGCAATTCAGCCTCGGGCTCTGGCTGAGCGCCACTTTCGGCCTCTGGCTCTGGCTCTGGCTCTGGCTCTGGCTCTGGCTCTGGCTCTGGCTGAGCGTCAGCCTCAGCGAAGGGGACCGTGAACCGATCCCCGACTCGCGCCCGCACGCGATCAATCGCGGTGAAGGCCTCATCGGTGCCGATGGCGCGCAAGGCACGCTCCCACGATTCGAACTCGCGCGCATCCTCCTGGCGGAGCTGCATCTGCACCTCGAGTTCCGCCAAGGCGCCCGCGACGCCGATCCGCGCTGTAGTGCGGTTGAGGACAGTCGCGAGGGAGTCGTCGTCGAGCGAGCGAAGGCGGGGAGGTTCAGGCAGCGCTGCGCCGGGCGGCGGCACCGCGACGCTGCCGGGAATCGGAGGTGGTGCGGCTCGGAGGAGGGAACTCAGCGGAACCTGCGCCGGCTCATTCGAGGGCGGGACCGGCGGTTCCACGAGGGGCGGTGGCGCCAGCGATTGCTGCTCAATGACTGGCGGTGGCGCGGGCTCCTCAATGACTGGCGGTGATGCGGGCTGCTCGACGACCGGCGATGAGACCGGCTGCTCGACGACCGGCGATGAGACCGGCTGCTCGACATCGGGCAAGGGGACCGGATACTCGACAACCGGCGACAACAACCGAGGATGCTCTTCACTCGCAGCATCCGCAACGGGCTCGACCTCAGGCTCAGGAAGCAGAGCCAGATCACGCCACTGCTCGGCTCCCGGCTCATATCGCGGCGGCTCCGAGGGCAGGTAGGCGGTTTCAGGGGCCTCTGATTCCTGCGGGACCGGTGCTGAGGAGGGGAGGAACTCCGTCGGCTCCCAACGCGCTCCGACGCCCAACTCCTCAGCTTCTGGCTCCGCAGCGACTGGCCTCTGGACGACCGGCAGCTCAGCGACAGGGGCCCCGCTGAATGGCTCCTCAACAGGAGAGGGTTCCAATACCTCGACGCCTACGGCGCGCTCGCTCGAGCTCGGCTCCGACACCGATTCGCTGTCGGCCATGAGGGCGGAGAAGAGGTCGTCCGCCGAGTAGGCGGTCTCGCTGCTTCGAGGAGTGATGATGGGCAACGACGACGTCACCGCCGCCACCTCGGCCGCGAGAGCATCCGCCAACGCATCGTCGTCGAGTCGGTCAGTCTCGCGGTTCTCGGGGACGTCACGCCACGTCGAGCGGCGCCGCAGATCCTCGGCAGCCTCGGGATTGGCGTCGTCCATGGGCAAATACTAGCGGGCAGCGCGCCCCAGCAGGAGGAAGGCTCGCATTCGCCCCCTGTCCGGAGTCGGAGGGCGCTGCTACCGTGCTTGCTACCTCCCTCAGTAGACGGAATCGAGGAGCCATGACCGCGAGCAAACCCGTCGTCCACCGGCCACGCGAGGAGTGGACGGGCCAGGTCGGATTCATCCTGGCCGCAATCGGTTCTGCGGTGGGTCTTGGCAACATCTGGCGATTCCCCGGAGTGGCCTACGAGAACGGTGGCGGAGCGTTCCTCATCCCGTATCTGGTCGCGCTTCTGACGGCGGGCATCCCCATCCTCTTCCTCGACTACGCAATCGGGCACCGCTTCCGGGGGTCCGCCCCGACCGCCTTCCGCAGGCTGGGAGGCGAACGCGCACGCTGGCTCGAGTCGCTCGGCTGGTTCCAGGTAGCGATCGCCTTCGTGATCGGGCTGTACTACACAGCCGTCATCGCGTGGGCGCTGAGCTACTTCGTCTTCTCTTTCGACCTGCGCTGGGGCGATGACCCCGCCGCGTTCTTCACGGGCGAATACCTCAGCACAGGGTCGCCTGGTATCAGCCTCGAGTTCGTTCCGGGTGTCCTCATCCCGCTCGCCCTCGTCTGGGTCGCCACCATAATCGTGCTCGCGGCGGGCGTCGCGAAGGGCCTCCAGCGCGTCAACGTGGTCTTCCTGCCCGTGCTGATCGTCGCGTTCCTGATCCTTGTTGTGCGCGCGCTTCTCCTCGAGGGGGCCAGCTCGGGTCTCGACGCCCTCTTCACGCCGGATTGGTCAGCCCTCGCCAACCCTGACGTCTGGATCGCGGCCTACAGCCAGATCTTCTTCTCGCTGTCGATCGCCTTCGGCATCATGATCACCTACGCCTCATATCGGCGCCGGCGGTCGAACCTGACGGGCCCGGGACTCGTCGTCGCCTTCGCCAACTCGTCTTTCGAGATCCTCGCGGGCATCGGCGTGTTCGCGACGATCGGATTCTTCGCCGTCCAACAGGGAGTGAGCGTCGCTGAGGTCGAAGGTCTCACCGGCGTCGGGCTCTCCTTCATGACCTTCCCCGCGATCGTCTCGCAGATGCCGGGCGGCGCCATCTTCGGATGCCTCTTCTTCGGTTCCCTCGCGATGGCCGGCTTCACCTCGCTCATCTCGGTGCTGCAGGTCGTGACGGCCGCAGTTCAGGAGAAGTTCGACCTGGGGCGCCGCGCCGCCGCGCTCAGCGTCGGCGGCATCTCCGCAGTGCTCTCCATCCTGCTCTTCTCGACCACGACAGGCCTCCTCGCCCTCGACGTAACCGACCAGTGGGCCAACAACGTGGGCGTCGTCGCCTCCGCAGTGCTCGTCACAATCCTTGTGGTCTGGGTGCTGCGCCGAGCTGCTGAGCTCCGCGGCCACCTCAACGCCGTCTCCACCTTCCAGCTCGGCTCCATCTGGGTCGCCCTCGTCGGGGTGGTGGCTCCCGTCGTGCTCGGATACATGCTCGTGCAGCGGATCATCTCACTCGCTATCGACGGTTACAGCGACATGCCTGGCTGGTATCTGCTCCTCTTCGGCTGGGGCACGATCGCCTTCATTCTTGTCGCGGCCGTCGTCCTGGCGCTGCTGCCGTGGCGGCGCTCCCCCGACGAGTTCATACCCTGGCCGCCTCGCGCCCTCGACACTCCCCCGTCACGTCGAAAGGAGGCCTCGCGATGAGCACTCTCGCGATCGTATTCCTCGTGCTGTCGATCCTGATCGTCTGGGGTGGCCTGAGCGCGAGCATCCTCTATCTGCGCTCGCACCCTGAACGAGCCGACTATCCTCCGGGCGGCGACGAGCACTACACGCCCCGGTGACGCGACGACGCGACAGAAGGGGCGACCGAGTGACCCCGGTCGCCCCTGACTGTGGCAATCTTCCGATCAGCGATCGGCAGCTCCGCGAAGGAGCTTCAGTCCCGCCAGCACCACGGGAGCCATAAGCGGCACAAATGCGAGGGCGGCGAGTGCGCCCAGGTTGAACATCGGCACGATGAAGGCCAACAGCGGCAGAGGCGCGATCCACCAGCTCACGACACGCGCACGGGCGAGGCCGAGCGTGAGGGCGGGGATGCCGAGGATCGTGAAGACCTGAGCGGAGATGAGCCAGCCGACGACGCTCAGCTCCTTGGCGGCACCGTCAAGAGCGAGGGCCTGTTCCATCTCGAGCGTGTTGCCCGCGGCGATGAGGAACCAGTCCGACAGGAGCAGTCCCGACATCTGGACGGACCCGAATGCCACGAGCACTGCGGCCAGCGATACCCAGATGCGTCCGCGCCGCCCCACGAGGCCGATGAGCCCCATGACGCCGAGGGCAAGTGCGACCCAGGAGTAGTGCAGCAGGTTCGCCGAGAGGATGCTCGCGGCCGGGTCGGCGGCAAGGGAGGCGATGTAGCCGGCGCCACCCTCCTCGGTCTGGGGCGGCGAGAACACCATCCCGGCCGCGAAGAGCACGGGGAAGGCGGTGAGGGCGGCTCCCGCGAAGCGGAAGAGGCCGCGCGGGATCTGGCGCTCGGCGGCGTCGCTCGGCGTCTCGGCGCGGGTGGCAGGAGCGAAGAGGTCGGTCATTGAAGTTCCTTTCGGGGGGTCGTGTTGTCGATGACTCGACTCTCCCGTCTCGACGACCCGGGCGAACAGGGCACCGCGTCCCGATCCCGGTCCCGACTTTTCGCCCCGAATCGTTCCCGGCCTGCGCCCGCCCTGTCCCGTGCAGGCGGGACTCCGTCAGGAGCGCCCCAGTCCCGACTCCCGCGCGCGCACGATTGCTTCGGCACGATCGGCGACCTGCAGCTTGGCAAAGATGTTCGAGGTGTTGTTGCGCACCGTCTTGGGTGCAAGGAACAGCGCTTGCGCGATCTGGGCGTTGGATCGACCTGCCGCGAGGAGGTTCAGGATCTCGCGCTCCCGCGCCGTCAGCTGAGGAAAGGCCTCCTCGGGCACGTTCCACGGCGGCCCCGAGGTGAAGAACTCGCCGACACGCCGGGCGACGGATGCCCCGAAAACGAGCCCGCCCGAGGCGACCATCTCGATCGCCTGGCTGATCTCCGACTGTGCCGCACCCTTGAGCAGGTAGCCGCGCGCCCCGGCGCGCATGGCCGCGAAGACTGTCTCGTCATCGTCAGACATCGTCAGCACGAGAACCGCGATGTGCGGATGCCGCGCGAGGATGTCGCGCGTTGCAGAGATGCCATCGCGGCCGGGCATTTGCACGTCCATAACCACGACATCTGGCTGATGAGCGTCGACGCTTTCCACCGCAGCGCTACCGTCCGAGGCGGTGGCGACAACCCTCATGCCGTCAAGCGATGACAGGAGCATGGCCAGGCCCTCCCGGTAGACCGGGTGGTCATCGACCACGATCACGTCGACCGGCTCAGTGCCGTGCACGAGTGTCCTCCTTGTCTGCGGCACTGGCCGCGCCCTGATCGATAGCCGCCTCGGAGAAGTCGAGGCGGCGCAAGGGCAGCCGCGCGTGCACGCGAGTGCCGGGACGGTCAGCTCCCTGCTCGACCGCCTCGAACGCGACACTGCCGCCGAGTTCCGCAGCCCTCGCCCGCAGAGAGACAAGCCCCACGCCTGCGACGGCCTGCGACGCCATGCCGACCCCGTCGTCGTCAACCTCGATAATGAGGTCATTGTCCTGGGCTTTGATTCGAACGACAACGTGCTCGCCGCCCGAGTGGCGGCTCGCGTTCGTCATAGCTTCTGAGGCGATGCGGTAGGCGGCGACCTCGAGTGCCGCGCTGAGCGGAGGGAGTTCCTCCGCCTGCAGGGTGATGTGGAGTCCGCCTCCCGTCAGACGCTCCGCCTGTTGCTCGATCGCGCGCACGAGGCCCAGGTCGTCGAGTGCGGGCGGTCGTAGGTCGTGGACGAGACGGCGGATCTCTGCGACCACCTCACTGGACTCCTCGATCGCTGCGTCCAGTGCCGCGAGGGACTGCTCTGGCTGTCGTTCTATCAGGTTGCGCGAGGTCTCGAGTCGTAGGCGGATTCCTCCCAGCAACGGGCCCAGCCCGTCGTGTAGTTCGCGCCGAAGACGTGAGCGTTCCTCCTCGCGCGCGGAGACCAGATCCACGCGGATGCCCTGCAGTTCGCGGCTGAGCTCCGCGTTGAGCAGGGCCGCCGCCGCGAGACGCACGAGGTCGCTGAGCAGCGTCCTGTCGCGCGCTGAGAGAGCCGGCCGACGACCGGGCTGCATGCGAATGCGTCCGATCTCGCTGCCCTCGTGTGTCAGGGGAAGTGTGATGGCCGACGGGGTCGGAGCACCCGTCTGAGCCACCAGCGGCGGGCCCTCGGGACGTTCAAGTTCGACCCTCACGAAGCTGGATGCGAAGGCACGCGCGATACAGGCGGAGAGCTCATCCAGTCTCGTCTGCGTGTCGCCCGCGGCTTCAAGGCGATTTGCGAGCGTCGACAGGACCTCGTAGGGGTCGTCGCGTGACCCGTTGACCCAACGGGTCACGAGCCGGAACAGGCGATCGCGGAGGGGGGTGTAGACCGCGAGCACCGCCAACAGCGCGATGAGGAGCACGGCGCGGTCGTCGAAGAGCGATCCGACGAGCACGTACAGCGCGACATCCACCAGCACGACGCTTGCGAACAGCACGGCGTAGACGATCGTCCAGCTCAGGAGCCGGTCGATGGCGTAGAGCCCGTACCGCGCTACCGCGATGACGATCGCCGCACTGACGAAGGCGATTCCGAGGGCGAAGAGCACATCGCCCAACTCGGACGGCATGATCTGCGACATGAGCAGAAGGGCGACGAAGATGACGCCGGCGAAGATGAGCCAGCGCAACTGGGAGCGCTGTTCGGCGGAGGCTCCGCGGCGACGGCTGACGGTGACGGCAAGGGCCACGGCGGCTCCTGCGGCGGCACTCGGGAACGCAGCCGCCAGAATGACGCTCCAGAGCGCATCCGGAAGCGGGAGGGTTGGCAGGCCGGGGTCGAATCTCGCGAGCTGCTCAGCACGACCCGGCTCGTCCGCCGCAAGAACTTGCGCGGGCGCGAAGATGAAGGCGAAGGGCAGGATGCTGGCGAGAGCCAGGCTGAGGACTGCCGCGCCGCGCCATCCTCCTTTAGGCAACCGCCCATCTGGAAAGAGCAGCAGGATCAGCAGGATCGGTAGCAGTAGGATGGCGCCGAATCTCGCGTAGTACCAGAAGGCTGCGCGGGCCAGCGGCGTCACCTCATCGCCCGCGATCGCTACATTGAGGATTCCCGCCGCGACGCCGTCGAGCCCCCACAGGACGCCAAACCCAGTCAGGATCACGGCGATCGGGTGGCCGCCGAGACGCCACATCAGCAGGGCGCCGGGGAGCGCCATCGCGAGCCCTGGAATAGTGCCCGATGCGGCAGAACCCGTGCCATCGGCAGGATCGGCAGGAGCGAGCGCATCAAGCCTCAGCCCCGCGACAGTGCACGCTATGACGAGGATGACCGTGATGGCCGCGGCGGCGCGCCAAACAGTGAGGGCGGGCTGATCCCGCGCGATGCTCATCGCCCTATCGTGGCAGGCGAGGAGTCCCGGAGTCACGGGACTCATGTCCCGGATGTCTGACCGCTCCCGGCCCTGCGGGCGTGCCAGAGTTCGAACGGTGGGCCCTGCCGGGATCGAACCGACGACATCCACGGTGTAAACGTGGCGCTCTACCAGCTGAGCTAAAGGCCCATGCGCACTAGGTGCGCTGCTACATAGTACAGGGGGCAGTCATGCCAGGGCAGAGACCGCCTCGCGGTAGGCGGCAAGATCGCGTGCCTCCCCCGGCGCCGTCATGAAGGCACCACTGACCACGCCGTCGCCGCGGATGACGAAGGTCGCGCGTGTCGCAACGCCTCTCTCCTCCAGGAACACGCCGTACTCACGAGCAACCGCACCGTGAGGCCAGAAGTCCGCAAGAAGGGTGAACTCGAAACCCTCGCGCTCCGCGAAGGCGCGCAAGGTGGCCTTGCTATCCACGGAGATCGCGACCAGCTGGACGCCGGCGTCGTCGAACACCGCGAGGTTGTCGCGGAGCTCGCACAGTTCGCCGGTGCAGATGCCGGTGAAGGCGAGCGGGAAGAAGACGAGAGCAACAGGACCGCCTTCAAGGAGGGTCGCGAGTTCGATGTTCTCGCCGAACTGACTCTCCAGAGAGAAGCCGGGAGCCTTGTCACCGGGAGCGATGGGCATCCGGCTCATCCTTTCGACGGCATTGGTGAGGAACAGGTCCAAACACTAACGAGCACTGTGGGAACTATCCAAACCTCGCGCCATTTTCCTCACTAGGATGGTCGAGCCCGCCCAACGCCGCGTCGAGACCCGACGAGAGCCTTCGGCGGGATCGAAGAGTCCGCAGACCAAAGTGAGGCAAGACCGTGACGATTCACGACCAGGACCCGTATTCGGTGAATCACATCGATTCGGACCCGCAGGAGACGGCGGAGTGGCAGGAGTCACTCGACGGAGTCGTTGCGAGCCAGGGCCGCGGCCGGGGCCGCGACATCATGCTGAGCCTGCTCAAGCGTTCCAAGGAGCTGCAGCTCGGCGTGCCCATGGTGCCGACGACCGACTACATCAACACGATCGCGGCGGAGAACGAACCCGAGTTCCCCGGTGACGAGGAGATCGAGCGCCGCTACCGCGCGTGGATCCGCTGGAACGCCGCCATCACGGTGCACCGCGCGCAGCGCCCCGACATTTCCGTCGGTGGCCACATTTCGACCTACGCGTCGTCCGCCTCGCTCTACGAGATCGGCCACAACCACTTCTTCCGGGGCCAGGACCACCCGGGTGGCGGCGACCAGATCTTCTACCAGGGGCACGCCTCCCCCGGCATGTATGCCCGCTCCTTCCTCGAGGGCCGCCTCGGCGAGGACCAGCTCGACAGCTTCCGACAGGAGAAGTCGCGCGCTCCCTATGGGCTCTCCTCCTACCCGCACCCCCGGCTCATGCCGGACTACTGGCAGTTCCCCACCGTCTCGATGGGGCTCGGCCCCATCAACGCGATCTATCAGGCGCAGGTCAACCGCTACCTCACCAACCGCGGGATCAAGGACCTCTCCGACTCCCAGGTCTGGGCCTTCCTCGGTGATGGCGAGATGGACGAGGTCGAGTCCCGGGGCGCGCTCCAGCTCGCCGCAAACGACGGACTGGACAACCTCAACTTCGTCATCAACTGCAACCTGCAGCGGCTCGACGGCCCTGTGCGCGGCAACGGCAAGATCATCCAGGAGCTCGAGAGCTTCTTCCGCGGCGCCGGCTGGAACGTCATCAAGGTCGTGTGGGGTCGCGAGTGGGATGACCTGCTCGCCCGGGACACGGACGGCGCCCTCGTCAACCTCATGAACATGACGCCCGACGGCGACTACCAGACCTACAAGGCCGAGGATGGCGCCTACGTGCGCGAGCACTTCTTCGGCCGCGACCCCCGTGCCCTTGAGCTCGTGAAGGATTACACGGACGAGCAGGTCTGGGGTCTCAAGCGCGGCGGCCACGACTACCGCAAGGTCTATGCGGCGTTCAAGGCTGCCGCCGAGCACAAGGGGCAGCCCACCGTCATCCTCGCCAAGACGATCAAGGGATACGGTCTCGGCAAGTCCTTCGAGGGCCGCAACGCGACCCATCAGATGAAGAAGCTGACGCTGACCGATCTCAAGCAGTTCCGCGATGAGATGCGCATTCCCATCTCCGACGCGCAGCTCGAGTCGGACCCCTACCGCCCGCCGTTCTACCACCCCGGCAACGACGACGAGGCCATCCAGTACATGCACGAGCGCCGTCGCGCGCTCGGTGGATACCTTCCGGAACGGCGCTCCAAGTACACGCAGGTGAACGTGCCGGATGCCTCGACCTATGACGTCGTGCGCAAGGGTTCCGGCAAGCAGGAGGTCGCCACGACCATGGCGTTCGCGCGCCTGCTGAAGGACCTGCTCCGTTCTAAGGACTTCGGCGCCCGTATCGTGCCGATCATCCCCGACGAGGCTCGTACCTTCGGCATGGACGCCTACTTCCCCACGGCGAAGATCTACAACCCCAACGGGATGCACTACACCTCTGTGGACCGAGAGCTACTGCTGGCCTACAAGGAGAGCGTGCAGGGTCAGATCCTCCACACGGGTATCAACGAGGCCGGCGCCTTCGCGGCCTTCACCGGCGTCGGCACCTCCTACGCGACGCACGGCGAGCCACTCATCCCCGTCTACGTTTTCTACTCGATGTTCGGCTTCCAGCGCACGGGCGACGCCATGTGGGCGGCGGGCGACCAGATGGCCCGCGGCTTCATCATCGGAGCCACGGCGGGGCGCACGACGCTGACGGGCGAGGGCCTTCAGCACGCCGACGGACACTCGCCGCTCCTTGCCTCGACCAACCCCGCCGTCGTGACCTACGACCCCGCGTGGGGGTACGAGCTCGGCCACATCGTCAAGGCTGGTATCGAGCGGATGTACGGGGGCGAGCATCCGGACCCGAACGTCATGTACTACCTCACCGTCTACAACGAGCCGCTCCCGCAGCCGGCGGAGCCGGAGAACCTTGACGTGGAGGGTCTGCTCCGCGGGATCTACCGATTGAACCGCAACGAGGCGCAGGGGCCGAAGGCTCAGCTCCTGGCTTCAGGCGTCGCGGTGCCCTGGGCTCTCGAGGCGCAGGAGCTGCTGGAGAAGGACTGGGGCGTCTCGGCGGATATCTGGTCCGTGACGTCCTGGACGGAGCTGCGCCGCGACGGCATCGCCGCCGACGAGCACAACTTCCTTCACCCCGGCGAGGAGCAGCGGGTTCCGTATGTGACGGAGAAGCTGCGCGACGCGGAGGGTCCCTTCATCGCGGCGACCGACTTCATGCACGCCGTGCCCGACCAGATCCGGCAGTTCGTGCCCGGCGACTACGCGACGCTTGGCGCCGACGGCTTCGGCTTCTCCGACACGCGCGCGGCGGCCCGCCGCTACTTCAAGATCGACGGCCCGTCGATCGTCGTGCGCACGCTTCAGTCGCTCGCGGCTCGGGGCGCGGTCGACGCCGGTCTTCCCGCACAGGCCATCGAGCGGTATCGCCTGCACGACGTCACGGCCGGCACGACCGGCACGGCCGGCGGCGAGAGCTAGGCGGGGGTATGGCTGCGCCGCGGACGAAGGAGCAGACGCTCGCCTGGCTCAAGACCATGTCGGGCGAGCTCGCGACGGCGACCCTCAAGCGACTCGAGGAGACCCTCCCCTGGTACGGCGAGATGCCGCCCGGGAGGCGCTCCGCCGTCGGGATGGTCGCGCAGAACGGCATCACCTCCTTCATCCACTGGTACGACGACCCCTCGTCGACGCCATGGATCGCGGCCGATGTCTTCGGCGCAGCCCCCCGCGAGCTTCTCCGCTCGGTCAGCCTCACGCAGACCCTGCAGCTCATCAAGGTCACCGTGGAGGTCGTCGAGGAGCGGATCAAGGGCCGCGACGAATCCCTCGCGGAGGCGATCCTGCTCTACTCGAGGGAGATCGCCTTCGCCGCCGCCGACGTCTACGCAAGGGCGGCCGAGGCCCGCGGGCTGTGGGATGCACGCCTCGAGGCACTCGTCGTCGACTCGATCCTCAGCGGTGAGTACGACGACGAGCTGCCGAGCCGAATCGCCGCCCTCGGCTGGCACGGCCACGGCGAAGTGTCGGTGCTCGTCGGAACGGCCCCGCGGATGCTCGACGTCGACATGCTTCGCCGCACGGCCCGACATCTCGACGCCGACGTCCTCATCGGCGTGCAGGGCAGCCGTCTGGTGCTCGTGATCGGTCGGGCGACCCCTGCTTCCGCGGAGGCGGAGGAGACGGCATCCGCCCCCCGTGTGTCGTTCCTCGACATCGCTAAAGCGCTCGAGCCAGGCTTCGGAGAGGGCTACCTGATCCTTGGGCACGAAGTGCCGTCGCTCGTTGACGCTTCGCGGAGCGCGAAGGCCGCGCTCGCGGGATTCGCGGTGGCGCGCTCGTGGCGAAATGCACCGCGGCCGGCGCTCGCCGACGATCTCCTGCCGGAGCGCGCCCTCGCCGGCGACCCACTCGCCCGGGCTACCCTCATCAACCGCATCTACAAGCCGCTGCAGGCTCACTCGACCGAGCTGCTCGGAACCCTCTGGTGTTACCTCGACAATGGACGCTCCCTCGAGGCGACTGCGCGCGAGCTCTTCGTGCATCCGAACACCGTGAGGTACCGACTCAAGCGTGTCTCCGAGGTCATCGGATGGGACGCGACGGGCGCGCGGGAGTCGCTCATCCTTCAGGCAGCGCTCATCGTCGGCTCCATCGCCGAGACGGAACATGCGCCACGACGGCGAGCGGGGCGCTGAACGACTCGAAGCAGGTTGACGGCACCCACAAGCCTTCAGTGAAATCTTCGTCGAGCACCACAGCGCAATATCGAGACGGATTGGGAGACTAGAGAAGTGATCGCGATTGTGTGCCCCGGGCAGGGGTCCCAGACCCCCGGGTTCCTCGAGCCGTGGCTCGCCGACCCGAAGTTCGCCTCCCAGCTCGAGGCACTCTCGGAGGCAGCCGGGATGGACCTCGCCGCTCACGGCACCGTCTCCGACGCCGAGACCATTCGCAACACCGCTGTTGCGCAACCACTCATCGTCGCGGCAGGCATCCTTACGCTTCGAGCCCTGCAAGAAGGGCGCAGCGACCGCATCGGGGGCATCGCCGGCCACTCGGTGGGTGAGTTCACGGCGGCGGCCGGCGCGGGCATCCTCAGCGATGCCGACGCCGTGCGACTCGTCGCCGCCCGCGGCGCTGCCATGGCGGATGCTGCGGCCGTGACCGCGACCGGAATGAGCGCCGTCATCGGTGCCGATCAGGACGCGCTCCTCGCACGCCTCGACGAGCTCGGTCTCGAGCCCGCAAACTTCAACGGCGGTGGCCAGATCGTCGTCGCCGGCGAGCTCGACGCTCTGGAGCGACTGCAGGCCGAGCCGCCCGCCAAGGCGCGTGTCATCCCCCTGCAGGTCGCAGGCGCGTTCCACACCCGCCACATGGCTCCCGCGGTTGAACGCCTGCGCGCCGCCGCCGCGGGGGTTGCGGCATCCGACCCCCGCCTGTCCATCTGGACGAATCGCGACGGCTCCCTAGTGGCAGAGGGTGGCGAATTCGTCGACCTTCTCGTGGGACAGGTCTCCTCGCCCGTACGCTGGGACCTCACCATGGAGTCCCTCGCCGCCGCCGGTGTCGAGGGGATCATCGAGGTCGCTCCCGCCGGCGCTCTCGTCGGTCTTGCGAAGCGCGCCCTCAAGGGCGTTCCGACCGTGGCCATCAAGACGCCTGACGACCTCGCCGCAGCCCACGACCTCATCGACGGGAAGTCATGACTCGCCCCACCCTCATCCAGTCCACCGGTGCCCAGTACACGCGCATCTACAGCTATGGAGCCGCGCGCGGCGACCGCGTCGTGCCCAATGACGAGCTCGTCGGCCCCATCGACTCGAGCGACGAATGGATCCGCCAGCGCACAGGGATCATCACGCGCACCCGCGCCTCGGTCGGCGTGCTCGCGCTCGACCTTGCGACCGACGCCGCGCGTGAGGCGATTGAGAAGTCGGGCGTGGCCCCAGAGCTCATCGACCTCGTGATCGTCGCGACCATCAGCAATGTGCAGCAGACGCCCTCGATCGCCGCTGTGGTTGCCGACCGGGTCGGGGCCAACCCCGCCGCCGCCTACGACGAGAACGCCGCCTGCGCGGGCTTCAGCTATGGAGTGACGCAGGCGGATGCCCTCATCCGCAGTGGCGCGGCGAACTACGCACTCGTGATCGGTGCCGAGAAGCTCTCGGACATCGTCGACCCCACTGACCGATCAATCTCGTTCCTCCTCGGTGACGGGGCGGGAGCGGTCGTCATCGGCCCCAGTGACTTCCCTGGGATCGCGGCGCCCGTGTGGGGCTCCGACGGCTCCAAGGCCGCGGCGGTCGGCATGAACGCGACGCTCGTCGACTTCCGCGACGGGGACGCCGCGTGGCCGACGCTCCGCCAGGAGGGCCAGACGGTCTTCCGCTGGGCCGTGTGGGACATGGCGAAGGTTGCGAAGAAAGCGATCGAGGTCGCCGGCATCACGCCCGAGGATCTTGTGGCCTTCATCCCCCACCAGGCGAACATGCGCATCATCGACGAGTTCGCCAAGCAGCTCGGGCTGCCGGAGAGCGTTGCGATCGGTCGCGACATCGCGACGACAGGCAACACGTCGGCCGCCTCGATCCCACTCGCGACGCACCGGCTGCTCGAGGAGCACCCCGAGCTGAGCGGCGGACTCGCCCTGCAGATCGGCTTCGGCGCGGGCCTCGTCTTCGGCGCCCAGGTCATCGTTCTGCCCTAAACTTGCCCACGGTCATACGACACCTCAAGGAGAAAAACACATGGCATTGTCAACCGAAGAAGTTCTGGCCGGCCTCGCCGAGCTGATCAACGACGAGACCGGGATCGCAACCGACACGGTTGAGCTGGACAAGTCGTTCACCGATGACCTCGACATCGACTCGATCTCCATGATGACCATCGTCGTCAACGCGGAGGAGAAGTTCGACGTGAAGATTCCCGACGACGAGGTCAAGAACCTCAAGACGGTCGGCGACGCCGTCAACTTCATCGTCTCGGCCCAGGGCTAAGTCGTAGCGCGCTGCCGACCGACCTGTCACTGCGCGGGTCGGTCGGCAGAGCCCTGAGCTTCATCACACGCCGACAGAGAGTTTCGTCATGACCAAGAAGATCGTCGTCACCGGCCTCGGCACCACCTCCCCCCTGGGCGGCAACGTGCCCGACACCTGGCGCGCCCTACTCGCGGGTGAGTCGGGCGTTCGCCCCCTCGAGCAGGAGTGGGTCGAGAAGTACGAACTGCCGGTGAAGTTCGCCGGGCAGGCGAAGGTACCCGCCGCCGAGGTTCTCGAGCGCGTCGAGACGAAGCGCCTCGACCCCAGCAGCCAGTTCGCTCTCATCGCAGCCCGCGAGGCTTGGGCGGACGCCGGAGCGCCGGATGTCGACCCTCTCCGTATCACGGTCGACTACGCGACCGGAATCGGCGGCGTGTGGACCCTGCTCGATGCCTGGGACACCCTGCGCGAGAAGGGTCCGCGCCGCGTACTGCCCATGACGGTGCCCATGCTCATGCCCAACGGCCCCGCCGCTGCCATCTCGATGGAACTTTCGGCGCGCGGCAGTGCTCGCACGGTTGTCTCCGCCTGCGCATCCGGCACCGAATCGATCGCGAACGCCTATGACCACCTGCAGGCCGGGCTCGCGGATGTCGTCATCGCGGGCGGTTCGGAAGCGGCCATCCACCCGCTGCCGATCGCTGCCTTCGCCTCCATGCAGGCCCTGTCGAAGCGCAATGACGACCCTCAGGGCGCCTCTCGTCCCTACGACGTCTCACGTGATGGCTTCGTGCTCGGCGAGGGCGGCGCCGCGATCGTTCTGGAGACCGAGGAACACGCGCTCGCGCGTGGCGCCCACATCTATGCCGAACTCGCTGGCGGAGCGGTCACGAGCGATGCTCACCACATCACCGCTCCGGATCCCGAGGGCACCGGCGCGGCACGTGCCGTCGTTGCGGCACTGGAGCAGGCGGGAGCCGTGCCCGACGAGGTGCAGCACATCAACGCGCACGCCACGAGCACGCCGGTCGGCGACGTCGCCGAGTACAACGCGCTGCTGTCCGTTTTCGGTGACCGCGTCCACAGCATCCCTGTTTCGGCGACCAAGGCATCGACCGGCCACCTACTCGGCGGCACGGGCGCGCTGGAGGCGATCTTCACGATCCTCGCGCTCCACGAGCGCACGGCTCCGCCGACGATCAACCTAGGCCAGCAGGACCCCGCGATCCCCCTCGACGTGGTGACGGAGGCGCGCTCGCTCGGCGAGGGTCCGCTTCTCGCGATCAGCAACTCCTTCGGCTTCGGCGGCCACAACGCCGTCGTTGCCTTCCGCAGCGTCTAGGCGCGGCGGGATGCGCATCGCGATCGTCAGCGACTACTTCCTCGACTACGTCGGCGGCGCGCAGACCTCCATGCTGCAGCAGCGCGCCGCGCTGTCAGGCGCGGGCCACGATGTCCTGATGGTGTCGACCAAACGGATGCGCGGGGCGCGCGTGCAGGAACACGCGGGTGAGCTGCACATCGGGCCAAGCTTCACGATCCCGGGCCTGCTGCTGCCGGTCGTGCCCAACTCGGCCAGCGTGCGTGCCGTTCTCCGCGACGCCTTCCGGCGCCACCGGGTCGAGGCGGTCCACGTGCAGACCGAGTTCGGCCTGGCCCACGCGGCGGCGGACGTTGCGGCAGAACTTGGCGTGCCGGTCGTCCACACCGTGCATACTTTCTACTGGGCGAGCGAGGGACGCTGGCACCTGGCCCTGGCGCCGCTCACCCGATGGCTCCTGACACGCTTCACGGGCGCGAGCATCCCACGCCTGCCCCTAAGCCCTCGCGGCGGTTTCGACAACCTCCTGCGCAACCTGACGCTCGCGATGGCGCTCCGAGCTGACCGCGTCGTCTCGCCCTCCGCGCATCAGGCCCGCGATCTCTCTGCCGCAGGGGTGCAGGGCGAGATCGCGGTCGTCCCGAACCCCATCGCGACCTCAGGGCGCGCGTCGGTGCCGCTCGCACCTGAGGCAGCCGGGCATCCGTCATTCCTGTGGGTTGCCCGCTGCGAGGCGGTCAAACGGCCGCTCGTCTTCGCGGAGGCGGCCGTCGCGGCACTCGAGAAGGCTCCGAGCTCCTTCACGGTCGATTTCGTGGGTGAGGGCTCCGAGTTGCAGGCGCTTCGTCGCGTGGTCGACGGTAGGCACGAGATTCGTGTCCACGGCAACCTGCCGCACGAGCGCGTGCTCGAGCTCATGGACGCCTCGGCGGTCGTGGTGCTCACCTCGCTGGGCTTCGACAACCAGCCCATGACCATTGCCGAAGCTGTGAGCCGCGAGCGGGGCGTGCTCTACTGCGACCCCAAGCTCAAGGAGGGGCTCACGCATTCGGGGCATCTGGCCGAGACCCCGGATGCTGCGGGGCTCGCCGCCGCACTCGCGGCGCTGTCGAGCGACCCCGAGCGCGTGCTGCAGCTCTCCCGCGGAGCCCTCATCGACCGTGAGCTCTTTGATCCGGCGAACTATGTCGCTCGGATGACCGCTCTCTACACGGCGGAGAGCTAACCGACCTTGTGCAGCCAGGCCACCTGATGGTCGTCGCTCGCGTGGCGGAAGGCCTCAAGCTCGTCATCCCACGCCTGGCCGAGGGCGAGACGCAGCTCACGGTGCAACTCGAACGCGTCGGATCCCGCGACCTCCATGGCGTAGCGGATGCGCTCCTCGGGGATGACCACGTTGCCCGCCGTGTCTGTCTGCGCGAAGAAGATGCCCAGGTCCGGGGTGTGCAACCAGCGGCCGCCGTCGCTGCCGGGCGTCGGGTCCTCCGTCACCTCGTAACGGAGGTGCTCCCAGCCTCGGAGCGCCGACGCGAGAGCCGCACCGGTCCCCTGCTCGCCCTCCCAGTAGAACTCGGTGCGGAGGGAACCCTTGAGCACGGGCTGGTTCGCCCAGTCGAAGTTGACGGCGCGATCAAGAGCGCGACCTGCAGCCCACTCGATGTGCGGGGCAAGCGCGCGAGGAGCGGAGTGCACAAAGAGCACCCCGCGTGCAGTTGCTGCAGCCACAATCTCTCCATTCCCTTTGGTGCGACTTCCCCATCGACCACTGGAATGCGTGATTGCCGTGCAGCGAGCTGTTCGGTTGTGACGTTCACCTCGAATTATGCCCGAAAGCGACGGGGAATCACAAGCGTGTGATTAGCAGCGCGCCTGGGAATTCACTTCGCGTCGGCATAGCTCTGCACGGTCGCGACCGTGAGGGGGAAACGGATGGGGAGCTCGCCGAAGAGGAGGCGGCCCGCCTCAACAGCGGCCTCGCGAATGGCGTCAGCCGTGACATCCGCCAGTTCGCTCGGAGTGTGGACGACGACCTCGTCGTGGAGGAAGAACGCGAGCTGCGGTGCTCCGCCCAGGGCATGAAGCTTCTGTCGCAGCGTCGCCATCCAGCACAGCGCCCATTCGGCGGCGGTGCCCTGCACGACGAAGTTGCGCGTGAAGCGGCCCCACGAGCGGGCGGCGGCCCGCGCTCGCTCCTGGAGAGCAGTCGAGGCACCCTCCGCCGAGGCCAAGGACTGGAGCTCGTGCCAGTCCTCGCCTGGGAGGGGTGAACCGCGACCGAGGAGCGTCGAGACCCGCTCCCCGCGTTCACCGACTCGAGCGGCCCCCTCGACAAGGCGGATCGCCCCAGGATAGGCACGGGCGAGCGCCGGTATGAGCCGACCACTCTCCCCCTGCGTCGCGCCGTACATGGCGCCGAGCATCGCGAGCTTCGCCTGCTCCCGTGTCGCCACTGCGCCGCTCGCAACGATGCCGGCGTAGAGATCGCCCTGTGCTCCCGCCTCGACCATCGCGCGGTCGCGCGCCATCGCCGCGAGGATGCGCGGCTCGAGCTGCGACGCATCCGCGACGACGAGCACGTGCCCCGGGTCGGCGAGCACGGCGCCACGCACCTGCTTGGGAAGCTGCAGCGCTCCCCCGCCGCCGCGGCTCGCCCATCGGCCAGTCACGACGCCTCCCGGCACATAATCGGGGTGGAAACGTCCGTCGCGCACGTTCGTGTCAAGCCAGTGCCAGCCATTGGCGCTGTAGAGCCGCGCGAGGGACTTGTACTCCAGCAGAGGCGTGATCACCGGATGCTCGACCCGCTGCAGCTCCCACTTGCTCGTTGACTCGACCCGCAGACCCGCCCGCTGCAGCGCCCTCAACAGCGTCCCCGCGGAGTCCGGGTTCAGTTCGGGTGCGTCAAGAGCGGCGCGGATGTCGCGGGCGAGGGCTTCCATGCGGCCGGGGCGCTCCCCGACTCTCGGGCGGGGGCCGAGCATCCGGGTCAGGAGCTCGTCGTGCACCTCCGCCCGCCACGGCAGACCCGTGTGCTTGATCTCAGCGGCGACAAGGGCGCCGGCCGACTCGGCCGAGAGGAGCAAGGCGAGCGCGGGCGGTGCCGCCGCGCGCTGGCGGAGGAACTCGCGCAGGGGATCGAGCTGATCGCCGGGACGCGCGGGCTCGAGGTCGAACAGGGTCGCTCCGACTGCGGGACTGGCAGCATCAGCCGGGGGCTCATCCCAGGCGTCGGGAGGTGCGGCCGCGACATCCGTCGACTGTGTCAGGGGAGAGTTCCGCAGGATGGCGCGACAGAGCCTGAGGTCGACGCAGCGTTCGACACGCACGCCCGCCTCCAGCAGTCGGGGGTACCAGTGCTCGGTGTCGCTCCACACCCAGCGCGGTCGGGAAGCCTCGCGGCGGGCGACCTCGGCGGAGAAATCCGACTCGGAGACAACGGACTCCCCCACGAACGCGCCTGTGTCATCGAGCGTCGTGAGAGTGACTCCGGACGAAGACGACTCTACGACGATGTGCACTGCATAAGTCTGACGGAGGCGTGTGACATCCGGTGACCGCGGTTTCGATACAGCCCTGGCGGGCCTACTCAACCCGCGGGTCACTCAACCAGCGGGGCTCAGTGCAGGAGCGAGCCGTCCTTCGCCAGCACGTTCTTCTCCCCCGCCTCGATCGGTACCGCGAAGCGATTCTGCTTCGGCGGCATTGGGCAGTTGAAGGCGTAGGAGAAGGCGCACGGCGGCAACACCGCGAGGTTGAAGTCGAGCGTGATCGTGCCGTCGGGGTTGGGGGCCACGAAGAGGAAGCGACCGACGCTGTAGGTGCTCTCGCCGTTCGTCGCATCTGCAAAGACCAGCTGGAGAGCGCGCCCCGACTTGAACGCTGCGAGGTTGTACTCCGTGCCGTCCTTCTCGAAAGAGATCTCGCCCGGGATCACCATGTCGCGCGTCTTGCCCTCATCCTTGAGATGCTCGAACCCAATCGTGGTGCCCTCCGGGTTCTCCCGGAACGTGGCCGTGATCACCCAGTCGGGGTTGTAGGGGAACGCATCGATGCCGCCGAAGTTCTGGATCGCCTCCGACTTCGCATCCCAGACCCGCAGGGCGTAGCCGCCCTCGACCGCGATGATGAAGCCCATGACGGTGTCGCTGAATCGAACGACCGAGGGGGCCTCGGAGTCCTTGCCCGTCACGACAACACTGCCGTCGACGAGCGCGTCGTCCACGCGGATGCCGTCGGCAGCAGCTGCCGTCAGGCGCACGCCGGACTCGCCTTCCGGGAGCGGGGCCCAGGTGCCCGGTACACCCCAGACCGACTGCTCCGAGTCGATCAGCTGCGTCGTCGTGAGGGCGAGGCTGCCCTGGGGCTGAACCACGGATTCGTCGCGGCGGCGGCGGAAGGTCTCGAGGCGGGCTTCGGGCGTGGCGGTGTCGGTCATGTCGTCCATCCTTCCGGGTTCCCGCTGTGCAACGCGGATGCTACGGCGCGTGTTCCCGCCGCGGCATCCGTCACACAACAAAAAGGTCGGCCCCCACCGAATGGTGAGGGCCGACCGAGGTTTCACATGACGACTCGACGTCGTCACTCACACCTAGAGGGGGCGGATGTTCTCCGCCTGCGGGCCCTTGGGGCCCTGCGCGAGGTCGAACTCGACCCGCTGGTTCTCGTCGAGCGAGCGGTAGCCGCTGGACTGGATCGCCGAGTAGTGCGCGAACACGTCGGGGCTTCCATCCTCGGGGGCAATGAAGCCAAAGCCCTTCTCAGCGTTGAACCACTTCACGGTTCCTGTTGCCATTTTTCCTTCTCCTTCAGGAGCTAGTCGCGTGACTCCGACCTCCGGAGCCACTCGTCGCGGTGATCATCGTCCGCTCCCGAAAGAAACCCGAACGCCTCAGAATGGGGCGCACGGTCAATCAAGATCTGCGAGGTACTGCAACTGCACTATCGACACTAGTGCACCACTCCCCCTGATGAACAGGGCGAATACGTGACATTCACGACCTTGTTACCGGGTGTTGCCCCTCCTGACGCGGCATTCGGAGTGCCGCGAGGGATGCAGCAAGCAGAAGTACCGCCGCCGAGCCGAACGCAACCGGATAGGAGAACGCGTCGAGTAGCGCTCCCGCGACAAGCGGGCCGACGATGGCGCCCGCATCGGCGCACGCCGAGAAAATCGCCACGGCCCTCGGATTGCGCGGCCCCGCGGCATCCCCCAGTGCGGCGGCGGGAGCGGTGCCCATGAATGCGGCGGCGGCGCCGTACAGGCAGAGCAGCACAATGAGGGCGGCAAGGCTTTCCACGAAGGGAATCACCATGAGAAGGACTGCAGCCACGGCGTAGGCACCGATAATCGCGGGGCGTCGACCCACGCGATCCACGAACCGCCCGGCGGGAGCCAGAGTGATCGTCTGAGAGACCGCCGCAATGGCAAAAGCGACACCCGTCCAGGCGGCGGTACCGCCGAACGCCTCCACGACGAGGACGGGGATGAGAGCGCTGCGCACCCCCATGGATCCCCAACCCTGGGCGAGGTTCGCGAGACACGCCGTCAGGAAACGTGAGTCGCGGACGACAGCACGGAACGGAATGGCGGGAGGTGGAGCATCCGTCGACTCGACCCGGACGCGGCGGAGCAGGATGAGCCCCACAAGCCCGGCTACGAGCAGCGTGCCCGCATAGAAGAAGAAGGGTGCCCGAATCGACACGGCCGCGAGGATGCCACCCACGGCCGGCCCCGCCATTCCCCCGACGAGGAACCCGCCCTGGTAGAAGCCCATCGATCGCCCTCGAGTGGCGGGGCTCGCGCTGGCGAGCAAAAGCGTCATGGCCGAGACCGAGAACATCGCGGACCCGATGCCGCCGGCCCCGCGCAGCAGGAGTACTTCAAGGTAGCTTCCCGCAAGACCGACAAGCCCGCTCGAGACCGCCACAATGCCGATGCCGAGCGCAAGAATCGTGCGCTCGCCGCCACGATCCAGTAGGCGACCGACGAAGGGGGTTGACACGAGTCGCATGAGCGCGAACGCGGAAACGACCGCTCCGACCTCAAGAAAGCCGACATCGAAGCTGCGCACGAAGACGGGCAGCACGGGAATCACGACACCGAAGCCCAGCATCACGAAGAAGGCGATGACGCCGAGGACGATCACGTCGCGATCGAGCCGATCCTCCCGTGACACGAAACGGGAGAACGGATGCACCCCTTCAGAGTAGGCGGAATCTGCGGTAGCTTCTGCGGAATGAACATTCATTCCGCTACAATTCGCAGCGGCGATAGGGCAAGGACGCCCAGAAGGAGGACGACCGTGGCGGACCCCACGATTGACATCTACGACCTCATGGCCTGCAACGTATACATGGACTTCGACGACATGACGATGCAGCACGAACAGCACAAGTTCCTCGTCGCGTTCCGTCCCACGGGCGCCGCGTCTGTACACGAGTACATCGAATCGCTCACAGCGAGAGGCCCTGGCGGCTATGAGACCGCCATCACCAACCAGCCATTCACCAATGAGAACCATGACGGCCACATCTACGACAGAACGACGGATGCCCACTGGTACATGGTCAACATCGACGGAGGCTTCCTCGAATCGGGTGAGTACACAGTCGAGGCACGCCTTCGAGACGGCAGCAGCCGCAGCATCTCCCGAGTGCAGGACAACGGCCCGGGGATGCGGCTGCTCGACGCGTATCGAGAACACCGCGACACTCTTCGGAACAGTTGGCGGCCCGCCCGCGGTGAGAAGCTCGACGACAGCGCCGACCTCACCAGTGTCGAGGTCACCCAGGCCGATCTGAAGGAGCTCAGCGGCGTCGACGCCTTCCACATCTTCCGAATGTGTCAGGGCAGCGGAAGGGCGGACTGGGACACCCAGAACCTGTACTGGTGGGACAACATCTTCCTCCAGCGCCTGCGCGACCCGCAGGCCGGCCTCAATCGGAATACAGTGCAAGTGCAGGCCGCCCTCCAGCCGGACACGCCATACGTGTACTTCACCGAGCTGACCGACAGCAACCGGATGGGCGACACCAATATGTGCATCTTCCAGCCACACCAACACTTCGTCAGCTGAGGTACCCGATGTCCACCCCCAAGCGCGACGCCATCGTGAACGCCGCCCTCGAAGCCTTCGCCGATCATGGTGTTGGCGGAGTCGCCGTACCCCAGATCGCCGCTCTCGCGGGGGTGGGCACGGGCACCATCTACCGCTACTTCGCCAACAAGGAGGACCTCATCAACGAGGTATTCCGCGCGCAGAAGCGTCTCCTCGATCGCGTGCTCTGGGAGGAGCGAGACGCGGATGCAACGCCTCGCGAGCGATTCGATGCGTTCTGGGCACGCCTGCTGGGCTTCGCCCAGGAACATCCGCGGTCCTTCCGCTTCCTCGAGATGCAGGACCATAGCCCCTACCTCACTGCCGAGAGCCGAGAGCTCGAGAAGGAAATCCTGGTGACGATCGTGCGGCGGGTCGATGCTCTGCGGTCGGAGCAGGGAACGACCTCCCAAACGCGCAGCGAGGTCGTCGTCGCACTCGTCTGGGGGTCTTTCGTGCAGCTCCTCAAGAGCGAGCGCGCGGGACATCTCACCGTGAGCGAGCAGGACCTCGCCGCGGCGCGTGACCTCGCCTGGAACATGCTCACGGAGTCGGATAACGCGGGGGTAACGAAGCTCTGAGCGCTTACTCAACCCGGGTTAAGAATCCAGAGGCGCATACCTAACGTCGGCGGCGCAAGGCAACCAGAGGACGAGCGGCCAAACGGGCCGCCACACCGGAAGGAGACCGCCATGCTGACGGACACGAACTGGCTCACACGACTCGGCGTCGGGAGCGTTGTTGCACTTGGAGCGCTGAGCTTCACGGGGTGCACGACCGACGGCGAAGAGGTCGAGGACATCGTCGAGAGTGCAGAGGAGATCGAGGAGGAAGTCGAGGACCAGGGCGAGGAGGCCACCGAGGAGGGCTTCGAGGGTCCCTACGACCAGAACTTCTATGACGACATCGAAACCCTTGACGGGCAGACGGTGAGCCTGTCGGCGACGGTCGGCCAGGTCATCTCCGACAACGCCTTCACGATCCTGGGCAGCGATGACCTCACGACCGAGGAGCTGCTCGTGATCCACGAGGGCATGACCCCCGCTCTGGAGACGGACGACACCGTGCTCGTGATGGGAACCGCACGCAACACCTTCATCCTCGAAGAGGTTGAGGAAGGCGGAACCTGGGACCTCGACCCCGGTGTCTTCGCTGAGTGGGAGACCCTTCCCTACATCGAGGCCGACAGCGTGCAGCTCGACCCGGCCGAGGCCGAGTAGACCAACGCATCCCCGCAAGGAGGAATCATGGCAGAGAGCACCCTCATCAAGCTCAGCGAGAGTGACGAGCGCATCGAGAACGGGAGTGCTGACATCCGTGGCCTGAAGGTCAAGGATGCTGGGGGCGAAGACATCGGCACGGTCGACGACCTGCTGATCGACCCCGACGCCGACGAGGTGCGCTTCATCGTCGTCGCTTCGGGCGGCTTTCTCGGAATCGGCCAGGATGAGACATACATCCCGGTCGAGGCCGTCACCGACATCTCGGATGACGTGTCGGTGGATCTGAGCCGCGAGAAGCTCGAGGGAGCCCCCGGGTACGACCCTGAGCTGGCCCCCGATCGCGGCTACTACGACCGTGTGTACGGCTACTACGGGTACTCCCCGTACTGGGCACCCGGCTACGCCGCGCCTCCCTACGCCGCGTTCTACTGAGCAGGAGCGAAGAATGTCAATGAGTTCACGCGCCCCGCGACCGCACCGCATCGCTGCCGTTCTGGCAGCCCTGGCGGTCGCGGGCGCGATGAGCGGTTGCGACCAGGCCGAGACGGTGCCCTCACAGGAGAAGGAAGGTGTCGCCGCCGGCGTGAATCTCGAGTTGGGGATGCTGGAGGCCGAGAACCTTCTGATCATCTCGACCGCCGAGGGCGAGCCTGGCAGGCTCCTCGGCACCCTCTACGCCAACACGGAGGACGCCATCACGGTGACCTTCGCGGATGACGACGAGGAGATCACGATCGAGCTCGAGGGTGGGATAGGTCCGATTCAGGAGGATGACCCCGCCGGGTATGACCTCCAGGAGCAGGAACACCTCTTCTCGACGACGGCGGATCGACCGGGCGGGCGCGCCCCTGTCGAGATCACCACGGACGGCGCGACCGAGTCGGTGACGATCCCGGTGCTCGACGGAAGCCTCGAGCGGTATGAGCCGTTCGTGCCCGAGTAGGTCGGGTACGTGTAGGGCGGACGGGACTTGAACCCCGAATGCGCCGACAGGCGGATTCGGCCCCCGGCCCACCGCAACCACATCGGGTACGTGTAGGGCGGACGGGACTTGAACCCCGAATGCGCCGACAGGCGGATTCGGCCCCCGGCCCACCGCAACCACATCGGGTACGTGTAGGGCG
>NZ_JAPELL010000001.1:457164-653070 GCF_026094475.1 Homoserinimonas sedimenticola
GACGGGACTTGAACCCGTGACCGACGGATTATGAGTCCGCTGCTCTAACCAGCTGAGCTACCGCCCCGAGTCGCTCCCGAGAGCTACGGTGCCGGCTCGTCGAGGGTGACGTCGGTCGCCGGATCGGCGACGCGCTCCCCACGATACAGGCTCTCAAAGGTCGTGAGCGTGCGCTGAATGTCGTGGGGTTCGATGAGCTTCAGGCTGGCCTTCTTGAGCCGCAGTGTCTGCTCCCACGGCATCCGCAGCACGGTCTCGAGCTTCTGCGCCAGATCGTCGACGTCGCCCGGTCGGAAGAGGAAGCCGTTCTCTCCGTCGTGCACGAGGTGTGGGAGCGCCATGGCGTCGGCCGCGACGACCGGCAGTCCCGACGCCATCGCCTCCATCGTGGCGATGCTCTGCAGCTCGGCGATGGACGGCATTGCAAACACGGATGCCCGGGTCAGGGTCGAACGCAGCTCCTCGTCGCTGACATATCCCGTGAAGTTCACATTGGACCGGATGCCGAGGGAGACCGCCAGCTGCTTGAGCTGATTCATCTGGTCGCCACCGCCGACGATGTCCAGCTTGACGTCGAGGGTCGGGTCGAGCTTCGCGACGGCCTTCAGCAGCACATCGATGTGCTTCTCGCCCGTGACCCGGCCGACGAAGACGATGCGGTGTTCTTTGGGTTCCTCGAAGCTCGCGGCGTAGCGGCTCGCGTCGATCCCGCAGGAGATCGCGTGGACACCCTTCAGTTTGGTCTCGCTCTCGAGAAACGCGGCTGCCTTGCGGGTGGGGGTCGTGACGGCCTCGCAGAGCGCGAAGGTCTTCGAGGCATCCGCCCAGGCCATCCGGATGGCACTCTTCTGCAGGAACTTGGGCAACAGCGTGTGCTCGATCATGTTCTCGGGCATGAAGTGGTTGGTGCCGATGACCCGGATGCCGCGTTTGGTCGCCTGCCGGGCGAGGCCCCGTCCGACGACGATATGCGACTGGATGTGCACGACATCGGGCTTGACAGCGTCGAGGATGCGGGCGGCATGCGCCTGCGACCGCCAGGGCAACACGAAGCGCAGCCAATCGTGGGGATACCACCGCCAGGAATAGACCCTGTGCACGCCGAAGCGGGCGCCCTCATGATCCTCCATGAAGTACCCGTGGCGCCTGCTGAAGGCGGGAGCCTCGACCACGACCTCGTGGCCCCGCTCCGTGAGACCGGCCGCAAGTCGGGAGGCGAAGTTCGCCGCACCGTTGACGTCGGGTGGGAAGGTATCGCAGCCGATGAGTACGCGCAGCGGAGACGAGGGCGCCTGTGCCGTCGATTCGGGTGCAGCGGAGGGTTCTTGCACGCTGATGGGTTCCTTTGGGATGGGTCTCCCCGGCTGCCGGGGCGCGAGCCGGGTCAGGCTGGAAGCTCGAACAAACCTACCGCAGAGTCGGCCTCCGACATCGTCAGGCGCGCGACTGTGGATGATGTCGCGCCAGCATGAACACCCCTCGCACGGCGAGGGCGCCCGCCCCCAGGAAGACGAGGTAGGCGCTCCAGTGAGCGCCGCTCGCCTCCCCCAGCACGGCGATGCCGATCGTGACGGCAACAATGGGGTCGACGACCGTAAGTCCCGCGATAACGAGGTCGGGCGGACCAGACGAGTAGGCATTCTGCACGAACACGCCCCCGAGGACGGTTGCGATGAGAAGCCCGAGTAGGCAGGTGAGGGTGAGCCACTCGAAATCGCCCGTCTTGATCCTGTCGATCACGACCTTCGCGAGCGTTGCGACGAATCCGTAGAGGATGCCCGCCCCGAGGATGTACATGATGGCTTTGAACTTGGCCCGGTAGATGCCCCAAATCACCGCGCTGACCAGCGTCACTCCCCCGAGGATTCCGAGAATGGTGATGACCTGCCCATCGCTCACGGGGTGTGACCGCGTCGTGAATGAAGCGACCCCGACGAAGAGAGCGACCCCGACGACGCAGTAGACGATGGCACGGATGCTGACGGCATCGAGGGTTACGCGGGAGACCCGGGCGTTGACCACCGCCGTGATGACGAGCGCGACAGCACCGAGCGGCTGGACGAGAGTGATGGGTGCGAGATACAGGGCAGTCAGCTGCAGGACGACGGCGAGCCCGAGCATGGCCGTGCCGATGAGCCAGGAAGGCCGACGCGCGAGAAGGGCAAGCTGTTTGAGACTCAGCCCTGCCGTCGTAGCGAGGGGTTCCATCGCCTCAACGCCTGCGAGCGGTTCCGCGCGCTCCTGTGCCGCCCGTAGCGCCCTCGCCTCGACCTTGCCGACGCCGCGGTGTTGCAGCTGTGCGCCGACCGCCAGAAAGACGGCCCCCAGCAGGGCGACCGGGATGCCCAGGTACTGCAGCGGTGTCAGGGTTTCCACCGCGAGGATCGTCAGGTCTGGCAGCACGCAATGACCCTACCGGCTGACCCCACGATATTCTTGGCGAATGGCCGTGCTTCCGATTGTCATCACGGGTGAACCCGTGCTCCACACTCCGGCGGCGCCGGTCACCACGATCGACGACGATCTCCGCTCGCTCGTCGATGACATGTTCGAAACCATGGAGGCCGCGCCGGGGGTGGGCCTCGCTGCACCCCAGGTGGGGGTGGGCCTCCGCGTGTTCGTCTACGGCTGGATCGATGACGACGATGTGGAGCATCGCGGCGTCGCCATCAACCCCGAGCTCTGGCTGAGCCCACTCTCGACCGCACCGCTGCACGAGATGGCCGAGTCGGAGGGCTGCCTCTCAGTGCCCGGAGAGCGCTACCCGCTGCGGCGCGCGCACCGGGTCATCCTTCGAGCGACGGACCTGGAGGGCGAACCCTATGAGGTCGCAGCCGAGGGGTGGCTTGCGCGCATCTTCCAGCACGAGTACGACCACCTCGACGGTGTGCTCTACGTCGATCGCCTCGACCACACGAACGCCAAGACGGCGGCGAAGGCCGTGAAGCGAGCGGGCTGGGGCACACCGGGCCTCTCGTGGATGCCCGGGGTCGACGACCTCGAGGGCTGACGCCGATCAGCCCCCGAGTGCGCGGATGAGGGCCGCAGTCGCGGCCGCCGCAATGATGACGACGATGAAGGGAACGCGGAGGGCGAAGAGCGCAGCCGCGACGAGCAACGCGGGCACGCGGGCATCCAGCACAACGTCCTGACCGTCAGCGAGCGTCTGGGTCGCCACGAGAGCTGCGAGGAGCGCGACGGTGAGCAGACCGGCCACCCGCGACGGCCGCTCCCGCTCCATGACCTCCGCGGGCACGAGATAGCCCGTGATCTTGACGGCGAGGCCGGCGACGGATGCGATGATGATGATCGCCCAGATGCTCATCGCGCGCCTCGCCTCGTGCCGCCTCGTCCCCAGTTGGTAAGGCCTACGACGACCGCGACTACGGCGGCCGCAAGCACGGGCAGACCCGGCGCGACCCAGGGTGTGAGGGCCGTCGCGACGACAGCGGCGGCCACCGCCACCGCAACGGGCTGGAGCGAACTCAGGCGCGGCCAGAGAAGACCCAGGAATGCGGCCGCGGCCGCAGCATCCAATCCGTAGCGGCTGACGTCGCCCAAGAGGTCACCGAGGAGCGCCCCCGCGAGCGTTGTGAGGTTCCAGCCCACGAACACCAGGATGCCCGTGAGCCAGAAGCCGCGGCGCTGCTCCTCTGGGGTCCCCTGCGCCGTACCGACCGCCGTGCTCTCGTCGATCGTGAGATGGGCGGCGGCGAGACGGCGCAGGATGCCAGGGCCAACGATGGGCCCCATTCGCATGGCGTAGATCGCGTTGCGGCTGCCCAGGAGGGTCGCGCCGGCGATGGCAGCGGGACCCGCTGCAGCACCACCCGACGCGAGCACGCCGACAAGGGCGAACTGCGAGCCGCCCGAGAACATCACGAGGCTCAGCACACACGCCTGCCAGACGTCGAGACCCGCCGCAACCGCGAGGGCGCCGAACGAGACCCCGTAGGCCGACACCGCTGCGGCGACGCTCACCGCCATCCTCGTGACAGGCTCGCGCCTGGGCTCCGCGACCGAGTTCACGTCAGGAGTTGTGTGCAGCGCCCTGCACGCCCTTCGCATGGCGGAGGCGCGGGAACGCCGCGGAGACCGAGAAGCCGACCCCCGGCACGCGGTACGCGTTGAAAACGCCGCCGAAGAGCTCCGTGCGCTCGCGCATCTCCGTTATGCCCGGGCCCGTGGGGGTGTCCGTCAGCGCCGCCGCATCGTCCGCAACCGAGTAACCGGCCTCCCGAGCCTCGGCGGGAACCTCGCCCCCGCGCCGCGAGACAGCCCGCACACCGTCGTCGTCGACCAGCACGCTCAGCCCGTCCTCGGACCAGCGGAAGGTGACCCGCACTTCGGTGCCCTCACCACCATGCTTGAGCGCATTCGAGAGCGACTCCTGCAGGATACGCAGCACCGCGACCTCGGCGCCGTGCGCGAGGTCGAAGCGATCACCGAACTCCTCGAAACGGATGTCAAGACCCGCCTCCCGCATGACGCGCAAGAGTTCGCGCATCGTCTTGATGCCCGGCTGCCGCACGACATCCGTCTGCCCTTGGCGCACGATGGCCATGATTCGGCGGAGTTCCGCGAGCGTCGAGCGGGCCGTATCAGCGATCTTCACGGCCGCGCGCCCCGCTGCGGCGGGCTCCGTCTCCTCCGTGTAGCGGGCACCGTCTGCCTGCGCGACGATCGACGACACCGAGTGCAGGGCGACCTCGTGCAGCTCACCCACCATCCGGAACCGCGCGGCTTGCTCCGCGAGGGTCATCTCGAGCTCGAGAATGTCACGCTCCGCCTCGGCGACGCGGTGGCGGAGCGTGCGTCGGGCAGCGAGCCCGAGCATCCACAGCACCGCGACGACGAGGAGGACCAGGACGCCGACCGCCGCGAGGGCCAGAACGAGATTGGGGATGCTCGTGTCAGCGGCGAACCACGACTGCATGAACACACTCCCCGGAACAACCTCGGTCGTGCGGACGAAACCGCAGGCGAATGCCCACGGGACGCCCATCATAACGTCAGCCGTGCAAAACTCACTATGGCTCCCCGACTTGGACTCGAACCAAGAACCTGCCGGTTAACAGCCGGCTGCTCTGCCAATTGAGCTATCGAGGATCGCTGAAACAGCGTGCCTACTTTACCAAGGAATCCGCTGGCACCAAATTGACCAGTGCTCAGTACGCGCTTGCTGCGGGCAGCAGGAAGGTCGGGGTCGGCACATTGGCACTCGTGAGGAACTCGGGCATGCCCGTGTCTGCATCGAGCGCGAAGACCGCGACCGAGCCCGAGCGCTGGTTGGAGACGAAGAGCGCGTCGCCAACGAGCGCGAGATGGCGCGGCCAATCACCCTCACAGGAGACCGTGCCCACGGGCGCAAGCGACGCGGCATCCGCGACGGCGATGCGGTTCGACCCCCTCAGACCGGCGTACAAGAAACGTGCATCGCGGCCGGCGACGAGGCCCGAAGCCTGGTCGCCCTCCGCACCCTCCGCGATCTGGCCGGAAGCGACGAGCTCGAGCCCTGCCTCATCCATCCCGAGCTCACACAGGGCTCCGCCGAACTCGCCGAGCAGCACCATCCGTTCACGCAACGCGAGGAGGTCCCGCGGTCCTGTACCGGGCGGCACGGAGAGGGAAGACACCGGCGAGAGCACGCCGGAGGAAAGCGAGAGCAGGTGCACCAGATCGGCACCCAGATCCGCGCTCACCACCCACGGCGCACGCGAGCCTCGGGTGACCACCGCGGTGCTATGAGCGTGCGGCCCATCCTGCTCGTCCCGCGGCCCCGAGCCCGCACCCTGGAAGGAAGACGCGAGGTTATGCGCTGCTCCGTCAGCCCCGCATTCGACGAGATCGATAGAGCCGGAGCCGTAGTTGGCGACCAGAAGCGCCCGAGCCTCCGAGCCGTCGAGAAAGCGCACGTGGCAGGGGTTCGGCCCACTCGTGGGGACGGCGCCGCCACCCCCCAGGGGCACGAGCCCCCCGTCGGGCGACGCGGCGAAGGTGCGGACGTGCCCCGTCTCCTCATCGACCGCCGCGACGACGCCGCGGTCATATGCGAGGAACGATGGCGAGGGCATCCGTGCCACGGTCCCCTCGAAGGAGAGCGAAGCGCCATCCCAACGCAGGAGCCCGATGCCCTCGGCGGCGCCGCCCATGCCGGACGAGTACCCGCCCGCCCAGAGCAGCAGGTCAGGAGAGCGCACCATGAGCTCGGAAACCCTCCCGCACGGCGGCCAGAGAACGAAGGTACGGATGCCGCGGCTGAGCGAGCACCTCGTCCATTGCACCGAGACCAATCAGCAAGCCATGGTCGAGCACCGCGAGGCGATTCGACAGCGCCGAGACGACCTCCAGATCGCTGCTCACCACCATGGCCGCGAAACCGCGCTGCTCCTGCAACTCCCGCAACAGGTCGATCACGCCGTCGCGCACGGTCGCATCGATACCGCGCGTCGGCTCGTCGGCGACCAGGAACGTCGGCTCCAAGATGAGCGCCCGCGCGAGCGCGACCCGCTGCCGCTGACCGCTGCTCAGCTCAAATGGATAGCGCTCGACCGCGCTGAGAGGCAAGCGCACGGCGTCAATGAGGGTCGCGACAGCATCCGCCGCCTCACGCTCGGGGAAGCGACGATCGCGCTGGAAGATCGGCTCCGCCACGTTCTCGCCCACCGTCAGCTGCGGGTTCAGCCGCAGCGCCGCATCCTGTGCGAGGAAACCCGTCACAAGCGTCAAACGGTCCCGAGTTCTGCGGCCCAGCGAGCGCATGTCGCAGCCATAGACATGCAGGGAGCCGCCGCAGATCTCCGGCACCGCCTCCCCCGGCGCGAACCTGTCCGCCATGGCAGCAACAGTCAGAGCCAGCGTCGACTTGCCGGAGCCCGCCTCCCCTACAACGCCCAGAACGTCACCCGGCAGGATGTCGAAGCTCACCCCGTCGACGGCGAGATGGTAGGAGAGCGCATCGCGCGAGCGGTAGTGGATCGAGAGGTCGCGCGCCTCGACCACCACATCGTCGTCCCACCGTGCCATCTCGCCCCTTACTCCCGCGCCTCCCTCGAGACTAGTCCTCTCGCAGCGCCCGACGTTCCTGCTCGACCGAGACGAGCGCGCGCTGGAGCTGCGTGTAGCGCTCGGCCTCCGCCGCGGCATCCGTGCGCTGCAGGCGGCCCAGGAGCTCCGCCTTCTGCCGCAAGAGATCGCGATCCACGATCGAGGTGGCAATGCCCCTGCAGTAGACACCGAGGTCGCGATCGCTCTTCTCAGGCAACGGCGCGATCGCAAGTTCTGAGATGAGGCGGCGGAACGGCGCCGGAGCCTCCTCGAGCACACGCTCCAACCAGACCGGGGTGCCGAAAGCGTCGTCACGCTCGACCGATGCGAGGGCCGCCGCGACGGCATCGCGCACGACCGACAGTGACGCCGCAGCGAAAGCAGCCTGACTCACCCGGACGGCGAGATCGCGCCCCACCCGCTCCGGCGCCTGCAGGACCGCCATGAGGGCGTCGCGCTCCAAGCGGGTGGCCGGATCCGCCGGCAGCTGAGCAATCGTCGGCCCCGCCTCCTCTCGCGCCGGCTCATCCCCATGCACCTCCGGGTTCGCAGTACTACGCGTCTCCTCTCGGCGCGGGTCAGAGTCCGCGCGACGCTGGGCCCCCGACACGGCACGGCCCACCTCGGTCGGATCCATGCCCAACCAGCCCGCCAGGTTCCGCACGTAGCCCGTACCGAGCGCGCGATCGCGAATGCCCGCCACGATGGGGGCCGCCGCTCGCAGCGCCGCGACCCGCCCCTCGACCGTGTCGAGGTCGAAGCGCGCCAGGGTGCGGCGGAGCATGAACTCGAACATCGGCTTCTTGCCGGCCACGAGCATCCGCACGGCGTCGTCGCCGCGTGCGAGCCGCAGGTCACAGGGGTCCAGCCCCTCTGGGGCCACCGCGACGAAGGTCTGCGCCGCGAAGCGCTGCTCCTCCGCGAACGCACGGCTCGCCGCCTTCTGCCCCGCCTCATCGGGGTCGAAGGTGAAGACGACCTCGCCGAGTCCCGTCGAATCGGACGTGTCGAAGTCCCCCAGCACCCGGCGCACCACCTTGATGTGCTCCACGCCGAACGCCGTGCCACAGGTCGCCACGGCCGTCGTGACGCCCGCGAGATGGCAGGCCATGACATCCGTGTACCCCTCGACCACAACGACCTGCTTGCCGCGGGAAATGTCCCGCTTCGCCAGGTCGAGCCCGTAGAGCACCTGCGACTTGTGGTAGATCGGCGTCTCGGGGGTGTTGAGATACTTCGGCCCCTGGTCGTCATCGAAGAGCTTCCTCGCACCGAAGCCGAGGGTCTGCCCCGTGACATCCCGGATCGGCCAGACAAGGCGGCCTCGGAAGCGATCGTAGGTGTTGCCCCGGTCGTTCTTGCTGACGAGGCCGGAGGTCACGAGCTCGAGCTCCGTGAAGCCGAGGCCCACCAGATGCGTGCCGAGAGCATCGAAGCTCTTGGGCGCGAAGCCCACCCCGAAACGCTCCGCCGCCGCCCGGTCGAAGCCGCGTTCGCCGAGGAAACGACGCGCCGGCTCCGCCTCGGGCGACACCAACTGTGCCGCGAAGAACTCCGCCGCCGCCGTGTTCGCCGCAATCAGGCGCGCTCGATTGCCATAGTCACGGGACGCGGCACCGCCATCCTCGTAATGGAGCTCCACGCCGACGCGCGCCGCCATGCGCTCCACCGCCTCCGAGAAGGAGACGTGATCCATGCGCTGGAGGAAGGTGAAGACATCGCCGTCCTCACCACAGCCGAAGCAGTGGTAACGGCCCACCTGGGGGCGCACATGAAAGCTGGGGCTGCGCTCGTCATGGAAGGGGCACAGGCCCTTGAGAGAGCCGACGCCAGCACCCTTGAGAGTCACATACTCGCCCACGACATCCGCGATGTTGACCCTCGCCCGCACCTCATCGATGTCGTTGCGTCGAATGAGGCCGGCCATGCCGCAATCCTACTGAGAGCCTCGGATGCTGCGGCTCTCGACCACCTTGCTGTGGCGTGAGCGCGGGCATACGGTGACGCCATGGCGGATGTGGAACGTCCCGGCGCGCAGGAGTGGGTCCCCGACGGCGCAGGTCTTGAGGAGCTGCGCTCGGCCTCCGCCGAGTGCCGCGGCTGCGAGCTCTGGAAAGACGCCGAGCAGGTGGTCTTCTCTGCCGGGCAGCGCGGTGCCCGCATCATGCTCGTCGGCGAGCAGCCGGGCGACCAGGAGGACCGCACGGGGGAACCCTTCATCGGGCCCGCGGGGCGCGTGCTCGACGATGCCCTCGCCGATGCGGGGATCCCGCGCGGCGAGGCATACGTCACCAACGCCGTCAAGCACTTCAGACACCACGTGCGCGGCAAACGGCGGATCCACGACAAGCCCGGCGTCGCCCACATCGAAGCCTGCCACCCGTGGCTTGATGCCGAGATGCGGGTCATCTCCCCCGCCGTCGTCGTCGCGCTCGGAGCCACCGCCGGCCGTGCGCTCCTCGGGCGGCCCGTTCGGATCACGGCGGAGCGCGGCGCGCTGACGGAAGGACCTCAGGGCGCGCGTGTGCTCATCACGACGCATCCGTCTGCCCTGCTCCGGCTCCGAGGTCGCGAAGGCTGGGACGAAGCCTACGACAGGCTCGTCGCCGACCTGGAAATCGCGCGGGACGCCGCCAGGGCCTAGACGACGAGGCGGTCGTGCCAGCTCATCGCCGACTGGTCCGTCAAGCTCGCGACCTGGTCGACGACCACGCGGCGGCGCGCCGCGTCATCCGGCGCCGCCTCCCAATCTGCGGCGAAACCCGGGTCAAGCTCCGAGGGGCCGGCTGCAAAGAGCGCATCAGCGACGCTCGTGAGAATCTCCCGCTGCTGCGCGTAGATCGGCTGCCGCGTGTTCCGCGACATCACGAAGGCCGCGACGATTCCCTTCAGCACCGCGATCTCGGCGCGGATCTCGCGCGGCACCACGACATCCGCACCGAAGCGGATCAAACTCGCCTGCGGGAACGCGTCATGCGTCGCCTGCACGGCACCACCCGCGAACCGACCGATCAGCTGGCTCGTGAGGTTCTTGAGACGACTCTGTGCCAGCCGACTGCCATCCCACGCATCGATCCAGACGTCCAGGCTGTCAAGCCGGTCGAATGCCTCGATGAGCTCATCGTGACTCAGCTCACCGCCGATCCACTCGAACATGGAATCGACAAGCTCATCGTGGTCGACACGAGCGCCCAAAGCACGCACATCGATGTACCCGCTGAAGATCGCATCCTCGAAATCGTGGACCGAATAGGCGATGTCGTCGGAGAGGTCCATGACCTGCGCCTCGATACAGAGGCGACCGTCCGGGGCGCCCGCCCGCAGCCACTCGAACGCCGCGACATCATCCTTGTAGAAACCGAACTTGGCGCGACCGCTTGGATCCGCGACCGAGCGCGTGTCCGGCCACGGGTACTTGCAGCTCGCGTCGAGACTCGCGCGCGTCAGGTTGAGACCGTAGGCCCGGCCATCGTCGCCGAAAACCTTCGGCTCCAGGCGGGTCAGCAGTCGCAAGGTCTGTGCGTTCCCCTCAAAACCACCGAAATCCGCCGCCCACGCGTTCAGCGCGCGCTCGCCGTTGTGACCGAAGGGCGGATGCCCAAGATCATGCGCGAGGCACGCCGTATCGACGACATCCGGGTCCAGACCCAAAGCCGTTGCCAACTCGCGCCCCACCTGAGCCACCTCGAGCGAGTGAGTGAGCCGGTTTCGCGCGAAATCCGCGCCCTGCGTCGGGCTCAATACCTGCGTCTTCGCCGCCAGACGACGCAGCGCACTCGAATGCAGCAGCCGCGCGCGATCCCGTGCGAAATCGCTGCGCCGCGAATAGTGTTCCTCCGGCAGGAACCGTGCCGTGTCGTGCTCGCCATAGCCGTGCGCGGCGAGCCCGGAATCCATCAGCACCGACTCAACCCCCACTGGAATCCAGCTCGGCTCCCGCGACCTCGACCGCCGCTGCCTCATCCAGATCACGACTATCGAGCCACCCCTGTGGCAGCGCCGGCCGCTTGGGCGTGCCCGCACGACCACGCGGCCCCTCAGCGCCCGCCCCCGGGTATGGCATCTCCCAGTCAAGCTCGCCCAGCAGGTCGTCCAGATGCGCGAAACTCTCCACCGTGGTCAGCCGCGCCCGCATATCGCCGCCCACGGGATAGCCCTTGAAATACCAGGACATGTGCTTGCGGATGTCACGGCAGGCCCACTCCTCGCTTTCAAAGAACTCGGCGAGGAGCTCGGTGTGGCGCCGGACCGTGCGGGCGACCTCCCCCAGGCTCGGCTGTGCCACATCCCGCTGACCGTTGAACGCCGCCACGAGATCACCGAACAACCACGGGCGACCCAGGCAACCACGGCCGACGACCACCCCGTCGCATCCGGTCTGCTCGACCATGCGCACGGCGTCCTCGCCCGACCAGATGTCGCCGTTGCCCAGCACAGGCACGCTCGTCACCGTCTGCTTCAACTTCTCGATCGCCGACCAATCGGCGTGGCCGCTGTAGAACTCCGAGGCCGTGCGCGCATGCAAGGCAACCGCCGCAACGCCCGCGTCCTCTGCAATCCGCCCCGCCTCAAGATACGTCAAATGGTCAGAGTCGATGCCCTTGCGCATCTTGACCGTGAGCGGGATGTCACCCGCCGCCTTCACGGCCCCCGCGACGATGTCGCGGAAGAGACCCGTCTTCCACGGAAGCGCCGAACCCCCGCCCTTGCGCGTCACCTTCGGCACGGGGCATCCAAAATTCAGGTCGATGTGGTCGGCGCGATCCTCCGCCACCAGCATTGTGACCGCCTCCGACACCGTCTTCGGATCGACGCCATAGAGCTGGATGCTGCGAGGTGTCTCCGACTCGTGATGCTTGATGAGGCGCATGCTCGCAGGCGTGCGCTCCACCAGGGCGCGGCTCGTGATCATCTCGCTCACGTAGAGACCAGCACCGAACTCCCGGCACAGACGCCGGAACGCCGTATTCGTGATGCCCGCCATCGGCGCGAGCACAACCGGCACGGCAAGCTCAAGCGACCCGATGCGCAGCGGCGACGCCACGGCAGAAGCCGGGCGCGAAGCGGTAGCGTCGATCACAGTCACACACCGATTCTCCCAGAAAGCATCCGGCGCGCATGACAGCACTCACAGGAACCGCACGGGTCGCTGCCGCGGCAACAGAGCTCGGGCTCGACATCCAGCTCGTCGAAGGAGGGCCCGTCGCCAGCCTCGAGGAGGCCGCAGCATCCCTCGGCATCGAACCGTCTCACGTGATCAAGAGCCTCGTCGTCAAACGCAAAGACGGAGGCTTCCTCTTCGCGCTCGTGCCCGGTGACCGGCAGATCTCCTGGAGCAAACTCCGCACCGTCGTCGGCGTCAACAAACTCTCACTGCCCGACGCGCACACCGCCTACGAGGCCACCGGCTACGAGCGCGGCACCATCACACCCCTCGGCAGCAGCACCGCATGGCCCGTCTACGCTGACGAGCGAATGCGCGGCAGACGAGTCTCCCTCGGCGCCGGCGCGCACCACACCACCTTCTTCGTCGACGCCGACGAACTCCTGGCAGCCCTCGACGCCACCGTCGCCGACATCACGGAAGCGAACTAGTCCTCCCCTGCCTCCGGCGTCTCCGCCGCTTCCGGCGTAGGAACTGCGCAGGCGTCACCCTCGCACGTGACGGCGTCGGGCGCGCCGAGGAACGTGAGCTTCGAAGCATCCGTCGTCACGAACTCACCCGCTCCTCGCTGACCTGTCGCAACGCCTGGGCGAACGTCGCCGCCTCCTGAGCCCCCGAGATGCCATAGCGGCCGTCGATCACGAAAAACGGCACACCCTGGATGCCGTACGCTCGCGCCTGAGCCTGGTCGGCACTGACGGCATCGGCGAACTCCCCCGTCTCGAGCACGCGCAGCACCTCGTCCCCGTTCAGCCCAACCTCCGCCGCGAGATCGGCGAGCTGGGTGAGGTCACCGACGTGGGCACCCTCCTCGAAGTAGGCGCGCAGCAGCCGCTCCTTCATCTCGAGCTGCAGCCCCTGCGACTTCGCGAAGTGCAGGAGCTCGTGCGCCTTGAGCGTGTTCGTCTGCTTCATGGCGCCGAAGTCGTAGTTGAGGCCCACCTGCGCGGCAATCGCCGTGACATTCGCGAGCATCGCCTTCACCTGCTCCGGCGGCAGACCCTTGCGCGCGGACAGGTAATCGGCCGGCGTACCCACGAAGTCCGCGGGAGTATCGGGCGAGAGCTCGAAAGATCGGTACTCAACGTCCACCTCCCCGCCGAACTCAGCCGCGCCCGCCTCGAACTTGCGCTTGCCGATATAGCACCAGGGGCACTGGACGTCGGACCAAACCTCGACCTTGATGGGGTTGCTCATGCTCAGGGCAACCGAGGCCGCATTCTCGGCATTCCCGCCCGTCGCGGGGCGCGAGTGCGGCAACCGGGCCGGCCTCGGAAGCTCAAACCGGCTCCTGGCCCACGCGAAGCGACCCCAGACGCCCGTCTTCGGAAATTCAGGAGATGCCGCCTCGGCCCGGATGTCGACGCGCCGGCTCCCCCGCAAACTCGGGGACACAGGCGCACGCCGCCTGCTCACTTCCTGAATTTCCGGAGCGGCCATGTTTCAGTGCGGCCTCAACGGCGGCCAACGCTAACTCCCAGTCGTGGAACACCACCTGCGCCGGCAGCCTCAACGGGATCAGGTCAGCACGCATGATCTCGATGTCCTTCAGCCGATCCAAGAGGAAGCGATCCCAGTGGAACTCCTCACCATCGGTCTCGAGCCCCACCGCGCCGTCAATCACAAGGTCGACTCTTCGGTTGTTCTGCAGGCACACCTGCGTGATGACGTGGTGTCCGCGAAGACGGAGGCGGGTGCGGCTGAGGCTTTCGGGAAGACTCTCGCACGTCGCATCCACCCACTCGCGGATAAACCAGTAGCGCCGCGGGAGGGAGCGAAGAATGCGGTCGAGATCGTCGCTGTCGATGCGTCCAGTGTGCAGCGCCCAGTCCAGCGCCGCGACCGCCGTTTCGAGATCCTCGTCGAGAATCACCCGAGCGAGCGAGTCTCGGAGAGCCACCATTGTCGTCGAGCCACGGGATGCCACGTTGTCGCAGTCCCAATGGAGCTCGACGCCGAACTTCCGCTGCCTGGTCAACCGTGCACGTCGGTTGCGAGGCGAACGGAGCCGTGCCGCGTTGCCCGGAACGGAGATGTGCAAGGGACCGTGAGCCTCGAGCACCCAGCCTCCCTCGGCGCGAATCGCGGAGAGGCCAGTCAGCCTTCCGCCGCACCTCACGGCGAGGAAGCGCGGATCACCGACTGGCCGCGTTGAATACCACCCTTGACGGGCTCGAGACACCTCGCCCCTTCGGACCGCGAGCGTGAGGGCGTGGTCCGTCGCCCCTAGCGCGACGAGCTGTTGCTTTTGGGCGAAGCCGCCGAGGCTCTCCACCCACTGTGCGATAGACATGGCCCGATCCTGCGGAGCCTGCCGCCGCGCCTCCGCAGCCGCGCCCCCAGCGGTGGACACAGGGCCGCTGTACTCCCTGGGGAGGAGGCACGGCCCCGGCCCGCTTACGAAAATTCAGGAAAGCGCGGGGGCACGGGGTGCGGCTAGCCCGAATACAGGGGCGCAGGCGGCGCCCCGCGCCCGCAGTTTCCTGAATTTCCGAAGGGAGCAGGGAGCAGGGAGCGAATGGGGCGGCGGGCGGGCACCGCTCGACAAGACGGCAGTCGGGCACCGCTCGACGAGACGGCCGGCAGAGTACCGCTCGGGGGGTGGAGGGGGCGGCGGGCGAGCGCCGTTCGGGAAGGAGGGCGTCGCGGCGTTAGGCGCCGAGGAGACGCTCCGCGAGGTAGCCCTGCAGCCGGTCGAGCGAGATCCGCTCCTGCTGCATCGAGTCACGTTCGCGCACCGTCACCGCCTTGTCGTCGAGGGTGTCGAAGTCGACCGTGATGCAGAACGGCGTGCCGATCTCGTCCTGACGGCGGTAACGGCGACCGATGGCCCCCGCATCATCGAAGTCGATGTTCCAGTACTTGCGCAGGTCTGCCGCAAGCTCACGCGCGATGGGCGAGAGCTGCTCGTTGCGGGAGAGCGGAAGCACGGCCGCCTTGACGGGCGCGAGACGACGGTCCAGACGAAGCACGGTGCGCTTGTCCACGCCGCCCTTCGTATTAGGAGCCTCGTCCTCCGCATAGGCGTCGACGAGGAACGCCATAAGGGAGCGGGTAAGGCCTGCCGCCGGTTCGATGACGTAGGGCACCCAGCGCTCGTTCTTCGCCTGGTCGAAGTAGGACAGGTCGCTGCCGGAGTGCTTCGCGTGCGTCGAAAGGTCGAAGTCGGTGCGATTGGCGATGCCCTCGAGCTCGCCGAACTCGCTGCCCTGGAAGCCGAAGCGGTACTCGATGTCGACTGTGCGCTTCGAGTAGTGGGAGAGCTTCTCCTTCGGGTGCTCATAAAGGCGAAGGTTGTCGGGGTTGATGCCCAGGTCGACATACCAGCGGAAGCGCTCGTCGATCCAGTACTGGTGCCATTCCTCATCCGTGCCCGGCTCGACGAAGAACTCCATCTCCATCTGCTCGAACTCGCGGGTGCGGAAGATGAAGTTGCCCGGCGTGATCTCGTTGCGGAAGCTCTTGCCGATCTGCCCGATGCCGAACGGCGGCTTCTGGCGCGAGACGCCGAGCACGTTGGCGAAGTTCACGAAGATACCCTGTGCGGTCTCGGGGCGCAGGTAGTGCAGGCCAGCCTCGTCGTCGACCGGGCCGAGGTATGTCTTGAGCAGCCCAGAGAACTCTCGCGGCTCAGTCCACTGCCCCCGTGTGCCGCAGTTGGAACACGCGACCTCGGCGAGACCACCCTCGGGGGCACGCCCCTTCTTTTCCTCGAACTCTTCCTCGAGGTGATCGGCACGGAAGCGCTTGTGGCAGCTCAGGCATTCCACGAGCGGGTCGCTGAACACCTCGACGTGCCCGGACGCCTCCCACACCTTCTTGGGAAGGATGACAGAAGAGTCAAGCCCGACGACATCCTCGCGGCCGTTGACCATCGACTGCCACCACTGCTTCTTGATGTTCTCCTTGAGCGCGACGCCCAAGGGCCCGTAGTCCCACGCTGACCGCGATCCGCCGTAGATGTCACCGGCCTGGAAGACGAAGCCGCGACGCTTCGCGAGGTTGATGACAGGGTCGAGGGATGAGGCAGTGGCCACGAGGAACTCCAGGGGTCAGCCGGGCTGGATGCTCGGTCGATTGTGATGCGTAGGTTGTGCTGTGCGCGGCGCGCGACATCCAGCCTACTTGTCTCGCCGGGCTCGTTCCGCGCCTCAGAGCGCCAGCACTCGCGCGACCGCGTCGACGTCGCTCTCGTCATTCCACAGGTGGAATGCCGCCCGCAGTCGCCCGGCGCGCCCAGAAACCTTGATGCCTGCCTCGCTCAGCCGTGCGAGCGCATCCCCGTCGGAGTCAGGCCAGGTCACGATCGCCTGGTGCTGCTGCGGAATCTCGAGGGCGTCGCAGAGAAGGTCACCGAGACCGGAGGTGCGTGCCCACACCTCGGCGATGTCGATCCCGGCGAACATGCGCAGCGCCGGCTCCGCACCGGGCCAGCATGGCCAGGCGGGCGACACGTCGAAGCGTCGCGCACTCGCGGCCAGAGTCATCTGCGGCCCATAGATTGACTGCCAGATCTGTTCCCCCGCGTACCAGCCCGCGTGGAGCGGCGTGACCTGGTCGGCGAACTCCTCGGAGATCGTGAGGAAAGCGACGCCGCGCGGTGCGCACAGCCACTTGTATGCGTGGCAGACGGTCGCGTCGAAGTCTCGCCCATCGAACGGATGCACTCCCGCTGCCTGCGTGACGTCGCACACCGTCCGGCTCCCGTGGGCCGCCGCCGCTGCTCGGATCGCGGCGACATCCGCGACGCGGCCGTTGGAGGACTGGATCAGCGAGAAGGCGACCAGCCATGTGGCATCCGTGATGCTCGCGGCGAGCTCGTCGAGCGGGACCGAGCGAACCGTGATGTCGGGGCGCTGCAGGAACGGGTAGACGACAGAGGTGAAATCGCCCTCGATGCAGAGCACCTCGGCGCCGGGGGGCACGGCCCCGGCGAAGAGGCTCGCCATGACAGAGGTCTGCGAGCCGATCGCGACCCTCTCGACGGGAACGCGTGCGAGGCGTGCGAAGTGTCCGCGACTCGCTTCGACTGAGTCCTCGTAGCCCATGGGGTCGCGGTTTGCGGTGCGCCACGCCTCGAGGTCGGCGCGCATCGCCTCGACCGTCTCGGCCGTAGGGAGCCCGATGGAGGCCGCCGCCAAGTAGCCGCGGGCGGCAACCGGGTCGAAGTGCTCGATCGCCGCGGAGAGTGCGGCGCTGGGTTCGGGAAGGCTCGCCATGCCTCCATACTGCCGCGGGCGGCGCGCAGGATTCGTGCGATCTCGGCGGCGCGCCGCACGGACTCAGCGCGCGGAGAGGGAACTCACGGATTCGACAGCTGCCGTGACGGCATCGGCCACCGCCAGGAAGTCGCCACGGGGTGTGGCCGCGGGGAAGGTGAACCGCACGGCCGTCTGTGCGAGTTCCCGGCTGACTCCCATCGCCGTCAGCACAGCAGACGGCTCGTCGCTGCCAGCCGCGCACGCGGAGCCGCTCGAGCAGACGATGCCGCGCCGTTCGAGTTCCAGCAGCACCGCTTCTCCGCTCGTTCCATCGAAACAGAAGGAGGCGGTGCCGGGCAGTCGCTGCGTCCGGTGTCCCGTGAGCCGCGCTCCGGGAACCGACGCGAGCACGCGCTCGATGAAGTCATCCCGGCCCGCCGCAACCTCAGCGGCTCGTGCAACACGCTCCTCCTCGGCGAGGGTGAGGGCGGTCGCTAGCCCGACTGCGCCCGCGACGTTCTCGGTGCCGGACCGGCGCCCCGCCTCCTGCCCGCCCCCGTGCAGGGTCGGCTCGAGCGCGAGCCGCGAGCGGACGAAGAGCGCACCGACGCCCTTCGGAGCGCCCAACTTGTGGCCCGCGAGGGTGAGCGCATCGACGGGCAGGCCGGCGGCATCCCCGCGCGCGACTGTGAGGTCGAGCCAGCCGGCGGCCTGCACAGCGTCCGCGTGGAATGGCACTCCTGTGCCCACGGCGATCTCCCCCAAGCGGTCGAGAGGCTGCACCGTGCCGACCTCGTTGTTGGCGTACATGACGCTCACGAGGGTGGTGTCGGGACGCAGCAACCGCTCGAGTTCCGACGGATCGACAAGACCGTCTTCGTCGACGCCGAGGCGGTCGACCTCGAAGCCGTGGAAGCGCTCGAGGTAGGCGCAGGATTCGAGTACCGAAGGGTGCTCGATCGCCGAGGTCACGATGTGGCGCCCTCGCGGCGCCGCGAGAGCGATCCCCTTGATCGCGAGGTTGTTGGCCTCGGTGCCGCCACTCGTGAAGATCACCTCGCCCGCACGACAGCCGAGCACCTCGGCGACCCGGGAGCGAGCCCAGGAGAGGGCGGATGCTGCGCGCTCCCCCACCTCGTGATGACTCGAGGGGTTGCCGAACTCCCCCGTCAGGTAGGGCCACATGACCTCGAGGACCTCGCGGCGCACGGGCGAGGTCGCGGCGTGATCGAGGTACTGCATGGCGTCAGCCTTCCGCGCCCACTTCGATGTCCAGTCCGAGGTCGAGCGCCCGGACGCTGTGGGTCAGGGCGCCCACGGAGATGACGTCGACACCCGTCGCCGCAATGTCCGCCACCGTCGCGAGCGTCACTCCACCGCTCGCATCGACGAGGGCGCGACCGTCGACCAGACGAACCCCCTCGCGCAGTTCCGCCAGAGTGAAGTTGTCGAGCAGGATCGCGTCGACGCCCGCCTCGATGACGAGGGTGATCTGGTCGATGCGGTCGACTTCGACTTCGAAGTGCACGGTGTGGCCGAGACGAGAACGGGCCTCTCTGAGCGCCTCTGTGAGGTCGCGTCCGCCGGCCGTGAGGACTGCGAGGTGGTTGTCCTTCACCAGAACGGCGTCGGAGAGCGAGAAACGGTGATTGCTGCCCCCTCCACAGCGCACGGCGTGCCGCTCCAGCACGCGCAGGCCGGGCGTCGTCTTGCGCGTGTCGGCGATGCGCGCCCCAGTGCCCTCGACCGCCGAGACGTAGCGGGCCGTCTCCGTCGCGATTCCGCTCATCCGCTGAATCAGGTTCAGCGCCACACGCTCCGCCCGCAGCACGGCCCTCGCATCGCCCGTCACGAGGGCAAGCACCTCTCCCGCCTCGAAGCGCTCGCCGTCGGCCCGTCGTTCCTCCACGAGTGCGGCAGCATCGCACGCGTGCATGGCCGCCGCGAAGACCTCGATGCCGGCAAGCACGCCGGCCTCTCTCGCGGCGAGCACGGCGGTCGCCCGACTCCCCGGGGGCAGAAGCGTCTCACTCGTCACATCCCCCCACGGCGCGTCCTCCTCGAGGGCGCGATCCAGCACTGCAGCGATGGCGGATGCGGTCAGCATGCGATGGGAACCTCCCGGTCAGACACGGCGGGCGTCGCCGTGAGAGCAATGTCGTCAGTGCGGTAGTGGGCACCGACCGAACCGCGTCGTGCGGATGCTGCGGCCACGAGTTCGCGCGCGATGAGAAGCAGGTTCCCCGTCTCGAGATCAGGAACTGTCGAGCCGCGGACGACCGCGTCGGCGAGCTCGCAGCGCGCCTCCTCGAGCCCGTCGGCGTCTCGGTGGAGACCCACCCGATCCCACATGAGCTGCTGTAGGCGCTCGCGCGTGAGGAGTCGCCCACCCTCCGGATGCTCCGGTGCCGCCGCATCCGGCCATGCTGGCCATGCCGTACCGAGGGCCTGTGCCGCCCGATGGCCCGTGACGAGCGCCTCGAGCAGCGAGTTGGACGCGAGGCGATTGGCGCCGTGGGCGCGGGTGCAGGCCGCTTCACCGACCGCGAAGAGCCCGGGCACTGCGGTACGACCATCGAGGTCGACCTCGATTCCGCCCATCCAGTAGTGGGCGGCGGGCGTCACGGGCACCGCCTCCGTCGAGGGGTCGAGCCCATGGGTGGCTGCGAGCGACCAGAAGCCGGGGAAGCGGGAGCGGAGCAGGCGCTCGCCGAGGGCACAGGCGTCCAGCAGCACGGGCGCGCCTGCCTGCAGCTCCATCTGCCGGGCGATCGCGCGCGCGACGACATCTCTCGGGGCGAGCTCCGCATCCGGATGCACATCGAGCATGAATCGTCGCCCCGCGGCATCCCGCAGCACGGCCCCCTCGCCCCGCACCGCCTCGGAGACGAGAGGAGTGCCAGGCACCGCGAGCGTTGTCGGGTGGAACTGCACGAACTCGGCATCGACGAGTCGCGCCCCCGCCCGCATCGCCGCGGCGACCCCGTCGCCCGTCGCGCCCGGAGGATTGCTGCTGTATCGGTAGAGCTGGCCCACCCCTCCGGTCGCGATTACGATCGCGTCGGCGGCCAACTCGAACTCATGTGCTCCGCGGATCACGCACAGCCCCGCGACCGAGCCATGCCGCACGACGATGTCGCGCGCGACGCAGTGCTCGTGCACCTCAACTCTGCTCGCCCGCACTGCCGCCGTGAGGGCGGCGATGATCGCGCGCCCCGTCGCGTCACCGCCCGCGTGCACGACTCGGGACGCCGAGTGAGCTGCCTCGAGCCCTCGCTCGAGTTCCCCGTCGGACCCTCGGTCGAAGCCAGCACCCAGGGCGATCAGATCCCGGATGCGCGCGGGCCCCTCCTCGCAGATGAGGCGAGCCGCACGCGGGTCCGTCAGCCCCGCACCGGCCCGCACCGTGTCGGCGACGTGCGCATCGACGCTGTCGTCGTCGAAGAGCGCCGCTGCGACACCGCCCTGCGCATAGAGCGTATTGCTCTCGCCGAGCGTCGCCTTCGTCACGAGCACGACCTCACGGTCAGCGTTCTCGGCAGCCGTCAGCGCAGCGGTGAGACCAGCGGCCCCCGAACCGACGACGACGACGCGCTCCACCGTCAGCCCTTCGGCTTCGCCGCGAGCATCCGCTCCAGGGCGATCTTCGCGGTGTCCGCCACGTCTCCCGGCACCGTGATGCGGTTGAGCACCTCGCCGCGCACGAGAGCCTCCAACACCCAGGCCAGGTAGCCGGGGTGGATGCGGTACATCGTCGAGCACGGGCAGATGACGGGGTCGAGACAGAAGATCTCATGCTGCGGATGCTCCGCCGCAAGTCGCGACACCATGTTGATCTCGGTGCCGATGGCGAAGGTGCTGGGTTCGCTCGTCGCGGCGACCGCCCTCTGGATGTAGTCGGTCGACCCGGCCTCGTCGGCGGCGTCGACGACAGGCATGGGGCACTCCGGGTGCACGATGACGCGGACGCCCGGGTGCTCGGCACGCGCCCTGTCGATCTGCTCTGTCGTGAAGCGCTTGTGCACCGAGCAGAAGCCGTGCCACAGCAGCACCCGCGCATCCCGCAGCTCGCTCTCGCTGTTGCCGCCGAGAGGCTTGCGCGGGTTCCACATGGGCATCTGTTCGAGCGGCACGCCCATCGCCTTGGCGGTATTGCGGCCCAGGTGCTGGTCAGGAAAGAAGAGAACCCGCTGCCCGCGCTCAAACGCCCACTCGAGCACGGTCTGCGCATTGGACGACGTGCAGACGATGCCGCCGTGCTCCCCGCAGAAGCCCTTGAGCGCGGCCGAGGAGTTCATGTACGTGACGGGGATGATGGGAGCCCTCCCGTCCGCGTCGGGCTCCGTGCCGTAAAGCGCCTCCAACTGTTCCCAGCACGCCGTGACCGAGTCGATGTCCGCCATGTCGGCCATCGAGCATCCGGCCGCAAGGTTGGGCAGGATCACGGACTGGCCGGGCTGCGCGAGGATGTCAGCCGTCTCCGCCATGAAGTGGACGCCGCAGAAGACGATGTGCTCAGCGCTCGGCTTCGACTGCGCCGCATTCGCCAACTGGAACGAATCGCCCACAAAGTCGGCGTACTGGATGATCTCGTCACGCTGGTAGTGGTGCCCGAGGATCACAAGCCGATCGCCGAGCTGCTCCTTGGCAGCGCGAATGCGCGCGTCCAACTCCCCGGCGCTGGCCGTGCGGTAGAGCTCGGGCAGGGCGCCCTGCCGCGGCGCACCCGCGGGGATGACGTCACTCATCGACGAGCCGGGGCCGTAGCCGGGTGTGGCGTCGAAGTTCCAGGGCGAGTCGGCGAGGTCCGGCGTACACACCTCCCCCGCGGGGGTGCTGCCGCGCGGAGTGAGACGAATGCGCTGGATCGTCGTGTCGACTGAGGTCACGGTGACTCCTCGGGTCTGTGCTGCTCGGGTCTGTGCTGCTCGGGTCTGTGCTGCGGTGCGGGACGGTGCTGCTGGGAGGGAGAGGGCTGTGGACGGTTCGGTGGGTCAGCTGGCGCGAGGGCCGAGCGGCCCGTTGTCGGCCATGTCGACGTCCTCGTCGTAGCGGTAGAGGCGCGGAGGACGATGTCGGCCGCCCGTCACGACGGCCTCCGTCGCGACAAGGCCGCCCGTCGCCTCCATCTGTCGCCGGAAGTTCGCGGGGTCGATCGAGCGGCGGAGGATCGCCTCATGCACGGAGCGCAGCTGCGACAGCGTGAAGGTCTCGCCGAGCAGGGCGTGGGCGATGCGGCTGTACTCGACCTTGTTCCGGAGGCGCCACAGCGCGTAGTCGATGATGCCATTGTGGTCGAAGGCCAGATCAGGGAGCTCGTCCGCCACGAACCATCGCACGTTCTCGCCCTCGGCCACGCGGTCGGCCTGCTCGGCATGCACGAGCGCCCAATACACAATCGAGACGACACGATCGCCCGGGGAGCGCTCGGGGTCACCGAAGGCGTAGAGCTGCTCGAGGTACTTGGGCTCGAGGTCCGTTGTCTCCTTGAGGTTGCGCCGCGCCGCCTCGGCGAGCGACTCCGAGTAGCGCAAACGGCCGCCGGGAAGCGCCCACTGCCCCTCGTAGGGCTGCCGGATGCGACGGACCAGGGGGATCCACAGCGTTGGCGATCCCCCGTCCGGCGCGGGACGCAGGGCAAAGATGACGGTCGAGACGGCGAGATCGATTGTCTCGCGCTGTGCTCCCTGCACCATGTCGGCCACCCATCGGTAAAGGTCACTTCGACCTGAACAGATCCTAGCACTTAGGGTAGCGGCGACCCAAACACGTTACGCGAGGGGCGTATCCACCGCCCCGCCGAAGCGACGATTGCGCCCGGCATAGAGTTCGATTGCATGCCAGAGATCCGTCCGGGAGAAATCTGGCCACAGCGTGTCGAGGAACACCATCTCGGCATACGCGCTCTGCCAGAGCAAAAAGTTGCTCGTGCGCTGCTCCCCCGACGACCGCACAAAGAGATCCACGTCCGGCATGTCAGGCGTATACAGGTGACGCGCAATCGTCTTCTCACTGATGCCCGACGGACTCATCCTGCCGGCAGCGACCTCCGCCGCGATCGTGCGCACCGCATCCGTAAGCTCGTTGCGCCCGCCATAGTTGACGCACATCGTCAGCGTCAGCGTGCTGTTGCCCGCCGTGAGACGTTCTGCGAACTGGAGCTCCTTGATAACGGATGCCCACAGCCGAGGCCTGCGCCCCGCCCACCGCACACGCACCCCCCACTCGTTGAGCTGGTCACGGCGACGGTGCAACACCTCACGGTTGAACCCCATGAGGAAGCGGACCTCGTCGGGCGAACGCTTCCAGTTCTCGGTCGAGAAGGCATACACGCTCAGATGCGTCACGCCCACCTGGATCGCCCCCGCGACCACATCCAGCAGGGCCGCCTCCCCCGCCTTGTGCCCCTCGACCCGGGTGAGGCCGCGCGCATTCGCCCAACGGCCGTTACCGTCCATCACGATCGCCACATGCTTCGGCACGGCGGCCCGCGGAATCGGCGGTGGCGTAAGGCCCGTCCAATCGATCGGCTTGAAATCGACCGCATCCGGATGCGTCTTGCCGACTGGCGTCATGTGGTCTGTTCCTCCCGTGCCCCCGAGGGGGAGCTGCGATCAACGTGCTCAAGCGAACGGAGCCGGCGCTCCAGATGGAACTGCGCGTACGCGGCGACGATGCCGCTCGCCTGCGAACGAGTCCGCTCGTCGGCGGCCTCAGCGACGGACCAGTCGCCCGACAGGAGCGCGCCGAGCAGGCTCAGAGTCGCGGCATCCAGCCTCGGAGCCCCTGGCGGCGCCACCTCGTCACTCACGACCCCGCCCAACTGCACCACAAAAGCCGAATGCGGCCCGGGCGCGCCCGTCATCGCGCAGTCGTGAAAACTCGGCGACCACCCCGCGATCGCAAGCGACCGCAAGAGGTACGAATCCAGCGTGAGCCCCGGGCCGTGCTCCCGCCGCGAGAGCGAGCGGAGCGCGCCCACCAGCAGGAGGTACTGCTGAAGGCTGCCCTCGTCCTCCGTCAGCTTGTCGGCAGTCTCGACCATGGCGCTCGCTGCCGTGTATGCCCCGTAGTCCGAGGTAATCGCCGGACCGTAGGCCCCCACCGAGACCGCCTGCGTGATGACGTCGAGAGTGCGCCCCTCATAGAACTGGGCGTCAGCGACCATGAACGGCTCGAGTCGCGCACCGAACTTAGACGCCGTGCGACGGACCCCCTTTGCGACAGCTCGGATCTTGCCGTGCTGCCGGCTCAGCATTGTCACGATGCGGTCGGCTTCGCCCAACTTGTGGGTGCGGAGGACGACCACCTCGTCGCGGTACAGCGGCATCCCCCCAGTATCCCCCGCCGCGCCTATCCAGTGCCGCAAAGCCGCGTGCTAGAACTGGCTTCATGGAGCCGGTCGCCTTCACCATCCCCCTCTGGGCCGACCTCCTCGCCGTGGGCGTCGGTTCCGTCATGGGGGCGATGTATGCCGCGGGCTTCAGCGACCGGCGGCTCGACCTGCTCGGCGTCGCTGTCATCGGAGTCGCGACAGGGCTGGGCGGCGGACTCCTGCGCGACCTACTCCTGAATATCCCGCTCGCACCCCTGCACAGCAACTGGTATCTACCGGTCGCGACCGGGGCGGCACTCCTCGGCATGCTGCTGGAACGCGTCTTCAACCGGCTCCGCCACGTGCTGACCGTGCTCGACGCTCTCACGATCGGCCTCTTCGGCGCCATCGGCACGACAAAGGCGCTCGCGCACGGGCTTCCCGAGATACCCGCGATCTTCGTGGGCGTCCTCGCCGCCGTCGGCGGCGGCGTGCTCCGCGACATGCTGCTCGCGACACCCATCGCGATCATGCAGGTCGGCTCCTTCTACGCCATGGCTGCATTCTCAGGCGCCGGTGCGATTGTGGCCCTTGAAGCGGCCGGGGTGGTCCCTGCAATCGCCTCGGTAGTCGGAGTCGCCGTTGCATTCGGTGTCCGCGTCCTTGCCGTGCTGTTCCGCTGGAGTCTGCCCGAGCAGCGCCGACTCACGCGCCTGCCGCGGCTGCCGTGGCGGCGTGGCCTGCCCGAGTAGCGCGCCTCGCACCCTCCGGGTCTCGGGCGGCACAGGCAGCCTGAGATCAGACGGCCGCGGCACCCGCCCCCCTCACGAGAATTCAGGAAATCTCCTTGCTGCGGCGCAAGTAGCCCCCGGCCTTCGTCGCCGTGCGCGATGTCGGAAACTCAGGAAATACCGCGGTGAGGGTCCCGAAGGGCCCGGTGGTTCCCGCTGTCGCGAGACCTCGTCCATCCGCAGCTGAGGTGTTTTCCTGAACTTCCGAAGATTGGGCCGGGAGCGTCACCTCCTAGGAGTGCAGGGCGAGAGGATGCTCTCGCTCCCGAGCACCGTGAACTTCCTGAATTTCCGAAGTGGGACGGTGCGCACGGTACTCGGAAGTGCTGCGAGAAGCGAGCGCGCCGCGGGAGGGCATTACCCGCCGTCAGACGGCGGCGAGCACCCCGCCGCGACTTCCCGTCTCCGCCCGGAGCGCGCGGTTGACCGCCGAGACGATCGCCTTCAGCGACGCCGTTGAGATGTCCGCGTCGATGCCGACGCCCCAAAGAGTGCGACCGTTGACGCTCAGCTCGACGTAGGACGCGGCGAGAGCATCGCCGCCCGCACTCATGGCGTGCTCCTGGTAGTCGTAGAGGGAGACGTCAATGCCTCCGCGCTCGCGGAGCACGTTGAGGAACGCCGCGATGGGGCCATTGCCCGTCGCGTCGACCTCTTCGATCTCGTCACCGACCCGCAGCCGAACGTGAAGGGAAACGTCACCCTCCAAATCGCTCGAGGTGCGGGTCTGCTTGATCTCGAAGTGACCCCACTTCTGCTCCTGCTCGAGCGCGGGCAGATACTCGTCGCTGAAGATCGCCCAGATCTCGTCGCTCGTGACCTCACCGCCCTCAGCATCGGTGCGCGCCTGCACGACACCCGAGAACTCGATCTGCAGCTTGCGGGGCAGGTCGAGCGCATGGTCAGTCTTGAGCAGGTACGCGACGCCACCCTTGCCCGATTGAGAATTCACGCGGATGACAGCCTCATAGGTGCGCCCAAGATCCTTCGGGTCGACCGGCAGGTAGGGCACGGCCCACTCGAGCTCGTCCACCGAGACACCCTTGGCGGATGCCTCCGCCGCCATCGCCTCGAAACCCTTCTTGATCGCGTCCTGGTGCGACCCGCTGAAGGCGGTGTAGACGAGGTCGCCCGCCCAGGGGCTGCGCTCCGGCACCGGCAGCTGGTTGCAGTACTCGGCCGTGCGCTTGATCTCGTCGAGGTTGCTGAAGTCGATCTGCGGGTCGATGCCCTGCGTGAACAGGTTGATGCCGAGAGCGACGAGGTCAACGTTGCCCGTGCGCTCGCCGTTGCCGAAGAGGCATCCCTCGATGCGGTCGGCTCCCGCCATGTAGCCCAGCTCGGCCGCGGCGACAGCTGTGCCCCGGTCGTTGTGCGGGTGCAGGCTGAGGATCACGTTCTCACGGTGGTTCAGGTGCCGCGACATCCACTCGATCGAGTCGGCGTAGACATTCGGTGTTGCCATCTCCACCGTCGCCGGGAGGTTGATGATGACCTTGCGCTCGGGAGTGGGCTCGAGCACCTCGAGTACCTGGTTGCAAACATCGACCGCGAACTCGAGCTCGGTGCCCGTGTAGCTCTCGGGCGAGTACTCGTAGAAGATTTCGGTGCCCTCGGCGATGAGCTCCGCCGCCCGACAGAGGCGCGCACCCTCGAGAGCGATGTCGATGATGCCCTGTCGGTCGGTGCGGAAGACGACATCCCGCTGCAGGATGCTCGTGGAGTTGTAGAGGTGCACGATGGCCCGCTTCGCACCCTTCAGCGACTCGTAGGTACGGGTGATGAGGGCCTCGCGCGCCTGCGTCAGCACCTGGATGGTGACGTCGTCGGGGATGAGGTCTTCTTCGATGAGCGTGCGCACGAAGTCAAAGTCGGTCTGGCTGGCCGAGGGGAAGCCCACCTCGATCTCCTTGTAGCCCATCTTGACGAGCAGTTCGAACATGATGCGCTTGCGCTCGGGGCTCATGGGGTCGATGAGCGCCTGGTTGCCATCGCGCAGATCCACGGCACACCACCGCGGCGCTTGAGTGATGCGCTTTGTGGGCCACGTGCGGTCAGGCAGGTCGACCGCGATCATCTCGTGGAAGGGACGGTACCGGTGGATCGGCATCGCCGACGGCGTCTGGTTGTTCTTCATTGTCTTTGGGTTCTCTCTCGCGTGATCCGGATCAGCCGACGACAAACACCGCGACGAGGGAGGCCTGGTAACTAGGACTCGTCGCGGCAGCTAAGGAGAAGCAGACCAAACAACACACCTCCAGCGTAGCACCCCCAGCGAGAGGTTCCGCGGGCCGACCGTGCAGACGACCTGAATCCCGAAAACGTTGGGTGGTGACGTGTGCACCCGCCGCCCAGACTGGAGGCATGAGAACACTAGGTACTCGCGGGGGCACCCTCTTCGCCGTCCTCGGCGCGGCACTCGTGCTGACGGCGTGCGGCGCGGATCCCGCCGACCCCGGAGACATCATGGACATCACCGAATCGGATGCCACGGGCAGTGAAGTAATCGGACAGGGCACCGTGATCGAGAAGCCCGGTTCGACCGTGCAGATCTGCCTCGGCCCCATCACGATGATCTACCCGCCAGACTGCGGCGGCCCCGAGATCGTCGGTTGGGACTGGGACGAGGTCGACGGCGAGGAGACGGCGAACGGCACCACCTGGGGAACGTACGCGGTTCAGGGCACGTGGGATGGCGAGCAGCTGACGCTGACCGAGCCGCCCATCATGCTCGCCCTCTATGACCCGATGGTGCCCGACGACCCCTACACGGACCCGGAGAACCCGGGTGAGGCGAGCGAGGCGGAGCTCGCCGAGATTCAGGCGGAACTGGCGGACGAGCCCGACATTCTGGGCGCCTACCCCCAGAACGGCTACCTCTTCGTCGAGGTCGTGCACGATGACGGCTCGCTGCAGGAGGAGTTCAACGAGCGCTACGGCGAGGATGTCGTTGTCGTGCGCCCCCAGCTGAAGCCCGTCGAGTGAGGCCGGGGGGGCGGAGGCGCCGCGTCTGGCGACCCCCGCCCCCTGGCCTAGTCCACTGCGAGGGCCGCGACCGGGCTCACGCGTGTTGCCCGCCTCGCGGGGAACTGCGCTGCCAGCAGCGTAATGATGGCCGCGCCGAGGATGACCGCGAGCACGAGCATCCAGGGCACCGAGGGCCACACGAGCCCGGGGCTGCCCTCGATCGCTCCGAGAAGTGATTGCGCACCGGCCCAGCCGTAGACGACGCCGAGCACGACCCCGAAGCCAACACCGGCGACGGTCAGCTGGATGCTCTCGGCAACGATCATGGACCGCACCTGTCGTGAGGTGAAGCCGAGGGCGCGCAGGAGCCCGAGTTCGCGGGAACGCTGCAGCACGCTCAGTGAGAGCGTGTTGATCATGCCGAAGGCGGCCGTCACGGCGCTGAAGCCGATGAGAGCGCTGAAGATGCCGACCGTGACGACGAGGAGTTCATCGACACCCCCGCCGTAGGATTCGGGCGACTCCGCCTGGGAGCGGGTGATCATGTCGAGGTAACCCTGCGTCGCGACAGCGAACGTCGTGACGAGCGTCACCCCGATGACGAGGCCGATCGCTGTGCGGGCGCTGCGCTCGGGGTGCCGCAGGCCGCTCTCGGCGGCGAGCCTCGCGGGGGCGCCGGCTCCGAGTATGCGTCCTGCCGCGCGTAGGATCGGCGGGATCACGATGTGCGCGGCCAGCACGATGCCGCTGAAGGAGGTGATGCCTCCGAGGAACGCGACGAGGAAGCCGAACGGCGAGACAAGCCCGAGCGCGACGCCTGCCGCAAGGATGACGGCACCGCCGACGCCCAGGATACCGGCGATCGCGTTGCGCACCGGGCGCCGCAGCACGACCTCGCGGGGAGCCTCAACAGCAGCACCGGTCGCCTGCATGGGCGACACCTCCAGCACTCGACGAGAGCCGACCCATGACGCCGCCCAGGTCGAGAGCACGACGATGACTGCGGGGAGCACGATGAGCGGGTCGACCACGGGGTAGTCGAGCTGAGGGACGAGACCGGATGCTGCGGCGAGGCGTATCCCACCGGCGGAGAGCAGCACTCCCGCTACGGCGCCGAGGGCGCTGCCGAGAAGCCCGACCGCCAGTCCCTCTTTCGCGACCGCCCTCCGCTGCGCTGCGGCTGTCGCGCCGATCAGGCGGACGAGCGCAATCGTGCGGGTGCGCCCCGCGATGATGGTCGCGAAGGTGTTGGCCGTGACGATCGATCCGACATAGACCGCGATCATGATGAAGACGGCGGCGACCATGGCGAGAGCGAGCTGGACGCTGCTGCGGGAGGCGATGTCGTCGGCGGAAATGACGGTGGCGAGGATCGCCGTCGCCTGGATGAGCCCGACTCCGAAGGCGGCACTGAGCGCGGTGACGACGAGGCTCGCGACGTGATCCCGCTTCGGCCCCTTCACGCCGCACTCTCCATCGAGAGCATGAACGCGCTGATCTCCTCGGCGCTGGATCGCCCGCGCTCCTCAACGACCCGGCCGTCGGCGAGGAAGAGGATGCGGTCGGCGTGGCTTGCCGCGATGGGGTCGTGCGTCACCATGGCAATGCTCTGGCCGTAGTCGGCGGATGCCGCGGAGAGGAGTGCGAGCACTTCCCGCCCGGTGCGCGAGTCGAGGTTCCCCGTCGGCTCGTCGGCGACGACGAGGTCGGGCCGGGTGGCGAGCGCTCGCGCGATCGCGACCCGCTGCTGCTGGCCGCCGGAGAGTTCGTGGGGCCGATGGTTGAGGCGGTGGCCGAGACCGAGTGATTCCACGAGCCTGTCGATCCATTCGCGCTGCTCGGGGCCGGGCATCCGCCCGTCGAGCTCGAAGGGCAGCTGGATGTTGCCCGCGATATCGAGGGTGGGCACGAGGTTGAAGGCCTGGAAGACGAAACCCACGCGCCGGCGGCGAAGCACGGTCAGCTCTGTGTCGCCGAGCGAGGTGATCTCGGTGTCGCCCAGCCAGGCCCGGCCGGAGCTTGGGGTGTCGAGGCCGGCCATGATGTGCATGAGGGTTGATTTGCCGGAGCCGCTCGGGCCCATGATCGCGGTGAACTCGCCCGCACGGATCCCGATCGAGACGCCGTCGAGGGCGGTCACGGCGTTCGATCCGGCGCCGTAGGACTTGGTGAGGTGGGAGACGCGCGCCACGAGTCCCGCGTCGGAGTTGAGGAATGTCATGGCTTCGACGCTATTGAGCCGCCCCGCGGCCCCGCGTCGGCCGGATGTCGTCTTCCGCTACATCCGCAGGATGATTCGCCCTACACCGCGAGGCCGTGCTCGTAGGCGAAAACGACCAGTTGCACGCGGTCGCGGAGCGAGAGCTTTGCGAGGATCCGGCTCACATGGGTTTTGACCGTCGCCTCGCTCAGATACTCCTGGCGCGCGATCTCTGCGTTGCTGAGGCCCCGGGCCGCGAGGGCGAAGATCTCGCGTTCCCGCTCCGTCAGGGTTCCGAACGCCGGCGGCTCCTGGGGAGCTGCGGGTGCGGCCCCGAAGTGTTCGAAGAGCTCTCGGGTCGCGGATGCCGCGATCACTGCGTTCCCCGAGTGCACCGTACGGATCGCCGCAAGCAGGAACTCCGGCTCCGCGTCTTTCAGCAGGAATCCACTCGCCCCCGCGCGGATCGCGCGCGTCGCGGCCTCATCGAGGTCGAAGGTCGTGAGCACGATGACCTTGGGTGCGACAACGCCCTGCTCCTCGGCGTCGCTCACGATGCGGGCCGTCGCCTCGATGCCATCCATAACGGGCATCCGGATGTCCATGAGCACAACGTCGGGGCGGCGCGCCGCCACGAGAGCGGCCCCTTCCGCCCCATCGCCGGCCTCGCCCACGAACTCGAGGTCGGCCTGTGAGGAGATGAGCATTCGGATGCCCGCCCGGAAGAGCGCCTGGTCGTCGACGAGGGCGACGGTAATGCGGTCAGTCACGTGTGGTCCCTTCCCGGGTGGGCGTCGAAGGTTCAGGGGTGAAGGGGATGCGGGCGTCGACGCAGAAGCGCCCGTCACGCGGCTCTGCCGCAAGTCGACCGCCGACCAGTTGGGCCCGCTCGCGCATCCCGGCGAGGCCGTGCCCCAGGCTCGCCTGCACCGGCTGCTCCCCCGCGCGAAGCGCGCTCGAGACCCGGATCGCGACCGCTTCGGCGCCCCAGTCGAGAGCGAGCGTGACCTCCTGCGCCGCGTCACCGTGGCGGAGCGCGTTCGTGAGGGCCTCCTGCACGATGCGATAGACCGCGAGCTGTTGGGCGGTTCCGAGCTGCCTCGGCTCCCCCGCCGTGTCCTCCCGAATCCTGAGCCCCGACGCACGCACCTGCGCGACGAGTCTCTCGAGATCGTCAAGCCCCGGTTGCGGCCCCTCCCCCTGGCTATGGCGCAGCTGGGTGAGGAGGACACGAACATCGGCGAGGGCGTCTCTCGCCGTCGTCGAGATCGTTGCGAGGGCTTCGGATGCTGCATCCGGATCGCCCCCGATGGCGTAGCGTGCACCGTCCGCCTGAGCGATCACAACCGCGAGCGAATGCGCAACGACGTCGTGCATGTCACGGGCGATACGGTTGCGCTCCTGTTCGATGATCGCGAGTTGACGCGCCTGGCGTTCCTCCTGCTCGGCACGCGCCTGCGCCTCGCGGCTGGCGCGGGCAGCCGCCCTGGTGCGGGCAAGCAGTCCGAGTGTCCAGCTCAGCCCGAAGACGGCGGTGAAGCCGGCGAGCGTGAGCAGCAGCCCCACGATCGTGACGGGCAGGTCGCCCACCGCGATGGCGGCCGGCGAGACGGACATGACGACAGGGAGGAAGAAGAGGTAGGCCGTGGCGACGAGGGCGCCGGCGCCAGCGGAGGCGAGCCCGATCCACTTGACCCTCGTCGCACCGTAGGCGGCCGTCGCGTAGAGCACGGGCAGGATGGCGAGATTCGATAGGTCAGGAGGGAGACCCGCCGCCATCTGCGCGAGCGCCCCCAACCAGGCGAGCCCCAGCGCGATGGACGGGGAGAGCCGACGCATGGCCAGGGCTGCTCCCATACACAGCACGACGAAGGCCTCGCTGAGCGCGAAGATGCCGAAGGGGCCGAGCCTAACGGCAACGCAGAGCGCCGCGAACACCACGTCGAACGCGAGCTGGCGTGGGGTCAGACGGCGAAGCATGCGACAACGCTACGGCGTTCCTGCGCCGCACCGACCCGAAATCGCGTCGGCGGCGCGAAGATCATCCTCGGGATGTATGAGGTGTCAGAAGCCCAGCCGCCCCAGCTGCTTGGGGTCTCGCTGCCACTCCTTCGCAACCTTGACCCGGAGGGAGAGATAGACGGGTGACCCCACGAGCGGCTCGATCTGGGCGCGAGCTGCTGCGCCGACCTCCCGCAGGCGGGAGCCCTTGTGCCCGATGATGATGCCCTTTTGACTGTCGCGCTCCACGAAGACGTTGGCGTAGATCTCGACGAGATCCTTGTCCTCGCGTTCCACCATGTCATCGACCGTGACGGCGATCGAGTGGGGAAGCTCGTCCTGCACACCCTCGAGGGCCGCCTCGCGGATGAGCTCGGCGATCCGGTCGTCGAGGGACTCCTCCGTGACCGACTCGGCGGGGTAGAGGGGCGGCGACTCCGGCATGAGCGCGATCAGCTCGCTCACCAGCACGTCGAGCTGCACGTTCGTGAGGGCGGAGACCGGGATGATCGCGTCCCAGTCGCGCAGATTCGAGACCGCGAGGAGCTGCTCCGCGACGGCCGCCTTGGACGCCGTGTCGACCTTGGTCACGAGCGCCACGCGTTTGGCCCGGGGGAAGGCATCGAGTTGCTCGTTGATGAAACGGTCTCCCGGTCCGACCTTCTCATCGGCCGGGACACAGAAACAGATGACGTCGACTTCCGCCAGCGTGTCTTGCACGACCGCGTTGAGCCGCTCGCCGAGGAGGGTTCGCGGTCGGTGCATCCCCGGGGTGTCGACGAGAACGAGCTGCCCCTCTGACCTGTGCACGATGCCGCGGATGGCGCGCCGGGTGGTCTGCGGCTTGGTGCTCGTGATCGCGACCTTCTCTCCCACGAGCGCGTTCGTGAGGGTCGACTTGCCGACGTTCGGCCGGCCGACGAAGGTCACGAAGCCGGAACGGTGGGCAGCAGCAGATTGTTCGTCCGTCATGATCGTTGCTCCTCGCTGGGAAGGTCTTCGCCATCCGATTCCAGGTCGGCGAGGGTCTGGTCGCGCTCGACGATGACGGTGGTGAGGCGCTTGCGCCTCCCCTCGGTGCGATCCGCCATGAGCAGGATGCCCGAAACGCTCGCCGTGTCGCCCCGCGACGGGATGCGCCCGAGCCCCTTCGTGAGGAGGCCACCCACCGTGTCGACATCGTCGTCATCGAGGTCGAGGCCGAAGAGCTCGCCGAGTTCGTCGATTGCAAGCCGTGCCGAAACACGGAAGCGCCCCTCCCCCAGATCTTTGACCTCCTGGAGGGTGCGGTCGTACTCGTCGGAGATGTCTCCCACGAGTTCCTCGATGAGGTCCTCGAGTGAGACGAGCCCCGCGATGCCGCCGTACTCGTCGACGACCATCGCAAGGTGATTCGACTCGAGCTGCATCTGGCGCAGCAGGTCGTCGGCCTTCTGCGACTCGGGCACGAAGAGCGCGGGCCGCGCGATCTCCGCGACCGCGATGCTGTCGAAACCGAGAGGTTGTTCGTGGCTGAGGCGTGCGACGTCGCGGAGGTAGAGCACTCCGAGCACCTCGTCGACATCCTCGCCCGTGACGGGGATGCGCGAGACTCCCTTGCCGAAGAAGAGCGCGAGCGCCTCCGTGATACCCGCCGTGCCGTCGATCGTGACCATGTCGGTGCGGGGCACCATGACTTCGCGCACGACCGTCTGGTTGAAGTCGAAGATCGAGTGAATGAGCTCTCGGTCCTGCTCCTCCAGCACGTCGAGCTCGGTCGCCTCGTCGACCATGCTGAGCAGCTGCTGCTCCGAGCTGAAGGTCACAGTGCGAGGGCGGCCGGGAGTGACGCGGTTGCCGACCGCGACGAGGGCCGCCGCGAGGGGACCCAGCAATACCCGCAGGGCGTGCACGAGTCCCGAGGTCCAGAGGATGATCGGGGTCGCGTATTCACGGCCGACCGAGCGAGGGCTCGAGCCCACGAGCACGAACGACGCGACGATCATCACGAGTGCCGAGCACAACAGCGCCCACCACCACTCGTCGAAGAGGGTGGCGAAGCTCATCGTCACGAGCACCGCGGCCGTCGTCTCCGCCACGACACGCATGAAGTTGACGGCGTTGACGTGAGCGCCGACATCCGACGAGATGGCCAGGAGCGCGCGCGGGCGGCGCGAACGCTGTGCGAGATCGCTCAGGTCGTTCCGCGACAGCACTCCGAGCGCCGCGTCGGCGGCGGCGAGCAGGCCGCCAAAGGCGACGAGCAGCACGGCGGCCGTCACGAAGACGATCGTCACCGACCATCACCGCCCACGGGCTTGGGCGTACTCGGACCGTCGCTCACGACCGGAGACGCTCCTCGTGCGCGAAGCCGACGAGGATGTCTCGCTGAAGGCCGAACATCTCCCGCTCCTCCTCCGGCTCGGCGTGGTCGAAGCCGAGAAGGTGGAGGATGCCGTGCGTCGTGAGCATGAGGAGCTCGTCGCGGAGCGCGTGGCCAGCCGCTTCTGCCTGGACCTGCGCGACCTGCGGGCACAGCACGACGTCACCGAGTAGCCCTGCCGGCGTGATGGCGTCTTCCGTGCCGGGGCGCAGCTCGTCCATGGGGAAGCTCAGCACGTCTGTCGGGCCGGGCTCGTCCATCCACTGCACGTGAAGCTGCTCCATCGCTGACTCGTCGACGAGCACGATCGAGAGATCCGCGTCGGGATGCACATGCAGCTCGTCGAGGGCGTAGGTCGCGAGACGCTGCAGCGCCGCTTCGTCGACGACGATGGCCGACTCGTTGTTGATCTCGATGCTCACCGGGAGCGCCCTCGTCTCTCGTAGTCCTTGCGCTGCTGCTCGGCGTCGTAGCGTGTGTACGCGTCGACGATGCGACCCACGAGCGAGTGTCGCACGACGTCGTCGCTCGTGAGGGTCGCGAAGTGAATCTCGTCGATGTCATCGAGCACTCGTGTCACGAGCTTGAGTCCGCTCGCGCCCGTCGGCAGGTCCATCTGCGTGATGTCGCCCGTCACGACCATCTTCGACTCGAAACCGAGACGAGTGAGGAACATCTTCATCTGCTCAGGCGTCGTGTTCTGCGCCTCATCCAGGATCACGAAGGAGTTGTTGAGCGTGCGACCGCGCATATAGGCGAGCGGGGCGACCTCGATCGTGCCGATTGCGAGCAGCTTGACGACGACTTCCGGGTCCATCATCTCGTTGAGGGCGTCGTAGAGGGGGCGCAGGTAAGGGTCGATCTTGTCCGTGAGGGTTCCTGGTAGGAAGCCGAGACGCTCTCCCGCCTCGACCGCGGGACGGGTCAGGATGATGCGCTCGACCTCTTTACGCTGGAGAGCCTGCACGGCCTTCGCCATCGCGAGGTACGTCTTGCCTGTGCCCGCCGGCCCGATGCCGAACACAACCGTGTTCTCGTCGATCGCATCGACATAGGCGCGCTGTCCCGCGGTCTTGGGGCGGATGCTCTTGCCGCGACTCGTGAGAATGACCTGTCCCAAAACGTCGGCTGGTCGGGCACCACCGTCGCTCGCGAGGATGCGCGCCGACTCCGAAACGTCGCTGACGTCGAGGACGTGGTCCTCACGGATGAGCGCCACCAGCTCCTCGACGAGTGAGCGGGCCGCGCGCACGTCGTCGTCTGGCCCCTCGAGGGCGACCTCGTTTCCTCGGACGTGTACCTCGACGAGTGGGTACTGCGCCTCGATCGTGCGCAGGAGCCTGTCCTGAGGCCCGAGAAGCCGCACCATGGCGACCCCATCAACCTGGAGTACCTCGCGGCGCGTCGTCTCGCCGCCGCTCGTGTCGTCAGTCGCCAAGGGTCTGTTCCGTCAGGGTCTGAGTGCCCTCGCCCTCCCCGAGCACGTGGGCGTGAACATGAAAGACGGTTTGTCCGGCGGACTCCCCCGTGTTGAAGACGAGCCGGAATTCCCCTCCGCAGTGCTCATCGGCCAGCGACTTGGCGGTCGCGATGACCTCGGCGAGCAGCCCCGGGTCGCCTGCGGCCAGCTCTACGACATCCCGGTACTGCGGTGTCTTCGGGATCACGAGCAGGTGCACGGGAGCCTGGGGAGCGATGTCACGGATCGCAATCAGGGACTCGCTCTCGAAGACGATGTCGGCAGGGATCTCGCGGTCGATGATACGCGTGAAGATCGACGGTGAGGCGGATCCAGTCATGACACCAGCCTACGCGCAAACCCGCTGCCCACGCAGGCTACCAACGCCCGAGCCGGGCGTTCAGCACGGCGATCGCGGCAGGGCCGGCCGTGCTCGTGCGCATGATCCCCGCCCCGAGACGAACGGGTACGGCGCCCTCCGCCGCGAGGAGCTCGATTTCCTGCGGCGCGACTCCCCCCTCGGGCCCCACTACGAGCACGACATCGCGCCCCGCATAGTCGACCGAATCGAAGTCGATGGCGGTCAGGTCGGTTGTGGCACTCGGCTCGAGCACGAGCACGAGTGACGAGCGGGTGCGGTCAGCGATCTCACGTGTCGTCTCGAGCTCATGCACGACGGGAAGATGCGGCCGCATCGACTGCTTGCTCGCCTCCCGCATGATGGCCTGCCAGCGCTCGCGACCCTTCGCCCGTTTCAACGCATCCCAGCGTGCGATCGATCGCTGCGCCGCCCACGGCACCACAGCATCGACACCCAGCTCCGTCGCCGCCTGCACGGCGGACTCGTCGCGCCCGCCCTTCGCGAGGGCCTGCGCGAGCGTGATGGTCGGCGAGGGCGACGGATGCCGCGACACGCCGTCGACCCGAAGCGCGAGTCGGGCGGGTTCCGCCTCCACCACGTCGCCCGTGACGACGAGTCCCGCGCCGTTGCCGATCGACAGGCTCTCGCCCACACGGATGCGACTCACCGACACCGCGTGCTTGGCCTCGGCCCCCTCGAGGACGACGATCGCCCCCATCTCCGAATCGGCGAGGCCCTCGGCGAGGTAGAAGTGCGCCACGAAACCCCTAGAGGTTGAGGAAGCGGTCGCGCAGCTTCTGGAACAGGCCCTGCTGGAACTGCGACAGGTGAGGCGGCACCGCGTTCTGCACTCGCGCGAGCTCGTGGATGAGATCCTTCGCCTTGCCGTTGAGCTTGGTGGGCGTCAGCACCTGCACCCCGACCTTGAGATCGCCGCGTCCTGAGCCGCGGAGATGCGTGATCCCGCGGTCCTTGACCGTGATGACCTCGGCGCTCTGCGTGCCAGGCTTGATCTCGACCTCGACCGGCCCATCGAGCGACTCGAACATGGCTGTCGTGCCGAGCACGGCATCCGTCATCTGCACTTCCAGCGTCGCCAGCAGATCGTCGCCATTGCGGCTGAAGACATCGTGGTGCCGCACCTTGATCTCGAGGTAGAGGTCACCGCTGGGGCCGCCGCCCTGGCCCACCTCGCCCTGGCCGGGCATCTGCAGGCGAAGGCCCGTGTCGACACCGGCGGGGATGTCGACGGGGATCTTGCGGCGCGCCCGCACGCGGCCCTGCCCCGAGCACGTCTGGCACGGGTGCGGGATCGTCGTGCCGTAGCCGCGGCACGTGCCACACGGGCTCGACGTCATGACATTGCCGAGGAGGCTGCGCACGGAGCGCTGAATGAGCCCGGAGCCGCCGCAGATGTCGCAGGTCGTGACATCCGTGCCCGGCTCGCAGCAGGTGCCGCCGCACGTCTTGCAGACGACAGCCGTGTCGACCTCGACCTCGCGGCTCGTGCCGAAGATCACATCGGCAAGCTCGACCTCGAGGCGAATGAGCGCATCCTGCCCCCGCTCGGTGCGCGAGCGCGGCGGGCGGGTGCCCCCGCCGCCACCGCCGAAGAACGTCTCGAAGATGTCGCCGAAGCCGCCGCCGAAGCCACCGCCGAAGCCTGCCTGGTCGCCCAGGTCGTACTCCTGCTTGCGCTTCGGATCCGACAGCACGTCATAGGCGTGGGTCACATCCTTGAAGCGATCCGCGGCGTCAGGGCCGGGATTGACATCGGGGTGCAACTCACGGGCGAGGCGCCGATAGGCCTTCTTGATCTCCTCGGGGGTCGCCGTGCGCTCGACCCCGAGCACTTCGTAGTGGTCAGCCAATGCAGTTCCTCGTCACTTCTGGGTCAGTTCTCACTCAAGAGCTTCGACAGGTATCGTGCGACCGCGCGCACCGCCGTCATGTTGCTCGAATAGTCCATGCGGGTGGGGCCAAGCACGCCGACGCGCGCCACCTCGCCGCTCGCGCCCGTGTAACCCGAGCTCAAGACGGAGGCCTCACCGAGGCCGAAGGGCTCGTTCTCTCGCCCGATGCGCACCGCGATGGCGCCCATCTCGTGCTCCATCTCGCTGAAGAGCTTCAGCAGGGTCACCTGCTCCTCGATCGCCTCCAGGACAGGATAGATGCTGCCGCTGAAATCCCCCTCCGTGCGCGCCAGATTGGCCGCGCCGGCCATCACGAGCTTGTCGTGCCGGCTCGCCATGACCTGCTCATCGAGGATGCCCGCCACCACCTCGACGACGGGGCGACGGTGCGGCTCGAAGGACTCGGCGAGGGCAGCGAGGTGAGCCGAAGCATCCTGTAGTCCGAGACCCGCGATCTCGGTGTTGATGCGGGCCCGCAGCTCGGCAAGGAACTCCTCATCGATGACAGGAACTTCGACGATGCGCTGTTCCACCCGGCCCGTGTCCGTAATGAGGACCGTCATGAGTCGGGTGTCGCTGAGCGGGACGAGTTCGACATGTCGCACGCGCGAGCGGCCGAGTGTCGGGTACTGCACGAGTGCGACCTGGTGCGTGAGCTGCGAGAGCAGGCGAACCGTGCGGGCGAGCACATCATCGAGGTCGCTCGACTCGCCTAGGAAAGCCTCGATCGCATGCCGCTGAGCGGGAGAGAGCGGCCGCAGGTCGGCGAGCTGGTTGACGAAGAGACGGTAGCCCTTGTCAGTGGGCACCCGGCCCGACGACGTGTGGGGAGCCGTGATCAGCTCCTCCTCCTCGAGCTGGGCCATGTCACTGCGGATCGTCGCCGCCGACACCCCGAAGGAATGACGTTCTACGATTGACTTCGAGCCGACCGGCTCCCGCGACGCCACATAGTCCTGCACGATGACGCGGAGCACTTCGAGTCCGCGATCAGAGACCATCCGCACCACCTCCACGCTTGGCACTCCGACACTGTGACTGCCAATTCTACGCGACGCGCCGGGGCCGCGATCATTGCGGCGCGCTCGCGCGGGGCACTAGGTTATGCAGTGCTTGCGCTGCCCTCACTTTTCGGCCCGCGCTCTCCCGACCCGCAATGGCGCACCGCGCCCGTCGAAAGGCACACCATGACTGACCAGACTCCTCCCCCCGCAGCACCCGCGGCCGCTGCACCGCTCAGCGAGGCGGACGACCGCCAGTGGGCCTCCTTCGCTCACCTCGGCGGCATCCTCTGGATCATTCCGCCGCTCATCATCTGGCTCGTCTTCAAGGACCGCGGCAGCTTCACCAATCAGGAGGGCAAGGAGTCACTGAACTTCCAGATCACGGTGACGATCGCGCACATCGCCATCCAGATCATCAACGCCGTGCTCACCGCCGTGACCTTCGGAATCTGGATGCTCATTGGCTGGATTCTTCCCTTGGCGCTATGGGTGCTCACGATCGTCTTCTGCATCCAGGGCTTCACGAAGGCGAAGGACGGCATCGCCTACCGCTACCCCTTCGCGCTGCGCCTCATCAAGTAGCGCCGCAACGCATCACGAGGGCCGGGATAATACATCCCGGCCCTCGTCGTTTGCTCCGTGCCTTGCTTTAATGGCCGTATGACGAATGCCGCCCCGCCGCCACCCGGCCAGTACTCGACTCCGCAGCCCATGAGCCCCGCCGACGAGAAGCTCTGGGCGACCCTCGTACACATTGGCGGCATCTTCTTCGGCTTCATCCCTGCCCTCGTCGGCTACCTCGTGCTCAAGGATCGCGGCCCCTTCGTGCGCGATCACACGCGTGTCGCGCTCAACTTCCAGATCTCATACACGATCTACGCGGTTGCGGCGACAGTCCTGCTGCTCATCATCGCGATCCCCCTCGCATTCGTGACCTTCGGGCTGAGCTTCGGTCTCGTATACCTCGTCTTCCTCCTGCCCATCGTGGCGACGATCTTCATGATCATCGCCGCCGTCAAGGCGAACCAGGGCGTGTACTACACGTATCCGCTGACGATCGATTTCATCAAGCGGTAGGTGTCTTCGACAGGCGGGATGCGCGCGGTTCAGTCGAGAAGTCGGCGCACCACGGCGTCCGCCAGCAGGCGACCCTTCAGCGTAAGGACGAGGGACCCACCGATCGCGGCGCGTGCTTCGACGAGCCCGTCCGCGATGAGACCTGCGACCGCGAGGCGGCCGTGCTCCGTTAGCTCCTCAACCCGGAGACCGTCGCGGATGCGCGCGCCGAGCAATACCCGTTCGAGGGTGCGTGTAGCGTCGTCCAAGGTCTCCCGGCCTGCGGCGGGCGAGTGGCCGGCGAGCACCCGATCGGCGTAGGCGGCCGGGTGCTTGACGTTCCACCAGCGCACACCCCCGACGTGGCTGTGCGCGCCCGGGCCGATGCCCCACCAGTCCTGGCCGCGCCAGTAGGCGAGGTTGTGCCGGCTGCGATGGTCCGCAGCATCCGTGGGTCTCGCCCAGTTGCTGACCTCGTACCATTCGTAGCCTGCCGAGGCGAGCACGGCATCCGCCATCTCGTACATGTCGGCCTGGAGGTCGTCATCGGGCTCCGCGACCTCGCCGCGTCGAATCTGACGGGCGAGCTTGGTCCCGTCTTCGACAATGAGGGCATAGGCCGACACGTGGTCGGGCTGCTGCGCGATCGCGTGCTCGAGAGAGCGTCGCCAGTCGTCGAGGGTCTCCCCCGGCGTGCCATAGATGAGGTCGAGACTCACGTCGAGACCCGCTTCTCGCGCCCACTCCACGACGAGCGGGATCCGCGAGGGGTCGTGTGTGCGCTCGAGCGTCTCGAGCACGTGGGGCACGGCCGACTGCATGCCGAAGGAGACCCGTGTGAAGCCCGCCTCGGCCAGCTGAGCGAGATACTCGGTGTCGACCGAGTCGGGGTTCGCCTCCGTCGTCACCTCCGCACCCGCGGCAAGTCCCCACTGCTCACGCACGGCGGCGAGCATGTGGACGAGATCGGATGCCGGCAGCAGGGTGGGCGTGCCACCGCCGAAAAAGACGGTCGAGACCGGCCTCGAAGGCACCCCGGCGGCGCCTAGTACCTCGGCAGCGAAGGCAACCTCGGATGCCGCCTGGCCCGCGTAGTCGCGGCGGTGCACCCCCCGCAGTTCCTCCGCCGTATAGGTGTTGAAGTCGCAATAGCCGCAGCGCACGCGGCAGAACGGCACGTGGAGGTACACGCCGAAGTCGCGGTCCTCTGCGTCGGCAGCGACGTGAGCAGGCAGGGCACCGTCGAGCGGCGCCGGATCAGCGATCGGCAGAGAAGAGGGCATGGTCAGTCGACAGGGCCCGTGAGGGCTGCGAAGTAGCGGCGCCGCAGCATCCGCTGGGCGAGGGAAAGCAGGGGCGCGGCGAGTCTCCACCGTGTGGAGGCCGGTTGTGAGAGCGAGCGCAGCGTGAGCCACACGGCACCGTCGTCATCGAGGTCGACGAGGAAGAGCTCCTCGCCGCTCAGCGGATGCCCCGGCAGGGTGCCGTAGGCGAAGCCCTTGCGGTTCGGCTCATCGATGACGTAGATCACGCGAACGGGTTCGCGAAAGCGGAAAGGGCCGACGGCGAGGATGAGCCAGACGGAGTCGCCAGGCTGCACAAAGGGAAGACCGTCGGGGCCGTAGGCGACCTCCGCGGGTTCATCCTCGACGGTCGCGGGCTCGACAGGCGTGCCCGACTCGTCGAAACCGACGGGAGAGTAGCTCCCCTCCCTGACCTCGGGCGGGGTCTCCGTCAGTTCGATCTCGAAGCCGCTGCGGATCTTGATTCCCCAGGAGAGTGTCGCCCGCCACGCGAACTCCCAGCGCGCCGGTCCCGTGCCGATGCGCACCCGCTTCTCGAAGGGACGCAGCCCGGCGGGCGGAAACGCGAGCGCCTCCTGCGTCTGCGTGGCGCCGACGGCGGCGTAGGTGACGGGCAGGCTCCAGAGCGGCTTGCGTCCCACCTACTTCTTGTCCTTCTTCTCCACGTCACCCGAGAGTGCCGCGATGAAGGCCTCCTGCGGAACCTCGACGCGACCCACCATCTTCATGCGCTTCTTGCCCTCCTTCTGCTTCTCGAGGAGCTTGCGCTTGCGGGTGATGTCACCGCCGTAACACTTGGCGAGCACGTCCTTGCGCATCGCGCGGATGCTCTCACGGGCGATGATGCGGGAGCCGATGGCGGCCTGGATGGGCACCTCGAACTGCTGCCGCGGGATGAGCTCTCGCAAGCGGCCCGTCATGAGCACGCCGTAGGCGTAGGCCTTGTCGCGGTGCACGATCGCGCTGAACGCGTCGACCTGGTCACCCTGCAGCAGGATGTCGACCTTCACGAGGTCTGCCTCCTGCTCCCCCGCGGGCTCATAGTCGAAGCTCGCGTAGCCCGCCGTCTTGCTCTTGAGCTGGTCAAAGAAATCGAAGACGATCTCGCCGAGCGGCATCGCGTACTTGATCTCGACCCGCTCCTCGCCCAGGTAGTCCATGCCGATGAGGGTGCCGCGTCGCCCCTGGCAGAGCTCCATGATGACGCCCACATAGTCCTTGGGCGCGAGGATCGCCGCCTTGACGATCGGCTCCGTCACACTGTGGATCTTGCCGACCGGGAACTCGCTCGGGTTCGTCACCGTGACCGTCTTGCGGTCCTCCGTCGTGACCTCGTAGATCACGCTCGGCGCCGTCGTGATGATGTCGAGGTCGAACTCGCGGCGCAGCCGCTCCGTCACGATCTCGAGGTGCAGAAGGCCGAGGAAGCCGCAGCGGAAACCGAAACCAAGGGCGACGGATGTCTCGGGCTCATAGTTGAGCGCAGCATCCGAGAGCTTCAGCTTGTCGAGCGCCTCGCGCAGCACCGGATAGTCGCTGCCGTCGATCGGGTAGAGGCCCGAGAAGACCATGGGGAGCGGCTCCGTGTAGCCGGGCAGCGCCTCGGTCGCCGGCTTCGCCGCCGACGTCACCGTGTCGCCGACTTTGGACTGGCGCACGTCCTTCACGCCCGTGATGAGGTAACCGACCTCGCCCACGCCGAGCCCCTTGCTGGGCTGCGGTTCGGGCGCGCTCACGCCGATCTCGAGGATCTCGTGTGCCGCGCGCGTCGACATCATCTGAATCTTCTCGCGCGGGTTCAGCTGCCCGTCGATCATTCGCACATACGTCACCACGCCGCGGTAGCTGTCGTAGACGGAGTCGAAGATCATGGCGCGAGCCGGGGCATCCGCGACCCCCTGCGGGGCCGGAATGAGTTGAGTGACGCGATCGAGGAGCTCGGGGACGCCGACGCCCGTCTTGCCCGAGACGCGGAGGACGTCGTCGGGCGAACCGCCGATGAGGCCCGCGAGCTCGTTGGCGTACTTCTCGGGATCCGCCGCGGGCAGGTCGATCTTGTTGAGGACGGGGATGATCGCGAGGTCGTTCTCGAGGGCGAGGTAGAGATTCGCGAGGGTCTGCGCCTCGATGCCCTGCGCCGCATCGACAAGCAGGATCGCTCCCTCACAGGCGGCAAGGCTGCGGGAGACCTCATACGTGAAGTCGACGTGACCCGGGGTGTCGATCATGTTGAGGGCGAAGGTCTGGCCGTCGAGCTCCCACGGCATCCGCACCGCCTGGCTCTTGATCGTGATGCCGCGCTCGCGCTCGATATCCATGCGGTCGAGGTACTGCGCGCGCATGTCGCGCTCCGCGACGACACCCGTCACCTGCAGCATCCGGTCGGCGAGGGTCGACTTGCCGTGGTCGATGTGCGCGATGATGCAGAAGTTGCGGATGGAGGCCGGATCGGTCGATGCCGGCTCCAGGGCCTTGGATGCTCGAGGGCTCACGGAATCCTTCGCTGGGTAGAGACTTGAGAAGCCATTCTTCCATGGACGCGCATCATCGTCGTCTCCATGAGGCCCGCTGCGGGGTGAGATCTGGTAAAGTTGCCTGTTGGCTTGCGCACCGCGTTCATCCCCCACGATCACCCGGTGCGAACTGCGGCCCCACCCATGTTCGTTGCCCTCTACAACGACGCGGGGAATGGCCGCGACACACCGTCCGGAACAACAGAAAGTGTCTACCTTGGCAAACATCAAGTCGCAGATGAAGCGCATCCTCACCAACAAGAAGGCGACGGAGCGCAACAAGGCCGTCAAGAGCGAGCTCAAGACCGCCGTCCGCGCCACGCGCACCGCCATCGCCGCGGGCGACAAGGACGCCGCGACCACGGCCCTCAAGCACGCCAGCAAGAAGCTCGACAAGGCCGTGAGCAAGGGCGTCATCCACAAGAACCAGGCCGCCAACAAGAAGTCGGCGATCGCCAAGCAGGTCGCCGCTCTCTAAGTCGGCTCCACGCGCTAACGCCCCGTCTCGCATCGCGAGGCGGGGCGTTTGTCGTTGCTGGCCCTCCCTCGCAGGCGCGGTCGGCGCGAGGCGCACGATCGCTAGCGCGATCATCAACTAGCGCCTCGCGCTACTCAATCCGCGAGGCGCCACGGGAGGCGATTACGCCCACCATGCGCTCGAGGGCGAAGACCGGATCGCGCTCAGCACCCTTGACGGCAGCATCCGTCTCCGCGAGCACCTCGATGCACCGGCCGAGCCCCGCGCCACTCCAGCCCTGCAGGTCGCGCTTAGCGCGATCGATCTGCCACGGCGCCATGCCGAGCTGGGAGGCCAACTGCCCCGACGGGCCGCGCGAACCCGCCACCTTCGCCATCGTGCGAACCTTCATCGCGAAGGCGGCGACGATGGGGACAGGGTCGGCGCCGGAGGCGAGCGCATGGCGCAGCATGACGAGGGCCTCGCCGTGCCGACCCGCGATCGCGACATCCGCCACCGCGAATGCCGTCGTCTCGACCCTGCCGGAATAGTACTTCTCGACAGTCGCCTCGGTGACGTCGCCGCTCGAGTCCGAAATGAGCTGCTGGCAGGCTGCAGCAAGCTCAGCCACATCGTCGGAGAAGGCCGAGACAAGGGCGCGCACGGCACCCGCCGTCGCCTTTCGGCCGGCCGACCGAAACTCGGCCACGGCGAAGTCGACCTTGTCTGTCTCCTTCTTGAGCTCCGTGCAGACCACCTCGATGCCACCGCCCGCACCGCCGCGGATCGCGTCGAGGAGTTTCTTGCCACGCATCCCGCCGCCGTGCCGCAGCACGAGGTAGGTGCCATCGGCGGGTGCCTCGAGGTAGCTGAGCACCTCCGCGATGAAGGCATCCGTGCACTTCTCGACACCTGTGGCACGGATGAGGCGCGGCTCGCCGAAGAGTGAGGGACTCGCGACCGTGAGGAGCTCGCCCGGGGCGTAGGCGGCCGCGTCGATGTCGCTGACCTCAAGGCTTGGATCCTCGAGCTTCAGCACCTCGCGCAGCATGCGGATCGCGCGGTCGGCGAGGAAGTTCTCGGTGCCCGACACGAGCACGACGGGAGCCGGGCGGATCTTCGACCAGTCGAGCTGCGGGATCGCGACCGACGCCTTCGCGCCGCCTCGCGCTGACGTCCTGGCTGCCACGGTTCTCCTACCTCGTTGCTGCCGCCCACGCGGCCCACTTGATGCCCTAGCGACGACGCAAGTTTAGCCGCGGGTACCGACACGGGGTCAGGATGATGACCCGGGCTCTGACCCCGGGGCGTCATCGCCCCGTTCGAGCCACAGGCCTATGCGCCCGTCGCTATATCTCCACGCCAGGACGAGCCCCTGGCGGTCGGTGCGCGCAATGGTCGCCCCCGTCCGTTCCAACACCGCGAGGATGCTCGGCGCAGGGTGCCCATAGGTGTTGGCCTCGCCGACACCGATCATCCCGAGGTCGGCGGAAAGGAACTCATAGAGCCGCGCCGACTGGTCGGCGGAACCATGGTGCGAGACTTTGACGACGTCGATGGCACCGAGGGCGGCGAGCTCGTGACGCGAATCCGAGAGCATGCGCGTCTGCGCCTCCTCCCCCAGGTCCCCGAGAAGCACGCTCGTGAGGCAGTCGCAGGCGCGCCCGTCCACCGCGAGCACGACGCTCGCATCGTTGCCGGGCGGGACGTACGAGCGGGGCGCCGGCCACAGCACCGACCACATGAGACGTCCGAGGCCGCCCCGCAGCCCACGTGTGCCCTCGATCACCTCTGCACCAGCTTCGGCGAGGCGCTGCAGCATCCGCTCGTCGCCCTCCTCCCCCGGTGGCCCGGCGATGACGGTGTCCACTCGGCCCACGACGGCATCCACCGCGCCGACGTGGTCGAGATCGAAGTGGGTCAAGACGAGGGTGTCGATGTGGTCGACACCGAGGAGCGTGAGGCAGTCCTCGAGTGCTCCAACCTCCGCACCCGTGTCGACGAGCATGATGGCGTCGCCGTCCCGAAGCAGGTGGGCATCCCCCTGGCCCACATCGCAGGCAGCGAACTGCCAGTCACGAGGCATGACGAGGGCTACCCGCACCCGTTCACCCGCCACGACTCCGCCGACGACAGCGAGGCAGGCGCAGAGGCCCAGGGCCCACCAGCGACGCCGCGCGGCGAGCAGTAGGCCCAGCCCGAGGACTGTCAGGAGCGCGGCGACGGCCAGGCCCACCGCGCCCTCCGCCCACGGCAGACGGCTACCGGGAAGCTCCGCGAAGAACGAGGCGACCGCGGCGATCCAAGCGGACGGCAGCCACGCCGCCCACGCGACGCAGCTCGCGAGCCACGGCGCGAGGGGCGCGAGCACGCACGCCACGAGTCCCAGCACGGTCGCAGCTGGGGCGGCCGGACCGGCCAGCAGGTTCGCGATGACGCCGTAGAGCGGAATCTCGGGAGCGAGCAGGATGATGACGGGCTGGCACGCCAGTTGCGCCGCAAGGGGAACGGCAATGAGGATGGCGAGTGGCCGCGGCATCCACCGCTCCAGGCGACTCGACAGCGGCCCAGCGAGCACGAGGAGCCCCGCCGTTGCGAGGACCGATAGCACGAAGCCGTAGCTGCGGGCGAGCCAGGGGTCGATCGCTAGCAGGATGAGCACGGCAAGCGCGAGCACGGGGACTCCCGAGGCTCCGCGTCCGAGCAGGCGGGCGATCAGGACCGCAACCGCCATGACGGCGGCACGCAGCACGCTCGGCTCGGGCGTCACGATGAGCACGAAGCCGGCGAGCACCAGGAGCGAGCCCGCGATCCTGAGCCAGCGGGGCACCCGCAACGCCCCGCCGAGCGCCAGAACGAGACCGACGACGATGGCGCAGTTCGCCCCCGACACGGCCGTGAGGTGAGTGAGCGACGACGCCTTCATCTGCTCGTCAAGGGTCGCGTCGACCGCGCTCGTGTCTCCGATCGCGAGGCCGGGCAGGAGGCCTGCGCCCGGCCCGGGCAGCCTCTCGACGAGCATCCGGAAACCCTCACGCAGCTCTCCCGCCCACGCGACCGGGCCATCATTGCCCTCTCGCACCTCCGCGTCGCCCCGCGCGAAAACGAGGAACGCGGATGTCTCGGCCGGCCCGTTCGCGACGAGGGTGCCCGATACTGTGACAGCGTCACCGACCTCGCCGGGCTCCTTGAAAGCCGCGAACAGGGTTACCGGAACGGCAATGTGGAGCACCTCCTCCCCTGCCCGCAGCGTGTGGACGGTAGCACCAACCCGCGCCGATTCCGTGGGTTCGACGACCGCCTTCGTGAGGGTCGCCTCCATCGTCAGGTGGCGGCCTTCCGCCGCGAGGGCGAGCAGTGTCGCTGGCTGCCGTTCGTCTGCGTGGGCCGCCGCGCTCGCGAGGAGGATGGCCGCTGCTCCCGCCGCGACAGCACCCCACCCCCACCACGCTCGCCGTCGCCAGTGGGCAAGTGCCAGCAGCACGGCGCACAGGAGCGCGGACACCATGGGGGCAAGCGCGACTATCCCTCCCATGCCGAGTAGTACGCCGAGGGCCAGCCACGCGACGACGACGGATAACGCGAGCCGGAGGTCAAGGGTCGAGTCGCTCATACCGTCACGAGCTCGCGCAGTCCCTCGAGTGTCTTCTCGCCGATGCCCGTCACAGCAAGGAGGTCCTCGATCGCCGTGAAACGGCCATTCGCCTCGCGCCACTCGATAATGCGGGCCGACATCGCGGGGCCCACCCGTGGCAGTGTCTCCAGTGCAGCCGCATCGGCCGTGTTGAGGTTGACGCGCCCGTCGGCCGCCACCCCTGGCGTGCCCGTCGCCTCCCCCGCCGCACCCGCAACCGGTACGCCGAGCTGCTCGCCGTCCTCCACGAAGCGCGCGAGATTGACGGCGGCACGGTCCGCCTCCGCTGTGAAGCCGCCCGCCGCCGCGATCGCGTCGACGACCCGCGACCCCTGCGGCAGTTCGAAGAGACCCGGCGCCGCGACCGCCCCGTGCACATGGACGTAGATCGTCGCAGTGGGGGCAGCGGATGCCGCGGCATCCGGCTCGATCGTCAGCTCCTCGCCCCGCGGCCCGAGTGCCGTCACGAGCACCGCCACGGCGAGGCCGACGAGTACGAGCACGATCGCGGCACCGATGCCGATGCGAAGACGGACCTTCTCAGGGGTCGCGAGAAGGGCCGCAGCGGCGGAGGACATCTCAGAGGAGCGCTGCGAAGCCATGTCGGAACGCTAGACCGGAGTGCACCCTCCGCCGGATTTCTGGATGTGAGTTGTGCAGCAAGGCACGACAGAAGCGCGGTGGAGGAGCCTCGGCGCACGGGCTTAGGCTCGACCGCCCACCTGGTCATTCTCCGACGGCGTACCGCATCTGCACATTGTCGGAGTCGTCATACGTGCGTGCGCCGAGGAGCTTGAGCGGTAGGGCTTGGTCGAAGAGCGGAACACCGTCGACCAGAACGGTCGGGCTGACCATGAGACGCAGTTCGTCTACCTCGCCATCACGTGCAAGCGAGTTCCACAGGGTCCGGCTCGCGAAGATCAGGATGTCCCCCTGCCCTCGCTGCCGTTCGTCGCGGAGCCATTTCCGGACGCCGGAAGCGTCAAGCACAGTCGAACTGCCATACCACGCGTTGTCGCGGGGGATAGACCCGCGACTGCTCACGACGACCTTCGGCACTGCGTTGTAGCGACGGCTGATCGCACGGTTCACGTCATCGACCTCACGCGCCTCCGAGGCATCGGGATTGTCAGGCTCAGGAGCGTCGGCGATGAACGGCCAGTAGGCGCTGAATCCGTCGAAGGACCTTCGGCCGAGCAACACGGTGCCGGCCGTCTCAATCGACGCGAGATTCTCCCTGTCGAAGGCGCTGTCCATTGCCAAGGCGAGGGGGTTCCCGTCAGCGGTCGAATAGTGCCCGTCGAGGGAAACGATGTTGTTGACGATGACTTTTCGCATCTTGTCGAATCCTTTCGCTGGTGGTGTCACCAGTAGAGAGACGAGCGAAGCCGTGGATTCATCGGCCGACGAGAGGAGAATCTCCCAATGCTCGTTTCGCCGGGTGGCACTCTCGTCGTATGACAGGAGATCAACGCGCCTTCGGGCAGCTCGTCGAGCCCTACCGACGCGAGCTGATCGCGCACGCGTACCGTCTCGTGGGAAGTTCCGCGGACGCCGAGGACGTGTATCAGGAGGCCATGCTCGCGGCATGGCGTGGACGGGGCACCCTCCGCGACCCTCGGGCACTGCGTTCGTGGCTCCACACAGTCACCACCCGGGCCGGCCTCCGTTTCGTCGAGAAGCGCGGACCGCGACTGCCGTCGTGGGACGAAGGCGGCCCCCACGATCCCACGAAGCCCCTCGACCCACCCGCCGACGGCCCGTGGGTGGAGCCGTTCCAGGACCCCGACCCGGCCCACGTCGTCGAGCGATGGGAACGTCTCGAACTCGCGTGGATCGCAGCGTTACAGACTCTGCCCCCATTGCAGCGCGCAGCGATCCTGCTCAAGGACGTGCTCGGCTACTCCTCCGTGGAGATCGCTGGGATGTTGGAGACATCACCGGCCGCCGTGAACAGTGCCCTCCAACGAGGTCGAGACACGCTTTCCTCGACGCCGTCGGAGGAGTCGCTGCAGACAGTCGGAACGGGCTCTGTGAAAGAGGCAGACCGGCAGGCTGCCGAGCGCTTTGCCCGGGCATTCGCAGCGTCAGATATCGATGCGATCGTTGAGCTCCTCAACGCAGACGTTCGGTTCACGATGCCACCGTTGCCAGCGTGGTTCAAGGGAATCGACGACGTGCGGGTCTTCCTCGAACTCCGCGTCTTCGCGACCCCGTGGCAGATGATCCCTCTCGGAGACGTGAACGGGTATCCCGCCTATCTAGGCATGCAATGGCAGCACGACGCTTTCCGACCCGGGGCCGTCATCATAATTCACACGTTCAACGGCACTGTTCGCTGGATCGCCACCTTCGTCGAACCGGCCCTTGTCGAACAGTGGGCAGCTCGGGTCCAGTGACCCACCGCTGCCCTGCACTCTCTCCTATTTCTTGGTCGTGATGCTCACGATCTTGGGCGCGCGCACGATGACGCGGTCGATCTCCCGGTCACCGATCGAGCGAACGACGCCGGATGCTGCGAGGGCCTGCGCCTCGAGCTCGGCCGGGTCGATCGTGGGGCTGACGTCGAACTTGTCGCGGATCTTGCCGTCGACCTGCACAACCGCTGTGACCGACTGCTCGACGAGCAGCACGGGGTCGGCCTTGCGCCAGCCGTAGTGCGCCACCGAGCCCGTGTAGCCGAGGCGCTCCCACATGTCCTCCGCCGTGTAGGGCGCGAAGAGGCTCAGGCCGAGCGCGACGGTCTCGACCGCCTCGCGCACGGCACCGTCGGCACCGCCGGGGCCGCTGTCGATCGCCTTGCGAGTCGCGTTGACGAGATCCATGAGGCGGGCAACGACGACGTTGAACTTGAACGACTCCACGAGGGTCGGGGCATCCGCCAGGAAGCGGTGCGTGACGCGACGGAGCGACTCGTCGCCCGACTTCCACTCCACGTCAGGCGAACTCGTCACGTCACCCGCCAGGCGCCACGCGCGGGCCAGGAACTTCGCGGAGGCACCGGGCGAGACATCCGCCCAGTCGATGTCGTCCTCGGGCGGGCCCGCGAAGGCCATCGTGAGGCGGACGGCATCGACACCGTGCTCCTCGAGCTGCTCGCTCAGCTGCACGATGTTGCCCTTCGACTTGCTCATCGCCGAGCCGTCCATGAGCACCATGCCCTGGTTGAGCAGCGCACTGAAGGGCTCCGTGAAGGTCACGTAGCCGAGGTCGTAGAGCACCTTCGTGATGAAGCGCGCATAGAGCAGGTGCAGGATCGCATGAGTGACGCCGCCGACGTACTGGTCGACGGGGGCCCACTTCTCTGCCTCTGCCGGGTCGAACGCCTGAGTGTCGTCGTTGGGGTTCAGGAAGCGGAGGAAGTACCACGAGCTGTCGACGAAGGTGTCCATCGTGTCGGGGTCGCGGCGGGCAGGGCTGCCGTCGATGGGGTGCGGCACATTCACCCAATCCTCGGCCGCACCGAGGGGCGAGGAGCCCTTGGGCTTGAGGTCGAGCCCCTCCGACGGCGGAAGCGTCACGGGCAGCTGATCCTCGGGAACCGGCACGAGCGAGCCGTCTTCCGCGTGGATGATCGGGATGGGCGTGCCCCAGTAGCGCTGACGCGAGATGAGCCAGTCGCGCAGGCGATAGCTGCGGGCTGCCCGGCCCGTGCCCGCCTCCTCAAGCTGCTCGATCACGCGCTTGATCGCATTCGCCTTGCTGAGACCGTCGAGCGGACCGGAATTCATCATCCGGCCCTCTCCCCCAAGCGCCTCGCCCGTCGACGCAGGGTCGAGCGGCGGCAGGTCGGGAAGCACGGGGTCGCCGTTCTCATCCGTCTCGATGACGGGGATGGCCCCCGTCACGGGAGCGTTCGTGTCAACCACGACGCGAATCGGCAGGCCGAAGGCGCGAGCGAAGTCGAGGTCGCGCTGATCATGCGCCGGCACCGCCATGATCGCGCCCGTGCCGTAGTCGGAAAGCACGTAGTCGGCCGCCCAGATGGGCAGGCGTTCGCCATTGACGGGGTTGATCGCGAAACGGTCGAGGAACACGCCCGTCTTCTCGCGCGTCGCATCCTGCCGGTCGATCTCCGACTTCTTCTGCACCTCGGCAAGGTAGGTCGCGAACTCGGCCTTGACAGCATCCGTCGACCCGGCGACGAGTTCGGCCGCGAGGTCGGAGTCGGGCGCGACGACCATGAAGGTCGCGCCATAGAGCGTGTCGGGGCGCGTCGTGAAGACGGAAACCTTGTCGTCACGGCCTTCGACCTCGAAGTCCACCTCGGCGCCGATCGAGCGGCCGATCCAGTTGCGCTGCATCGCGATGACCTTGGCAGGCCAGCTGCCCTCGAGCTGGTTGAGGTCATCGAGCAGGCGGTCCGCGTAGTCCGTGATCTTGAGGTACCACTGCGTCAGCTTCTTCTTGACGACAACCGCGCCGGAACGCTCCGAGGTACCGTCGGGGAGCACCTGCTCATTCGCCAGGACGGTCTGGTCGACCGGGTCCCAGTTGACCCAGGAGTCCTTGCGATAGGCGAGGCCCTTCTCATACATCTTGAGGAAGAGCCACTGGTTCCACTTGTAGTACTCGGGGTCGCTCGTGTGGAGGACGCGATCCCAGTCGAAGGATGCCGCATAGAGCTTCATGCTCTGCTTCTGCTGCTCGATGTTGGCGTAGGTCCACTCACGCGGGTCCACGCCGCGCTTGATCGCGGCATTCTCGGCGGGCAGGCCGAAGGAGTCCCACCCGATCGGGTGCAGCACGTTGAAACCCTGCTGGCGCCAGTAGCGCGCGATCACATCGCCGAGAGCGTATGCCTCTGCATGCCCCATGTGCAGGTCGCCCGAAGGGTAAGGAAACATGTCGAGCACGTACTTGCGGGGCTTCGACTCGTCGGCCTTCTTGGTGCTGAAGGGCTTCGTCTCGTCCCATACGGCCTGCCATTTCGCCTGGATGGCGTGGAAGTCGTAGTCGGTGCCGTCGTCGTGCTGCTGTGCCACAGATGCTCTCAATTCGTATGCGTGCTTCGGTGCAGACCTCCCAGAGTAGCGAACTACCCGAGGCCGTGATTTCCGGTGGCGACTAGACGGGTTCCGGGATGACGGGACGCAGCTCGGGCCACCGCGGCGAGAGACCGTCGCCCGATGATCGCCCCGTGAGTCGGCGGCCGATCCACGGCCCGAAGTATTCGCGGGCCCACGCGGCATCCGCCCGCATGGCCTCGAGTCGGCGGCGCACCGGCAGCGGGCCGAGGTTCTCGGGCTGGAGCATCTCGTCGGCCTGGAGGCGGGAGAAGACGCGCCGGGCCATGTTGGCGTGGCCGAGGCTCGACATGTGCAGCCGGTCGATATCCCACATGCGCGGGTCGTCATACTCGTCGAAGCGCCAGTAGTCGACGATGTGGGCGCCGCGCTCGTCGGCGATCTCCCGCACGAGCTCGTTGTAGATGGCGGTGCGCGGGCGCGTCTTGCGAAAGAGCGCGGATGCCACGGTGTCGAAGCCCGTGAACATGACGACCTCGGCACCGGCCGCCCTCAACCGCACGATGGCATCGTCGTAGACGCGCATGAGGGCGTCGATGTCGACGGAGGGACGAAGGATGTCGTTGCCTCCCGCATAGATGGTCACGAGCGTCGGTTCGAGCGCAATGGCCGGCTCGACCTGCTCGTCGACGACCTGCCGAAGCTTGCGTCCGCGGATGGCGATGTTGGCATAGCTCGTGTCCGGGTCGGTGCGGGCCAGCAGCCCGGCGAAGCGGTCGGCCCAGCCGCGAACCCCGTTGGGGAGCTCGGGCGCGGGGTCGCCCACTCCCTCGGTGAAGGAATCTCCTAGGGCCACGAAGCGTATCGTCACGCAGACACCCTATGCTCTGCCGACCCGGACCCCGCGTCGTCTCTACGGTCGGGTTCGCCCACAAGCACGCGCAGGAGTGCCGCCGCCTTGAGCCTGACCTCCGCGAGCTCCTCGGCGGGATCCGACAGCACCGTGATACCGCCGCCGGCTCCCACGGTCGCCCCCTCGCCGTCGATCACGATGGTGCGGATGACCATGCCGAGATCGAGGCGCCCGTCGAGACCGAGGTGGCCGAAGGCACCCGAGTAGATGCCTCGCGCGCGACCCTCGAGGCGGTCGAGGATGCGCGTCGCCTCGCGCTTGGGAGCCCCCGTCATCGACCCTGCGGGAAAGCACGCCTCGATCGCGTCGATGGCATTCAGCCCTGGCCGCAGCCGGCCTCGCACAGTGCTCACGAGCTGGTGTACGTGCGGGTAGGTCTCGACGGCGAGCAAGGAGGTGACCTCCACCGATCCGACGTCGCAGACGCGGGTGAAGTCGTTGCGCATGAGGTCGACGATCATGAGGTTCTCGGCCTGCTCCTTCTCGCTCTCGCGAAGCTCGCGGGCGAGGGCGAGGTCGTTCTCCTGGTCGGCAGCCCGGGGACGAGTCCCCTTGATGGGACGGGTGAGGATCGCGCCATCGGGGTCTACCGCGAGGAACTGCTCGGGCGAGGAACTCAAGACCGAGACATCCGCAACCCTCAGGAAGCCGCCGTGATGCGCGGGGCTCGAGCGACGCAGGGCGAGGTAGGCCTGCAGGGGGTCCGGTGGCGAATCGACATGGGCTGCCGTCGTGAGACACAACTGGTAGGCGTCACCGTTGCGGATGGCGCGCTGGCACTCCGCGATCATCTCGAGGTATTGCTCCTCACGGTGCGCCCATGTCACAGAGGCCTGCCCGGTCACAGAGGTCTGCGAAGGTGTGGGCTGCGGCGCGTCTGACGTGGCGACGGTAAGCAGCGCGGCTGCCGTCGCGTCACGCCATACCAACAGCTCCCCGCTCCACTCGGTGCCGAGGGCGAGAAGTGAGACGGTGCCCGCCGAATGGTCGAACACCACGGCGCGGTCGACCCACATCATGGCCGCATTCGGATGCTTCGAACTCCTGCCGTGCGCCTCGCACATCGTGTGCGACCGGAGCTCGTAGCCGAGCCACCCGACCCAGCCGAGGCGGAAGCCGGCGCCCTCGACGACGACGTCCTCATGGTCCCGCAACCCCTCCCGGAGCACGTCGAGTACACGGGCCCCGCTCTTATCGACCATGACGGATGCCGCCGCGCCCATGGCGCTGACACCCTCGCTCGCGTCGATCCCGCAGTCGAGCCAGAAGCAGTTCTCATCGCGCCCGTGGAGGGCGACGAAGGCGGCCTGCGGGTCCACCCACAGCCTCAGCCCAGAGTGAAGCACGCGACGACGCATACGCTAACCCTATGAGTGCAGAGGGGATCCTGCGGTGGACGCCGTCCGGGCTCGCACCCGCGGAGGCTCACGAATCGGGCGATATCGCGGTGGCGGACTCGTGGCTCGTCGCTGACGGCGCTGCGCTCGGTCTCGGGATGCACCGCGAACGCTTTCTGCGCACCGCGTCCGACCTCATCCCCGAGGCGGCCGAATTTTGGGACGCCGCGCTCGCCGCCATTCCGCGCGAGGAGTTCTGGTTTCCGCGCGTGGAGGTGCGCGTGACGCGAGAGGGCCGGGAACTATTGCTGCGTCTCCGCCGCGCGCCGCGCCTGCAGCGCAGCCTCACACTTGCGACGCACCGCGGCGAGGACCCCCGCACGCACCCTTCCGTGAAGGGGCCCTCCATCGACGCGCTCGCCGCCGTCAGGACGGCCGCGAAAGCCGAGAGCGCCGCCGACGACGTCGTCATCCTCGATCCGCTCGGGCACATCGTCGAAGGTGCCTCGACCGCGATCGCGTGGTGGCGCGGCGACATCCTCTGCCTACCCGCGAAGGAACTCGAACGGGTCGACAGCGTCACCGCCCGCGCACTGACGGCGGTGGCGACGGCGGCAGGCACCTCCATTTCTTGGGAGACCACCACCCCCTCCGAACTCGACGGGCTCGAGATCTGGGCGCTCAATGCACTGCATGGCCCGCGCATCGTCACCCGCTGGGACGACGGGCCCTCACCCGCAGAGGAGCCGGGCCGCCTCGAGACGTGGCGTCGGCGACTCGAGGCGCTGCGCAAGCCCCTCCCGCATCCGAGAGCGCAGGTCGCCACATGAACGAGATACTCACCTGGATTCTCGATCTGGTGCAATCGGTCGACCCCGTCGTGCGCACCGTGCTCGCGGGAGTGGGCATCCTGCTCGAAACCTCGGTGCTCGTCGGCCTCATCGTCCCCGGCGACACGATCGTGATCGTCGCCTCAACGGCGATCGACGGAGTCGTCGAATACGTAGCGATGCTGCTCGCGGTCGTCGTAGGTGCTCTGGGAGGCGAGAGCATCGGCTTCATGCTCGGGCGCTTGTTCGGTCCGCGAATCAGGGCGAGCCGCCTCGGCAGACGCATCGGCGAGAAGCAATGGGTGCGCGCCGAGAACTACACCGATCGCCGGGCCGGTGTCGCCGTCTTCATCTCCCGCTTCCTGCCCGTGCTGCACTCGCTCGTGCCGCTGACTGCCGGGATGAGCACGATGCGGTACCGCACGTTCATGGCGTGGACGGTTCCCGCCTGCTTTCTCTGGGCCAGCGGCTATGTCACCGTCGGGTGGCTCGCAGCAGGGTCATATCGAGAGCTCTCGGAGCAGCTGCACTCGGCCGGCTACATCTTCGTCGGCGTCGTCGTCGCGTTTCTCCTGCTCGTCGTGCTGGCGAAGCGACTCCTCGGCCGAGCCGAGGCGCGCTACATGGATCGCGCGGGCGACGGGGATGCCACGACCGAGGGCTGAGAGTCAGGCCGCAGTCGCGCTCGAGAGGTAAGCGTGCGCAGCCGCGCGGGCCTCGGTGATGACGCGCTCGTCGCCTGAAGCGTCGAACGCGAACGCCCGGGCAAGGAGCGAGTCGACCACCTGGAGGACGACCTCGATTCGCAGCGGCAACTCCTCGTCGGCCAGGTCGAAACGGTCCGACAGCGCCTCCGCGACGACGGCGGCGACAACGGCAATGTTCGTGCGCTCGCCCTCGCGCGGCCGAACGTCGATGACGTCTCCGAAGCGAAGCGAACGGAAGCCGGGCTTGGTTGAGAACCACGAGACGGCCGTGTCGATCACGTGATCGATCGCCGATTCCCACGTGTCGATGCCGTCGGTCTGCAGCTCCGCGCGCACCTCGTCGATGAACTCGCCCAGGAATCGGATGCTCAGGCTCTGAAGCACCGCGATGCGGTCGGGGAAGTATCGGTAGACGGTGCCGATGGAAGCGCCCGCGCGCTCCGCGACCATCGCGGTGGTCAGCCGCTCGTAGCCGATCTCGTCGATGACCTCGGCGGCGGAGTCGAGCAGACGCGTCAGCCGGGCTGCGCTCCGAGCCTGAACGGGTTCATTGCGCAGGCTCGCGGTCGTGGCCTGCAGGGCGGCGTCCAGGTCGGGGTGTTGCAAGTGGGGCTCCCTTAATGGTTACGAAAGATCAGCTTGAAATACTACGCCTCGCCCCCGCGACGGGGGCGTGCCGAGGGCCGTGCTCGGCAATGTCGAAGGAAACTGTCAGCCTCGGATTAAATGCGACCAAGAGGGCCAGGAAGTCGCCCCGCTCACCGTCGGCACGACCTCGTGCCAGACTGGAGCAATGGCGAAGTCCGGGAACCCGTCGCGTGCCGACGCCGAGCCGCAGCTTCCCCACTTCGCATCCCGGCTTGAGGATGCCTTCCACGACTTCCGCGAACGCCGCGCGCGGCGCCGTGGGCACACCCCCACGATCATCCCGTACACGGGCTACGGGTCCCCCGGCTGGATCCGCGTGCTGGGCCGCGTCCTGCTCTCGAAACCCGGATCGAAGGCCCGCTACAAGAAGATCCGCGGGTGGCGCAGCTTCACCAGCGTGCCCCTCAACGACGTCACCGTGACGATTCAGGTCGGCGACGCCACCCACGTGGTGAGCGCTGATCGGGGCGGTGTGGTCGACGCCGTCGTACACGCCGACCTTCCCGCCGGGTGGAACACAGTGACCATGCAGACGGAAGGCTCGGAACGCATCGACGCGAGCGTCTTCGTGGTCGCCCCCGACGTGCGCTTCGGGCTCATCTCCGACGTCGACGACACCGTCATGGTGACGGCGTTGCCGAGGCCCTTCCTCGCCGCATGGAACACCTTCGTGCTCGATGAGCACGCGCGGCGGCCCGTGCCCGGGATGGCCGTGCTCTATGAGCGGCTGCTGCACGATCATCCGGGTGCCCCCTGCTTCTACCTCTCCACGGGCGCCTGGAACGTCGCGCCCACCCTCACCCGCTTCCTCCGGCGGCACCTCTATCCGAGCGGTCCCCTTCTGCTCACCGACTGGGGCCCGACCCGCGATCGCTGGTTCCGCAGCGGGCGACTGCACAAGGAGGAGACGCTGCGCAGGCTTGCAAAGGAGTTTCCCGACATGCGGTGGTTGCTGGTGGGCGACGACGGCCAGCATGACCCCGAGCTCTACGGCAGCTTCGCAGCCGACCATCCCGAGCAGGTCGACGCGATCGCCATCCGCCAGCTCACGCCGGGAGAGGCCGTCCTTGCCGGCGGCCGCAAGTCCGACGACGACCACGTGGGGGCCGACGGCGTCCCCTGGTACCACGCCCCCGACGGGGCCGGCCTCTCGGAACAGCTCATCGGCCCCGACCCGCGGCAGGACCTCGATCCGCTCAGCGGATGAGCGAGTGGACCGGCCGGTGCCGAGCAGGCGATGGACTACCCTTGTCTGCGGCCTGCCCGCCGCGTGAGCATCGGCGCCGCACCAGCATGGAGTAACGATGATCGAGCATCCCCCCGTTGAACGCTTTCCCCTCGCGATCAGGACCCTCACGGTGTCCTCGACCACGCGCCTCGGTGCGTCGTTCGTGCGGGTCACTCTCACGGGAGACGACCTGGCGGACTTCGCGGCCCCCGGCCCCGCCGACCACGTCAAAGCATTCTTTCCTGACCCGACGACGGGCGAGCTCGCGGTTCCTCGCCTCACGGCAGAAGGCATGGCCCGCCCCGACACCGGAACGGTCCTCGCACGCGATTACACACCCCGATCCTTCCGAGCCGCCGAAGACGACCGCCCGGCGGAGCTCGACATCGACTTCGTCGTGCACGGCGCCTCCGCCCCTGCCAGCTCCTGGGCGGCGAAGGCGGCTCCCGGGGACACTCTCGTCATCGCGGGCCCCCGCGGCTCGCACCCCGCACCGACGGGAATGGACCGGGTCGTCCTCGGAGCCGACGCCACCGCCCTGCCCGCGGTCGCCCGCTGGATCGAGATGCTGCCGGAGGACGTGGAGATCTGCGCCTTCGTTGAGCTCGACCACCCCTCAGATGCCGGCTATCTCGAGCCCGAGCTCGTCCATCGCGCCAGCGTCATCTGGCTCGATCGCGGCGACGGCGCCCTTGAGCGGGGCATTCGAAACGTGGACGACATCGACGAGAGCACCTACTTCTGGATCGCGGGCGAGGCAGGCGGTCTGGTTCCCATCCGGCGGCACCTCCGTCGCGAGCTCGGCCTCCCGGCACGCCAGGTCAAGGTCGACGGCTATTGGCGAGCGGGCGAAGCGGGGCGCGACCACCACGCCCCCCTAGACCCGAACGAACCCGAGGACTGACTCGCCGAGGCCACTCAGGCAAGCGGTTCCGACCAGCCCTCCGGTCCCATTGAGCCTGCCGGGTACTCCTCCATCGGCACATTTCCCTCCCGCCACGACGTGAGCACCGGCTCCACTATTCGCCAGCACTCCTCGATGACGTCGCCGCGCAGCGAGAGCGTCGGATCGCTCGTGAGGATGCCCGACAGCACCTCCCCGTATGGCCCGAGGTCCGCAGTCCCGAGCCGTGCCTCGAAGGTTACGCAGTCGAGGTCGAAGGGGTCCCCGCCTCCGTTCATGAGCACGTCGAGGCGGACATCCTCAGGACTGAGCGAGATGCGGAGCCGGCTCGGCTCGCTCACGCCCAACAGGCCGTCTGGCAGGTGCGGAACGTCACGGAACGTGATGATGATCTCCTTGCGCTCCGCCCCGACCGCCTTCCCGGAGCGCAGGCGGAAGGGCACTCCGGCCCAGCGCCAGTTCTCGACCGTGACGCTCATCTCCGCGAGTGTCTCCGTCTGGCGCGAGGGATCGACGCCCTGCTCGTCGACGTAGGCAGGGAGCTCACGCTCGCCAATCCGGCCCGCCGTATAGCGAGCCCTCCTGCTGGCGCTTGCGGGGGCCCCGGGGCCGACCCGCGTCGCTCTGAGCACCTGCGCCATGCCTCCGCGGAGGTCGTCGGCAGTCAACGACGACGGCGGTTCCATCGCGACGAGGGCGAGCACCTGCAGCAGGTGGCTCTGGATCATGTCGACAAGGGCCCCCGCCGAGTCGTAGTACCCGGCGCGCCCCTCGAGTGCGAGGGTTTCGTCGAAGACGATGTCGACCGACTCGATCGCGTCCCGATTCCAGGAATGCTCGAAGAGTCGATTTGCGAAGCGCAGGCCAAGCAGATTGAGCACGGTCGACTTGCCGAGGAAGTGATCGACCCGGTGCACGCGGCGCTCTGGAACGACGGCGGTCACGAGGTCATTGAGATGCGCGGCGCTCTGCAAGCCCGTTCCGAAAGGCTTCTCGAGCGCCAGAACGGTGCCCTTCGGCACGGAAACCGACTGCATGACCGCGACTGAGGCCTCCGTGACCGCGGGCGGAAGGGCGAAGTAGATTGCAGGGGTGCCGGCGGCAGCCTCAAAGACGCGCGTGAGATCGTCGGGAGACGTGACATCCGCCCTCAGGTACCGGGCTTCCCGGGCGAGCCTCTCCGCCGCCTCGCTCGTCGCTCCGCCCGACTCGAATGCCTCGGCGACCCGCCGACGCCACTCGTCGTCGCTCAGCTCCACCATTCCGACACCGAGCAGCCGGAGACGGGAGACATCGAGACCCGCTCCGCCTCCGGAGTCGACGAGCTGGCCGAGGCCGGGCAGGAGCAGGCGACGGGTGAGATCCCCGCCCGCTCCGAAGATCACGAGAACGTCAGGCGTTGAGGACATGCCCATCACGGTAGGTGCGAACATTGGACGATGGCTCTGAAAATCGAGGACTACGCACTGATCGGAGACTGTCACACGGGAGCGCTCGTCGGGCGCGACGGCTCGATCGACTGGTTGTGCTTCCCCCGCTTCGACTCCGACTCCCTCTTCGGCGCGCTACTCGGAGGCGAACAGCACGGGCGTTGGCTTGTGGCACCAGTAGGCGAGGTGATCGAGACCAGCAGGCGCTATGACGGGGACACCTTCATCCTCGTCACTCGATGGGTCACGCGGGAGGGAGAGGTCGAGGTCACCGAGTTCATGCCGCACGGCAATCGCCGTGCCGACATCGTGAGGCGGGTCCGCGGCATCCGGGGCACGGTGGCGATGCAACAGGATCTGCGCGTGCGCCTCGGCTACGCCGACGCCATGCCGTGGGTGCGGCAGAAGCCCGAGGAGGGCGGCAACGCGCTCATCGCCGTCGCCGGGCCCGACGCCGTCGTCGTGCGCGGGCCACACCTCGCGAAGTACGATCACGCGCACCGGTGCGAGTTCGAGGTGAGCGAGGGCGACACCGTGGATATCTCCCTCATGTGGTTCCCCTCGCACCGCGAGGTTCCCCCGCCGCTCGACGTCGACGAGAGCCTCGAACATACGAGGGCGTGGTGGAACGACTGGGCGGGCTCCGCCGAGGTGCATGGTCGCTACGCCGACGCCGTCATGCGCTCCCTCCTCGTGCTCAAGGCGCTCACGCACGAAGACACGGGCGGCATCGTCGCGGCGGCCACGACCAGCCTGCCCGAGCACTGGGGCGGAGTGCGCAACTGGGACTACCGCTTCGTCTGGCTGCGGGACGCCTCTCAGACGCTCGAAGTACTCGTGAGCCGCGGCTTCCGCGACGAGGTGCTGCCCTGGAGGGGCTGGCTCCTCCGGGCTATCGCGGGCGACCCCGCCGACATCCAGATCATGTACGGCCTCTCGGGCGAGCGCGTGCTCACGGAACACGTGATCGACAGCCTGCCGGGCTACGAGGGCGCGAGCCCTGTGAGACGAGGGAACGGCGCGTACGGGCAGTACCAGGGCGATGTCTTCGGCGAACTCATGATCGCGCTGCAGAAGGCCCGCGAGATCGGCATCGAGGAGGGCCGGTTCTCCTGGCCGCTGCAGCGCGCCATCATGAGCTTCGTCGAGGAGAACTGGCAGCGGCCCGACAACGGCATCTGGGAGATCCGCGGCCCCCTTCGACACTTCACGCACTCCAGGGTCATGCTCTGGGCCGCCTTCGACTCCGCTATCAAAGGCGTGCGGGAGCACGGACTCGACGGCCCCGTGGAGCGTTGGGAGAGGTGCCGGGAGGAGATCCGACACGAGATCGAGGAGAAGGGCTTCGATGAGGAGCTCGGCTCCTATACGCAGCACTACGGCAGCAAAGAGGTGGATGCCTCCCTCCTGCAGCTCGCCCAGGTCGGGTACGTCGACTACGACGACGAACGGATGCTCGGCACCGTCGCCCAGATCGAGAAGCAGCTGATGAGAGACGGGCTCCTGCTGCGCTACCGCACGGAGGAGGGAGTCGACGGTCTGCCTCCCGGCGAGCATCCGTTTCTAGTGTGCTCGTTCTGGCTCGTCGAGCAGTACGCGCTCGGCGGGCGGCTCGACGAGGCGCGGCAGCTCATGGATCGACTGGTCAGCTACTGCAACGACGTCGGGCTGCTCTCTGAGGAGTACGACGTCGAGCTCGGAAGACAGGTGGGCAACACCCCGCAGGCGCTCTCCCACCTTGGCCTCGTGCGCGCCGCCGGCGCTATCGAATACGCGGGGGCACGCCCCGATCGACCCGAGCTCGCAACCGTGTCGCAGGGAGCGCCGTAGCGGGGCGACGACGGGCGTACCGTGAAGGTATGCCGCCCCTCGGCGCCCTGCGCGCATCCGCTCGAAGCCCTCTCATCCAGGTTGCGAAGACCTCGCTCGCCGCGATCATCTCGTGGTTCGTCGCGGGCGCGCTGCTCGATCAGCCGCTCCCCATCTTCGCGACCATTGCGGCACTGCTCGTGGTGCAACCGAGCCTCAACCAGTCGATAGCGAAGGGTCTCGAGCGCAGCGTCGGCGTGCTCATCGGGGTCTTCCTCGCCTACGGGGCCGGGGCGCTTCTCGGCACGTCGAGCCTCATCGTGCTCGTCATCATCGTCGTCGCACTCCTGCTCTCCTGGGTGCTGCGGCTCACACCCGGGTCGGCGAACCAGATTCCGATCAGCGCGATGCTCGTGCTCGCGATCGGCCAGGGGAACACGGGAGCGTACGCGCTCGAGCGCATCGTCGAGACGCTCATCGGCGTCGCCATCGCCCTCATCGTCAACCTTGCGATCGTGCCGCCCGTGCTGCGGGAACCCGCTCGAAGGGCCGTGACTGATCTGGGCGCAAACATCGCCGGGACGCTCGATGAGCTCTCCCGAGTGCTGACACGGGCGGACGGCGACGTCGACCTCGACGCCATGCTCACTCGTGCCCGCACCCTGCGCCCGCTCCAGCGCGAGACCAGGGAGCACGTCGCCCGCGCCGAAGAGAGCCTGCTGCTCAACCCGAGAGGCGGACGCCACCGCTCCGACATCGAGCGGGACCGCGACCTCCTCACCCGACTCGACGTGCTCGTCACCCGCGTGCTCGGCATGGCTCGGGCTGTGCACGACCACTACGACGAAACCCTGTGGGAGGAGCCGATGACCCGCGCGATCGGGGTCGAGCTCGAGCGAGCCGCCCACGACCTGCGCCTGATCACGGCAGCACAGCCCGACTCCGAGGCTGCCCCGATGACGGCCGATCTCCCCGCCCTCACGGCACCCCTCGTGATCGCGGCGCCGCACCCGCAACACTGGATCCTCATCGGCGCTCTCATGGAGGACCTCCGCCGCGTGCGCGATGAGATCATCGGCAGCCGAGAAGAGGACTAGCCCCGGCAACGATCGTGAGCGTGGGTCATTGACCACCGCACAGGGCGCTGCTACCTTCGGAGCACTGCACACCCGAAGCGCAGTCCCTACCCGAAGGCCTTACCCGCCATGCCAGTGTTCCGCGGCATCACTGTCGTACCCGAATTCGTGCCCGCGATAGGCCTCGACGCCACCGTCTTCGATGCCGGAGGCCTCGTGAGCGTGCCCGCCGTGCTCGTGATGGCGGCAGCGTGCGGCATCCTCGTCGTCCTCGCACTCGACGTGCGGCGGCTCCGCCGCGCCTCCGGGCTCACAGTCGCCCACGGAATCACCACGGGCGTGCTCGCCCTCGCCGTCATCGGACTCGCAGTGCTCTTCACCTCGGGGCTCGCGCAGGTTCCCGCGGCAAGCGCGAACGGCAACCCACACGGGGGCACCGTCGATACGGCCCCGCTCGACCCCCTCGACGGCTACCAGCTACCCACCCTCGCGGACTGAAGTACCAACCCGCAGGGCAACGAGACGTCAGACGGCGACAGTCAGCTGAGCCAGGTCAGGGAGGCGAATTCCTCGGGGCTGACCCCGAGTCGCTCCGCCGTCGCCGCGACGAGCGTGCGCAGCTCCCCCACATCGGCGCCCTCACGCACGAGGATGTTCATCCCCGTCGCAACCGAGCGCGTGCGGCGGCAGGAGACGACAAGGATCGATGCCGAGTCGTCGAGCCCGACGGGCGTCCAGCGGCGCGAGTGCACCAGTTCACGCCCCGACCCGCGCCAGCGGAACTCGCCGCCGACGAAACGGCTCGTGCCCCGTGACATCCGCGGGGTCCCATCCGGGTTGGAGAACTCGATCGTCTCGCTCAACCGGAGCGGTGATGCCGCGACGACGTCGAACTCGAACAGCGGTTCGCCGTGGCGAGCATCGAGCCAATACAGCAGGTTGGTGGCACCCAGTCTCCAGCGCCCCGGCAGCGCTGTCGCGAGCCTTTCCGCCGTCAGGGTCGTGCTCATGAGCCCACACTACTGACGGCGGCTGTGAGGCGATCGACCCCCAGTCCGGGGAGCATCCTGAATTGTCTCCCCTCCGAGCGGTGCCGAAACCGAGCTAGAGCCGGTCGACGCCCGTCACCGTGAGCGCCACATCGCCCGAGGCATCCGATTCGCCCAGATCGACGACGGCACTGATGCCCCAGTCGTGGTTGCCCTGAGGGTCGTCGAGGATCTGACGGACCCGCCACTCCCGGGCGTCGCGCTCGATCATCAGCATCGCGGGACCGCGCGCGTCCGCTGCCGTGAGGATTTCGTCGTGCTCCTCCCAGTAGGGCTCGAGCGCCGACGCCCAGCGCTCCTCCATGAAGCCTGCCTCGCCGTCGAGCTCGCCGAGAGCGTCGTAGCGCTCCCGCGCGGCGAGCTGCACCCGACGAAAGAGCGCGTTGCGCACGAGCACGAGGAAGGCGCGCTCGTTCGTCGTCACCCCGCGAGGGGTGGGCGGCAGGACAGGCCCCGTGACGTGGCTGTCGGGGTCCGGATGCGCGAGCTCCTCCCACTCGTCGAGAAGACTCGAATCGACCTGGCGCACCAGCTCCCCCAGCCACTCGATCAGGTCGCGCAGCTCGTCCGTCTTGAGTTCGTCGGGAATCGTCTGGCGCGCGGCGCGGTAGGCGTCTGAGAGGTAGCGCAGCACGAGGCCCTCGCTACGGGAGATCGAGTAGAAGCCGATGTACTCGTTGAAGGTCATGGCACGCTCATACAGGTCGCGCACGACCGACTTCGGTGCAAGCTGGAAGTCACCAACCCACGGCTGCGATCGGCGATAGGTGTCGAATGCCTCGTCGAGCAGCTCCTCCAGCGGCTTCGGGTAGGTCACCCCTTCGAGCAATTCCATTCGCTGCTCGTACTCGATGCCCTCCGCCTTCATGGCGGCGACCGCCTCCCCTCTCGCCATGGACTCCTGGGCGGCGAGCACAGGGCGCGGATTCTCCAGCGTCGCCTCAAGCACCGAAACGATGTCGAGCGCGAGCGCCGGCGAGGCGGGGGCCGAAGCGTCCTCGGGTGGGCTGATGAGGTCGAACACGGCGAGGGCGAAGGGAGAGAGCGGCTGATTGAGCGCGAAGCTTGGCTGCAGATCGACCGTGAGACGGATGCTTCCGCCCACCTCCTCGACGACGCCCGCCGTGCGCAGCGTGCGGTAGATCGCGAGTGCCTGGCGCAGCAGCATCCGCTGACGAGATCGCGGCTCGTGGTTGTCCTCCAGCAGCCGCCGCATTGTGGCGAAGGCGTCACCGCCGCGCGCGACGACATTGAGAATCATCGAGTGGCTCACCGCCATCGACGAGGTGAGCCGCTCCGGTTCGGCCGCGATGAGACGCTGAAAGCTCGGCTCGCCCCACGAGACGAAACCCTCGGGCGGTCGTTTGCGCACGAGCTTCTTGAGCTTCTTGGGGTCGTTCCCCGCCTTTGCGAGCGCCTTCGCATTCTCGGTTTCATGCTCTGGCGCCTGCACGACCACGTCGCCCGCTGTGTCGAAACCCGCACGGCCCGCCCGCCCGGCGATCTGGTGAAATTCGCGGGCGGTGAGCTGCCGCATCCGCTGTCCGTCGTATTTGGTCAGTGCCGTCAGCAGCACGGTCCTGATGGGCACATTGATGCCGACGCCGAGGGTGTCGGTGCCGCAGATGACCCGGAGGAGGCCCTGCTGGGCAAGCTGCTCGACGAGCCTGCGGTACTTCGGCAGCATCCCCGCGTGGTGCACCCCGATGCCGGCGCGCACGAGGCGGGAGAGCGTGCGACCGAAGTTCGTCGTGAAGCGGAAATCGCCGATCGCATCGGCGATGCGGTCGCGCTGCTCCCGTGACGCTACACGGATGCTCGTGAGAGCCTGGGCCCGCTCGAGCGCCGCCGCCTGGGAGAAGTGGACGATGTAGACGGGCGCGCGATGAGTCTCGAGCAGTTGCTCGACGGTCTCGTGCACGGGGGTCGTCACATACTCGAATGACAGCGGCACGGGTCGCTCCACCCCGGTGACGGTCGCCGTGGACCGAGAGGTGCGGCGGGAGAGGTCCTCGGCCAGCCAGTCGACCTCGCCCAAGGTCGCCGACATGAGAAGGAACTGGGCCTGGGGCAGCGTCAGCAGCGGAACCTGCCAAGCCCAGCCGCGCTCGGGGTCGGCATAGAAGTGGAACTCGTCCATGATGACGACACCGACGTCGGCCCCCTCCCCCTCGCGAAGCGCGAGGTTCGCGAGAATCTCGGCCGTGCAGCACACGATGGGCGCATCGGGATTGACGCTCGAATCCCCCGTGACCATTCCCACGTTGGCAGCGCCGAAGATGTCGACAAGGGCGAAGAATTTCTCGGAGACGAGTGCCTTGATGGGGGCGGTGTAGTAGCTGCGGCGCCCAGACGCCAGGGCGGCAGCGTGCGCGCCGACCGCCACCAGCGACTTTCCCGTGCCCGTCGGGGTGCTCAGGATGACGTTGGCACCCGTCACGAGCTCGAGCAGGGCCTCCTCCTGCGCCGGGTAGAGCGTGAGGCCGCGCGTGCGCGCCCAATCCTCGAATGCGGAGTAGACGGCATCCGGGTCTTCGCCGAGTCCCTCAAGAGCGGCGGGCAGGGTCGCTGAAGGCACCCTTCAGCCTGTCACACTCCCCCACACCCGCGTCACCTCACATCGTGCGCCGGTAGAATCAGCCCAATGAGCCCCGCACGAGAACCGTCGACCAGCTCCGAGGAATCCCCCGCGGCCCACGGCGCAAGCGGCATCGACGCGGGCGACCTCGAGACCACCCTGCGCGTACTCGAGCAGCTCGACGGGCTCGACGAGACCCACCCGGACTTCGTGGCGGTACGCCGGGCGACCGCGCGGATGTTCAAGGCCGTCAAGCGCAACCGCAAGGTGGAGAAGCGCGACGCCATCGCCGCGGCCGACCGCGCCGTTGTCGCATCGACCGCGACGGGCGCGCCCGACCGGATCGATGACGAGACTCGCGGTGTTCCCCTCGCCCCCGGCACCACCGCGCCCATCGCGGGACACCTCATCAAGTCGAGAGCCTGCTACATCTGCAAGCAGCACTACACGCAGGTCGACTCCTTCTATCACCAACTCTGTCCGGACTGCGCGGCCTTCAGCCATGCGAAGCGCGACGCCCGCACCGATCTCACCGGCAGGAGGGCGCTCCTCACCGGAGGGCGCGCCAAGATCGGCATGCACATCGCCCTGCGCCTCCTCCGCGACGGCGCCCACACGACCATCACAACCCGGTTCCCCCGGGACGCCGTGCGCCGCTTCTCCTCGCTTGAAGACTCCTCGGAGTGGCTGCACCGGCTCCGCATCGTCGGCATCGACCTGCGCGACCCCGCTCAGGTGATCGGGCTCGCCGACTCGGTGGCGGAACAGGGACCACTCGACATCCTCATCAACAACGCCGCTCAAACGGTGCGGCGCTCCCCCGGTGCCTACAGCGCGCTTGTCGAGGCCGAGAAGGCCCCACTGCCCGACGGCCCGCAGCCCGAGCTCGTGACCTTCGGGCACACGAACGACCAGCATCCGCTCGCGATCGCCGCCTCCGTAACGGCGCATCCCATCCTTGCGAGGACCGCTGTCGACGCCGACCTCCGCACGGCGGCCGAGAACCTCGCCGCAGAAGCCATGGCGGCCGGGTCCTCCTCGCTGGAGCGGCTCGCGGCGGGAACCGCGATCGACGCGGGAGGTCTCATCCCCGACGAGGACCATGTCAACAGCTGGACGCAGCACGTGCAGGAGGTCGAACCGCTCGAAATGCTCGAGGTCCAGCTCGCCAACGCCACCGCGCCCTTCCTCCTGATCAGCCGGCTGCGCTCAGCCATGGCCGCCTCCCCGGCGCGCCGCAAATATGTCGTCAACGTCTCTGCCATGGAGGGGCAGTTCTCCCGCCGTTACAAGGGCCCCGGGCATCCGCACACCAACATGGCGAAAGCCGCCCTCAACATGCTGACGCGCACGAGCGCGGGAGAGATGTTCGAGACCGACAGCATCCTCATGACCGCGGTCGACACGGGCTGGATCACTGACGAGCGGCCGCACCACACCAAGGTGCGCCTGGCGCAGGAGGGCTTCCACGCTCCCCTCGACCTCGTCGACGGCGCCGCGCGAGTGTATGACCCGATCGTGGTCGGCGAGGCCGGCACGGATCTCTACGGGGTGTTCCTGAAGGACTACGCTCCCTCCTCCTGGTAGGCGAGCGGGAAGGACCAAGCGCTCATGTGGACCCCGAGGACGCCGCAGACGTATCTCGAGCGCTGGGACCTCAGGGTGGACGGGCACGCCGTCACGACGCCCTCGTCAACCATCGTGCCCGTGCTGTCTGAGGGCCGCCGCGCCATGCTGAAGGTCGCCCGGATCGAGGAGGAGGGCCGCGGATGTCGCCTACTCGCCTGGTGGAACGGCCGCGGCGCCGCGCGTGTCTTCGAGGCGGACGACCACGCCGCAGTCATGGAACGGGCGGCGGGAGGTAGCCTGCGCCAGGTGAGCAGAGGCGATGACGAGGCCGCCACCCTCACCCTGTGTGACATCGCGCAGACGCTCCACGGAGCCTCGGCGATCATGGCTCCGCCCGGAGGGCTCACCCCCCTTCGCGAGTGGTTCGGTGCACTCTACGCTCGGGCAGAGTCCCACCCGGACGAGAAGCGCGGCTTCTGGACGCAGGCGGCAGAGATCGCCGACCGCCTCCTCGCGGACGACGGGCAGGAGGTCGTCCTTCACGGGGACCTGCACCACGACAACGTGCTGAATTTCGGCGAGGGCCGCTGGAAGGCGATCGACCCCAAGAACGTTGTCGGGCACAGGCTCTTCGACTACACGAGCCTTCTCTTCAACCCCACCGCCCACTCCGCCGAGACCCACTTCGCGCGCAGGATCGCAACGATCTGCCACGCTACCTCCGCTTCTCCGAGTGCCGTTCTGGAGTGGACACTCACCTCTGCTGCCCTGAGTGCGGCCTGGTTCGCGGGCGAGGAGCGCACGGCGGAGAGCGCGCGTCTGCTTCGGATCGCGCGCCTCGCCGCCCGCGGGCTCGAGACGGCTTGAGCCGGCCCAAGCAATACGCTCGCACGCCCGAACGCGCCTTCCGCCGCACTGTCTTTCCGCCCTGCCGGCAGAGCGGTCCGCCCTCTGCAACGCGCTCGCTCACGGTGGCCAGCCAATTTGATAGACAAAATAGTTGACGACCGTTACTGTTGATGATTGCAAGGGATTCCGCGGACGTCCCCGGAATCGAGCACCACCGGCACTGAGAATCAATGGAGATCCCGAATGCCCAGCACGACCGCAGTCCACGACGACACCACCTCCCGCGCCGTGCCAGGTGCCGATGGTGCAACTCCCTCCGTGCGGGTTGAGGGGCTGCGTAAGCGCTTTCGGCGCGAAGACGGGTCCGAGGTTCTCGCCATCAACGACGTGACCTTCGACGTCGCTCCCGGCGAATTCATCGTGCTCCTCGGCCCCAGCGGGTGCGGCAAGACGACACTGCTTCGCACGATCGCGGGGCTCGAAACGCCCGATGAGGGAGTCATCGAGATCGGCGGACGCACCGCCTTCGCATCACAGCGCGGGATCGCTCAGCCACCCGAGCGCCGCGGCATCTCGATGATCTTCCAGTCGTACGCACTCTGGCCGCACATGACGGTGTTCAAGAACATCGCCTACCCGCTGACCAGCCGGAAGGGGCTGCGCCTCTCGCGCGCCGACATCGAGACGCGCGTGCGCACCGCCCTTGCGCAGGTGGGCATTCCCGAGCTCGAGGGCCAGTATCCGAGCCAGATGAGTGGCGGCCAGCAGCAGCGAGTAGCACTCGCCCGCGCCCTCGTGAGCAACGACGATCTCATCCTCTTCGACGAGCCGCTCTCCAACGTCGACGCCAAGGTGCGTGAGCAGCTGCGCCTCGAGCTCGTCTCGATGCAGCGCAAACTCGGCTTCTCCGCGCTCTTCGTGACCCATGACCAGACGGAAGCGATGGAACTCGCGACACGCATCGCGGTCGTCGACTCGGGCCGCATCGCGCAGTTCGGCACGCCCCAGGAGATCTATTCGGCGCCGGCCACCCGCTACGTCGCGCGCTTCATCGGCGCCATCAATGAAATTGAAGGCGTCGTCTCCGCTGTCGAGTCCGACCACGTCGTGCTTGACACACCGCACGGCCGCGTCGTGTCACGCGACACCTCGGCGGGGCTGCTCGTGGGTGAGGGCGCCGTCGCGCTGTGGCGTCCCGAGCGCGGTCACCTCGACACGGAGGAGCCGAACACGGTGAACCGTTGGAGAGTGACAGTGGATGCGGCCATGTTCGTCGGCTCCCACACGGAGTACCTCGTGCGCAGCGGCGACATGTCCGCTCGGCTGTGGAGCCCCCGGTTCGAGGATGTCGCATCCGGATCGTCGTCGTGGGCGAGCGTCTCGCCCGCCGACGTGCGTGTGCTTCCCATCACGGACGGCGAGGGCGGACCCGCCGTCACGGGGTCGATCGGCACGACGGGTTACTCAGCATGACCGCGACGCAGACGCCCCCCACGGCGCCGGCGGCACCCTCACTCGATCCCAAGCCGTCCTCGAAGAAGCCGGGCGGCATCCGCCGCATCGGCCTCTTCGACGGCGTGACGATCGCCATCGGCCTCGCCCTCGTGGCGATCGTGGTGATCCCGCTCCTGCGCGTGCTGATCGGCCTCTTCTGGGTCGACGGTCAGTTCACGATCGACCCCATCGTGCGCACCTTCGCAATCCCCGACCTCGGGGAGCTCCTCATCAACACCCTCATCGTCGTGGGCGGCAGCAGCCTGGCGGCAGCCGTCATCGGTGTGCTCCTGGCCTGGCTCAACGAGCGAACCAATGCGCGCATGGGAGTTGTGGGCGACGCGCTGCCCCTTCTTCCCTTCCTGCTCCCTCCCGTTGCAGGGGCGGTCGGCTGGACGATGCTCCTCTCGCCCCGAGCGGGCCTGTTGAACTCCTGGTTCCGCGATTTCGTCTCCCTCTTCGGCATCGAGCTTGAGACCGGCCCCTTCGACATCAACAGCTGGTACGGCCTCATCATGGTCTTCACCTTCTACGCCGTGCCCTTCGTCTACATGAACGCGGCAGCGAGCCTTCGCAACTTCGACACGAGCCTCGAAGAGGCGTCGCGGCTGAGTGGCGCTGGCGCCATTCGCACTCTCGTCAAGGTCACGCTCCCCGCGATCGCCCCCGGCATCGGGGCGGGCCTGCTCCTGTGCATCTGGTTCGGCTTCGGCATGTTCTCGATCCCGTCCATCATCGGCACGCCTGCGGGCATCGACGTGATATCGGTGCGCATCGTGCAGCTCCTGACCTTCACCTATCCGCCCGAGACAGACATCGCTGTCGGCCTGAGCGGCTTCGTCGTGCTCTTCGTCGGCCTCGCCTACATGATGCAGGCGCGCATCCTGCGCAAGGGGCGCTTCGCCACCATGACGGGCAAGGGGTCACGCTCGGCCGTCACCGATCTGGGCGCGTGGAAGTGGCCCCTGCGCATCCTCATGCTCGTCTACGTCGCGGGTTCGACGCTCCTGCCGATGTTCGCGCTGGTCATCGTGTCGCTCAACGGCTACTGGACCCCCAATATCGGCTGGGACAGCCTGAGCCTCGACGCGCTCCGGATCGCGGTGCTCGATGACTTCATCACGCGTCAGGCGCTTGCCAACAGCCTCGGGCTCGGTCTCGCGGGCGGCCTCATCGGCATCGTCGCGGCCGCGCTCGTCTCCCTCTACGTTGCCCGCAACCGCACGGCGTTCGCACGAGGGCTCGACGTGGGCATCAAGATGCCCGCCGCGATCTCGAACATGGTGATTGCGGTGGGAATCCTGCTTCTCCTGGCCTCGCCGCCCTTCAACCTCTCCGGCACGCTCATCATCCTGCTGATCGGGTACCTTGCGCTCTACCTGCCGCAGGCCTCGATCGCCGCGGATGCTGCCGTGAGCGGTGTCGGCAAGGAGCTGCCTGAGGCATCCAGCGTCTCCGGCGCTTCGCCGTCCCGCACGTTCTTCCGCATCTACCTGCCGCTCATGGTGCCTGGCCTTGTCGCGGGATGGGCGCTGCTCTTCATCCGCATGGTGGGCGACCTCACGGCATCCGCGATCCTCGCCGGCACGGGCAATCCGGTCGTGGGCTTCCGCATCCTCGAGGTCTTCAACGGCGGCTCGTACGCCCTGCTCGCGGCGCTCTCGACCGTGCTCGTGCTCATCACGGCGACCGTGCTGGTGCTCGTCATGGTCTACGCGCGCCGCAAGTCCCGCTTCGGCATCACCACGAAGGTGGGCTGACGTGGAACTCATCCTCCTCGGAACCAAGGGCGGGCCGCGCCTCTCGGCAACGCACTGCGGCCCGGGACAGGTCGTGATCGACGGCGACCGGGTTGTGCTGATCGACGCGGGCCAGGGGGTGCCGCAGCAGCTGCTGCGCGCGGACATCGATCCGGCCGACGTCACCGACGTGCTCATCACCCACCACCACTCCGACCACAATGTGAGTCTCGGAAGCGTACTGATGGCGGCGTGGGCCCACGGCCGTTCGGCACCCATCACGGTGTGGGGTCCGCCGCCGCTCTCCCGACTGGCACACCATGCGATTGACGCCAACAGCTACGACATCGACATCCGCATCATCGATGAGGGACGGCATGACCTGCGGTCGATGATCGAGGTCGTCGAACTCGAGGGCACCGAGCGCGAGGTCGTGATCGGTCACCTGAGGCTCTCGGCGGCGCTCGTGGATCACCCGCCCGTCTACCCGGCCCTCGGGTATCGCCTTGACGGCCCAGCCGGCTCCGTCGTCGTCTCGGGCGACACCGCCGCGAGCGACAGCCTCGTGGCCCTGGCCGAGGGATGCGACATCCTCGTCCACGAGGTCATCAACACGGCTCTCATCGCACCTCACCACGCCGGCTCGGTCAACACCGACTGGAAGAAGCTCCGGGCACATCTCGTCAAATCCCACACGGATGTCACGGAGGTGGGTTCGGTCGCGGCCAGGGCGCGGGTAGGCACCCTCGTGCTGAGCCACAAGGTGCCCGGGGCGACCTTCGACGGCTCCGACTGGGAAACCCCGATCCGAGCCCACTACTCGGGCACCGTCATCCTCGGTCAAGACCTCATGCGCATCCCCGTGGGGGCGCGGATGCCGGCTGCCCAATCCTGAACCACACCCAAGACGCACCACCACCACATCACAAGGAGGCAATCAATGAAGATTCGCACCGCGGCACTCGCCGCAGGAATGACGGCGGCGCTCCTGCTCGCCGGCTGCAGCGGCGGAGGAGGCAACACCGCCGCTCCCGACGTCGAGGTCGACGATCCAGCCCTGCAGGAGCTGATCGACGCCGCCCAGGAGGAGGGCAGCCTCACGCTCTATGGCATCCCCGACGAGCGGGTGCTGCGAGCACTCGGCTCCGCCTTCACGGAGGAGTACGGCATTCAGGTCAACGTGCTACGCCTCGTCTCGGCCGACCTTTCGCAGAAGTTCTCGACCGAGGCCGAAGCGGGAGCCACCGTCGCCGACGCCATCCTGCTCACCCACTCGCCCTTCTTCACGGACGCCCTCGACAAGGAGTGGTTGACGCCGCTCGGCGACGCCGACCTCCCCGCCTTCGAGGGCTACCCGGCCGACTACATCCGCAATGACGGTGGCGCGGCCGTTGTGAGCCTCGTGCCCACGCAGCTCGTCTACAACACCGACAACGTGACGGAGGAGCCGACGAGCTGGGAGGAGTATGCGAAGCCCGAGTACAAGGGCAAGCTGCTCTTCGCGGAGCCCGACTCCTCCCCCGCCAACCTCACCTTCTGGTCGCTCATGATCGACGAGTACGGGGAGGAGTTCCTCGAGGCGATCGCCGCGAACGAGCCGACCTGGATGAACAGCGCAGTCGCGACGACGCAGGGCGTCGCGGCCGGCGAGGGTGATCTGGCCCACCCCGGCGTCCTCGCCATCGTGCAGACGCTGCAGGAGTCGGGGGCACCCGTCGAGGCGGCTCTCCTCGGGCCGACGACCGGCCCCGAGATCGCCCTCGGTCTCGCCGCCGACAGCCCCAACCCCAACGCCGGCCGGCTCTTCGCCCACTGGCTGCTGACAGAGGAAGGCAGCAACGTACTCGCCGAGGAGTCGGGGGCCGGATCCCCCTTCGGCCTCAACATGGTCGACGGCTGGGTGAGCCCCGGACCGGTCGACGAGGACGTCGCAGCCCGCATCAACGAACTCCTCGGGGTCGGTTGAGCTACGGTGGCGCCCGGTCCACGCCGGGCGCCACCTCCCCCGTTGAACCCAGGACGAGAGACAGCACCATGAGCCTCACGAGCACCGAACATGACCGCCGACGCGACGACCACGACTTCGACCCCGTGCGCCCCGGAGAGACCTTCACGAGCGCGCACGAGGAGTTCCACGAGCTGCGCAAGGCGCATCCGGTCGTCCGCAGCCAGGAGTACGAAGGCTTCTGGGCCGCCATCAGCTATGACGCAGTGCTCAATGTCATCACCGACATCGAGCACTTCACGACCTCCAAGCAGAACGCCGTGCCCAAGTTCGCCTTCACCGGCGTACGACCGCCGCTCCACCTGGATCCGCCGGAGCACACCGACTATCGCCGCGTCATCAACAAGGCGTTCACCCCGCCCAAAATGCGGGCGCTCGAGCCGAAGGTGCGCGCATCCGCCATCGCGTTGCTCGACCCGCTCATCGACGCGGGGTGGGCGGATGTCTGCGCGCAGTACGCCCACCGTTTTCCCGCTTTCGTCTTCGCCGATTTCTTCAACCTCGACGTCGAGACGTCTCACCTCATCAAGAAGGTCACAGGCACCTATGTCGATGCGATTCAGGTGCTCAACCACGAGGTCGTCAAGAGCCTCAGCGGCAAGCTCTACGAGATCGCACAGGGCATCATCGATGATCGCAAGGCCGGCGGCTACGACCCCGAAGTCGACCTGACCGCAGCCCTGCTCGCGGCGCGGCCCGACGGTGAACCTCTCCCCGATGCCATGATCCTCGGCACGGTGCGACAGCTCATCGTCACGGGGATGGTCGCCCCAAGTGTCTTCATCGGCAACATGTTTGTGCACCTCGCCCGCGACCCCGAGCTGCAGGATCAGCTCCGGGGCGACCCCTCCCTCATCCCGGCCGCGGTCGAGGAGTTCTTGAGGCTCTACTCCCCCTATCGAGGCATGGCCCGCACTGCCCGAGAGGACGTCATGCTCGAGGGGCAACTCATTCGCAAGGACGACCCTGTGGCGCTTGTCTACACCTCAGCCAACCGCGACGAGAGCGTGTTCCCCGACGGCGAGAAGTTCATCCTGAACCGCCCCAACATCGCCAAGCACATTTCGTTCGGCCGTGGCACGCACAGCTGCCCCGGCGCTCCCCTCGCGCGCATGATGATGGTCATCACGCTCGAGGAGGCGCTGAAGCGCAGCGCGAGCTTCACCTCGGCCGGCGAACCGGAGATGGCGATCTGGGCGGAGTGGGGCACGCGCTCGGTTCCGCTCGACTTCGTGCGGGCCTGAGCTGGGAGGCAACGTGAGCATCGCGCAGGCGTCCCAGATCCCCGACGACTTCGACGCGCGGGCACCCGAGACGTTCGATAGCCCGCACGAGGTGTACAAACGCCTGCGGGATCAGCAACCAGTCGCACATTCCAAGGAGTACGGGGGCTTTTGGGCCCTCACCCGCTTCGAGGATGTTGAGGCGGCGGCCAAGAACTCCGACCTCTATATCTCCTCGGTGCGGGCGGTCGTGCCAAGCGACCCCCGCGGTATCCGTCGACCGCCGCTCAACTTCGACGCACCCGCCCACTCGCCCTTCCGGCGTGCCCTCGACCGCACGCTGCACCACTCTCGACTCGAGCGCATTGCGGAACGGCTGCGCGAGCACGCCGCCCGCGAGATCACGCCCTTCATCGAGGCGGGCACGAGCGACATCTGCCAGGGCTTCGGCACCGTCTACCCCGCATTCACCGCGGCGGAGTGGCTGAACCTCGACCACGACGACGTCTACAGACTCGCGGATGTCGCATCCGAGTGGGTCGACGCGTGGCGGCGACAGGACGGCGAGCTCGTCACCGAACGCAGCAACGAGATGTATGACATGGCGCGTGCGCTTGTAGCGGACCGCAAGGCGCGCCCGAGGCCGATCGAAACGGACCCAGCGAGTTCCCTCCTCGCGGAGCAGTACGAGGGCGAACCCCTGAACGAAGAGCTCGTCGTGGGAGCCCTACGGCAGTCCCTCGTCGTCGGCATGGTGGCGCCGCCCATTCTCCTCGGCGGCATCTGCGTGCACCTCGCGCGCGACCCGGAGCTGCAGCAGCGGCTGCGCGAGCATCCGGAACTCCTCCCGGCTGCGGTCGAAGAGTTCGTCCGGCTCTACACCCCCTACCGGGGCTTCGCCCGCACCGTCGCGGAGCCCGTCACGCTGCACGGGCGCACCATCAATCCGGGAGAGCCTGTCACGCTCGTCTATGCGTCGGCCAATCGCGACGAGCGGATGTTCGAGAACCCCGACGAGTTCGTGCTCGACCGGCCCAACATCATGCAGCACCTGGGTTTCGGCCGCGGTCGCCACCGCTGCGTCGGGATGTCGCTCGCGCGGCTCAGCCTGCGCATCGCCCTCGAGGAACTCTTGAAGCGCACGAGGAGCATTGAACTCGCCGGCGAGATTGAGACAACGCGGATGCCCGAAGTCGGTGCGCAGGGAGTGCCGCTCCGGGTCACCCCCACCAGCAGGGGCTGAGGAGCTTCAGGCGTCGCGCGACGTGTGGTGCGAGGCCAGCGACGCGAGGCTGCGGTCGACGTTGCCGATGATCTGCCGGAAGCGGCCCTCCGCCGTCGTGCCCAGCTCGTCGTAGATGTGATACGCGACCTCGCGGGCCCGCCTGCGAGGCCAGTCCTCGGGGAGGAGCTGCGAGGGCAGCGTCGGGTCCACCTGCCGAAACTGCAGCCACTCGCTCATGACCTCCGTGCGCAACACAAGCGCCTCACTCGGTGCGACGCGGCCCGCGATGACCTTCTCGACCATCGGCTCATGCCGCGCGATGAAATCGCGATACTCGCGTTCCAGCTCGCGCAGGTCGAAGACATCGATGAAGGATTGCTCCCTCCCTGGGCGCTCAAGGATCTGGGCACGCATGACGCTCGCATCCGTGACATCCAGCTCCTCCAGCAGCGCGGTTGCCTGCTCGACGCGGTGGTGCGGGGAGACCCAGATGGCGTCGTTGAGCAGACCGAACTTGAGGTCGCGCAGGCCGTTTCGCAGCAAGCGGCGCACATCGCGGTCCTTCTCGGGGATCGAGAACGACACGACTGTCCAGTGCTCGTCCCAGTCGGTGAACTCGAGCCCGAAGCGCAGCACCCGCCGTCGCCGCGCGACAGTGGACTCGGACATGTGCTCCGGTATGCCGTAGAAGGTCGTGCGTCCCGACTTGGCCTGCTCGAGCATCCGTCGGTTGGTGAGACGGCGCATCGCCTGCCTGGCGCTGCTCTCGGTGACGCCGAACTCGGCCAATAGGTCGACGAGAGCGGACGAGGGGATCTTCTCGCGTCTTCCGGACCAGTAGTCACCGAGCAGCGTCACCAGCAGGTACTGGGGCTCGCGCCCCGTCGTCGAACGCGGAAGGTGGGGCCCCGGCGGCAGGAAGTCCATGCTCGTTTCGCCCCCGATCGTCGTGGTCATGGCTGCTCCACGTTAGCGGAGGAAAGCACTGATTCCGTGAGCCACGTCGCCACACGTCCACGGAAAACCTCGACATCGTAGGAACTCTCGTCCGCATTGTCGGCGTGTACCTCGATGACGGGGATGCCCGCCGCCTCGAGAGCGCGGGTCGTCGCCCAGTTGCCGCGAGGGTCGTCCGACACGAGGTGCACGACCCCGTCGACGCCGTGCTGCCTCGCCTGATGCACATACCACTCGGCTGACATAGGGGCGACGTAGAGATGCTCGCTGAACCCGACGAAGCGTGCGGCGAGGGCGCGCAGCGGGTCGTCACCGTAGCGGAGGTAGCCGTCAGCTGCGATCGCGAGGTACATCGACCACACGAACACGGCGCCGTACTCCTGCTCGAAGTGGCGGTAGAAGCCGAGGTCGAACCACAACCCCCGACCCACCCACATCAGCCGAGCACGCTCCGGCGTCGCGAGCGCGCTGCCCGCGGCGATACGCGACTCGACCTCGAGATACAGCTGCTTCGCGGCATCCCGCCCCCATTCCGAGCCCCGATGCCACTGCGGCACCATGACGGCGGAGATGCTGTCGTTGACGCTCACGGGGCACGGCCGCGCCTGCGCGAGTAGGTCTCGTGTGCGCCGATTCCACTCGGCCTGCTCGTTGCCGAGTTTCATGATGCGGGCCAACTTGTCGCGATCGAAGGCCGTGCCCGTCTCCTTTTCGAGGAAGGCGATGAGCTCCTGCATCTCGGCCACGAGGAGGTCGATGCGATCGCTTCCCGCGAGACGCTCCCAGTCGTGCGGCAGGTCATCCCACCACTCGGCCTCCATCTCCGCCTCGGCCGAGTTCTCGAACTCGAAGCAGGTGATGCCCTCCTGCTCGCCCCAGACGTCGAAGACCTTGCGGGTGACGTCTCCCGTGATGTCGCTCATGACGAGGAAGGGCTTGGGCAGGCCGCCCCAGGGCCCCGTTGCAGGCTCCGGATCGAAGACCGAGCCGAGCCCGATGGCGTTGTACTGCTCCGAGTCGCGAGGAAGCCCCTCCTGCGCGACGAGATCGAGGTAGCGCTGGGCACCCGACCGGGATGCTGCGATCGAGGACCACCACTGGTTGACGACGTAGGGGATGTCGAAGGCGCGGAGGATCTCGTGCGGGGTGTCGGCATTCACGAGGGCGAAGCGGCCGCCCGCCGCGACATGCTCGTGGAGCTCCGCGAACCAGCGCTTCTGGTAGGCGAGAGCATCCCCCGCCGCTGTCAGGCGGTCTGCACGGTGCTTATTCATTCGTTGACTCCTGTCGCCTCGGGGGCGGTCAGCGCCCGGTCCAAATCCCCTCGGTGGATGCGACCGTAGGGTTGCCTGACCACGACGCCTGCCGGCACGGGGGATTCGCGTCGCTGCGCCGCAAAGTCCCACAGGGGGGCTTCGTCCATGAGGCGCACATACGACAGGAGCAGCTCGGCTGACGTGCGGCGGATGCCCGCAGCCGTGTGCGCCGCGCGAGCTCCGATCGATGCCCGCTGGGCCGTGGGCCCGTTGTGCTGGTAGCGGAGGGTGATCGCCTCAAGCACCTCGGCGGGCGCGCCCGGGGAGCGCACATCGCGCTCTGCGAGCAGCTCCCCGTGGTCGTGATCTTCGCCGACGATGACCGTGCCGCGCGCCTCGATCTCTCTGTAGACGCCGTGGTGATCGTGGTTACTCCCCGTGAGGAAGATGCGGCGACCCGAGAGTGCTGGCAAGTCAGCGGCACCGGCGACGAGCGCCTCGAGGCACTCGTGGTAACGCGGTCGGGGCATGCGGTCGGCCGCCGCGAAAACGGCGAGGGCGTCGCATCCGCTCATCTTCGCGGGCACCGCGCTGCGCAGCCGCATGGCCGCCCGCTGGAGCGCCCGCGTCGCATCCTGTTCGGCCACGGCATGCTCGATCGCCGCCTCATCGGGACGCGTGCCTGTCCACCGCTCCAGCACGTCGAGGAACTCGCGCAGCTTGGCGGCCGTGTAACGGGTGCTCGCCGCGCGCGGCAGGTGGAGCACGTCGACGAGGTGCACGGGAGGGACTGTGGTCTCCGGATCGACGCGTCGCATCTCGCGCAGAACGTAGTACAGGCGTTGGGATGCGTCACAGTCGCTCGAGACGACAATCGCGTCAAGCGGCCCGAACGCTCCCGAGAGGATGCCTGCCAACAAGGAGCGTGTCGCAGGGTCGAGCCCGCGTCCGAGGTAGCGGTCAGCCGGAGCTGTGTCCCACTCCGGGTTGCCCCGCAACCGAAAGGCGCAGGCACCCGCGGCATGGATCAACTCGAGCGGCACATCCTGGCCGACCGTGCCGATCACAAAATCGCTCGCGTGTGTGGCGGCGTCGCGCTCGGCGGCGGCCCTGATCTCATGCAGCGCATCCGCCGCCGTGATGGGTGCCATGGTGCCTTCCGTTGCTGTCGTCGTCGAGTCGTCGTCGTGATGGGTCGCGTCAGCCACCGCTCTCCCTCTCAGGGGTGCGGGCGCGCCCGCGCACGAGCGCGAGATACACGGCGAGACCACAGCAGGCTGTGACGGCGGCACCCACACCGAGCGCAGCCTGTCCCGAGGTCACGTCGATCAGGACACCCACGAGCAGGGCACCGAGCGGAGCCACCCCCTGCTGCCCCAGCGTGACGAGCGACATCGTGCGCCCGAGCGCGTGGGGTTCCGACTCCCCCTGGGCGGCCCCGCTCAGCACGCCCTGGTAGACGCCGATCCCGATGCCGAGAAGGGGCGCCGCGAACAGGAACAGCAGCAGGCTCGGTGCTGCCGCATTGACGGCGAGCGTCGCGGAGAAGAGCAGGCACGCGGGAACGAGGGTCGAAGCTCCGAGGCGGGCATAGCGGGCGAGCAGCACTCCGCCGACGACCGCCCCGACAGCGTTGAGCGCGTGTGCGGCGCCCAGCTCCCCCGCGTCGCCGCCGAAACCGAGTGACACGGTCGAGGTGAGTACGACGTTCATGTTCATGGCCGCGAGTGTGACGACGACGTTGACGACGAGGATCACGACGAGCGCGCGATTTGAGCGGATGGCGCGGAGGTTCTCACGCACGCTCGGTCCCCTGCCCTCGGGGCGGATCCGGGCATGCAGATCGCCCGGGCGGATGAGCAGCACAGCGACAAGCACGGCGAGGTACGTCGCGGCGTTGATGAGCAGGCAGGCGGCGGGGCCGACCGCGAGGAACGCGAGCCCTGCGAGGCCGGGACCGATCGAGCGGGCTGCGGAGATGTAGACGGTGCTCAGCACGACCGCGTTCCGAAGAAGCTCGGCCCCCACCAGCTCGAAGATGAACGCCTGCGCTGCGACCCGCTCAAAGGCGTGGAAGCATCCGGAGAGCACGATGAGCCCATAGATCCACGGCAGCGAGGGGCTCTCCTGCGCCACGGCGACGGCGAGCCCGCACGTGACCACGATCGAGCAAGCGGATGTCGCGGCGAGGATGCTCCGCGGAGACACCGTGTCGGCCAGCCGACCCGCAACTCCCGCAAGCAGCAGGATCGGACCGAACTGCGCAACCGTGACGAGGGCGAGCGCACTCGCGCTGCCCGTCACCTGAACGACGATGAGCGAGATTGCGAGATTCTGAAACCACGTGCCCGTATTGGAGACGAGCTGCCCCACGAAGTACCGCGCGAAGTTGGCGACGCGAAACGCCTCAAGCGCCCCACCGTGGGAGCGTGAGGACTGCTCCCGCGTGCCTTCGCTGGGAATCATGCCGCGCGCCGCATCCCGATGCTCACAGCGCCCCCGCACGCCGGAGCTCACGGACGCGCTCCTCGGAGTAGCCGAGCAACTCCCGCAGCACGGTATCCGTGTGTGCGCCGAGGGCCGGGGCGGGCTCGGTGAGGGTGGTCTCAGCAGCGGACAGGCGAATGGGCATCCCCGAGCCGTAGAGCTCCTCCTGAGTGCCGAAGGCGGGGTGCCGCAGTTGCACCACCTCGCCCCGCTCCTGCACGAGCGGATCCCGCACGGCGTCTGCGGTGCTTCTCACGGGCGCCGCGGGCACCCCCGCCGCCTCGAGCCTGCTGGTCGCCTGCTCTGTGCTCAGGTGCTGCGCCCACTGCGCGATCATCGCGTGCAAGGCGTCGGCGTTGGCGACACGACCGTCACGCCGGGCGAAACGCTCATCCTCCGCAAGCTCCGGCGTTCCCAGTGCTGTCATGACCCCGCGGGCGAACTCGTCGGTGGGCGCACAGAGGGCGAACCATCCGTCCTTCGTCGCAAAGGTGCCGAAGGGGGCCAGACGCGGCACATAGTCGCCCGTGCGCAGGGGAAGGCCGATCTGCTCGAAGGCGTCGAAGGGCTCACACGCGACGAGTGAGGTGAGCGCCCCCAGCATCGACACGTCGACGTGCTGCCCCTCCCCCGTGCGTTCCGCCTGCACGACCGCGCCAAGCGTGCCGATGACGGCGAAGAGCGGTGCGACGAGATCGCCGATCGGCAGGCCGAACCGCACTGGCCCGTCATCCGGCTTGCCCGCCGTCATCATGACGCCGCTGAGAGCTTGGATGATCGTGTCCATAGCCTTGCCGGTGCCGACCGTGCCCTGCGCACCGAAGCCGCTGATCGAGGTGTAGACGAGTGCGGGGTTGAGGTGGCGCACCGCCTCATAGTCGATGCCGAGACGCTTGGTGACCCCCGCGCTGTAGTTCTCGACGACGATGTCCGCGTTGGCGACGAGGTCGAGGAAGACCTGGTGACTCTCCGGGTGCTTCATGTTTAGCGTCATGCTCTGTTTGTTGCGCCCGCGCAGCATCATCGAGACGGACATGTCCTCCTCGCTCGTGCGCGTCACGCTGAGTCCCTCGCGCGTGACGTAGGGCGAGTTGTTGCGGGAGCTGTCGCCGCCTCGCACAGGGTTCTCCACCTTGATGACGCGCGCGCCGAGCCCCGCAAGCAGGAGTGTCGCGTACGGGCCTGACAAGGCGGTTGTGAGGTCGATGACGGTCTTGCCCTCGAGGGGGCGGGTGGTGCTCATTCGATGCTGTCCTTCCAGGATCACGCGCGAGGCGAGCGGACGCGCACAAGCTGTCCGTCCCAGGTGAACTCGGTGTCGAGGTCGATTTCGCGCGTGATGTTCTCGATGTAGTCGGCGACTCGGCGCCCTGTTTCGTCGTCTCCGTGCGGCACGGGGCGTGCATCGTCGTCGATCCAGCACGGGATGAAGGCCCCCGAGACCGCTCCCGTGTCGCTCACCTCCAGCACGGCGATGGCGGTATTGCGACTCTCGGGATGGAACGCATAGGTCGGCATGGCCGGATCGGGGCTGAAGCCGAAGAGCTTCTTGCGCCGCTTCGCCCAGGCCTGGCGTTCAGGGGAGTTCTCGTCGCCGCTTGAGAGCGCGGATGTCACGGTCACGAAGTTGCCCAGCCCGTGGAAGATCGGCGCCCCCCGGTAGACCTCGATGCCGCGCATGATGTGCGCATGGTGTGCGATGACGGCGTGGGCGCCCGCGTCCACGGCGGCTCGAGCGATCTCGAACTCGTACGCGGCGACGTCTGCTGGCATGTGCCCGATGCCCTTGTGGAGGGCCACGATGACGACGTCGACCTCGTCGGCGAGACGGGCGATGGCATCCGTGAAACCCTTGAGGGAGGTGGGATCACAGAAGCTGTAGATGGTGGGTGGGCCCCCCGGGTTGGCACTCTCGAGCTCGTAGTGGGTCACAACCTTGACGTAGGCGGAACCGGGCTTCTTCGACGTCGCCCACGACTCCCGCGGCCCCACACAGTTGACGTCCAACACTCCAATGCGGTGTCCCCCGCGCTCGACGACGGCAGGCTCCCACGCCTCCTCGAGCGTCATCCCCGCTCCCGTGGGGATCATTCCGGCCTCGCGGCAGAGGCGGATGGTGTCGGCGATCCCCTGCGGTCCGCAGTCGTAGATGTGGTTTCCAGCGAGCGTCGCGACCGCGACACCGGCACGTGCCGCCGCCGCGACATGCGCCGGGTCGGCCGGCGGAGCCGGCACATCCACACTCGCGCTCTCGGTAGAGGTCGTGTGCGGCACCTCGATCTGCGCAATCGCCAGGTCGGCCGCCTGTAGTGTCGCCGCGCTCGGCTGGAAGTAGAAGTCCGGATCGGGTTCGTCGAGGACGAGATCCCCGACGGCCATGATGCTGATCGCCCGCTTCACGCCTGCACCTCCTCGCCCTCGCGCTGGCCTTCGGAATAGCGGGAGAGGAAGGATCTCAGCCTCTCCGTGCGTGGCTGCGTGAAGAACTCGGCCGACGCGCCCTCCTCGATGACCCGGCCCCCCGCCATGAAGACGCAGCGGTCGGCCACTTCGCGGGCGAAAGCCATCTCATGCGTGACGACGACCATCGTGATGCCCGTCGAGGCGAGGCTCTTCATGACCGCGAGAACCTCGTCCACGAGCTCTGGGTCGAGCGCGCTCGTGGGCTCGTCGAAGAGGATGACGCGGGGATTGGGGGCGACAGCGCGGGCGATCGCCACCCGCTGCTGCTGCCCGCCGGAAAGCTGTCGCGGGTGAGCATCCGCCTTGTCGGCGAGTCCGACCCGGTCGAGCAACTCGAGCGCGCGAGCGCGAGCCTCGGCCATCGGCACGCCGTGCACCTTCACAGGTGCCTCCGTGATGTTGCGCAGCACGCTCCAGTGCGGAAACAGGTTGAACTGCTGGAACACCATGCCCATCTGTCTGCGCTGGCGCTCGATCTGGCGATCGCTGCGCGGTCTGATGCCGCCACGGTGCTCCTCGAAACCGAGAAGCTCCCCGTCGAGGTACATCGCCCCGCCGTCGATCGACTCGAGCTGGTGAAGACAGCGCACGAGCGTCGACTTGCCCGAGCCCGAGGGGCCAAGGATCGCGACGACGTCGCCCTCGCTGACGCTGAGATCGACCCCGTCGAGCGCGAGGGTCTCTCCGAAGCGCTTCGTGACTCCGAGGGCCTCAAGAACCGTGCGGGACTCGGTGTTCGACGCGCTCATCGGCGATCCCCCTTCGTGGTGCGTCGGCCGCGGCCGACGCCGCGCCCTCCGGCTGGCTCGGGCAGCGGCACTGCCCCCGTCAGCATGGTGCGAATCGAGCCGGTCCTCGGCGCGGTGGTCGCCGCCCGGTCGTAGCCGCGCCCGAAGTAGCGTTCGATGCGACGCTGCCCCATTGTCAGGAGCGTGACGACGAAGAGATACCAGACGACGGCGACAAGCAGCAGCGGCACGACCTGGTAGGTGCGGTTGTAGATGACCTGCACGGAGTGCAGGAGGTCGCCCATTGCAATGACCGAAACGAGAGACGTGCCCTTGAGTAGGGCGATGAACTGGCTGCCTGTCGGCGGGATGATCACGCGCATCGACTGCGGGAGCACCACCCGCATGAAAGTCTGGCGGCCGCTGAAGCCCATCGCTTTGGCGGCGTCCCGCTGGCCCGGGTCGACCGCGAGGATGCCCGAACGCACGATCTCCGACATGTACGCCCCCTCGTGCAGGCTGAGCCCGATTATTGCGGCCGTGAGCGGGCTGATGAGGTCGTTGGCCGACCACGAGTAGAGCTCGGGACCGAAGGGCACACCGATCGTGATTCGCGGCACAAGGTAAGCGAGATTGAACCAGAAGATCAGCTGCACGAGCGGCGGGATTCCCCGGAAGATGCCGACGTAGAGCTGACAGATCCACCGCACGGGGGCGAAGTCGCTCAGCTGCCCCGCCGCGATGACCGTCCCGAGCACCGAGCCGATGACCATGCCGACAATCGTGAGGAAGATGGTCATGGCAAGGCCTGAGAGCACCGTCGGATCGAAGAGGTACTGCGCGACGACATCCCACTCCAGACGCTCATTCGTCACGAGGAAGACGACGACCTGCAACAGGATGATCGCGATGATGGTGCCGCCCACAACCCGCCAGGGGCGGAATCGGGGTCGGGCGTTCGCGACGTCGACGGTCAGACCGGCGGAGGTCGAACTCGGGGTGGTCATGGTTCTCCTGCGTTATGGGAATACGGGGACGTACTCGACGGCAGGTGGGCGTGGCCGAGTGACCACGCCCACCGTAAGCGAAGGCCTCAGCCGCCCGTGACGGGGTTGTAGAGGGGCTCGTCGAGCGCGACGTTGGAAAGGCCCCACCGCTCCATGAACTCCGCGTACTCACCGTTCTCGAAGAGATTCTCGACCGCCTGGAATAGCACGGGCCCGAGCTCGTTGCTCTTGGGCGCGAACATGGCGAGCTGGTCGACGCCGGCACCCTGCTCGTCGGTCTGCGTGTGGTATGCGAAGGTGTCGGGGGTCTGCTCGAGGATGTCGATCGCGGCCGTCTCCGTGACGGCAAGAGCATCGGCCCGCTCCGACTGCACGGCCAGGATCGTCGCATTCGTGTCGGCCAGGCCCACGAAGGTGTTCGCTTCCTTGCCCTCCGCGGTGCACCATTCGTTGAGTGCCTCGACCTGCGTCTCCGTGACAGAGCCGGTGACACCCGCGATGCTGATGCCGCAGAGGTCCTCGGCCGACTCGAAGTCGCTTGCGCGGTCCTCTAGGAAGACATAGGAAGTGCGCGTCGTCAGCCACACGATCGCGTCGAACTCGGCTTCGCGCTCCTCCGTCGTGCGTACGGGCCCATTGAAGGCGTCGTAGCGACCGGAGAGCATTCCGGTGAGAATTGCGGGGAGCCCCGCGGCCACCTCGATCTCGATCTCGACGCCGAGCTGGCTCTCCAGCATCTCCTGGAACTCGGGGTCGATTCCCGTGATCGATCCGTCGGCTTCGACGGTGCGATAGGGCGGGTGACTGTCGCCTCCGAAGGTGAGAGAGCCCTCGTCCTTCACCCACTGGGGAAGCTCATCGTAGAGAGGGGCGGCTGAGCTGTCGCCGGCTCCCGCCGACTCTTCGGGCTCGTCGTTTGATGTGGCACAACCGGCAAGGAGAAGACCGGTCACGCTGAGGGCAAGCAAAGCCATGGGACGGGATGCGCGCATGTGAATACTCCATCGGATTCAGCCGGTGCCGCGAGAGGTTTCCCGCGGCATGGACGGCGGCTCATTACCGGAAAGAGTATCGGTGAAGTGTACGAGCGTCAAGCAAAGTGTTGCCTATTCCGAGCGTGTCGCTCCCCTATAGCCATGCTCGCCCACGAGCGGGACGAACGCGACACCGAGCAGGTCGCGCTCCGTGAAGGAGCCATCATCCTCCCGCGTGACGAGAACGAGCTGCTGATGCCCGTAGCGGCGCTCAACCGGGATGACCAGTCGACCCCCGATGGCAAGCTGCTCCCGCAGCGCGTCAGGAACAGCGGGCCCCGCCGCTGTCACAATGATGGCGTCAAACGGAGCCAACTCGCGCAGACCGCGGGTGCCGTCGGCCGCGTGGACGCGCACGTTGTCGTAGTCGAGCCGCGACATCCGCTTGGCCGCCGAAGCAGCAAGCGACTCGATCCGCTCGATCGTGTCCACCCGCGCCGCCAGCTGCCCGAGGACGGCTGCGCCGTAACCCGAACCGGCACCGATCTCGAGCACCCGATCACCCTCGCGCACGGCGGCTGCCTGCGCCATGAACGCAACGATGTAGGGCTGCGAGATCGTCTGGCCCTCCTCGATCGGGAGAGGCCGATCATCGTAGGCATGGTCCCTCGCCTGCTCCGCGACGAATTCCTCTCGGGGAACCCGCTCCATGGCGGCGAGCACCCTCTCGTCCTCGATCCCGCGGTCAAGAAGGTGGTGGTTCAGCATCGTCTGCCGTGCGAGCGTGAGGTCATTCATGGACCCATGATGCGGCGCAGGCCTCATCTGGCCAAGCATTCGCAGTCAAACACCCTGCCGCCGCACAGGCGGGTCCTACACTGGCCGAGATGCCTACACACTCCCCGGCCTGGTTCGACCCCGCCGTCTACGACACCGCCGACGTCCACCAGCTCGCTGTCGGGCGCGCTCACATCACGTATCGCACGGGCGGCTCGGGCGACGGGCCCCGGCTCCTCTTCGTGCACGGGGGAAGGGCGCATGCCACCTGGTGGGCGCCTCAGCTCGCCCTGTTCGGGCCAGAACCACCCAAGTGGGCGGCGATCGACCTGTCGGGCCATGGGGACAGCGACTGGCGCGACGAATATCGTGCACAGCTCTGGCTGGATGAGGTGCGGGCCGTCGCCGCACACCTCGCCGAGGCTGACCGGCTTGTGCTCGTCGGCCACTCGCTCGGCGGGATGCTCTCCGTGCTGCTGGCAGTGTCGGGCAGCGTCGAAGGAATCGAACGTGTCATCACGGTCGACGCGGTCCCGCTGGACCCGGGGATGGGCCTCGCCCAGGCAGAGCCGTCCACCAGCAAGCCCTTCTACCCCTCTCTCGACGAAGGAGTCAGTGCGTTCGCCCAGCGCCCCGCGCGCGAGGCGTGGCCCACATGGCTCGCCCGCTTCGTGGGCGAACGCAGCCTTCGGCCGCACGATGGCGGCTGGGTCTGGCGTCACGACAACGCGTCACGGGTCATCGAGCGCCCCACGATTGATGACTTCGGAGCACTCGACCTCACTCGCCTCACGCTCATTACGGGCAAGCGGTCACCCTACAGGGCCTCGATTCTGGCCTCCGGCTTCGTGGAACGCGCCGGTACCGCCCTTCGTCGCATCGACCTCGACACGGGCCACGACGTAATGATGGAGCGACCCGAAGAGTTCCACCGGGTCCTTGAGAAGGAACTCGAGCACTGAACCTAATGCCGAGGATAGTCCTGTCCATGAAATGAGGACGGTGCTCCGCCTAGAAGCGGCAGCACTCAGAACGTCGAGGGACAGCGGCCGTCGCTGAGAAAAATTCGGTGGATCCAAGGGGATTTGAACCCCTGACCCCCTGCATGCCATGCAGGTGCGCTACCAGGCTGCGCCATGGACCCGTGTTCGCCGCTCCTCGCGAAGCAACTTCTCAAGATTACTACATTCCCGCCGAGCACAAAATCGAGTTCGGCTCGATCAGCTAAGCGAGGTGCTGGAGACGCTCGTGAAGCGACCGGATGCCGCGGACGGCCGACCGCAGCTCCTGCAGGTGATGCTGCGGAAGGAAGCGCTGCGTGAATTCGCCAAGATCGCTCGCCGTAGCATCCACTCCCACCGTCTCAACTCGCATGCCGTGTCGGATCCCCAGCACCTCCACCGCGACGGCAGCCTGATAGGGCACGTAGATCGGCGTCGTCACCACCAGAACGGACGGCGCCCTGCCCTCCGCCGACTGCGTTCCTTCCCCGCCGAAGCGCGAAGCCCAGTGCTCGAAGGTGTCTGCAGTGTCCGCCCGTCGTGTTGTCGCTGCACGCGAGGGAGCGGCGATCACCTCGAAACGCGGATGCTCGTGGTCCCGCCAGCGCACGCTCGTCGTGCGCGCGTACCCCATGCCCGCGCTCACCCGCCGCGACTCCCGCACCCCGAAGGCACGCTCCACCCCCGCCGTCATGGCGTCGACCTCGTCCGCCCCCGAGATGCCGAGTTCGGCGGCAAGTATCGACTCGTCACCCGCGAACTCGCGGTGCGCGCCGAGGAACACGACGTGCCGGGCGTCAATGCCCTCGTCGAGCAGGCGGCGGACGAAGCGCGGCTTGACGACCCCCGCGCGCACCATCCCGCCCGTCATGATGACGGCATCGTAGCTGGCCTCGAGTGGCCACGACTCGGCAAGTCCGAGCGCGGGGGCGCACCTGAGCGCGGCCGCCTCCTGCCGGGAGGTCAGCTCGGCATCGACCGCAAGGTTGCGCTCACGGCCGCGACGGAAGTCCCAGTGTTCGGCGGAGAAGCGGTCAAGCCATTCCAGCAGGGCACCCTCGGAAAGGCCGCCGGGCGCCTCGATTCCCCACTCACCGAGCAGGGTGCTCAGACTTGGGGAGCGCAGCCACTCTTGAATACCGCGAAGGGTCTCCGCGGCGGCATCCGGCCCCGGGTTCCAGCGCGGCACCCAGCCTGTCATGCCCCCCGGTCGGCCTCCGCGCCGTCGCCGGCCACCTCCGGCAGCACGAGCGGAATCGCGGGACAGTCCTTCCACAGCCGCTCGAGCGAGTAGTAGATGCGCTCCTCCTCGTGGAAGACATGCACGACAATGTCCCCGAAATCGAGAAGCACCCATCGCCCCTCGGTGCGCCCCTCGCGGCGGAGCGGCTTGGATCCCGCCTCGACGAGTCGGTCCTCGATCTCACTCGCGATCGCGAGCACGTTGCGCTCATTGCGGCCGGAGGCGAGCAGGAAGACATCGGTGAAAGGCAGCGGCTCAGAGACATCGAGCGCGACGAGGTCGGATGCCTGCTTCGCGTCGGCAGCAGTGGCGGCGATGGTGAGCAGGTCTAGGGCGTGCTGGCTGGCGGTCACAAATTCCTAAAGTCGGCGGGGAGATGGTGTGTCGAGTCTAGAACGCGTCCGTGATGAATCCCACGACGACGAGCACGGTGACACTCACCATCATCGAACCGGCCGTGATCGCGAGCACGATCGGCAGACGGTGTGCGCCGCCAGACTGGCGCGACATCGAGATGACGTCGCGGGGCGAAGTGTGCGTGCTGACGGCGCGGATGGCGCGAACGGGCGCCGAATCCCCCTCCACATCGTCGCGGTCGACCGCATCGATGATCGCGTCAAGATCGGAATGGTCGTAGCGTGCGGGGTGCGCACCCGTCGTGCCCAAGGTGGGCGGGAGCGCGATCGACCCCGTGATGAGCACCTCACCCGTCGAGGTCGAGAAGGGCACCGAAAGGTCTGACCCCTCGGGGATCGCCGGCAGCACGAGCGCGTTACTAGTGATCGGCCCGCTGGAAGTAGACACATCGCGAGAGGTGACGGATGCCCCACCCTGGTTGGCGTCGTCGATCGCCTCCTGAGTGGACCAGTGCCCCAGTGGCGCCTGCTGCTGCGCAGCGAAGTCGATCCCCCGAGCCGACTCGACAGAATCGGGAAGCATTGTGGGCGGCGGGTACTGAGCGAGCGAATACTGGGGCACGAAGCTCGCCCCCGTATCTGTCTCGCTGGCCGCAGCCGACTCATTCGGCTGGTCGGGAGGCGCCGGCGGTGTGGGCGGCTGCGGCGGCGCCGGAGGAGGCGGAAAGTCCGAGAGCGACGGAATCTGCGTCGGCGAAGTGCCCAGAGGCGCTCCCACCGGGGGCTCGAGGTCGTGCAGCGACGGCGCGGCAGGAGGGCCTACCGGCGTGTCCTGCGTCTCATCCCGCGGTTCAGGTGTCGGCTCGCTCTCAACGATCGGTCGACCAGGCAGGTCAAGCGCGGAGGGCACATAGGTGGGCGGGACCAGATCCACCCGCGGCGGCTCCACGAGCGGCGGAGGCACCGTTGGAGGCTGCCAGGCGGATGCTGCGGGCTCAGGCTGCTCGGGAACGCTCGACACGTCGAACCCCTGCTGCCAGCCCGAACTCACGGCATCAGTCGGCTCTGCCGCAGTCGCTTCTGCGCCTGTCGCTTCTAGATTGCTCGGCCCTGCGCCGGTTGCTTCTGCACTGATCGGATCTGCACTGATCGGTTCTGCACTGATCGGTTCTGCACTGATCGGTTCTGCACTGATCGGTTCTGCACTGATCGGTTCTGCGCCACCCTGTTGGGCTTCAGCCTCGCGAGCGCGGGCCGCCTCGAGGGCGCGCAGCTCACGGCGCGTGAGGGGACGTCCTGCCGCAGCCGCGGCATCCGGAGTGGGAGAAGGCTGGGGGACACTGGAGGCTTCGTCGGCCTCATTCTCTACTGGCGGCCGAAAGTCGCGCACACGGAACGACGCAGGCTCGCTCGGTGCCGAGGACTCTGCGCTCGCCTCCGCGAGTCGCTGAGCACGGCGGCTACCCGGCCGGATCGCGCCGTGGGTACCTGTCGCCAGCGCATCGTCGAAACGCCCGGCGGCAGCATCCGTGGCAGACTGCGCCTGCTGCCCGGGGGGAAATGTGTCGAACGGCACCGGCTCGGCGGGAGAGTCGACGTTCACACGAGAGTCACCCTGGGCCTCGGTGGCGTCCGCTTCGGCCATACGACCGCGCTCACTCATCCGGACCTGCCTCCGCGAGAGCGGCGGCTGGTCACCCCAGGCTGTCATTACTCACTCCGATACAGATGGTGCTTGGCGATGTACTGCACAACTCCGTCGGGAACCAAATACCAGACCGGGAACCCCCGGCCCACCCGGCTGCGACAATCCGTCGAGGAAATCGCCAGAGCAGGCACTTCCAGCAAGCTTACGTCGTGCTCCGGCAAACCGGAAACACTCAAGGTGTGACCTGGCCGAGAAACCGCCACGAAGTGAGCCAACGCGAACAGCTCATGCGCGTCCTTCCACTCCAGCATCTGCGCCACGGCATCCGCGCCCGTGATGAAGAAGAGCTCGGCCTCCGGGCGGAGGGCACGGATGTCGTGCAGCGTGTCGATCGTGTAGGTGGGCCGGTCGCGATCGATGTCGACGCGGCTGACAGTGAAGGACGGGTTCGACGCCGTCGCAATGACGGTCATGAGATAGCGATGCTCGCTCGTCGTGGCATCGGGCTTCTGGTAGGGCTGTCCGGTTGGGACGAAGATGACCTCGCTCAGCCCGTAATGCTGCGCCACCTCACTCGCTGCCACGAGGTGCCCGTGATGGATCGGGTCGAAGGTGCCACCCATGATCCCGACGCGCGGGCGCCGGGAATCGAAATCGAGGGCGGTCACCGACCGGTCCGCGCTAGCCGTGGGTTCCGGCGCCGGGACCCACGTTGGTCGACTTGCGGTGGCTGCGGTGCGCCACGTCGCGGAAGCTGTAGGTGACGAGCCCGATGACGATGAAGAAGGCAGCGGCGATGACCGCGAACCAGATCGGGTCCATAATCATGGGCGCAAGGTCGTGGTGGCCCTCTTCGGCCAGGGCTGCAAGCAATGACATGTGTTCTCCGTTCGACGCGTCTCTAATCTACCGTGCGCTCGGGACTAGGCGCGCACCTGGCCCGAGCCACGGACGATCCACTTCGTGCTCGTGAGCTCGGGCAGACCCATGGGGCCGCGAGCGTGGAGTTTCTGCGTAGAAATGCCCACCTCTGCGCCGAAACCGAACTCGCCACCGTCAGTGAACCGCGTTGACGCATTGACCATCACGACAGCCGAGTCGACCTCGGCGAGGAATCGCTCGCTGCTCGCGAGGTCGCGGGTCACGATCGACTCCGTGTGGTTCGTCGAATAGCGCCGGATGTGATCGAGCGCGCCATCGAGATCATCCACGACCCGCACTGCGAGGTCGAGACTCATGTACTCGGTCGCCCAATCCTCCTCCGTCGCGGCCACGACATCGGCGAAGATCGCCGCTGTCCGCTCATCCGCGTGCAGGGTGACGCCGCTGTCGCGCAGCGCGGCAAGCACGGGGGGAAGGAGCCGCTCGGCGGCCCCCGCGTGCACGAGGAGCGTCTCCGCTGCATTGCACACGCTCGGGCGGTGGGTCTTGGCGTTGTGCACGATCGCGACCGCGTCGTCGACGTCGGCGGACTCGTCCAGGTACACGTGCACGACGCCCGCACCGGTTTCGATCACGGGGACCTGCGACTCCCGCACGACCGTCTGGATGAGGTCGGCGCTGCCGCGCGGGATGAGAACGTCGATGAGGCCCCGCGATCGCATGAGCTCCGTCGCACCCTCACGGCCGAACTCGTCGATTCCCTGCACGAGTTCACGGGGCAGCCCCACCGAGGCGACCGCCTCCTGAATGAGCTCGACGAGAGCGGTGTTGGAGTGCAGCGCCGCCGAGCCCCCGCGCAGCACGACAGCGTTGCCGCTCTTGAGCGCGAGGGAGGCGATGTCGATCGTCACGTTGGGGCGCGCCTCGTAGATGGCGCCGACGACGCCGAAGGGCACACGCACCTGGCTGAGCGCGAGACCGTTCGGGAGCGTCGAGCCGCGCACCACCTGCCCCACGGGGTCGGTCAGCGCAACGATGTCGCGCACGGCGTCAGCGAGCCCCTGCAGGCGCTGCTCGTCGAGGCGCAGTCGATCCTGCAGCCCGACGCTCAGTCCCTTCTCCCGGCCGTTCGCGAGATCAAGTTCATTTGCGGCGAGGATGCGCTCCGCACCGGCCAGGACGGCCGAGGCGATCGCCTCGAGGGCCTCATTCTTGAGCTGGGCAGTGGCGGTGGCCAGGGAGCGCGATGCCTCGCGGGAGACGAGCAGCTTCTCCTGCAGGCTGGGCGCGACAACAATGGACTCAGGCATGCGCCCAGTGTAACGAGCGGGCGCGCCCGGGGTGCGGCATCCGCCCCTCAGCCGACCGGCTGCTCCGTCAGGCCCGCGTGGAACCAGGTGCCGACGGGAGCGCCCTCGAGAGCGTCACGCACCTGCGCCGTCGAGGTCAGGAGAACGGGAGTGCCGGCGCCCGCGGCGAGTCGTGCTGCATCGACCTTGGTGCGCGCCCCGCCGGTTCCGACACCGGCCGCACCGATGCCACCGAATTCGACCTGGGCAAGCGGGTCACCGAAGGGCACGTCGACGATCCGTTCAGAGCCCTCGAGCCACGGCGGCTTCGTGTAGAGGCTGTCGACATCCGAAAGCAGCACGAGAACATCAGCACCCAACAGCTTCGCAACCCGCGCGGCGAGCTCGTCGTTGTCGCCAAAGCGGATCTCCGCGGTCGCGACCGTGTCGTTCTCGTTCACAATGGGCAAGATGCGCAGCTCGAGCAGCCGCTGCATCGCGCGGCGCGCGTTGGAGCGGTTGACCTTCGCTTCGAGATCCCCCGCCGTCAGGAGCACCTGCGCGGCGACGATGCCATAACGGCCAAGGCTCTCCTGATAGCGATAGACGAGCACGTTCTGCCCGACTGCGGCGGCCGCCTGTTTGGTGGCGAGATCGGTGGGCTTGTCCTGCAGATTGAGAAACGGCAGCCCATTCGCGATCGCCCCCGAGGACACCAGGACGATCTCGCAGCCGCGCGCGTGCGCCGCCGCGAGGGCATCGACGAGCGAGGACACCTGCCCCGAGTTCTCGCCGCTGATCGACGACGATCCCACCTTCACCACCACGCGACGCGCGCGCGGGATGTCACTCCTCGACGACACGGGACTCAACGTCGGGATGGTGCTGGTCGTGGGTTGTACGGTCATCGAACCTGTCAGTCGTGTGAGTCGGATGCCCCGGCCGAGTCACCCTCGGAGGGGGTGGAGTCGCGGCGGTCGACCGCGAAACCCTCATCATCATTCCAGAGCCCGGCTTCTCGCTCGCGAATCAGCTCGGCGCGCGCCGCAGCCTTCGCGTCCATCCGCTCGAAGTAGGCCTGCCTGCGGGCGTTGCGGGTCGGACGCTCCGACTCGCCCAGTCGGGCATCGGTGCCCCTCGGGCTCGTGATGAGCTCTGCCGCCGAGGTGAGGGTGGGCTCCCAGTCGAAGACGACGCCCTCCCCCGCCCCGATCACGACGGTGGACCCCGCTACGGCACCCGCGGAGAAGAGTGAATCCTCCACTCCCAGCTTCGCGAGGCGGTCCGCGAGATATCCGATCGCCTCGTCGTTGGTGAAGTCCGTCTGGGCCACCCACCGTTCCGGTTTGCCGCCGACGATCCGGTAGACGTTGCCGTGGCTCCCGCCCTCCACGCGGATCTCGTAATCCGCCTCGTTGACCGCCCGCGGCCGCAGCACGATGCGCTCGCGCACAGGCTCTGCCTCAATGCTCGACCTCTGCTCCTCCACGAGCTCGCCCAGCGCGAAGGACAGCTCGCGCAGCCCTGCGCGGCTCACCGCGGAGACCTCAAAGACCCGGAATCCGCGGTCCTCGAGTTCGGGGCGCACGAGATCGGCGAGGTCACGAGCATCCGGGACATCCACCTTGTTGAGCACGACCACCTGGGGGCGCTCGAGCAGCGGAGTCTGGCCGCTCGGAACCTCATACGCCGCGAGTTCGCCGAGGATGACATCGAGATCGCTCAGCGGATCCCGGCCGGGGTCGAGAGTCGCGCAGTCGAGCACATGCACGAGCGCCGAGCAGCGCTCGACATGGCGCAGGAACTCGAGACCCAGGCCCTTCCCCTCGCTGGCGCCCTCGATGAGGCCGGGAACATCAGCGATCGTGTACCGGCTATCACCCGCCTGCACGACGCCGAGATTCGGATGCAGCGTGGTGAAGGGGTAGTCGGCGATCTTCGGCTTTGCGGCCGACATGGCCGCGATGAGGCTTGACTTGCCCGCCGAGGGGTAGCCGACGAGGGCGACATCCGCAACGACCTTGAGCTCCAGGACGACATCACCCTCCCAGCCCGGCGTGCCGAGGAGAGCGAACCCCGGAGCCTTGCGCTTGGTCGTCGCAAGGGCCGCGTTTCCGAGCCCCCCGTGGCCGCCGGGAGCGACCACGATGCGCATGCCGGGTTCCGTCAGGTCCGCAAGGACGGTGCCATCGACATCCTTCACGACGGTGCCGACAGGAACAGGGAGTTCGAGATCCGCTCCGGTCGTGCCGGCCCTGTGGTCGCCCATCCCCGGCTGCCCATTCTCAGAGGAGCGGTGCGGGGCGCGGTGGAAGCCGAGAAGAGTTGTCACCTGCGGGTCGCTGACGAGCACGATGTCGCCGCCATTGCCGCCATTGCCCCCGTCGGGTCCGGCGAGAGGCTTGAACTTCTCGCGGCGGACCGATACGCATCCATTGCCACCGTGGCCTGAGCGCAGGTGCAGGGTCACGTGGTCCACAAAGGTCGCCATAACCGTGATCCTTGTCTCGAAGGCCGAAAGGCCGATGAAAAACACGTAGGGGCGAGCCGAAGCCCGCCCCACGTGTGCCCGGTGTCCCGGGCCGTGCTGTGTGCCTAGGAGGCCGCCGCCACGATGTTGACGACCTTGCGGCCACCCTTCTGGCCGAACTCGACAGAGCCCGCCGCGAGGGCGAACAGGGTGTCGTCGCCGCCGCGTCCGACGTTCACGCCGGGGTGGAAGTGCGTGCCGCGCTGGCGGACGAGAATCTCGCCAGCGTTGACCGTCTGGCCGCCGAAACGCTTGACGCCGAGGCGCTGCGCGTTGGAGTCGCGGCCGTTACGGGTGGACGATGCGCCCTTTTTGTGTGCCATTAGTCAGCCCCTGTTGCTTCCTGATATCTACTTGATGCTCGTGATCTTGACGCGCGTGAGCTCCGAACGGTGCCCCATGCGACGCTTGTAACCGGTCTTGTTGCGGTAGTTCTGAATGACGATCTTCGGACCGCGCAGGTCGCCGAGAACCTCCGCCTTGACCGTGACCTTCGCAAGCGCCTTCGCGTCGTGCGTGATCTTGTCGCCGTCAACGAGCAGCACGGGGGCGAGCTCGATGTTGCCATCCTTGTCGGCCGCGATACGGTCCAGGACGACGACCGAGCCGACCTCGACCTTTTCCTGCCGACCGCCGGCGCGCACGATTGCGTAAACCACTTGGGAACCCTAACTACTTGAAGAAAGCTTCATGATTTCACCGGAGCATGATGCCCCGAGAAGAACTTGGCGTTGATTGCGGGCTTGGCCAGCGCACGCCAAGGGTCAATACTAGTCGAAACCTCGGGAGCCGGTCAAACCTCGTCCATATTACCCGAGGATGCGGGGCTCACCCGCCCGACTCGCGGCCAGCACCACCAGACGAGAAGAACCAGGGCCACGACGGGAGCCGCCTGCGCGAACACCGAGATGCCGGTGTGCACGGCCGAGCGGACGCCCTCAAGGACGTCCCAGCCGCCGTAGGCGAGGGGGAAGGAGTTGCCGAAGAACGGGCCGGGCACACGGAAGCCCTGTGTCAGTGCCACGAGGACGCTGCACAGTAGCGCGCCTGCGGCCCCCAGAGCGGCGGCCACGAGTGCGCGCAGCCCCACCTGTGAGAGGCTCAGCACCCGCGACACGGGTGCTACGTACCACAGAGAGAACCACGCTCCCACCGCGAAGGGAAGCGCCACCACGAGCATCCAACGGATGCCACTGCCCATCAACGAGAGGAGAAGACCATCCTGGGGAACGAGGATGGCGGAGGCAATGATCTGCAGCCACTGCTGCAGCAGCAGGACAACCACGACAGCAACCGCAAGCACGATCGCGATCGAGAGCCTGCCACGCTCCCTGCGAACAGGAAACTCTTCTGCTGCCATCCGTGTCGCTCCCCTTCTCCGAACTGTCTAGACTCACCGCCATGGCCGTGCTGATAGACCACCCTATGTGGCCCGCGCACGGGACCCTATGGGCTCACCTCGTGAGCGACAGCTCCCTCGATGAACTCCACGAGTTCGCCGCCCTCGCCGGCCTCCCCCGCCGCGGATTCGACCGCGACCACTACGACGTGCCCGCTGACCGCGTGCCCGCCCTCGTCACCCTCGGTGCGGAACCGGTCAGCAACCGGGAGCTCGTGCGCCGACTCGAAGCGAGCGGGCTGAGGGTCAGCCAGCGCCAGCGCCGCGGCATCCGATGATCAGCGCCGCGGCACCCGATGACTCAGCGCCGCATCCGTTGACTCAACGGGCGTCACCAGGCGATGCCGAAGCCGGGGACGTCGGCGACGCGACGGCCGGTCGCAATGTCGACGAGGACCGTGCGGATGGTGTCAGCACGGGCGAACGGGTAGTAGGCATCTGAGACAGCGGTCGCGACATCCGGGACGAACTCGACGGCGACGAACTGGCCGTTGGGCGACACGCTGATCTCGTCGATCGACCCCGCGCCGCTCTCGCTCAGGAAGAGGCTTCGCGATTCGACGCCGTCGTCGGCAACGACACGGCTCACGAACACGCCCGCCTCGGGGTCGTAGACGCTCACCTTCTGCACCCGGGCAGGGCCGGCCTGGAGGAGCTCCACCTCCCCGCCGAAGGGAACGACCCCGTCGATCGGGGACGGCCCGAACGGCTCGGCAGACCCGTCGGCCAGCGAAAGCACGATCGTGTCGTAGAGATCGCGCACGATGGCCGTGCTGCCATCGGCGGAGATATCGTCGAGCCCCTCCCAGATGCCCAGCGGCACAGCCGGGTCCTCACCTCGCGGATCGATCAGGAGTAGTGACTGGTCGGTCGCCAGGGCAGCGATCGCCCCCTGCGGGGGCACGAAGGCCCAATCGCTGACCGAGAGGGAGTCGCCCGTAAGACCGTGTACAGGCGAGGGTGTGTGCGCCCCTTCGAGGTCCATCCAGAAGAGGGTCTGGGCGTACTCTCGGGCCAAGGGGTCACCCGCACTCGTGAAGCGGAAACCCACGGCGAAACCGGAGTTGGCCTGCAGCTCGTCGAGCGTGCCCGCGCCGGGAAGCTCGATCTCTTCGACCGCGCCATCGAAGAGGCTCACGATCGAAAGGCGGTGGTCGTCGCTCGCAGCCTCCGTCACGACCGCGAGCGCCTGCCCCGCGACCACGAAGTCGAGGATGCGCTCGTCACGATACACGGCGACAAGCCCCGTCAGTCCCTCCGCCGTCAACTCCCCCGCCTGGATGACGTCCTGCTCCCCCGAGCCGGGCTCGGCCCGGTCGAGGAGGTGGACCGTCTCGGGCTCCGTGCGGAACTCGTGCCGAAGAGTGGCGGGACGTTCCTGGTAGGGGCTCGTGACATCCGAGACCTCGACGACATAGTCGGTGCCGTAGTGGAGACTCTGCTCGAACTCGATCGAGATCACATCACCATCGGTCGACACCGTGAACGGCGCCGCCGGCGTGATCGTCACCTGATCCTCGGCGACCTGCGCGACCGCCTGATTCGTGAACAGGCGCAATTGCTGCCCTGGCTGCTGGACGACGAGAGCGGGGTCTACGACGGCCGAGGCCAGCTTCGGCCCCTGAAATGTCGTGAGGCCGAGGAAGACGAGGCACAGGACGGCGAGGACAACGACGCTCCCGGTGAAGGCTCGCTGAAAATCGCCTTCACCGTCACCGGAGTCACGGCGCGGGCGCCGGGGGGCGCCCCTAGGGTCGTCGATCAATAGAGGTACGGCTCCTCGGGCTGATCCACGGGCACGATCTCCTCGGGAATCAGTGCGAGCGGCTGTGCGCTGCCCCGACTCGGGTTGGTGTCGAATGTTCCCGTGACCTCCACCCAGGCGTCGGGACTGAACTCCCCCTGCCAGTCCGGAAGGTACACGGGAACGCCCACAGGCTGGGCGTCCACAGCGCAGCAGGTCACCTTGAAGCGTGAGACGTAGAAGGAGTTCTCCGGATCATCGCTGTCGGGCGTGATGAAGCCGAGCACCTCGGCCGGCTTGTCGGCGTAGAACGCACGATCTGACGTCTGACGCAGCAGCGACGCCCAGTCGAGCACGGTGAAGGAGGCGGATGCCCCGGCAACGCTCGCCGCTTCAGTGACAGACTCGTCCACCTCGCCGAGAGCCGTGCTGTTGATCTCGCGCTGTGACGCCGTCGCGGTCGTGAGGGTTGCGGGCGGAATGATGACGAGCGCGAGAGCGAGTGCACCGGCGAGCACCGATCCGGTGAGTGATGCGGCGCGCGCGAGCCTGCGGGGCTGCTCACCCTCTGTCGCTCCCCTCCCCGCGACGAGGCCCGCCACCACGAAGACGACGCCGATGAGAGCCATCGCGACCGTGAAGACGACGTAGCGCGGGTGGATGTAGAGCACCAGCTGCCCCGTCGCGGCGAGCCAGAGCGTCGATACGAGCACTGCGGCCGCGAGAGCGAGCCCCTGCCAGCGACGCCAGGCATCCCACACTCGCTGCCCGCGGGTGCCCCCGTGTTCGTGATGGTGCGCGTGGGCGTGCGCCCCATGCTTTTCGTCAGAAGACATAGTTCACCGCCAATCCGATGCCCGCGCTCAGGAGCGCCACGAGCACCGTGATGCGCACGAGCACCGCCGTCGTGAAGGTCGTGCGCAAGAGAGCCAGCATCTTGATGTCGATGATCGGGCCGAAGAGCAGGAATGTTGCGATCGAGCCCGGCATGAACGTCGATGCGAAGGGCAGGATGAAGAAGGCGTCCACGTTGGAGCAGACCGAGATGATGAAAGCGAGAGCCATCATCGCGAGGATCGACCAGAGCGGATTGCTCCCGAGGGTCACGAGAACATCGCGTGGCACGGCCACCTGCACAAGTCCAGCGATGAGGGAGCCGATGAAGAGGGCAGGCATGATGACACCCATTTCGCGAACGAAGAGTGTCACGCTGCGGTTCCAGCGTCCGCCACGACCGTGCGGCTCCCCCGCCGCGCACTCCGCTGCGAATCCGCTCGAGAGAAGGCTCTCGGGCGCCGGATGCTTGCTGAATACCCAGCCGATGAGGTTGGCGATGAGAAACCCGCCGAGCAGCCGTGCCACGAGGATGCCGTCGTCGAAGCCGAACGCCTGGTGGGTCGTGATGATCGTGACGGGGTTGAGGATGGGGGCAGCGAGCAGGAAGGTCATCGACTCCGACACCGAGAAGCCGCGAAGCACCAGCCCTCTCGCGAGCGGCACGTTGCCGCACTCGCAGACGGGGAGGAACATACCCAAGAACGACACCATCGCGCGACGCGCCCACGGGTTGCGCGGCATAGCCCGGCTGATCCACCGGTCCGGGATCCAGTGCTGCACGACGATCGACAGCACGACACCGAGGATGACGAAGGGCAGCGACTCGATGATGACGCTGATGCTGAGCGTCAGCAGGTCTTGCGCGGTGTTCGGCAGGCTGGGGAGGCCAAGCTCCGGAGTCAGTGCACGGATTGCGAAGAGCGACGCGATTCCGAGAAGCCCCAGCACGAGGCCGATGATCGCCGCGGGACTCGGCCCGCGCGGCGGCGGAGCGGGTTCGTCGGGGCGACGTCCCAGCTCAACGTAGACTCGCGTGCTCATCGTGCTCCATGATCACATGCCCCAGCTGGGCTTCCCGGTAGCTGCGGTTCAGTCGTCGGCCGTGAGCGCCTGAGCCGTGCCCGCCTGAACCACGCCGGAGCTTGAGGCGCGGCGGGAACCGCGCGACCGCCCCTGACCGGGCTGCTTGGGCTCGGGCAGAGCGTCGAGAACCGACCCCAGGAACTGCTCGGCGTCCTGGCTGCTGACCTTGCGCTGCGACCGCGCCGCCTTGACGGGGATATCCAGGATCTGCACGACCTCGTCTTCCTGCGTCGCCTCGACGGAGGCTGCGTCAGGAGTGCGAGCATCCGTCGCAGGATCAGAGGCGGAGGAGCCCTCGGCATCCGGTGCTGACTTCGCTCGTGAGCGGCGCGACCGACCGGACTTGGGCGCCGTCGTCTCGGGAACCTCGGCACCCGATTCGACCTCCGGCTTCTCCTCGCCCGACGGATCCGTTTCGGCATGCGGTGCGATCGTGCTCGCTGCGATCTGAGCGAGGGCGTTCTTCACGTCCTCCGTGATCGCATGCGTGCCCGAGGCCTTGGCGCCGCCATTGGAGCCATTGCCGCTACCGTTTCCGTTGCCATTTCCGTTGCCATTGCCGCTGCCGCTGCCATTGCTCTTGCCGCGTCCGCGACGAGAGTCGGGCTGCGACGACTGGCGGTGCCGTGTGATGGGGTCGTGGTGCACGATGATGCCGCGCCCGGCGCAGCTCTCGCACGGCTCGCTGAAGGACTCGAGAAGCCCGAGGCCAAGCTTCTTGCGCGTCATCTGCACGAGACCGAGCGAGGTGACCTCTGCCACCTGGTGCTTCGTGCGGTCGCGGCTCAGGCACTCGACGAGGCGACGCAGTACCAGGTCGCGATTCGACTCGAGCACCATGTCGATGAAGTCGACGACGATGATGCCGCCGATGTCGCGCAACCTCAACTGGCGCACGATCTCCTCGGCCGCCTCGAGGTTGTTCTTGGTGACGGTCTCCTCGAGGTTGCCGCCCGAGCCGACAAACTTGCCCGTGTTGACGTCGACAACCGTCATTGCCTCCGTACGGTCGATCACGAGCGAACCGCCCGAGGGCAGCCAGACCTTGCGATCGAGCGCCTTCTCGATCTGCTCGCTTATGCGGTACTCGTCGAAGGAGTCCTTCTCCCCCGCGTGCGCCTCGACGCGGTCCACCAGGTCGGGGGCGACCTGGCTGAGGTAGTTCGTGATCGTCTGTCGGGCATCCGCCCCTTCGATCACGAGCTTCTGGAAGTCCTCGTTGAAGACATCGCGCACGATCTTGACGAGCAGGTCCGGCTCGCTGTGCAGAAGCGCGGGCGCATTGACGCTCTCCAGCGAGGAGCTGATGGCCGTCCACTGCGAGGTCAGTCGGTTGACGTCGAGCGTCAGTTGCTCCTCCGTCGCCCCCTCGGCAGCCGTGCGCACGATGACGCCCGTGTTGTCAGGAAGCACCTCCTTGAGGATCTTCTTGAGCCGCGCGCGCTCCGTGTCGGGGAGCTTGCGACTGATGCCGTTCATCGAACCGTTCGGCACGTAGACGAGGTAACGCCCCGGAAGCGAGACCTGGCTCGTGAGCCGGGCACCCTTGTGCCCGACCGGGTCCTTCGTCACCTGCACGAGCACCTTGTCGCCCGGCTTGAGGGCGAGCTCGATGCGCCTCGCCTGATTCTTGCCCTCCGCGGAATTCTCCGCGGCGGCCTCCCAGTCGACTTCTCCCGAGTACAGCACAGCGTTGCGGCCTCGGCCGATGTCGACGAACGCCGCCTCCATGCTCGGCAGAACGTTCTGCACGCGCCCTAGATAGACGTTGCCGATGAGGGATGCCTCTTGCGACTGTGCCACGTAGTGCTCCACGAGCACCCCGTCCTCGAGCACGCCGATCTGAATCCGGTTGTTCTTCTGGCGCACGACCATGACGCGATCGACGCTCTCGCGACGGGCGAGGAACTCCGCCTCGGTGACGACAGGACGACGGCGTCCCGCGTCCCGACCATCGCGCCGACGCTGCTTCTTTGCCTCAAGCCGGGTCGACCCGCGCACCTTTTGCGGCTCGTTCGAGGGCTCCTGCTGCTGGCGCGGCTGACGCTGCTGACGACCCGACTGCGACTTCTCCGCAGTCTCGGCGCCCTTCTCCTCTTCGGTGGAGCGACGACGAGAGCGGCGGCGCGACGACGAGGGGGGCGTCTCGTCTCCGGGGCGGTCATCGTCACTCCGCGGCGGAAGCATGGTCGGCAGGTCGGGGGCACGGAACAGGAGGGAGGTCGTCGAGGTCGCGACAAGCGGCTCAAAAGACGGCGCGCCGCTCTCGGCTGGAGACTTCTTCTCGGCCGCAGTGAGGGCCGAGGCCTCCGTCGCGCCGGGCTCCTGCGCCGACGTCACGCTCGCAGCCTCAGGGTCGTGCGCTGCGTCGGTGACCTGCGCTGTCTCGGTGACCTGCGCTGTGTTGGTGACCTGCGCTGCCTCGGTGACCTGCGCTGTCTCGGTGACCTGCGCTGGCGCACCGACCTGCTCCGTTTCAGAAGCCTCGGTTGTCTCAGGCGCCTTCGCTGCCTCAGGAGCCTGCTCGGTCGCGCTGGACTGTTCCGTTAGCTTGGCTCGGCGACCACCGAACAGCCTGACTCGCTTGCGCGTCCCCTCATTCTTCGTTCCGCCGTCATTGTTCTCGTTTGTCTCCACCATCGCTGGTGCACTCCTAAGCCGATGCGGCAAACCGCGCTGCCCACCGGAACTCTCTCGGGGCCCGCCTCGGCGGTCCCGCTAATCCTTACGACGCGTTTCGGGCGGATGCATCCTGATGGCATCGGCCCGGTCTCGCTCGTCTTGTCTTCGTTCGGTACTGCACGCCCGGCGTGCCATGTCTGCGACGATCTCGTCGCTCACGTCGCATGCGACGCGGAATGGCAGACCGGAAAGCTCTCATTTGTTGTCGCCGTGAGCGCGGCTCGCGACGAACATCTCCCAAATTATCGCACGCCTTGTCGAGAGTCCCGCATTCGAGGGACGCATGTTGCCTCTCGAGACAACGGAACTGGGGGCCAGAGCGTGTCAGGATTGAGGCATGGCCGACGCACTTCTCACCCCCGGCGGACGCCGGACGGCGGGCATCATCATCGCCGCCCTCGGAGTGATCGGGTGGATCGTGTGCTTCGTCTCGACCCTGCAGACGTTTGAGGGCATGGACACGGAGTCGCCCCTTCCCGTCCTGATTCTGGGGATTCCCGCAACCGCCGCAGGACTCGTCGCCTGCACCCTCCTCATCGGCACCGGCGTCGTCCTCGCCGTGACGCGCGCGGATGCAGCATCCGATCGTCGCCCCGTCTCTGGGAGTCTGCTCGCTCTCGCCGCCGCGGTGGGCCTGCTCGCGGCGTGGTCGCTCACGGCCGACAAGGTCGTCACTCTCACGGAACCCAACACGGAACTCGAGTGCAATTTCAGTCTGCTCGTGCAGTGCGGGGCGAACCTGGCGTCGTGGCAGGGCGCGCTCTTCGGCTTCCCCAACCCCCTGCTCGGCCTCGTCGGCTGGTCGGCCGTGCTCGTGGTGGCGGCGGCCATGTTCGCGGGTGTGCGACTGCCGACGTGGCTCTGGTCGATCTTCACACTGGGGGTCGTTGGGGCGATGGCATTCGTCATCTGGCTCATCAGTCAGAGCATCTTCGTGCTCAACACCCTCTGCCCATGGTGCATGGTGACGTGGGCTGTGACGATCCCGGTCTTCTGGTACTGCCTCGGCGAGTGGGCGGCAAGAAGTGGCCGAGCCGGCATGGCGAAGGTCGGCCGCACCGCCCTCGGATGGCTGCCGCTGCTGACAGTACTCGGTTACCTCACCGTCGCCGTCGTCGCTCAGATCGGGCTTGACCTCATCTCGTATCTCTGAGGCCGAGCACCCTCACGGCGCGGACGACGGCGACGGAATGTGGGCGTGAGTCAGGCGAACCAGAGGGCGAGTTCGCGTGTGGCCGACTCGGGCGAGTCGCTGCCGTGCACGAGGTTCTGCTGCACCCGCAGTCCCCAGTCGCGGCCGAGGTCGCCGCGGATGGTTCCGGGGGCAGCCGTCGTGGGGTCTGTCGTGCCCGCGAGCGAACGGAAACCCTCGATCACCCGGTTGCCGGCGATGCGGATGGCGACGACGGGGCCGCTCTCCATGAACTCGACGAGGGGCTCGTAGAAGGGCTTGCCCTCGTGCTCCGCGTAGTGCTGCGCGAGCAGGTCGCGATCGGGCTGCACGAGCCTTAGGTCGACAAGCTGGTACCCCTTGGCCTCGATGCGACGGAGGATCTCCCCCGTGAGTCCGCGGGCGACTCCATCCGGCTTGACGAGGACGAGTGTCTCTTCGATCTCCATGCGTTCTCCTTCTTTCTGGGGGTGTTCGGTCTACTGGGGTGCGACGCCGAGGGCTGCATTGCGGCGATCTAGCCTGCGACCTGTGACGAAGCAGTAGATCCAGATCGCGACGAAGATGGCTCCCGAGATGAAAAGGGCGGGGAGGAGGAAGCCGAGCGCCAGGAGGGCTACCTGCAGTGCCCAGCCCAACCACACTCCCCAGCTGTAGCGGAGCGCGAACGTCGCCCCGAGGAGCACGACGATGAAGGCGATACCACCGCCCAGCGCCACGACGGGCGGCAGGATGTCAAGCCCGAACACTGTGAGGGCGACAAAGAACATGAGCGCAGCCTCGAGTCCCAGCACGATTGTGAGAAGGCTCTCCGTCACGGAGCGCACCCGACGTGGCCGGGGTGTACGCTCGGCCGTCGGCTCCGCGCTCATGGCTTCCACCCCTCAGCAGACGCGAGGTCGATCGCCTCGCCCACGAGAGTGATCGATCCCGTCACGACTACGGCGCGCTTCGGTGCTTCCCCGGCCCAGCTCCGCGCTGCTTCCGCCGCCTCGACGAGGGTCTCGTACTCCCACGTGGCGTCGGAACCTATGGCGTTACGCACGATGTAGGCCAGATCGTCGGATGCCACGGCCCTATCGGACGTCGACTGGGTCACGTAGATGCGTGCTGCGAGCGGCGCAAGCGCATCGACGATACCCTCCGCGTCCTTGTCCTCTAGGACTCCGAGCACGAGCGCGACCTCGTCGAAGTCGAAGTACTCGCTCATCGCCGCCGTCAACGCTTGTGCCCCCTGCGGGTTGTGCGCCGCATCGACGATGACGGTCGGTTCGATCCCGACCAACTCGAGTCGGCCCGGGGACGTGGCCTCCGCGAGACCCTGCTCCAGAACGTCGGAGACGACGGCCTGTGCGCCGCCGCCGAGGAACGACTCAACGGCCGCGACGGCGACGGCGGCGTTCTGTGCCTGATGCGAGCCGTAGAGCGGCAGGAACACGTCGTCGTAACTCGCGGCGCGGCCCCGAATCGAGACCAGCTGACCGCCGACGGCCATCGTGGTGCTCGCGACATCAAAGTCATCGCCCTGCGGCACGAGAGTGGCACCCACCGCATCGGCACGTGAGGCCAGCTCGGCAAACGCCACGGGTTCCTGCCGCGCGCTGACGACGATCGACTGCGGCTTGATGATGCCCGCCTTGGTCCGCGCGATCTCCTGGATCGTCGAGCCCAAGCGGTGCATGTGATCGAGCGCGATGGGCGTGATGACGGCGACCGCGGCATCCGCGATATTGGTCGAATCCCATTCACCGCCCATGCCCGTCTCGAGCACCACGACGTCGACGGGGGCGTCGGCGAAGCTCGCGAACGCGAGCAGGGTGAAGGCCTCGAAGTAGGTCAGCGGCGCCTCCCCCTCCGACTCGAGCTGCGCATCCGTCAGCTGCAGATAGGGGCGGATGTCACGCCAGTTGTGGATGAACGCCTCGTTGCTGATCGGCTGCCCGTCGATCAGGATGCGCTCGTTGACCCTGCTCAGGTGCGGGCTCGTGAGCAGCCCGGTGCGAAGACCGTGCGCACGTAGGAGGCTGTCGATGATGCGGCTTGTGCTGGTCTTGCCGTTGGTGCCCGCGACATGGATGACCGGGGTCGCCCTGTGCGGGTCGCCGAGAAGCTCGGCGGCCCTCCGAGTGGGCTCAAGTCGCGGACGCGGGGTCGCCTCCCCCACCCGTGACAGCAGCTCCGCATACACGGCGTCGGCTTCCCCCTGCAGGAGGGCGTCGTCGCTCAGCTCGGGATCCATCTCCGGCTCCCGTCGGACCTCGTCAGACATCGACTCCCTCTCCCCACCGGGCCACATCGATGACGATGCGCCCCGCATTCGCATATTGGCCTGCCCGCACCTCGCCGCGGTGGCTTCCCACCGCGCCCTCGAGCTCGCTGCCGGCACCACGGTGCACGCGGAGCGCGAGGGCGAGCGTCTCGCCCGCGACCAGATCAGAGAAGGACTCGAGGGATGCCGCATCCGCATCGTCATCGAAGTACAGGTCGAGCCGGATGCGGTCGCTCACGTCGAGCCCGGCAGACCTGCGGGTCTCCTGCACGGCGCGCACGACATCACGGGCGAGCCCCTCTGCCTCCAGTTCGGGCGTGGTCGCGGTATCGAGGAGCACGAAACCGCCTCCCGGCAGGAAGCTGATCGCGCTGTCAGAGGATCCGGCGGTGAGTTCGAGCTCGAACTCACCGGGGAGGAGCTCGATGCCACCCACGATGACGCCGTCCCCCGCCGTCTGCCAGTCGCCCGCCTTTGCCGCCGGAATGACCTGCTGCACGGCCTTGCCGATGCGGGGGCCCGCCGCGCGCGCGTTGACCGTGAGCTTGCGCTCGATGCCGAACGAGGCGAGACTGCCCTCCTCGAGGGCGACCAGCTCGACGGCCTTGACGTTGAGTTCGTCGCGCAGGATCGACACGAACTCCTCGAGGCTTGCGCCGTCGTCGCTCACAACCGTGAGGCTTGCGAGCGGCAGCCGGACTCGCTTGCCCGTCGCCTTGCGAAGGGCGAGGCCGGCCGACGCGATCTCGCGCACGCGGTCCATCGAGGCGGCGAGGGCCTCGTCGGCCGGGAAGGCCGCCGCATCCGGCCAGTCCTCGAGGTGCACGCTGCGGCCGCCCGTCAGCCCCTTCCATACCGTCTCGGTCACGAGAGGGGCAAGCGGCGCGGCGACGCGAGTCAGAGTCTCTAGCACCGTGTAAAGGGTGTCGAAGGCATCTGTGTCGGTGCCCGCCCAGAAGCGGTCGCGGCTGCGCCGCACGTACCAGTTCGTCAGCACGTCCGCGAAGTCGCGGAGGGCGGCGGCCGCGAGCGGCGAGTCGAGCGCATCGAGGTGAGCCGTGACATCCGTCACCAACTGGCGGGTCTTGGCCAGCAGGTAGCGATCGAGCACGTGGGTGGAGTCAGTGCGCCACTTCGCCTCGTAGCCGTCACCGGCGGCGTTGGCGTAGAGAGTGAAGAAGTAGTACGTGCTCCAGAGGGGCAGCAGGAACTGCCGCACCCCCTCGCGGATGCCCTCCTCCGTCACAATGAGGTTGCCGCCTCGGATGACCGACGATGACATGAGGAACCAGCGCATCGCGTCGGCACCATCGCGCTCGAAGACCTCGTTGACGTCGGGGTAGTTGCGCAGCGACTTGGACATCTTCTGGCCATCGTTGCCGAGGACGATGCCGTGGCTGATCACGTTCTTGAACGCCGGCCGATCGAAGAGGGCCGTCGAGAGCACGTGCATGGTGTAGAACCAGCCGCGGGTCTGGCCGATGTACTCGACGATGAAGTCGGCGGGGTTGTGGCTGTCGAACCACTCCTTGTTCTCGAAGGGGTAGTGCACCTGCGCGTAGGGCATTGAGCCCGAGTCGAACCAGACGTCGAGCACGTCCTCGATGCGCCGCATCGTCGACGTGCCCGTAGGGTCGTCGGGGTTCGGTCGCGTGAGGTCGTCGATGAACGGCCGGTGCAGGTCGGGCTCGCCGTCGGCGTTCCGCGGGAGCGTGCCGAAGTCGCGCTCGAGCTCCTCGAGCGAACCGTAGACGTCGACGCGGGGGAACTCGGGGTTGTCGCTCTTCCATACCGGGATCGGCGAGCCCCAGTAGCGGTTGCGCGAGATCGACCAGTCGCGGGCGTTCGCCATCCACTTGCCGAACTGGCCGTGCTTGACGTTTTCCGGCACCCAGGTGATCTGCTCGTTGATCTCGACGGCGCGGTCGCGGAACTCCGGAACCCGGATGAACCAGCTCGAGACCGCCTTGTAGATGAGCGGATTACGGCAGCGCCAGCAGTGCGGGTAGCTGTGCTCGTAGCTCTTCTGCTGCAGCAGTCGACCCTCGGAGCGCAGCAGCTGAGTCAGGGGCTTGTTCGCCTCGAAGACCTGCTGCCCCGCGACGGGCTCGACCGCGGGCAGGAAGCGGCCGGCCTCATCGACCGAGATGATCACGGGGATGCCCGCCGCCGCACACGTGACCTGGTCGTCCTCGCCGTAGGCGGGCGCCTGGTGCACGATTCCCGTGCCCTCGCCCGTCGCGACGTACTCGGCGACGAGAATCTGCCAGGCATTCTCATAACCCTCGGCACCCGCATAGAAGTCCCACAGCCGGTCGTATTGCACGCCGCCGAGGTCGCGACCACTGATCGTGCGGGTGACGGATGCCGCGGCATCCGCTGCGCTCTCATACCCGAGGTCCTTGGCATAGGCGCCGACCGTGTCGGCCGCGAGCAGGTACTCCGCGACGCCCTCGGCGGAGCCGTCACCGGCACCCAGCGGGCCGCTCGGCACGACCGCGTAGTCGATCTCGGGGCCGACGGCGAGGGCCGCGTTAGTGGGCAGGGTCCAGGGGGTCGTCGTCCAGGCGAGCGCGCGCACGGCGGTGAGCCCGAGCGCCTCGGCCTTCTCGCCGACGAGGGGGAAGGTCACGGTGACGGTCTGGTCCTGGCGCATCTTGTAGACGTCGTCGTCCATGCGCAGCTCGTGGTTCGAGAGCGGCGTCTCGTCGTTCCAGCAGTAGGGCAGCACGCGGAAGCCCTCGTAGGCGAGCCCCTTGTCATAGAGCTGCTTGAACGCCCAGATGACGGACTCCATGAAGGAGATGTCGAGGGTCTTGTAGTCGTTCTCGAAGTCGACCCAGCGCGCCTGGCGGGTCACATACTCCTGCCACTCGTTCGTGTAGGTGAGCACAGACTCCCGCGCTGTCGCGTTGAATGCCTCGACGCCCATCTGCTCGATCTCGTCCTTGCGAGTGATGCCGAGCTGGCGCATCGCCTCAAGTTCGGCGGGCAGGCCATGCGTGTCCCAGCCGAAGCGCCGGTGCACCTGCTTGCCGCGCATCGTCTGGTAGCGAGGGAAGAGGTCCTTGGCGTAGCCCGTCAACAGGTGCCCGTAGTGCGGCAGACCGTTGGCAAAGGGCGGGCCGTCATAGAACACCCACTCGTCGCATCCCTCGCGGCCCTCGACCGAGGCGCGGAAGGTGTCGTCGCCCTTCCAGAACGCGAGGATGCCCTTCTCCAGCGCGGGGAAGTCGGGGCTCGGCGTGACAGACGCCGCAGGCGTGCCGTCGTGGGAGTGGCGCGGGTAGGTCATTCTTCTCCTGGCAGTGACGAATCTGCACGAGGACGACGGATGATCGGCTCACCCTCCGCGGTACCACCTCGCTTGCCGCATCCAAATCAGGACGCGACCGCTCCTTCTGCGGCTGTGACGGGCCTGACCCGTTCGGTTCTACTGGGCGGATGTCGCATCCGCTGTTCTTCCGACCGCTCCCCGGTGATGGCCGGATCGGTGCGTGTGCTGTCAAGGATACCGCGACTGGGCTGAACCCCTCACGTCTCGATCGCCCCCGCGCCAGAGGCGAGATGTTCCCGAAGCGAGTAGCCGGGGTCATCGCGACGCCGTTCCAGGTAACCGTCGAAGTCCAGCTGGCTTCGCAACGACTCCCCTCCGCGCATCCGCGCCGCCTGCCTCGCCTCGATCTCGGCGATATCGCGGGCAAGCGCCACCACCTGGTCAACCTCATCGTGCGCAAGCACGAGCACGCCGTCGTCGTCCGCCGCGACCATGTCGCCGGGCATGACCCGCACTCCGCCGAGAGTCGCCGACCGCATGGGGTCGCCCCCGCTCGGAACCCGGGTGGGCCCGAGCGGCATCGCGCCGGTGCTGAAGACGGGGAGCCCGATGTCCCGGAGCTGCGCGGTGTCGCGGTGAAGGCCCCAGATGATGACGGCGGCAAGGCCAGCCTGCTTCGCCTCGAGCACGACCAGATCACCCACGCACGACTCATCCGTGCGTGCACCGTTGTCGACAACGAGCACGCCGCCCTCCGGGGCAGCGTCGATCGACTCGAGGATCACGTCCACGCTTCCGAGGTGGGTCACGGGCACAGCCGGTCCCATGAGCGGCGGGGTCGGAAAGAGGGGCGCCAGGGTGGCGGGCGCACAACGCACCGGGCGCGTGAGCCGCACGAGCGCGTCGGCGAGAGCAGCGGTGGGCGGGACATCCGTCATGGTCGTCTCCTTCACGGTGGTGTGGCGACAGATTAGGACATGAGGCGGTGCCATGCTGGAAAGCATGGACGTGAGAGCGCAGACCCTCGACGAGCTTCGCACCCGCACGAGCGTGAAATGGCGAAGCTACCCCGCGGATGTCCTCCCCCTCTTCGTCGCCGAACACGACTTCCCGCTCGCGGAGCCCGTCGCCGACGCACTTCACGCGTGCATCCGCCGCAGCGACACTGGATACTCCTCCGGCGGACCCGAACTCCCCGAGGCGTTCGCCGGCTTCGCGCTCTCGCGATGGGGTTGGCAGGTGGACCCCGCCCATGTCCGTTCCACCGCCGACGTCAGCATGGGAATCGTCGAGTGCCTGCGCGGGCTCATAGAACCGGGCGACCGCGTCGTCATCACTCCCCCCGTCTACCCGCCGTTCTTCGAACTCGTGCGGGAGGCGGGCGGCGTCGTCGCAGAGGCGCCACTTCTCGAGGACGCCGAGGGGTGGCATCTCGACCTCACCGCGATCGAGGATGCGTTCGCAGCCGGGGCGAAGGCCATGGTGCTCTGCAACCCGCACAATCCGCTGGGCCATCCGCACGATAGGAGCGAGCTTGAGGCACTCGCCGCGATCGCTGAACGGCACGGTGCCACAGTCGTCAGCGACGAGATCCACGCCCCCCTCACCCATCGCGACGCCCGATTCGTTCCGTTCCTCACCGTCAGCGAGGCCGCCCGCGAGCACGGGATCTCCATCACCTCGGCGAGCAAGGCCTTCAACCTCGCGGGGCTCAAGTGCGCCGTCATGGTGACGGCGAGCCCGCGCATGCGCGCCATCATCGAGGGCATGTACCAGGAGGTGTTCTGGCGCACGAGTCACCTCGGCGTGCACGCGAGCATCGCGGCGTTTCAGCATGGCTCCGAGTGGCTCGACGGGCTCCTCGCCTCACTCGAGGAGAATCGTGCGCTGCTGTCTCGCCTGATCCACCAGAAGCTGCCGGGGGTCGGCTTTCGGGAGCCGCGCGCGAGCTATCTCGCCTGGCTGGATGTTCGCCGGCTACAGCTCGGAGACGAGCCTGCGCGGCACCTGCTCACGAGGGCCCGCGTGGCGCTCGGGGCGGGCCGTGACTTTGGTGTGCAGGGCACAGGATTCGTACGGCTGAACTTCGGATGTTCGCCGGAAGTGCTAACGGACGCCGTCGATCGTATCGCCGCCGCTACCATCGGCACCTATGACCGCCACTGATGTCGCCGCCGATTCCGCCATCCTGCTCTCCGTGACCGACGGCCTCGCCCGCGTCACTCTCAATCGGCCGCAGCGCCTCAACGCGATCGACGATGTCGCGGGGGAACTCTGGCGCGACATCGCCCGCGAGGTCACGCAACGCGATGACGTCAAGGCCGTGCTGCTGGATGCTGCGGGCCAGGCGTTCTGCGCTGGCGGCGACGTGCAGGCGATGGCGTCGTCAGAGTATGACGCCGCGACGCTCTCGCACCATGCTGACGTCATCCATGAGGGCCATGCCACGCTCCGCCACGGTGCGAAGCCGATTGTGGCCGCCGTCCAGGGTGCCGTGGCGGGCGGCGGGCTCGGATTCATGCTGTGCGCCGACTACATCGTCGCGGCCGATTCCGCCTTCTTCGCCTCGCGCTACGCTGCGATCGGCCTCACCCCCGACTGTGGCGTGAGCACGCTCCTGCCGGAGGCCGTCGGCATGCGACGCGCGCTCGAACTCACCCTGAGCGATCGGCGACTCTCGGCCGAGGAAGCCTGCGAGTGGGGGCTCGTGACCGAGGTCGTGCCGAGCGCGCAGGTGGGAGCCCGCGCGCTCGAAGTCGCCCAGGGCTGGCTCAGCGGAGCGGCGGGCGCCTTCGGGCAGGCCAGGCGCCTGCTGCGTGCCGCCCCGCTACGCGACGTGCAGGCATCCCTCGACGACGAGGCGCGCACCATTGGCGCGGCCTTCGCAACGGAGGATGCCACTCAGCGCATCGCCGCCTTCACGGCAGGCAAGAAGCGGCCCTGACGCCGGACGACGCTACGCGTCGACCATCACCGCCCTCTCGTTGGGCACGCAGTGGGTCATCGTGAGGCCACTGACGTCGCGAGGTCCGTTCTTGCCGAGGTTCTGCATGCGCTGCACCTCCTCGGCGCTCAGCGTCTGCGTGCGCAGCGGGGCGAGGTCGGCGACGACCTCGAGCCCGATGCCAAGCCCCTCGCCGACACGCTGTCCCAGCTCGTCGTCGCACATGTAGAAGTGCCACACCATGCGCTCCTGCACGGGCCGCGCCGCCTGTCCGATGAGCTCGACGAAATTCGCGACGAGATCGTCCTTCTCCCACTCCTCCATGAGCTGGTAGCGCTGCCCCGCCTGCATGTAGTCGTTGGTGCGCGGAATACGCGCCCGCACGAGGCGCCCGCGCAGCTCGGGGCCGACCTCCGACTGATACTCCCGCGTCGCCTCACGCAGGCCGCCCGTGATCGATGGCTCGTAGTTGACGTGCGGGTTCTCCCCCGTCCCATCGACGTAGTAGGTCATCTGGCCGTCGCGCTGGTTGGTCGCGACTGACGCGTTCTTCGCCTGGTTGACCGGCAGTTGGAGGTAGTTCGGCCCCACCCGGTAGCGCTGCGTGTCGCTGTAAGAGAACGTGCGACCGACGAGCATCTTGTCGTCGGAGAACTCAAGGCCGTCGACGAGCACGCCCGTGCCGAAGGCGATCTGCTCGTTCTCAGCGAAAAAGTTGTCGACGTTGCGGTTGAGCACCATCCGGCCCACATAGCGGGTGGGGAACTCGTTCTCCGGCCAGACCTTCGTGTCGTCGAGCGGGTCGAAGTCCAGCTCTGGATGCTCGTCGTCCGTCATGAGCTGCACATACAACTCCCACTCGGGGTAGTCGCCCGACTCGATCGCCTCATAGAGATCTTTCGACGCGTGACCGAGGTCACCCGCCTGAATGGCCGCGGCATCCGCCTCGGTGAGGCTCTTGACACCCGCCTTGGGAATCCAGTGGTACTTGACGAGGTGGCTCTCGCCCTCAGCGTTGACCCAGCGGTAGGTGTTGACGCCGAAGCCCTGCATCGTGCGGTAGTTCGCGGGGATGCCGCGCGGGCTGAAGAGGTTGACGAGCATGTGCATCGCCTCAGGAGTCTGCGACATGAAGTCGAAGATGCGTGCCGGCTCCTGCCGGAAGGTCACGGGGTCGGGCTTGAGCGCATGGATCACGTCAGGGAACTTGATCGCGTCGCGGATGAAGAAGACCGCGAGGTTGTTGCCGACCAAGTCCCAGTTGCCATCCTCCGTGTAGAACTTGACGGCGAAGCCGCGAGGATCGCGCGCCGCCTCTGAAGAATCGCGGCCACCGATCACCGTCGAGAAGCGGATCGCGAGGTCCGTGCGCTTGCCCTCCTCCTGGAAGAGCTTCGCGCGCGTGTACTTGGAGATCGGCTCGTCGCCGACGCGGCCAGTGGCCTCGAAGTAGCCGTAGGCGACGGCACCGCGGGCATGCACGACGCGCTCGGGAATGCGCTCGCGGTCGAAGTGGCTGATCTTCTCAAGGAACTGGTAGTTCTCGAGGGTTGCCGGGCCACGCGGTCCGACGGTGCGCTGGTTCTGGTTGTCGGCGACTGGGTGACCCTGCCTGTTCGTCAGAATGCCGCCGGCCTTCTGGGTCGCCTTCGTGTCCGCCATGTGCTCGCTCCTCACGTCGCCACTGATCGTCATCCGAGCGCCTCATAGGGGCCGCTGCCCCCGTGCGCCCGTCTACAGTCCCACTGTGCCCCGCTTGTGCGAGTCGTGCATGAATGCACGGTGAACATGGAGGATGCTGTTGGCGCGGGCCTAGTATTGGCCCATGCCCCTCGGCGCGACGCCTACCGCTTCGCCCGCAGGCGGCACATCGCCTCACGCCCACCCCTTGAAAGGATCGTCGCGTGTCGACTCTCTCCCTCAGCATCGGCCGGCCGACCCTCGCCGACCGTCTCTTCTCCCGCAGCCTCGCGACCGACATCGTCCTGGTGACTGCGGGAGCCGCGGTCACGGCTGTGGCCTCGCAGCTCTACATTCCGATCCAGCCGGTGCCCATCACGATGCAGACCCTCGCGGTGCTCCTGGTCGGCAGCACTCTCGGGGCGGCGCGCGGTGCTCTCTCGATGGTGCTGTACATGGCACTCGGTCTCGTCGGCCTGCCCGTCTTCAGCGAGGGCGCCTCCGGGGCCGCCGTACTCTTCGGCGCCACAGGCGGCTACATCGTCGGCTTCGTCTTCGCGGCAGCTCTCACCGGGTGGCTCGCGCAGCGCAACTGGGACAAGAAGTTTCTAGGGGCTGCTATCTCCTTCAGCGCGGGCACCGTGGTGATCTTCGCCTTCGGTCTCATCGGACTCGCGATCGTTCTCGGCGGGACCCTTGAGCAGACGCTCGCCTGGGGCCTCTACCCCTTCATCCTCGGTGGCGTCGTCAAGGCCGCCCTCGCTGCGGCGATCATCCCGGCAACGTGGAAACTCGCCGACCGGATCGACGCTCGGCGCAACTGAGCCGCGATCTCTCGCGATGGCCCGACCACACGTGGTCGGGCCATCGTCGTTCTCGGGACTATGCTGTAGGGCGGGCTTTTTTACACTGAGACCAACAAAGCTCTGGTTTCCCTCCCGCTCACCGTCCGCCACAGCTCCCGAGGTACGAATGCTCCGCGCCCCCCACACCTTCTCTCTCCTTGGTTCCATCGCCATCGTCGGCCTGCTCGCGGGCTGCTCGAGCACGACCGTCACCTCCGATGAGCCGGTAGAGGGCGGCGTGCTCGTCTACGCCACGGGCGACGCCGAGCCTGACTGCCTCGATCCTCACGTTGGCGGCAACTACCCACAGGCCCTGCTTGCGACGCAGTATCTCGAGTCCCTCGTGTCGAAGAATGCGGAAGGGGACATCCTGCCCTGGCTCGCAGAGTCCTGGACGGAGAGCCCCGATGGATTGAGTTGGGAGTTCACGCTGCGCGAGGGCATCGAGTTCACCGACGGCACGCCTCTCAACGCCGCAGCCGTTGCGGCGAATATCGCCCATCTGAAGGACCCCGAAACCGGCTCCTCGACCGGATACCTTGCCCTCGGCAAGGTCGAGTCGACAACCGTCGTGGACGACCTCACGCTGCGCCTCGACCTCACTGCTCCCGACAGCGCCCTCCTCGACTCCTTCAGCATGCCCTGGCTCGGCATCCAGTCCCCCACCGCCCTGGAGCGCGGCGAGGAGGTCAACTGTGCGTCTCCTGTCGGGACTGGCCCCTTCATCGTCGAGAGCTGGACGCGCCAAGACAGCATCACCCTCGTGCGCAACGAGGACTATTCCTCCGCCCCTGAGGACGCGGCTCACGACGGTCTCCCCTACCTGGACGGCATCGAGTGGCGCTTCATTCCCGACGCCACGACGCGCTACGCGGCCCTGCAGTCTGGGGAAGTGGACGTCATTGACAATCCGCAGCCCAACTCGCTCGCCGCTGCCCTCGACGGCGGCGAGATCACGGCGCTGCTCGCCCCGCGTCCCGGTGCCTCCAACCGCATCGAGCTCAACTCGAGCAAGCCGCCCTTCGACGACCCCCGAGTACGCGAGGCGTTCGTGCGCGCAGCGGGTGTCGACGAAGGCATCGAGAGCCTCTTCTTCGGTACGGTCGACCGCTCCTACTCGGTGCTGTCGAGCGTCGAGAAGGAGGCGCTCTCGGCTCCCGAATACTTCGAGGGTGACCTCGACGCAGCGAACGCGCTTCTGGATGAGGCGGGCTGGACCGAACGCGACGATGAGGGTTACCGCGTGCGAGACGGCGAACGACTCACCCTCTCCTTTCCCGTGAGCACGAACCAGTCGGTGCCCGCCGAGCAGTCGCTCTTCGAGCAGCTGCAGGCCACGACGAAGGATGTCGGCTTCGAGGTAATCCTCGAACCCCTCGATCTCTCGAGCTGGTACGGCGCGCTCTTCGCACACGAGTACAACCTCGTGAGCGCCCCCTACACCAAGGTGGGCCCGGACGTGCTGCGCATCCTCTACCACTCCGACTCCACCGTTCCCGCACCGAGCGGCTACTTCGCCAACCTCGCGCAGCTGAAGGACTCGGAGCTCGACGCCCTGTTGACGCAGGCCAGCGAGACGAGCGACCCCGCGCTGCGCGGTGAGCTCTACGAGCAGGCGCAGGAGATCGTCCTCTCCGGCTACTACGCCATCCCGCTCTACGACCAGCAGAACAACTACCTCCTTGGCCCGGATGTCCGGGGCGTGCGCGCCCTGCCAACAGTCTCGACGCCGACGTTCCACGATGCCTGGCTCGCCCGCTGACGCGAGCGTGACGCACTGCAACGGATGCCCGTGAGCGGCGCTCGGCGCGTGCTCCGTTGGCTCGCGGTTCGGCTCGCGGGCGCCGTGTTCGTGCTGTGGTCGATCGCGACGCTGATCTTCTTCGCCCTCCGACTCGTGCCCGGCGATCCGGCGCTCGCCATACTCGGGGGCCCGGGATCGCAGGCATCCGAGGAGGCGCTCGCTCTCGTCCGGCAGGAGTACGGCCTCGACCGCCCGGTTAGCGAGCAATATCTCCTCGCGATGGGCCGCCTGCTCGTGGGAGACCTGGGAACCTCCTACTCGCTTCGCCAGGACGTCCTGGGTCTCATCGCTGAGCAGTTCTGGGGCACCCTCCTGCTCACCGTCCTCGCCCTCGCGACGGCCTGGCTGCTGGCACTCGGGCTCGCGACGTGGGCGACGCGAGGTAGCCGCGCGGGGCGAGCCGTGGCATCCGCTCTCGAGATCGTCGCGGCGGCTGTGCCCCACTTCTGGCTCGCGTCGGTGCTCATCCTTCTCTTCAGCACGACGCTCGGAATGCTGCCTCCCGTGAGCGTGCCGGGGCCCCTCGGTCTCGTGCTGCCCGTCGTGACGCTCGCCCTGCCGCTCGCTGGCTTCCTCGCCCAGGTCATGCGCGAGTCACTCGCTGACGCCCTCGAGTCGCCCTTCGCGCTCTCCGCTCGGGCGCGTGGGGAGTCTGAGACAGGCGTGCGCCTGCGCCACGCCGTCCGCCATGCCGCCCTGCCTGCCATCTCGCTCTCGGGCTGGGCATTCGGTTCTCTCATCAGTGGCGCGGTCGTCGTCGAGACGGTCTTCGCCCGCCCAGGCTTGGGGCGGAGTCTGCTCAAGGCCGTCACGGACCGAGACATTCCCCTTGTCACGGGAATCGCACTCGTCTCCGCACTGGCCTTCGTGCTGGTCACGATCGCGACCGACGCTCTCGACCGCGTCGCCGACCCGAGGCTGAGGGGCTCGTGACCGCCCCCGAGACCGCGGGGACGGGACTGCGGACCGCACACCTCGCCTCTCGCCCCGGCGCACGTCCGACCGTTGGCGAGATCATCAGCGTGCTCATTCTGCTCCTGATCGTGCTCGCCGCCGTGGCACCCCGACTGCTGGCGCCGGGCGACCCGCTCGGCATCAGCCCGGCAGATGCCTTCCAAGCGCCGTCGTGGCAGCACCCTTTTGGCACGGACGAGTCCGGACGCGACGTCTACACTCGGGTCGTCCACGGGGCGGGAGAGTCGCTCCTGATCGGCCTAGCCGCGACCGCGATCGGCCTGGGACTCGCCCTCGTGATCGGCATTCTGGGTGCCGTAGCGGGCCGTGCCGTCGACTTCGCGACGACCCGGATCAACGAAGTGCTCTTCGCCCTTCCGGGTCTCCTCCTCGCACTCGTGTTCATCGCGATCGTCGGGCCGGGAGTCGCCACAACAACCGTGGCGGTGGGGCTATCGACCGCGCCGGGATACGCCCGTATCATCCGCACCCAGATCCGGGCGGTTCGGGGCTCGGCCTACATCGAGGCCGCCGTCGTGCTGGGGCACAGCAGCCCGCGCATCCTCGGCCGCCACATCCTCCCCAACGCACTCGCCCCCGTCTTCGTGCTCGCGACCCTTGGCGTCGGTCAGGCCATCGTGTGGGCATCCTCTCTCAGCTTCCTCGGTCTGGGGGCCGTTCCGCCCGCTCCCGAATGGGGCGCGATGCTCGCGGCCGGGCGCCCGTATATCGAGCTCGCGTGGTGGATGACGGTCTGCCCGGGACTCGCGATCGTGGCGACGGCCGCCGCTTCGACGGCGCTCGGCCGCAGCATCCAGGCTCGCACTCGGCAGGGGGACGGATGAGCGAGCCCCTGCTCTCGGTCGAGGACCTGCGCGTCTCGTTCTCCGGCGTGGCTGCCGTCGACGGTGTCTCCTTCGATGTCGCGGCGGGCGAATGCCTCGCGCTCGTCGGCGAGTCGGGTTCCGGCAAGAGCGTGACCGCGAGATCCCTTCTTGGCCTCGCGGGGAGCAGTGTGACTGCCCAGCGCCTGTCCCTCGGAGGCCGTGACCTGCTCCGCGTCTCGCCACGCGACTGGCGCGAGATTCGCGGGGGCGAGATCGGGCTCGTGCTGCAGGATGCGCTCGTCTCGCTCGACCCGTTGCGCCCCGTCGGTCGGGAGATCGATGATGCGCTGCGGCTGCACACAACCCTGAAGTCCGGCCAGCGCCGGGAACGGGTGATCGAACTGCTTCACGCCGTCGGCATGCCTGAACCCGAGACGCGAGCCGGCCAGCGTGCCGGCGAGCTCTCGGGCGGCCTGCGCCAGCGCGCCCTCATCGCAAGCGCGATCGCCGCCGGGCCGCGGCTCCTCATCGCCGACGAGCCGACGACCGCCCTCGACGCGACTGTCCAGGCACAGGTGCTGCAACTGCTCGGCGAGCTGCGCTCCTCCGGCACCGCCCTGCTACTGATCAGCCACGATCTTGCTGTCGTGCGGGAGGTGTCTGATCGCGTCGCCGTCATGCGCGCGGGGCGCATCGTGGAGAGCGGCGCGACCGAGGAGGTGCTGCGCAACCCCCAACACGAGTACACCCGCGAGCTGATCCGCTCGGTTCCTTCCGGCGTGCCGCGTGGGGTGCCCCTGCTCTCTCCCGCATCGGCCTCCACGGATGAGCGGCGGACGGCGGGCGCGGTTATCCTTGAGGCGCGGGGTGTCAGCAAGGTGTTCCCCCGCCGCCACGCCGCTCCCCTGCTCGCCGTCGATGACGTCTCACTGCGGCTCGCTCGCGGGTCGACGCTTGGGCTCGTAGGCGAGTCTGGCTCGGGCAAGACGACGCTTGCGCGACTTCTCCTCGGCCTCGAGGAGCCTGACTCGGGCACCGTCCTTCTCGACGACGAGCCGTTCAGCGACGTTCCCGAGCGATCGCGACGCCCACGGCGGCGGATGCTCGGGGCTGTCTATCAGGACCCCCTCAGCTCCTTCGACCCGCGTCACAGTGTGCGCCGCATCCTCCTCGACGCGGTGGGGAAGGGCGCAGAGGCGGACCGACGGATCGCGGAGCTTCTCGACGCGGTCGGTCTGCCCAGCGCGGTGTTGTTGCGCCGCCCACTTCACCTCTCGGGCGGCCAGCGCCAGCGTGTCGCGATCGCCCGTGCTCTGGCGCCGCGCCCCGCGGTGATTGTGTGCGACGAACCCGTCTCGGCACTCGATGTCTCGGTGCAGGCGCAGGTGCTCGACCTTCTTGACGAGCTGCAGCGGGAGTTCGGCCTCGCCTATCTCTTCATCTCGCATGACCTCGGTGTCGTTCAGCACGTCAGCGACCGCATCGCCGTCATGCGCGCGGGCCGTATCGTGGAAGAGGGCGAGGCCTCGGAGGTCTTCGCATCGCCGAGCCACGAGTACACGAGGCGCCTGCTCGCCTCCTCCCCGCGTCTCGACCTTGGGACGGAGTGAGTATGGCAACACGATCGGCACGGGGACGACCTCCCTCGGCCTCACGCGAAATGCTCCAGGATGCCGCGTTCGAACTCTTTCTCGAGCAGGGCTACGCCGCCACGACCGTCGAGCAGGTCACGCGGCGGGCGGGGGTCAGCCGCAACACCTTCTTCAACTACTTCGACGCCAAGGCTGACGTCTTCTGGGTCGAGCTGGATTCCGCACTCACGCAGTTGGCGGAGTTACTCGCCGCCGTACCCGACTCGGCCTCCCCACTGCCGGCCCTGCGCGTGCTCCTGTTCGACCTCGGCGAGGGCTTCGGGGCCGGCGACGTGCCGTTCGCCCTCACCCAGCACGAACTCATCGGCAGCACGGGCGACCTCCAGGCTTCCGCCGTGACGCGATTCATGACCGCCGTACGCCTGATTCGCCGCTTCCTCGCAGAGCGAGGCATCTCGGATGCGCGGGCTCGAGCCATCGCCTATGCCACAGTTGGGGCATCCGTCGCGGCGGCGGAGGCCTGGGCTGCTGCGGGGACCTCCCGAGGGTCGCTCCGCTCGCATCTGGAACCCGTCGTCGGGCCTGTCCTCGACGGATTCGGGAGCGCCGAAGGGGACGCCCGTCGCTGAGGCACCGTTGGGAACGCTTCGCTAGGATTGGCCCTGCACTCAGCACACTCAGGCACCTCAGTACGGACACGGTGCCGCACACACCGAACCGGAGCATCCCATGGCCGACGCCATCCCCGACAAGCCCGCCCTCGAAGGCCTTGAGCAGAAGTGGGGACCGGAGTGGGAGTCGCGGGGAACCTACCGCTTCGACCGCGCGTCGGCCACGCGCGAGAACATCTACTCGATCGATACCCCGCCGCCCACCGCCTCTGGCTCCCTCCACATCGGGCACGTCTTCAGCTACACCCACACGGATGTCATGGCTCGGTTCCAGCGCATGCGTGGTCGCACCGTCTTCTACCCCATGGGGTGGGACGACAACGGCCTGCCAACAGAGCGTCGCGTGCAGAACTACTACGGCGTGCGCTGCGACCCCACGCTCCCCTACGACCCCGATTTCACGCCCCCCTTTGAAGGTGGCGACAACAAGAGCTCGAAGGCGGCCGACCAACTACCCATCAGCCGCCGCAACTTCGTCGAACTGTGTGAACGACTCACGGTCGAGGACGAGAAGCAGTTCGAGGATCTCTGGCGCAAGCTTGGGCTCAGCGTCGACTGGAGCCAGACCTACCGCACCATCTCGCCCGAGGCTCAGGCGACCGCCCAGCGCGCGTTCCTGCGCAACCTGGAGCGCGGCGAGGCCTACCAGGCGGATGCCCCGACCCTCTGGGACGTGACCTTCCGCACGGCGGTGGCCCAGGCGGAGCTCGAGGACAAGGAGCAGCCGGGCGCCTACCACCGCCTCGCCTTCCACGCTCCCGACGGCAGCGACATCCACATCGAGACGACCCGGCCGGAACTGCTCCCGGCCTGCGTCGCGCTTGTCGCGCATCCGGATGACGAGCGCTACCAGGCGCTCTTTGGCACGACCGTGCGCACCCCGCTCTTCGACGTCGAGGTCCCCGTCGTGGCCCACCACCTCGCCCAGAAGGACAAGGGATCGGGCATCGCCATGATCTGCACCTTCGGCGACCTCACCGACGTGATCTGGTGGCGCGAGCTCAACCTGCCCAACCGCGCCATCATCGGCTTCGACGGCCGCGTCGTGAGCGAGGCTCCCGCCGCCATCACGAGTGAGAGCGGCCGAGCGGCCTACGCGGAACTTGCCGGCAAGACGGTCTTCAGCGCCAAAAAGGCGATCGTGGAGATGCTGCAGGGCACGGGCGAAATGATCGGCGACCCGAAGCCCATCAGCCACCCCGTCAAGTTCTTCGAAAAGGGTGACAAGCCCCTCGAGATCGTCTCGACCCGGCAGTGGTACATCACGAACGGCGGGCGGGACGAAGCCCTGCGACGCGACCTCGTCGCCCTCGGCGAGACGATCGACTGGCACCCCGACTTCATGCGCGTGCGCTACGAGAACTGGGTGGGCGGCCTCAATGGCGACTGGCTTATCAGTCGGCAGCGCTTCTTCGGCGTTCCGATTCCCGTCTGGTACCCGCTCGACGGCGACGGCAACCCTGTCTTCGACTCCCCCATCGTCCCCGCGGAGGCACAGCTGCCGGTCGACCCCTCCTCGGATGCCGCACCCGGCTACGAGGAGAGCCAGCGGGGCGTGCCCGGCGGCTTCATCGGTGAGATCGACGTCATGGACACCTGGGCGACCTCCTCGCTGACGCCGCAGCTCGCGGGCGGCTGGGAGACCGACCCTGAGCTCTTCGAGCTCGTGTTCCCCTACGACCTGCGACCTCAGGGCCAGGACATCATCCGCACCTGGCTCTTCTCGACCGCCCTGCGCGCCCACCTCGAGCACGGCGGGGTCGCTCCGTGGAAGAACGCCGCGATCTCCGGCTTCATCGTCGACCCCGACCGCAAGAAGATGTCGAAGTCGAAGGGCAACGTCGTCACGCCGGCGGGCATGCTCGACGAACACGGCTCCGACGCCGTCCGCTACTGGGCGGCCTCTAGCCGGCTAGGAACGGATGCCGCGTTCGACCCGCAGAACCCCAAGCAGATCAAGATCGGCCGCAGGCTCGCGATCAAGGTGCTCAACGCATCCAAGTTCGCCTACTCCTACGAGCTCCCGTCGGGCGACTTCTCCATCACTGCCCCGCTCGACGTCGATGTGCTCGCCGAGCTCCACGCTGTCGTCGCAGCAGCGACGGCCGCGCTCGAGGACTACGACCACGCGCGCGCCCTCGAGACCACGGAGCAGTTCTTCTGGACCTTCTGCGACGACTATCTCGAGCTCGTCAAGGAGCGCGCCTACGGCGCCTCGACCCCGGAGGGCCAGGCAAGCGCCGTGCTCACGCTCCGCGCGGCGATCGACGCCATGCTCCGCCTGCTCGCGCCGTTCCTCCCCTTCGCCACCGAAGAGGTGTGGTCGTGGACGCACAAGGGCTCGATCCACGCCGCCGAGTGGCCCGTCGCCCCCGGTGACGACGCTCCCAGCGGGCTCCTGCCCGCCGTGAGTGCCGCCCTGATCGGGATTCGCCGAGCCAAGACGGATGCGAAAGCCTCCCAGAAGACGCCCGTCACCTCCGCTTCCATCGTCGCGCCCGCGGAACAGCTCGAACTGCTCCGGCTCGCGGAGGACGATTTGAAGGCCGTCGGACGCATTGGAGAGCTGTCGTTCGTCGAGGGCGAGGAACTCGCCGTCGTCGACATCGTCCTCGCCGAGCAGCCCGCCTGATGCAACTCGGCACGCGCTGGTCGGTCGGGGCTTCCAGCCCCGACCGTCTGCCGGAGCCCGTGCGGAACGCGGTGCGTGAGGTCGACGCGGAGCTGTTGGCGCTCGCATCCGCCGACTTCGACCCCACGACGTGGCGCTGGACGCTCACCTGGCTTGAAGGCCGGCCCGTCGTCGAACTCGATGACGGTACCGTCGTGACTGTGGATGCGGCGGGCGAGGTTCACGTCACCCCGCCGTCGTGATCGACGACACGACTGCCTCGCGGGCCGAAGCCCTCGCGGCGATGGCGGACGTGCTCTCGACACTCCTGGCCTGAACCTCGTAGCATCAGTAGCCCCGCGTCGAAGGGCACGATATGACTCTCGCAGAGCTTCTTGACCTCGAGCATCAGGGCTGGAAAGCCCTATGCGATGGCACCGCCGCCGAGTTCTATGGCCAGATCATGACCGACGATTCCGCCATGGTGCTCGCGGGAGGGCTCTCCCTCGACCGCCAGGGCGTCATCGACTCCCTCGGTGCCTCCCAGCCCTGGCAACGCTATGACATCAGCGAGGAGCGCATCATCCGTCTCGGTGAAGACGAGGCCATCCTGCTCTACACGGGGCGTGCCTCTCGCGACGACGGCGATGAGTTCGCGGCACGCATGGCGAGCGTGTACACGCGTCGGGTGGGCACCTGGAGACTCGTGCACTACCAGCAGACGCCGATCGACTGAGCGGTCAGCGGCGGCAGAGGAGCTCGCCGTGTGGCATGCCCATCCAGCCGTCGGATGCAGCCGCCCAGTCGCTCCAGGCATCCGCGATCCGCTGCAGCTCTTCCTCGGTTGCGAGTCCGCGCTCGACGGCGTGCTTCGCGAACTCGGACTTGAGCGCACGGTCGTGCCACGACGAGCCCCACCACGCTCGCTCCTCGTCTGAGGCGAAGCACCAGATCGATGCGGAACTCTCGAGCCGGGTGAAGCCCGCTTCGCGCGCCCACTGCTTGAGCCGACGACCCGCATTCGGCTCTCCGCCGTTGCTGCGGTGCACGCGCTGGTACAGGTCCGCCCAGCTCTGCAGGCCGGGGGTCTCTGGGTAAACCATGGTTCCCGCGTAGTCCACGTCCCGCACCGCGACAACGCCGTCCTCCCTCACCACGCGGCGCATCTCGCGCAGGGCGGCAACGGGGTCGCCCAGATGCTGGAGCGTCTGGTGGGCGTGAACGATGTCGAAGCTGGCATCCGCGAAGTCCAGCGCGTAGGCGTCACCCTCGACAAACTCGGCGTTCGTGACGTTCCGCTCGGCAGCGAGGTTCCGCGCACCGTCAAGCACCCCTGCGGCAGCATCAAGTCCGATGACGCGCCCCGGAGTCACCCGCTCAGCCAAGTCGACCGTGATCGTGCCAGGCCCGCATCCGATGTCGAGCACCTCGAGGCCCGCACGGATGCTCGGAATCAGGTATGCCGCAGAGTTCTCGACCGTGCGCCACGAGTGGGACCGCAGCACGCTCTCGTGATGACCGTGGGTGTAGCGCTCAACCATGTGGGCAACACTAGCGCCCGCTCGGCTCCCGCCGCCGCCAGGCAAGCCACCCCATGATGATCGCACCGACCAGGAGGCCCCAGAATGCGGAGCCGATGCCGAGCACCGTCACCCCCGACGCGGTCACGAGGAAGGTCGCGATGGCTGACACCCGATGTGGTTCCTGCGCGAGGGCCGACGTGATCGAGCTGATGAGCGCGCCGAGCACGGCGAGCCCCGCGACCGCGATGATGAGGATGGGCGGGGCCGCGCTCACAATGGCGGTCGCGACGCCCGCGCCGAGGCCGAGGAGGAGGAAGGTCGATCCACTGCTCACGGCCGCGATCCAGCGGCGCGACGCATCCGGATGGGCTTCGGGGCTCGCCGCGATCGCGGCAGTGATCGCCGCGAGATTGACCAGTTGCCCGCCGAAGACGGCACCAGCGGCCGAAGCGATTCCCGTGCCAAGGAAGACGGGGCGCGCCGGCACCTCGTAGCCGAAACTGCGCATGACGACGAAGCCCGGCACATTCTGGCCCGCCATCGTCACGATGAAAAGCGGCAACCCGATGCTCACGATCACGAGCGGGTCGAAGACGGGGGCGACGAGAGTGATGCTGGGTGCGAGACCCCCATCCGCCATCCAGTCCGGCCCCGCCGCGACGAGGATGGCGATGACCGCGACGACCATGGCGGAGGGAACCGCCCAGCGCGGGGCGAGCCGGAACAGCACGAGCCACACGAGCACGATGGGCAGCGCAAGAAACGGATGCTCGATGACCGCCGTGACGGGCGCGAGACAGATGGGAAAGAGAATGCCCGCGAGCATCGCGCTCGCGAGGGGCGTCGGGATGCGCGTCATGGCTCTGCCGAGCGCGGGCCAGAGTCCGCACAGGGCGACGAGGGCGCCCGCGACCATGAAGGCGCCGACGGCCGATGCGAAATCGACGGCGCCCGTCGAGACGGCGACGAGCACGGCGGCACCGGGTGTCGACCAGACGACCGAGATGGGCTGCCGATAGCGCAGCGAGAGCAGGATCGTGACGATGGCGGATGCAACACACAGCGCCAGCAAGCCGGAGGAGGCTTCGGCTTCCGTCGCCCCCACCGCCGCGAGTCCCGCCACGACAAGGGCGAAGGATGACGCGAAACCGCTGATCGCGGCGACAATGCCCGATGAGACGGGCTGGGCGATTCCTGCCCGTCGCCCGCGGCGACTAGGCAGATTTCTCCTGACGCGAGGCCTTGCGCGGCACGATCGTGGGCGCGGCACCGTTGATCACGGCCTCGCGTGTCACGACGACGCGGGCGATCTGGTCATCGGAGGGCACGTCGAACATGATCGAGCCGAGCACCTCCTCCATGATCGAGCGAAGGCCGCGAGCACCGGTCTGACGCAGGACGGCGAGATCTGCGATGGCCTCGAGGGCATCCTGCTCGAACTCGAGCTCCACGCCGTCGAGTTCGAACATCCGCCGATACTGCTTGACGAGGGCGTTGCGCGGCTGGGTCAGGATGTCCATGAGCGCGATCTGATCGAGCGGCGTTACCGTCGTCACGACCGGGAGTCGCCCAATGAACTCGGGGATGAGCCCGAACTTGTGCAGGTCTTCCGGCAGCACCTCGCTGAAGAGGTTCACGTCGTCGCCCTTGCTGTGCAGGGGGGCTCCGAAGCCGATGCCCTTCTTGCCGGCGCGCTGGGAGATGATCTCCTCCAGGCCCGCAAAGGCGCCAGCCACGATGAAGAGCACATTCGTCGTGTCGACCTGAATGAATTCCTGGTGCGGATGCTTGCGCCCGCCCTGCGGGGGAACGGAGGCGACAGTGCCCTCGATGATCTTCAGGAGCGCCTGCTGCACGCCCTCGCCTGACACGTCGCGCGTGATCGACGGGTTCTCCGCCTTGCGGGCGATCTTGTCGATCTCGTCGATGTAGATGATGCCCGTTTCGGCGCGCTTCACGTCGTAGTCCGCCGCCTGGATGAGCTTGAGGAGGATGTTCTCGACATCCTCGCCCACGTAACCGGCCTCCGTGAGGGCGGTTGCATCGGCCACCGCGAACGGCACGTTGAGGCGCTTGGCAAGAGTCTGGGCCAGGTAGGTCTTGCCGCAACCCGTCGGGCCGATCAGGAGGATGTTGGACTTTGCGATCTCGACATCGTCGGCCGCAGCATCCGCGGGAGCGATCGTATTGCGTGCCCGGATGCGCTTGTAGTGGTTGTAGACGGCCACCGAGAGGGCCTTCTTGGCCTTCTCCTGCCCGATGACGTACTCCTCGAGGAAGTCATAGATCTCGCGCGGCTTCGGCAGATCAAACTCGCTCGTGGCGGTCTCGCCTGCCTCGGCGAGGCGCTCCTCGATGATCTCGTTGCACAGCTCGACGCATTCGTCGCAGATGTACACGCCGGGGCCCGCAATGAGCTGCTGCACCTGCTTCTGGCTCTTGCCACAGAAAGAACACTTGAGCAGATCGGCGCTCTCGCCAATTCGAGCCATGCGCCCCCTCCTCCATCGATTGGAATAGTGGCTACGAGCCTAACCCGTTCCAGTGACACTGTGCTGCAATACGGCTCTTCCGCGCGCCTAGAATGGCCGTGCACGCTCGAAACGGAAAGCACGGGGTGAGGTCATGAGCAGGCAGAAGGCATTCGTGGGGCGACCGTCCGCCGCCGTCGCGCTCGCCCTCACGGCCGCCGTCCTCACTGCCGTGGGCTTCGCCGCGCTGCCCCTCACCGCACTGCCCGCCACCGCGCACAACAGTGTCGTCGACACAGTGCCCGCCGAGGGTGAAGTGCTCTCGGAGCTCCCCGAAGCCTTCCTCGTCACCACCAGTGACACGCTTCTCGATGCAAGCGCCGCGATGCAGGTGACGGATGCCGCGGGTCTCTACTACGGGGACGGCTGCGTCACGATCGACGGCCCCAGCATCAGCACGCCGGCCCTTCTGGGTGAGGCCGGCGAATACACGCTCGCCTGGCAGGCAGTTTCGGCCGACGGCCACACGATCTCGGGCACGATTCCGTTCCGTTGGGAGCCTACGGGCGATGCCCCCCTCTCCCCCGGATCGAGCGAGCCGCCCGTCTGCGGTGAGACCGTAGCGAGTCCGAGCCCCGAGCCCGAGGAGGCTGCCGAGGACGGATCCGAGGTCGGAGACGATGGGGACGAGGCATCCGCCAACCCCAGCCCCACCGAGGAGAGCGAGGCGGAGTCGAACGACGACCTCGTGTTTCCGTGGATCGTCGGTGGCACGATCGTCGTCATCATCGCCGTCGGCGTCGTTCTGTTGCTGACCCGTCGCAGGGATTCATGACCCAGCGGCAGTCTGCTGCGCTCCGCGGCTGCCTGGTCGCGCTCTTCGCCACCCACGTGGCGGCCTTCTCGCACGTGACCGGTGGTGGCGGTGAGCCGCAGAGCGTCGCGCTCATCCTGGCCCTCGCCTTCTCGGTTCCTCTCTGCATCGGCCTCTTCCGGGCTCGCGTCTCGCGTCTCACCCTGGCCGTTTCGATCGCCGCGACACAGGCGGTGTACCACACGCTCTTCGCCGTCTTCGGAACGGCGGATGCAACGGCCACAGTGTCCTTCGTGCCCGCGGCCGGTCATCACCACCATGCCGCCGTGCCCGTGCCGACGGGCGCGGGCTCCGGTCCCGAGCTTTCGATCGCGCCGACTCCCGAGATGGTCGTAGCACACGTTGTCGCCGCCATCTTGACGTTCGGTTTCGTGCTCGTGCTGCGCGACGCCCTCGCGCGGAGCCTGTCGCGAACAGTCGTGTCTTCCGTCATGAGCGCGCTGGCGCGGCTGCGCTATGCGGTCGGCGTCGCGATGCGCCTCCTCGCGGATCCGCCCGCCGCCTTTGCACGGCTCCGGCTCGCGCTCTCCCCCGTGGATCCTCCGGTCAGACCGGGGGCGCGACCCGTGCTGTCGGGCTTCCTTCAACACTGCGGTCCTCCAGCAGCGTCCTACGTCTGATCGAGCGGACATCGGCGTCCGCTCGATCAGGTGTACCCGCGACCCGCAATCAGCGACGGGCGTCGTTCGCGCGCCCGCACATACGAAGGACCCACTCATGAAGAACACGACCATCGCCGCGAGCACACTCGGCGCGGCAGCCCTCCTCGCACTCCTCGCACCGGGTGCGGCATTCGCCCACGTCACGGTCTCCCCCGGCGAGGCAGCGGCGGGCTCCTATGCGGCCCTCGAGTTCGCCGTCGGCCACGGCTGCGAGGGCTCTCCCACGACGGCTCTCACCTTTACGCTCCCTGAGGGTGTCGAGTCGGTGACCCCGACCATCAATCCCGGCTGGACCATCACCGAGGGCGAAGGCACGGTCACCTACACGGCAATCACCCCCCTGCCGGACGATCGCCGCGACACCTTCTCCCTCTCGGTGCTCCTCCCCGAGGGCGAGGCGGGCGAGACCCTCGCCTTCCCCGTCCTGCAGGAGTGCGAGACGGGCCAGACCGACTGGTCCGAGGTTGCGGAGGGCGACGCGGAGCCTGAGCACCCCGCTCCTGTGCTCACGCTCCTCGAGTCGACGGGAGACACCCACGAGCACGGCGGTGCGGGCTCCACCGAGCACGGGGATGCCGCAACCGACGAGCAGACGGATGCCGCGGCATCCGACTCCACGGACGGCGACGACGTGCTCGCCCGCGCGCTCGGCCTTGGCGGACTCGTACTCGGCGCGATCGGCATCGTGCTGGGTCTTCGTCGCGGAACCGCGACGCGGTGAGCATGCGGGCCCGTTCGAGGATCGCGATCGCGCTCTCCGCGGTCCTGGGGCTCGCAGGGGTGGGTGCGCTCGGCGCTCCCACCCCGGCCCTCGCTCACAACTACGTCGTCTCCACGACGCCGGGAGAAGGGGAGAGCCTGACGGAGCTACCGGAGCGGTTCGTCATCACGACCAACGACGTGCTCCTCGACCTCGCGGGAGACGGCAACGGCTTCGCGATGCAGGTGGTCGACGACCAGGGTCTCTTCTACGGCGACGGCTGCATCACGGTCGAGGGACCGAGCATGTCGACCGCCGCTGCCCTCGGGACCGCAGGCGACTACACGCTCGTGTGGCAAGCGGTTTCGGCCGACGGCCACACCATCTCCGGCGAGATCCCGTTCACCTGGTCCCCCCGAGACTCAGCCGGAACGAGTGAGGGAGTGCAGGCGCCACCCACATGCGGCAGCACGGTCGCCGAGCAGAGTGAGGAGCGACCCGGCGAGACTACCGCTGAGGAGGTTGCCTCCCCCGACGAGACATCCGCGGGGCTCCCCTCGGATGTTCTCTGGGTCGCGGGCGCGGCGGCGTTGCTGGTGCTCGCCGTCGCCACGACCCTCGCACTGACGCGCCGACGCTTTAGAGACGAGTCGGCTGTGCTGAGCGAGGAGCCGGAACGCGAGTCCTGACCTCATGCGAGAAGGCCCCGCCACCCGAGGGTGACGGGGCCTTCTTCCGCGGTTTTCGCGAAGGTCGCTACTTGACGATCGCCGGAACGTTCTTCCGCGAGGTGAGCACCTGGTCGACGAGACCATACTCGAGGGCTTCCTGACCGCTCAGAATGTTGTCGCGCTCGATGTCCTGGTTGACCTGCTCCTTCGTGCGGTTGGAGTGGTTTGCCAGCGTCTCCTCGAGCCACTCGCGCATCCGGAGGATCTCCCGCGCCTGGATCTCGATGTCTGACGCCTGCCCACGGCCAGCATCACCTGCGGAGGGCTGGTGGATGAGGATGCGCGCGTTCGGCAGGGCGAGTCGCTTCCCAGGCGTGCCCGCCGCGAGGATCACCGCGGCGGCCGAGGCGGCCTGCCCGAGCACGACCGTCTGGATCTGCGGACGCACGTACTGCATCGTGTCGTAGATGGCCGTCATCGCGGTGAAGGAGCCGCCGGGCGAGTTGATGTACATGACGATGTCACGGTCAGGGTCCTGGCTCTCGAGCACGAGGAGCTGCGCCATGATGTCATCGGCCGAAGCGTCGTCGATCTGCACGCCGAGGAAGATGATGCGGTCCTCGAAGAGCTTCGCGTAGGGGTCCTGGCGCTTGTAGCCGTAGGCGGTGCGCTCCTCGAAGCTGGGGAGGATGTACCGGGACTCGGCGGGGCGGGCGATGCCGCCTGGCGAATTGAGCATTGATGCGTGTCCTGTCGGGGTCGTGAATTCCATGGGCCGGCCTCCTATTCCTTCGACTCGGCCTTGGACGCCTCGACGTCCGTGCCGCCGCCGCCCGCAACATCCGACGCGAACTCGCGCAGATGGTCGACGAAGCCGTAGTCGAGCGCCTCCTGGGCCGTGAACCAGTTGTCGCGGTCGCCATCCTTGATGATCTGCTCGACCGACTTGCCGGTCTGCTCGGCGGTGAGCTCCGCCATCCGCTTCTTCATGTCGAGGATGACCTTGGCCTGCGTCTGGATGTCCGCCGCCGTGCCGCCGAAACCGCCGGAAGGCTGGTGGAGGAGGACGCGCGCATTGGGCGTGATGTAGCGCTTGCCCTTGGTGCCCGACGAGAGCAGGAACTGCCCCATCGATGCGGCAAGGCCGATGCCGACAGTAACGATGTCGTTGGGAACGAACTTCATCGTGTCGTAGATCGCCATGCCCGCCGTGATCGAGCCGCCGGGCGAGTTGATGTAGAGGTAGATGTCGCGCTTCGGGTCCTCGGCCGCGAGAAGCAGGATCTTGGCGCAGATCTCGTTCGCGTTGTCGTCTCGCACCTCTGACCCGAGCCAGACGATGCGGTCCTTGAGGAGTTGGTCGAAAACACTGCTGACCAGTGCCGGTTGGGCCATTGGCTACGCTCCATTCCAGTAATCGCGTATGTCGAATCTATCGTGGGGCAACGCGCATCCCCGGCCACGTTCGCTGTGGGCAGAGCCGCCGGCATTCAGAACGTTGCGTCGAGCGCTGAGCGCAGGTCGTCGACCAGGTCTTCGGCATCCTCGAGCCCGACCGAGAGCCTCAGGTGGCCGAAGCGCCGGAACTCCTCCGGGTAGTGCACGACACGCGCGCCCCCCGCGCCGACGTGCACAATGAGCGACTCATCGTGCCCGAGTGAGACGGCCGACGTGATGACCCGCAAGTTTGCGACGAACCGGTTTTGAGCATCCGGGTCGCCATTGACGGCGAACGACATGACACCACCGGCACCGTTCGGCAGGAGCGAGCGGGCGAGATCATACTGCGGATGCGATGGCAGACCCGGGTAGTAGACGTAGGCGATGCGGGGCTCGCCCTCGAGGAACTCAGCGACCTGCTGAGCGGATGCCACGTGCTGGCGCAACCGCAGGGGCAGCGTCACCGCACCCCTTGTGATCAGCCACGCATTGAACGGACTGATCACGCCCCCGACATCGACCATCGCGTCGGCCTTGATCCTGCCGACCAGTTCGGCGGAGCCCACCACCGAGCCGCCCATCGCATCACCGTGCCCGTTGATGTACTTCGTCAGGGAGTGCACGACAAGGTCGGCGCCCGCTTCGAGAGGGAACGCCAACGGCGGCGGCGTGAAGGTCGAGTCCACGGAGAGCAGGGCACCGGCCTCATGGGCGATCGAGGCGAGGGCCGCGACATCCGCCAGCCTGGTCGTCGGATTCGCAATGGTCTCCGTATGGATGAGCCTGGTGGTGGGACGGATCGCAGCGCGCACGGCGTCAAGGTCTGACGTGTCGACAAAACTCGCCTCGATGCCGTACTTCTCGGGAAAGAGTTCGTCGAAAAGCCGAAAGCTCGCCTCGTAGGTCTGATCGGCGATGACCGCATGATCTCCGGAGCGAAGGAACGTGAAGAAGACGGCGTGGAGTGCTGCGACCCCGCTGGCGAGCACGACCGCATCCTCACCCCGGTCGAGGAGCGCCAGCTTCTGCTGGAGAAGCTTCTGATTCGCGGCACCATTTCGCGTGTAGATCGTGGCCTCAGAAGACGACCAACTGATCGCACTCGGGTCGTCGGGCAAGGCATACGAGTTCGCGAGCACGAGCGGCGCACGCACCGCCCCCGTGGCCTCGTCGATCCGGTTGCCCGCGTGCACCGACTGGCTCATCGGGCGGAGGGTCTCTGGTCTGTGCTTGTCAGGGCGCGCAGTCATCACATCAATCTACGGCCCTCGGCGGAGGGCAGGGGTAATGTCCGACCGCTCGCGCCGGCGGCATGACAAGGGGCCCACGCACCGAGGTGCGCGGGCCCCTTCTCGGAGAACCTAGTGGTTGTGCCCTGCGTGCTCGTCGTGCTCCTCTACGACCGGAAACTCGACGTCGCCGTCTTCGTCCTCCGCACCGGCGGTGAAGGCAGAAAGGTCGACCTCGGCACCGTTGCTGTCGACAACCTTCGCCTTGGCAAGAACCTTCGCGAGGGCCTTGCCGCGGGCCACCTCGCCGATCATGCCCGGGATCTGGCCGTTCTGATCGAGGATCTGGATGAACTCGCCGGGCTCCATGTTGTACTGCTGGGCGCCCTGGATGAGGTACTGCGTGAGCTCGTTCTGCCCGACCTTGATCTCCTCGGCCTCAACGACGGCGTCGAGAAGGATCTGGGTGCGGAACGTCTTCTCGCTCGACTCCTTGACCTCAGCCCGGTGCTCGTCATCCTCGAGACGGTTCTCGTTCTCGAGGTGGCGGTGCACCTCGTCCTCGACGAGCTTCTCGGGAACGGGGATCTCCACCTGCTCGAGGAGCTTGTCGACGATCTGGTCGCGCGCCTGCGTGCCCTGGCCGATCACCTTGCGCTTGCCGAGCTGCTCGCGCAGGTCGTCCTTGAGTTCGCCGATCGTGTCGAACTGGCTCGCGATCTGCGCGAACTCGTCGTCGGCCTCCGGCAGCTCACGCTCCTTGACAGCGTTGAGCGTCACCGTGATGAGGGCGTTCTGGCCCGCGTTGTCGCCACCGAGCAGCGGCGCCTCGAAGGTCGTGGTCTCGCCCGCCGTGAGGGAGTCGAGCGCCTCGTCGATGCCCTCGATGAGTTCACCCGAGCCGACCTCGTAGGAGATGCCCTTGGCCGTGTCGACCTCGTTGCCGTCGATCGTCGCGACGAGATCGATCTGTGCGAAGTCACCCGTCTTGGCGGGGCGGTCGACCGTCACGAGCGTGCCGAAACGCGTGAGCAGGTTCTGCAGCTCCTCGTCAACCTCCTCGTCGGAGACCTCGACAGCGTCGACCGTGAGCTCGAGGCCGTCAAGGCTCGGGAGCGTGAACTCGGGGCGCACGTCAACCTCGACGGTGACCTCAAGGTCGCCCGAGAAGTCCTTAAGGTCGGGGAGAGCCGTGACATCCGCCTCGGGGCGCCCCAGCGGACGGATCTTGTTCTCCTCGGCAGCCGTGCGGTAGAAGCTGTCGAGACCCTCGCCCACGGCGTGGTTGAGCACCTCGGCGCGGCCCACGCGCTGATCGATGATGGCCGGCGGCACCTTGCCCTTGCGGAAGCCGGGGATGTTGACCTGCTCAGCGATGTGCTTGTAGGCGTGGTCGATGCTGGGCTTGAGGTCTTCGGGGCTGATCGAGATGACGAGCTTGACGCGCGTCGGGTTCAGCTTCTCCACCGTGGTCTTCACGTTGCTGCTTTCTCCTGGTGTTTGTTGTCGACGTTGGAAACTTGGGAAATATGTCGGGGCGACAGGATTTGAACCTGCGACCTCTCGGTCCCAAACCGAGCGCTCTACCAACCTGAGCTACGCCCCGGGAACTGTCGGCATCCCACAAAAGGGCCTGGGCAAGTCTAGCCGACGGCGCCTCGCGCGCTGCACAGCGGCCTCCCTGTCACCGGGGCGGGGTCGTGCATGTATTAGAATTGCTCCGCGCCCCCATCGCGATGGGGCTGCGGGGATGTAGCTCAATGGTAGAGCCTCAGTCTTCCAAACTGATTACGCGGGTTCGATTCCCGTCATCCCCTCCACCGAGTCGGCCTCCTGCATGACGCGCCCATCTCGGGAAACGCAGGCGTCAGCCGTGCATCCTGTTGATGAACATCAGTCCCGCGGCCTAGACCTTCATCGTGTGCGCTGAGAAGATGGCGCATGTCTGTGACTGGAACTCACCGAATCGACGTGCGCGACTACCTACAGGGCAACGAAGTCCTTCACGATGACGATTCCGCCAGCGTCGCCCACATCATTCAACGTGCACTCGATGCGGCGAACGCGCTGTACCTCGCTGAGGGCATCTCGTGCGCGGTATTCCTGCCCGCCGGCCGCTACCGCTTGGACGACTCCCTTGTGGCCAGATCGGGAGCGGGACTCCAGGGCGAAGCACGAGGAGCCACCGTGCTCAGACCCCGGGGCAATCGCAGCGCCATCCTCGCGACCGTCTCGATCCACAACACCTCGCTCCTGAACCCCATCGCGGATGTTGTCTACCGCAACTTCTCGATCGACGGCAGCGACCAGGCGTTCGGCTCCTACCAGACGAGCATCAAGGGCATCTTCATCCAGCACCTGGTGCGCGCGACCTTCTCGGATGTCGCGATCGAGAACACGTGGGCGACGGGCTTTGGCGTCGACTTCGTGCAGGACACATCATTCGTGAGCTGTGTTGCTAAGAACTGCGGGCGTGGCATCACCGTCACCGGCACAAATCGAGACACAGCGCTCGGCGGGTCTGGCTTCGGCATCGGGACCGGTGCCTCCGACATCGAGAGCGTTTCGATCACTGGATGCAGCGCAATTGGCAATGGCGTGCACGGCATCTTCACGGAGACGCAGACCTCGGCGACCACGACGACCGACACTCCCCTGCTCTCGAGGGGCTTGCGCGTAATAGGCAATCACGTCTCGGGCAACTGGATAGGGCTGAAGGATGCGGGCTCTCGGGACGCGATCTTCGAGGGAAACACGGTGATCCAGAACGAGAAGGCGGGGTTCGAGCTGTCGCGCACCAGCCTCTCCTCCAGCGCGGGCGTGCCCGCCGGCCACGGCGGAATCTTCCGCGGCAACCAGGTAGCCGAGAACGGCACCGGCAGCGGGGCGGGCGGCGGAATCGTCATCGGCCACGCCAGCAGCGGCCGGTATTCGATCGCGGGCAATCGCATCCAGGGCAACACCGGATTCGGCATCCGCGGCTTCCTCACTGCGAGCACGACGAACATCGGACCTCACATCGAGATCAGCGACAACACCATCGTCGAGAATTCCAGGGCCGGAGTGTTCTTCGGCCACGCTACTTCGCACCCCGTGATCGCCCACCTTCTTATTCGGTCGAACCACATCTGCGACAACGGGACGGATGCGACGTCAGCGCAGCGTGATGGGATCCGCATCGACTCCTCCATGGCCGAGCCCCGAATCCTCAGCAACGTCATCCGGGCCAACGCAGGCAGCGGCATCCTCCTCTCCGGCTCATCGCGTTCCACCGCTGATGCCGTGGTGTGGGCAAACGACCTTGCATCCAATGGCGGCGGCGGTTACAGCGTCACCCACACCAAGACAGGCACGTGGATCGAGCAGAACATCGGCGACTTCTGACGAGGAGGGCGGCAGGGGCCGGACAGCCCATCCATACCCCCTTCCGGGCGGCCCCCATCCGTGGGCCAAAATGTACCCCTTGCGGTCTTGCAATGTCCCCCGTACAGGGGGCTAGCATCTAGGCAACCCCGATCACAGTCGCCCGGTCCCCCGAAGCCGGCGAACTCGCCTCCAGGAGTCACCCGATGTCTTCTACCGCAGCACTCACGAGCACTCGTTCCGACGAGGGCCAGCGCCCCGCATCAAACGCACCAGCGGGCTGGTACCACGACCCGCTCGGTCTCCCGCAGGTGCGTTGGTGGAACGGCCTCATGTGGACGAACGAGGTGCAGGAGCCTCGCCCCGAGATCCAGGTCTCGGCCGCGTACCGCACCCCTATGGTCGGTCGCCCCTGAGCCGAAGGCGTTCAGCCTCCTCACGAGACACCTCCACCGCCGACTTCCCCACCGCCGAGCTCCCCAGCGCCGGGTTCTCCACCGCCGGGTTCTCCAGCGCCGGGTTCTGCAGCGCCGGGTTCTCCACAGGGCGGGCGTGAGCCGCTCCGCCCGTCGCGACGCCCGCTAGAGTCAGCCTCGAGCAGAGCGGAAGGCGACACGTGAGCACAGGGCAGCATCCCGGTTCGACGCAGCACCAATTCAGGGCAGCAGAGGCACGAGCGGACCTGCCACCTCGTATCGCCGACCTTCGCGACACCACGAGATGCCCCGCGTGCTTCACGGCGCTTCGCGCGACGACCTGCCATCGCTGCGGGCTTGTCCTCACCCACCCGGATGCCGCGGCTCTTGCCGAACTCTCGAGTCGCGCCGCCGAACTCTTCGAGCAGCGCGTTTCCCTCATCGCCGGCATGCGCGCCGCCACGGCTGCGGCGGTGGCATCCGCGCCTACAGACGCCGTGGCATCCGTCAGCCCATCATCGGCAACTCCGATCGAGCGTGCCGCTCCGCCACTTCCCGCACCCTCCGCAGCGCCGGCAGCGCCGCCAGCGCCGGCAGCGACGCCGCCTTCCACTGCTCCTTCGGCCAGGCCGGCCGCGGCGGCGAATGCCAGTGACACGGGACGACAGCGCCGCTCCGGAGTTCAGGTCGCGCTTCTCATCACCGGCATCTCACTGCTCTCGGTGTTCGCCGTATTCTTCATGGTCTACGCCTTCATCAACTACGGCCTCATGTGGCGGTCACTCATCATCGGCGTTGTCACGGTGGCCGCGTTCGTCGGCGCGTCGCTGCTGAGACGGCGGGCTCTGGTCGCCAGTAGCGAGGCGACCGCAGTCTTCGCGCTCGTGCTCGTGTACCTCGATGCCTTCGCCCTCCGCGCCAATGGGCTGCTCGCTCTCGATGTCGTTGATGGCCGCGGCTACTGGGGAACCGTTCTCCTCGTAAGCGGCTTCGGCTACATCGTCTGGTACCGCACAGCCCGCGTGCGCGCTGCCCAGCTCGTTGGCTATGCGGTGATTCCCGTGGGCGTCGGCCTTCTCGTCGCACTCGCCACAGAAGAGCTGGATGCTGCGGCATCCGTCTATCTGATCGCCCTCACCATCGCCCTGACGACCGCCGTGCAGCACACGGCCTGGCTGGTGCCATCGACCGACGCGGCGCGGCGCCCCGCCGTTGCCGAGCGGATCCTGCTGACCGCCACCGGCGCACCAGCCATTTTGGTTGCGGCACTCGTAAGCATCGGGCTGTGGCCAGCCTCGCCCTTCGGCTTCACCCTCGGGTTGCTCGGCTGTGTTGCCGTGGCAGCGCTGCATGCGTTCCTCCACTCGGCAGGAACGGGCGGGCATGACCGGAGCTTGGCCATCGCGTGGTCCGCTGGGGGCGGGGTATTCGCGGCGGCAGCCGGCGGTGCCTATGGTCTCCGCTCCCTTGCGGACTCCGAGCTGCCCCTCCTGATCGTCGTCGCACCGATGCTCGCCGTCACACTTCTCGTGCTTCTCATCGCTCAGCAATCCGGCCCGCGGCTACGTGTTCCTCTGCGTGTCGCATCGATCGGCTCCGCGCTGACCGCGGCCCTCGCGCTGGTGCCTGCCAGCATTCTGGCTCTCGGGGCACTCGCCGCCCATCTGGTCGAGGCTGTGTATCCTCCCCGCGTCGCTGCCCTCACGCTCACGGAGCCGTGGGATGTGAACCGGCTCGATGCGTGGGCAGCCCTTGCCCTCGCTGTGCTCGCCGGCCTCGGAGCGGCCGCGATGACCCGCACTCTCCGTCGATTCGGGCCGCTGCTGGCCGTGCTCGCCGTCGCCACCGCGCTTCTGGCGCCACCCGCGCTGCCCACGCCCGCGCTGGCGATCGCGCTGTGGTCGGCGCTCGGTATTGCCGGCCTCGCCCTCCGCCTCGCGCGCCCCGCACTCGCCCCGACGGCGACTGCGATCGCTGCGCTGGGGGGCGTCACGTTTGCCTGGACGGCAGGGTGGGCGGCAGACGACACGTGGCCGTTCACGAGCCTGCTCGTCGTCGCCTCCGCCCTCATCGGGCGTCGTACCCTGCGAAGCGGCGGGTTGCGAGCCGTCCTCGCGGGCACCACGACCATCGTCATCATCCTCGCGGCTATCGCCGGGACCGCCCAGCTTCTGCCGACCAACGGAACCTCACCTCCCTCGGCGCTGGGCGCGGCCGCCGTGCTGGCCGCAATCGCCGTTGTCCCCCGCCTCCCCCTCGGCCCGGGCGAACGGCGTGCCGTCCTCTGGACGGCCGTCACCGTTGCTGTCCTGGCCTCCTTCGGCATCCTCGCGCAGTGGAGCCCGTCGATGCCGCTGCCTTTTGTCACCATCGCTGCGGGCATAGTGCTCGCGGGCGCGCTCGCCGCCCGCGCGTCCGTTGCAGACTCCGCGGCCGAACGCCAAGCGAGTGCCTCCCTCGTCGCGCCCGCCGCGGCCCTCGCGGTCAGCACCGCAGCGCACGTCTACCTGGGCGAACCAGCGGCTGCGCTCGCGCCCGGTCTTGTCGCCGCAATCGTCGCCGGGGTCGCCCTGCTCTTCAGCCTTCGTGACGAACCGGCCGGCCACGCCGCCACACGCTGGGGATTTGATGTGGGAGCTGTTGTCACGCTCCTGCCCACCCTCACGGCAGGTGCGACAGGAACACTGGACGAAGGGTGGATCGCGCTTGCCCTCGCCTCCATCACGGTCGCGCTCCTCGCAACAAGCTCCGACGGGCTCACCGCCTCGCAGTCGCGCCGGCGCCACCTGGGCTGGGCTGCCCTCGCGCTCGCGACAGGCGCCCTCTGGTGGGCGCTTGCTGACGCCGACATCACCAGCCCGGAGCCCTACGTGCTCCCGCCGGCGCTCGCCCTCGTCGTCATCGCCATACTCCTGCGCCGCCGAGAACTCGACCACGCCGCAGCTCCCGCCCGATCCTCGGCGTGGGTGCTCATGCTCGGCCTTCTCCTCGCGATCGTTCCTCTCACCGTCGCGACAGTCGGCCCCAATGACGAGGCGACAATCCGTGCGATCGCGACACTCGCCGTCAGCGGCGCGCTCCTCGTCACGGCGAGCACTGTCGTCGCGCGACGCTCCGCCATAGATCGCGACGGCCTAGTCAGGCTCGCTGCCGCGGCATCCGTTCCCGGTCTGTTCGGTGTGCTCGGCGTGACGGCCCTGCGCAGCGCACAGTCCATCGACAGCCGCACACCCGCCGAGGTGTGGCTCGGGCCCGGAGCTCTGGCGCTCGTCGCGTGCGCGGTCGTGCTCTGCCGCATCCGCCCGGCCGCGACACGCACAGGTGGCGGGCAGAACGCGGGAGTCACCGCCACGGCATTGGCAACGGTGCGCACGGCGGGTGCGTGGATCTTTCGCGCCGCCCTCGCCCTCATCGCGGTTGTCGAGATCGGCGCAGCGCTGAGCGACGACGACCCGGCCATCCGACTCGGCATCGTCACGGGCGCGTTCGTCTGCCTCCACGTCGCGTCGGAGCTGTGGCGCACACTGCCCCTCGGGGTCCTCACCGGCTGGATGAGCTTCGGCTTCGCCGCGGCCACGGCGTTCGTCGGCGCCGCCCACACCCAGCATCTGGAACAGTTCAGCCTGCCCCTCGCGCTCGCTCTGCTCGCAGCCGGAAGCCTCGCACTTGCCCGTGACAGCGCAGCACGCAGTTGGCCACACCTCGGCCCCGGCATCGCGCTCCTCCTGATGCCGAGCCTGCTGCTGACCTTCATCGACCCCGAAGTCTGGCGGCTCGTCGGACTCGGCGTTGCTGCGGTGATCACGATCGTGGCGGGCGTCATGCTCCGTCTCCAGGCACCCTTCGTGATCGGCACCATCGTTGTCATCGCCCACGCACTGCGCACCTTCGCACCCCAGATCCGCGCCGTCTATGAGCTGGCCGACTGGTACATCTGGGCGGGAATCGGAGGCGCCATCATCATGGCCATCGCCATCCGCTATGAACGGCGCATACGCGACCTCAACCGGGTCGTCACGAGCATCAGCGGGCTCCGCTGAGGCCAGCGGCCGAAGCAAGCCCGGCGTTCGCGACGGGGACAACCTCGAACGGACGCGACCTCAGACGGCGCGCCGTGCCTCCCGGCGCAGCCTCTGCTCAGCGGGGTCGGGCACAGGGGCAGAAGCGATGAGACGTCGTGTGTACTCCTCGGCCGGGTCGAAAAGCACGCGGGCGCGCGACCCCTGCTCGACCACTCTTCCACGATGCATGACGGCCACGGAGTCGCAGAGGCTGTCTACGACGGCAAGGTCGTGGCTGATGAAGACACAGGCGAAGCCCAGTCTCTCCTGCAGTTCACGAAAGACGTCGAGCACACGGGCCTGCACAGAGACGTCGAGAGCACTCGTCGGTTCGTCGGCAATGAGAAGGTCTGGGTCGAGTGCAACGGCGCGGGCGATGGCGACCCGCTGGCGCTGACCTCCCGAGAGTTCGTGGGAGTAGCGCTCACGCCAGCGGCCATCGAGACCGACCGAGGCAAGGAGCGCGTCCGTGCGGTCACTCAGCTCTGAGCCCCGCAGTCGGGCGATCATGCGCAGTGGCTCCGATACCGTCTCGGCGACCGAGAACCGTGGATTGAGCGAGGTGGCAGGGTTCTGAAAGACAACCCCGACACGGCGGCGCATCCGCTGCCGAGCGACGCGATCGCGAGTGGCGAGGTCCACACCGCACACCTCGATCGTGCCCGCGGTGACAGGGGCGAGCCCGATCACGGCGCGGCCGATCGTGGTCTTGCCGCTGCCCGACTCCCCCACGACACCGAGGATCTCGCCAGGTGCGACTGAGAGGGAGACGTCGTCAACCGCACGCACCAGCCCGCGAAGCCGTCCACCGTACTCGACCACGAGACTGCGCACCGAGAGGGTGGCTTCGGTGCTTTCAGCATGCGTGGCGTCGTCGCGTCCACCGAATCTGGGCACAGCACTCAGCAGCCGGTGTGTGTATTCGGCCTGCGGGCGCGTGAAGATCTCCGCCACGTTGCCCCGCTCCACGACATTTCCCTCTTTCATCACGACGACGCGGTCGGCGATGTCGGCCACGACCCCCATGTCGTGCGTGATCATGAGGATGCTGAGGCCGACGCGATCGCGCAGGCTCCTAAGCACGTCGAGGATCTCGGCCTGCACGGTGACGTCGAGAGCCGTGGTCGGCTCGTCGGCGATCAGCAGGCGCGGCTCTCCTGCCAGGGCCATCGCGATCATCACCCTCTGGCACTGCCCTCCGGAGAGCTGGTGCGGGTAGGAATCGAGGCGGCGTTCGGCATCGGGAATGCCGACGAGCTCGAGGAGTTCGACGGCGCGGCGTCGAGCCTGCGCCTTCGGCAGTCCGCCGTTCTGGGCTCGCACCGCCTCCACGATCTGGAAACCAACCGTGAAAACCGGGTTGAGCGCCGCGACGGGATCCTGGAAGATCATCGCGATGCCGCTGCCCCGGATGCCTCGAAGCTCTCCCGCGCTCAGCCCCAGGATGTCGCGGCCCTCGAACTCGATCGCGCCCTCCACTGAGGCGTTCTCGGGCAGCAGGCCCAGCACCGCCATGGAGGCGACGCTCTTTCCCGAACCTGACTCACCGACGATGGCGAGGATCTCACCCGCGCCGACCTCAAAGCTCACGTCAGCGACGCCCACGTGCGAGTCGCCTTCGAGGTCAAATGCGACCCGCAGTGATCGCACGGCGAGCAGCACGCCGGTGTCGTCAGTCATGCTTGCATTCCTCTCGTGCCCCTAGGATTCCTCGTCGAGGGCGTCGCGCTCCGCCTTGTGCGCTTCCCAATCTGCGAGCATCTTGTGGTGGTAGTCCATGACCCATCGAAGGTAGTCGCGGCCGTTCTTCAGACGGATGCGAGCCCCAACTTCCTCGGGCCTGAGCCACTTCAAGCCCTCATCGAGGGTCTTGATCTCACGTTCGAAGTAGCGGCGTTCATTCGCAAGAAAGCTGCCCCACGGGTCGTCCTCAGCCTTGAAGTAGTGGCTCCTGTCCCCCGGCACTGAGTGCCGACGGATGAAGTTGGTGTCGAGGAGGCGACGGGTAGCCATCGAGACAGCCCCGGTGCTTGCGCGCAGCGCCTTGGCGAGGTCGGCCGAGGAGATGTATTCGCGGTCCATAATCATGAGGTAGCCGAGAACCCGCCCGTCCATGCGCGAGGTTCCCGCCATCTCCCAGATGAGGCTGATGTCCTCGGCGAACTGGCGACGGACGGCCTCGCGTTCATCGCCGCTGAGGTCAGCGGGATCGGCGTCACGATCGCTCACGGCAGCTCCCCTTTCGTATGGTTCGATGAGGCGGTCGTTCCCCATCGGCGTCCATTCTCTTTCACTGCAGCCTTCTTGGATCGCTCCCCGCCCTTAGCGCGTCGCCAAGCACGATGACGCTCAAGACGGTTGCGGCGAGGAAACCCGAGGGGAGAAGGAGCACGTGCGGCGCTGACTGGAAGATGCGGGAGCCGGCCGCGATCTGCAACCCCCAAGAGATGGCCGGTGGCTGGAGCCCGATGCCGAGATAGGTGAGGGAGCTCTCGGCGACGATTACAGCACCGATCGCGATGGTCGCAAGGATGAACACGGGCGAGAGTGAGTTCGGCAGCACGTATCGGCTGATGATGCGTGCCGGTCCGAGCCCCATAGTTCGCGCGGCGAGCACGTACTCGCTCGATCGAATCGAGCGCACCGACGCGCGCATGAGACGAGCCATAGTGGGCCAGCCGAAAACGCCCAGCACGAGACTGACGGTCCACACCGTGCGCTCCCCCACGCTGTTGAGCACCACGATGGCGGCGAGGAGGAAGGGGAATCCGAGGAACACCTCAGTGGCGCGGGAGATGAGCCAGTCGACGACGCCTCCCCGCAGTCCCGCGAGGGTACCCAGCACGATGGCGATACCCAATGCGATGAGGGTCGCGACCACTCCGACGGTGATGGATGCTTGTGCCCCATAGACAGCATTGGCCCAGAGGTCGCAGCCCTGAAGGTCGAAGCCGAAGGGATGCCCCGGTCTGGGACCGGCTGCACTGTCGGCGAGGTTGCAGGCGCGCGGGTCACCGTTACCAAAGATGCCGGCGAAGGGGGCCGGAAGGAGCGCCATCGCGATGAATAGCATGAGCACAGCGGCCGGCAGCCAGAACATGGGGCGCCGCAGGACAGCGCGAAGGCCCCGCGGCTGGTGACGGGCGGGGGTGACGATGGGAAGGGTGTCAGCCAAGTCGGCTCCTCGGGTCGAGGACGGCGTGGAGCGCATCGACGACGATGGTCGTGATGAGGAAGATGAGGATGAGGGCGGTTGACACTCCCACGACCGTCGCCCCCTCGTGGGACCGAATGGCGGAGAACAGCAGGTTGCCGACACCGGGGAGGTTGAAGATCCCCTCGATGATGACGGTGCCGCCAAGGAGGTAGCCGAGGTCGGTGGCGAGGAACGTCGACGCGGGAATGAGGGAGTTGCGCATGACATGCACCCCCACAACCCGAGGCTCGCCGAGGCCCTTTGCACGAGCCGTGCGAACGTAGTCGGAGCCCAGGCTCTCGATAACGGAGCTTCGCACCAGACGGGAGACCGCGGCGAGCCCGAAGACCGCAATTACGGCGGCCGGAAGGATGTAGGAGATCGGCCAGCCATCGCTCACGCCCGCGACGGGCAGCCAACCGAGGCTTACGCCGAAGACCAGCTGGGCGACCGCTCCCAATACGAAGACGGGGATGCAGCTGGCCAAGACGGTCAGCGCGAGCAGGCTCTTGTCGATCACGGTGCCCTTGCGCAGCGCCGAGATCACCCCAATGGCCACTCCGAGCACGACCTCAATGCCCCACGCTGTCAGCGCGAGCGCGATCGTGACGGGCCAGCGGGCAAGCATCTGCTCCCCCACGGGCCGACCCCGAAAGTCGATTCCGAAGTCTCCGTGGAAGAGCCCGCCGATGTACGCGGAATACTGCTGCCACAGCGGTTGATCGAGCCGGTACTGAGCGTGCAGCGCGTCGATCACGCCCTGCGGGATCGCTCTGTCGCCTGCGAGCGCGCGGATGGGGTCTCCCGGCAGGCTAAAGACAGCGAAGTAGATGACAAACGTCACGCCGAAGAACACGATCACGAACCCGAGGATCCGCTGCAAAAGGGCGAGCGCCGGGCGCATCTAGACTCCAGCGGCCAGGTGGGCTGCTGCTGCCAGTATGGCCCCGTACTGCACGCCCACAAGCGTCGACACGGGGATCACTTCGGCGTCAGCGTCATCCACTGCCGCATCAGCAAGCCACTCGGAGTAGAGCATCTCGAGCTCGTCGACCAAGCGCCGAAGCGTGTGGGTCGCGGTGCCCGCGGCGCACTCCGCCGAGAGGGCCCGCAGAAGCATGCCCCCATAGCGGAGGCGGTACATGTGCACGGTCTCGAGACATCCGGCCCGCTCCGCCGCCGTCGCCGGACGAGCCGTCTCTGGCTGCTCCCCGCGGGCGATGTTGGTGAGCCCCGTCGCGGCGACCATGGGCACGAACGCTCGGCTCGCCCGCAACATCGGCGTGTCGAGCGTGAGCTCGGGGCTCGCCTGCTCGAGCACCTCGGCGAGTTGGTGGCCAGCGTCGCGCAGCACTGCCCCCGTGCGGGCCAGCAGCGAGGCGTATGACTCATCAACGGGAGAGGTGTCGTCGGCGTCCCGGTGCTTCCAGTACGGCAGCTCGGCGATGAGCGAGAGCGTGCCATATCTACGGGCGTAGGAGCTGGAGGCGTCGCCGCCCGAGCCAGGGGGAAACGGATCGACGCCGAGCGATTCGAGCCAGTCGTAGACCTCCTCGAGAGGGCCAGTGACGAAGATCGCGGGGGCGACAGGTTCGAGGTGTGCTGACTCCGGTTCGCCCTTGTCGAGGGGCACACCGAGATGCGCCGGGATGCGGTGGAGCATCTCGTAGAGCCCTGGTTCTTCGCGGGTCAGGTAGTAGTAGACCCCGCCCATCTCCCCGTTGTGGAGAGCGACGTACAGGTCGGGCCGCGTCGAATCGATGGCCCGCATGAGCGCCTGTGTCTCCGGCAGCACTCGGTCGAAGTAGGCCCGCTTGTAGGCGAACGGGAAGGTCCATTCGACCTGCTCGTCAGGTGCAGGACGGTAGAAGTTGCGCGCGTAGTGGGAGCGCTCGCCCGGCCTCTTGAACCAGGCCTCGTTGAGCCGCGCTCCGTCAGGATCGATGCAGGGGATGATGTGCCACCGCGCGCCGAGGCCCTCGCGCAGGCCAGCATCCTCTGCGAGCTGTTGCAGCAGATGGGTCGCCGTCCACGCGCCGATGGGCTCGTTGGGGTGCACGCCCCCGACGACCAGGTGGGAGAGCGTTGATATACCGTCCGTCGCGTCTGCGCCGATGGAGTACATGCGGATCGGCTCCCCGAGCCGGCTGGTGCCGATGCGCTGAGAGGTGATGAGGCCGGGATGCGCCGCCTCGAGTGCGTCGAAGCCTGCGACAAGCTCGTCGACCGTCGGGAAATTGGAGTGGTCAGGGGCGGAGGCGGCCCGCCGGAGGATATCCTCCGGCGAGCCGACCTCGGTGGAGCGGCGCACTGCCGCAGAGTGGTGCACGGTGCTGGTTCTTCCCTTCAGTCCGCCGGATCAGGCGGAGACCTCGACCCGGCTCAGCAGCGGGCTGCCCGAGATGGAGTAGAGGTCGGTGACCCGCTCCGAAGTGACGTATAGGTAGCGGTTGCCGAAGGTCGGTACGACCGGGAAGTCCTCCAGGATGCGCTCCTGCACCGCCCGATAACCCTCGTACGATTCCTCGAGGGTCTCGGCGGCGTCCGCCTCGGCGAGGAGGGCGTCGACCTCGGGATTGGAATAGCCGCCCGTGCCGAAGTTGCCGTCTCCCTCTGCCGTGTAGAGCGAGTGCAGCGTGTCCTGCTGGCTCGGGTAGAGCGCGCCCCAGCGAGCGCGGAACGGACCTGAGACGTCGCCGTTCGCTACGCGCTCAGTGAAGGCCGCGAAGTCCGGCGCTGGGGTCGCGACGACATCCTCGATGCCGAGGTTCTGGCGGATCTGGTTGGCGTATGCCGCAAAGAGGTCTTCCTGGCCCCAGCCTCCGATGAAGAGGAGCTCCATCGGACCTTCGAAGCCGCCCGCCTCGGCGAGCAGTTCCTGAGCTGCCTCGGGGTTGAACTCGCAGTACTCGCCGCAGACGCCTGCGGGGTCGCCGGGCATACTCGGAGAGGTCAGCGAGGTCGCGGGAATCTGGCGCCCACCATAGATGGCGTCGTTGATCGCTTCACGGTCGATCGCCATGGAGATCGCCTGCCGCACGCGCTTGTCAGAAAAGCGCGGGTCGTCGGAGGGGAATCCGAGCAGATCGACGCCCGGGGCGTCCAGGGCGTAGAAATTGTCGCCAAAGTCCTCCTCAGCTCGTGTCACCTGGTCCCCTGAGATGGCGACGATGTCGACCTCGCCCGCGAGGGCGTCCGTGTAGGCGATGGTTGTGTCGAGGTAGGGCACAAAGGTGACGCCCCCGATCGTCGGCTCCTCGCCCGCGTAGTCCTCATAGACGACGGTTTCGATCTCTTGGCTGGGCGTCCAGTCATCGGCGAGCATGAAGGGACCGTTGCCGATGGGGTGACTGTTGTACGCGTCCAGGTCTTCCAGAGCCTCTGCCGGCAAGGGATAGAGCCCCGTCTGACCCTGGGTCAACTGGAATGGATACTGGCGGTCGGGCGACTGAAGCTCGACGGTGAAGGTGAGATCGTCGACGACGGAGAGGCCGGAGAGTTCCGTTGCGGTGGGCTCCGAGCCGTCGACGGGGCTGAGCTCGGAGTAGCCGACCACATTCTTGAGCTGCCCGCCGTTGACCTGCGCGTTGGGTGCGTAGGCGGCATAGTTCCACGCATCGACGTAGGACTGGGCGGTGACGGGATCGCCGTTGTGGAAGGTCCAGCCGTCGCGCAGCGTGATGGTCCAGGTGACGGCATCGTCGGACTCGACCGATTCGGCCTGGAGGTATTCCAGCTGCCCGTCTTCGTCGAGCCCGGTGAGCGATGTGAATATCGCCGTGAGCACCTCATAGGAGCTGAAGTGGTTGGCGGGGACGAGCCGATCCGGTTCGGCGATGGCAACGCGCAGGATCACGTCGTCGTCGGTGGCGGGATCGGATGTCGCGGTACAGCCTGCGAGCACGAGCATCGTGGCGGCGGCGATTCCGAACGATGCCTTGACAGACAGCTTCATTTCTCCTCCTGGGCGCGTGCGCTGCACGCGTGCTGTGGCGCTTCTGGGCGAAGCATCCTTGAAGGGGAGCTTATGGTTCTCAAAGAGTTCACCGCAATGAACTTTCAGAAATATCTGAAAGTTGTTACCGCTGTGAAATGGCAACGAAACGGCTCAAGCGGCGTAGCCGCAGGAGAGTCAGAAGCCGCCGAAGGTCCAACGACCGGCGAGCATGGTGCCGGCAACGGGAAACGTGCGGAGGGCATCCGCCCCCGCCGCCAGCGGATCGGAGTCGAGCACGACGAGGTCGGCCACCTCTCCCGCCGCGATCGACGAGCGCACCGACGCGTCGAGAGCCTCGCGCGTTGTTATCGCCTGCTCCGGATGCCACGGCTCACGCCCGTCGCGAGAGCGCCCCACCGCCGCCGCGATCGTCACCCACGGGTCGAGCGGCGCGACGGGCGCGTCGGAACCGAGGAGCAGCGTCGCGCCCGAGTCGAGAAGGGAACGCAGCATGAAGGCACGCTCCGTGCGGCCGCGCCAGTGCCTGTCGGCGATGTCCCTGTCGTCCATCGCGTGCTCGGGCTGCACACTCGCCTGGATGCCCAGACGGCCGAAGCGTTCAAGGTCGTCGACGGTGAGCAGCTGGGCGTGCTCGACGCGCGCGCCTCGCATCCCCAGATCCTCGAATACATCGAGCATGAGGTGGTTGGCGTGGTCGCCGATCGCGTGCACCGTCGCGATGATGCCTGCATCGAGCGAACGGCGCAGCAGCGGCCTCAACTGCTCGGGCGGCACCGTGAGCAAGCCGAAGGGGTTCTCATCGGGGGCGAGCCCCGGATAGGCGTCGAAGCAGTATGCGGTGCGCGTGCCGAGCGAGCCGTCCGTGAGGATCTTGTGCCGACCGACCGTCAACAGCTCCCCGAGGCGCTGCCCGGTCTTCAGGCCCATCTCGATCGCCCGCTCAATGTCCTGCGTGTAGATGCCGAACTCGACCCGGAGGGTGTCGAGGCCTGCGGCCATGCGACGCTGCCAGGCGTCGAGGTTCCACGTCATCTCGAGATCGACGACGCCGACGACACCGCGAGCCGCAGCATCCGCCGCCGCCTCGGCTACCCACGCATCGAGCACCTCGTCGGGCACCTGGTTGACCCGCCGCTCGATCTCGAAGGCGGGCTCCTCACGGAACACCCCCGTCGGATGCCCCGCGAGGCCGTAGCGCTCAAGGGCAGCCGTGTTGAGCCAGGTGGCGTGCAGGTCAAAACTGATGACGACGACGGGGATGCTCGGGCTCGCGGCATCCAGATCGCCCAGATTGGGGGCGTCATCCCAGACGCCGTCGCGGAACCCGTTGGCGACGAAGGTCAGGGGTTCGCCATCCGGGCCGAGGGACGGGCCCTGCTCACGAAGGGCGGCCGCGACCATGCCCGCAGCCTCCCGCGCCGACATCGCCGACGAGACGTCGAGGCGGTGGGTCGCGAGCGCCCACTGGTTCATGTGGATATGGTTGTCCCACAGACCGGGGGCTACCCAACGCCCCTCGAGGTCGATGCCACCGGCGCGCTGCTCCCCCACCGTCACGATGCGGCCGTCCATGATCTCGATGTCGACGGGTTCGCCCTCAGAGCCCACGACCCGCGCATTGCGCAGGACCACTGATGCCGCGCTCACGCGTCTGCTCCCGCGCCCCCGTGCACTCGGCGCATCTCAGCGGCCAGTTCGGTGCTCGAATAGTGCTCGCCGTGGGCGAGATTGTCGATGACGGAGTCGACGACCACGTCGGGCTTGTCCTGGCTGAGCTTCGCCCTCGCTTCGAAACGCGTGACAACGAGACGGAAACCGGCCGTGCCGGAGACGATCTTGCGGCCGTATTCCTCGTTGTCCTCGAGAAGCTTGGGGTGCGGCACGGAGTCTTCGAAGTGGTGCACGAGCTCGGTCAGTACGCGCCAGTTCTCCTCGTCGCTGAGGATCTCGGGGGTGCCGTAGAGGTGGGCCGTGACGTGGTTCCACGTCGGGACGGCGGGCCCGTCGCCATACCAGCTCGGCGAGACGTAGCCGTGGGGCCCTTGGATGATCACGAGCACCTCGTGCTGGCCCAGCTCGAGGGCCCGGTCGTCGGGGCGCCCGACATGACTGACGATGCTGATCTCGTCGCGGTCCTCCTCGAGCACGACGGGATAGTGCGACGCGACGAGGCCCTTGGCAGTGTTCGAGACGATCGTCGCCCAGGGGTTCTCCCGGATGAGGCGCTTGACCTCCTCGGGGTCCTTCATGATGTAGTGCGGCGTGTGCCTCATGGTGCCTCTCGTCGTCTCAGTGATGTCAGACCTGGCAACGGGGGCACCAGTACAGCTTGCGCCCCGCCGCGATCTCCATTGCGATGTTGGTGCCGCAGGTGCGGCACGGTTCCCCCTCGCGATGGTAGACCCAGTGGCGGTCGTCCCTGCTCGCAAGGGCTGCTCGGTATGCCTCACCCTCGAGTCCGTCGATCGTCATCATCTGGCCGGTCTCGACCCCGATCGTGAGCAGATGTACCCAGTCGCGCCACAGCTCACGCACGAGTTCCTCCGGCACAACCTTGCCGGGCGTGTGGGGGTCGAGCTGGGCCCGATACAGCAACTCGGCGCGATAGACGTTGCCGATGCCGCTCACGACCTTCTGGTCCATGAGGAGCAGGCCGATGGGGGTCGAGGTCTTCCGTACCGCGGCGACGAAGCGCTCCTCGCCCTCCTTCTGGTTCCCCACGAGGGGATCCGGGCCGAGCTTCGCCATTGACGCGGCGACCTCCTCCGGCGTCTGCACCTCGCACGCGGTCGGCCCGCGCAGGTCGGCGACGGCGACCTCCGTCAGGAGCCGCACGCGTACTTGGCCGACCGGCTCGGGCGGGAAGGTCGCGATGTCGTCGCCCAGCCGCTCGTTCTCCGACATCCGCAACCGCGTGCGGCGCGGAGCACCGATGCTGCGCAGGCTCGCCTCGTTCTCGCCACGTGCGCCCGCGGCATCCGGAACCTCGCCCTCGAAGTCGCCCTCCGCGTCAACGAAGGTGCCGCGCATGTTGGTCTGGCCCATGCGACCGCTCGCGGATGCCGTGGTCGCGTCCGCCGTGATGTCGCCCGCAAAATCCCAGGCCCCGTAGAGGCCGAGGTGCACCCGCAGCCACAGCCCGTGGTCGAACTCGAGGAACATCTGTTTGCCCACCGCGAGGGCGTCGACCATCGTGTGGCCGTCGAGGCGCTCAGCCCCTGCCGCAAATCGCCCCTGCGGCGAGGACACGGCCACCTCGTGCCCCACGAAGTGCAGAGCGAACTGCCGCGCGATGCGGTGGACGGAATGACCCTCGGGCATGAGCCGGCGCTAGACGATCTCGTGGCCGGCGATGGCCCCCGTCGTCTCATACTCGCCCAGCTGTGCGATGCGGCGAGCGTGCCGCTCCTCACCGGGGAACGGGGTTGCGATGAACGTGTCGATGAAGGAGACGGCGTCCTCGACGGGGTGCTGACGCGCACCGATCGAGATGACGTTGGCGTCGTTGTGCTCGCGCGCGAGCTCCGCCGTTGCCGTGCTCCAAACGAGGGCGGCGCGGATGCCCGTGACCTTGTTCGCCGCGATCTGCTCGCCGTTGCCCGAGCCCCCGAAGACCACCCCGAGCGCCTCGACCCCCGCGGCCCGGTCGCGCGCGACCGCACGGGCGGCGTTGATGCAGAACGACGGATAGTCGTCGAGCGCGTCGTACTCGGCGGGGCCGTGGTCGATGACCTCGTGGCCCTGCTCGCTCAGGTGCTGCTGCAGGTGACGGCTGAAGTCGAGGCCCGCATGGTCGGTGGCGATGTGGATGCGCATCCGTTCAGTTTAGAAGCGCCGCGGCATCCGTCTCACGCAGCTCAGTCGAACTGCGGGTCGCGGGTGCGAGAGCGCTTGAGCTCGAAGAATCCGTCGTAGGCGGCGACTGCGACGACGCCATCCCACAGCTTCGCGGCCTCCTCGCCCTTGGGCGCGGGCGAGATCACGGGGCCGAAGAAAGCGATGTCCCCGACCGCGATCACGGGGGTGCCGACATCCTGACCCACGCGACCAATCCCCTCCGCGTGGCTCGCGCGCAGCTGCGGCTCATACTCCTGCGTGTCGGCGTGCGCGATGAGGGCGGCATCGAGTCCGACCTCGGCGAGCGCCTCGGCCATGACGGTGTCGACGTCAGTCGAACCTCCGGGGTGGATGCGCGTGCCGAGAGCGTCGTAGAGCGGCTTGACCGCCTCCTCGCCCTCAGTCTCGGCGACGGCAGCGACGAGTCGCGCGTAGCGCAACGCACGAGGAAGGAACTGCTTGTAGAAGTCGGGCAGGTCCTCCTTGTCCTCGTTGAGCACGGCGAGGCTCATGATGTGCCAGTGCACGTCGAGCGCGCGCAACGTCGCCACCTCGTCCAGCCAACGGCTTGTCATCCAGGCCCAGGGGCAGGAGGGGTCGAACCAGAAGTCGACGCGGGTGGGAGTTGCGGTGCTCGTGTCGGTCATGGCGACCACGCTAATGGCCTCGGGCGAATCACCACACCGCCCCTGCCTGACAAGCACCTCAATCCTCTGGAATTCGCGCCCCGGCGGGCGCACACTGGAAGAAGCGCAGGCGTCTCGAGGCGGAGGTGGCTCATGACCGGATTGACGGGATTCAGGAACCAGAGCGAGTGGGACGTGCCCGGCGGGATGCCGGTGCTCTCCCGGGGACGGCACCGACGCCCCAGGCAGGGAGCCTGCTTCATGGAGTTCGCCTCCTACCTCGCGGGGGAACCGTGGAGCGATCACCCCGCGTGCACGCATCCGCTTCTCGCATTTCTCGCGCGCGGCGTCAACGACTTCACGAGTGACAGTGCACGCCAGGCGCTCGCTCGCCACATCCCCTCCGTCGTCGGTCTCACGGGCGCGTCGCCGCTGATCGATCCGGCGATCACCCTTCGCGCGGCCGTGACTCCGCTTGCCTCCGTTGCCGAGACGCGGCAGCGGGCACTCGCTGTGGGCGTGCTCTCCTGCCGTTCCGCGCTCGAGGATGCGGGGCAGGAGACTCCGAGGTCTGCGGAGCTCCTGAAGCAGGCTGAGCGCGTCGCGCCGCTCGCGATGGCGTGGGCGCGAGACTTCACGGCGAGCGTCCCCACCTTTCGGCGGCCGGTCTCCTTCTCTCGGCGTGGCCGCGCCATCATCAGCACGGCGGTCCTGGGCGCTGCCGAGGCCTGCGTCTCCGATCCGGATGCCCTCCTGCGCAGCATGCTGCTGGGCGCGATCGCCGACACGGAGGAATTGGTCCGCGAGGAGATCGTGCGGGGTGAGGAGCAGCGGATGCAGGACCCCGTGGACTCCGAGGTGCGTGCGGCAGCGAGCATCCGCTGACGGGTCCGGTTTAGGCTGAACGGCGACGCGCGACGATCTCGCGCGGCCCGGGCGAGCCCCGGGCCCATCGGTACCGGCCAGTCGCCACACAATGAAGGAGCCCCGCCATGCCCGGAGACAACCTCACCCGCCTCGAGGCCCAGGAGCGCAGCGCCCTCCTCGCCGTCGACTCCTACGATGTCGCGCTAGACCTGACGACGGGAGCGGAGACGTTCCGCAGCACGACGACGGTCGTCTTCGAGGCGGAGGCCGGAGCATCCACCTTCATCGACGCGATCACCCGCGAGGTGCACAGCATCACGCTCAACGGGGAGAGCGTGGATGTCGCGGCCGCCGACGGACTGCGAATCCAGCTGGACGGGCTCGCGGAGCGCAACGAGCTCACGATCGTCGCCGACATGGAGTACACCAACACGGGCGAGGGCCTGCACCGTTTCGTGGACCCCGTCGACGGGGAGGTCTACCTGTACTCCCAGTTCGAGGTGCCGGACAGCCGCCGCGTCTACCCCGTCTTCGAGCAGCCCGACCTCAAGGCCACGTTCACCTTCACGATCACGGCGCCCGCGACGTGGCAGGTAGTGAGCAACTCGCCCACCCCCGAGCCAGAGATCGACGGCGAAACGGGCACGTGGCGCTTCTCCCCCACCCCCCGCATCTCCTCCTACATCACGGCGATCGTCGCGGGTCCCTACGACGTCGTGCGCAGCGAGCTCACGAGCCGCGATGGCCGCACCATCCCGCTCGGTGTCTTCTGCCGTCGCTCGCTGCGCGAGTTCCTCGACGCCGACTACATCTTCGAGAAGACCCGACAGGGCTTCGAGTACTACGAGGAGAAGTTCGACTACGCCTACCCCTTCGAGAAATACGACCAGCTCTTCGTGCCCGAGTTCAACGCGGGTGCGATGGAGAACGCGGGCTGCGTGACCTTCACCGAGACCTACGTCTTCCGCAGCAAGGTCACCGACGCCATCAAGGAGCGTCGTGTCGTCACGATCCTCCACGAGCTGGCCCACATGTGGTTCGGCGACCTCGTGACCATGAAGTGGTGGAACGACCTGTGGCTCAACGAGTCCTTCGCCGAGTGGGCGTCGACGATCGCGACGGCCGAAGCGACCGAGTGGACGGAGGCATGGACGACCTTCCAGGCCATGGAGAAGAGCTGGGCCTACCGCCAGGACCAGCTCCCCTCGACGCACCCCGTCGTCGCGACGATCAATGACCTTGAAGACGTGCAGGTCAACTTCGATGGCATCACCTATGCCAAGGGCGGCTCTGTGCTCAAGCAGCTCGTCGCCTGGGTCGGCGAGGAGGCCTTCTTCGCGGGTGTCGCCGCCTACTTCAAGAAGCACGCCTTCGGCAACACCGAGCTCGTCGACCTGCTCACGGAGCTGGAGACGACGAGCGGGCGCGACCTCACCGAGTGGTCGAAGCTGTGGCTCGAGACCTCGGGCGTCAATACCCTGCGCCCCGAGATCGAGACGGACGCAGACGGGGTCATCACGTCCTTCGCTGTGCTGCAGTCAGCTCCCGAGGACTACCCGACCATCCGTCCGCACCGCCTCGCGATCGGCCTCTACGAGCTCGAGGGTGAGTCGCTCACAAGGGCGCACCGCGTCGAGATCGACGTCGACGGGGAGCGCACGGATGTCGCGGCTCTCGTCGGCCAGAAGAAGCCCGCCCTCGTGCTCATCAACGACGACGACCTCGCCTACGCCAAGATCCGTCTCGACGAGGACTCGCTCGAGGCAGCGATCGCGCACCTCAGCAGCATCGAGAACCCGCTCGCGCGCGCGATCGTGTGGGGTTCGGTGTGGGATTCGACGCGGGATGCCGAGACGAAGGCGAGCGACTACGTGCGGCTCGTGCTCGGCAACATCGCGAGCGAGACCGAGTCGACGACCATCCGCACGACCCTGACGCAGCTGCTGACGACGGCCCGCATGTATGTCGACCCGGCGACCCGCGCCGAGACGATCGAGCTCGTCGGCACGGAGCTATGGCGGCTCGCGCAGGACGCGGCACCGGGCTCCGACGCCCAGTTCCAGTTCGTCAAGTTCTTCGCGGCCATCGCGTCGACGCAGGACCACGCATCCGTGCTCCGCGACCTGCGGGAGGGCGCGATAACGCTCGAAGGTCTCGAGATCGACACAGACCTCTCGTGGGAGCTCCTCGAGGGTCTCGTGCTGAACGGCGCCGCGGGCGAGGAGGAGATCGCCGCAGCCCTCGAAGCCGACAACACGGCCAACGGTCAGCAGGCCGCGGCTCGCGCCCGGGCGACGATTCCGACCGAGGAGGCAAAGCTCGCGGCATTCGCGTCGATCGTCGACGACGACAGCGTGCCCAACATGATCGTGCGCCACACGGGCATGGGTGTGCAGCACGTCAACGACCCTGCGTCGCTCGAGCCCCTCGTCGAGCGCTATTTCTCGAGCCTCACCACGCTGTGGGAGTCGCGCAGCTACGGCATCGCCTCGGCGCTCATCGTCGGGCTCTACCCGACGCCGCTGGCCTCACGCGAGCTGGCGGATGCCACGCGCGCCTGGCTTGCCGACAACCCCGAGATCCCGGCACTGCGTCGCCTCGTGGTCGAGAACCTCGACGGTGTCGACCGGGCGCTGCGGGTGCAGGAGCGCGACGCGCGCTGACGCAGGGCCAGACGTGAGCGGGGTGGACTGGGCTGCCTTCTGGGCGGGCGTGCTGGCGTTCGTCGACGCCTGGCAGGTGCCGCTCAAGGTGCTACTCATCATGGCGGGGGCCATCGTGTTGCGATGGCTCCTCCTCCGCGTCATCCGTCGCGTCGTGAACCGGGTCGTGCAGGGTCTCAAGGAGCGCCAGAACACCCAGGACACGCAGGACCTCGTCACCTCTCCCCTCGCGGCGGCCCGCGTCGTGCAGCGAACCCGCGCCCTCGGCACGGTACTCAACAGTGCAGTGACGGCGGTCGTCGTGATCCTCGCGGCCATCCTGCTGGTCGGGGTGCTGTTCCCCAACGCTTCGGGCGCCTTCGCGATCGTCAGCGCGGCCGTCGGCGCAGGGCTCGGTTTCGGCGCGCAGAACATCGTCAAGGATGTGCTCAACGGCATCTTCATGGTCGCCGAGGACCAGCTCGGTGTCGGTGATGTCGTCGACCTGGGGCCCGCCGTCGGTGTCGTCGAGGTGGTAGGCATCCGCGTGACGCAGATCCGCGACGTCAACGGCACTCTGTGGTTTGTGCGCAACGGCGAGATTCTCCGCGTGGGCAATCTCTCGCAGGGCTGGGCCCGCGCGATCATCGACCTCGCCGTGCCCTATGAGGCGGATGTCGCGCTCGTGCAGGAGCGGATGCTGGCAACCGCCGTCGACATGTTCCAGAACTCGAAGTGGCGCAGTCGTATCCTTGAGCGTCCGGAGATCTGGGGCATCGAGTCGATCTCGTCGGAGGCCGTCGTCGTGCGGCTCGTGGTCAAGACCCGCTCCTCGAGCAAGGATGATGTGGCCCGAGAGCTCCGGGCGCGCCTCAAGGCGACCCTTGATGAAATGGGGGTGCGGCTTCCGGCGCTCAACAGTGTCGTGCTCAAGGGCTACGACGGGGCGACGAATGTCGCGGGGGCGCGAACGCCGCGCACGCGCCCACTCCCCCTGCAGGAGCCCGAGAAGAAGACGCGGAGCAAGGAGCAGACATGAGTGAGCAGCATCCGAGCGACATCCCCGCCGGTTCCGAGGGCCTGCGCAGCCGGGTGACTCTGCGCCGCAGCGAAAGCGGTTCGGCGGCAACGGGGAGCTTCTTCGAGCAGATCGGCGGGCACGAGACGTTCGAGAAGCTCGTGCGGGCCTTCTACGACGGGGTGCAGGGCGACCCTGTGCTCTGGCCCATGTACCCGGCCGACGACCTCGAGGGGGCCATCCAGCGCCTCACGATGTTCCTCGAGCAGTACTGGGGCGGGCCGGGCACCTACAGTGAACAGCGCGGGCACCCTCGTCTGCGCATGCGCCATGCGGGCTTCAGGGTCGGGCCGGACGCCCGCGACCGCTGGTTGAAGCACATGCGCGCAGCCCTCGACACGCTCGAGCTCAGCCCGCTCGACGATGCGACCTTCTGGTCCTACCTCGACCGGGCGGCGCACAGCCTGCTGAACACCTTCGACGACTGAGCGCCCGCTACTCTGCAGCTTCGCGGGCCGCCATCGCCGACTCGTACGCCTCCGCGAGACCCTCCGCGAGCGGTGTGGTGGGCCGCCCGATGAGCCCGCTCAGGGTGTCGTTCGCGTCGGCCAAGGCACCCTCCCGCGTGTTGGTGTCGAGCGTGACGACGAAACCGGCGGTGCCCATGTCGAGCCCTGCCTTTGTGAGGATGCTGCGGTGCTCCTTCGACGAGACGCGCTTGTACGTGACATCCCGGCCCACAATGCCCGAGACGACGGTGGCGAGCTCGTCGTAGTCCCATGCGACATCGCCCGAGAACTCGTAGACGGCGCCCTCGTGACCCTCGCCCACGAGTACAACGGCGGCGCCCTCCGCGTAGTCGCGGCGGCTCGCGCTCGCGATGCGCCCGTCGCCCAGGCTCGCGATGATGAGCCCCGTGTACTGCGCCTGCTCGGCAACCTGCACGTAGTTCTCGGTGTACCAGTTGTTGCGCAGCAGGGCGAAGGGGATGCCCGACTCACGCACGACCTTCTCCGTCGCCTTGTGCTCGGGAGCAAGGGCGAGGCTTGTCGTGTCGGCGTGGGGTGCGCTCGTGTAGGCGATGAACGTCACGCCGGCCCGCTTGGCCGCCTCGACGACGTTCGTGTGCTGGGCCACGCGGCGACCGACCTCGCTGCCGGAGATCAGCAGCAGCCGGTCGACACCGGCGAGAGCGGCGTCGAGCGACGCGGGCTCCGCATAGTCGGCGGTGCGGACGACAACACCCTGCTGGGCGAAATCCTCGAGCTTCGCGACATCCCGACCGATCGCGACGATGTCGCCGGGAGCAACCCCCCGCTCGATGAGGGAGGAGAGGACGAGGCGGCCGAGGTGGCCGGTGGCACCGGTGACGGCGTAGGTCATTGCGTTCCCAACTGTTGATGCAGGCGTACAGACATCAACGCTAACGCGGGTCGACCCCGACTTCTTCCCGGTGGTCACCGCCGCCGGCAGGATCCTGTCGCAGCAGGTTCGCGTGGTCACGGGCATATCGGCGGGCGCGCTTGATTCGCAGCACTGTCCACGGGATGAGGACGAGCAACACGACGGGCAACGCCACCAGCAACACCAGCGACAGGACATTGCTCGGGTCACTGAGAAGGAGTTGCACCTGCTGCAGTGCGAGGCTCAAGTACAGCAGGACCACAAAACAGAGTTGAGAGGTGAGAATCGTGGAAATAGTGGCGGCATAGCGAGCAGCCATGGGCGCTTCACCTTCGCCGAGCAGGTCGTCCTTGCCTCGCAACACGACCTTGGCCATGCGGCGGCCCACGCCGAGGTCCCCTCCCAGCACGTGCTTGAGGCGGCGATTCCACGCGAGACTGACGACCAGGGTCGCGATCGCCGCAGCAAGGAACGCGAAGTTGAGGGCCATCACGAAGACGGCGCCGATATCGGAGGAGTCGGCATCGTCAAGACTGAAGAAGAGCAGAGCGAGTCCGACCAGCGCAATCACGAGGCCAGCACCGAATGTGATTGCGACGACAGCGATCTTGCGCCGTACCTCGTCTCGCGACACCGGCGACCAGGGCTCGGCCGAACCCCCGCGTCGCTCATCGTGACGGAAGAGGGCGGGCCCTACTACGAGACCCACCGCGGTCAACAGGATGCCACCCCCGATGAACAGCGCAGGCAACCAGACCGGCGCGGGCAGGAGCACCGCGTAGGTGACGATCGCGACACCCGCCAGAACCTCCAGGCCGACAATCACGGCAAGCCACAGTCGAAACGTCTTCCTGCTCTCACCTGACACCTTGACGTTCCAATAGGCGGAGAGGGAGCCGAGCAGCAGAGGCCCGTATACGAACACGGTCAGTGATGCGAATGCGAGACCGAAGAAGCTCGACAGTTCCTCCCCCTCCGCTAGGCCAACTAGCAGGCCGCCACCGAGGAGCAGCGCCGTGGCGAGGATGACCGCGACGATGTATGCGAGCAGCTTCATAATGTTGCCCTTTCGGGTGAGGATTGCACACGACGGTGTGTACCTGCAGTCAACCCCCGAATCGCGGCAGTGCACAGTGGACAGCTTCTGCTGTCCCTCCGTCACCGCCCCGCGCGGCGCAGCATCGCCTCCGCGTGACGGATGAGCGGCTCGTCGATCATCGCGCCGTCGACCGTGAAGGCGCCCTCGTGGGAGGCCGCCCCTTCCACGACCCGGCGGGCCCAGTCGATTCGCTCCTCGCTCGGGAGGTAGGCGGCGCGGATGGGCTCGACCTGGGCGGGGTGGATGCAGGCGGTTGCGGTGAACCCGCTGGCCGCGGCATCCGTCGCCTCGCTCGTGAGGGAGTCGAGGTTCGTGAAGTCCGCGTTGATCGCGTCGATCGCGGCCTTGCCGTGCGCGCGTGCCGCGAGGAGGATGCTCGAGCGGGCGTGGCGGACGACGTCGCGGTAGCGGCCGTCCTCGCCGCGGCTGCTCGTGCCGCCGAGGGAGACGGTGAGGTCTTCGGCACCCCAGAACAGGCCGACGACCTGCGGCAGTGCCGCGATCGACGGCGCTGCAAGCACCCCCGCCGCCGACTCGATCAGCGCGATGACACGGTGGGCGGCGAGCGGGGCCAGCTCCTCAGGCGCCTGGACCTTCGGCACCATGACGGTGTCGTAGCCGCTGCGCTCGAAGGTTTCGAGGTCGGCGGCGAACTCGGCGCTGCGGGTGCCGTTGAGGCGCACGATGGTGCGCTCGGGATCGAGCGAGGAGGTGAGCACGGCGGCACGGGCATCCGCTTTGCGCTCACTGCCGACGGCGTCTTCGAGGTCGAGGATGACGGCATCCGCTCGGTCCGCCGCTTTGGCGAAGCGCTCCGGCCGGTCGGCGGGGCAGAAGAGGATGGCCGGACCCATCGTGAAGGTCATGTCTCGCGTCTCTCGCACCAGACGAGGGTACTGCGCACCGCCACCCCCACCACGACGCCCTCCTGGTTGCGACCCGTGTGCTCGAAGGTGACGATGCCCTGACCGGGGCGCGATCGCGAGAGCCGCTTGCCCGTGACGACCGTCTCGGTGCGCAGGGTGTCGCCGGGGAAGAGCGGATGCGGGAACTCGACCCGTTCGAAGCCCAGGTTTGCCACCGTCGTGCCCTGCGTGAGATGCGCCACGGCCTGCCCGACCATGATCGAGAGGGTCAGGAGAGAGTTGACGAGCGGGCGGCCGAACTCCTCTCCCGCCGCGAAGTGGGAGTCGATGTGGAGGCCCTGTGGGTTCATCGTCATGGCCGAGAACTGGATGTTCTCCCCCTCCGTGATCGTGCGGCCCGGGCGGTGCACGTAGCGGACCCCCTCCTCGAGCTCCTCGAACCACAGCCCCCGCTGCACCTCCTCGCGCATCATGCCTGCACTCCCAGCCCTAGCGAGCGTGCGATGAGCATGAGCTGCACCTCGCTCGTCCCCTCGCCGATCTCGAGGATCTTCGAGTCGCGGTAGTGGCGGCCGACGAGGCTCTCGTTCATGAAGCCGTAGCCGCCGAAGACCTGCGTCGCATCGCGCGCGTTGAGCATCGCCGCGTCGCTTGCGACCAGCTTGGCGATCGCCGCCTGCTCCTTGAAGGATGCCCCCGCGTCCCGCCTGCGCGCCGCGTCATGCCAGGACAGCCGCGCCGTGTGCACCCGTGAGCGCATGCGGGCGATCGTGAAAGCGATGTGCTGGTGCTGCGCGATCGGCACGTCGAAGACCACGCGCTCGTTCGCATAGCGCACCGCCTCCTCGAGGCAGCCCTGGGCCGCCCCCGTCGCGAGCGCCGCGACCGCGATGCGGCCCTCATCGAGCGCGCTGAGGAAGTTGGCGTAGCCGCGCCCTCTCTCCCCCAGCAGGTTCGACGCTGGCACGCGAACGCCGTCGAGCGTCAGGGGGTGGGTGTCGGATGCTCGCCACCCGACCTTGTCGTAGGCGGGCTCGACCGTGAAACCCGGCGTGCCGGTGGGGACGATGATCGTGGAGATCTCGCGGCGCTCGCGGCCCGAGGCATCCGTGGTCCTGCCGGTCACCGCGGTGACAGCGACGTGCGAGGTGATGGGCGTGCCCGAGTTGGTGATGAACTGCTTGCTGCCCGTGACGACCCACTCGTCGCCGTCGAGCACGGCCGTCGTGCGGGTCGCCCCCGCGTCGCTGCCCGCGCCTGTCTCCGTGAGGCCGAAGCCCGCGAGCGCCTTGCCCGCCAGCAGTGCGGGCAGCAGCTCCTGCTTCTGCTGCTCGGTTCCGTGGCGGAAGACCGGCATCGCGCCGAGGCCGACCGCCGCTTCGAGGGTGATCGCGATCGACTGGTCGACCCGGGCCAGCCCCTCGACCGCGAGGCAGAAGGCCATGTAGTCGCCGCCCTGCCCGCCGACCTCCTCGGGGAAGGGCAGCCCGAAGAGCCCCAACTCCCCCATCTGCGCGACGACATCGAGCGGCAGCTCGTGCTCCCGGTCGGCCTCGTAGGACCTCGGCGCGACGACCTCCTCCGCGAACTCGCGCACCATCGCGCTGAGGTCGCGCTCGTCCTCCGTGAGGTCGAAGCCGTCGTCCTGTCGTGTTCGTGCGAGCGTCTGCGTCATTGCTTTTTCTCCTCGTTGTGCCGCGGCGCGATCGCCGCGACGACCTGCCCGAGCTGCGCGAGGTCGCCCTCGCGCACGTGGACCGTGACCACGCCGTCACTGCCCGCCGTCAGGTGGTGCTCCATCTTCATGGCCTCGATCGTCACGACGACCTGGCCCGCCGCGACCTCGTCGCCCGTGCTCGCGCCGACCGCGACCACCGTGCCGGGCATGGGCGAGCGGAGTTCCGGCGATGCCTCGCCCTCCGCCCGGCCGATCGCCGCGAGTTTCTCCGCGAGCAGCTCGTCGCGCGGGATGAAGCGCAGGGCGACGGATGCCCCGTCCCGCCCGATCCACACGCTGTCGCCGTCGCGCGCCACCCTGTAGCGGTGGCGGGGCGGCGCGTTCGGCACCTCGACCGTGTGTCGTTCGCCATGCACCTCGAGGACGTAGCGGGCCGGGCGGTGCTCGCCGAGACGCCAGCCGTCCCCGGCGTGCCAGGGTCCCGTGCCGGGCGTGGCATCGGCGTGGAACTCGAGTGCCGCGACCTGGAGCGCCTGCTGCTCGACCGTGACGGGAGCGGCGTGCCGCAGCATCCGCTCGATCACGCCCGTGTCGAGGGCGCCCGAGCGTACCTCCTCGGTCGCGAGCAGCTGGCGCAGGAAGCCCACGTTGTGGGCGACTCCGAGCACGACCGTCTCGGCGAGGGCGCGGTCGAGGTTGCTGAGAGCCTCGGCGCGGTCGGCGCCGCGCGCGATGACCTTGGCGAGCATGGGGTCGTAGTCGCTCGTCACGCGGCTGCCGCGCTCGATGCCGGCGTCGACGCGCACGCCGTTCGGCAGTGCCAGTTCGAGCACCCGGCCCGTCGCGGGCAGGAAGTCGCGGGCGGGGTCCTCTGCGTAGACGCGGGCCTCGATCGCGTGCCCCACGAGCGCGACATCGGACTGCGCGAAGGAGAGCGGCTCGCCGGCGGCGATGCGCAGCTGCTGCTCGACGAGGTCGATGCGTCGGCCCGCGGCCTCGACGACCTCCTCCGTGACGGGGTGCTCGACCTGCAGCCGCGCGTTCATCTCCATGAAGTAGAAGGAGTCCGGGTCATCGCCCGAGACGAGGAATTCGACCGTGCCCGCCCCGACGTAGCCCGCCCCACGCGCGACCGCGCAGGCGGCCTCGCCCATTCGTTCCCGCGTAGCCGCGTCGAGCAGCGGCGACGGCGCCTCCTCGATGACTTTCTGGTGGCGGCGCTGCAGCGAGCACTCGCGCTCGCCGAGATGCACGACGGCGCCGTGGGAGTCCGCGAGCACCTGCACCTCGATGTGCCGCGGACTCGGGATGAGCCGCTCGAGCAGGAGTTCGTCGTCGCCGAAGGCGGAGCGGGCGACGCGACGGGCGGTCGCGAGGGCTGGGGGCAGCTCGGCGGCCGCGTCGACGACCTGCATGCCCTTGCCGCCTCCCCCGGCGGAGGGCTTGACGAGGAGCGGGAAGCCGACGGACTCGGCCGCGGCCGCGAGTGCCTTGTCGTCGAGCCCCGGCTTCGAGACCCCCGGGATGACGGGGACGCCCTGCTCGGCGACGTGGTTCTTCGCCCGGATCTTGTCGCCCATGAGGTCGATCGCCGCAACGGGCGGACCCACGAAGACGATGCCCGCCTCGGCGCATGCCTCCGCGAGGGCGGTGCTCTCCGAGAGGAAGCCGTAGCCCGGGTGCACGGCGGCTGCGCCCGTCTCCCGCGCCGCGCGGACGATGGCCGCGACATCCAGATAGCTCTCCCGGGCAGGCGGGGGGCCGATGCGTACGGCGACGTCCGCGAGGCGCGTGTGCGGGGCATCCGCGTCGGCAAAGCTGTAGACGGCGATCGAGCGGATGCCCAGGCGGCGCAGAGTGCGGATGATTCGGCAGGCGATCTCGCCACGGTTGGCGACGAGCACGCTCTCGAAGAGGGGCACGGCGATCACATCCGAAACAGGCCGAAGGCCGGGTCGGGCAGCGGGGCGCCAGCGCAGACCGCGAGGGCGAGGCCCAGCACGGTGCGGGTGTCGGCCGGGTCGATGACGCCGTCGTCCCACAGCCGGGCGGTCGAATAGTAGGGGCTTCCCTGCGTCTCGTAGCTCTCGGCGATGGGCCGCGCGAAGGCCTCCTCCTGCTCGGCGCTCCACTCCTCGCCGCGGGCCTCGAGCTGTTCCCGCCTCACGATCGAGAGCACGGATGCCGCCTGCCGCCCACCCATGACGGAGATGCGTGCGTTCGGCCACATCCACAGGAAGCGCGGCGAGTAGGCCCGTCCGCACATCGAGTAGTTGCCCGCTCCGAACGAGCCTCCGATCACAACCGTGAGCTTGGGCACGCGGGTCGTCGCGACCGCCGTGACCATCTTGGCGCCGTGCTTGGCGATGCCGCCCGCCTCCGCGTCGCGCCCAACCATGAAGCCCGAGATGTTCTGCAGGAACACGAGCGGCGTGCCCCGTTGGTCGCAGAGCTCGATGAAGTGCGCACCCTTCATGGCGGACTCGCTGAAGAGGATGCCGTTGTTGGCGACGATGCCGACGGGATGCCCGTGGATGCGCGCGAAGCCCGTCACGAGGGTCTCGCCGTAGTCCCGCTTGAACTCGTGGAACTCGCTGCCGTCGACGAGCCTCCCAATGACCTCGCGCACGTCGTACTGCGCCTGCACGTCGCTCGGCACGACCCCGTAGAGCTCGGCCTCATCGAGCGCGGGAGGTCTCGGCTCCGCGACCTCCCACGGCGGCGCGAGCGGCGGCGGCAGCGTCTCGACGATGTCGCGCACGATCTGGAGCGCGTGCTCGTCGTTCTCGGCGAGGTGGTCGGTCACGCCGGAGGTGCGGGCGTGGATGTCGCCACCGCCGAGCTCCTCGGCCGTGACGACCTCGCCGATCGCGGCCTTCACGAGGGGCGGGCCGCCGAGGAAGATGGTCCCCTGCCCGCGGACGATGACGGTCTCGTCGCTCATAGCGGGCACGTAGGCACCGCCCGCCGTGCACGACCCCATCACTGCTGCCAGCTGTGGGATGCCGGCCGCGGACATCCGCGCCTGGTTGTAGAAGATGCGGCCAAAGTGGTCGCGGTCGGGGAAGACCTCGTCCTGCATGGGCAGGAACGCCCCGCCGGAGTCGACGAGGTAGATGCAGGGTAGGCGGTTCTCGAGTGCGACTTCCTGCGCCCGAAGGTGCTTCTTGACCGTGAGCGGGAGGTAGGTGCCGCCTTTGACGGTCGCGTCGTTCGCGATCACGAGCACGGGGCGACCGTGCACGAGCCCGATGCCCGCGACGACGCCTGCGGAGGGCGTCGCGTCGTCGTAGACCCCGTCGGCGGCGAGGGGCGCGATCTCGAGGAAGGGGCTGCCCTCATCGAGAAGCGCGTCGATGCGGTCGCGGGCGAGGAGCTTGCCCCGGCCGGTGTGCCGTTCGCGGGCTGCGGGCGATCCCCCGAGGGCCGTCTCGGCGAGGCGGGCACGCAGCTCGGCGACGAGGCCGTGCTGCGCTTCCGCATTGGCCGCGAACGTCGCGGAACCCGTGTCGATGGCACTAGAGAGCGTCTTCATTGACTGCTTTCAGTTAAGATCGATTAACTGAACCAAGGCTATCCGGCTGTTGAGCGAATGGGAACCCCTGTGAGCGACCCCGCACTCTCTCTGCGAACGCAGGCAAAGGCAGACCGCCGCGCGGCACTACTGGCGGCGGCCGCCGAGCTTTTCGCCGAGCGCGGGTACGCGGGCGTCTCTCTCGAGGATCTCGGCGCCGCGGCGGGCGTCAGCGGTCCCGCCGTGTACCGGCACTTCGCAGGCAAGCAGGCCGTACTGACCCAGCTGTTGGTCGGCGTGAGCGAGTCACTCCTGGCGGGCGGGCAGGCGGTGGTCGAGGAGCATCCGGATGCTGCATCCGCCCTCTCCGCGCTGATCGAGTTCCACGTGCGCTTCGCCCTCGCCGACCCGCACATCATCCGCGTGCAGGACCGCGATCTCGACAGTCTCGAACCTGAAGCGCGCCACCAGGTGCGCTCGCTGCAGCGTCGCTACAGCGAGCTATGGGTCGACACGGTCACGCGGTTGCGGCCCGAGTTGCCGCGACCGGAGACGCGGCTGCGCGTGCAGGCCACGTTCGGGCTCATCAACTCGACGCCGCACGCGCTGCACGGCGCCCCGTCGGCGCAGGCAGGCGTCGTTCTTGGGTCGATTGCGCGGGCGGCGCTCCTCGCATGACGCCCGAGCGTCGGCCCTCAGAAGGACCTCGAGAGCCCTACTGCCACGTTGGAAAGCGCCCACCGGCGACCATGCTCGTCGCCTGACGCGAACAGTCACCAAGGCCCTCAGCAGTCCCAACCGCCCGTGACAGGGAGCGCCGCCACAGACCCGAACTAGTCGTGACCATCCTTTGCCTTGCCGCGCCTCTCACGGAGGATGCTAACAACTTGAACGACAGCACCGATGGCCCATACGACGGCAGAGGAAGCACTCAGCACAGTAAATCCGACAGCGTCGCTTCGAACGAGGCCCCAGATCGAGAAGGCCAGCAGCAAAAGGCAGATGGCACCGAATATAGACCGAGCGATCATTAGCAGTACGTCGTTTCGGGATAGAGAGCGATTGTGAGTGCAGTGAGGCCGAGGCCTGCAAGACCTATGACCAGACCGATGCCGCCTGTGAACGCCCCTGCAATGGCACCGCCGACCACGAGCCCGTAGCCCCCTGCAATATGCGCGCACTTTCCGAGATCGTTGTAAAGACCTGTCGGGTCACTCCCGTTTATCGGATTGCACGCGGCATACGAGTACGGGTTGGCTTCCTGCCCGGACGGGTCGAACTGGGTGAACCGTCCTGTGCTGGCGTCGTAGTACCGTGCCCCGAGTTTGTAAAGGCCGGAGGCTTCGTCCCAGTACCCGCTGATGTAGCGCAGGTTGTTCTTGCCGATGTCGGGGTCGGCACTGATGGCGCGTTGTTCACTATAGGGGCTGTAGGAGTAGCCGCCGTAGTAGGTGCCGGTCTTGCTGAACATCCCCACCACCGAGTTGAGGTGGTCGGTGACGTAGTAGTACCGGGACCCACCACCGAGCCGGGCCCCGACCGCGTCGCCCTCGGGGGTGCGGGTGAAGCCACGCTGGGACCCGACCGCGCCGGAGAGTTCCTCCCCCATCAACCCCAGACCGCTGGTGAGGTAGCTGGTCGTAGTGGAGGAGGCGACCCTCCCGAGCTGGGTGGTGTTGCCCTGCCCGAACCCTTCGTAGGTGCCGGCACCGATACTGGTGACCGCACCGCGACTGTTGTAGGTCGCGGTCTGCCCGGTGATGCCGTTGACCGTCTGATTCCCGGCCGCGTCATACGCCCAACTGGTCGTATCGGCGGTCGTGGCGGTGAGCCTGCCGGCCGCATCGTAGGTGTAGTCGATCGTGCCGGCTGCAGCTCCGGACGCAACCGGACCGCCACGAGCAGAACGCATACGAGAAGACCAACCTCAATGTCGGGGAAACGAGGGGCGAAGCGACTACTCCCCCGACGCTACGACGACGAACCCTCAAAGTTCAGTCTTGAGTTCTCCCTCAAAATCAGGCTACGGTTATTAGCGTCGATGCCAGGTTGCACTGCGACCAACACTTTGCTTGATAAGTGTTGGTAAGAGCTCGACTTACCCACGGATGTCCCCCTAGAAATCGACCAGCTCGATCGCGACCGTCACCACATCCCCGAGATCGACCCCTTCAGCCGCCCGCACCGCCTTCTTGATCGGCAGCACGTACGCCTGATCGCTCGGGAAGATCGACGTGCGCCAGCGGGTGGCCCCGATCGTGACATCCACCCTCACCGAGCCGAAGCCGCCCTCCATGCCGGCGACAACCTGCTGGATCTCGTCAGAGACCTCCTCGGGCACCGAGGCGAACACCCAGACCGTGTCGCTGCGCGCCTGCCACCGCCACAGCTCGCTCTCGAACTCGAATCGCATGTCGCCACCTTCGGGCGAGCGCCCGCTCCGTCGGGGGTGCGGGTGATTCTCGCTGCGACCGGTGTCCGGTGCGGGCGGCGGGATGGTCCGGCAAAGCGTGTATCGCCGGCCCACGATTCCGCTCAGGGCGCTTCCAGGGGCCCGACAGGGATACTCACTGACCCGAGTTCTGATGCCACGGTAACCAAAACCATCTCTGCAGGGACGGCCCAGCGCCATCGAATGGCCCATTCAGTGCCAGTCCCTCCGGTGTACTGCATCACGTTGCTTCCCGGCACGCACGTCGCCCGCAGTTCCGTGAGTCGGTGAGCCCCATCAAGCGGAGGCTCCCCCGCACGAGAGACCCCGAGTTGCGCCCCGCGCTGCAAGTACGCTTCCAACTCAGAGCGGAACTCCTCGTCAATCGCTCGCTTCACGGCGGACTCTTTCGCAACCACCCACGCTTCGACGTGATTGCCCAACCGCGCTGCGCGGGCCTCGACTTCGATACCGAGTGCCGTGGGCAGAGTCACCGAGCACTTATCCTGCGCCGACAGAATTGAACACTTCATCTTCGACCACACCATTGATCCACAGCGTTCCGTAGCTCTGGATCACGCTGTACTGCGGCATGGTTCCGCTGAGTGTGGGGAGTGAACCTCCGGTAGTAATTGGCAGCACTGGCCAGTGGTTCCATGCACCAGATCCTGGCTGCACGCGATAAATCACTCCCAGATCGTTCGCGCCGTAGGGAACACCGACTGCATTGACGTCGATGGACCAAGACTGGTAAGTCCCACACGGGCACGTCTCTACCTTCGCCCGCGTGTCATTCCGCACGTAGTCGCCGTAGGTCACCCCGAACGGTCGAATGGTGCTCTGATACTGGCAAAAGCTCTCCACCATCTCGATGGCCACCTCGAACTCAGCTGCGCTGAGTGGTTCGCCGTCCTGATTCGTGGTGTTCAGGGTTTCGCCTTCGCAGACTTCTACTACCGCGGCGAAGTTGCTCTTCGCAGGTGCGGGCGATGCGGCGGCGGGAGTCGCTGCGACTCCCGCGAGGGCCATGAGGCCAGCGGCTCCGATTGCGATCTTGGATCTAAGTCTCATTGCAGTGCTCTTTCCCTCTCTGAGCCGAGAATACCGGGTGCACCTCTACGTCTACCCCCATGCCGGCAGAGTATCGGCGCTCGCCGGATTTGGACAACCTTGACTTTCCTTCTTCGGGTCTCCTCCGGCACCGAGGCGAACACCCAGACTGTGTCGCTGCGCGCCTGCCATCGCCACAGTTCGCTCTCGAACTCGAATCGCATGTCACCCTAGGGCGAGCCTCCGTCAGCGTGCGGAGGTGCAGATGCAGGCCTCGTTCCCCTCGGCGTCCGCGACGACCCACCAGTCGGGCGCGAACTCGTCGGTCACAAGCGTGCCGCCGGCCTCGAGAGTAGCGGCCAGCCGCGCCTCCGCATGCTCGGCGGGAACGTAGACGTCGAGGTGGATGCGGTTGCGGTCGGTGCGCGCGACTTCCATCTGCTGGAACCACACGAGCGGACCCAGCCCGCGGGGGTCGACCAGATCACCGTCCTCGGCATCAGCTCCCGGGGCGTCGACATAGTCGAGCACGGCCTTCCAGAACGGGCGGATGCTCGCCGCGTCGTCCGCATCGATCGCCAGCTCATACAGGCTCACGACGGCGGCGACCCGCTCCGCACCTAGCTCGGTGGCGGCCTCATCGATGCGCTGCGCGAGTTCCAGGTCGCGCGAGGTGACGCCACCCACGTCATGGGACGAGATCTCGAAGGATGCCCGCCCCCAACCGAGGCGGACGTGCGGGTGGTGGCCCAGCTCATCCGCGATCGCGGCCACGCGCGCGACGACCGCGGCGGCCGAGGCGAAGTCGGCCGTGCGGTACGAGCCCCGCAGGGCTCCCTGCAGGTGTACGAAAACGCTGTCTGCCAGCCGCGCCTCGGTCTCGTCGGGGCTCAGCGTCATCTTGGGGTTCTCAGCCATGCCCTCACCCTGCTCCCCCGGTCTTTCCACCGCAAGGCCTGGTCGGTAGCATCCAGCGCATGCCCATCAGACTTGAGAACGTCGGCATCGCCGTCCGCGACCTCGACGCGGCGATCGCCTTCTTCACCGACCTCGGCCTGACCGTGATCGGCCGCGACACCGTCAGTGGTGAGTGGACTGACACCGCGGTCGGACTCGACGGCAACCACGCGAACATCGCCATGCTCCAGACGCCCGACGGGCAGGGCACGCTCGAACTCTTCGAGTACCTCCACCCCGAGGCGATCGAGACCGAGCCGACGCAGCCGAATGAGATCGGGATGCACCGGGTCGCCTTCTCTGTCGACGACATCGACGCGGCCCTGGAGATTGCCGCGAAGCACGGATGCCACCCGCTTCGCGGCGTCGCCACCTACCAGGACGTTTACAAGCTCACCTACCTCCGCGGCCCCAGCGGCATCATCGTGATGCTCGCCGAGGCACTCAAGAAGGACTAGGCGAAGGCGACCACGCTCCCCGGGTCACTCAGCATCGACCCGACCGCGACGAGGAACTCCGAGCCCTGTTTCCCGTCGACGAGACGGTGATCGAACGAGAGACTCAGGGTCGCGACGGACCGCAGCGCGACCTCGCCGCGATGCTCCCACGGTCGCCGGCGCACGGCGCCGAGCGCGAGGATCGCGGCCTCCCCCGGCGGCAGGATCGGCGTGCCCGAGTCGACCCCGAAGACGCCGACGTTCGTGATCGAGAAGCTGCCACCCGAGAGCTGGGCCGTCGTCGCCTTGCCCGAGCGCGCCGCTGCCACGAGCTCGGTCATGGCCTGGGCCAGCTCGGCGAAAGACAGCCGGTCCGCCGCCTGAATGTGCGGCACGAGGAGGCCGCGGTCGGTCGCCACCGCGATGCCGAGCCCCACGTGCGCGAACTCGATGACCGAGTCGTTCGCGGCATCCCAACGGCTGTTGATCGCCGGCGAGTGCCGGATTGCCCTGAGGCACGCCGATGCGACGAGCGTCAGCAGCGTCACCCGGGTGCCCGTGAGCCGCGGATGCTCGCGCAGACGCTCCACGAGCGCGAGGCTCTCCGACACATCGACCTCGAGATGCACGGTCGCGTGGGGCGCCGTGAACGCGCTCTGCACCATCGCCTCCGCCATCCGCTTGCGCACCCCCGCGATGGGCGTGCGGCGGTCCTCCGCGGGAGCGGGCTCCGGATGCCGCGGCTCCCCCGCCGACTCCGGCACGGCGTGCGCGGCGAGCCAACTGGCGCTGCGCTGACGGCGTCGCGGGCGCTCCGACGACGCCACCCGTGGCCCGTAGCCCACGAGTACCGAGGGGGTTTCCGGGGGTTGCTCGGGGCGGGTTTCGACAGGCTCAACCGCCGGGCTGGTTTCGACAGGCTCAACCGGCGGGGGCGGCTCAACCGGCGGCGAGGCATCCGCCGTCTCGATCGCGACGATGGGGGTGCCGACGCTCACGGTCGTGCCCGGCTCGACGAGCAGCTGCGAGACCGTGCCGGCAAAGGGCGAGGGCAGCTCCACGAGCGCCTTCGCCGTCTCGACCTCGGCGAGCACCTGGTTGAGTTCGACCGTGTCGCCGACCGCGACCTCCCACGAGACGATCTCCGACTCGGTCAGCCCCTCGCCGAGGTCGGGAAGGGCGAACTGCTGCAGGCTCATGCTGTCCATCCAGTCAGCGAGTTGACGCGCCCCATCGCTCGGTCGACCCCATCGAGGAGCCGGTCGAGGTCGGGCAAAAAATGGTCCTCGAGCCGCGAGGCCGGGTAGGGCACATCGTGCCCTGTCACGCGCACGGGGGCGGAGCGCAGGTGCGCGAAGCAGCGCTCCGTGATGCTCGTCGCGATCTCGGCCCCGAGCCCGCCGAACTGCTGCGCCTCGTGCGTCACGACGAGCCGACCGGTCGAGCGAACGGATGCCTCGACCGTCGCGAAATCGACGGGCGAGAGTGAGCGCAGGTCGATGACCTCGACCGACACGCCCTCGTCGCGGGCCGCGGCCGCCGCGTCGATCGCCGTTGCGACGAGCGGACCGTAGGCGACGAGCGTCACGTCGCTGCCCTCGACGACGACGCGCGCGCTCTCCAGCGGCGGTGCGGCATCCATCGACTCGCTCACCTCGCCCTTGACCCAGTAGCGACGCTTGGGCTCGAAGAACAGCACGGGGTCGTCGCTCGCGACCGCCTGCCGCAGCATCCAGTGCGCGTCCTGCGGTGTTGAGCAGGTCACGACCCGGAGGCCCGCCGTGTGGGTGAAGTAGGCCTCGGGCGACTCCGAGTGGTGCTCGACCGCGCCGATGCCGCCACCGTAGGGCACCCGCACCGTGATGGGCATGCGCACGGCGCCGCGCGTGCGGTAGTGCAGCTTCGCCACCTGCGCGACGATCTGGTCGAAGGCGGGGTAGATGAAGCCGTCGAACTGGATCTCGACCACCGGCCGGTAGCCCCGGTACGCGAGACCGACCGCTGTGCCGAGGATGCCCGCCTCCGCGAGCGGCGTATCCATGACCCGATCGGGGCCGAAGTCGCGCTGCAGCCCGTCCGTCACGCGGAAGACCCCGCCGAGCTTGCCGACGTCCTCCCCCATGACCACGACCTTCTCGTCTGCTTCGAGCGCATGCCGGAGCCCCGCCGTGATCGCCCCCGCGAGCGTCATCTCGCTCATCGCCTCTCCTCCTCGAACATCGCGAGGTACGCCTCGTACTGGCTCCGCTGTCGCGTGAGCCACGACGTCGGCTCGGTAAAGACGTGGTCGAAGAGGGCGAGCGGTTCTGGTTCAGCAAGTGCAAGACAGGCGCGACGCATGGCGGATGCCGCGGCATCCGCCCGCTCGTCGACCCGCGCCCGGCGCCCCTCGTCGAGCGCGCCCTCGCTGCGGAGGTGCCGCTCGAGCCGCTCGATCGGATCCTTCGCCGCCCACTCCTCCCGCTCGAGCGGGTCGACGTAGCGCGTGGGGTCGTCGGAGGTCGTGTGCGGGCCCATGCGGTAGGTGACCGCCTCGATGAAGGTCGGTCCACCACCAGAGCGCGCCCGCTCGAGCGCCGCCCGCATGGCGGCCGTCACCGCGATGACATCGTTGCCGTCGACGCGCAGGCTCGGGATGCCGAAGCCGGGCGCGCGGTCGGCGAGGGGCCGCCGCGCGACCAGCTCGACCGGCTCCGAGATCGCCCAGTGGTTGTTCTGGCAGAAGAAGATGACGGGGGCACTGAAGGTCGCCGCGAAGACCATCGCCTCGTTGACGTCGCCCTGGCTCGTCGCGCCGTCGCCGAAATAGGCGACGGCGGCCGAGTCGACGCCGTCCTTGACGCAGCCCATCGCGTAGCCCGTCGCGTGGAGCGTCTGCGCGCCGATGATGATGCCGGGCGGCGCCATCCCGAACTCGAAGGGATCCCAGCCCGACGCCGCCGTGCCGCGCCACATGGGCATGAAGTGGTCGACCGAGATGCCGCGGCAGTAGGCGACGGCATGCTCGCGGTAGCTCGTGAAGACGAAGTCGTCGCGGCGCAGCGCGCGGGCGGAGCCGACCTGAGCGGCCTCCTGCCCGAGCAGTGGCGGCCAGAGGCCGAGCTGTCCCTGGCGCTGCAGGGCGACGCCCTCACGGTCGATCCGGCGGACGACGACCATGTCCTCATAGAGCGCGAGGAGCTGAGCGGGGCCGAGATCCGCCACGTGACGATCGAGCGAGGGGTGAGGATGTCGCGTGCCGTCGGGGGCGAGCAACTGGGCCGGGCTCGAGGCATCCGGCGGGGCATCCGCTCTCTCGATGGAACCGACAACGACCGAACTCATGCTGCCTCCTCGACCGGTGCCGACCGAGGCAGGTGAGCCATGGTGGGCACGATCCTCACGCTCCCGCTTGTGGCAGGAGACGACCGGGCCACTCTGCCCGGTGAAGGTGACGCTACGCACGCGCCACCCGAAAATCAAGCATCAGCGTCGACAAGCCGCGGGCGGGCGTGGGCTGCACGATATCGTGGGCGGAACGTCACCGACCGACCGGCCCCGGAGGGACTTTCGGATGCCTCAACCTTCGTCTCCACAGGAGCTCAACGCCGACGCGATCGTCGTCGGTGCGGGGCTCGCGGGTCTCGTCGCCGCCGCCGAACTCCTCGAGGCCGGCCGCTCCGTGATCCTGCTGGAGCAGGAACCGGAGGCGAGCCTCGGCGGGCAGGCGTGGTGGTCCTTCGGCGGGCTCTTCCTGGTTGACTCGCCCGAGCAGCGCCGCCTCGGCGTGAAGGACAGCCGCGAGCTCGCCCGCCAGGACTGGTATGCGAGCGCCGACTTCGACCGCGAGGACGAGGATTCCTGGGCGCGCCGCTGGGCCGACGCCTACCTCGAGTTCGCCGCCGGCGAGAAGCGCTCGTGGCTGCACGCGATGGGCGTGCGGTGGTTTCCCGTGGTCGGCTGGGCGGAGCGCGGCGGCGGCACCGCGACGACGCACGGCAACTCGGTGCCGCGCTTTCACATCACGTGGGGCACCGGGCCGGGCGTCGTTGAGCCCTTCATCACCCGGGTCCGCGCCGCCCAGGCCACCGGCAGGGCCACGCTCGCCTTCCGGCATCGCGTCGATGAGCTCATCGTTGAGGGCGGCGCCGTCGTCGGAGCCCGAGGCGCTGTTCTCGTCCCCGACCCCGCGGCCCGCGGAGCGGCAAGCTCACGCACCGTCACCGGCGAGTTCGAGGCGCGCGCGGCATCCGTCATCGTCGCCTCCGGCGGCATCGGCGGCAACCACGACCTCGTGCGGGAGATGTGGCCGGCCCGCCTCGGCTCGCCGCCCGAGCGGATGCTCTCGGGCGTGCCCGCCCACGTCGACGGGCGGATGCTCGGCATCACCGAGCGCGTCGGCGGGCGTCTCGTCAACGGCGACCGCATGTGGCACTACGTCGAGGGCCTCGAGAACTGGGATCCCGTGTGGGATCGCCACGGCATCCGCATCCTCCCCGGGCCATCGAGCCTGTGGCTGGATGCCACGGGGCGCCGCCTGCCGACGCCCCTCTTTCCCGGGTTCGACACCCTCGGCACGCTCGAGCACCTGCGTCGCAGCGGCCATGACCACAGCTGGTTCGTGCTCACGCAGAAGATCATCGAGAAGGAGTTCGCCCTCTCGGGCAGCGAGCAGAACCCCGACCTCACGGGCAGGGATGTGCCGCTCCTGCTCGAGCGGGTCAAGAAGGGCGCGCCGGGGCCGATCGAGGCCTTCAAACGACACGGCGCCGACTTCATCGTGGCGGACACGCTCGACGAGCTCCTTGCGGGAATGACTGCACTCGAACCGGACGCCCCCTTCGATGCCGACCGAGCGCGCACGGAGATCGTGGCGCGTGACCGGGAGATGGGCAACGAGTTCACGAAGGACTCGCAGATCGCGGCGCTGCGCCAGGCGCGCAGCTACCGGGGCGATAAGCTCATCCGCGTCGCGTCGCCCCACCGCCTGCTCGACCCCGCCGCCGGGCCGCTCATCGCGGTGCGCCTGCACGTGCTGACCCGCAAGAGCCTCGGGGGCCTGCAGACCGACCTCTCCTCGAGGGTGCTCGGAGCCGACGGCGCACCCGTGCCCGGGCTCTACGCGGCGGGCGAGGCGGCCGGCTTCGGCGGCGGCGGGATGCACGGCTACCGCTCCCTCGAGGGCACCTTCCTCGGCGGATGCCTCTTCAGCGGCCGTGTCGCCGGGCGCGCGGCGGCCGCAGCTGACTGAGCTCAGACGCTCGCGACGGCGCTCTCCTCGTCGGTGCGGACCGCATCGTGGGTCACGCTCTGCGCCATGGGGTCGAAGACGGCGATGGGCCGACCCGCGAGCTCGTGCACCTCGATCGGGGTGTCGAAGACCTCGCTGAGGATGTCGCTGCGCATGATTTCGGCCGCCGTGCCGCTGTACGCGATCGTGCCGTCCCGCATCGCGATGATGCGGTCGGAGTAGGCGGCCGCGACGTTGATGTCGTGCACGATGATCACGATGGTCTTGCCCAGCTCATCGGCTGCGTCGCGCAGGCGGCGCATCATGAGCACGGCGTGCTTCATGTCGAGGTTGTTGAGCGGCTCGTCGAGGAGCACGTACTCAGTGTCCTGCGCGAGCACCATCGCCACGAAGGCGCGCTGACGCTGGCCGCCCGACAGCTGGTCGAGGAAGCGCTCGGCGAGCGGGCCGAGGCCCAGGAAGTCGAGGGCGAGGTCGACGTGACGGTGATCCTCATCGGTGAGACGACCCTGCGAATGCGGGAATCGCCCGAACGCGACGAGCTCGCGCACCGTGAGCCGTGCCGTGATGTGGTTCTCCTGCCGCAGGATCGACATCATCTGCGCGAGATCGCGCGACTTCGCCGCCTGCACGTCGAGGCCCCCCACGGTCACGCTGCCCTCGCTCGGCTCAAGCAGTCGGCCGATGATCGTCATGAGAGTCGACTTGCCCGCACCGTTGGGGCCGACGAGGGAGGTCACGCCGCCCTTGGCGATCTGCCCCGTCACGGGGCCGAGCACGGTCTCGTCGCCGTAGGACTTCGTGACATCGGTGATCGTGATCACAGTTTTCCCTTTCGAAGCAGGAGCGCGATGAAGAGGATGCCGCCGACGAACTCGATCACGACGCTCAACATCCCGGATGATCCGACGACGTGCTGGAGCAGGAACTGCCCCGCGACGAGCGTCAACATTCCGAGGAGGAACGCCATGGGCAACACGTACGCGTGACGGTGGGTGCCCGCGAACTGGTACGAGAGGATCGCGACGATGAAGCCGAAGAAGGTCATGGGCCCCACGAGCGCGGTCGAGAGGGCGACCAGGAGAGCGATCACGACGAGCATCGTCGTGAGTTCTCGCGTGTAGGAGACGCCGAGGTTCGTGGCCGTTTCTCGGCCGAGCAGGAGCGTGTCGAGGCGGTGCCGACGGCGCCAGAGGAGCACGCCGACCACGACGCAGATCGCCGCCGCGATGGGCAGGTAGCCCGCCTCGACGTTGCTCATGCGGCCGAAGAGGCGCGTCGCGAGCAGGTCATAGTCGGTCGGGTCGAGCAGCCGCTGCACGAAGGTGCTGAGACTCTCGAAGGCCATCCCGAAGACGACCCCGACGAGAAGGAGCACGAAGAGGCTGCCGAAGCGGCCCGAGAACAACCACCGGTAGAGAATCGTTGCGAAGACGACCATGAGCGCCGTCTGCGTCAGCAGCTTCGGGATGCCCTCCGTCTGTGCCAGCGCCGCTCCCCCGAAGAAGAAGACCATGAGGGTCTGCATGAGCGTGTAGAGCGAGTCGAAGCCCATGACCGCCGGGGTCAGGATGCGGTTGTTCGTCACGGTGTGGAAGACGACCGTGCCGAGTCCCTGAGTGAATGCCGCGATCGTCATCGCCCCGAGCATCGTGAGGCGCCGGTCGATGCTGAAGGCGAAGGAGCCCCGGATGAAGAGGAAGAGATAGCAGGCGGCGGCGACCACGACGAGCGCGGCCACGAGGACCAGCCGAGCCTTCGGCGACAGCTGCGGGATGTGCGGCGCCGGAAAGCGCACTCGGCGGCTTGGGCTCGCCGCTACGGCCGCAGCATCCATGTCGGGCGTCTCGAGGTCGAGCCTAGGCATACACGCTCCTGCGCTGACGCAGCACGATGGCGATGAAGAGAGCGGCGCCAATGGCACCCATGACGACCGACGCCGGGATCTCCATCGGCGCGACGATGAGGCGGCCGATGAGGTCGCAGGCTAGTAGCAGGCCCACGCCGACCACCGCGACCCACGGCAGATTCTTGCGCAGATCATCGCCCAACACCATCGAAACGAGGTTGGGCACGACAAGCCCCAGGAAGGGGATGAAGCCCACCACGACCGTCGTCACGCCCGTCGCGAGCGCGACCATCGTGACGCCGAGGAGCACGATGCGGTCGTAGTTGACGCCCGCGTTCGTCGCGAGGTCCTTGCCGAGCCCGGCGACCGTGAAGCGATCGGCGACGACGAATGCGAGCACCGCGATGATCGACACGATCCAGAGAGGTTCGTAGAAGCCGCGCACGATGTTGCTGAAGCCGCCCGAGCGCCACGAGGCGAGCGACTGCAGCAGTCCGAAGCTGTTGGCGAGATAGGTCGTCGCGGCCCCCACGACCGCGCCGAGCATGATGCCCACGAGCGGCACGATGATCGAGGAACGGGAAGCGAGCCGGCGGAGCACCGCGAGGAAGATGCCGGTGCCGACGAAGGCGAAGAGGCAGGCGAGCACCATCTTGACGATGGGAGAGGCGCCCGGGATGAGGATGAGGCCCACAAGCAGGCCCAGACCCGCCCACTGAGCGGTTCCCGCGGTGGTGGGCTCCACGAACTTGTTCTGGGTGATCATCTGCATGATCACTCCGGAGATGCTCATCGCGACGGCGGCGAAGACGAGCGCGAGCGTGCGCGGCACACGCGAAATGAGGAACATCTCGCGCTGGGCGGGATCCGTCAGCAGCCCCAGGAGTGAGATGTCGTAGCCGCCCACGAGGAGCGAGGCGACGACGAGGGCACCCACCCCCACCACTGTCGCGGTGAGGAGGATGCGCCTCGTCGTCGTGGGGATCATCAGGCGGAGAACGCCTCGGCGATCTGGAGGTACACGTCGGTGTAGGCGTGGATGCCCTCAGTCACGTAGAAGTCGGGGGCCAGGTAGATGATCTGTCCCTCGCTCATGAAGGTCGTGGACGCCCATGCCTCCTGCCCCTCGACGATCTGCTTGGCGGGCGTGTATTCGCCCTCTGCGGCGATTGCATCCCGGTCGAGCACGATCATCCAGTCGGGGTTGGCCTGGGCCACCGTCTCCGGAGCCAGACCCGAGTCGGCGTGGACCGAATCGGAGTCGAGATCCTGGGTGGCGAAGACGTCGACGAGGTCGACCTCGTCGAGGATGCGGGAGATGCGGCCGGCGCCGTTGTCGATCTTGCCGCCGCTCGAGTTGGCGAGGAAGACCGTCTCACCGTTGGTGGCCTCGGATGCCGCGGCCGCCGCTTCATCGAGCTCGGCGATGAGCTCCGCCGCCTCCTCCTCGCGATCGAAAATCTGGCCGAGCGCTTCGGTCTGCGCCCGAAGGCCTTCGACATAGCCACCCTCCGACTCCTCAGACGGAGCGATGTCGACGACCGTCGCGATCGAGGAGAGCTCGTCGCTGTAGTCGGCGAAGCGAAGGCCGCCGATGATGAGGTCGGGCTCTGCCTCGCTCACGGCCTCCAGGTTGGGCTCCCAGTGGCCGCCCGCGTCGAGGATCTCCTCGTTCTCCGCCCAGTCCTCGAAGCCCTCGGGCGGCAGGAGCGGCTTGGGCACGGCAACCGGCTCAACACCCCACTCGAGGAGCGTCGCGAATGCCGAGTTGTCGAGCACGGCGACCCGCTCGGGGTCGACGGGAACCTCGACAGCTCCGGTGTTGGTCTCGATCGTGACGGTGGTCGCGTCGGCGGAGGTCTCCGCCTCTGCCTGAGCCGAGCATCCGGTCAGGAGGAGCGCAGTGGAGACGAGTGCTGCGCCGGATAGCGCGCCCAGACGGGGGATTTCGAGCATGGTGAAGTACTCCTGGAGGTAGGGAATTCGGCGCCGTCAACGCGCCGCTGGTGAGGTTAGCATTGCCTAACCTAATCCGGCAACTGACCCCCGATCGAGGGCTGCGGGTCAGCGCTGAAGCGTCCACCCGCGCCGACGCACGAGCACGTGGCCACGAGGCGAAGTGATCCGCGTCCACGGACCCGTCTCGAAGACGCCGACGGTACCCACGGCGGGATCGCCGAGAAAACCGAGCGAAAGGGCTCCGAATGCAGCCCCGGCAGGGACATACTCCAGACCCGGAATTCCGCGGCCCCACACCTCAGAGCGCACCCGATGCACCAGTTGCTCCCCCGTGCCGGTGGGGATGGCCTCTGCGACTTCCGCGATTCCCTCCCGCGCGGTTCGGTCGAACAGCTCAGCGTCGGCCTCCGTCACGGCGCGCCAGCCACCCCGGGGAGGCGAGATGGCAGCCCAGGTCGCTGTATTGACCTGCATCGGAACCCCCACCGTCACCGGGGCCTCGCGGTCCCGCTCCTCGCCCTGGAGGCGCACGAGACGCTCCACGAGCGAGCGCACGGGCACCACCACATCGAACTCCGCGCCATCCACCAGGGCGAAGGTGCGCAGACCCAGCACGGTCGGGCTCTCGTCGAGCAGGCCGATCGGAAAGATGACCCCCGTGTAGACGGCAAGAACGCCCGAGCCGGCGATGAGCCGGACCGACCCGTTCTCGATGCGACCCGCCCGACTGAGGTACAGGTGGAGGTCGTCAAGTGACAGGGAGTCCGTCAGGGTGAAAGTGTTACTCATCGCGGATCTAAACTACTTGACGACGAACGGGGCCCGGTGCGGATCCCTCAGGGCGACAAGCGGGGAGCTGGATGACCGAGACACCGATCGACGAACTGCTCTCGACACTCGACCTGACCGACACGGGGGCCCGCACCTCGGCGGACATCTACACGGGCATGAGTCAGTGGCAGCCCGGTGGACGGGTTTTCGGCGGTCAGGTGCTCGCGCAGTCCGTTGTCGCGGCGACCAGGACGGTGCCCGAAGACCGCACGATTCACTCGCTGCACGGTTACTTCCTCCGCCCGGGGGATGCCACAAAGCCCATCACGTTCTCGGTGGCGCGCATCCACGACGGCCGATCCTTCACTGCCCGCAACGTGCAGTGCTACCAGGACGGCGTGCCCATCATGTCGCTCATCGGTTCCTTCCAGCAGGAGGACGCCGGGCTTGATCACCAGATCGACATGCCGACGGACCTCCCCGAGCCCGAAAGCCTGCCCACTACCGCCGAGGTTCTCCGCGGCGTCGACCACCCCATGGCTCGCAACTGGTCTGAACGGCGCGCCTTTGACATGCGTCACGTCCCCTCGCCGATCTACCTCTCGGTGGAGGGCGAGCGCGTCGACCACCAGGCGGTGTGGATGAAGGCGACCTCTCCCCTGCCTGATGACCCGGGCATCCACCGGGCTGCGCTCGCCTACGCGAGCGACTATTCGCTTCTTGAACCGATCCTTCGACGCCACGGCGTGCCGTGGGTGACACCCGGACTCAAGATGGCGAGCCTCGACCACGCGATGTGGTGGCACCGGTTCGGGCGGGTCGACGAGTGGATGCTCTATGTGCAGGAATCCCCGAACGCGATCGGTGGCCGTGGCCTCTCGCTCGGTCGGATCTACCGGCGCGACGGAGCCCTTATGGCGAGCGTGGCGCAGGAGGGCATGGTACGAATGCCCGTCGCGGCGGCCGACTGAGTTCAGCTTCGACGGCTGAACGGCACCGGGTCGCCAAGGTAGGGCGACCAGGCGGCACGCTCCACCTCTGAGATGCGCCGCGGGCGGTAGCCGTCCTCCTGCACGAAGACCATGGTGCTTGCCGCACGCACCCGGGGCGCGTCAGAGGTGCCGTCGTACACCTCGTAGCCGATCCTCGCCATCGCCGCGCCGATCTCCGTGAACCAGATGGCCACGTCAACGGGCGCGCGCTGGTAGTCCAGCGGACGGAGGTACTCAATGCGGTGGCCCGAGATGAGGCTCAACGATTCACCGCCGGGCTCGAATACCGCCGTGGGAGGCCGCTCCTCCTCAGGGTCGGCTGGAGCCCAGAAGGCGCGCACACGCGCCTCCTCGAGGAGGCGGAATATCTCGACGTTGTTGACGTGCTGATATGCGTCGAGATCACCCCATCGGAGGTGAACAGGAATGTTGATACGCACGAATCGACCTTCCCAGAAGACGTGTTCAGATAACGGTTGTGCAACGCCGGTGGATGCCCACCAGACCGGGGATGCGGGGGGATCGCCGCGGCGCTGAAACCCCGAAAACAGGCTAGACCCATTAGCGCGGTATACGGAGCAGTTGCTAACGTGGCTGGGTCAACTGGCGCCCGAGGGGGAGCGTCATGTCTGGCCGACACGCCCAGGCCCGCGAGCGACTTCTGGCTTCCAGAGGTCGAACGTATGGTGCCGCAATGGCGGAACCGCCCCATGGCGGAGCCCCCAGCAGTTGCGCGATGAAACGCGCCACCGCTGGCATTGCTCACCCGGACCGCGACCCGAAGACCCGCCGTGCCCAGCGCTGCGCGTCCCACAGGAACACGTGAACGAGAACTCTTCAAGCATCGCGCTTAGCGCGAAGAACGTCTACAAGGTCTTCGGCAAAAAGCCACAGGAAGCCGTCAGACGACTCAAGTCGGGCACAAGCAGGAGCGAACTCGCCGGTCATGCGACCGCCGCCGTCATCGACGTCTCGTTCGAGGTGAAGAAAGGTGAGATCTTCGTCGTCATGGGCCTCTCCGGCTCTGGCAAGTCGACGCTCATCCGCATGCTCAACGGCCTCTGGGAGGCCACGTCGGGCGAGGTCATCGTCGACGGCACGAGCATCACGGGCATCACCCCCGCAAAGCTGCGCCAGGTGCGTTCGGAGAAGATCTCGATGGTCTTCCAGCACTTCGCCCTCCTCCCCCACCGCACTGTGCTCGACAACGTCGCTTACGGTGCCGAGCTCCGCGGTGTGCCGCGCAGCGAGCGTGAGAAGCGTGCCCGCGAGATCATCGAGCTCGTTGGTCTGGCCGGTAACGAGCAGAAGCTGCCTGACCAGCTCTCCGGCGGAATGCAGCAGCGTGTCGGCCTGGGCCGCGCCCTCGCTGCCGACACCGACATCCTGCTGATGGACGAGGCGTTCAGCGCCCTCGACCCGCTCATCAGGCGCGAGATGCAGGAGCAGCTGCTTGAGCTGCAGGAGCGCTTCGGCAAGACCATCATCTTCATCACCCACGACCTCAACGAGGCCATGTTCCTCGGCGACCGCATTGCCGTCATGCGCGATGGCCGCGTCGTGCAGATCGGCACGCCCGAGGACATCCTGACCGACCCGGCCAACGACTACGTCGAGCAGTTCGTGCAGGACGTCGACCGCGCCCGCGTCCTCACAGCGGGCAACGTCATGGAGCGCCCCATCTCTGTCGTCGCCGAGGGCGCTGGCCCCCGCACCGCGCTCCGGGCCATGCGCGATACCTACTCCTCCGCCGTGTATGTCGTGGGTCGCGACCGCACCCTCCGCGGCATCGTCCGCGACCGTGATGCGATCAAGCTCGTGCAGAAGGGGGAGAGCTCGCTCGCGAGCATCATCCGCCCCGTGCCTCAGGCCGTCAGCGTCGATGACGTGCTTCTGGACCTCTTCGTTCCCGCCATCGAGTCGGAGGTGCCCCTCGCGGTCACCGACGACAGGAGCCGCCTCGTCGGCGTCATCCCCCGCGTGACACTGCTTGCAGCACTGGGCCCGGGCACGACGGCGACGGGCGAGCTGACCATCCCCCAGCAGGCGGTGCCCACGACCGTCATCGACGAACTCCTCGCCTCGGGCGAGACGGATGCCGCGCCCGCGGTCCACGGCAGTGACCCCAAGGAGGTGCACTGATGGAAGACTTCCGCATTCCCATCGGCGAATGGATCGAAACGGTCCTCGACTGGATCAAGATCAACTTCGCCGTAATCTTCGACGGCGTCGGCACGGCGTTCTCGGCGCTGATCGAGGGGCTTACGGATGCCCTGCTCGCCGTCCCCGAACCTGCCCTGATCCTCGTGTTCGCCCTCATCGGCTGGCTCGTGCGTTCCTGGCAGTTGGCGATCGGCACCGCCGTGTCGTTCCTGCTCGTGGTCGCGATGGGTCAGTGGACGCCCGCGCTCCAGACACTGTCGCTCGTGCTCGTCGCGGCGATCGTCACGATTGCGGTCGCTGTGCCCCTGGGCATCCTGATGGCTCGCAACGCGACCGCGAGCGCGATCCTTCGCCCCGTGCTCGACTTCATGCAGACGATGCCCGCGCTCGTCTACCTGATCCCCGCGATCACGTTCTTCAGCATCGGTGTCGTGCCTGGCGTCGTGGCGACCATCATCTTCTCGCTTCCGCCCGGTGTGCGCTTCACAGAGCTCGGTATCCGCGGGGTCGACCCCGAGCGGGTCGAGGCCGGCCACGCCTTCGGGGCGACGCCCGGTCAGATCCTCCGCGGCATCCAGCTGCCGCTTGCCGCGCCCACGATCATGGGTGGTATCAACCAGGTCGTGATGCTCGCCCTCTCGATGGCCGTCATCGCGGGCTTCGGCGGAGCTGACGGCGCGGGCAAGGAGGTCGTCGCGGCGATCTCGACCCTCAACGTGGCACGCGGCGTCGAGGCGGGGCTCAGCGTCGTCGTGCTCGCGATCTTCCTCGACCGCGTCACCTCCGCACTCGGTGCCCCCGGGGACTACCGCAGCTCAATCCTCGCCATCCTTCGTCGCCGACGGGCCAATCGGCCCAGCGGCGCCGAGGTGACCACGCGGGCGCGGGTCTGACCTTCCCGCTCACGAACTCACACAGCCCGAATCACCACATACAGAACCGAATGAGAAAGAGGACGAATCACATGATGAAGCGAAACGTATTTGCGCGCCGCACAGCGGTTGTCGGCGGGGCCCTGGCCCTCGCCCTCGGAGTCTCCGCCTGCGCCGGCGGCTCCGACGAAGGATCCAACGGCAACGGCGACGAGTCGCTGGGCACCATCACCCTCGGCTACATCCCCGGGTGGACCGACGGTCTCAGTACCGCATACCTGCTCGAGGACCAGCTCGAGAAGATGGGCTACACCGTCGAGATGGAGACGCTCACGGAGGCGGCCCCCCTCTACACGGGTCTCGCCAACGGCGACGTCGACGTCTACCCCTCCGCCTGGCCCGAGGTGACTCACGCGGCCTACATGGAGGAGTACGGCGACGACATCGAGGACCTCGGCGCCTACTATGACGGAGCAGCACTCACGATCGCGGTGCCCTCCTACACCGACATCGACTCGCTTGACCAGCTGGCCGACAACGCTGACATGTTCAACGGCCGCATCTACGGGATCGAGCCCGGCGCCGGACTCACGGCTGTCACGCAGGACTCCATGATGCCGGCCTACGGCCTTGAGGACAGCTACGAGCTCGTCACCTCGTCGACGGCAGCGATGCTGACCGAGCTCGAGAACGCGATTGCCGCCGAAGAGGACATCGTCGTCACCCTGTGGCGCCCCTTCTGGGCCAACTCGGCCTTCGACATCAAGGACCTCGAGGACCCGCAGGGCGCCATGGGCGACACCGAGTCCCTGCACTTCCTTGGCACCGCAGGCTTCTCCGAGGAGTTCCCGGAGGCCGCCGAGTACATCGCAGGCATCAAGCTCGATGACGCCGCCTACGGCGCGCTCGAGGACCTCGTGGTCAACGAGTACGGCGAGGGCAACGAGGCCGAGGCCATCGACGCCTGGATCGAAGAGCATGGCGACGCCTACGAGGGAATCCTCACGGAGTAACGCAGCCTCTCGCTACACACGAAAGCGCCGGTCACCCCGAGGTGACCGGCGCTTTTGCGGTTAGTCGCGCGTCAGCTTGCGGTACGTCGCCCGGCTGGGCTTTGCGGCGTCTGGTCCGAGACGCTCGACCTTGTTCTGCTCGTAAGCCTCGAAGTTTCCCTCGAACCAGTGCCAGTAGCTCGGGTTCTCCTCTGTGCCCTCGTGCGCGAGGATGTGGGTCGCGATTCGGTCGAGGAACCAACGGTCGTGGGAGATGACCACGGCGCAGCCGGGAAACTCCAGCAGGGCATTCTCAAGGCTCGAGAGGGTCTCGATGTCGAGGTCGTTGGTCGGCTCGTCGAGAAGAAGGAGGTTGCCGCCCTGCTTGAGCGTCAGAGCCAGGTTGAGACGGTTGCGCTCACCGCCCGACAGGACCCCTGCGCGCTTCTGCTGGTCAGGCCCCTTGAAGCCGAACTGGGAGACGTAGGCGCGGGAGGGGATCTCCGTCTTGCCGACCTGGATGAAGTCCTGGCCATCGGAGACAACTTCCCAAAGGTTCTTGTTCGGGTCGATTCCGCCGCGAGTCTGGTCGACGTAGGAGATGTCGACCGTCTCACCGATCTTGAGGTTCCCGCCATCGAGCGGCTCCAAGCCGACGATCGTCTTGAAAAGCGTGGTCTTGCCGACGCCGTTGGGGCCGATGATTCCGACGATGCCGTTGCGGGGCAAGCTGAAGGATAGACCGTCGATCAGCGTGCGGTCGCCGAAGCCCTTCTTGAGGTCCTTCGCCTCGATGACGACGTCGCCGAGGCGCGGTCCCGCGGGAATCACGATCTCTTCGAAGTCGAGCTTGCGGGTGCGCTCCGCTTCCGCCGCCATCTCTTCATAGCGGGCAAGTCGCGCCTTCGACTTCGCCTGGCGTCCCTTGGCATTGGAGCGAACCCAGTCGAGTTCCTCCGCGAGGCGCTTCGCGAGCTTCTGGTCCTTCTTGCCCTGGATCTCCAGGCGCTCAGCCTTCTTCTCGAGGTAGGTCGAGTAGTTGCCCTCGTAGGGGTAGAGGCGACCGCGGTCGACCTCACAGATCCACCCGGCGACGTGGTCGAGGAAGTATCGGTCGTGGGTGACGGCCATGACAGCCCCGGGGTACTTCGCGAGGTGCTGTTCGAGCCAGAGCACGCTCTCTGCGTCGAGGTGGTTGGTGGGCTCGTCGAGGAGCAGCAGGTCGGGCTTCTCAAGAAGAAGCTTGCAGAGCGCCACGCGGCGCTTCTCACCACCGGAGAGGTGGCTGACCTTTTCTTCGGCCGGCGGGCAGCGAAGAGCGTCCATCGCCTGCTCGAGCTGCGAGTCCAGGTCCCACGCGTCGGCGGCGTCGATCGCCTCCTGCAGGGTGCCCATCTCGGCGAGCAGCGCGTCGAAGTCTGCGTCGGGCTCCGCCATTGCGGCCGAGATCTCGTTGAAGCGGTCGATCTTGCCCTTGATCTCCGCAACACCCTCCTGAACGTTCTCGAGGACGGTCTTTTCCTCGTCGAGCTCAGGCTCCTGCATAAGAATCCCGACGGAGAAGCCGGGCGTCAGCCGGGCCTCGCCGTTGCTCGGGGTGTCGAGGCCGGCCATGATCTTGAGAATCGTCGACTTACCGGCGCCGTTGGGGCCGACCACACCGATCTTGGCCCCCGGGAGGAATGCCATGGTGACGTCGTCGAGAATCACCTTGTCGCCAACCGCCTTGCGGGCGCGGACCATCGAGTAAATGTATTCGGCCATGCCCCAAGTCTAGTTGTCGTGAAGGGAGCGTCAGCCGACCGGCCGCGGAGTCCCGACCAGGCACGTTCCCGACGAGAGGCGAGGCGCGACGACGCTCGTGTACTCACCGTTCCACTGCCCGATGAGGCACTCGTCGCCGACCTGTACCGCGAAGGAGAGGGCGTCTGTCGGGTTGCCCAGCGGCGTGGCATCCGCCGTCACCTCGATGGCGCTCGACTCCCAGCCCGCGGACGTGAGCAGCGCGGCAACAGACCCGTGGTTCATCGTGCCGTCGTCGACGATGTGGCGTGCGACGACGTAGTCGAAGTAGGGGCGATTCTCGTCAGCAGTGCCCTCCGGCACGAGCTCCGGAGGCGTTTGAGGCAGCGCAGTCGGGGCGATAACGGGAGCCCCGGAGGGCGATGGTGTCGGCTCCTCGACCGTGGCCGAGCATCCGCCGAGAAGGAGTGCAAGAGCGCCCGCGACTGCCGTCGCACGCAGAGTCGTCCGCTGCTTCACTCGCGCACCGCTCCTTGCCGTTGAGAATGCGGCGCTCCCCCGGCGCCGTCGCTCCCGAGTCTATGACAGCGCTTCACCCCGAGGCGGCCGCCTGTCGCGTCAGAACGGCTTCTCGGCGTCTGCTCCCTGCAGTACGGGAACTCCGTTGCTCGTTCCAGGCGGTGTGGCCCATCCGTCGGCAGCGCCGTCGCCCCCGCCATCGGCCGGCACCTCTTCCGACACCTCCGCCGGCGAGGAGACAACGACGGAGTTGCGGCTGAAGTTTGCGGTGCCCCAGGTGAGGTCGTGACCGATGGCATCCGCCTCCACCTCGACAGCGAGGCCGCTGCGGTCGCCACTCTGCCATTCGCGCAGACGCAGCCGACCGCTCACGACGACACGCTGCCCCTTCGTGAGCGAAACGGAGGCGTTGGAGGCCAACCGGCGGAAGGCGGTGACGGTGTACCAGTTCGTGTCGCCGTCGACCCACGTTCCTGTCGAGCGGTCGTAGCGGCGTTGCGTAGAGGCGAGACGGAAGCTCGTGATGGGGAGCCCCTCGTTCGTCGTGATGTGCTTCGGCTCGGTCGCGACGAGCCCCGTGAGAGTGATGGTGTCAGTCATGACGCCAGTCTTGGGGCAACGAAACGATCGCGGGCGCGTTGCTCCCTCAACTGTGGAGACGGGCGAGGGCCCGCCCGCGTGGAGGAGGCGAGCCCTCGGCAAAGCGGCACCCGCTACGAACGGACTCAGTGTTCGCGGAACTCCGGCCAGCCGCTTCCCGGCAGAAGGTGAGCGTGGAGGGCGCTCTTCGCAACGTCGAGCGACGGATACGTGCCCGCCGAGCCGCTGCCGAGCATCCGCACCTCGTAGCCGTCCTCGACCGAATGAATGGAACCGACCGCACCGGCCTCACCGAACGCGACCCACGTCTTGCCGATGACAACGTTGCTGCTCATGACTGCTCCTTTCGTCGTGCTCGACGATACGACTCGGCGCGGTCTACACAAGCAATATCAGCGCACTCCCAGAGAGCGACTCACGCGGCGCGCACGTACTTGGCGAAACTCTTACGCACCTTGTTGACCTTGGGCACAGCGACCGCCATGCAGTAACCCTGCCCGGGGTTCTTCGCGAAGAAGTCCTGGTGATACTCCTCGGCCTCGAAGTACTCGCCGAGGGGCGAAATCTCGGTGACGACGCCGCCATCCCATACCTCGGATGCACGATCGCGCGCAGCCTCGAACAGCTCGCGCTGCTCGTCATCGGCGTAGAACATTGCCGAGCGATACTGCGTGCCGACATCCGCGCCTTGACGGTTGAGCTGCCGAGGGTCGTGCAGCGTGAAGAAGACATCGAGGATTACCTCTGCGGGGATCACCGTCTCGTCGAAGGTCACGGCCACCGCCTCGGCGTGACCCGTCGCCCCCGTGCACACCGCCTCGTAGCTGGGATTCGAGACGCGCCCGCCCGTGTACCCGGAGACGACATCCGTCACTCCCTCGAGTGTGCGATAGACCGCGTCAAGGCACCAGAAACATCCACCGGCGAGAACAAAAGTCTGCATGGTCACCACCCTACGTCTGCATCGATTTGGAGACACCCGGCACAACGGATGCCGCATGCCTGGCATTCCCCCGGCGGGCATAGTCTTGACCGGTGAACGACAACGCCGCGTACGCACCAGCCCCCGACCGCTACGATGCCATGCCCTACGACCGGGTAGGACGCAGTGGCCTGAAACTCCCAAGAATCTCACTCGGTCTCTGGAACAACTTCGGACACGACCGACCGCTCGATGCGCAAAGAGCGATCGTGCGCCGCGCCTTCGACCGCGGCATCACCCACTTCGATCTGGCCAACAACTACGGGCCTCCCCCGGGCTCCGCGGAGGAGAACTTCGGGCGCATCCTGAGCAGCGACCTGCGCGCGCACCGCGACGAGCTCATCATCTCGTCGAAGGCGGGCTACGACATGTGGCCTGGGCCATACGGCGAGTGGGGTTCGCGCAAGTATGTGTTCGCATCCCTCGATCAGAGTCTTGGGCGGCTGGGCCTCGACTATGTCGACGTCTTTTATTCACACCGCTTCGACCCGGAGACCCCCATCGAGGAGACGATGGGAGCACTCGCGACTGCGGTGCAGTCCGGACGCGCCCTCTACGCGGGAGTCTCCAACTACTCGCCGGAGCAGACGCAAGCCGCCCACAAGGCCCTCGCCGCGCACGGCATCCCCCTTGTCATTCACCAGCCCCGCTACAACATGTTCGACCGCACGGTGGAGGACGGCCTTCTACCCGTGCTCGACGAGCTCGGCATGGGCAGCATCGTCTACTCGCCCCTCGCGCAGGGCCTGCTCACCGACCGCTACGCAAGCGGGGTGCCGGCAGGCTCCCGCGCGGCCGAGGGGCGATGGATCAGCGCCGACAACCTCGACGAGACATACCGGCAGCGGGCATCCGCTCTCAGCGAGATCGCGGATGCTCGGGGCCAGTCACTCTCGCAACTGGCCCTGTCGTGGGTGCTGCGGCATCCGCAGGTCACGTCGGCACTCATCGGGGCCAGCAGTGTCGCCCAGCTCGACGCGAATCTGGGTGCCCTCGAGGCCGCCGAGCTCTCCCCCGACGAGATCGCCGCGATCGAGCCGCACGCGGTTCACGGGACGGGCGGTCGCTGACGGCAGCTTGACCAGGGCGACGAATGTCGGTGGCTCCCCATAGCCTCGTGCATGCATCGGCGGGGCCGGCCGCGATGCGGTCACAGTCATCGACTTGGAGAGAAGTATGCTCGCCCTCGCCCCTGTAGCCCGTGCCACCTCTGTCCGCTCCCACGATGTCGACCACGGTGTCGATGTGCGTCACGGGCGGACCTCTGAACTGTGGGGTCGTGACCTCGCGCTGGTTCCACTCCGCGGCGGATTGTGGCGCGTGACCCGTCCCGACGGCGACGTGCTCGGCTATGTCGAGAAGTTCGAACGCGGAGACGGGACGCGATACCGCGCGAAGCGGATCAGCCCCACCCTTCGCCGCTTCGTGCTCGTGGGCGAGTTCTGGCGGATGGAGGACGCCGTGGCCTGCTTCCTGGGCGGCTGATGTGCAGCGCGGCGGCCACCTGCGCGACACGCGACGCGCGCCGCAGCGCCCGGACCGGCCGGGGTTAGGATCTGCCCCATGCAGTGGTGGAACGATGTCGTGGACTGGATCAACTCCGATGAAGGATGGCAGGTCATCTCGACCGTCGCCATACCCTTCCTCGCCATCGTGGTCGCCGGCATCCTGGCCGCGCTCATCGGCCGCGGGGCAACCCGTCGCGTGATCGCGATGACGGAGCAGGAGCGGCGCACCTCGACGGTTGCCGCACTCATCAGCGCCGCCCGCCGGGCCGCAAGGTGGAACTCCCTCTCTCTGCCCGAGCAGCAGCACGCCGAGCACCTCATCCACGACGCCGACACCCGACTCCGATTGCTGCCGATGAACGGCAGCGGGATGGTCGCCGACTGGGCGGCCCATGAGATCACGGAGATGAAGCGTAACTCCGTCTCGTTCAGCTTCCAGGCGGAGCAGTCGCTGATCGAGTTCCGCAACCGCCTCGTCGAGTGGCAGGCGAAGCCTGGACGCGCCAAGAAGCTGTTCAAGGCAGACCTGGATGCATGGGCCTACGAGGCGGGACAGGCCGACCAGGACCTGATCGCGAAACAGAAGGAGTGGGCGAAGCAGCAGGTCAACGAGACAGGCCCCGTCCCCACCACGACTGCTTCCCGTGTAGCGGCTAGCCCCGCAGACGAGGGCGAGCAGAACCCGTTCCGCGCCCCCGACTACACGCTTCCCGAGTCCGTTGCGACGCGGGAGAAGGACGCCCCCGTGGAGGATTGGGCGGGAACGACACCGTCCGAGACGACGAGCGAGCCTGAGGAGGCGGTGCCCGCAGCATCCGATGACCCCTCACGGCCGTCTGCTTCCGAGGGCGCGGAGCCGGCGAGTGAAACACCGGGCCCCGTTTCGGCGGGAACGGTCCGACAGCGCACGAACCCCGACGAGCGGGACTACTAGCGCCGCACCTACTGTGCCCGGCGGACCACCTTCAATGCCCCGCCGCCCTCGACCGTGTTGCCGTCGCCGAGCAGCGGCGTCGTGGGCGGCACGAGCATGTGGCAGGTGAAGCGCGACGTGCCGAAGACATTGCGGGAGACGGTGAGGCCAGCGATGGGCCCGCGACCCTTCTCAGCGACGTTGACGGTGCAGCCGCCGCCGCTGATCTTGTTACCGGAGATCGTCACATTGGAGACGACGTCGCGGTCCTGGGTGATCTGGACGGCCGCGTTGTAGGAGCCGCTGATCGTGTTGCCCAGGATGCGGATGTTTCGGCCGCTCTGAATCTGGATGCTGTCGTCGTGGCTTCCGTCGGAGTGGTAGGGGTCGTTCTCGAAGTGCAGGTTGCCGTGGAGTCGGGAGTTCTCGACTGTGACGTTGTCCCCGAAGATGTGCACGGCGTCGATCACGTCATGGATGTCGACTCGGGTCAGGGTGAAGCCGTAGCCGTAAACGCCGTTCGTGAGCGGGGTCTTGTAGGTGGGCGCGAGCTCACTGTCGAGCACCCGTAGTCCGGCGGAGGTGCCGAGGCCTGCGTAGATCATGATTGCGTGGCTGTCGGTCGCACGCCCCCGGATGATGCTGTTCTTGATCGTCACGTTGGGCGCCTCTACCCGCACGAAGCCGCGGATGTCGAGGTTGGAGACGACCGCCCCCGCCGTCCTGATGGTCAGGTCCCCGTTGTGGACGGTGAGCGGCGTGCCCGGCGGGAGCCCCACCGTGCTGGGCGCGACCTCGGGCGCCTGCCTGGGGTCGGGGATGACGAGCCGAGGCTGGGAGACCACGTCCCCTACGGCGGCTCCCGCGCCCGCGAGCACTTCCTGCTCTATGGGCACCGTGTCCGGCACCGGCGGCGCGGTCGGCGCGGACGGCGTCTCGACTGGGGCGGTGGTGTCGGGCGCACTCTGCTCAGGTGTCGCCGCATCGACGCTGCGAGCATCCGGGCTTTGCGACTCCTGTGCCGGTGAGAGGTCAGGGACGGTAGCAGTCACGCTCGATTCACTGGTCGAGCGGATGTCAGTGCCGTTCGTCTCCGGTGCCGACAAGGCCTTGGCGCTGACGGCAACCCCCGTGAAGAGAATCACTCCGCTCAGCGTGATCGGCAAGAGAGCGCGCGAGCGCGCGCGTGTATAGATACCCATTCGTCCCCCGGTCGCATGGTGGTGCGCGACGGCGGAGGGCTACAGCGCTCGCCGTGCCCCTTAAGGATGCAACATCGTTCGCATACGACCTAGTCGGGACGCGAGATCAGCCCCGAATTGGGGGTGCGTGCGGGGAGAGCGGTGCCCCCGGCAGGATTCGAACCTGCGACCAAGAGATGAGAAGCACCGCGAGAGCTTCTCCGAAGTGCCCCCGGCAGGATTCGAACCTGCGACCAAGAGATGAGAAGCACCGCGAGAGCTTCTCCGAAGTGCCCCCGGCAGGATTCGAACCTGCGACCAAGAG
>NZ_JAPELL010000001.1:653170-931831 GCF_026094475.1 Homoserinimonas sedimenticola
ATTAGAAGGCTCCTGCTCTATCCCCTGAGCTACGGAGGCGGGCATTTAAGAGGATACCGCCCGACCGGTGAGGTGTTGAAGGGTGCCGAGGTCACTCGACCTCGGCGGGGTCTTCCACCTCTTCGCTCTCGCCCGGGTTGAAGGTGTAGGTGACGTGGTAGGTGCCGCCGACTTCGCGCCAGCTGCTCGCCTCGTAGCTGATCATCGCTTCGTTGCCGAGCTCGGAGGCCAGCACGGTGAGCGAGTCATCCCATGTTCCGTCGGTGCTGATGCGTCGGTCGGTCTGCCCGTCGCTCGGTCCGCCGCTGAAGATTGCTACGTACTCGTCGCCTTTGGCGATCGTCGGCTTCGATTCGGTCATACCTCCTTGGTACCACCGTCGCCGCCGCACGTCAGGGGGCGACGATAGGATTCCACAATGCCAAGCACCAATGACCGTCTCGTTTGGATCGACTGCGAGATGACAGGACTCGACCTTGACAAGGATGAACTCGTGGAGGTCGCGGTCGTCATCACCGATTACGACCTCGTCCCGGTCGACCCCGGTTTCTCGATCGTCATCAAGCCCGACCAGTCGGCCCTCGACAACATGGGTGATTTCGTGCGCAACATGCATGAGGAGTCGGGGCTGCTTGAGGAGATCCCCCACGGCGTGAGTCTCGCCGATGCGGAGTTCTCCGTGAACGAGTACATCCTGCGTTTCGTTCCCACTGAGCGGCGGGCGCCGCTCGCGGGCAACACGATCGGCACAGATCGGATGTTCCTGGCCAAGTACATGCCTCGCGTCGACTCCCACCTGCACTACCGGAGCGTGGATGTGTCGTCGATCAAGGAGCTCACGCGCCGCTGGTTCCCGCGGGTGTACATGAATGCGCCCGTGAAGAACGGCGGTCACCGGGCCCTTGCTGACATCCTGGAATCGATCCGTGAGCTCGACTACTACCGCAAGGCCGCCTTTGTCGCCGACCCCGGGCCGACGACAGAGGAGCTTCAGGTGATCTCGTCGGACGTCGTGAACGAATTCGCGTCGCGTCTGTAATAGAATCATCTGGTTGCCATCGCCGCGCGACTTTCTCGAGCGTGTGATGCACATGGTGGGCGTAGCTCAGTTGGTAGAGCGCTGGCTTGTGGTGCCGGATGTCGCGGGTTCGAGTCCCGTCGTTCACCCCAGTGGAGCGGCCCGACGAAAGTCGGACCGCTTTTCGCTTTCCCGTCGAGTGCGACGCCGCGTGTGAAAGGCTGGGTTCATGCCCGACACGCTCGAACACAGGGACGCGCGCGTGGAATCTGCCGTGGATGCCCCGTGGCAGACGATCGTCTGGAACGACCCCGTCAACCTCATGTCGTATGTGAGCTACGTCTTCCGCACCTACTTCGGTTTCACGGCCGTCGAGGCGGAGCGTCTCATGCTCGCCGTGCACTTCGATGGACGAGCTGTCGTGGCGACGGGCAGCCGCGAGGAGATGGAACGCCATGTCGAGGCGATGCACGACTACGGCCTGTGGGCGACCCTGTCGAAGGAGGGTGCGTGAGACGTTTCGAGCGACAAGCGGATGGTTCCGTTGTTGCTGAGATTGAGGATGCCGAGGTCACCCTTCTGACGACGCTCACCCATCAGGCGGCCGCTGTTGTCGGCGATGCGGACCTCGATGACCCTGCTGTGCAGCGCATCCTGCCGGACGCGTATCCGGACGACGCCGAGGCATCCGCGGAGTTCCGTCGCTTCACGCAGGCGGATCTGGCCGGGCGCAAGCTTGCGAATGCGGCGCGCATCCTCGACTGTTTGGAGCGGGTCGACTCCGGGAGTCTGACGCTCGGGCACGAGGATGTCACCGCCTGGTTGCGGGGGCTCACCGACATCAGGCTGATCCTGGCTACGCGGCTCGGAATCGAGACGGACGACGACCTGGGAGCATCCGCCGATCCGATGATGCGGGATGTGTACGACTGGCTCGGCTTCGTGCAGAACTCTCTTGTGGAGGCGATCGATGCCTGAGCTCTCCGCTGAGGAGTTCGAGCGTCTCGTGATCGAGGAGCTCGACCTGCTTCCCGACGACATGGTCGACGGTCTCGACAATGTCGTCTTTGTCACCGAGGACCGCCCCGAGGACGGCTCCCTCGATCTCCTCGGCGTCTATGAGGGGGTCGCGCTGACGGAACGCGGGCAGTACGGCTTCGGGGAGCTTCCGGACCGCATCGTGCTGTTTCGCGAGCCGCTGCTCGCCATCTGCGATGATCTGGATTCACTGCGCGATCAGATTCACGTGACGCTGGTCCACGAAATCGCCCACTACTACGGCATCGACGATGCGCAGCTTCACGAGCTCGGTTGGGCGTGATCAGACGGTAACGGCCGGATCAGTCTTCGCGCAGCCTCTCCCCACGCGGACTGCTCAGGAGTGACGCCGGCCGCAGGCTGTCAAGCCCGAAGCGTTGCGCGACCCCGTCGACCGTGCGCTCCGCATCCCGCCACCCCGGCTCGGTTTCCCACAGGGCGAGCGGAGCGCCTCCCGCGGCGGCGAGCTGCTCAGCACGCACCCCGATGAGGCGGACGGGCGGATGCTCGCCGAGCGCGTCCAGCAGGGCGCGCGCCTCGGTGTAGATGGTGCGGCCGAGGTCGCTGGGCGTCGCCAGGCGATGGGAGCGGCTGATGGTGGTGAAGTCGGCGTATCGCACCTTGAGCGCGACGGTTCCCGCCTCAAGCCCGCCGCGGCGGAGGCGCTCCCCGACACGGTTCGAGAGGCGCAGCAGTTCGCGTCTGAGCTGATCGTCGTCGCGCACGTCGGTGCTGAAGGTCATCTCGTGCCCGATGCTCTTCTCGACGCGCTCTGGGGTCACCTGCCTGTGGTCGATGCCGTTAGCAAGGTCGTGCAGCTTCGCGCCCAGAGCCGCGCCAAGGCTCCGCTCGAGGGCCGACCTGGGGCTCGCCGCGATGTCGCCGATCGTGTGCAGGGCGTGCCGCTCCAAGGCCTTCTCGGTTGCGGCACCGACACCCCAAAGGGCCGAGACGGGCAGCGGATGCAGAAATCGCAGGGTTTCAGCGGCGGGGATCACGAGGAGCCCGTCAGGCTTTGCTCGCCCGGAGGCGAGCTTGGCGACGAACTTGGTGGATGCGGCCCCGACAGAGCAGGCGAGCCCTGTTTCGGCGCGCACGCGCTCGCGGATCCTCTGGGCGATCTCCCCCGGGCTGCCGAGGACGCGCCCGGCGCCCGACACGTCGAGGAACGCCTCGTCGATGCCAAGGCGCTCCACGAGAGGCGTCATGTCGTCGAAGATCGCCATGACCTGCCGCGAATAGTGGCGGTACTTCTCGAAGTGCGGCTCGAGTACGACGGCGGAGGGGCACAGCCGCTTCGCCTGGCTGAGGGGCATCGCGGAACGCACGCCGAAGCGCCGGGCGGGATAGTTTGCCGCCGTGACGACGGACCGGGGTGAGTCGTGCGCGACGACCACCGGATGCGCGGCAAGCTCCGGTCGGTCGAGGAGCTCGACGGAGGCGAAGAACGCGTCGAGGTCGACGTGCAGGATGGGCGAGGTGGAGCTGTCGACGGTGGGCGCGCTCACCTGCCGCTGGCTGCCGTCCTGCTTGCTCACCCCCTAAGGCTAAGCGCAGCCGCCGACGCTGGCAGAAGCCCGGCTTGCGGCATCAGATTCGCGCGGCGATCCACTCGTAGGGGTTGACGGATGCGCCGCCACCCGGCCGCACCTCGAAGTGCAGGTGGGCGCCGTTTGCATTGCCCGTTGCCCCCACGCGACCGATGATCTCTCCCACCGCCACCGTGTCGCCGACGTTGAGCGGCATCGATCCGACCTGCAGGTGCCCGTACACGCTCGTGACAGCCTCCCCGTTGACGACGTGGTCGATGGTCACCGAGACGCCCATCGAGCCACCGCCGGCCGGTTCGGCCTTGCTCACGACCCCGCTCGCCATCGTCGCGATGGGGGTGCCAGCACCGGGGAAGATGTCGATGCCGTGGTGGAAGTTCGAACTGCAGTTCGCGCACACACGCGGGCCGTAGCCGCTCGCCACTGAGCTTCCGAACGGGAGCGGGTACTGCAGGGAGGGTGGAGCGATCGCGGCATAGCTGTCGCGCGGCACGGCCGCGAGTGGAAGGGCGCCCGCGACGACGAGCTGCTGGACGGCAGGAGCCGTGACATCCGCTGCAACCTGCTCAGGGGCGGCCATCGCAGGCAGGGCAAAGGCCGCTCCCGAGACGACGACGAGCCCGCCCGCGAGTTGGGCGACGCCCGAGCGAATTCGCTTCACGAGGGAGACGTGGCGAAGTCGGCGCTGAAGGGCGGGCGCAAGGGCAGGGACTTCGATGAGCGTGGGCGCGACGGAGGATACGTGGAGATGGGGCAAGTGGAGCGGTTCCTTGAAAGACGATCGGGTGGGCGCACTTTCCCGCGCGCACAAGCCCACAAGTGAACGTGACAAATCTGCCATTCTCCTGAGAGAAACAATTTTGACGAGGCGGGAATACGGCAGTTTTCCATGCGGTTGCATGGACTCATGACCAACACACTCGCACCCCACCCCCAGTACACCGTCGGAACGTGGCAGATCGACCCGACCCACTCGACGATCTCGTTCAGCGTCAAGCACCTCATGATCAGCAAGGTGCGGGGCACCTTCGAGAAGTTCTCCGGCACGATCGTGACCGCCGAGAACCCGGCGGAGAGCAGCATCGAGGCGACCATCGAGATCGCCTCGGTCAACACCAACCAGCCCGACCGCGACAACCACCTGCGCACCAACGACTTCTTCAAGGCCGACGAGTTCCCCACCATGACCTTCCGCTCGACCGACTTCGACGTCGACGGTGACGACTTCACCGTGACGGGTGACCTCACGCTGCGCGGCGTGACGAAGTCCGTGACTCTCAAGGGCGAGTTCGGCGGCATCATCACGAACGGCTACGGCCAGACCGTCGCCGCCGCGAGCGCCACCACCAAGATCAACCGCCACGACTTCGGCGTGAGCTGGAACGCCGCCCTCGAGGCCGGCGGCATGACCCTCGGCGACGAGGTGACGATCTCCCTCGAGCTGCAGGCAGTCAAGGCCTGAGCGGGTTCCGGGCATCCGTGACAATCCGCGGATGCCCGGGCCGTCCGTTCAGGGATGCTGCCTCGGTTCCCGCTCCGCGTGCTCCCTCGGTTCGAGCTGAAACGTCGAGTGCTCGACGTCGAAGTGGTCGGCAAGGCACGCGTCGAGCGACGTGAGGAGAGCGGAGGCCCGCCCCTCCGCAAGCACCACGTCCTCGACCACGACATGGGCCGAGAACACGTTCTGGCCGGGAGTCACTGCCCACACATGAACGTCGTGAACGTCGACGACGCCGGGCGCGGCCAGGACATGCTCGCGGATGAGGGTGACGTCGGTGCCCCGCGGCACCTCCTGCCCAAGCACGGCGACGACGTCGCGCAGGATCGCGAAGACTCGCGGGAGGATCAGGACGACGATGAGCAGGGACGCAATTGCGTCGGCGGCAGTGAAGCCTGTCACAAGAATGACGACCGCGGAAACGATCACGGCGATCGACCCGACGAGGTCGCCGAGCACTTCGAGGTAGGCCGCCCGCATATTGATGGTGCTCTTGGCTCCCGCCCGCAGCACCAGAAGAGCGATGACGTTGGCGGCGGCGCCGAGGATCGCGACGAGAAGCATGGGCGTCGCGTCAACGCCTGAACCCTCGGCCGCGAAGAGGCGCGAGAGTGCCTCGACGGCGACGCCGATCACTACTGCGGCAAGCAGCCCCGCGTTGACGAATGCCGCGAATACTTCGACCCTGCGATGCCCAAAGGTGCGCTTCTCGCTCGCCGGCCTCTCAGCGACGACGGTCGCGACGAGGGCGATGACGAGCGCGATGAGATCTGAGAGCATGTGCCCCGCGTCCGCGAGAAGCGCAAGGGAGCCACTCACTATGGCGCCAACGACCTCCGCGACCAACACGGCCGCGATGATGACGATCGCAATCAGGAGCCGACGGCGGTTAGCGCTGCCGACACCGTGCTCGTGACTGTGGTCGTGATCGTGGAAGCCCATCGGCACCACTTTACGTGGGCTCGTGCCGTTCCTTCCGAGGCATCCGGGCGTCAAGCGGACTTGCGCGTACCGCCTGTCGCCTTGGTGTTCTTCTTGGCAGCCGGACGCTTGCTGCCCGACTCCTTCGACTCGGACTTCTTGGTCGCCTCACCCTTCTTCTTCGAGGCAGGTTTTGACGCGGGCTTCTTGGGCGCCGACTTCGAGCTGCTTGCGGCACCAGACTTCGAGCGGCTCTTCTCGACACTGCGCCGCAGGGCCTCCATGAGGTCGAGCACCTCGCCGGCGCCCTCCCCCTCCTCCGTCTCACCGAAGGTCGCGTCGGTGTCGAGGGATTCGCCCTGCTCAAACTTCGCCTCGATCAGCTCGCGCAGCTGCTCCTGGTACTCGTCAGTGAAGCGCGAGGGGTCGAAATCTGCCTCGAAGGATTCGACGAGGGCTTCCGACATCTCCAGCTCTCGCTGGGAGATCCGCACCCGCTCGTCGAGGGCCGGGAAGTGCGCCTCGCGCACCTCGTCCTCCCACAGGAGCGTCTGAATCATGAGCACATCGCCGCGGACCCGCAGCGCCCCGAGGCGGGTCTTCTGTCGCAGCGCGAACTGCACGATGGCGGTGCGATCGCTCTCCTCCAGGGTCCGCCGAAGCAGGGCATACGCCTTGATCGACTTGGAGTCGGGCTCGAGATAGTAGGCGCGGTCGAGCATGATCGGGTCGATCTGATCGCTCGGCACGAACTCGACGACATCGATCTCACGGCTCTTCTCGACAGGCAGCGAGGCGAAGTCCTCGTCCGTGAGCACCACCGTGCGCTCTCCGTCGTCGTAGGCCTTGTCGATGTGGGCGTAGTCGACGATCTCGCCGCAGATCTCACACTGTCGCTTGTAGCGGATGCGACCGCCGTCGCGATCGTGCACCTGGTGCAGCGAGATGTCGTGATCCTCCGTCGCGCTGTACACCTTGACGGGCACATTGACGAGCCCGAAGGCGATGGCGCCCTTCCAGATCGCTCTCATGGCTCACATTGTGCGCTCCTTTCTCCCGCATTCACAGGGTTCCCACGGAATGCGGAGCACTATGGGCAATATGGCCACTCGAGAGCGCAGCACGGATCAGGTTGTCGACATCGACGGCAACCGGCTCAAGATCACGAACCTCGACAAGGTGCTCTACCCGGAGACGGGAACGACCAAGGCCGACGTGCTCGACTACCTCTCGCGCATCGCCGACGCCATGATCCCCCACGTGGCCCACCGACCTGCGACTCGCAAGCGCTGGGTGCACGGAGTGGGAACCGCGGATGCTCCTGGGCAGGTGTTCTTCCAGAAGAACCTCGACAACTCGGCCCCCGCCTGGGTTGCCCGCCGGGACATCCAGCACAGCGATCACGTCAACACCTATCCGCTCGTGAACGACCGGGCGACGCTCGCCTGGCTGGGTCAGATCGCCGCCCTCGAGATTCACGTGCCGCAGTGGCAGTTCGGCCGGACAGGGGTGCGCAAGAACCCGGACCGGCTCGTCCTCGACCTCGACCCGGGCGAGGGCGCCGGCCTTGCGGAGTGCGCCGAGGTCGCACGCCTCGCCCGCAGCATCCTCCAGGACATGGGCCTCGACCCCTTCCCCGTTACCAGCGGGAGCAAGGGTATTCACCTCTATGCCGCGCTCGATGGCGCGCAGGATTCCGACGCCGTGTCCGCCGTCGCCCACGAGCTCGCGAGGGCGCTCGAAGCTGATCATCCCGATCTCGTCGTGAGCGACATGAAGAGGTCCCTGCGACGCGGAAAGGTGCTCGTCGACTGGAGCCAGAACAACAGGTCGAAGACGACCATCGCACCGTACTCGCTCCGCGGCCGCCTGCGCCCCACCGTCGCCGCCCCCCGCACATGGCGAGAGCTTTCACAGCCCGGGCTCCGACACCTCGAGTACCGAGAAGTGCTCGAGCGGGTGCGTCGGCGCGGCGACCCGCTCGCCGCCCTCACAGCGGGGCACCTCGGGTCACTTGAGCCGACGCGTGAGCGGATGGAGGGCTTCGACGCGAGCCCGACGGCACTGGAGCGTCTCGAGAAGTACCGCAGCATGCGGGACCCCGCCAAGACCAGCGAACCCATGGGCGGCAGCGGCTCGACCAACCCCGAGCGTCCCAGCTTCGTCATCCAGGAGCACCACGCGCGACGCCTGCACTACGACTTCCGGCTCGAACACGAGGGCGTGCTGGTGAGTTGGGCGATCCCGAAGGGCGTGCCCGACGACCCCGGCAAGAATCACCTGGCGGTGCAGACCGAGGACCACCCGCTCGAGTACGGCACCTTCGAGGGTTCCATTCCTGAAGGGGAATACGGCGCGGGAGAGGTGACCATCTGGGACACGGGCACCTACGAGCTCGAGAAGTGGCGCGAGGGTAAGGAGGTCATCGCGACCCTTCACGGCGAGAAGCACGGCACCCATCGCTATGCCCTCATCCATACGGGTGGCCGCGACGGCAGGGACGAGAACAACTGGCTCATCCACCTCATGGCGCCCAAGGACGAGCGAAAGACCCGGCGCGGCACGAGGCGCGCGGATGCTGCGAGCACAGATGCTGCGGGCACGGATGCTGCGGGCACGGATGCTGCGGACAGGGATGCTGCGGACAGGGATGCTGCGAGCACGCCCTCGCGGGCAGCATCCGCCTCTCCCCCCTCTCCTCCCTCCCCCATGCTGGCGTCGAGCGGAGGCGAGGGTGACCGCGCCCTGTTGCAGAAGGAGGCGGAAGACTGGGCTTTCGAGATGAAGTGGGACGGCATTCGCGCGATCGCTGTCGTGGCTGGCTCCGAGTTGAGACTCATCAGCCGCAACGGAAATGACCTCACGCGCGCGTACCCCGAGCTCGCCGAGATCGCTGACGCGGCAGGCGGCGACGCCGTGCTGGATGGCGAGATCGTCGCGTTGAACCGTGCGGGGCGCCCCGACTTCGGGCGACTGCAGGACCGCATGAACCTCACGAAGACGGCAGAGATCGAACGCGCCCGGGACCGAACGCCCGTGCACTACATGGCCTTCGATCTGCTTTGGCACGGTGGCGAGTCGCTGCTGCGCCGCCCATACGACGAGCGCCGCGAGGCCCTCCTCCGAGAAATCGAGGAGACAGAACGCGTGCAGGTGCCACCCGCCTTCGACGGCGACCTGGAGGGGGCGCTCGAGACGAGCAACACCCTGGGGCTTGAGGGGGTGCTTGCCAAGCGGCGTGCCTCGACCTATACACCGGGTCGACGCTCACAGAGCTGGGTGAAACTGAAGCACCACCGCACGCAGGAGGTCGTCATCGCCGGCTGGCGCCCGGGCTCAGGCTCCCGCAGCGGCAAGATCGGCTCCCTGCTGCTGGGAGTTCCCGACAGCGAAGGCCACCTGCGCTATATCGGCCGCGTCGGCACGGGATTCAGCGAGAAGCAACTCGACGATCTTCGGACGCGGCTGCGGCGGCGCGAGCGCGTCACGAGCCCGCTCGACGACGTGCCGGCAGCGGATGCGCGCGACGCCACCTGGGTGACGCCCGCCCTCGTCGGCGAGGTCGAGTTCACCGAGTGGACGCGCACAGGTCGGCTGCGGCATCCGAGCTGGCGGGGTCTGCGGCCCGACAAGGAGGTCGCCGACGTAAAAGTCGAGGCGTGACCTGAGCGGTCACGCCTCGACTTGCGCTTCTGAAGCAGCGAACTATTCGATGCGGCGACGCGCGCTCTGCAGCGTTGCGAACTCGCCGACAATCGCGCCCGTGCGATCCGTCACGCGATAGCCTGCACCCCACAGCTCTTCGATGAGCCCCGCGAAGTCGGAGCCGCGCTTGGCGACCCAGACGCCGTGCCCCATCTCCGTCCATGCGATCTCGGCACTGCGCTGTGCCTCCTGCCGTTGAATCGTGCGAGCCGAATCGGTCCGCACCACCCCCCGCTTCTCGATTACCGACGTCATGCGATCACCATCACCCTCGTGCATCACCGGCTCACGGCAGCCCCGACAAGGCAGCATGCGCAATGAGTGAAATCCGGATGTCGCGACCCGATTCGCGACGTACCGTGAACGTACCCCCAATCGGGGTACACATCAACAGAGAATCCGCTGGGAACCGAGATCGTAGTGCGCACGTAACCTCGCGGCCATGAGCGACAACTCTTCCAACCCCGACCCGACGACGGAGTACCGCGAGGAGGGGTTCCCCAAGCAGAATCAGGACCAGCCCGGCACGATCGACGAGATGTCCCCCGAACCCGATCACGGTGAACACTCGTATCGGGGCAGCGGAAAGCTCGAAGGACGCCGCGCACTCATCACGGGTGGTGACTCCGGCATCGGCCGGGCGGTCGCGATCGCCTTCGCTCGCGAGGGCGCCGACGTGGCGATCTCCTATCTGCCCGAGGAGCAGGAGGATGCCGAGACGACGCGTGGCCACATCGAAGATGCGGGACGCAAGGCCCTCCTGCTGCCCGGCGATGTGCGCGACGAGGGATACTCGACGAGTCTCGTCACCCGCACGATCGAGGAGCTCGGCGGGCTCGACACCCTTGTGCTCAACGCGGGCTACCAGGAGGACCGCAGCTCGCTCGCCGAACTGCCGACGGAGGAGTTCCAGCGCGTCTTCGAGACCAACATCTATTCAATGTTGTGGATCGCCCGCGCTGCCCTGCCTCACCTCGAGGCTGGCGCCACCATCACTGTGACGTCGTCCATTCAGGCGCTCAAGCCCTCGCCGGGTCTCATCGACTACGCCATGACGAAGGCGGCTCAGGTCGCCTTCACGAAAGCTCTCGCGCAAGAGGTCGGGGAACGCGGCATCCGGGTCAATGCGGTCGCGCCGGGGCCGATCTGGACCCCCCTCATCCCTGGCACCGACTGGCCAGACAAACTGCCGAAGTTCGGGCAGGACACTCCGCTCGGACGCGCTGGGCAGCCTGCCGAACTCGCCGCCGCCTACGTGTACCTCGCCTCGGATGACGCGTCCTACGTCTCGGGGGCCGTGCTCCCGGTCACGGGCGGCAAGACGCTCTGACCTCTGCCGGCGAGCGGTAGCGTTGTGGGGTGAGTTCCACCCCCAGCGCCGCCGACCTCCGCGAGAGCATCGAGAGCGCCGCCGCCGCATCCGGCATCTCCCTTGACGAGCACCAGCGCACGGCAGCGGATGCTCTCGCCGCGTTCGGCGCACGCGTCGCGTCTGCGGGAACGCCGTCGCGTGGCGGCGGCCTCTACCTCTGGGGCACGGTGGGTCGCGGCAAGACCTGGCTGGCGGATGCGCTCGTCGCCGCCCTCCCCCTCGAGCGCACGCGACGACGCCATTTCCACTCCTTCTACCGGGATCTCCAGGCTGACCTGTATCGCGAGGGCGTGCCGGAGCCGGGGGCGATCGACGCCGCGATCGACGCGCTCGTTCGCGACGTCGAGCTCCTCTACTTCGACGAGTTTCACCTTCATGACGCGGGTGACGCGACCCTCGCACTGCGCGTGCTCCGCCGGGTCATCGAGGGGCGGGTCCCGCTCCTCGCCACCTCGAACTACCCGCCAGAGGGTCTCCTGCCAGATCCCATGTTCCACCACCTCTTCGAGCCTGGAGTGCTGCTCATCGCAAACGAGCTCGAGGTCGTCTCCCTCGAGGGGTCGACCGACTACCGACGGGTCGAGCGCAGCGACGAGCACCGCGAGGGCTTCGCGCGGGGCAGCTGGCAGGCGCACCTGCCCGCCCCTGAGCCGCGCGAGGACGAGTCCGTCGAACTGCGTGCGGGGGGCCGACCCGTGCGGGCACGGCGGGCGGATGCTGCGGACCTCTGGATCACCTTCGAGGAGCTGTGCGAGCGCGCCACGGCGGCGGCGGACTACCTCGCATGGGCCGAGCGCTGGCGTCACTGGGTCATCGAAGCGGTCCCGCGGCTCACGGAGTGCTCCCCGCAGGCGCGTCAGCGCTTCCTCAACCTCGTGGATGTGTTGAACGACCGCGGCGTGCCGGCGGTTTTTGTGAGCGAGCTCTCGCCCGAGCAGGTGCTCGCAGGGGCGCCCGTCCCCACCGCGCGGGGTGCGGCAGCCGATCGGGAGGAGTGGGGACTGGGTCTCGACGGGCTGCCGATCGACGTGGCCAGAACGGCGAGCCGCCTCGCCCTCCTTCAGAGGCCCGTCGCCGTCTGAGCGCTGGTAGGCCCGCGCCGAGATTAGGCTGTCCTGGTGAACCAGCAGCTCCCTCCCGACACCTCTTCTCGTCCCTGGCTCGAGAGCTACGCGCCCGACGTGCCCCACGACATCGAGGTACCCGCTGGCAGTCTCCTCGACATCGTGGAGGGCTCGGTGCGCGAGTTCCCCAATGCCATCGCGCTCGAGTTCTTCGGTGCGGAGACGAGCTATTCGCAGCTCGGCGAGCAGATCGAGCGGGCAGCGGAGGGGCTGAGGGCCCTCGGGGTCAAAGCGGGCGACCCCGTCGCACTCGTGCTGCCCAACTGTCCCCAGCACATCGCGGCGTTCTATGCCGTGCTGCGGCTTGGCGCGATCGTCGTGGAGCACAACCCGCTCTATACGGCGCGGGAGCTTCGGCACCAGTTCGAGGACCACAATGCGAAGGTGGTGATCGCCTGGGACAAGGTGGTCGAGCACATCCAGGCGTTCCCCTCCGATCTTCGGGTCGACGCGATCGTGTCCGTCGATGTCACGCGCGCCATGCCGCCGTTGATGCGCGCCGCGCTGCGCCTGCCGATCCCACGGTTGCGTGAGACTCGGGCCTCGCTGACGACGCCCGTTTCGGGCACCGTACCGTGGCACGAGTTGCTCGCCTCGCCCCGCCTCTCCCCCGATGTCGCGGGGCCCTCAGCGGGCGACGTCGCCGTTATCCAGTACACGAGCGGTACGACGGGTCGCCCCAAGGGGGCCACCCTCTCGCACGGCAATCTGGGGACGAACGCCGCACAGGCCCGCGCCTGGGTGCCGACCATCCAGCGCGGAGACGGCTGCGTCGTCTACGCGGTGCTGCCGATGTTCCACGCCTACGGATTGACCCTGTGCCTGACCTTCGCAATGAGCATGGGTGCCCGCCTCGTGCTGTTCCCGAAATTCGACCCGGACCTCGTGCTCAAGGTCGCGCGCAAGCATCCGCCGACCTTCCTCCCCGCCGTACCGCCCATCTACGAGCGCCTGCTCGCAGCAGCTGAGGTGAAGGGCGTCTCGCTCTCCGGCGTGCAGATCGCGATCTCGGGCGCAATGCCCCTCACGACCGCGCTCGTGGAGCCGTGGGAACGTGCCACGGGCGGATACCTCGTGGAGGGCTACGGGCTCTCGGAGTGCTCCCCCGTGCTCATGGCGAACCCTGTCTCCGAGGCACGCCGCGCGGGGACCGTGGGGCTTCCCCTCCCCGGAACCGAGGCTCGCGTGGTCGACCCCGAGGACCCTGCGGTCGAGCGTGCCCTCGGCGAAGCGGGCGAACTGCTCGTGCGCGGCCCCCAGATCATGCGCGGCTACTGGAAGAAGCCGGAGGAGACGGCAGAGGTCTTCGTCGCCGACCCCACGGGTGGCGACCCGTGGTTCCGCACTGGCGATATCGTCACGATCGACGCTGCCGGCTTCGTGACGATCGTGGACCGCATCAAGGAGCTCATCATCACGGGTGGCTTCAACGTGTCGCCGAGTGAGGTCGAGGAGTCGCTCAAGACCCACCCCGATGTCGTCGACGCAGCGGTCGTAGGCCTGCCGAGCGAACGCAACGGAGAGGATGTCACCGCCGCCGTCGTGCTCCGGGCAGGCGCGGGCGCGCAGCCCGAGGCGATCCGCGACCACGTGCGGCCGCTGCTCACCCCCTACAAGGTGCCGCGACGCGTCGTCATCGTCGATGAGTTGCCGAAGTCCCTCATCGGCAAAACCCTGCGCCGGGTCGTGCGCGATAACCTGCTGGAATGAGCGACGAGGCCCGGAACCCGCAGCGCAGCCCCGACGAACGCTACGTCCTCGCGATCGATCAGGGCACGACGAGTTCCCGGGCCATCATCTTCGACCATTCGGGTGCCGTCGTGAGCATCGGCCAGAAGGAGCATCGCCAGATCCTTCCCCGTGCGGGATGGGTCGAGCACGATGCATCCGAGATCTGGGCCAACGTGCGCGAGGTGATCGGGCAGGCGCTCTCCCGCGCGGACATCACCCGCCATTCGATCCACGCGGTGGGCATCACGAACCAGCGTGAGACGACGGTCGTGTGGGACGCCGGGACAGGCCGGCCCATCTGCAACGCGATCGTGTGGCAGGACACCCGAACGCAGGGCATCGTCGACCGCCTCGCGCGAGACGGTGGCCTGGACCGCTTCAAGGAGGCCACGGGCCTTCCCCTCAGTACCTACTTCTCCGCCACGAAGCTCGCCTGGATCCTCGAAAACGTCGAAGGGGCCCGCGAGCGGGCGGAGCGCGGCGAGCTCCTCTTCGGCACAACAGACACCTGGGTGCTCTGGAACCTGACGGGCGGCACGCGCGGCGGGTTGCACGTCACGGATGTCACGAACGCGAGCCGCACGCTCCTGCTCGACCTGCGCACCCTCGAGTGGCGCTTGGACATTCTCGACGTCTTCGGAATCCCCGCCTCGATGTTGCCCGAGGTGCGCAGCTCCTCAGAGGTCTACGGGGTCGCGTCCTCGTCGAGCCTCCTGCGCGAGACCCCGATCGCCGCAATCCTGGGTGACCAGCAGGCGGCCACCTTCGGCCAGGCCGCCTTCGGGGCGGGCGAGGCGAAGAACACGTATGGCACGGGGAACTTCCTCATCGTTGGCACAGGCACGGAGCCCGTGGCGAGCTCCAATGGCCTGCTGACGACGATCGCCTACAAGCTCGGAGACGGTGAGACGCACTACGCACTAGAGGGGTCGATCGCGGTCACGGGCTCGCTCGTGCAGTGGTTGCGCGACAACCTGGGGCTCATCTCCTCGGCCGCCGAGGTGGAGCAGCTCGCGCTCTCGGTCGATGACAACGGCGGTGCCTACTTCGTGCCGGCCTTTTCGGGCCTGTTCGCCCCGCACTGGCGACCGGATGCTCGTGGCGCCCTTGTGGGACTCACCCGTTTTGTCACCAAGGGTCACATCGCGCGGGCCGCTCTCGAATCGATCGCCTTTCAGACTCGCGAGGTGCTCGATGCCGCGACGGCGGATACCGGGGCGACGCTCGCCGAGCTCAAGGTGGACGGTGGCGCGACCGCCAACAGCACCCTCCTGCAGTTTCAAGCGGACATCCTCGACCTCCCCGTCGTGCGCCCTGAGGTGGGCGAGACGACGGCGCTCGGAGCGGCATACGCGGCGGGTCTCGCGACGGGATTCTGGCGCGACCTCGACGAGCTGAGGGCCAACTGGCGTGAGGGCGCCCGATGGGAGCCCACGATGGCCTCGGCCGAGCGGCAGCGACTCAATCGCAACTGGGACAAGGCGGTCCTGCGCACACTCGACTGGGTCGACGACGACGTCTCGTGAGCGCTCTCGCAGCCGCGGTGACCCCTTTTGGGGACACGCCGATGGCGCAATGAGCCCATTATGAGAAGACATTCATGTGGCACGCCGTTACGCTTGAGACATGGCCATCAGCAACGTCGCTTCTGCGCCCATCACCCCGACCGCGTCGATCCCGGTCGCCCCTTCTCCTGAGCTTTCGAGATCCGCTCGCCTCGACCTCCTTGCCGCGGCAGCACTGGGATTCGCGGGCGTTGTCGCCAGCCTCGTGGTCTTTCTCGCCATCACGCACCCCTGAGCTCGAACGAGCCCTGAGCGGTCGATAGGGCCTCCCCTCTCGGGCGGCCTGATTTCGGTGATGTTTCGTCGCATCCGCTGCGACATTAAATCGCTCGTGCGCCCCTAGAAAGGGGGGTCTGCTCTCGTTACCGTGGCATTCTCACCACGCATTCGCAGCACCCTCACTGCGATGAGTTGGCGCGACCTGGAACCACCGGGAAGCGGAGCGAGAAGGAGAGACCGTGACCGTAGCGATCCGCACGAACGACCTCGCCCAGTCGGCCTTCGCCCCAGCCCTTGAGCGAACGACGACGGCGAGCTGGGCGCAGCGCTTCGCAACACGGCTGGCCCTCAGCGACCTCTTCGTCGTGCTGATCGCGGTATTCGGCTCCCAACTGGTGTGGGTGCACGTCCACTCCTTCATGTCGGGCGACCCCGCGAGTACCAACGCTGCCCAGCCCTTCGCCTCCGTGTACTCGCTCGCCGTGAGTCTCGCTTGGCTCCTGCTCCTCACGGTCTCGGGGAGCCGCGACCGTCGCATCGTCGGCGTCGGCGCGATGGAGTACCGGCGAGTGGCGCAGGCCTCTTTCGCGACCTTCGGCGGCCTCGCGATCGTCGTCTACCTCTTCGACCTCCAGCTCGCCCGCGGGTACTTCCTCATCGCCCTTCCCGTGGGGCTGCTCGCCCTGACCCTTGTCCGCTGGTCGTGGCGTACATGGCTGCGAGCCAAGCGCCGCGAGGGCGACTACTCAACACGGGCCCTCCTCGTTGGCTCGCCCGAGTCGGTGCGGCACACTGTCAACGAGCTGGCACGCATGCCCGAGGCTGGCTATGCGGTGCTCGGCGCCTGCCTGCCGCTCGAGCGTCGGCATGACGACGCGGGTGTCCCCGTCGTCGGCTCCTTTGAGACGGTCTTCGAGGCGCTTCGCAGTTCGGGGGCCGACACGGTCATCGTTACGAGCTCCGACGAGCTGTCGGCCGAGCGCATCCGCCGCCTCAGCTGGCAGCTGGAGCCGGGGCGCCAGCACCTGATCGTCGCGCCCAGCCTGACCGATATCGGCGGGCCCCGCATCCACACACGCCCCGTAGCGGGGCTGCCCCTGATCCACGTCGAGACGCCCCGCTATGAGGGCCCCAAGCTCTACCTCAAGCGCGCCTTCGACGTCGTCGCGACATCCCTCGGGCTCGTGCTCCTCTCCCCTGTGCTCGCACTCATCGCCCTCGCGATCAAGCTCGACTCGGCCGGCCCTGTGCTCTTCGCACAGCCCCGCATCGGCCGCAACGGGCGCGAGTTCAAGATGCTCAAGTTCCGCACGATGGTGCCCGACGCCGAGGCGGTGCTCGAGCGGATGCGGCAGAACGGCGAGTTCGACAAGGATGACGGCAACGGTGTGCTCTTCAAGATGCGCGACGACCCGCGCGTCACGCGCATCGGCAAGTTCCTGCGCCGCTTCAGCATCGACGAGCTCCCGCAGCTCATCAACGTGCTCACGGGCGACATGTCGCTGGTCGGTCCGCGTCCCCCGCTTGCCCGGGAGGTCGCCGAGTACGACGGGCATGTGCACCGCCGCTTCCTCGTCAAGCCCGGCGTCACCGGCCTCTGGCAGGTGAGCGGGCGTTCCAACCTCTCCTGGGAGGAGAGCGTGCGCCTCGACCTCTACTACGTGGAGAACTGGACTCTCACCGGCGACCTCATGCTCCTGTGGCGCACCGCCCGAGCGGTCCTCGCCCGCGACGGCGCCTACTAGGCCGCCCGCACCACAAGCCCGATATGAGCTCGCGCACCCGGTCGGGTGCGCGAGCTCATTCTTTCCGGCGTGGGAGAACCGCGACCGGGTGAGGATCGTGGGGACCGGAATCACCTGATGCCGGCACACCCGCGCCACGAGAAAAACAGAAGGGCCCGGCCGGCGCGCGCGAGAACGCACGGCCGCCGGCGTCAGGTCAGCGAGCGGTGGCGAGCTCGTACGCCTCGCGCAGGCTGCGCTCGAGACGCTCGCGGGAGCACCGGCGCCTCACCACGGCTGTGCGCATCTCGACGTGATGGCGGTAGGCCCCGTCGTGCGAGAAGCGACGCACGGCCTGGGCAAGCTCACGTGCCGAGCCACCCGCCGTCGCGTAGCCAAGAGAACGCATGCTGGGGATCGTGCGGCTGATGACGGGCACCCCGAGCGATGCCGCCTCGATCGCCGATACAGGCCCGCCCTCCCACGAGGCAGTGTGCAGGTAGAGGCTCGAGCGCGTCAGCAGGTCCCGTACCTCATCGGGCTGCTTCCAGCCCGTGACGGTCGCGCCCGAGGCGCGCAGCATCTCGGGCACGCCTGCGGGACCATCACCGATCCAGACGAAGCGCATCCCGTCGTCTTGGCAGAGGTGCGCGACCTCGGCGAAGAGTTCGGGAGCCTTCTGTGACCCGAGCCTGCCCACCATCGTGACCGTCGGTTCCGGCGCGGGGCGCTCGCTCGACGCTGTCGCAAGTTCGGGGGTTAGCGGAGACGGGTTCGGTGCCACGACGACGGGGTTGATGCGGCTGAGGGTGCGGCTCAACATGCCCTCGTACGGGCTCACACTCAGTGTCGTCTGGGGCCGCTTGGCGAGCACATACTCGAGGGCGCTGAAGCCCCAGCGGACGGCGCCCGAGATATCCGTCCGCTCGAAGGCGAAACAGTGGGGCGAGTAGACGATGTGGGTGCCAACGGGCAGGAAGGCACGCGCAGCCCCCGCGAAGGAGGAGTGCAGATGCACGACATCCGGCCGCATGCGACGCACCGCACGCTCGACAGTGCGATAGAACCCCAGCAGTCCGCCGTCGTAGCTCGCAGCATCCACCCCGGCCGGCCAGCCGTGGGTCGACTGACCCTCGCGGCCCCGCGAGAGCACGGCGTGCTCCAGATCCGGCGTCGCTCGCACATAGTTGACGATCGCGCTCTGGACGCCCCCGCCGAGGGCCTCCGTGACGTGCAGGATGCGCATGCTGCTCACGCGACAGCGACTGGCGCGCGGTCTTCCGCCGAACGCACCACCCACCGCTGATTCTCGACGAGGTCATCGAGGGTCAGCTCGTCTGCCTCGCGAACGAGCGCGAAACCGCGGGCGGAGACGTAGTCGGCGAGATCGTCCTGGTGCCCGTCGACATGCTCACCGTGGGCCGCACGGCGAGGGATGACGATGGGGCGCTTGCCGGCCCGCAGAACGCTGAGAATGGACCCCGTGCCCGCGTGCGACACCACGATGTCGGCCGCGGCGATCTCCCGCGAGAGTTCCTCCGCCGGGAGGCTCACAACCGTTTCGATGTCGAGGTCGCTGACATCCGTCGGACCGACCTGCCACAGCACTGACCAATCGGACGGGATGATGGCGTGCAGGCGGCGGATCAGTCGCTCGAATCCGTAGTGGGCATTGCCCCCGACAGAGACCACGACGCGCGGCTTGTAGCCCTCTGGGGGAAGCGGCACCTCTTCGACGCTCAGGCCGTCGAAGACCGAGAGGGCGAAGCGCCAGCGGTCGTTCGTGGCGAAGGGGTACTGCACGTAGCGCTGGACACCGGGGATACGGTCGATGACGCGCCCGGTGGCGGAAAGCTCCCGCACACGCGTGCCGCTCTCGATATAGGAGAAGGGCACCTTGAAGATCTTGGCGGCGAGCAGCGCGGAGAGCGCCATCTGCGCACCGGTGCTGTAGACGTGGGTGATGTTCTCGCGGCGGAACACCTTCGCAAGCGACACGGCATCGCGGAGCACTCCGAGATACGCGCGCGGTGCGCGGTTCGGGAGACCGAAGACGCGCTCACCCCGCAGCAGCGAGCGGCTCTGCGCCGTGACATCCGTGACCCACAGCACTCGCTCTGTGCCCGCGATGCGGGAACGCAGCGAGTGCAGTTGCGTGAGGTGGCCGCCGCTCGTAGCGATGAGCATGACGGAGGATTCGGGACGCGTCGAGCGGTCGCGTGACATTGAGGGCTCCTTTGTGGATGGTGTTTCTGATCCGCGATGGGTGCGGTTCCCCGCGGCGCCACGCTGCGCCCAAGTGAAGAGTGCGAACTGCGAGTGAGGGGGCGATGAGAGCGCCGTGAGACACGCGTCACGAGTCGTGCGGGCGATGCCCTCCCAGTCGAGTGCGGAGAGATCCGGCTCGGACGAGCGAGGCGCTTCGCGCAGCCAACGCACCGCGTCGGCAAGCGTCTCTGCGTCGAAGTCCCCCTCATACGTCGACACCCAGTCGGGTCCCATCGCCTCGGCCAGTTCCGACATGGCTCCGATCGCGGGGACGACCACGGGGCGACCGGCCGTCAGGGCGAGGATGGCGGAACCTGAATTCTGGATGGCCCGGTAGGGCAGCGTCACAAGGTCGGCGGCGCGCAACCAGAGCGCAAGCCTTTCGTCATCCAGGGCGGCGAGCTCGAGCGTGGTGGCTCCTCCAGCCGCACGATCCGCTTCGGCGAGTTCCTTCAGCTCTGCCGCGACCTCGTCGTCGGAGGGCTTGCCCGCCACGACGATCCGCAGCCCCACCGCCTCGGGACGCCCCCGCAGGGCCGTCGCCGCGCGCACCAGGGCAGCCGCGTTCTTGTAGGGCCGCACCTGGCCTGCGAAGAGCACTACCGTCTCCCCGCGGTCGACTCCGAGGGCATCGCGCGCGTCCTCCCGCGTCGTCTCGAGCGGGTACTCGCCGCGATAGTGGCCGTGGGGCGTCACAAAGGCAGGAACCCAGGAGAGGGCCGGCCACTCACGCAGCGCCGTGCCCACGCCCGAGAGGGAGAGGGCGAGGATGGTATCAACGCTGCGTTCGAGCGTGCGGCGGTACCACCGGCGGACGAGCGACGATGAACGCTCTTCGTGCGGAGTCGGGTTGTGCACGGTCCAGATGACACGCGTGCCCATGACGCGACGAGCCCGGGCGAGAGCAAGGCGAAACACGGCAAGGCGCATGACGTGCCGCCAGGTGCGGTGGCCAGAGAGGAAGGTCAACTCCGGCCAGTGAAGGTGCACGATGTGCGGCGGTCGACGCACGAGACCGGAGAGCGAGAACTCCTCCACTGCGACGCGTGGAGAGTCATCGAGCCCCTCGAGAGCGCTCGCGAGCAGATAGTTGTAGGGGTTCGCATGCCGCGTGGAGAACGCGGGCGCCGAGGCGATCCTCAGTACCTCATTCATGCGTTCTCCCCTCTCGTGCCGAGGTGTTCGACTCGGCTCTCACTCCGAGGGCGAGGTCAAGGATCTGCTCATGCCGTGCACGCCACGAGTTCTCGGCGACAAAGCGCAACCGCTCCTCCTCCTGGGCGGGGCCGAGCGCGAGGGCCTCGTCGATGCGGGCGGCGAAGGCAGCGACATCCGGTGTCAGTAGCACCCGCTCGCTGATGCCTCGCACTGGGCCGAGATCGATCGAGAGCACGGGTGCGCCGCCGGCGAGGTACTCGTAGATCTTGAGCGGGCTCATGGCCTCGGTGAGTCGCGTGCGATTGTGAGCAACCATGCACACGTCGCTGTTGCGGATGGCGGCGACGAGCGGCTCTCGCCCGACCGGTGGGCGCACGTGAATGTTGGGCACGCTCGCGACAGCCGCGACCGACTTCTCCTCACCCACGACCCCGAGGAGCACGATCTGCAGATCGGGCCGCGCATCGGCGAGAGCGCGGAGCCCGTCGGTATCGAGCCGGCTGTCGAGGGTTCCGACGTACAGTGCGCGCGGGTGCGGGATCGACGCGAGCCAGTCCGGCTCCGGCGGCGTCGGCCCCTCCCACTCGCTGGGCTCGACGCCGTTGGGAACGACCCGGGACGGCCCCTTCGGCTGAATGCGGTCGATGATCTGCTGGGAGACAGCAGCGACGCTCGCGCCGCGCTCCGCGATCTCCTCGTAGGCGGCGCGGATTCCCGGCCACCACGGCTCCCTGGCGGGCAGCTCCGTCCAGTCGTCTCGCGCATAGTAGGTGACGGATGCCGCCCAGTCGAGTGGCGCGAAACCCGCGACGAGCGGACTCGCCGTGATGACGTGCGGAGTCCGCAGCCCGAGTCTCGATGCAGCGCGTCGCACGGAGGCGTCGTAGTCCTGGCCGGCCGCGCGCAGCTGAGGAATACCAACCGGGTCGCTCCCCCGCAGACGCAGGGGCGTGTGCAGGTCGACTCGGTCCCGGCGCGGGAAGCTCGCATCGCCGCGCCCGAGCAGCTTCTTGACAACGCGCTTGACGATACTCCGATGAGGATTTGCGACCAGGAGACCGTCGACGCGCGGGTGATCGAGCAGGGTCAGCAGCAGCCTGTCCGGCGGGCGGTTCATGCCGCGCTGCACGGCGTCGTCGTAGGTCTCGAAGGTGAAGGTGAAGACGAAGTCGTTCACGCGGCCGCCTCCTCTCCTCGTGGGCTGACGTCGGGTTCTCGACCGAAAAGGGTCTGCTCGGCGCGGGGATACCCGGGCAACCAGGCGCTCCTCAGCGCCCATGCACGCGACCACATGGCATCGCGGCGTCCCGTGAGCTGCTCGAGCGCGGCGCGCAGGCGCACCCCCGCAAGCAGGAGCCTCACTGCAACCGTCGAACTCGGTCGGCGCCAGATCGAGCGGAACATCGTGACCTTGCCCGCGAGCACCATCGCCATCTTGCGACCGCGATCGCCCGTCGAGGCGCCCACCGAGTGCGTGATGGTGGAGGCGGGCACGATGACGGGACGGTGACCGTTTCGGGCCGCTCGAAGCGAGAACTCGGCATCCTCGCCGTAGAGGAAGTAGCGCTCATCGAGACCCCCGAGCTGCAGGAAGTCGCGCCGGCGCATGAGGAGGAGGCATCCGGTCACGATGGGCACCTCGCGCACGGTGTCCCGCTGCCAGCGCCCAAGGGATTCGGGGTCGAAGACGCGAGATCGAGGGAACGCCGTCGAGAGTCCCGTCGCGAAGCACAGTAGCGACCACATGCTGGGCGCACCCCAGCACGAGCTTGGGTCGAGGGAACCGTCGTCGCGAAGCGTGCGGCCGCCGTAGACGCCGTGCTCGGGGTGGTCCTTCGCAAACGAGAGAAGCTCGGCAAGCGAGCGCTCCCGCACGATCGTGTCGGGGTTGAGGAGCACAAGGTACTCCTCCTCGGCATGTGCGACGCCCAGGTTGACGGCCCGGGCGAAACCGAGGTTTCGCCCAGATCGCACGACCGTTGCGGCGGGGAACTCGCGCTCGATCGCCTCGGCCGAGCCGTCCCGCGAGTCGTTGTCGACCACGATGACGTGCAACGGCACATCGTGCTTCGCAGCGAAGACGGAGGCGAGGCACGCCAGGGTGCGCTCGCGCGTGTTGAAACTCACGACGATGACAGCAAGGCCGGGCCGCTCGTCGCACGTCCGCCGCTGCAAGGACGCCGCAAGGCTGCTGGATGAGCGCTGTGAATTCACGGCCGGCCCCCCATCGGCGTGATGACGGCGCCCGCCTCCTCGCCGTGCTCCGCTCTCGCGAGAGCGGCATCCGCCGAGTCATCACCGCGGTGGCCTATGACCCGCGCGGGCACGCCTCCCGCAATGCTGCCGGCGGGGAGGTCGCGCGTGACGACCGCCCCGGCGCCCACTACGCATCCCGAGCCGATCGTCACCCCCGACGTCACGACGACATAGGCGCCGAGCCACACGTCGTCTCCCAGGGTGATGTCCCGCTCGATCTTCTCCTGATCCATGACGGGAATCCCCGGCCGAATGCCATAGTTCGACGCCGTGATGACGACGCCCGGGGCCAGCAGACACTTGGCCCCGAGCACAATGCGACCCGTCGAGTTGCCGGCCCACAGCATGCTGCGTTCACCGATATGGGTGCCGTCGCCGAGGCGGATGCGTTCCGCATTCCGAAACGAGACATTGGGGGCGAACGTGACGTTGTCGCCACGGTCGAGGCGCGACAGCTGACGAGCGTGGCTGTAGGAGTAGAAGTGGGCGATTCGAAGCCCGTGGAGGTAGGTTCGCACACTCGTCAGCGAGCGGACGACGTCGGTGATGGAACCCATGGGCGATCCTTTCGACGGGGTCGGTCCAGCTATGACAGACGAGCACCGCAACATGAATCCATCCGCGCTGGTACATGAGGTTTTTCTCACGCGCACCGCGTTGATTTCGCAGGAAGTCGCTGCCTAGGGTGAACTCCATTCCTGCGGCAAAGTCGCCGATTCACACCCACCACCAGCCGCTGGCCGTGGTCCGCTCTCGGTTCGCTGCCCGTCGGCGCCGCTGCAGCGACCGCCCTACCGGCACCGCCAACGCGGACGACACCCAGGGAGATACACGATGGATATAGGCCTTTTCTTCAAGGCGCTGTTCCGACACCCGATCCTTCTCGTGCTCGGCGTGCTCGTATCAGTGGGCGCAGCCCTCTTCTCGGGATTCACTCTCGAGAAGGGCACTTTCGAGCCCCGCGCCGAGCAGGACTACTCGGCGTCGACAACAGTGCTGTTGGAATCACCGAAGCAGTCTCTCTTCTCTGCCGAGATCCCGCCGCGCCCCATCATCGAGGGCCAGACGGCGGGCGACACCCGAAATCTCGCAGACACAGCCGTCATCTACGCATACCTCATCGGCAGTGATGCCATGCGTGAGCTCGTGGAGCAGGAGGTGGGCCCGCTCGGCGAGGACGAGAGCGTGAGTGCCATCCAGCGCACGACCCAGCCCGACGGCAGCGAGCGCTTCCCCGGCGACTACCACCTGCCGATCATCGACGTGCTGGGCACCTCGACCTCGCCTGCCCGTGCCGAGGCGATCTCGACAGCCGGAGCCGAAGTCTTCAAGCAGTACGCCGCCGCACAGCAGGAAGCGGAGGCAGTCCCCGAGGCCGACCGCGTGACGTTCCCCACTCTGCGCACGAGCGAGGCAGAGGCCCTCGAAGGCAGCAACCCGATCCTTCCGATCCTCGCGGTCGGGGTCGGCGTGTTCCTCGCCTTCGTCGTGCTCATCCTCATCGTCGACAACGCGGGACGTGGGCGCCGCGAGGCCAAGGCTCGCAAGAAGGAGGAGGCCGCGCTCGAGCGTGAGCGCGCCCGTGAGGAGCTGTACGGCGACGACGCGCTGAACCCCTCGGTGCGCCGCCCGGAGCACGCCGAGGACCATGCGCTCACGCACTGACAACAGCACTGGCGACAGCACCGGCCACGAGCGATCGGTGTCTTCGGCACAGGTCTCGTCGACACCGCTCTCGTCGGCACAGGTCTCGTCGGCACAGGTCACCTCGGAAAAGGAGGCGGCGACGAGTTCCACGGGCGCCGCGAGAGTGCGGGAGAAGGGCACCGGTTTCGTTCTGAGCTGGAAGTTCCTGCTCCTGGTGCTCATCGGAATCATCATGATCGTGCCCGCGCGGCGCTACGCCCTGCCGATTCCGAGCGCCTTCGCCCTCGAGCCCTACCGCGTCGCGGTTGCGCTTATCGTCGCACTCATCGTCGTAGCGATGCTCACCGATCGTGGCTTCCGCTGGCAACGTCTCACGTTCGGCGGCCTTGTCGTGTTCTATCTCGTGACGCAGGTCATCTCGATCGGGGTTAACGTCCCTGGACTCGTCGACGAGGGCCTCGCTGAGAACGCCGTCTCGAGCCTCGGCAGCGTCGTTCTGATCTCGGCCGTCTTCTTCGTCGTACGGATGCTCTCCACGAGCGAATCCGTCATCGACAGTGTCGTGAGCTTCACGGTCGTCGTTGGCGCGTTCATCGGAGCCTGCGTCGCGCTGGAACGGGTGACCCGCGTCAACGTGTTCATCCTCTTCGCGAACTCGCTGCCGTTCCTGCAGGCCACGTCGCTCGAGGAGAGCGAGTTCATCAAGCAGGGCACGGCGCGGGCCTTCGGGTCTGCGCAGCATCCGATCGCCCTCGCTGTGTTCCTCTGCATGCTGATCCCACTTGCGATCTACCAGTCGCGTCACGCCCGCTGGCCCGTCCAGCTCGCCAACAGGCAGCTCTTCTGGCTCGGCTGCACCCTGTGCCTCGGTGTCGGCATGATCTCCGCCGTCTCGCGCACCGGCTTCGTGATGCTCGGAGTCATGACGATCATCTTCATCATGATGCGGCCGAGCGCGATCAGTCGACTGCTGGTATTCGGCATTCCCGCCCTCGCACTGGCCTTCGTCGTTTCGCCTCGCAACATGCTTTCGATGCTGAGGGAGCTGACAAATCCCTCGGCGCTCATCGAGTCCCAGCTGACCGCTCCCGGCATGACCGGCTCCGGTCGACTCGCCGATCTTGGCCCCAGCCTGCAGCAGGCATCTGTGCATCCCATCTTCGGCACGGGGCTCGGCAGCCGCATCACGACGGGACGACAGGCCAACGCCTTCATCCTCGACAACCAGCTGCTGAGCACGCTGCTCGAGTCGGGCATCCTGGGAGTCATCGGCGTCATCGCCATGATCCTTGTTCCGGGCATCCGCCTGCTCGCTCTCGCCCGCCGCACGAACGCCGCCGAGCGAGGGTTGTCCGACCGCCAGCGTGACCTCGCGCTGGCGACCGGCATCGGCATCATCGGCTACTTCGTGGCCCTCTTCTTCCTCGACGCATTCCTCTTCATCCAGACCTTCCTCGCCTTCTTCCTCCTGCTCGGCATCGGCTCCTGGGCGGCATCGCAACAGACGCGGTACCGCGCCGTGCCCGCAAGCGTGCAGGCCATTCCGGTGGGTGCGAAATGAATCTGAGCGTGATCGTCCCAGCTCACGACGAGGCCGGGGTCATCGGCCGTTCGCTCCGCCGCATGCTGGAGGGAGCACCGGAGGGGCTCGAGGTGATCGTGGCGGCCAACGGCTGCTCGGATGACACCGCGGAGGTCTGCCGGGCCACCGCCCCCGAGGTGACCGTGCTGGAGCTCGAGACCTCTTCCAAGATCGCGGCGCTCAATGCCGCGGATGCCGCGGCAAGCCGATTCCCGCGCGCCTATGTCGACGCCGATGTCGAGGTGAGCGGGGAGGCTCTCGCGGCCCTCGCCGCCCTCCTCGATCGTCCGGGCGGCCCGCTCGTGGCGAGCCCCCGCATGGTACTCGACCTCGAGGGGGCGAGCGTCTTCGTCAAGATGTACTACCGCATCTGGGAGCGCACAGCATTCCGCACGCAGGGCCACGTCGGTTCGGGTCTCTACGCGCTCTCGCGCGAGGGTCGCGCCCGCTTCGGAGTCTTCCCCTCGGTCGTAGCGGACGACCGCTACGTGCAGCAGCTCTTCAGCCTCGACGAGCGTGCAACGCTCCACGATCACCATTTCGTCGTGCGCCCGCCCCGCACCCTCCATGCCCTCATAGCGAGGGGCGGTCGGATCGCAGCGGGCAATCAGGAACTCGCCCGGCTCGGCCTCGCCACGCGCCCGGAAGGCCAGAACGACACGGCGGAGCAGTCCGGAGTTCGCAGCGTGCTCCCCCAGCTACCGACACGGCCCACACTCTGGCTTCCCTTCGTCGTCTACTGCGTCACACAGCTGGCAACGCGGATCGTCGCGGAGCGCAAACTGCGGCGCGGCCAACTACACCACTGGGATCGGGACGAGACGAGCAGGGCATGAGCGACTCCCTGGCCCGCCAAACCTCGCGCGGCTCTATCGTGACGATTGCCGGGCAGTGGTCGCGGACCCTCCTCCAGCTGCTCTCGACGGTCGTACTCGCCCGGCTCCTCGCTCCCGATGACTTCGGCTTGGTCGCGATGGTCACCGCAATCGTCGGGGTCGCCGAGCTACTGCGAGAGTTCGGTCTCGGCAGCGCCATCGTTCAGGCCAGCAAGATCGACGAGCGGCAGTGGTCGTCGCTCTACTGGCTGTCTGCGCTGCTCGGGATCCTGTTCATGGGGCTCGCCGCAGCATCCGCTCCCCTCGTCGCCGCCGTCTATCAGGATGAGCGCCTCGTGCTCCTCACGGTCGCCCTCGCCCCCACCGTGCTCATCAACAGCCTCTGCATGCCGCTCCAGGCGCGACTGCAGAGGGAGCTTCGCTTCCGGAGCCTTGCGACCATCGAGGTCGTCGCGATGGCGGTCGGCGTCGCCGCATCGATCGCGGCGGCCCTCCTCGGCGCCGGCGTGTGGTCGCTCATCGTGCTCAACGCCGTGACCTTCACCTGGCGGCTGATCTCGCTCTCGTGGGCCGTGCGCCCGCACTTCGGTGCGCCGCGCATCGAGCGTTCCGTGCGCCCCCTCATGACGATCGGCGGCAGCGTGCTCGGGGTGCAACTGCTCAACTACGCGGCCAGGAACCTCGACAATGTCGTCATCGGTCGTGCTCTCGGCGCCGGCGTGCTCGGCATGTACTCGCGCGCCTACGCCCTGCTGATGCTGCCGATCAATCAGCTCAACGGGCCGCTCGCGCGGGTGGCGCTGCCCGTGCTCAGCCGTCTCCGCGATGAACCGGAACGCTATCGCCGCTACATCCGCGCTGCCCTGCTCGTGCTCGCCTACGCGTCCCTCCCGACCTTCGCGATCGCGGCCGCGCTCTCCGAGCCCCTCGTCGGTCTCCTCCTCGGCGAGCAGTGGGCCGAGGCCGCCCCCATCTTCAGCCTCCTGGCGATCGCCGGCGTCGCCCAGGCGCTAGGCAACGTCTCCGGGTGGATCTACATATCGCTCGGTCGAGCCCACGTGCAACTCGTCTACTTCCTCATCACGAAACCCCTCGTCGTCGCGTCCTTCGTCGTGGGAGTCCTGCTGGGTGGCGTGCACGGGCTCGCCCTCCTCTACGGCCTCGTGTCCCTCGCTCTCCTCGTTCCGGGCTTCCTGGTCGCCATCCGCGGCACGGCTGTCACCCCCGCGGATGTCGCGGCTCCCGTCGTGCGCCCCCTCCTGCTCACGCCACTCTGCTTCGGTGCCGCCTACCTCGGTTCGGTCGCGATCACGGCACCCGACATCGTGGAGCTCCTGGTGGGCGGCGTGTGCGGGCTGGCCCCGCTCGCGCTCTCGCTCGTACTGCCGGCCTACCGCCGCGATCTTCGCCAACTCACCGACTTCATCGCCCGAGCCCGCTCGCGGGGCGACGCTTCGCCTCCCCCCGAAGGCGCACCGGGCGCTCCCAGAGAAACGAATGTGCCCGATCCCGAGAGGAGCACAGCATGACCACCAGCATCCGCAGCTGGCGCCGTACCCGCACCACGGGTTCGCTCATCGGAGCAGTGTGCGCGACAGCCCTCCTTGTCGCGGGCTGCACGGGAGGCGACATCGACCGCGACGAGGAGGCGACTCCGAGCGCGAACGCACTCGTGGTCTCCCCTGACGGTTCGGGCGATGAGTGCACGGCGGAACAGCCTTGCGCCCTCGAGAGCGCCCTCGGGCAGGCCATCGCGGGCAGCATCGTGCAGCTCCTGGGAGGCGAGTATGGGGAGATCGACCTTGGCGCGGTGGGCAGCCTGGAGAGCGTCGCGGACAGCGTCATCGTCGAGCCGGCGCCGGGAGCCGAACCCGCGATCGACGCCATTCGCACCAACGCCCCCAACATCACGTGGCGCGACCTCGCCGTCGACGGAGTGATCTACCTGGACGACGACGCCGATGGCACGACGCTCGACGCAGTGCACGTGCAGAGTTCCGGCCTCTTCATCCACGCCAGCGACGTCACGGTAACCGAGTCGCTCTTCGAGGGCGGGAGCTCGATCGACGGCATCCAGTTCTCGGGCGCCTCGAACGTGCTGATCGAGAACAGTGTGATCCGCGACTACGACCAGACGGCGGATAACGATGTGCACGCGGACTGCGTGCAGATCTTCGACAGCAGCAATCTGGTGCTACGCGGTAACTACATCGGCAACTGCCACAACGCGAGCATCATCTTCTCGCCCGGCAACGGTGACGGCATAAGCAATGTCGTGATCGAGGCCAACCACATCCAGGGATGCGTCGTCAAGAACGAACTGTGCGGCAACGGCACCCTCCTCGACCTGCGCGAGTTCGCCTCCGATGTCGTAGTACGCAACAACACCATGATCGACGGCTCGGTGCTCGTGGAGGATCTCCCCGGCCTCGTCTTCGACCGCAACGTGATCGACTACGTCTCGAACTGTGACATGCCCATGACCAACACGATCGTCGCTCGGTGGAACACCGGGCTGTGCGACGAGCCGGCCGCGATCGGCGAGGACGGCAACCGCGTCGACGAGGTCGAGGTCATGGATCGGGCGGCCGGCGACCTGAGGCTTGTGAACCCGGATGAGGCGACGATCGACGGCGCGGGTGACGCGTCGCCCGCCGAGGAGTCGTTCGACGGCGAGAAGCTCAGCGAACAGCAGGCGGGGGCGGGATGACCGACACGATCGCGAGCACCGCCATCGGAACCCGGCAGGGCCAGGTCGCTCTGGGTGACGGCAACGGCGTGCCCGTCGTGCACTGGGATCCGCTCCGCCGCACTGGCCGCTGGGGGCGTCCCTCCCGCTGGTCACGGCCGGTGCGCAACTTCGGTGACCTGCTCGGTCCCATGATCGTTGCCCGCCTTGCGGCGGGTCTCCCCCGCCCGCCTGAGCCCGATCGCCGGCTCGTCGCGGTCGGCTCCATCCTGCACTTCGCCGCGCCCGGCGATGTCGTGTGGGGCACCGGGGTCAACCCCAAGGGTGAGCTGGATGCCGCAGTGCTCCGCACCCTCGATGTGCGTGCCGTGCGCGGCCCCCGCACGGCGCAACTGCTCCGCGAGAGCTACGGCCTCGAGGTTCCGTCCGTGTATGGCGACCCCGGGCTGCTCCTGCCCAACGTGTTCCCGGAGCTCTCGGAAGCGCCGTCGAGGACGCGCCGTGCCGTCACGGTGATTCCCAACCTCAACGATCTTGCGCCGCGGAGCACTCTTCCCGCCTCCTGGCGTGGCCACGTCGTCAATCCGCGGTCAAACGTCACCACGATTCTCCGTCGCATCCGCGACAGCAGCCTCGTTGTGGGTTCCTCGCTGCACGCGGTCATCGTGGCCGAAAGCATGGGCATCCCCGCGAGGGCGGTCGCGACCCCGCACGAGGACCCGTTCAAGTACGAGGACTACTACTTGGGGACTGGCAGAGATCCAAAGGGCCTTCTCGCATCGTCAGTCGAGGAGGCTCTGGATCTCGGGGGTGCGCCGCCGCTCAATTGGGACTCGCGTCCCCTGCTCGACGCCTTTCCGCGTGAGCTATGGACCGGTCAGCGTTAGCACCTGACCGGCGCAGCTCGCCTATCGGTCGGCGCGCTTGAGAACGTGCACGGGGATCGCGATCGCAACCGCGACCGCGAGGATTCCGGCGGCGAACGAGGCCAGCTCAAGACCCTCGATCTCGGGCGCGTAGCCCATGAGGACCAGACCACCGGCGAAGATGAGGAAAGACAGCACGAAGGCGACGATGTTCATACCCCGACTCTACCGCCTCAACGTACCGGCCCAGCGCCCTCAGAGCCCTCCGTCACGAAGTCGATCAGGTGCTCCACGCGGCCCAGCAGCACAGGCTCGAGGTCGGCGTAGCTGCGCACGGTGCCGAGGATGCGCTGCCACGCCCGAGCGATGTCGGCCTGGTCAGCGTGCGGCCATCCGAGGGCAGCGCAGATGCCCTTCTTCCACTCGATGTTCCGCGGCACCGTCGGCCATGCCTCCAGGCCCAGGCGGGCCGGCTTGACCGACTGCCAGATGTCCACATACGGATGCCCGACCACGAGGACGTGCGCACCATGCGGACCCTTCGCGACGGCGTCAGCGATGCGCTGCTCCTTCGAACCGGGCACAAGATGGTCGACGAGCACCCCCACCCGCCGCTCCGCGGAGGGGCGGAAATCCCGGATGATGGCCTCGAGATCGTCAATGCCCTCGAGGTATTCGACGACGACGCCCTCGACCCGCAGATCGTGCCCCCAGACCTTTTCCACGAGTTCGGCGTCGTGCCGCCCCTCAACAAAGATGCGACTCGCGCGGGCGACTCGCGCCACGTGATCGGTGACCGCGACGGAGCCGGAGGCGGAACGCAGCATCCCGCTCGTCGCCTTCCGCGTCGGCGCGACGAGCGTCACCGGCTTTCCCTCGAGGAGAAAACCCGGACCCAGTGGAAAGACGCGAACGCCGCCCGAGTAGTCTTCGAGCTGCACATTGCGTCCCTCGATTCCGACCACGGCACCGCAGTAACCGGTATCGGTCCATTCGATGACGAGGTCGTCTTCGGCCTCCACTGAAGGGGGCGGAGCGGGTCGCCTTCGACGCGAGAAGTCGGCGAGCACATCGGAGCTGTAGCGGTCGGGCCCGAAGCGGTCATCTGTCACCGCTCGAGGCTATCTGTTGCTCTGCGATCCCTGTGAATAGGGCCCGTCTCAGGCTCGCGTGACTAACGTCCGAAAGCGGGAGGAACTCCCTGACGACAACCGAAGGAGCATTGACATGGCCCAGGTAATCGAGACCATTGACGTGGACGTTCCCGTCCGGACCGCATACAACCAGTGGACCCAGTTCGAGTCCTTCCCCCACTTCATGAGCATGGTGAAGTCGATCACCCAGATCGACGACGAGACCACGCACTGGGAGGTCAAGATCGGCGGCCAGGACCGCGAGTTCGATGCGAAGATCACCGAGCAGATCCCTGACGAGCGCGTCGCCTGGAACAGCATCGGTGGTGACGACAACCACGCCGGCGTCGTCACCTTCCACAAGCTGAGCGACACGGAGACACGCGTGACGGTGCAGCTCGACTGGGAGCCGCAGGGCCTCGTCGAGAAGGCCGGCCAGGTGCTGCAGTTCGATGACGCCGCCATCAAGTCGGACATGAAGAACTTCAAGGAGTTCATCGAGGGCCGCGGCGCCGAGACGGGTGCCTGGCGCGGTGAGATCGACTGATCGCCGCTGCTCAGAAGAGCGTCGGCTGGGTCATCGCCGGTGCGGCGAGACCCGGCGGCAGCTCCTCTGCCATCAGCGAGGAGGGGGCATCGGCCCCTGACACGAAACGGGCGGATGCCGCAGGGCGTTCGCCCGTTCGCTGTTGCCGCCCCTCATTGAGCGCACGCGACATGACCCCTCCCGTCGACGGGTCCTCGCGCCCGCGCTCCAGGCCGTGTGCGCGGATGAGGGGCTTGATCTTCGCCGCCAACCACGCGCGGTATTCCTTGGGCGCATACGTGCCACCCGAGTACATCCGTCGATATCGGCCGAGAAGCTCCGGATGCTCGCGCCCGAGCCATTCGTAGTACCACTCCTTGACCCCGGGCTTGAGGTGCAGGGCTGAGTAGGTGACGGACGTCGCCCCCGCCGCCTTGATCCGCGAGAGAGCATCGTCGAGGTGCTCCCGCGTGTCGGTCAGGTAGGGAAGGATCGGCATCATGAAGACGGTGCAGTCGAAGCCCCGCTCCCGGGCCGCGGTGACGGTCGCGAGCCGCGCACTCGCGGTGGGGGTACCGGGCTCGACCGACTGCTGCAGCTCGTCGTCGAAGATCGCGATCGACATGGCGAGATCCACGGGCACGTGCTGCCGCACCTCCTCCAGGAGCGGCAGGTCGCGGCGCAGCAGCGTGCCCTTGGTGAGGATCGAGAGCGGTGTTCCCGTGCTGGCGAGGGCCGCGATGATCCCTGGCATGAGCCGGTAGCGTCCCTCCGCCCGCTGGTACGGGTCGGTGTTGGTGCCGAGGGCCACCGGATGCCTCCCCCACGAGGCCCTCGATACCTCCTTCGCGAGCACCTCGGCGACGTTGACCTTCACAACGATCTGCGTGTCGAAGTCTCGCCCCGAGTCGAGGTCGAGGTAGCCATGAGTGGGGCGCGCGAAGCAGTAGGTGCACTGGTGCAGGCACCCGCGCATGGGGTTGATGGTCCAACCGAAGGGCATCTTGCTCTGGCCTGGCACGCGGTTGAGGGCGGATTTCGCAAGCACCTCGTAGAAGGTGATGCCCTCGAAGTCGGGGGTGCGCGTCGTGCGCACGAGGTTGTTCAATCGGGCGAGCCCGGGCAGGGCATCCGCCTGTTCCTCGTTGATCTCCTGACCGCTCCAGCGCATGCCTCCATTAGAACATATGTTCGAACAAGGCGTCAGCCCTCGGGAACGGGCAAGGGGTCATTCGGACCGGGCGGGTGCAGCACCACGTCGATCGCCTCCTCGCGAGTGATGTGTCCCGGGAAGTTGTAGTGAGCGAAGCGCCCTGTCGGGTCATTCGGATCCTTTGGCATCGCGATGGACGAGCGGCGGAGCACCTCGGCCATCACCTCCCGCTCCTCTGGAAGGGAAGACTGGCCGCGGCGCACCACGATGGGGAATTCCAGGAACTTGCGCTTGCCACTCGTGAGCACCAGGTTTACCTGCCGCTTGTCACCGCGGCCAAGCGAATAGAGGAACGCGGCATCCACCTGCTCGAAGGAGAAGGTGCGCTTGCCGACGCGAATCTGCCCCGCCTCGAGGCTGACCACAGCCTGCGGGTAGCGAAGCCGGATGAGAAGGTGCACGACGACAAGGGACAGCACGAGGCCAACCGGCGCCATGAGCATCGAAAGCCCCAGATCTGCGTCGAGCAGATTAGAGACCTGCACGCCGAGTATGGCGACCCACAGGGGAATGAACACTACGACCGGACCCGGATATGTCATCCTCAGCGAGCCTGGGCGCCCAAGCTTCACCCACTCTGCCTCCCTAACTGGGCGCGCGTCGGCTGACATGAGCGCACCTTACATCGGGGAGGTGGAAATATCAGCGGCGTGAAGCAGGATGGACACATGAGCGACGCCACCGTGACCCCCAATGAAGCCGCGCACCGCTACGACCTCACCCTCGACGGCGAGCCGATCGGGCACCTCAACTACCGTGACGACGGCGACCGGCGCGTCATCCTGCACACCAAGGTCGACGACGATCAGACCGGTCACGGCTTCGGCACGCAGCTCATCGTCGCCGCCCTCGACGACATCCGAGCGAAGGGGCTTCGCACCGTCACGCTCTGCCCCATGGCCGCCGCCTACGTCAACAAACACCGCGACTACGACGACATCGTCGATCCGCCGCAGGTGCTCGACGACTGAGGAGCGCTACTCCCCCGGCATGGCGACTGCGAGCTCGGCATACATACCCTGAGCGTGATGGCCCGTCAGGCTGCAGTCGAGCTCGAGCGTCTCGCCTCCGCTGGCGGTGATGAGCAGTTCGTACTCCTCGCCGGGCGCGAGCTCGGGGGTCGCCCAGGTGCCCCCGATCCCCGAAACAACGAGATCGTGGTCGGTCGCCCCCGCATTCGTCACGAGCAGGCGCACCTCACCCGCAGCGGCCTGGGCCGTCCCCGTCACGATGTCCCACTCCGTGAGGCCGATCGCGATCTCGCTGCTCGGCGGGGCCAGCGACGGCGAAGGACCGGTCGTGGCGGGGGCGCACGCCGTGAGCAGCAGGAGGGCGAGCGCTGCGGGCGCGGGCCAGAGCATCCGTCTCATGTTCTGCCTTCCGTCAGCAGCTCGCGGACCTCGGTGGCGGCCGGATGCTCGGGCTCCAGCTCCATGAAACGCTCGAGCAGCTCTTCACCGCCCTGCACGCCCCCCTCCCAGAGGATCGTGCCGAGCAGAAGGAGCGCGGGGGTGTGCTCCGGTTCGATCGCGAGGATGCGTTCGAGGGCGGGCACCGCATCCACAGGGCGGCCGTCGCGAACGAGCACGGTCGCATGGAGGTAGGCGATGTCGGTGTCGAGGGGGCGTAGCCTGCTCGCCGCCGCATAGTGCTGCTCCGCCTCGGCGAGGAGACCCGCGTCGTCGAGGGCCCGCGCGAGCGCGAGCTGAAGCTGTGGGTCGCCCGAGTCGCTCTCCACTGCGTCTCGCAGGACTCCCACGGCGGGGGCCGCCCCTTCGGCCGTGGTGGGTGAGTGAGAGCCGGACGGCTCCGCCGCACTCGTGACCGCCCAGGCAGCGATGACACCCGCGAGCGCCGCAGCCGTCACGGCGAGGGGAATCCAACGCCTCCCCCGGTGCCGACGGGTCACGATGAGGATGACAGCGGCCGCGATGATGACGGCGGGCACGAGCCACAGCAACCACCCTCCCGCGAGCGGCGAAGGGTCAAGCAGAACCTCCGTGCCGTAGCGTTCCGCAAACCAGGCGCGGATTTCTCCCGCGCTGCGCCCCTCCTCGAGCTGCTCGTCGATGACGGCGCGCATTGCGGCCGCGACGGGGGCGGAGGAGTCGGCAACCGACTCGCCGACGCAGCTCGGGCATCTCAGGCTCTCGGCGACCTCACGCGCGAGGTCGCCCCGCTGGTTCGGCGCGAGGACGGCGGTGAGGATGCCGACGAGTGCGAGCGCGACGGCGCCCGCGATCGAGAGACCCACGGCCCAGCGCCTCATCCCTGCACCTCCGGCACCACGACGTCCGCGATCCACTCGTCGGTGACAGGTCCGAAACGCACCGCCGCGATCTCCCCCTCTCTATCGACGAGGAAGGACTGCGGCACACCCGTGACACCCCAGTCGATCGAGATCGCCCCATCGGCGTCGACCACGCTGGGGAAGGTGGCGCCCTCCTCCTCGACGAAGCGCTGTGCCGCATCGGGGTGGTCCTTGAAGTTGACCCCGAGGACGACGAGACCGTCGTCGCCCCATTCCTGTTCGGCCTGGGAGAGCGGCTGCACCTCCTCGCGGCAGGGACCGCACCACGAAGCCCACACGCTCACCACGACGACGGAACCCTGAAGTTCGGCGAGGTCGTGGTGTCTCCCGTCCATGTCGACGCCGGCGAGCGGCGCGGCCGGCTGGGAGACATCGACCGCGGGGCCGCAGGCGCTCAGGGCGGCGACCGCCACGAAGGCAACGGCCGCGCGGGCGCCCCGGCGTCGCATCACGCTGCACCCCCTGCTGCGCCCCCAGCGCCCACCACTGCCGTGTCGGGCACACCCGTGTGGCCTGATGTCGACCGTGTGCTCGGCACTCCCCCTCGCCGCGGCCTGGCGGGCCATGCCGCAATCGCGGCGCCCGCCACCGCAACGCCGCCTGCGACCCACAGCCAGGAGACGAGCGGGTTCACGGCGAGACGAATCGTCGCGGTGGTGTCAACAGGGTCGAAATCGAGCAGCGTCACGTACACGTCATCGAAGAAGAGGGGCCGGATCTCGGGGGCGGCGAGCATCGTGGAGTGCTCCTCATACCAGCGCAGCTGGGGTCGCGCTTCGCCGAGCGACTCGCCGTCGCGTTCCAGCAGCAGGCGGGCCTCGGCGATGTCGCGTCGACCGTCGTCCACCCTGTCCACCGAGACGAGCGTGGCGCTCGTGTCGCCCGCGAGCACGGTCTGCCCGACGGCCACTGTCCGTTCGGTGACGGCACCGATCCCGCTGCCGACGACGGCGAGCGCGGCGATAGCGACCCCGAGGTGGGCGAGGAGAGCACCGGCCCTGCGGCGGCGCCCTGGGGCGCGGCGGACGATGCCGACTACGAGACTCACGAGAACGAAGGCGGTGAGCCCCGCGGCGAGCGCGAGCACGACATCCCGCACCACAAGCGCCACCACCCCGCTCGTCGCGGCGGCCGTCACCGCCGGCAACCAGATGCGACCCAGCAGGGAACGCACCGAATCAGCGCCCCAGCGCAGCCAAGGACCGACCGCCATGACGACGAGCAGCACGACGGCGAGGGGGGCGAGAGTGCGCTCGTACCAGGGGGGTCCCACCGAGAGTCGGTCGCCCGAGACCGCGAGCACGACGGTGGGCAGCAGCGAGCCCGCAAGCACAATGAGGGTGACGAGCGCGAGGGCCACCCTGTTGATCTGCAGTGCCGTTTGGCGCGAAAGCACGGCGGCCCGGGCATCCGAATGAAACAGGGATCGCCCGTGTAGTGCGAGTACGACCCAGCCGGTGACGGCCGCAAGGAGAACCGCCAGCAGAAGGGGCCCGAGGGGCGACACACTGAAGGCGTGGATGCTCTGGATCACTCCCGAGCGCGTCAGGAAGGTCGCGAGGACCACGAGCGCGAAGGCGGCACCCCCGAGCACGATCGCCCACGGTCGCCAGCCGGCGCTGCGCATCCTCGGGCCGGTCACGTGCAGGAGTGCCGTGGCCATCAGCCAGGGCATGAGCGAGGCGTTCTCGACGGGGTCCCACGCCCAATATCCGCCCCAGCCCAGCACGGCGTAGGACCACCACGCTCCGAGCAGGATGCCCGCCGTCAACGGAATCCACGCGACCACAGTCCAGCCCCGCATGAGTCGCGCCCACGCGGCCCCCGTCGACCGCGTCAGGAGGGCGGCGCACGAGAGGGCGAAGGGAATCGCGAGAGCCGTGAAGCCGAGGTAGAGCAGGGGTGGATGGATGCCCATCGCCGCGTGGTCCTGCAGGAGCGGGCTCGGGCGGTCGGCGATCGAACCCTCGGCGAGGGTGAAGGGCGAGGCGACGATACTCACGGCGGCGAACGCCGCGACGAAGGCGCACAGCACGGCGGCGGCAGCCCCGAGCATCCGCGGCGGGAGGCGATGGAGTCCGTGAACGACGAATGCGACAGTGACAATCGCGAGGCATAGCAGCCAGAACAGGAGCGAGCCCTCCATGGCCGACCACAGCGCGGTGAAGCGGTAGTAGGCGGGAAGGGCCTCCTCCGTGACCTTCACGACATAGTCGACGGCGGTGTCGCGCGCCAGGAGCGCGAACTCCATGAGGGCGACCGCCGCCAGCACGGCAAGCAGCGAGAGCACGGTCGCCAACCGGGCCCACTGCTCCCGTCGCGCGAGCCAGAGAGCGGCCGCGGCGAGGGCGAGGATGCCGCAGCTCACGGTGAGCGCGTTGCCGATGATGCCCATCACTGCGACGGCGGTCGGTACTCGTTGGAATGGCGGAACAGCAGCTGCTCACCGAGCAGCACCCCGCTGCGGGTCCAGCGCCCCTCCACGACCGCCCCCTCACCCTCGCGCACGGAGTCGGGAAAGCGGCCCGGGTAGGCGACGCGCACACGGGTCACCCCGTCGGTGATGACCAGGGTCGACTCCTCGACGGCCTCGCGCACCGAACCCACGACGACGAGGCCGCCCACGCGCACGAGGCCGTCACCGTAGCCCTCTGCGACGGCCTCTGTGGGCGTGCGGTAGTAGATGAGGGCGCCGTCATTCGCCAACAACCCCACCGCACCGAGCCCCAGACTCGCGGCGACGAGGGCGGCGATGCTCAGTCGGCGGCGCGCACCGTTCATACGACCTCCGTGCGGCGCGGCAGCGCGTCATTCGTCTCCGAATCCGCCAGGTCGCTCCCCAGGCCGGCGACGCCGGCGGATGTCGCCCCATCCGAGTTCCGCCGAAGGACGGCGATGCGCCAGCGCAGGAGCCACACCGTGAACACCGTAAAGGCGAGGAACGAGACGCCGAGCGCAAGGCCCATGAGCTCGTGGAGGGGCGGCGTCAGGCTCGGGGCAAGCACGGTCGGCGGCTGGTGGAGGGTGCGCCACCAGAGCACCGAGAAGTGGACGATGGGCACGATCGCGAAACCACCGGTGCCCAGCATCGCGGCGGCGCGGCGGCCACGCTCACCCCCGAGCGCTCCGCGCAGAGCGAGGTACCCGAGGTAGATCAGCCCCATCGCGACGGTCGTTGTAACGCGCGCATCCCACACCCAGGCGGTGCCCCAGGTGCCGGCACCCCAGATGCTTCCCGTGAGGAGGGTGATCGCCGTGAAGTCGATGCCCGCCTCCGCTGCTGCCCGCGCCAGCCGGTCGGCGCGAGCATTGCGCGTCTTCAGGTACCAGACGCTGCCGAGCAGCACGAGCGCGAAACACAGATATGCGCTCCACGCCGCGGGAGCGTGCAGATACATGAGTCGCTGGATGGGGCCCTGCACGGCATCCGTGGGTGCGACGAGCGTCGAAAGCACGACCGCGACGGCGGCCGAGCCGAGCACGGCGGCAAGCCAGAAGCGGTCTCGGCGTCTCGCCTCGCTGCGCGGCATCATTGCGAGTAGAGGTAGGCGGCGATGTCCCGCGCGTCCTCCTCCGTCACCCCCAGGTCGGGCATGAGGGTTCCCGGTGCGATCTCTTGGGGATTCTGCAGCCATTCGATGAGCTCCTCCGGATGATTGGACACGTGGCCCGCGATGAAGTCACGCTCGCTGAACCCGTGCAGGTCGGGCGCGACCGATTCGTCGTCGACGCTGTCGATGTCAGGGATGCTGTGACACGACGTGCAGCCGTATTCGAGGATTGCCTGCCGTCCGCGCTCGGGGCTTCCGCCCTCCACGATGGTCGACTCCTCGTCGATGCCACCGCCGCAACCGGCAAGGGCGAGCCCGGCCAGAAGCGCAGCGGATGCCGCGGTGAAATGCTTCTTCGTCATGAGCACACCTCGAACACGAGAGGGTTGGCGGTGATGAGGATGATCCCGTAGCAGAACAGCAGCGACAGGACGGCGGCTGTCACCCCGAGAAAGCTGAGGACTCCTGGGCGATTTGCGCTCTCCCCGTTACCCCCGTCGCTCTCCGCCTGCTGCGTCGCGGCTCTGGAGTGGCGCGCCAGCACCCATCCGACGACGCCGGACAGCGCCGCGAGCACGAGCAGGACGATGTTCATAACGAGCAGAATCACGAAGAGCCCCGCCGCAGGCGCATCCGAATCCGCGCTCGCGGCGGCGGAGCACGTGAAATCCTGCACGCCCCACGACAACCAGAGCGAGGCGAGCCAGGCTGCGGGGGAAGCAAGCACGGCGATAGCCGCCAACGCGAGGTGCTTCCGCCGCGCGCGCGGATCGCGAGCGGCGCCCCGCTCACCCGACGCCATCACCCTCTCGGTCGTCATGTCAGATCACCAACCTCGGAAAGAGATCGATCGTCGCCCACGTCAGCAGCCACGTCGCGACGGTCGCCGCCCAGAAGATCGAGGAGTAGCGCAGAAGCATCCCCGGCCTGCTGTCGCGCCGGTGCCGCAGCCTTCCCATGACGGCAATGCCCGTGCCGAAGAGCGCTGCCAGTGTGACCAGCGACTGCGTCGCGAGAAGCGTCCAGACTGAGGACTGGTACGCGTGCTCGCTGGGGTCGATGTCACCCCCGAACCAGACGAGGCAGACCAGAAGCAGGGCCGCCGCCCCCGCCACAAGGGCGATGACCGCGGTCGTGAGGTGCGCGGTGCGCACACCAGGAGTGACGGTGCCCCATTCGACGTCGCCGCTGCGCCTGCTGCCCCAGCCGGTCGCGACCGCGGCGACCAGCAGCGCGATCGTCACGGCGACGAAGGCGAGGGTGTTGTCGACCATGCCGCCGACCGGCCACACTGCGGCATTCACCTGCAGGTAGAGCGCGGAGAACGCGAGAGTCGCGACAGCGATCACGGCAACGATCGCCGCCGAGGACGCGGCCCACCAGCCGATGGAGCGACTGCCGCGCGCCTCGAAGGGGAAGCGCCCCGCAAGCGGGGAGAGGTCGTTGCGGGCGAACTCCGATTCGTTGCGCCATGCCCATCCGGCAAGCCCGACGACCGCGATGAGGATGCCGAGGAACGACAGCGGATACCACTGGGTCAGCATCGCCACGGCGATGACCGCGAGGCCCACGGGAGAGACGAGGGGCCACAGGGTCGGTGATGGCATGAGCACGGCACCGTCGGGCTCCCCCGAGACGACCGTCGTCATGGGACTCGCACGGAACTCCTTGGGCTGATGCTCGAACGCCTCACGCACGGGCTCCGCGTAGGGGTGGTCGTCTGGGGCGGGGTTCCACCCGGGAGTGCGACTCGCCACAACCGGGATTGCGGGCCAGTTCTCCGACGGAGCCGGCGAGTCAGCAACCCACTCGAGGCTGTCGCCGTGCCATGGGTCTTGCGGAGCGGGACGCCCCCAGAACCAGGAGCGCACGAAATTGAGGGTGAGCACAAGCACCCCGGCGGCGAGCACGAAGGCTCCGATGGTGGAGAGCAGGTTGACGAAGTCGAGTCCGAGCTCGCGCTCATAGGTGTACACGCGCCGCGGCATACCCCAGAGCCCCGTGAGATGCATGGGGAAGAAGGTCGTGTGGAAGCCGACGAAGATGAGCCAGAAACTCACGTGACCCGCAATGGTCGAGTAAAGCTTGCCCGTGAACTTGGACCACCAGTGGTGGAGACCTGCGAAGACGGGGAAGAGCATGCCGCCGATGAGTACGTAGTGGAAGTGGGCGACGACGAAGTAGGTGTCGTGCACCTGCTGGTCGAAGGCGACCGAGGCGACCATGACGCCCGTGATGCCGCCCGCGACGAAGGTCACGATGAAGCCGATCGCGAACATCATGGGAACCGTGAAACGGGCCCGGCCCAGCCAGAGCGTCGCGAGCCATGCGAACACCTGGAGTCCGCTTGCGAGGGTGATCGCCATGCTCGATGCCGTGAAGAACGAGAGAGTGATCGAGGGCAGGCCCACCGAGTACATGTGGTGCACCCAGAGCCCGAGGCTCATGACCGCGGTCGTCGCGAGAGCGACCACGACGAGCGGGTAGGCAACGAGCGGATGCCGCGCGTGCACCGGGATCACGTGGCTGATGATCGCCGCCCCCGGCAGGAACATGACGTAGACCTCCGGATGCCCGAAGATCCAGAACAGGTGCTGCCAGAGGAGGGGGTTGCCTCCCGACTGGGTGTCGAAGAAGGCCGTGCCGATCGTGCGATCGAGCTCGAGGAGCACTGAGGCGACGATGAGCGGGATGAAGGCCACGATGATCGTGAACGAGACCGCGAGCATCGTCCAGGCGAAGATCGGCATGCGGTTCAGCGACATCCCCGGGGCGCGCGTGCGCAGTACGGCGACGCCGATCTCGATCGCCGCACCGACGGCTGCGATCTCTGCAAGCGTGAGGCCGAAGAGCCAGAAATCCATGGCCTTGTCGGAGAACTCGGGGCCGCTGAGGGGCACGTAGGCGAACCATCCGGCATCCGGAACCATCGCGAAGATGTAGCTGGAATACAGGATGATGCCGCCCAGCAGGTAACACCAGTAGTTGAAGGCGTTGTAGCGGGGAAACGGCAGATCTCGCGACCCGATCATGAGCGGCAGTAGATAGCTCGCGAGGCCCTCGAGGAAGGGCACGGCGAAGAGGAACATCATCGTCGTGCCGTGCATCGTGAAGAGCTCGTTGTAGGTGTCGGGCTCGAGGAAGTCGTTTTCGGACTGCGCGAGCTGCAACCTCATGAGGAGGGACAGCACGCCTCCGACGAGGAAGAGCAGGAACGCCGTGACCATGTAGCGCATTCCGACGTTCTTGTGCTGCACCGCCGAGAAGAACCCGCGGGCTCCCGGGGCGTTATCCCAGGTCTGCGAGTGGGCCTCTTTCGGCTCGATATGGCTCGTGCTGGTCACTCCGCTACTCCAGACTCTCGAGGTAGGTCAGGAGGGCCTGCAGTTCCTCGCCCTCGAGATCCGTGCCTGGCATCTTGTTGCCCGGCTTGATGGACTGCGGATCGAGGATCCAGCCGGCGAGATCGCCGCGCGTATTAGGAAGGATGCCCGCCGCGAGGGTCTCGCGGCTTGCAATGTGCGTCAGGTCAGGGCCGATGGTGGCATTCGCCGCGGTGCCCTCGATCGTGTGACAGTAGACACAGGACGACGACATGAAGACCTCGCGACCGAACGCGACCTCCTCGCTCTCCTCGTCGCCCGGGGTCCACTCGGCGGGTTCCTGCCTAGCCTCAAGCCAGGACTCGTACTCCTCTGCCTCGTGCGCCACCACGACGATGCGCATGAGCGCGTGCTGCAGCCCGCAGAACTCGGCGCACTGCCCCCAGTAGAGCCCCGGCTCGTCCGCGTGGAGCCAGAGGGCATTCGTGCGCCCCGGGATCATGTCCATCTTTCCGCTCAGCTCCGGCACCCAGAAGCTGTGGATCACATCGTCAGAGGTCACCTCGACCCGCACTCGTTCTCCGACGGGGATGTGGATCTCGTTGGCGGACACGACATCGTCTTCGGGATACACGACCTCCCACCAGTACTGATGGCCGATGACCTCGACGGTCGGCGTCTCCCCCGCCTGGGCCGGGTCGATGTCCCGGGTGACAAGGGTCGACGCGACCGTCACACCGGCGATCACCAGCCCCGGCACGATCGCTCCCGCAATGCCGACGATCCAGATGGCACGTCGCCCGTTGGCCGTCGCATCCGCATCAGGGTCGGCGCCCTCGTTGCGCGCTCGCTCCTCTCGTGCCCTGCGGCGCCGAACGAGGGCCACGACGAGCACGACGGAGACGATGACCCAGACGATGACGCCGATCCACAGCATCAGTTCCCAGAGACCATTGACCGCCTCCGCGCGCTCGCCCTGGGGATTCAGAATCGACTGCTGACCCTCGCGACTGCATCCGGCGAGAGCGATCAGGAGACCGCCAACGATGGTGGCGCCTAAGCCCCTACGCATGATCCTTCCCCGAGCCATCACTGCTCCTCCACCTGGATCACACCCACGATCTCTCCGTGGATGCTGCAGCGGTACACATAGGTGCCTGCCATGTCGAGGCGCAGAGAGAACGTCTCCCCCGGGCTGATGACTCCCGACTCCCAGCCCTCCGCGCCCGCGGGCACGATGGGCTCCTGCGCCGCATCGAGCGGCTCCGTGGTCACTCCATGTCGGCGCGACCCCGCATTGCTCCACCTCACCTCGGTGCCGGCGGGCACCGTGATCGTGCTCGGCTCGAAGCCACCGGCGGCCTCGCCATCGTGAATCTCCACGAGGACGGGAGGCGGCGTGCCCACGCCGGCGCAGCCAGCGAGCGCGGCCGTGAGCAGGAGCGCGGCGATCGAGGGGGCCAGCCGCGCGGTCATGACAGCAGCTCGCCGGGCGCGTCGAAGTAGCGGTCGCGAATAGCCTCCGCGGTGCGGTAGGCGAGTGCGGCCAACGTGAGGGTCGGATTCGGGCTCGGGTTCTGCGGGTAGAGCGCCGCGCCCGTCACGAAGACGTTGGGCGTGTCCCAGACCTGGCCGTAACTATTGGTGACGCTGTCGCCCGGATCGTTACCCATGATGCATCCGCCCGTCGCGTGTGTGCTCTGGTAGACGTCGTAGCGATAGTCGGGCAGTTCTCGCGTGTAGGTGGCCCGGTCCGGCCCCATCGCGTCCAGCATCTCGGCGCAGCGCTCCGCGATGAAGCGGTACATCCTGCGCTCGTTCTCGCGCCAGCCGAACGTGATCCGCAGCAGAGGTCTGCCCCAGGCATCCTTGTAGTTGGGGTCGAGGTCGCAGAAGTTTCCCGCGTAGGCCGGGCTCTCACCGTTGATTCCGACGCTGCCGACGCTGTCCCAATTCTGCGCGAACGACGCCTTCCAGTCGGCCCCCCACTGTCGGTCAGTGAGCCCCTCGAGCAGGCCGTTGGCCGACTCCAGCGGCTGCCGCTGCCCCGCGGAGGCGAAGATGCGGGCGCCGCCGATGAAGTCGAGGTCAGAGTGATCGAAGTGATCACTGTCATAGTCGAAGACCTGAGGAGCCGTGCATCCGTTGCCCATGTAGAAGTGGAAGCGCCGCCCCTCCCAGACGCCCTTCGCGGGGGTCTGACTCATCTGGTAGGTGTAGTTCTTACCCACCATCCCGCGGTCATTGCCGATGCCGTCGGGGTGCGCGTCGCTTCGAGCGAGCAGCAGGTTGCGAATGTTCTCGAGCGTGTACGAGGAGGAGACGACGATGTCGGCTGGCTGGAAATGCTCCTCGCCGTCGGCGTTGACGTAACGCACCCCTGTCGCCGTGCCATCGGGAGCCGTCTCGATTCCGATGACGTGACTCCGGGTGCGCACCTCGTAGCGTCCCGTCTCGAGCGCGGGCGGCAACCAGGTCGTGATCGGACTGGTCTTCGCGCCGACCTCGCAGCCATAGCGCGTGCAGAAGCCGCAGTAGAGACAGGCCGCGCGATTGTTGCCGAATCGGTCGGTGTAGCCGCGCGAAAGGATGCCCGCGGGAGTCGGGAAGGGGTGCAGCCCCAGCTTCTTCGTCGCTGCGCTGAACATCTGCCCGAAGGCGCTCTCCGCGAGTGGCGGATTGGGGTACGGCCTGCTTCTCGGACCCTCGAAGGGGTTGCCGCCCGGAATGATGGTTCCGCCCAGGTTTCCCGCCTGCCCCGAGATGCCCATGTCGTACTCGACCGTGTCGTAATAGGGCTCGAGGTCGTCGTAACTGATCGGCCAATCCTGCACGGTCATCTCGTCGGGAATGCGGTCGGCGCCGTAGCGCTCCGTGTAGTGCGTGCGGTATTCGAACGTCTCTGGAGCGAACCTCCAGCTGAGGGCGGTCCAGTGCACCATGGAGCCGCCGAGCCCCTGCCCCGGGTTGAAGGAGCCATACTGCCGCATCGGCAGCGCGGGGGAATTCGCGTCAGGCCTCCACGTCCATGACACCTGTGAGAGGTCCTGCATCATGGCGTAGCGGCTCTCATGAGCGAGCGCGTCGTGATTGTGGCCGAAGTCGGGGTAGGTCCAGCGATCGTCACCCTGCTCGATCGACACCACCCGATGGCTCGTCTCAGGGAGGATGAGGGCGGCTAGCATTGCGGCGGTCGCACCGCCCCCGATCGTCACGATCTCCACGCGCTCGTGTTCTGTCGCCACCTACGTCACCCCTCTCGCACGCCGGGAAGCTGCCGCTGCAGAGCCTCGAGGGGGATGCCGTCGCCGCGATCCGTGTTCATCTCGGGCAGGCTCTCTATCGATTGGGTCCTGCGCCGAGTCCCGCGGAGCATCTCGGTCGGCGAGTAGGCGCGCTGAATCCCCGGATATCCCACGAGGATCCACCCCGCCATATCCTCGTTTCCGCGATGCAAGGGGTCGGAGAACATCCCCTCCATCGTGTCGGCGCGGAGAGTGGAGAAGAACGCTCCCGCGTCGATATCGGCGAAGATCGCCCTCGCCGCATCCATCTCTCCCGAGTTCTGCGAGCCCCCACCCTGCTGCTGCCCGCTCGGCGAACCTGTCTGCCCCCTTGCCGACTGCCCCTCTGACGCCTGCTGGATGTCATCGAGCACCGTCAGGATGGCGTCCTGCTGGTCCTCCGCGAGGTCGGCGAAGGCCGAGTCGAAGCGGCTCCGCGAGTATTCGTCTAGCTTCGGGATGCCGCGTCGATACATCTCCTGCGGCAACACCCCCGACTGGTAGCCGTAGCGATAGAGCTGGTCCTCCGCGACAGCGATCGCACCCGGCATGGCCGCGGCAGATCCGGACCTGATGACGTCCACGAAGGGCCCCGAAAGGTAGCTGGGCTCGGCGAAGCCCTCGAAGGAGGCAAGCTTGGCGTCGATGTAGGCGACCACATTGGCCTGTCGCGCTCCCGGATCCATGTCGTCTCCGGGAACGATTCGGGCAGTGATGGCGTCGACCGTGCGCATCTCCTCACCCGTGAGATACCCCGACTCACCCGGAGCATGGACGTGGTTGTGTTCCGGCCCGACCGTCAGGGTGTCGGAGGTGCAGGCGACGAGCATCAGACCGCCGAGAGCCGATCCGGCACCGATGAACGCCCTTCGGGTGATCCCCTCTGGGGCAACCGCCTGCACAGCCGGATCCGGCATGCGCTTCTCCTCCCGATCGAGACTCGCCTGCATCTCGACCGACACTAGGTGTGGCCGTCGAACGCCGTAAGCCGTTATCAGCGAAAACTCAGACTCCGGCACAACCCTCGAAGGGGCGGCGTTCGACAGTGCGGCATTCGAGAGCAGGCGTTCGACAAGCAGGTGGCGGCAGCGGTGCCTCGTTCAGAGGAGGCGGTGTGATGGCGGAAGGCGGCCATATGCTCGCGAATGTCGGGCTCATCGTCCTTCTTCTCTCGGCGGGGCTGTGGTGCTTCGCCCTCCTCACGACCGGTGCCCGGGCGCAGAGCTCCAGCTCGGATGCATACCTCGCGGGCGTGCTCTCACGTTTCGCACCGCTGGGGTTCGCCTGCGCCGTCGCGGTCTCCGCCTGCGGCCTTGCCGCTTCCACCATCACGGTGGCGCACCCTGCAGATCTCGTGGCGACCGCGGGCGGGATCCCTCCTCTCGGTGGGCTACTCCTGCTCTGTCTTCTCGTCGTCGTGGGGCGGATGCATCGGCAGATCCTTCTGCGGCAGGCCGCCGCCGCACAAGACGGGGCTGCCCTTCAGAACCGAGCCCTGCGCCGCCGCTTCCTCGCCGAGGAAGCGATCATCCTCGTCGCCACCGTCGCCGTGTCGCTGACCCTCACCCTTCCCGCTGTCAGCGCAGGCGGGCACGACCACGCGGCATCCGTCGCCTCGACCCCCGAGATGGCTCTCCTCGGATACGCGCTGCCCGAGCCGCCCGGGCTCGGAGCTCTCCTTACGCTGCATGCCGATGCCTTCGGGATCCTCTTCGCCGCCGTCAGCGCGCCCCTCTACCTCAGCGGAGTTCGCGCTCTGCATCGCCGTGGCGACCGGTGGCCGCTCGCGCGGACCGTCGCGTTCCTCGCGGGAGTCGTGAGCGTGCTTCTCGTGACCTGCACCGGCTTCGGCCGCTATGCCCCAGCGCTCTTCAGCCTGCACATGGTGCAGCACATGGTGCTCAATATGGTCTCGCCCCTGCTGCTCGTGGCAGGAGCCCCCGTGACTCTCGCCCTCCGCGCGCTTCCCGTGCGGGAGCGCCGCGTCCTCCTCGCGGCGACCCACAGCCGCGCCGCCGCGATCGTTTCACACCCCGTCGCCGTCACCGCGATCTTCGTCGTGAGCCTCTACCTCGTGTATTTCACCCCACTGTTCGAACTCGCCATGCGCAACCACTGGGGTCACTTCCTGATGCAGCTGCACTTCCTCGCATCCGGGTTCCTCTTCTTCTGGTTCGTCATGGGAGTCGACCCCGACCGCAACCGACCAGGACCGCTCCACAGGGTGCCGATCCTGCTGACCGCGATCCTCTCCCACACGGTCTTCGCCGTCGTGCTGGTCTTCGGCGTCACGCCCATCGGCGCCGAGTTCTATCGCGACCTCGCACTGCCATGGGCGCCCGACCTGCTGAGCGACCAGGCGCTCGCGGGCGGCATCTCCTGGGTGCTGGGCGAGCTCGTGACGGTGGGGGTGCTGGTCGCGCTCATCATGCGCTGGTTCGCGGGTGCCGAACGCGCAGACCGCGCGCTCACCCGGAGGCGCGCCCGCCAGCGGGTGTGACTTGCGCGTCAGGCCAGGCGCAAGAATCCCGTGACGACCAGTTCGCGCACGGTCGGCAGCACTTCCGCGAGCAGCGCCGTCTCGTCCACCTCCAGCAGGTGGGCGATCGCGCCGACGATGGCCCGGATGCTCAGCTCCCCGTCGCACGCACCCACGACTCCCGCGACCGCCGTCTCGACCGGGAAGGTCCGGGCGAAGCCGCCGCCCTGGCGCAGCGTCATGACGGTGGGATGCTCGTCGCCCGGCCAGTAGTGCCGCTCCTCCGTGACATCCGCCGCGACGACGAGCCGAGCATCCGCGAGCCCGCGCTCGCCGAGCGAGACGAGGGCGTCGTGAGCGCGGAGCGTCTCGGAGATCGTCTCGCCGAGTGCGCTGGTGCCGAGCGGTCCGTGGAGGCGTTCGAGCCGGCGCAGAGTGGGGCCACCGACGACGGGCCGACGCAGGGTGAGGTATCCGAAGCCGATGCGCTCGACCCCGCGGGCGTCGAAGTCGTCGAGCCATGCGCGGTACAGCGCGTCGAACTCCGGCGTGCCGGGGCGCGTGCCGCCGTCACGGATCCAGGTCTCCGCATACTCCTCGACCGACTGCACCTCACGCTCCACGACCCAGCCGTCGAGCCCGGATGCATCGACCCACGCACCCACCCGCTCGAGGCCGTCCTCCCCCGTGCGGTACTCCCAGTTGCCGAGCAACTGGGCGATTCCGCCCGGGGTCAGGTGAGCGGCGACGCCCCGCACGACCGTGGCGACGAGTTCGTCGCCAACGAGCCCCGCGTCCCGGTACTCGTAGCTCGGCACCCCGTCCTGCCGAGGGGTGATGACGAAGGGCGGGTTGGAGACGATGAGATCGAAGCGTTCCCCCTCGACGGGCTCGAAGAGGCTTCCCTCGCGGAACTCGATGCTGTCGATCGCGGCGAGGGAGGCATTCACGCGAGCGAGCTCGAGCGCTCTCACGGAGATGTCGGTCGCGACGACGCGCCGCGCATGACGGGAGGCGTGGAGCGCCTGGATGCCACAGCCCGTGCCGAGGTCCAGCACAGAGTCGACCTCATTGCGCACGGTGAGGCCGCTGAGAGTGCGGGACGCCCCGCCCACCCCGAGCACGTGCGACTCGGGGATGGGTTGGCCGAGCGCAAGCTCACCTAGATCGCTCGCGAGCACGAAGCTTCCGGCGCCGTGCGCATCGATGAAGTCATAGGGGCGAAGATCGAGGCAGGGCCACACCCTCTCACCCTCGACGCGAGCAAGCCCGAGGGCGACCGCCCCCTCAGCACGGAGGGTCGGGAGAGCCGTCTCGAGCGCCGCCCTCTCGGTGGGCATCCCCAGCACGAACACGCGTGCCAGAGTCGCGGCGGGCGACGCCACGGTGTCGAGCACGCGCAGCGCGGGAACCCGCTGGCCGCGGAAGAGAGCCGCATCCGCCTCCTCACCCCAAAGCGCGCGCAGAGAGTCCACCGTGAACCTCGCAGACGCGAGGTCGTCACGCAGCGCGGTGACCAGTTGCCGTGCTGCGTTCACAGTGCCTGGGCTCACGGTGTCTGGGCTCACGGGGTCTGCGCTCACAGTGTCTGGGCTCACGGTGTCTGGCGCCCCGGCCCGCCAGCGGATGCCTCGGACTCGAGCAGGCTCTGCATCTCCACGATCCCGAACTGCCGGGCGATCTCGAGTGCAGTGTGGGACCCGAGGTCGGGGTCCGCCCCCGACGCGAGGAGGCGACGGACGATGGGCGCATTGTTGCGGAACACGGCGCAGGCCATCGCCGTCTGCCCCATGTCGTTCACGCGATCGACATCGGCGCCGCGTGCGAGCAGGGCCTCCACCGCCTCGTCATGCTGGTGATAGGCGGCCAGGATCAGGAGCGAGTCACCCTTAGCGTTCGTCAGATTCGCGGGCACGCCGGCATCGAGCACGCGGGCGAGTTCCTCCGTCTGCCCACTCCGCGCCATCTCGAAGATCGACTCAATGAACGCGAGCTCCTCATCGCTGAAGCTCGGCGTTTCGGCACCTGTCTGGGCGTCGTCCATGCTCTCCCCTTTCGCCTTTCCTCAACGGTACCCGCGTCGCCGCGGCCCCGCTGTCGGTGCTGTGGCGTAGCGTATGGCCGTGGTCGCACACAACGACAAGCCCATCGTCTATCCCCACTCCGCGGCGGAGTGGGAGGCGTGGCTCGACGAGCACGGTGGTGAACATCCCGGCATCCGCCTGCAGCTCGTGAAGAAGGGCTCGACGAAGCCGGGCATCCGCTATCCGGAAGCCCTCGATGTCGCCCTGTGCTTCGGCTGGATCGACGGGCAGGTCAGCGCACTAGACGCGGACTTCACGCTGCAGTCGTTCACCCCCCGCCGTCCGCGCAGCGTCTGGTCGCAGCGCAACCGCGATTACGTCGCCCGGCTGACCGCCGAGGGTCGGATGCGCCCGGCAGGAATCGCCGCGGTCGAGGCTGCTAAGTCCGACGGCAGGTGGGATGCCGCGTACCGGGTCGCAGGGGCGCCGGTGCCCGACGACCTGCAGGCGGCGCTCGACGCATCGGCCGCAGCATCCGCGACCTTCGCGACACTCAAGTCTCAGGCGCGCTTCGCCATCATCTTCCGCACCAACGGCGCCAAACGCCCCGAAACCCGCGCCCGTCGCATCGCAACCTTCGTCGAGAAGCTCGAAGCCGGGCAAACCGAGTTCTGAAGCCTCAGCGTGGCGCCAGCACGCGTCTGAGCAGCACCCGCTCTCCCAGGGTCCACGACGAGCTCACCGCGAGATAGAGCGCCGCAGCCAGCGGTACAACGGCGGCGACGACGACCGTCGCGAGTGCAAGCCAGCTGAGTGGGCCGCCGGGAGCGAACGCGGCGGGAACATCCCCTGCCGCGGGCGCGGTAGCAGCGAAGGCGATCGTCGTGCTCCGCGAGAGCAGGGCGACGACGACGATCACGCCCAGCACGATCGCGTGAGCGAGGAGATCGACGCTACCCGTGATGGCGGCGAACAGCGAATCCCCCAGCGCCGTGCCGAGGAACGTCTCGTCGAGCAGGGCATTCGCGTGGCCTGCGACGACCGAGAAGGCGAAGAGCGCATAGAGGGTCGAGAGCACGGGCGCCTGCAGGAGGAGAGGCAGGCACCCCGCCAGGGGCGATGCCTTCTCCTCGGCATAGAGCGCCATCGTCTTTCGTTGCAGGAGCTCGGGGTTCTTGCCGAACCGCCGCCGGAGTTCGGCGAGCTTGGGTGCCAGGTGACGCCGGGTGAACTCGGCCCTGACCTGGGAGATTCCGACGGGGATGAGCAGCGTGCGAACGCAGATGGTGATGAGGATGACGGCGACGCCCGCCGCGGAGGAACCGAAGAGGGGGTCGAGCCCGCCGACGAAGCCGACGACGAGCGAGTAGGCGGCGTCGAGCACCGCGGCGATCGGGGGAAGAGTGGTGATGTCCATGACGTGTCCTTGACGAGAGGAAGAAGAGGTCGATGCCGAGCGGTAGGCGCAGCGAGCATCCGTAGTGGTTCCGAGCCGTGCGCTGACAGCGCCAGGGGCGTCGGTGAAGGGATTCAGGCGGTGGCAGCGACGAGTGCGGGAGCACGGGTGCGCGGGCGTCCCGCAGTCTTCGGATGCTGCGGCTCGGGCACCGAGTCGAGTGCCTGTCGGTGGGCCCTCGCGCGCCGTCCCACGCCGCTCGAGCCGAACGCGGACACCGCGCGGGACGACAGGCGAGCAGCGCAGAGACCGACCATGAGTGCCGCTGCGAAGAGCACGACGGCGGCGGGGGCATCCGACTCTGCCAGAGCGAGAGCCACGGCGAGCGCGAGTGGCACGACGAGCAGCGCCGACAGGAGCTGCGTGAGCCCCTCGAATCGACCGCATACTCGCATGCGACGAGAGTAGCAAGCACCCGGCCAACGGCCGCGCTGGAGATGCGGGTCGGGCGTCGCCCACCGGCGAGCCGCCGCAAGACCGGTATGTGATCCGCAGTGTCGGACTCCGTAGACTGCACACCATGCGTGCAACGGTGATCCATGGCGAACGCGACGTCCGCCTCGAAGAGCTTCCCGACCCCGCGATCCTCACACCTCGCGACGCCCTCGTGCGCGTCGTCGCGGCCTGCGTGTGCGGTTCCGACCTCTGGTCGTACCGCGGTGTCGAGAAGGTGCGGCAGCCGCGCCCCATCGGCCACGAGTTCATCGGCGTCGTCGAAGAGGTGGGCGCCGAGGTCACGGATGTCACGCCGGGCGACTTCGTGATCGCGCCGTTCTACCACTGCGATAACACCTGCATCAACTGCCGCAACGGGGTCTCGACCTCATGCCAGCACGGCGGGTGGTGGGGCGCCCCCGACAGGGAGGGTCACCTCGCGAGTGGCGCGCAGGGCGAGCGCGTGCGCGTGCCCAACGCTGACGGAACTCTCGTCGTCACTCCCGAGCATCCGTCCGACGACCTCATTCCGGGGGTGCTGACGCTCGCCGACGTCATGGGGACGGGCCACCATGCCGCCGTCTCCGCGGGGGTGGGCCCAGGATCGACCGTCGCTGTCGTCGGCGATGGCGCGGTCGGCCTCTGTGCCGTCCTGGCTGCGAAGCGCCTCGGAGCAAGCCGGATTGTGGCGATGTCGCGGCACGCGGACCGTCAGGAGATCGCACGCGAGTTCGGAGCGACCGACATCGTCGAAGAGCGCGGTGACGAGGGAGTTGCGCGGGTGAAGGACCTTTTCGACGGGATCGGGCCGGACTGCGTGCTCGAGTGTGTCGGCAGCAAGGAGTCGATGGATCAGGCGATCCGCTCCGTACGCCCGGGCGGCATGGTCGGCTACGTGGGGGTGCCCGCGGGCGGGCCGGAGCTTCCCGTGGGGCGCCTCTTCCAGTCGAATGTGGGCGTGCGCGGCGGCGTTGCCCCCGTCCGCGGCTACATCGAGGAGTTGCTCCCGGAAGTGCTCTCGGGGGCCATCAACCCGGGCCGCGTTTTCGACCTGCAGCTTCCCCTCGCGGATGTCGCAGAGGCCTATGCCGCGATGGACGAACGGCGCGCCACCAAGGTCCTGCTCCGCCCCTGACCGCTGAGGAGAATCACTCCTCCACAACGCTGATGGAGCCGTTGGACGTCTCCAGGTCAAGGTGCACCTCGGCGTCCTGATCGCTGCCGACCTCGCTTTCGGTGCGGCCGTTGCTCGTCTCCATGTCGACGCGGTAGTCGCCCTCGGGCACGATGAGCGTGATGGATCCGTTCGACGTGCGGGCCGTGACATCCTGCTCGCCGTCGCTGTGCAGGTCAATCGAGCCGTTGGAGGTTTCAACGTCAACCTCTCCCCCGCTCAGTTCGCGCCCCTCGATGCGACCGTTGCTGGTGCTCGCGCGCACACTGCCGTCGATCTCAGCGAGGATGATCCTGCCGTTCGAGGTCTCAACGTCGACCTCGCCGAGCGCGCTGAGGTCGAGCCCGCCGTTGGTGGTGCTTCCCGAGACGGGAATCCCCGCGGGAACCTCCAACGTGTAGCTGACGGAGCACTGCGGCCCGCAGTCCTCCAGCACGAGCTCCCCGTCCGAGACGCGGTGCGTCTCCTCGTCGGGCAGGTCGAAGCGGTAGCGAAGTTCCCGGTGCACTGTCACCACGTCCTGATCTTCGACTCCGCGGACGGTGATGCTGCCGGAGTCGCCGTCGAACCGCACGGACGTCACCTCCTCCTCCACGTCGAGGGTCTCCTCGAAGGTCTTCTGTGGAAGAAGGGCGCAGCCGCTGAGCGCGACGACACACACTGAGGTGACCAGGGCGGCGACCGTCGCACGGGTGCTGAGAGACATGGGGAGCTCCTTCGAAATGGGCGGGCAACATCTCGAAGGTTAGGGCTCCGTCGTGTCCGCTCGATATGGGGGACTCCCCCGGTTCCACCCTGAGTCTCACGGGCTACTCGTCGAAGCTGGAGTGCAGCGTGCGGTGCACACTCAGCAGCTCGAACTCCGGATGCTCGGCCACGACGGCCTCGATGCGGTCGAGCACCTCGCCCGCATGGGCGGCACTCGACGAGACGGCGGCCGCCCCGACGAGAGCGCGCCGGTGTAGGTCGTGGTGCCCAACTTCGGCGACGCTCACCTCGAAGCGCCGGATCTCCGCGATGAGGGGCCGCACGAGGGCGCGCTTCTGCTTGAGCGAGCGCACGTCGCCGAGGAGGATGTCGAACTCGGCGGCCGCGATCCACATGCGAGCCACGCTACCCCGCGCCTGCCTCCCCCGTCGTATGGTGTGCGCATGCAGGCCTACTCCGCAGCGCAGATCCGAGCGGCCGAGGCGCCCTACCTCGCGGCCGGCGTTCCCCTCATGGCGCGTGCCGCTGCAGCGCTCGCCGCCGAGATCTCTACACTGCTCGGCGCGCCCGGACATGTCGTGCTACTCGTGGGCTCCGGCAACAACGGCGGCGACGCCCTCTTTGCGGGGGCCGAACTCGGCCGTGCTGGGTGGCGCGTGTCGATCGTCCCCACCTCCCAGCGCCTGCACGAGGAGGGACTGCGGGAGGCCGAGGCTGCCGGTGCCGCCCTTGAGCCGACGGATGCCGCAGCCGATCTCACCCGCGCCTGCGATGTTCTCGTTGACGGCATCCTGGGCACGGGCTCCGCGGCGGACCCTGCCCTGCGCGGGGCGGCGCGCGCGGTCGTGGACGCGGTGCTCGCCGTGCTCCGTGAGCCGCGGCATCCGCTCGTCGTGGCGGTCGACATCCCGAGCGGGGTGAATCCCGACGATGGCGGGGTGCCCGACCCGCTCGTGCTGCCCGCCGACGTGACCGTCACGTTCGGCGCCATGAAGACAGGGCTGCTGCGATCGCCCGCCCGCGAGTTTGCGGGCCGCGTCGTGGTGGCCGACATCGGCATTGGCGACGAACTCGCCACGCTCGACGAAGGCGACGGGCTCAGCCGACCGCGATGACGACCTTGCCCGTGATGAGGCCCTCCTGCACGAGCCGAATCCCAGCGGCAGTCTCGGTGAGCGGCAGCATCCGATCGATCCTTGGCCGCAGCGCGCCCTCCTGCATGAGCTGCGCGAGCTCCTCGAGGTCGGCGGATGTTTCGACCGAAGTCAGTCCGACGAGCCGCTGAGGCACGAACGGCGACAGCAGGCCCGCGCGCAGCGTGCGATCGAAACCCCCGAGGAGCGCGCCGTCGGTCTCGGAGCCGACGATCACGAGGGTCCCGCGAGGGGCGAGCACCCCGCGCAGCTCATCGAGCGAGCGGTGCCCGCCCGCATCGAGGATGAGATCCCAAGTCTCGCCCGCGTCGCCCAGTCGCTGCGTCGTGTAGTCGAGGACGGCATCGGCGCCGAAAGTCTCGACCGCCGCGATCTTCGCCGTTCTGCAGACTCCCGTCACATGCGCACCCATCGCCTTCGCGATCTGCACCGCGAAGCTGCCCACCCCGCCGCTCGCGCCGAGCACGAGCACCCGAGCCCCCGCGGCGAGGCGACCACTATCGCGAAGCCCCCGGAGTGCCGCGCACCCTGCGACGGCGACTGCAGCAGCATCTTCGAACGAGACAGCGTCGGGCTTGATCGCGAGCTTCTTGGGGTCCGCCAGCGCGTATTCCGCGAAGGAGCCCTTCGCGACGCCGAACACCTCGTCGCCCACGCGCAGGGAGGTCACACCCTCGCCGACGGCATCGATGACGCCCGAGACATCCATGCCGCGCGTCCTCTGCCGCGGTGCACGCAGCCCCATGAAGAGTCGCAGCATGAGGGGCAACCCCTCCATGAGATGGATGTCGCCGCGGTTGATGCTCGCGGCGGCGACACGCACGCGTACTTCACCTCGGCCTGGAGAGGGAACGAGCACATCCCCCTGCTGCAGGACGTCGACACCTCCGTACTTGTCCTGCGTGATGGCAGCCATGGACGTGGTCGCGATTGTCATGAGGTCGTCTCCTCGGTCGGGTAGTGAAATACGTCATCGAGCGGCACCTCGAGGGCCTGCGCGATCTGAAATGCCATCTCAAGCGAGGGGGAATAACGCCCCTGCTCAATCGCGATGACGGTTTGACGGCTGACGCCGACCCGGGCGGCGAGTTCGGCCTGCGTCATCTCATCGCGGTCGAAGCGCAGTCGGCGGATCGAGTTGGTGACCTTCGTCGACTTCACCACGGCATGCCCGAGCGGTAGGCGACGAGCTTTGCGATCGATGCGACGATGGCCGACACGGCGAAGGCGAGATAGATCACGTTTGCGATCCAGAAATGCTCTGCCTGGACCATCGCGAGGAGCAGCGCCGCCAGCGCACCCGCCACGAGTACGCCGTGCCCGATGAACTCGCCGAAGCGATCGATCTCGAGATCGCGTCGATCCCGCTTCTCGCGCTTATCCGGATGCATGAGGAACATGTGGGCGATGATCGAGGCGACGATCGCTCCGCAGATCGTCCAGAGCATGGCCGGTACGTAGTCGACGTTGGGGAGGGGCTGGCTGCCCACCCGGGAGAGGACCAGGCCGACGTAGACCCCGTATCCGGTGACGGCGAGAACGAGCATGACCCACACGCTCCGGTGTTCGTACGACATCGTTCCTCCATGTAAAGAAAAGCTGACACGGAGAATGTATGAGATGACAGACATCGTGTCAAGAAACTCTTACACCACCCTCGCGCTTCGGCTCATGGCCTGCGACGATGAATCAATGACAACCCGTCTGCTGCTCCTCGCCGACACCCACGTGCCGAAACGGGCAAGAACGATCCCTGAGCAGGTCTGGCGCGCCGTCGAGGAGGCGGACATCGTGATCCACGCGGGCGACTGGGTCGAGCCGGACGTACTCGATGAGCTGGAGGCCCGCAGCTCCCGACTCCTCGGCGTCTGGGGAAACAATGACGGCGACGAGCTGCGCCGACGCCTGCCGGAGGTCGCCTCCGAAACGATCGAGGGCATCCGCTTCTCGGTCGTTCACGAAACCGGGTCGGCGTCGGGCCGGGAGAGGCGATGCGACGCCGCCTTCCCCGACACCGACGTGCTCGTCTTCGGGCACAGCCACATCCCCTGGGACACGACAACCGAGAACGGCGTGCGCCTGCTTAACCCTGGATCCCCGACCGATCGGCGCCGCCAGCCGCACTGCACCATGATGACGGCGGTGGCCGACGCGGGCGCCCTCCGCGACGTCGAGTTCGTGATCGTCGAACGCGGGGAGGGCCCTACTTCTTGAGGGCGCGGATGACGCGGCTCAGCGCCTTGCCCGCGACCCACGTCAGCGGGATCGCGACCGCGAGAAGCGGGATGAGCGCGGGCACGAAGCGCGGACCATTCTCGCCCGGCACGAACATGCCGATGGGGATGCTCGCGCCACCGCCTCCACCACCCTCACCCTCGCCCTCACTGCCCTCGGGGGCGCTGCCGCCTCCGAAGCCGAAGCTCACGAACGAGACGGGCACGGCCTCGACCCCGCCGATCTCGATCTTCTCGCCGTAGTTCACCTTCGCGCCCACGGAGCTCGCCACCCGCTCCGACAGCGTCTGCACGATGTTTGCCATGGCGACGAGACTAGCCCTCCCGCCATTCACCGAATAGGACGCAGTGTTTTCCTCAGTCGGTCGCCATTGTTCCGTCTTCCAGCCGCAGGCACCAGACTGGGCACATGCCTGAACCCACGGAGGGACGCGTCGCCGTCTACATCGACTTCGACAACATCGTCATCAGCCGCTACGACCAGGTCCACGGTCGGGGCCACTTCCTTCGGGAACAGATCCGCACGATCACGGCCGACAGCGTTCGCGACGACCGCGACCTCGCGGCGCGACTCGAGCGGGCGACCGTCGATATCGGTGCCGTGCTCGACTATGCCTCGTCGTTCGGCTCGATCGTCATAAGCCGCGCTTACGCCGACTGGTCGATCGAGGTCAACGCAAGCTACCGCGACCAGCTGATGGAGCGTGCGGTCGACCTTGTGCAGCTCTTTCCTGCCGTGAGGTCGATGAAGAACGGGGCCGATATCCGCTTGGCCGTCGACGTCGTCGAGGACCTCTTCCGCCTCCCCGACCTCTCCCACGTCATCATCGTCGCGGGCGACAGCGACTACATCCCTTTGGCGCAGCGAGCTGCGCGGCTCGGCCGCTACGTGGTCGGAATCGGCGTCGCCGGATCGACCAGCAAGTTCCTTGCGGCGGCCTGCGACGAATTCGCCGACTACGACGCCCTTCCCGGCATCGGTGACGACAGTGTGGAGGACGAGGAGGACGAGACCTCCGCGGCCGAGCCTGCGAAGACGGATGCCGAGGCTTCCGCCGAAACTCAGGCGGAGGGTCGGGCACGCCGGCGCGCGAACCCGAAGGCGGCGACGGAGACGACGACCGCCTCGGCGCCGAGCAAGCGCGCCAAGCAGGCCGCGCAGCAGGCCGCATCCGCTCTCCTGACGCGAGCCCTGCGGCTCGGCCACGCCAAGAACGACGCCGACTGGCTTGCGAGCTCCGGCGTGAAGAACCAGATGCTGCGAATGGATCCGTCGTTCCAGGAGTCGGCTCTCGGATACAAGAACTTCACGGAGTTCCTCAAGTCGCGAGGCAACATCGTTCAGATCAAGGAGGAGGGGCAGACACGCTTGCTTCGGCTGCGAAGCGCCTCGGCAGACGAGGGCGACGGCCGCTCATAAGGACTCCGCTTATATTTGCCTGAAATTAGCGATAGGCTTATAGAATGGTTCCTCCGAAACGGGCGATAGCCGTGATCGCCGACCTCTCCAAGTCGCGCACACACAGCGATAGAGCGGGCCTGCAGCGCGCTGTCGAGGATGCGTTCGGTGCCCTCGCAAGAGCGGTGCCCGCCGAGGAGCCGCTGCAGCCCACAATCGGGGACGAATTCCAGGCGGTCTACGCCGATCTCCCTACAGCCGTGCGCGCCTCCCTTCTCGCGCGTCTCTCTCTCCCGGAGGGCGTGGACTGCCGCTTTGGGCTCGGCCACGGCGAGTTGCGATCAATCGGCGAGGGTGCGGCCGGTGTGCTGCAGGACGGCTCCGCATGGTGGTCGGCCCGCGAGGCCATTGGTCAGGCCAGGGAACGGGAGTACGGTCGTCAGCCTTTCGTTCGCACCTGGTTCTGCAGTGCCGAGGGAGCGCCGCTCGACGACATCGCGCCCGCAGCGGAGAGCATCGTCAATGCCTACCTCATCACGCGCGACCACCTCGTGAGCGCGATGTCGGCGCGCGAGAAGCGATTGCTGCTGGGCCAGCTCACCGGGAGCACGCAGGCGGAACTGGCGCACGATGAGGGGATCACGCAATCCGCCGTCTCACAGAACCTCCGCCGCAGTGGCGCCGCAGCAGTCCTAGCGGGTGAGACGCTAGTCGCAGGAGGTCACCCGTGACACTAGTCGCCCTGCTCTTCATCGCCATCGGCGTGGCCGACATCACGCGAGAGCGCTTCCGCAGACCCATCGGTCCCATCGTCGGCGGCACTGCCGGCATCCTCGTGCTCTGCCTCTCTGCCTGGGGGCTAGGGGCGCCCGTCGGGCCGGTGCTCGCCCTCGCCGGCGCCACGCTTGCCTGGATTGCGGCAACCGCCATCCCCACCGGCGGGCAGAGCGGATACCTGAAGCTGGCACTGCTCGGCGCGCTCATCACGGCAACGTGGGCGTTCCCGATCGCCTCCGATGATGGCGCCCCGCTCGCCCGCTGGTATGCAGCACTCCCCTACTCGTTCACGACCGAGATCAACGTCGACGCCTTCATGCTCGGACTCGGTTCCGTGCTGTTCCTCATCGAGACGGCCAACATCATCGTGCGCCTCATCCTGGCCGCAGCACCGCGCGCCACCGCGAAGACCGTGACGACCGCGGATGCCACGACACCCGCTCGGCGCTCCTGGTTCGGTCGCGGCGCTACCGTCGCCGTGAGTCCGGCGCCGCAGGGTGTGCTGCCGCTGAAGGGTGGCCGGATACTCGGCCCCTTCGAGCGCCTCTTCCTCTTCGCTCTCGTGATGGCCGGGCAGTTCACGGCGCTTGCCGCGGTCGTGGCAGCCAAGGGGATCATCCGCTTCCCGGAGATCTCGAAGGACACGGCCGACGGCTCGAAGGCCGAATACTTTCTCGTCGGTAGCTTCGCGAGCTGGGCGGTCGTGCTGGTGGTCGCACTGATTGCCCTCTCCCCGTGAGCAGCAGCCAGGGACTCATACCCGAGCAATATAAGGGTATAGCTTATCCGAGCAGTTCCCGGACACGGGGAATGACCTCGCGGCCGTAGAGCCCGATTGAGGACATGAGCTGCTCATGCGGCATCGTCCCGTTCGAGTATTTGAGGTCGAAGCGCGAGAGCCCGAGCCCCTCGACCGTGCGCACGATCTTCTGCGCGACCGTCTCGGGCGAGCCGACGAAGAGAGCACCGGATGCGACCTCCTGCTCGTACTCCGCTCGCGATAGCGGTGGCCAGCCACGCTCCTTGCCGATCTGGTCGCGATTGGCCTTGAAGTGCGGATACAGCTCTTCGCGTGCCTGCTCATCGCTTACTGCGATGTAGCCGGGCGAGTGGGCTCCAATGGGAAGCTCCTCGCGGCCGAACTGTGCAAGCGCCCTCCGGTACAGGTCCGCGTAGGGTGCGAAGCGCTGCGGGTCACCCCCGATGATTGCAAGCATGAGCGGGAGTCCGTAGTGGGCAGCGCGCACGACGGATTCCGGGCTCCCTCCGACTCCCACCCAGGTCCTGAGCGTGCCCTCCTCAAGCTTGGGATACACGTGCTGGTCGGCGAGAGAGCCGCGTACGGTGCCCTCCCACGTCACGGCCTCATTGCCGATGAGCCGCGAGAAGAGGTCGATCTTCTCCTCAAAGAGCTGCTGATAGTCGGCGAGGTCGAGCCCGAAGAGGGGAAAGGACTCCGTGAACGAGCCCCGGCCGATGATGACCTCGGCTCGACCCTGGGAGAGGGCGTCGACCGTGCTGAAGCGCTCGAACACCCGAACGGGATCGTCGGAACTGAGAACCGTGACGGCGGACCCGAGTTTGATCCGAGTCGTGCGCGTCGCGATTCCCGCCAGCACGACCTCGGGTGCCGAGACCGCGAAGTCCGCGCGGTGATGCTCTCCGACGCCGATGAAGTCGACACCCAGCTCGTCGGCGAGCACGGCCTGCTCGACGAGGTTGCGGATGCTCTGCGCCTGCGAGAGCGGATGGCCCGCGGCATCCGTCGTCACATCACCGAAGGTGTCGAGCCCCAGCTCAAGCGTCGCCATGATTCTCTCTTCCCAGACCATGCATCTACATGTATCGTGAACCGACTCCCCGCAGAGACTATTCCCCCCGTCGCCGTCCCTGAGAATGGAACCATGAGCACCCCCGCCGATCGACGCTCTCCCTATCGCACCCTCGCCGCCTGGGCCGTAGCCGCGGTCTCGATCGTGCTCACGATGTTCTTCGCCGGAATCCTCTTCCGTGATCCGAGCCTGCCTGCCGCCTGGATCGGGCTCGCCTGCTTCTCCCTCGCCGCCGTGGGAGCCGTGACCACCGTCGAACTTGAGCGACGCGCCCGCAACTGACGGCTCGCCGAATACTCCCTCATCGGCCGCTGGACAGCGCCTGCGAGCATCCCCGCGCCGGAAGATCACGAACAGGTATCGGCGCCCATGAAGGCGTGCACGGGGAGCTAACCTACGAGCATGACTGACCAGGTGGCGCCCGGAACCGAGGTGCTGCTGGGAGGCCGCTACCGCCTCGGCCCCGCCCTCGGTTCGGGAGGCGCCGCAGCGGTTCACCGCGCCCGGGACATGCTCCTCGGCCGCGAGGTTGCCATCAAGGTGTACCGCTCCGCCGCAACCGACCAGGCCGAGATCGACCGGCAGGAGGCGGAGATCCGCACGATTGCCGCGCTCAACCACCCGAGCCTTGTCACTGTCCTCGACGCTGGCGTGTACCTTCCAGAGAAGGACAAACCCACCATCTTCCTCGTCATGGAGCTGCTCAACGGCGAGAACCTTCACGCTCGCATCCAGCGGGGGCGTCTCTCCTCCGAGGAGGCCGCCCTCGTCGGCTTCGACATCGCCGACGGCCTGCAGTACCTCGCCGACCGCGCCGTCGTGCATCGCGACATCAAGCCCGGCAACATCCTTCTCGTCTCCTACAGCAGCGGCGAAGCGCGCAGACGGGCGAAGCTCATCGACTTCGGCATCGCCAAGAGTGACGGACAGCCCGAGATGGCCACCCCGGGCACCACGACCGGCACGGCACCCTACCTGAGCCCGGAACAGGCGAGCGGCGAGGAGGTGACGCCCGCGAGCGATGTCTACTCGCTGGGGCTTGTCATACTCGAATGCCTGACGGGAGTGCGCGCCTTCCCCGGCGAGGCCATCCCCTCGGCCGTCGCCCGGCTCATGCGCGACCCCGACATCCCCAAGTCGCTCCCCGACGCCTGGCGCAGCCTCCTAGCGGAGATGACGGCGCGGACGCCCGAGGACCGCCCCGGTCTCAGGGACGTCGTCCTGCGACTCCGCGGGATCGCCGTGGCCGAACTCGCGGAGCACTAAGCCCGGCTACTGCTGCTGCGCCCTCTCGAGCACGAGCTCTCGCACGCGTGCGGCATCCGCCTGGCCCTTCATCGCCTTCATGACGGCACCGATGACCGCACCGGCGGCCTGTACCTTGCCGTCACGAATCTTCTGAAGCACATCGGGTTGCGACTGGAGAGCCTCGTCAATCGCCGCGACCAGCGCGCCGTCATCCGAGACCACGGCAAGCCCGCGGGCCTTCGTGACCTCCTGCGGCGAGCCCTCGCCCGCGATCACGCCCTCGAGCACCTGGCGCGCGAGGCGGTCGGTGAGCTCGCCGTCCTCGACCATCGCCACGAGCTCGGAGACGTGCGCCGGCGAGACGAGAGTCCCGGCATCGACACCCCTGTCGTTGGCGATACGAGCGATCTCGCCCGTCCACCACTTGCGCGCGGCATGAGCGGATGCACCGGCCGCCGTGGTCGCCTCGACCTCGCTGAGCAGACCCGAGTTGACGACATCCTGGAATTCCAGGGCGGTGAAGCCCCAGGCCTCCTTGAGGCGGCGTCGACGCACCGCTGGCGCCTCGGGCAGGGCCGCCCGCAGCTCCTCGATCAGCTCACGCGAGGGCTCAACGGGCAGCAGGTCGGGCTCGGGGAAGTAGCGGTAGTCGTCGGCGTCGCTCTTCGGGCGCCCCGCCGAGGTGACGCCCGTGTCCTCGTGCCAGTGGCGCGTCTCCTGGATGATCGTGCCGCCCTTCGCAAGGATGGCCGCCTGGCGCTGGATCTCGTAGCGGATGGCCCGCTCGACGCTGCGAAGACTGTTGACGTTCTTCGTCTCCGTGCGGGTGCCGAGCGGGGCCGGCTCCTCACCGGGAGCGGTGCGCGGCCGCAGCGACACGTTGGCGTCACAACGCAGGTTGCCCCGCTCCATGCGAGCCTCGGAGATGCCGAGACCGATCACGATGTCGCGGATGGCGGCGACATACGCCTTGGCGAGTTCGGGGGCGTTGTGCTCGGCACCGAAAATCGTCTTCGTGACGATCTCGACGAGCGGCACGCCCGCGCGGTTGTAGTCCACGAGCGAATACTCGGCGCCCTGGATGCGGCCCGTCGCGCCGCCGACGTGCGTGAGCTTGCCCGCGTCCTCCTCCATGTGCGCGCGCTCGATCGGCACCTCGAAGAGCGTGCCGTCGGGCAACTCGACCTCGACGGAGCCGTCGAAGGCGATCGGCTCGTCGTACTGGCTGATCTGGTAGTTCTTCGCGAGATCCGGGTAGAAGTAGTTCTTGCGGGCAAAGCGCGACGACGGCGCGATCTCACAGCCGAGCGCGAGCCCCAGGCTGATCGAATACTTCACCGCCTGCTCGTTCACGACGGGGAGTGAGCCGGGCAGCCCGAGGTCGACCGGCGTGATCATGGTGTTGGGCTCACCCGTGCCGCCATCCGCGGCCGCAGGGTTCGGGGCATCCGAGAACATCTTCGTCTTGGTGTTGAGCTCGACGTGCACCTCGAAGCCGAGCACGGGCTCGAACATCTCGAGGGCCTTGTCAAAGTCCATCAGTTCTGCCTTGGCCATCAGACCGCACCCTCCTGCGCCGCGAACTCCTCACCGAACGCAAGGTTCGGCGCCTGGGAAATGAGCGAATGCCCCCACTGCTCCTCGAGCAGGGCCTCGAGTGCCCCACCCACCGTGTAAAGCCGGGCGTCCTCATGCGCTGGGGCCATGATCTGCAGGCCGGCGGGGAGACCGTCCTCCTCGGCGAGGCCCATCGGCACGCTCATGCCGGGGACGCCCGCGAGGTTGGCGGGGATCGTCGTCACATCGTTGAGGTACATCGCGAGCGGGTCTCCGAGCTTCTCGCCGAGCGGGAAGGCCGTCGTGGGCGCTGCGGGCGAGACGAGCACGTCGGCCTTCGCGAAGGCGGCGTCGAAGTCGCGCTGGATGAGCGTGCGCACCTTCTGCGCGCTGCCGTAGTAGGCGTCGTAGTAGCCCGCGCTGAGCGCGTAGGTGCCGAGGATGATGCGCCGCTTGACCTCGTCGCCGAAGCCTGCCTCACGCGTCGCCGCCATGACCTCCTCGACCGTGCCGCCATTCGGCAGCTTCGCGCGCATGCCGAAGCGCACCGAGTCGAACTTGGCGAGGTTGCTCGAGGCCTCTGCGGGCAGGATCAGGTAATAGGCCGCAATCGCGTAGTCGAAGCTCGGGGCGGAGACCTCGACGATCTCGGCACCCGCAGCGGACATCGTATCGAGCGCCTTGAGGAACAGCGAGTGCACACCGGGCTGGAAGCCCTCGCGGTCGAGCTCCTTCACGACCCCGACGCGCACGCCCTCGAGCGAACGCGAGGCAGCGCCCGCGCGGGCCGCCTCCGCGAAGGAAGGCCAGGCATCCGTCAGCGACGTCGAGTCGCGCGGGTCGTGCCCGCCGATCACATCGTGCAGTAGCGCAGCATCCAGCACCGTGCGGGTCACCGGACCGACCTGGTCGAGGGAAGAAGCGAGAGCGATCGCACCGTAGCGGGATACTCCGCCGTAGGTGGGCTTGACGCCGACGGTTCCCGTGACAGCACCGGGCTGACGGATGGAGCCACCCGTGTCGCTGCCGAGCGCGAGGGGCGCCTCGAAGGCCGCGACCGCTGCCGCAGAGCCACCGCCGGAGCCACCCGGGATGCGGTCGAGGTTCCACGGATTACGGGTGGGGCCGTAGGCCGAGTGCTCCGTCGACGAGCCCATGGCGAACTCGTCCATGTTGGTCTTGCCGAGGGGCACGAGGTCGGCCTCGCGGAGCCGGCGCACGACGGTCGCGTCGTAGGGCGGCACCCAGCCCTCAAGAATTCTGGAGCCCGCCGTCGTCGGCATGTCCACGGTGCAGAGCACATCCTTGATCGCGACCGGCACGCCGGCGAGGGGGCCGAGCGCCTCCCCTGCCGCACGCCGCGAGTCGACGGATGCCGCAGTCTCGAGGGCCGCGTCGGAGACGTGGAGGAAGGCGTGCACATCACCATCTACCGCAGCGATGCGGTCGAGGTGCGCACGCGTCGCTTCGACACTCGAGACCTCGCCCGATGCGAGCTTCTCGCTCAGAGCTGCCGCCGTGAGCCTCGTGAGATCTGTCACTGTTCCTCCCCCAAGATCGCGGAGACGGCGAACCGCGAGCCATCGTGCTCGGGTGCACCCGCGAGAGCCTGCTCGGTCGTCAGGGTTTCGCCGACGACGTCGTCGCGGAACACGTTTGAGAGCGGGATGGGGTGCGACGTGGCGGGCACATCCGGCGTCGCGATCTCCGAGACCTTGGCGATCGAGTCCACGATCGCCCCCAGCTCACCCGTGAGCCTCTCGATCTCCTCAGGCGTGAGGGCGATGCGAGCGAGGGAGGCGAGGTGAGAGACCTGCTCCGTCGTGATCTGCTCGTGCGGCGCGGCCTGGCCCGGTTGAATCGGGCCGGTCGAGTTCTGAGACATGAAGCTCCAAGCTGAATGAACGGGGATCGGCCAATTCTATCGGCCGACGGCCATGAGGTGCCGACCTGAACTCCCCGTCACGAGGTCGCCGCGCCCCAGCCCGATGAGGGCGAAGTTGCGCATCGACTCCGAGCCGTGTTCGAAATAGCCGAGATGGCCGGTCACGGCGCCGAGCGTGTCGCCCACCACATCGTCGATTCCCCCCGCCACACCCATGATGACCGCGCCGAACTCAGCGCTGCCAGGGTCTGCTCCATGAAAGGCCGTGTCGACGACCGGATCCCACGACGCCTCCGCCACGAACACCGAGCCCCTGTCCATCCCGAAGTCCGCTGCCCGCTGCACACCCACCCCGGGCGAGCCGACGATCGCGATCGCGTCGATCTCGAGCGCGCCCCGTGCGAGAGCGAGGGATGCTGCCGTCGAACCGTAGGAGTGCGCGATGAGCGACACGTGAGGCGGGTCGGCGGCGCGGGCGCTGCGCAGGCCTGCGACGGTTTCCTCCAGCCGTTCTGATCCCTCTCGCGCCTGGTCGAGCATGCCGACGGTGAAGAGGTTGGGGGTTTCGTAGCCCATCCAAGCGACCGTCGCGACGGATGACTCGTAAGTCAGACCCGCAACCTCGGAGTGCAGGAGTGCGAGCTCATCGCGGTGAATGTCGAGGGCGATCTCCGTCCAGTCGACGATCTGACCCTGCACCGTGAAGAACATCCCAGGCACGAGATAGCTGACGTAGTCGGCAGTGTCGAGGTCCCCAAGCGCCACAACCGCCTTGCCCGGCCAGCTGTCGTCGACAGCGATCAGCGAGCGAGCGGGGATGGCGCCGGGTCCGCCGAGTGCCGCTTCGATCTCGCGCAGCATCGCGAGCTGGGTCTCGGCGGCAGTGTGGGCCGTGCGCCCCCCATCGCCCCTCTCAGCCTCACTCGTGGCCGTCTCGATCGCCTGCCGCAGATAGGCGCGGTTTGCGACGTCGCGTGCCGCGTAGGGAACCCCTTCGAGGTTGCCGACGAGCCGCGGCAGAGAACCCACAAGCGTGTCACGCTGTTGCTCTTCTAGCTGCGACCACCACGCGACGACGCCGTCCGCGGGTGGAGGAGATGCGAGTTCATCGACGATCTCCCCGGAGTATGTCGCCGCGAACCTCTGCAGCGTCACGACGTCGGTACGCGCGAGAGCCTCGAGCAGTTCGAGCCCCGAGAGCGCGGCAAGCTCTTCGGGGTTCTGCGGCGCGTCCGCCGAGAGTGTGGGGAGTCCCTCCGTCGCCACGTCATAGTCGATCTGCACGGCCGTGACGGATGCCTCGGGCGGCTCGTCAATGCTCGCGGCGATGGTCGATGCAAGTCCGAGGAGGATTGCCGACGCCGCGATCAGTGCCACAAGGCGAAGCAGCACGCGGAGCCCTTCGAACCAGGGATTGGACAGGTGTATCCCTGAGTCTACGTCGCCTCTCCTGAGAGAATCGCCCCTCGTTCGAGGGATATGACTTAGCTCACTCCCCCAGCGCCGCCGGCCCCTCCGTGACGAGCACTGCGAACTGGGCGGCATCGATGATCCGTACACCCAGTTCCTCCGCCTTGGCGAGCTTGGAACCGGCCCCTGGCCCGGCCGCGACGAAGTCGGTCTTCTTCGACACGCTCGACGCGGCCTTGCCTCCCGCCGCGATGATCGCCTCCTGGGCACCCTCGCGCGTGAACCCCTCGAGAGTCCCCGTAGCCACAACGGTCACCCCTGCAAGTGGTCCCCCTGCGGCGGCGGCAGCGCCGGGGCCGGGGTGTCCCGGCGTCGTGAACTGCACGCCCGCTGCCGCCCACCGGTCCACGATCTCCCGGTGCCAGTCCACCTCGAACCACTCCAGCAGCGAGTCCGCGATGATTCCGCCGACGCCGTCAACCGCAGCGAGTTCCTCCCGCGAGGCCGCTCGGATCGCATCGAGAGAGCCGAAATAGTCGGCGAGCGCCCGTGCGGCCACGGGGCCGACATGCCTGATGTTCAGGCTCACGAGGATGCGCCACAGTGGCTTCGTCTTCGCCGCCTGCAGGTTCTCGATCAATTCGATCGCTCCCTTCGACGGCACGTTCTCGGCATCGCCGGCGAATCCTTCGGCATCCGCATCGAAGGGCGGGTCGGCGTCGCGTCCCGTGAGCCGCCGGCGGCGCTGGAAGGGGGTCACGACCTTCTCCTCGCCGTTTTCATCGAGCTTGACGAGGCCCGTCTCGGAATCCCGCACCGTGACGCGGATGGGGAAGAGCGTCTCCAGGCTCAACTCGAAAAGCCCCGCCTCCGTCTCGAGCGGGGGCTGCTCGGGATACAGCGGCTGCGTGAGCGCCGCCGCGCTCACCTCGCCAAGGCCCTCGACGTCGAGCGCTCCCCTGCTGCCGATGTGCTCGACGCGGCCGCGCACCTGCGCCGGGCAGGCGCGGGCGTTGGGACAGCGCAGGTCGATGTCACCCTCCTTGGCGGGCGCGAGTGGCGTTCCACACTCGGGGCAGTTGTTCGGCATGACGAACTCACGCTCGCTGCCGTTGCGCAGTTCGACGACAGGACCGAGGACCTCTGGGATGACGTCGCCCGCCTTGCGCAACACCACGGTGTCACCGATGAGCACGCCCTTCGACTTCACGACATCCTGATTGTGCAGTGTCGCCTGCCGCACCTCACTGCCCGCGACCCGCACCTTTTCCATGACCGCGAAGGGCGTGGCGCGTCCCGTGCGGCCAACGCTCACGACGATGTCGAGCAGCTTCGTGTTGACCTGCTCCGGCGGGTACTTGTAGGCGATCGCCCAGCGCGGCGCGCGGCTCGTCGCCCCGAGCTCGTCGTGGAGGGCGAGCTCGTCGACCTTGATGACGATGCCGTCAATCTCATGCTCGACCGACGCTCGATTCTCGCCGTAGTGCTCGATGAACTCCTCGACGCCCGCGATCTCCCCAATGACGCGGTAGTGCGAGCTGATCGGCAAGCCCCACTCGGCCAGGAGGTCGTAGACCTGCGACTGTGCAGCCACGGGCGGGTTGGGCCATGCGCCGATGCCGTGCACGAGCATCCGCAGGGTCGAGAGCCGGCGATGCATCTGGGCAAGCTTCTCGGGAGACTTGCCCTCAGCCTTCTGCCGCAACGAGCCCGAGGCGGCGTTGCGCGGGTTGGCGAAGACCCTCTCGCCCGCCTCGGCCTGCTCCGCGTTGAGTTCACGAAACGCCTCGACGGGAATGAACACCTCGCCGCGAATCTCGACGAGCGGCGGATGCCCCGTGCCCGCGAGTCGCTGCGGGATCGACTCGACCAGCCGCACGTTCTCCGTCACATCCTCCCCCGTGCGGCCGTCCCCGCGTGTCGCCGCCGTCGTGAGCACGCCGTGCTCGTAACGGAGATTGATGGCAAGGCCATCGATCTTGAGCTCGCACAGATAGTCGATGTGCCGGTGCGCATCGCGCTCGACGCGAGCCGCCCATCCGGCGAATTCCTCGAGGGAGAACACGTTGTCGAGGCTCAGCATGGGCTCCGCATGCTCGACGGGGTCGAAGAGGGTCTGGGCCCTGCCCCCGACCGTCTGTGTCGGGCTGTCCTGACCCTGCAACTCGGGGAACATCCGCTCGATCTCGTCGAGGCGACGCATCATCGCGTCGTATTCCTCATCAGAGACGAGCACCTCGTCGCGCTCGTAGTAAGCCTCGCGCAGTTCGAGGATGCGGGCGGTCAACTGCTCAGACTCGGCCTTCGCCGACTCGAGCGCTGGAGGGGTCACGGACTCTGCCACGGCTCAAGTGTAGGCACGACCTCCGACACAGAACTCGAAACAGAGCTGCACCCCAATACAGAGGGGGTCGCGCTCAGGCCCGCACGGGGGAAGCGCTCACGGTGCGATCGATCGTGCACTGCCCGAGCACCCGCGTGCCCTGGTAGAGAACCGCCGTCTGACCTGTCGAGACGCCGTTGAGGGGCACATCGGGGCGGATGACGAGCTCGCCCTCCGTGACGCGGGCTGTCGCGGGAACCGGCTCCGAGTGAGCACGGACCTGCACATGGCAGGCAAAGCCCTCGAAGGCATCCGCCGGCGGCAGGCCCGCCCAACTGAAGCGGGTGCCCGCCACCTCTGCGAGGTCGAGGGCCTCGCGGGGACCCACGACGACCGTGTTCTCCTTCGGGCGGATGTCGAGCACATAGCGGGGGCGACCATCGACGCTCGGGACACCCAGGTTGAGCCCCTTGCGCTGCCCGATCGTGAACGCCGCGGCACCCTCATGCCGACCGACGGCGGTGCCGTCCCGATCGAGGATGACGCCCGGCTCGGCACCGAGACGTTCGGCGAGAAAGCCGCGCGTGTCACCGTCGGGGATGAAGCAGATGTCGTGACTATCGGGCTTGCTCGCGACACTGAACCCTCGGGCCGCCGCCTCCGCCCGCACCTCCGCTTTGGAGGGGGTGTCCGCGAGCGGGAACAGGCAGTGGGCGAGCTGCTCCGCCGTGAGCACCCCGAGCACATAGGACTGGTCCTTGGCCCAGTCGGCCGCACGGTGCAGCTCCCGGTTGCCGTCCGCGTCCTCGCGGACCGCCGCGTAGTGCCCCGTCACGACCGCATCGAAGCCGAGATCGAGAGCCTTCTCGAGCAGGGCCGCGAACTTGATCTTCTCGTTGCAGCGCATACAGGGGTTCGGGGTGCGTCCCGCCTCGTACTCGGCGATGAAGTCGTCCACGACATCGGCCTTGAAACGCTCCGAGAAGTCCCACACGTAGAAGGGAATGCCCATGACGTCGGCCGCGCGGCGCGCATCCATCGAGTCCTCGACGGTGCAGCATCCGCGACTGCCGGTGCGCAGCGTGCCCGGCATGCGACTGAGGGCAAGGTGCACGCCCACCACCTCGTGGCCCGCGTCAACGGCGCGCGCGGCCGCAACCGCAGAATCGACACCGCCACTCATCGCCGCCAGAACTTTCACCGCAACAGTGTACGTTCCCGGTCTGGACCACCCCCGAGCCCCCGAGTTGCAGTCGCTCTTCGGAAACTCAGGAAAACCGGATGCCCCCATCAGCCCCGCACGTGGCGGGCCGTTGTCTCGCGCTCGGCGCGCACGTCGCTTTCCTGAATTTCCGAGCGAGGGGTGCTGGCGGCTCGCGCTGGGACGTGCCGCGGCGGGCTCAGACGGGGCGCGCGCTCGAGCCGGCCCGGCGCGCACGCTCGACCGCCGAAGGCAGGGCCGCGAGGAGCGCGGCAACGTCGTCTGCCGAGGAGTCCTGGCCGAGGGTGAAGCGCAGGGCGCTGCGCGACTCCTCCTCGCTGAGCCCCATCGCGAGCAGCACGTGCGAGGGTTCCGGCACGCCCGCCTGGCAGGCGGAGCCGGTGCTCGCCGAAATCCCCGCCATATCGAGCATGAGCAGCAGCGAGTCGCCCTGGCATCCCTCGAAGGTGAAGTGGGCATTGTTGTCGAGCCGCACTTCGCGGTCTCCGCGGAGGACGGCACCCGGCACGGCCGCGAGGACGCCCTCGATGAGCGTCTCCCGCAGCGGTGTGAGAGAGGAGAGCGGATGCTGCGCCGCAACACCGAAGCCGACCGCGGCCGGCGCATCCTGTGTCCCCGACCGAACTCCCCTCTGCTGCCCGCCGCCGTGCAACAGGGCTTCGATGTGGGTCGTGCGCGCGAGAGCGAGCGCACCGATTCCGAGCGGTCCGCCGATCTTGTGCGCCGAGACGCTGATGGCCGCCGCCCCGCTCTCGCGCAGCGAGACGGGGAGGTGGCCGTACGCGGAGACCGCGTCGATGTGCACGGGCACCCCGTGGGCGCCGGCGAGCGCGGTGAGCTCCTCGACCGGCTGGATCGTGCCGACCTCGTTGTTGGCCCAGAGGAAGGTGAGGAGTGCGATGTCGTCGTGCTCCTGCAGGGCGGATGCCACGGCCTCGACCTCGATGCGACCGTCACCGTCGATCGGCAGCCACTCGACGGCGGCTCCCGCGTTCCGTTCGAGCCACTCGACGGTGTCGATCGTGGCGTGGTGTTCGCCGCGCGGAACGAGGACGCGGGGGCGGGGTCTCGATACGCTCGCTCCGCTCCCTACTCGACCGGCGTGGGGAGCATTGCGGGACCAGAAGAGTCCCTTGACCGCTGAGTTGACGGCTTCAGTGCCGCCCGACGTGAAGACCACTTCGACGGGATCGCAGCCGAGCGAGGCGGCGACTTGCTCGCGTGCTTCTTCGAGCATCCGCCGTGCGTTCTGCCCGTGCCCGTGGATGGAGGAGGGGTTGCCGACGAGGCCGAGGGCGTCGACGAATGCCTCCCGCACTTCGGGCAGCATGGGGGTCGTGGCCGCATGATCCAGGTAGACCGGCATTCTGCTCCTCGTGATCGCGCGGGCGGTGCTCGTGACCGCATTTGGGGGTGCTGGCTGGTTACAAGCACGACACAGGCCCTGATTACTCTAGAACGATGGCCTCCATCGATCATCTGCGCGACCTCGGGGTCCGGGCCGGTGCCGACGGCGGCGAACTGCGGGTGTGGTCCGCGAACGCAAGCGCCATCGAGGCCTGCATCTTCGACCTGGAGGATGCCGACCGCGTTGTCGCGACGGCACCCCTGCAGCGTGACGCCCACGATGTGTGGAGTGTGCGGCATCCGCTTCTGACGACGGGCGCCTGCTATTCGCTGCGGGTGCGCGGCGAGGGAGCCCGGTTTGATGAGCGGCAGGACCTGCTCGACCCCTACGCGCGGGGGCTCGTGCGCAACAGCGGCGGGCAGTGGCGCTCGTACGTGCAGGACGAGTCATTCGATTGGGGCGGCGCGCAGAAGCCGCGTATCCCTCTCGATCACACGGTCATTTACGAGGCTCACGCTAAGGGCATCTCCAAGCTGAACCCGGCGGTGCCGGAGGAGTTCCGGGGAACCTATGCGGGGCTCGCCCATGAGAGCGCGATCGCCCAGCTCAAGGAGCTGGGCGTGACGACGATCCAGCTGCTGCCGGTGCACCAGTCGGTGAGCGAGGAGCGGCTGACGAAGCTGGGGTTCCGCAACTACTGGGGATACAACACCCTGAGCTACTTCGCCCCGCACCTTGAGTATGCGTCTGCGGCGGCGCAGGCGGCCGGCCCGGCGGCCGTGCTGCGGGAGTTCAAGGGCATGGTCAAACTCCTCCACGAGGCGGGCCTCGAGGTCATCCTCGATGTCGTCTACAACCACACCTCAGAGGAGGGGCCGGGGGGCCCGACGACGAGTTTCCGCGGTATCGACGACGCCTCCTACTACCGACAGTCCCCCGACGGCACCTACATCGATGTCACGGGTTGCGGCAACTCGCTCAACACCTCGGTCCCCGCAGTGCAGCGCCTCATCCTTGACTCGCTGCGCTACTGGGCGAACGAGGTGCAGGTCGACGGCTTCCGCTTCGACCTGGCGGCAACGCTGGGGCGGGGTGCTTCGCACGAGTTCGACCCCGAGCATCCGCTGCTGAAGTCCATCGTTGAGGATCCCGCCCTGCAGGGGGTCAAGATGATCGCCGAGCCGTGGGATGTCGGTGCGGGCGGCTGGCAGACGGGCAATTTTCCGCTGGGCTGGCTCGAGTGGAACGACGGCTATCGAGATCGGATGCGCGACTTCTGGCTGAGCGATATCGCGGCTGAGCGCGCGCACGGTGCGGCAAGCCAGGGCATCGGCAGCATGACCCGTCGGTTCGCGGGTAGCGCGCATGTCTTCAGCGAGCAGCGCGGGCCGCTCGCGAGCGTCAACTTCATCACGGCGCATGACGGCTTCACGATGGCGGATCTGACGTCATACAACCGCAAGCACAACCTCGGCAACGGGGAGTTCAATCGGGACGGCACCGACAACAATCACTCCTTCAACCATGGTTGGGAGGGCCCGAGCGACGACCCGACGATCACGACCTGCCGCCGCAAGGCCATGCGCAATCTGCTCGGCACTCTCCTGCTCTCCGCCGGCATCCCCATGATCACGGCGGGTGACGAGTTCGGTCGCAGCCAGCGCGGCAACAACAACGCCTACTGTCACGACGACGAGCTCAGCTGGCTGCCGTGGGAGCACGAGGACTGGCAGCGCGACCTCTTTGAGATCTCGCAGCGACTCCTGCGGCTTCGGCGCGAGAACCCGGCGCTGCGGCCCGTGCGTTTCGGTCGTCTCGGCGAGACGGTGCCGTCGGCGAGCGAGATGCACTGGTACAACGCGGCAGGGCAGGAGATGTCGATTGAAGACTGGGATTCGCCCCGACAGCGGATTTCGCAGTACATCGCCGCCTCGACCCCCGAGGTGGAGGAGTTCAACCGCATTCTCCTCATCGTGCAGGGCCGGGAGTCGGAGGAGACGGTGACGCTCCCCCGACACGACGGCGTGGAGACGTACACCCTGCTGTGGGATTCCGCACTCGATATCACCGGTCCCGATGTCCATGCGCCGGGCGACGCCCTACGGATGGCGCCCACGTCGATGCAGCTCTTCCGCGCCGACTGATGGCTGTCGGCACCCCCGCGACGGTCGCGCTGGATGCTGCGGGCATCCGTTTTGTCGTTCACGCCTACACGCACGACCCGGCCAACAGCAACTTCGGGCTCGAAGCGGCGGAGGCGATCGGCGTGGACCCGGACCGCGTCTTCAAGACCCTGCTCGCAGAGGTCGACGGGCGGCTGGTGGTGGGCATCGTGCCGGTGTCCGGAAAGCTCGACGTGAAGGCGCTCGCGGCGGCGGTCGGTGGCAAGCGGGCGACGATGGCCGACCCGGCCGTCGCTGAGAGGCGCACGGGCTATGTCGTGGGCGGCATCAGCCCGATCGGCCAGAAGAATCGGCACGAGACCGTTATCGACGAGACCGTGGAGCTCTACGATACGGTCTTCGTGAGCGGCGGCCGACGCGGTCTCGACCTCGAGCTGGCACCGGGCGACCTCGTCGATGTGACGGGCGCGATCATCGCCGACATCGCCCGCTGAACGAGCAGGGTCGAAGAACCGTGGTTGGTGATGGCGGCGGCTCGAGTCCGCCCCCGACGGTCTCGACGCTCGCTGCCGCCATCACCGACGGGCGTCCGCTGACTGGGCGGACTCGCCACCCGAATGGGACGCCTCGGTGCGGCGCTTGCGCGCGGCACCGGCGATCCCGCTGGCGAGCATGTATCCCGCGTAGAGGAAGAGTCCTACGGCGAGAGTCGGAATCAGCCAGCCGCGCGCCCCTCCGCTGACGAGGTTGTTGACGTAGCCGATCCACGGCACGGAGTACCAGACCTTGCCGCGAATCTGGACGGGTTGCACCTGGGCTGCATCTGCTGCGCCGTTGGCATCGCCCTTGGTCGTGAACCGCAACTCCCCGTCGGTCGACTGCGTAACTGCGATTACGCGGTGCGTTACGACGGCCTCCTTGCCTGACTCGATTTGATAAGTGATGGGATCCCCAATGCGGATGTCCTGAGCGTCGGTGGGCCTGACGATCACGAGGGTCCCGGGTGGGTACGTGGGCTCCATCGATCCCGTGAGCACGGTCATGGGCGTCGAGCCCGTCGCGGCGGGGACGACGATGACGAGAACGCCGAGCAGGATCACGAAGGCGAGCAGCCCGGAGCTCAGCCCGACTCCGAGGTAGTAGAGCAGGCCGCGCGACTTCTTCTGCTCCTTCATGGAACGACGGCTCACCAGCTCTTCCGAAGCCGCGCCCCCAGTCTCTTCGCCGGTCATACGAGTTGTTCCGTTTCGTCTTCGGGGCGTCGGCGACGCACGATCAAGAAGTAGACAAGGTTACCGAGGAAGAAGGCGCCGACCGGCAGCAGGACCCAGTACTCCTCGAGCAGGTGCCAGGTGTTGGGATCGATGCCGAGAATTTCGGGAACGCTCAGCACGGGGAGATCGGGTTCGTTGGGAACCAAGCCTCCGCTCTGGCTGGGGCCCTGCTCGACGACCGCACCGACCGTTGCTCCCGGGGGCTGGACGGGCGTGAGCGAAACGCTCACATCGGGACCACCACAGTCGCTGGGCGAGAGACTACCGGGAGTCGTGTCGCTGAGCGACACCCCAAGGCTGGCTTCTGCGATCGCTCCTTGACCCCGTGTTCCATCGAGATTTCCGATCGCCGCGGTGAGATCGATGCGAGCGGTCGTGTCCGGAGGAACGACCTCTCCCTCTGAGAGCACCCAGCATGGTTCGGCGAGGGCGACGGGAGTGGCCTCACCCTCCTGACTCGCCGTGTCGGCGGCAATGGTCAAAGCATCCGCGAGATCGTCATCCGAGACCGAGACGTCCTTGAGAACAATGCGGAGGAACCCGGGATTCTCGCCTGCGTTTCGCACATAGAACGATCCCGTCTGGCTATCGCCGGGCACCATGTTCGCGATGTCGGTGAACACGCTCCCGGAGAGCTCAGTCCCGTACGCCGTCCCATCCGCACTCACGAGCACGACATCGGATGCCGCGACCGCACTCGTGGGCGCGCCAAGCACTGTCGCGACTCCTGCCACTGCTATCGCAGTTGTCGCGAGAGCCCGCACGAGCATCACGAGCTCACCTGTGTTCCCGCACCGTTGCAGGAGAGGCTGTAGTAGCCGAAGATGAAGCCGTTCCAGTTCTTGTCCACCGAGATCCGCCAGACCCCATCGGTGCCGCCATCCAGCTCGATGGTCTTCGTGCCCGAATTGCCGGAGAGCGCATCCGGGGAGAGAGTCACGGATGTCGACGTGCGGGAGTCAGGCGTGACCACGCTGCTCTGATTGTTGCTGGTGTATTGCCGTACGACATACGTCTGGCTCGTCGCTGGCGACCAGGTGAGCACAACGTTGCGCCCGGAGGTGCTGCAGGTGAGCGAGGTGATCGTGCTCCACGCCGTGTCTTGAGTGAATACGTACCGCTGCGCGGTCGTCGCGCCACAGACAGCCTGGGTCATCGGCGTGACACCACCGCTCGCAGTGCCTCTCGTCAGGCAGAGGCCGCTGGCTCGATTGACCAGCTGGTACACGCCCGAACTGATCTCCTGCGCCTGCCACTGCGCGCTTGTGGTGGAGGCCGTGGTCATGACGATCCCCGTTCCCGGGGTGGTGCTGTTGCCTGCGGCGGCGAAAGCGCGGCCGCTCGAGAGCTGGGTGACGATGCGGTAGTAGTTGCCGTCCGCGACAAGGCGCCAGCGCTGATTCGTCTTACCGGCGTCGTTGTTGCTCTTGCAGGCGTAGCTGATGAGAGCCTGCCCCTCCGTGTCGGAGGCGCTGTTGACGTCGAGGCAGCTGGTGTTCGTCGTGTCGGCTATCCGCATCCAATGTCCGGTGCTGAGGCTTGCCGCCGGGTAAATGTGGCTTGTCGCCTGGGCCGCCGAGCCCGTGGCGGTCGCAGACCACGAGGAGCCGGCGATCGTGAGCGTCGAGGTCACGGTGGGCGTGATTGTGAAGGCTCCCCCCGAGACGCCGAGGTTGGTGCGCTCGGCCGCGGTCGCGCGCACGCAGTACGTGATGCTGGCGCCAGGGGCAAGCTCGGTCGTGAGGGCCGGAATGCTCGCCCAGGTCCCTTGGGCAGCGCCGACGGGTACCGACTGCGTCGCACAGGTCGCGGGGCTGCTCGTGCTCCAGGCGGTGACGGTGAACTGCGAGACCTTGGCGGCGTTGGGCGCCGCGACCGTCGCATTGAGCTTGGTGGAGACGGGCCGCGCCACTGACTTGTTCGCGCTCTGCGAGGCGGCGACGTTGCTCGTGTTGGTGACGGTGACGGTGCCCGTGACCGTGTTGGAGTGGTTCTGGAACGTTGCCGCGTCCAGCGCTCCGACGAAGCTGGTCGTGACGGCAAGCTGGGCCCCTGTCGCTGAACTCGTCACCGCCGTCGAGGCGGTCCACACGGCGAAGGTGACTCCGGCGCCCGAGGCGAGGAGAAGTGAGACGAGGGCGCCGATACCCACGCTGTGGAGGAGGTTCCGGCGCATGCCTCGCCGAGGCGAGTTCTGACGCGCCAGGCGCGAGAAGAGCCCGGTACGCATCAGGCGACCTTCTGGGTTGCGCCGAATGTGAAGGTGAAGGGTATGACGGCCCCCTGACTGGCCTGCGAGGCACTTGCCTTGAGGGCGACCTCGATGCAGACGGTGGAGGATTCTCCGTCTGCCCAGACTCCCAGCGGAACCGGGGTCGCCGTGAGGCTGTTCGCGGCGGATATCGCCGTGCCCGGCGCGGGGCATGCACCTTTGACGATTCTCACCTCATAGTCCTGTGAGGCGGCGGCCGTCGAGGTGGTCCTCGCCGTGACATCCGCCTCGACCGAGCCGGTGTTGCCGAGCGTGACCGATTGACGCACGCGATCACCTGGGAAGAGCCCCGTCCACGCGGTCGGGCTGATGGAGGACGACCCCGCGGTGAGCGTAAGGGAGCCGCTCGTGACGATTCCCGCCTGAACCGGTGCAGCGTCCGCCCATAGGCCGTATGTTCCCGCGGCCAAAGAGCTCGCGATGAGGGATGCACCGGCCACCGCCGATGCGGCAGTGAGAATCCGACGGATCGTCGATGTGGGGGCGGGAGCAGTGCGGAGCGAGGCGGAAGCCCGACGCGTGATCCTGGTCATGGCGTCTGCTTCACCTCCTCGTCTCCTGGTTCGCGTCACGCACAAGGGCGCATCTGGTCATGGTTTGCGGCGCGCACTAGGCGCCCGCAGTAGCTGTCGAAGGGCGCCCGGCGGGTGCGGTGTACACCCGCCGGGCACGCTTCCTACTGCCTTACGGGATCTGCGTAACGGTGATCTCGACGTCGGAGAGGTCGAGGTCCTGGAGCTGACCGGTCGAACCGCTGACCGTCGTCGGGAAGTCGACCGTGATCTCGACGTCGACCGTGTAGGTGCCCGCGTCCAGGTCGCTGAGGTCGGTGACGGCCACGCCACCCTCCGTGACGTCGAAGTCGGCCGTGACGGTGGCGCCGTCGATCGTGGAGACGATGCTCGTGACGTTCTCCCCGAGCTCGAAGCTGAGGTTGTCACCGCTCGCGGTGACGGTGAACTGCTCGGTGTAGGTGAGGGAGTCGCCGGGGACGATGAGCGCGATGCTGTCATCCCAGGTGCCGGCCACCGTGCTGGCGATGGAGAGCTCACCCGAGGAGACGGTACCGGCGCTCGCGACGGTCGCGGAGTCGTTCCAGTAGGCGAGCGTGCCCGCTCCACCGAGGAGGAGGACGATGCCAGCGGCGCCGGCGATGGAACCCTTGAGGAGCTTGTTCATGATGCTTTCCTTTCGCTGACATCGCGAAGGATGTCGGGTGGGTGGCCCGAAGCGTGCACGCGGATGCTCTGCCCTTCTGGGCAGGCGGCGTCGCGTGTGCAAGACATTCGGGTTGTCTTGTTGGGTTGTCCGCTGCGGGGGTCAGGCCGCGGCGGGGTGGTGCTGGGTAAGGCTGGGAGTCGGTATATCGGGTGATATTCCGTCTGGGTTGTTCCCCCGCTGATGACTGTACGAACGTGTCTGTCTCGCTGCATGGAATCTCTGTCCCCAGTCATGGGGGTCCCCCCAAATACGGACACGTTCCGTCCCCCGGTTTCGGCGAAATGTCCCCCTAAAGCCGTACAGATGCCCACGTTCACTCCCCGCCCGCAGGGCAAAGGACTAGCGTCGAGTTCGTGGCCAGAGCGAACGCGAAAACCCCGACGAACCGAGACGAGACTGCGTCGACGGCGGCACCGCCCGCCGGTTACTCCCTCAAGACGGGTCGAATCGCCATCAGGGCGTGCTCGCCCCAGCAACCGGAGAACCTGTGGCCCGCCAAATCCTTCGTCGGCGAAGTGGTCCCCTTCGAGGCCACTGTCTTCATGGAGGGCCACGACAGCCTCGGCGTGACGCTCCTCCTCACCGACCCCGAGGGCACTCAACAGAAGCACCGGATGCGCCCCCTCGCCCCCGGCACAGACCGCTGGCGCGCCGAGGTGCAGCTCACCGCCGAGGGCTCGTGGTCCTGGAGCGTGCAGGCGTGGGTCGACGAATGGGCGACCTGGCTGCACCACGCCGAGATCAAAGTGCCCGCGGGCATCGACGCCGAGCTCATGGTCGATGAGGGCGCCGAGCTCCTGCGCCGCGCGGCCGCCGAAACGGGCAGCGCCCCGATGAAGAGTGCGGCCAGGACGCTCGGGGATGCCACGCGCACCCCCGAGGAGCGGCTCGCCGCAGCATCCGATGCCAAGCTCCTGGCCGAGATCGAACGCAATCCCATCGCATCCCGCACGACGCTCAGCATGCCCCTCGAGCTGCGCGTCGAACGCACCCGCGCGGCCGTCGGCAGCTGGTACGAGTTCTTCCCCCGCTCAGAGGGCGCCAAGCGACTCAAGAACGGCTCCGTCAAGAGCGGCACCTTCCGCACGGCGGCAAAGCGTCTGCCGGATGTCGCGGGCATGGGCTTCGACGTCGTCTACCTGCCGCCCATCCATCCCATCGGCCGCGCCTTTCGCAAGGGCCCCAACAACACGCTTAACGCCGGCCCGGGCGACCCCGGTTCCCCGTGGGCGATCGGTGCGGAGGAAGGTGGCCACGATGCGATTCACCCCGACCTCGGCTCCCTCGCCGACTTCAAAGCCTTCGTCTCAAGCGCCAAGAAGGCGGGGCTCGAGGTCGCGCTCGACCTGGCGCTGCAGTGCTCCCCCGACCACCCCTGGGTAACCGAGCATCCCGAGTGGTTCACGAAGCGCGTGGACGGCTCGATCGCCTACGCCGAGAACCCGCCCAAGAAGTACCAGGACATCTACCCCCTCAACTTCGACAACGACCCAGAGGGGCTCAGCCGAGAGATCCTGCGCGTCGTCGAGCACTGGATCGCGCAGGGCGTCGCGATCTTCCGGGTCGACAACCCGCACACCAAGCCGCTGTGGTTCTGGGAGTGGCTGCTGGGCGAGGTGTATTCGAAGCATCCGGAGGTCGTCTTCCTCGCGGAGGCCTTCACGCGACCGGCAATGCTCCGCTCCCTCGCGCAGGTCGGCTTCCAGCAGTCCTACACGTACTTCACGTGGCGCAACACGAAGCAGGAGCTCGAGGACTACCTGACCGAACTCACGCGCGAGAGCGCCGACTACCTTCGGCCCAACTTCTTCGTCAATACGCCGGACATCCTCACGGAGTACCTGCAGTTCGGCGGCCCGGCGGCCTACAAGGTGCGGGCGGCGATCGCAGCGACATCCTCGCCCACCTGGGGGGTCTACGCGGGCTACGAGCTCTTCGAGGATGTCGCGCGCCCCGGCTCTGAGGAGAACATCGACAACGAGAAATACGAGTACAAGGTCCGGGACTGGGCTGCCGCCGAGGCAGAGGGTCGCTCGCTCGCGCCGTACCTGCGCGAACTCAACCGCATCCGCTCCGAGCATCCCGCCCTGCGTCAACTGCGAAACCTCGACGTGCACTGGAGCGACGACGACTCAATCCTCGTCTTCACCAAGCACCTCGACGCCCGCTTCGTGCGGTCGGGCCAGTCAGACGGGATCATCGTCGTCGTCAACCTCGACCCGCACGCCGTGCGGGAGACGACGGTGCATCTGGACCTCACCCGCCTCGGCCTCGAACACGGCACCGAGTTCGGCGTCACGGACCTCGTGACGAAGGCGAGTTTCACCTGGTCCTCCGACAACTACGTGCGCCTCGACCCCTACGTCGAGCCGGCACACATCCTGAGCGTCGACTACCGCGGACGCCGCGGGGAAGGGAAGGCACAGTGACACGGCACCGCCCTGACGAGAGCATGACGCCAGACACCGCAACGGTCCTCGCGATCGCGGAGGGCCGACACCCCCACCCCCACAGCGTGCTTGGCCAGCACGTCTACGGTGACAGCGTCGTGATCCGGGCGCTGCGACCCCTCGCCGAGACCGTCGAGGCGGTGCGGGATGACGGCAGCCGCGTGAAGCTGAGCCATGTCGCGGAAGGACTGTGGCAGGGCATGGAACACGGCACCCCCCGCCCGTATCACCTCGACACGAGCTACGACGGTGCCCCGCGCTGGATTGCCGAGGACCCCTACCGCTTCAGTCCGACACTCGGCGACGTCGACGTCTACCTCTTCGGTGAGGGCCGGCACGAAGAACTGTGGCGGATGCTCGGTGCGCGGGTTCGCCATCACGAAGGAGTCGAGGGGACCGCCTTCGCCGTATGGGCGCCCCACGCGCGAGCCGTGCGGGTCATCGGCGACTTCAACGGATGGAACGGGGTTGCGCATGCCATGCGCAGACTTGACGAGAACGGCGTGTGGGAGCTCTTCGCGCCCGGCCTCACCCCCGGTCACAACTACAAGTTCGAGATCCTCACCCGGCACGGGGAATGGGTCAGCCGCGCCGACCCCATGGCGCGCTACACGGAAGTACCGCCCAAGACGGCTTCCGTCGTGGGCACGAGCGACTACGAGTGGGGCGACGGTGCCTGGCTCACGGAGCGAGCGGACCGCGACCCCCACAACACCCCCATGAGCGTGTACGAGTTGCACCTCGGTTCATGGCGCCCCGGCCTCGGCTATCGCGACCTCGCCGACCCGCTCATCGAGTACGTGACGGAACTCGGTTTCACGCACGTCGAGTTCCTGCCGCTCGCAGAGCACCCCTACGGCCCCTCCTGGGGATACCAGGTGACCGGGTACTACGCCCCGACCAGCCGCTTCGGGCATCCGGATGACCTGCGCTACCTGGTGGACCGGCTACACCAGGCAGGCATCGGCGTGCTCATGGACTGGGTGCCGGGGCACTTCCCCAAAGACGAGTGGGCGCTCGGGAAGTTCGACGGCCAGCCGCTCTACGAGCACAGCGACCCCCGCCGCGGCGAACAGCCCGACTGGGGCACCCTCGTCTTCAACTTCGGGGACTCGCAGGTGCGCAACTTCCTCGTCGCCAACGCCCTGTACTGGCTTGAGGAGTTCCACATCGATGGGCTGCGTGTCGACGCGGTCGCGAGCATGCTCTACCTCGACTATTCACGCGACGAATGGTTGCCCAACGAATACGGCGGCCGAGAAAACCTCGAGGCCATCAGCTTCCTGCAGGAGGTCAACGCGACCGCCTACAAGCGCAACCCCGGCATCGTCATGATCGCGGAGGAGTCGACCGCGTTCCCCGGCGTGACCCGCCCCACGGCGGGCAACGGCCTCGGCTTCGGCCTCAAGTGGAACATGGGCTGGATGCACGACTCTCTCGAGTACGTGAAGGTCGACCCGATGTGGCGCTCGCACCATCACCACGACATCACCTTCAGCCTTCAGTACGCCTTCAGCGAGAGCTTCATGCTGCCGATCAGTCACGACGAGGTCGTGCACGGCAAGGGTTCGCTCCTCGGCAAGATGCCGGGCGACCAGTGGCAGAAGCTGGCGGGCGTCCGCGCCTACCTCGCCTACATGTGGGGCCACCCCGGCAAGCAGCTGCTCTTCATGGGACAGGAGTTCGGCCAACCCTCCGAGTGGAGCGAGCAGAGGGGACTCGACTGGTGGATCCTCGATCAGCCCGCGCACCAGGGTCTGCACCGGCTGGTGGGCGAGCTCAACCGGGCCTATCGCGACCATCCGGCCCTGTGGCAGCGGGACAACGACCCTCGCGGCTTCGAGTGGCTGGTCGGCGATGACAACACCAACAATGTGGTGGCGTTCACGCGCTGGTCGGCGGAACGCGAGCCGCTCGTCGTCATCGTCAACTTCTCGGGCATCCCCGTCGGGCCGTACCGACTCGGGCTCCCCTGCGACGGCGAATGGGTCGAGCTGGTCAACACGGATGCCGCGGAGTTCGGTGGCTCGGGAGTCGGCAACTACGGCGTGGTGACGGCCGAGGCAACCCCGTCACACGGCCAGCCCGCCTCCGCGGAACTCACCGTGCCCCCGCTGGGAGCCCTGTTCCTCACGCCCCAGCGCTGAGGAGCAGCCCCGGCGGGCTACCGCAGGTTCAGTAGAGCAGGCTCAGTACCGCAGGCTCAGTACCGCAGGCTCAGTACCGCAGGCTCAGTACAGCAGGTTGGTGAGCTGACGCCGGGCCGCGACGACCCGGGGGTCGTCCGCGCCCGCGATCTCGAAGTACTCCAAGAGCCGCGTGCGCACCCGGTCGCGGCCCGCCTGGTCGAGCCCGAGGAACAGGTCGAGGAGGCGCGAGAAGGCGTCCTCGAGGTGCCCGCCCGAGACATCGAGGTCAGCGACATCGAGCTGCGCGTCGAGATCGTTCGGCGCATCCCCGGCCGCCGTACGGATGCCAGCCGCCGTCTTGCCAACGAGCCGGTGCAGGAGCGAGACCTGCGCGAGCCCCGCGACGGCGAGCTGGTCGCGCGGGTCCTGAGCGATGGCCGTCTCGTAGGCGCGGATGGCGGCGGGGTAGTCGCCGCGCTCGATCGCCTCGTAGGCCTCCTGGTGGAGGGGCGGAAGCGGCTCCTCAACCGGCTCTTCGACGGCACCCTCCGCATCCTCGGCTGTGACGGTGCCCGTGACCCCGTTCTGCGCGGCCAACGCGAGAAGCTGCTCGAAGACGGCCCTCACCTGGTCTTCTGCCACCTCGCCCTCGAAGAGGGCGAGGGGACGACCGCCGACGACGGCAGCAACCGTCGGGACGGCGGCGACATTGAACGCCTGCTGCAGCTGTGGGTTGCGCGTCGCATCCACGCTCGCGAGCACCAGGCGCCCCGAGAAGGAACGCACGACGGAGGCGAGCTGCTGCCACGGGGCTCCCGCGTGGAACTCGACGACGACAGGCACCGTGTTGGAGAGCTCCAGCAGCCCCTGGAATGCGCTGTCACCGCTCTCCACCACGAGCGAAGGAACGCTCGGGCCCGCCTGCTGGCCGGCTCCCGTTTGGGGTGCGGTCGGCGCCTGGCCCGCGGGAGCGGGCGGACGCACGAGGGATGAGAGGTCGACGGCACCGCGAAGGTGCGCGCCCGAGGGTGGGACGTCCGTCATGGGAGTTCTCCTGCCGCTGTCACGCCTTCTGTCGCCCCGAGGAGACGGATCTTCTCGTCACTGCCTGCCGGCGGCACGTAGAAGAGCAACTGGTAGCTGTAGGTGACAAAGGCACCCTTGGTCGTCTCGGTGAGGCCGGTCATCAACTTTACCGTGGGCCCCACGTTGATGGTCGCTCCCGCCTCCGTGGGGGTCACGGTCTCGGTGTCGCCGAGGTTGATCGCGAGAAGGGCACCAGTGTCGTTGGTCGCGAGGGCGATGCGCTCCCCCGTGACCTCCGCCCGCGTGGTCGCGAGCGAGCCCGGACCTGTGACGGCTGCGGCGCGCGCCGCCCTGGCCTCTGGCCCGGCGATCGCGAGGAAGGTGTCGTCCTCGAGGTCGAACTCCTCCGCGTACTCGCTCTCGGCACCCTTCAGGAGCACGTCGTAGTAGGCCGCCGCCACCTCCTCGGGCGCCAGCGTGAGGAATCGGTTGTCGGGCGAGTAACGCACTGCACCGACCGTCTCGGCTGCGACCTGCGGGAAGGGCTCCTCGGTCGCGAGCAGGTTGACGGCGTACTGCACGTGATAGTTCTCGCGCGGCGACTCCTGGTTGAGCACATACGCCATGGGTGCAATCGACTCGTCCTCAGGGTCCTGCACGACGACGAGAGCAACGCGGGGCCAGGCATCCGTCTGCTGTGGCAGCGAGAGGACGATGGGTTCCCCATGCACGGGTGTCGGTGCAGGCTGAGCACCGTCGGCCGCCCGCATGACGTAGTTCGCGAGGCGGACCTCCAACGCGGGGCCCTCGAAGCGGGTGGCGAGGAGGTCGGGGTCGAGATTCGCATCGGCCTCGCTCGCGACGGTCGCGACATCCGCCATGATGCTGCGCAATTGCGTCTCGGTGACCGCGACGTCCTTGAGCGATGACTGGGCAGCCTCGACCTCCCCTGCCGACGGCGAGGGTGAGGGGGCGATCTCCTCGAACTGCGGCCAGCTGTCTGCCGAGCAGCCGGAGAACGCCAGGGTGCCGACCAGTATGCCCGGGACGACGATCATGCGCCGGCGACCGGAGGAACGGCGCCCGCGAGAGGACACGTCGTCGCCCGAGGTAGGCGCGGGGCGGACTGCCTTCGCCGCCTTCCTCGCGCTGTAACGGGGTGGCCGCGGGAGCTTCTGCTTCGTGCTGGACTTGCGACGCGGTCCCCGCATGCGGCGCCAGTGCGAGAGCGCCCACAGGTACAAGCCGATACCGACGAGAAGCAGCACGACCCCGGCCACGATGAGCGGGCCGGCCCAGGGAGTGCGGGTGTCGACAGGCCAAGAGATGCTCACTTCGCTCGGCGCCGGCTCTGCACCATCCGACATGATGAGCATCGAGATGCCCTCGGGCACGTTCGCTGTGAAGGTGAGTTCGTTCTCCCCCGTGAACTCTGCGAGCCACAGGTCGGAGCCGAGCGCCGTCGGCACAGTCTCCTCCTCGCCCTGCACCGTCTCGGACTCGAGGCTTCCGGTCTCCTCATCGAAGGTGAGCACGTTATGGGTCGCTTCGCCCACCCAGGCCTGCACGTCAGGGGTTCGCCCGTAGACGGCGACGACGTTCTCGGCGCCGCTGATGCTCAACCGCTGCCGGCCCTCGTGAGCGTGCAGAGTCCATCCATCGATCACGGTGATGGGCGCGTCCTCGCTGGTTGTGCCCTCCGCGACGAGACGATCGGGGCCCGCAAAGACGGTGCGCTGGGCGAGCCCCAAGCCGATGAGCACGAATGCGAGCACGAAGCTGACGATCGCTGCAGCGAATCGCAACGAACCCTCCTTCCCTGGCACCCGATCCTTGTCGTGGGGCACCTCTGTGGGAGAACGAACTCCCCCTCCACACCCGCGCGGCGCCCCTGCAACGGCAGGAGCGGCCTGGCACAGACATTCCAGACTAGTTCAGCGAGTCTGGATGCCGCCTAACAGGCGGCTGGATGCCGAAGCGCCCGGCATGCAGATGACAATACCTCGGGCATGGCCCCAAAGGGCACTGGGGCTAAACTCGGCACCGGGGCCAGTCGACGCTGGTGCCGCCTCGACCACAGGAGAAGACCGTGCCCATCGACGAGGGATCGTTCAGCACAACCATGCGCGGCTACAACCGCGAGGAGGTCGACACAGCCCTCCAGGACCTGCGCCGCGAACTCATCAAGGCCAACAGCGACAAGGCGGATGCTGCCAAGGAGATCAAGCGTCTCAAAGCCACCGTCGACGACCTGCAGGCCGAACTCGACGAGACCGGCAGCCCCACATATACGGGACTCGGTACGAAGCTCGAAAACACACTCCGCGTCGCCGAGGAGCAGTCGACGCGCCTCATCAGCCAGGCTGACATCGACGCCGAGAAGCTGCGCAGCAGCGTGCAGGCAGAGGTCCAGGCAGTGCGGAAGGAAGCCGCCGAGGCCGCCGATCGGCTGATTGCGGATGCCACAGCCCGCGCCGAGGCGATGCTCGCGAACGCGCGGGCCGACGCCGACGACCTCGTGACCCGGGCCCGCACGGAGGCCGAGACCGCGACGCAGGACGCCCTGCGCGAGGCAGCGAGCATCCGCGGCGCTGTTGCCACAGAAGCCGCAGAGGTACGCACGACGGCGAAGCGCGAGGCGGCAGCCCTGCGCGCGGAGGCGGAGCGCGAAGCCGCCGAGCTGCGGGTCGTTGTGGAGCGGGAGGCGAGCGAGGCCCGAGACGCCGCCGCGAGCCTCGCGCGAGAGACGGAGCGCGCCCGCGCGGAGTTCACGGCCGAGAACGAGAAGCAGCGCGGCGACCTCGAGCGCGAGATCGAGCAGAAGCGCACCGACCTCGACCGCCACGTCGAGCAGACCCGCAGCGAGCTCGCGGCCACTGTCGAGCAGACCCGGGCGGAACTCGAGCGCGAGATCACGGAAGCACGGACCGCCCTCGAACTCGACACGACCGAGGCGCGGGGCGCCCTCGAACGCGACACAGCCGAGGCACGAGGCGCCCTCGAACGCGAGACGGCGGAGGCCCACGCGACCCTCGCCCGCGAGACCGCCGAGGCTCGCGCGCAGCTCGCAACCGAGACAGCCGACGCCCACGCTGAGCTCGAGCGAGAGACGACAGAGCAGAGAGCCGCCCTCGAGCACGAGATCACCACCCGTCGCAGCGAGCTCGACCGCGAGATCACGCGTCGCCGCGAGGAACTCGAGCAGCAAATCGCCGACAGCACGGCCGCCATTACTCATGAGGTTGCCACGAAGCGCGCCGAGATCGATCGCGAGGTCGAGGCAAAGCGCACCGCAATCGACGCGGAGGTCGGGCAGAAGCGCTCGGAGCTTGAGCGCGACATTGCCGCTCAGCGAAGTGAGATCGACGCGGAAGTCGCGGCGAAGCGCGCCGACATCGACGACGAGGTCGACACGAAGCGCGCGCAGATCGACGCTGAAGTCGCAGCGAAGGCCGCGCAGATCGACGCCGACGTCACAGCGAAGGCAACGCAGATCGACGCCGAGGTCGCGGCCAAGCGAGCAGCGATCGACGGCGAGGTCGAAGCGAAGCGCGCCGCCATCGACGCCGAAGTCGCCACCACTCGCGCGGACCTCGAGCAGGAGGTGGAGAGCGCACGCATCGAGCTCGATGCCGAAATCACCGCCAAGCAGGCCGAGGTCGATCGTGAGGTGAGCGCGTCGCGCGCCGCCATCGAGCGCTATGTGGAGACCAGACGGAGCGAGATCGACGCCGAGGTCGAAGCGAAGCGCGCCGCCACCGACGCCGAGGTGTCAGCCAAACGCGAGGACATCGATCTCGAGGTCGAGACCAAGAAGAGCGCGGTCGACCGTGAGGTCGCTGCCGCGCGCGCGGAGCTGGAGCGCGACATTGCGGAGGAGCGGGGACGCCTGCACGACGACACCACGCGCACCCGCAGCGAGCTGGAGACAGAGGCCACGCGCATCCGCAGCGTCCTCGAACAGGAGGCGGAGAAGGTGCGCGCCGCCCTGGAGCTCGAGTCGACGCAGAGCCGAGCCGACCTTGAGCGGGAGATAACGACCGCTCGCAGCGCCCTTCACGAGGAGATCAGTCGCGCACGCGGCGAGCTTGAGGAGGACAGCACGCGGGCTCGCGCCGAGCTGGAAATCGAGATCGCCGAGCGACGTGCCGCCGTCGAAGAAGAGACGAGCACGGCCCTCAGCTCTCTTCGCCGCGACGTGGAGCAGCAGCGCACTGACCTGGCCCGGGACATCGAGGCGCAGCGGGCAGCCCTCAAGCACGAGGATGAGACGGTGCGCGCGGCCCTCGCGGCAGAGGCCGACGAGGCCCGCACGACGATCGCCCGCGAGACCGAACAGGCGCGCATCGACCTCGACGTCGAACTCAAGGCGCGCCGCGACGAGGCGGAGAAGGAGTTCCTCGCCAAGCAGCAGGAGGCGGTTGCGCAGACCCAGAAGTACCTGGAGGAGGCGCAGTCTCAGCTTGCCGAGGCAACCAAGCGGGCCGCCGAACGACGCGCCGAGGCCGACGCTCTCGAATCCGAGTCGAAGGCGGAGGCCCGCCGACTACGCGAGGAGAGCTCCGCCACCGCTGCGGAGATCCTCGCCAATGCGGAGAACCGCGCCCGCGCCATCGTGGAGCAGGCCGAGACCCACGCGGCTCAGCTCGTGTCGGACGCCGAGGAGCGGCTCGCCAAGATTAGGATCGAGCGAGAGGCCGTCGCCGGATACTTCGAGAACCTTCGCGGCATGCTCAAGGAGGCCGAGAGGCTCTCCAGCGACGACTGACCACGCGAGGGGGCCGGATGAAGATCCAGAACGCATTTCGATTCGGGCTTTTCGGCGGGCTCGGAGTGCTCGTTGCGATCGGCATCGGGGCCGCAGTCGGCAGCCTCGCGACGATCCTCACCTACATCGGGGCCGCGCTCTTCATCGCCCTGGGGCTCGACCCCCTTGTCTCCTTTCTCGAGCGCAAACGGTTCCCGCGCTGGGCTGCCATCCTGACCGTGCTGGCCGGGGTCGTCGCCGCCGCCACCGGTCTCGTCTTCGCCCTCATTCCCGTGATCGTCGAGCAGGTCGAGCGTCTCGTCGAGCAGGTACTCGATCTCATCCTGCTCTTCCAGAACGGTGACCTCGTCCAGGAGGTGCAGCGCAACTTCCCCGCGCTCAACGTGCCCCTCGTACTCGAGGAGATCACTAAGTTCATCGAGGAGCTCGACGTCTTCGATATCGGTGGCGGCGTGCTGCAGGCGGGCATCAACATCGCGACGGCAGCCTTCGGCGCCGTCATCATCCTGATCCTCACCCTCTACTTCGTCTCATCCCTGCACAGCATGAAGCGTGGCATCTACCAGCTCGTGCCGGCGTCGAAGCGGGGCAAGTTCATCGACATCGCCGAGCAGGTCATTGAATCGGTGGGTCGCTATGTGGTCGGCCAGGCCACCCTCGCGCTCATCAACGGCGTCCTGAGCTTCATCTTCCTGTCGATCATCGGCGCGAAGTACTCCGTGCTCCTCGCCTTCATCGCCTTCCTCTTCAGCCTCGTCCCGCTCGTCGGAACGCTGACGGGCTCGACCATCATCGTGCTCGGGGTGCTCGCCTTCAACGGGTGGCCCACCGTGCTGATCGCGGCGATCTACTACCTCGTCTACATGCAGGTCGAGGCCTACCTCATCAACCCGCGCATCATGAACCGGGCCGTCAAGGTGCCCGGGGTGCTCGTCGTGATCGCCGCCCTCGCCGGCGGAGCCCTCCTCGGCGTCCTGGGCGCCCTCGTCGCGATCCCCGTTGCCGCGTCGATACTGATCGTCGTGAAGCAGGTCTTCATCCCGCGGCAGAACGAGCTCTAGGCCGGCCAGGTCGTCGGCAGCGGCATCCGCTCGGGGTTCAGTCGTTCGACGATCTCACCCAGTACGCGGCGGGTCTGCTTCTCCCCCACCCAGAGGTGCTTGCCCTCCTCGACGGCCACGAGTTCCGCATCCGGCACGACCGAGAAGCGCTCCCGGGCCTCCTCAGGGCGCAGGAAGTCGTCGAGCTCCGGCACGACCGCCACCATAGGGATGCCCGTGCCTGCCCACGCGGCCAACTCCTCCTGGCTCGTGCGGTGCAGGGGCGGCGACAGCAGGATGAGCCCGGCGATCTCGTGCCCACGCCCATGCTTGAGGGCCACCTCGGTGCCGAACGACCAGCCGACGAGCCAGGGCACGGGGAGCCCGCGCTCGCGCACGAAGTCGACCGCGGCACGAAGGTCGAATGCCTCGGCGATGCCGTCGCCGAACGAACCCTCGCTCGTGCCCCGCGGCGAGGACGTGCCACGGAAGTTGAAGCGCAGCACCGCGATGTCCGCGAGGGCGGGCAGCCTCGCCGCCGCCTTGCGGAGGATGTGCGAGTCCATGAATCCCCCCGCCGTCGGCAGCGGGTGTAACGCGAGCATGGTTGCGACCGGGTCAGCGTCGACGGGCAGGGCCAGCTCGCCCACGAGCGTGAGCCCATCGGCCGTGTGCAGCTCGATCTCCTCCCGCCGCGCGGGAAGCTCGACGCCCGCCTTGATCTCGATCGTCTCCGTCACTCTCGCTCCCTACGTGATCTTCCAACAGTGAGTGTGCCAGTGCCGCCGCTCCGCCAGCGCATGCTCATCACCAAGCATCGCGTCGGCCCGCCACGCCACGACATGGGCCGTCCCCGGCGTGATGGGCGCGGGGCAGGCGGGGCACGTGTAGGTCTTGACGGCGGATGCCGCGGCCACAGGCTGCACGACCCACTCCCGCCCGCGCTTCACCTCTGTGCGCCTGCCGCCGAGTATCGACGCCGAGAGGTCGCGGTCCTCCCCGCTCGACCTGCGACGTCCGCGCGGACGGTTCGATCGGGGCATCGTCCCAGTCTAGTTAGTACCAGCCCTTGGCCTGGCTCGCCCCCCACGCGCCGCACGGGGTCTGGTAGCGCGCCTGGATGTATCCGAGGCCCCAGGTGATCTGCGTCGCAGGATTCGTTGCCCAGTCTGCGCCCGCCGAAGCCATCTTGTTGCCGGGGAGGGCCTGCGGAATGCCATAGGCACCACTCGACGGGTTGTGAGCGAAGGTGTTCCAGCCGGACTCCTTGTTCCACAGCGCCACGAGGCAGTCGTACTCGCCCGTGCCCCACCCTCGGGCGGCCACCATCTCGAAGGCGATCGCTTTAGCGGAGCCGGGGTCCGGGGTACCCGCCGCGGGCGCACCCGACGCCACCTTCGGCGGCGGCGGAGGAACGTAGGCTTTCACGGCAAAGGTGTCGCGGCCGAGGGGCTCGATGGCGACGGCCTGCACCCGAAGCGACTGGGCGACATCCGCATCGGCCTGCACCGTGGCATCCGCGCCAGCCTGGGCCGTCTGCGGGGCATTGGGAGCGACGACAGACACGAGCATGACGCCGGCAGCAACCGTGAAGGCGAAAAACTGCAACGCGAGACGCCCGTGCGAGCGCGACACAGCGCGGGCCTCCGCCCGGCGCCCCGCCCCCGCGGGACGTGCACGATGACTCTGCGCACGATGATTGGCTCGCCTACTCACAGTGAAGAGACCCTATCCCACTCCCCTGCAAAAGCACAGATTTCCGGACAGGAGCGGCTGCACTCTCACTCGACAGAGCGGATGATCTCGATGACGGCGTCGAGCAGCATGTCGACCTGAGCCTCACGGTAGCCGCCACGCTGCGGATGAAATGCTGCAGAGCGGATGTCCGAGACCTCGAGAGGCGCCCCCCGGGTGAGGTAGGCGAAGATGCGCTCGGCGAGAGCATCGACCTCATGGCGTCGGTAGCCGCGAGCGAGCAGGCTCACGCGAGCGAAGCGCTCCCCCGCCGGGCGCGAGAGCCGGTCGACGATCTCCTGCGCCACCTCGCGCTTCTCCGCGAGGAGCGCCGCCTCGCCCCCCTGGGCTGCGAGCCGCTGCCGCTCCCGCATCGCAAAGGCGTCCTCGAGACGCTCGAGCGCCGCATCCACCGCCTCGGGCGAATAGCCGCCCTTCTTCATGGCGAAGGCCGTCTCCCGAATCTGCCACGCACTGATCGCTGAGATCTCGCCGCGCTCCGCCGTATAGGCGCGCCGAGCATCCTCGAGGAAGTCTTCGACCTGCTCGATGTCGTAGCCAAGGCGATTCCGGCGGGTCTTCGGGAAGGTAGTGCTCACGGCGTCCATTCTGCCCTACTGGGCCGAAGGGACCGTGGCGGGCTCACCCGAACAGGTAGAAGAGCACCCAGGCGCCAGCCGCGCTGGGCAGGATCGAGTCGAGGCGATCCAGGAACCCGCCGTGGCCCGGCAGCCACGTGCTGATGTCCTTGATGCCGAGATCACGCTTGATCAGCGATTCGGTGAGGTCGCCGATCGTCGCCGTGAAGATCATTGTGAGACCGAAGATGACGCCCACCCACCAGGGCCGGTCGAGAAGCAGGACAGTCAGCAGGATGCCCGCGACCTGCGTCGCTACGACGGCGCCCGCCAGGCCCTCCCAGGTCTTGCCCGGACTGATGTGGGGCGCCATCTTGTGGCGGCCGAAACTGAGCCCCGTGGCGTAGGCGCCGATGTCGGCTGCGACGACCGTGATGATGAACGCGAGCACCCAGCGTTCCCCACCGTCCTGAGCCGTCAGAAGCACCGCGAAACCCGCCATGAAGGGTATGTAGACCTGCACGAGTGTGCCCCCGACGATGTCTCGCCAGAAGTCGATTGCGCTTCCGCGATGGCTCGGCCGCACAAGCTCGACCGTGCGCCACAGGGCGACGAATGCGATTCCCGCGAGAGCCGCGTACCACTTGCCGTCGGCCCCGAGGTAGAAGGCGACGGGCACAGCCGCCACGGCCGCAAGGACCGTGGGCAGACGTGGCACGTTCCGCCCTGCGAAGCGCAAAGCGCTCGCGAGCTCGAACGCGGTGAAGGCGACGAGGGCACCCGCAAAGAGCATGAAGAGCTCCTTGAGCACCATCAGGCTCAGCAGTAGAAGCGCCCCGAGGCCCAAGCCGATCGCAGTGGCAGCGAAAAGATTGCGCCCCGCTCGCGCCTCGATGCGCTCGTTCGTCGCCTCGATCTGCGCGCGGCGCACCTCGAACTGCGCCCGCAGATCGTCCGCGGTTGCGTGCGCGCGCGCCTCGAACTCGTCGCGCCTCGACTGCGCGCGGCCGGAACGCGGCGCGGGGGCGGGGCCGTCCGACTCCTCAGCCATTCAGACCTCGAGCAGCTCGGCTTCCTTCTTCTTGAGTGCCTCGTCGACCGCATCGATGTGCGTCTTCGTGATCGCCTCAAGCTCCTTCTCACCGCGCGCGATCTCGTCCTCGCCGACCTCGGATTTCAGCGCATCGAGGTCGTCCTTGGACCGGCGGCGGATGTTCCGGATCGACACGCGTGCATCCTCACCCTTCGAGCGCACCAGCTTGACGTACTCCTTGCGCCGCTCCTCGGTGAGCTCCGGCAGCACAGCACGGATGATGTTGCCGTCATTGCCGACGTTGGCGCCGAGGTGCTCAGCCTTCACGATCGCCTTCTCAATCTCCTTGAGAGCCGACTTGTCGAAGGGGGTGATGATGAGCATCCGCGCCTCAGGGTTGTTCATCGTCGCCAGCTGGCCGAGCGGAGTCGGGGTCCCGTAGTAGTCCACGAGAAGCTTCTGGAAGAGGGCCGGGTTGGCGCGGCCCGTACGGACGTTCGCGAAGTCCTCCTTCGCCGCATCGACCGACTTGCCCATCTTCTCCTTGGCCTCGGCCAAAACGTCGCTGATCACTGGTGCTCCTTCTCGTCTCAAGCGAGTGTACCGGCGCCGTCGACCGGTGAATGTACGGCTAGTTGCTGACGCGGGTGCCGATCTCCTCGCCGCGGATGGCGGCGGCGACGTTGCCGGACGGCTCCATCCCGAAGACCACCATGGGCATGCCGTTGTCCATGCAGAGGCTGAAGGCGGTCGAGTCGACGACCTTGAGACCCTGCACGAGCGCCTCCTGGTACGTCACCCGCTCGAGTTTCGCGGCCGCGTCGTTCTTGCGCGGGTCGTCGTCGTAGACGCCGTCCACTCCGTTCTTGGCAACGAGCACGACATCTGCGCCGATCTCCAGCGCCCGCTGCGCCGCAACCGTGTCGGTCGAGAAATAGGGAAGCCCTGCGCCCGCTCCGAAGATGACGACGCGCCCCTTCTCAAGGTGCCGCTCGGCGCGCAGCGGGATGTAGGGCTCGGCAACCTGCGTCATCGTGATGGCGGACTGCACGCGGGTCGCCGCCCCTGCCTGCTCAAGAAAATCCTGAAGGGCGAGCGCGTTCATGACCGTGCCGAGCATCCCCATGTAGTCGGCCCGACCCCGCTCCATGCCGCGCTGGCTCAGCTCAGCACCGCGGAAGAAGTTGCCGCCGCCCACGACGATCGCGACCTCGACCTCGGTCGCGGCCTCCGCGATCTCCCGTGCGAGGCTGCTCACGACATCCGGATTGACCCCCAGCTGACCGGCTCCGAATGCCTCCCCCGAGAGTTTGAGAAGAACCCTCCGCCTACCCGTCACAGATGTCATGCTCTCTCCCTCGATGTCGTGCTTACAGGCTATTGCGTCTGCCCGCGAAAAGGGGGTCCGCGACGCTGCGCGCCACGGACCCCCTCATCGGCTATTCGATCAGGCGCCGACCTTGAAGCGGGCAAAGCCTGTCAGGGTGATGCCGGCGTCCTGCGCAACCTTGGCGATCGTCACCTTGTTGTCGCGGGCGTAGTCCTGCTCGAGCAGGGCGACCTGCTTGTAGTAGGCGCCGAGACGACCCTCGATGATCTTCGGCAGGGCGGCCTCAGGCTTGCCCTCGCCACGGCTGATCTCCTCGACGATGCGGCGCTCGTTCTCGACGTCGGCCTCCGGCACGTCCTCCCGCGAGAGGACGGCGGGGTTAGCGAAGGAGATGTGCTGCGCGATGCCGCGCGCCACCTCGGCGTTGTCGCCCGAGTAACCGAGGACGACGCCGATCTGGGGCGGGAGGTCCTTGCTGGTCTTGTGCAGGTAGATCTCGAAGCTCTCGGCCTCGACCACGGCCACGCGGCGCAGCTCGAACTTCTCGCCGATGACGGCGGCCTCCTCATCGATCGCCGCGGCGACCGTCTTGCCGCCGAGATCGGCCGCGAGGGCCTCCTCGACCGTCTTGGCACCCGCGGCGGCCACAGCGTCGAGCACGCGCTCGCTCAGGGCGATGAACTTGTCACCCTTCGCGACGAAGTCCGTCTCGCAGGCGAGCTCGATCATCGTGGCGCTGCCGTCGCCTGCCTTCGCCGCGACGACACCCTCGCTCGTGGAACGGTCCGCACGCTTCGCGTTGCCCTTCGCACCCTTGAGGCGAAGGAGCTCGGTGGCCTTCTCGAGGTCACCGCCCGCCTCGACGAGCGCGTTCTTCGTGTCGACCATGCCCGTGCCGAGACGCTCGCGCAGGGTCTTGATGTCTTCCAGGCTGAAATCTGCCATGGGAACTCCTTGTTGCTAGTGGTCTGCTGGCCAGTGCTACTTCGCGTCGGTGGCGGGAGCCTTCTCCGACTCGCTCGCCTCAGCCTCGATCTTGTCCTCGGCCTCAGCCTTCGACTCGGGCGAGTGCTCGGGGGTCACGTCGCTGTCGGCGGGCTTCTCGGCGACCTGCGCGTCCGCGTCGTTCTCGGCGGTCATCGCGCCGACGCCCTCGGTCTGACCGAGCAGCTCGGCCTCCCACTCGGCGAGCGGCTCGACGGCGGAGACGTTGCCCTCGTCGGCGCCCTGGTGACGCTGAATGAGGCCCTCGGCGGCAGCATCCGCAATGATGCGGGTCAGCAGGCTGACGGAGCGGATCGCGTCGTCGTTGCCCGGGATCGGGTACTGCACCTCGTCGGGGTCGCAGTTGGAGTCGAGGATCGCGATGACGGGGATGCCGAGCTTCTTGGCCTCGTCGATCGCGAGGTGCTCCTTCTTGGTGTCGACGACCCAGATGGCCGACGGCGTCTTGGAGAGGTTGCGGATGCCGCCGAGCGACTTGTGCAGCTTGTCGAGCTCACGCTTCTTGATGAGGAGCTCCTTCTTGGTGAAGCCCTTCGTCGTGTCGTCGAAGTCGAGCTCCTCGAGCTCCTTCATGCGAGCGAGACGCTTGCTGACCGTCTGGAAGTTGGTGAGGAGGCCACCGAGCCAACGCTGGTTGACGTAGGGCTGGCCGACGCGCTGGGCCTGCTCGGCAATCGCGTTCTGCGCCTGCTTCTTGGTGCCGACGAAGAGGATCGTGCCGCCGTGAGCGACCGTCTCCTTGACGTAGTCATACGTCTTGTCGATGTAGGCGAGCGACTGCTGCAGGTCGATGATGTGGCTGCCCGAGCGCTCCGTGAGGATGAAGCGCTTCATCTTGGGGTTCCAGCGACGGGTCTGGTGTCCGAAGTGAACACCGCTGTCGAGCAGCTGGCGAATGGTGACGACGGCCATGGCCGTACTCCTTTTCTTGCACGACGGCAGGTGACGGCGGTCGTGCATCTTCTCAGTTGACTTCGCGCCGGGTGGCGCAGAACCTGGTGCCCGGCGCGCATCCGCCCCTGTCGCCTCGCGGCGGGGATGGGGACCGAGTGGATGCGGTGGCCTGATGGGCACGCGTAGTCACCCCGACGAGTCGGGATGCAGCGCCAACTATATCACCCGCAGTCGAGATCCACGGGGCTGTCGGGTCTGCTCAGAAGACGTCTGGTTCGTGATGGTCGCGTTGGGTTTGGCGCCGGCCCAGAAAGAACGGTCTGCGCGGCTCTCGTTCGCTCGGTTCATCAACCTCGAGGCCGTAGTACATGCCGATGCGGTCCACGAAGGAGTCCCGCTGGGCGCGCTCGTACGCACGATGCTCGCGACTAAAGGCGACGACCGTGGCCCAGCAGATGAGCAGCATGACGACGCTGAAGGGCAGCGCGGTCGTGATCGCGGCGGTCTTGAGCGCATCGAGGCCGCCCGAGAGCAGTAGACCGATCGCCACGAGTGCCGTGACGACGGCGAAGAACACGCGAATCAGACTCTTCGGCTCGGGCTGACCGCCCGTCGCGATCATGCCCATGACAAGCGAACCCGAGTCCGATGAGGTGACGAAGAAGACGGCGATCAACAGGATCGCCCCGAAGGTGAGAACGGTACCAGCGGGCAAGCCCTCCAGCAGGATGAACAGGGACCCTTCGAGATCGACCGAGCCGTCGGCACCGACGAGACCGCCGCGCCCGGCGATCTCCCGATAGATCGCCGCGCCGCCCAGCACGCTGAACCAGAGGAACGTGAGCGCTGTCGGAACGATCAGCACACCGGCGATGAACTGGCGGACTGTACGGCCGCGGGAGATTCGAGCGATGAAGATCCCGACAAAGGGAGCCCAGGACATCCACCAGCCCCAGTAGAAGGTCGTCCAGTTCGCCTGCCACTCCTCGCCCTCGGCCCCCGTGAATGCGCTCACAGTGAAGGCGAGACCGAGGAAGTTCTGCAGATATGCGCCGATCGACTGCACGAAGTCACGCAGCAGGAACTGCGTCGGCCCCGCGAAGAGAACGAAGAGAAGCAGGAGTGCAGCGACGACGAGGTTGGTGTTCGACAGCCACTTCATCCCTCGCTTCACGCCCGTCACGAGGGAGAAGATCGTGATGATCGTGATGACAACGATGATGACGATCTGAGCGAAGATCGAGCTCTCAGCGATACCCGCGCTCTCGAGGCCAGCGCTGATCTGCAGGACGCCGAGGCCGAGCGATGTCGCGACACCGAAGAGAGTGCCGACCAGGGCGATGATGTCGATCACGTTGCCCCAACCGCCCCTCACGCGCCGCCCGAGCAACGGCTCGAGCGCCCAGCGGATCGATACAGGCCGGCCACGACGGTGGATCGCGTAGGCGAGCGCGAGACCGATCACGACGTAGATCGCCCATGCGTGGAACCCCCAGTGGAGGAAGGTCTGAGACAGGGCCGCCTGGGCGAGCTGGCTCTGGTCGCCGCTCACGCCGGGTCGCGGGTTGGCGAAGTGACTGAGAGGTTCCGCAACGCCATAGAACACGAGGCCGATGCCCATGCCCGCTGCGAAGAGCAGCGCCAGCCATGACATGACGGAGAACTCCGGCTCGTCGGAGTCCTTGCCCAACTTGATGTCGCCGAAACGACTGAAGCCCATCCAAAGGGCGAAGAACACAAAGAGTGCCGCGATGAGCACGTAGTACCAACTGAAGTTGCGCACGATGAGCCCTTGAAGGCCGGCGAAGAGTGCCTCCGCGGACTCAGGCGCGATCAGTGCATAGGCGACGAAGACGGTGACGAGCACTGCCGATGGCCAGAACACCCACCCCTTAACAACCGTGGAAGGGGCAGTCGGGACATGGGTGGTCTCACTTGTCGCCATGACTGCCATGGTGCCCCGGTGTGGCACATCACAACAGTGGCCGAATGCTCCTCCACCGCCTTCTGCGACTCACGGCTTCCACAGACGACGTGCTTGAGCCGAGGGGCCAGTACCGAACTCCCCCAGTATTGCCACATGTCGCTTTCGCCGCCGAGGACCGTCTCCCGGTTCATCATTCTCGCGGGCCTCGTCATCGTCTCCATCGCCCCCACGGGCACCGGCTCGACGATTATGAGGGACGGCCCCGCACTGGCCGGCAGCGGCCGGGCGGCGGAAGCGACATCCCAATTCTGGCTCTGGCCCGTCACCGGGCCAAGGAGAGTGGTCAGGACCTATCAGGCACCGCCGACGCCGTACGCTGCGGGGCATCGAGGGATCGACATCGCCGTGGGCGTCGGAGGCGTAGTGCGCGCTCCCGAAGAAGGGGTGGTGCACTTTGCGGGAATGGTCGCGGGCCGCCCCGTAGTCTCACTGCGCCACGACGGCGGCCTCATCTCAAGCGTCGAGCCGGTGGAGTCGACACTCAAGGCGGGCGACGTCGTTGCCCGCGGTGACCCGATCGGCACGCTCTGGGCCGAGACCTCTCACTGCCCAGCATCGTGCCTCCACTTGGGAGTGCGGCGTCACGGTGAGTACGTCTCGCCCCTGAACTATCTCGGCGGCATCCCGCGCTCCGTGCTGTTGCCGCCGCGACCCGTCGCGTGAGCGGTCTAAAGGATCAGTTCCCGGTCGTGCCGAGGACGTCCACCACGAAGACCAGAGTGTCGGTGCCCGAGATGCCGGCGCTCGGGTTGCCGTTCTCGCCATAGCCGTAGCTCGGAGGGATGACAACCACAATCTGGCTGCCCACCGGCTGCCCCACGAGTGCGGCACCGAATCCCGGGATCACCTGGTTGGTGGCGAAGGTCGCGGGCGAACCTCCGGGCCAGGAGGAGTCGAAGGTCTCCCCCGTGGTCCAGTTGACGCCCGTGTAGTGCACCTCGACGCTGTCGCCCTCGCTCACGACATCGCCATCGCCCTCCGAGAGCACGGCAAGCGTGAGCTCGGCCGGCGGCTCGGCGTCGGGGATCGTCACGGTGGGCACGCCGTCATCGCCGTAGACGACCGAGGGCATACCCTCGGAGCCTGGTTCGACCGTCGTGATCTCTGCCGTGATGTCACGCGGTTCGACAACATCCATGACGAACACGAGAGCATCGTCCGCGCCGACGCCGAAGGCCTCGTTTCCTGTCTCACCGAATGCGTCCTCCGGGGGAACCACCGCGACGATGCGCTCACCAAGAACGGAGCAGTTGAGTGCCTCGACGATTCCCGGCAGATAGAGCGACTCGTCGAGCTCGAACGGCACGCGGTCCGACTCTTCCGTGTGCCCCGTTGTCTCGATCTGCTCGCCCGTGGAGCCGTTGTAGAGCGTGTAGGACACCGTCACGGTGTCCCCGAGGACGGCGGCCTCACTCCCCTCCCCCTCGATGACGACGGTGCGCTGAGTGCTCTCGGCGTCGAGAGGCGTGTCGAAGCTCACCTCGGGTGCCTCGCCGAGATCACCCTCGACGTTGACGGAGTCCGAGGCCTCACCCGAGGGTGCGCAGTCCGCAGCGGCACCCGTGCCGCCATCCGTGTCTTCCCCGTCCGCTGAGCAGGCGCTGAGGGTCAGTGTTGAGACAATCCCGAGCGCCAGGACGGCGGGGAGAGCGCGGCGGGTGGAAAGGGCGGAACGACGCACGGGGAACCTTTGGTGGGAGAGACGGGTGGGATGGTGTGGCCTGCAAGTATTCATCGGCCGCCCCAAGAATGTCACTGTTTCGGCTTTGCAAGTGCTGGGAGCCCCTCGCGAACCGCCGAGAGTCACGCCCTCGGATGCGCGGCCCGATAGGAGTCCCGCAGCCGGTCGAGCGAGACGTGCGTGTAGATCTGGGTCGTGCCCAGGCTTGCGTGCCCGAGCATCTCCTGCACGGCTCGGAGATCGGCGCCCCCGTCGAGGAGGTGGGTCGCCGCCGTGTGGCGGAGCGAGTGGGGGCCCGAGGGTCCGCTGCCGGGTATCGAAGCGAGGCATCTTGAGACAAGGCTGTAGACGGCTCTCGTGCCGAGGCGACCACCGCGATCCGCGATGAAGACCGCCCGAGCGGCGTCGTCACGAGAGTTCTGCAGGAGTGCGGGGCGCGCCGTCTCGAGATAGGCCAGGAGCGCACGCTTCGCCGGTGCACCGAAGGGCACGACACGCTCCTTCGCGCCCTTTCCTGTCACTCGGGCTGTGAGCCGGCCGAGGTCGAGTCGGTCGAGGTCGAGGCCGACGACCTCGCTGACGCGGAGGGCGGAGGCATAGAGGAGCTCGGCGACGGCGAGATCGCGAACCGCGCTCGGGTGGCCCGTGCTCGCGCGATCCGCGAGCGAGGCGAGCAGGCCGTCGATCTGCTCGCGGGTGAGGACCCGGGGAAGGTGACGGTCAGGGCGCGGCGCGCGGAGGCGAGCCGCGACATCCGCGCCGTCATGCTGCCGCAGGTGCCACTCGCTGAGGCCCCGCGCTGCTGCGGCGCGCCGGGCCAGCGAGGCCTTCGCAAGGCCTCGCTGCGATTCGGTCCAGAGCCAGTCGCGCAGCATTTCGAGGGACAGTTCGTCCATGGATTCGACACCCTGCTCCTCGGCAAAGCCGGAGAGGGCGCGCAGATCGGTGCCGTAGGCGCGCACCGTGTTGTCGCTGAAGCCGCGCTCGTGCGTGAGGTGCCGCAGGTAGGCGTCGATCGCGGCGTCGAGTCGCATCTCAGCTCGCCGGCTCAGTGCCGAGGTTGAACGGCGAGTCCTTCTTGGAGAACATCGCGATGCGCTCATCGGGCGACATCGCCTCGATCTGTGCGCGGTGTTCTGCGTCGACGCCGGAGATCTCGGGGCTGTCGCCGATGGGAATGAGGGAGTGGACGATGCGATCCGGGTAAGCGTGGACGATGTTGATCGACTGGCCGGCGTCGCGCCCAGAGAGCAGCCGGTCCTTCGCGCTGAGGTCGAGGGTGTAGCACGTGGCGGCGGCGACCGAGACGGGGATGCCGGCGACGAGGCTGTGCGAGGAGTAGTGCAAATGGCCCGCGAGGATGCTGCGCACATCCGTGCCCTCGATGACCTCGACGAAGCGGTGCTGGTCGTGCAGTTCGAGCATCTGCATCGCCCACAGCAAGGGTGTGGGGATGGGCGGGTGGTGCACGGCGATGAGGGTGCCGTGCTCTGCGGGCGTCGCAAGCACGTCGCCGAGCCATTCGAGTTGCTCCTCGCTGAGCGCGCCGTGATGGTAGCCGGGGACCGTCGTGTCGAGGGAGATGATGCGAAGGCCGCGGATGTCATACACCCGGTCCTGCGGCGCTTGCGAGCCTTCACCGAAGAGTGCCCGCGAGTACTGCAGGCGCTCATCGTGGTTTCCCATGACCCACACCACCTGGGCGCCCATGCGTTCGGCGACCGGCTCGACGGTTGCGCGCAGCCGCTCGTAGGCTTCCGGCTCGCCCAGGTCGGCCAGGTCGCCCGTGAAGACGAGCGCCTCCGGGCGGATGTCTGACCGCTCGAGCTGCGCCAGGGCCTTGCCCAGGTTCTGCTCTGTGTCGACAGCCCCGTAGAGCTTGCGCCCGCCAGCAAGGAAGTGGGGGTCGCTGATGTGGGCGATGACGTGGGAAGGATCTGGGTGTTGTCCGAGGGGGATCACGCGAACAGGCTAGTCGCGCCCCGCCGCGAACCGCCATCACCCCTGGCCCGTGTTCACGTTCTCACCCACCCACGCTCGCGTTCCTCGACGACGCCATCGAACGCGAGAAGTCCGAGCTGCGCCTGGGTCTCCCCCGGCGAGAGGCCAGCTCGCGACGCCACGTCCTCCGCAGTACGGGGCGATCGGCGGCTGAGTGCGTCGAGAACCCGGATGCTTCGAGGATCGCTCGCACGGTCGAGGCCGGCTTCGCTCTGCACACCGGGCACCTCCCCACTGCCACCGACTGCTCCCGGCACGAGCTCCGCCATCTCCGCGGCCGTCGTGACGCACACGGCATCGAAGTCGCGGATCAGGCGATGGCAACCCGCGGAGGCAGGGCTCGTGACAGGACCCGGCACGGCGCCCAGGGGCCGCCCGAGCGCGGCAGCGTGGCCGGCAGTATTGAGGGAGCCAGATCTCCACCCCGCCTCGAGCACGACAGTCGCTTGGCTAGCTGCCGCGATGAGGCGGTTCCGCTGGAGGAATCGCCACTTGCTCGGTTGCGCCCCCGGCGGCAGCTCTGTCAGGACGGCGCCCTCCTTCACCATGCGCGTCAGAAGGGCGTCGTGTCCCGAAGGATAGAAGCGGTCCACCCCTCCCGCGAGGAAAGCGACCGTGACCCCCGCGCTCGCCAGGGCAGCCCGGTGTGCCATCCCGTCGATGCCGTAGGCGGCGCCTGAGACGATCGCGAAGCCGCGGTCGGCCAGACCGGCGGATGCCTCCATCGTGACGTGTTCCCCGTAACCCGTGGCGGCGCGTGCTCCTACGAGGGCGATCGAGCGGCTCAGGGCGGCGAGCGCAGCGTCGCTTCCCCGAACCCAGAGCGCGAGCGGCGCGTGGTGCCCGAGGTCGTCGAGCCCCGCCGGCCACAGCGGATCGCCGGGAACCAAGAGGCGCGCGCCGATGCGGGCTCCCTGCCGCAGAGAGAGGAGCGCGGCGGGAGGCTTGAGCCGTGGCATCCACCGTTGGAGCGCCTTCTCCACCTCGTCGACGGAGAGCGCATCGACAGCGGCCGCGATGCGCGGGGCGTCCCAGCTCTCCACCAGCGCCGTCAGCGCGAGTTCCGCTCCGAGCGCCTCCACGAGCGCCCCCGCGATACGGTCGCCCGGCTCCGCGATGCCCGACCAACTCGCACGTGCGAAAGTCGCGACGCCCTCCTCACGGTCGACATCGTGGCCACGCAGGGCGCGGCAAGGCGCGCGAAGCTCGCCCTCGGGAAGACCGAACAGTGTCATGACATGCCTCGTCTCAGGAAAAGCGCCCGGCCAACGTGCTCGGGCGCGAGCGTGGGTGAATCGTCAAGGTCAGCGAGGGTCCACGCGGTTCGCAATACCCGGTCATAGCCGCGCATCGTGATGCCACCGCGCTCGAGAGCACGGTCGAGAGCGGCGGTCGTGGCAGGCGAGGGTCGGATGCCGTCGCTGCGCAGCCAGGCCCCCGCGACATGGGCATTGACCGACCACGGTGTATCTCGCAGGCGATGCCGGGCGCGTTCTCGTGCGCGCAGCACGTCTCCACGGGCGTCGCTCGTGCGGATGCCACCGCCCCTGCCCAATCTCAACTCGGTCGCCGTGACGCGGGTCACGCGCAGCTGGATATCGATGCGGTCGAGGAGCGGCCCGGAGAGGCGAGCGAGGTAGCGGCGGCGGGCGTGGGGCGTGCACGCGCAGGCGGCATCCTTGGCGCCGTACTGGCCGCAGGGGCAGGGGTTGGCGGCGAGGATGAGCTGAAAGCGCCCAGGGAAGGTCGCGACCGCGTTCGCCCGGTGAATCGTGATGGTGCCGGACTCGAGAGGTTGTCGCAGGGCGTCGAGGACGGAGGAGGAGAACTCCGGTGCCTCGTCGAGAAAGAGCACCCCGTGAGAGGCGCGGGCCGCCGCGCCGGGACGGATGACGCCGCTGCCGCCGCCCACGAGCGATGCCGCGGTCGCCGTGTGGTGCGGGGCCTCGAAGGGCGGCCGCGTCTGAAGAGTCGCCCCGACGGGACGACCGGTGAGGGAACGGAGTGAACTCACCTCGAGAGCCTGATCCTGCTCGAGTGGCGGCAGGATGCCGGGCAATCGCTCGGCAAGCATCGTCTTGCCCGCACCCGGCGGACCGAGCATGAACATGTGATGGCCGCCGGCGGCAGCGGCGATGAGGGCCTGCACGGCATCGGGGTTGCCGACGACATCCTCAAGGTCGGGAACTGCGGCGTTCTCGGTCGCCGTCTCGGGGACCGTCAGCGCCTCCACGGGCAGGGGGTCCAGCTCCGCGCCGTGCCAGATGGCGGCGTCGCGCAGTGAGGCCACGGCGACGACACGGATTCCGCCGACGAGCGAGGCCTCGCCCTCGTTACCGGCGGGCACCATGACGACCTCTGCACCGGTGCGAGCCGCCGCGACGACAGAGGGCAGGATTCCCGGGGTCGGCCTCAACCTTCCATCGAGCCCTAACTCCCCCACGTGCACGACACGCTCGACTGATTCGGCCGAGACCGCGCCGTCGGCGGCGAGCGCCGCGAGCGCGATCGCGAGGTCGAAGCCGGAGCCGTGCTTGGGCAGGGCGGCCGGCGAAAGGTTGACGGTGATCTTGCGGCTGGCAAGCGGGCAGCCCGAGTTGGAGGCCGCCGCGCGCACGCGTTCGCGAGCTTCGCCGAGTGCCGCGTCCGGCAGGCCGATGAGAGTGAAGCCGGGAAGCGTGTTGGAGATGTCGGCCTCGACCTCGACGAGTTCCCCCGTGAGGCCGAGCAGGGCGATGGCACGGGTACGTCCGACGGCCATCAGTACACCCGCTGCAGGTGCTCGACGACGGGGGTTGCCCCGCGCCGACGGACGATCGCGATGGCATCGATACGGATGCTGCGGCGCCCGTGTGCTCCCTCAGCAGTCGGGTTGGCGTCGCACCAAGCGAGCGCGAGCCTGCGGAGGCGGGCGAGCTTGGCCGCCGTGATGGCTTCGAGGGGATGTCCGAAGCCGAGGCCGGAGCGCGTCTTGACCTCGACGAAGACGGTGTCGCGGCCGTCAAAGGCGACGATGTCGATCTCGCCCTGCTCGCACCTCCAGTTTCGTTCGAGGATCGTGTAGCCGGCCCTCGTGAGGAATACCGCCGCGTGCTCCTCGCCCCAACGACCTAGTTCGCCTTTCACAGCCATGAAAACCTCCTGCGTCGAGCTTCTCGATCCGAAGGGAGCGAAATCGCCGTGCACGCGTCAGCTGGTGACAGCGGGAGGAGGACACCGCTGTGGAGGAGTGTGTGGATCGCGACCGCGAGTCACATCCCGCACACAGCATCCGCCGCATAAGATTTCGCGCTGTGACTTCTGAACCCGCCCGCCGTCGACGCGCATCCGGCCGCTCGCCCATCGCCCGCCATGGCCGCTTGCCCCGGCATGGCGTCGCTCGCGGCATGCTCGGACTTGTCGGCGCGGCTCTCGCCGTGACGCTCGTGAGCACCCTCACGGTTGCCGGCGTCGCGGTCGCGAGTATCACGAGCCAGATCAAGCCGGGCATCGAGCTGGCCGGTGAGGAGAACGTGCCCGACATCGGCGCTATCGAGGGCGGCGTGAACCTGCTGCTGGTGGGCAGCGACAGCGGCGGCGGCAATGCTGCCTATGGCGAGCGCGGTCAACACCTCAACGATGTCACGATCCTCCTCCACATCTCTGAGGACCACACGCACGCCACCGTCGTGAGCTTCCCCCGCGACCTCTTCGTCTCAATCCCCTCGTGTCCTCGCGAGGACGGTGACGGGAGCTACAGCGCCATGAGCTCCCAGAAGATCAACACCTCCCTCACATACGGCGGCCTCGCGTGCACCGTGCTCACGGTCGAGGAGCTGACGGGCCTGAGCATCCCCTACGCCGCCCTGATCGAGTTCGACGGCGTCATCCAGATGTCGAACGCGGTCGGCGGTGTGCCCGTCTGTGTCGCGAGCGACATCAACGACCGCCAGATCAACTTTTCCCTCGCGGCGGGCGAGCACGTGCTCTCAGGCTTCGAGGCGCTCCAGTTCGTGCGCTCCCGCTATGGCGTCGGCGACGGCAGCGACCTCGCGCGCATCAGCAACCAGCAGGTGTTCCTCTCCTCGCTCGCACGGACGATCAAGAGCGCCGACACCCTCTCCGACCCGGTCAAGGTCTACGGTCTCGCCCAGGCTGCGGTGCAGAACATGGAGATGTCGAACAGCCTCCAGAACGTCACGACGCTCGCCTCGATCGCCCTCGCACTCAAGGACATCCCGTTGGAGCGGGTCACCTTCGCGCAGCTCCCCACCTACTACGGCAACAGCGGCAGCCAGAGCGGCGTGCTGCTGAGGACGGATGACGCGCAGGACCTCTTCGACGCCCTCATCGCCGACCTTCCCGTCGCGATCACAGGGTCACTCGGAGACGGCGCCGTGGCTGACCCCTCCGTGCCCGTCGAGAGTGAGACGCCGGCCGAGACGACCGACCCCGCTGAGCCCAGCGAAACCGCCACCCCGGGCGAAAGCGCTGCCCCGGAGGATTCCGGCGTAGTGCAGCTTCCCGACTCGATCACGGGATCCTCCGCCGCGACCCACTCCTGCTCCGCGGGCCAGTAGCGAAGCAGGGACCGACAAGAACGCGCCCCCGAGGGAGAACGGCCCGCAGACGACGCGATTACTCGTCGAGTGCGAGCTCCTTCGGCAGCTCGAGCTCCTTGGCGTTGAGTTCCTCAACGTTGACGTCCTTGAAGGTCAGCACGCGGACCGCCTTGACGAAGCGGTCGGAACGATAGACGTCCCAGACCCACACGTCCTTCATCGACAGCTCGAAGTAGAAGTCGTGCTCCGTGTCCTGCCGGATCAGCTCGACCTCGTTGGCGAGGTAGAAGCGCCGTTCGGTCTCGACGACATAGCGAAACTGGGAGACCACGTCGCGGTACTCGCGGAACAGGGCCAGCTCGACCTCACGGTCGTAGTCTTCGAACTCGTCTTCGTCCATAGCGGGTCAATCCTACGCGCTTCAGTCGAGGAACCGATTCAGGACGGGGTGACGGATGCCTGCCCACGGATGGCCCCGAGGGAGACGACGTCGTCAGCACCCTCGAGTCCGTCGAGCAGGCTCGGCGGCCTTAGCCACGTCTGGCGGTGGAGCTCCGAGGGGCCGAGCGCGTCGATCGCGGCGTAGTGGGCCGCGCTACCGTAGCCCTTGTTGCCGCTCCAGCCATAACCGGGGATGCGAGCATCCGCATCGATCATCATCCGATCGCGGTGCACCTTCGCGATGACGGATGCTGCCGAGACGGAGGCACAGTCGCGGTCGGCCTTGACCCTCGGCACAACCGTGAGGGGTGCGGGCGAGTGGGCCGTGAGCCAGTCGAAGTGACCGTCGAGAATGACCGAGCACTCCTCGAGGGGAACGCCCGCCTCGACAAGGCTCGACAGGGCGCGGGACCCGGCCAGACCGAGGCAGGCCGTGATGCCCAGTCGGTCGACTTCCTCCGCGGTCGCAAGGCCTACCGCGTAGTGGAGGCTCCAGCTACGCGCGAGCGGTTCGAGCGCCTCCCGGCGGCGCTCCGTGAGGAGCTTCGAATCCCGCAAACCCTCGGGGATGCGGGGCATCCGTGGACCAACGACGGACATGCCCACCCCGACGGGGCCCGCGATCGCCCCACGACCCACCTCGTCGACGCCGATGACGTAGCGCGCACCCTCGCGGTGCATGCCACGCTCGATCCTGAGGTTCGGCGACGCGGTCGCCATGTCAGCCGACAGCCTGGGGGTCGTCGACACCCTCGAAGACCTCGGGGTAGTTGTCGAGCCAGGCCCAGTGACTGCTCGGCCAGCTGACCATGATGGCTCGGCCCACGACATTGTCGCGGGGCACGAAGCCACGGCTCGGCCCCGTCGCGTTGCAGCGCGAGTCACACGAGTTGTAGCGGTTGTCACCCATGACCCAGAGCGAATCCTCGGGAACCGTCACGGCGAAGTCGTCCTTGGAGACCTTCGTTACCCGCTCGGGCAGCTTGAGGTAGGGCTCGTCGAGAGGCACGCCATTGACAGAGAGCTGGCCGAAGGAATTGCAGCAGGCGACCTCGTCGCCGGGCAACCCGATGACGCGCTTGATGAGGTGATCGTTGCTGTCGGGAGCGCTCAGCCCCACGACCGAGAGAACCCAATCAATCGCCTCGACGATCGCCGGACGCTCCTCTGTGGGCATGGGCTGAAGCCAGCCGCCCGGGTCGCGGAACACGATGACATCGCCGTGCTCGAGCGCGACCACGTCGGGCACGAGCTGGTTGACGATGATCCGGTCATTGATCTGCAGCGTGTTCTCCATCGACGCGGACGGGATGTAAAACGACCGCACGAGGAACGTCTTGATGCCCACCGAGATGATGACGGCAGCGATGAAGATGAGGACGAGGTCCCGGAGGAACAGCAACGCGCTGCGACGTCGGCGACCGGATGGTGCGTCGGCTGCGGCATCCGCCGACGAAGAATTCTGTGACATTAAACCCCTGAGCTCCCCGCCAGTTTATGTGGTGGGGAGCTCAGGTGAACACGTTTGCGGCGTGCGTCGAAGAATGCGGGAGATCAGCTCTCGCGCTTCTCCTTGATCTTCGCCTTCTTGCCGCGGAGCTCACGCAGGTAGTAGAGCTTGGCGCGACGGACGTCACCGCGCGTGACGACCTCGATGTGGTCGATGACGGGCGAGTGGACGGGGAACGTGCGCTCCACGCCGACCTGGAAGCTCACCTTGCGAACCGTGAACGTCTCGCGGACACCCTGGCCCTGACGAGCGATGACGACGCCCTGGAAGATCTGGATACGCGAGCGGTTGCCCTCGATGATGTTGACGTGCACCTTGACGGTGTCACCGGCGCGGAACTCCGGAATGTCGGAGCGGAGTGAGGCCGCGTCGACCGCGTCGAGAATATTCATGGTGATTCGCTCTCTGCGACCGCCACAGGTCGACCGCGTTCTCAGTACTGCAGAAAGTGGAGTGGTGCCGAAGAACTGCCGGCTCCCCTGTGGCAGAGCCGTGCGCAGGCACAAACACTCATTCTGCCATAGCCCGGCGCCTGCGTGCCAATCGGGTCAGCGGTCGCCGCCCTGCTCTGCGGGCGGCTCAATACGGATGACCTGCCCCCGCAGGGGCGCGTCGGGCGTCGCCCCGCGGGCCGGATACATCGGGCTCGTGCGGTGCTGCTGCACCGACTGCACATTGGCCTCGATGTCGTCGATGACGGCCCGAACGCGTCGCCGCGTCTCGAGCGCCCACTGGATGATGGCAGACCAGAAGGCGGCGACTCCCACGATGAGCACGAAGAGCAGCATGGGTGCCGGGATCGCGAAGGGAGAAGCGGCGATGAGGGCGAGCCACAGCCCGATAATTGCGACGTCGACCCATGAGACGGCACCCTCGACACGCACCTGTCGGCGGATCCAGGTGAGGAAGAATACGACGGCAAGGCCCACCGCAAGTGCGATCCCGACGAGCGGCACCGCGAGGAGCCCGATATCGTCCCACCCGCGGATGCCCGCCACGAGCATGTACCAGAGGGGCAGCACGACGGGCGCCCACCGCAGGGCGACGTAGATGGCGCGCCGAAAAGCCATGGGTCAAGGGTACCTTCGGGTTGCCTGCAAGAACGTTGACGATTCAGTCGCCCGGGACCACCGTCGGAGCATGACACGCTTCGGATACACCCTCATGACCGAGCAGAGCGGACCGCGCGAACTCGTGCAGTACGCCGTCGCCGCCGAGAACGTCGGATTCGACTTCGAAGTGTCGAGCGACCACTACTCCCCCTGGCTCACGGAGCAGGGGCACTCCCCCTACGCGTGGGCGACGTTGGGCGCGGTCGCGCACGCGACCAATCGGGTCGAGCTCGCAACGTACGTCACGTGTCCGACCATCCGCTACCACCCTGCTCTGGTCGCCCAGAAGTCTGCGACGCTCCAGCTCCTCGCCGAGGGCCGCTTCATTCTGGGACTCGGGGCGGGCGAGAATCTCAATGAGCACGTCGTGGGCGAAGGCTGGCCGATGGTGGATGCTCGGCACGACATGCTCGAAGAGGCCGTCCAGATCATCCGCGCGCTGCACTCGGGAGACCTCGTCACCTGGGAGGGCCAGTACTTCCGCGTCGACTCGGGCCGCATCTGGGACATGCCGGACGAGGGCGTGCCGATCGGGATCGCCGTCTCGGGTGGCAAGTCGGTCTCTCGCCTCGCACCCCTCGCCGATCACATGATCACGACCGAGCCGGACGGCGAACTGGTCTCCTCCTGGCGGGATGCCGCCAGCGCGGGACCGGATGCTCGCATCATCGGACAGGTGCCGATCTGCTGGGCGCCGGACAAGGATGCCGGTGTCGAGCTCGCCCACGAGCAGTTCCGCTGGTTCGGGGGCGGATGGAAGGTCAACGCCGACCTGCCGACCCCTGCTGGCTTCGCGGCGGCCACGACCTTCGTGCGGCAGGAGGACGTGGCCCAGGCGATCGCCTGCGGTCCGGACCTCGACGACCTCGCGGAAAGCGTGAAGCCGTTCCTCGAGGCCGGCTTCACGGACCTCGCCCTCGTGCAGGTGGGCGATCGCTATCAGGAGCAGTTCCTTGCCGAGGCGGCCGAGCCGCTGCTCGAGAAGCTTCGCGCCCTGTGACAGTGGGCCCGGTGGCAGAGCATCGGTGACGCGTGCCCGCCCCCTGAGCGAGTCAGTCCAGCGCGGGAGGCGGCAGCAGTTCGGGACGTACGCGTCGCGTGCGCTCAACGCGCTGCTCGTAGCGCCAGGCGGCGATCGCCGCATGGTTGCCGCTCAACAGCACGGGCGGCACCTCGAGGCCCCGCCATGAGGCCGGCTTGGTATAGCTGGGGTACTCCAGCAGGCCCTCCTCATGGCTCTCCTCCACGAGACTCTCGGGGTTGCCGACCATGCCGGGAACGAGCCGGGTGATTGCCTCGATCATCGCCATCGTCGCGACCTCACCGCCGTTGAGCACATAGTCGCCGAGGCTGAGCAGGCGCACTCGCGCGCGCGTGGCCGTGTGCTCGAACACGCGCTGATCAATGCCCTCGTAACGACCGCATCCGAAGACCAGATGTCGCGCGGTGGCGAGCTCCCGGGCCGTTGCCTGGGTGAAGAGCTCGCCCGCGGGCGAGGGAAAGACGACGGTGGTCTCGGTCTCCGCGTCTCCCCCGTCGCCGAGGATGCTGTCGATCGCCTCCCCCCACGGCTCCGGTTTCATGACCATGCCAGCGCCACCGCCGTAAGGCGTGTCGTCGACCGTGCGGTGGCGGTCGTGGGTGTGATCGCGCAGGTCGTGGACGGCCACATCGATCAGGCCGCTCTGGCGCGCTTTGCCGAGCAGCGAGACGTCGAGCACGGAGAAGAACTCGGGGAAGATCGTGACGATGTCGATGCGCACCCGCAAAGTCTATGCAAGGCCCAGCGGCACTCCGGGATCCGTGCTGGCGCCCGTTCTCTCCAGCCTGAGGCGCCCGCTACGGTAGCGCTCCAGCACGACCTCGATGATCGAGGCATCCGGCGGCTCGTGGGCGGTCAGGAGAGGCGGCGAGACGAGGTCGGCCTGGGATGCTGCCGCGAGATCGGCGAAATAGCCAGGGGCAAGCAGGTAGGTGCTCACGATCACTCGGGAGCAGGGATACGCCAGACGCTCCTGCTGAACCGCCTCGGCGACGCTCGGCCCCGCGGCTGAGAGGAAGCCGACCCGCACGGGCGCCCCGAGCGAGGCGCCGAGCATCCGCCCCATCTCGAGGCAGTCCTCGACGGCCCGATCGTCGCTCGAACCGGCACACGCCAGCACGATGCGATCGGATGCGCGAAGCCCGAGCGTAAGGAGGCGCGCGATGAGAAGGTCGACCAGACGGCGGTCGGGACCGAGGGCATCCGCGAGCACGCAGTCCCTGCTCTCGGAGGCGAGGGTTCTCGTGAGGTCGACATGGACGTGGTAGCCCGCCGACAGCAGCAGCGGCACGACGACCGTCGACGTTCCCTGTGGAAGGGAGTCAAGAGTCGCCTCGACATCGGGCTGCTGCACATCGACGAAGCCGCCCCGGACGGGGACGTCGCCGAGAGCCAGCGCCACCGCGTCGACGAGGGAGGCGACGGCGGACTGGCCGAGGGGCGAGGAAGTGCCGTGCGAGATCGCCGCGAGCGCGATCTCGCCGGCGACCCGACCCTCGCTCCCGGTCACACGGGCACCTCCACCTCGATCACATCGTCGACGATGCGGGTGCGGAAGCATTCGAGAAAGAGGGTCGGGTCGCTGTAGCAGAGGCCCGTCTGCAGGTCATACACCTGCTTCAGAAGGGGCGACGCGATCGTCGGGCGGTGCCCCTCTCCCTCCGCCTTGCGTGAGCCTACGATGCCGCGCGCCATGACGGGCGCTCCCGTGTGGGGATCGAGATGACTCACGGCGTAGAGCTCGTCCGCGAGGGCGACGAGCGCCACCTGGTGACGTCCCGCGAGGGCCGCCTCCGCCCATCCGTTCTCGAGCTCGGCTCTGGGGCACACGGGAACCCATTCGCGCTCGCCTTCGCCCAGGCAGGATGCCTCGTGCTGACGTGAATCGTACTGGCGGGTCTCGAGGAGGGTCATGGGGTCCTTCCGTCGCTGCGGCACACCCATCCGGGTGCTCCGGCAACTCTACGAAGGGGATGTTTCGCCCCCATCACGGTCTGTTTCGCAATCGTGAACCCCTCCTCACAGCACGGGAGAGGGCCTGTAAGTCGAATGTGACGCCGCGGTCACAATCGGGCAATCGGACCGAAATCGCACGTACCTAGGCTCACAACCATGAGCCACGACGTCACCAGCAGTTCATCCCGCAGCAGTGCAGGCACAGCCCCGCGACACGTCGTCGTCGTGGGTGGCGGTCCCGCTGCCCACCGCCTCGCCGAGGCGCTCACGACGCGGGATGTCGCGGGCGCCCTGCGGGTCACCGTGATCTCGGAGGAACGGCACTCCCCGTATGATCGCGTCGCGCTGAGCCGCCGTCTCGAGGGCAGGGACGATCTCACACTCGCCACGGCGCCCTGGGAATCCGACACCGTGACGCTCCTCCTCGGGGACCGTGTCACGGGTATCGACCGCGAGGCTCGAACCGTCACGACCGAGAGCGGGGTCTCGATCGAATGGGACGAGCTCGTGCTCGCAACCGGTTCTCACGCGTTCGTTCCCCCTATCGACGGGGTCGAGCACGCCCGCGTCTACCGCACGATCGACGACGTCGACTGGCTTGTCGACGAGGTCGACCGCCTGGCCACGAGTCTGGGCCGGCGTCCGCGCGTGCTCGTCGCGGGCGGTGGACTCCTCGGTCTCGAAGCCGCGGGAGGGCTGCAGCGCCGCGGTGCCGACGCCGCGATCGTCAACTCCGCGGGATGGCTCATGAACGCTCAGCTCGACGAAGGGGCGGGGCAGGCGCTCGGCAAGATCATCGAGTCACAGGGCATCGAACTCCACCTCGCCCAGATGCCGCGCGCCGTGCACGTGGATGCGGCGGGAGCCGTGACATCCGTCGAGTTGACCAACCACAAGCACGTGCCCGCCGACCTCGTCGTCTTCGCGATCGGAATCCGGCCGCGCGATGAACTCGCGAGGGCAGCGGGGCTCGAAATCGGCGAACGCGGGGGCCTCGTCATCGGAACCGACTGTAGAACCTCGGATGCCCGCATCTGGGCGATCGGCGAGGTGGCCTGCTTCGAGGGCCGCTGCGTCGGGCTCGTCGCGCCCGCCAACGCCATGGCAGAGGTCGTCGCCGACCGGCTCCTCGGGGGCGCCGCCGAGTTCACCTCGGTCGATGACGCGACCAAACTCAAGCTCTCGGGCGTCGACGTCGCGAGCTTCGGGGACACGAGGGCCGAGCTGCCCGGCGCACTCGAGGTCGTCTACGCCGACCCCGCCCGCGGCCTCTATCAGAAACTCGTCGTCTCCGACGATGCCCGTACGCTCCTCGGGGGAGTCTTCGTGGGCGACGCCGAGCCCTATGCGGCGCTCCGCCCGCTCCTCGGCGCGCAGCTGAGTGCCGACCCGGGCGCCTACCTGTCGGTGGCAGGAGCCTCCGCTCCCGTGGACGACGAACTGCCGGATGCCGCCCTCGTCTGCTCCTGCAACGCCGTGACCGCCGGCGACATCCGCGCGGGCATCCACGAGGAGGGCTGCACCGAGCTCGGCACCCTCAAGACCTGCACCCGCGCAGGCACGCAGTGCGGCTCGTGCGTGCCCCTTGTGAAGAAGCTTCTCGAGGGCGAACTCACGAAGGCGGGCATCGCGGTCAACAACGCGCTCTGCGAGCACTTCTCCATGAGCCGGCAGGAGCTCTTCGACTCCGTGCGTGTGCTCGAGCTCACCTCCTTCGAGGAGATCCTCACTCGCTTCGGTGAGGGTCACGGATGCGACGTGTGCAAGCCCGCCATCGCCTCCATGCTCGCGAGCCACTTCGACGGGTACATCCTCGACTCCGGCCGCGGCGGGCTGCAGGACACCAACGATCGCGCCCTCGCCAACATGCAGAAGGACGGCACCTACTCGGTGGTTCCGCGTATCCCGGGAGGGGAGATCTCCCCCGCCAAGCTCGCCGTCATCGCGCAGGTCGCGACAGACTTCGGCCTCTACACGAAGATCACGGGCGGGCAGCGAATCGACATGTTCGGGGCGCGGCTCGACCAGCTGCCCGACATCTGGCGCCGCCTCGTCGACGCCGGCTTCGAGTCGGGACAGGCATACGGCAAGGCGCTGCGCAACGTCAAGAGCTGCGTCGGGTCGACCTGGTGCCGCTTCGGGGTGCAGGACTCCGTCGCCATGGCGATCCGCCTCGAGCTTCGCTACCGGGGGCTGCGCGCTCCCCACAAGTTCAAGTTCGGAGTGTCGGGCTGCGCGCGAGAATGCGCCGAAGCGCGAGCCAAGGACGTCGGCGTCATCGCGACCGATCAGGGGTGGAACCTCTACGTGGGCGGCAACGGCGGGTTCCAACCCACCCATGCACAGCTCCTCGCGGCCGACCTCGACGACGATGCGCTCATCCGCTACATCGACCGCTACATGATCTACTACATCCGCACGGCCGACCGCCTGCAGCGGACAGCGCGATGGATGGAGGAGCTGCCGGGAGGCATCGACCATGTGCGCGAGGTCGTCGTGGAGGACTCCCTCGGCCTCGGGGCAGAGCTGGAGGCAGCCATGGCCAAACACATCGGCAGCTACCAGGACGAATGGGCCGCCACCCTCGCCGACCCTGAGCGTCTGCGGCGCTTCCGCAGCTTCGTGAACGCCCCCGAAGCCCCCGACGTCGGCTTCCCGCGCGTCGCCGAGCGCGAACAGTGGCGCCCGGCCACGGCGGAAGAGGTGGCGGACCCCTCGACCGTGCTTCTCTCGGGCAGCACGATCCCCGTGCGGAGCGGATCGTGAGCGCCGGAGTGGGGCGCGTAACCCTCGTCGGCGGCGGCCCCGGCGCCGAGCACCTCATGACGGTGGGCGCCCTGCGCGCCCTCGCTGACGCCGACGTCGTGCTCTATGACCGGCTAGCCCCGCACGAGCGTCTCGCCGAGCTCGCGCCACGGGCGACCCTCATCAACGTGGGCAAGCTTCCCGGCCACCACCCCATCAGCCAGCGCGGCATCGAACTGCTCATGGTCGACCACGCTCGCGCGGGGGCCCACGTCGTGCGGCTCAAGGGCGGAGACCCCTACGTCTTCGGCCGGGGCAGCGAGGAGGTCATCGCGTGCCGAGAGGCGGGCATCCCCGTCGAGGTGATCCCGGGCGTGACGAGTGCTATCTCCGTGCCCGCCTCCGCCGGCATCCCGCTCACGCATCGCGGCGTGAGCCGGCTCTTCACGGTCGTCTCCGGGCACGCGCCCCTCAGCGAAGAGGAACTCGAACACCTCGCCGGGCTCGGCGGCACACTCGTCGTGCTGATGGGCGTCAGTTCTCTCCCCCACCTCGCGGCCGGACTGCAGCGCCACGGCGCGGCAGGCGATCTGCCCGTCGCGATCATCGAGCGAGGCTACAGCCGGCAACAGAAGACGACCGTCTCCTCGCTCGCCGACGTCGTGACAGATGCGACCCTCGCGGGCGTCTCCGCACCCGCCGTGCTCGTCGTGGGTGAGGTGGTCAGGCTCGCACACGCTGGAGCGCAGGATGCGGCCGAGGTCATGCGGTCCGCCGAACTGCTCGTGGAGAATGCCTGATGGGACGCGGACTTGTGGCTGACCCCATGCCGGGAGAGACGGACGCCGCAGCATCCGCTCACCCGGCCGCGCCCGAACTGACCGTGCCCGGGTTCCGCCACGACCAGCTCGAGGGGTTCCGCATCGGCGTGACCTCGCACCGACGAAGCGAGGACCTGATCGACGCCTTCGAACGGCGCGGCGCCACCGTCATGCACGGCCCCACCCTCCGGGTCACCCACGCCCAGGTCGACGGACCGGTGCTCGCCGACACGAGGGCAATCGTCGAAGCGCGACCCGACGTGCTCCTCGCGACGACCGGCTACGGGGTTCGTCGCTGGTTCGAGGTCGCCGACGCCGCAGGACTCGGCGACGAACTGACCGAGGTGCTGGGGAAGGCGAGGATCCTCGTTCGTGGCCCGAAGGCGCGGGGTGGCATCCGTGCCGCCGGACTCGACGACGACGGGATGAGCGACGCCGAGACGACCGAGTCCCTCGTCTCGAAAGCCCTCGAGGAGCTGCCAGCCGGCCTCACGGTCGCCGTGCAGCTGCACGGCCACACCGACGAACTTCAGCTGTCTCGACTGCGCGAGCGACACCGGGTGCTGACGGTCGCGCCCTACAGCTGGACCCACCTGGGCAGCACCGACGAGCGGGTGCAGCGGCTCGTCGAGGCGATCTGCGCCCGCTCCCTCGACGCCGTGACCTTCACAAGCGCCCCCTCCGTCGACGCCCTCTTCATCGCGGCGGAATGCATGGGTCTGCTCGACCCGCTGCAGGATGCCATGCGCAGCGACGTCTTGGCGGCAGCCGTCGGACCCGTCACGGCCGCGCCCCTCCTGGCCGCGCGCATCCGCGTGATCCAGCCGGAACGCTACCGGATGGGTGCCCTCATACGTCTCCTCTGCGAGCACCTCGAGACCACGAGCGTGCAGCGCATCGCGACCACCCACGGTCCCCTTGTGCTGCGCGGACAGCTCGTCGAGGTGAATGGTCGTCGGATGACGCTGCCGCTCACCCCCCTCGCGCTCCTACGGCGACTCGCCGTCGAGCCCGGCTCCGTGGTCTCACGCGCCGACCTCGTCGCGGCCCTGCCCGGCGCCCAGGACGATCACGTGATGGAGGTGGCCCTCAGTCGCCTGCGTCAGGCGCTCGACACGCCGGGGCTCGTCATGACCGTGGTCAAGCGAGGCTATCGGCTGGACGTCTGATCCGGCGCATCGTCGGCGTCGGGCAGCTCCTCGAAGAGTCCCGCCGGCGGAGTGACCGTGAGAGTGCCCGCCGAGATGTCCACTGCAGGCACGATGGCCTTGACGAAGGGCACAAGCACCTCGCCCGATTCGGTCTCGACGTGCAGCAGGTCCTGAGCGGGAAGATGCTCAACGCGAGTCACGCGGCCCACCACTGCACCATCGCGCACGACCGCGAGACCGACCAGCTGGTGGTCGAACCAGGCGTCCTCCTCGTCGGTCTCCTGAGAGACGTCCTGGTCGATCCAGAGGATCGCCTTGATGAGCGTCTCGGCCGTCGTGCGGTCGTTCACGCCCTTGAAGAAGGCGACGGGGTGCGAGTTGTACCAGCGGAGTTCGGCGAGTTCCAGGGTCTTGCCGTGCCAGGGAGAGGTGGTCGGCACCTGGAGGGTGAACACGGCGCCCGGCACGAAACGTCGCGCCGGGTCATCCGTGTACAGCTCGATCTTGATGGCGCCCTTGAGGCCGTGGGCCTTCGTCAGGCGTGCGACCCGAAGCTGGGTCGTGTCGGGGCGCGCTTCTCTAGTAATCGGTGTCCACCACGTCGACGCGCACCTTCTTGCCGTCGGCGATCGCCGACACGAGGGTGCGAAGTGCCTTTGCGGTGCGACCGGAGCGCCCGATCACGCGGCCGAGGTCCTCGGGGTGCACGCGCACCTCGAGGACCTCGCCACGAGGGGTGTCCTTCGCGTCGACCGCGACCTCGTCCGGGTGATCCACGATCCCCTTGACGAGGTGTTCCAGAGCGGCAGCGAGCAAGGGATCAGGCCTTGTCGGCGTCAGATGCCGTGACCGCGTCGACGTCGCTGTTGTCGACCTGCTCGGGCGTCTCCTGCACCGTCGTGGTGCCCGCCTCGACCTCAGCAGCGGCGTTGTCCGCGGCCTCGGCGTCAGCCTCGGCGACGGCCGTGTTCTTCTCGGCCGCCTTCGGCTTGAGCACGGGCTTCTTCTTCTCGTCCGCCACGAACGGCGTCTTGGGCTCGGCAACCTTCACGGTCGACTCGGCGTTCTTGTCGCCCTTGAACTTGCCCCAGTCGCCCGTGAGCTTGAGGATGGCGGCGACCTGCTCGGTCGGCTGCGCGCCGACGCTCAGCCAGTACTGCGCACGCTCGGAGTTGACCTCGATGAACGAGGGCTCCTCGGTCGGGTGGTACTTGCCGATCTCCTCGATCACGCGACCGTCGCGCTTGGTGCGCGAGTCGGCGACGACGATGCGGTAGTAGGGTGCCCGGATCTTGCCGAGGCGCTTCAAACGAATCTTTACAGCCACAATTCTCCTGTGTTTCTAGATATGGGAGCGAACTGACAGCCGTGAGCGTGGGGGCACACTCGGCCAGAAAGGTCTAATGGATCCCGGCGCCACCTGATTAGAGGGTCGGATGTCGCGGGCTCAACTCTCTATTCTGCCAGAGTTTCACCCGCTCTGCGCACCGCGGGTGTCGACGGACCGCTGCTCGCGGCGCGCCGGCTCAGCCCGACCCCCACGAGGCAGGTCACACCGCCGATGATCGCCAGGAGCGGGGGTATCTCGCCCAGGAGAAGCGCCCCCGCGAGCACGACGAGTGCCGGCACCACATAGGTCGTCACCCCGAGACGCCCCGCCGGCATCCGACCGAGCGCGTAGGCCCACGTGCTGAAGGCGATCGCGGTCGGCACGACACCCAAGTAGACAACGCCCAGCACGGAGGCGAGGGGGGCCGCCTGCAGCTCCGTCACGAGCGCCCCTGCGAAGGGCAGGCAGCCGATGGCGCCGATCACGCAGCCGAGCCAGGTCACCTGTGCGGCGGGAAGACGGCGCAGCACGGGCTTCTGGCAGAGCACCCCGATCGCATAGGTCAGTGCTGCGGCGAGCGCCCAGAGCACACCCCTACTGTCGCCGAAGCCGCTCCCCGTAGCGATGCCGATCAGCACGACCCCGATGAAGGCGACGAGCGCCCCGATCGCGAGCCAGCGGGGAATGCCCTCCCCCAGGAACAGCCCCGCCCCCAGCGCAATGAGCAGGGGCCCGATGTTGACGAGCATGGCGGTCGTGCCCGCATCCAGATACTGCTCGGCGACGTTGAGGGCGACGTTGTAGACGCTGAACCAGGAGAGGCCGAAGACGATAACGAGCAGCCACTCCCGGCGGGTCGGCCGTACCCAGCGCCGCCCGATCATGACGACCCCCAGGGCGAGCGCGCCCACCGCGAGACGGCCGAGTGCGAGCCCTCCCCCCGAGAAGTCTTCGGCGACGGCGCGGATGACGACGAAGGCGCTCGCCCACGCGACAAGCGTCACGACGATCGCCCAGAAGACTGCGGGAGAACCACGGCCCGGGCCCGCTGAGCTCACGGGAATCGGGGCGGGGGCGGCAGAGGCGGCGGAGGTCATGCGAGAACGCTACTCGCGGCCACCGACGCTCCTTCCTCCTCAGCGGCAACTTGGCACGAAACGAACGGAATCAGGCCGTCCGCCGGGCATTGTGCCCGTCGCGCCAGGAGAGCCAATCCCGCACGGCCTCGACGTCGTAGTCGGGCCCCGAGAGCCCGACGGTGAAGAGACTTGCACCCAGCGCGACCGCCGCGTCGGCAGCATCCGCCCCCGTCGCACCACCCGTCGTGCCCGCCGGCTTGCGGTTCACCTCGGTCGAGATCTCGATCTCGCTCGTGTCGCGACCGACGTCCTCGCCATGCTTCGCAAGGATGCCGAGCTTGCGCTCGAGCGTCGGCGCATCCGAGAAGCTGTGCCAGATATCGGCGTGCTGGGCGACGATGCGCAGGGTCTTCCGCTCACCGCCGCCGCCCACGAGGATCGGGATGCGCCGAGTCGGGGCCGGGTTCAGCTTCTCCCAGCGCTCACGAATGATGGGCAGGTTGTGCGCGAGCGCTGCGAGCCGCGTTCCCGGCGTGCCGAACTCATAGCCATACTCGTCATAGTCACGCTGGAACCATCCCGCTCCCGTGCCGAAGATGAAGCGGCCCTCTCCCCCTCGCGCGCTGATGTGGTCGATCGTGCGAGCCATATCCGCCTGCAGATTCGGATTGCGATAGCTGTTGCAGTTGACGAGGGCGCCGATCTCCACCCGGCGCGTCTGCTCGGCGAGCGCCGCGAGCATCGTCCACGACTCGAAGTGCAGGCCGTCGCGCTCGCCCGACAGGGGAAAGAAGTGGTCCCAGTTGAAGAGGACGTCGACGCCCAGCTCCTCAAGCTCCGCCGCGAGATCACGGATGCGCTCGTAGGGCGCATGCTGGGGAGCGATCTGGACGGCAATGCGGATGGGCCTCGTCGTGGTCATGTCTCCACCCTATGCACGCCGCCCTGCGCTTCACCCCCCGTTCACCGCCTCGCCACTCGCGCGCATTCGCAATGTCGTCGTGGAGGCGCAGCCTAGAGGCATGAGAATCGCGCTCGTCGCTGAATCCTTCCTCCCCCACGTGAACGGGGTCACTCACTCGCTGCTGCGAATCATCGATCATCTCTCCGAACGCGGCGACGACGTGCTCGTGCTCGCCCCCAGCGACGCGCAGCTGCCGAAGGAGCTCGCGGGCGTCGACATCGAGGGGCTGCCCGCATTCGCCCTGCCCAACTACCGGAATGTGCGCATCGCCACCGTGACGGTCGCGCGTGTCGCCAAGTCGCTCCGCCGCTTCCGCCCCGACGTCGTGCACCTCGCCTCGCCATTCGTGCTCGGCCTACAGGCGGCCATCGCCGCGGAGCAGCTCGGCATCCCCACTGTCGCCGTCTACCAGACGGATGTCCCGGCCTACGCCACCCGTTACGGCTTCGCCGGCGCCGAGCCACTCCTCTGGCGACAGGTGCAGAGAATCCACCAGCGGGCGACCCTGACGCTCGCCCCCTCGAGCTACGCCGAGCAGCAACTGCGCACGCAGCGGATCGACCGGCTGCGCCGCTGGGGGCGAGGAGTGGATGCCGTGCGCTTCTCGCCCGAGCGGCGCAGCGACGCGTGGCGCGCTCGAGTCGCCCCGGGCGGCGAGCGCATTGTCGGCTACGTCGGTCGGCTCGCAACGGAGAAGCAGGTCGAAGACCTGCGTGTTCTCGCGACCCTGCCTGATGTCCGGCTCGTGATCGTGGGCGGCGGTCCCCTGCGCACCCGTCTCGAAGAGCTCATTCCCAGCGCTCACTTCGCGGGCTTCCTCGGCGGCGACGAGCTCGCGACAGCGCTCGCGAGCTTCGACGTCTTCGTGCACCCCGGCGAGCTCGAGACCTTCTGTCAGACCATCCAGGAGGCCATGGCCAGTGGAGTGCCCGTCGTCGCGACGGGGCGTGGCGGCCCCGTCGACCTCGTCGACTCGAGTCGCACGGGGTGGCTCTACACCCCCGGCAACCTGCACGAGCTTCGCGACAGGGTCAACGACCTCGTCGGTGACGAGGCAAAGCGCCGCGCCTTCGGTGAGGCAGGACGGGCGGCTGTCGCTGATCGCTCCTGGAACACCCTGTGCCAAACACTCATCGGCTACTACGCGGAGGCGATGGCACTCCACCGCACTCGGCCGCACGGGGGCTGGCCCGTCTCGACGCCCCTCAGCCGACGCAAGCTGTCCGCGAACCGGGCGTAACGCCCCGGCGCATCCTCAGCGTGACGGTCGCGCTCACGCCGTCATCGTGAGGTTCGCAAGAATACGCTCTGCGAGCTCCTCGTCACCCTCGATAGCGACGGCGCCCTCGAGGGGGGCCCGTCGACCGCCCGCGAGCGCGATGTACGACTCGAGGTCGGTGCGGATGCGCACGGTCGGCTGCTCTGGGATCTCGGCGAGCGGCCGACCCCGGCCGTCATCGCCGACCCCGAACGCGACCACGGGAAGACCCGCGAGCTCAAACACGACAGTCGCGCCCGGGGCAGCGCCCGCGCGCTTGGCGATGACATAACCGAGGCTCTCGGCGAAGTAGGTCGCCGTGTGAATCGCACCCGGAGCATCCAGCCCACCCGGGAGGCCGACGGCGCGACGGATGTCCTGCTCATGCATCCACACATCGAGGGGCCGATTGCGCAGAAGGGTCTCCCACGTCCAGTCGAGGCCCGGCACGCCCAAACGCGGTCTGGCCGAAGCATCCGTCGGGGGCTCTGCCTCGAGCGCGGCGAAGCGCGCCGCCGACGATTCGCGGATCTCAGCGATGATCTCCCGCGGCGTGCGGCTGCGACGCTCTGCGACGCCGCTCTCCGTGAACTCCTTCGGCGGGGCGGGCAGAGAAGCGCTCGCCGTGGGCTCCGCCCGTGCGTCAGGAAGGGTCGCGAGAACCGACTCGAGGTGGGCGGTATGCGCCGCGATGTCGTGCACGCTCCAGCCGGGCAGGTCGGTCGGCTGCGACCACGCAGCATCCGGAAGCTGCTCGAGAAGGGCCACGAAATCGTCGATCGTGCGCCGAGCCACAGCGACATAGCCGGCGAGGCGCTGCTGGTCCCTCATGACCACACCCTATCCGCGGGGCGCCGGCGAGGGCGTCAGCGACCGCCGAGCATCTTCTGGAGCGCAGCGAGCTCCTCCTCGCTCGGGGTGCCGTCGCCCTTGGCGCCGCCGAGACCGAAGCCCGAGCCGGTCGGCGCGCTGGGGGCCGCCTTGCCGGCCGCGAGGGCCTTCTCCTCAGCCGCGCGCTTCGCGGGGTTTCCCGAACGGGACTTCTTCTGCGGGGCCTTGCCCTTCTTGCGGCCGCCGTGCCCGCCGCCGCCCGGGATGGGACCCATGCCGGGGATCTGGGGCATGCCGCCCTTCGCGACGGTCTTCATCATCTTGGCCGCCTGCTCGAAGCGCTGGATGAGTCCGTTGACCTCGGTGACGGTCGTGCCCGAGCCGCGCGCGATGCGCAGCCGGCGAGACCCGTTGAGGAGCTTCGGGTTGCGACGCTCCGCCGGCGTCATCGACTGGATGATCGCCTCGGTGCGGGTCAGCTCCGACTCGTCGAAGTTCTCGAGCTGCTCGCGCATGCCGCGCGCGCCGGGGAGCATTCCCATGAGCCCCTTGAGGGAGCCCATCTTCTTGAGCTGCTGCATCTGAGCGAGGAAGTCCTCGAGCGTGAAGCTGTCGGTCGCGAACTTCTCCGCGACCTTCTTCGCCTCCTCCTCGTCGAAGTTCTTCTGCGCCTGCTCGATGAGGGTCAGGATGTCGCCGAGGTCGAGGATGCGGCTCGCCATGCGCTCGGGGTGGAAGGGCTCGAACTCGTCGAGGCGCTCACCCGTGCTCGCGAAGATGATGGGACGCCCGGTCACCGAGGCGACGGAGAGCGCCGCGCCACCGCGGGTGTCGCCGTCGAGCTTCGTGAGCACGACGCCCGTGAAGTCCACGCCCTCCTGGAAGGCCTTCGCCGTCGCGACGGCGTCCTGGCCGATCATGGCGTCGATGACGAAGAGCACCTCGTCGGGGTCGACCGCCTTGCGGATGTCCGCGGCCTGCTTCATCATCTCGGCGTCGACGCCGAGGCGGCCGGCCGTGTCGACGATGACGACGTCGTGGACCTTGTCGTTGGCGTACTTGATGGCATCCTTGGCGACCTTGACGGGATTTCCGACGCCGTTGCCGGGCTCGGGCGCGAAGACCTGCACGCCCGCCTGCTCGCCCACGACCTGCAGCTGTGTCACGGCGTTGGGGCGCTGGAGGTCCGCGGCCACGAGGAGGGGAGTGTGGCCCTCTCCCCCGAGCCACTTCGCGAGCTTGCCCGCGAGGGTCGTCTTGCCGGCACCCTGCAGGCCCGCGAGCATGATGACGGTTGGACCCGTCTTGGCGAACTGCAGTCGGCGCTGCTCGCCGCCCAGGATGCCGATGAGCTCGTCGTTGACGATCTTGACGACCTGCTGCGCGGGGTTGAGCGCCTTGTTGACCTCGTCGCCGAGGGCGCGCTCGCGCACGGCGGCCGTGAACTGCTTGACGACGTCGAGCGCGACATCCGCCTCGAGCAGGGCGCGACGGATCTCGCGGACGGTGCCGTCGACATCCGCTGGACTGAGCTTGCCCTTGTTGCGGAGGTTCTTGAAGGTGTCCGCGAGGCGGTCGGTGAGGTTTCCAAAAGTGGCCATGGTGCCGACTAGTTTAACTGCCATGACACCATCGCCGCTGATCGTCACCATCGAGGGCAACAGCCCCGTCGTCGCCGAGACCGCGTGGGTCGCCCCCAACGCGACGCTCGTGGGCAGGGTGACGCTCCACGAGCAGTCGAGCGTGTACTACGGCACGGTGCTGCGGGCCGATGTCGACAGCATCACCGTCGGTGCGCGCAGCAACCTGCAGGACAACGTGACGGTGCACTGCGACGCCGGGGTGCCCGCGACGATCGGCGAGGGCGTGAGCGTCGGCCACGCCGCCATGCTGCACGGCTGCACGATCGAGGACGAGTGCCTCATCGGCATGAGCGCGACGGTCTTGAACGGGGCCGTCATCGGGGCGGGGTCGCTCGTCGCGGCAGGCGCCGTCGTACTGGAGGGCACAGTCATCCCTCCGGGATCCCTCGTGGCGGGCGTGCCTGCGAAGGTACGACGCGCGCTCACGGAGGAGGAGCGCGCGGGGCTCCGCGAGAACGGCGTCCGCTACCTCGGCTACACCGATCTCCATCGAGAGGCGCTGAGCGACTGACGCGCCGCCACGCTTATTTGGACTGAGTCCAATTAACGCTACGCTCGGCGAATGGTGGACATCATCCGGGTTGGTCTCGCGCCCCGCTTCGTTCCCTACTCCGAGGGCTGGGAGCTGCAACGACGCATCCATCGCGAGGTCGTGGACGGCCGCTCCCCCGACACGCTCCTGCTGCTGGAGCACGAGCCCGTCTTCACCGCCGGCACACGCACGGTCGAGAGCGAACGCCCCGTCGACGGTACGCCCGTCATCGATGTCGACCGGGGCGGCAAGATCACCTGGCACGGCCCCGGCCAACTCATCGGCTACCCCATCCTCCGCCTCCCCCAGCCTCTCGACGGGGTGGCGTACGTGCGTCGGCTCGAGGGCGTGCTGACGGGGGTGCTCAGTCCGTTCGGCATTGCGGGCAGGAGCATCCGTGGCCGCACCGGCGTCTGGGTTGACACCGTATCGGGACCCGCGAAGGTCGCGGCGATCGGAGTGCGGGTCGCCGAGGGCGTGAGCATGCACGGCTTTGCGCTCAACTGCAGCAACAGCCTCGAGCCCTACCGCCGCATCGTGCCCTGTGGAATCCGCGACGCCGGGGTGACGAGCGTCAGCGAGCTGCTCGGGCGCACGGTCACGCCGGCCGAGGTGGTCGAGCAGGTCGCCACGGCCTTCGCGGCCGAGCTGGAGGCGGCGGCGTGAGTGGCTGCGGTTCGTCGAATGGGTCTGTCGTCGCGGCATCCGGGCCCGCCCAGGCCCCCGGTGGTCGACGGATGCTGCGCCTCGAGATCCGGAATGCGGAGACGCCGATCGAGCGCAAGCCCGAGTGGATCAAGACCCGCGCCCGCATGGGACCCGAGTACTCCGCGCTGCAGGCGCTCGTGCGGGACGAGAAGCTCCACACCGTGTGCCAGGAGGCCGGCTGCCCCAACATCTACGAGTGCTGGGAGGATCGCGAGGCGACCTTCCTCATCGGGGGCTCGCAGTGCACGCGGCGCTGCGACTTCTGCCAGATCGACACCGGCAAGCCTGCCGACTATGACCGCGACGAGCCTCGCCGTGTCGCCGAGTCGGTCGCCAGCATGCGGCTGCGCTACGCGACAGTGACGGGGGTGGCGCGAGATGACCTGCCCGACGAGGGCGCGTGGCTGCACGCCGAGACCGTCCGGGCCATCCACGAGCGCACGCCGGGCACGGGCGTCGAGATACTCGCGACCGACTTCTCTGGTGACCCCGGGCTCCTCGGGGAGGTGTTCTCGGCGCGGCCGGAGGTCTTCGCGCACAATGTCGAGACGGTCCCCCGGCTCTTCAAGCGCATCCGCCCCGCCTTCCGCTACGAGCGCTCACTCGGAGTCCTGACGCACGCGCGCAACGCGGGTCTCGTCACGAAGTCGAATCTCATCCTCGGTATGGGCGAGGAGCGCCACGAGATCTCGCAGGCGCTGCGGGACCTCCGCGAGGCCGGCACCGACATCATCACGCTCACGCAATACCTCCGCCCCTCGCCGCGGCACCTTCCCGTCGCGCGCTGGGTGCGGCCCGAGGAGTTCGTGGAGCTGCGCGAGGAGGCCGAGTCGCTCGGCTTTTCGGGCGTGCTCGCCGGTCCGCTCGTGCGCTCCTCCTACCGAGCAGGGCGGCTCTGGGCGCAGGTCATGCTCGCGCAGGGCCGCGCGATCCCGCCCGAGTTGGAGCACCTGGCAGAGAAGGGTTTCGCGCAGGCGGCAGGCTAGGCTCGCTCAGCCGACGAGGTTCTGCACGAATACGTGCGGCGTGAAGCCCGTGAGGTCGCCGATCTTCTCGCCCTGGCCGATGAGCTTGATGGGGATGCCCGTGCGCTCCTGCACCGCGAGCACGAAGCCGCCCTTGGCGGAGCCGTCGAGCTTCGTGATGACGAGCCCCGTCACGCCCGCGTGCTGGATGAAGGCCTCCGCCTGTGCGACGCCGTTCTGACCGGTCGTCGCGTCGAGCACGAGCAGCACCTCGGCGATCTCCGTCTGCTTCTCGATGACGCGCCGGATCTTGGCCAGCTCATCCATGAGCCCGCTCTTCGTCTGCAGACGACCAGCTGTGTCGATGATCGCGATCTCGATGCCCTCCCGCATGGCCTTCTCGACCGTCTGGAAGGCGACGGATGCCGGGTCCTGCCCCTGCTGCTGCGGCCGCACGATCTGGGCGCCGCCGCGCTCCGCCCACGTGGCGAGCTGCTCGACCGCAGCCGCGCGGAAGGTGTCCGCCGCACCCACGACGACGCTGCGCCCGTAGTTGCCGAGGAACTTCGCGAACTTGCCGATCGTCGTCGTCTTGCCGACGCCGTTGACGCCCACGACCAGCACGACCGCGGGGCGCGCCGTGAGGGTGAGCGTGGGGTCGAGCTTGGCGAAGCGTTCCTCGAGGTTCTCCCGCAGCATCCGCTTGAGGTCCGTCGGGTCTGTCGTGTTGTAGCGCCGCACCTGCTCGCGCAGCTGCTCGATGACGGCATCCGTGATGTCGGGGCCGAAGTCGGCCGTGATGAGCGCCGTCTCGAGGTCGTCCCAGGTGTCCTCATCGATCGTCGGCTTCGCGAACATGCCGCGGAGGGCGCCGGAGAGAGACCAGGGGGTGCGTTCAGCCATGCCTCCAGCGTAGGCCAGCACCCGGCAAGCCTCAGCGACCACGCAGGGAGCCGTGGTTACGTCACCAGCGACAGCAGCCACATCAAGGAAGGGACGACCCGTGACCGTGATCGGCTGGCACGCCTCGCACGAGCAGCTCCACCCGAAGGACCTCCTCACCTCCCTGCAGCACGCGGAACAGGCGGGGTTCACCGCCGCGATGTGCAGCGACCACTTCGCTCCGTGGAGCGAGCGGCAGGGGCATTCGGGGTTCGCGTGGTCATGGCTCGGCGCCGCACTGCAGGCGACCGAGCTGCCCGTCGGGGTCGTCAACGCCCCAGGGCAGCGCTACCACCCCGCGATCATCGCGCAGGCGGCGGCGACGCTCGAGGCGATGTTCCCCGGGCGCTTCTGGGCCGCACTCGGCAGCGGTGAGGCCATGAACGAGCACATCACGGGCGACGCGTGGCCGCGCAAGGAGCACCGCAACGAGCGGCTGCTCGAGAGCGTCACGGTCATGCGCTCCCTGCTCGCGGGGCACGAGGTCAGTCACGAGGGCCACGTGACGGTCGATCGCGCGCGGCTGTGGACGAGACCGGATGCCCCGCCACCCCTCCTCGCCGCTGCGGTCTCTGCAGAGACGGCTGCGTGGGCGGCAGAGTGGGCCGACGGCCTCGCGACCGTCAACCAGTCACCTGATGCGCTGCGGAACGTCGTCGACGCCTACCGCTCCGCCGGCGGGCGCGGCGCCCTCGTGTTGCAGGTGCATGTGAGCTACGCGGCGAGCGACGAGGAGGCCCTCGCGATCGCCCACGACCAGTGGCGCACCAACGTCTTCTCCCCTCCGCTGTGCTGGGATCTCGACAGCGCCGAGTCCTTCGACATCGCGGCCTCGCACGTCGAGCCGGAGGACCTGCGCGGCTCCGTGATCGTGTCGTCCGCGACATCCGAGCATGCCGACAGGCTCGCCGAACTCATCGACATCGGCTTCGACGAGGTCTACCTGCACCATGTCGGCCGAGAGCAGCGCGAGTTCATCGACGCCTTCGGCGAGCGCGTGCTGCCGCAGCTCTCCGTCACCTCGAAGCTGTCGGGGGGTGCCGCCGCGTGAGGATCACCGACACGAGCGACCTGTGGTGGAAGAACGCCGTCATCTACTGCCTCGACGTCGAGACCTTCATGGACTGGAACGGCGACGGCCAGGGCGACTTCGACGGCCTCGCCCACCGCCTCGACTACCTCGCCGAACTCGGGGTCACCTGCCTGTGGCTCATGCCCTTCTACCCGACACCGGACAAGGACGACGGCTACGACGTCACCGACTTCTACGGGGTCGACAGGCGCTTCGGCAGCCTCGGCGACGTCGTCGAAGTGATCCGCTCGGCGCGTGACCGCGGCATGCGCGTGATCGCAGACCTCGTCGTCAACCACACGTCGGAGAAGCATCCGTGGTTCATGTCGGCGCGATCGAGCCGGACCTCCCCGTACCGCGACTACTACGTATGGCGCGATGAGATCCCCGAGGATCCCCGCGAGACCATCTTCCCCGGGCAGGAGGACGGGGTGTGGACCCTCGACGAGAAGACGGGCCAGTACTACCTGCACCGCTTCTTCCACCACCAGCCAGACCTCAACGTTGCGAACCCGCGGGTGCGCGAGGAGATCGGCAAGATCATCGGCTTCTGGCTCGAGCTGGGGCTCTCAGGGTTCCGGGTGGATGCCGTGCCCTTCTTCATCGAACACGACGGCGGGGCGAGCGCCGACTATGACGACCCGCACGTATACCTGCGCGAGCTCAGTGAGATGACGAAACGTCGCCGCGGCGACTCGATCCTGCTCGGTGAGGTCAACCTCCCATACAAGGAGCAGGTGCAGTTCTTCGGCGGCGACGATGGTGACGAGCTCGCGATGCAGTTCGACTTCGAGGCCATGCAGCGCTGCTACCTCTCCTTCGCGAGGGGCGACGCGCGGCCGCTGGCCAGCACACTCGCCAAGCGGCCTGCGCTCGCGCGGCGCTCGCAGTGGGCCAACTTCCTGCGCAATCACGACGAGCTCACGCTCGACAAACTGAGCGACTCGGAACGCGAGGAGGTCTTCGCCGCCTTCGGCCCGGAGGAGCGGATGCGCGCCTTCGGCCGCGGGATCACGCGACGCCTGCCCCCCATGCTGGAAGGCGATCCCCGCCGCATCCGCATGGCCTACAGTCTGCTGTTCTCGATGCCGGGTACACCAGTGCTCTTCTACGGTGAGGAGCTCGGCATGGGCGAGAACCTCGAGGCGGAAGGTCGCCACGCCGTGCGCACGCCCATGCAGTGGAACAGCGGAAAGAACGGCGGCTTCTCGACCGCCAGGCGTCGTGCCCTGCCCGGCCCTGTCACGGAGGGGCCCTACGGTCCCGAGTTCGTCAACGCCGACCAGCAGGTGCGCGACCCCGACTCGCTGCACAACTTCATCCGCCTGCTCACAAGCCGCTACCGCTCGTCGCCCGAGATCGGCTGGGGCGAACTCACGATCCTGAAGCAACCCCACGATGCGGTGCTCGCCCACCGGATGACCGGCCCTCTCGGGAGCATGATCGCGCTTCACAACTTCTCGGGCGAGTCCCTCTCGGTCGCCATCGACGTCGAGGGCGGCGATGAGGACACGAACCTCGTCGATCTGTTGCACGATGGCAGCACGGAGGTGTCGGCCGAGGGCACGGCGGAGCTTGCGCTCGGTCCGTACGGTTACCGCTGGCTTCGTGTGACCGACCCCGGCTCGCGCCGCATCGGGTGACGCTCTCGGCCCGCCCCATCGAGTTGCCCACTTCGCACGCTTCTGGGTCGGGTTCAGCAGCAGAAGTAGGCAATTCGATTGCGGGAAGCCGTTCAGGGAGAATGGATGTCTCCGACACGAGAGTGAGCACATGACGATCGCCTTCATCCGCCACGGCCAGACCGACTGGAACGCCGAAGGGCGCATGCAGGGAGGCAGCGACATCCCGCTCAACGATGTGGGGCGCGAACAGGCGCGGGAAGCGGCATCCGTGCTGGTGGATGGCGGCTGGGACGTCATCGTCAGCTCCCCCCTCTCGCGGGCCCGGGAGACCGCCGCGATCATCGCGGACGGCATCGAACTCGAACTCGGCCGCAGCTACGAGCAGCTCATCGAGCGCAACTACGGCGAGGGTGAAGGGCTGACGCGCGACGAGATCGAGTCGCGCTGGGGCTCCGTGCAGAAGACCCCCGGCATGGAAACCCTCGACTCGGTCGTCGGCCGGGGCACCGCCGCCCTGCAGCAGATCTCCGAGGAGTACGCGGGCCGCAACGTCGTGGTCGTGTGCCACGGCACGATCATCCGCTACACCCTCGCGAAGCTGGCGGGGCGACCCCTCGACCAGATCATGAACGGCTCCATCTCGACGCTCGACTACCGCGACGAGGCGTGGCGCGTACTGAGCGTCAACGGCGTCGAACTCGTCGTCGAGGCCTGAGCCCGGCCGTCAACGGCGGGGCGCCCCTCGACCCGCTATCGCCTTCGGTGAAGGGGCGCGCGCAGCACCGCCCACAGCACGACGACGCCGACCAGCACCATCGTCGTGGCCCCGAGACCTGAGTAGCCGAGCATCGTCAGCACGGGGCCCGACAGCGCGCCGCCGGCGGCGCCCGCGATGTTCATGAGCAGGTCCGAGACGCCCTGTACGCCCGGGCGATCGGTCACCGGGACCGAATCAACCAGGAGCGCCGAGCCCGCAATCGTCGACGCCGACCACCCGAAGCCCAACAGCACAAGGCTCACCGTCACGGCCGCATGCGACTCGCTCGCGAGCCAGGCGAGGACGAGAGAGGCGAGCAGAAGACCCTGCCCGCCCAGCAGCACGGGCAAGCGGCCTACCCGGTCGGAGAGCCAGCCGAAGACGGGTGACAGGGAGAACATTCCCGCGATATGGAGACTGATCGTGAGCCCCACGACCGCTAGGGATGCACCGTGCCCGTGCAGGTGCACGGGGGTCATCGCCATGATCGCCACCATGGTCGCGTGACTGAGCGCGACAGCGCCGACCGCAAAGCGTGCGAGCGGGGTCGCCCGCAGGGTCGCGAAACCGAGGCGTGGCCGCTCCCCCGTCGTCGCGCCAAGCGCGGCACGCGCCGTCAGCAGCGGGTCGGGCCTCAGCAGCACGGCGTACACGAGCACCGTCACTATCTGGGCGGCGAGCGCGAAGAGGAAGGGGCCCGTGAGGGCGGGGAGTCCGAGCATCCGCCCGACCGCCTCGCCCGGCTCTATCAGGTTCGGCCCGAGCACCGAGCCGATTGTCGTCGACCAGACGACGAGCGAGAGGTCGCGTCCGCGATGCCGCGGGGAGGCGAGGTCGCTTGCGGCAAAGCGTGCCTGCAGGTTAGTGGCCGTGCCCGCCCCCGCGAGCGCGAAGGCAAGGAGCAGCAGCGGGAACGACGGCAGAGCCGCCGCGACGATGAGCAAAACAGCGGATGCCGCGGCAAGAGCCGACCCTGTGGCGAGCGCCACGCGGCGGCCCCTCGCCCGCGCATACCGCGCCAGGGGAAGTGCGAGCACGGCCGCGCCCAACGTCGACATCGTCGACGCCATACCCGACCAGGCGTCGGCACCCGAGACTTCGGCGGCGAGGAGCGCCCCCACCGAGACCGTCGCGCCGATCCCGAGCCCGCCCACGACCTGAGCGGCCACGAGCACCCACACGATCCTGCTCTGCAGGTGCTGCACATCGGCGCTCTGCCCCGCGAGGGCGGTGGGACTTTCGGTCACTCGCCAATCCTAAGGAGACCCACCGACGTTTTCCCGCCGTCGCGCCTCAATAAGCTGCCGAATACTTGGCGTCTCACCGCGGCTCGAGCAGACCCCGCTCCTCGACGGCCTCCCGCGACAGCACCTTGTAACCCTCATGCTCAAAGAAAACCGTGATGCGATCCCCGTCAACATCCATGACCGTGCCGGCGCCGAACTCCTCGTGCGAGACGGGGGTGTTGGGGAGAAACGCGCCGCTCGCGTCGGAACCCGCGTCCGCGGCATCCGCGTGCCCGCTCTCACAGGTGTCGCAATTGCCGCACCTCTCGCCCGTCTCCTCCCCGAAATAGCCCAGTAGAAACGCACGGCGGCAGCGGCTCGTCTCGGCGTAGCCGCGCATCATCTCGATGCGTGACTCCTCGATGCGCTCGCGCTCCTCCGCCGCAGCACGGGCCCGTTCCGCAGCAGTGGCCGGGTCGACCTGCTCGATCACGACCGCGCCCCTGCGATCCCAGCGCACGAGACCGGCATCGGAGAGCAGGTTGAGTGCTGAGGTGACGGTGCGCGGAGACACCTCGAGTTCCGCGGCGATGCTCTTCGGCCGCGCAGCCCCGGGAGCCTCGACCACAGCGCGGTAGGCGCCCTCCACAACGCCCGCCCCCGGGAGACCCCGCCGCGAAGAAGCGCCTCAGCCCTAGATCCTCGGCACGGTAGTGCAGTCGCACCTCCGCCGGCTCCTCATCGCGGCCCGCACGCCCCGCCTCCTGGTAGTAGGCGTCGAGAGACTCCGGCGGGGCAGAGTGCACGACGAAGCGCACATCCGGCTTGTCGATTCCCATGCCGAAGGCCGAGGTCGCGACCACGACCTCGGCGTCGCCGTCATGAAAGGCCGCATGGACCTCTCGCCGCGCCGGTGCCCCCATGCCCCCGTGATAGGCGGATGCTCTCACCCCGCGCTCCGACAACGCGCTCGCATAGTCCTCCGTCTCGCGACGCGTCGCGACATAGAGCAGCCCCGTTCCGCTCCGCCCCGCGACATCGTCGACGACAGCGCGGCGTTTGCTCGCGTCATCCGCATGCCGCTCAACCGCCAGGTGAAGATTTGGGCGGTCGAAACCGCGGACCAGCACGAGAGGGTCGCGCATTCCCAGGCGAGCCGAGATCTCCCTCTGCACGGGGCCAGGAGCCGTCGCCGTGAGTGCGGCGACAGGAGGGCGGCCCAGACGCTCGGCGGCGGCCCCCAAGCGCAGATAGTCGGGGCGGAAGTCGTGCCCCCACGAAGAGATGCAGTGCGCCTCATCCACGACGAGAAGATCGACGACTGCCCGGCCGAGACGCTCAAGGACTTCATCTGACGCCAACTGCTCGGGGGCGAGCAGAAGGATGCGCGGGCCCTCGCCCTCGACGAGAGACCACGCCTCTGCGGCCCGGCGTGCGCCGACGCGAGAATTCAAAGCGGCCGCTGGGGGTGCATCGGGAGCCTCACGCAGGCCGTCGAGCTGGTCTGCCTGCAGCGCGATGAGCGGCGAGACGACGAGCGTGAGCCCGCCCCGCACGGCCGTCGCGAGCTGGTAGATCGCCGACTTGCCGTAGCCCGTCGCCATGACCGCGAGGGTGTCGCGGCCCTCCACGAGTGCCTCGACAGCCCGCAACTGCCCCGCCTGCACGTGCTCCCAACCGAATCGCTCGCGGGCGGTCGTCTCGATCTGCTTTTTGTGATTCACCACCCCAGTGAACGTGCAACCAGCAATGCGAGCACGCGGTGGACTCCCAGCCGCGGGGCTACTGCCAGCCCGCTGTGGGTCAGCTCGCGCGCTCCTCCGGCGCCACGACGCGCTGCCCGACGACTGCGCTCACACCGTCCTGCCGCATGGAGACGCCGTAGAGGGCATCCGCGATCTCCATCGTGCGCTTCTGATGCGTGATGACGATGAGCTGGGAGGTCTCGCGCAGATCCTCGAAGATCTGCAGGAGCCGACCCAGGTTGGAGTCGTCGAGGGCCGCCTCGACCTCATCCATGATGTAGAAGGGGCTCGGGCGCGCCTTGAAGATCGCGATCAGCAGTGCGACCGCCGCGAGCGAGCGCTCCCCGCCGCTCAACAGGGAGAGCCGCTCGATCTTCTTGCCCGCAGGCTTGACCGAGACCTCGATGCCCGTCGTAAGCAGATTGTCGGGGTCAGTGAGACGGATGCTGCCCGCACCGCCCGGGAACAGCACGGGGAACACCTCGTTGAAGGCCGTACGGGTGTCCTCGAACGCCGCCTGGAAGATGCCGCGCATCTTCTCGTCGAGCTCGTCGATGATCGTCAACAAATCCTTGCGGGTGTTCGTGAGGTCGGTGAGCTGCTCCGTGAGGAAGCGGTGGCGTTGCTCGAGCGCCGAGAACTCCTCGAGCGCGAGCGGATTGACACGGCCGAGCTGGCTGAGCTTGCGCTCCGCGCGTGCGAGCCGGGCCTCCTGCTCGGCGCGCACGAACGGCACGCCCTCGGGGCCCTCTTCTGGAAATTCAGGAACCGCGGCAGCCGCAGACTCGGAATCAGTGGGTTTCGGGTCGGCTTCGGCACCGGTTTCCTGAGTTTCCGACGCGGGCGCCGACTCGGCGTCCTGAGTTTCCGACGCGGGCGCAGCGTCTCCGTCCTGAGTCTCCGACGCGCGCGCAGCGTCTCCGTCCTGAGTTTCCGACGGGGCAGGCATGGCACCATCGGGCGGCACCGGCACGTTCGGCCCGTACTCGGCGATCAGCACGTCCTCGACGAGGCCGAGTTCCTGGCCGGCGCGCTCGAGCAGCGTCGAGAGGTGCAGCTTCTTCTCGTAGATCTGCATCTCGAGCCCGTGCACCGTCTCGCTCACGGCGTGCAGGCGCTCCCGGAGAGACGCCTCGGTTCGGCGCAGCTCGGCGAGCTCCTCGTTCTGCTGGGCCCTCTCTGCCTCGGCGGCGGCGAGCCGCACCCGTGCTTCCGAAACGGAGCGGTCGACGGAGTCGAGCACGGCGGGCAGGGCGTCGAGCACGCGCTGGGCCGCCTCCATCTGGCGGCGACGGATGACGGCCCTTCGGGCCGCGAGTTCCGCGGCTGCCCGCTCCGCCTCCAGCTGCTCCTCGAGCTGCCGCGCCCGCAGCTCCTGCGCGCGCACGCGTTCACGCGCCGTCTCGACCTGCAGCCGCGCCTCGACCTCGCGCTCGCGCGTCGCGTCGAGCTCCTCCGCGAGTTCGTCGCGGGCGCTGACATCGAGGATGGGTCGCGGGCGGGATTTCGCCGACTCCAACTCGGACTTGGCTCGCTCGGCGGCCGCCTCGGCATCGGAGACCGACTCCTGAGCGAGCGCGAGGCCCTTCTCGACGCGCTGCGCCTCCGCCTCGGCTGCCTCGACCTGCACGCGTGCCCGGTTGAGCTTCTCTGACTGGGCTGCAAGCTGGGAATCGAACTCGCGGAGGGCGGCGAGCGCTCGGGTCGACTGCTCCTTGGCGACCTGGACGACGCCGCGCTGCTCGGCGAGCTCGAACTGCGCCCGCTCGATCAGGGATTTCACCTCGCCGAGGCGCTCCGTCGCGGCATCCCGGTCGGCGACAAGTTCGAGGCGGGAGCGCTTCGCCCCCGAGCCGCCGCGCAGCACGTAACGGCTGAGCACGTCGCCGGCCTTGGTGATGACGGTGACGTCCCGCGATTCGAGCTCGGCCCACGCCTCGCGCGCGGCGGCGAGGTCTTCCGCGATAACGACGTGGGCAAGAATGCCGAGCACGCCGGCGGGCGCAGAGACCACTGATGTCGCAGCTACCGCTCCCTCGGGAAGGGGGCTTCGATCCGCGCCTTCGTCGCTACTCAACCCACGAGGCTCGGCGAGCACGAGCTCGACACGTCCCAGCTCGTCGTTCTGGACGTAGCCCAGCGCGTCGACGGCGGCGCCGCGGTCGTCGGCGAGCACAGCATCGGCGAGCGAGCCGAGTGCCGCCGCGATCGCCGCCTCGTAGCCGGGCTGCACCTGCACGTGCTCGGCCACGAGACCCCGGATGCCCGGGCGGGAGGCCTTCACGAGGGCGCTCGAGCCGTCCTTCTGGTCAAGCGCGCTCGAGAGAGCGCTCTGGCGGGCGGCGAGCGCATCACGCTCACGCTCGAGCGCGTGGAGTTGCTCGCGCAGCCGGTCGATCTCCGTCTCCGCTGCGGTGACCTCTGCCTGTGCCGTCTGGTAGGCGGCGTCGAGGTCGGTCTCGCTCGTGTCGTCAAGGGTGGCCTCCGCCTCGACCTGCTCGAGGGCGTCGCGGGCCTGGTCGCGGCGCGAGCGCGCGGCATCCAGGGCGTTCTGCTGTCGCAGCACTTCGCCCCGCACAGCCGCGAGCCGCGAGGCGGCCGTGTCGGCCTGCCCCGTGAGCTTCGAGATCTCGAGGTCGTGCTTCGAGACGAGGGAGCTTTGCAGAGCGATTTCCTCGTCGAGTGCATCGAGGGCGGCGCGGGCCTCCCCCGTGCGACCCTGAGCCTCCCGCCAGGCATCCTCGGCCTCGGCGATCGTCTCCTCGATGCGCAGCGCCTCGGCACGGGCATCCGCCACCATCTGCGGGGTCACGGCGGGCGTGACATCCGCCGTCTCGCCCTGGCTGCTCAGCAGCGCGATCTTCTGGTTGGCGAGGCTGTAGAGGCTGCGCAGGCGCTCCTGCACGGACTCGAGGCCGAAGGCGACGCGGCGGGCCTGGTCGACCGAGTCACCGACCTGCTCCTGCTCGATGCGAGCCTCGCGCAGTTTCGCCTGGTCGAGCTGCTCCTGCAGCACGATCCGTTCCGTTTTGCGCTCCGACTCGCTCCGGCTGTGTGCCGTGAGCGAGGCCCGCAGTTCGACGACCTCGTCGGCGAGCAACCGCGCACGCGCATCACGCACGATCGCGGCGATCGACTGGGCTTCACGCGCGATCTCCGCCTGCCGACCGAGCGGCTTCAACTGGCGACGGATCTCCCCCGCGAGGTCGCTCAGGCGCGTCAGGTTGGCCTGCATCGCGTCGAGCTTGCGGAGCGTCTTCTCCTTGCGACGACGATGCTTGAGGATGCCCGCCGCCTCCTCGATGAAGCCGCGGCGATCCTCGGGGCTTGCGTGCAGCACGGCGTCGAGCTGGCCCTGGCCGACGATCACGTGCATCTCTCGTCCGAGACCGGAATCGCTCAGCAGCTCCTGCACGTCGAGCAGGCGACAGTTCTCGCCGTTGATCGCGTATTCACTGCCGCCGTTGCGAAACAGGGTGCGGCGGATCGTGACCTCGGAGTACTCGATCGGCAGCGCCCCGTCGGAGTTGTCGATCGTGAGGGTCACCTCGGCGCGGCCGAGCGGTCCACGCGTGGCGGTACCGGCGAAGATGACATCTTCCATCTTGCCGCCGCGCAGCGTCTTCGCCCCCTGCTCGCCCATGACCCAGGCGAGAGCATCGACGACGTTCGACTTGCCGGAACCGTTGGGGCCGACGACACACGTCACGCCCGGTTCGAAGGCGAAGGTGGTCGGCTGCGCGAACGACTTGAAGCCCTTGATCGTGAGGCTCTTCAGGTACACGCGATGGCCCTCCCTGTTCACGCCCCGGATGCCCGCGCATCGGCCGCGCGGAAACTCTCGCACAACGGTACCGAAAGCAGCGGGAGAAGTCTGGCGCGACGCGACAGGCGCACCCTATGCTTTAGCGCCCCCACTCAACGCCGACGGCGCGAAGGAGCCCGAGACATGAGCATCGAGATCACAGAACTGAGGCTGCCCGACGCGATCGACGGCAGTCCGGATGCGGATGCCTTCAGCGAGATGGTGCGGGTGCGCAACGAGATCGAGGCGGCGATCATCGGCAACTACGACCTCGGGGTCGAGCCGGCCGAACTCCTCGCCATCGCCAAGAACCCCTACGACATCTGGCGCTGCTTCGTCGCGCGGATCGACGGGCGCGTCGTCGCCCGCGGGCTCTACGAGGTGCAGGGCCGGGACGACGCCGACTCCGCGTGGTTCCAGATCGAGGTGCTCCCCGCCTTCCGCAGGCGCGGCGTCGGCGGCGCCCTCTACGAGCGGCTCTCGGCCATCGCCCACGATGAGGGCCGCAGCATCCTGCAGAGCAGCGCCTACCACCTGCCGGGGGGCGAGGGCGAGCACATCACCTCACCGACGGGCTTCGGCTCCGTGCTCGCCGACGATGAGCCCGTCCGGTTCCTCACCTCCCGGGGCTTCCGCTTGGCCCAGGTAGAGCGGATGAGCCGACTCCCGCTGCCCTCCGGCGTCGGCGAGCCCGTGGCGCCCGAGGGATATGAGGTCCTCACGTGGGAGGGCGCGACGCCCGAGGAGCATCTCGCCGACATGGCGGTGCTGCACGCCCGGATGAGCACCGACCCGCCCCTCGGCGAGGTCGACTGGACCCCGGAGGTCTGGGACGAGGAGCGGGTGCGCGACAACGACGCGCGCCGGGGCGAGGACGGCAGGCTGTGGCTGACGGCCGTCGTGCGGCACGGGGCGTCCGGCCGTCTCGTCGGTTTCACCGACCTCTCCGTGCCGCCCGAGCAGGATCGACCGGTCTTCCAGATGGACACGGTCGTGATCGCGGAGCACCGCGGACACCGCCTCGGGATGCTGCTGAAGCGCGCCAACCTGCACGCCCTCGACACCCGTGCCCCCGGGCATCCGGCGATCTACACGTGGAATGCGGAAGAGAACCGGCACATGCTTGGCGTCAACGAAGCGGTCGGCTTCGTCGCCTTCGGCTACGAGAGCTCGTGGCGACGGGACGTCTGACGCACGACGGCCCCGGCGCTCTCACGCCGGGGCCGCACGTGCAGTAGTGAGGAACTACTCGAGGATCAACTCGTCGAGGTCGATCTCCTCCTCCATGAACTCGTACTTCACCATGAGCTCCTGCAGAGCCTGGAGGGAGTCGACGTTGAGCTCGGGGCCGAAGTCCTCCATCGCGAGGTTCGCCGCCGCCTCCTCGGGCATGCCCAGGAAGTCGGGCAGCATCGAGCGCGCCGCATCCACATCGCCATTGGCAAGCTCGCGCGTCTCCGCCAGGGCGTCCTGGAAGGCCTTGACGACGGCGGGGTTCTCGCTGGCGTAGGCGCCGCTCGTGAAGCCGACGAGCGTCGTCAGACCGGGGATGGTGTCCTGGTAGTTGTAGGTCACGAGGTGCCCGCCCTCGGCGATCGTCCTGCTCAGGAACGGCTCCGGCAGCCAGGCGGCGTCAAGCTCACCGGCGACGAGCTGTGCCTGCATCTCCGGGAACGGCACCTCGATCCACTCGACGTTGCTCGGGTCGCCGCCGTCCTGCTCGATCGCCTCCATGATCGTGAGGTCACCGGCCGCCTTGAGCGTGTTGACCGCGACGCGCTTGCCCTCGAGGTCGGCGGGCGACTGGATCGACTCGTCGAGTGCCGCGACACCGTTGATGTCGTCGCCTTCAGCGTAAGACGCGGCATAGTTGCCGACGATCTGCACATCGATGCCCTTGCTGGCGGCGAGGATGATGGGCAGCGGCTGGCCGATCGCGAAGTTGACCTGCCCCTGGGCGACAGCGGGAAGGATGGCCGCGCCACCCTGACCCGTCGAGAGGTCAACCTCGAGGTTGTATTTCTCGAAGATGCCCTCCTCGATGCCCAGCAGCAGGGCGGCGGTGGGCGCGATCGGGAGTGCCGCTACAGAGATGGTCGTCATCTCTGTCAACTCTTCAGCGCTCTCCAGATCGGGCTCGGAGTCGGCGCCGGCGCAGCCTGCGGCGACGAGTGCGGTCACGGTTGCGACGGCAGCGACGCTGCCGGCTCGCGTGAGGGAGAACTTCATTGTTTCCTCTTTCTCTTGGGTGCGGGATGCGCTCCGGTTCGGGTCAGAACGCCACCTTCAGGAGCAGTCGGGTGAGCGTCTCTCGCTCTTCGGGCGAAAGTTTGTGGAGGGATTCCTCGCGGGCCGCTGTCACGGCGTCCCTGGCCTTCGTGTAGGTCTCGATGCCGAGGTCTGTCGCCTCGACGATGTTGACCCTGCGATCCCGGGGGCTCTGGGCGCGCCGAACATACCCGGCGGACTCCAGCATGTCGATCACGGCGACGACCTGACTCGGGTCGAGCTGGAGGAACTCGGCGATGTCGCGCTGGGTCGGGCTGACAGCCCCGCAAGCGAGTGAGAGCACGGCGAACCCCCGCACGGGAAGGCCCAGGGGGCGCAGAGCCTCCCTCGCGTGCTGCGAGCCGATGGCGCGAACGCGGGCGACGAGGAATTCGATGTCGCCGAGCAGATCGGAACCGTCGACGCGCACATCGTCGTCGACGCGAGTGGCCGCAAGCTTCGCATCCGTCATTGGGTGGGCCTTCCGTAAAGGTTGATTGGAATAGTAATTGAATTTGTCAACGATTCGCAAGATCATTTAGAGTGCACACGCACACTCGACGAGGAGAGGGATCAATGGATCTTCAAGGAAACGTGGCCATCGTGACCGGCAGTGGCCGAGGACTCGGGCTCGCGTACGCCCAAGAACTCGCCCGTCGCGGCGCAAAGGTCGTCATCAACGATATCGACGCCGACACAGCACAGGCCGCCGTCGACAGCATCACCTCAGCGGGAGGCGAAGCAGCCGCCCTCGTCGGCGCCGTGGGCCCGACCGAGACGGCTGACGCCCTCGTCGCGAAGGCTGTGGACACCTGGGGCCGCCTCGACATCCTCGTCACCAACGCCGGGGTTCTCCGCGACACGGTGCTCTGGAAGATGAGCGATGAGGACTTCGACCTCGTCATCAACGTGCACCTGCGCGGTACCTTCACCTGCGTGCGCGCCGCCGCGACGAAGATGCGCGAGCAGGGCGAGGGCGGTCGCATCATCACGATCGGCTCTCCCACCGGCCAGGTCGGCAACTTCGGCCAGACCAACTACGCCGCCGCCAAGGCTGGCATCGTCGGCATGACCCGCACGTGGGCTCTTGAGCTCGCCCGCGCTGGCATCACCGTCAACACCGTCGTACCGGTCGCCGCGACCGCCATGACCGAGACCGTCCCCTTCTTCAAGCAGTTCGTCGACGCCATGGCCAATGGCGAGGAGATGCCGCCCTTCGCACGCCAGGAGCTGGGCTTCGGCACCCCCGAGGATGTCGCGGGCGTCATCGCCTTCCTCGCCTCTAAGGAAGCGGCGGATGTCACGGGCCAGGCCATCAGCGTCGGTGGCGACCGTCTCGCCCTCTACTCGCACCCCTCGATGATCGTCAAGGAGATCAAGGAGGGCGGCTGGAGCGCCGAGGACATCGCCGCGGCGTGGGGCGAGAAGTTCGCGCCGTCGCAGCAGCAGGTCGGCGAGAAGCTCCCCGAGCCGCCCGCCAACTGAGCGGAGCAGCCATGACCACCCGCTACGAGAGCGCGATCGACGCCGACTCACTCGTCGCCGTCGACACTCACGTCCACATCGAGTCGGAGCACGGCTGCCATTCTCTCCCCGATGACCTGCGGGTCGCCGCGGCGAAGTACTTCGCCAACGGCGGGGAGTTCCCCGGTGCAGACGAGACGTCGGCGATGTACCGCGAGCGATCGATGGCTGCCGTCATCTTCACGGTCGATTCGCAGCGCAAGCTCGACCACAAGGGCATCAGCAACGACGCCATCATCGACGGAGCCATCCGGCACCCTGACGTGCTCATCCCCTTCGTGAGCATTGATCCCGCCCGTGGCGAGGAGGGCGTCGCTGAGGCGCACCGGCTCGTGACGGAGCGCGGGGCGCGGGGCTTCAAGTTCCACCCCACAGTGCAGGACTTCGATCCGAGCGACCGGAGCAACTGGGACCTCTTCGATGCCGTCGCCGAGCTGGGTGTTCCCGCGATCTTCCACACGGGCCAGACCGGCATCGGCGCGGGCACCCCGGGGGGCCACGGCTTTCGCCTCGGGCTTTCCAACCCGATGCTGCTGGATGGGGTCGCCGCGGCGTTCCCGAAGATGCAGATCGTGATGGCGCATCCGTCGGTCCCCTGGCAGGACGAGGCGATCTCGGTCGCGACCCACAAGTCCAACGTGTGGATCGATCTCTCCGGCTGGTCGCCCAAGTACTTCCCGCCGCAACTCGTGAAGCAGTTCAATTCGCGCCTGCAGGACCGCGTGCTCTTCGCATCCGACTACCCCATGATCCATCCGGATCGCTGGGTCGCAGACTTCGCCGAGCTCGAGGTGAAGGATGCTGTGCGCCCCAAGATCATGCGCGAGAACGCCATCCGGCTGCTCGGGCTCTGAACGCAACCGGCTCTGCCACCACAACAACCTCAGGAGATACACAATGGCCACCACCACCACTCTCGCCGAGCTGAACGACCTCGTCGGCAAGGACCTCGGCACCAGCTCGTGGATCGAGATCACCCAGGAGCGCGTCAACACCTTCGCCGACGCGACGGACGACCAGCAGTGGATCCACGTCGACCCCGAGCGCGCCAAGGAGGGCCCATTCGGAGCACCCATCGCCCACGGCTTCCTCACGCTCTCGCTGACGATCCCGCTGTGGGGCGAACTCCTCGACGTGACGGATGCCACGACCAAGGTCAACTACGGCCTCAACAAGGTGCGCTTCCTCTCCCCCGTCAAGGTGGGCTCGCGAATTCGCCTGGCGGCGACGATCGCCTCGGTCGAGGAGGTCAAGGGCGGTCTGCAGATCACGGTCGACATGACAGTCGAGATCGAGGGCGCTGAGAAGCCTGCCGCTGCCGCGCAGGCGATCCACCGCTTCTACGCGTAAGCACCGCCTGCCAACGGGCCGCCCTGATGGGCGGCCCGTTGTCGTTTCCCACCGAGTTGCCCACTTTTGCGGCACTCCGCCGCACAGGAACCACAAAAGTGGGCAACTCGAGATGGGGACGGGCGCATCCCGCACGCCGACCCGATGTCGCCGAATGCCGCGCGGCGGGCTTCAGCGTGACGAAGTGCTACCCGGCGGCCCGACGCCGCTGGCAGTGCGCGCAGAAGTGGGAGCCCCGGTTCATGAACTGCTCGCGCACGATCTGCCGCGAGCAGCGCGGACACGGTTTGCCCTGCTGCCCGTAGGCGTTGAGCGAGTGGGCGAAGAAGCCTGACTCGCCATTGACGTTGAGGTACTGCGTGTCGAAGCTCGTCCCGCCCTCCGCGAGAGCCTTCGTGAGCACATGCCGCACCTCCTGCAGCAGCCGCTTCGCGCGCGGGCGACTGAGAGCATCCGTCGGCTCGTCGTAGTGGATGCGCGCGGCCCAGAGTGCCTCGTCGGCGTAGATGTTGCCGATGCCGCTGATGAGCGTCTGGTCGAGCAGGGCCCTCTTGATGCCGGTGCGGCGCGCCGCGAGACGGGTGAGGAAGCGCCGCTCGTCGAAGTGCTCGTCGAGCGGGTCGCGGGCGATGTGTGAAACCTGGCTCGGCACGTGCCCCCCGAGCCCGTCGGCGGGCGCGACGAGGCGGTCGACCGCCATCGACCCGAAGATGCGCTGATCGACGAAGTTGAGCCGCAGGGGCCCGTGGGTGGGGTGTGACACATCGAGACGGATGCGCGTGAGCCGGTCATCCGTCGCCCGGTCACGCAGCAGCACCTGGCCGCTCATGCCGAGATGCACCATCAGCACCTCGGAGTCGCCTTCGCTCGCGTCGAATGGTCGCGTACCGGCCGCCGGCACGACCATTTCGCGCGACTCGGGCGCGGGCGCGGCGGCAGGCGAGGCGGCGGGCGCGAGTGGGATCCAGAGAAACTTGCCGCGACGCTCAGGGGTCAGCATCACGCGGTCCTCGAGCCGCTCCACGAAATCCTCGGCCGGGCCCTCATGGCGGCGCAGAGAGCGCTCGTCGAACACTGTGACACTTTCGATGCGTGCATCAGTGGCCGCCGGCGCGAGGCCCGCGCGCACGACCTCGACCTCGGGTAGCTCAGGCACGACGGATGCTCAGCCAGCGCTCTGCTGCAGCAGAGTCCATGCCTGCAGCGCGGCCGCCATCTCGGCATGCTTCTTGCTGCTGCCCTCGCCGGAGGCGACATCCTCGCCGTCCAGCACGACGGTGGCATGGAACCGCTTCAGGTGGTCCGGCCCGCTGTCCGCAATGCGGTAGGCGGGCGCCCCGCGGCCCAGGCGGGCGGCGAGTTCCTGCAGGCTCGTCTTCGGGTCCATTGCAGCGCCGAAGCGGTCCGGATCCGCGAGGAGGGGCTCGATGAGCCTCAGCACGAGCGCAGTGGCCTCATCGTGCCCCGCGCTCAAGTAGGCGGCACCGATGAGAGCCTCGACCGTGTCGGCGAGGATCGACGACTTGTCTCGGCCTCCCGTGAGCTCCTCGCCCCTACCGAGACGCAGGTAGTCACCCAGCTCGAGCCCACGCGCGATCTCTGCAAGCGCCGCGCTGCTGACGAGGCTCGACCGGCGCTTCGCGAGCTCGCCCTCGTCCCGCTCCGGGTGAGAGGTGTAGAGCATGACCGTGACGGCCTGCCCGAGGATCGAGTCGCCGAGGAACTCAAGACGCTCATTGTGGGCGATGCCACCATGCTCGTAGGCGTAGGAGCGATGCGTGAGTGCAAGCTCGAGTAGCTCGGGATCGAGCTCTACCGCGAGAGAGAGCGCGAGGTCGGCGGCATCACGGGGACCCGCTGCCGCGGCCCCCCGCCGCGAATCAGCGGAGTCCATGGATGCTGGACCCCGTCGATCAGACGTCGGCGACCTTGCGGCCCTTGTACTCCATGTAGAGTGCGGTGCCGGCGGAGTCCTCGACGACCTTGGCGCGGTGCGGCAGGCTGTAGACGACCTTGCCGCCCTCGATCGTCTTCACGAGTGCGGGCGCGGTGGCCTTCCACTGCGCGCGACGGGCACGCGTGCTCGCACGGGACATCTTCCGCTTGGGTACTGCCATGGCTATCTCTTCTCTCTATCGGCACCGTCATTCGAACGGTCGCCGAGGGCGTCATCGGTGGGAGCCTCGGTCAGGCCTTCGAGCCCGGCAAGCTTCGCCCAGCGAGGATCGATGGGTTCTTCATGCTCGTGACCCGGGTTGTCGAGTAGCCGCACCCCGCACTGGGGGCACAGGCCGAGGCAATCCTCTCGACATACCGGCTGGAACGGCAGTGACAACACCACCGCATCCCTGATCACCGGTTCAAGATCCACGTGATCATCTTGAACCTGATACTCAAAAGCTTCGTCCTTATCGTAGGCGAAAACCTCCTGGATTTCGACTTCGACCGGTTGCGTCACCTCCGTGAGGCATCGCACGCATTCCCCGGATGCCACGGCGTCGACGTCTGCCGTGACGAGAATGCCGTCGTGGAGCGACTCGAGGCGCACGTCGAGCTGCATCTCAGTGTCGGGGGCGATGCCGATGACGGCGTTGCCCATGCGCTCTTGGACGGTGACGTCGATCTCGAGTTCGCGCATCTCGCCCGGTCGGCGCGCAAGGTCGACCACGTTGATCATGAAGGGGGAACGGTTGTGTTGAGCCACCCGAAGAGTGTAGCCGCGCGGGCTGGGCGGGGCCTCAGCCCTGCCCGACGGCCGTCAGCGCCTCGTCATAGATCGCGAGGGCGCGGGCGACTTCGGCGGGGGTCACGACACACGGTGGAACGACATGGATGCGGTTCTCGACCGTGATGCTCAGTAGGCGCAGGTCGCTAAGCCGCTTCTTGAGGTCGGCCATGACGCTCGCGCCGACGGGTTCCCGTGTGCCGCGATCTCGCACGAGCTCGAGCGCCCAGAAGACGCCGCGACCCCGCACCTCCCCGATCATGGGGTGGGCATCCGCGAGGGCCTGAAGCCCGGGCCCCAGGTGCTCCTGCCCGATCTCGCGGGCGTGGTCCACGATCTTCTCCGAGCGCATCGCGTCGATCGTGGCGACGATCGATGCCATCGCGAGCGGATGCCCCGAATATGTGAGGCCGCCGGGGAACACTCGCTCGGTGAATACGGAGGCGATGGCCTCGGTCATGATGACCCCGCCCGCGGGCACGTAACCAGAGTTGGAACCCTTGGCGAAGGTGACGAGATCCGGCGTGACGGAGTCGCGCCCGTCGCCGAAGTCGCCGCGGAACGCCAGCCATTCGCCTGTGCGCCCGAAACCGCACATGACCTCGTCGAGGATGAGCGCGATGCCATGCTTCTCGGTCAGGGCACGAACTCCCCTGAGGTAGCCGGGCGGCGGCACGAGCACGCCGGCGCCGCCAGGAACCGTCTCGACGAGCACTGCCGCGATCGTGCCAGGCCCCTCGCTCTCGATGACACGTTCGAGGTGCCGCAGCGCCCGCTCCGACTCCTCCTCGGGGCTCGACGCCCAGAAGTCGCTGCGATAGAGGAAGGGCCCGAAGAAGTGGACATGGCCGTGCGCGTACTCGTTGGGGATCCGCCGCCAGTCCCCCGTTGCGGCGATCGCCGCCCCCGTGTTGCCGTGATACGAGCGGTAGCTCGAGAGAATCTTGTCGCGCCCTGTCGAGAGGCGGGCGAGCCGGATCGCGTTCTCCACCGCATCCGCCCCCGCGTTCGTGAAGAACACCTTGCTGAACGCGCGACCCGCGACATCGAGGATGCGACGTGCCGCCTCACCCCGCGAGAGCGTCGCGTGCTGCGGCGCAAGCGTCGCGAGTGTCTCGGCCTGCCGCGCGATGGCCTCGATGACGGCCGGATGCTGGTGGCCGATATTGGTGTTGACGAGCTGACTGGAGAAGTCGAGGTAGCGGGTGCCCTCGTAGTCCCACACGGTGCTGCCCTGCCCTCCCGCGATGGGGAGCGGGGAGAGGGCCCCCTGCGCACTCCAGGAGTGGAAGACGTGGGCGCGGTCGAGGTCGACGACGCGCGCGTTCAGGTCGGAACTCATGCCGCCACGCTATCGGCCCGGCGGCGCGCGCCGGTTTCGCCCGGCCGCAGGCTCACGAGATCGCGTTCACGAGCCGCTCGAGGAGGGTGCGCGGCCAGAGCATCGCCGCGAGCCGGCTGCGGGCCGGAGAGGCGCCGTGGAGACGGCGCAGCACCGCGCGAACCGAGCTCGTGACATCCGCGGCACCGCTGCCTGCCGGGCGGTATGCCTCTCCCTCGACCGCGCCGAGTACGGCGTCAAGATCGTGGTCTGGTGCGTTCATGGCGGCCGCAATCGCGGCGGCGTTGGACCGCGGTGTTGCTGTGGCCGACACGGGGATCTCGAGATCGCGCGCCGTCTCCATGAGTTCACGCCAGGCGAGCTCGGAACCCGCGCGGCCGCGGCGCACCAGACCGAGGCGGCGGCGGCGAAGGACCTCTCGCACGAGGGCGGGCAGGAGGGCCAGCGCGAGAAGGCCGAGAAGCACGAACACGGGAAGAGGCACGCCGGCCTCGTCATCATCACCCAGGACGTCGACAGCGCCCACGTCACCGCGCTCGGGCGCCTGGGTGCTCGGGCTCGCGCTCGGCAGTGGGGTGGGGGTGTCGGGCAGGAGGGGCGTCTCGGCGCCGAGCTCGTCGAGCGCGCCGGATTCCGCATAGTCGGCGGGCTCGCCCCGCTGCGTCGTCGGCTCGAAAGGTATCCAGCCGACACCCTCGAAGTAGAGCTCGGGCCACGCGTGCAGGTCGTCGGATGTCACGCGCCAGCGCTGCTCGTCGCCCCCCGTGTCGACCTCCTCTCCGGGCAGGAAGCCGAGCCCGATCCTGGAGGGGATCCCCAGCGTCCGCGCCATGAGCGCCATCGCGGAGGCGAACTGCACGCAGTAGCCGCTCTTCACGTCGAGGAAGGCCGCCACGGCTCCCGCACTCGTGTCGTCGTAGCCGTCGCGCTCGGGCGCGATCTCGGAGTACTCGAATGGCCCGGAACGCAGGTATTCCTGCAGGGCGAGTGCGCGCTCGTAGCTTGTCGCGCTGCCCGCCGTGACTGATGCCGCGGTCTCCGCGATCACGGAGGGCCACGCCGTGTCGGCCGCCGCGAGGGGTGCGAGGTCCTCGGGCACGATGGTTCCGGCCGCCTGCAGCTGCTGGGGAGTGGGGGTGAGAACGAGCGACGTCGCGACAAAATCGGTCCCTCGCACGCTGCGCCGGTCGAGGCGGAGGGCCGTGAGTTGCGGGTCCCACTCGGCGTCCTGCTCAAGGCCCTCCACGCCGAGCGCCGGGTATGGAAGGGGCACCCAGGCTCCGCCGAGGGAGCTCACCTCGACGGCGGTCACCTCCGTCTCGCGCAGGACGGCGTCGCTGAGCCCGCGCGGGGCGGGTGCCACTTCGGGTAGGGAGTCCGGGTCGGGAACGGGATCGCCCTCCCAGCCTTCCTCGGTGAAGCGATCGACGGAGGTCAGCCGCAGGTAGTGTCCCGCCCCCGACTCGGTCGTGTAGTGGAGCGCCGTGATGGTCTCCTCACGGCGCAGGTCCTCCCCCAGCGTCACGACGGGGTTGACGCCCGATCGGATGGACCCCGTCGTCGCGGAGCCCCCGCCGCTTGCCGAGGGCGTGGGGGCGATCATGGTGGCGACGATGGCGGCGGCGACTCCCCCACCGACGACCCCGACGACATCCCAGGCGCGTCGTCCCCGCGAGGGCCGCTGTGCGACCAGCACAAGGAGCCAGGCGACGATCGCGAGCGCGATCCAGAAGTAGTCGTCAATCGGGACGATCGCGGCGGGTGCGAGGGCGGCGGGGATGAGGAGGCAGCCGGTCAGCGCCGGGGTGCGCAGGGTTGCCGCCCAGAGATCACAGAGCACAGCGAGGAAGCCTGCCCCCGCTGTGAAGAGCAGGATGACGCCGGGGTCGGCGATGGCCGGCGCCGGTTGGGCCGCAAGGGAGGCGAGACCCTGCCCCGCCACCTGGGCGAGCGCCTCGAGCGTGGCCGGGGTGGGCAGACCGAACAATGTCGTCTGCGGAGCCGAGCCTAGCGAGACGACGACCACGGCGGTCAGTGCCGCCGCGAGGGTGGGAATGGATGCCCGGAGCCCGCGTCTAACCTCGGGCACGAGCGCGCGTGCTCCCGCCGCGGCGCCAAGCACCAGGGTCGAGGTCAGTGCGATCGCGAACCACCAGTCGTTCTGCTGCAGCACCTCGCGATAGCTCGCGAACGCGAGCGGGATTGCGAGTGCGAGCGCCGCGGAGCTGCGCCAGGGCGGAGCCACGGGGGGTTGCGGACGAGCGTCCCTCATGCGGCACCCCTCTTCAATGAGGACGCCCAGGCGTCGCGAGGCTCGTCGACGACCCCGACGGGAATGCAGGTCCACCCGGCCGCTGCGAGTCGTGCAAGGTCCTCGTCGGAGCTCCAGGCGGGCACGAACGCGACGGCGGAGTCGTAGGGCGCTCGCCCCGCCACCAGATCGCCGACAGTCGCGTCATCCAGCTCGGCGAGCACGGCGAAGATGGAGCCAAGACGGGAGCTGCCGAGACGGCCGGGCGGCACCAGGGAGACGCCTGTCGTGCGCTCGAGGGAGGTGAGGGCGACGCGAGCGAGGCCGTCGAGGTCGGCGCCCGCGTGAGCGGCGAGCTGCGGAGCCCCCGTCTCAATGAGGTGCACGCGGTAGCCGATCGCGTCGAGATGCACGGCGAGTGAGGCGGCCATCGACACCGCCCACTCGAAGGAGTCGCTCTCGAGCGGGTCGCCCGGCTCCGCGTCCGGGTGACGATCTCGCCGCGTCTCGAGCAGAACGCTCACCTCGGCGGCGCTTCGCTGCTCCTCCTGCCTCACCATGAGTTCACCGTGGTGGGCGGAGGCGCGCCAGTGGACTCGGCGCAGGGGGTCGCCCACTCGGTAGGCGCGGGTCGTGAGCTCGTGCTCTCCCCCTGTCGCCCGATGGTCGGCCCGGTGCGCCTGCCCGTCGGCGCGGCGGAGGCCGAAGGTTGCGTCGTCGAGTGCCTGTACCTCGGGCAGCACCAGCAGGCGCGTGGTGTCCCCCGCCTGCACGGTCGCGGTCGCGAGGCCGAATGGGTCACCGACGGTCACCCGCACCGGGCCGACCTCGATGTCGCCGCGGAGGGGCGGCTCGAACTCCCACGAGACGGACACCGCCGTCTGCACGTCACCCCATCGGCCGCGCAAGGGCGGCAGCTCCGACGACTCGCTTGAGCCGGTGGCGCCGCGCGCGAGCATGCCTGCGGGCGAGACCCACCGCCATCCGTCGGTCCAGGTGGCGGCACCGACGGCACGCAATGACCGATTGGCGATCGTGAGGTCGACCGACAGCGGATGCCCGGGCATGACGCGTTCGGATCCGAAGGAGCGGTGCACCGCGAGTGCGGGGCGGCGGTGCCGCGCGGCAAGCACGGCCGCCGCGACGACCGCGACGAGCATGACCGCCACAAAGAGGATTGCGTCGATCCTGGAGGTATAGGCGACGACGAGCCCCACGAGACCCAGCGCCAACACGACGCGGCCCCTGAGGGTCAGCGCTGTGCCGCGGCGGCGTCGCTCTCGAGCCACGTCGTCGCCCCTAACGGTGAGCCTTCGCGGCGATCGGCACGGGGGTGGCCGCCACGATGCGCTGCACGATCGCCTCCGCGACCCCCGTCGCGGTCGACCCGACGACCTGACCGGCGGGGATGACTCGGTGCGCCAGCACGGGCACGGCGAGCGCGTCGAGGTCGTCGGGGAGCACGAAGTCCCTTCCCGCGAGTGCGGCGCGGGACTTGGCGGCCCGCACGAGCTGCAGGGTGGCGCGAGGGCTCGCCCCGAGCCGAAGTTCCGTGTCCATGCGAGTCGAGTGGGCGATCGCGACGGCGTAGCGTTCGACGGCGGGCGCGACGTACACGGCGCGGACGGTGGCGATCATCTCCAGGAGCTCGTCGATCGTGACGACGGGTGTCAGCCGGTCGAGCGGGCTCGACGACTCGCGCGTGCGAAGCATCGCCTGCTCGGCGGCCTCGTCGGGGTAGCCCATCGAGATCCGCGCCATGAAGCGGTCGCGCTGCGCCTCAGGCAGCGGGTAGGTGCCATCCATCTCGATGGGATTCTGCGTCGCCACGACCGCGAAGGGGGCGTGCAGAGGATGTGTCACACCGTCGACCGTGACCTGCCGCTCCTCCATGCTCTCGAGCAACGCCGACTGGGTCTTGGGGCTTGCGCGGTTGATCTCGTCGCCGATCACGATGTTGGCGAAGATGGGGCCGGGAGTGAACTCGAAGCGGCGCTCGCCCTGGTTGTACACCGACACCCCCGTGATATCGGAGGGCAGCAGGTCAGGAGTGAACTGGATGCGGCTGACCGAGCAGTCGACCGAGCGCGCGAGAGCGCGAGCCAGCATCGTCTTGCCGACACCCGGCACGTCCTCGATGAGCAGGTGCCCCTCGGCCAGGAGCGTCGCGAACGCGAGCTCGACGGCGGCGCGCTTGCCATCGATGACCGTCTCGATGCTCGACAGGACCGCTGCCCCAAGAGTCTCGAAGCGCTCGGCCGACATGGTCGTGGGCACCGGGGCGGCGTCGTTCAGCATTCAGAAATCACCTCTCGGGTGAGTCTTTCATCTCAACGGCACCGCACACCAGTGCCCACGTTCCGGTTGAACGTCAGTCGATCGCGGCGGCGGCCTCCGCGAGGATGCCGACGTACTCCTCGACCCCCCACGTCATGGAGAGCACGGTGGGCGGCGACACTGCGGCGATGAGGTCGGAACCGATCACGTTGGCGACACCGCCATTCGCCACGGCGGGGATGGACTGGGCGTAGGGCTGGGCGAGGAATGTCTCGGCCGCCTCCTCCGTGTCGCTGTAGTTCACGATGAGGTCGCTCTCGAGCAGGTCGAGCTGCTCGTAGCTCAGGGTGTAGTAGAAGGTCGACTCGCCGTTGGCCAGTTCGTCGACGGCGGGGGCGTTCTCCAGACCGAGCCCGAAGAGGAACTCGACGCGCGGGTCGGCCGCACGGTAGACGTAGAAGGTTCCCGCGACATCCCAGATGGCGGCGACCGTTTTGCCCTCGAGCTCGGGGTGCGCCTCTGCCTGCTCCACGAGGGTCTCCTCGACGTCGGCCACAATCGCCTCGGCTTCCTCCGCCATGCCGAGGGACTCGCCCACCATGGTGGCGACCTCGCGCCACGGCGTCGTCCACGCCTCGTCGGGGTAGGCGACCGTCGGCGCGATGTCGGAGAGCACCTCGTACTGCTCCTCCGTGATGCCGGAGTAGACGGCGAGGATCAGGTCGGGCTCGAGCTCGACGATCTCCTCATAGGCGGGCTCCTCCGTCGTGGCGGGGAACATGGTCGGCGTCTCGGCGCCGAGCTCCTCGAGCTCCTCGGCGATCCACGGCAGCACGCCGTCCTCGTTGGCCCCGTAGGTCTGGGCCTCCATTCCGACGGGTACGACGCCGAGGGCGAGCGCGGCATCCGCACTGCCCCAGCCGAGTGTCACAACGCGTTCGGGGTTCGACGGCAGCTCCGTCTCTCCGAAGGCGTGCGTGATGGTGGCCGCGCCGCCCTCCTCGTTTGGGGTGTCGCCGCCGTCGGTGGCGCATCCGCTCAGCGCGATGACAGCGGCTGCGACGAGCGCGATGGATTTCTTCTTCACGTGTTCTCCTGGTGTGTGGGTTGTGCGGGAATGTAAGGGACTGGGGTCAGGCGCGCGCCGGCGCGCCGTGGAAGCGCCCGATAGGCACGACCATGGGGGCGCCGCAGACGGGGTCGTCGACGACGCGGGCATCGAGCCCGAAAGCGGCGCTCACGATCTCGGGGGTGATGACCTCGCGCGGTCCGCCAGAGGCCACGATGCTGCCGCGCGACATCACGACGATGTGGTCGGCGTAGCGCGCCGCGAGATTGAGGTCGTGCAGCACCATGACAACGGTCGTGCCGCGCTCCCGGTTGAGGCCCATCAGCAGGTCGAGCACCTCAAGCTGGTGGGTGACGTCGAGGAAGGTCGTCGGTTCGTCGAGGAGCAGGATGTCGGGATCCTGGGCGAGGGCCATGGCGATCCAGGCGCGCTGCCGCTGGCCCCCCGAGAGCGCCTCGACCGGACGATCGGCGAGCTCCGTGCAGTCCGTCGCCGCGAGAGCCTCTGCCGTGACGCGGTCGTCCTCGCTCGTGTGCCGACCGAACCACCCCTGGTGTGGGTAGCGACCGCGTGCCACGAGGTCGGCGACCGTGATGCCCTCGGGCGCCGTCGGCGACTGCGGCAGGATGCCGACGATGCGCGCGAAGTCGCGGCCTGAGTAGGAGCGAATGTCGCGACCGTCGAGGGTCACACGACCGGAGCCGGGCGTGAGGATGCGGGCGAGGCCACGCAGGAGGGTCGATTTGCCGCAGGCGTTCGAGCCGACGATGACGGTGATCTCGCCCGCAGGGATTGCGATGTCGAGATCCTCGATCACGGACCTCGAGTCGTAGGCGAGGCTCAGCGCCTCCGCCTGAAGCGTGTGGCTCGGCTTGTGCGTCATGGTGTCTGCCTTCCGCGATCGGCAGTGGCCAGTAGCCACAGGAGGTAGGGGGCGCCGATGATGCCCGTGACGATGCCCGCGGGCACAGCCGCCCCCGGCAGCAGGTTCCCGCCCACGAGGTCCGCGACGAGCACGACGATCGCCCCGACGAGCGCGGAAGGGATGAGGGAGAGTCGACCGCCCCCCACGATCCTGCGGGCGATCGGCGCCGACACGAAGGCCACGAATGCCACGGGGCCCGCGTAGGCTGTCGCGACCGCCGTGAGCGCGACGGCGACGACGAGGATCGTGAGTCGCGTGCGCTCGACCCTGATGCCGAGACTGGCCGCCGTGTCATCGCCCAGCTGCAGCATCCGTAGGCGCGGGGCCACGACGGCTGTGAGAGTGAACAGCGCCGCGAGGGCGAGAGCGACCACGAGGTTGTCCTCCCACTCCGCTCCCCCGAGGCCGCCGACGATCCAGACGAGAGCCTGGCTCGCTTCGCGTACGTCGCCGCGCGTCGTGAGGTAGCCGATCGCGGCCTGGGCGACGAACGCGAAGCCGACGCCGATCAGCACGAAGCGGTAGCCGGAGATGCCCCCGCGTGCTGACAGGAGGGCGATTGCCGCCGCGACCACGATCGCGCCGGCGAAGGACAGGAGGGAGAGGATGGCACCGCTCACGCCGAGGATGAGGATTCCGAACGCCGACGCGACGCTCGCTCCGCCGCTGATGCCGATGATGTCGGGGCTCGCGAGGGGGTTGCGGAGGAGGGTCTGGAAGAGCGCACCCGCGATTCCGAACGCCGCGCCCACGAGCAGCCCGAGCACGATCGAGGGGAGACGGAGCCTGAACAGCACGAACGCCTCACGCGCCTCCCCCTGCCCAAGGAGGGTGAGGATGAGCCGATCGGGGCTCAGGGGATACGCACCGGTCGCGACCGCCGTCGTCACGACCGCGGCCAGCAGGAGCGACAGCACGACCGTGGTGACGACTGCGCGCCGAGCGATCCCCGCGCGGACCTGACCGACCGGGGCCTGCTGCCGTGCCGAGGTTGCCGTACTCACAGCGACCCCAGCCTGACTCGTCGCACGAGGGCGATCATGACGGGCGCGCCGACGGCGGCGACGACGAGTCCCACCTCGAGCTCGCTCGGGGCGACGACCAGGCGGCCGAGCACATCCGCCAGCAGCACCAGCACGGGGCCGAGCACGAGCGAGAACGCGAAGATCCAGCGGTAGTCGGGCCCCGTGATGGCGCGCGCGATGTGCGGGATGACGAGACCGACGAAGACGATCGGCCCGGCGATCGCGGTCGCGGTGCCGCAGAGGAGCACGACCGAGACTCCGGCGAGAGCTCGCGTAAGGGCAGCATTGTGCCCGAGGCCCCGAGCCACATCGTCGCCGAAGGCGAGAAGGTTGAGGTCTCGCGTGAGCAGGAGGGCGAGCAGCGCGCCCACCGCGATGAAGGGCCACAGCACCGTGAGGATGTCGACGCCGCGCCCCGCGAGGGACCCCACCTGCCAGAAGCGGTAAGCGCTGAGGGTCTCGATGTCGGTGATGAGCAGGAGGGTCACGACGGATGTCGCGGCCGCCGTGATCGCCGTCCCCGCGATCGCGAGCTTGACCGGCGTCGCCCCGTCTCGGCCGAGTGCACCGATCCCGTAGACGAGCGCCGCCGCCGCGGCCGCCCCCGCGAAGGCGAACCAGATGAAGCCGAGGGGAGCGGTCACGCCGAAGACCGCGATCGCAATCACAACGAGCAGGGAGGCGCCCGCGTTGACACCGAGGATGCCCGGGTCGGCGAGCGGATTGCGCGTCACACCCTGCATGAGGGTGCCCGCGAGCCCCAGCGCGAGCCCCACCGCGATGCCGATCAGGGTGCGCGGCACCCTCAGGTCCCGCACGATCACCTGGAGGGGATCCCCTGGGGCGGTCGTGAAGAGGGCCGCCAGGACGTCGGGGAGCGGGATCGCGCGCGTGCCGAGGGCCAGGCTCAGCACGACCGCCACCACGAGAAGCACGACGGATGCCGCGAGCCCCCACGCGCGGATGCGACGACGCCGACCATCCGCACGCGGCGCGGGCGCAGCATCCGTCACGGCGCCCGGCTCGGTGGCCTTCGCGCCCGCTGTCGCCACGGTCACCTACTGCAGCTCGGACTTGCCGCGACGCCAGTAGCCCATGAAGGCGATGCGCTTGCGGTCGATCCCCGTCTCGGTCACGAGGAACCGGCGGAGTGACTTGATGACGGATGACTCGCCCGCGAGCCAACCGTAGAAACCCACCTCAGCGCGCTCGGGCGACTCCCACAGCAGCTCGGAGTCGACATCCACATCGGTGATGGTCTGGGCGCGGGCAGCGCGAGCCGCCGTGACGATCGGCTCGTTCTGCGCGACCCACTCGCGGACGGCCGCGTCGAGCAGGCTGCCGTGCTCAGCGCCGTTACGGCCGAGCCACGTGACCTCGACGCCCTCGTGGGCTGCGACGGGCAGGGCATCCGCTGCCCCGGGCACCTCGATGAAGGCGCGCGCAGAGACGCCGAGCGGAAGGGATTCAAGGATGCTGCAGATCGCCGGTGCCGCCGTCTCGTCGCCGATGAGGAGCAGCTCGTTGGCGTCGCCCGGATGCCAGTCGATGCCGACCGCGGAGTCGATGCTGCGGGCGTTGGGGCCGACGACGATCAGCGGGTCGCCCACCTTCGCGCCCATGAGCCAGCGGGACGCGGGCCCGCCGCCGTCGGTGTGGAACACCATGTCGACGTCGATCTCGCCCTCCCGGGGCCGCGCGGCGCGAATCGTGTAGGTGCGGAAGGGGCTGCGAAGCTCGTCGGGGAGCTCGCGCCACCGCGCATACCAGGTGCCTGCCGCGATGACGTCCGGGTCATCCGCCCCGACATCGCACAGTTCGCCACGCCGCGGACCCTCCTCCAGCGGGAAGACGAGCTTGATGCGCTGGTCGAGGCCGTCGACGCCGAAATCGGCGAGGCTTTCGCCCGCGAAGGTGACCCGCACGAAGTGGGGGCTCAGCCGACGCAGCGCACCCACCGTGACAAGGTAGGGGCGGTAGGCCGGGCGGGCATCCTTCTCGACCGCGACATCCAAGGTAAGCATTGCCTAAGTATGGCATGCCTAACCTTTGAATGCGACCCCCATCGTCGGCAGCTACGAGTCCATCGTCGGCGACTCGGGCGACTGCAGGAAGTCAGCGACCGCACGCGGCACATAGGGTGCGACATCCCCGCCGAGCGACGCGACCTGCCGCACGAGCGAGCTCGAGACATGCGCATGCGCCGGGTCGGGCAGCAGGAACACCGTCTCCACGCCCGCCAGGTTGCGGTTGACGATCGCCATGGGCGTCTCATAGGAGACGTCCACGCCCGAACGCACGCCCTTCACGAGCACGCTCGCGCCGACATCCGTGCAGTAGTCGACCAGAAGGCCCACCATCCAGGAGGTGACGCGGATGTTGCCGGGCAGCCGAGCATCCTGAATCGAACGCTCCAGCAGGTTGATGCGCTGCGCCACCGGCAGAAGGGCCGTCTTGTCGGGATTGTGCACGACGAGCACGTGAATCTCGTCGAAGAGCCCAGCGGCGCGCTCGATGACATCGAGGTGGCCCCGCGTGACGGGGTCGAACGATCCGGGTACGACGGCGATCCTAGGCATGTCCCCCACCCTATCGAGCCACCCCCGGCGGAGGCCCAGCTGTGACTCAGCCCTGCGCGAGAAACTCCCGGGCACTCTCGTCGAGCCGACGCGCCAACGCCTCCTTCAGCGCAGGATGCCCGGCCAGGGTGGGATCGTCGGCGAGGGTCTGCTCGGCGACCGCCCGGGCCTCCGTGATGAGGCCGGCATCCTTCGCGACCCGCAGCAGGCGCAGACTCGACCGGCCGCCGGATTGCACGCTGCCGAGCACGTCGCCCTCCTGCCGCAGTTCGAGGTCCTTCTCGGCGAGCGCGAAGCCATCGAGAGTCGCCGCGACCGCCTCGACGCGCTCGCGGGCAAGCGACTCGCTCTCCGCCCGAGTCACCATGAGACACAGCCCGGGAAGCCCGCCTCGGCCGACGCGGCCTCTCAGCTGGTGCAGCTGGGAGACGCCGAAACGGTCGGCGTCGAGGATCACCATGGTCGAAGCATTCGGCACATCGACGCCCACCTCGATCACAGTCGTCGCAACGAGCACATCGATGTCGCCCGCCGCGAAGGCTCGCATGATGGCGTCCTTCTCCTCCCCCTGCATGCGCCCGTGGAGCGCCTCGATTCGCGCGTCGGCGAGGGCGGGGTTGGCTCGAAGCTCCTCAAGCACACCGACAACGCTCGCGGGCTTCACGCCCGGCGTCTCCTCCGGGGCAGGCGCGTCGCTCTCCTCCTCGCTGCCCGCGTCGATCGCGGGGCACACGACGAAGGCCTGCCTGCCCTGCTGCAACTCCTCCCCGACCCGTTGCCATACCCGCGGCATCCACCCGGGCCTGTCGGCGAGGGGCACGACGTGCGACTCGATCGGCTGTCGTCCGGAGGGGAGCTGCGCGATCGTCGACACGTCGAGGTCGCCGAAGACCGTCATCGCGACCGTGCGGGGGATCGGGGTCGCCGTCAGCACGAGCACGTGCGGCGGCACAGAGCCTTTGCGCCGCAGGGCCTCCCGCTGGGCGACGCCGAATCGGTGCTGCTCGTCGACCACGACAAGCCCCAGGTCAAAGAACTCGACCGAGCCGCTCATGAGTGCGTGAGTGCCGACGATGATGTGGGCGCTGCCCGACACGGCGGCGAGGGTCGCCCGGCGCCGATCGGCCGTGGGCATCTGGCCCGTGATGAGGGTCGGCCGCAGGCGCGCGGCGAGGTCGGGACCGAGCGCCGCCACGATCGACCGCAGGTGCTGCGCCGCGAGAACCTCGGTGGGGGCGAGCAGCGCCGACTGGCCGCCCGACTCCGCGACCGCGAGCATCGCCCGCAGCGCCACGAGCGTCTTGCCCGACCCCACCTCGCCCTGCACGAGGCGATTCATGGGAACCTCCTGCCCGATATCGTTCGCGATCGCCTCGCCCACGGCAATCTGGTCGTCGGTGCGCGAGAACGGCAGGGCGGCGTCGAAACGCTCGAGGAACCCGCCCGGCTGCGGATGCCGCGGAGTCGCGCGCCTCGCCCGCAGGGCCGCGCGCTGCTCCAGCAGGGCCGCCTGCAGCACGAAGGCCTCCTGGAAGCGCAGGGACTTGCGCGCTGCGCGCCACTCGATGTCCTTCGTGGGACGGTGGATCAACTCGAGCGCCCGACGGTGGTCCATGAGGGTGCGCTCCTTGCGGACGCTCGCAGGCACGGGGTCGGGCAGGGGCGGAAGAGTGTCGAGCACCACGCCGACAGCTTTCGCGATCTGCCATGAGGGAACCGTCGCGGTTGCCGGGTAGATCGGCACCGGCTGCTGCGCCCACCTCTCGTAGGCGCCAGAGTCGGAGCCCGAGGCATCCGTGTCGAAGAGTTCGTAGTCGGGGTGCGCCAGCTGAAGACTGCCGCGATAGTCCCCCACCTTGCCCGCGAAGATGCCCCTGACCCCCGGGCGCAGGTCTTTGGCGCGCCAGGACTGGTTGAAGAAGGTGAGCGAGAGGACGCCCTTGCCATCACTGATGCGCACCTCGAGGATCGACCCGCGCCGGTTTCGCATGGGACGGTCGCGCACCTCCACGACCTCGGCGACGATCGTGACGTTCTCGTCAACGGGAAGCGCACCCAGCTCCGTCAGTTCGCCCCGCAGAGCGTAGCGGCGCGGATAGTGGCTGAGCAGGTCGCCGACCGTCTCGAGACCCAGGTTTCGGGAGAACGACTGCGCCGTGCGACCGCCCAGCGCGGAGGAGAGCTTGGCATCGAGCGGCGAATCCACGCAACGAGCGTACCGGCGACCCCCGATATGCCCGGGAAGCTACGCTCGAAGGATGACGCGCATCATCGCCGGGTTCGCCGGATCGCTCGCCATCGCGGTGCCTCCCAAGGGCACCCGGCCCACGAGCGACCGGGTGCGGGAGGCGATCTTCTCCGCGCTCGAAGCCCGGGACGCCATCGCCGGCGCGACCGTGTTCGATCTCTACGCGGGATCAGGCGCGCTGGGGCTCGAGGCGGCGAGTCGCGGCGCCGCAAGCGTGACGCTTGTCGAGAGGAATGCCGCGGCATCCGCCATCTGCCGCCGCAACGCCCAGCTGATCTCGTCGCGCGCTCCCCGGGGCGTGCGCATCACTGTCGCGCCGGTCTCGGTGCAGAGCTTCCTCACCAGCGGGCCCCCTCCCGCCGACCTCGTCTTCATGGACCCGCCCTACGACCTCGGCGATGACGCCCTCTCGGCCGATCTCGCCGCGCTGCCGCTCGCGCCCGGGGCGATCGTGCTCGTGGAGCGCTCGTCCCGCTCGGCAGAGCCGACCTGGCCCGTCGGCCTCGAACTCGACCGCAGCAAGCGGCATGGCGACACCACCCTGTGGTGGGCGTCGGCGGAATAGCTGCTGCAAACACTCCTCCACAGCGCCCAGATCTTGGCGTTGTGCACAGAGTGCCTGCGCTGTCGCGTGACCGCTGTCGTCGCTCAGTAGCGTTCCCGTGCCCTCGAGGCGCGAAAGGAACCACTGATGATGCCACGCCGCATGACCACCGCCGCCAGCGCGGCACTGCTTGCACTCGTGCTCGGGGGATGCTCCTTCCCCGCATTCGCCGAGCGCCCCCTCGTCGAAGTCGGGACGGAACGGATCGATGTTCCCGAGTCAATGCTTCCGAGCGAAGACTCGATCTCGGTGGGCGCGATCCTTCCCGCCACCGACGGGGCGCCCTGGGCCTTCGGCGGAGCTCGCGCTCCCGTCGGCGGTACGGCCGAACCGACCGTGTGGACGAGTTCCGACGGGCGCACGTGGACCGATGCCGTGGTCGACGACGTCGACGGCTCCTTCTCGGGAACGCTCGCCGGTAGCGCAGAGATCACGGCGCTCGCGGGCGAGGTGTGGAAGGACGGCCGCTACACCCCTGCTCTCTGGACTTCGCACGACCGGATGACCTGGACGCCGGTCGCCGTGCCGGGAAGCTTCGCCGCGTCGGGCCAGATCGATCTCGTCACCGTGGTCGGCTCAGAGGTACATCTGATCTCGACCGACAACGAGGGGGCGGCGACGGGAGTCACGATCGCCGATGGGGAGCCCCGTGAGCTGAGCCTTCCCGCGGTTGAGGGAGAGGACCTCCTCAACGTCGGCGGACTCGCTGGCAACGGCGAGGGCACTCTACTGCTCACGACCGCACCCTCTCCTCGCGGCGTGAGCGCCGCGACGGTCACCTACCTGTCGGACGACGGCGGTGCGACGTGGAAGCGCGGCGGAGAGATCGGCGACGAGGCAAGTTGGGTTGCCGCGGTAGCCCCTGTGCGCGACGGCTTCGTCGCAACGGGATCCGTCGCCGACGCAGCGGGCACCGCTCAGGCCAGGGCATGGTTCTCCCACGATGGCGAATCCTGGCGCGAGGAGGCCCTTCCCTTCGGCAACTACGAGGGCTGGCAGCCGACGGCGGCAGGAACATGGCTCGGCGTTCCCAGCACGTCGGACGGGGGACTTGTCGTCATGCTTGCGGCCGATAACGCGCTGAAGGCCGCGATCCTGCATCGCGATGCGGAGGGCGCGTGGCAGAACGTGACACTCACCGCGGCCACCCCCGGGAACGGTGTCGGCGGCTATGCCGCCATGTCGGGTGAGCAGATTGTCGGCCTCACCAGTGGAAGCGGAGAGATCCGCCTCGGTCGGGTTGTCGACGGGTCGTGGCATCGGACGATGACGCTATCGAAGCGCGAGGACATCCTTCGGATCACAGATGTTCACACCACGAAGGAGGGAGCCGGTCTCACGCTTTCGCGCCCCGCCTTCACCTACTCACCGCTCGGATGGTGGCGCTCCTTCTCGGAGATCAGTGGCGGGATGCTCCGTGGCGGAGAGATCGTGGAGGCCCGTCTCGTGCCAAGCCGACTCGAATCTCTCACCTCCACCGAGCACCTCCGAGTGCCCGAGGGCGAACTCGTGCTGGGGACCGAATTCACGGCGACCGGCGAGGTGCTCGTACACGGTTACTTCCGCGCGACGGAGAGCGAAAAGCACCAGGCCGTCACGGGCTTCCCCACCGCCGGGGTACTCTCTCCCGACGCTCTCCACTATTTTGACGGCGAGTGGATCGCCGTTATGGAGAGGCGAGCATCGGCGGCGGTCGGTACGCCGACCTACACAGAAGTGTGGTCGTCGACCGACGGCATCACGTGGAGCAAGAAGACGGATGCCGCGGGTGACGGCGCGAACACCGACGGAACCAGCACGGGCTACTCGGCATCATGCGTGCTCCCTGACGGTTCGCTCCTGCTCGTCGGGCATAAACGTGATGCGGCGGACCGCTACTTCCCCACTGCCTGGAGATTCGACGACGAATGGCTGGAGGTCGATCTGGGCGATGCGGCGGCGCGCGAGGGCTACGCCACGAGCTGCGCCTCTCGAGACGACGGCATCGTCCTCTCCCTCGCCACGCAGGGTCACCGAACACTCATGCACAGTGTCGACGGCACGAATTGGGCCGCCGTGTTCGACGCGGAGCCCTGGATGGTGTTCGCTGACCCCATCGCCGTCGACGGGGGCTACGCGTCGGCCGGCATATGGCGAGATGGCGCGCACGAGGTCGGTGCGGTGTGGCTCTCCGCGGACGGCACGGAATGGACCCCGGTCGCGATCCCGGCGCCCCGCCCGTTCGGCGTCACGCGGATCGACGCCGTCGGGGACGACCTACTCGTGTCGCGCTCCGCAGACTCCGGGGCGCCAGTCCTCATGATCCGGAACATCGCAGATGCGATTCAGGAGCACGCGACTCGATGAGGACTCAGCCGAGACCGCCCGCCCAGCCCTCGTAAGGGTCCCAACCCTCAACATCGTGCGGCGCGCCATCCAGCAGCACCTCGGAGCCGGCAGGCTCGACCACGGTTCCCACCCGGCGAAAGCCGCCGGGGAGCGGTGCCCCCGGAGGGAAGGTTGCGAAGAGCGAATGATCCTCCCCACCCGCGAGAGCAAGAGCGACGTCCTCCCCGAGCGTCGCCGAATCGAAGTCGATGCTCACCCCGCTCGCCTGCGCAACACGCGCCGCATCCCGGGCGAGACCGTCGCTCAGGTCGAGCATCGCCGTAGCCCCCGCGGCAGCCGCGAGTGCGCCATCCGCAATTGGCGGGGACGGCCGGCGCTGGGCGAGCGTGCGGTCAGCGACAGCGGATGCCCGTGCCGCATCCGGCTCGCCAGCCTCGTCCACGCCCTCGCTGAAGAGCAAGCGCAGCCCTGCCGCCGCCGCACCGAGCGCCCCCGACACGGCCACGACATCGCCCGGCCGCGCCCCGGAGCGGGTGACAAGCGGCCGTCCCTCCAGGTCGCCGAACGCCGTCACGGCGAAGGTCATGGTCGGCGACACGGAGAGATCGCCGCCCACAACGCCGCAGCCGGGCGCGAGCGCCTCGCAGGCGTCGCGGAGACCATCGGCGATCTCCTCGAGGGCGGTCACCGGCGTGTCAGATGGGAGGGCGAGCGCCACGACGAGGGCGGTCGGCGTGGCACCCATCGCCGCGACATCCGACAGGTTTGTCGCCGCCGCCTTCCAGCCGAGGTCGTACGGGCTCGACCAGGCGAGCCTGAAGTCGGGGCCGTGGATCATCATGTCCGTCGTGACGACGAAACGGCCGTCCGACGCTGCGAGCACGGCGGCGTCATCGCCCGGCCCCAGCAGGGTCGCCCGCGACTCCGGCAGGCGCGGAAAGATGCGGCGGAGGGCGCCGGCCTCCCCGGCGGACGAGAGGGTCTCGGCGTCGCACATGATTCACACGGTAGCCTGACAGCGATGTTCTCGAAGACCCGAACGGCCCGCGTTCTCGCCGCCGCCGGCACGATCGCCGCCCTGAGCGGGTGCTCCCCCGTCGTTCCCATGACAGCCGCCCCGGATGCAACGTCAGTCGAGTGCGCCGACGTGACGGTGCGACTGCCCGACGCCATCGACGAACTCGAGCGCAGGGAGACCGACGCACAGTCGACAGCGGCGTGGGGCTCACCCGCCGCCGTATTCTTCCACTGCGGCGTCGAGGTCCCCGGCCCGTCCGCCCTTCCGTGCTTCTCGGTGCGCGGCATCGACTGGCTGCGCGACGACGCGGATGCCCCCACCTTCGTCTTCACGACCTACGGGCGCGACCCTGCCGTGCGTGTCGTGGTCGACAGCACCGTCTCGTCGGGCACCTCGGCTCTCGTCGCCATGGCCAACGCGGTCGGTACGGTGCCCGCCGAGCGCGAATGCACCGCCGCGGAGGACGTGCTCGGCGTGCCCGAGGTCAGCGGCGACGGCGCAGAGTAGGCCTCTCCCCTACCCGCGTGGGCCGTCGAGGCCCACGAGCTTGCCCGCGATGCCGCCGGCGGCGCGCAGTGCGGCGCCCGAGCCGAAGCCTCCTGCGGGGAGCGTGAAGGGCTTGTCGCGGGCCTCGACGAGGGCATCGCGCAGCACCTCCGCGGCGGGCCGCTGCGGCGCCCAGAGGTAGAGCGACATGGCCCCGGGGATCGAGTTGACCTCGTTGACATAGAGCTCGCCGCTGGCCTCATCAAGCAGCAGGTCGACGCGCACGATGCCGGTCAGGCCGGTCGCGTCGGCGACACGGCGCGCAAGCTCGGCGGCACGGTCGGCGACCGTCTCGGGGACGTCGGCCGGGAATTCGCGCGGGGCGCTCGTGAGCCCGGCATCCGCTCCCGCCTCGCCCGCGAGGTACTTCTCGGCGTAGGAGTAGAGCCCCGACTCGCTGTTGCCGCGCAGCGGCTTCTCCAACTGCGTGACCTCAAGCGTGGGAGCCGTGCGGAAGCTGATGTTCAGGTCGACGAGTTCCGGACGATAGGGCTCAAGCACGGCGCCGGCCCGCAGGTGCGTGCTCGCCTTGCCGATCGCCCGCGCCGCGGCGATGTCGTCGACGATCTCGATGCCGATCGAGGAGCCGCCGAAGCGAGGCTTGACGATGTACGGCCCCCCGAAGCTCGGCTCGCTCAGCTGCGAGAGCGGTTCGCGCGGGAGCGAGGGGATGCCCGCGGTCGCCATGAGCCCGCCGAAGGCGAGCTTGTCCATGCCGACCGCCCCGGCGAAGAGGCTCGACCCGGTTGCGGGGATGCCCAGCAGACTGAAGAGCGCCGCGGCCCCGCCGCCCTCGCCGACACCGCCGTGGAGGCACAGCAGCGCCGCTTCAGGGCTGAGCTCGTCCTCCCCGAAGCGCTTCTTGATGAAGAGGCCCGCGTTCTCACCGAGCCGCACATCGATGGCCTTGGAACCCTTCGGCACGCCCTCGAGGTAGTCCTTCGCCTCGGTCTTGTTCGGCACGAGGAAGAATCCGCCGGCGGGTGCCCAATAGAGGGGCAACACGGTGTCGCCCGCGTCGAGAAGTACGCGCTCCGACTGGAGGCCCGTGAGGATCGAGATCTCGTGCTCGGGAGAGGGACCTCCGAAGACGACCGCCCAGATGTTGCTCATGTTCCTCCGGCGCGCGACGCGCTAACGTGCGGCCCGCATCCGGCCTGATCACCGGCCAGCCCCGATGCGTCCCCTCAGGCGCTTCGCCGATCAGGGGTAGTGGTCTGGCAGGTCGTTCTCATAGAGGATAACGCCTCGGTCCCCCGCCTGATCGAGAGCCGCCTGCACCGCGTCTGGCCTGCGATCGAAGACCAGCGCGGGATGCGCTGCGCCCTCCGCACCCGCGAGCAGCGCCGCGCGGTTGGTGCGGCCGACGACGAGCAGGGTTCCGCCGCGTGCGGTGACGGATGCTGCGAATGCCCGGTTGCGCTCGAACTGCACGCTGCCCAGCTCGACCATGCCCGGGGTGACCACGACGAGGGTTCCCCCGCGCTCCTCCGCGAGGGCTGCCGCCCCCTCGAGGGCACGCTCGGACCCCACGGGGTTGGAGTTGTAGGTGTCGTCGATGATGACGGTGCCGTTCGGTGCCTCCTGCACCTCGGCGCGGTGCTGCGAACCGGGCAGGGCCGTGAGCCGCGGGCCGATCGCCGCCGGCTCCATCCCAAGGGCGAGCGCGATGCCGACCGTGACGGCGACGTTGACCGCGTGCCCCGTGCCCGAGAGCTCGAGGGGTGCCGTCGAGGTGCCGGCGGGCGTCGCCATCGTGACGACGCCGGTTGCGGCATCCACCACCACGTCGGCCTCAGTGCCAGGCACTGTGGAGACCGTGATGACGCGTTTGCCCTCGGCGCGGCAGCGTTCGATGAGGGCCCGCAGCTCCGGCTCATCGACGGGCAGCACGACCGTCTTGGCGCGCTCGGTGATCTCGCCCTTGGCGCGGGCGATGGTCTCCTTGGTCTTCATGCGGGCGAGGTGGGCCTCGCCGATGGTCGTGATGGCCGCGACATCCGGGGGGAAGCTTTCGCTGAGCTCGCGGATCTCGCCGGGGCCGTAGACACCCATCTCGGCCACGAAGACCTCGGTGCCGGGCACGACCCGGTCGTTGACGGCACGGGAGAGGCCCATGAGGTTGTTGAAGGATGCCGGGCTTGCGACAACCGAGAACGCTCCCGCGAGCACGTGGGCGACATAGCCCTTGGTCGAAGTCTTGCCGTAGGAGCCCGTGATGGCCACGACGGTGGGGCGCACCTGGCCGAGGCGTTTGCGTGCGCTCACGAGGTATTTGTGCGAGAGGCGCTTCTCGACGGCGTTCATGGGCACGAGCACGGCATCCATGAGCACGGGCGCGAGGAGGATCGTGAGCGCGGCTCCCGCAGCGCCGAGGATCCACCAGAAGAGCGCCCCGATCGCCAGCAGCGCGACCGAGAACGCGAGGGCAAGGCGCCGGGCCCGGGGTGTCCAGTTGAGGGGCGCGCTCGTGCCGCGCACACCGAGCCCGAACGGGAGGAGCGCGGCGGCGAGGAGGGCGAGGAGCGCGGTAATGGCGGAGGCCAGCTCAGCCCCCGCGACGCCGAGGAGCACGGCGGCCGCCACGAGGAGCAGGGCGAGCGCTGTCGTGATCGCGTTCTCGATCCGGCGCGCCACCCAGAGTGCGGCGATGCGGCCGACCCAGCCGGCGATGTAGTGCTCGCGCTGGGCGACGCGCAGCCAGCGCAGCACGGCAAGCGCTGCGGCGCCGAGGCCGAGCACGAGGGTCACGATCAGCAGGGGCGTCATCAAGGCAGCTCCTCCAGCAGGTCGAGTAGTTCTTCGCGGACGGCGGTGACAAGCTCGCCCTCCAGCAGGTGGCCGGTACCGGGGACGATGCGGAAGCGCGCTCCCGCGATCAGCTCGCTCGCAGCACGACCGGCGTCGGCGGGGGCGGCGGTGTCGTGCTCGCCCCACACCGTCCGCACGGGAGCGCTGATCTTTGCGAGGTCGTCGCGGTAGTCCTCCCCCACGACCCTCACCATGACGTCGCGCATGACGCCCTGTGCGGCGCGGTAGTCGGCCGAGCCGTGCTTCTGCCGCTGCGCCTCGAGCGCCTTCTGCGAGACGAGTCCGCGCTTCGCGAGCCAGCGGACGAGCCGGTAGGAGGCGGCGGCCTTGGGTGCCGCCTGCAGACGCAGGAGCGGGACCCCCGTCAGCACAAGGCCCGTGACGAGCTCCGGATGCCGCGCCGCAAGCCGCACGGCGACGCGCCCGCCGAAGGAGTGCCCCACGATGACGGCGGGGCCGTTCTCGCGCAGCACGTCGACGAGGTTGGCGGCGTAGTCTTCGCTGCCCCAGGCATCCGCGGGTTCTGGCGTGATGCCGAAGCCGGGCAAGTGGATCGCGAGGGCGTCGAGGCCCTCGACCACCCTGCCGAAGTCGGCACCCGTGCGCGCCCAACCGTGAAGTGCGATCACCCGTGCGGGGCTTGCCCCCGTCTTCTCGGCAAGCAGCCGCCCGTCTGCCAACGCCGTAATCACCCAGCCACAGTACACCGAGGCCTCCCTGGGCGGTGGGCTGACGAGCCGACCCGCGGGCACGGAGAACTCGCCCTCAGATCGTTGGGGACGCGAGTATGCGATCCAGCGGGCCACTGATCTGGTTGTGCCTCTCGTGCGGGCTGCGATCGGTCGTTCCACGGCAACCCAGCTCGTCGAGAATCACCTCGAGGAGTCGCTCATTCGAAGGACGGCAGCGCTATTCGGCCTGACCAGATCGAGAGGCGTATCCCGTCAACTAAGCGACCCCAGAAGGACGACTGCTGTGATGACTGTGAGTGCCACCAGGGCGCCGGCGACGCCGATCCAGAGTGGGCGCAGCTGCGCTCGTCGCCCCTTGAACGCGTAGGTACCAGCCAAGAGCGCAAACAGAACCAGGGTCGCCGCGACGCCGATTAGGAGGAAACAACCACGATCGAGTTCCATGATCAACAGTTCGGTTAGTAACGGTAGCGCTCGGTCAGAATCCACGATCGTCGCCCCGCTAGTGGGATGGATGCCGCTGGGGACTGCTGCACAAGTAGGTGACATCTGATCTGGGTTGCACGCGGTATACGAGTACGGGTTGGTCTCCTGCTAGTACCCTTAGGATCCGATGCATTTACCAGAATGCAGCTTCTGTAGTGCATTGCTGTCAGCCTGGATTTGGCGCGACTTTTCTCCCGGCACTCGTGCTCGGCTCGCAGTCGGGCACTCAGTCGTCTTCACGATGTCGGTGGTAATAGATGACGAACGCCAGACTGCATAAGAAGCCAACCACGCAGGCGCTCAATCCGAACCATGCACCCTCAGAGGAATCAGTCGTCGCTATCTGCCAGACAGATAGGATTGCTCCAACTGCGAATGCAATCGTGCACAGCCACTCGATTACGAGCCGACCGTCGTTGCTTGATTGGTTCTCATCCATTCTTGCCCGCCCGTGTTAGTTGAACCCGCCCCGCGACTTCAGGACCTGTTTATGAGTGTTCCGACGTTATACACGAGACTTGCCGCCGAATAGGCGAATCGAACGGCACCGGGAGCACCGAGCACTAGTGTCGGGGCGCCTGCCACGAGGGCAACGGTGGAGTATCCCAAACTGAGCACCGCCACCGACGTTCTGGTGATGGCCTGCCAGCATTCGAGCGAGGCAGTTCCGGTCGGGTCAATTGAGTTGACTGGGTTACACGCCGCATAGGAGTACGGGTTGGCTTCCTGCCCCGACGGATCGAACTGGGTGAACCGTCCCGTGCTGGCGTCGTAGTAGCGGGCTCCGAGTTTGTAGAGCCCGGAGGCTTCGTCCCAGTAGCCGCTGATGTAGCGCAGGCTGTTCTTGCCGATGTCGAGGTTGCTGCTGATGGCACGTTGTTCTCCGTAGGGGCTATAGGAGTAGCCGCCGTAGTAGGTGCCGGTCTTGCTAAACATCCCCACCACCGAGTTGAGGTGGTCGGTGACGTAGTAGTACCGGGACCCACCACCGAGCCTGGCGCCGACCGCGTCCCCGTCGGGGGTGCGGGTGAAGCCGCGCTGGGAGCCGACCGCGCCGGAGAGTTCCTCCCCCATCAACCCCAGACCGCTAGTGAGGTAGCTGGTCGTGGTGGAGGAGGCGAGCCACTGGACAGCCGTTCCGTTTCCGCAGGATCCGCGCTGAAACTCACTCGCCGCGACGTTCTCTCTGGCGTGCAATCGCTCGGCCCACGGTCGCGATGACAAGCAATCCTGTGCCTACAACTACTCCCCTCAGGAGCAGATGCGGTTCTGGTATCGCTAACGACCAAACCAGCACGCCAAGAAAGACGGCCGCAACCGCAGTAGCCGCAATCCACATCCGGCGATTCTGATTGCTGGCCCTATTCACAGCGTTCTCATAACCGTTAGGGAAAAGCCGACGAATACGACAGTAGTTGCGATTAGTAGCAAGAAGCGGACAGCCCGCTTTCTTTCGATGGGCGTGTGCATCTCCCGTGGGTGGACCAAGAACCATCTTGCGCTCGCCGCGAGAATGAAGATATACAGTACGCCAGAGACTATCCAAGCTGCTATGAGCATCAGAAGGGTCCTTGGTAGTCCTGCATGAGGAGCGCCGCGCTTGTCGTGCCGAACACCCCGCATCCCCACACGCCGAGGGCACCGATGCCTCCCGTGAGCCCCATGACCAAGACGGCGCAGGTTGCCGTTATCGCACCACCGATTAGACCCCCGATGGCATGACCCAGGAGCGTGTTGGCAGAACTCTGCCAGGTGGCCAGGCCAGTCGGGTCCGCAGCTACCACCGGGTTGCACCCGGCATACGCATACGGGTTGGCTTCCTGCCCGGACGGGTCGAACTGGGTGAACCGTCCTGTGCTGGCGTCGTAGTACCGGGCTCCCAGCTTGTAGAGGCCGGATGCTTCATCGAAGTATCCGCTGATGTAGCGCAGGTTGTTCTTGCCGATGTCGACGTTGCTGCTGATGGCGCGTTGTTCACCATAGGGGCTGTAGGAGTAGCCGCCGTAGTAGGTGCCGGTCTTGCTGAACATCCCCACCACCGAGCCCTGGTGGTCGGTGACGTAGTAGTAGCGGGACCCACCGCCGAGCCTGGCGCCGACGGCGTCGCCTTCGGGGGTGCGGGTGAAGCCGCGCTGGGAGCCGACCGCGCCGGAGAGTTCCTCCCCCATCAACCCCAGACCGCTAGTGAGGTAGCTGGTCGTGGTGGAGGAGGCGACCCTCCCCAGCTGGGTCGTGTTGCCCTTCCCGAAGCTGTCATAGGTTCCCGAGCCGATGCCGGTGACCGCACCGCGACTGTTGTAGGTCGCGGTCTGCCCGGTGATGCCGTTGACCGTCTGATTCCCTGCCGCGTCATACGCCCAACTGGTCGTATCGGCGGTGGCGGCGGTGAGCCTGCCAGCCGCATCGTACGTGTAGTCGATCGTGCCGGCTGCGGCACCGGTGGCGCCGGTCCTCACCTGCTGGGTGCGGTTGCCGGCGTTGTCATAGGCGTAAGCCCACCACGCGCTGGTGGTGGCCCCGACTTTCTCGGTTGCGGTGGCGAGTCGGTTCAGGGAGTCATACCCGTAGGTGGTGATCGCCCCGGCGGTGATGCCCTCCTCGGCATGGCTGGTGCGGGTTTGGATGGCGGTGCGGTCAGCGGCGGGGCCGGAACCGCCGGGGGCGGTGTAGGAGTAGCCGATGTCGACTTTCACTGCGCCGGTGGTGTCCTTGGCCCGGATGCGGAGGATGCGTCCGGCGGCGTCGTAGCTGGTGTCGATGCCGGCGTTGCCGGGGAAGGTGCGGCGGGTCTCGTTGCCGTTGGCGTCGTAGCCGAACTTGATACATCCCGAGTTCGCCGGGGACCCCGCCGCCGAGGTGCAGGCACCGCCGGGTTCGATCACCCGCACGAGTTGGTTGGCGTCGTCGTAGGCGTAGGTGACCTGCCCGTAGATGGCGTCGTAGTAGCCGGTCATGTTCCCGGCCGCGTCATAGTCGTAGAACATGTTGACCGTGGAGGAACGGATGATCTGCTGCACCGTCATGCGTCCCAGGACGTCGTAGGCGTACTGCTGGAACGGGCCCGTGCTGTCGGTGTCCTTCGACTTCAACCCGTTGAAGTAGTACGAGGTCGTCAACGTCTGCCCGCCGTCGAAGGTGGTGGAAACGATCTCGTCGCGCACGTTATACCCGTAGGTGGTGGTGTCCCCGTTGCCGTCGGTGACCGTCAGCACCCGGCCGAGGGAGTCATGGGTGTAGGTGGTGGGCCCTTGCGGGGCCGGTGGGGTGACCGTGGCGAGGTTGCCGTCCGCATCGTAGGCGTAGCTGGTGGTGTGCCCGTTGCCGTTGGTCGAGGTGCACACCTGCCCGGCGAAACCGCCACAGACTGCACCGTTGGTTTCGTAGGTGTACTGCTCGGGCACCGCCCCGGTGCCCCCGGCGGTGGTGTCGGTGACCTTCGTCAGATTCCCCGCCGCGTCGTACTCGAACGCCTTCCCGTTGCCGGCCGCATCCGTCGTGCACTTCGGCTGGAACGCGGTCCCGCCGGTTCCGGCGCACCCCACCCCGGTGGCATACGCGGCGCTGGCCGCCGCCCCTGTCGGCAGCGACACCCCGACCGCATTGTTCAACGCATCGTAGGAGTAGGTGGTCGTGTTACCCGGCGTGCTGCCGGAGGCGAGCGCATCCGTTGTGGTCGCCACATCACTGTTCGGCGTCCACGTCTGTGACCGGGTCCGGTTCAGCGGATCAGTGACGGACGTCACCCGGCCGGAGCTGTCGATCGCGAAGGTCGACACCTTCCCCCGCGGATCCGTCAGCGCCGTCTGCCCGGACGCGTAGGCGTAACTGGTGGTGCTCAGCGACGTCGAGGACGACGCCGCCATCCGCTCCACCGCCACCACCCGGTGCTGGGCGTCATACACAAACTCCGCCTTCGTATCCGCGGCCGCCGACGTGCCCCGAGTGCGGATCTCCGTCAGCCGACCCGCCGCATCATACGAATACTCCTCCCACAACCCACCAGGCGAATCCACCCGGGTCAACTGACCGGAAGAATTGTGGGAGTAGGTGACGGTGCGACCGGCAGAGTCAGTGATCGAGGAGATCACATCCGCCCCACCCGCGGTGCCCCAGGTAATCGTGTAGCTACGACCGGAAGCCTCCGTCACCGACGCCACCTTCGCCCCGCTCGTATACGAATAGGTTGCCCCGACCCCGTTGCGGTTCTCATTCTTGATGATCCACCCGGAACTGTTGAACTCGACCCGCTCCCCGGTCTGGTTGTAGGTCAGCACCTTCGAGTACGGCTCATCCGTCAAGGTCGCGTTGAACCCTGCCGGCGTCACCCACGCCGACCCACTCCTAGTGAACTGCGCCGTGAACCCGTTAGGGCCGGTGAAGGTCGCCGTCGTCGAGGTGACCGCAAGCCCCACATCCTTCGCCGACAACGGCGACGACCACCCCGCGCCGAAGGACCCGACCGAGGAGGACAACCCGTTGTAGAAACGGTCATTGCGCACCGACAAACCCGGACCGTGCAGCATCCCCTCATTCGCCGTCAACAACAGGTTGCCGTTCGCCAGATTCACCCGAGCAATCGTGCTCACCGAGATCTCAGTCTCATCGAATGCGAAATACGGCAGCGCCCCCAACCCGGGAGCGCCCACCACGGTGCCCACCGGAGCCCGACGCAGCTGCGACCTCTCACCCAAAACCCGATCCTCCGCAGGCGCCTCCCACGCCTCCTCCGGAGCCGCAGGCTCCGGAATCACCGCATCACCAGCAGCAGCCTCCGGCACCCACCCCTCGCTATAGGGCGTATCCGGCACCTCAATCAGAGACTGATCGTCAGGATCCTTCGACGGCATCGCCGACACCCCCGTCGAGGTGACAAGCACAGCGCTAATGGAAATAATCGCGAGCAGACCAAGATTTCGAGCAGAACGCATACCGAAAGACCAACCTCAATGTCGGGGAAACGAGGGGTGAAGCGACTACTCCCCCGACGCTACGACGACGAACCCTCAAAGTTCAGTCTTGAGTTCTCCCTCAAAACCAGGCTACGGTTATTAGCGCCGATGCCACCGTGCCCTCACTCCCCCTGGGGCAGCTCCGAGTCGGTGGTGAGGTGCGGCGCGAGGTCGCGGGGGCTCATGGTGCCGGCGAGCACCTCGGCGACCTGCGAGACGATCGGCATGACGACACCCTTCGCCTGCGCGAGCTCCAGGATCGGGGCGACCGAGGCGAGGCCCTCCGCCGTCTGGTTCATCTGCTTGACGACGTCGGCGAAGGAGAGCCCCTGCCCGAGCAGGCGGCCCGCCGTGTTATTGCGGGAGAGCGACGACTCGCAGGTCGCGATGAGGTCACCGAGGCCCGCGAGGCCGGACAGGGTCGAGGCTTTGGCGCCGTAGGCGACCGCGAAGTCGGTCATCTCGACAAGGCCGCGCGTGATGATCGACGCCTTCGTGTTCTCGCCGTAGCCGACACCGTCGACGATGCCGATCGCGACCGCGATGAGGTTCTTGAGCACGCCGCCGAACTCGGTGCCCGTGACATCCGTGTTGACAAAGGTCCTGAAGTAGGGGTTTGTCGCGAGCATCGCGACGCGCGTCGCCGTGTCGAGACTGGCGGAGGCGACAACGGCCGCGGTCGGCTGCTCCTTCGCGATCTCGAGCGCGAGGTTGGGTCCGGATGCCACAGCGATGCGATTCGCGTCGAGCCCGAGCTCCTCAGTGATGACCTCGCTCATGCGGGCCCTCGTGCCCTTCTCGACGCCCTTCATCAGGCTCACGACGAGGGCGTCACGGGGAATCATCGTGCCGAACTCGCGCAGGTTGCTGCGCAGCGTCTGGCTCGGCACGGAGAGGAACACGACCTCGGCCCCGTCGAGCGTCTCCTCGATCACGTGGCTCGACCAGAGGGTGCGCGGCAGGTTGATGCCCGGCAGGTAGTCGCTGTTGCGCCTGCTCTCCGCGATCTCGCGGGCGAGCTCGGCGCGGCGCGCCCACAGCGCGACATCCGCTCCCCCATCGGCGAGGATCTTGGCGAACGTCGTGCCCCAGCTGCCGGCGCCGAGCACGGCGACGCGCGTCGCCCCGGGAACAGGGATGCGAATGGGCCTCGTGCTCATCAGAAGCGCCCCGTCTCACTCTGATTGTTGCGGGCGGGGTCCCAACGCTCGGCGGGCGCCTCCTCCTGCCGAATGTCGGCAAGGAGCGCGGTGATCGCGTCCATGACCCGCTCGGTCGCCTCCGTGAGCACGGCCGAGGAGATCGGCCGACCGCGGAACTCCGAGAGGTCGACCGGATCGCCGATCTTCACCGTGATCGTCTTGCGCGGGAACAGGCTGATCTTGCGCCCGTAACGCGGCATCACCAGCTGCGTGCCCCAGTGGGCCGCGGGGACGAGTGGCACCCCCGCCTCGAGCGCCATCCGCACGGCCCCCGTCTTGCCCCGCATGGGCCACAGGTCAGGGTCGCGCGTAAGGGAACCCTCGGGGTAGATGACGACCGCGAGCCCCTTCTCGACGAGCGTCGCCGCCGCCTTGAGAGGCTCCGAGCCGCGCGCGCTCCCCGCCCGCTCGACCGGGATCTGCCCCGAGGCGCGCAGGATGCCACCCACGATCGGGTTCTTGAAGACGGATGCCTTCGCCAGGAAGCGGGGCATGCGATTGAGCTTCCACATGACGACGCCCATGACGACGGGGTCGATCTCGCTGTAGTGGTTGGGCGAGAAGACGAATGCGCCCTCCCTGGGCATCTTGTGTCCGTCGATGATGCGGAAGCGCGCGAGCGCATACATGATCGGCAGGATGACCGCCGCGAGGAAGCGGAAAGTCGGCGTCTTCTCCGATTTGGGCTTCGACGACGGCGTCGAGCTCGTGGTCTCACTCACAGGGGCGGAATCACTCTCCGTAGACGACGTCGGCACCCAGCGCGTGCAGCTTCTCGATGATGTGCTCGTAGCCGCGACTGATGATGCCGATGTTGCTGATGGTCGACTGGCCCTCGGCGCTCAACGCCGCGATGAGGTGACTGAAACCACCGCGCAGGTCGGGCACGTGCAGCGGCGCCCCGTGCAGCGGGGTCGGGCCCACGATCGTCGCCGCCTGCTCGAAGTCGCGGCGCGCCACGCGGCGCGGGTGGTCGGGCAGACCCTTCTCGTGCACGACGATGCTGGCGCCCATCTTTCCGAGCGCCTCCGTGAACCCGAAGCGGTTCTCGTAGACGGTCTCGTGCACGATCGAGGTGCCCTCAGCCTGGGTCAGCGCGACGATGAGCGGCTGCTGCCAGTCCGTCATGAAGCCGGGGTGGACATCCGTCTCGATCGTGACCGCCTTGAGCGTGCCGCCAGGGTGCCAGAAGCGGATGCCGTCGTCCTGCACGTCGAACGCCCCGCCCACCTTGCGAAAGACGTTGAGGAAGGTCATCATCTCGGACTGCTTGGCGCCCTCGACGAAGATGTCGCCCCTCGTGACGAGCGCCGCGCAGGCCCAGCTCGCGACCTCATTGCGGTCGAAGAGGGCGCTGTGACGGTAGCCATCGAGGCGGTCAACGCCCTCGATCAGGATGACGCGGTTGGGCTCGACCGAGATGATGGCGCCCATCTTCTGCAGGATCGCGATGAGATCCATGATCTCGGGCTCGATCGCGGCATTCTTGAGCTCCGTGACGCCCTTCGCGCGCACGGCAGTGAGGAGCACCTGCTCGGTCGCCCCCACACTCGGGTAGGGCAGCTCGATGTTGGCGCCGTGCAGCCCGTTGGGGGCCGTCAGCTCGATGCCCTCGAAACTCTTGTCTACGACAGCGCCGAAGGCACGCAGGGCGTCGAGGTGGTAGTCGATGGGACGGTCACCGATGCGGCATCCGCCGAGGTCGGGGATGCGCGCCTCGCCCAGCCGGTGCAGCAGCGGCCCGCAGAACAGTATGGGGATGCGGCTTGCCCCGGCATGCGCGTCGATCTCGGCGAAGTGCGCCTTCTCGACGTTGGCGGTGTCGAAGTGCAGCTCCCCCGCCGTCGGGCTCGTCACGCCGACACCGTAGACCTCCAGCAGGCCCCGAACGACCTGGACGTCGCTGATGTCGGGCACCCCGCGCAGCACGCTCGGCGTCTCCCCCAGGAGCGCCGCGACCATCGCCTTCGTCACGAGGTTCTTGGCGCCACGCACCTGGATGCGACCCTGGAGCGGCTTGCCGCCGTTGACCACGATCTCGTCGGAGGAGAGACCGACTCGCTCGGCTGCCATCCGGGAGTCCTTCGTGAGCGGGTTCACTCGGCGACCGCTGCCGCTCGGGCGGGAAGCGTCGTGGGACGCCACGCCGCACGACGGGACTCGAAGTCGGTGATCGACTCCTCCTCGCGGAGGGTCAGGGCGATGTCGTCAAGGCCTTCCAGGAGGCGCCACCGCGTGTAGTCGTCGATCTGGAACGGGATCTCGAGGTCGCCCAGCGTCACCGTGCGGGTCTCAAGATCGACCGTGATCTCGACGCCGGGCTCCGCCTCGATGCGCTCCCAGAGCGCCTCCGTGTCTTCCTCCGAGATCTGCCCCGCGAGCAGACCCTGCTTGCCCGAGTTGCCGCGGAAGATGTCGCCGAAACGCGGGCTCAGCACGGCAGCGAAGCCGAAGTCGCGCAGCGCCCACACGGCGTGCTCACGGCTCGAACCCGTGCCGAAGTCGGGCCCGGCGACAAGCACGCGTGCCCCCTGATATTCGGGGCGGTTGAGCACGAAGTCCTCATCCTGACGCCAGCCGTGGAAGAGGGCGTCTTCGAAGCCCGTCTTCGTCACCCGCTTGAGGAAGACCGCCGGGATGATCTGATCGGTGTCGACGTTGGAGCGTCGCAGCGGCGCCGCGACCCCCGTGATCGTCGTGACTTTCTCCATCAGGCGCCTACCTCGCTCACTGCCGTGGGGAACTGACGCGCGACGGCGTCATAGATGGGGGTGTCGCTGACCTCCGCGGGGCCCGAAGCGGATGCCGCGGCATCCGTCTCCTCCAGGTCCCACGGGCTCGACAGGGTGCCGCGCACGGCGGTGGCCGCCGCGACAAGCGGCGACACGAGGTGGGTGCGACCGCCCTTGCCCTGGCGGCCCTCGAAGTTGCGGTTGGAGGTCGATGCGCAGCGCTCACCGGGGGCAAGCTGGTCGGGATTCATGCCGAGGCACATGGAGCAGCCGGCGAAGCGCCACTCGGCACCGAACTCGGTGAACACCTTGTCGAGGCCCTCGGCCTCTGCCTCAAGCCGCACTCGCGCCGACCCCGGCACGACCATGACGCGAACGCCCTCCGCCTTCTTGCGCCCCTTGACGATCGAGGCGAAGGCCCGGAGGTCCTCGATGCGGCTGTTAGTGCAGGAACCCATGAAGACGGCGTCGACCGGGATCTCCTTCATAGGCGTGCCCGCCTCGAGCTCCATGTACTCGAGGGCGCGCTCGGCCGCGGCGCGCTCATTGGGGTCGATCATGGTCGACGGGTCGGGCACCGTGTCACTCAGGGAGACGCCCTGGCCGGGGTTGGTGCCCCACGTCACGAAGGGCTCGAGCTCGTTCGCGTCGAGGAAGACCTCGGCGTCGAAGACCGCGTCGTCGTCGGTCGCGAGCGTGTTCCAGTACTCGACCGCGGCATCCCAGTCCTCACCCTCGGGCGCGTGCGGGCGGCCCTTGAGGTAGTCGTAGGTGGTCTGGTCGGGCGCGACCATGCCGGCGCGCGCGCCCGCCTCGATCGACATGTTGCAGATCGTCATGCGGCCCTCCATCGAGAGCGAACGGATGGCGCTGCCGCGGTATTCGAGCACGTAGCCCTGGCCGCCACCCGTGCCGATCTTCGCGATGACCGCAAGGATGATGTCCTTTGCCGTCACGCCGGGACGCAGCTCGCCCTCGACCGTGATCGCCATGGTCTTGAAGGGCTTGAGCGGCAGGGTCTGGGTCGCGAGCACGTGCTCGACCTCGCTCGTGCCAATGCCGAACGCCATCGCGCCGAAGGCGCCGTGCGTCGAGGTGTGACTGTCGCCGCAGACGACCGTGATGCCAGGCATCGTCAGCCCCAGCTGCGGTCCGACCACGTGCACGATGCCCTGCTCGACATCCCCCAGCGGGTGCAGGCGCACGCCGAACTCCTCGCAGTTGCGGCGGAGCGTTTCGATCTGCGTGCGGCTCGTGACATCCGCGATCTGCTTGTCGATGTTGAGCGTAGGCGTGTTGTGATCCTCCGTCGCGATCGTCAGATCGGGGCGGCGCACGGGGCGCCCCGCCATGCGCAGACCGTCGAACGCTTGAGGGCTCGTGACCTCGTGGACGAGGTGGAGGTCGATGTAGAGAAGATCCGGGTTGCCGTCTTCGCCCCTGACGACGACGTGGTCGTCCCAGACTTTCTCTGCCAGCGTCCTGCCCACAGTGGTGCCTCTCTCTTGGATCCGAGCGCGCCGGAATGCACGCGCTCAATCTCGACATTCTACGGTGCCGAATCTCGAAGCGTGCTGCGTCAGCCGCGCTGGGCGCGGATCTCGAATTCGCCCAGATGAATGGTCGCGCCATTCTCGACCGGATGAGGTGTTCCCGGAACGACATCGACCTCATCGCCGTTCGGGTAGCTCAACCAGACCCCGTTGGTCGAGTTGAGGTCGTGAATGAGGAGAGCGCCGGATGCCTCGGCCACGAGTGCGGCGTGGGTCTTCGAGACCGAGCGCTGCGGGTCGTCGACCGCGAGCAGCTCGGCGGAGGGCCACTCGGGAAGAGCCGCCGGATCGCGTCCGAGCAGGAGCGAACCGTGCGTCAGACGACGCTGACCAGACCCCGCGATATCGATCGTCCAGCTTGGCTGGCGGCTGGGGGCGACCCGCGTGGCGTCATCGACCTCGGCGGTCGGCAGCTGCGGCGGAAGGCCGGGAGCGACGGTCGGCACAAAGACCGGGGCTTCCTTAGCGACGACAGGTTCGCTGCGACGGGGCGTCTCGACCCGGTAGGTCGCCGAATCGAAGTTGGCCATGCCGGGCGGCAGGCTGATGAACTCGGACTCGTCAGGCGGAGCGGGAGCCGCAGCATCCCGCGCCGTAGGAGGCGGAGTCACGGGCGCTGGCGGAACGACGAAGTTCGCATCATCACCGGTCACCGCTACCCCCTCCTGTCGCGGGCAATGCTAGTACAGCCGACCCTGCTCCGGCCTTCCTAGCCGGCGCAGAGGCCGGTCCCCGTGAAAGCCCGCTCCACTGACATCACCGGCGCGACGATGGAGCCGCCTCAATCGCGCCGTGGGTCCGTGAGCGAGCCGACCTTGCCGACGACATCGGCCCGACCACCGGCCGCACACGGGCATGCTAGTACAGCCGCTTCGGGCAACACGGACCCCGAGCTAGCTCTCGTATCCGGCTCCGGGGCCTGCCGTCGCCCTCTCCGCCGCGAAGATCTCGATGAGAGCATCACAAATCTCTGGCGGATACCAATCGCGCTCGATTACAGGGGCATTCTCGACACCGTGCGGCCGTTGAGCACCACGATTGAAGCGGTCATCCGCGTTGCGCATCAGGTCGACGAACACGGCGTCGCGGATGTCTGAAACCGCTTCCGGAGTGAGCCATGCTGCGTTCAGCCGAAAGATCGCATCCCGCTGCTGGGCGCCATCGACAATCCAAAGAGAGGACCTGAGGCCGCCGAACCGCCCTTCTCGCCGAATCACCCCTCGTTCGATGAGCGCCTCCTGAACTGCAGAGGCCACAGGCTTCCATACCTTTGGCAGTATTCCGAAGGCGTCTCGAGGTTTCGTGCCCATCGACATCATCGCGACAAGGGCGCCATCGAGGGCAGGAGCGCCCACCGGATCGGCTGACAACACAACGAGCTTGTGCTTGCCCTTGCGCGACATGAAGCCGGTTTCGGGCACAGACCCTACCCGCCCCAACAGCACCAACTCGGCGAGAGCCGCCGCAGCAACCTCCATGCCGCCCACGTGCAGTTGTCCATCGCCGATGTCGAGGACGAGTTGCACGTCTTCACATAGCAGCGGCGTCGTCGCTGTGTATGCCGTTCCGGAACCGGAAGTCTCCATCTGAATCAGGCCTTGACGAAGTCGGTGACGAAACTCACCAGATCGCTGAGCGTCTCTGCTGCCCCCACGTTCTCCACGAGCTTCTCGGGCTCGCTGCTGCCTGTTTCCCCGAACGCGTATCCGTAAACATCGTGATCGCGGCGGAAACTGAAGGCGCGGCTCTCTTCGAGCGTTGCCATCTGCACGATCACCCCGGACTTCTCCGCCTGCTCTGCCAGACCGAAAGCGCTCCGAGCGACGACATCCGACGGCACGGACTCGGGGTCAAGGATGATGAACCACCAGGTACCGAGAATTCTCGGTTGCGCGAGCAGACCACCGTGCGGGGACTCGATGAACAGTCCAAGGTCGGCAGCGTCATCGGCGGCGCCGGAGATCGACGTCCAGCGCACGGCGTTCGTCAGAATGTACGCCACGACCAGCGCTGAATCGAGCAGGGTGAACTCTCCTCCCTCCGCGAACTTGAGCTGGCCACGCGCGAGAAGCGCCGCCCCTCCCGTCAAGATGGTCTCGTCAACACTCGGGACGGGCGCCACATTGAGCACTTCGGCGCTCCTGTCAGCCTTCGGCCCCGGCGCGACGCTGAGGAGGTACTCGAGTTCGGCAACGGAGTAGCCGATATCCGGAACCTGCTCCTGCTGCGCTGTTCCCGGGGCAGCAGCCGCGTTGGTCTCAATCATCGTAGATCTCTCAATCGCTTCGAGTCAGCACAGTCTCGCGGTGCTACCAGGGCCAGACGTCATCGACGAAATCCCCGACGCTGGATGCGGCGTCGCTCACGAAATCAACCGTAGCGCTCGCGGCGTTGCCGATGTGGTCAAGGCCGGTGTTGCCATTCTCATCTTCGCCGAAGAGCCAGCGACCGGCGGTGTAGGCGAGCCCTGCTCCAGCGAAGACGAGGCCGACGGGAGGGGGAGCGAGAGATCCGATGCTGGTTACCGTTCCCACAAGGCCGTCAGCGACAGCCCAGGCGTCATCGGAGCTGACCTCGCCATCCATCATGCCGCTCACGCCCGTGGCGATGTTTGCGACGCCTCCGACGGCCCCCAGAACACCGAAACCCTTGCCGGCGACCGTGGCAACCCTGCTTGCCGCTGAGACGACACCGGCGTTGGGTACATGAAGTCGAGAGATCCATGCGGGCGGCTTGGCATGTCGGCCAACCGAATGGATACCGCTCGGGTTGATGAGGTTCCACGGCTTCAACTTGTTGCCTGAGACATACATCGAGCGCAACCACCACGGCGCCGCGCTCGAACCGAGGGTGAACTGGCGTAGCGCCTGGCTGCCCGCCGAAGTCCCTCTCAGCCACCAATTCCTGACGTTCATGCCCGTGGCCCATGCCGGAGATCCCTGCATGGCAAGCATTCGAACCGCAGCGGGAAGCTCCAGGATGGTGCGCGGCCATGAAATCCAGCGACGCCACCACGAGATGTCTCCCAGGACTCCGTAGGTCCCTGCGGCAACGTCAAGGAATCCGTTGCCTGACGCTTCGTGCTGAGCCGCCGCCTCTGCACCAAGCCGTTGAAGGAGCGCCGTTGCCGCACTCTGCGCCGAGATGATGGACGAGCGGGCAGTAGAGACATGGTGCAATGACCATGGCGCAACGGTGCGTTCGCCCGAGTCGATGCCGTACGCATGAGGGGCGTGGGCGGCTGCGGTGGTCGCGAAAAGGTCGCTGGCGATCACGGAGAGAGCATCCACCTGGGCCTGCATGGATGACCGCTTGTCGGCAACAACCTCGGGGTCCATGCCCCATACGTCATTCATGCGTGCTCCTACTCGACCGTCTCGAAGGACACACTGTCCATGTGACCGGCGGCGGCGATGAGCAGCGTGTGCACCTGGTCGTGCCAGTCCTGTGCGAAACGGTCGGCGTCTGGCCCGCTCCAGATGCCCGGGCCGACGATCTCTCCGAGCAGGCGTTCGAGATTCGTGTCGATCCCGCGCACTTGCGCTGCGGCACCCGACATTTCCCACGATGACATCAACATACGGACCCTCTCGAGAATGAGTGAACCGGCTCAGTGGTCGACGCGCAGTGCGCCGACCACCGATACCGACTAGGAGGAGGCGATCCGCTGGTTCTCAGCGTCCTCGCGAGCAGCGGTTGCCGCCGTACGCATCTGCTCTGCAGCGTTGCGCAGGTTCTGCGCGATAGTGCCCGTCCACTGCTCCTCAAAACGGTTGTAGTCCGTTCCCGTCCAGGTCGTGCCCTGAAGCTTCGTGGTCAGCGTGGTGAGCACGGTGTCAAGGTCTCCCGCCTTGGTGTCAAGCTGTGTCGCCAGCTCGTCGACCTCTTCGGGAATCATTCCGAGTTGACCGCTCATGTCTTTCTCCTCTTCTCTCTGTTGGCACTACAGGCTCCGCGTAACCCCCTCGCGGCGATTACCTCACGGAGTGACTCTAGCGGTGGTGAAAACCTGCGGCGATGGGCAGCTCTCCCCATGGTGATCAGATGTCAGGCAGAGCCATCTGCACTGTCCGGACCTTGCCCGCCTGCACGAAGTTGCCTCGACCCTCCGGGAACTCCGACCGCTTGATGCGAGGGAACGACGTCTTGAACAGCAGATCGCCCTCATGAGGCTCAGGCTGGAGCGCGAAGCCTCGGCGAGCCGCTTTGAACTCCATAAGCAGTGGCCAGGACTGGCTCCACGTGCTGTTCTCGGACTCAGCCACGACGAAGTGGTCGTTGCGCTTTGCAGCCTTGATCAGGGCCGTGAGGTCCTGATCGGCCGGAGTGCTGAGAAAGTCCGTAATCGACTCGATGAGTATCGCGAGGCGCGCCCCCTGCGTTGCAGGGGCGGAGGCGCGCTCCAGCAGGCTCTTGGCGAGAGTGGCGGCAACATCAGGGCTAGTCGCGGTCCCCGACCATCCCGGCGCCAGCGACAACGATGATCTCGCGTTGCCGAAGTAGAAGAGTTCGACTCCGGGAGGGCCCTCCCGAAGAGCCTGCGCAAGCGTTGCCAGAGCCGTTGATCGACCACTCGCGGGTGGTCCGGTCAGCATGAAGGCGCCCTCAGGCACAATCGCAAACGGCTGCAGATCGTCCGAGGCGACGCCGATAGCGATCTGACCCGGGCGCGTGCGCGCTCCTCGCAGTTCCGACAGTGCAATCTCGCCGGCTAGCCTCTCGATCGCCGGGGCGTCGGCGATTCCATTGTCCCGCATGGCTTTCGCTAGCTTCTCGATCGCTCTCGCCTGCTCGGCCACGTTCGCCGTTCCGCCGAAGACGGCGACCTGGGTCTCGAGCTGGTCGAGCACGGCGCGGCCAGGCGGGGACGCGGCGGAGAGGACATCCGATGGCGCGTCGACCATTGCATAGTCGTTCTCATCCGTCAGTCGTAGTGTGACCTTGCGCTGGAAGGACGCGCTGACGGAGGGCGAGATCGAGCCGGGCCTGTCAGCCGACACTATGACATGGATGCCGACCTGTCGGCCGTCGGAAAGCACCTGGAGAAACTGGTTGAACAGCGACGATGATGCTGTGAACTCGTACTCCTGTCGAAACGTCGCCATACCGTCGATGAGCAAGAGCACGCGAGGTTCCTTCGGCTGTGAGGCGAGAGCACGATACTCGGCCACCGTGCTCGCCCTGACGGCCCCATAGCGGAGCACACGATCATCGATCATCTCCCGCAGCATTCGGATCAGTCGTCCCACCCGCTCCGTGTCATCGGCGCCAATCACCGCGCCAACGTGCGGCAAAGCCTCAAGCATCCGAAGTCCACCTGAGGCGAAGTCGAGGGCGTAGACCTGCACTGGCCCGCCACGCGGGGTGATCGCGGCAGCGATCGCCAGCGATCTGAGCGCGACGCTCTTGCCCGAGCCACCCGTGCCATACACGGCGAGGTGGCCGTCGATATCGGGACGGAAGTAGACGGGATACTGGCTCTGCTTCTCGGCATCATCAACCACTCCGATCACGAGCTCCGCATCGGTGCGCTGCCGCAGCATGCTCAAATCGTAAACAGGTGAGAGCTCATCAAGCCATGGCTTGCGAGGGGCAGGAATTCCCGCGGCGGTAGCAGCCTGCGACATCGAGGTCACGAGCCTCGCGGTGTCATTCGGACCAAGGTTGACGTCCTCGTCGCTTCCCTGAGGCTTCGGAGCCTCCCACTTCCGCTCTATGCCGAACGCGAGCTCTGCCACCTCGACCGAGGGCGCCGACTGTGCGTCACTCGTCCATCCGCCCGCATATCCCGTCTGAAAGCTGGTGAGACGCCCCGGCCCCGTTTTGGCGATGCCCCTTCCCGGCACGGAGGGGTCAAACCCGGCGGCGACCGCTGAGCCAACAACGTCGGTTGAATCCGACTCATCGGCCATACGAAGGGCAACTCTCAAGTTGGTGTTCGCTCGCAAATTGTCCTTGATGACACCGGCGGGGCGCTGCGTCGCCATGATCAGGTGGATGCCCAGGGAACGGCCACGCTGCGCTATATCGACGACACCATCAACGAACTCGGGCACCTCCCCCACGAGAGCAGCAAACTCGTCGATGACAAGAACGAGAGCAGGGGGACATTCCGGGTCACCCCGCTTCTCAAGCTCGATGAGATCCTTCACCTTTTTGCGGTTAAAGAGGTGCTCGCGAAAATGTAGTTCCGCCCGAAGGCTGGTCAGCGCTCGACGCACCAGGTGCGGACTGAGGTCAGTGACCAATCCGACCGTGTGAGGGAGGTCGACGCAATCGGCGAAGGCGGATCCGCCCTTGTAGTCGACAAAGAGAAAGGTCACTCGGTCAGGGCTGTACTCCGCGGCCATGCCCAGCACCCAGGCTTGGAGGAACTCGCTCTTGCCCGCACCGGTCGTTCCGCCGACTAGGGCGTGCGGACCATGCGTGCGGAGGTCGAGATGGAGAGAGTCGACGTTTGACTGACCGACGACTGCTCGGAGCTTGCCCGCACGGCGTGCCTTCAACGGGGCATCGGGAGTGCGGTCATTGACGGATTCGTTCTGATTCCAGCGGTCGATGACCGCTTCGCTCGAGGTGGCCATATCGTGGCCCAGCAGATCGAGGAATGACACCGACCGGGGAATATCACTTTCGTCTGCGATGAATGCCCCCGCATCCGCGACGGCAGCCAGCCGACGCGCGAACTCCAGAGCACGCGATGTCGAGACGCGACTGATCTCTACATCGTCGATGAGTTGTCCAGTGCGAACGAGACCGACCTTGGCCTTTGGCTCTGCCTCGTGAACCTCCAAGAAGGTCCGGCACGCAGCCGGTAGCGACGTGCGCGTCGTGGCGATCCAGATCGGGAACACTCCTGCAGCGGGAGCTTTTTCAATGAGTTGAGTGACCCGTGCGCGGTCAATCGGAGCGTCATCTGAGATAACCACGATGACGCAAGGCAGCTCGGGCGGCTGATCGGAGCTGCTGGGCTTCTCGTCGCCGACCTCGGCACCGCGGGCCATCACGGCGTCATCGAGCGCCAGTGCTCCCCTGTTTTGAGTCGCGCGCTCACGGCTCGCGCTCAGTCGAGACTCCACCAACTCCTCAAGGTCAGCCAGCAGCTTCGTTCCGGTTGCAGCGCCATCAGCGAGGTGGACGCCAGGGAGGGGGCTGCCGGTTGCGCCTGTATGGGGCAGCCACTTGATCCACTCAAGGTCCTTCGACCACGACGGGCTCAGGATTGCACTGAAGGCAAGCTCTGCGGGTGAATGCAACGCAGCCAACTGCACGAGCACGCTGTGGGTCGCCTCGAGGACGGGTACCTCGTCGCCGCTCAAGCCGAGAGCGCCGGCGTCGCGGAGGCTGTCGACGATCGGCACACCTGAAATGTGTTCGAAGTAGTCAATGGTTGCATCGAGACGCTCGGCGTACTCCGGCAGACCATTGGCATTGTTCTTGCCACGAATCTCATTTCGAGACGGTGCCGTACCGATCCCAAGCCGTACGTTGAGGAATGACCAGTGCTCTGGCCGACGCGTCCACAGGAGCGGCCCCAAGCAGTCGGCATCATCGAGGAGTTCCTCGGTCGAGGGCGCCTCGGCGAGACGCACCTGCCGTTCGAGAGTGACCTCCTTCTCCATCAGTTGTCCCAGCTGGGAGAGCTTGCGCGTGAACTTCTCGATGTCCGCCTTGAGCTTGCGCCTCTCCCTCATGCGCTGCGTGAAGTAGGTACCGGCCATCATGATCGGCGACAGAGCGACGAACACGAGCGAGAGCGGACTCTGCGTAAACGCGTACAGGATCGGGCCCATCAGCAGAGGAGCGACGAGCGCAAGCCAGGGGAAACCTATGGGCTCAGACTCTCGGGGCACGTCGGGCCCGTCATACTGCTCGCCCGGGTACCGAGCTTCGATGCGAGGCGAGCGATTGAACGCGATTGGGCCGACCCGCGTTGCCGTTTCGACCGGCGTCGAACGCACAAATAGCTCGATGCGGAGGACGGTGTCACCCAGGGTGACTGTCTGACCGGAGGTGAGGCTGACTCGAGTGACTTCGCCACCGCCGACCACGATTCCATTGGCAGAGTTGAGGTCGATTAGATCGACCGTATCCCCCACTTCCAACCTGGCGTGCCGCTTGGACACGAGCGGGTCGGTGAGCCGGAGGTCACTGTCTTGCTCGCGTCCAATGACCATCGACCCCACACGCAGTTCAAAGTCCCTTCCTTGGTCAGGACCAGCGTCAACCCTCATGATGCCGACGGGAGGACTCAGCTCGGTTGTCGATGAGCCTCCCCGCTGCACGACCTGTACTCGAGCTCCCGATGCGATCACAGCCTCCGCGATGGGCGTATCGGGGTCAAGGATGCGGGACGAGGGCGCTCCGGGAAAAGAGACCTGCAGAGTCGAATCCGTCGGTACGTCGACCTGAGCCGGTGAGAGTGGGTCAGCCACGAGGAGTTCAGCAGCGACGTCTCGGACGGTCGCGGCCACATCCGTGGTGATGACGACATCGACATCGGCGCCCGTCGGCCGCGCCAGCGTGAGCTTCAGCTTCATTTCTTCTCTCCCCCGTCAGAGACGCGCCGCGCCCAGTCCCGCGCAGAACGCACCCGGTAGCGACTGAGCAGGCGGCGCATGCGAGTGACACCCGCGCGGCTCGCGGCGACGGCCGCCGCGGCCTCCGTCCACGTTTTCTCGGAGCGCTCCGCGCTCACGTCCTGGCCTGAGAACACTGCTTCATCCGCATCGACCGCAAGCGAGCGAAGGCCGAGAGGCTGCTCGGCCGCGACCTGCGTCTCGAGTGTCTCCGCCACCCGCATGCGCGTGCTCGCGGAGGGGACCGCGTATCCAAGCTCCGAGAAGCGATCGACCATCTCGTCCCAGGCACCCGCAACACGGTCGTGTGGTGCCGCGGCCATCCGTCGCCGTCGCATCCGGCGTCGCTTGATGATCGCGACGACGAGCATCGGGCCGAAGATGATCAGCGCGGGAATGAGCAGGCTCACGGCCAGGACGTAGACCCACCCCGGCAGCACGAACGGCAGCGCGTCGTCCTCCTCGTCGCTCTCCTCGAGCTCGACGGGCGACAGGAGGTCTTCCTCCTCGTTGTCGACGCGCGGGGGCTGCCGCACCTGCGGCTGGGGCTCGCTCTGCGGTTTGGGCGTCTGGTCCTGAGGAATGTCTGTCTCATCGGGGGTCGGGTCGAACGCGACCCAGCCCACATCGTCGAAGGCGACCTCGACCCATGCGGTCACGTCATCACCCGTCACCTCGACGGGGGAACCGGCGACGACCTCCGGCGCGAAGCCCATCACGACGCGCGCGGGAAAGCCGAAACTTCGCGCCATGAGCGCAAACGCCGAGGCGTACTGCTCCTCGTCGCCCACCATCTGGTTGCGCTCCAGAAGCTCTGTGATGCGGTCAGCACCGTGCCCCGCTCGCGACGGCACCGTGTCGTTCGCCCGACCGTGACTCAAGAAGCCGGTGCTGGCGAGGGCGATGCGAATCGCCTCCAGCTGCTCCGCGGGGGTCGAGGCGGATGCCGCGAACTCCTGCGCCTTCGCGGTGACAACATCGGGCACTGATTCGACGGGCGGCAACTCGAGCGACGCCGTGCCGACGTCGCGCAGGTCCTCGATGGAGATCGGCTGTTGCACTGTCGCATCCACACGGTAGCTGTCGCCCTCGTCGAGGCCGGAGGTGATGACCGCCGTGCCGGTTGCCGCGTTGTAGCGCACGTCATCCGTCGACTCTGCGGCCTCGCCCGAGAGGAACTCGAGGTCATCCGCGTAACCGATCGTGGGGATCCAGACATCCTCGTAGCCGACCATCGTGAAGACGACATCCTCACGCTTCTCGGGCGTGACGAAATCCTGCTCGGGCAGTGATCGCCCCACGAGTGCGAAGGAACCCGAGCCGTTGGTACTGGTCTGCGGCCCCGTGACGTTCCACAGTTTTCCCGAGAAGGAATCCAGGGCGGCGAGACGGATGACGTCGCCCTCCTCGAGGCCGCTCACCGTGAACATGACGTCATCGGTGACCTGCTTCGTGTAGTGCCGGTAGCCCGAGAGCGGACTCGGATACTCGAGAGGGTCGAAGGGGGGCTCGATCTCGTCACGCAACACAAAACGCTCGTCCTTGGGAGGAGCGAGCCAGAAGCCCGCACCACCGCCGACAAGCACCGATGCCGCCACGATGACCGCGGTGCCCGCGAGCTTTCGGTTGCGCAGCCGCGCCGAGCCTTCCGCAGCGACGCTTTCTCCCCCCTGACGTCGCCACCCGAGCCAGATGAGGGCGAGCGACGCAAAGACGACACCACGGACCCCGGCCTGGAACGGCTCATCCGTGCCGATCAGGATGCCCGCAAGGTACAGGGCGAGCGGGCCGAGCAGGGCGACACCGAAGCGCCACGCTGTGCGAGGGCGGCTCGACAGCCAGCGGCAGGCGAGACTCACCGAGACGATGGAGGTCAGCCACGTCGCGATGTACGGCACAACGGCGATGTACTGGGGAGCGCCGACGGGCGTGCCCAGGGTGACGATGTCGCGCCATCCGAAGACGGAGCCGACCGCAATGCTGGCGAGCGATTGCAACGAGGGGAGCACACCGAAGAGGGCCTGCTGCGGCACCGCCAGCGCACTACCGAGCACGAAGTATGCCGCGAGGGCGACCACAACGGTCGGAATGAGGCTCAGTCGAAACAGCGACGTGAGGATCGCCGTGGCGGTGCCGACCACGAGGCCGCCGATCGCGGGGATCACGAAGTTGTAGGGGCCGAAGGACGGTTCAAAGCCGAGGATGCCCACCGCCGCGAGCACAGTGAGTACTGTCACGTCCGCCCAGGTGCGACCCGTCAGCATCCGCCGGGCACCGGTCTGGGATGTCTGTTCGCTCACGCCGCCAGCCCCCTGATCACCTTCGGAAGATCCTCCAGCGCGCCGATCGTGATGAGGGTGAGGCCGGCGACAGCCGAGAACTTCGGCTCAGCCCCCGCCTGGATGCGGAACGCGACCTGGCTCGTGTCGGCGCCGAAGAGCGACTGGATGCTGCGGAAGTCGGCCGTTGTCATCTGCGAGCCCGCGATCGTCATGACAACGCTCGGCGCCGGCAGTCGCCGCGTCATTTGGCGCGCGAACGCCCGCATGCTGCTGTACGCAGACCCGACCGGCTCGAGCCGGCTTGACGAGTCGAGCATGCTCGTGACCGTCGCGGTGCGCCACATACCGCTCTCGCTCACCACGTTCATCTGGGTGCCGTCGAGGATGACCTGCGAGGCGATCGAGGCGGTCACCGAGATCGCCAGCTCGAACTCCTCCTCGGATGCGTAGAGGTCATTGCGCGTCGCGTGGATCATCGTCAACTGCGAGCGCCGCGTCTCCTCGAACTGGCGCACCATCAGCTGCCCGATCCGCGCGGAGGTGCGCCAGTGCACGTAGCGGCGGTCGTCTCCGGGGACATAGGGGCGCAGGGCGTGGAAGGCGATGTCGTTGTTCGTGATCTTCTTCGACACCTGACCCTCCAGGTCGCGCACGAGCCCGGCGGCGCTCGGCACGAGGCGCACCGTCTTGGGATGCACGAAGAGGTCGACGGCATCTGCCCATTTGAGTGCGCGCCGCATGAGGCCTAGCTGATCGCCCTTGACCGATTCGGCAGGGCCGGCGACGATGACGGCCCGCTTGTGGGTCGGCACGGCGAAGAGTTCCTCGTGCTCCTCCTTCGGCTTCATGGCGGGGAGCTGGAACTCCGCCACCCCGCGGCCGACGGGAAGCTCCATGCGTGTGGGCGGCAGGTTGCGTGCGCCGGTGTTGGTCACGAGCATCCGCCCCATCGCCCGATCTCCCACGACCACACGTCGCGGATTGAGCTCGATGAGCACGCCATACGACGCCCGCCCGAAGACGAACAGCATGCTGATCAGCGCGGCCGCAAGCAACACCGTGCCGAGGTAGGTGAACTCCTGCCAGCCGTAGATGGCGCTCAGCACAAGAGCGATTCCTCCCAGTATCAGCACGAGCCAGCCTGCGGGCGTGACAATGCGCAGGAGCGGCGCAAGTGCGCGCCACACCGCCCCGACGACGGGCATGCTGATGTTGCCGACGGCCGTGAAGAACCGACGGATGCTGTGGAGGAACCGCTGCACAGTCGTTACGCGGCGCGGTACGTGGGCGGCTCGATGCCGACCAGGATGCGGCTGATGACGTCTTCGGCCTTCACGCCGGCGAACTCCGACTCTGGGTCGAGGATGATGCGGTGGGCGAGCACGGGCACGGCGAGATCCCGTACGTCGTCGGGGGTCGCATAGGTGCGGCCCTGGCTGACCGCCCAGGTGCGAATGGCGCGGGCCAGCGCCATGGCTCCTCGCATACTCACGCCAAGCACCACGTCGCGATCCTTGCGGGTTGCGTCGACAATGTCGCTCAAATAGGTCATGACCGACTCATCGACGAACACCTCGTTGGCGAGCGCCGCCATCGCGACGATCGACTCCGGCTTGATGATGGGCGACACGAGGGATGCGCGGGCGCGCGTTGCGGAATCCATCAGCAGCTCGACTGACGTGGCCCGGTCGGGGTAGCCGAGGGTCGTCTTGATGAGGAAGCGGTCGAGCTGCGCCTCGGGAAGCTTGTAGGTGCCCGCCTGCTCGACGGGGTTCTGCGTTGCGATGACAAGGAACGGCGCGCCGACCGGGTGCCCCTCACCGTCGATCGTGACGACACCCTCCTCCATGACCTCGAGCAGGGCGCTCTGGGTTTTGGGGCTCGCGCGGTTGATCTCATCGGCAAGCACGATCGACGCGAAGATCGGTCCCTTGTGGAATTCGAAGCGCCCCTTCGACTGGTCGAAGATCTGCACACCACTGACATCGGACGGCAGCAGGTCGGGCGTGAACTGGATGCGCGAGGTCGTGCCGTCCAGCGTGTTGGCGAGAGCCTTCGCCAGCACCGTCTTGCCGGTGCCCGGGTAGTCCTCCAGCAGGACATGGCCGTCGCTCACGAGCGCCGTGAGCACGAGACGGATGACGTTCTCCTTGCCCTTGATCGCCTTCTCGACGTTCGCGATCAACTTCTGGAAGGCATCCGCGAACCACGTCGCCTGCTCCTGGGTTACTGGCATTCTCTGTCGCTCTTTCTCGTCACGATGGTGGATCAGCAGGGGGTTGTATTGCCCCAGCGCGTGAGGGCGGTTTCGTAGATCACCTGGTTGGCAGCGTTCTCGAAGCGGACGCGCAGCATCTCGTTCGGATACGTGCCACGAGTGTGGTCGCTCCACGACAGTGTGTCGTGTGTGCCGCTCGCGGGGAGGTAGGTGAGCCCGGGTCGGGTGAAGCTACCGTCGCTCCACACGGTGTAGACCTTGTAGTTTCCCGGCGCGATGTTGCTGAAGCGGACGCCGTGGTAATAGCGGGTCTCGCCTTGGTGGGATCCACGGCACATCTCCACGACCGTGGGCGGTGGGGGCGGCGCGTCGATACGGCCAGAGACGGGGCCCGACGCGGCACCGGCGCCCGCGCGGTTCACGGCTCGCACCCAGAGCGAGTGGTCGCCCTGCGGAAGATTGCTGCGGGTATGACTCGTGCCCGTGACGGTCGACCAGTTGCTGCCGTTCGTGCTGACCTGGTACTGCAGGTTGGCGCTGGACGGTGCACTGATGGCGTCCCAGTTCCACCGGATCGCACCATTGGCCGTCGAGTCAGTGACCGTTGCACGGAAGTTCGAGGGTGCGGGCGGAGGGGGAAGCTGAGTGACGGTGCCCGACGCCGTTGCCGGGGCGCTCTCCTTGCCGCCCGAGTTGATCGCCGTCACCGACAGCGTGTAGGTACCCTCGCTCAGCCCCGAGACACTGCCGGAGCGGGCCGGTCCCGAGCCCGAACCAACCTCGGATGCTCCCCGACGCACAGACCAGCGATAGGTCACCTCACCTCCATTGGGGTTCGATGCTCCCCACGAGACGTCAATACGACCGTTCGGCGCCTGAAGCGTCTCTGTGACCTCCAAATTGCTCGGGACCGTGGGCGTGCCGTAGGGGATGACGGCGTTGCTCGGCGGCGACCATGCCCCGAACCCATGCTCGTTCTCGGCGCGCACCGAAAAGGTGTAGCTCGTGCCGTTGGTGAGTCCGGTGATGGTACAGGAGGGCGGGGCGCAGTCCGTAGGCATCGCGGCGCCCGTATTGTCGCGCACCTCGTAGCCCGTGATCTCCTTGCCGTTCGACGCGGGCGCTTGGAACCCGATCACGACCGTGCCCTCGTCTCCCTGGTCGGGAACAGTGGGCTTCTGCACCTGATCTGGCACGTCGCTCACGGTCAGGGTGATGGTGCCGTTCACCTGACGATCCTCGTCCTCCGTCGCATCCTCGACCGTGTAGATAACTTCGACCACGCCGCTCTTCAGCGAGGGAGACGGGGTGATCTTGACGCTGCTGTCGGTGTGCGAGACCGTCGCGGGCTCGCCCGAGTTCGATACCCGGGCATCCACGATTCGGAGCGGCTCCCCCGTCGTCTGGTAGGGGTTCGAGTCGTTCGCGAGCGGCTGTGACGTGATGGAACCGCCGCCGTCCCCGCCACCGCGCTGCATCTCCAGCGTGTCTTCCACGGCGACCGGTAGCGGACGGGTTGAGCCCACCACGGTGACGTTGATCGTGCCCGGCACCTCAAACTGGTCCCACCGCAACGTCACCCCGAGTGTCAGTGTCGTGCCCTTTGGCGTGTTGCGGGGAACCGTCATCGTCAGTTCGCTGCCCGACAGCGACGCCTCGAGACCGGATGACTGCCCCGTGATGTTGGAGTACGTCACCTCCTGCAGGATCTGGGGGTTCGGATGCCCCGTGGACGCACGCAGGTCGACAACCGTCTCTTCACCCACCTCGATCTGCGTGTTCGGGGTCGTGAACTCGGGCGGTGTATCTCGGAACTCCGGGTCGCCCACCACGATTGGGAGGGTCAGATTTGCCCGGTTGCCCTTGGGGTCGTTCTCCGAAGCGCCATCCGTGACGGTGAAGTTGATCGCCGCGGGACCACGGTAATCCGTGGGCGGGGTGAACTGGAGGGTGTCCTTGTCGACATAGCTGGACTCGCCATTGGACTGGATCGCGGTGACCGAGGACTCATCGAAGATCCAGGCCTCACGGCCCGACGGCACGGTCACGATGTCGGAGAGGTTCCACTCCCCCGATTCGTTCATCGACACATACTGGGTCGGAAGGGCGGGGTTGATGTAGGGCGGGTCATCGAAGCCCTCATCGACCGCCGCCGGCACCAGGATGAACGCCATGGCGCTGAGCTCATCCGCCTCGTTCGTCACCCGGTAGGCGATCGCCTGCCGCTTCTCCCCCGGGGTCACCTCGATCTGCCCGCCCTGCTCGAGCAGCTCCGCCGAGCCCGCGTTCGGCCCCTCGACCGAGACGACCAAATCGGAGTTCGGGCCCGCCGGGTTGAAGGCATAACCATCGAGGACGTCAACGGTCACGGTCTCCTCGCCCGCGATGTCCTTCGTGAGAATCGGAACATCCAACGCTGTCGGCGGCAGGAGTGGCGCGTCCTCGGTGACGGTCACAAGCACGTAGCTCATGACCGAACCGCCCCGGTCGTTGCTCAGTTCGTAGCGGATTGAGAACGACTGCTCCTCGTTCGGAGCCTCGAGCACCAGGAAGCGCCGGTCGATGACCTCAGCCGAGATCCCCTCCGGTACATCCGTCAACTCCTCCGAGGCCTTGATGGGGGCGCCCTGCGGATCCGAATCGTTGGCCAGCAGGTCGACCTGCGCGAGTCGCCCCGGCCTGATCGACACACTGTCGGGCACCGCTGTGGGCTCCTGAAGCTCATCGGGCTCGGGGATGACCGCGATCTTGATCTCCCCGACGCCCGTGGCACCGAAGGCGTCGTAGACCTCGTAGGTGAACACATCCGTGCCCGCCGCTACAGAGGATGCCTCGTAATAGAAGTAGTCCGGCCCTGTCTCGCCCACCGTGCCCAACTGTGGGTTCGTAGGGAAGTTGAGCAGCTGCGCCGAGTCGCCGTCAGGGTCGATCCCGCTCAGGGGCACATCGATGCGGATCGCGTTGCCCGCCAGCACGCGGGCGACGAGCGGCTGCGGCTGCGGGTCCTGGTTGTTCGCCTCGTCCTCTTCGACCACGGTGAACACCACTGTCGCTGCCGCCGTCTCGCCGAAGGGGTCGAGCACGCGATAGTCGACGCGGTACTCTCCCGGCTCGCGGGGGGCCTGGAAGCGCACGCGGTCACGACTGACGAAGGCGATGCCCGCGGTAGGTTCGGAGATGAGCTCCTCCTGGAGGAACATGAGCGAGTCATCCGGGTGGTAATCGTTATCGAGCACGTCGACCGTGACGATGTCGCCCACCCGCACGCGCGCCGCGTCGTTCTGCGCCACGGGGGGCTGGTGCTTCGTCAGTGCCGGCACCGGCACGACCGTGACGCCAGCGGTCGCACTGGAGACGCCGTCGGAGATCGTGTAGGTGAAGGACACCTGCGCCGTCAGCGCCTGAGGGGACGTGACCCGCACGCTCGTCGAGGCCAACAGCTCCACTACAAGGCCCTTGGCCTTGTACTCCGCCGGTACATCAACACTCTGCACGGCCAGGACCCGGCCGGACGGCGACGCGTCATTTGACAGCACTGACACCGTCGTCGGTTCATCGCCGCGCAGATAGGCGACATCCTTCACGGCAACCGGCGGCAACGAGGCATCCGCCGGCAGTTCCAGAACGTCAAAGCGGATGATTCCCACACTCGACGTCGCCCCCGCCGACAGCGTGTACTTCACGTAGTGGATGCCCGGGTTCGATGCGGAGAAGCTGACGGTGCCGGTCTCGGCGCTGAAGGTCGCGCTCGTGGCGCCACCCGGCTCCTCGATCGCCACAAGAGTCAGCTGCGCCCCCGAGGGAGAGATGTCGTTGAGCAGAGGCTCGACCAGTACCGTCTCATCCACGAATGTCTGCGCGAAGTCAGGCGTGCCCACGGGGTTCAGGGTGCCCGCAGGCTCCACCTTCACCACGAGGGTTCCGGTAACGGCCTCTCCGCGGCCGTCGGTGACCTGAAAGGCGACCTCCTTCTCGCCCAACTCCGACGTCTGGTGCGTGAAGGTCACGAAGCCGTCGGGAGTGAACCGCACCAGATCGCCGGACTTCGGCGACGCACCCAAAAGGAATACGTCGTCGCCGTCAGGATCCTTCCAGTCGGCCAACACGTTGTAGGTGACCGTCTGATTCGCCTCGACGCTCACCCCGCCGATGCGGACGGCCACGGGAAGCTCGTTGGACTCGTCGGGCACAACCCGGAGGTTCAGGCGCGCCGAATCGGTGCCCCCGCGGCCATCGTCGACCGTGTAGTTGAGCGAGACGCCTCCGACGAAGCCGGCAGCCGGGGTGAACTGAAGGGCGCGCGAGCCGTCGATAGGGTCGATGCGCCCCGTCGACTCGGCGAGGTTGTCGTAATCGGAGATGACGAGCACGTCCCCGTCGGGGTCGGTGTCGTTGTCGAGCAGCGGCAGAATTGTCGTGCGACCGGGCCTCACACCGAAGTCGTCGTCATTGGCGGTCGGCGGCCGGTTGGTGTCGGTGCGCTCCGCCAGCGTGTCCTCGAAGGATTGAATGGCCGACTTCTCGTCACCGATCTCCTCGGTCTCCTGTTCCTCCGGCGGGGTGACATCTTCCCAGTTCTCCACCAGGCGCATGTTCTCGTCGACCAGCCACACGTCCCCGTTGTCGAGGTTGTTCAGCGCGATGACACTGCGATTGACGCGGAACTCGAGCACACTGCCCCGGGTCGGCTCGGCGATTTCGACCGGTTCCGCCGTCTGGCCGTCGCACGCAAGGAGGTACCTCTGCGCGCCTGCCCACGCCCCGTGCGCGCACCCCTCGAGGAACACCGGCGCCGCCACCTGCGTGGGATCCGTCACGGGCGAATCGATGTCGGCCGCCACCGCCTCGACAGAGCCCGAACCAAGGTCGACCTTGAGCAGGGACTCTCCCGTCGCGACCACCGCATAGTTCGACTCGGGGCCTGTCTGCTGAAGGCGCAACCCCGGCTCATCGCCGAGGTCATGAACCGAGCCGTCCTCCGTGACCAGTTCGTTTGTCGTCTGGTCGAAGACAACCGCCTTCTCGCCGACAGCGGCGAGCTGGAACTCTCCCAGCTCGGGAAAGTCACTCTCGACAGGCTGGTCGGCCAGCGACTCCAGCCGGTACAGCACCTCGTCGCTGCTCGACACCGCCAGCACGACTCCTTCAGACGTGACGGTGACGTGCGCTCCCTCGCCGAGTTCGGCGATGGGCGGCTGCGACACATAGTTGAACTGCAGGTCTCCCAGTGCCGGGATAGCCCACAGCCGACCATCCGTCGCCAGAATTGCGACGACGTCGCCGCCGTACGCAACCTCCGCACCCTTCGGCACCTCGATCGCCGAAGTGACCTGCGTTGTCGCGGCATCCACCGACTCCACGCGCCCCGCGACAGGATCGTGCATGAAGAGGGTGTCGCCATCCTGCAGCACCGTGAAATCGGCGCTGGATGCCACGACCGAGCCGTTGAGCTCGTCGATCTGCCGATTCAGCCGCCCACCCAGCAACTGCTCGCCGTTGGTGACCCACACATCCCGGGACGCCAGGTCGACGTCGGAGACGGGAAAGCCCGGGTGCAGCGCCGCGATCGTAAGGGGAATGCCCGCGATGATGGCGAACACGAGTGTCGATGCGATGGTCTTGCGCGAACGGCCTGCGATTCTTCGCCGCACCAAGGAACCCCCATCCCTATCGTGAGGACGCCGTGAGACGTCGAATACTGCGACCGCGAATTGTCGCCATCAACCTAGCAGCAGTTCGCTAATTCGATGCGCCAGAGGGATGGGTAGGTCCTCCCCATCAGACCGCAGGGGCAGAACGGTCGCGGTCGTTGCGCTCCAGCAGGTAGAGATCATCGGCGCTGACCAGCCGAGTCGCCACCGCATATTCGACGAGGCGCTGTCGCCGGTTGGTCGCAAGCTTGCCCCGTGCGCCGCGCAAGCCTGCGACACCCAGCTTGTCGAGCTTCTCGCAGACGTTGTCGAGTTTGCGGTTGAAGGTCGTCATCGGCCACCCGAGTCGCTGCGCCGCCTCAGCGGAGGTCGGGATCTCGCCCCTCCCCGGCGACGCCTGGGTCAGTACCTGTTCGGCGAGAGCCACGATGAGCAGTCGCTGCGAACTCGTGAGCGGAATCGGCTCGATCGTGGTGGAACCACCAGAGCCGGCGATTGCCGAGGAGGTGCCGTAGTAGTCCTTCGGTCCGTGGATCGCGAACTCGTAGGTCGTCGACCCCGCACTGAACATGACACTGAGCTGCGGGAACACGATCGGCAGGCGGGCGCCCGGTGCGAGCCACGCCTGCACCTGCCCCGACGCGTCGGTGACGGTGGCCGACAGCAGCGTTCCCACGTTGGAGAGCCACCACAAGCCAAAGTCTTCGTGGATACGCAGAAAACGCCGATGCAGGTAGGGATTGTCGTCGATCACGAGGTCTGACTCGCGCCCGACATGGAAGTCCGCGGGGTGCGCGATGTCATACCACTCGCCGCAGAACTCGACCCTCAGGGGGGCAATCATGACGGGTAGCACTCCTCCAGCGGGTTGGGCGATTGGCGCCCGGAGCGCACGATGCTGACCTCGACGCACACCGAAGCTCCCGCAGCGCCCGCCACCGTAAAGGTGCCATCGGCGATCTGCCGCACGGGCTCGCTCTCGCCGCGGTCGGTGCGACGCCAGATCATCATGTCGCCCTCGACAGGATCTGGATTCTCGACCGAGAAGACGACATCCGCCCCTGATGCGGCGACCGAGACAAGCGTGGGAGTGGGCACCGTGTCGACCACCACAGCGGAATCACCCCCGCCGCCCGGCGCCGTCGATGGCGTCGACTCGACGGGTGTGGGCAGCCCGCCGACGATCAGCGCAAAGGCGACTCCCATCGCAACGACTGCGAGGACAGCCCCGCCGATCCACAGCACAAGGCGATTCGCCTTCGACGCCTGAGGCGCAGCATCGACAGTTGCGTCAACAGCAGGTGTGCCGGCGCGGGAGTCGACGCTCTGCTCGTCGACCGCCAGGCCGCGCGGCCGCACTACCGTTTCACCGACGACCTGCTCAGCGGCCGTGTCCTGCCCACGCACCGTCTGGGCCCCCACCGTCTGCGCGCCCCTGATCTGGGTCGCATCCGTGGCCGACGCGGGAGCCGCTGCTGGAACAGCCGCGGGCGGCGGGGCGACCTGCTGCGCCTCGATGGTGGAGACACCGCGCGCCCGCGTGGCATCCTCATCATCTGCCCCGGCGTCTTCGCGAATCGAACTGTCGACGACCAGGTTGGGCACGTCGATCGTGGTCGGGGCGTAGCCCAACTCGAGTTCCACCCGCTGCAGTGCACGCGCAAACTCGACCGCCCCCTCGAAGCGGTCATCCCGATGCGTCGCCATGCCCTTCATCAGCACCGCGACAAGGGAACGGGGTACGTCATCGCGCTGCAGTGGGGTGACGAGCCCGCGCTCGATGCGCCCGATCAGGTCGAGAGCACCGTTCGATCGTCCACGGACCTCGAAGGGCGTATGGCCGGCGAGGAGGGTGTAGAGGGTTGCGGCGAGGGAGAAGACATCGGCACGGGCATCCGGCTTGGGGTCGTCCTCGAACATCTCGGGAGGCGACCAGGGCACTGACATCCCCACCGAGGCACTGCCGGTCGTGCCCGAGGTGTCCCCAGAGAGCGAGTCGAGGGTCGCCGTGTTCATCGGCGGACTGTCATCGAGCGCCGACGAGATACCGAAGTCGGTGAGAGCGGGCCATCCGAAGTCGTTCGTCAGGATGTTGGCGGGCTTGATATCACGGTGCAGGATGCCGGCGCCGTGCGCTGTCGCGACCGCTCCCGCCACCCGGATGCCGGTGCGCAACACATCGACGACCGAGAGAGGTTCGCGCTTGTATCGCTCCGCAAGGCTGGGGCCGGAGCAGTACTCCATGACGAAGTATGGGCGTTCGTCAGCCGCGACATCCGCGTGATAGATCGACACGATGTACGGATGCGCCGAAAGCTGCGCCATGAGATTGGCCTCGGCGACGAACGCCTCGCGGTTGGCCGCCGTGAGCTCCTCGGTGAGCAACACCTTGACGGCGACGCGGCGCTTGGGCAGGTGCTGGTCGTAGAGGAAGACATCGCTGAAGCCCCCCGACCCCAGCAGCTTGACGAAGGTGTAGCCGGGCAGCTCGGGAGGCGTTGCGGGAGCGCGTCGCATCACTCGCCCTCGCGCACGGTGAGCGTCACTCCACCGCCGAGATCCACCATGGTGCCCGGGATGATCGTGGTCGGCTCGCCCTGGCGCAGCTGCTGAGGAGGACGGCCGGGCAGGACGATCTGAGTGCCGTTGCGGGAGTGCAGGTCGGTGACCACCACGGTTCCCCCCTCCACCGTGAACTGGGCGTGGTTGCGGGAGATGTCCTTATCACCGGGGATCGTGATCAGACGCGGGATCGCTCCTCCCGACACCTTGCTGGCGCTCGGGGAGCGCCCCACGATCAGAGTCTGGTCGAGCACCTCCACCGAGCCATTGGAGAGTTCGAGGCGAAGCGTGGATGCAGGGCGCTCCGACGCCTTGCCCACCGCAGCAGATGCCCTGCGCTCAGCGCGGAGTCTGCGCAGGTCGCCCGTCATGATCGTCATTCCGTCATGGTCGCCCTCCTCCGCCGCGGCAGTAGCAGTCGACTCATGGCTGGCGCCATCTGGCTGCTCCTCGGGGTTCCCCACCGCCGCCTCCGAGACGGAGCGATACATTGTGGCGCCGAAGAGGTAGTCGTAGCCGTCATCAACGGGGGCGGCGGCCGACTCCACCGGGGCGTCGATCTCTCGCGCAGTCGCATCCGAGACATCCGTGACCGTGGCCTCGGGCAGGGGCGAGACCGCCGCAGTGACAGAAACGGCAGCGGGGCCAGGCGCTGATGCGACGTGGGCCGCCATCACTGCTCCCGCAGCGAGCGGCAGCGCAGGCGCCAGCGGTGACGCAGGTAACGCCAACCGGAAGGCCGAGCCAGCGGCAAAGAGCTTCTCCGTCCAGGTGCTGACCCCGGTGCCGTCGAGCAGATCGTCGCTGTCGCCAGAGGACACCGTCAGTTGCACCGGTCCGCGCACGATCGCGCGAAGCTCGTCGCCGGGCGACCAGGAGAGGAGCGCAAACGACGGCGTCGCCGAGAGGCCGCGCGCCGTCAGGACATCGAGGACGGCCTGAAAACCCGAGGGTAAGGCCTCCCACAGCTCCTGAATGCTCTGCCCCGCCTCAACAGCCAGCACGACGTCCCCGGTTGACAGGGCCACCCATGACCCATCGGTGCCCGGCTGGTACCAGTGCTCTCTCACGTGGTGCTCCTACTTCCTCGGTCGGGTCTCTTCAAGAAGCGAGGAGATGCCGCCATCGTTCGTGTCGTCATCCGCCTCACTAGCCGAATCAGCCATCGACGATGCGACCACGACGACCGACACATTGTCGCTGCCGCCCGCGGCGAGCGCCGCCTCAACAAGCCGCTCCGACACGGATTGGCCGGACGCGTCAGGGGCGTGGTCGGCGAGAAGCCGGGCAATCTGATCATCCGCGAGTTCTTTGGTGAGGCCATCCGAGCAGATGAGAAAGGTCTGCTCTCCCGTGACCGGTAGCAGCCACACATCCACGTCGGCCTCGTCGTGCACTCCTATGGCTCGTGTCACCACGTTGCGGTGAGGGTGCGTGAGAGCCTCGAGGGGCGTGATCTCGCCGGCATCCAGTAGTTCCTGCACGGCCGAATGGTCCACCGTGACCTGCGAGAGATGGCGACCGTCCCAGCGGTAGACACGACTGTCGCCGACGTTGAAGACCATCCAGCGATAGCTCTCTGCGGTCGTGACGAGCGCGAGCCCCGCTAGCGTCGTGCCGGAAACGGACACATCATCTGGTTCCCGTAGCCCAATGACCGCGTCGTTCGCCGAATGGATGGTCGCCACCACGCTCTCCGGACTCGGAGCGTCGTCGGTGCCGAGCGTCGTCGTGAACACGGAGACGACGGTCTGGCTAGCGCGGTCCCCGTACGCATGGCCACCCATGCCGTCGGCGACAAGAAACAGGGGCGGCGAGGCGAGAAGGCTGTCTTCGTTGACGGACCGCACGCGGCCGACGTCGCTGGCGTAGCTGACGTCGAGCGAGAGCTCGGCGCCGAACGGCGTCACGCCAGCATCCACTCTGCCCCCCACTGTCACGCGATAGTCACCACAACGTAGCAACCTTAGGGAGGTTCTGCCTACGCGCGCGGATGCTTCTCCTCATCCTCTTCGTCGTCGAACTTCGGCGCACCGATCGGCATCGCGAGCGGGCTGCGGCGCAGCTTGATGAGGCTCGCGATTGTCGCGATCGCCATGGCACCGACGATGACGCCGAGTGACATCCAGGTGCCGATCTCGGGGATCCACTCGATGTGCTGGCCGCCGTTGATGAAGAAGACCTCGTTCTCGTGCAGGGCGTGGAAGACGAGCTTGACACCGATGAAGGCGAGGATGAAGGCGATGCCGTACTTGAGGTAGACGAGACGGTCGATGAGGTCGCCGAGCAGGAAGTAGAGCTGGCGCAGACCCATGAGGGCGAAGACGTTGGCCGCGAAGACGATGAAGGGGCTCTGCGTGATGCCGAAGATTGCGGGGATCGAATCGATCGCGAAGACCAGGTCGGTCGTGCCGAGCGCGAGGAACACGATGATGATCGGCGTGAAGACCTTCTTGCCGTCGACGACCGTGCGGAGCTTGCCGCCGTCGAACTGCTCCGTGATGCTGATGCGGCGACGGAGGAAGGCGATGATCTTGTTCTCCGACTCCTCCTCTTCCTCATGCCCCGTAAAGGCCTGCTGCCATGCCGTGTAGAGCAGGAAGAGGCCAAAGATGTAGAAGATCCAGCTGAGGTTCTCGATCAGCACGGCGCCGATGAGGATGAAGATCGCGCGCAGGATGAGTGCAATCACGATGCCCACCATGAGCACCTCCTGCTGGTACTTTCTCGGCACCTTGAAGCGCGACATGATGATGAGGAACACGAAGAGGTTGTCGATGCTGAGGCTGTACTCCGTAAGCCAGCCCGCGATGAACTGGCCGCCGTGCTCAGCATCACCCAGGAGGAACATCATCGCCGCGAAGACGAGGGCGAGGCTCACGTAGAACGCGATCCAGAGCGATGATTCCTTCGTGGAGGGGATGTGCGGCCGCTTGTAGGCGAGCACGAGGTCGAAGAGGATGATCGCCGTCAGGACGATGAGGGATCCGACTTCGAACCAGACGGGCAGAGCGAGTTCCATGGACATCCATTCGTGGGGAGGGTATGACAAGGCCCGAAAGTCTCTCCCGCACCCAAAGGATGCCGTCGCACCCGGGACAGCATCAGCGGTGTCCGTATTGACGAGCGCGACGTGGGGCGAACCGCCCCTAGGGATACTCCCCTTCGCTGCAGTAATCGTACTTTATGGATCGGCGCGCGCCGTCAGCGCCGGAGGCGGCGCTCCAGGCCGAAGCTCAGTGCGGCGATTGCGACCCCGGCGAGACCGAGCAGGAGGCCAGCCCAGGCGGGTGAAAGATATCCGAGACCTGCCGCTATTGTCGCGCCACCCACCGCAGCCCCCACGCTGTTGCCGATATTGAGCGCGGAGTGGTTGAGAGCGGCGGCCAGCGAGGTGGCGTTGCCCGCGACATCCATGAGTCTCGTCTGCACGGCAGGCGAGATGGCGGCTGCCGCGAGCCCGACAAGCGCGGAGAAGGCGGCCGCTCCGACGATCGACTGCGCCGTGAGGGCAAAGCCGAGGAGAGCGGCGATGAGCACGGCGAATCCCGCGAAGAGCGTGAGGCGCACGTCGAGGTCCGTGAGCCATCCCCCGAGCACGTTGCCCACTGTCATGCCGACACCGATGCCCGCGAGCACCCATGGCACCAACAACTCCGACCGGCCGGCGACCTCGGTCACGACGGGAGCGATGTAGGAGTAGATCGCGAAGAAACCCCCGAAACCGATCGCAGCAAGCGCGATCGTGAGCCAGAGCTGCGGCCTGCGGAAGGCACTCACCTGGCCACGGAAGGAGGCAGCGGCGTCGCCCGGCTGCATCGGCACGGTCGCGAGCACGGCGACGAAGGTGGCCGCGAAGATCACGGCAACCCCGAGGTAGGCGACGCGCCATCCGGCCACCTGACCCAACCAGGTAATCGCCGGTACGCCGACAACGTTCGCAATGGTGAGCCCGCTCAACACGAGGGCGACGCCCTTGCCCCGATTGCCCGGGCCCATGATGTCGGCCGCGACGATCGACGCGATGCCGAAGTACGCGCCATGCGGCAGGCCTGCCGCGAATCGGGCCGCGAGCACGAGCCCGAAGCTTGGGAGGAGCGCGGAGGCGATCGTGCCGAGGGTGAACGCCGCAAGCAGCCACAGCAGCAGCTTCTTGCGTGGCAGGTGCGCCGTGCTGGCTGCGATCGTCGGGGCGCCGACCACGACGCCGAGCGCGTAGGCGCTGATGAGCCATCCCGCCTGCCCGATGCCCTCCTCCGGGGAGGCCGCGTAGAGCTCCGGCAGCAGGTCGGCCGCCAGGTTCGGCAGCAGTCCCATCGCGACGAACTCCGTCGCACCGATGCCGAAGCCGCCGAGGGCGAGGGAGAGCAGCGCGAGCCGCTTGCGGGCGGGAGAGAGATGCGTCACGGGACACCGTTCACGGTCGAAGGAGTACACGCTCTCCATCGAGTCGCGGGGCGCGGTCGGCCCACGACAATGCTACGCACGCGGACGCACGAGCATTCCCCCGAGCGCCTCTAGAATCGTTCTCATGAGCGAAGCCCCGTCCTTCCGTCCGCAGAGTGCCTGGGTTTCGGGAGTCGGCTACCTCATCTTCTTCAGCCGTTGGCTGCAGGCCCCCCTCTACCTGGGCCTCATCGTGGCTCAGCTCGTCTACGTCGTCGTCTTCATGATCGAGCTGTGGCACCTCGCCGAGAACGTCATGCACGACTGGATGCACATCGATGAGGCCGTCATCATGCTCGGCGTGCTCGGCCTCATCGACGTCGTCATGATCGCGAACCTTCTCATCATGGTCATCATCGGCGGCTACGAGACCTTCGTCTCCCGTATCAAGCTCGACGGGCATCCGGACCAGCCCGAGTGGCTCTCGCACGTCAACGCCAACGTGCTCAAGGTGAAGCTCGCGATGGCGATCATCGGCATCTCGTCGATCCACCTGCTCAAGACCTTCATCGAGGTGGGCGATCTCGGAAACGAGACTGAGAACGTGACCGGGAACGAATACACCGAGGCTGGCGTGCTGTGGCAGGTCGTCATCCACATGGTCTTCATCGTGTCGGCCGTCGCCCTCGCCTGGATCGACCGAATCTCGCACTCCCACTTCAAGCCCTCGGCGCAGAACGGTCACGGCACGCCGGCAGCGGTGGGACCCACCATGCCCGAGGCGCGTGAGGCGCAGGCCGCCCATTACGAGCGCCTCGCACGCGAGCTCCGACAAGGTTGAACACCCAGTAACGGATGTCAGGGACAGCGGATGTCACGGGCAGCGCGTAGTCTCACCGGGTGATGCCGTCCGCCGAAATGCCCGGCCCCTGTGCCCTCTGCGGTGAGGGCTCGGGCACCCGCGTCGGCGGCGACTGGACCTGCTCCCGCTGCGGCTGGCGCTATGGCGATGTGCCCGACCCCGACCTGCCCCTCCCCCGCATCGATGTCGTCTACTACCTTCGCTTCGAGCGGCGCGTGAAGATCGGCACAAGCGCACACCCGCGCAAGAGACTCGCGGCGATTCGCCACGACGAGTTGCTCGCCGTCGAGCCCGGTGGCCGCGCGCTCGAGCAGCAGCGCCACCGTGAGTTCGCTGCGCTTCGCGAGGGCGGCGAATGGTTCACCCTCACGGGCGAGCTCGCCGAGCACGTCTCCGCGCTGCGGCGGGAGGGCGAGCCGTGGACGCTCTACGCGCGATGGCTCAGCGCAGCACTTCGCGCCTGATTCCGGACACGAAGAAGCCCCCGATCCTGAGGATCGGGGGCTTCTTCTCTGTGGTGACCCCAGCGGGATTCGAACCCGCGTTACCGCCGTGAGAGGGCGGCGTACTAGGCCGCTATACGATGGGGCCGGCCGTGTCGACCCGGGCTGTCCTGCCCGGGCAACTCAAAGAGTATGGCATATCGCGGGGCCGTCTCCAAACTGATGCGGGCTCGCATTCACAGGAGCGGCGCGAGCACTCTGAGCGCCCCCGGCACAACCTCGACGGTGACGGGTAATTCACCGAGCCGTTCCCCGTCGGCGTAGGCGACCGCAGCATCCGCATCAAGGCGAACGCTGCGCGCCCGCACGATCGAAACGGACGGATGCGTCACATGCCCGCCCGTGTAGACGCTCGGAAACAAGCGGAGGAACTGGAGCTTCGTCAGCGGAGCCACGAGGAAGAGATCGAGTTCGCCGTCGTCGAGGCGAGCCTCGGGGGTGATCGTCATGCCGCCGCCGAACGACGTGCTGTTGGCGACCGCTGCGAGCATGGCTCGTCGCTCCAACGGCACCCCATCGATCTCGACGCGGTAGGCGACCGGACGAAAACGCAGGAGCTCCCACACGATCGCGAGCGTGTAGCGGCGCGGCCCGCGTGGCCAACGAAGGCGATTGGCGCGCTCGTTGACAACCGCGTCGAAGCCCGCGGAGAGCACACCCACAAACCACCGCGAGGTGCCGTCCGCCAGGGTTGCTCTCCCCGTGTCGATGACGCGGGGTTGGTGCTCGAGGGTAGCCACGAGCATCCGGGTCGCCGCTTCTGTGTTGCCAACCGGAATGCCCAGATTGCGTGCCGCGTCGTTGCCGGTGCCCGAGGGAACGATGCCGAGAGGCGTCTGAGTGCCCGCGACAAGATTTACGCCGAGGCTGACCATTCCGTCGCCGCCGACCACGACAAGGGCATCGGCACCGTGCTCGAGTTCGGCTGCGGCGGCCGCGCGGAGCTCCTCGAAGGAGGCGGCCGTCAGCGCCGACACGTCGTGACCCGCCGCGGAGAGTTCCGCGAGAGCCAAGGGCGCTACATCGCGCCCCCGGCCGAAGGCAGCATTCGGGTTGATGGCGACGACGATGCGTTTGCCCCGCGACGTCGTCATTCCCCTGACAATAGCGGTGCAGCCCTCCCCAGCTCGGGCACGACACCATAGGCTCGAGGCATGCGGATCATCAAGCGCGAACACGCCTGCCTCATTGTGGAAGACAACGGAGAACAGCTGGTGATCGACCCCGGCTCCTTCACGGCACCCCTCGAGGGAATCGACTCGCTCGCGGGGGTCGTGCTGACGCACGAGCATCCGGATCACTGGACGAAGGAGCACCTCGAGAGCCTGCGCTCGATCAACCCCAACGCTCCCATCTTCGGCCCGGCCGGCGTCGCTGCGGCGATCAAGGGTTTCGACATCACGGTCGTCGCCGACGGAGACGAGGTGACACCGGGAAGCTTCTCACTCTCATTCCACGGTAAGGAACACATCGTGATCCACCGCTCGATCCCCGTGATCGACAATGTGGGCGTCTTCATCAACGACACCCTCTACTACGGCGGCGATTCCTACACCGTGCCACCCAAGCCCGTCACGGTGCTCGCAGCCCCCGCCGGTGGCCCCTGGCTGAAGATCGGCGAGGCGATGGACTTCGTGGCGGAGGTCGCCCCCAAGCACGCCTTCCCCACTCACCAGGCACCCCTCTCCCCCATCGGCCAGAACATGGCCAACCAGCGGTTGCAGGCAATGACGGAACAGGGCGGGGGCACCTATCACGCACTCGAGCCGGGCGACACGCTCGAGGTATGACCCTCGAGCGCGTCGCCCGGCTCGTGGTGGGCGGCGCTTAGGCTGCGCTAGGCGCTGACGGGAACGCGAGCGTTCGCGGTCGTGTGGCCCGACTCAGAGGCGAGGGCCTGGCAGATCTGCCACGCCCCGTCATAGGAGCCGTCCGGAAGGCTCTCGAGCCAGCGGGCGAGGCGGCGGTCGACAAAATCGGTGCGCGCGAGACGAAGAATGTCGTCACGTGTCGCCGGAAATTCGATGGCCGAGAGGACCCCGGTGAGGGAGTGAATCGAGTTCATCAGTTTGCCTTTCTCGACGGACGGGCCGAGGATGCCCGTACTTCGGAAGTTAGACACGATCAGTCGATCCGTGAACCCCTCAGGCAGAGAAATCTGCAGGAAACCTGAATGCGCGACGCGGCGTGATCAGTACCAGCCGACCGACTGCGACTTCGCCCACGCACCGCAGGGCGTGCCGTAGGCGCGCTTGATGTAGTCAAGCCCCCAGCTGATCTGCGTGGCCGGATTGGTCTGCCAGTCGGCGCCATGCGAGGCCATCTTGGAGCCCGGCAGCGCCTGCGGGATGCCCGTGGCCCCGCTCGAGGCGTTCAGGGCGTCCCAGCGCCAGTTTGACTCCTTGTTCCAGAGATTGACGAGGCACGACGCCTGGTCGGCGCCCCAACCGTACTGGGAGGCCATGAGGTCGCGGGCGTAGGCCTGTGCGCCCGCCGGGCTGCGCAGGGCGGCGATGCGCTCCTCGGCAGCGCGTGCAGCCTCGGCGGCGATGCGATCCGCCTCCGCGACGGCGGCTTGAACGGCGGGGATGCTCGCCTCAACCTCGCTGACGAGGGCGGCGACCGCGGTCGGCTCGAGCGACTCGTGGTCGCCGAGGGCCGTCACGGATGCGGCGAGAGCCGAAGCATCCGCCTTGCCCGCGGCGGATTCGATGACGGGATGCGCCGACTGGATCGTGATCTCGGCGGTGAAAGAGGCGCGGGCCTTGGAGGCCCCCTCCACGGCGGTCTCCCGCTGCTCGCGGATGCGCTCGGCCGTCTCCTTGGCGAAGGCGGCGCGCTCGACCCCGGCGGCGGAGACCTGGAGTGTGACTCCCGTGCCGACAAGGCCACCGAGGGCGATGATCGCCCCCGCGATCAGGGTGGAGGGGCGCTTGAGGATGGGGCGCTGGAAAATCGGGCGTGCAGAGGTGTTGCGTGAAACGGGAATGAGCGTGACTTTCGACAGGGGGAACGCGCATGGGGCGTTCGCAGTTCGGGTTGGCGCCCCTCAGATGGGCGCATGCGGACAATCCAGCGTGTGAAATGAAGCTGGGCGTTACGTCGGAAGGACGCCCTTGCGGAGGGCTTTCCCCGGAGTTTTTGACGACTTGCTCAGCTTGAGGGTCCTTGAGAGGCGTTACGAGGCTGGGGTGCCTGCACCGCGCCCCTCGGCTACGGGCGCATCAACGGCGGCGAGAGAGCGCCGCGCCGACGGGATCGAGAAGATTCCGATGAGGGTGGCAACCAGGAGCGTCCCGGCGAAGATGATGACGGTGCGCTCCGACCACACGTCGGCGAGCGGACCGAAGATGATCATCGAGATGGGCATGGCGGTTGCCATGACGATGCCGACGAAGCCGAAGACGCGACCCTGCATCTCTGGTTCGACCCGCTCCTGCAGGATCGTCATGGTGGGGGCGTTCATCAGACTGTAGGTGGCGGCGACGAGGGCACCGAGGACGCAGAGCACCAGGAGATTTGGTGAGAGACCGAGGGTCGCGGTGAGCACGGCGGAGGCAAGCAGCGCGAACACGACGAAGCGGATGCGACGGCGGATCTTCGGGCCAATCACCGTCACGAGGGCGCCCGCCGCGAGGAAGCCGACGCCCCAGGCGAGCTCGTTGACGGTGAGCTTCCACACCTCTTCGCCGAATTCGCGGGCGACGAGCAGCGGGGTGAGGTAGCCGGGGGCGCCCGTGAGAAGCATGACGAGCGCGAAGAGCCCTGTGAGCCATTTCACCGAGGAGTGCGAGCGGATGTATCGCACCCCCGCGACAAGGTCGCCGAAGTAGGTCTCGGGCCCCTCACCACTACGTACGATCGTCGGCACCCGGATGAAGGCGAGCAGACCGACGCCGATGAGGGCCGTGGCGGCGTCGATGAAGAAAACGGCGACGATGTCCATGTTGGCGTAAATCACGGCTGCCGCGGCTGGCGCGAGCAGCATCATCCCCGCCTGCACCGACTGGAACATTCCGTTGACGCGCATGAGCTGGGCCTCGGGCACGATCTGCGGGATCATCGCTGTCACTGCGGGCGTCTGAATGCCGGCAAAGATCGAGCGCACCGCGAGCGCCGTGTAGATGACCCAGAGCGAGTCAATTCCGCTCAGCATGAGGAAGGCGAGCACGAGCGTCGCAACCGCGATCGCCGTATCCGCCCCCATGATGAGCAGCTTGCGGTTGTGCCGGTCGGCCCAGACGCCCCCGAAGATCGACACGACCGCCTGAGGCAGCATCCCGAAGACGAGGCTCAACATGAGCACCGTGCCGGACCCGGTCACGATCGTCAGATGCCACATGACGGCGTACATGACGAGCATCGACCCGAGCAGGGACACCGTCTGACCGGAGAGGAAGATGGCGACATCGCGCTTCCACCCCGGGCGGTCTACGGGGTTGCGGGAGGGGCTGGCGTCCTCGGACTGCGCGGGCTGCTCTGCGCCGGATGACATGGCGTCAATTATCGGACACGAACGGCCGATGCGCGCCTGTCTGCAGGAGAATATTTGGCTGGGGTACCTGGACTCGAACCAAGAACAACTGAACCAGAATCAGCCGTGTTGCCAATTACACCATACCCCAATGGTTCCGACCGGGGCCGGCACCGAGAGACAAGCTTACCCTACGCGGCGGGGTGGTTCGAACCCGCGCAGGCTAGCGGCCGTGAGCCGTCGGGATGCCGATGAGGTCGCGGTTGATGGTCGCCGCGACGCGCGCGCCAGAGCCCGCCGCGACGATGAGCTGCTGCGGCCCCGGCGAAGTGATGTCCCCCGCCGCATAGATGCCAGCGTGGCTTGTGCGACCCGCACGGTCGACGAGCAGGAGGCCCCAGGCATCCGAATCCAGACCAAGGGATGCTGCGAACTCGAGCTGGGCGTGCCACCTCGGCCGCACGAAACCACCCGACACGGGCACGACCTCGCCGTCCTCGAGCCGGACACCCGTCACGCCCTCTCGCCCGCCCTCGACGTCGGCAATCGGCCGCCGCTCGACGCGGACCCCTCGCTCGACGAGCATCTCCTCCTGACCGGGAGTGATCGCATCCGCCCCGTTCGTGAAGACCGTGAGGTTGTCGCTCCACTGCGCGATGAGGAGCGCCCGCCACGCGACATCCGAAGTCTCGCCGATGAGGGCGATCGGGCGGTCACTGTATTCGTAGCCATCGCAGGCGACGCAGCTGAAGAGGCCCATGCCGTAGAAGGAACGGATGCTCGGCAGAGCCGGCAACTCCTCGCGCAGGCCCGTCGCGAGCAGCACCGTTGCGGTGCGCACCGTGCGATCCGGGGCGCCGTTGATGCCCGCCGCCGTCACCTCGAAGAGGCCCGTCGACCCGGTCGTGTGGGTCTCGGAACTGAAGACGGGCTCCCCCGGCTCGGCGAGCGCCCTGATCGAGGTGACACGCGCCAGCTGGTGCTCTGCCTCGGGGTACGAGAGGTACTCCTCGCGGCCGAGTCGACGCAGCTCGTGGGGAGGCGTGTTGTCGCGGGTGAGGAAGCCATGCGAGATGAGGGTCGCGGAATGCCGCGGACGGTTGCCGTCGAGCACAAGCACGCGGCGGCGCGCACGCACCAGGTTGAGGGCGGCGCTCAGCCCCGCCGGCCCAGCGCCGATCACGACGACGTCGTAGTCGTCGGGCGTGCGCTCCAGCACCGTCACAGCCTTTCGGCGAGCCTCTGCAGGCGCGCCAGCGTGCTCTGCTTGCCGAGGAGCTCCATCGACTCGAAGAGGGGCGGGCTGATGCGGCGTCCCGAGAGAGCCGTGCGGAGCGCACCGAAGGCGTTGCGCGGCTTGAGCCCCATGCCGTCGATCAGGGCCGCACGCAGGGCCGCCTCGATGTTCTCGTGCGTCCACTCCTCCACAGCCTCAAGGGCGGTGACGGATGCCGCGAGCACCTCCGGCCCCTCGGCCCCGGGCATCGCGTTCGCGTCATACTCGATGGCGTCGTCCGGAGTGAAGAGGAAGGCGAGCAGGCCGCGCGACTCCCCCAGCAGCTGCATCCGCTCCTGCACGAGGGGTGCGGCCTTGGCCAGCAGCACGCGGTGCTCGCCGCTGTCGACGAGGTCGGTGAGGTAGGGCAGCAGGCGCTCCGCGAAGTCGTGCGGTTCGAGCATCCGGATGTGGTCGCCATTGATCGACTCGGCCTTCTTCTGGTCGAAGCGGGCCGGGTTGGGGTTGACCTGGGTGACATCGAAGGCCGCCACCATCTCGTCGATCGTGAAGACATCGCGGTCGTGCGAGAGGGACCAGCCGAGCAGGGCCAGGTAGTTGAGAAGGCCCTCGGGGATGAAGCCGCGGTCGCGGTGGTGGAACAGGTTCGACTCGGGGTCGCGCTTCGAGAGCTTCTTGTTGCCCTCCCCCATGACGAAGGGCAGGTGGCCGAACTGCGGGATCGCGTCGGTCACGCCGATCTCGATCAGCGCCGAGTAGAGGGCAATCTGACGGGGCGTGCTCGAGAGCAGGTCCTCACCGCGGAGCACGTGCGTGATGCCCATTAGCGCGTCATCGACGGGGTTGACGAAGGTGTAGAGCGGGATGCCGTTGGGACGCACCACGACAAAGTCGGTGAAGCTGCCAGCCGGGAAAAGGATGTCGCCGCGCACGAGGTCATGAAACCCGAGATCGTGGTCGGGCACGCGCAAGCGCAGTGCCGGCTGACGGCCCTCGGCGCGGTACGCCGCGCGCTGCTCCTCCGTGAGCTCACGCTCGAAGTTGTCGTAGCCCTGCTTGGGGTCGCGACCGTTCGCAATGTTGCGCGCCTCGATCTCCTCGCCTGTCGCAAAGGACTCGTAGAGGTGCCCGCTCGCCTTCAGCTTCTCGATGATCTCCTGATAGATCTCGCTGCGCTGCGACTGGCGGTAGGGCTCGTGAGGGCCGCCCACGTCGATGCCCTCATCCCAGTCGATCTTGAGCCAGCGCAGCGCCTCCAGCAGCTGCAGGTAGCTCTCCTCGCTGTCGCGCGACGCATCCGTGTCCTCGATGCGGAAGATCAGCTTGCCGCCGTGGTGCCGCGCGAACGCCCAGTTGAAGAGCGCCGTGCGGATCAACCCGACGTGAGGCGTGCCCGTCGGCGAGGGGCAGAAACGAACGCGCACATCGGCGCCGGATGCGGTGGAGAAGGAGGCAGACATCGCCCCCTATCCTATGGCGCGGTCGGGGGTGCGCGGCCTGCGGTCTTCGCTGCCGCTGACGCCGTGGTCTCGGCGCTCACTGCACCAAATGGTCGTTCCCAGCGCCGTTAGGCGACCATTTGGACCGAGTCAGACTCGCGTGCGCGACAGGCCGCGAAGAAGCAGCCAGATTCCGACGATGACGTTCACGAACCCGAGGAGCACGAGGGCCGTCCAGGTGATGTCGTAGGACGCCGGGACTAGCGGATTGCCCGCGTCCTGTGAGCGGGTTCCCAGAAGGGCCACCACCGCGCTCGCGGCCACGCACACGACCGGCACGCAAAGCGCGAGTAGCTTCTCCCACAGACGCCACACGGGCGACATGAGCACAAGCACGATGCCGACCAACCAGCCGAGCACGGGCACCAGCAGTCCCCCGAATGCCACCATCAGCGAGGCCAGGACGACGTACCAGCTCGATGCGCGCGGATGCTTCTGCGCGCGCGGCTCCGGCGCTGCCGCACGGGCCTCCGCCGCGATGAACGCCGGGTCGCCGAGCTGTTCGATGCGGGCGGCGGCGGCCGCGGCATCCAGACCCTGCAGCTCCTCCGCAATACCGGCGCGGATGTCGCGGGCCACGGTCTCCTCAACGCTCGCGAGCTCGGCGTCGAGTTGTGCGAGGTAGTTGCGCACCACCTGCGGTTCCTGGTTCATGAGGCGCCCTTCTTCGATGACAGCTCGCCCGTGCGGTGGAGCCCGACGACCAAGAGCCAGGCACCGACCAGCAGGAAGAGCGGGGAAAGCAGGTAGCCGATAGTTGCGACCAACTCACCCTGGAATGCCGCGACGATGACAAGCACCACAACGGGGGCGACGGCGGTCGCCACCACCTTCTCCCGGAGGCGCCACACTCCCGAGAACCACACCATGACGAGCCCCGCGATCCACCCCGCCACCGGGATGAAGGCGATCAGGAGCGTCGCCACGACGACGTACCAGACGCTGCTGCTCTTGCGCGTCTCGGGTGTCTCGGTCATGCGTTGTCCTCTCCGACGAGTTGCTGCACGGTGCGGGTGAAGGGGCCCCACTGCTCCCGGAACGCCGAGAGCTGCTTCGTGCCGGCGGGCGTCAGGCGGTAGTACTTGCGCGCGGGCCCTGACGCGGAGATGCAAGCGATGAGAGGACAAAAATTCGTCCCCGCGCTCCGAAACGAAGGCCGCGGGGACGAATATTTGTCCACTCGACGACGGAGGACGGAGGACGTAGGAACGAGGGCTACGCGGCGCACCGGGCGCGCCCGGCCGCGCGCGGCAGGTCAGACGCGGTTGCGCGCCGGGTTGCTGAGCGTGCCGATGCCCTCGATCGTGATGTCGACCGTCTGGCCATCGACGAAACCGCCGAGGCCGGCGGGCGTGCCCGTGAGGATGAGGTCGCCCGGCAGGAGAGTCCACACATCAGAGATGTACTCGAAGAGTTCGGGAATGCCGTGCAGCAGGTCGCGGGTGTTGCCCTTGCGGCGTGGTTCCCCGTCGACGAAGGTCTCGATCTGGAGGTTCGAGGGATCGAGCTCGGTCTCGATGACGGGCCCGATAGGGCAGAAGGTGTCGTAGCCCTTGGCGCGCGCCCACTGGCCGTCGGCAAACATCTGGTCTCGTGCCGAGATGTCGTTCGCGATCGTGTAGCCGAAGATGTGGTCCGCGGCGTCGGCAGCCTTGACCCGCTTGGAGATCTTGCCGACGACGATCGCGAGCTCGCCCTCGTGCACGATGCGCCCCTCGACGGGCGGGATCTGGATGGTCTCGCCCGGGCCGATGATCGCCGTGTTGGGCTTGAGGAAGATGAGCGGGTTGCTCGGCGCCGAGATCGTGTCCATCTCCGCCTTGTGCTCCGCGTAGTTGAGGCCGACGCACACAACCTTCGAGCGGGGAATGACCGGCGCGAGCAGGCGCACGTCGCTCAGCGGGATGCGCTCCCCCGTCGTCTCATAGCCCGCGAACATGGGGTCGCCCGCGAGAACGACGAGTTCGTCGTCATCCACGATTCCGTAGCGGGGGTCGTTGTCGGCGGAGTTGAAGCGGGCGATTTTCACCCGTCGAGTCTACCGCTCCGCGAACGTGCGAGAATCGCCCCCTTTCCCATTCAACAGAACGGATGCTGCGACTAACTGCAGCACTTCGGTGGCGGCCGAGGGGTGGCGCGTCGCTGCCGCGTGAGGCATGCTTGCGGCACAACGACACTCGCAACGAGGCGAAAGGGAGCGAGCCATGAGCGACCAGGTGTTCCAGATCATCGCGATCGCACTGTACTTCGCACTGATGCTGCTGATCGGCTGGTTCGCATTCCGGCGCACCAAGAACCTTGACGACTACATGCTCGCTGGGCGCGGGCTACGGCCAGGCGTCGCTGCCCTCAGCGCGGGCGCCTCCGATATGTCGGGGTGGCTGCTGATGGGATTGCCCGGCGCCATCTACGTCGCGGGTCTCGTGGAGGCGTGGATCGCCATCGGCCTCACGATCGGCGCCTGGCTCAACTGGAAGTTCGTCGCGCCCAAGCTCCGCGCCTACACGGAGGTGGCGGGCAACTCCATCACGATCCCCAGCTTCATCGAGCGGCGCGTGCGCGACAACACGCGCGTGCTGCGGGTCGTAGGCGGCGTCATCATCCTCGCCTTCTTCACCTTCTACGTCTCCTCGGGCATGGTCGCGGCAGGCATCTTCTTCGAGTCCACCTTCGGTGCGCCCTACCTGCTCGGCATGTTCCTGGTCGGCGGCATCACGGTGCTCTACACGCTCTTCGGCGGCTTCCTCGGCGCCTCCCTCACCGACGTGGCGCAGGGCCTGCTCATGTTCGCGGCGCTCCTCGTCATTCCCATCGTTGCGGTGATCACGATGGGCGGCCCCGCCGACACCGTCGCGTCGATCGAGGCCATCGACCCCGACCTGATGAGCCTCGTCTCCGGGGGAACCGTGGTCGGCATCATCTCCGCCGCCGCCTGGGGCCTCGGCTACTTCGGCCAGCCGCACATCATCGTGCGCTTCATGGCGCTGCGCACACCGCAGGAGGCGACCGCCGCCCGCCGCATCGGCATCAGTTGGATGATCCTGACCTCGGTGGGGGCCATTGCAACCGGTCTGATCGGCATCGGGTACTTCGCCCAGAACGCGGAAACCCTTGACGACCCCGAAACCGTGTTCCTGCGGCTCTCGCAGATCCTCTTCCACCCCTTCGTCGCGGGGCTCGTGCTGGCAGCCGTGCTCGCGGCCATCATGAGCACGATCTCCTCACAGCTGATCGTCACCTCCTCGGCGCTTGTCGAGGACCTCTACCGCATGGTCGCGAGAGATTCGGATGCCTCGCAAAAGAGCCTCGTCATGCTGGGACGTGTCGGGGTGCTCCTCGTGGCGATCGTCGCCATCGTCATCGCGCTCGACCGCACCTCCACAATCCTCGACCTCGTCGGTTTCGCGTGGGCTGGCTTCGGCGCATCCTTCGGACCCGTCATCCTGCTGTCGCTGTTCTGGCGCAAGCTCACCAACTGGGGCGCGATCGCAGGCCTCGCGGTGGGTGCCATCACGGTGTTCATCTGGGGCAACCTGCCGATCGGCGAGGTGCTCTACGAGATCGTCCCCGGCTTCGCGTTCGCCCTCATCGCCGCCGTCGTGGTCAGCCTCGCCACCTACCGCCGCAACGCCGATATCGAGCGGGAGTACGACGAGGCGATCGCGATGACTGGCTCGGTGCCGACCACGCCGCGGGCTCAGTAGCGACGTAGGAGCGTATCGATACCCTTACGCGTCGAGGCGGGTCAGCCAGCCGTGGCGGTCCTCCACGCGGCCGTACTGGATATCGGTGAGCTCCTGCCGCAGTGACATCGTGAGTTCTCCGGCCGCAGCATCCGCCGAACCGATCTCGAAGTCTTTGGCCTTGACGAGACCGATGGGCGTGATGACCGCCGCCGTGCCGCACGCGAACGTCTCGACGATGTCGCCGGATGCCACGCCCTCACGCCATTCGTCGATCGTGACCTGCCGGCGCACCGCCTGGTGCCCCCGGTCCTCTGCGAGCTGAAGCACGCTGTCGCGCGTGATGCCCTCGAGGATGCTGTCGGAGTCGGGGGTGACGAGGGTGCCGTCCTTGTAGACGAGCACGACGTTCATGCCGCCGAGCTCCTCGATGTAGCGACCCTCGGTCGAATCGAGGAAGAGCACCTGATCGCAGCCCTGCTCGTAGGCCTCGGCCTGCGCCAGCAGGGAGGCGGCGTAGTTGCCGCCCGTCTTCGCGGCGCCCGTGCCGCCGCGGCCCGCGCGCGTGAACTCGCTCGACAGCCAGATGCTGATGGGGGCGACGCCGCCCGTGAAGTAGGCGCCCGCGGGGCTCGCGATCACGTAATAGGCGACCTTGTGTGCGGGGCGAACCCCCAGGAACGCCTCCTTCGCGAACATGAAGGGGCGGAGGTAGAGGGAGGTTTCCTCTGCGCTCGGCACCCAGGCTCCGTCGACCGCGATCAGCTGCCGCAGCGACTCGACGAAGTACTCGGTCGGCAGCTCCGGGAGGGCGAGTCGGCGTGCGGAGCGCTGGAGCCGTGCTGCGTTGGCCTCGGCACGGAACGTCCAGATCGAGCCATCCGCGTGGCGGTAGGCCTTCATCCCCTCGAAGATCTCCTGGCCGTAGTGCAGCACGGCGGCGGCCGGGTCGAGGCTGATGGGGCCGTAGGGCTGCACGCGCGGGCGGTGCCACCCTCCCCCAGCAGACCAGCAGATGTCGACCATGTGGTCGGTGAAGTGCTTGCCGAAGCCCGGGTTGGCGAGAATCTCGTCGCGCTCCTGTGCGCTGCGGGCGGCAAGGTTCTTCGTCACCGCGAACTCGAGGGAGGAGGGTGCGAGGAGATCGTTCGTCATGGGAGGTCCTTTGCTCGTGTCTAATTCTGCGCGGAGGCGAGCGCTGCGGCAATCGCGTCGCCGACCTCGGCGGTGCTGCGGCGGGCATCGCCACGGGCGGCAAGGTCGGACTCGACGGCGGCGGTGACGCGCGCCGCGGCATCCGCGAGTCCAACGTGATCGAGCAGGAGTGCCGCCGAGAGGATCGCCGCCGTGGGGTCCGCCACCTGCTTGCCCGCAATGTCGGGGGCGGAGCCGTGGACGGGCTCGAACATGCTGGGGAAGGTGCCGTCCGGATTGATGTTGCCCGAGGCCGCCAGCCCGATTCCGCCGCTGACCGCGGCCGCCAGGTCGGTGAGGATGTCGCCGAAGAGGTTGTCGGTCACGATGGTATCGAAGCGAGCCGGGTCGGCCACCATGTGAATGGTCGCCGCATCGATGTGCTGGTAGTCGACGGAAACCTCGGGGTACTCCTTCGAGATGGCGTCAACCGTGCGCTGCCAGAGGCCGCCCGCGTGCACCAGCACGTTGGTCTTATGCACGAGCGTGAGCTTCTTGGCGGGACGCGCCTGCGCCCGCTCGAATCCGAAGCGTACGAGCCTCTCGACACCGTAGGCGGTGTTGACGCTCACCTCGTTGGCGATCTCATGCGGCGTGCCGGTGCGGATGCTGCCGCCATTGCCCACGTAGGGACCCTCGGTCCCCTCCCGCACGACCACGAAGTCGACCGTGCCGGGGTTGGCGAGGGGCGACGTGACGGAGGGGTAGAGCCTTGTCGGGCGCAGGTTCACGTAGTGGTCGAAGGCGAAGCGAAGCTTCAACAGCATCCCGCGCTCGATGATGCCTCCCGCGAGGCGCGGGTCCCTCGGGTCACCGCCGATGGCTCCGAGGAGGATGGCATCGTGCCGGGCAAGCTCGTCAAGGTCGTCCTGCTCGAGGATGCGGCCCGTCTCGAGGTAGTGCCCCGCACCGAAGGGGAACTGGGTCGTCTCGACCTCTGCCGAATCGGCGACGGCCACCTTCAGCACCTTCACAGCCTCAGCGGTGACCTCGGGGCCGATGCCGTCACCGGGGATGACGGCGAGCGCGAGTTTACGGGGCATTCGAGACTCCTGGTTCGACACAGAACATTGCCAGGCTCCAGCGTACCGGGCGCCGTCGTGCAACTTTTTTCCCCCGCCGCAGCGGTAGCGGGACTAGCGTCGAAATGGACAACGGCTCGGTTTGAGCCGGCGCCGCTGTCACCTACATGAACGAAAGGACTCAGCTCATGGGTATCGGTTCAGGCATCGCCCTCTTCGTCATCGGCGCGATTCTCGCCTTCGCGGTGAATCTCGACCTCGGCGGAGTGGTCAACCTCGACCTCATCGGCTACCTCCTCATGGGGGCCGGAGTCGTCGTGTTCCTCATCTCTCTTGTCATGTCGATGCGCCGTCGCTCCTCCGTGTCGACTGTGCGCCACGTCGATGGCGGTGGCGAGCGCGTCACGCAGCGTGAGACCCGCAGCGATCCCAACGATCCTGTCGCCTAGGCACTTCCCGACAAACGGCAGAACGCCCCCGCTGCACGCGGGGGCGTTCTGCCGTTGCGAGAAGCGTCAGGACTCCGTGATGTCGATCTCCTGCATCACATCGGCGTCGATCGCGGCGCGCACCGACTCGAGCAGGCTCTCGGGGGCCGGCGAGTCGATCGTGAGCACGCTGAGCGCCTGGCCGCCGGCCTCGCGGCGGCTGATCTGCATACCCGCGATGTTGATGCCTGCGTCGCCGAACTCCTTGCCGTAGACCGCGACGATGCCGGGACGATCGGTGTAGACCATGACGATGTGGTGCTTCTCGAGCGGCACCTCGACGTCGTGGCCGTTGACCTCGACGAGCTTCTCAATCTGCTTGGTGCCCGTCAGCGTGCCGGAGACAGAGACCTGCGTGCCATCCGTGAGGCCGCCGCGGATCGTCAGCAGGTTGCGGTACTCGTCGCTGACGGGATCGGTGATCAGGCGGACCTCGATGCCACGCTGCTCGGCGAGGAGGGGGGCGTTGACATAGGAGACGGACTCGCTCACCACATTGGTGAAGATGCCCTTGAGCGCGGCGAGCTTCAGCACCTTGACGTCGAGATCGGCGATTTCGCCACGCACCTCGATGTCGACGCTGGAGACGGGCCCCTGGGCGAGCGCGCTGAACACCTGGCCCAGCTTCTCCATGAGCGGGATGCCGGGGCGCACGACCTCGTCAATAACACCGCCTGCCACGTTGACGGCGTCGGGCACAAGCTCGCCGCCGAGGGCAAGACGCACCGACTTGGCGACGGAGACGCCCGCCTTCTCCTGCGCTTCGTCGGTCGATGCGCCGAGGTGCGGCGTGAGCACAACGTTGTCGAGCGTCGCAAGGGGCGAGTCCTTGGGCGGCTCGCTCACGAAGACGTCAAGACCGGCGCCCGCGATCTGCTTGGTCGAGAGCGCCACGTAGAGCGCATCCTCGTCGATGATGCCGCCGCGGCTGCAATTGACGATGCGCAAGGAAGGCTTCGCCTTCGCGAACTCGGCGGCGCCAAACAGTCCCGTCGTCTCGGGGGTCTTCGGGATGTGGATGGTGATGAAGTCGGACTGCTCGATGAGTTCGTCGAGCGAGACGACCTGCACGCCGAGCTGCTGGGCCCGGGTGGGAGTGACGTAGGGGTCGTAGGCGATGAGGTTGGCACCGAAGCCGGCGAGGCGCTGCGCGACGAGCGTGCCGATGCGCCCGAGACCCACGATGCCGATCGTCTTCTCGAAGAGCTCGATTCCCGTGTACTTGGAGCGCTTCCACTCCCCCGCCTTCATCGACTCGTGCGCATCCGGGATGAAGCGGGCGAGCGAGAGGATGTGGCCGACCGCGAGTTCGGCGGCCGAGATGACGTTCGACGTGGGAGCGTTGACGACCATCACGCCCGCCGTCGTCGCCGCCTTGATGTCGACGTTGTCGAGGCCGACGCCCGCGCGGGCGATCACCTTGAGCTTCTTGCCGGCGGCGATCGCCTCCTCGTCCATCTTCGTCGCGGAACGGATGAGCACCGCGGATGCCTCGGCGAGCGCCGACAGCAGCGCCGGACGGTCAGTGCCATCCACCGATCGGATGTCGAAGTCGGGGCCGAGGGCCTCGACGGTAGCGGGCGACAGTTCTTCAGCGATCAGCACGACCGGCTTTGCCACGAAATGGTCCATTCGTCGGGAGGAGTGGGTGTCGTGCCGCGAGGCTTGGGGCCGCGGCTCGGCCAGTTTAGTGCACGTGCGACAGCGCCCTGCAGAAGGCCGCCGCCGTCACAGGAGGGTGCGCGCCAGCGCCGTGAAGGTCAGCGCAGCTGCCGCGACTACGGCGAGCCCTGCCAGGTAGAGCAGGGCCTGCGCCCCCACGCGCCGCTTTCGCCCCAACCACCACGCCGCCGCGAACGCGACGACGGGTGCGGCGACATTCGCAGCGAGGATCACCCATGGCGGGGCGAGCGGGTCAAGGCCCTGCGAGACGCGGAAGGCGTTGCGCGCGTCGCTCAGCTCGATCGCCCCGAAGAGGTTCGTGAGCGCTTCAAAGAGGTCGTAGGCGAAGAAGAGTCCGAAAAGCACCGCGAGGGCAATCGTGAGCCAGCGCGGGCCCGGCTTCGCGGCCTCGGGAGTCGTCGCCGCAGCATCCGTCGTCATCTCAACCTCCCAGCACGAAGGGCCACGGCACGAGCAGAAGGACGCCCACGATGAGCCAGACGAGACGTGTGCCGGAACGACGTACGAGCCCAAACACGGCTGCCATCCAGATCACGGGCGATGCGATCGCGAGGAACTCCCCCAGTTGATACATGATCTCGTCGAAGAGACCGGGCTGGGTGAAGTCGTCACGCTGCACCGCGACGGCCCAGCCGACGCAGTAGAGCAGGAAAATGCCTGCCGTGATGCCGTAGGCGACAAGCAGAGCCGAGCTCGTTCCGCCCGGCTCGGCTGCTGCGGGGGCAGTGCGGCCCTCACGCGCCGACGCAGGACCCGCCACATGGCTCGGATCGTCGTCGTCCCAGCGCAGGGCGTCGTCGTCGGAGTCGGCGGTCATGCCTCGACTCTACTGCGAACGGATGCCGCGGCTCAGGCCACGTGTCGCCGTAGGAACTCCGTCGCCCGTGACAGCGCGAGGGCCGCTGCATCCGCGTTGTAATTGCCCGCCGGGTTCTCGTCATTGGCGAAGGCGTGTGCCGCGTCGTAGTAGAAGAACTCGACGTCGGCGCCCGACTCCTCACGGATCTGCTGCTCCTGCTCCTTCGCCTTGTCGACGGAATACAACGTGTCGTTTTTCCCGTAGTGCCCCTGGATGGCGGCGCGCACACCCGCATACGAGGAGGGCACGCCCTGGCCGACCCCATAGAACGGCACGGCCGCGCTCACTCTCTCACCCTGCTGCGCTGCGAGCGCGAGCACGAAGCCGCCGCCCATGCAGAAACCGATCGCACCGACCGTGCGGCTTGTGACCGCGTCGAGGCCGAGAAGATAGTCGAGCGCCCCCGCGAGCATGGTCGCGGCCTCCGCCTCGGGAAGGGCGGCCATCATCTCGGCGGCCTCCTCGCCATCGTGGGCGACGCGACCCCCATAGAGGTCGGGTGCGAGCACGACGAAGCCCTCCGCCGCGAAACGGTCGGCGACATCCTTGATGTGATCGACGAGACCCCACCACTCCTGGATGAGGATGATGCCCGGCCCGCTGCCCGACTCAGGGACAGCCAGGTAACCGTATGCCTCGCGCTCGCCCGAGGGGAACGTCACATTCTGGTGGGGTGCCTGCTCGACCACGTCGTCTCCTATCTTCCGCCTTTGCACACCAGTGTAGGCAGGCGGTCAGACGCGAAAGGGCCGGCACCCTTGTGAGGTACCGGCCCATATCACCGCGAGTTCACGGTGGGCTTAGATCGCAGGACTAGCGCGCAGCGCTGCCGTCGCCGTCACGCCGCTTGCGGCCTGACCAAACAAGCACAGCGTCTGCGACTACGTGGGCGTCAGCGCGCAGCGCTGCCGTCGCCGTCACGCCGCTTGCGGCCTGACCAAACAAGCACAGCGTCTGCGACTACGTGGGCGTCAGCGCGCAGCGCTGCCGTCCACGTAGTCCTCGTCCTGCTGCTTCCAGGCGAAGAGGGCGCGGAGTTCCTTGCCGGTGGCCTCGATGGAGTGCTCCTGCTCCTTCTCGCGCAGCGCGAGGAACTCCTGGCCGCCGTTGTCCTGGTCGTCGATGAAGCGCTTGGCGAAGGCGCCCGACTGGATGTCGGCGAGCACTGCCTTCATGTTCTCCTTGACGTCGGGCGTGATGACGCGCGGGCCGGAGACGTAGTCGCCGTACTCGGCCGTGTCGGAGATCGACCAGCGCTGCTTGGCGATGCCGCCCTCCCACATGAGGTCGACGATGAGCTTGAGCTCGTGCAGCACCTCGAAGTATGCGATCTGCGGCTGGTAGCCGGCCTCGGTGAGCACCTCGAAGCCGTACTGCACGAGGTGGGACATGCCGCCGCAGAGCACGGTCTGCTCGCCGAAGAGGTCGGTCTCGGTCTCTTCTGTGAAGGTGGTCTTGATGACGCCGGCGCGGGTGCCACCGATCGCCTTAGCGTAGGAGAGGGCGAGATCCCAGGCCTGCCCCGAGGCGTCGTTCTCGACGGCGATGATGTCGGGGATGCCGCGACCCGCGACGAACTCGCGGCGCACCGTGTGACCGGGGGCCTTCGGTGCGACGAGGATCACGTCGACGTCGTCGGGTGCCTCGATGTAGCCGAAGCGGATGTTGAAGCCGTGCGCGAACGCGAGGGTCTTGCCCGCCGTGAGCTTGCCCTTGACGTGGTCGTTGTAGATGGTGCGCTGGTGCTGGTCGGGCGCGAGGATCATGATGACATCGGCCCACTCGGTCGCGTCGGCAACGCTCTTGACCTCGAAGCCCTGCTCCTGCGCCTTGGGTGCCGACTTCGAGCCGTCCTTGAGCGCGATGACGACCTCGACGCCGGAGTCGCGAAGGTTCTGGGCGTGGGCGTGGCCTTGCGAGCCGTAGCCGACGATAGCCACCTTCTTGCCCTGGATGAGCGACAGGTCGGCGTCCTTGTCGTAGAAGATCTCGGTCACTGTGTTTCTCCTTGTTGTGCTGTGTAGGTCGGTGCTGGTTTTGACACAGCCCTGGCGGGCCTGCTCAACCTGCAGCTTGGTCAATTCTTGAAGATTCGTTCCGTGATGCTCTTGGAGCCTCGGCCGATCGCGAGCAGTCCGGACTGCGCGATCTCCTTGACCCCGTAGGGCTCGAGCACCCGCAGTAGTGCCTGCGTCTTTGCCGTGTCCCCCGTGACCTCGATGACCACGGCATCCGTTGCGACATCGACGATGCGCGCCCGGAACAGAGTAGCCGCTTCGAGGATCTGGCTGCGCGTCGTGTTGTCTACACGCACCTTGATGAGCATGTGCTCACGCTGCACCGTCTGAGCAGGATCGAGCTCGACGACCTTGATGACGTTCACGAGCTTGTTGAGCTGCTTGGTCACCTGCTCGAGCGGCAGCTCCTCGACGTCGACCACGACCGTGATACGCGAGAGGCCGGCGATTTCGCTCTTGCCGACCGCGAGGCTCTCGATGTTGAAGCCGCGGCGGGCGAAGAGGCCCGCCACTCGGGTCAGGAGGCCCGGCTTGTCCTCCACGAGGAGGGAAAGGACGTGACTCATGGCTTACTCCTCTTCCCACTCGGGGGCGTGCTCGCGGGCGTACTGCACCGATGAGTTGCCGACGCCCTGCGGCACCATCGGCCACACCATGGCGTCGCGGCTGACGACGAAGTCGATCACGACGGGACGGTCGTTGGTCTCGTTGGCGAGGCGGATGGCGTCGTCGACCTCTTCCTTCTTCGTGACGCGGATCGCGAGAGCCCCGTAGGCCTCGGCGAGCTTCACGAAGTCGGGGATCATGACGGTGTCGTGCCCCGTGTTGAGGTCCGTGAAGGAGTGACGCCCGTTGAAGAACAGGGTCTGCCACTGACGCACCATGCCGAGCGACGAGTTGTTGATGATCGCCACCTTGATGGGGATCTCGTTGATTGTGCAGGTCGCGAGTTCCTGATTGGTCATCTGGAAGCATCCGTCGCCATCGATCGCCCACACCGTGCGCTCGGGGTTCGCAACCTTGGCACCCATTGCCGCGGGCACGCTGTAGCCCATCGTGCCGGCGCCGCCCGAGTTGAGCCACGCGCCGGGGCGCTCGTACTTGATGAACTGCGCCGCCCACATCTGGTGCTGGCCCACCCCTGCAGCGTAGACACCCTCCGGCCCCGTGATGGCACCGATCCGCTCGATGACGTACTGCGGTGAGAGCAGGCCGTCGTCGGGCTCGTCGTATCCGAGGGGATACTGCTGCCTCAGATTGTCGAGACGTGCCCACCACTCCGCGATGTCCGGCCGCTGTTGGCCGGTCGCGAGCGAGAAGGCTGCGGTGAGGTCAGCGATGACGTCCTTGGCATCGCCGACGATGGGAACATCGGCCGTGCGGATCTTGGAGATCTCGGCGGGGTCGATGTCGACATGGATGACCTTGGCGTGGGGAGCGAACTCGCTCGCCTTGCCCGTTACGCGGTCGTCGAAGCGCGCGCCGAGCGAGACCAGCAGGTCGGATTCCTGGATGCCGAGCACGGCAGGGACCGTGCCGTGCATGCCCGGCATTCCCAGGTGCTGCTGGTGCGAGTCGGGGAAGGCGCCGCGGGCCATGAGGGTTGTGACGACGGGAGCGCCCGTCGTCTCGGCGAGCGCCAGAAGCTCAGCGGATGCTCCGGCACGCACCACCCCGCCGCCCACGTAGAGCACGGGGCGCTTCGCCTCGGCGAGAAGCTGGGCAGCCGCCTGGATTTGCTTGCCGTGCGCCTTGACGACGGGGCGGTAGCCGGGAAGCTCGACGGAGGTGGGCCACACGAAGGGGGCGCGGCCCTGCTGCGCGTCCTTCGTGATGTCGACGAGGACCGGCCCCGGGCGACCCGTCGACGCGATCTCGTATGCCGCGGCGAGGGTCTTCGGAATGTCCTCAGCCTTGGTCACGAGGAAGGAGTGCTTGGTGATCGGCATCGTGATGCCCACGATGTCGATCTCCTGGAACGCGTCGGTGCCCATGGAGGTCGAGAAGACTTGGCCCGTGATGGCGAGCAGCGGCACGGAGTCCATGTAGGCATCCGCGATGGCCGTCACGAGGTTCGTGGCGCCGGGACCTGAGGTCGCGATCGCGACCCCGACCTTGCCGCTCGACGACGCGTAGCCCTCGGCCGCGTGGCCTGCGCCCTGCTCGTGACGCACAAGGATGTGGCGGATGGTGGGCGACGACATGAGCTCGTCGTAGAAGGGCATGATGGCGCCGCCGGGCAGGCCGAAGACGTCCTTCACGCCGAGGTGCTCCAGGGAGCGGAGGATGGCGCCGGAGCCGGTGAGGATGTCCGGCGCGTTGGGAGGACTGCTGGGAGTGGGCGGAGTGTCCGCTGACATCACTTGGATCCTTGCATCGTGAACACGAGTGGTGGAGCCGGTGCTGGGCCCGGCACTGAAGGAGGGGGCGACTACCCCGTGATCGCGCCCTCCGAGGCGGAGCGCACGAGCTTGGAGTACTTCGCGAGAACGCCACGGGTATAGCGCGGAGGAAGTGGAGCCCAACCGTCGCGGCGGGCTGCCAGCTCGGCCTCGTCGACGAGTAGGTCGAGAGAGCGGGCTGCGATATCGACCCGAATCAGATCACCATCGCGCACGAAGGCGATCGGACCTGCGTCGACCGCTTCGGGTGCTATGTGGCCGATGCACAGGCCGGTTGTGCCGCCTGAGAATCGTCCGTCCGTCAAGAGTAGTACATCTTTTCCGAGCCCCGCGCCCTTGATCGCCGCCGTGATGGCGAGCATCTCGCGCATGCCCGGCCCGCCCTTGGGGCCCTCGTAGCGGATCACCACGATGTCGCCGGCCTTGATGGAGCCCTCGGTGAGAGCATCCATGGCGGCACGCTCGCGCTCGAATACTCGTGCCGGGCCCTCGAAGACGGCGGCGTCGAAGCCCGCGGTCTTGACGACGGCGCCCTCGGGGGCCAACGTCCCCTTGAGCACGGCGAGGCCGCCCGTCGCGTGGATGGGGTTGTCGAGAGTGCGCAGCACCTCTCCGTCGAGCGGGTCGATGTCGAGCTCTGCCAGGTTCTCGGCGAGGGTCTTACCCGTCACTGTCAGGGCGTCGCCGTGCATGAGACCCGCGTCGAGCAGTGCCTTCATGAGCACGGGGAGACCGCCGTGCCGGTCGACGTCGTTCATGACGTACTTGCCGAAGGGCTTGAGGTCGCCGATGTGCGGAACGCGATCGCCGATGCGGTTGAAGTCATCGAGAGTGAGCTCGACCTCGGCCTCGTTGGCGATCGCCAGGAGGTGCAGGATGATGTTCGTCGAACCTCCGAGGGCCATGCCCACGGCGATCGCGTTCTCAAAAGCCTTCTTTGTGAGGATGTCGCGTGCCGTGATGCCGAGACGCAGCATCTCGACAACCGCCTCTCCGCTGCGGCGCGCGTAGTAGTCGCGACGGCGGTCGGCCGAGGCCGGCGAGGCCGAGCCGGGCAGGCTCATTCCCAGGGCCTCCGCGACACTCGCCATGGTGTTGGCCGTGTACATACCACCGCACGCGCCCTCGCCGGGAGCGAAGGCGCACTCGATCCGCTTTGCGTCGGCCTCCGACATCCGTCCGGCCTTGACCGCGCCGACCGCTTCGAAGGAGTCGATGATCGTGATGTCCTTCTCGGTGCCGTCACTGAGCTTGACCCAACCGGGGGCGATCGAGCCCGCATAGAGGAAGACGGATGCCAGGTCGAGTCGCGCCGCCGCCATGAGCATGCCGGGGATGGACTTGTCGCAACCGGCCAGCACGACCGAGCCGTCGAGCCGCTCGGCCATCATGACGGTCTCCACTGAGTCGGCGATGACCTCGCGGGAGACGAGCGAGAAGTGCATACCCTCGTGACCCATCGAGATGCCGTCGGAGACGGAGACGGTGCCGAACTGGAGGGGGTAGCCGCCGCCCGAGTGCACGCCCTCCTTGGCTGCCTGGGCGAGCCGGCCGAGACTCAGGTTGCAGGGGGTGATCTCGTTCCAGGAGCTTGCGATGCCGATCTGCGGCTTCTCCCAGTCAGCATCCCCCATCCCCACGGCCCGCAGCATCCCTCGTGACGTCGTCGCCTCGATTCCGTCGGTGACGACGCGGCTGCGGGGTTTCATGTCGATCTCAGGCATGCGGCAAGTTTACTGCCCCGCGGAGATGCCCCTTCCCCACAGAAGACGAGACGGAGCGCTCCTCAGACACCGGGAGAACCTTCCTCACGGGCCCGCTCCTCCTGGGCCGCCTCAATGGCGTCGTCGAGCTCGTCGGCGTAGAGGTAGGCCTCGTCGACGTTGCCTGCGCGGTACCCAGCCCGCCCGATCATGTGTGCCGAGATCGGGGCCGTGAGCATCTGGAACAGGAGAATCGGGATGAGGGTCAGAAGCACTGCCCAGCTGCGCTGCGAGATCGCGATCGCGCTCAGCACGAGCATGAGACCGAGCACCTGGGGCTTGGTCGCCGCGTGCATTCGCGCGAGCACGTCCGGGAAGCGCACGAGGCCAACGCCTGCTGCGAGGGAGAAGAGACCTCCCACGATGAGGAAGACCGCGGCGAGCACATCGAGCACGGAGTCGAGCGTCATCGTCTCTTCTCCCGTGCCGCGGGATTGTGACCGGGCGAGCGGCGTTCAGCGGTCTGCTTCGACACATAGCGCGCCACCGTGATGCTCGCGAAGACCGCGATGAGGGCCAAGACGACCATGATGGGCACCGTCCGGGTGTGGTGGTTGTAGACCATATCGACCCCCAGCACGCAGATGATCGTGGTCACCAGCATGTCGCACGCGATCATGCGGTCGAGGATGGCGGGCCCGCGCACGATCCGGTAGACGGATGCGAGGGCCGCGAGAAGGAAGAGGATGCCGATGGCGGCGAACATGATCGTCACGCTGACTCCTCCGCTCGCTCGCAGCGCATGAGCTCCTCCTTGGATCCGATGACGCGCAGGATCCGGCGCTCCGCCCGGTGCACGATCTGTTTCGCCCTCGTGATCGAGTCTGCGTCGTGGACATCGAGGGAGTGGATGTAGAGCACGGCTCGGTAGCGGTCTGCCTCGATCACGAGCGAGCCGGGCACGAGGGAGATGTTGAGCGAGACAAGCAGCATCACGAGGTCGGATCGGCTCTGCAACTGCACTGCGACGACGGAGCTGTCGGGCGTGCGGCGCGGGTTCACGGCGATCCACGCGACGTGGAAGGAACCCTTGACGACATCCCAGATGAAGGTCACGACGAAGACGAGGGCCCACCATGGGTTGAAACGCCCGGAGAGCTCGACCGGGGGCAGATAGAAGAGGCGCGTCACGATGACCGCGATGAGGATGCCCGTGACGATCGTCAGCGCAGAGAGCGAGCCCCACAGCAGCATCCACAGGACCACCAGCCAGACGAGAAGGGGAAGCTGGCTGACGAGATTGCGGCGCCCCGAGCCGCGCGAGGGGTTCTCGGCCGTCATGGTTGCCCGCTCCCCTCGCTCACGTCGATTTGCGACTCGTCGACGACGTTGGGGAAGACGAGGCTCGTATAAGTGCGCGGGTTCCCCAGGTTCTCGCCGGCTCGCGCGGAGACACCGTAGAGCGGCCCCGCGAAGATCGTCAACGAGACCGTGACGGCGACCATCCCCGCAGTCGACCACGTCATGAGGGCGGGCGAGTTGCGACTCTCCTGCTGCTGCGCTGGTCCGGGCGCCTCACTCAGCTGATCGAGGAGAGACGACTGGTAGGTCTCGACTTCCGACTCCTGGCGCCAGAACGCCATGTTCCAAACGCGAGCGAGCGCGTACAGGGTGAGGAGGGAGGTGAGGGTCCCGCCCGCGATGACGACCCAGATGAGCACGTCGGGCGTCTCGGCACCCGCTCGGAAGAGGGCGAGCTTGCCGATGAAGCCGGAGAACGGGGGGATGCCGCCGAGATTCAGGGCGGGGATGAAGAACAGCACGGCAATGACGGGAGCAGATCGGAGCAGCCCGCCCAACCGATTGATCGAGGTCGAGCCGCCCTGGCGTTCGACCAGCCCGGCCGCAAGGAAGAGGGTCGTCTGCACCGTGATGTGGTGGACGATGTAGAAGATCGTCGCCCCCACACCCGCCACGGTGCCCATCGCGATGCCGAAGATCATGTAGCCGATGTGGCTCACGAGCGTGAAGGAGAGCAGTCGCTTGATATCCGCCTGGGCGACAGCACCGAGGATGCCGACCACCATCGTGAGGAGCGAGACGACCATGAGCGCCTCGTTGATGTCGCTGTCGGCGAAGAGGATCGTCTCGGTGCGGATGATCGCGTAGACGCCGACCTTCGTCAGCAGGCCCGCGAACACCGCCGTGACCGGAGCCGGAGCAGTCGGATACGAGTCCGGCAGCCAGAACGACAGTGGGAACACGGCCGCCTTGATGCCGAAGGCGATGAGCAGCATGACGTGCAGGATGAGCTGGATGTCGGACGGCAGGTCCTGCATCCGGAGCGAGATGTGCGCGATGTTGACCGTGCCGAGCGCCCCATAGATCAGAGCGATCGCGGCGAGGAACAGCACGGAGGAGACGAGGCTCACGATGATGTAGGTCACGCCCGCCCGGATGCGCGCCCCCGTGCCACCCAGGGTGATGAGCACGTAGCTTGCTACCAGAAGGATCTCGAAGCCGACGTAGAGATTGAAGAGGTCGCCGGCGATGAAGGCGTTGAAGACGCCCGCGGCGAGCACCATATAGGTCGGGTGGTAGATGGAGACAGGAGTCTCATCGTCGCCGTCGGCCATGCCCTGTCCCACGGAGAACACAAGCACCGCGAGGAGCACGATCGCGGAGATGATCAGCATGAGCGCCGAGAGCCTGTCGACCACGAGCGAGATGCCAAAGGGTGGCTCCCAGCCGCCGACCGTCATGACGAGCGCGCCCTGGCGGTCGACCTCGATGAGGAGCGCGACGCTGACGGCGAGCACGGCGACGAGGGCGGCCACCGTGACCAGCCGTTGCAGCCGGGTGTGCCGGCCCGCGATGAGGGCGCCGGCCGCCCCAAGGAGCGGCAAGATCACGACGAGGGGAACGAGAGCGGTCACTGCTTCTCCTCCTCGCCTGTCTCGGCCAGGTCGTGCGCGGCGCTGAGCTCGTCCAGGTGATCGACCTCCTGGTCCTGATGGTCCGGGTCGAGGAGTTCCGCCTCGACGTTGGCGTCGCGCTGGGCGATCGCAAGGTCCTCGGCGTCGTCGATGACCTCATCCGCCTTCGAGAGTCGCCACGACCGATAGATCAGGGCCATGAGGAATGCCGACACCCCGAAGGTGATGACGATCGCCGTGAGCACGAACACCTGTGGCAGCGGGTCGGCGATCTGGGATATCTCGGTGCCGTTGTCGAGCACGGGGGCCAGGCCATCCGGGCCCGCCATGATGAGCAGGAGGAGGCTCGTGGCATTGGCGACGAGCAGGAACCCGAGCAGCACGCGCGTGAGGCTCCTCTCAAGCAGGAGATACACGCCCGTGGCATAGAGCACCGCCATCACGATGACGAGGGTGAGGGACGCGGTCATGCGTCGGCCCTCCCCTCGAGCCGCTCATGCGGCGTGCGCGGGTCCTCTTCCTCCTGCTGGCGGTCGACCTCGCCGCCCAGACTTCGGAGCACGTCCAGCACGAGACCGATCACGATGAGGTAGACGCCGACATCGAAGATGGTCGAGGTGATGAACTCGACGTGGCCGAAGAGTGGAAGCTCCCCCTCGATGAACGCCGAGGTGAGAGCATCCGCTCCGAAGAGCAGTGGGACGGCGGCGGAGCCGACCGCGAGCACGAGACCTGAGCCGAGGAGCCGGCCGGCGTCGATCGTCACGGCGGCGCCCAGTTCGTAGCGTCCTCCCGCCAAGTAGCGCGCGACGAGCGCCATGCCGGCTACGAGACCCGCGGCGAATCCGCCGCCGGGTGCGTTGTGACCGCTGAACAGCACGAAGAGCGACACCACCATGATCGAGTGGAAGACGAGCCTGACCGTGATCTCAAGCAGGATCGACCGGTTCTCTGGGGCCAACGTACGCCCCGCGAGGAGCCAGGCAAGGCGCTTCTCGCCCGTCTCGGCGAGAGCGCGAGAGCGGCCGATGGGACGCGAGGGTTCCGTGATGGGGCGCTGCCGCAGGAGCCCCCGCCTGCCACGTGTGAGCCGTGGGCGCACGAGATCGTCAGTGCGGCGGTCGAGGAAGACGAGGCTCGCGACGCCGTTCGCCGCCACAATGATGACCGAGAGCTCCCCCATCGTGTCCCAGGCGCGAACGTCGACGAGGGCGACGTTGACGACGTTGACCCCGTGTCCCAGGGTGCGCGCGAGCTCTGCGAACTCGGGATAGATCGGCTCCGTCGAGCGGGCGGCGAGCGCCGTGACGGCGACGATCGACATCGTGAGCGCGACGACGACCGCGAGTGCTGCCCTCACGGCACGGTGCCGCGGCCTCCCGTGGGCGACGCCGATGCGACGGGGAAGCCTGCGCAGTACGAGCACGAAGGCGACGAGCGTCACCGTCTCGACGAGGAGTTGCGTGAACGCCAGATCGGGCGCCCCCTGCAGCACGAAGAGGGTCGCGAGGCCGTAACCTGTCACGCCCACGAGCACGACGGCGGTGAAGCGCTTGTCGGCTCGGACAGCGGCGACGGCGGCGATCACCATGATGAGCCCCACGGCCGCCTGGGAGGGGAAGTCCCACAGGCGCCACGACGTCGGCCAGGTTTCGTTGAGCACGAGCGAGGTGCCTGCCGTCGCAACGAGTACCAGGAGGATTACCCCGAGATAGAAGGGTAGCGAGCCGCGCTGCGTCGTGGAGGTGACGCGGGCCGCCGTGCGGTCGATGAAGCGCAGAACCTTCCAGTACCCGTCCGCCGCGTTGACCGTCGCGGGCACCATCGCCTGCAGGCGGGCAACGCGCTCGCGCTTCCAGAACAGGGCGGTGCCCAGCAGCAGGGTGAGGGCAGAGAGCCCGAGAGCCGGCTCGAGGCCGTGCCAGAGAGCCAGATGATACTCGTGTCCACCAGCGGGGAACGCGACAGCGTAACCCGCCAAGACAGGATCTGCGACGGATGCCACCAGGCCGAGCCCTATCCCACCCGCGGCCAAGAGCGCGGGCGAGACGAGGGCGTCCCACCGGTCGCGATGCACCTCGGTGTCTTCCACACCCTCCTTGCGGGCGAACGCCCCCCAGAGGAAACGTGCGCTGTAGGCGACCGTGAACACCGAGCCCGTGACCACGCCGAGCAACGCGAGGATGCCGAGAGCATCGCCCTCGAGCAGCGCCGTGAAGACGGCCTCCTTGGCGACGAATCCAAAGGTCGGCGGCAAACCCACCATGGATGCCACGGCGAGGGTCGCGACGATGGCGAGCACGGGGCGCTGCCTGCCCAAGCCGCTCAGGCGCCGCAGGTCTCGCGTGCCCGTCGAGTGGTCGATGAGACCGACGACGAGGAAGAGGGTCGCTTTGAAGAGGGCGTGGGCGAGAAGCAGGGCGAGAGCGGCAAGTGCCGCCGTGCGCGAGCCGAAGCCTGCAATGACGGTCAGGAAGCCGAGCTGGCTGACCGTGCCGTAGGCGAGCAGCAGCTTGATGTCGGTCTGCCGCAGCGAGCGCCAGCCGCCCACGAGCATCGTCACGACCCCCAGTGCGACGAGCGACTCGCTCCAACCGGGAATGTTCGCGAACCCCGGTGTGAGCGCGGCGATGAGGTAGATGCCCGCCTTGACCATGGCAGCCGCGTGCAGGTAGGCGCTCACAGGCGTGGGTGCTGCCATCGCTGCCGGCAGCCAGAAATGGAAGGGGACGAGTGCCGACTTGGACACAGCGCCCACGAGGATGAGGAACACTGCCGTCATCACCGCGCCGCCCTCGGGAGGCGATGCGACGATCTCGCTCAGGCTTGTCGACTCGGCAGCTGCCGCGAGGACGATGAGCCCCACGAACATCGTGAGCCCACCGCCCGTCGTGACGAGCAGGGCCTGCAGGGCCGCCCCGCGGCTCGCCTTCCGATCCGTGTAGTGGGCGATCAACAGGTAGGAGAAGACGGTCGTCGCCTCCCAGAACATGAAGAGCAGGAAGATGTCATCACTGACCACGAGCCCGTACATGGTTCCGCTGAAGGCGATGAAGAAGCCAGCGAAGCGCCCGAGTCCGGGTTCATCTGGGGCGAAGTAGCGCTCGCAGTAGACGAGCACGAGGGCTCCCACGCCTAGCACGACGATCGTCATCACCCAGGAGAGCGTGTCGAGGCGGAAAGAAAGCGCGAGTTCGAGGTGCTGCACCCAGATGAGCGACTCGCGAACGATCTCCCCCTCGAAAACTCGAGGAGCCGCAGACACGGAGACGGCCAGCGCGCCGAGGGGCACGAGCGCGAGCAGCCAGAAGACGCGCGGCCCCAATACTCGGGCGAGCACGGGAGCAAGCAGCGCCGCGAGCGCAAAGAAGGCCAGTGATATCAGCACGTGACCTCCGTCTCTCAGGGCGGGCGGCGCGCGTACGCAAGGAACGTGGCGAGCGGCGAAAGTGCATCCATCCTACAGACGTGGATGCCGTGAGGATTCCGAATCAGGAATATTGGGTCGCGCGCTCCTCCGCGAGAAGGGCCAGGACTCGGGCCACGCCGGACGGGTCCTCGACGCGGAACTCGGCGGAGGTGTCACCGCCGCCGCACTTGAGCGACAGGTCGCCATCGCCGAGTGCGCGGAAACCGTCCTCGTCCGTCACGTCGTCGCCCGCGAACAGCACGGCCGTCGCGCGGGAGAACTCGCGCAGCATCCGCACGGCGTCGCCCTTCGTCGTCGAGCGCACCGAGAACTCGAGCACGTTGCTGCCGTGGCGTTCCGTCGTGTCGGGAAGCTCGGCGACCACGCGCTCGTGGGCGCTCGCGTTGGCGGAGGCCGCGACATCCGCCGCCACCCCGCGGCTGTGCAGTGCGAAGCCAGCGGGCTTGACCTCGACCCAGGTGCCCGGATGCTCGGCCGCGACTCCCTCGAGAATCTCCCGCAGGCGCAGCACGCCAGCCCTCTCCTGCTCGGTCAGCTCGACGCCCGGCTCTGCGTCGAGCCTGGTCTCGACGCCGTGGGACCCACTCAGCAGGGCGGATGCCGGCGGCGCAGCCACCTCAAGGAGGCTCGCCATCGCGCGCCCCGAGATGAAGGCGACACGCGTCTCCGGCAGCGCCGCGAGCCGCTCGACGGCGTCCCTCGCCTCGGGGAGGGCGCGAGCATCCTCGGGCCGGTCGACGAGCGGGGCGAGGGTGCCGTCGAAATCGAGAGCGACCAGCAGCCGCTCGCTGCGCGCCAGCTGGCGAATGGCGGAAGCGAGTCCGGACGAAATGTCGCCGCTCACGACCCGCCCTTGCGTCCGTTCGCCATGAGCACCTCGAGGAAGTCGGAAGACCACTTCGAGACATCGTGATCGAAGACCCGCTTGCGCATCGACCGCATTCGGGTTCTACGCTCCGCCCGCGGCATCTGGATGGCGCGAAGAATCGTCTGCTTGAGGCCGTCGATGTCGTGCGGGTTGATGAGCAGGGCCCGCTTGAGCTCGTCGGAGGCGCCCGCGAACTCGCTCAGCACCAGCACGCCGTCGTCATCGATCCGCGTCGCCGCATACTCCTTCGCGACAAGGTTCATACCGTCGCGTAGTGCGGTGACGAGCATGACGTCGGCCGCCAGATAGAGGGCGATCATCTCCTCGCGCGGGTAGCTCGTGTGGTGGTAGCTGATGGGAGCGTGGCCGATGTGGCCGTAGTCGCCGTTGATGCGACCGACCATGAGCTCGATCTCGTCGCGCAGCTGGCGATAGGCCTCGACGCGCTCTCGGCTGGGGCTCGCGACCTGCACGAGCGTGACATCCTCCACCTCGACGCGACCGTCGGCGATGAGCTCACCGAAGGCCTTCAGCCTGTGGCCGATGCCCTTCGTGTAGTCGAGGCGGTCGACACCCAGGATGACCTTCTTGGGGTTGCCGAGCTCCTCGCGGATCTCCTTCGCCCGGGCCTGGATGTCGGGGCGGCGGGCGAGCTCCTCAAAACCGAGCGCGTCGATCGAGATGGGGAACTGCCGCGCGATGACCGTGCGGAAGGGCTTGCCGCCCGCGATGGGACCGTGCGCCCGCACTCCGGGAGACTCGTCGACGAGGGGGACGTCGATCGTCGAACCCCGTGTGGGGAAGCCCTTGAGCCGGCGCACGGCGCGCGAGAAGTTGTTGGCGTCGGCGAGCCGCTGGAAGCCGATGACATCGGCACCGAGAAGCCCCTCGATGATCTGCGTGCGCCACGGCAGCTGCGAATAGATCCCGTACGGCGGGAAGGGGATGTGGTTGAAGAAGCCGATCGTGAGGTCGGGGCGCGTCTCGCGCAGCATCTTGGGCACGAGCTGCAGTTGGTAGTCCTGCACCCACACCGTCGCGCCCTGCTCGCTGGTCGCGGCCGCGGCATCCGCGAATCGCCGATTGACGCGCACGTAGGCGTCCCACCACTCGCGGTGATACTGCGGATGCGCGATCACGTCGTGGTACAGCGGCCAGAGCGTGTCGTTGGAGAAGCCCTCGTAGTAGAGGCGCACGTCCTCGCGTGACAGGGGCACGGGGACGATGCTGATGCCGTCGCTCTCGAAGGGCTCGATGTCGAGATCGGGCTGGCCCGCCCAACCGACCCACGCCCCATCCATGCGCTGCATGACGGGCTCAAGCGCCGTGACGAGGCCACCCGGGGAGTGCTGCCAGCGGGCCGAACCGTCAGGCTCGATGACCCGATCGACGGGAAGCCGGTTCGAGACGACGACAAAGGTATGGCGTTCGGCTGGGGCAGTCATTAAGGCGTGCTCCGTGTCTGTGACTTGTGTTCCTCGCTCTGGAGGATGAGGACGTGTCCTCCCTGTCAGGGTACCCCCATTGCTGGTCACGGGCTGGGCACTCGGGAGCACCGGGGGTAGCGTGGTCGGCGACCAGAGATGGGAGACCCAATGCGCAAGTTCCTCTTCAGCGGCAGCGTCATCTCCGCCCTCTTCGGCGGCGTGAGCGTCATCAAGCACACGAAAGACGGCCCATACGACTGGCGGCTCATCCTCATCTGGGTGCACTGGCTGGCGGCCGTCGGGATCGCCGTCGGCACCGTGATCCAGAATGAGAAGTCACGCGAACTGGAGCATTGAGCATGGACCGATGGAACGTGGGCCACTACGCGGCGGGGCTGGCACAGCTTTTCATCGCCTTCGTGGCCTTCAGCGTCTTCGCGCTCCTCGTATTCCTGCTCGTGCGCTTCCTGCTCGTCGCCACGAAGGCGGCCCAGATCTATGTGAACCGCCACGAGCCGCACGGCGGGCAGCCCACGAACGGCTACGGGGCGCCCACCCCCGGCCCGGCACCGGATGTCACGTCGGAACCGGCCCCTAAAGCCCCCGAGTCCGACTCTCCCCCGAGTTCCTCCGGCTCCGCCGACGCCTCGAAGCCGTCAACGGCCCCCGTCGCGAAGCCTCCGGCCAAGCCGCGCACGCCCAAGAAGTCGGCGGAGTGAGCCAGCAGAGCACCGAGGCCGCGCTGCGCCTCGACCCCGTCGGCTATGGGGCGATGTCGCTCGGGGGTGCGTACGGACCGATCGACGAAGCATCCGCCCAACACCTTCTCGCCGCCGTGCTCGACGCGGGTGTCTCGCACATCGACACCGCCAACATCTACGGTGACGGCTCGAGCGAGGAGATCATCGGCCGCTTCCTCCGCGGGCGCGACCGCGAGCAGGTCTTCCTGGCATCCAAGACCGGGCTCTCGATGGGGGCAGGTGTCGGCAGTCGCACCATCAGCGGTCGCAGGGAGACCATCCTCGCCAACATCGACGACTCCCTGCGTCGTCTCGGCACCGACCACCTCGATCTCTACTACCAGCACAGGGTCGACCCCGAGGTGCCCATCGAGGACACGGTGGGCGCCTTCGCCGAACTCGTGCAGGCGGGCAAAGTTCGCCATATCGGCCTTTCCGAGGCGACCGGTGAGGAACTGCGGCGGGCGCACGCCGTGCACCCCATCGCCGCCGTGCAGTCCGAGTGGAGCATCGTCAGTCGCGACATCGAGGTGCACGTCGTGCCGACCGCGGTCGAACTCGGCATCGCGGTCGTGCCCTACTCCTCCGTCTCACGCGGCCTCCTGACCGATTCCTTTGATGCGGATGCCGCGGCGCACGACATGCGCAAGGCATTCCCGCGCTTCCACCCCGAGAACCTGCCCGCCAACATCGCCCTCGCGCGGGAGGTCCGGTCGGTCGCGCGACGCCTTGGCCGCGCGACGGAGGAGGTGGCGATCGCGTGGCTTCTTGCCAAGGGGCGCTCCTTTGGCGCGACCGTCTCGGTCATTCCCGGCACCAGGAGCCCCGAGCATCTCGCCAGTAACCTCAGGGCAGCGACGCTCGAGCTCGGCCCCGATGACCTTGCAACGCTCGACTCGATCTCCGCGCGCGTGCGGGGTGCCCGGAGCGGTTCGCCCCAGTGGGTCTCGGGCGGGCGCGAAGGGCTTCTCTGAGCCGGAATGGCACCGAGCCGGCAGAGAAACGCAGCCGGGAATGTCACACAGCGCAACACCGTTAATCCCTTTCAGGCTATGGGGTGAGACTGGGGAGGAACCACGGCACCGCCACCGACTTCAGCAAGGGACGTCAGGATGACTCAGTACTCGGCAAGCAGGACCCACTCGGTCGGCGCCCACGCCGTCTCGCGTATCACCGGTGCCCGGCACGGCGAGGTGGGTGAGCTTGCGGCATCCGATGGTCTGAGCGCGGAGGAGTTCAAGGCAGTCTTCCGCAACCACCCCGCTGGCGTCGCCGTCATCACGGCGGATGCGGGCGAGGGTCCTGTCGGCCTCACCGCGACATCCGTCTTCTCGGTCAGTGCCGAGCCGCCACTGCTGGTGTTCTCGGTCTCGTCACAGTCGTCAGCGACGCCCACCATCCTGCGAGCCGACACCCTCGTGGTGCATCTGCTCGGTGTCGACCAGCTCGATCTCGCGCGTCTGTGCTCCACGAGCGGAATCGACCGTTTCGCTGATCGCTCGCGCTGGGATCGCCTCATCACGGGCGAGCCCTACTACCTCGGCACCGACAGCTGGATCCGCGGTCGCGTCGTGCAGCACATGGAGGCGGGCAATTCGACCGTCATCGCTGTGCACGCCCTGCAGTCTCACCGGGCCGAGGAGCCATCAGCGCCACTCGTGTACCACAACCGCACGTGGCACGGCCTCGGGGATCACTCCACCGTCTGAGCACGGCGGGCGCCTCTTTGAAAGTCGTCCCGCTAGCATCTGGACCGTGGACTTCTCATTCGACTTCACCCCAGAGCTCCTCGTCGCGTTCCTGACGCTCTTCGTACTGGAGATCGTGCTGGGGGTCGACAACGTCATCTTCATCTCGATCCTCGCGAGCAAGCTGCCCGTGGAGCAGCAGGCGAAGGCTCGCAACCTGGGCCTCACCCTCGCGATGGTGACCCGCATCGGCCTTCTCTTCGCCGCCGGCTGGATCATCTCGCTCACCGCCACTCTCTTCGAGGTCTTCGGCAACGAGATCTCGGGGCGCGACCTCGTGCTGATCCTCGGCGGGCTCTTCCTCGTCTACAAGGCGGTCACCGAGATCCACGAGAAGCTTGAGGGCAAGGAGTCGCACGGTGCGGGCCGCGTGAAGACCGTGACCTTCGGGGCTGTGCTCGCGCAGATCCTCCTACTCGACATCGTCTTCTCCTTCGACTCCGTCATCACGGCTGTCGGCATGGTCGACAACATGGTCGTGATCATCGCCGCGGTCGTGCTCTCCTTCGGCCTCATGCTCTTCGCGGCCAAGTACATCTTCGGCTTCGTCAACCGCCACCCCACCGTCAAGATGCTCGCGCTCGCGTTCCTCATCCTCATCGGCGCGTTCCTCATCGCCGACGGCCTCGACGTGCACATCGACAAGGCGCTCATCTACGGCCCCATGGCATTCGCGGTCGGTGTCGAGGTGCTCAATCTGCTCTACCGTCGCCGCCAGGCGAAGCTCGCAGGCGAGGAGACCGAGCCGGTGCACCTGCGGCACAGCTACTCGAAGGCGGACCCGACGGATGCTGTTGCCGCAGCATCCACTCGGTCACCCGATGCCGGTGCAGTCGGTCTCTCCCGCAAGCCGATCACGGTGCATGGGACACTCAGAGACACGACGAAGGACATTGGCGGCGCCGGTTAGTTCGCGGAGGCTGCCTGGCTCTCGATGGCCTTTCATTTGCGGATTCGATTGAGGGGAGGATGCTCGTGAACGCACTGGCGAGAGCGCAACGAACCCAGCCCGGCTCTGTTGTGCGCTGGGATCGCATCGAGCGCGAGGCGTTCGCCGCGCATCCGCACGTTCTTGATGGCGAGCCACAGAGGAAGCGGACGCGCACTCTGCCTTGGTGGCATTGGGTGTACGTAGTCCCGATCTCGGTGATCGCGGCCGTCGTGCTCGGCTCGCCGATCTGGGGGTACGTTGCGATTGCGGCTGACGGGTCTCGCTTTGCCACTGCGGCACCCGACTCCGACCCCGCTGCGACCATACCCGTGGCCGGAAGCATGTTCCTGGCAACCTTCCTTTCCCTTGCGATCCTGGCGATCGCTTGGCTCGTTGGAGGACGCCGTTTCGATGGCTTCACCTTCGGGTATTCGCTGGTCGCGCTCGTACTCGCCCTCATGGCATCGTTGTCGATCTCCGCGCGGGGACGCGCTGCCGAAGTCGCGTCGTGGGAGTTCTGGGTCATCCCTCCGATCGCGTCGGCCGCCCTTGGCGCCCTGCTTGCCCTCGTGATGTTCGTGCTGAGATTGCGGCACCAGGCGAGCGACTCACTGTCGTTCAAGGCCGCCAACCTCCTCGCCGACCGGAGGGATCGACTCGCCAGCATCAGCGCCGATGAGACGGCGCGGATACGCTCCGACCTCGAGGCGGCGATCGCCGACTTGGAGCAGCGCGGTGTCATCACCCCTGCAACGGCAGCGCGGGCCCGTGAGATCGAGCTAGGCGGGCTCGGATTACGGATGCCGCGCAAGGCCCGCTAGTCACCCTGTTGTGCGCGCCGGCGCCGGATGCGCCGGATCACGAGCCATCCGACGACGCCGACCAGCGCCGCGACGACAGCCGCGTCAAGCACCCAGGAGTACTGGTCGATCAGCTGATACTGCGTGCCGAGTAAGGCTCCTAGCCCGACAAGGAGCCCGTTCCACAGTGCAGTGCCCGCGATCGTGAACAGGCTGAAGCTCGCGACCCCCATCTTCTCAGCACCGGCAGGCAGAGAAATGAGGCTGCGCACGCCCGGAAGAAGCCGCCCGAAGAACACGGCGGGCCGCCCGTGCCTCTGGAACCAGCGCGAGGCCTTCTCGAAGTCCTCACGGTCGACGAGAGGGAGCTTCGATAGGAGGCGGATGGAGCGCTCCTCCCCGATGCGCCGCCCCAGAGCGTAGAGCGCCAGCGCGCCGAGGTAACCGCCTGCCGTCGCGGCGATGAGAACGAAGACGAAGTTCATGCGCCCCTGCTGGGCGAGGAAGCCCGCGAGCGGGAGCACAACCTCGCTCGGAATGGGCGGAAACACCGTTTCTACGAGGGTGAGCACACCCACGCCGACCTCACCGAGCGTCTCGAGCACGGTTGCGGCGGCACCGACGAGACCGCCGAGGTCGGTTGCTGACTCACCTTCGGCCTGGAGTGCAGTCATCATGTGGCCGCAGGCTACCTCGGAATCCTAGGCCCGCTTTCACCCACCACTCGGGCTTGCGGGCTACCGTGCCTGGCTACGTGATCCCTCATCGAGACCACACGATCAAGAGGAGACGAGAATGGCACCCACACCAGACCAGCTGACCTTCACCGATCCGGTGACCCGCTACCCCAAGGTGGAGCCACCCAAGCAGGATCAACCCGAGCCGGGCCTCGACGCCGATCTGACGCCGCAGGTCGACCACGGTGAGAGCACCTATCGCGGGACGGGTCGCCTCGAGGGGCGCCGCGCACTTGTCACCGGTGCGGATTCGGGCATCGGCGCGGCCGTCGCAATCGCCTTCGCCCGCGAGGGCGCGAATGTCGCCATGTCGTTCCTTCCCGAAGAGGAGGAGGATGCTCGGCACGTCGCATCCGTCATCGAGGAGTCCGGCCGCACCGCCGTGCTCATCCCTGGGGACATCTCCGATTCGGCCTTCTGCCGTGAGCTCGTGGCCCAGGCCGTCGACGGGCTCGGTGGACTCGACATCCTCGTCAACAACGCGGGACGGCAGATCTTCTGCGAGAAGCTCGAGGACCTCAGCGACGAGCAGTTCGACAACACCTTCAAGACCAACGTCTACGCGATGTTCTGGATCACGAAAGCAGCGCTGCCGCACCTTCCTGCCGGATCCTCCATCATCAACACGACGTCGATCGAGGCGTACATGCCGGCACCGATCCTCATCGACTACGCGACGACGAAGGCGTCGATCAACGCCTTCACGAAGGGTCTCGCCCAGCAGTTGGCGCCCCGCGGCATCCGAGTGAATGGTGTCGCCCCCGGGCCCATCTGGACGCCCCTGCAGGTCACCGAGGGACAGCCGAAGGAGAAGCTGCCGGAGTTCGGCTCGTCGACCCCGCTCGGTCGCGCCGGGCAACCCGCCGAGCTCGCGCCCGCCTATGTGTTCCTCGCCTCGCCCGAGTCGAGCTATGTCATGGGCGAGACGCTGAACGTGAACGGCGGTATGCCCTCACCGTGAGAGGCGGCTATTCCGCCAGTTGAGCCGCGAGGGGCTCGGAAGGCGTCGGCGTCGCGGCACTGACGGGCAGTGTGATGTAGAAGGTGGTGCCCTCGCCGACCGTCGACGTGACGGCGATGTCTCCGTCGTGAGACTGCACAATCTCACGCACGATCGAGAGACCCAGCCCCGTGCCGGGCACGATGTTCTCTCGTGCGGTCGAGGCTCGGAAGAAGCGCTCGAACAGGCGCGGCAGCTCGTCGGCGGGGATGCCGATACCCGTGTCGGCGATCGTGATCGTGACCGCGCGCATGCCCTCATGAAGCACTCCGACCATGACCTCGACGTGCACCGTGCCGTTCGCCGGGCTGAACTTCACGGCGTTCTCCATGACGTTCGTGAAGACGCGCTCCAGCTGGCCCTCATCGCCCTCCACGATCACGAGGTCGTCACAGTCGATATCGATGCCCACGCCGCGAGAGGCCGACAGCGGCCTCAGCGCCAGGGCGGCGCGCCTGAGCATCGGACCGACCTCGACGGCGGCGAGAGCAGGGGCGGCCTTGCCCGCCTCCATGCGCGCCATCATGAGCATGTTGCCGACGAGGTTCTCGAGCCGACGCGCGCTGCGTTCGGCGACGCGCAGCAGGTCTTTCGCCTCACCAGGGATGGGCCCCCCAGAACCGTCCAGCACGAGCTCGAGAAAGCCGAGGATTGACGTTAGCGGCGTGCGCATCTCGTGGCTGACAGTGCCGATGATGTCACTCTTGGACTTGTCGAGTTCCTTCAACCGCTCGACGACCTGCTCCTGCCCTTCGATGAGACGCGCAAGAGCCGCCTGCCGGAACATGACGGGGATCGCGGCGAGCGCGACAGTGGCTGCCGCGAGAACGAGAGCGACCGCGGGCACAGTCACCTGGGTGCCGAGCACGAGGACCCCGAGACCGGCCAGCACTGCGAGAGCGGGAATGGGGAGCACCCGCACCATCGAGGCCTTCGCGCGAGGCTGAGGTTCGCATTGGCCGACGCCGATGACCCACCATGCCGCGAACGTCACGGCGGCGCACCAGAACACGTCGAGAGGCGTCCCTCCCAGATAGGCGTCGTTGTAGTCGAGCAGCGCGTAGGCGATATCGGCCCCGGTGAAGAGCAGAAGGCCGACAACGAGGAACAGCCAGCGGGGCCCCATCCGGAGCACAGGCGAGGCGGAGACCGCCACAATGACGGCGATGAGCAGGATGTCGAAGAGGGGGTACGCCGCGGTGATCGCCCCCTCGAGGAATGACCCCCCAGTCACCGCATACTCGAAGAGTGGAGAGAGAATGACGGCGAGCACCGCGGATGCCCCGAGCACGGCGATGAGACTGTCGAAGGCCACGGAAGCAGTCGCCTTGCGCGACTGGCGCCGCACGAGCACGACGAGGGCCGCGAGCGTGAGCGGGTAGTAGAACAGGTAGCCGATGTCGGCGAGTGCGGGAGATGGCAGGTACCCCGTCTCATCCATCGCCAGCATGTAGTGGGTCTCGCCCAGGCTGTTGAAGGTGATGCCGATCGCCGCCAGGGTCACGTCCCATCGCGCGAACCTGGTCTGCACGGCGACGATCCAGAAGATCGCTGTCGCAAACCACTCAATCGTCAGGGTCAGGATGATGTCGACCGAGGCCGGCTGCGGTGCGCCGGGCAGCAGAAGCACAGCGAGATAGCCGACGTTGGCCACAATCGCGACGCCCATGAGGGCACGGATGACGCGGTCAAGCGCCCCCGCGGCGCGCGGCTGATTCTTCGCGGGTGGCCGCGAGGCGTCCACACCGGTCGTAGCTGAACGCACCGCATTGGCATGAGGCATTTTTCCCCCGAACTAGTAACTCCCCATTGTTGCTCAAGTCGGAGAAGCCGTTGTACCCCAGTTCAGGTGGCGTTTTGTACCCCACCCAGGGAAAGGCGGGAAAGAAGAAGCCCCACGCTTCACGAGAAGCGCGGGGCTTTGCTGTACACCCCCCGGGACTTGAACCCGGAACCCACTGATTAAGAGTCAGTTGCTCTGCCAATTGAGCTAGAGGTGCATGGCGGCGAAGCGAGCTTCAGCGCCGAGGAACAAGATTAGCATGAGTAGCGGGCGTCGTCGAAACCGCCCCCTCCCCCGATCATTCCCCCGCAAGGAGAACCATGCCCGAGACCCTGCCCGCCGTCGGAGACACCGCCCCCACCTTCACCCTTCCCGACCAGGACGGTTCCGAGGTATCGCTCTCCGATTTCGCCGGCCGCAGGGTCATCGTGTACTTCTACCCTGCCGCGAGCACGCCGGGCTGCACGACGCAGGCGTGCGACTTCCGCGACAGCTTGAGCTCGCTGGCATCCGCCGGCTACGCCGTGCTGGGCGTCTCGAAGGATGAGCCCGCCAAGCTGCAGAAGTTCCGCGATGCCGAGGGCCTCACCTTCCCTCTCCTCAGCGATCCCGGACTCGAGGTGCACAAGGCCTACGGCGCGTGGGGCGAGAAGCAGAATTACGGCAAAACGATCGAGGGCACGATCCGCTCGACCTTCGTCATCGGGGAGGACGGCACGATCGAGCACGCCCTGCGCAACGTCAAGGCCACGGGGCACGTCGCCCGCATCCGCAAGCTCCTCGAGGTCTGACCGTGGAGATGCGACCCCGGAGACGTGAGCCGGGGGGCGGATGCTTCGCCCTACGCCGGGCGGGCGGTTGCCGCCAGCACGGGCCGCGTGAAGGCGAGCACGATCGCGACGATCGAGGGGGCCAGTAGAGCCCACGCCAGGTCGGGACGCGCCGTCTCCCCCTGCAGCAGCCCCACTGCCACTGCGATCTGAAGCAGCTGCCAGACGACGACGCCTGCGCGCACCCAGGGCGCCCCGCGGAGCGTGTTCAGCGTGAGCGCGAAGAGCCAGGCCGTGGCGATGAGGGCAATGACGAGCAGGGCGATCGCGGAGGCGTAGGACGTCGGGACCTCGACGACCAGCTCGATGATGAGAAACACCGAGATCCCCCCCAGAAGGAGGCACTCGAGACCGACTATGAACGCGAGCAGGAGGAGCGCGAAGGGCCGACGACCAGCGTTCACCGGGGGTTCATCGCCTAGCACATCAATATTTCGCTCTGCGTTCACAGTGTTTCCTTAGGGAAAAAATCGTTGATCTTCGACAACCGATATGAGAGTCTATTGGAGGCAAATTTCAGCCCTCACAGAGCAGTGAGCAGTTGCCGAGAAACCCAATTCTCCCCCTTTTCACCCGAGGTTTTTCTGTATCGCTGCGCGATCTGTGAAGGGTCGCGCTCACCTAAGGAGCAACACGCATGGATTGGCGCGATTCCGCCGCATGTCTCACGGCTGACCCCGAGCTCTTCTTCCCGGTCGGCAACACCGGTCCCGCCGTGGACCAGATCGAGAAGGCAAAGTCGGTCTGCGCTCGCTGCAGCGTGACCGAGATGTGCCTTCAGTACGCCCTCGAGACCAACCAGGACTCGGGAGTCTGGGGCGGCCTCAGCGAGGACGAGCGCCGCGCGCTCAAGCGCCGCGCCGCTCGCGCCCGCCGCGCCTCCTAGACGCAACACTCTCCACACACGAACACCGGCCCACTAGAGATGGTGGGCCGGTGTTTTGCGTCTGGTTCGAAGTCCTGCGCCCCGCGGTCGCGCCCGCCGGTCAGTCTCGCTCGATCCAGCCGAGCGGGATCTCGATCGTCACCTCGGTTCCACTGCCCATAAGGGTGTGCCAGTCGATCGTTCCGCTCAGCTCGCCCTGGATGAGGGTGCGGACAATCTGCGTGCCGAGGCCGGCACCCACTCGGCCCTCGGGGAGGCCGCTTCCGTTGTCGCGCACGCGCACCCGAAGCATCTCGAGCGTGCGCTCGACGACGATCTCGACCTGCCCCTCACGGTCGGCGAGACCGTGCTCGACGGCATTCGTCACGAGCTCGGTGAGGGCGAGGGCGAGCGGCGTCGCATAGGCGCTCGGCAGCTCGCCGAAGCTCCCGTCGAACTTCGCGGTCGCCTTCGTGCCGTGGTTGGAGGCGACCTCCGCGATGAGGCGCAACACGCGCTCGAAGACAACGTCGAAGTTGACGTTCTGGGTCAGGCCCTCGCTGAGGGTGTCATGCACGACCGCGATCGCTTCGACGCGGCGCATCGCCTGGCTCAGAGACTCCCGCGCCTCCTCGCTGTGCGAGCGACGCGCTTGGATGCGCAGCAGGGACGCCACGGTCTGCAGGTTGTTCTTGACCCGGTGGTGGATCTCGCGGATCGTGGCATCCTTCGTGATCAGTTCACGCTCCTGATGCCGGAGCTCCGTGACGTCACGGCAGAGCACGATCGCGCCGACGCGCTCGCCCCGCTCTCGGATAGGAATGGCGCGCAGGGTCACGGTGACTCCGCGCGCCTCGATGTCGGTGCGCCAGGGTGCGCGGCCCGTGACGACGAGCGGCAGTGATTCGTCGACGATGAGCTTGCCCGCCAGCAGTTGCGTCGTCACCTCGGCGAGGGACTCCCCCTCGAGCTCTCCCGAGAAGCCCATGCGGTTGAAGGCAGAGAGGCCGTTGGGGCTCGCGAAGGTCACGTCACCATCGACGTCGAGACGCACGAGACCGTCGGATGCTCGGGGTGCGCCCCGGCGCGGCCCCGCCGGCGCGGCCAGATCGGGGAAATCGCCGCTCGCGATCATGCGGAACAACTCGTTGGCGCATTCATTGAACGTCAGCTCCTGCCGACTCGGGGTGCGCGCCTCGCTCAGATTCGTGTGCTTCGAGATGACGGCGATCGGATGCTCGGTCGTCTCGGGTGCGCTCGCCGAAAGCCTGCGGAAGACAGGTACAGCCCGCACCCGCGTGGGCGTCTCCTCATACCAGTCGGGTGCCGAGGAGTCGACGATCTGCCCGCTCTCGAAGGCATCCGTCACCTGCTTCTTCCACTCAGGCTTGACCGGCTGCCCCACGAAGTCGCGGTAGAACAGCGTGGCAGAGCTCGAGGGTCTCGCGTGCGACACGGCGATGAAGCCGCCATCGGCCGAGGGCACCCAGAGCACGATGTCGGCGAAGGCGAGGTCGGCCAGCAGCTGCCAGTCCCCGATGAGCAGGTGGAGCCACTCGATGTCCGCCTCACTGAGGCGACCCTGGGCACTGACGAGATCGGAGAGCGTCGACACGCTTCTAGGGTAGTCGGCGCGCGAGCTCTGGCTGACGCGCCTGGGGAGGGGCGGATGCCGCATCCGCTGGTGACCGCAGCAGTCTCGCGATCTTGCGCCACCGCCGTACCAGCCAGCGGGCAGGGGTGCCGATCGCGACCGCGACCACACCCGACAGGGATCGGTCAAACTCGCCGAGGGCACGGCGCCGGTCCCAGGCGTGGCGGAGGGCACCGCCGAGCACCCGCTCGCGCGGGATCCGCCACGGGAGCTCTCCGCGATCCCTCGCCGCCACAAGCTCCTCGACCCTCTCGAACCAATCGTCGAACTCGCGCCCGTGCAGGTAGTTGTCGTGCACCCAGCTCTCGTCGGCACGGCGGAAACGTGCCGCCACGAGGTCGTCGCTGCCGGCGAGCAGGCCACTCCCCTCGAAGACCGTGTTGATGAGTCCGGGCATCACCCCGAAGTCGTCGACCAGCAGCACGGGGATGCCTGCGGCAACCGCCTCGACGGCGGCCGTCGAGCTGACCGTGACGAGGGCGCTCGCCCCGGCCAGGTGCGCCGACATGGGGCCGCCCGCGACGACGAGGTTGTCGGGAGCCGGCGGCGACAGCTCCCCCATGATGGATGCGAAGTCGTGCTCCTCCGCGTGCGTCTGCGCCTCCCCCGGCGCCGCCCGCACCTTCACGACGACACGCCGCTCGGGATGCCGGCGTGCGCACTCCGCGAGCCACCCGAGCAGAAGCATCCGGTCGTCGCGCTCGCGCGGCACGATCGCCTGGGCCGCGAAGATGATGTCGCCCCCGGGGTCGCCCGGGGCGGGGTTGTCGGGCACGAAGGGCAGCGTCGAGAGGGCGAAGCGCTGCGGATGCCCCATCTTTCGAGCAAGCTCCGTGAAGTCGCGCACCTCGCGCCTGCTGTGCAGCACGATGAGGTCGGCATGCGCCCGGTAGACGATGGCCTTGCGGGCGGCGGGAATCGTGATTCCGGGCAGGCCCGTGATGAAGACGGGCCGCCACAGGGCCCGGCGCACGGCGCGGGCGATGACCCGCACGACGGGGCCGCGCACCGCCGCGAGCACCACATCGGGGCCGCGCTCGTCGATCAGGGCGGTCAGCTGTGCGAGATCCGCGAAGGTCACATCGGCGGGGGCGAAATCGGTGCCAACGAGAGCCGTCTCGAGCTGTGCGTCGCTCGGCTGGACGGGCGAACGCAGCACGACGAGCTCACGACGCCACGCGGCAGGCAGCCGCGATGCCAGGGCGGCCCCCCATTTGACGTAGGAGTCGGAGTCGCCGATGACGAGCATCCTCATGCGTCAGCCTGTCACGGAGGCGACGGGGGCGTCCTGCGGCACGACGCGGCGCAGCTTCGCGAGGGGCGCGAGCTCACCCGGGAAGACTCGCTTGACGCCGTCGCCCATCGCCTGCTCGATCACACGGATGTCGCGCACAAGGTGCTCAAGGCCCTGCGGCTCGAGGGACGCGGCGTGGTCGGAGCCCCACATGGTGCGATCGAGCGTGATGTGCCGCTCGACGACGGTGGCGCCCAGCGCGACCGCCGCGAGAGAGATCTGCAGCCCCCGCTCATGCCCCGAGTAACCGATCGGCACGCCCGGATAGCGACGGCGGAGCGTCTCGATCGTGCGAAGGTTCGCCTCCTCAGGCGGCATGGGATACGTCGAGGTCGCGTGCAGGAGAACGAGCTTCTCGCGGTCGAAGTGCGAGACGGCGTCGTCGATCTCGTCGATCGTGGACATGCCGGTCGACAGGATGATCGGCTTGCCCGTCGCGGCGAGGGCGGCCAGCAGCTCGTGATCAGTCACGGAGGCGGAGGCCACCTTGTGTGCGACAACTCCGAGGTCCTCCAGGAAGGTGACGGAAGGCACGTCCCACGGCGAGGCGAACCAGTGCAGGCCCCGCATGGTCGCGTAATCTCCCAGCTCGATGTACTGCTCGCGATCGAACTCCACGCGGTAGCGGTACTCCAGGTAGGTCATGGTGCCCCAGGGGGTCTCCCGCGGCATCGACTTCATGTGCTCGGGCGTCGAGATCTCGGGCGTGCGCTTCTGGAACTTCACCGCCTGCGCGCCCGCGTCGGCCGCGACATCGATGAGCCGCTTGGCGAGCTCGACGTCCCCGTTGTGGTTCAAGCCGATCTCGCCGATCACATAGACGGGCGATTCGGGGCCGACGGGGGTTCCTGCAATCGTGACGGTCACGGTGTCTCCTGGAGGTGATCGGATGCTGCGGGGCGCGAGACCCCGTGCATGCTCGCCTCGCGGCGCTCCGCCGCGAGGAGGACAAGATCGGCGAGCTCGCGCACGGCCCCGTGCCCACCGCGCGAGGTGAGAACGAGCCGCGCGGCCGCGAGCACGTCGGGGTGGGAATCGGCGACCGCGACGGGCCAGCCGACGGAGGCGAGGCATCCGAGGTCGTTGACGTCGTTGCCGAGGTAGGCGACGCGCTCAGGGTCGAGCCCGCGCGCGCTGATCCACTCCCAGAGCGCGACAACCTTGTCGCGGGCCCCCTGCACGACGTCCACGTCGAGCTTGCGGGCGCGGGCACTCACGACAGCGTTGCGCTCGGTCGAGAGGATGAGCACGGGAACACCTGCGCGGCGGAGGAGATCGACGCCCATGCCGTCGGTGCGGGTGACCGTGACCCGCTCGACACCATCGGCGGAGATCACGACCCGGTCATCCGTGTGCACGCCGTCGAAGTCGGTCACGACAGCATCCACGTCGATGGGAAGGGACGGGTGGCTCTCCCACACGGGCGCGATTGCGCACGCGAGATCGAGCTCTTCGACCGTATCGATCTCGAGGGCGCCCCTCGCGTCAACGGGCACGATGCCGATCCTCCCGAAGAAGCGGTGGCGCGCCTCGATGAAGCCGCTGCCTCGCATGGCGTAGAAGGCGCCGGACTCGCGATACTCCGGCTCGCGCTGTTGGCGGGGAAGCCGCACGAGCGCGTCGTGGTTGACGCCCTCCGCCCCGCCGCCTCGAATCCGCCAAAGAAACTCGTGCGTCTCGACTCCCGAGAAGACGCAGTCGCGGTAGCCGCTCATGACCTCCGCGACGGCGGCGTCGAGGTCTCCGGGGTCGATGAAGGGCGAGGTCGCCTGCACCATGACGAGCACGTCGGGCACCTCGCCCAGGGACTCGATCACGTGCAGCAGCGCCGACTCCGAGCTCGCGGTGTCGCCCGCGATCTCAGCGGGCCGGTCGATGACCTCGGCGCCCGCCGCCGACGCGACGCGGTCGATCTCATCGTCGTCCGTCGTGACGATCACGCGGTCGATGCGTTGGGCGGCGCGCGCCGCCAGCACGGCCCTGGCGACGAGAGGGACCCCGCCCACCTTGCGCAGGTTCTTGCCGGGGATTCCCTTCGAGCCGCCCCGCGCCGGCACCACCGCGATGACGCTCACAGGCCGCCTCCTCGTCTCATTCAGTGGACGCTATGTCCCGTGAGCGACGCCGCCGTTGCCGCGAAGTGAACGCCGGGCGGCGAGCGGATGTCGTGACGCCGCCGCATGCGGTGAGCCATGATTGGCCCATGGATGCTGCCCGCCGCTACGATCCCGTGCTCCTCTCGATCCTCGGGATCATCGCTCTTCTCGTCGTCCTCGCCATCGCCGCGGTGCTCCTGCGCGGCGGCGAGGACTCCCTCGAACCCGGATCCCCCGAGGGTGTCGTGCAGGAGTTCGCCTCGGCCATGATCGACGGCGACCGAGAGCGCGCCCGCGCCCTGGTCAGTGACGAGGCCTTCGATGACTGCGGCGGCTTCGGCGGACCGCTTCCCGAGCCGGGCACGCGGGTGACCCTGCGCGGCGTCAGCACGGGCGAATCCTCGGCGAGCGTGCGCGTCGGCATCAGCACCGGCTCCAGCGGGGACGTCTTCGGCGGCAGCTACGAGGAGAGCGGCGAATTTGTGCTCGTCCGCGACGGATCGCAGTGGCAGGTGAGCCAGACGCCGTGGCGCTTCGACCTCTGCAGCCTGGAGGAGGTCGAGTGATGCCGCAGCGAGCCGACCGGGCGCCTGGAGGCATCCACACTTTGCGCCGCGTCATCATGCTGCTGCTGCTTGCGATCCTTGTGAGCGTCGCCGCGGCGGGAGCAACCGGTCTGCTCGGGATCGTGCTCGACCCCGGCACGGTGCTCGAGGACAACGGCTACTTCCTCGCGCAGTCGGTCGCCTCGGTCGTGATCGCGGCCCCGCTCGGCGCCCTCGTCTACTGGCTCACCCTGCGGTGGCTCGCGCGGTTCGACGACCGCCGCTCCGTGCTGTGGCCCGTCTATCTCGCGGTCGTCGGCACGGTTGCATTGCTCGTAGGACTCACCGCCATGCTGGCAACACTCGCGGACGCCGTGAGCGGCGAGTGGCGGCCGGACTCCTTCGCTCTCGGTCTCGTGTGGCTCGCGGTCTGGGCGTGGCATGCGTGGATGTGGCACAGCCCCCGTCATGCTCCGACTCGACTCGCCGCAGTCAGCCCCTCCCTCGCGGTGCTCGTCGGCATCGGCTTTGCGATCGCCGGCGTAGTCTCCGCTCTCGGCGTGCTCTTCCGATCCGCCCTCCTGGGCTCGACCAGCCTCCTCGTCGGAGCGGACCACTGGTGGATGCCCGTGCTGCAGCAGCTGGTCTGGGCGGCGGGCGGAGCTCTCGTGTGGGCTTGGCACTGGTGGGGTCGCGGCATCCGCAGATCCTCCGCCGCTTTCGCCCGCTTCACCCTCGTCGTCGTCTCCGGGTTCCTCGCGGCGGCCGTGACTCTCGGTGGCCTGGCGAGCCTTGCCTATTGCGTGCTCGCGCTCACGCTCGGCGTCGACGGCTCTGCCTTCGCCATGGCGCGCGAGTCCCGCGACCTGCTCGACCAACTCGCCACCGCCGTCGCGGCAGCCGTGAGCGGCGTGCTCGTGTGGGCCATGCATCGAGCAGCAGTTGCGGATGCCACGACCTCCGTGCGCTGGTCGGCCCGGCTCGTCGCCTCAGGGGTCGCGCTCGCCTTCGCGGCATCCGGTTTCGGCGTTGTTGTCAACGCGGGACTTGCCGCCCTCTCCGGCTCCCTCGCGGGGGACGAACGCTCGCTCCTCTTCGGCGGCCTCGCCGCCCTCGTTGTCGGGGCGCTCGCCTGGGTCGTGCTCTGGCGCCCGCACGATCCGGGCGACGAAACACCGGGCGAGAGCTGGACGGCCTTCGCAGGCCGCCGCGCCTACCTTGTCATCGTCTTCGGCGTGAGCGCCCTCGTGGCAGTCGTGACCCTGCTCGTGATCGCCTACGGCATCGTCCAGTCCGTCATCGGGGTGCCGTGGTCGGAGAGCATCATCGAATCCATTCGGCAGCCGCTCGGCCTGCTCACCGCGACCGCCCTCGTGGCTGTCTATCATTTCGTCGTCTGGCGCAGGAGCGCCCCTTACCCGGGTCTTGAGCGTGCAGCCGCACGCATCGAGCACGTCACTCTCGTCGCCGCGGGGGTGACCGATGCGCTCGTCGAGCAACTGCGCACGGCAACCGGTGCGAAGATCACCGTTTGGGCGCCCCACGACGAGTACCCGCCGGCGGATGCCGCCGCTCTCGTCCGTGCACTCGACGAGGTCCGCGGCGAGCATGTGCTCGTCGTGACGACCTCGGGAGGGGTCGAGGTAGTCCGTCTCGCCGCCGAGTGAGTGCTGCCCGTCTGCCCATCCAGCCGGGCTGGAGTGCGGCGGGTGGGCACAATCGGGCAAGAGCGCGGCGAATGGTTCAGTCGGGTCGGGCTCCTGCTGGCTGGGCCGCGGCGGCCTGTCTGCGTCGCAACAGGGGGACCCGCCGTCGCTGCGACCTTCGCTTCGACGCCGAAGGCAGGATGCGCTCCTGCACGAGAGTGCTGATGGCGACACGGGCGGGCGATCGGGCGGCGACATCGTAGAGGGTCGCCCCCTCCAGAACGGCGGCGTCGAAGGCGGCCTGGTCGTGCGGAACCATGACGGGTGCCACGATGCCACCGAATCGCTCAAGCGACTGCGTGACCTGGCGTGCGGGTGCCGCCCCGATCACGGCGGCGCGCAGCCGGTTCATGACGACGAGGACGCGGTCGGTGAGGATCGCATCGAGAAGGTCGACATGGGCGCGGAGAAATCGGGAGAGGCCGACGGGGTCGGCGGAGCCAACGGCGACAACCTGGTCGGCGCAGCGCAGCGCCTCCAGCGTGGCGGCGTTGCGCCTGGGCGCGAAGACATCGCTGCTGATCTCCTCATCGTTCTCGAGGTTGAAACCCGTGTCGACCACCGTGTAGTCGACCCAGTCCCGGCACGCGTCGAGTGCCCCAGAGACTCGGCTGGCGGAGAGTTCGGGCCAGCGGCTCGGCCTGCCGATGCCTGTGAGCACCCAGAAGCTGCCATGTGGGGACGAGTAACGCTGGGCGATGCGTTCGAGTTCGAGCTGTGTGAGGGCACCGGAGCCCGCGAGTCGACAGGCCGCCGCGAAGCCCGGGGCTTCATCGAGGAGGCCGAGGGTGGGCGCGATGGAACCGCTGTAGGTGTCGACATCTGCGAGCGCGACCGTGTGGCCGGCCGAAGCGAGCTCCGCCGCGATGTTGATCGCGAGGCTCGTGCGACCCGGCGAGCCCGCAGGTCCCCAGACGGCGACGACCCGTCCCCTGCCGCTCGGCGCCGTGGGGGCGGAGGAGCGCAGCGGAGTGGCGAGAAGTGCGGCGTCGATGCGAGCCCAGTCGGCGTCACCGTCGACCACCTCGTGCAACCCGAGGGTGATCGCGTGGCGCCTGCCCGCGTCCGTATCGTTGATGGCGACGACTCGGACGCCCAGGCGGTCGGCTTCTGCGAGCAGGCGCGCCGTGAGGTAACGCTCAGCCGAGGAGACGATCGCGAACTCGACGGCCGCCGGTTCGAGCAGCGAGGCGAGCTCGTCGGCACTGCCACAGCGTGCGACGACCTCATGACCGTGATCGAAGGCCTCGTCGACGAGGGCGTCCTCCCTCGCTGCAGGGACGGCGAATGCGATGCGCGCCACGTCAGCTCCCGAGAGCGACGGCGGAGGGCACGAGCGAGAGCGTGTCGCCGGCCGCCCTCGACTGCAGGATGCGAGCAACACTGTCTCTCGGGACGACGAGCTCCACGCCGAGCACGGGCTCCCCGGCGATCATCCCCTCGTTGTCGGTGACGGCGACAACCGTGACCTTGCTCGCGATGATGCCGGGTGCTTCCTCCTCGTCGACGGACTCCCGGGCCGCCCAGACATCGACCACTGTTCCCTCCCCCAAGGAGCGGGGAAGCTCACCCGCGATCGGGATCACGAGAGAGGCCCAGTCCTCGCTCAGCGCGTCGCCGACGGCGTCAGCGGGAACGAGCTCTCCCGAGCCGACGACCCGTGTGACGATGACGCCCTCGCTCGGGACTCGTCCCGGCGAGAGGTAGTGTTCGGTCGCGGTGCCGAGCCGAACCTGCGTCTCGATCAGCTCCTCGGCGGTCACGACGTCGCCGATCGCGAGCATGGATCGGGCGGCATAGACGGTGACGGTGCGGTCGGCGGCGGAGACGATCGCGACCACCCCGGCAACGGATGCTGCGACCAGCACCACGCCGATGGCGAGCCGCGGGTCGAACCATCGCGACCGCCCCGCGCGTTTCCGGTCGTGGGCGCCCAATGAACTCATGCGACTCCTTACGCTCTGACCTGTCGCGTCCATGGTGGGGTCAAGCGAGCACGGGCGCCGAAAGTTATCCACAGGCAGCGGTTACCGAGGTAACGGGGCGCATAATCGAAACATGACCGGCTCCGACGCCCACGAGGACGACACTCGCCTCGGTCGATTCCTCACGATCGCCGATGTTGCGGAGATCCTCAATATCTCCGCAACCCAGGCCTACGGACTTGTGCGCTCCGGCGAGCTGCCCGCCATCAAGGTCGGCGCCGCGGGGCACTGGCGGGTCGAACGAACCGTGCTCGAGTCGTACATCGAGGCAAAGTACGAGGAGACCCGGCGCCACGGCCTATGGACGCAGTCGGAGTTCGCAGACATTCCGGAGCTATCGATCGGTCCTCGCTGATCCAGCGCGACCCAAATTCACCGCGCTGCCCGCGCCTCACTGAGTCAGCCGTCTCTCCCGAGAGTCAGCCGGTCCTGACGAGCTCGATCGCCGAGAGCGGGATCAGCCGATAGTGCGAGACCTCTCGCTCGCGCCGCGGAACCCCTGGTTCATGCACCGCGAGATCGAGGTGATCCCGCGCGACGCGGTCGATCGTGCCGTGCACGGTGCCGCCTGCGACGAGCGCGATCTCGAGTGCGCAGCGACGCCGGGCGAGGTCGCGCAGCACGTAGCCGAGCCCTAGGCGAGCCGAAAGCCCCTCGGCCCCTCCTGCCTCTCCCGCGCTGAGCGCCACCTGAGCACGGGAGAGCACGAGGCCCTGCACCGCCGAGAAGGGCACGATTCCGTGGCCGCGCGCGCCGGCATCCCCTATGACTCGTCCGGACACCCAGTCGCGCCCGACCGTTACGGGCAGCAGGTCGACCGGCCGCCCGGAATGGAGGAGGATGCGAACCGAGAGGAGGTCTTCGCCCGGCGAGCTGAGAGCGAGAAGCCGATCACGCAACGACAATCGCGCGAGTCTCAGCCGCTCCTCCTCGACGCGAAGTTCGGCCTCGTCGGCGCGGAGTTCCCCTTCGAGCTGGCTCTCGAGGTCGTCGAAGAGGTTGTCCCAGCGCATGCAGCGACGTTAGAGCCTCGCAGGGCGCACGGCACGAGTTATCCACAGCCCCGAATCGGGGGCGTGGACTATTGCTCACCTGGGTGCTTTAGTTGCCGTACCCCCGAACGGGGGTAGACGCATCCGCCATTCCGGCCGCACCCCCGACGGCCGCCCCGTCCCGACGGAGCTCCCATGACGCACGCCCACGCACTCTCCCCACAGCAGCAACCGGTCGGCTCGCCCGGCGCACGCCGTGCCACCGAGCGGCCGGTGGCCTCGCCCAGAATGCCCAGCAAGGTGATCAGGGCGCCATTCGAATCGGATGCGTTCTTCGGTGCGCAGCCGACCGCATCCGCGTCCCTGCCCGACCCGAACCCGCTTCTTGAGAACCTCACACGCTGCGTCATCGAGATCCTCGCAGGGGCGCGCGACCTGCAGCAGATCGCACGCTGGGTGACGGATGAGGTCTACCGCAACCTGCTCAAGCGTGTCGTGCTCTCCGATCGGGCAAGACGCGCTCGTGGCGAGAAGGCGGCGCGGCCGAACTTTACGATCGGCAGCGTGGTCGCCGAGGCGCCCCGCGACGGCGTCATCGAGGCGGTCGTCATCGTGCATGGTCGCGCCCGCAGCCGCGCCGTCGCCATCCGGCTGGAGGGGCTCGACTCCCGCTGGCGCGCCACCGCAATCAACGTACTCTAACGGCGGCCTCCGTCGACTCAGCGCCGTCCAACGCGCTGCCGTCGAATGCGCTGCCATCGAACGCGCTACCGTCGAAGGCGCTGCCATCGAACGCGCTGCCGAGGGCAACGGCAACTGCGCCCGCCGCGCCACGTGTATTCGCGGTGCGCCCGGCAGCCTCACTCCGCGCTGGAGTATCCGTAGGAGATACCGACGATTCCGCCCGCCGCATCGAAGGCGAGGGCGAAGCGCGTCGTCACGGGAATCTCTGCGCGCCCGTCCGCCGGACGGAAGCGCGAGAGCGCCTCGACGCGCACGAGGATGGAGGTCGGCCCCGCCTTGCCGCCCTGACCCTCAACCCGGACCACCTCGATCTGAGTCTGGGCAGAGCGCGGCCCACCATCCCTCGCCAGAGCGGGGAGGCCCTGCAGTAGCAGGTCCTCGGGGGGAGCGAAATCGACGAAGCGATACGGTGCTGCTGCCTGCCAGCGGGCAAATGCTCCCTCATCGCTGGTGTCGAGCAGGGCTGAGTCCAACGCCTCCTCCACGACGAACGTCACGGTCCTGCGCTGTGCCTCCAGCGCATCCTCCCGGGTGAAACCCCACTTCTCAAGCGAGTCACTCACCACGACGGAGTCGTCGAGCAGCATCGCGGCCGAATCGGGCGACGGCGAGACGGCGCAATACTCGCCGCGCGCATCGCTCACGAGACCCGCCGCCACGACGTCCTTCCCCGCGACGAGTTCGCCGATGGGGCACGAACCCGCAGCCCCCGAAGCAGCGGAGGGCGTCGCCCCCGGCGCCGAGGAGGAGTGCTGCGGCGCAGCCGTGACCGAGACATCCGTCTCCGAGACATCCGCCACCGCGCCGCAACCCGCCAGAAGCAGAGCGACGGCGAGAAGGCCGAGGCGGCTGCCGCCCCGAACGCGCACGAGCGGGCGCGCTACTTCTTCTTGCCCTGCGCGCGCCGCTGTGCCCGGTTCACGGGAGGCGTGCCTGCGGTGTCCTGCTGGCCGAAGGCACCACGCTGGCCCGCCTGCTGTCCTCGCCCCGCCTGCGGCCTGGGGGCTTGCGGTGAGGGCGGAGGTGGCGTCGCCGCTCCGCCGCCTGCGAAGGCCGGTGCCGCCTGAGCGCGCTGCCGCGCGGTCGAGGCCGAGTCGACCTGTCCCCTGGCGTTGCGCACCTCGACTTCGCCGCCGACGTCGCTGCTCGGCGCCGAGTACTTGAGACCCTGGGCCGGGGCGGCACTGCCGCCGAGACCCTTCGCCGAGACCGTGGGCGCGGAGGCGGTCGCGCCCGAGGGCGTGACCTCGACCTCGAGGTTGAACAGGAAGCCGACCGACTCCTCGCGGATCTGGTCCATCATCGTCTGGAAGAGGGCGAAGCCCTCCCGCTGGTACTCCACGAGCGGGTCACGTTGTGCCATCGCGCGCAGCCCGATGCCGTCCTTGAGGTAGTCCATCTCGTAGAGGTGGTCGCGCCAGCGACGGTCTATCACCGAGAGCACCACGCGGCGCTCGAGCTCGCGCATCGCATCGGAGCCGAGCGACTCCTCCCGCTTCTGGTAGGCGAGCTTGGCGTCGGAGAGGATCTCCCGCAGCAGGAAGTCGTGGCTCACCTTGCCGCGCGTTCCCGCCTCCTGGATGACCTCCTCTGGCGTGATGGAAATCGGGAAGAGGGTGCGCAGCTCGGTCCAGAGCGCGTCCAGATCCCAGTCGTCGGCGTGGCCCTCCGCCGTATGCACGTTCACGACCTCACCCACGACATCCTCGAGGAACTGCTGGGCGCGCTCGTGGAGATCGTCGCCCTCGAGAATGCGACGACGGTCGTTGTAGATCGCCTCGCGCTGCCGGTTGAGCACGTCGTCATACTTGAGCACGTTCTTGCGGATCTCGGCGTTGCGAGACTCCACCTGCGCCTGGGCACTGCGGATGGCACGGCTCACAATCTTCGACTCGATCGCGATGTCGTCCGGCACGTTCCCGCGGCCCATGAGTGACTCTGCCGCCTGGGAGTTGAAGAGGCGCATGAGGTCGTCGGTGAGCGAGAGATAGAAGCGGCTCTCGCCCGGGTCGCCCTGACGGCCGGAGCGACCGCGGAGCTGGTTATCGATGCGCCGCGACTCGTGACGCTCCGTGCCGAGCACGTAGAGACCGCCGACCTCGATTACCTTCTCTGCCTCGGCCTTGACCTCGGCACTGACGCGTTCGAAGACCTCGTCCCACGCCGCCTCGTACTCCTCCGGCGTGTCGACGGGGCTCAGGCCGCGCTGGTTCATCTCGGCGACGGCAAGGAACTCGGCGTTGCCGCCGAGCATGATGTCTGTGCCGCGGCCCGCCATGTTGGTCGCGACCGTGACGGAGCCGAGACGCCCCGCCTGCGCGACGATCGCGGCCTCACGGGCGTGGTTCTTGGCGTTGAGCACCTCGTGCTTGACGCCGCGCTTCGCCAGCAGCTTGGAGAGGTGTTCGCTCTTCTCGACGCTCGTCGTGCCGACGAGCACCGGCTGGCCCTTCTTGTGGCGCTCGACGATATCCTCCGCGACCTGCTCGAACTTGACCTGCTCGTTCTTGTAGACGAGGTCGGGCTGGTCGATGCGCAGCATGGGCTTGTTGGTGGGGATCGCGACGACGCCGAGCTTGTAGGTGCTCATGAACTCGGCGGCCTCGGTCTCGGCCGTTCCCGTCATGCCCGAGAGCTTCTTGTAGAGGCGGAAATAGTTCTGCAGCGTCACGGTCGCCAGGGTCTGGTTCTCGGCCTTGACCGCGACACCCTCCTTCGCCTCGATCGCCTGGTGGATGCCCTCGTTGTAGCGGCGGCCCGCGAGGATGCGGCCCGTGTGCTCATCGACGATCAGCACCTCGCCGTTCATGACGACGTAGTCCTTGTCCTTCTTGAAGAGGGCGACGGACTTGATGGAGTTGTTGAGGAAGGAGATGAGCGGGGTGTTGGCCGACTCGTAGAGATTGTCGATGCCGAGGTGATCCTCGACCTTCTCGATGCCCGGCTCGAGCACGCCGACAGTGCGCTTCTTCTCGTCGACCTCATAGTCGACCCCCGGCACGAGTCGCTTGGCGATCGAGGCGAACTCCGTGAACCAGCGGTTGGCCTCGCCCGAGGACGGGCCCGAGATGATGAGGGGCGTGCGCGCCTCATCGATGAGGATCGAGTCCACCTCGTCGACGATCGCGAACTGGTGGCCCCGCTGCACCATGTCGCTCGCCTGCCACGCCATGTTGTCACGGAGGTAGTCGAAGCCGAACTCGTTGTTGGTGCCGTAGGTGATGTCGGCCTCGTACTGCTCTCGGCGCTCCGCGGGAGATTGGCCTGCCACGATGCATCCGGTGCTCATGCCGAGGGCACGGTAGACGCGCCCCATCAGCTCCGACTGGTAGCTGGCCAGATAGTCGTTGACGGTGATGACGTGCACGCCGCGCGAGGGGATCGCGTTGAGGTACGCCGCAAGGGTCGCGACGAGCGTCTTACCCTCACCGGTCTTCATCTCGGCGATGTTGCCGAGGTGCAGGGCCGCTCCACCCATGAGCTGCACGTCGAAGTGCCGCATGCCGAGGGTGCGAACGGCCGCCTCACGCACAGCCGCGAAGGCCTCGGGAAGCAGGTCGTCGAGAGACTCGCCGTTCGCGTAGCGGGTGCGCAGCTCCGTCGTCTCGTTGCGGAGCTCGTCGTCCGTGAGCTCCTTGAAGTCGCTCTCGAGGTCATTGACCGCGGCGGCGTACCGCTGCAGCCGGCGCATCGTGCGTCCCTCGCCGACGCGCAGGACGCGCTCTAGAACATTAGCCACGGATAAGCTCCTCAGGATCTCGTCGGGGTGTGCCACACGTGGACTCGCGACGGGGATCCCCATCGACACCCGCCGGCGGCGCGCAGGCACAGCACCGTTAACCGTAGCAATCCTAGCCCTCGGGTTTCTGGAGACGGCGCGGGCGGGCATCCGCTGTGGGATGCCCGCCCGCACTGTCACTCAGGCGTGTCGCTCAGGCGCGTGCCCGGCGCCCTCCGCTCGCCTCGTGCTCCTCGGCGTCCTCGAGGGAGATCACACCGTAGTCCCAACCCTTGCGGCGGTACACCACGCTCGGGCGGTCGGTCTCCGCGTCGATGAAGAGGAAGAAGTCGTGCCCCACCAACTCCATGTGGTCGACGGCCTCGTCAGTCTTCATTGTGGCCGAGGGGAATACCTTCTTGCGGATGACGACAGGGCTCCAGTCGTCGTCTCCCGGCTGGGGCGGCTCCTGCACGGGCACGGAACCCGTCGTCACCTTCTCGATCACCTCCGGACTCGCTGGGGTGATGTCGACGACGCTGAATCCATCAGCGGATGCCTCGCGAAGGGATGTGGGCCGGTGCTGGCCGCGGTGCACCTTGCGCCGGTCATTGGCCCGACGGATGCGCTCCACGATCTTGTTGAACGCGATATCGAAAGCGGCGTATTTGTCGGCACCCGCCGCCTCGGAGCGTACGAGCGGACCTGGCCCCACGAGCATGAGCTCGACCCGGTCATCCCCGTTCTGCGCGTTCTTCTCGCTGTGCCGACTCACCTTGATCTCGAAGGCAAGCGCCTTGGGCACGAGCCCGGCGACCTTCTCCGCCTTCTCCGTCGCATAGTCACGGAAACGATCCGTGATCCCCACATTGCGTCCGTTGATGGAAATTTCCATGGCGACCTCCCGGTTCTGTGGCGACGCACTCATCGCGAACCAGGCGATCAAGTGCGCCTCTTTTGATCACCGTAGTGCCGCCGACCTGTGCGTGTCACGAGAAGATCACGGCATGCCGCTGCGCGCGTGCCCGCGCAGCGGCGTCGCGGCGAGAGCCACCGCGCCGACGACGATGCCGCCCGCCGCACGGACCGCCCGTGCCGCCTCCTCGAGGGTCGCCCCCGAGGTCACGACATCGTCGACGAGGAGCACACGGCAGCCCTCGAGGCTGTGACGCGCGGCGAAGGCGCCCGCGATGTTGTCGCGCCGCTCCCGCACCCCGAGCAGCTTCTGCGCGCTTCCCCGCGACGCGCGCCGCAGCATCCGCTCGACGGGGCGCTGCAGGGAGCGTCGCGCGAGCATCCGCACGGGGTCGTATCCGCGGCGCCGCGCCGAAGACGCACCCTGGGGAACGCAGCAGACACGGATGTCGCGGCTCCCGGCTGCGGCCGCATCCTGAAGCGCGCTCTCGATGGCGCACAGCAGGGGCGCGGCAAGAGCGCGCACGAGGTCGGTGCGGCCCTGCTCCTTGAACGCCAGGATGCAGCGCCTGGCGACGCCCTCATACGGCAGCCCGGCGGTCACCGGTACGGCGCCGTGCACGGGCTCCAGGACGCGGGTGGAAAGGGCGGCGGCGAGCGCAGGGCGGCAGTCGGGGCAGAGAGCGCGGTCGGGCGCCCCGCAGCCCGCGCAGCTGACGGGCAGCAGCACCGCGAGGGCGTCGAGGGCGGCCGAGGAGAGCAGCTCTCGAGAGACGGCGAGGCGTGGCATCCGACAAGCATGTTCGGGGCGGCCACTCCCCCGCCGACGAGGAGCACTGGAGAGTGCACTGCGCCGGAGATCCCGCGCTGGGAGGGAGCGGATGCGGGGCGCGGGTCGTCAGCGCTGCGTCGCGATGAACTCCGCAGTGATCTGGGTCGTCTGCCAGCCGCTCGGTCGGCGGGCCGCCACGACGCCATCCTCCCCGAGCACGCGAAGGCCCGTCTCACCGTTGCCGCCGACGATCTGCACGCCCGAGTCAGGGCTGCCCAGGCTCTCGCGGCGACCGCCGACCTGATGCGCCAGCACGAGGGTGTCGTCGCCCGACTCGCTCAGGGTCACGACCGTCGTCTCGTCCATCCACGCGAGATCGACCGCCGTGCCACTGTCGAGCGAGGCATCCACGACGGGGACCCCGAGGCCCAGGGGCGCATTGCTCGCGTTCACGTCGCGCATGATGGCTGAGACCATGAGGCGGGGGCCCGCAGGCGTCGCCAGGAGGATCGCGAGCCGCGCGCCGTCGCGCGAGACTTCGATCGCGGCAACGCGCGCGTCGGGAGGCAGCGCCGTCGTCACGTCGTAGGCCGTGCCGTCGAAGGCGAATGCGCGCAGGGCCGTCGGCGACCCAGCCGGCACTGACCAGGTGTAGCCGTAGATGTCGAGAGTGGGGGCGATGAGCCCCGCGCGGGCGTCGAGCAGCGCCGGATCCCCCTCCCGACGCACGACCCACACCCCCTCCGCGTTGAGGACGGCGATGGCGCTCCCGCCGCTTGCGAGGGTCGCGGCATCCGGTGCAAGTGCCGCCACCTGCTCGCTCAGGCCGTCGATGAGCGAGATCTGCCCGTTGGCGTAGTAGCCGAAGCTGCCGTCGTGGAGGATGAGGGGGCGGTTGTCAACGGGCAGCTGCGGCTGTGGGAGGCCGGGGCCGGGGTCGGGGATCGAAAGCTCGGTGCCGTCGACCGAGATGACGGTCGAGGTAATGAGGCCCAGGCTCGACTCGATCTGAAGGCGCATGCGCTGCCGCTGCAGAGGCGAGGCCTCGAGCGCTTCGCTCGTCAGGTCGACGTAGGCGGTCGTGCCGTCGATCGCGACACGCTTGGGCGAGGAGAGCTGCGTGCCCGCCGGGAAGGAACTGGTGGCCGCGCCCTGCAGCCACGGAGGAGGGCCTGCAAGCAGCGCCGAGACGACCCGCGTCGCCACCCCGGTGCCGGCGGGGAACCAGCGCAGGTCGGGCACGAGGGCCGCGCCGCCCGTGTCGAGGAAGTAGAGGACGTTCTCACTGAAGACGTTCTCGAAGGAGCTCTGCGAGAGCACGATGCCCCCAGGGGCCGCACTGATGCGCCACTCGCCGTCCTCCTGCACGAACTCGTAGTGCAGGGTCGCGGGGGCGGGCGCGAACTGACGGTAGGTGCCCGCCGAATCGACGGATGCCGTCGCCGAGGTCACGACATAGTCCAGCGCCGTATCCGAGACGGGCACGATGCTCGATCCGCCGTTGTGGACGAGGACGCTCTCGCGAGGATCCCAGTCGTCGAGGAAGCTCGAGCTCAGGAACTGCCGCGCCACGTCGTAGTCGCCCGAGCTCTTGAAGGCGGCGATGAAACCGCGCAGGATCTCCTCGGCCGTCGCACCCTCCGCCGGACCCTCGACAATGTACTCCGTGCCGCCCGGATCCTGCTGACTGACCTCGCTCCCCGTCACGACGTCCCCGCTGTAGGGGATGCCGCCGCAAGCCGCGAGCAGCGGTGCGAGCAGCGCGAGAACCACCGCCGCACCGGTGGCACGGCGGGACCTGCGGACGGGGCGCGGGAACTCAGTCATGGGCATCCTCGACTCCATTGTCGCCCGCGGCAGCCGGGGGAAGACCGAGAGGCGACTCGCCGACCTCCCCGCCGTGTTCCCGCGGCAGCACAAGGCGGAAGCAGGTGCCTTCCCCGAGCTCTGACCAGGCGTCGAGCGTTCCCCCGTGCAGCGCCGCGTCCTCCTGCGAGATCGCGAGTCCGAGGCCGGTGCCACCGATCGTGCGCGTGCGCGAGGGGTCGGCCCGCCAGAAGCGGTCGAAGACACGCTCCAACTGCTCAGGGGTCATGCCGATGCCGTGGTCGCGCACCGTCAGTGCGATGACAGAGCTCGTGCTGTCGACGGTCACCTCGATCGGCTTGCCCTCACCGTGCTCGATCGCGTTGCCGAGCAGGTTGCGGAGGATGCGACGGATGCGACGGGGGTCGACCTCCGCGTCGAAGTGGCCGCCTGGCGCGACCACCGTGAGCTCAGATCCGCGCTCGGTCGCAAGCGGCTCCATCGACTCGACGGCGTCCTCGACGAGACGGACCAGATTCGTCGGTTCGAGTTCGAGCTCGACGGCGCCCGCGTCGTAGCGGCTGATCTCGAGGAGATCGGCGAGGAGGAGCTCGAAGCGCTCGACCTGGGTGTGCAGCAGTTCCGCCGTCCGGGCCGTCGTGGGCGGGAAGGCGTCACGCTGGTCGTAGAGCACGTCGCCCGCGAGCCGGATGGTCGTGAGAGGCGTGCGCAGTTCGTGCGAGACATCGGAGACGAAGCGCTGCTGCATGCGCGACACCTCCGCGAGCCGGGTGATCTTCTGCTGCAGGCTGTCGGCCATGCCGTTGAAGGAGCGGGCGAGGGTCGCGATGACGTCCTCCCCCCTCTCGGGGATGCGCTCCTCGAGTTGACCCGCGGCGAGTCGCTCACTCGCGGCAGCGGCGAGTCGCACGGGCGCGACGACGAGGCGCACGACGATCCACGTGACCGCCCCGATGAGGAGCACGAGCGAGGCGAGCCCGATGATGAGTGTCTGCTGCACCGAGTCGAGCGTCTCCTGCGCATCAGCGAGGTCGAAGACGAGGTAGAACTCGTAGTTGCCGGCGGAGGGCACCGAGACGAGGGAGCCCGCGACGAGGCCGGGCTCGCCGGAGGGCAGCGTGACGGACTGCAGGTAGACACGCCCCGTGTCCTCGCGGACGACCTCGCGCAGCTCGCGACTCAAGAGCGAGACATCGAAACCGCGGCTCTGCGTTGACGGCATAACGAACTGAGTGCTTTGCCCCGGCACCCGCAGGAGGGCGGACCCCGTGCTGCCCGGGCTCGTCGTCGATGAGAGGATGCGGTCCTGCACGCCTACGCTCAGGGTGTCGAAGTCGACGCGGGTCGCGTCGTCGGCGGCGAGAGCATTGCTGAAGTAGTCCTGCGCGAGGAGCGTCGCCCGCGCGTGCTCGGCCTCGACCTGGTCCCGGCGGGCCGTGAAAAGGTTTCCCCCGATGACCGCCGACATGTAGGTGCCGATGACCATGACAGCGAGCCCCGAGAGCACGACCGTGATCGCGACGGTGCGGAACTGCAGGGATGACCGCCACGTGTGCACGGCGGAGGCGCGCAGCATCCGCCATCGCACCGCGATCAGCGACGCGGGACTGTCAGCGGCTGGCACCGGCCCGGTATCCGACCCCGCGCACGGTCGTCACGATCGACGGGTTGTCGGGATCCTGCTCGACCTTGGCGCGGAGGCGCTGCACGTGCACGTTCACAAGCCGGGTGTCGGCCTTGTACTGGTACCCCCACACCTGCTCGAGCAGCATCTCGCGCGTGAAGACCTGCTGCGGCTTGAGGGCAAGGGCCAGGAGGAGCTCAAACTCGAGGGGTGTGAGGTTGATGACGGTGTCGCCGCGGCGCACCTCATGGCCGACGACATCGATCGTGACGTCGCCGATGCGCAGGGTGTCGGCCGTCGAGTCGGGGGTCGGCCGCAGGCGGGTGCGGATGCGCGCCACCAACTCCTTGGGGTTGAAGGGCTTGACGACGTAGTCATCGGCGCCGCTCTCGAGCCCGCTCACGACATCCGTCGTATCGGACTTGGCGGTGAGCATGATGATGGGTGTGCCCGACTCCGCGCGGATCTCGGCGCACACCTCGATGCCGTCCTTGCCTGGAAGCATGACGTCGAGGAGAACGAGGTCGGGGCGGGAGGAGCGGAAGGCCTCGAGCGCCGAGGTGCCGTCGGCACAGAACGAGGGAGTGAAACCTTCCGACTGCAGCACGATGCCGATCATCTCGGCGAGCGCGGTGTCGTCATCGACCACGAGGATGCGAGCGTTCATCAATTCGTCTCTGATCGGGCATCCCGTGCCACTCGGGATGGTGAGGCTTTCGCACAAGAGTAGTCGAGTATGCCAGCATGAAGGGCGGATGCCGCGCGCGTACGCCGCACCCGACACTCGAGCAAGGGGGAACCACCGTGGTCGACGGAACCGACAGCCACGGAACGCCATCCGCGAACCCGTGGACGCCGCCCGTCGAGGCGGCCGCCAGCGGCCCCGCCCCGTCCCCCTATCGCCCCGCCGCCAACACGCCTCCCCCGTCGTGGACGCCTCCCTCCCAGCCTGGGCTCGTGCCCCTGCGCCCCATGACCCTCGGCGCGATTCTCGGCGCATCCTTCCGCACCCTCCGCCGCAATCCTCGGCCGCTGCTGGGTCTCGCGCTCTCGACGCAGTTCCTCGTCGGCATCATCACGGCGGCCGTCATGGGAGCCGCCTTCTTCTGGATGTTCTCGCGCCTCGAGAACGTGAGCGCCGAGAACCTCGAGGAGGTCACGGCGGGGGGCATCTTCGCGCTCCTGCTCTCCAATCTCGTGCCCCTTCTCCTTGGCACAGCCCTCGTCGCGCTCCTGCAGGGCATCGTCGTGCTCGAAGTCGCGCGCGCGACGATCGGCGAGAAGCTCACCCTCCGCCAGCTCTGGGGCCGTGCGCGCGGTCGACTCTGGGCATTGATCGGATGGACGCTCCTCCTCATTGTCGCGGCGGGCGTCGCCATCGCGGTGCTGGGCGGCCTCATCGCCCTCTTCGTCGTGCTCCTCGGGGTCGTCGGGGTCGCAATCGGGGTAGGCATCGGCATCCTCGGCGCCATCGGACTCGTTGTGCTGGGGGTGTGGCTCGGCACCAAGCTCTCTCTCGTGCCGAGTGCCCTCATGGTCGAGCGTCTTCCCCTGCGCGCCGCAGTCTTCCGCTCCTGGCAACTGACCGACCGACACTTCTGGCGCACCTTCGGCATCCAAGCCCTCGTCGCGGTCATCCTGAGCGTCGCCGCCCAGGTCGTCTCCACCCCCGTCTCGTTCCTCATGCCGATGCTTTCGTTCATCGTGGACCCCAACGGCACCAATCAGGAGTTGGGCCTCGCCGTCGTCATGGGCGTCTACGCGCTGTTCCTCGCACTCCTCATCGTCATGACCTCGATCACGACGGTCGTGCAGTCGGCCACGAACGGCCTCATCTACCTCGACCTGCGCATGCGCAAGGAGGGACTCGAGCTCGACCTCTCCCGGCATGTGGAGGAGCGGGATGCCGGCCTGAGCGACCTGCAGGACCCCTTCCTGCCGAGAACCTCGCCCTCACGATCGTGACAGCATGACGCGCGCACTGCTCTCGACCGTCGATCGCGCGGCCGCGCCCTTCGAGATTCCCGTCGAACCCGACGCCCCGGAGGCGCGCGAGTGGCTCCTGCGGGAACTGTCGAACCGCGAGTACCTGGAGGCCCAGCCGAACTGGTTCGATCGCCTCGCGACCGCGCTGTGGGAGTGGCTCACCTCGCTGCGGATCGAGGCAGGCCCCGGCGGCCAGGGGCTCGGGGTGCTCCTCGTGGCCCTTCTCGTGCTGGCGCTGATCGTGGCGGCGTTCATCATCTTCGGCAGGCCCGCGCTCTCCCGCCGCAGTCGGGTGACGACAGAACTCTTCGGGGCCGAGGACACCCGGGATTCCCTCACACTACGCCGGGCTGCCGAGAGTCACGCCGCCCAGAAGCGCTGGGATGACGCCGTGACCGACATGTTCCGCGCGATCGCCCGGGGCCTTTCGGAACGCACCGTCGTCTCGACACTGCCCGGCACGACCGCGCAGGACTTCGCGGCGCGGGCCGCGAAGGCATTCCCCGACCACGGGGGCGAGCTCGCGGCATCCGCCGACGACTTCGACGGCGTGCGCTACCTCGAGCACCCGGCGACGGCGGAACAGTACGAGCGCGTGCGGGCGCTCGAGGCGAGCATTCGGGCAGCCCGGCCCCGCCTCGAACCGGGAGTAATGGCCGCGGGCGCGCAGGAGCCCGGCGCATGACCGTCATAACCTCGACCGTGCGCACGACAGCCCGCCGCTGGCTCTACTGGGGCGTCTTCGGGGCCGCCGCCCTCGTGATCGGACTCATCACCCTCTTCGCGAGCGGCGCCAACCGCCCCCTCGGCGTGCCCCTCGACCCCGACAGCGCGGGCCCCGCCGGCGCACGGGCGCTCGTGCAGGTGCTGCGCGAACAGGGCGTCGCGGTCAGCATCACGGAGACGCTCGAGAGCACCCGTGAGGCGATAGGCACGGATGCCGCGACCGTCGTGCTGCACGACCGCGCGGGAATCCTCGGCGAGACTTCCCTCAACCTAGACGGCCTGGGCGAGCACCTCGTGCTGATCGAGCCCGGCTACGACGCGCTTGAGCAACTCGCGCCGGACGTGGCGGCTGCCGGCTCGGTCTCGGGCGAGCTCGAGGCGGACTGCACGGTGGGCGCCGTCGAACGCGCGGGCACGGTGACGGGCGACGGCCTGGGTTACCGCTATCACGGTGACGATGCCGCGGTTGATGTATGCCTCGACAGCGGGGACGATGTCGCCTCGCTCATCCGCCTGGAGCGCGGCGGACAGACGGTGAGCGTGCTGGGGGCGGGCGCCGCCCTCAGCAACGAGCGCATCACCGAGGCAGGCAACGCGGCCCTCGCCCTCGGCCTCCTCGGTGAGCATGCCCAGCTGGTCTGGTACGTGCCGGGGGTCGGCGACCTGCCCGGTGAGGATGCCGCCTCCCTCACGCCCACCTGGGTCACCCCCGTGCTCGTGCTGCTCATCCTCGTGACCGTTGCCGCCGGTGTCGCCCAGGGGCGCCGACTCGGCCCCCTCGTCGTCGAGAACCTCCCCGTCGTCGTGCGGGCGACCGAGACGATGGAAGGGCGGGCGCGCCTCTATCAGCGCTCCTCCGCGCGGCAGCGCGCCCTCGACGCCCTGCGCGTCGGCACCGTGCAGCGTCTCGCGAGTCGCCTCCGGCTGCCGCGCACGGCGGGAGTGCAGGAGTTCGTGGACCTCGCCGCGGCCACCGCGAACAGGCCGGCCGCGTCCGTGCGGGAGCTCCTCGTCGACGCCGTGCCCCGCTCCGACAGTGAGCTCGTCGAACTCTCCGACCGGCTCCTCGAGCTCGAGCGCGAGATCGCGAGGGCCACCGCGCCATGACCCATGACATCCCCCGACCCGACCCCGATCGAGGAGAACACCGATGACCGAAGAGACCACGCAGGCGCCCACCACGTCGGCGGCAGCATCCGCCCCCGGGCTGCGGGACGACTTCGCTCGCGTCCGCGCCGAAGTCGGCAAGGCCGTCGTCGGACAGGACGGTGCCGTGACCGGGCTCATCATCGCGCTGCTGGCGGGCGGCCACGTGCTGCTCGAGGGCGTGCCCGGCGTCGCCAAGACGCTGCTCGTGCGCACCCTCAGCCGCACGCTGTCGCTAGGCACGAGCCGCATCCAGTTCACGCCCGACCTCATGCCGGGTGACGTGACGGGCTCGCTCGTGTACGACGCGCGCTCGGGCGACTTCGAGTTCCGGGAGGGGCCCGTCTTCACCAACCTGCTGCTCGCCGACGAGATCAACCGCACGCCCCCCAAGACCCAGTCGGCCCTCCTCGAGGCCATGGAGGAGCGGCAGGTCAGCGCGGACGGGCAGACGCGCCCCCTCCCCTGGCCCTTCCTCGTCGCGGCCACCATGAACCCCGTCGAGTACGAGGGCACCTACACGCTGCCCGAGGCGCAGCTCGACCGCTTCCTGCTCAAACTCGTCCTCGACGTGCCCGAACGGGACCACGAGATCGAGGTGCTCGTGCGCAGCGCCGCCGGGTTCAGCCCCCGCGATCTCGACGCCGCCGGTGTGGGCGCCGTGCTCACCCCCGAGCGCCTCGCCGCAGCGCAGCGCGAGGTCGCCGCGGTGGGGGCCAACGCCGACGTGCTCGGTTACATCGTCGACCTCGCCCGCGGCACACGCCAGAGCCCCTCCGTCAAGCTGGGCGTGAGCCCGCGTGGCACGACCGCCCTCCTCGGGGCGGCCAAGGCGTGGGCGTGGCTGAGCGGCTTCGACGCGATCACCCCCGACCACGTGCAGGCCATGGCGCTGCCCGTGTGGCGGCACCGTCTGCAGCTGCGCCCCGAAGCCGAGTTGGAGGGCGTGACTGCGGATTCGATCCTGCGCTCCGTGCTGCAGCAGGTGCGGGTGCCGATCTGATGCGGATGTCTCGCTAGTGGCACTCTCGATGCGCTTCGCCGCGCTGCTCGCCGTCGGCATCGTGCCGATCGTCGTACTGACGACGCTGAGCGACGGTGCCATCTCCCCGACGTGGACGACGCTCGCGTGGTTGGGACTCGTGATCGCGGCGGCCGCGATCGACCTTGCCGCGGCCGCCTCTCCGCGCCGCCTCATCGTCGAGCGCGAGCTTCCCGACCGCGTGCGGCTCGGCGAGCCCGTGCAGGCCCGGCTGCTCATCACCAATCCGGGCCGGCGCACCGCCCGAACCCTCGTCCGCGACGGCTGGCAGCCCTCCGCGGGGGCTTCCCCAGCGCGCGGACTACTCACGGTTCCGGCCGGCGAGCGCCGCGCGCTGACACTCACACTCACCCCGTTCCGCCGCGGGGAGCGCCGCTCCGAGCACGTGACGGTGCGTTCCTTCGGGCCCCTTGGACTCGCAGCCCGTCAGGCGAGCATCGGAGCACCAGGGGCCATCCGGGTGCTGCCACCCTTCCACTCGCGACGCCACCTTCCCTCACGCCTGGCCCGTTTGAGGGAACTCGACGGTCGTACGAGTGTCATGATCCGAGGGCAGGGTTCCGAGTTCGACTCCCTGCGCGACTATGTGCGCGGCGACGACGTGCGGTCGATCGATTGGCGCGCGACCGCTAGGCGGCACGATCCGACGACGGGTATTGGCCAGCGACTCGTCGTGCGCACGTGGCGCCCCGAACGGGATCGCCGCATCGTGATCGTGATCGACAGCGGCCGCACCTCCGCCGCGCGCATCGCGAATGAGGCCCGCATCGACACGGCGTTCGAGTCGTCCCTCCTGCTCGCGGCGCTCGCCCAGCGCGCGGGCGATCGCATCGACACGCTCATCTACGACCGGCGGGTGCGCGGACGCGTACAGGGCACGACGGGCAGCGACCTGCTGAGCCGCATGGTGACGGTCATGGCGCCCGTCGAGCCGGAGCTGATCGAGATGGACTGGTCCGCCGTGCCCGGCCTCGTGGCATCCGTCACCAACCGTCGCTCGCTCATTGTGCTCATGACCTCGATCGACTCTCCCGGCGCCTCCCGGGCTCTCCTCGGGATGCTCCCCCAGCTGACGCGTCGGCACAGAGTGCTGGTCTGCTCCGTGACCGACCCCGCCGTGGTGGCCGCCTCGCGCTCCCGCGGCGACCGCGAGGAGGTGTTCCGGGCGGCGGCAGCCGAACGCTCAATGCTCGACACGGCACGCGTCGCGGCGGCGATCCGGCAGCTCGGCGGCGACGTCGTCACGGGCCCCCCACCCGAGCTGCCCCCCGCCCTCGCCGACCGCTACCTCGCCCTGAAGGCGGCGGGCCTGCTCTGACGCGGCGCGCCCGGGGCGGAGAGCCGAGAGACGGTCGGCACGGCACGGATGCCACGGCTCCGGTCCCCACAGAATCGTTTGCGGCCCCCATAATGGGCACGTGAGGTTGCAGCGGATCATCGATGCCCTCCGATCCGTGCGCTCGCGCATCCTCACCTCCATCCTCCTCGTCACGGCACTCGGAATGACGGTCGCGGGCAGCTCCGCCTACCTGCTGCAGCGGGAGCGCGTACTCGCGGGCATCGATGAGAGGCTCACACAGACGGTCGAGGGCCTCCAGTTCATCGCCGATGGCGGCGAGACGGGCCAGCAGATCCCCACGACGGTCGCCGGGTTCCTCATGCAGGCGATGCAGCGGGTGCTCCCCGACCACACCGAGAGCACGGTCGGAATCATCGACGGGCAACCCGCGTTCGTCCCCTCCTCTGACCTCGCCTTCCGGCTCGACGACGATGAGGAGTTCATCGCGCGGGTCATCGCCGAGGCACATCCCGACCGGGTCGTCATGGGAACCGTCGAGGCCGAGGCCGGGCGCCTGCGCTACGCCATCATCCCCATCGCGATCGAGGGCGACCCGAGCGAGGGGCTCTACGTGAGCGCCTACAACCTCGACACCGAACTCGCCTCCATCTCGCAGGCCTTCGGCACCTACGCGATCATCGCCGGGGCCATGCTCGTGCTCGTCGGGCTCGTCGGCTGGGTCGTTGCGGGCCGTCTCCTGCGCCCCATCCGCGCGCTCTCCGAAACGGCCGACAGCATTACCGACACGGATCTCTCCCGTCGCATCACCGTGATCGGCCGCGATGACGTGAGCGACCTCGCGCGCACTGTCAACCGGATGCTGGAGAGGCTTGAGGCGGGCTTCCAGAGCCAGCGGCGCCTCCTCGACGACGTCGGCCACGAACTGAAGACCCCTCTCACGATCATGCGCGGGCATCTCGAGCTGCTCGACCCGAAGCGTCCGGAGGACATCGCAGAGACGCGCGAGATCGCGATCGACGAACTCGACCGCCTCACGACGCTCGTCGGAGACATCGCACTTCTCGCGAAGAGTCGCACCCCCGGCTTCGTGCATGCCGACGACGTGCCCATCAGCGACCTCACCTCCACTGTGTTCGCCAAGGCGCGGATGCTCTCGACCGCCCATGAGTGGTCCCTCACGGCACGCGCCGACACTCATGCCCGGCTCGACAGTCGCCGCATCACGCAAGCGTGGCTGCAGCTCGCCGAGAATGCCGCGAAGTACTCGCCGGAGGGCAGCGCGATCGAGATCGGCAGCGCCACCTCCGCCGACGATCAGGGCCGCGCGACCGTCGACCTGTGGGTGCGCGACTACGGGCCGGGCATCCCGCCCGAACATCTCTCGCGCGTCTTCGACCGTTTCACACGCGCCGACGAGGGGCGCGGCGTCGAGGGCTCAGGGCTGGGGCTCTCGATCGTCGCCGCCATCTCAGAGGCCCACGGGGGCACCGCCTTCGCCGTGAGCGGCGGCGTGGGCACCCGCGTCGTCATTCGTCTGCCGCGCAACCCGCGGCATCCGAGGGGAAGGAAGAACTGATGGCACGCATTCTGGTCGCGGAGGATGAGGAGCGCATCTCCTCCTTCGTGGAGAAGGGCCTGCGCGCCGCCGGGTTCGGTGTCGCGATTGAGAGAGACGGCCCCGGCGCACTCGCGGCGGCCCGCAGCGGGCAGTTCGACCTCATGGTGCTCGACATCGGCCTGCCCGGCTTCGACGGCTTCACTGTGCTGCAGCAGCTGCGCGCCGAAGGCAACTCGATGGCCGTCATCATCCTCACGGCACGCGACTCTGCCCAGGATGCCGTGGCTGGCTTCGAGGGGGGCGCAAATGATTACGTCTCCAAGCCCTTCCGCTTCGACGAGCTACTCGCCCGCGTGCGTGTGCGCCTGCAGGACACCCAGACGGAGACGCCGCGCGCCGACAGCCTCACTTTCGTGGATCTCGAACTCGACCTCAAGACCCGCCGCGTCCGCTCCGGCGGCGTCGAGGTCGACCTCTCCGCCCGCGAATTCGCGCTGCTGGAAGAGTTCCTCCTGCACCCCGAGCAGGTACTCAGCCGGGAACAGCTACTCAGTCGCGTCTGGGGCTTCGACTTCGATCCGGGCTCCAACGTCGTCGACGTGTACGTGCGCTACCTGCGCCAGAAGATCGGTCGCCACCGTCTCGAAACGGTGCGCGGCATGGGGTACCGGCTGACGAGCCGCCAACCGGCCTGAGCAGTGTGGAGGGCCGACGGACCCGAATCCGTCGGCCCTCATCCGAAGCGACCACCCCGTTGGCCGCTTCGCCATGGCGGAGGCTATCTACGTCCTCCACCACGCCTATCGCCCGAGTCGTTGCCTCGGCCTTCGCCGCGGTCGCTGCGGTCGCGCCCACCGTCACCGCGATCATCGCGGTCACTGCCTCGCCCATTGCCGCGTCCGTTGGAGCGGTCGTCGCCGCGGCTGTCGCCCTGCCAGCCTGGCTGTCGCTCAGACTGGGGAGCCGGGGCCGGCGCGGGAGGGGCGGGTGCAGGTGCCGGTGCAGGTGCCGGTGCAGGTGCAGGAGCAGGAGCAGGAGCGGGCTTCGGCTGGGGCGGGGAGACCTCGCGCTCCCCCTGGCGCCCCTCGTCGACGGCGGCACCGGTCTCTTCCCCACTGTTTCCTCGGCGTGGATGCTCACTGTCGCGGTCGATCGCATCCCAGTCGATCTTGCGCCAGACGCTGCCCCAGTCGACCGCGCGCCAGTCGACGCCGCCCCATCCGAGGCTGCTCCAGTCCTTGCTGCCGCTGCTGATACCAGCGCCCGCATTCGCGCGCGCCTCCGACGGCGACGCAGCGGGGCCGCGTGCTTGATGCTGAGCGGGCGCGGAATCCTGAGCGGGCGCTCGGCTCGGTGCAGACGCCTGCCCCGCCCTGGGCGCCTGATCCTGAGCGCGCGCCGACACCGAGGGGGCGTCGTCCGCTGGCGACACATCGGCCTCGGGCGCGGCGGGCGTCGGCGCGGCGGGCGGCACGCGGACCGCCTCGCGAGCGGAGGACCGCGGGGTCGTCGCTCGAGCGTCGGGCGAAGCATCCGCCCCCGGGTTTACTGACTCATCGCTCGCGGACTCATCGCTCGCGCTAGACGCGGGCAGCCTCTTGGATTTGTCGGCGGATGCGCCCAGGGCGCTGCCCGTCACACCGTCGACGCCGAGGATCTCGGCCGGGTCGCCGCTGCGCATGTTCCCGGCAACACTCGCGATGCCGCCTGCCAGGAGGCACGTGCTGAGCATCGCGCTTCCGATGATGGTCAAAGTCTTGTCGTGGCTCTGCACAAGGGATTCCTCTCGCGTCGTTGCGTCGGGCGGGTTGTGCGTGATTGCCCATCGTGTGCGGAGTCCATGAGACGGCAAGGGCCTCCGCATGAGAGGCCTCTCATGTGACGGATGTCGCGGGGTTCAGCCGGCGACGAGGCGCCGTGCGCCCGCCTCGAACTCCTCGAGGTCGCCCGTTTCCCCCGCAGCGAAGGCCCGGCGCCCCACGAGCCACTGGTAGGCGAGGAAGACGGCCAGCGCCGCCGCGCCGATGCCGATCTTGAGCGCCCAGGGCCAGTCCTGGCGGGTCACATAGCCCTCGATGACCCCCGAGAGCAGCAGGCCCAGCGTGACTCCCACCGCAACGGTGATGAGCGCACGCCCCTCTTCGGCGAGGGCGGTCGCCCGGGATCTCGCCCCCGGTGCGACCCACGACCAGAAGATGGCGAGGCCCGCCGCGGCAGCGACGAAGATCGCGTAGAGCTCAAGCTGGCCGTGCGGCGCGATGTAGAGGAAGAAGATGTCGAGGCGCCCGTTCTCCGCCATGAGCGCGGCCGAGAGCCCCAGGTTCTGGGCGTTCGAGAAGACGAGGTAGGGCACGAAGACACCCAGGATGCCGAACGCTATGCATTGCACCGCAATCCAAGCATTGTTCGTCCAGACGAGACCTGTGAACGATGAGGGTGGATGCTCCGAGTAGTAGGCGACGAAGTCCTCCTCGGCGAACTGCCGCCGGAACTCGTCGGAACCGAAGCTCGCAAGCACCCCGGGCGTCTGGAGCGCCCAGAAACCGAACAGTGCCGAGATGAGCACGGTTGCCCCCGCCACCGCGAGCGAGAGCCAGCGGATGCGGTAGAGAGCGGCGGGCAGCTGCAGCATGAAGAAGGTGGGCACCTGGCGCAGGACGTTCGTGCCAGCCCCCGTGAAGCGAAGCCTTGCCCGCGAGAGCGCGAGGGAGAGCCGGTCGGCCTGCACGGAGGTCCCCGTCGCCGTGCGCAGGGCGGAGAGCTGTGTTGCGCCCGCCTGGTAGCGCTCGATGAGGGCGTCCGCCTCGGGCCCCGAGAATCGACGCTTCGCCCCGAGGCGGGCGAGCTCGTCCCACTCCTCGCGGTGTGCTGCGGCATAGGCGTCGATATCCATCTGCTTAGATACTGGCATGTCGAGGGATTCCGCCGCAGCATCCGTCGCGGTCGTTCCTCCCGCCGAAGAAGAGCTCATCACCGGCGAGGCGGTCGCCCTCTTCCTGCGCCCCGCCGACTTCATCCTGCGGGCGGCGGGAGCCATCATCGACTGGGTCGCCTACCTCCTCATCTTCTTCGGGGTGCTCCTCGTCATCTCCTCGCCCATCGTCACCACCTTTTTCGACGAGGCGACCCTCACCGCCATCACGGTCGTGATGCTCGTCATCTGCGTCGTCGGCATTCCCACAACCGTCGAAACCATCACGCAGGGGCGCTCGCTCGGCAAGCTCGCGATCGGCGCCCGGATCGTGCGCGACGACGGTGGATCGATCTCGTTCCGGCACGCCCTCATCCGCTCCCTCGTCGGCGTCGTGGAACTCTTCATGACGATGGGCGGCATCGCAACCATCACCGCCATCCTCAATCCCCGCTCGAAGCGTCTAGGCGACCTCCTCGCGGGCACCTACAGTCAGCACGAGCGCGTCGCCAAGGAGACACCGCCCGTCTACGGCGTGCCCGTCGAGCTCTCCGACTGGGCGCTCACCGCCGATGTGGCGCGGATGCCCGGGGCTCTCTCCCAGCGCATCTCCCAGTTCCTGCGTCACGCCGCCGGCCACGCCGAACTCTCGCGTCGGCGCATCGCGGAGGATCTGGCGGCGGAGGCGAGCCGCTACGTCTCCCCCGTGCCCGAGTGCGATCCCGAGACCTTCCTCGCGGGGGTCTCCGCCGTGCGCCGTGAGCGCGAATATCGCGCCCACCGCGGTGAGCAGGAACGCATCGCCGCCCTCGAGCCCGTGCTCAGCGGCCTCCCCCACGGCTTCCCCGACCGCTAGTCGGGCCGAGGCGGCGAGCCGCGGGCGCTGGGCGCTGGCAGTGGCATCCGCTGCAACAACGCGCCGTTTCGCGGCGAGCCGCGGGCGCTGGCCGTGGCTCGCCGCAACAGCGCGCCGTTTTCTGCTCAGCGCGGCCGCAGAAAACACCGCGCAGTGCAGAAAACACCCCGCCGTGCAGAAAACACCGCGCCGTGCAAACACCGCGCAGTGCAGAAAACACCCCGCCGTGCAGAAAACACC
>NZ_JAPELL010000001.1:931931-1016315 GCF_026094475.1 Homoserinimonas sedimenticola
AAACACCGCGCAGTGCAGAAAACACCCCGCCGTGCAGAAAACACCGCGCCGTGCAAACACCGCGCAGTGCAGAAAACACCCCGCCGTGCAGAAAACACCCCGCCGTGCAGAAAACACCGCGCTGTAGCGCCGTGCGGATGCTGCGGCGCGGCCTTGCGGATGCTGCGGCGCGATCTAGTACCGGTAGTGGTCGACCTTGTACGGGCCAGCAGGGTCAACGCCGATGTAGGCGGCCTGCTCGGGTGTCAGCGTCGTGAGCTGCACGCCGAGCGCATCGAGGTGCAGTCGCGCGACCTTCTCGTCGAGGTGCTTCGGCAGCACATAGACCTGCTTCTCGTAGCGCTCATTGTGCGCGTAGAGCTCGATCTGGGCGAGCACCTGATTGGTGAAGGAGTTGCTCATGACGAACGACGGATGCCCCGTGGCGTTGCCGAGGTTCATGAGGCGCCCCTCGCTCAGCACGAGCACGCTTCGGCCCGTCGGCAGGCGCCACTCGTGCACCTGCTGTTTGATCTCGATGCGCTCGGCGCCCTCGAGCCGCTCAAGTCCCGCGACATCGATCTCGTTGTCGAAGTGGCCGACGTTGGCGACGATCGCGAGGTGCTTGAGGCCCAGCAGGTGCTCGACCGTGACGACGTCCTTGTTGCCCGTGCCGGTGACGACAATGTCGACGTCCCCGATGACGGACTCGAGCGTCGTCACCTGGTAGCCGTCCATAGCTGCCTGCAGCGCGCAGATGGGGTCGACCTCGCTCACGATGACGCGAGCGCCCTGGCCCCGCAGCGCCTCCGCGGCACCCTTGCCGACGTCGCCGTAGCCGCAGACGAAGGCGACCTTGCCGCCGATCAGCACGTCGGTCGCCCGGTTGAGGCCGTCCGGCAGGGAGTGGCGGATGCCGTACTTGTTGTCGAACTTCGACTTCGTCACGGAGTCATTGACGTTGATGGCGGCGAACTGCAGTTCCCCCGCCCGCGCGAGCTCGTAGAGGCGGTGCACGCCCGTCGTCGTCTCCTCCGTGACCCCCTGGATGTCGGCGGCGATGCGCGTCCAGCGGTCCTTCGAGGTGGCGAGGGAGCGACGCAGGGTGTCGAGAATCACGGTCCATTCGTGGGTGTCGCCCGCCGCAGCATCCGGAACCGCGCCCGCGAGCTCGAACTCGCGACCCTTGTGCACGAGGAGGGTCGCGTCACCCCCGTCGTCGAGGATCATGTTGGGGCCCGTCCAGTCGGCGCCGGCAGCGGATGCCTCGGCCGACCAGTCGAAGATCTGCTCGGTGCACCACCAGTAGTCCTCGAGGCTCTCGCCCTTCCAGGCGAAGACGGGGACGCCGCCCGGCGCCTCCGGCGTGCCGTCGCCGACGACGATCGCGGCGGCAGCTTCGTCCTGGGTGGAGAAGATGTTGCAGCTCGCCCAGCGCACCTGTGCGCCAAGAGCCGCGAGTGTCTCGATCAGCACGGCCGTCTGCACCGTCATGTGCAGGCTGCCGGCGATGCGGGCGCCCGCGAGCGGTTGTGAGGCGCCGAACTCCTCGCGCAGGGCCATGAGGCCTGGCATCTCGTTCTCCGCCAGGCGGAGCTGGTGGCGGCCGGACTCGGCGAGGCCGAGGTCGGCGACCTTGAAGTCGAAGTTCGTGGGGGCGCTGGAGGAGGGCATCCGCCAATTCTCGCAGATGCCGCCGTTCATCATTCAGGAACCGGCGAAGGCGACTACTGGCGGATGAGGGCGAGCACCCGGTCGCGCAGGCGCTCCATCTCGGGCTCGGTCGCGGCCTCCACGTTGAGCCGCAGGAGGGGCTCCGTGTTTGAGGGCCGCACGTTGAACCACCAGAAGCCCGCCTCGGATGCCCCGCTCACCGTGAGCCCGTCGAGCTCGTCGAACTCGCCCTCCGTCGTGAAGGCGTCGACGATGCGCGCGTAGGCGGCGGGGATGTCGGTCACGGTCGAATTGATCTCGCCGCTCTGGAAGTACGGGTTGAAGCGCTCGGCGAAACTCGAGAGCGTCTCCTCCTGGGCACCGAACTCGGCGAGCAGGTGCATGGCCGCGAGCATCCCGTTGTCGGCGCCCCAGAAGTCCTTGAAGTAGTAGTGGGCGGAGTGCTCCCCGCCGAAGACGGCGCCCGTCGCCGCCATCTCGTCCTTGATGAGGGAGTGGCCGACGCGGGTGCGCACGGGCATGGCCCCGGCGTCCTCGATCGTCTCCTTCACGAACCGCGAGGTGATGAGGTTGTGGATGACGCTGACGGATGCCGCGGGGTCGCTCTCGCGCGCCCGCCGGATTTCGCGCAGCGCGACGACCGCCGCAACGGCCGACGGGGTGACGGGTGCGCCCGTCTCGTCGACGACGAAGCAGCGGTCGGCGTCCCCGTCGAAGGCGAGCCCAAGGTCGGCGCCCTGCTCGACGACCGCCTTCTGCAGGTCGACGAGGTTCTCCGGTTCGAGCGGGTTGGCCTCGTGGTTGGGGAAGGTTCCGTCGAGTTCGAAGTAGAGCGGCAGCACCTCGATCGGCAGCTCCGGCAGGCCAGCGGCCGTTCCCAGCACGGCGGGTACCGTGAGCCCGCCCATGCCGTTGCCCGCATCGACGACGACACGGAGCGGGCGGATGCCGGAGAGGTCGACGAGGGAGCGGAGGTAGGCGGCGTAGTCGGCGAGCACGTCGCGCTCGCGCTGCTCGCCCGGCGAGGCGACCGGCTGGATGCCGTCGCGCAGGTAGGCGGTGGCACGGTCGCGGATGCCGCGAAGGCCCGTGTCGAAGCTGATGCCCTGGGCACCAGCGCGGCTGAACTTGATGCCGTTGTAGGTGGCCGGATTGTGACTGGCGGTGAACATGGCGGCCGGCGCGTCGAGGTGGCCTGAGGCGAAGTAGGTCTCGTCGGTCGAGCAGAGTCCGATCAGCACGACGTCGGCACCGCGGGCCCGCGCGCCCTGTGAGAAGGCGGCGGCGAAGCGAGGCGAGGAGTCGCGCATGTCGTGGCCGACGATGATGTCGCTGCCCGCAGCATCCACCTCGTCGACGAAGGCGGCGCCGAGCGCTTCGACCACTTCTTCGGTGAGCTGGCTACCGACCAGCCCCCGCACGTCGTAGGCCTTGATGAATGCGGAGAGATCGATGGGGTCGCTCATGCTCCCAAAGCTACATGACGGATGACCTGCCACCCCTGTGGGGCTGAGAGTCGCTCCGAGTGCCGCTCGCACAGGTCGTAGCTGTGCGGTTCGGCTTTCTGGCTGAGGGGGCCGAGCACCGCCATCGAGTCGGCGTAGTCGTAGGTGAGGGTCGAGATCGCGGCGCTCGTGCACGCGACCTTGCTGCAGGGCCGTCCGTCCATTTGGGTCCAGCCTAGACTGGGCTGATGGCAAGGACCCGCAGCACACGCGCATCGAAGCGCGGCGGCTGGCGCGATCGGCACGGCCGCGGCATCCGCGCCTCTGTGACCGGGCCGTACCTGCCCCCGCTTCGCACCCGCATCGACGTCTTCGACATGACGGTCGCGGCTGCGGCCGGCTACCTGAAGGACCTGTGGCCGGATGAGCTCGCCGAGGTGCGCTTCGAGGTCGCGGCTGTGCCCGTGCAGTCGGGTGGCACGGGCGTCGCCCGCTGGAGCGTCTACCCCTCGCAACAGCGCATCGTGCTCTACCGGCTGCCGATCGAGCGTCTCGCCCGCCTGCACCGCGACGACGAGTTGCACCGGCGCATGGTGATCGAGAGCTGCGTTTTCCGGGCCGTCGCGGAGCTGCTCGGCAAGGACCCCTGGGACCTCGCCCCGGACCGCTTCCGCCACTACTGAGCTGCGGATGCCCGCCCGTCTCTTGCTGCGCGGCTACGGGTAGACGACGATGGGGCTCGAGGATGGCGCCCTCGGGCTCACGCTGTGGGCTGTGATGGTGCCGGCGCTGAGGTAGCCGACGCTCGCGTGCATCCCGTCGACGCCCTCCAGGGTGTAGACGCCACCTTGCGCGACCTCGACGAAGACGGCGCTGCCCGCTTCGACGGTGACGGCAGCCTCCGCGTCGCCGCGGGTGAGCACCACGTCGGCGTCCTCGTCGCCGGGATTGTGGAGCGTGAGCACAGGGTTCGCGCCTCGCGCGACGGCGAGCAGCGCGGTGTCGTCGAGGGGCTGGGTTGCGGGCAGCCAGACGAAGTCGTTGTCCCCATCGCTCGCGACGGTCGCGACCCGTACTCCCGCGACGATCGGCACGTCGGAGGCGATCGAGGCGACGTAGCGTCCCGGCTCGAATCCGCCCACAGGCAGTTCCGTGACGCGGCCCGGATCGAGGGTGACGCTGATGTCGACGGGTGTCTCCTCGACGCTCTCACCCTCCTCCGTCACGGGGACCATAGTGACGACAGCGTGCGCCTGCGCCTCCCCCGGCACGAACATCCGGATGGCCGGATTGAGATCGAGATAGTCCTCGCCCGAAATCGCATCCTCGATGTCCTCCGGATCGGGGAGGATGACCCCCGGGATCGACAACTCGGTCGAGGGCTCCGCCGGTCCGGTCACGAAGTCGAGACCGCCGGGCTCGAGCGTGCGCACTGTCGACTGTTGCAACGTCGCGACCACGAGCGCCCCCTGGCTCTGCACGCGCACGACGGGGCTCGACAGCCCGGGCGCGAGGCCCGCGAGGGAGAACACCCGCTGCTCGCCCGCCGGGATTGCAATGCCGGAGGTTCCGGGCGCGCTCACGGCACCGGCATCCGAGTACACCGTGATGTCGACCCGTGCGGCGACCTCACCGGGGTTGACGATCGTGAGGATGCTCGTGCGACCCGTCGTCGTCGCGCCGCCCACCAGCCAGGTGTCGTCGCGCGGTTCGAGGCACTCTGCGGCAGCCGTGCCCACGAAGTCGCCGCTCGAAAGCGACTGCGACTGGCTCGCCGCGAGCAGGGCGTCCTCGTCACTGCCCGCGAGCGCGACGATCTCGCCGGTGTCCTCGCCGCCGTCGACATCGCGCGCTGGGGTCTCAGCGATGTCACCGTCGCTCGCACCGCTCGTGATGGTCGCCTCGCCGAGGGCGGATGCCGTGGTCGCCTGCGCACCCGTGTCATCCCCCAGCCGCAGGAGCGGGCCGGGGCACACCCTCGCCTGCTGTGCGGCGACGGGCGTCACGACGACGGCGGGGGGCTCGAGCGAGAGGGTCGGTAGGGGAAGCAGGATGGTCGCGGCGAGCACGACGGCGGCGACCGCGACGCCGATGAGGCCGGTGACGACGCGGGCGGAGACGATGGCGGCGCCCTTGAGGGTGCGGGGAGACCTGGCTGCCCCACTCGGCGTCGTCTCCGCGGGGGCAGCCGGCGTGGCGGGGTAGGTCAGGTCGATGTCGCCGACGTCGTCCTGCGGCTCGTGTGATCGCTGCGGGTCAGTCATCGAGATCCTCGTCGAAGGTCGTCGCGGGCCCCTCCCCCAGCGTCTGCATGCGCGTCGGCCGGCGGCGCTGCGTGGGCACCGCGAGGAGGAGCGTGATGAGGGCGATGCCGCCCTGCACTCCCGCGACGACTCGCCCCTCAAGCGTGTCGAGGGGTCCGGGCCGCTCCTCAGGCGCCGTGCGGGGCGGGTCGGCGATGCGCCAGAGCAAGCCCAGGTCGGTTTCGCCCACGGCCGTCACGTCGGCACTGCCGTCGAGCGAGTCGATCGTGCGCTGCGCAACCTGCTGCGCGGCCCCGCTCGGCTCGGCGGCCGGCGCCTCGCGGTCGGCGAGCACGACGAAACCGATGTGAAGCTCCTCGAGGTCGCCTTGCGGGTCGTAGGCGCCACGGGAGGCGAGGTTGCCGGCGAGGCGCGCGAGGGTGCGCTCGTCATCCGACAGGTCGACCGATGTCGCGGCGAGCGTCGATTGGTCCTCGAGGGTCGATCCCGTGCCGCGCTGTACGGTCGCGAGCAGGGCGCCCTCGGCTGTGGGGGTGAGCAGCAGGGTGCCGACGGCGGGGTCGGTGCGGGCCTCCGCCGCGACGACGGCCGGCACGAGGCGGGCGTCGCTCGGCTCGATGGCGGCGTGACCGAGGTGCATGGCGAGCAGGAGCGGCATCGAGAGGGCGAGCACCGCGAGGGATGCCACGACTCCCGCCCATCCGCCCGCCGGGTGGTCGCGGACGACGGGGCCGGCGGCAGCGAGCCCCTCGAGCGCGACGACGACGGCGCCGACGAGGCCGAGCCAGAACAGTGACAGGCCGCTGCCCGGCCACACGGGCACCGTCTCTGCGCCGAGAGCGGTAACAGCGATGTGCGTGCTGGCGACGGCCGTCGCGAAACCGAGGAGGGCAACCGCGAGGGCAGGAACGGCACGGCGGATGCCCGGCATCACGAGGGAGAGGAGCGCGAGGATGCCAACAGGGGCGAGCAAGGATGCCACGATGATGTGAGCGCCGACCCCGGGAAGCGCGAGCCGCGCAGCGGCATCCGTCCATCCACCGAGGCCCTCGCTCGCGCTCACGAGGGCGAGATGCCATCCCGAGGTCGCCCCCGCCGCGGCGGGCGCTCCCGGGTCGGCGAGCAAGGCGAGGGGCGTGCCGCGGAGGACTTGCTCGATCACGAGGGGGGCGAAGAGCGCCGCCGCGAGCACGGGCATGGCGATGAGTCGGCCGATGCCCTTCGGGCTCGCGATCATCCATGCGAGCCAGCCGAGGAGGAGGGCGGGAACGAGCACGGGGGCGCAGGCGGCGATGCCCGCGAAGAGGAGCGCCGCAAGGGCGGCGGAGGAGACGGAGCGGGCGCCCTTGAGGAGGGCCAGCAGGAACCACGGCAGCAGGATGTGCGCGATCGCAGAGGGCAGGTGGCCGCTCATGAGCGAGGCGATGTAGGGCGGCGCGAGCGACCACAGCACGGAGGCCACAAGGGGGATCCACGGCGAGCGGGTGATCCGGCGCGCGGCGAACCACGCCGTCATGGAGGCGAGCGGCAGAGCGAGAAGGTGGAAGGCGATGATGCTCAGCGACGGTTCCCAGAACGTCAGGGAGCCGAGCACAGCGACGATCGCTGCGAAAGGATCGGCGGGCCCGAAGAAGCCCGCACCGATGTCGCGCCAGCCGACTCCGACCGCCGACCAGAGGTCACCGACGCTCGCGCCGAGCGGCAGGAGGCCGCCACCCGTGGCGGCGCGGGCCGTGAGGAGCGGGCCGAAGGCGATGACCCCCGCAATCGCACCGAAGACGGCGACCCAGAGCCCGCCACCGCCCAGGTAGCCGATTCGCGGGTCGTCGACGACCGTGCCCGTGGCGGAGAACGCTTCGCGCGCCTGCCCTCGCCGCTCCCGCAACTCCGCGGCGGTGACCCGCAGCGGGGCGATCGCCTTCCAGCCGAGCCGCCGTGCCCGGCCGAGAGCACGACGTGCCGCCGGCACGCTGCCGTCGAAGGCGGCCACGACCGCCGCCGTGAACTCTCCGGGGATGCGCCCCGGCCGCTTGGCAAGTAGGTGCCAGATGCTGCGCAGCACGGCGAGAGGCAGCAGGCTCAGCCAGTGCACGGGAACCGCCAGGGCCGGCGAATAGACGAAGCGGCGGTGCAGCTGGGCGATGCGGGCAAGGCGCGCGTGCCGTCGCGGGTTTCCGTCGTGTCCGTCAAAGCGTTCCGGCCCGCCAAGCGCGGTGATCTTGGCGCCCGGCACGACCATGACGCGATGGCCTGCAAGCCGGGCCCGCACGCACAGGTCGAGCCCGGCGTCGATCGAGGGGAGGCCGGAGTCGAAGCCACCGAGAGCCTCGAAGACGGAGCGACGCACGAGCATCCCGTTGGCCGCGACGCCCATGACGTCCTCCGTGACGTCGTGCTGCGCCTGGTCGAGCTCTCCCTCCACGAGGGAGACGGATGCGCCGAAGCGCGTCATCGATTCCCCGAACTCCGCGATGACATCCGGCCGGTCCCAGGTCATGATCTTGGGTCCGGCGATGGCCACAGAGGGGGCGATCTCGACGGCTCCGAGCAGCTGTTCGAGTGCCCGAGGGTGGGGCGCGCTGTCGTGCGCGAGCAACCAGACCCACTCGGCATCCGGGTCCTGCACGGGGGTCCCAAGTACGGCGTGGCCAACGGCGGCGCCGAAAGTGGCGGGGGCGCGCGGCGGCAGCGTCATGAGCTGCGACGGTTGGGCTCGCGCCAGCAGCGCGGCCGTGTCGTCGCGCGAGGCGACATCGACGGCGATCAACTCGTCGGGGGTGCGTGTCTGTTCCGCGAGCCGCGAGAGGGTGCGTTCCAGCGTGTCGCCGCCGTTGCGGGCGACGAGCACGACGGTGACTCTCTGGCGCATCTGTCCGAGACTACGTGTTCACGTCGCCACAGCCCTCGAGACACGCAGGGCGGATGGCGCTCAGACGGCGCGCTTGCGGAGCTTGCGGCGCTCGCGCTCCGAAAGCCCGCCCCAGATGCCGAAGCGCTCGTCGTTGGCGAGGGCATACTCGAGGCACTGGGCCCGCACCTCGCAGGAGGCGCAGATCTTCTTGGCGTCGCGCGTTGAGCCGCCCTTCTCGGGGAAGAACGCCTCGGGGTCGGTCTGCGCGCAGAGCGAGTCGGCCTGCCAGGCGAGGGCGTTGTCGTCGTCATCGTCGCTGCGCCGCCGGACTCCGGGGACACCGAGCGACACAGGGTCGACGAACCAGTCGTCGGGGACTCCCCTCCGCTGTAGATCGGGCGCCATATCACACTCTCCCCTCGGCCTTGCGTGCGACGTGCGCGGAAAACGCATCGAAGTAATTACACTCGTGTAGTTCCCGCGCGTCAAGTCGCAAATCGTAAAGCCTCAACCCCTCATCGAGGGTTAGCGGGTGCATTTCGCTCCCGGCGCGTCGCTCCCCAGCGTCGCGTCGGAACTCGACGATACCCGTCCGATGCGAGCCCTCGCAGCGTGCCGACCGTTGCGATCACCACCACCGCGACGATTCCTGCCATCCAGATCTCCATGGCAGAAACGCTACGAGCATCGAAGATCTGTCACGAGTGGCAGTATCGCCATGGTTCGATAAAATCGTGCCATCTCACGTCGAGAGTGAAAGGGAAGCCCATGCTCAAGAAGGTCGTGCTCCTTGCAATCCCCGGCACGACGCCGTTCGAATTCGGCGTCATCTGCGAGGTCTTCGGCATCGACCGCAGCGACATGGGCGGGCCCGCCTTCGACTTCACGATCGCGACCGCGACCCCCGGCCCCGTGCGCACGAGCCTCGGCTACACGATGGAGATCACCCAGGACCTCTCGGTCGCCGCCGACGCCGACCTCGTCGCCGTGCCCGCCCACACGATCGGCGGATCCAGCGACACGGGGGACTACGACGAGGCATACCTCGAGGTCATTCGCGACGCCGAGCGACGCGGAGCCTGGGTGCTGAGCGTCTGCAGCGGCGCCTTCCTGCTCGGCGCCGCGGGCATCCTCGACGGCCGCCGCAGCACGACCCACTGGATGCACACCGAGCGCCTCGCGGTCGACTATCCGGGCACGCTGGTGGACCCCAACGTGCTCTTCGTGGATGACCGCCGCGTCGTCACGGGCGCGGGCACCGCCGCGGGCATCGACGCCGCCCTCCACGTCGTCCGCACCGAACTCGGGGCCGCCGTCGCCAATGTCGTCGCCCGCCGCATGGTCGTTCCGCCCCAGCGCGACGGCGGCCAAGCGCAGTACATCGGCAACCCCGTGCCCGAGCACCGGGGCGACTCCTTCGCTGCCGTCGCGGACTGGATGCTCGAGAACCTGCACGAGGACCTCACGATCGCCCATCTCGCCCGCAAGGCCCACATGTCAGCGCGCACCTTCGCCCGCCGCTTCCGAGCCGAGATGGGGGCCACCCCCGCCGCCTGGCTCAACCGCCAGCGGCTCCTGCGCGCCCAACAGCTGCTCGAACAGGGGCACCGCAGCCTCGAATCCATCGCCGCAGAATGCGGCTTCGGCACGGCGGCCGTCATGCGGCACCACTTCGTCAAGTCCCTGCAGACGACCCCGACCGCCTACCGGCGCACCTTCGGCCCGCGTGCCGCCGGATAACCCTCCAGAGGCACGTGTCAGCTGGCGGCCGCGGCCACGAGCAGCTCCCCGCCCGCGTCAGCGCGCACACTCGCCCGCTCCCCCGCCGGCACGTAGACGGCTTCGCCCCGCGAGAGAGCGAGCGGCGAAGCATCCGCTGCCGTGACCGTGCCGGAACCCTCCGAGGAGAGCACGATCGAGCGCGGCCCCGCGGTGAACTCGGCTCCGTCGCGCACGCGCACGAGCTCGAAGCCCGCACCCTGAGGGCGGAATGCCGTGACCCCGTCAGTGATGGGAAGCGCCGAGAGGAAGGGCGGCGGCAGCGGAGTGAAGTCCAGCACCGAGAGAAGCTCCGGCACGTCGACATGCTTGGGGGTGAGCCCCCCGCGCAGCACATTGTCGGAGGCCGTCATGAGCTCGATGCCGAGACCCGAGAGATAGGCGTGGATGTTGCCGGCCGGCAGGAAGAGCGCCTCGCCGCGCGAGAGGCTCACACGATTCAGCAGGAGTGCGATGACGACGCCGGGGTCACCCGGGTACTCAGCCGCGAGCATCCGCATCGTGTCGGCGGCGGGGCCAGAAGCGCTCTCGGCCGCCACCGCCGCCCGCTCCACCAGCGCGTCGACTCCCTCGCCGCGCGTGATGAGCCACTCGAACACCGCCGCGAGCGGCTCGGCCTCGACGCGCTCGGCGAGGCTCACAAGCGCGGGGTCGTCGCCCGCGAGTTCCCGGATGTCGGCGGCCGACAGGGCGGGATCACGGAAGCCGCACAGCGCGTCAAAGTGCTCACTGACGGCCACGATGATCTCGGGCTTCGCGTTGTCGTCCTTGTAGTTGCGATGCGGCGCGTCGAGCGGGATGCCCGCCGCGTTCTCCCGCTCGAAACCCCGGGCTGCCTGCTCGGGCGTCGGATGCGCCTGCAGCGAGAGCGGGCTCGCTGCAGCGAGGATCTTCAGCAGGTACGGCAGGCGGTCGCCGGCACCCTCGGCCGCCACAACCTCCTCAAGCGTCGGAGGGAGGCCCGCGGCATCCGCCCCCACGACCGCCGTGGGGCACCCCGGATGCGTGCCCAGCCACACCTCCGCCTCCGGGTCGCCCGAAGGGGCCTCGCCGCGGAACTCGGCGATCGCCGAGCGGGAACCCCACGCGTAGGGGCGGGGGTCATTGGTGATGCGGAGCAACATCACAACTCCTCAGGCAAATGCTTGACGGCGAGCTACAAACCTCCGGGGGGAGGCGCCGAGCGGCTTAGGACCAAAGTACCAACCACCTTGGGGAACGCAGGTAGCCCACCTAGGCTCCTCGCGTCCCGACCCATTCGACCACGGAGAACCCATGGCATTCGACACGCTCAGCTCCGACTTCTACGCCCTCGAGAGCACGCTCAGCGAGCAGGAGAAGAACTACCTCGCCGACCTGCGGGCATGGCTCGAGAGCGACATCAAGCCCATCGTCAACGACCACTGGAACCGTGCAGAGTTCCCCGCCGGGCTCGTGAAGGGCATGGCCGAGCACGGGGTCGCGGGTTTCGCGTGGGAGGAGACCCGGGCGTTCGAGAACTCGGCCGTCTTCCGCGGCTGGCTCGCGGTCGAGCTCGCGCGCATCGACGCAAGCGTGTGCACCTACATCGGCGTGCAGAACGGGCTCGCGATGGGGGCGATCGCCGAATGCGGCAGCAGCGAGCAGCGCGCCGAGTGGCTGCCCCGCATGGCCCGCGGCGAGGTCGTCGGCGCCTTCGGCCTCACGGAGCCGCTCTCGGGCAGCGACAGCGCGCAGGGCCTGCGCACGACCGCGACGCGCGAGGGCGACGAGTGGGTATTGAACGGCGAGAAGCGCTGGATCGGCAACGCGACCTTCAGCGACATCGTCGTCATCTGGGCGAAGGACACGGAGGACGGCCAGGTCAAGGGCTTCATCGTGCCCACCTCCACGCCCGGCTACACGGCCACCAAGATCGAGAACAAGCAGAGCCTGCGCATCGTGCAGAACGCCGACATCGTGCTCGACAACGTGCGCGTGCCGCACCCACTCAAGCTCGAGAACGCCAACAGCTTCAAGGACACCGCCAAGGTGCTGCGGGCCACGAGGGCGGATGTCGCGTGGACGGCCGTCGGCATCGCGATCGGCGCCTACGAGGCCGCCGTCGCCTACGCGGGCGAGCGCGTGCAGTTCGGCAAGGAGATCGGCGGGCACCAGCTCGTGCAGGACCTGCTCGTCAAGAGCCTCGGCAACATCACCGCCTCGCTCGCCATGTGCACGCGGGTGTCCGAGATGAGCGATGCGGGCACGCTGCGTGACGACCACTCGGCGCTCGCCAAGGCCTACTGCACGGCGCGCATGCGCGAGACCGTCAGCTGGTGCCGCGAGGTGCTCGGCGGCAACGGCATCGTCACCGACTACGACGTCGCCCGCTTCTTCGCCGACGCCGAGGCGATCTACTCCTACGAGGGCACGCGTGAGATGAACACCCTCATCGTCGGCCGCTCCATCACGGGCAAGGCCGCCTTCGTCTGAGCAGCTGCCGTCGGCGCGTAGGATCGAGTCCATGCCTCGCACCGCCGCCCCCGTCTCGCGTGGGATGCGGGCCTACGCCACGCTCGTGCTGTTCACGCTCCTGGCGGGTGACGCGTGGCGCAACTCGATCAGCTGGCTCGGCTGGGGCATCCTCATCGGGGCTCTCGCCCTCGCAGGCATCACGATGCTCGTGCGTCGCCGCCGCGACATCCGGCCCGACAGCATGCCGTACCCGCTGCTGGTCTTTCTCGGGCTCGCGACCGCGTCGATCGCCTGGTCGGCCTACCCGCAGTGGACGGCTCTCGGCGCGCTCGCGCAGTGGGTCACGACGGCCATCGCGGGGCTGCTGGCCCTGACGCTCGACTGGCGGGAGATGCTGCGCGTGCTCTCCCGCGCCGTCCGCCTCATCCTCGCCCTGTCGCTCCTCTTCGAGCTCGTCGTCGCCCTCTTCGTGCGGCAGCCCGTCTTCCCGTTCTTCACGGGGTGGACCGTCGATGAGGTGCCCATCATGTACGCCTGGTCGCGCGCCGACCTCTTCACGGGAGACCCCATCCAGGGCATCGTGGGCAACTCGAGCACGCTCGGCTTCATCGCGCTGCTCGGCCTCATCGTCTTCGCGATCGAGTGGTTCGTGGGGCGAGGGGCGGATGCCACGGCCGCCGATCCTCGAGGTGCCGACCTGCACGGTGCTGACATGCTCACCCCGCGTCACCGCCGTCTGCACGTGGCGGGGTGGTTCGCCGTCGCGGCCCTCGTGGTCGTGCTCACGGCGTCCGCCACCATCACGGTCGCGATCGTCGCGGTCCTCGCCGTGACGGGACTCGTGCAGCTCATGCACCGGGTGCCGGTCGGGCCGCCCCGGCTTGCGGCGGGGTCGGCCGCCCTCCTTGTTGCGGCGGGACTCGTGACCGTCGCCATCCTCATGCGGGAGAGCCTGCTCGGCCTACTCGGCAAGAGCGCCGATCTGACCGGTCGCCTCGATAACTGGCGCATCGTCGCCGATCTCGCTGCCGAGCGGCCCGTCGCTGGCTGGGGCTGGGTCAGCTACTGGATTCCGTGGGTGGAACCCTTCGACGGCCTCGTCATCCGCAACGACACGGAGCAGCTGCACGCCCACAACGCATGGCTCGACGCGTACCTGCAGCTCGGCGTGATCGGGGTCGTCGTGCTCGCCGCCCTCGTGCTCTCGGTCGCGACCCGGGCCTGGTTCATCGCCCTCGACGGCGCATCCGCCTCGCGCCCGGCTGACCGTGCCCTCGCGATGCTGCCGCTCCTGCTCGTGACGGTGCTCGTCGTGCAGAGCCTCGTGGAGAGCCGCCTGCTGCTCGAGTACGGCTGGTTCCTGCTCGCCTACCTCGCCTTCGCGACGAGGCGCGTGGCCGCCGGACCTGACGGGCCCGTGCGCTGGATGCCGCAGTCGCGCGTATCCTGACGGGCCCGCGCCCTGGCGGCCCGGCACCTCCGAAGGTTTAGCGGCCGAGGCGGCGCTGCTCCTCCAGGTCGGAGTCGACCATCATCTGCACGAGCTCGCGGAAGTCGACCCGTGGCTTCCAGCCGAGCGTCTCGCGCGCCTTGCTCGGGTCGCCCACGAGCAGGTCGACCTCGGCGGGGCGCATGAAGCGCGGGTCCTGCGTCACGTGGCGCTCCCAGTCGTCGATGCCGACATGGGTGAAGGCGACGTCAAGCAGCTCGCGGATGGTCTGCGTCTCCCCCGTCGCGATGACGTAGTCGTCGGCCTTCTCCTGCTGCAGCATGAGCCACATCGCCTCGACATAGTCGCCCGCGAAACCCCAGTCGCGGCTCGCCTCGAGATTGCCGAGCGCGACCGTGTCCTGCAGCCCGAGCTTGATGCGGGCGACCGCCTGCGTCACCTTGCGGGTCACGAATTCAGGGCCGCGGCGCGGCGACTCGTGGTTGAAGAGGATGCCCGAGGAGGCATGCAGGCCGTAGGACTCGCGGTAGTTGATGGTCATGTAGTGCGCGAAGACCTTCGCGACGCCATAGGGTGAGCGCGGCCACAGGAGCGTCGACTCGCGCTGCGGCACCTCCTGCACCTTGCCGAACATCTCGGAGCTCGAGGCCTGGTAGAAGCGGACCTTGGACACGTCGTCGCCCGCGTAGAGCCGAGTCGCCTCGAGCATGTTGAAGGCACCCTTGCCCGTGACATCCGTCGTCATGGAGGCGTTCTCCCACGAGTACGCGACGAAGGAGATGGCCCCCAGGTTGTAGACCTCGTCGGGCTGTGCGGTCTCGAGCGCCCGCATGAGGCTCGGCAGGTCGGTGAGGTCGCCGAAGATGAGCTTCACGTCGGGCAGGATGCGCCGGACCGTCTCGAGCTTGGGGTTGTTCTGCCCGCGCACGAGGCCGTAGACCTCGTAACCCTTCGACAGCAGCAGCTCACCCAGATAGAGGCCGTCCTGGCCCGTGATTCCTGTGATGAGTGCGCGCTTCATCGGTGTGTTCCTCCAAGGGATCGAGGCATGAGAGGCCAGACGGGTCGCCTAACTCTACACGCGCGCCCCCGCCGCATGCCGTACCCTGAAGGCCCCATGGCAACCCCACCGCGCCCGCCCCTCATCCCCGATGCGGGATGGGCGTTCCTCGGGTCGGCCGCCTTCACCAAGGCTGCGACGCTCGCGGTGCTGGGAACCGTGTTCCTCGCCCATCCGATCGTCGCCATGATCGGCTGGTGGGGCTACGGCGCAGCGCTCGCCACCCTGGCCGCGTTCTGCGGCGCCTCGCTTCGCGTGCGCCGCGGCGAGATCGAGTGGAACGGGATGCTGCCCATCTCGCTGCTCGTCTTCGTCGGGTGGAGCCTGCTCTCGATCGTCTGGAGCCAATACAACTGGGCCTCGCTCGGCGGGATCGCCTACCAGCTGGTGGTGGCCTTCCTCGGCGTCTTCGTCGCGCTCAGCCGCGACCTGCTCCAGGTGGTGCGTGCGGTCGGCGATACGCTGCGTTTCGTGATCGCCGCCTCCTTCGCGGTCGAGATCCTCGCGGGCGCGCTGATCGACATGCCGATCCCCTTCCTCGGCGTCTCTGGCAACCTCGTGGAAGGCGGCCCGCTCGAGGGCCTGCTGGGCACCCGCAACCAGTTCGGGGCGGTCGCCGCGATCGCCGTCATGACGTTCTTCGTGGAGCTCGCGACCCGTTCCGTGAGCCGCTGGGTCTCGGCGACATCGCTCGCGGCGGCGCTGCTCGCGGTCGCCCTCACGCAGTCACCCGTCACTCTCGGCGTGCTCGCGGTGCTCGTCGTGGCGACGGCCGTGCTGTTCGGCGTGCGTCGCGCGGGCGAGCCGCTGCGGCGCATCCTCAATCTCGTCGTCCTTGGGGTCGTCGGCCTCACGCTCGTGATCGTGTGGGTGGCGCGCTCGCGCGTCATCGCGCTGCTCAATGCGGGCAGCGAGTTCGAGCTGCGCTACACCCTCTGGATGCAGGTGCTGGGCCTCGCACAGTTACACCCCATCGAGGGCTTCGGCTGGGTGGGTGTATGGCCTCGCGATGTGCCCCCCTACTCGTGGTTCTTGGTGGCGGGGCGCGGCCACGCCTCGGCGCTCAACGCCTTCGTCGATGTCGCCTTCCAGCTGGGGCTCGTGGGCCTCGTCGCGTTCGTCGCCCTGCTGGGCCTCGCCCTCGTGCGCTCGTGGCTGCTCGCGACGCGTCGCCGCACGATCACCTACGTCTGGCCGGCCCTCGTGCTGCTCGTGCTCGCCGTGACCTCGCTCGCGGAGAGCTCGCTGCTCGTCGGCTTCGGCTGGCTGACGCTCGTCGTGTGCTGCGTCATGGCGTCGCGCAATCTCAGCTGGCGCACCCGCCTGCCTCGGTGACCCTTAGGCCGTGTGCGCCTGCCAGGCCGAGGCGACGATCTCGTCGAGGCCGCGGCGCGCGCGCCAGCCGAGCACCTCGGTGATGCGGGCGGGGTCGGCGATGAGCTTGGGCGGGTCGCCTGCGCGGCGCGGCATGATCTCGGGCTGCAGCTCACGGCCGGACGCCCGCGCGATCGCCTCGATGACCTCCCGCACGCTGCTGCCCTCGCCCGTGCCCACATTGAAGACGGATGCCTCGGGCTCGGCTCCCTCGCCACGCCGGGTCTCGAGTCGGTCGAGGGCGGCGAGGTGCGCGTGCGCGAGGTCGAGCACGTGGATGTAGTCACGGATGCACGTGCCGTCAGCCGTCGCGTAGTCGTCGCCGAAGATGCGCGGCTGCTCCCCCGCGTCGAGCCGCTGGAACACCATCGGCACGAGGTTCTGCACGGCCGTGTCGCCGAGGTCCGGCCAGCCGGCGCCCGCGACGTTGAAGTAGCGCAGCGAGGTGGCGGAGATGCCGAGGGGGGCGACGGATGCTGTGAGCAGCTGCTCCCCGACGAGCTTGGTCGCCCCATAGGGGTTGATGGGGCGGGTGGGGTCGTCTTCCGCGACGGCGCCCGTGTCGGGTTCGCCGTAGACGGCGGCGGAGGACGAGAAGACGACGCTGCCGACCGTGCTGCCCTCGATCGCGAGCAACAGGTTGGCGAGGGAGCCGACGTTCTGCGAGTAGTACCAGGCGGGCCGCTGCACGGACTCCCCGACCTGCTTGCGGGCGGCGAAGTGGATGACGGCGTCGACGGCGTGCTCGTCGATGAGGGTGCGCACGGCGGAGGGAGCGGCATCCGTAGCCAGGTCGATCTCGAGGGTCGGGATGCCCTCCGTGCGGGCGCGGACGCCGTTACTGAGGTCATCGACGATCACGACGCGGCTGCCACGCTCCTGGAGGAGGCGCACGACGTGCGAGCCGATGTAGCCGGCACCGCCGGTGACGAGGACGCAGGGAGTTGTCATGCTCTTATTCCATCACGCGGCGACCTTCCCGCCGGCTGCAGGAGGTCGCGCGCGACGTCGAGCGTTCCCTGACTCGAGAGGCGCCGGTAGGAGCCGGCGCGATACTCCCGGAGGACGGGACCGAGGCGGGCGACCCGGTGCCGGGAAAGCCCTGCGCGCACCCGGTCGAAGCGGGCGCGGTCACGGGCGGCACCGCGCCGCTCGGGCGAGACGGGAAGCGTTTCGAGCCGCTCGGCGAGCGCCTGGGCGCGGCGGGCGAGTCGCTCATAGCGGTCACCCCGGGGTTCGAGCATCCGCCCGATCCGATAGCGCAGGGTCGGCTTGGTGGCGCCGATCTGGTTGCCGCCGTGCTGCCGGTAGTCGATGAGCGCGGCGTCGAGGAGCTCGACCTGCCCCGTCGAGGCCGCGACGATCGCAAGCCACTCGTCGTGCACCCACGAGTCGGGGATGGGCAGCGCGTGCTCGAGCAGGGAGCGCCGCAGCAGCACGGTCGCGCCCGTCACGAGGTTGCGGCGCAAGTTGGCCTCGAAGGCGCGCCCCTCGGCGATCTCACGCCTCTCGCCCGGCGAGACCCACAGAGCGTCGAGCAGTCCCGCGCCGATCGGCGAGCCCTCGCCGTCGACGAGTCGGGCGTCGGAGTGCTGCAGGAGCAGCTCGGGCCTCACTTCGAAACTCGGCACGGCGGCCGCGAGGCGATCGGGGTGCCACACGTCGTCCTGGTCGCTGAGCGCGATCAGCTCGCCAGTGCAGGCGCGCAGGGCACGCTCGAAGTTCGCGGTGACCCCGAGCCGCCCCTCCGCCTCGAGCACGCGGAGGGCAACGGATGCCCCGAGCCGACCGTGCACGTCGCGGATGACGTCGAGCGTGGCATCCGTCGACCCGTCGTCGGCCACGACGAGCTCGGTGGGCGGCCGCGACTGGGTGAGGATGCTCGTCACCTGCTCGGCGACGAAGCGCTCACCGTTGTAGGTCGCGAGGGCTACGGAGACGGTCGTCACGCCGCGAGCCTACCGGGGCGCCGTCGCTAGCATTGGACCCATGCCCCTCGTCTTCGTCAACCTGCTCCAGACCACGGGGACGAAGGGGGGGATCGAGATCTACGCCCGCGAGCTCTACCGTCACCTTGGCGAACAGCCGGGCGAGTTCAGCTTCATCGGCTATGGCAGCTCAGAACTCATGAAGCGCGATCACTCCTGGTTCCCGGGCGAGGTCATCGACTCCGGGATCAGCGGGGAGAACCGTCTCACGTGGGCCTTCGGTGAGCTCTTCAGCGTCGCTCGCGCCGCGCGACGATCGGGTGCCGACCTCATTCACGGACCCGCCATGTTCGGGCCGCTTCACCCCCCGGTTCCTGTCGTGATCTCGGTGCACGACCTCCTGTATTTCTCCCACCCCGAACTCATGCAGACGAAGCTCTTCACAGAGCCCGTCAAATGGATGGAGCGGAGAGGTGCCGCCGCGGCGACGCGTCTCATCACGATCAGCGAGTACTCGGCGAGCGCCATCCGTCGTTATCTGGGGTTTCCCGACGACCGGATTGACGTCATACCCCTCGCGGGGCGGGCACCGGATCCCGTGGTCACGCCCGGCGCGACGAGGGCGTCGGATCTGTTTCTCGCGATCGGCCAGCGAAGCCCCTATAAGGACTTTGAGACGATCGTGCGCGCCTGGACCCATATTCCGGAGAGCGATCGACCTCGCCTCGTGATCACGGGCAGCCACGGCGACGATCCACTTGTCCCGCTCGTAGAGCGGCTCGGCCTGCAGCGCTGGGTGGAGTTGAAATCGTGGGTACCGACCGAGGAACTCACTGATCTCTTCGCCACCGCGACGGCGCTCATCGATTCAACCCTCGCCACGGGCTTCTCGTTGCCGACGCTTGAGGCCATGGGCATCGGGCTTCCCGTGATCCTCGCCGACACCGAGGTCTTCCGCGAGGTCGGCGCGGATGCCGCCGACTACTTCTCCGCGGGGAACCCCGCGGATCTTGCGCGTGCCGTGCAGTCGCTTTCGCAGGATCCCGAGCGGCGTGGCGAACTCACGCGCCTCGGTTTGGCTCGAGCGTCACAGTTCTCATGGGAGGCGGTGGCGGCTCGGACGCTCGACTCGTTCCGAGAGGCACTGCAGCAGGCCTGATGTGAGCTTGCTACACCCGTCTCAGCTGAGCGAGGCGAGCGTGTCGTAGACGAGGTCGATGCCGCTCTCCACGGGGTAGTGGTGGTTGCCGACGAAGAGGCCGTCGACGTGCACCTTGTCGGCCGCGGGAAGCTCCTCGGGCACGATGGCGTCGAGGTATTGCATGACGGGGTTGCGGGCGAAGTTGCCGGCGACGATCGGCCGGGCCTCGACCCCCGCCGCTTCGAGCGTGCGGGCGACCTCGGCGCGGCGCCCCGCGAGGGCTCCCTCGAGCACGAGGGAGAAGCCGAACCAACTGCTCTCTCCCGTCTCGCGCTGCAGGCGCACGGTCTCGAGCCCGGCGAACTTCTCGACGAAGTAGGCGGCGTTGCGCCGACGCCCCTCGACGAGCGAGGGAATCTTGGCGAGCTGCTCAATGCCGATCGCCCCCGACATCTCGAGGGGGCGCACGTTGTAGCCGGGCAGCACGAAGCGGAAGAGGTCGTCGAAGCGGTCGCCCGTCTTGTCGTGCACGAAGTTCTTCTCGGGGAGCTCGCGCGTCCAGCCGTGGGCGCGCAGCGACAGCAACTCCTGGTAGAGCTGCTCGTCGTCGGTGAGGATGACGCCGCCCTCCATGGTGGAGATGTGGTGCGAGAAGAAGGCGCTGAAGGTGCCCATGAGCCCGGCCGTGCCGGCCCAGGTTCCCGCGTCGCGCGCGCCCAGTGACTCGCAGTTGTCTTCGAGGAGCACGAGACCGTGCTTCTCGGCGAGCGCCGTGAGCTTCGTGAAGTCGTTGGGGTTGCCGAGGAGGTTGACGGCGAAGATCGCCTTGGTGCGCTCCGTGACGGCCTGCTCGGCGAGCTCCAGGTCCATGTTGAGCGTGTCGAGGTCGATGTCGACGAACCGCGGGATGAGGCCGTACTGCTGCAGCGGGTAGTAGGTGGTCGCCCACGATACGGCGGGCACGAGCACCTCATCCCCCCGGTTGAGGTCGATGCGGGGGTCGATCACGGCGGCCGCGATGGCGAGGAGGTTGGCGCTGCTGCCCGAGTTGACCATGACGCCGTAGCCGGCGCCGAAGTGCGCCGCGAACTCCGACTCGAACTGCTTCACGAGGGGCCCCATCGTGAAGCGGCCGCTCTCGACGACGCGCTGAATGGCGGTGTATTCGGCCTCGTCCCAGCTCGAGGTCGCGAGCGGGAATCCCTGGGGTGCGTCGGTCATGTGGCGGTTCCTTGATCGGGGGGTGTCGCGGCCAGGTAGGCCGCATAGCTCGCGGCGTAGCCGTCGTCGAGGGTCGTGCTGGGGTCCCAGCCGAGGGCGCGGGCGCGACTGGAGTCGAGCAGCCGCTGCATGACGCCGGACGGCTTCGTGGTGTCGTATTCGAACTCCCCGCCGAAGCCGACGGCCCTGGCCGCCGCTTCATAGTAGTCGCGGATGCTGTGGTCGACTCCGACGCCGAGGTTCAGCATCGCGGGCCACGCCTCGAGGGCGCCGACCTGGGAGATCAGCCAGGCCGCGAGGTCCGGGGCGTAGGTGAATTCGCGCCGGGCTGTGCCATCTCCCCACACCGAGACGGTGTCGTCACCTGCACGCACAGCGGCGTGCGCCTTTGCGATGGTCGAGGCGACGAGGTGGGCACGCCCGGGGCGGAAGTCGTCGCCGGGGCCGTAGAGGTTGCTGGGGACTGCTGCGCGGTAGGCCCATCCGTATTGGCGGCTCGTGTACTCGCAGAGCTTGGTGCCCGTGATCTTGGCGAGCGCGTAGCCCTCGTTGGCCCCCTCGAGCGGCCCGGCCAGCAGCCGCTCCTCGACGATGGGCTGCTCCACCTCGGCGGGATAGATGGCGCCGCTCGAGATGTAGAGGAACTCGGGCACCTCGGCCGCGATCGCCGCCGAGATGACACTGCTGTCGAGCTGGATGTTCTCCTGCAGGAAGCTCGCGGGGCGCTCGAGCTTCTCGGTGATCCCCGCGACACGGGCGGCCGCGTGGATGATCGAGTCGGGGCGGATGCTCGCAATCGCCTCGGCCGTCGCAGCCGCGTCCCGCAGGTCCACCTCGGCGCGAGTCAGGGCGACGAGCTCGTCGCCGGGCCGGATGGTGTCCCACTGCTGCACGATGCTCGATCCGAGCATCCCGGCGGCGCCGGTGACGACGACTCTCATCAGCAGTGACTTCGCGATTCGGCACAGTCCACTACGAGACAACGACGCAGGTGCATGAAGCCGAGCTTACTTGAGCAGCCTCGGCCCGCTCGCATCGGTGAGTAGGCTGGATCATCGTGACGACAGCAGAGCGAGCGAGCGCAACAGGCGAGATCCTGGACATCATGATGCCCTACTGGGGCAGTCCCGAGCACTTCATGATCGCTGTCGAGAGCGTGTTGGCGCAGGACGATCCGAACTGGCGCCTCACGATCGTGGATGATGTGTACCCGGATGCCATGCCTGGTGAGTGGGCTTCGTCGATCGAAGACAGCCGCGTCACCTACATCCGGAACGAGGAGAACCTGCGCCCCAGCCGCAACTACAACAAGTGCGTGGGGCTCGCGAAGAGCGAGTTCGTCGTGATCATGGGCTGCGACGACATCATGCTGCCGGGCTATGTGGGAAGGATCCGAAGGCTCATCGCTGACTTTCCCGATGCCGACATCATCCAGCCGGGCGTCACCGTGATCGATGAGAACGGCACTCCCGTCTCCCCTCTCGCCGACCGTGTCAAGGCTGTCTACCGACCGCACGGTAGCGGTGCCCGGCGTTACGAGGGTGAGACCATTGCAACGAGCCTTCTCCGCGGGTTCTGGCCGTACTTCCCCAGCGTCGCCTGGCGCACGTCAAGGGTCGCTTCGGGCTTCCGCACGGATCTGGACGTCACGCAGGATCTCGCCATGATGTTCGAGATCATCTCGAACGGTGGGTCGATGGTGGTGGACGACGAGGTCGTCTTCGCCTACCGCCGCCACTCGGCGAGCGTCTCGGCCGTCACGGGGCCGGACGGCTCGAAGTTTCGGCAGGAGCGGGTCCTCTTCCGAGAAGCCGAAGCCTCGTGCCGCGAGCTGGGATGGCGGCACGCCGCCCGTGCGGCGCATAATCACACGTCGTCTCGGCTGCACGCTCTCACCGAGTTGCCCGGGGCGATCGCCTCGCGGAACACGACCGGGATGCGCACCCTCACCCGCCACATCCTCGGGCTTCCGTACTGACACGCCACCCGACTCCGCGCCGATAGACTCGTGCCCGTGTCACCAGACTCGTCCCGCATCCTCATCGTGATGCCTGCATTCAACGAGCAGGCGTCTGTCGCGGCGGTCGTCCGCGAGGTCCGCGAGAAGGTCCCGGATGCGTCGATTCTCGTGGTCGATGATGGTTCGAAGGATGCCACGAGCCGCGAGGCACGCAAGGCCGGAGCGCTCGTCGCGACGCTTCCATTCAATCTCGGCGTCGGGGGTGCGATGCGGGTCGGGTTTCGGCATGCCCTCACCCACGGCTTCGAGGCGGTCGTACAGGTCGATTCCGACGGCCAGCACGATCCCGCGGGAGTTCCCGCACTGCTGCGCGAACTCGAGTCCGCCGACCTCGTGCTCGGTGCTCGCTTCGCCGGAGAGGGAGACTACCGAGTGAGGGGCCCTCGACAGTGGGCGATGAAGCTGCTTGCGATCGTGCTGAGCCGCACATCCCGCGCGAAGCTCACCGACACGACCTCTGGCTTTCGTGCTTCGGGTCCCCGTGCCATCCGGCTCTTTGCCGAACACTATCCGGCGGAGTACCTCGGAGACACGATCGAGGCTCTCGTGATCGCCTCACGCTCGGGTCTCATCGTCCGGCAGGTGCCCGTCGCCATGCGCGTTCGCGCCGGTGGCGTACCTTCGCACAACCCCTTCAAAGCCGCCGCCTACCTGGGGCGTGCGACCCTCGCACTGCTCGTCGCTTTCATGAGGCCACGGTCTACCTACGGCGTGGCGGTCGAGCGGTGACTCTCACAAGCTACATCTTCGGCATCGCGTCGGCGTTGCTCATTCTTGTTGTCGTCGTCGAGATGCTCCGACGTCATCTGCTGCGGGAACGTCACGCCATCTGGTGGTTCATTGCAGGCGTGCTGGCGCTGACCGCCGGGGTGTTCCCCCAGACACTCGAATGGGCGTCGGATGTCATCGGTATCGAGGTCCCTCTCAATCTCGTGTTCTTCGTGAGCATCACGATCCTGTTCTTCGTCTGCCTTCAGGCAAGCGCGGAGCTGACACGCCTCGAGGCGCGCACGCGTACCCTGGCCGAGCGAGTTGCTCTCATCGAGATGGAGTTGGAGAGCCAGCGTGAACGCAGCACCGACGACGCCGACTGACCGGGGTTTCACGCGACCATTCCTGGCGGCGTGGGCTGCCTTGTGCCTCCTGATGACCCTGTGGTCAATTGCGACGCCGATCGGAGCAGCCCCTGACGAACCGGCGCACCTGATCAAGGCCGCGTCCGTCGCACGTGGAGAGTTCATCGGCGAGCGGGGCAGTTTCGGTCATATCGTCGACGTGCCGCAGTACGTCTCCTTCACACATGCCCAGACGTGCTTCGCTTTCGACTCGAGGGAGGAAGCGGACTGCGCGGAGCCGGCACCTGAGCCGAGCGACGCCATCGTGCCGGGATCGACGACGGCGGGCCTCTACAACCCTCTCTATTACGCGCTCGTCGGCTGGCCGTCACTGCTCCTCGACGACAGCTCTGGGATCTACGGCATGCGGATCGCCAGTGCACTCCTCGTCTCTGGTTTCCTCGCCCTCGCAGTGGGTCTCGTCTGCACGTGGCGTCGCCGACTTCTGCCGCTCATCGGGCTGGCCGTCGCAGCCACGCCCATGGTCCTTTTCCTGGGTGGCACAGTGAACCCGAACGCGCTCGAGATCACGGCCACCCTGGCCGCGTTCGCTGGAATGCTCACGATCATTCGCGAACGGGAGAGACCGCTCGCGCCTCTCGCGGGCGTGGTGCTGGCGGGAGCCGCAGTGGCCGCCAACATGCGTGGACTCTCGGTGCTGTGGCTTGTCGTCGCGATCCTCGCTCCCCTCGTGCTCGCATCCGGTCACCAGATCGTCGAGCTGCTGCGTCGCCGTCCGATCCAGGTTGCGATCGCCGGTAGCGCACTCGCCGTTCTCGCCGCGGCGATCTGGCTCTTCTCGACGAATTCCCTGGGCGCAGCGGTGAATGACCCTCTCACCGAGACCATCGCGCCCGGTGTCGGCGCCCCGTGGTACTACGGCGCTTGGTGGACCTTCCAGGCCACACTCGAGCATCTGCAGAGTGCCGTCGGAATCTTCGGGTGGCTCGACGCACCGGCGCCCCTCTTCGTCTTCGCCGTCTGGATCGCACTCGCAGGGGGCCTCCTCCTGTTGGGCGCCCTCCTCCTGCGCGGGCGGCACCTCGTCTTCGCCTTCCTACTTGTCGCCTCCACCGTGGCCCTACCGCCGCTCGTGCAGGCGGCGTACATCTCGGGAGGCGGACTGATCTGGCAGGGTCGCTACATCCTTCCCGTCTTCGTCTGTGCTGCCCTCGGCGTCGCAACTGTGCTGTCGGACGTGCTGCGCCCCACCCCGGGCGTGACCGTGCGCGCCACCATCCTCGTCGTGTCGCTCTGGTCTGTGGCCCAGGTTCATGCCTTTGCCACGGCGATTCGCCGCTATGCCGTGGGACTTGATGCGAGCTGGGCCGACCTTGTGACGGCCGCCGAGTGGGTGCCCCCGGGAGGTCTGCTCCTGTCGCTGGGCGGCATGGTGGTGGTCTCGGCCGCGCTCGTTGCGGGCGCTGTCGTCGCAGTGCGCCGGTTCAGTAGGGCGTGACTGCCACTCCGAGCTGCGGGCAGGTGGCGTCGACCTCGGCCTCGAGACTCTCGTCGGAGGTGTGGACAATGGTGCCGCCGCCCATGAGGTCGACGATTGTGCAGAGGTCCTCGGCTTTGCCCGTGTCGTAGCCTCCGTATGCCGCGACCCGCAGTTCCGGATGCTCCGTGAGTGAGTCGGCCCACATCTGCATGATCCAGAAGTTCACGGTGACCTCGTGCAGTTCCCCCGACCGCCACAGCAGGTGTGGCTGCTCCGGGTCGGAGAGACTCGTGATGGTGTTGACGACATCATCGCCGTGACCGAGGAACTCGCCCCTGAGCGTGCTGAGCACCGGCCCGGCTTCAGCCCCTCCGGTGATCGGGCGCGGAATCCAGTAGAGGAAGAAGACCAGGCTGGCGGCGGCGACTGCCAGGGCTGCTGCCCGCAACGGGCCCCTCGGTACACGGTGCACGATGGCACCCGCGACGACTCCGAGTGACAGCAGCAGCAGCACGACGGTGATGAGCCAGAAGTACTTGAGCGGGTAGTACGTCCACGGGGTGGGCTGGTGGCGTGACATGAAGAGCAGCACTGCGAGTCCGAGAATCGAACCCGTCGCTAGCGCCAGGAGCCCGTAGACAATCGGATGTCGCGGCGTGCGAAAGGCGAGCAGCGCCAGCACGAGGGTCGCGACAAGAATCGCGAAGAACACCCACCGCGGCACCGAGTGCGCACCGCCGAACGCCGAGAGAAAGTCGGAGAGCGCGATAAAACTCGGCAGTACGACGGCGAGACCATACACAATGAGCTGCATTCCGCTTGCCAGAACGAGGAAAAGGGAGAGCCGCCTAACGCGGAGGAGACTGCGACGGTGACGAAGGACGAGCACGACGGCGAGTGACGCAGGGAGCAACACGAACGGGCTCCACACCGTCAGCAGCAGCGTTGCCGTGACGCAGAGCAGGGCGAGGGCGTGTGCGGGGCTCTTCTCCTCCACAAGGTAGGCGGCGAAGGAGGCGAGAACTACGACCAGGGCGATGTGGGCGTTGAAGAATCCGAACTCCAATGGATACCCCGTGACGAACCACGTGAGCGGCACGAAGGATGCCACGGCGCCCACGGCCCCCACCATGACGAGGCCTGCTCCCGCACGTTCCGTGACGGCCGCGGCGACGACTCCCGTGAGCAGGCAAACTCCCGCGATGACCATGGCCCACACCCCTGTGAACGCCGTGAGGTCGTGACGAAGGAGGTCGGCGGGCGCGACCGCGTCACGTCCAGGAGCCATTGCCAGCGCGAGCAGGGCCGAGGGCATCGGAACGGGATTCTCCTCGGGGCCGACAGCGATGCCCGAGTGGTAGAGCACCTGCCGGGCGAACAGCACATTGTTGGCCGAGTCGCCGTGGACGACGAGGGAGAGGCGCGACGCCCCCGGTAGCTGGGCGCTCACGAGAGTCAGGGCGATCCAGAACGCGCCGCCGAGTGCAGCGGGCAGCCAGGTGACAAGCGTGACCGGTCGCGGCCGGGCTGGAGCGACATTGCGCCCCAGCATGACGGCGGCCCCCGCGAGGCCGAAGAGCGTCCATGCGATCGTCACCGAGACGTGCATCGTCGCGGGAAGGAGAGGCGTGACCATGAGCACGCCGACGATGAGCCACATGGTCGCGAGAAGCGAACCCATGACGGCTGCGAAGGCGCCGACTCTTGAGGAGACGGCGACGCCCCATGGGAGCGCTGCTGCCGCGAAGAGCGGCCAGAGAGGAAAGCCGGCCAGCGTGGCAGCTGCCGAGGCGATGACCAGGGCAGCGACGAGTAGTGCGAACCAGGACTCCCGCAGGTGATCGTGCCCCTGCCGCAGCCGTCGCCTCACTGCCGCACCTCCCCCACGGGGCGTGCCGCCGGGCTCGCGAGCCACAGCACGTGCAGGAGGAGCCCAGCGAGCGGCGCGATGACCGTTGCGAGGACGACCCGCAGCACGAGCTCGTCGAGGGGCAGCATCATGACCGCGACCGTGACCACTGCTGCCGCCATCCATCCCGCGGAATACGCGAAGTGGCCGTCTCTGCCGAGCACGGCCGCGCCGGTCGCGCAGAGTGCGCCGACAAGAGCGGATGACGCCACCATCAGGGCAATGACGCTTCCGTCGAGCGTGACGGGGGCGCCCGAGACGAAGCCGAACACGGCGGGACCAAGCAGCCAGGCGGCGAACGCGAGGACGACCCCGCCGGCGGCAAGGATACCCAGGATCGCGAGGAGCAGCCGCGCCTCTCTCTGCCGCCTCTCGCGGAAGCGCACGACGAAGTAGCTCTGAAGTGCCATGACCGAGACGACGAGCGGGGCGCGGGTGAGGGTGAGGGTGAAGACGAGCTCGCCGATGAGTGCTTCGTCAGCTCCCGGCGAGGTGACCCCCAGGAGCAGCGGAAATGCGCTTACGAGCACGGCCGTGGAGACCGCGGCGACGATGGTGCGCGCAACGTTCCACGTGAGGCGACGATATCCGACATCGATGTCGCTACGGCCGACGAAGCTCCGGCGGATGCTGGGCCACAGCAGCATGATCGCGAGGGGGAACGGCAGGGCGGCCGCCCAAGCCAGCGCCACGACATTAGGGGCGATGAGGAGTACGACTCCTACGAGCGCGAGCCTCACGAGGCCGTCGACGGAAATCATGAGCGCAAGTGCACGCCACTGGCTCACCCCATACAAGGATCCGCTCAGGGCTGCGACCAGCACATACGCGGCCCCTCCCAACGCGAGGGGCCATACCAGCGCCCACCCCGAGTCCGGAAAGACGGCGTCGACCCAGATTGGGGCGGATGCGACCGTGACGGCGAAGACGAGGGCTGCCGCGATCACCGCGAAATTTCGCGTGCGACTGGCGCGCACACGTGTGCCGGCTTCAATGGGACGGGTGGCACGGGTGACTTCCTGTTGGATGCCCGAGAGCGCACCGACCACGAGGTATAACGCCGCCCAGAAGATGGCGAAGAGTGCGTAGGGAGCGGGCCCGATCACTCGATACACCAGCCAAGTGACGACGTAACCCGCGGCTCCAGCGACGATGGTCGCCGCGATGATGGGCGTCATGCCCCCCTTCGCCCCGGCTGGCGATTTCCCCCCGGCCTCGCCCATTGTGCCTGTCAGACCCTCTCAGCGATCCACTGCTGCAAGCCGGCGATGCCCCGCTCGACGCTCCACTCCGGCTTCCAGTCAAGCTCCGCCGTCGTGCGTTGAATCGTGCACTCCGCATGCCGCACGTCCCCGTCACGGTACTGCTCCGTGACATGCGGGGCCGGAGCGCCATGGAAGTCAGCGATGTGCTGAGCGAGTTCGAGGATCGTGGTCCCGACGCCCGACCCCACGTCGAAGGGGGTCGAACCGGTGGCGAGATCGCCGATGACCGTTTCAAGGGAGGCCGCGACATCCTCGATGTAGACGAAGTCGCGCGTGATGCGACCGTCTTCATAGACGGGGATCGACTCCCCGCGCATCGCCATCTGTGAGAAGAGAGACACGATGCCCGTGTAGGGGTTGATGAGCGACTGGCCGGGACCGTAGACGTTCTGGAAGCGCAGGATCGTCAGGGCGACATCGTGGGAGGAAGTCCATGCCGACAGGATGTTCTCCTGCGCGAGCTTGGTGGCGCCGTAGACGCTGGTCGGGGCCGGGCGTGTGCGGGAACCCTCGCTGGGAAGGGGCCGTGCGCCGGCGAAGTCCCACTCTTTGCGCTCGAACTGGGCATGCGAGCGCTGACCCGGGGCGAAGGTGCTGCCGTCTTCACGCTGCCACTCTCCTTCGCCGTAGACGGCGCGGCTGCTGCTGAGGACGAACTGGCGAGGCGTATGACCGGCGCGACCGAACGCATCCAGCATCTGGGTCGTGCCGACGACGTTGACCTCGGCGTGCCTGGTCGCCTCGTGAAGTGACTGGGCGGTGCCTGTCTCGGCCGCGAGGTGCACGAGGATATCCGGCCGGACGTCGGCGAGGAGGGAGTCCCAGTCGGCGGCCTTCGTGACGTCGCCATGGACGAGCTCGGCGGCGGGGTGGAGCTCGGCCGGGCGCTCGGCGTTGGGGTGCACCTGCGGGTGCAGATTGTCGAGCACGACCCAGCGGTCGGCGCGGGCGGCGAGGCGCTGCGAAAGGGCACAGCCGATGAAGCCGGCGCCCCCCGTGACGAGGACGGTGCCGATGTCAGTAGCGACCAAGTGGGACTCCTTGTGTGGTGAGAGGTTCTTCGACTTTATCGAGCGCGCTGACGCGTCAATCAGCACGCGCCGGCGCTGGCCCTGCGGCGGGCGGACCATCCGCGGGCTTCCCGCGAGCGATGCGTTCGCGGGGCCAGCGGAACCACCAACGGATGCCGCGTCCCGGTCCGAGGTCCTTGAGGCTCATGGCGCGCTTCTCGACGCCGTGCCAGCTGACCCATGCGCAACCGAACGTCACGAGTAGCGTCGCGATGACCCACGGCACGTAGCCCCAGTGGTGCCAACCGAGGTACGCCGTGAACTGCTGCACGAGGAATCCGTAGACGTAGATTCCGTAGGAATAGTCGTTCTTCGCCCCAATCCACTGCACCTGGCGCGGTAGCTTGGCGGCAGACCACAGGAGCAGGTAGGCGAAGGCGGGGTACCCGATGAGCACCCAGCCGCCGAAGGCGAGGCTCAGCAGCACCACGACCGCGCTCAGTGCACCGAGGATGTTGTTCAGGGGAATCGCTTTGGAGTAGAGCCCAAGGCTCGCGCCCACGAGGAAAACGTAGGTGAGGTTGACCCGGAACGGGTCCCCGAACATCGGGAGGTACGAGGGAACGAGGGTCGGGAAGAAGGTATTCGACAGCGAGATCGCGAGCATGCCGAGCGCCGAGAGCACCACGAGCCAGCGCGCGTACTTGAGGGCGCCGATCACGAGGAAGAGGGCGATGACCAGATAACACGCCCATTCGTAGGAGAGAGTCCACAGTGAGCCGTTGAACACGCTCGACCCGGTCATCTCGCCGTAAGGGGTTGTCGTCGCGAAGAGGTCGTGCACACCCCAGGCCCGCATGGTTAGGTCTGCATTAGCCACGATATAGCTGACAGGCCCGCCACCACCAAGGGTGAAGTAGCCGGCGAGCGGACGGCCCTCCATGAGCCAGACGAGTGGCCCGACGACTAAGGCACCGACGGCGAGCACGAGCCAGAAGGCGGGGAAGATCCGCAGGACGCGCCGCCAGAGGAACTGGATGATGTCGGAGCCTGCGCCGCTCTTGGCGATCAGGTATCCGCTGATGGCGAAGAAGCCGACGACGGCGATGCCGCCGATCGTCTCCTGGTTACGGACGATGAGGGGCATCGGGTCGGAGCCCCAGCCGCCGAGGGGGAATGCGTGCGAGAAGATGACGAGGGAGGCAAGGACGAGGCGGAGAAGGCCGAGCGCGTTGTGGTGACCCGCCATGCCCTCCGAGAGGGACTGGCGAACGCGCACCCGAGGTTTCGGCGTCGATTCGGGAAGCTGCTCTGCGGGGCTTGTGGCGGTCATCAACGCCTCCTGAGCCGCTTGGCCACCTTGCCGACAACAGCGCTCGGCCCGGCGGTGCGCAGGTAGAAGGCGGCGCGTCCGACGTCGTGCAGGAGCCCCGAGCGACGGCGCTGCTTGCGCCCCTTCGCCGCGGCGGCCAGCTGGGCCGCCGTGAGGCCGCGGTGGTCGCGCGAATGCCGGGCCTCCGCCACGAAGTCGACGAGCGGGGCGAGGGCAACCTCCCAGAAGTAGCTTTCACGGACCCGGCGGATGTTCGCCTTGGCTTCCGCAATGAACTCATCGTCGAAGAGCACGCGCTCGAGGGCTGCCGCAAGCGCCTCGACGTCTTCCGCAGCGACGACGACGCCGAGGTTCTCGCGCTCGATGAGCTCGGCGAAGTGGTCGCCCGCCGTCACGACCATGGGCAGCTCCGCCCACAGGTAGTCGAGGATGCGGGTGCGGAACGAGAAGGTCGTCTCGATGTGCGAGAAGTGCGTGCTGACGCCCGCATCCGCCTCGGTCAGGTAGTTCTGCCGGTCGGCATAGTCGACCCAAGAGGGGTTGAAGAAGACGGAGCGGTCGAGCTCGCCGAGCTCCTCGGCGAGCGCTCGCGACTCCTTGACGATGCGCATCTCGGGCACTCCTGGGTGCGGATGCTTCGTGCCCTGGAAGAACAGGCGTACCCCGTCGCGTCGCCCCGAGAGTTCGGCGACCGCGCGGATGAGGGTCTTGGGGTCGAACCAGTTGTAGAGGCCACCGCTCCACAACAGCACCTTGTCGTCGCGCCCGATGCCGGGCATGACGCCCTTGAGCACGTCCCGCTCGTGTGTGGGTGGCGTGGAGGAGAGCCCGAAGGGGGCGATGCTGATGAGCCCGTCGAGATCGGGGTCACCGTCGTAGTTGAGGGGGTTGATGCGGCCGAGGGCCGCGAGCTGCCCGAGCCAGAACATCTTCTGCCGGTCGGAGGCGCAGAGGAAGAAGTCGCCGCGCTGCAGCTGCTCGTTGAGCACATCGGTCGCATCCGATACTTGCTGGGTCCACTGCGCCGCGGGCAGCTCTCGGCCCTGCTCCAGCTGCTCGAGGTGCATGGGGTCGTAGATGTCGACGACGAGGATCTTGGAGCTCGTGCGGATGCTCTCGAAGACGGCCATCGCATGTCCTTGGAAGACGATGACATCCGCCCAGGCCTCGAGGGGGCCGAACTTGGCGTCGTCGCCCGGCCGCACGTGCTCGATGCGGAACGGAGCATCCATCTCCTCGGCGCCCGAGAGGGTGACGAGGCAGACGTCGTTGTCACGGGAGAGGAGCTCGGCCATGTTCCAGGCGCGGATGGCGGGGCCTGCGAGCTTCTTGCCGATCGGGTCGCCCGTGATGACGACCACCTTGGTGCGCTCGGTCGGCTCGAGCACGTCGAAGGCACTCACGATGTCGGTGTACCCGTCGAGGTATTTCTCCTCCTGGTACACGGGCGCGTCGACCTGGCCGAAGAGCCGCCACAGCATGTTGTCGCTGACGGTGCGGCTGGTCTGGATGTCGTCGCGGCTCTTGCGCAGCGACGGTAGGTGCTCCACGAACTGGTCGATCGCGAACATGGCGGAGACGGCCTGCTTCGATACCGCCTCGGTGTCGTCACTGTCGCCGCCCGGCTTGCGGAGGTCGTAGGCGGTGGAGTCGAGTCCGGCGCGGGAGATGCCGCGGCGGATCGCGAGCGTGACGGCGGCTGGCAGGGTCTCGTGGAGGGCATCCTCTTCGAGGTTCTTGTAGAGCGTGAAGAGGGCGTTGCGCTCGAGAAGGTAGGTCTCCTTGTAGGGGCCGAACTCCGCCATCGAGGCGTGGTGCTTGTGGTACGCGAGCGATTCGGGAACGTAGGCGAAGCGCCAGCCGCGCAGGTTGAGCCGCCAGCCGAGGTCGACGTCCTCGAAGAACATGAAGTAGCGCTCATCGAAGCCGCCGAGGGCGTCGTAGACGCTGCGGCGCACGAACATGGCGGAGCCGGTGCCGAAGAGCACGTCCTGCGGCACGTCGGGTGTCTTGGGGATCGCCTCTCCCGTGAAGGGCTTGTATCCCATTCCGTACCAGGTCATGGCGGAGCCGATGTAGTCGACCTTCTCGCCCTCCCAGTCGAGCACGCGGCTCGCGACGGCACCGATCTGCTCGGATGTCTCGAACTTCTCGACCGCGGCCCGCACCCACTTCTCGTCGGGGCGCGCGTCGTTGTTGAGGAGCGCGATGTACTCGCCGCTGGATGCTGCGACTCCCCTGTTGCATCCGCCGGCGAAGCCGTCGTTCGTCTTCGAGACGACGAGCTTCACGTGCGGCGCGGCAGCCCGGATGCGCTCGGCGCTGTCGTCGCCGGACGCATTCTCGACGACGACGATCTCGAGTTTCTCCTGCGACCAGTCCAGTCGGCCAAGGTGGCCTATGGCCTCGATCGTGTCGTCGGCACCTCGGAAGTTGACGAGGATGACGGAAACGACACCCAGTCGCTGCGTGGGCATGGGCGCCTTTCGGGAGACGGGAACGGACCCCCGGAGTCTAGCAATCGGCGCGTTGGTCACGCCGCTGCATCGCTGGCTACGCTGACCCTGCCCGCCGCGCGAGCCGATGGTCGGCAGGAACCTCAGACGCCACACCACTAAACTGTGCGAATCGCAGTGAGCATTCGGGTTGCTCCAGCGCGGCACACGATCGGGACATTGAGGGACTAGATGACAGCTCGGGATCTCCTCCGCGTCGTTCGCGAGGGGTGGGCGATCATCCTCGCGGTGACAGTGCTCTTCGCCGCCGCTGCCTATGCCTATGCGGCGACCCGCACCCCGACCTACGAGTCCGCCGCGACTCTGCTCGTTTCTGCCTGCACGGTGAGCGAGGACGTCGAGGTCTGCGACCCGGCGGGGGGCACTGCCTTCGCCGTGGAGCGAGCCCGAATTTACGCGAGTGTCGGCACCACCGGTGAGGTTCTTGACGGCGCGGCGGAGTACACGGATGCCGTGGATTCAGGTGAAGCACTCATCGACGTCGTCACAGTCAGGCAGGCAACGGACTCCGCCCTTCTTACTGTGAGGGCAACGGCCTCGACTGCGGAGGATGCAGCCGACATTGCCAATGCGGTCGCCCTGTCCCTGATCGAATATGTGGACGACACCGTTGAAGTGGAAGAGACAGATCGAACCCGCGTGCAGTTCGCGGTGATAGGCGAGGCAGACCCGCCTTCCGGGCCTTCAGAGAGCATCCGCCAGACCGTCGTGTTGGCCGCGATACTCGGGATCTTCATCGGCCTTGCGCTCGCACTTCTCCGTTGGTACTTGAACACTCGGATCCGGGATGCCCAGGAAGCCGAGGCAATCGCTGGGACAGATGTATTGGCCGAGCTCCGGTTCGCAGCCGACGACGTCCCTGTGTCGGATCGAGACAGCGACGACGCTTTCCATCAGCTGCGGACCGTCATAGCGGCACGCCTCACGAACGGGGAGACCACAGGGACCACTGACGAAGCGCCGCGTATTCCTGCTGTTGTCGTCCTTTCGCCTGGAGACGACACTCTGACCCCGCACGTGACGCGTCGACTCGCGGCCTCCTTCGCGTCGACGCGCGCGCGCGTCGGAGTGCTGAGCCTCCACGATGGGTTCGACGCGGCTGCCAACGCGGTCGATCTGCGTGAGTCGCTTGGTCGGGAAGACGCTGCTGCAGCCGGACCCGTTGGCGACGCACTCGTGATGACATATTCGACACGAGGCGAGGACACCTCGGTACTGCTCGGGACAAAGGCATTCAGCGCGTTCTTGGAGCAGCTGCGAACCGTCGCAGATGTGGTGTTGATCGATGCTGCTGCGAACGGGCCCCAAGCCGAGTTGACGGGAGCTGCCCGAGTGGCTGACGGAGCACTAGTGGTGGTGGAGGCCGGTCGCACCAGACGGCAAGAGCTCGAAGGCGCCCTGCGCTCACTCGACCTCGTCGGCGTACCAGTTCTGGGCCTGGCGACTGTGAACAGGTCCAACTAGCCCTCATGACGCGAGTGAATTCGAATCGAGATCCGGCGACGAACGCGGACGTCGTGCCGCCGCCAGGTCGCCTCGCTGTTGCGCGGAGAGTTGTCGGCGGCCAGTTCATATTCGATGCCCTGGCATGGTCGGCAGCTCTGGTCTTTGCGGCCGTATTCCGTTACGAACTGGCATTCGAGCGGGTGCACTGGCCTGCGATGGCCATGCTCTCAGTCGTCGCAGTGGTCCTGCAGTTCGTGCTCGGGCGAATCTTTCAGCTGTATCGCGGTCGATTCCGCACCGGATCCTTCCACGAGGTGCAAGCGTTGACCGTGACGACGACGGCAACGGCAATCATCATCGGCATCCCTGTCCTTCTTGCGCTGGTCCCCGTACCGCGGAGCACCGTGCTCGTCGCACTGCCGATGGCGCTCGTGCTTATGGGCGGTGCAAGGTACATCCGCAGGCTCCGATTTGAGAAGCGGTCAAAGCCGACAGCGTCGGCGGAGCGCACGCTTATCTACGGCGCAGGCGAGCTTTCGAACTTCGTGATCCCTCAGATGCTCACCACTCGATCCTCGAAGTACCTGCCGGTCGGACTCATCGACGACAGCCCGGCGAAGAGCAACTTTTCCGTAGGAGGTGTGCCCGTCCTGGGCACCGGCTCTGACCTCGAGCAGGTCGCTCGGGACAGTGAGGCGAGCACATTGGTCGTCTGCATCGGCCGAGCCGACTCGGCTCTCATCAGGCGCATCAAGGATCTCGCTGACGACGCGGGGCTGCGTATGCTCGTCTTCCCGCTGTTGAGCGACATCCTCGAGGGAAGGACCGCTCTCAAGGATTTGAAGGAGGTCTCGATCGAGGATCTCATCGGTCGCCATCCCGTCGATACCGATGTCGAGTCGATCGCCGACTACCTCACCGGAAAGCGCGTCCTCGTCACTGGTGCGGGAGGCTCGATCGGCTCCGTGCTCTCGCAACAGATCGCCAAGTTTGCTCCCGCCGAACTCATGATGCTCGACCGCGACGAGTCGGGACTGCAGTCTTCCCAGCTGGCCGTCGACGGGCATGGCCTCCTGAACACCAAGGACGTCATTCTCGCCGACATCCGCGATCGTGAGACCCTCCTGCGCATCTTCGCCGATCGCCGCCCCGAGGTGGTGTTCCACGCCGCCGCCCTAAAGCATCTGCCAATGCTCGAGCAGTATCCGGATGAGGCGTGGCAAACGAATGTTAAAGGCACGCTCAACGTGATCGATGCGGCGCGAAGTGTCAATGTCGCGACATTCGTCAACATCTCCACAGACAAGGCGGCGAATCCCACGAGCGTGCTCGGCCACTCCAAGCGCGTGGCTGAGAAGTTGACCTCATGGGCGGCCGAGGAGACGGGGATGCGGTACCTCTCGGTACGTTTTGGGAATGTCATCGGCAGCCGCGGCTCGATGCTTCCGACCTTCACGTCTCTCATAGAGTCAGGCGGGCCTCTCACGGTCACCCACCCTGATGTGACCCGCTTCTTCATGACCATTCCTGAGGCCTGCCAGCTCGTCGTGCAAGCTGGCGGCATCGGCGATCCCGGTGAAGTCCTCATTCTCGATATGGGCGAGCCCGTGCGCATCCTCGACGTCGCGCAACGGATGATCGACATGTCTGGCAAAGAGGTCGAGATCGTGTTCACAGGTTTGCGTCCTGGGGAGAAGCTTCACGAGGAGCTGCTGGGCGAGAACGAGTCGGATGCGCGGCCGCACCATCCCAAAATCTCTCATGCGCGTGTCGATTCCCTCTCCCCTGAGCGCCTCGATAGGGCGGAGTGGTTGCGTCGGTGCGGGGTGGCGGAGCGATGAACGAGCGAATCTACATGTCGTCGCCTGATGTCGGTCAGGCGGAGGAAGATGCGATCGTTGCGGCCATCCGTTCGGGCTGGATCGCGCCGCTCGGCCCCGATGTCGACGCCTTTGAGGCAGAGATCGCGGAGCGTATCGGCCGACGCCATGCGGTCGCCCTGAGTTCCGGGACTGCTGCCCTGCACCTGGCATTGCTCTGTCTCGATGTTTCACCAGGCGACGTCGTCCTGACATCGACCATGACGTTCGCCGCCACGGCGAACGCCATCCGCTATGTAGGCGCCGAACCCGTCTTCGTGGACTCGGATGCCACGAGTGGCAACATCGACGTGGACCTGCTTGAGGAAACGCTCGACGATTTCGCTGCCCGCGGCGAGCGTGTTGCTGCCATCCTCCCCGTCGATCTGCTCGGCAAGGCGGCCGACTATTCGCGAATCCTTCCCCTCGCCGAGCGCTACGGCGTGCCCGTGCTCGCCGATGCAGCCGAGTCCCTCGGCGCATTTCACGCAGGCGCGCCGGCGGGTTCCTTCGGCGTCGCCTCAGCGTTCTCCTTCAACGGCAACAAGATCATGACTACATCGGGGGGCGGAATGCTCCTGACCGATGACTCCGACTTGGCGGCACGAGCGCGCTATCTTGCCACTCAGGCTCGGCAGCCGGTGCTTCACTATGAGCACACGGAGGTCGGCTACAACTACCGGCTCAGCAATCTCTTGGCCGCTCTCGGTCGTGCACAGCTCGGCCGGCTCGACGAGATGATCGACCGACGCCGCGCGCTGCGCGACCGCTACCGCGAGTTTTTTGGCAGGGTCGCGGGCGTCACTATTTTCGGCGGAGAGAGTGACTCGGAGGACAACTTCTGGCTCACTTCAATCCTGGTAGACAAAGAGACGACGGGATGGGCACCCGCCGAGCTGAGCAAATGGCTGGCTGGCGACGATATCGAGAGCCGCCCGCTGTGGAAGCCTATGCATCTTCAACCCCTCTTCTCCCGGTCGCGTTCCTTCACGACCGGCGCCGCGGAGCTGCTTTTCAGGACCGGCCTCACTCTGCCAAGTGGTTCGGCGCTGAGCGAGCAGCAGGTCGACCGTGTGCTCACTCGGGTCGCTGAATTCCTGGACAGCTGACCGTGGCCCGCAAACCCTACGACGTCGCGAAGCGCACCGGCGACATCCTCGTCTCTGGTGTCGCGCTGATCGTTGCTTCTCCCGTCATGCTTGTTACCGCTGCTCTTGTCGCCAAGGATTTGGGCCGCCCCGTGATCTTCCGACAGCCTCGCCCTGGTCGCGGTGGAAAGATATTCACCCTCTACAAGTTCCGCTCGATGCGAGACGCCACCGTCGGGGAGGGGGTGGAGTCGGATTCCGCACGCCTCACCACTTTCGGCCGCCGGCTACGTTCAACAAGCCTCGACGAGCTGCCCTCGCTTCTCAACGTGTTCAAGGGTGACATGAGTATTGTCGGCCCTCGCCCGCTTCTGGTCTCGTACCTGGAGCGCTACTCACCGCGACAGGCTCGCCGCCACGAGGTGCGCCCGGGGGTAACCGGTCTGGCGCAGGTTTCGGGACGCAATGCGCTCGGCTGGTCAGAGAGGCTGGAACTCGATGTGGAATACGTGGAGAACCGCTCGCTCCGCCTCGACCTGTCGATCATCTGGAGAACTTTCGCAGCGGTTATACGCCGCGAAGGTATCAGTGCCGAGGGCAGTGCAACCATGGATGAGTTTCGAGGAGATGAGCGGAGGGGAAACGGATGACGCAGCCTCTCATCGTGATCGGCGCCGGCGGTTTCGGTCGGGAGACACTCGATGTGATCGAGGCAATCAACGCCGTCGCACCGACTTTCGATCTACTGGGTGTGATCGATGCCCATCCGAGCGAGGTCGCCTTGCAGCGTCTGCATGCGCGCGGTGTCACGTTCCTTGGGACAGATGAGGCGATTATCCTCGAGCGCGATGCACAGTTCGTCGCGGCCATCGGGTCGCCGAGCGTGCGCGAGACAGTGACAGCGCGGTTGGTGGCCGCAGGCGCACAGCCCGCAACTCTCGTGCATCCGGCAGCGGTGATAGGGAGCGTCCCGCGCATCGGTCGCGGCAGCGTCGTGTGCGCCGGCGCGCAGGTCTCCACCAATGTGTCGATCGGCGAGTACGTACACATCAACCCGAATGCAACGATCGGTCACGATGCTGTGTTGGAAGACTTCGTCTCGATCAACCCAGGGGGCATCGTCTCGGGAGAAGTGTTCGTCGAGAGCGGCGCTCTTGTCGGGGCGGGCGCCGTCATCCTCCAAGGTCTGAGGGTTGGGCGCGGAAGCACCGTGGGTGCCGCCGCCTGCGTCGTCCGCGATGTCGCGCCGACGGCTACAGTCAAGGGGATCCCGGCCCGGTGACTGTGACCATAGGCACCGAAGCGCGACGTCGATCACACCATCGATCATCGGCAGCAGTGAAGGAAGAGTGACGCAAGTGGAGCAGGCTAGTGATCCGGTGCGAATCGTTCATGTGAGCTCCGTTCACTCATGGAGCGACAACCGGATTTACTATCGTGAGTGCACGAGTCTGCAGGCCATGGGATACAAGGTGACCCTCGTCGCTGTGGAGAGCACGGTCGACGCGGAGCGCACAGACGTTGACGTTGTAACTCTGCGTCGCCTCCCCCGCCTCGTTCGTGCTTCACTCGGATCGGTGCTTGCAATCGCTGCCGGACTCCGCACTGGAGCGAAGCTGTTTCATCTCCACGATCCCGAGCTCACATGGGCGATTCCCCTGCTTCGCGGCCTAGGTAAGCGCGTCATCTACGACGCCCATGAAGACCTCTTGATGCAGATCGACAACAAGAAGTACGTCACGCCGGCGCTGCGACCATTCATGATTGTGGCAGCGAGGGTGTCACTGGGATTGGCTCGTCGTGCGAATCATGTTGTCACGGCCACGGAGACGATCGCAGAGCGCTTCTCCGCATCCCGCGTCACCACTGTCCACAACTACCCCACGCTGAGTGCGGATGCTAGCCCCGGCGGCCCCGTCGCATCACGACCGCGATCCCTGGTCTACGTCGGAGCGATCTCCGAACGCCGCGGGGTGATTCAGATGGTTGATGCGATCGCTTCGAGTGCGTTTCCCGAGGGCTGGCGCCTCCAGCTGGCGGGACCGATGCCTGCCGATCTCAGAGCCAGAGTCAGCGCGAGCGCGGGGTGGGCCGGCGTCGAGTACCACGGGCCCGTCAGCCCGAGCCACGCCCGAGGCCTTATGCAGGGTTCGCGTGTGGGCTTCGTGGTTTTGCAGTCCAACGCGGCATATCTGGATTCGCTTCCGACGAAGATGTTTGAGTATTTTGCCGCTGGTACTCCGGTGATTGCCTCCGACTTTCCGCTTTGGCGCCGCATCATCGAGGAGCACGACTGCGGTCTCGTCGTGGATGAGAAGGACCCAGACGCGATCGCAGCAGCCGTCGCTCGTTACTCCGAGGAGCCTGATCTCCTTGATCGGCATTCTCGCAATGCCCTCCGCGCGGCGAAGGAAACCTTCAATTGGGATGCTGAGACGGTGCATCTCCGCGCGGCCTATCGAAAGGCAGTCGAATGAAGATTGCCTATCTGCACCAGTACTTCAACCCGGGCACCGGAGCCACAGGCTCGCGCTCCTACGAATTCGCCAAACGGCTTGTCGCGGCGGGCCATGACGTTCATATGATCGCTGCACGCTCGTCGGAGGCGCACACGAGCGCCGGTTGGCAAGTCGAGACCGTAGACGGCATAACGGTTCACTGGTGCAGCGTGCCGTACTCCAATCGGATGAGCTTCCGCCGTCGCATCCTCGCCTTCGTTCAGTTCGCCGCGCTTTCCGCGAGGCGCGCCCGCTCTGTGCGTGCCGACCTCGTCTTCGCGACGAGCACTCCACTCACGATCATCCTGCCTGCCCGCTTCGCGACCTTGTTTCGACGCACCCCAATCGTCTTCGAAGTGCGCGATCTCTGGCCCACCATGCCGATAGCGCTCGGGGTACTGAAGAACCCGGTCATGATCGGCATAGCGAAAGCTCTCGAGAAATGGGCCTACCGCTCCGCCCGGCGAGTGGTTGCTCTTTCCCCGGGGATGCGGGACGGTGTGATTGCACGCGGCTATCCAGCTGAGCGCATCGAAGTAATTCCCAATAGCTGCGATCTGGCGGACTTCCAGAGGGTTTCCGACGAAGCTGTTACTGCCTGGCGAAGCAGTCATGAGTGGTTAGGGGATCGCCCGCTCATCGTTTACTGCGGGACCTTCGGACTCGTCAACGGCGTCGAGTATCTCGCCGAGGTTGCAGCCGCGGCAGCCCAGCTCAATCCTGAATTACGGTTTGTCGCCATGGGCGATGGGGCGAGACGTGAGGCCGTGCGTGAGAGAGCGCAGGAACTTGGCGTCCTCGACTCCAATTTCTTTATTCTCTCCCCCGTCCCCAAGGCTCAAGTTCCTGTCGTCTTCGCTGCAGCCACCGTTTCGACCTCGTTGTTTATCCCTGTGAAGGAGATGGAGGCCAACAGCGCGAACAAATTCTTCGACGGGCTCGCCGCTGGGCGACCGATAGCCATCAACTACGGGGGTTGGCAGGCCGAGGCGCTCACAGAGAGCGGGGCAGGTATCGTCCTATCTGCCGATGATCATCAATCGGCTGCGAGGCGACTCGTGAACCTCGTATCCGATGAGGCCGAGCTCAGGCGAAAAAGAGCGGCGGCCTCGCATCTCGCGTCCGCCTTCTCTCGCGATGTTCTCGCCCAAAAGTTCATCAGCACTCTTGAGGATGCAAGGCACACATGACATCAGACTTTGGGGGGCTTCTTCTGCCTGATCAGTTTGACTACGAGGTCCTCGCGTCCGACGCATGGCTGGAGTGGAACCACGCGGCTTGGGGCCTTGCGCCACACAGAGTCACATACGGCACCTCCCACAAACTCGAAGGCGTCATATACACAGATAAGCGCGGCAGGGTACGGCAACCACCACTAAACCCATATCTTCCCTTCCGCTTTGTGCCGTCAGGGAACGACCGCCCCGAACGGCTAAGTCGCCAGTGGGATGAGCTGTGCAGCGAACTGGCAGCCGAGCTATCGGCGCGCCGAATCATCGGGACGTTGTCACTGACGCCCAACTTCAGTGACGCTAGACCGTTCAGGTGGGCGGGGCTGCTTACAACAGTCAATTACACATTCACCACGTCACTGCCCTATGAGATAAGCCGCGCAACCCAGGCGGTGCGCAAAAATGTGAGAAAGGCTTCGCGCGAGGGATTTGTCTTCGCGCAAGGGGCAACTCCTCGTGAACTTGCCGACTGTCTAAACGCGACAGCAGACCGCAAGGGGTTCGACTATCGGGTCTCAGCTTCGATGTTAGAGCGTGCTGCGGCTGCGCTTGATTCTTCGGAATATCGAACGCACAGCGTGAGAGCTCCGAATGGCGAGGCGGTTAGCGCCGGTGCTCGCTTGGTGACCAAGGGCGGGACCGCGCTGGACTGGATTCAGGGAACGCAGTTCGGAGCACTCAAACGAGGCGCCGCTCAACTCATGTACTCCGGAGTACTGGAAGAGATGGCCGAGCTGGGCCTCACATCATTCGACTACGCGGGAGCGAATATCCGCGCCGTCGCCCGCGCCAAGGCGGAGTGGGGAATGAGGCTCACCGAGTACATCACCATCCATCAAGCCGATGCCCGCTATCTCGTCGCGACGATGAAAAGGGCCGGCTCTAGGCTTGCTGGTTCTCGTACGAGCTGAGAACAGAGGCGAATCCGGCCATCACGTCGCTCTCGATGGAAGCGTTGAGCGATTCGAGGCCAAACGCGCCACAGAATCCCCCACCTTCATACCCACCCTCGGCAAGAATCCGCGCGGTTGGGACGTAGCCGAACGGGTGGTCAATGCATCCCACGCAGAAGATGATTCGGGAGGGCACCAGCGCACGAACGCGAGCGGCGTACCCGCTCACTGCTTCGCCGCTGATGCCGACGAGGGTGACATCCGCGAGATCGACGGAATGAAACACCACGGGCTCCTTCGCCCCTTTGACAAAGTCTGCGCTAACTCGCTCAACTCGACGAGCGCGAACCACATCACTCATGCGGTCCTCCGCTCGGTCGAAAACCTCTTTGACCCTTACCGCCAGGCTTCCAGCCCACTCGAGGTAGGCATGCTCCGTCATATCGTCGAAGAGCCGCCCCATCACCAGTTGCCTCAGACGCCTGCGAGCACTGTGCACCTTGGTGCTGGCACTCGGCCTCGTGTCACCAGAAAATCCCTGCAGGAACGCAACCGGCAGCTCGCTATTCCCGACATGGGCACGAAGTGCGTCGCGCACGACTCCTGGGTAGTGCGCGGCAATGGTATTCAGGTGAGGAAAACCCACTGGGTGGCAGGCGTAGTTCCAGATCACCCCGACGGGCTCTCCGCCGTCAGCGACGAAGGCGATCACGCCAAGAGTCTCATCCGTCTCACCAGAGGGATTGGGGGCCATGACCACTTCGTTCACTCGAAAACGACGGCCCACCACGACCTTCTTTCGGAGACGCCGGTTGATGCTGTGTTCCGCGAAACCGGTGCCGACGCGCATTGTAACGTCAACCGCCCGTGCCGGATCTAGGACATCACGGGTCGCGTCTCCAACCTTCGCAACCAGCCACTGCATGTATTGGGAGTCAGGCATACCCAGCCTGGGCTTCGTGTCATCGGTCATCGGTGCGCGATGTGTATGCGTTGCGGCCACGAAGATGCGCTCCGGCGCTAAGTCAGCAGCACGCTCGATCGCGGCCCGGAGGATGCGACCGGGGTAAAGAAGATCGAGCGAAACGATCAGAACCGGCTGTTCCCCGTCTGGCCAGATAGCCAAAAAGGTGGCTTCGATCGGCTCGCTGATTCCGAGCCACGTTGCACGATCCGCACCTGTCGCCGCGCCGAGAGGCACTTGTCCATCAGGTGAGATATCCACCGAAATTGCCGAAGCCTTCACTTTTGCTGCTCTGCTCTTTCCCTCGAATACACGCGCGAGTCCAGCTCTTCAGATCCCTCTACTGTTGCAAGGGGCATCTCAGCGGAACGATAGGATCGACCGCAAGTGCTGGGCGGTACCTGCCTATTATGAAGCGAGGCACGTGAGAAGACTCATCAGTCGGTTTACCGGCCGGTTCAGCGCTGGCCTTCGAGGCGTAGCTGCCATCACACTGGGGACCGCCTTCGGGCAACTAATTCTTGTCGCCGTCGCCCCGATACTTTCTCGCCTGTACACTCCCGAACATTTCGGGATCCTGTCGCTGCTCATGGCCGTGGCCGCGATTCTCGGACCTACTGCAACGCTCAAGCTCGAAGCCGCCCTGCTATTGCCTAAGGACGAAGATACCGCCCGCAGATTGCTGCGTCTCGCGCTCTTCTCATCCACGGCTGTTGCTGTGGCTTCGGGAGTCACCGTCTGGCTGCTGCCCGCAATCGGTTTCCTTACCGAGCTGAAGGAAGTGGAGGCAGCACCGCTCTGGGTTTCAGGTATGGTGCTTGCCAGCTCGACCTTCTCTGTGCTCAGCCAGGCCGCTCTCAGAGATCGACAGTACAAGACAGTAGCGAACCGATCCATAACTCAAGCAATCGGAATGGCCTTCGGTCAGGTTGGCCTGGGTCTGATCCATCCATCGAGCGCGAGCCTTATGGGCGGATACCTCTTCGGCAGGTCGGTCGGCTACGTCCCACTCATCCGTGCTTCCAGAAGTCTCTTCAAGCGGCCACTCGGCGGGGGTTACAGGCGTACTCTCCGCCATTACTGGCGATTTCCGCTGGTGTTTACCCCGTCGGGCCTGTTGAACTCGTTGGGTAGCCAACTACCGATCCTGCTGATTGCATTGTGGTTCGCCGCGGAGGGTGCCGGACAGTTGGGCATGGCGCAACGGCTCGTATTCGTTCCCATGACTCTCATCGGAGCGTCTCTCGCTCAGGTGTTCGGCGCCGAGATTTCCAGACGGCTTCGCGACGGCGCAGGAGGCATGAGCCAGCTTTACCTGCGGATTTCGAGCCGAGTGGGAATGCTGGCTGCCGCTCTTGCTCTTGCCATCTTCCTGCTGGCACCATCCCTGCTGCCATTCATTCTGGGGCCCACGTGGGAGGGAAGTGGGCTCCTCGCTCAAGCGATGGCCTTGTCCGTCGGACTAGGGCTCGTAGTGTCACCGCTCAGCAGGGTCTATATGACATTCCAGAGGTCGTTCGCTTCGATAACGGTCGACATTTCGCGCATAGCCCTGTTGGTCAGCGCTGCAGTTGTCTCTCGGCTCCTTGACGCCGATATCGTGACCACTGCATGGTTGCTCTACGGCGGACAGGCGGTCAACTACATCGTCACGTGGGCGTGGGGATATCGCATTGTGCAAGTGGCAGAGCGCGAAGCGCAAAGGGGATCCGCATGAAACGCATCAGACTCGTCAAGTATCGGGTATTCGAATGGCGAGATGCCCCTGAAAAGGTCACGACCAGCCTTCGCGGCGTTGAGTTGAGTCCGATCACCCCCGGCAACTCGGAGTGTGTCCAAGATTTTCGGGGGCCAGCCGTCGCTCGCCGCTTCGCGAACATGGCGGACTCAGGACAGATCGGACTCTATGCGCGCATCAATGGGCGCGTCGTCGGACATGGTTGGGTTACTGCCCCCTCCGACCGTAGGCGGCGCGTGAATGGCTACTTCGACCTCGAACCGCACGAAGCGCTAATTCACTTTTGCGCGGTCGATCCTGAATACCGGGGCCACCGCATTTTCGGACTGCTACTCCACGAACTTGCCCGTGTCGCCAGGAGCAAGGATCTGAACGCTAAGGTTCTCGTCGACACTGAGTCCGAAAATTCGGCTTCCATAAAGGGCATAGAGGCCGCCGGGTTCAACCCCTCCTTCGACCTCGTAGTGTGGCGTGTAGGTCGCTGGGCGCCGTACCGTGGGCGCCGAGTTCAATAGCAGACTCGACGTTGCTGGCACGACAGCGCCATCGTTCGCATCATGCAGACTGTGAGTAGGAGAGACGCTGCGAAGTTGAGGCTAAGCTCGCGTGCTATCCTCGTCGCCCAATGGCCGCACCGATTATGCAGAGCGCTGGCTGCACCCAAAGCGGTGCTCGCCTAGGCTTCATAGTTCGCGCGCTGGTCGCGATTCCCGCAGCGGTTCTACTCCTCGCGATCCTCCTGCACTGGGTGAACGCCGCTGTCATTGCCCCGCTATACCCACAGCTTGGGTATCGGTACGAGCATCCAGATCTCCTGCTGGTTGCCGTGACAATTGCGGTGGCAAGTGCAGTCACCCTCGCGCTCCCACGACGCCTCGACAGACCGTCCGACCTCATTCTGTGGGTCCTCTTCGTGGTTGCTGTCGCTCCGAGCATCCTTATGGCGCCCTACACCTCATATCTGTCTCGTGAACAAGCGACTACGCTCGCTCTCGTGATGGGCGGGGTTTCTGCCGCAGTTGCGCTCTCGTTGCGGCGCCGCGGGTCAGGCCTGACATTCCAACTGCCTCCGCTAGCGTTCACGATCCTCCTCGCCGTGGTGTCGGCGACCACGTATGGACTTCTTGCGGCAACGCAGGGACTAAGCCTCGACTTGTCGGACATCCTCGATGTGTACGACCTTCGAGAGGAGTACTCCACTGCCGCCTCAGACATCGCGATCCTGAGCTACCTCGTCTTCACCCAGGCCTATGTCGTGAACCCTATTCTCATCGCGAGAGGAATCAGCGCTCGGTCGCTGGTTCCGTTCACACTCGGCGTGATGGGAGAGCTCGTCCTCTACTCCAGCACCGGCTTCAAGTCGATGATCTTTTCCATCGCTGCGTTCGCAGTCATCGCCGTCCTCTACTGGCGACGTGTACCCCTGCGCGGTAGCACCTTCCTCTGGGGCGCGAGTGCTCTGATCGTCGTGTCGTCACTTGCGGATGCGATCATGAACTCCGGCGTGTTCACATCACTGTTTACTCGCCGGTTCCTCAGCACACCGGGAACTCTGACCTCCGCATACATTGCCCACTTCAGCGAGAACCCGCACGCGAATCTTGGGCACTCGATATTGCGATCGGTCGTCGACTATTCGTACGACCGCAGCCCCCCTTACGTTGTCGCCGAATGGCTCACAGGGCGCACGAACATGGCGTCGAACGCAAACCTCTTTGCCGACGGCTTCGCGAATTTCGGTTGGGTGGGCATGATCGGCGCTGGGGGCGTGCTCCTCGTATACCTTTGGTTTCTCGACCGCGCGGCGGAAGGGCTCCCTCGCCTGCCGGTCGCGTTGATCGTCGTGATGCCGACGATCGTGCTTTCCAGTTCATCGATCCTCACGGCCATGTTCACTCATGGACTTGTAGCCCTGTTCCTACTGTTGATGCTCGCGCCGCGAGGGAACTGGTGGGAACCTCGAGGCGAACGCAATCAACTCAGTGGCCCTCGCGGAGCGGCGCAACCACGGAGATCTCGTCCCACAACACACTGGCCAGGTCCCGGGCGAATGACGCGGTCAGGTGATGCGCGTCGCGGTATACAAGACGCGCTCCGATGATCGGACCACACTCATCGTCGTCACAAAGATGGTCGTTCAGGTCGATGACCTTTGCCCCCGCAGCCGTGGCGGTGGCTGCGAGTGCCCCTGCCCACTTCCCACGAATGGCCCTTTCGGGCGAAACCGTGCATGCCGCTGTGTCGTCCATGTTCGCAGCCAGACAGGTGGGCGGCACCAGCGGGAGATAGGGGGTATCAGCGATCACAACTACTGGGGAGACAGCTGATACACGCTCGACCGTCTGTTGTAGTCCCTCCAGCCACTCGTCAAGCTCCGCTTCGGCTCCGTTGGAGGCATTAGAGACAATGACGAGGTCGACCGGGTCTGCGACCAGACGCTCAAGGACCGCACTCCTCCAGGTCGAGCATTCGTCATAGGGCAACGCATCCAACACGACGTCAACGACTGCCGAAGGGCATGATGACTTCGTGTAGGAATCGACCTGGAACCCGTGCCTCTCCGCGAGCTCCGACACGGCGGGGAACCACTGCGCTGCGTGCGAGTCTCCGAAGAGAGCGACCCGAACTCCCGAGGTCACATCCCCGAAGGAACACCCAATAGGTTCCGTCGCCGTCCAGTCGAGATGGCACCCATCACGATATATAGAGGGGATGTCAGTACTCGCCTCCGTCAGAGCTGGGGTCAGATTTGAAGGAACAATGGTGGAGAACTCAGGCGGAACGACGAGTCCAAGCTCATGACTGGCTACATCCGCAACCTCGCCATTCGCCGCGAGTCGCGCATCCGCCACGGGGAGCGATGTAGCGGCGAGAATCGCCGCGAGAAGTGATGCGACCCCGGCGCCGCCGATCACCACGCGGGGCCGCAAGTTCACAACTCCTGGCGCGTGACGGAATGGTTGTTCGACCCAGCGGTAGAGGAGCCATGCGATGGGGAGGGCCGCGAGGCCCAGAACGACCCCAATCCACGCTGGCACTTCAGAGCTCGCACCGATAACAGTGATGGGGACGATCAAAAGAGGCCAATGAACTAGATACAGCGAGTAGGAGATCTCACCGACGAACTGCAGCGGACGACGCCCGAGCACGATCTCGGGCCCCCACAGAACTTCCCTTCCTCCTCCCAGAATGAGCGCAACTGCGCCAGCCGCAGGGATGGCAGCAAGCCACCCAGGAAAGGGAGCCGCCCCGGGAAGGACAACGGCGGACGTGACAATCGCGGCTAGGCCGAGCCACGAGAGAACGGCCGCAACAGCGGGCGAACATAGCGTGTGAACCCGAGGAGCGAGAAGCGCCGCCACTCCGCCGAGCGCAAGTTCCCATGCTCTTGTTGGGAGCGAGAAGAAAGCCCAAACGGGCGACGTATACGTCACGTACTGGCACCAAGCGAAGGACGCCGCACACACGGCTACCGTGACTGCCAACAGCCCGCTGCTGCGCTGTGCCCATGCGCGCCAAGCCACGACGAGCAGGAGAGGCCACAGCAGATAAAACTGCTCTTCGATCCCGAGTGACCAGTAGTGCTGAAAAGGCGAGGGCTCGGTGCCTGCGAGGTAATCGGTCCCCTCAATCGCAAAGGCGATGTTGGGCACGTAGAACACCGTCGCGACGAGATCAGTGCCCACTCCAGGAATCAACGTAGGCGGCAGCCAGATGAGGCACACGACAAACGTCACTACTGCAACGACCAGAGATGCCGGCAGAATGCGACGGATCCGCCGCACGTAGAAGCGTGAGAAGTCGAAGCCCTCTCCACCCGCCAACTCGCGCACAATCAATGAAGTGATGAGAAAGCCGGAGATCACAAAAAAGACATCGACCCCTACATAACCTCCCGGGAGAGCATCGGGCACAGCATGATTCACCACTACCGCCGCCACGGCGATCGCCCGAAGTCCTTGGATGTCTCTGCGCTGCGGGGTAGCTTTCGCTCTCGCATCGGCGAGCGCAAGATCAGCAGAGGTCACACACCGATGCTAAGGCCGCCAATGACGGCGCGACGCCGAGCAGGACACAAGCGGTACGTCGGTAGACTTCCGAGCGGGACCGTGGGACATGGGAGATCAGATCACGTGAAGAACATCGCTTCGTCCGCGCAGGTCGCCGACGCCGCCGCCGTCGGAGACGGCACAAAGATCTGGGACCTCGCGCAGGTTCGTGAGGACGCGTCGATCGGCGCCAACTGCATCGTCGGCCGCGGCGCGTACATAGGCGCTGGCGTCGTCCTCGGCGACAACTGTAAAGTCCAGAACGACGCCCTCGTCTACGAGCCGGCGGTCCTCGGCAACGGTGTCTTCATCGGCCCGGCAGTCGTGCTCACGAACGACACCTACCCCAGAGCGGTCAATCCCGACGGCACCCTCAAGTCGGCGCACGACTGGGAACCGGTGGGGGTGACAATCCGCGACGGAGCATCCATTGGCGCACGGACGGTGTGTGTTGCCCCCGTCACCATTGGACGGTGGGCCACCATCGCGGCGGGTGCCGTGGTCACCAGAGACGTGCCCGACTACGCCCTTATGGCGGGCGTGCCGGCAAGGCGCATCGGATGGGTCGGCAAGGCTGGCCACCCCCTCATTGAGGACGCGGAGGGCTGGGTATGCCCAGCGACCGGCGAACGCTACATCGAGAACGACGAGACCCTGACGGAGCAGCCCGCGTGAACGAATTCATCCCAGCAGCGAAGCCCATCATCGGCGACGACGAACGACGTGCCGTGGACGCGATCCTTGCAACCGGCCAGCTCGCCCAGGGCACAGAGGTAGCGGCATTCGAGAGCGAGTTCTCTGAGGTGCTGCTTGACGGCCGTGCTGCAGTTGCCGTCAACTCAGGCACCTCGGGCCTGCACCTCGGCCTGCTCGCGGCTGGCATCGGCCCCGGCGACGAGGTCGTTGTGCCGTCCTTCACCTTCGCGGCGACGGCAAACTCGGTAGCTCTCACCGGCGCAACTCCCGTCTTCGCGGACATCGAGGCCGAGCACTACTGCCTCGACGCGGATGCAGTGCGTGCCGTCGTCACGGACCGCACCGCCGCCATCATGCCTGTGCACCTCTACGGGCATCCGGCCGACATGGAAGCACTGGGCGCCCTTGCCGACGAGAAGGGACTCAAACTCTTCGAGGATGCTGCACAAGCCCACGGCGCGAGCCTCGATGGCAAGCGAGTCGGCACCTTCGGCGACTTCGCCATGTTCAGCCTCTATCCGACCAAAAACATGACCTCGGGTGAGGGCGGGATGGTGAGTACGGGCGACGCCGAGATCGAACGCCGCCTGCGCCTGCTACGCAACCAGGGAATGAAGCGTCAGTACGAGAACGAGCTTGTCGGTTTCAATGCCCGCATGACCAACATCCACGCCGCGATCGGTCGCGTGCAGCTCACCAAGGTGAACGGGTGGACAGAGCAGCGCCAACGGAACGCTGCGTTTCTTACCGAGAACCTCCGCGGAGTCGCGACGCCTGCGGTCGCGAACGGTGCCGAGCACGTATACCACCAGTACACGATCCGCGTGAGCGACGACCGCGACGGCTTCGTCACTGCCCTTCGCGAGGAGTACCAGATTGGCAGCGGCGTCTACTATCCGATTCCCAACCATCGCCTGCCATCGTTTCAGCGCAGCGAAGAACTGCCGGTCACTGAAGCGGCCTCTCGTGAGGTCATCTCGCTGCCCGTGCACCCCTCCCTTTCTGCGGGAGACCTCGAGCGAATCGTCGATGCCGTCAATGCGCTCGCGAAGGCCGGTGCGTGATGGACCTGCGTGCAGGCCTCATCGGCCTCGGCATGATGGGGCGCCACCACGCCCGAGTGCTCCGCGAGATCCCCGGCGTCACCTTCGTCGCGGCTGCGGATGAGGCAGGCGACCTCCACGGTGTCACTGGCGGGGCGCCCGTTGTGCGCAACGTGGAGGAACTCATCGATCTCGGCATCGACATGGCAGTCGTAGCAGTGCCGACAGCCTTCCACGAGGAGGTTGGACTGCGGCTCGCCGAGGCCGGCGTGCATACACTCATCGAGAAGCCCATCGCCGCCGACTCCGCAGGGGGCAACCGCCTCGTCGATGCCTTCGAAGCGAAGGGACTCGTCGGCGCTGTCGGTCACATCGAGCGGTACAACCCCGCGTTGCAGAGTCTCAGAAGCCGCATCGAGAACGGCGACCTCGGCGAGGTGCACCAGATCGCCACCCGCCGGCAGGGCCCCTTCCCCGCTCGCATCGCGGATGTCGGTGTGATCAAGGACCTGGGCACGCACGACTTCGACGCGACCGCCTGGCTCGCCCAGAGCCACTACGCCACGATTTATGCGCAGACGGCGCTCAAGAGTGGCCGCCCTCACGAGGACCTTGTCGTGGCCACCGGTCGGCTGCACAACCAGATCATCACAAGCCACCTCGTGAACTGGCTGTCCCCCCTGAAGGAGCGCCTGACGATCGTCACCGGCGAGAACGGTTCCTTCGTCGCCGACACGATCTCCGCCGATCTCACCTACTTCGAGAACGGCACCACTGCGACCGACTGGGAGTCGGTCGCGGCATTCCGCGGGGTCTCGGAGGGCAGCATGACCCGATTCGCACTCACCAAGCGCGAGCCTCTTCGTGTGGAGCACGAAGCGTTCCGCGATGCGATCCTCGGCACGCGCTCAGAAATCGTCACGCTACGCGAGGGTCTTGCCACGCTCCGAGTGGCAGAGTCGGCCATCGAGTCCTCGCGGACGGGCAGCGCCATCACTCTCTGAATCAGACCCCCTTCTGACGCATCGACACCAAAAGGACATCACCAGTGAATGTAGTCGTCATCGGGCTTGGCAAGATCGGCCTGCCCCTCGCCGTACAGTTCGCGAGCGCGGGCCAGACCGTCGTTGGGCTGGACGTGAACGAGGCGGTCGTAGAGAGCGTCAATCGCGGGGTGGAGCCCTTCCCCGGAGAGGCACACCTCCAGGAGAAACTGGCCGAGTGCACCGCCGCGGGCAGGATTAGTGCAACGACCGACTACGCGAAAGCTATCCCCGGTGCCGACGTGATCGTCATTGTCGTCCCGCTCTTCGTGGACGATGAGGCCCGACCCGATTTCGGCTGGATGGATTCGGCAACAGAGGCTCTCGCGCCGCACCTTACCCCCGGCACCCTCGTCTCATATGAGACGACCCTGCCGGTCGGCACCACGCGCACGCGCTGGAAGCCGATGCTCGAGGCCGGGAGCGGCCTCGTTGAGGGCGAGGACTTCCACCTCGTGTTCTCCCCCGAGCGCGTGCTCACGGGACGTGTATTCGAGGACCTCCGCAAGTACCCCAAGCTCGTCGGCGGCCTGAGCGAGACTGGAGCAAAGCTGGCGCGCGACTTCTACGAAGCCGTGCTGCAGTTCGACGCCCGCGACGACCTGCCGCGGGCGAACGGAGTGTGGGATCTCGGCACCGCCGAGGCCGCCGAGATGGCAAAGCTCGCCGAGACGACCTACCGTGACGTCAACATCGGCCTGGCGAACGAGTTCGCGCGCTACGCCGACAAGACCGGAATCGACATCTACAAGGTGATCGAAGCCTGCAACTCCCAGCCCTACAGCCACATCCACCGGCCCGGCATCGCCGTCGGCGGTCACTGCATCCCGGTCTACCCAAGGCTCTATCTCTGGAACGACCCGGACGCCACCATCGTTCGCGCCGCGCGCGAACGCAACGCGGGCATGCCCGGCTACGCCGTACGGATGCTGCAAGCTCATCTCGGAGGCCTGGATGGCAAGCGCATCGCTGTGCTCGGAGCCGCGTATCGCGGAGGCGTCAAAGAGACAGCCTTCTCCGGGATCTTCTCAACTGTCTCCGAACTCGAAGAGTTCGGCGCCCAGGTGAGTGTGCACGATCCCCTCTACAGCGACGAGGAGTTGGAAAGCCTCGGCTTCACACCGCGGGCTGAGGGCGTCGAAGCCGACGCTGTAATCGTGCAGGCTGACCACGCTGAGTACAGGGACTGGGACGAGTCAAAGGTCCCCGGTCTTCAGGTAATCCTTGACGGACGACGGGCGCTCGATCCGAAAAAATGGCGGGGGGCGACTTACGTCGCGATCGGCGCCACGACGCTCTAAAGAGCCTCCGCTCTTGAGCCTCTGACGCGGTTCCTCGTATCGAGCACTGGAACTTCGCCCTCACCGAGCGAAGCGAAATCAAACTCATCGTGATCTGTGACGACTACGACAGCATCGGCACCGTCAAGAAGTTCAGCCTGAGATTGGGCTCGCACCACACCGTCCGGCCAATGTGACTCACCTACATGAGAATCGACGGCATACACCTCGGCCCCATAATCACGAAGGACTTCGATGATTCGCAGCGACGGAGACTCCCGGATGTCTCCGGTGTTCCTCTTGTAGGCCAGGCCCAGTAAGCCGATACGACTGCCGCGGATAGCCTTACTCTTGGCGTTCAGCAGGGACATGAGACGCTGAACCACATAGTCCGGCATGTGATCATTGATGTCGTTGGCGAGCTCGACGAAGCGGAAGTTCTGCCCCAACTTCCGGCGAACCTGCCACGAAAGGTAACTAGGGTCCACCGGCAAACAATGCCCCCCAACGCCCGGTCCTGGCGTGAACTTCATGAACCCGAAGGGCTTCGTGCTGGCAGCCTCAATTGCCTCCCACACATTCACCCCCAACTGGTGAGCAAAAATGGCGAGCTCGTTGACAAGTGCAATGTTTACGTGACGAAAAGTGTTTTCGAGAAGCTTGGTGAGCTCGGCTTCTTTCGGAGAACTGACCGGCACCGTAGTCCGCACCAACTGACTGTAGAAGGAATTCACCTTCTCGAGTGATGCCCCGTCGATGCCAGACACGACCTTCGGCGTCTCGACGAAACCCCAGGTCTTATTTCCGGGGTCGATACGTTCCGGGCTATAGCCGACATGAAAATCGATGCCAGCCCGCAGTCCTGATCCCTTCTCCAGCGCCGGAACGAGCAGCTCCTCGGTCGTACCTGGATACGTGGTGGACTCAAGGATCACTGTCGAATGGCGACGCATATGCGGTGCCAAAGACTTGGCTGATCCTTCGATGAAGCTCAGGTCCGGAAGGCTTTCGCGCAGTGGCGTCGGAACTGTGATGACCGCGACGTCGAAGTCGGCAGCGTCAGCATAATCAGACGACGGCAAGTAGCGCGTTGAATCGAGCGCCGCTTGCAGCTCCTCATCCGATATGTCATCGATGTAGGAGTCTCCTCCTGCCAAGCGCATGACACGTGACTTGTCGAGATCCAAGCCCACGACATTGAAGCCTTGAGCGACGGCGCGCATGGCTACAGGCAAACCGACATAGCCCTGCCCGACCACTACGACTTTGATTGCAGCCACCATCTGATCACTCATCTCTGCTCTTGGCCATCGCGGCGAATGAAACTGCGGTCGAGCGATGGTCACTCGCCGGGGGAACCGACCGGATATGCAGCCATCTCGGCAGCCTCAGCCCAATGGCAGCCGCAGAGGCTGCTGCAACGAACACGAGAAGCATGAACATCAGCCAACCCTGCGGCTTAGTCTCACTAGTTGAAGTTAGACCGTTGATGTGGAGCGCCAGCATCGTAAGCAAGGCCCATATGGCTTGCGGGGCCGTAGCCCGACGGTAGGAGACCCACGCAACCGTGTAAACGAAGAGGTAAAGGAAAACGACCGGAACCAAACCGATAACGCCCAGGGCCGAGAGCCAACTGAGAATCTCGTTGTGTGCATGGATCATCTGCGCACCGTCAGAGGCTTCTGCTACTGCGGTAGCCTGCGCAGATCCCCCTGGCCACTCCCGCAGAAAGCCAAAACCGGTTAGAGGGTTCTCAGCAATGAGGTTCAGGATCCCGTGCCACACGTCGCTGCGGCCCGACAGGGACGAGTTCTTCCCAAGGACATCCAGGAACGTGCTCCAGTTCAGCGCCGTCAATACAACGCCGCCCACGGCAAGCACAGCGGCGCCAACGGCCATGCGAACTGACCTCCTTACCAGCCAGAGGACTGCCCAGGCGACGAGCACGATCACGGCTGCCACGAGGCTCGTTCGCGATTCGCTGACCACGATCACACCGACGACCAACGCTATGAGGACAAGACGGATTAGTGCGCTCAAACGAAGCCGTAGGTCTAGCGCTATTACCGCGGGGAGCACCTGAAGCATCGAGAACCCCAGTTGGTTACGGTTGGCGTAGATGCCGTTGAGGTAGTCGTAGTACTGCGGCGTAGCGACGTCCGGGGCGATTGCCCAAAGCGCGAGGGAAGCGAGCGCAATCAGCACGCCAGCCCCGACAATCCCTACAAGGAGCGACTGAACTCCACCGAGACGCACGAGCGCCCACGCCGCCGCCGCCAGCGCGAGATAGGCGAGCGCGTCGCGAAGGGTGTACAACGATGCCGAGCTCCACAGGGTGGAGGCGAGCATGAGCGCCAGGAGAACCAGCAACACCGTGGGCACCGGTATCATCCGCAGCGCAGGTAGTCGCCACAGTGTTGCTGCAAAGGCCAGCGCGAGAATCGCGAGCGAGGCTTCGAAGATCGAGTAGGTACCGGCAAGCAACGCGGGCGGGGTAAGCACGATGAAGGCGATCGCGACGATCACGGCCGCGGGCCAACTGAAGGAGACACCGTGCTGAAGGGAGGAGTCCGAGGTCACCTATCGCCTCGTTTCGGTGCTGACAAAATCGACCACCCATGAAGCTTAGGCGACAGGCAGCCTCTCTCCCGTGAAGCAGATCACCGCCGTTTCAGCGTTCGCGACGCCACCCGCAGCGGGGCGGTCAACAGACGCCCCACCCGCCAGGTCGTCGAGCCATGCGCTGCAACACGGATGTCGTTCATCTCACGCATGTATCGCTCAACCACGGGCGGGAACTCGAGCCACTCGCGCATGATGTGCGGCAGGCGCGGCATGGGTGTCGGACCGGCCCCCGCAGCCTGCTCAAGGCGTACAACCAGATCCTCGACAGGGTAGGCATGCGCCAGCCGCTCGTCGACCGAGCGAGCGGCTGCCTCGCCGCGACGAGAGACCTCCTCCCGGTCCTCCGCCGCGGCTCGCAGCACTCGAGCGAGGTCGGCGATGTCGTCCGTATCGAAGAGCCATCCCGTCTCGCCGTCGCTGACGAGTTCAGGATTGGCACCCGAGCGGGCGGCGACGACCGGCTTGCCGAGGGCGAGGTACTCGACCGTGACGCGCCCGAACGCTTCGCACGTGGAGGCCATGACCGCGACATCCGCGGCCGCAACATAGGCGAAGGGGTTGCGGGTCTCATCGACAAGAGTCACCTGCTCACCAATCCCGAGCTCCTCGATGAGCGCCGCCGTCTCCGCCGCGTCCTCAGCATCGGCTCTCCCCACGAGCGTCGTGGCGACCCGCACCCCCTCGTCCTTCAGCAGAGCCATGGCACGCAGCAGGCGCCACTGCCCCTTGCTCGGATAGAGACGGCCCACCATCACGGTGCGCAGGGCGTCTGACGCGGCACTCGGGGGCGCGGATGCCTCGGCCGCAAGCTCGCGGGCACGGGGAAGGTCGATAGCGGGGTAGGCGATCGTGAGCTTCTCGGGCGCGATCCACTGCGCGATGTGGTCGCGCACCGCCTCCGAGTTCGCGACCACAAGATCCGAGAGAATGTCGATGTCCTGAAAAGTCTCGGCCCGACCGGTGCGGAACCCGAGGCCGTGGTCGAGATCGCCGTACTCGTGCACGAGCCACGCGTGGGGCACACCGACCAGGCGAGCAGCGAGAGCCGCCCACGGGGACACGATCGTGTTGGTGACCACGAGGTCGGGCTCGAATTCACGGATCCACTCGGCGATCTGAGTGACCGCCCACGAGTCCATCCGCGCCGTCAGGATCACATCGATCGGCCGTTCGCGCACGAGTGGCAGCACCCAGGAGTCGAAGTCGAGCGAGCGGTGCTCAAGGCCGCGCTTCTCGAACTCTGGTTGCATGAGCCCCTCGGGAGTGCGGGCTACGACGAAGAACTCGGTGTCGGGGCGCAGGGCACGCCACTGGTCGATGAGGTGGAGCAGGGTCAGCTCTCCCCCGCCGAAGTTGTCGACGGCGGAACTGTGGGACACGAGCATGACCTTCACGCTCGCACCCCCGCCCTACGTAGGAGAGCCGCCGCCTTACGTGGCGCCGCGAGCGCGAGGTCACCGATCCGCCATGTGCGGGACGTGCGCGGATCGACCATAGACCCCGAGGAGACGAGCAGGTCGAACGTGGTTGCGGGAAGAGTCATCCACGAGGCAAAGACCTTCGGGAGGGTGGTAAGCGGCGCCGAACCGTCCTTCACGACGGACGTGAGCCGCGGCAGCAGGTCTGCCAGCGTGTGCCGGGCGACGATATCCTCACGCAACGCTCGCCCCGCTGCGGCACCGTGCCGGCTCACTTTTGCACGGTCGAGGGCATAGCTGCGGATAGCTTCGGCTAGGGATGCGACATCCCCGGGTTCGAACAACAAACCTGTGACGCCGTGCTCGACCAGCTCCACCGTCGCGCCCGTCGCCGCACCCACGACAGGGCGGTCTGCCGCCATGTATTCGACCGTCACGCGCCCGAACCCTTCGCTGTCGGAGACGACCACACCGGCATCGGCTGCCGTGACGTATGCCGACGGGTTCGACGACTCTCCCGTGAGTGCGACACGATCGTCCACAGCAAGTTCGCCGATGAGTTCCTCGATTCGTCGGCGGTCCTCGTCCGTGGCCGAGCCGACAAGGGCTACCTCCACGGCGACGCCCTCCCGTTTCAGTTGAGCAGCAGCCCGGACGAGGCGCGCTTGCCCCTTTGACTCCGCAATTCGCCCCACACACACCAGCCGAAGCGCATCCGGATCAGTCGACGCGAATGGCCAGCCCGCAGCATTCGATTCTCCGCCCGGTGTAGTTGCCTCGAGCCGTGGATACAGGACCGCGATCTTGGCGGGGTCGATCCACTCGCTCAGGAACTCACGCAGGGTACGCGAGTTCGTCACGACCAGGTCGGAGAGGAGGCCGATATCCGAGAAGACATCGTCCCGGGGGATCTGAAACTCGTGTCCGTCTCCGAACTCGCGAGCAAACCACACGTGCGGAACTCCCACCAGCTTCGCAGCGAGGGCCGCCCACGGCGCGACGATCGTGTTAGTGACGACAAGCTCGGCACCGAACTCGGTGATGAATCTCTCGATCGCCCGCACCGCCGCGAAATCGTCCCTCGCCGAACTGTAGATCTCAGCGGGCGTCGTTGCCCGCCGGTGTCTCACGAGCGAATGAAACGCGAGATTCATCCAGGGTATGCCGCGGCGATCCAGCTCCCGTTGCAGGTGCCCCTCCGGCGCGCGAGAGATCACGAAAAGCTCCAGGCCGGGCACCGCTGCTCGCCACTGGTCGAGGAAATCGACGAGAGACCGCTCGGCACCCCCAAGGTTGTCCACTGCGGAACTGTGCGAAAAGACGAGGACTCTCACCCCCTAAGACTAGACAGAAACAGTTCCCCGCCCCTGCCGCCGGTAGGCTCGTGAACATCGTCTAGCCGAAGGACCGCGCCGCGTGAGCGACTCTCCAGCTGCCCCCGGGGCATCACACCGCGTCACCATCGTCGTGCCCGTGTATGGCCACTGGCCCTCACTGAGAGACTGCGTGCGATCCCTCATCGACCACGCCGATCCAGCCGTCTTCGACGTTCTCCTGGTGAACGACTGCGGTCCGGAGGCCGACGCCATCGAGGCGGGGCTCCGGGGGCTCGTCTACGGCCGCGAAAACTTCCGATACGAACGCAACCCGCACAACCTCGGCTTCGTCGGTACCTGCAACCGCGCCGCCTTCGAGCTGGACACAAGCGGCAATGACCTACTCCTGCTCAATAGCGACACAAGGGTCACGCCCGGCGCGCTCGATGAGCTTCGCGAAGTACTTCTTCTGTCAGACGAGCACGGCGTCGCCTGTCCGCGCAGCAACGACGCGACGATCGCATCCATTCCGTTCCATCGCAGCCATCACGGAGAGCGCGATGCAGCGCGAGCACACGAGATCTTCACCGCAGTCAACGCGGAGCTCCCCCGCTTTTACACGGCACCCGTCGCGGTGGGCTTCTGCTTTCTCATCCGCCGCTCCATCATCGACCGCTTCGGGCTCTTCGACGAGATCTTCGGCAAGGGCTACAACGAAGAGAACGACTTCTGCCTCCGCATCAATGGGGCGGGCTACTCGTCCGTCATCGCCAACAGGTCATTCGTCTTCCATGTGGGTAGTACGAGCTTCGGCAGCGAGCAGCGCGCAAGTCTGGAGGCGCGAAACTCGGCCATCCTTCACGCGCGCTACCCGTACTACCTGTCGAGCGTCGTATCGTTCATTCACAACGACTACGTCGCCCTCGACCGCTTCGCCGACCTGCTCTTCCCGTATTCGGACGCTGCCCCGGTCAAGATCCTCCTCGATACGAGGAACTCTGAAGTCTCGCCGACCGAGGCGACAGCACGCATCACCGACCTGCTGAAGCAACTGCCGGATGCCCTCGCCCGCGTCTGCGAGATCTCGCTCGCTGTCGCTGCCAGGAGTGACGTGCAGAGCTTCTCGCAGTGCGACCGCCGGGTCGTGGTCAGTGACGAGATCGACGAGCTCTTCCACGTGGGCGTCACGGTCGCACCGGTCCGAGATCCCGAACAGCTCATCGCGCTCAACCGGCACTGCCTCCACTGGGTGACGCCAGAGGCACCGGAAACTCCCCATCGCTACTGGCAGAAGCGCGCCGATGCACCGTACATGCGGCAGCTCTCGAGGCTCACCGCTGCCCACTCGGAGCGCATCCTCTCACCAGGGTTCACTGCCGCCGAACTGTGGCAGGCCGCATCGGATGCCGCATCCGCACCCGTCGACACTTCCGCTCTGGAGCGGCGCGACACTCAGATTCGAGAAATCGCACTCCTGTGGCAAGGTGCTCGTGGAGTCAGCGCGGAAGCTGCACTCCACTTGGAGAACATCAGGGGCAGCGCCTCATACCGTCTCGCACGCGGGCTCGCGTCGGCAGCGTCGCCGATCCGGCGCCTCCTCCGCCGCTAGACGCTCTACGGCAGGGGCGCGGCCGCGGGCGTCGCCGCTGGCACCTTGAATGCCGTGTTCTCGTACGTCCAAATCGACGCGGGATAGGTCGTCTTCACCTTCTCCGCCTCGGCCGCGCTCGCGGTGTAGAAGTGGTGGAGGTAGGTGGGGCTCCAGAAGCGCTCCATCGGCTTCAGATCCGACGACACTGCGGTATTGGGGTAGACGTAGAACGCGATGCTCTCGTACTGCCAGATGTGGTCCGGGTAGTCTGCGATCACCTTGTCGCGCTCGGCCGCGCTTGTCGTGTAGAAGTGCCCGTTGTAGGTGGCACTCCAGAAGCGGTAAACGGGAACGGTGCCCTCCACCTGACTGCCGTAGGCCCCGAAGGAAACGGCCTCATAGCGCCACACCGCATCCGGGTACTGAGTGATGAGCTTGTTTCGCTCGTTCACGCTACGGGTGTAGAAGTGGCCGTTATAGGTGTCGCTCCAGAAGCGATACACGGCTGCCGACTCTGTCGCAGCCGGCTCCGCTGCCTTGACCGTGACGGTGCGACAGCCGAGCAATGCATTACCCCCGGACAATGAATCCAGGCCGTAGACGCAGACTTTGTGGCTGCCGTACGATGCCGCGAAAGTGTGGTCATACCCGTGGTTGGGGCCCTGGAACGGGTAGGCAGCAGCGACATCACTTCGGGCGACGTTCGCGGCAGCGCTCGTCGCGAACTTTCCGTCGACGTAGACGTGGATCGAAATCGGATCCGTCTTGCCACCGGTGAAGGTCCACCCGCGCACGCGAATGGCTTCGGCACCCGCGGCAGCGACAGAGTCGATGTTTCCCACAGGGGCAGCGGGAGTCTTCGGGTTTCCGAACCAATCGGTGTAGGTGCGGAAGAAGTTGCGGTTGCCGTAAGAGGAGCAGCTATCGCCGGTGCCATACAGGTTGGCGAGCGCCGCGGCGTTCGGCTGATAGGGGGTGTAGTTGTACAGGCCTGCTGTTGCAGCGTTGGCGATGTGCACGCGCGACGATCCACACGACGCTGAAGGGTGGAATAGGAGATCAACAGTCGCGCCAGCACGGTGCTTGAAGTAGGTCGGGGCCGCTCGATATGCCTTGAACTGGCGGGCCGCCGACCACACCTGGTTGTGGAATCCGTAGTAATTCGTGTCGCACGCTGCAGTGTCGGGACAGCCCATTCCCATCGCGACGGTGAAGTCAGCAGGAATCGGATTCGTCTTCGTCACCAACCCGCGTTCCTTCTGAAGCGTCACGAGGATGACCTTGGCACTGATGCCGCAGGCGCGCTGCACCTTGAAGATGATGCGGGCGGCAGACTCGTTAGCCGCGCCCGTGTAGGCGGTGCATTGCACTGAACCCGCGGTGTCTGAGTAGTACTGCGGCTTGCTGACCGTATCCTGCCGATACTCCTTAATACAGCCGTTAGCGCCACACGCGCCGGGTGCCATCGCGTTAAGGAAGTTCTGAATCTCAGCCTCGGTCATAGCCGCGCCGTTATAGAAATTGTCGTCGCTGATGATGTAGCCGGGGGTGAACAGTGAAGCGTCAGCCGCCTCGGCAGGGGCGGTGGTCGTCACATCGGATGCCACGGCGAACCCTGTGGCGAGAAGCAGCGTCGCCATTACCACCGCGACGAATCGCATCCCCAGACCCCGAACAGACTTCTGCATGACCTCGACCCCAACCGTGTCGCCCGTTCGACACCGTTCAACAGGCTAACCGAAGAGCCTCCCGGTTTCGCACATCCGCGTCGAAACGCCCCTCGGATGGGGGGAAGCTACATTTGAGGGGAGCCGAGTGGCATCTCGGCCGTCACCTATTCTTTGGCGGCGAGCAGGTCAAGCAGGTAGCGACCATATCCGCTCTTGACGAGCGGCTCCGCGAGCGTCCGCAGCTGTGCGTCGTCGATCCAGCCTGCACGCCAGGCGATCTCCTCGATGCAGCCGATCTTGAAGCCTTGGCGGTCCTCGATCACGCGCACATACTCGGAGGCCTGCATCATCGACTCGAAGGTTCCCGTGTCGAGCCAGGCGGTGCCGCGGTCGAGCACCTGCACCTGCAGCTTGCCCGCGTCGAGGTAGCGCTCGTTGACGGTCGAGATCTCGAGCTCGCCGCGAGCGCTCGGCTCGATCGACTTCGCGATCTCCACCACATCGTTGTCGTAGAAGTAGAGGCCGGGCACCGCGTAGTTACTCTTCGGCTTCTTCGGCTTCTCCTCGATCGAGACCGCCGTCATGTTGTCGTCGAACTCGACCACGCCATAGGCGGTCGGGTTTGAGACGTGGTATGCGAAGATGAGCCCACCCTCGATCTCGCCGTGGTTTCGGAGCGAGGAGCCGAGGCCCGCGCCATGGAAGATGTTGTCGCCGAGAACGAGAGCGACACTGTCATCGCCGATGAAGTCCTCACCGATGATGAAGGCCTGCGCGAGACCCTCCGGCGCCGGCTGCACCGCGTACTCGAGCGTGATGCCGAGATCGCTGCCATCACCCAGCAACGCCTTGAACTGCGCGTTGTACTCGGGCGTTGTGATGATGAGGATCTCGTTGATGCCCGCCATCATGAGCGTCGACAGCGGGTAGTAGATCATGGGCTTGTCGAAGATCGGCATGAGCTGCTTCGAGATGCCCTTGGTGATGGGCCAGAGCCTGGTGCCGGAGCCGCCGGCGAGGATGATTCCGCGCATCGTCAGATGTCCTTGTGGTTGAGAAAGTCGTAGTAGCGACGGATGTCGGCGTACTGGGGCAGCAGACCCTGCTCCGCCGCCTCGCTCAAGCCCGGGGCATCCGTGTCCTTCGGGGAGAGAAGAGGTTCCCCGGCCTCGGGTGGGAACACGAGACCCACCTCCGGGTCGAGCGGGTTGATGCCGTGCTCCTTGGCGGGGTTGTACACGTCGCTCACGAGGTAGCTCACGGTCGCGTCATCCGTCAACGCCACAAAGCAGTGCCCGAGGCCCTCCGCGATGTAGATCGCCCGCCGGTCCTTGTCGTCGAGCAGCACCGAGTCCCACTGGCCGAAGGTCGGCGAGCCCACCCGGATGTCGATCACGTAGTCGAGCACGGCACCGTGCGTGGCCGTCACATACTTGGCCTGGCCGCGCGGGACATCCGCAAAATGGATGCCGCGCACCACGCCCCTCTTGGAGACGGACGTATTCGACTGCCGCAGGTCGAAGCGGTGGCCGATCGCCTCCTCAAGGCGGTCGAAGCGGAACCACTCGAGGAATACGCCACGGTCGTCGCCGAACTGCTTGGGTGTGATCTCGTAGGAATCGGGAATGGAGAGCTCGCGGATCTGCACCCGACCAGCCTAGCGGGGCGACATCACCCGTTATTCAGCGAGGCCTCATAGGCAGCGATGGTAGGAGCGGCCTCCCCGACCGCCTTGAGCGTGCCCTTGTTGAGCCACGCGGCGTGATCGCACATCGAGCGCACCGACTCCATCGAGTGGCTCACGAGGATGACCGTCTTGCCGACGCGCTTGAACTCGGCGAACTTGTCGAAACACTTCTTCTGGAACTCCGCGTCACCCACCGCGAGCACCTCATCGACCACGAGGATGTCCGGGTCGACGTTGATCGCGACCGAGAAACCGAGGCGCACATACATGCCCGAGGAGTAGTTCTTGACGGGCTGGTCGATGAACTGCTCAACGCCCGAGAAGCCGACGATGTCGTCGAACTTGCGGTCGATCTCCTTGCGCGACATCCCCAGGATCGAGCCGTTGAGGTAGATGTTCTCGCGACCCGACAGCTCGTGGTGGAACCCCGACCCGACCTCGAGCATCGCCGCGAGCTTGCCGAAGTGCGTGATGGTGCCCTTGTTGGGGTAGTAGATCTTGGCGAGGCACTTGAGGAGGGTTGACTTGCCGGAGCCATTGCTGCCGATCAGGCCGAACGTCGAGCCCTCCGGCACGTCGAAACTCACATCCTGCAGCGCCCAGAAGTCCTCGTGCACGGAGGTGCGGCCACGCATGATGGCCGACTTCAGGGTCTGGTTCCGCTCGTGGTACATGCGGAAGCTCTTGCTGACATGGTCCACCCGGACCGCGACATCGCTCACAGCGCCTCCTTGATCACAGCGCCTCCGCCAGGTTGCGCTCGTTGCGTCGGAACACCCAGAAGCCCACGAGGAGGGCCCCCAGCGCCCAGGCGAGGCAGATGAGCCACGACATGGGGTCCGGCCAACGGTTGTCATAGAGGAGATTCCGGAACACCTCGAGGAAGTAGACCATGGGGTTGAGGTGATACAGGTCGAGGATCGTCACGGGTGTGCCGAGCACTCCGCCGGCGTCCTCCGAGGCATCCGCCACCAGGGAGACGGGATAGATGACGGGGCTCAGGTACATCCAGAGCTGCAGGATGATCGAGAGGAACCACTGGGTGTCGCGGAAGTAGACGTTCGCGATCGACAGCATGAGCGCGAGGCCGGCCGCGAAGCCCGCCAGGAGCACCATCGCCACCACCACGAGCGGAAGCCACGGCAGCACGAATGCCCCCAGGATCGTCAGCACGACGACGAGCACCGCAATCTCGAACAGCCAGTTGTAGGCGGCCGAAGCCACCTGCGAGAGCGGCAGCACCACCCGGCTGAAGGCCACCTTCTGGATGAGCCCCGCGTTCGAGACGAGCGAGGTGATGCCCGAGTTGAGCACGTTGGCGAAGAAGATCCACGGGAGAAGGCCGCAGAGAAGCCAGATTGCGAAGACATCGAGACCGCTCGGGTCGCCCGGCTCGAGCTGGATGCGGAAGATGAACGAGAAGACGAAGGTGTAGATGAGCATGAGCGCAAGCGGGTTCGCGAGCGACCACAGCTGGCCGAACACCGTGCGCTTGTACTTGCCCTTGACCTCGCGCATCGTGAGGTTGATGAGCAACTCGCGCGACGCGAGCACTTCCTTCAGATAGTTCATCTTCCCCACCAGACAGCCCCGGGCAGGCCATCGAACAATCTAGCCTAGACCACCGCCGCGCCGGTCTAGGATGGGGCGGTCATGACCAACAGCTCACCCCCGCCCGGCGCGCGCATCGCCGTCGTGACCGTGAGCTACGGGTCCGCCGACGTGCTCCCCGCCTTCCTCGATTCGCTGAGCGCCGCGAGCACTCAGCCCATCGAAGCCCTCGTCGCCGACAACAAGGCGGGCAGTGACGAGGATGTCGCGGCGCTCGTCACCGCGCACGGCGCCCGCCACGTCGCCCTCCCCACGAACGTCGGATACGGTGCCGCAGTGAACGCCGCCGTGGCATCCGTCGCCCCCTCGGTCGAGTGGATCCTCGTGAGCAACCCGGACCTCGTCATGAGTGCCGGCGCGATCGACACCCTTGTCGCGACGGGCGAGGAGGATCCACGCATCGGCGCCGTCGGGCCCGCAACCCTGACGGCGGAAGGCGAGCTCTACCCCTCGGCGCGGGCCGTGCCGTCGCTGCGGACAGGCGTCGGCCATGCCCTCTTCGCGAACCTCTGGAACGGCAACCCGTGGACGCGCGCCTACCGCGACGACACCGTGAGCGGCAGCGAGCGCTCGGATGCCGGCTGGCTCTCCGGCTCGTGCCTGCTCGTGCGGCGCAGCGCCTGGGAGGCGGTCGGCGGATTCGACCCCGCCTTCTTCATGTACTTCGAGGATGTCGACCTGGGATACCGGCTCGGCCGCCACGGGTTCCGCAACGTCTACGAGCCGGCCGCCGTCGTCACCCACACGGGCGCCCACTCGACGACAGGTGAATCCGCCGCCATGATCGAGGCACACCACGTCAGCGCCCGGCGGTTCCTCGACAAGAAGTACTCCGGTGCGCTCCTATGGCCCGTGCGTATCTCCCTGCGCTGCGGTCTCGCGGTGCGATCGGCTCTCATCAAGCGCAGGATTCAGCGCGGCTAGACTCTTCGCGACCCGCCAAGGAGGCATGATCCCCCCATGAAGATCCTCGTGACCGGCGGAGCCGGTTTCATCGGCTCCAACTTCGTGCACCACGTGCTCAATGAGACCGACCACAGCGTCACGGTGCTCGACAAGCTCACCTATGCGGGCAACCGCGCCTCCCTCGAGGGGCTGCCCGAGGGTCGCTTCGAGTTCGTGCAGGGCGACATCTGCGACGCCGCACTCCTCGACGAGCTCTTCCCGAAGCACGACGCCGTCGTGCACTACGCGGCCGAGAGCCACAACGACAACTCGCTCGACGACCCGCGCCCCTTCCTCGACACCAACATCGTCGGCACCTACACGCTGCTCGAAGCGGCCCGCAAGCACGGCACCCGCTTCCACCACATCTCAACGGATGAGGTCTACGGCGACCTCGAGCTCGACGACCCCGCCAAGTTCACCGAGCAGACCCCCTACAACCCCTCGAGCCCCTACTCCTCCACCAAGGCGGGCAGCGACCTGCTCGTGCGGGCCTGGGTGCGCTCCTTCGGGGTGCAGGCCACCATCTCGAACTGCTCCAACAACTACGGCCCGTTCCAGCACGTCGAGAAGTTCATCCCCCGCCAGATCACCAATGTGCTGCGCGGCGAGCGCCCCAAGCTCTACGGCACGGGCGAGAACGTGCGCGACTGGATCCACGCCAACGACCACTCCTCGGCCGTGCTCGCCATCCTCGACCGCGGTCAGATCGGCGAGACCTACCTCATCGGCGCCGAGGGTGAGAAGAACAACAAGGAGGTCGTCGAGCTGATCCTCACGCAGCTCGGCCAGCCCGCCGACGCCTACGACCACGTCAACGACCGCCCCGGCCACGACCTGCGCTACGCGATCGACTCGAGCCGCCTGCGGCGCGAACTCGGCTGGGAGCCCCGCTACGAGGACTTCGAGGCCGGCCTCGCCGCCACCATCGAGTGGTACCGCGACAACGAGGCCTGGTGGGCGCCCCAGAAAGACGCCACCGAGGCCCGCTACAAGGCCCAAGGACAGTGAGCACAGGGTCAGTGATTCGGATGTCGCGCATTCTCCTCACGGGAGCGGGCGGCATGCTCGGCCGCGACCTGCAGACGGTGCTCGCCGGGCGCGATGTGACCGCCCTCACGCGCGCCGAGCTCGACGTGACCGACCTCGACGCGGTGCTCGAAGCATCCGCGGGTCACGACGTGATCATCAACGCCTCCGCCTACACGAAGGTCGATGACGCCGAGACGCACGAGGACGACGCACACGCCGTCAACGCGATCGGCCCCAGCAACCTCGCGGCAGCCGCGGCCCAGCACGACTCGCGCCTCGTGACCGTCTCGACCGACTACGTCTTCGCGGGCGACGCGAGCTCCCCCTACCCCGAAGACGCCCCCATCGAGCCGAAGAACGCCTACGGCCGCACGAAGGCGGAGGGCGAGCGACTCGCCCTCTCGGCGCACCCCGACGGCACCTACATCGTGCGCACCGCCTGGCTCTACGGCGAGCACGGCCCCAACTTCGCCTCGACCATGCTGCGCCTCGCGAGCGAGCGCGAGACCCTCACGGTCGTCGACGACCAGGTCGGCCAGCCCACGTGGACCCTCGACCTCGCCCGTCAGATCGTGGCCCTCGTCGACTCGGATGCCCCGGCCGGCGCCTACCACGGAACCAACGCAGGGCAGGTGAGCTGGTTCGGTTTCGCGCGCGAGATCTTCCGGCTGAGCGGCCTCGACCCGGAGCGCGTGCAACCGACCGACAGCGCGAGCTTCGTGCGCCCGGCCGCGCGACCCTCCTACTCCGTGCTCGGCCACGACGCCTGGGCGCGCGCCGGCCTCTCCCCCATGCGTGACTGGCGCGAAGCGATCGCCGACGCCCTCGAATCGGGTGTCGCGAGACGGTCATGAGCACCGAACTGCGGGTGACCATCGACCAGCTGGTCGCCCCAGTGCCCGGCGGGATCGGCCGCTACACGGAGGAACTCACGCGCGAACTGATCGCGCAGGCCCCGCCCGAGTGCAGCGTCGCCGGCATCGTCTCCGCAGTCGGCGAGGAGGAGATGGAGCAGCTCTCCACACTCCTGCCGGGCCTCGCCGAGATCATCCGTCTCCCGCTGCCGCGGCGTGAACTCGCCCTCGCCTGGCGCTTTGGCGCGACGAGCATCCCCGGACGAGGCCCCGATGGCACCTGGCGCAGCCCCAAGGGGATGCTGCACGCGACCAGCCCGCTGGCTCCCCTCGGGCGGCACGACCGCATCAACGACCCGGGCAACCAGACGGTCGTGACCATTCACGACGTCCTGGCGTGGACGCATCCTGAGTCGCTCGGCTCCGGCACGGTCGCCTTCCACAAGGCGATGGCGAAGCGGGCGCAACGCCACGCCGACGCGGTCGTCGTGCCCTCGCACGCGGTCGCCTCCGAACTTGGCGAACTGCTCGACTTCGGTGACCGCATCCGCGTCATCGGCGGCGCCGTCAGTGCAAAACTCCAGGTGCCCGTCGACGCGGAGGAGCGCGCCGCGCGCCTCGCGCTGCCCGAGCGTTACATCTTCACGATGGGCAGCCTCGAGCCGCACCGGCGTCTGAGCGCCCTCATCGAGTCGCTCGCCCACCCCGACTCCGTCGACCTGCCCCTGCTCATCGCGGGCCCCTCCGCGTGGGGCGGGCTCGAGGTCGCGGGCGTCGCCGCCGAGGCGGGTCTCGCCGAGGATCGCGTGCGCACACTCGGAACACTCTCCGATGCCGACCTCTCCGTCGTGCTCGACCGGGCCAGCGTCTTCGTGCTGCCCAGCGCATCCGCCGGCTTCGGGCTGCCCGTGGTCGAGGCCTTCAGCTTCGGCACCCCCGTCGTGCACTCCGACGCCCCCGCCCTTGTCGAGGTGGCGGCGGGAGCCGGATACACCGTGCCCCTTTCCCACGAGGCCGGCTATCCGGCCCGCCTCGCGCAGGCGATCGCCTCCATCGTCGACGACCCCGACACGGTCGAGCGGATGCGCGTGCAAAGCCTCGACCGTGCGCGCGCCTTTAGCTGGGCCGACTCCGCTGCGGGCGTGTGGCAACTGCACGCAGAGCTCTAGCCCGCCGCTACTCCGTCGACTCGGGGCTCAGGAGCGAGGACTGCACGAGCGCGTGGATCGACGGGTAGTCGGGGTGCAGCACGTCGACCTGCGGATCGACGAGCTCGAGCGTGTTGATCGGGAGCTGCTGCGACTTGGCGGCCAGATCGATGAAGTGGCCGAGCATGACGTCGGGGATGTCGGTGCTCACGACCTGCACGCCCGCATCCGCGACCGCCTGGAACTTGAGCGCCACGTTGCCTGGATCCATCTGCTGGATGATCGCCTGCTGCACCTGACGCTGCCGCTCCATGCGGTCGATGTCGCCGCTCCCGAAACGCGAACGGGCGTACCAGAGGGCGTGGTAGCCGTCGAGTCGCTGCACGCCCGGCTCGAAGTAGCCGAGCGGTACGGAGGAGGTCACGGGTCCGTAGGCGAGCCGCTCCGGGATCTCCACCTCGACTCCCCCGAGGGCGTCAATCAGTTGGGCGAAGCCCTCCATGTCGATCAATACGTAGTACTGAATCGTGAGGCCCGTCACACCCTCGACGGCATCTCGCATGGCCTCGATGCCGGCGTTGCTGCCGTTCTCCGCGGCATCCGGATACAGTTCCGCGTGCTCCTCGCCCACCGTGTAGAGGTAGCTGATGAGGCACTCGTCGCCGCAGTCGTAGCCGTTCGGGTAGACCTGGAACATGGGCGAACCCTCCGAGAACGTCGCGCGCTCGAAGTTGCGGGGGATGCCGATGATGGTGGTCGATCCCGTCTCAGCGTCGACGCTCACGACCGAGATGCTGTCGGGTCGCAGCCCCAGTCGGTCGGCGCCCGCGTCGCCTCCCAGCAGCATGATGTTGTAGCGGCCGTCGACGGGCTCCTGGAAGTCGCCGCTCTGGAAGACGGAGGCGATCGCATCCCGGGCGACGCCCGTGACGTAGGCACCGTAGGCGGCGCTGCCGGCGGTCGCAACGAGGGCGACGACCGCGAACCCCGCGATGAAAGGCCGTGCGGAGGGGGACGCCTTCACGAGTCGGACGAGCCGCAGCGCATCGAGGGTGAGCACGAGCCACAGCACTGCGTAAGCCGTGAGGAACACCTGGGCAACTGTGAGAGCGATCGTGTTCGTGCCAAGCGCGAGCAGAATGCCACTATCGATGAGATACACCGTGAGCACGATGATCGCGAGCGCCCACAGCACGAAGGTCGCCGAGACGCCGAATCGGCCGAGCCGCCTGTTGCCCGCAAGCAGCTGCGCCGAGCCCGGGATCAGCAGGTTGAGGCCCACGAGCCACCACCCGCGCACCGTCATGACCTCGCGCGACCCCGTGTCGGGGTGGCGCACGGTCGGCGTCGACGAGATCACGGAGGGAACCTAGATGCGCGCCTTGAGGGCAGCGTTCTTCTCCTCGACGAGGGACTCGAGCTCGCGCGAGTAGCGGGCGAGGGCGTCGGCGATCGCCGGATCTGTCGCGCCGAGCATCCGCAGGGCCAGCAGGCCGGCGTTCTTGGCACCGCCGATCGAGACGGTCGCGACGGGGATGCCGGCGGGCATCTGCACGATCGAGAGGAGGGAGTCGAGCCCGTCGAGCCGCGCGAGCGGCACGGGCACGCCGATGACGGGCAACGTCGTGACGGAGGCGACCATGCCGGGCAGGTGGGCGGCGCCGCCCGCGCCCGCGATGATGACACGGATGCCGCGGCTCGCCGCCCCACGACCGAAGGAGACCATCTTGTCGGGGGTGCGGTGCGCCGAGACGACCTCGACCTCATGCTCGACACCGAACTCACCGAGCACAGCGGCGGCCTCGCCCATGACGGGCCAGTCGGAGTCGGAGCCCATGATGATCGACACGAGGGGCTTGGGCATGGCTTCGATAGTAGTAGGCCGCGCGCCCGTGCTCGGCACCGGCCACGCCGTGCTGCTGCGCTACTCGCCGTTCGACCGCCAGGCCGGCCACTCGGGGTCGTGTCCCGGCCACACCTCGTAGCCCTGTCGGTCGAGCTCGGCGAGGCGCCGGATCGCCGCCACCGCGGCATCCGCATCGTCGGGTCTCGCCGTGAAACCGCAGGGCCGCACCTCGTCGATGCAGGCGCGCAGGTCGGCGGCGTCGCACGCCAGCACGATGCCCCGGTCGGCGAGCTCGATCTGGAACGACTGGTGCCCGGGCGTGTGCCCGCTGGTGTCGAGCGCCGTGAGGCCCGGAGCGATCTCGGTGTCGCCGTCGAGCAGCACGACCTCGAGTTCCGGCCGGAGGTAGTCCTCGCGGAAGTAGACGTCGCGGCGCCCCGCGACCGTCGTCGCGAACTCCCACTCGGCCGCCTGGATGAGAAGGGGTGCGCGGCCGGCCACGAGCCGCAGCCCACCCGAGTGATCCCCGTGCAGGTGTGAGATGGCGCAGGCCGCAAGACGCCCCCAGTCGAGCCCCGCCGCCGCCACCTGGTCGCGGAGGGGGTCGCCGGGTGGGACGACGGCCGTGTAGCTGTCGTAGTTGAACCTCTCGCCTCGCCGCACGGGGTCGCGCACAACGTCGACGTCGAAGCCCGTGTCGAGCAGGATCCACGCCTCGTCGTAGACGAGCGCGGCGGCCGTGACGGGTTCGAGCAGGAAGCGCTCGGGCCGCCCGCCGCGGATGGAGAGCGCCTCAGAGATCGGCTCGTAACCGAGCACCATCGGCACGAGGCGCCGCGGGCTGCCGAGGTCGCGGAGGCGGATCGACGACGGCCACGCGCTGACGGGTTGTGAAGACATTCGCGCTCCTCGTTCTTTTGGATCCATTCGAAGCTGTCTGGGATACACTAACGGGATGAAGACCGTCGAGAGCGTCACGGGACCCATCACTCCCGAGCAGATGGGGGTCACGCTTCCCCACGAGCACGTCTTCATCAACATGACCCCGACCGAGCCGCGCGACGGCTTCATGACGGTGTGGCAGGAGCGCGTCGACGACGTCTCGCGCTTCGTCGCGGCGGGCGGCACGACCCTCTGGGACATGACCAACGGCGAACTCAGCAACCACGCCGCCCCCGTCTACTTCGACCGCGACCCCGCGCACCAGGTGCAGAACCCCACGACGGGCTCGCGCTCGATCGCCAACGTGCTCGCGACAAAGGCCGTCGCGGATGCCACGGGCGCGACCGTCATCCTGGGCACGGGCCACTACTTCCAGAAGTACTTCGACACCGAGTGGTGGGACCGCAACTCGGTCACGCAGATCGCCGACTACCTCATCGCGGACCTCTGCGACGAGATCCCTGGCACGGGCATCCGTGCCGGCTTCCTGGGCGAGATCGCCTCCGACCTGCCCCACATCACAGCCCAGGAGGAGCGCTCCTTTCGTGCCGCGGGTCGCGCCGCCGCCGAGACGGGCGTCATGATCAGCACGCACGCGCCCTCCTTCCCGACGGGCGAGGCGCAGATCGACATCCTCGTTTCGGAGGGCGTCTCCCCCGAGCGGATCGTGATCGGCCACAGCGACACCGTCAAGAGTGTCGACTACTCCCTCGACCTGCTGCGACGCGGCGTCTTCATCGAATACGACTGCATGATGGCCTGCAAGGTGGGCGGCACGATCATCGAGCACGAGCTGCAGCGCCGCGTCGACTATCTCGCCCGCGTGATCGCGGAGGGCTACGGCCACCGCATCCTGCTCTCGCAGGACGTCAGCCAGCGATCGCATCAGGCGTCGCACGGCGGCCCCGGACTCACCTTCCTCTTCGAGGAGTTCACAGAGCGGGCGCTCCGGTCTGGCATCGGTGAGGACACCCTCCAGAGCATCTTCACCGACAACCCCAGGCGCGCCATGTTCGGCGAATAGTCGGCACGGAAAGCCCCAGAATGAATCACGGCCCCACCAGGAGAGGAACCGCATGACCGCGCACGACATCAACATCCCCGTGAGCCCCGAGATGCTCCACTGGGGCCGCCGCCCCACCTACGAAATGGTGGAGCAGATCAAGGACGGCTACCCCTCCGACGTCTCGCGCTGGCTCATCGGCGCCCACACCGGCACCCACGTCGATGCGCCCTCCCACTTCGTGCCGGGCGGAACGACGGTCGACAAGATCCCGTTCGAGAACGTCGTCGGCCCGGCGCGCGTGCTCGACCTGCGCCACGTCGAGGAGGAGATCAGCGTCGACGATCTCGTGTCGGCGGGCATCGAGGGCGCCACGCGCGTGCTCTTCAAGACCCGCAACTCGACGGATGCCCTCACCCGCAACGAGAAGTCGCCGACCTGGGTGGGCCTCGGCCCCGAGGCGGCGCAGTACCTCGTCGACAACGGCGTGCTCTTCGCCGCCAACGACTACATGACGATCGAGGCCCCCGCCAACACGGAGGAGTGGCCGACACACGTGATCCTGTGCGGCGCGGGCGTCATCATCCTCGAGAATGCGAACCTCGCGGAGGTCGAGCCGGGCGACTACATGCTCGTCTGCCAGCCGGTCCCCTTCGAGGGCCGCGAGGCCGCGCCCGCTCCGACCGTGCTGCTGCCGCTCCACTCCTGACGCCGGCACTCTGCGCGAACGGCGGGCGACGATCATCCGTCGCCCGCCGTTGCTGCCCTGTCAGGCGCAGCCAGGCGCAGTCAGGCCCCGGGTGCCTGGAAGACGGTCTCGCCTCCAACGACGGTGCGCAGCACCGTGGCGTCACGGAAGTCCTCGGCCGTGCACGTGGCGGGGTCGACGTCGATGACGGTGAAGTCGGCGAGCATGCCGGCCCGCAGCATCCCCCGGCGGTCCTCCGCCATGCTGGCCCACGCCGCGTCGACCGTGTAGGCGGCGAGCGCCTCCTGGAGGCTGATCGCCTGCTCGGGCGAGGCGGGCGCGTCGACGCCGCGCGCCAGACGGGTCATGGAATGCCAGACGATGAGCCGCGGGTCGAAGGGGAAGAACGGCCCGTCGGAACCGAACGCGACCCGCGCGCCCGCGTCGATCCAGGAGCGCACGGGGTTGAGCCCGAGCGCCCGATCGCCGAGGCGACCGATGAGCCCCTCGAGGTTGTTCCACGCGATGGAGGGCTGTAGCGAGGCGATCACGCCCGCGGCGGTAGCCGTGCGGATGCTCTCCTCCGACGGTTCGAGGTAGGCGTGGATGAGCTGGAAGCGCAGGTCGTCAATCGACGCGCGCTCGGCGGCCCGGGCGAAGGCGGCGGATGCTTCGGCCACCGCCTTGCCCCCGACGGCGTGCACCCCGACCCCCCAGCCGTTGTCGGCGCAGAAGTCCACGAGGCGCTGGAAATCCTCCGTCGGCACGCGCTGGACGCCCGTGAAGTCGTCACCGTCGCGCCACGGGCGCTCGAGCAGCGCCTCACCCTTCATGCCTTCGCCGTCGTAGTAGACCTTGATGGGTCCGATCCGCAGCACGTCGTCGCCGAAGCCCGTCGAGGCGCCGATGCCCGTGAGGTATGTGATGGCCTCGTCGACCGTCGGAACCTCGGGCGTGCCGATCTCGGGGTACGGCATCGCGACCGTGCGCATCGTGAGTGCGCCGCGCCGCTTCGTCTCCTGGTAGCCGCGCATCTCGTCGATCGTCACGGCCGGGTCGATGACCCCCGTGAAGCCGAGGGCGTGCAGGAGCGGCTGCACGCGGCGCAGACCCTCGACGCGATCCTCCATGGTCGGCTCGCCATCACGCCACTCGGGGTCGTGGGGTGTCTGCAGCATCCGCTCCATATAGGAGTCGACATCGGTTCCCTCGGGGAACTGGTCGAGCGCCTTGAGCCCGCCGCGCTGCATGTGCATGTGGGCATCGATGAGCCCGGGCAGCACGACCCCGTCGAGCGTCACCTCGCGGGTTCCCTGCGGAACGGCCGCCCGCACGGCGTCGAGCTCGCCCACGGCGAGCAGGCGCCCGGCGTGCATCGCGAAGGCCTCGGCCCGCGGATGCTCGGGGTCCATCGTCACGGTCGGTGCGACGATCACGACGGGAGCCCCGCTCTCGACGATCTCGCGCTTCAACACTCCGCCCCAGCGCCCCGTGGCTTCGCGCATCAGAACACCACCGCCGCGGCGGGCTGGCGCGGGTCTGCCGCCGACTCGAGGAAGCCCGAGCGGGCGTTGCGGTAGATCGCCTCGACGGCGGCCGCATCGCGCGTGTACTGCGGCCAGCGGCGCACGTCGTGCCCGAGGCGCTCGAGCTCCGTGAAGACGCCCTCCTCGAAGCGGTCCTCGAGGAACACGTGGGAGGCGAGGTAGTCGAAGGGGGCGAAGGAGTTGGGGAAGCTCCAGGTCGAGAAGCGCGGCGCGTTGACCGCCTCCTGCAGCTCCATGCCGAAGTGGAAGGCGTTGAGGAACACCTGCAGCATCGCCTGCACCTGCATGTCGCCTCCGGGGCATCCGAAGGGCAGCACCGAGCCGTCGTCGCGGATCGCGATGGCCGGGTTCGGCGTCAGGCGAGGGCGACGACCGGGACCGACGCCCGCGGGGTGCCGCGGGTCGGGGCGCGACTGCAGGCCGCGCAGGGAGGGAACGAAGCCCGTGCCGGGGATGACGGGCGAGGTCGAGGCGCCGTCGCTCGGGGTTGCGGAGAAGGCGTTGCCCCAGCGGTCCACGGCGCAGACGTAGCTCGTGCCGCCCTCGCCGATGTGCCGGATCTCCTCGACGTTCATGGCCTCGGGCAACTCCTGCGACTCCCCGAAGAGCGCGGGCGGCAGGCCCGGATGCGCGTGCTCCAGGTCGATCGCCGCCGCGCGCTGGGCGATGTGCTCGGCCGAGAGGATGCGGTCGAGTTGCACGTCGACGAAGGCCGGGTCACCGAAGTGATGCTCCCGGTCGGCGAAGACGCCCTTGAGCGTCTCGATCATGAGATGGGCGTATTCGGCACTGTTGTGCTCGAGGCCCGCGATGCCCTTCTCCTCGAGGATGAGGAGCGCTTCCGCGAGCACGGGCCCCTGGCACCAGGCGTCGCAGGTGTAGAGCGTGAAGTCGCGCCAGGGCGTCGCCACGACGGGCTCGAAGCGGCAGCGGAACTCGGCGAGGTCGTCACGCCCCAGGTAGCCGCCGTTCTCCTCGTGGTACTTCACCATCATGTCGGCGGTCTCGCCCTCGTAGAACTCGGCGCGGGCCGCTTCGAGCCCCGCGACGCGGTCTCCGCCCGCCGCGGCCTCGGCATCCATCATCCGCTTGATGGTCGCCGCAAGGTCCTTCTGCACGAAGCGCTCGCCCACCCGGGGAGGGCGCCCCTCCGGCAGGTAGATGGCCTCGTTCGCGGGCCACCGGCGGTAGCCGGCCTGGCGCTTCGTGATGCCGTCGACGAGCAGCGGGAAGGCGGCGAAGCCGTCGTGCGCGAGGTCGTGGGCGGCCTGCGCGACCTGCGTGAACGTCATGGTGCCGTATTCACGCAGGGCGCTGATCCACGCGTCGGGCGCCGCGGGCACGACCGTGCGCAGCAGGCCCGTCGGCATCTCGCCGCCGTGCTCCCGCATGAAGAGGTCGGCGGGGATGCGACGGGGCCACACCCCGAGGCCGTCGATGCTGATCGTCTCGCCGTCCGCCATGCGGATCATGATGGGCGCGACCCCGGCGAAGTTGACCTCGTCGGCGTGCAGCACCGCGAGGGCCATGCCCGCGCAGCATCCCGCATCCACCGCATTGCCGCCGGCTTCAAGGATCGCGAAGGCGGCGGATGACGCGAGGTAGTGGCCGGAGGAGACGGCGTGGCGGGTGCCGTGCAGGGTCTTGTTGGGTGCGAGCCATTCGGCGTCGGGGATGCTGGTCATGGGCTACCTTGTCGTGTCGGTTCGGGCGTAGAGGAGATTCAGGCGGCGGCGTCGTCGAGCCACTCGAGCACGGCGTCGGAGGTCACGAGCGCATCCCGCTGCAGGTAGCGGATGGCCTCGAGCGCGGCGTCGTGGGCTGCCTCGCTCGAGCCGCCCACGCAGTCCGTCAGCACGCGCACGACGTAGTCGTGCTGGTGGGCGTCGACCGCCGTGTAGTGGATGCAGACATCCGTGAGCCCGCCCACCAGGAGCACCGTCTCGGCCTTGTACGCCTTGAGCACGATCTCGAGCTCGGTGCCGAAGAAGGCGGAGTAGCGGCGCTTGCGGATGACGAACTCCTCCGGCTGCGGGTCGATCCAGGAGGCGAGTTCCGTGCCATCCTCACCCTCAATGCAGTGCGGTCCCTCGGCGCCGTCGAGCTCCCGGCCGATGTCGACGAGGCTCGGCTTGTGCACCTCCTGGATGAACACGACCGGCACCCCCGCCTCCCGGCACCGGGCGATGAGGTTCTTGACCTTGGGCGCGCGCGCCTCCCTGCCGCCCATGAGCGGGATGCCGGGGTCGGCGACGGCGGGGTCGCCCCCGCCACCCTGGATGTCGACGACGATGAGCACGGCGTTTCCGGTGACCTTGAGGGGATCGTTCATGAGCGGTGTTCCTTTGGGGTTCGGGGCTTGAGAGGGTCCGGGGCTTGAAAGGGTTCAGTGCTTGAGAGGGTTCGGGGCTTGAGAGGGTTCAGTGCTTGAGAGGGTTCAGTGCTTGGGACGAGTCAGGGGCGGTCGAGCAGGCGCCTCGGGTTGTGCACGATGATCGTGTCGATGAGGGCGCCGTCGTCGCCTGCGAGTCTCGTGATGGCGGGCCCGATGCGGCGGAAGAGGTGGTCGTAGCCGTTGCCGCCGTTGCGGCGCAGGTTCCCCTGGCTCCACACGTCGGCCGCGATGATGAGCTGCTCGGCGAAGCCCTCCCCGATCAGCCAATCGACCATGTCGAGGCGCTCGGCATCCGTGGGGCAGCGCAGCTCGGTCGAGCCGTAGTAGAAGTCGGTGCCGAAGGTGTCATAGCCGAGGATCGCCCCCGCCTGCGCGATCTCGCGGTGATAGCCCTTGTCGAAGTACTCGTCGAGGTGGCCGATGATGACACGATCGGCGGGCATGCCCTCATCCAGCAGCGCCGCGAGCACGTCGATACCGCCTGGCCCGCGGAACGACTGGTGCATGTAGACGGCCGCGCCAGTCTCTGCCCCCGCCCGGCCTGCGGCGCGAACGAGCCGCCACTCGGCATCCGTGATGGGCCAGCTCGTGCCGATCTCCCCCAGCAGGGCGGGGATGACTCCCTCGCGACCGCCCCGCAGCTGATCGAGCAGCACCTGCGTGAGCTCGTCGATGCCGAGCCCCGCGATGCGATCGGGATGCGTGTCCTCCACGTAGAAGCCCGCCCCGATCACGACATGAACACCGGAGCGACGCGAGATCTCGCGCAACTCGGCGACGCGCGCGCCCATGCCCTCGAGGGTCAGCTCCACGACGGCCGAGCCGCCCGCCTGAGCGACCGTCGCGAGCTCCTCCGCCGCGACATCCGCGTCATCCAGAATGAGGTTCTCGGGCAGCGACAGAGCGTTCCACGCGAGGTAGCTGCGCAGCTCCGGGCCCATCTCGACCCCCTCGGGCCGCGGCTCGACGGGCGGCTTGCTCCAGATAGAGAGGTCGCTGAGCAGGTGCTCGTGCATCGAGGTGGGGCCGAGCTCGTGCGGCTCGATGGGACCAAGCACGGTGTGGATGGGCATGGGCGCCTTTCGATCGTTCGTCGGTCAGCGGCGAGGCTGTCCGTTCACAGCAGGGCGAAATACTCGCGCTGCTCCCAGTCGCTCACCTGCGACAGGTAGCGGTCGTACTCCGCTCGCTTGATCGTCGCGAACCACTCGACGACCTCGTCGCCGAGCGCCGCGCGGAACGCCTCATCCGCCTCAAGGGCATCGATTGCCGCACCGAGCGACTTGGGCAGCCGATCGGCATCATCCGCGTAGGGGTTCTCGGTCGGCTCGCCCGGCTCGACGGCGCGATCCAGGCCGTCCATGCCGCTGACCAGTTGCGACAGGATGTAGAGGTAGGGGTTGGCCGCGGGCTCGCCCGAGCGGTTCTCCAGACGGGTGGCAGGGTCGCCCGCTCCCCCGACCGCGCGCACCATGGCTCCCTTGTTGTCGACACCCCAGAGGATGCGGTCGGGCGCGAGCGAGAACGGCTGGTAGCGCTTGTAGCCGTTGACGGTCGGTGTGCTGAATGCCGCGGCCGCCTTGGCGTGTGCCAGGAGCCCGCCGAGGTAGTAACGGCCGGTGTCGGAGAGCGGTGCGCTGTCGTCGGGAGCTGAGAAGACGTTAGCGCCCGTCACGAGGTTGCGCAGCGACTGGTGCAGGTGCCAGCCCGTCGACGCAGTATCGGCGCCGAGCGGACGGGACATGAAGGTCGCGTGGTAGCCCATTTTGCGGGCGATCTGCCGCACCGCCATGCGCGCGAGGATGACCTCGTCGGCGACCGTTGCGGCGTCCCCCGCCTCGAGCGTGATCTCGAGCTGGCTGGGGCCGAACTCGAGCTCGATCGTGCGGAGCGGCAGGTCCATGAGCGTGAGACCGCTGTAGAGCTCGCTCACGAGTTCGTCGAGGGATCCCATGCCCTCCGCGTGGAGGAGCTGCGAGCCCGAGGTCGTCGCGCCCACCCGCGGCGCCTCCCCGGGAGCGCCGGGAGCGCCCACACGGTCGCTCGAGAAGCCGGTCTCCTCGGCCGTGAAGACGTGGAACTCGAGCTCGGCCCCCACCGTGAGGCCCAGGTCGCGCGTGTCGGCGAGCGCCGCGAGCCGTCGCCGCAGGAGGCTGCGCGTGCAGAACGGCACGACGGCACCGTCGGGGAAGCGCAGGTCGCAGAGCACGAGCCCCGTCTTCTTCGCCCACGGCAGCACACGGAAGGTCTGCGGGTCGGGCACGAGCACGATGTCTCCCGCGCCGCTGAAGCGCGCGAGCTCGCCGAGCGCCCCCGTGTCGAAGACGGGGAAGACGCTGCGGCCGGAGGTGTCCTTGAGCAGCAGGGTCGAGGGGGCGCGCAGTCCCGAGCGCATCGCGGCCGGCACGGCCGTGCGGGTCAGCGTCTTGCCCCGCAGGATGCCGTGCTGGTCGGCGAAGACGAACTGCACCATCTCGATGCCGACCTCGTCCATGACGCGGCGCATCTGCCCCGCCGCCGCATACTGCGCTTCGCTCCACAGCTCGTGCTGTTCGATGAAGCCCCCGCGGTCCTTCGCGAGGAGAGGGCGAGCGCTCGCGCCGCCGCCGCCTTCCGCGACGCGCCGCTCGTCGACGTTACGCATCGACCGCGACTTCCTCGCTCGCGGCGCCGGCCCACGGCGACTGGGCGCGTCGCTCCGCCTCCTTCTGCAGCCAGACCTCCTGCCACCCCTCCGTGGGCGACACGGTGTCGACGGCGTAGGGGCCGACGTAGGTTGCGGCCTCCTCCTCGCTGACCGGATGCGACGGCAGCGCGCCGCCCGCCTCGAAGGCGTCGATCGACTTGAGCAGCAGCCGCCGGTTCGCGGTCACCGCGCGGTCGGAGATGCCGAGCCGCTCGACCGTGCGGTCCTGCACGGCTCCCATGCTCTCGACCGCCCACTGGTCGTGGACGTTGATGTCGAGGCCCATTCCCGTGTAGGTGAGCGACTTCTGCTCCTCCGCGTCGAAGCCCCAGTTGTTGGAGCGGTTGCGCAGCGGGCGGTAGTCGGGCAGGGAGACGCCCTCGAGGCGCTGCTGGAGGAGGGTCTCCTTGTCGGTCTTCTCGGAGAAGTCGTAGAAGATCATGTACCAGTAGTGGTTCTCGTCGTCGATCGGCACGTGCCACTGCGTGAACACCTTGTTGTTGCCGAAGGGCACGACGAAGGCGTTGGGGAACATGAGGTTCGTGACGCGGACGTGCTTGAGCTCCTCGGTGAGCTGTCGGATCGCGAAGACGCGGAGCCCGTGCTCGGCGCTCTCGACCTCGATGTCGGGGCGGTAGTGGTCGCCGACGAGCTTCGAGAGTTTCGTGCCGGTGCCCTCGACCTCCTCACTGAACTGCTGGCCGTAGACGTCGCGCGGGTCCTCGTCGATGAAGCGGTGCAGGAAGGAGACGTGACTCGGGTCGATGCCGCCTTCGAGGCCCTGCAGCCAGTTGCACTCCCACAGGCCCTTGAAGGCGAAGGTGTATTCATCCGGTGCTGTGAAGCAGTCGTAGTCGGGGAACGGCGGCGGGTCGCCCGCGCCCATGTAGGCGAAGATGATGCCGTTCTTCTCGACGCAGGGGTAGTTGGAGATGCGGATCTTGTCGAGGAACTGGCTGTGCGGCGGTTCGGCGGGCTGCTCGACGCAGCGACCCTCGTTGTTGTAGAGCCAGCCGTGGTAGAGGCAGCGGAGACCGCCGTCCTCGAGTCGACCGTAGGAGAGGTCGACTCCGCGGTGGGCGCAGTAGCGGCTGATGAGCCCCCAGCCGTTGATGCGCTTGAAGAGCACGAGGTCTTCCCCCATGATCCGCACGGCCTTGACGGGCCGGCCCTCCGGCATCTCCGAGAGGAGGGCGACGGGCTGCCAGTACGCCCTCATGAGTCCGCCCAGGGGCGTCCCCGGCCCGGACTGGGTGAGTTTGTCGTTGTCCTCGCGCTTGAGCACTGGGGCCTCCATCACATCCGATTTACGAGAGATTGGATCCAATCATTGCATTATTTTGTCCACTTTGCGAGCCTCGCCCGGGCACGGCGGCGATCCGCGCCTAGAGAAAAGCCATCGCGGTGAGCGGCATCGCCGCCATCGCGACGAGCGCCGCCGCGGCCGCGAGGCGACCCAGCCGGTCCGTCCGCGCATCCCAGTCGGCGAGCAGGCCCTCGCCCGCAGCCGTACCCCCGACGCCGCCTGCCCCGACGCGGCCCCCGGCCCCGACGCTCGCGCGCGTCGCCAGCACCTGGGCGACGACGACCCCCGCATAGAGGAACGCGCCCGCCACGAGCATCCCGACGACCGCGCCGGCGCCCAGCCCGTGCGAATGACCGGCCGCCGGTGCCTCAGCACCGCCCATGAAGGCGAGCAGTCCCGCCGCGAGGATCATGCCGAGCGGATGCCCGTGGTCGCCGCCGACCGCCCCGTCGCCCCGCACGACCGCTCTCCCGGCAGCCGCCCTCCGGCCCCCAACGCGCTGCAAGACGGCGGCAGCGAGTGCCGCCGTGATGAGAGCGACGGTCCACGCGAGAGGGGGGACCACGTGGGAGCCCACGAGGCAGACGTCCAGCATTGCAGCGAGCATGAGGAGCTCGCCCCACATCATCGAGCGGGAGGCGCGCCTCCCCCGCAGCGCCGCGAGCACGATCGCGAGCGAGGAGAGGCCGACCATGCCCCAACAGAGGGCCGACTCGATGATGGGCTGCATCAGAGATCGAGCACGAGCACGGGGCACTGCGCCCGGGAGACGCAGATCATCATGCAGTCGTTCTGTGCCTTCTCCTGGGAGGTGAGCACGTAGTCGCGGTGATCAGGAACACCCTCGAGCACCTTGGTCTCGCAGCTGCCGCAGATGCCCTCCTCGCAGTCGCTCATGACGTCGATTCCCGCTTCCGTCACCACCTCGAGGATCGAGCGGTCAGGGGGAACCGGCAGAGTGAGGCCCGAGGAGCGCAACTCGACCGTGAGTCCCTCGGCGGGCGCCGCGACGTCTGCCTCGGGGGCCACGAAGAGCTCCGTGCGCAGCATGTCCTCCCGACCGGCCGCCGCGAGTGCCTCACTCACCCCATCGAGCATCCGCTGGGGACCGCAGGCATACCAGAGGGCGTCGGCCGGGGCATCCGCCACCATGCTCGCGAAGGCCAAGCGCGTGCCCTCGTCGGAGGGGGCGAGCGTGACCTTGTCGCCGTAGGGGGCGAGCTCGTCGAGGAAGGCCATCGTGGTGCGGCTGCGGCCTGCGTAGTAGAGCCGCCAGGGAGCGCCGTCCGCCTCGAGCTTCGCGAGCATCGGCAGGATCGGGGTGATGCCGATGCCTCCTGCAACGAGCACGTGCAGCGGCGCATCCTCGAGCGCGAAGTGGTTGCGGGGACCCTTGACCTGCACGATGTCGCCCGGCCGGACCGTGCGGTGGAGGTGCTCGGAGCCCCCGCGCCCCGCGGGTTCCCTCAGCACCGCGATGCGATAGTCGGGGTCGGAGGGCGACCCGCAGAGGGAGTACTGGCGTGTCGAGCCGTCGGCGACGACGAGGTCGATGTGCGCTCCGGGCTCCCAGTGCTCGAGAGTGCCCTCGCGCGGCTCGAGGCGCAGCGACACCACGCCCTCGCTCTCATGACGCAGGCTGCGCACGAGCAGTTCGCGCAGTGTCGCGTTGTCGGCCATCCGTTTCCTCCGAACTACTGTGGATCCAATCGGCTTGGTTTAGGATACGTTACATGACGACAATCACGAGCCCCGCATCCGTTCCCGCCAGCGAGCTGGAGGAGAAGCCCCTCGCCCCGCCCAGCGCGGAACCCCTCGACGGCCCCGTCACGGTGCACAGCCGCGTCGATTTCGCAACCGAGGACCGCCGTCTCGTCTCGGGCATCTGGGAGTCGGAGACGGGCCGCTCGCGCTGGGAGTTCCTCACCCGCGGCGAGATCATCCACGTCATCGCGGGCGCCATGACGGTGCATGAGGATGGCGGTGAGCCCCTCGAGGTGCGCGCGGGCGACACCGCCTACTTCCCCATCGGCTGGTGCGGCACCTGGACGGTCACGGAACGACTCCGCAAGGTCTTCGTCGTCTACAAGCCCTGAGGCACACGAGCGGAGGATGCGTCGCTTCCCCCACAACGAAGGTGCAGTCGCATCCAATCCGGGGTAGAACTGGATACCAAGTCGGCCGGTCGCCGACGCTCATGCACCCCCGACCGACTCGGCAGAACGGACTCCACCCCGAATGAACACGACAGCAGTCAGCGGCGCGACAACGGGCGCGGCCCTCGTCGACGACCTCGCGGCCCGCATTCGCTCCAAGATCATGAGCGGGGAGATCCCCATCGGGGCGCCACTGCGGCAGGCCGAACTCGCGGCCGAGTTCGGCATCAGCCGCACGCCCGTGCGTGAGGCCCTGCGCCAACTCCAGACGGGCGGCCTCATCGAGGTCGTGCCCAACCGCGGCGCCGTCGTGCGCGTGCCCGTGCCCTGGGAGGTGCGCGAGGTCTATGAGGTGCGCGCGGAACTCGAGGCCCTCGCCGCCAAACGCGGCGTCAAGCGAATGACCCCCGAGATGGTCGACGAGCTGCGCCGCGTCAACGACGCCATGTACGAGCACTCCAAGCGCGTCGCCGCAGGAGAGAGCACGGGCGACGACAGCACGGGCGCCGAGAACGACCAGTTCCACACCCTCATCTACCGGGCATCCGGCAACTCCCGCCTGGAGCGGATGCTCACCGAGATGAACGAGTCATTCCCACGCAACGTCTCAGCCCTCGTGCTGCAGGACAACCCCCGGCACCGCGACGAGAACTTCAGCGAGCACGAGCACATCATCGAGGCGATCGCGGCCGGCGACGAGAAGAAGGCCGCCACCCTCATGCGCGCCCACGTCATCAGCGCGGGAGAACACCTCGCCCACTGGTACGAGCGACGCTCCGCCACCATCTATCGGGGCTGAACCCGCGCCTCGCGTACTCGCGACACACGACGACGGCGGCGGTCGCATCTGCGACCACCGCCGTCGTCGTCACTCCGAC
>NZ_JAPELL010000001.1:1016325-2329019 GCF_026094475.1 Homoserinimonas sedimenticola
GGGGGGCCCCCCCCCCCCCCCGCGCACCCCCCCCCCCCCCCGGGGGGGGGGGCCCCCCCCCCCCCCCCCCCCGGCCGCCGTCACTCCGACCCGCCGCCTAGTGGCAGTGGCACGACCCCTCATCCTGCTTCGCCGTCAGCGAGAGCCCTGAGGCGCCAGCCCCGCAGTGCTTGGATGCGGAGGGCGGCACGTCAAGCGAGGGGTTGCGGTCGAAGAAGCCGTCGGGCTCGAGGCGCAGGCTGATCTTGTCGACCGGCATGATCGGCCACTGCTCGGGGCGCGGGAAGTGGTGCACGCCCACGACCGGCCAGAGCACGATGCGCTCACCGTTGATGCCGCGGTCGGCCTGCTGCCACAGGTGCACGCCGTCGTCGCCCAGCGCGCCCTGGTTGGGATACTCGCCGGCGATGAAGCGCTGCTCCGGGTCGTAGGCGCTCACCCAGAGGCTCTTCGAGACGAAGGGCGCCTTGCGCTCGACCACGCTGCCGGGGCGCGCGTAGAGCTGCGCCGTGTTGGGCACCGTGAGCCGGTAGGCGGTGTTCTCGCCGAAACGGTTCGTCTTGTCGACGTTCTCGACGCGCCAGTGCAGCGCCCGCGACGGGTCGGCGAGACGGGCGCCGTCGCGCTCGGTCTCGAGCGGCGTCTCGACCGCGATGCACGCGTTGCCGTAGGGGTTGAGCGCCTCATCCGGTTCCGCCTCCGCGTGCACCTCGACAACACGGTTGCGCGTGCCGTCGACCGCTGGGTCGAGACGTGCCGCGAAGTAGTGCTGGTGCGTCGGCGCTTGCACATTGGGAGCCACCATGCGCCCGAAGCGGGGCGATTCGCCATCTGCGATGCCCGAGACCGACATGAGACCCGTGAGCTTGATCTCGAGCTCGATCGCGCCGTCCTGGTACAGGGTCCAGTAGAAGCCGTAGTCGTAGTTGGCGACCGTCGCGAAGGCCGAGATCACGAGACGACGCGAGCGCCGCACCTCCGAGGTGCCCGTGCGGGTGTTGACGTGCTTCCAGAGGATGCTGTCGTCCTCCTCGTGCAGGCAGATCCCGTTCTTGATGACCTGCGGCTCGCCGTAGCCGTCGAGGTAGGTCACATCGAAGTAGCGGATCTCTCCCAGGCAGTCGCAGCCGAGCTCGAGGGATGCCGTGAGGGGGCCCGCGCCGTACTCGCCCCAGTCGAAGAAGTTCTTGCGGTAGGCGGTCGGGTCGCTGTCGAGGTACGGAACGTACATCTCGTTGACGGCGGCGCGGCGCAGCACGGGCCGCTCGGTGCCGTGGTCGTTGTAGGTCAGGTCGTGGAGCACGAGACCCTCGCGGTGGGTGAAGCCCACCTGGAAGGTCCAGTTCTGCCATGAGACGCGGTGACCCTCGACCGTGAAGCCCGGCCCCTCCGGCTGGATGATGTCGAGGGGAGCCACCTCGCGGTCCGGCCCCCAGGTGCCCGACTCGTACATGCTGGTCTCCGACGCCATGGGGATGACGCCGTGGTCCTCGATGCGCACGACCTCGAGGCTGTCGAGGTCCAGGATCGGCACGAGGCCCGCGACGGGACGGCCATAGCCGTTGTCGTCGACCGACTCCCGGTACCAGACGGTGCCCCAGGAGAGCCGGCGGTCCGCGAGATCCTCCGGCTCGAAGCCCGTGATCGATTCGGGGTCGACCCACACGAGCGAGGCATCCGTGATGCCCCGCTTTGCGAGAGCCTCCAGCAGCAGGGGCGACTTGCGTGCCGCCTGCGACACCATGCGCGCCTCATCCGAGGAGACGCCCGGGCGGCGGTGGTCGACGGACGACCAGCCCTCGATGATGGCGGGCGAGTCCGCCGACGCGGTCCAGCCCCTGACCTCCCACGCGGCGCGGGCATCCGGGTTCATGACAACGACGCGCACGGGGCGGGCACCGCCGGCCACCGAGCCGGCCGCCTTGTCCTCGTCGAGCGCGATGCCCCAGAAGCGCGGGCGCTCCCCGATGCGGTCACTCTTGCGGATCTCGGCGACGAAGCTCGAGATCTCCTCGGGACGCAGGGGGTCGAGAACGTGGCGGGGTGCAGTGTCGCTCATGGCTTTCCTTACTGTTGTGCGGTGAAGACGGCGGCGCGCCCGTCGGCGCGGGGATCGCTGGCGGCGTCGAGGAGCCGTGGCGTGTGGCGGTGGAGTCGTGCCACCTGCACGTGCCCCGCCTCGTCGAAGCGGGAGTCGCGGCGCGCCGTCCCGAGCCCGAGGCCCTCCGCGGCGTCGGCCGCGGCATCCGTTCCCGGTTCGGCGAGCAGGGTGAGACTTTCGAAGCCGAGGTCGCGGGCGCCGATCACCCAGCGGCCCCTCGAGAGCACCTCGGCCGGGTCACGGGCCGGGTCGAGCACGCCGGATGCCACCTGCGCGAGGATCCACGGCTGAGCGCTCCCGCCCTGGCAGCCGAGGCCGACGAGGAGATCCTCGCTCTCGGCGATGACCGGCAGGAGGGTGTGGGGCGGGCGCAGCCCGGGACCCACGTGTGCCGGATGCTCGGGGTCGGTGCTGAAGGCGGAGCCGCGGTTGTGCAGCACGACGCCCGTCGCGGGGTCGAGGATGCCGGAGCCGAACCACTGGTACACGCTCTGGATCAGGGTCACGACGGTGCCGTCGGAGTCGGCCGCGACAACCGCGACCGTGTCCCCCATCGCCCGTCCGGGCCTCGGCAGATGGCCCTCCGCGGAGCGGCCGCGCGGGTCGAGCATCGCGGGGACGTCAATCGCTCCGCCGCGCGGGTCTCCCAGCTGGGCGGTGCGCGTGAGCAGGGCGGCGCGGGCGGCCTCGACGAGCGCGGGGTCGCTCGGGTCATCAGCGGAGAGAGCCTCGGGGAGGATCCCGAGCAGCACGACGCCCTGGGTCGGCGGCGGCGCCACCCACCAGCGGGCCCCGCCGTGCTCGAGTTCCACCGGATCGATCACCTCGGCGCGATGCTCCGCGAAGTCTGATGCCGCCATCGCTCCCCCGAGGGCGACGAGCCGTGCAGAGATCGACTCCGCAATCTCGCCCCGGTACATCGCCTCCGGATCCTCGGCCAGTCGGCGTAGCGTCGCGGCGAGCGCGGGCTGCGTCACCGCGTCACCCTCGCGCTTGAGCCCGCCAGCGCCGTCGCCGAAGACGCCCACCATGCCCTCGTCGGCGAGAAGGATGTCGCGGCGCCCCTGCAGGGCACGGTCGAGTCCGGGCGAGACGGCGTAGCCGCTCTCCGCGAGCTCGGCGGCGCGGGTGAGACCGTGCGACAGCGGCAGGCTCGCCCCGAGGCGCTCGAGCGCCTGCCAGCCTGCGACGACGCCGGGAACCGTGACGGTGTCTGGACCCTGGGGCGGCATCCGGTCAAGACCCGCGAAGCGTGCGGGGTCGATGGCCGCGGGCGCGGCGCCGGCGGAGATGACGGCCGTCACCTCGCCGGAGGGCCGCCGGAGGAGGGCGATGAGGTCCCCTCCGAGCGCGCACTGGTGCGGATACACGACGGTGAGGGCTGCGGCCGCGGCGAGGGCGGCATCGATCGCGTTGCCGCCCGCCGCGACGGCGGCCTCGGCGCTCTCGATCGCGGCGGTGTGCGGTGCGGCGATTGCGATCCGGCGGGGTGTCATGCTGCCTCCCAGCGCTCGGGCGAGACGAAGTCGAGGTCGGGGCGCGGCACGCCCTGCACGAGGTCCGCGACGGCGGCGCCGATGGCGGGGCCGAACTTGAAGCCGTGACCCGAGCACGCCGCCGCCGCGATGACGCCAGGCTCACCGGGCAGTGCGCCAACGACGAAGCGCTTGTCGGGGGTCATGGTGTAGAGGCAGGCCACCGCCTCTGCTCCCGTGAGGTCGATTCCGGGGACAAAACTCTCGAAGAGCGCGGCGAGGCGAGAGACCTCGGCCTGGGTGGGCTCCGCGACGGGAACCTCGGGGTCCCACACGAGCCCGGCATCGATTCCCACCTTGGCTCCCGCTTGGCCGATCGCGGGCACGCCGAAGACGAGCCCCTCGGGCAGGTCCACCGAGAAGGAGCCGAGCTGCGGCGGCTGTCCGACCTCCTGGCCGGGACGTGCGGAAAGGGTCACGATGCGCCACACCTCGAATTGCTCGGCATAGCGCGGCATGAGCTTCGGTGCCCACGCCCCACCCGCGAGCACGAGCCGTGAGGCGCGGATGCTGCCCCCGCTCGTTGTCACGGTGACGCCGCCGCCATCCGTGCTCCAGGCCTCCACTCGTTCCCCGAAGCGGAGTTCCGCACCGTGCTCCTGGGCCGCGCGGTGGGCGAAGGCGAGCGCCTTCTCCGCCTTGAGCACGCCCGCGTCAAGGTCGAAGACGGCCTCGTACCCCTGCGGGAACGATACGGAGGGCATGAGCTCCGCAACCTCGGCTGAGCCGACGGGGCGACTGCGCCCGCCCTGCATGGTTCCCGAGCCACGGTGCGCGTAGAGGCCGGTGGTGGCGGTGTAGAAGCTCTCGCCCGCGATCTCGGCCCAGCGCTCCCAGCCGTCGTACGCGCGCGAGACCAGCTCGTTCCACACGGCGTTGGGGTAGGCGCGCCGGATCATCCGGGTCGCGCCGTGCGAGGATCCGCGCGAGTGGCCGGGGGCGAACTGCTCGACCCCGATCACGCTGAGGCCTCGGCGCGCGAGTTCGAGACTCGCGGCCGCGCCGTGGATGCCGAGGCCGAGCACGACGACGTCGGTTTCGGTGGAAGGGGCGGTCACTGCTGTTTCTCCTGCGCTGCGTGCGCGATCTCAGCGACCGCCTCGATGAGCGATCGGAGGTCGGCCTCATCGTTGTAGACGTGAACGGATGCTCGGACCACCGCGTCCAGCCCACGCTCGCCGAGGTCCCACTGGGCGTGCGAGGCGGGTATGGCAATCGTATCGATCGCGCGGGCGCGAAGCTGCGCGCTGACCTCCCGGGAGGCGAGCCCGTCGACGACAAAGGTGACGATGCCAGCGGATGCTGCGGGCGGGTCGGTCACGGTGACGCCGGGGATCTCGGCGACCGCCGCGCGGAGGCCTGCCGCGAGGGAGGAGATGTGCGCCTCGGTCGCCGCCATCCCGCGGTCGAGTGCCTCGCGGAGGGCGACGGCAAGCCCCAGTCTGCAGGCGACGGCGCACTCCCAGGTCTCGAGCGCGCGAGCGGTGGGTGCGGTCGTCCACACCTCGCCGTCGCTCCAGGTGCTGCCGCGGACGTCGGGGGCCCACGGCTTGAGCTCCGCGAGGAAGCCGCGGCGCACGTAGCTGAAGGCGGTGCCGCGGGGGCCGCGCAGGAATTTGCGTCCCGTCGCGACGAGCACGTCGCATCCGACCGCACGGACGTCGATGTCGATCTGCCCGACGGACTGGGTCGCGTCGAGTATGTATTTGGCGCCGTAGCGCTGCGCCAGCTGGCCGATCTCGGCGATCGGTTCCACGAGTCCGGAGGAGGTGGGCACGTGGACGGCGCTGATGACCGCGCCGGGGGCCTCGGCGAGGGCGGACTCGAGCGCAGCGAGGTCGATGGAGCCGTCCGGGCGGTTCTCGATGACGACAAGCGACACGTCGTCGAGCTGACGGAGGGTGAGCAGGCGGAGAGCCTGACTCACGTAGCTCGAGCGGGGCGCGATGACGGTGTCGCCGGGCCCGAGGCGCAGGGCGTCGAAGACGACGCGGAGCCCCGTCGTGGCGGCGTCGTGGAATGCGATCTCGTCGGCGTCGCAGCCCAGCAGCTCGGCAGCATCGGAGTAGGCCTGTTCGAGTCGCGGGGCGACCAGGTTGGCGGCCTCGTAGGCGCCGAACTCCTGCTCGCGGCGGAGGTGTTCGACGACGGCATCCATGACCCCGTCGCTCACGAGGCCGGCGCCGGCCGCGTTGAGGTAGCGCCGCGTCCTGGTGCCCTGTGTGCGGGCGCGCTCCGCGACGGTGTCGATGCCGATGACCTCCGGCACGTCGACACCTGCGGCGGCCTGCTGGACTCCGGTCGTCATGTCGCGGTCCCTCATTTCCCGTTGTGAGACCTGCGGCCTCTAATTGGATCCCATCTTATGCGATCTGGATGCATTAGTGTCAATCCGACGCGCACCGGAGGAGCGCCCCGACGAAAAGAGGAGCCATGCCACAGTCAGCAGACGCCCGCGCCCGGGAACTCGGCCTGCAGATCCCCGACTACGCCGACCCCCCGTACGGGCTCCGGTACGGCACGCTGCGCCCCTTCCACCGCACGGGGACTCTGCTGGAACTCAGCGGGCTCACCCCGGAGCTGCGCGACGGCACGCTCATCCACCCCGGCACGGTGGGAGTGGATGTGTCGATCGAGGAGGCATACGCGGCCGCCCGCGCGACGGGACTCAATGCCCTGGGGATGATCCGCTACGCGCTCGGCTCCCTCGACGAGGTCGTCGCGATCTCCCGCGGACTGTGCTTCGTCGTCTGCCCTCCCGGCTTCAGCGAACTCCACGCCGTCTCCAATGGCGTGAGCGACCTCTTCGTGGAGGTCTTCGGGCGTGAGGTCGGTGCCATGGGGCGCGCCTCGATCGGCTCGACGGCCCTCTCGAACAACCACTGCTTCGAACTGTGGCTCAGCATCGAATGCCGTGGGTCGTCGGGGAGCTGAGCCGCGCAGCTCAGGAGCGCGTGTACTCCGCGGCATCGCGCTTGGACTCGACGGTGGCGACGATCTCGAAGCAGTTGCCCCGCGAGAGGCTCATGACGCCGATGCTCGCGCTCGCGACCCTGCCCGCGACGGGCCCGAAAACCTCGAGGAAGAGGTCGTTGGCACCGTTGCCCGCCACATTGACGTCGACGATATCGGGCGTCGTCGCCGCATAACACACGGTGCGGGCCATGCTCTCGACCTCGTCGAGCGAGCCGAGCGCGTATCGGATCAGGCCGAGCACCCCAATCGCAGTCTTGCGCGCCGCCTCATAGCCCTGTTGGATCGTGACGTTCTCACCGATCCGGCCAGGGTGAAGCATGACGCCGTCGCGCCCCTCGGGAGTCATCCCGCTCAGCATGAGGATCCGGCCCGTGTGGTGATACGCCTTCATGGTGCCGTAGCGACCCCCATAGGGAGGATTCGAGTAGTCGGGGATGTCCAGCCCGAGTGCAAGTGCGCGCTGCTCGGGGGTGCTCGTATCGTCGACCATTGGTTCTCCAGCCCCTTAGTGGATCCACGTATTTCAAACGTGGATACAATATCGTGGTGAGGTCGATTTCGGAGGGTGGGACGCGCGGAGCCGCCTTCTGGCTCATCGTCGTGGCGTCGACGCTCGGCAACATCGTCAACTCCTCCAACAGCCCCATCATCGCGAGGATCGTGGGCGCAGAACTCCCGGGCGACGACGCCCTCGCCGGGATGCTCGTCTCCCTCTCTGCCTTCGCGTCGATCGCGGCGATGCCGCTCGCGGGGGCGGCCGCCGACCGCTGGAGCGTGCGCCCCGTGCTGATCGCGGCATCCGTCATCGCGATCGCGGGACTCGTGCTCGTGGCGAGCGCCCTCACGGTGCCCACCCTCGCCGCGAGCAGAATCATCGTCGGCGCGGGGAATGCTGCGGTCGCGACCGCACTGACCGCCTGGGTCGTCGCCGAGATCCCCCATCGCGAGCGGGGCCGGGCTCTCGGCCTCTTCGGCCTCAGCGTGTGGGTCGGTCTCGCGCTCGGTCCCCCACTCGGCGATGCGCTCTACCGAGAGATCGGCCAGCAGTCCGTCTGGATCGCCTCGGCGGCGCTGCAGCTCACCGGCCTCCTCATCGCCCTTCTCGTCCGCACGCGCGGGCCGGTCAAGGTCGATACGGGAGCGATTCCCATGCAGGCCCCTGCCGAGGGGCTGCGGGGCTGGCTCGTCATCCTGCGGGCCGTTGCGGTCCCCGGCGGCGTCGCACTTGCCGCGTGGGCGTCCGAGGCCTTCATGATCGCCTTCCTACTCCAACACCTCAGCCGCAACGGCGTGGCCTCGGAGGGCATCTTCGGGGCGGCGAACGTCTTCACGATCTTCGCCGTGAGCGTCGTCACGGCCCGGCTGCTCCTCAGCAACCTGACCGACCGTCTGGGCCCCGTGGTCGTCACCCGATGGGCGCTTGTCATGGTGGCCGCCGGCATGCTGACCCTCGCCGTCTCCGAGAGCTTCGCGGTCGCCGCGCTCGGCGGGATGCTCGTGGGCATCGGCTACTCGCCCCTCTACCCTGCCCTCACCATGCTCGCGACGGAGCACCTGCATCCGCGCCGACGCTCGACGGGTCTCGGCGTCTTCGCCGCCCTCACGAGCGTGGGCCACGCCCTGGGCTCGCTACTCGGCGGCTTCTTCATCCTGCTGATGGGTGAGGCGTGGAGCTTCGCGACTCTCGCCGCCGTGCTCCTCCTCGCGATCCTCCTGCTGCGGGATCGCCGCCGACCGCGCCTGCGCTGAAAGCTCAGCACAGGCACGGCCAGCTCCGCTCAGAGCGCGATCACGACCGACTTCGGCTCACAGAAGGCGCGCAGCGCCTCCTCCCCCAGGTCTCGCCCGAGACCGGAGTCGCGTGTGCCCCCGAAGGAGAGGGCGGGGTCGAAGACGTTGTAGGTGTTGACCCATACGGTGCCGACCCGCAGGCGCTGCCCCATGCGGTGGGCGCGCGTGAGGTCCTTCGTCCAGACCCCGGCCGCGAGGCCGTAGTTGGTGTCGTTGGCGATCGACACCGCGTCATCCTCATCGTCGAAGGGGATGATCCCCACGACGGGCCCGAAGATCTCCTCCCGGGCGATCACCATGTCGTTGCGGACCCCCGTGAAGAGCGTCGGCTCGACGTAGAAGCCAGGCCGGTCGGGCACGCCACCACCGACGAGCACCTCGGCGCCCTCCGCGCGACCCTTCTCGATGTATCCGAGCACCTGCTCGCGCTGCTCCTGCGAGACGAGGGGACCCACCGTCACCCCGCCTGCAAGGCCGTCACCGAGCGGCACGGCGCGCACGGCGGCCGCCAGGCGCTGCGTCATCTCGTCGAGGATGCTGCGCTGCACCATGAGGCGGCTGCCCGCCGTGCACATCTGGCCCGAGTGGCCGAAGGAGGCGCGCATGGCCGTGACGACGACGGCATCCAGGTCGGCGTCTTCGAAGACGATGTTGGGGCTCTTGCCGCCGAGCTCGAGGGTGAGGCGCTTGAAGTCGCCCGTCGCCGCCGACATCACCTTGCGGCCCACCTCGGTGGAGCCCGTGAACGACACCTTCGCGACATCCGGATGCGTCGTGAGACGCGCCCCCACGCGCCCGTCGCCCGTCACGACGTTGACAACGCCGGCGGGAACGCCCGCCTCCTCGCAGATCGCGGCGATGCGCAGCATCGTGAGCGGCGTCTGCTCCGCGGGCTTGACCACGACGGTGCAGCCCGCGGCGAGCGCGGGGGCGAGCTTGAAACTGCCGGTCATGATGGGGAAGTTCCAGGGCAGGATGAGGGCAGCCACGCCCACGGGCTCGTGCAGCGTGTAGACGTGGTGGTCGCCCCCGTCGACGGGCACGACGGAACCCGTGAGACGCGAGGGCGCACCCGCGTAGTAGCGGAACGTCCGCGCCGACGAGAGGGTGTCGGCGCGCGAGCGCTCGATGGGCTTGCCGTTGTCGCGCGTCTCCAGCACCGCGAGCTCCTCGAGGCGTTCCTCGATGAGATCGGCGATCCGGTGCATGATCCTGGAGCGGTCGTGCGGGCTCATCCCGCTCCAGCGGCGGTCGTCGAATGCTCGCTTCGCGGCCGCGACCGCGGCATCCACCTGGGCATCGTCGGCCTGCACGACCGAGGTCATGACCTCCTCTGTCGCAGGGTCCACGACGGGGATGAGCTCGGCGCCTGCGGGCGCGATCCACTGCCCGTCGACGTAAAAGGGTTCGAGTTCGCTGAGCGGCGAGAGCGTGTCTCTCACGGGTGTCTCCTTCTGTTGCTGGTTCAGGCGACCGCGGGGCGGTCGAGGATGCGGGCGGGCTCGCGCACGAGCATGGCCTCGAGGGTCTCCCCTGCGACGCCGAGTTGCCGCAGGCCGGGCACGACGCGGGCGAGTAGGTGGGCGTAGCCGGGGCCGCCGAAGCGACGCCACTGCGCCTTGGTCCAGGTGGAGCATCCGAGCACTAGGCGGATGCCCGGATCACTCGACAGGAGGGCCAGGAGGGCGTCGAGGCGCTCCATGTCGGAGGCGTTCCGCACGCGGCCGAGGTGGCCTCCCTCAGTGCCGAAGCACATCTCGAGCACTGCCCCCGTCGCCGCGAGTTCGCGCAGGTAGGGCAGGTCGAGGTATTCGTCGACATTGCTCAGCACGATGCGGTCGGCGGCGAGGCCCTCCGCCAGACAGTGCTCGATGACGTCGAGGCCGCGGCGCGCGTCGGGGTCGAGTCGGATGCTGACGGATGCCCCGTGCGCTGCGGCCGCCCGCGCCGCCGCCGTCAGGCTGCTGCGCTCCTCCGCCGCGAAGTCGGCGGTCGTGCCCATGATCCCGAGCATGCCCGCCCGGAACCCGGCGCCGGAGATCTCAAGCGTGAGGGCAGCCTCGAAGAGTTCGGCGCGGCCGTCCGTGTCGAGCTCCCGATACCAGTCGGGGAGGCGGCCGAGGTAGGCGCCATAGCAGGCAACAACGTTGAGTCCACTTGCCCGTGCGATGCCTGGCAGTGCGGAGGGACCGGGACCCAGCCCCAGCGACGTCGCCTCCACGACCGTGCCAAGACCGAGACGGCGTGCCCAGGTGAGTTCCTCGGCCACCACGAGCGGGTCATCGATCCGCAGGTTGTCGCGCACTGCCAGCTGGCTCCAGCGCAGCGCACCCGCGGTCTCCACCGTCACGGATGCATCGGGGTCGAGCACCTCGACGCCCGGGCGGTACAGGCGAGACGCGTCGGCGCTCAGGTGCTCGTGCATCGAGACCGCGCCGAGCGACTCGGGGGCCACTGCTCCCGTGACGGTTTCGATCATGCCGCGACGGGCTCCCGCGCGGCGTCCTGACCCTCCGGGCGGATGACGTGCACCCGCTCGGGCTGCCGGCAGCCGAAGCGCAGCCGCGAGCCGACCGCGAGGCGGCCCATGTCGGTGTTGCCGGGCAGCGTCGAGATGACCGTCATGCCGTCGGGCGTCACCGCCTCGACGCGGAAGCGCTCCCCCTGGAAGCTCACGAGCGTCACGGTCGCCTCGACGCAGGCCTGAGCCGACTCCCCGTCGACAAGCGGCTGCATGTCCTCGGGCCGGATGACCGCGGTCCCCGTCGATCCGGATGCGCCCGGCCTGCCCAGCAGCACGCCGTCGGCGCTCCCGAAGAGGTTCGCCTCACCGAGGAACTTCGCCACGTACTCGGTGACGGGCCGACGATACAGCGCCTCGGGCTCGTCGATCTGCACGAAGCATCCCTCGTGCATGATGGCGACGCGATCCGACATCGTGAAGGCCTCGGTCTGGTCATGCGTCACCGCGATCGTCGTGATGCCCACCTGACGCTGGATGCGCTTGATCTCGACCTGCATCTGCTCGCGCAGCTGCTTGTCGAGCGCCGCCATGGGCTCGTCGAGCAGCAACACCTCGGGCTTCGCCGCGATGGCGCGCGCGAGGGCCACGCGCTGCCGCTGCCCGCCCGAGAGGGATGCGGGCATCCGATCGCTCATTCCGCCCAGCTGCACGAGCTCGAGCATCTCGGCCGCGACGGCGCGCCGCTCCTTGACGGGCCGACGGGCGGCGAGGAGCGGGAAGGCGACGTTCTCCCCGATCGTCATGTGCGGGAAGAGCGCGTAGGACTGGAAGACGACTCCGACATTGCGCTTCTGCGGCGGACGCTTCTCGACGTTCTCGCCGTTGAAGAGCACATGCCCCGAGTCGACACCCTGGAGGCCCGCGATGACGTTGAGGAGCGTCGACTTGCCGCTCCCGCTCGCGCCGAGCAGGGTCACGAATTCGCCGGCCTTCACGTCGAGGCACACCCGCTTGAGCACGTGATTGGGGCCGAGCGTGACGTCGACCTGGTCAATCTTGACGGGAACGGTCATGGCGTGGACACCTTTCGCATGCGGCGAGCGCCCGCCCGGCTGAGCCAGGCGAAGAGGGCGAGGACGATGAGGGCGAGCAGCGACACCATGGTGGATGCCGCCGTCAGGGCGGGCGAGAAGGCCTCCGTCGAAGCGCTCAGCATCTTGAGGGGCAGCGTCTGCACACCAGGGGGCAGCAGGAACACCGAGAGCACGACCTCGTCGAAGACGATGCTGAAGCCGAAGACGGCCCCCGCCACGATGTTGGGGATCAGCAGTGGCAGCTCGACCCGCCGGAGGATGAGCGGCCACCCGGCCCCGAGGGTCACGGCCGCCTTCCTGAGGTTGGGGTCGAGCCTGCCCGTCGCCGCCGAGACGACGACGAAGACGTAGGGCAGCGCGATGAGCGCCTCGCCGAGGATCAGGGTGACGAAGCTGCTGCGGAGCGCGTCGAGCTGCAGGTTCACGCCGTAGAGACCGATCGCGTAGGCGACGGGCGGCAGGGCGATCGGCACGATGAAGAGGGTGCGCACGACGCGCGCCGAGCGCGGGGAGAGACGGAGCACGGCGAGGGCTCCCGCGGTGCCGAAGATCACCGCGAGCAGCGTCGCGGCCGCCGACACCGCGAGGGAGAGGGCGAAGGGCTCCATCCAGCGCGGATCCTGCAGCACCGTCTCGTACCAGCGCAGCGAGAAGCCCTGCGGCGGAAACAGCAGGAGCCCGCCCGAGGTCCACGAGGTCGCGACGAGCACCAGGAACGGCACGAAGAGCATGAGCCCCGCCAGCAGCGAGACGAGAAGGATGGGGGCGCGGTAGAAGCCGAGGGCGGATGCTGCTGTTCTCATGGTTTCAGCCCCACTTCTCGCTGACCTTGAAGAGGCGGTCGGCGATGAGGTAGATCACGACGGTCGCGGCGACCAGCAGCAGGCTCATGGACGCGCCCAGGTCGGGCCGATTGAGGGTGTTGACCTGCAGATTGATCAGGCCCGAGACGGTGAGGTTGGCGGGGCCACCGAGCAGCAGCGGGGTGACATAGAAGCCGAGGGACATGACGAAGACGAGCACCCCACCGCTGATGAGCGCCGGCATGAGTGCGGGGAGGATGACGCTGCGCAGCACGAGCGTCGGCCCCGCCCCGAAGATGACGGCGGCGTTCAGCTGCTCGCGATCGATCGAACTCATCGCCGTCATGGCGGGCAGCACGACGAAGGGCAGCATGACCGCGACCATGGCCGGGTACATCGCGAGCGCCGTCTGATACAGCTCGATGGGTTCTTCGACGAGGCCGAGACTGCTGAGCAACCAGTAGATCGCGCCCCTCGGAATCTCGAGGAGCATCCAACCGACCGTGCGGACGACGATCGAGGTCCAGAGCGAGAGCATGAGCCAGGCGAGGAGGATGCCGGAGAACCATCGTGGGGCCGCCCAGATCGCGAGGCCGTAGACGGCACCGATGAGCGTCGTCAGCACTGTGACGACGGCCGCCATCACGAGAGTGCGGAGGAGGGCCGCCGTAAAGGAGCTCATGGTGAACATCTCGACGAATGCCCCGCCGCCGCGGTCGAAGGACTGCACGAGGAGCATGGCCATGGGAATCCCGAGGGCGATCGCGAAGAAGGCGAGCGGGGGCCACAGAAGCCAACGCTTCTCCGTCTGCGTCCTGGTGGGCTGCACCTGGTCTCCTTGCCTGGGAATGCTGGATCGTCGCGCGGAAGGGGTCCGAGGCTCGCACGCGAGCCCCGGACCCCCGACGATCACCCCGCGAGCCACTCCGTGTAGGAGGAGGTCAGCTCCTCGAGGTAGTCGGCCCGGTACTGCTCGTCGAAGTAGAGCGAGCCGTCGTTGCCCGGTCCGCCGGGGAGCTTGGACGCGACGTCCTCGGGGAGATAGTCGAAGGTCGCCTCGTTGGCGGGGCCGTAGAAGGTGCGCTCGGTGAAGACGGCCTGTCGCTCTCCGTCGGCGAGCCAGGTGGCAAGCTCGTAGGCTGCCTCCTTGTTCTCAGCGCTCTCGGGGATGACGAAGAAGTTGGGGCTGAGGAACGCCTCGTTCCACTGCACCGTGACATCGAGGCCCTGGTTCATGAGGGCCGTGAACTGCCCCGTCACGCTGACGGCGATGGAGGCACTCCCCGTCGAGAGGAGGGTCTGCACCTCGGGGTAGGACTCGTAGAAGACGAGGTCGTCGCGGATCGAGTCCAGCTTGGCCACCGCGCGGTCGAGGTCGAGCGGGTAGAGATCCTCGGGGGCGACGCCGTCAGCGAGGAGCGCGAGCTCGAAGGAGGCGTCGTAGCTGCCCGGCGCTCCAGGCCATGCCCGCTTGCCGGGGTACTTCTCGGTGTCGAAGAAGTCGGCCCAGTCCTGAGGTCCGCCATCGGGGAAAGTGTCGGTAAGCCAGCCCTGCGTGATGCCGATGAGGAAGCCGCCGACCGCGTAGTCCTGGATCTCCTCGGGGAAGGTGTCAGCCCTGGGCACGCCGTCGGGAAGGACCGCGAGGTTCTCCTTGTACTTGATGAGGCTGTCGGACGACACCTGGATGAGGTCGTAGTCCCCCTCCTCACCCTCGAGCATGGAGTACATGATGGCGTCCTGGAGCGAGGCAGAGACGACGCGCGTGCCCGTCTCGTCCTGGAAGGAGTCGAAGTAGGCGATCTGGCGGGACTCGTTGGTGGGCCCGCCGTAGTCGGCGAAGACGACCTCGCCGCCCGAGGTCTCACCCTCGGCGGCGGGAGTGGAGCAGCCTGCCATGGCGATGGCGAGCGCTGCAGCGCCGGCGAGGCCGAGAAGACTTCTGTTGCGGTTCCGTCCGGGTGCTGCGGTTCGGTGCATGGGAGGCCCATCCTTTGACGTCGTTGTCGTTCGCACTGCCTACGAACGACACCCTACCGTGAATGGATCCAATCTAGCTAGAGGTGGATCCTAGCCAGTTTCTGGATTGTTTCCGGCGAGTAAAAAGACGTCCGTGATGTCCCCCTGCTGGGCGCCTCAAGTCTAGCGAAGGAGCACGGCTCCACCCGATTCCCAGGGGCGCCTCTCGTGGCCTCAGTGCGCCACCATCTCCGCCGCGGCGCGCGCCTGGTACACGACGTCATCCAGATCGTCGCCACCCGTGCAGACGTGCCCCACCTTGCGGCCCGGCCGCGACTCCTTGTCGTAGGAGTGGAACTTCACGAGCGGATGCTCGGCCATCGCCTTCGCGTAGCGCGAGTCGAGCCCCTCCCCCGCCGGCCCGCCGAGCACATTGACCATGACGGTCCAGGGGTCGCGGCAGCCGGTGCCCCCCAGCGGAAGGTCGAGCACCGCACGCAGGTGCTGCTCGAACTGGCTCGTCGTCGAGCCCTCGATGCTCCAGTGCCCGCTGTTGTGGGGGCGCATCGCGAGCTCGTTCACGAGGATGCGCTCGTCGCTCGTCTCGAAGAGCTCCACGGCGAGCACCCCCGTCACGTCGAGGCCCTCCGCGACCGCCACCGCGATTTCCTCCGCGACATCCGCTACCCGCCCCATTGCCCGCGGGGCGGGCGCGATCACCTCGGAACAGACCCCGTCGCGCTGCACGCTCTCCACGACGGGCCACGCGGCGAAAGCGCCCGAGGGGCGGCGCGCGACCGACTGGGCGAGCTCGCGGCGGAACTCCACGAGCTCCTCGACGAGCAGCGGCCCCGCGACATCCGCGAACCAGCTCGCCGCCTCGCTACCCGAGCGCACGACCCTGACCCCCTTGCCGTCGTAGCCGCCCCGCGGGGTCTTGACGACGGCGGCACCGCCGTGCTCCCTGATGAAGGCGTCGAGTTCGGCCTCCGTCGCGACAGGGGCCCACTCGGGCATCGGCAGCCCGAGCGCACCGAGCCGCTCTCGCATGAGCAGCTTGTCCTGCGCGTAGAGAAGGGCGTGCGGGCCCGGACGCACCGCGAGCCCCGCCTCCACGAGCGCGGAGAGCACCTCTTGCGGCACATGCTCATGGTCGAAGGTGATCGCGTCGAGCCCCTGCGCCCAGCGCAGCACCTGCTCGGCGTCCCGGTAGTCGCCGACCGCCGTCGCCGCCATGCCCGCCGGGCTGCCGTCCGCCTCAGCGAAGACGCTCAGGCGCACGCCGAGGTGGGTCGCCGCGGGGATCATCATGCGGGCGAGCTGGCCGCCCCCGATAACACCGACGGTCAAGGTCATGGGGCACTCCCTTTGGGGTCGAGGGCAGGGTGGTCGACGATGCTCACCCAGAGAACGAGCGGATGTCGGCGGCTAGACTGCAAAGCCGTCACACACCATCTTCACCTATTCCACCGTCACCTGATCCACGGGGTCCGCACAGTGCACAGAGAGTCCAGCAACAGGGGACGAGTGAGCAGCCTGCTGCGGAGCGGGTTGGTGGCGCAGCTCACGCGCTTCGGAGTCGTCGGCACGGTCGGCCTCGTGATCGATGTCGCGCTCTTCAACCTGCTGCGGCTCACGGTGCTCGCCCCCGACGTCCTCCACGAGGGCCCCGTCATCGCGAAGCTCGTCTCGACCTCCGTCGCGATCGTCGCCAACTGGCTCGGCAACCGCTACTGGACCTTCCACAGGGAAAAGCGCGCCCACCCCGTCGGCGAAGGACTGCGCTTCGCGGCCGTTAGCATCGCGGCCATGGGCATCCCGCTCGGCTGTCTGTGGGTCTCGCACTACGTGCTGGGGTTCACGAGCCTGCTCGCCGACAATGTGTCGAGCAACGTCGTGGGCCTCGCGCTCGGCATGGTGTTCCGCTTCTGGCTCTACCGCACGTGGGTCTTCGCGGAGGATCGCGGGTTGAGTAGCGAGCGCAGCGAGCGTATCGAAACCGGTGGTCGCTCGGCTAGCTTTCGATACGGCGCTGGCGCGCCTACTCAACCGGCGGGTGCATCAGGGACGACCGAGCGCACGATAGTGCCATCCGGCACCACGCCACTGCACCGGATCCAGGCAGTTGCGCCCGTCGACGATCGCGGGCGTTCGCACGACTGACGCGATCTGCGCCGGGTCGAGCTCGCGATACTCCCGCCATTCGGTGAGCACGAGCACGGCGTCGGCGTTCTCCGCCGCCTGCGCCGCGGTCAGCGCGACCGCAAGGTCGGGCTTGCGGCGTCGCGCCGTGTCGAGCGCCTGCGGGTCGGTCGCAACGACGTCCGCACCGAGCTCCGCGAGCCGGATGACGACGTCGAGCGCGGGCGAATCGCGCACGTCGTCAGAGTCGGGTTTGAAGGCGAGTCCCAGCACGGCGATGCGCTTGCCCTGAAGGTCGCCCCCCACCACCTCGCGGGTGAGGTCAACCATGCGCTCGCGCCTGCGCATGTTGATCGAGTCAACCTCCTGCAGGAACGACAGGGCCTGGTCGACCCCGAGCTCCTCCGCCCGCGCCATGAACGCGCGGATGTCCTTCGGGAGGCAGCCGCCGCCGAAACCGAGGCCCGCGTTGAGGAAGCGGCGGCCGATGCGGGTGTCGTGGCCGATCGCATCGGCGAGAGCCGTGACATCCGCCCCCGTCGCCTCCGCGACTTCGGCCATCGCGTTGATGAACGAGATCTTGGTTGCGAGGAAGGCGTTGGCCGAGACCTTGACGAGCTCGGCGGTCGCGAAGTCGGTGACAACCTTGGGCGAGCCCTTCTCGAGGGCTGTGGCGTAGATCTCGTCGAGGAGCTCTTCCGCCGTGTCGTCGCCCGGTGCCAGACCGTAGACGATGCGGTCGGGCGCGATCGTGTCCTTGACGGCGAAGCCCTCGCGCAGGAACTCGGGGTTCCAGGCGAGGGAAGCACCGGGGGCCGCCTCGCGGATGCGCTCGTAGAGTCTCGCCGCCGTACCGACGGGCACCGTCGACTTGCCGACGACGAGGTCGCCCGGCTGCAGGTGCGGCAGGAGGGATTCGATCGCCGCATCCACATAGGTCAGGTCCGCGCCGTTGCTGTCGGCGAGCTGCGGCGTGCCCACCGCGATGAAGTGCACCCTGGCGGAGGCGATGTTCGAGGCATCCGTGCTGAAGTGCAGGCGGCCCGAGGCCGTTGCCGTCGTCAACAGCTCCGGCAGGCCGGGCTCGTAGAAGGGCGGCTTGCCCTCAGCGAGCAGCTCGATCTTGTGCTCGTCGACATCGATACCGATGACCTCGTGGCCCAGCTCCGCCATGCACGCCGCGTGCACGGCCCCCAGGTAGCCACATCCGATGACCGAGATCTTCACACCGTCCACCTCTCGACTTCGCGCGCCGAGGCAGCCGTGTCGCACCCCGGCGCGTCACTGCATCCGAACGCTACGCAACCTACCCCACCCGGATGATTGCTCAACGGGAACCCCAGACCGTCGTCTCATCATTCGGGTGCGAAGCATCGCGCTGTCGACGTGCCGCGATCGGGTTCATGCTCTGCTCCATGAGGTCGTGGAGGGCCCCCTGCACCACCTCGGCGCCCGGCACGTCGCGCAGGACCACCGGATGTTCGAGCCCCGAGTTGATCAGCACATCACCGCTGCGGAACAGCGACTGCAGTGCCCGCTGCCGCACCGTGATGTCGTAGCCGCGGCTGTGCAGCAACTCCTGCCGCGTGCGTGTCGACAAGCCGCGCCGGATGACGATGCGCCGGGTCGTGATGACGGTGCGACTCGCGAGCCAGCGCAGGAGCGGAATCAGCCAGATGAGCGCCAAGACCGCACTGCCCGCGCCCACGAGAAGCAGGTTCTGCCACTCCTCGTCGAAGGTGCGCGAGAAGTATGCGAGCGCGCCCGCCCCTGCGATGAGGATCAGGCTCGGCCAGAAGAGGACGCGAGCGTGAGGGCGCAGTCGCGCGACGATGCGCTCGCTCGCGACCCCCTGCTCAGCGAACTCCAAGGACATGCATCATTCATACCGCACATGCGTCACATCGCCCGCGGAGACGGCCTCCCGCGCGCCACGACCGTCGACACCGTCGCGCTCGATCACGAGCCGTCCCTCCGCGTCGATCTCTAACGCGATTGCCATGACCGTCTCATCTGAGGGCAGGGTCACGCGCACCCGGCGCCCCAGCGTCGCGCACTCCTCAGAGACAGCCCTCCGGATGCCGCTCGCCTCCGCGTCTCCGCGATAGGCCTGCAGCGCGGCGTAGAGGCTGCCGAGTTCCCGCAGGTAGGCCGCAAGCGCGCGGTCGAGCAGCTCGGGCTCGGCCGCGCCCTCGAGGGTCAGGGAGGTCGAGGAGTCCGTCGGGAGCTCGGCCGAGGGGATGCTGAGGTTGAGCCCCGCGCCCACGACGAGAGCCGCGGCATCCGCACCCGGCACGATCTCCGCGAGGAGCCCCGAAATCTTCTTGTCCCGGACGAGCACGTCATTCGGCCATTTGACGGTCACGAGACCGCCGTCCTCAAGGGGAAGGACCTCACGCACCGCTCGCGCCATCGCGAGACCCGCGACGAGGGGCAGCCACCCCCAGGCATCCGCGGGGAAGTCGGGCCGCAGGAGCACGGATGCTGCGAGCGTGCGCCCCGGCGGCGCGACCCACGTGCGCCCGAGACGCCCGCGGCCGGCCGTCTGCGTGTCGGTCGCGACGACCGAGAAGTGGGGAGCGCCCGCCGCCGCGCGGTCGATCAGCTCCGAATTGGTCGACGGGCACTCGGGCAGAAAGTCGATCCGGGTGGCGTGGGGTGCGCTCAGCGGCAACAGCATCCACTTAGCGTATCGGGGCAGCGTTTGGCCGCGTGATTTGTCGCAAACCTCCCAATCGGCCGATGTGCCGGACGGTAAAGTGATGCGGGTGACTGCCGACAACGTTGCCCCCACGCCCTCCGACCCGGCCCCGGCCGCCACCGATGCGGGTGCGGATGGCAGCGTGACGCCCATGACGACGGCCGAGAAGCTCGCCGATCTCAAGGTCCGCTACCACGAGGCGGTGACGGCGAGTGGCGAGGCGGCGATCGAGAAGCAGCACGCCAAGGGCAAGAAGACCGCACGCGAGCGGATCGCGCAGCTCCTCGATCCGGGTTCCTTCGTCGAGCTCGACGAGTTCGTGCGCCACCGCACCTACGCCTTCGGGATGGAGAAGGCGCGCCCCTACGGCGATTCCGTCGTGACAGGCACGGGCACAATCCACGGGCGCCAGGTCGCGGTCTACGCACAGGACTTCACGATCTTCGGCGGCTCGCTCGGCGAGGTCGCGGGCGAGAAGATCATCAAGGTCATGGAACTCGCCCTGCGCCTCGGCATCCCCATCATCGGGATGCTCGACTCGGGTGGTGCCCGCATCCAGGAGGGCGTCGTCGCTCTCGGCAAGTACGGCGAGATCTTCCGTCGCAACACGATGGCCTCGGGAGTCATCCCGCAGATCTCGATCGTCATGGGTCCCGCGGCGGGCGGCGCCGTCTACTCCCCCGCCCTCACCGACTTCGTCATCATGGTCGACAAGACGAGCCAGATGTTCGTGACGGGCCCCGACGTCATCAAGACGGTCACGGGCGAGGACGTCGGCATGGAGGAGCTCGGCGGCGCCCTCACCCACAACAAGGTCTCCGGCGTATCCCACTACCTCGCGAGCGACGAGGATGACGCCCTCGACTACGCGCGCACCCTGCTCTCCTTCCTCCCCGACAACAACCTCACCGACGCGCCGCTCTATGCGAGCGAGATCGAGCTCGAGGTCACCGACGAGGACCGCCGGCTCAACACGGTCATCCCCGACAGCCCCAACCAGCCCTACGACGTGGGCACGATCATCGAGCACATCGTCGACAACAACGACTTCCTCGAGATCCAACCGCTCTTCGCCCCCAACATCGTCGTGGGCTTCGGCCGTGTCGAGGGCCGCTCGGTGGGCATCATCGCCAACCAGCCGAATGCCATGGCGGGCACGCTCAACATCGACGCCGGCGAGAAGGCCTCGCGCTTCGTGCGATTCTGTGACGCCTTCAACATCCCCATCCTCACCCTCGTCGACGTGCCCGGGTACCTCCCCGGCACGGACCAGGAGTGGACGGGCGTCATCCGCCGCGGCGCCAAGCTCCTCTACGCCTACGCGGAGGCCACCGTGCCACTCGTGACGGTCATCACCCGCAAGGCCTACGGCGGGGCATACATCGTCATGGGCTCGAAGCAGCTCGGGGCCGACCTCAACTACGCCTGGCCCACGGCGGAGATTGCCGTCATGGGCGGCCAGGGCGCCGTCAACATCCTCTACCGCAGCGAGCTCAAGGCTGCGGAGGCGGCCGGCGAGGATGTCGCCGAGGTGCGCACGCGTCTCGCCAACGAATACACCTACAACGTCGCGAGCCCGTTCCTCGCGGCGGAGCGTGGCGAACTCGACGGCGTGATCGAGCCGGCCGCGACCCGCGTCATGATCACGAAGGCGCTGCGGACTCTCGCGAGCAAGCGCGCCAGCATGCCCCCCAAGAAGCACGGGAACATCCCCCTGTGACTCCCGCGCACGACACGGGGGCGGATGCCGCGGCTCGCGCCACGGACCCTGCCGAGATCACCATCCGCGCGGGCAGGCCGAGCCCCTCGGAGGCGGCTGCCGTCGTCGCCGTCGTGACGACGGCACTCGATGAGCTGCGCGAGGAGGGCGTGGTGCCCCCGCCGGCGCAACCGAGCGCATGGGATCGCAGTCGCCGGGGCCTTCGCACTCCCCTGCAGCACGGCTCGTGGCGCGGCTTCATGGGCTACCGCTGACGCCATTTGTACCCCATCGTGTACCCCGCTCGGGTGACACATGCCCCCATTTCTAGGGCGACAGCGCGAAAATTTGCCGAAATTGTCCCCCAATCGTCCCCCGAAATGTCGACTTTCCCTGTAGCGTGGGGTTTAGCAATATTGATCGTGCTAGGTGTCACTCCAAGAGTCACACCACCATTCGATGGCCGACTAGGGTAAGCGGGCCAACGAATTGGGGGCGAGTCAGGGCGATATTCGGGTTATCGCCCTGACTCGGGGTCTTGAAGGGCCGGAACCGAGGTTCCGGCCCTTTTCCCGTTAATCTTCCGCGTGACGCGGAATCTCCAGCCACAGGTCGATCTCGGGCTCCTCCAGATCGGCCGACGAGTGCCCCAGGAGGTTGACGCCGCTCGCAATCAAGCCCACGACTGTGACCGCGACATCCGAATCCTCCCCGACCGTGCGCACGATGATGGTGTCTGCCCGAGACGAGCGCATTGCGGCGGCGATCTCCGCGTGGATACGCGCGAGCTCCGACGCCGGCAGCTCATCGAGGCCCCCCTCGTCGAGCAGATTGACGGTCGCACCCCGACGCCGAGCCGCCATCACCTGCTCGCGCACCGCGTCGTCGAGAAGCGTGCGTCCGCGGATCTCATCGCGGATGCCCGCCTCAAGGTAGAGGCACTCGCGCTGCTGCCCCGCCGTGAGCATGGCACGAGTCGCCACAATGTGCCGCAGCATCGGCAGGGCCATCCTCGCCGTCTGCCCGAAGCGGAAGCGCCGCTCCGAAAGGTGCGCCTCCTGCGCCGTCTGCCACTCGGCCGCCTCACGCTCCGCCACCGAGTAGGCCTTCGCGTCACGTTCCGCCTTCGCAAGCGAACTCTGCAGCATGTGGGAGACGCCCACCCACAGCACACTGCCGATGACCCCGAGCGGCCCCAGCGAGCCGGGCCCCGCCCACACGACCGACTGGATGACGAGAGTACCTACGCCGATCCAGGCGAGGAGCTGAAAGCCCCTGGCCGAGGTGATCACCATCAGCACGCCCACGGCGGCCACGTGCCAGGTGGAATAGTCGGAGCCGATCTCATGGTCGGGCGGGAGCTGTGACGCCACCAGCACGGGCAGCAGGATGGCGACCACCACATTGGCCGAGGCGATCCACGGCGTGAGGCGCGGATTGGAGACGATCAGACTCACCGCCGTCGCCACGGCGTAGAGGACCATCGCCAGCACCACCTGGGCGGGGCGCGTGCCGATCGGGAGCGATGAGGACGCCAGCACCAACTGGTACGCGGAGAAGACCGCCCCGAGGGCGATGATGACGTAGCGGGGCACCGTGATGTTCACGCGTCCCGCCTCCCCCCGCCGATCTGCGGCGCCGGCAACGGCCAGTCGATGAACACGAGGGTGCCCTCGCCGGGGGCCGACTCGATGCGGGCCTCACCGCCGGCACGCAGCATCCGCTCGATGATGGAGACGCGCACGCCGAGGCGCTCGACGGGCACCTCCTCGACGACGAAACCGGCGCCCTCGTCGCCCACCTCGATGTGGATGCCCGCGTCGGAGCGGGTGCGCATGCTCACCCAGCGGGGCACACTCTCGTCCCCCGCGTGCTGGATGCTGTTGACCATGGCCTGCAGGGTGGCCGAGTACAGCGACTCCGCGACCACGGGCGGGAGCACTGAGTCACCCGCTCCTCCGAGACTGAGTCGGAAGCGCGTCGTCATCCGCTCCGCCACCTCGGCGATCCGCTGCGCGACGACCCGCGCCGAGACGCCTGGCTCCTCGTCAGCAGGGGCGAGCTCGGCGGCCTGCAGATGCACGATCGCATTCTGCGCGAGCGTCGTCGCGAGGGCGCGGTGCTCCTCCGTCTCCGCGCGTCCCGCCGAGAGAAAGGCGCTCAGCACGGTGTCGTGCACGATCGCGTCGACCTGCACACGCTCCGTCTCCCGGGCATGCTCGCCCACAGCGTCGAGGTAGCGCGAGAGGGCGGTCGCCTGGGCGGCGTCGACGGATGCCGCGGCCGAACGCAGCATCGTGATGATCACGAGCACCGCCCCGCCGAGCAGCACCGCATAGACGACATCGAGCACCGTGATGAGGGGGTCGGCGCTGCCGCCGAAGGGAGAGAGCCGGAGGAGCCCGTAGAGCACGGGAGCCGCAAAGAGATAGACGGTCGCGAGCCAGACCGGATAGGCGACCGCTGCGGCGGCTGTCGCGACCGTGATGAGGAACCACAGCCAGGGACGTTCCGCGGCGCTCCAACCGCCCTCTACGACGCCGGGCACCCAGAAGACGAGCGCGAGCATGAAGACGAGGGCGAGGGCGCTGTTGGCAAGCATGGTGCCGCGCTTGACGACCGAGGCAACGGCACTGACGACGAGGAGCCCATAGAAACCGACGATGGTCGCCCACCACCAGGCGGGCGCGATCGCGTCACGCTGACTCAGGGCGATCGGCAGGGCCTGGGCGCCGAAGAGGAGCCCGAAGAGCGCGACTGCGCGAGCGACGACGACCTCGAGGCTGGCCCGACTGATGGGGCGCCTCGGATGCCGGGGCGCCGGGGCGGAGGGATGACCTGGCCGGTCAGGCGTCATTGAGGGAGTCGACGTCCATGCTCGGCAGGATGCCGTCTTCGACAGCGCGCCGCAGCAGGTCCACCTTGGTGGGGGCAGGCCGCCCCACCTCGACGTACTTCATTCGGATGCGGTCGAGGTATTCGCGTGCCGTCGAATAGCCGATGCCGAGCTTCTCGGCGGCGAGCTTGAGCGGCAGGCCCGAGGCGTAGAGGTGCAGGATCTCGCGCTCGCGCCGTCCCAGCTGCGCCTTGGCGAAGTCGCTGTCAGCATCGATCGCAGTCGCCCACTCCAGGTTGTTGAGCACGTCCCCGCGTGCGACGCGCTCGACGGCCGACATAACGATCTGCGTGGCCGACGACTTGGGGATCACCCCTGCGGCGCCCGCGGCGAGCGCCTCCCGCACGAGGGCGACACGGTCGGCGATGCTGTGCACGAGCACAGCGGAACCCGTGGCCTGCACGCGCTTGACATTCTCTGTGACGGTCGAACCGTCGCCGAGCGAGAGGTCGAGCACGACGACGTCGTTCTCCCGACCCTCGAGCTTCTCCTCGAACTCAGCGACGGATGCTGCCGCGACGATGAAATCGAAGCCAGCCTCCATGCATGCCGAACGGAGCCCCAGTCGCACCGACTCGTGGTCGTCGACGACCGACACTCTCACCGAGCTCGGGCTTCCATTCATCGGGATCGATCTCTCACTCTGTCGCGCTGACTGGCAGGAGCGGCGGGGCGCGTCCGCCACAGCATCAAGCCTAGACCGAGCGGGCTCGAAAAGACGTGACAGGACGCGACATACCGTCGGTTTGTTGGATGTCAGGCCCGCACGAAGGACGCGACGGCTTCCACGTGGTGAGTATGGGGGAACAGGTCAAAGGCGCGGATCTCCGAAAGCTGGTAGCCGTGCTCACGCAGGAAGCCCGCGTCGCGCGCGAGCGCGACGGGGTCGCACGCGACGTAGACGAGCTGGGAGGGTGCGAGCGTCGCGAGGGAGTCCACGACGGCGCGACCGGCGCCCGAGCGCGGCGGGTCGAGCACGACGGTCGCGCCCTCCAGCCGTGATGTCGCCCCGAGGTCCCGCAGGTATCGGTCCACGCGGGCGGTCACCGCGCGAGCGCCGAGCCACTCGGCGAGATTCTCGGCGGCGTGATCCGTCGCGAGGGAGTCGCTCTCGACGCTCGTGATTCTCGTCGTCGGTCCGAAGCGGTCTCCCACGGCGGCCGCGAGAAGCCCCACCCCGCCGTAGAGGTCATGATTGGGTGCTTTCGGGTCGAAGCGCTCGGGATCGATCGCCTCCTGCACGGCCGTTGTCAGGGTCTGCGCGGCGGCCCGATGCACCTGCCAGAAGCCCCGCACATCCAGCCGGAACTCCCGCTCCCCCACGACCTCAGTGATGCGCTGCGGCTTCGGCCTGGCCTTGGAACGCGCGTCCCCCGCAAGTACGAAGGGGTTTCCGCTGGAGGGGGCGACGATGTCGACGTGGGTCGAGCCGGGGAAGACCTCGTCGAGTGGTGTGATGCGCGCAACCTCCTCCGCCGCGAGCGGCACGGATGCCACAGGCACGACATCGTGCGAGCGGGCGGCATAGGGCCCCAGCGCGCCATCCTCCCCCACGTGCAACCGCAGGCGGGTACGCCAGCCCGTGCCATCCTCAGCGCCCGGGATTGCCTCGACCGCGACATCCGCCTCGATGCCGCCCATGCGGCGCAAGGAGTCGACGATCACCTGCCGCTTGAGCTCGCGCTGGTGCCCCAGCTCGATGTGGCCGAACTCCGCGCCGCCCGCGCGCACCTCGGGGGCCCGGTCGATCGACGCCTCCCGCCACACGTGCTCACGCCGGTGCGGCGAAGGGTCGAGCACCGCGAGTGTCTCCGCCCGCCAGAACGACTTCTTCGACTCGTCGCTGATGCGCGCGAGCACTCGTTCTCCCGGGATGGCGTCGGCGACGAAGACGACGCGCCCCTCCAAGCGAGCGACCCCGACCCCGCCGTGGGCGATGTTGCTAACGTCGAGTTCGACCTGCGCGCCACGAGAACCGGCACCCTGCGAATCAGCCATCCCCCGAGTCTAGGATCCGAATGCCCGTGAATCCGGCCACAACGACGACCCTGGAGCCCGTGCGGCTCTACCTCGCCTCGACCTCGCCAGCGCGACTCGCCACCCTCCGCGCCGCCGGAATCGAGCCCGCAGGGCTCCTGAGCCCCGGCGTCGACGAGGATGCCCTCGTCGCCTCCCTGACAGCGGCGCGCGGTGCCCTCAGCGCGGCCGAGATGGTGGGCGAGCTCGCCCGCGCCAAGGCGGAGGCCGTCGTGGGCCAACTCGTCGACGGGGAACCGATCGACGGCTTCATACTCGGCGGCGACAGTGCCTTCGAGTTCGACGGGGTCATCTACGGCAAGCCACACACCGCTGAGGTCGCACGGGAGCGCTGGCACAAGATGATCGGGGGCGGCGGCGTGCTGCACTCAGGACACTGGCTCATCGATCACCGGGGCGGCACCGCGGGCGGCGGCGCTGGCGCTGTCGACGACGCGGTCGTCGAATTCGCCGACGACATTCCGGAGGAGGAGATTGACGCCTACATCGCGACCGGCGAGCCGCTCTCCGTCGCGGGTGCCTTCACGGTCGACAGTCGCGGGCAGGCCTTCATCCGCCGCGTCGACGGCCACCCGAGCACCGTCGTCGGCCTCTCGGTGCCGACACTGCGCCGCCTGCTCGCCGAGAGCTTCGGCGTCGGCTGGCACCGGCTCTGGAACCTCTGACGCGCGCCATTGTCGGTACTGCTCTGAAAGCATCCGCCATTTTTGTGGCGCGTAGCCAAAAGCGCGCGCCTGCAGGCGAATAGGCTAAACAACTATGCCCCGTATCTCGAAGGTCCTCATCGCCAACCGCGGCGAGATCGCCGTACGCATCATCAGGGCAGCGAAGGACGCAGGTCTGGGGTCCGTCGCCGTCTATGCCGACCAGGATCGCGACGCGCGTCACGTGCGCCTCGCCGACGAGGCCTACTCGCTCGACGGCTCCACGAGCGCCGAGACCTACCTCGTCATCAGCAAGCTCCTCTCGGTTGCACGCCGCTCGGGCGCCGACGCGGTGCACCCCGGCTACGGCTTCCTCGCCGAGAACGCCGACTTCGCTCGCGCCGTCATCGACGCGGGGCTCACCTGGATCGGCCCCTCACCGGACGCGATCGAGAAGCTCGGCGACAAGGTCTCCGCCCGGCACATCGCCGAGAAGGTCGGCGCACCCCTCGCGCCCGGCACCCTCAACCCCGTCTCGGGCGCCGACGAGGTGCTCGCGTTTGTCGACCAGTACGGCCTGCCGGTTGCCATCAAGGCCGCCTTCGGCGGCGGCGGGCGCGGGCTCAAAGTCGCCCGGGAGCGCGAGGAGGTCGAGGAGCTCTTCGACTCCGCGACGCGCGAGGCCATCGCCGCCTTCGGCCGCGGAGAATGCTTCGTCGAGAAGTACCTCGACAAGCCCCGCCACGTCGAGACCCAGTGCCTCGCGGACGCCCACGGCAACGTTGTCGTCATCAGCACGCGTGACTGCTCCCTTCAGCGACGCCACCAGAAGCTCGTCGAGGAGGCGCCCGCGCCCTTCCTGAGCGAGGAGCAGAACCGTCTCCTCTACGACGCCTCGAAGGCGATCCTGCGCGAGGTCGGGTATGTCGGCGCCGGCACCTGCGAGTTCCTCATCGGGCAGGACGGCACCGTGTCGTTCCTGGAGGTGAACACGCGACTGCAGGTCGAGCATCCGGTCTCGGAGGAGGTCACGGGCATCGACCTCGTGCGTGAGCAGTTCCGCATCGCCGAGGGCGGCGTGCTCGACTACGACGACCCTGTGCCGCACGGGCATTCCATCGAGTTCCGCATCAACGGTGAGGACCCGGGCCGCGGCTTCATGCCCGCCCCCGGCCCGATCCACGTGTTCCGCGTGCCGGGCGGCCCCGGCGTGCGCGTCGACAGCGGCGTCACGACGGGTGACGTCATCAGCGGTGCCTTCGACTCCATGATCGCCAAGCTCATCATCACGGGGGCCAGCCGCGAGGACGCCCTCGAGCGCGCCCGCCGCGCCCTCGGCGAGTTCGAGGTCGCCGGACTGCCCACCGTGCTGCCCTTCCACCGGGCGATCGTGCGCGACCCTGCGTTCACCTCGGAGCCCTTCAGCGTCTATACGCGCTGGATCGAGACCGAGTTTGCGGGCGAGCTCGAGCCCTGGAGCGGCGAGTTGGAGGCCGCCGGGCCCGCACCCGAGCGGCGCAACGTGACGGTTGAGGTCGACGGCAAGCGCATCGAGGTCAGCCTTCCTGGCCGGGTCATCCCCACGGCGGGAGCCCCGCTGCTTCCGCCAGCCCCCCGCCGCCGCGGCGTCTCGGGCGCCGTCGCGACCGCCACAGGCGATGCCGTCACGGCTCCCATGCAGGCGACGGTCGTGAAGTTCGCGGTCGGCGAGGGCGACTCCGTCGTCAAGGGCGACCTCGTGCTCGTGCTTGAGGCGATGAAGATGGAGCAGCCGCTCACCGCCCACAAGGACGGCGTCATCTCCGGCATCAACGCCGCGGTGGGCACGACCGTCTCCTCGGGGCACCTCCTCCTCAGCATCGTCTGAGGAAGAGTTGGGAACGCGCCCGCGTCAGCGCACGATGTGCAGTGCGCGCGTCAGCGCACGATGTGCAGCGCCCGCGCCGCGTCCGTGATGCTGCCCGAGAGGGACGGGTAGACGGCGAACGCCTGCGCGACCTCGTCCACCGTGAGCCGCTGCTCGATCGCGATCGAGATGGGCAGGATCAGTTCGGATGCCCGAGGCGCGACGACCACGCCTCCGATGATGGTTCCCGTGCTGGTGCGCGCGAAGAGCTTCACAAAACCGTGCTTGATGCCCATCATCTTGGCGCGCGGGTTCTGGGCGAGCGGGACGGTGTGCACCGTGCCCATGACGGTGCCCTCGTCGATGTCGTTCTGCCCGTAGCCGACGGTCGCGATCTCCGGCTGCGTGAAGATGTTGGATGTCACGTTGCGCAGTTCAGCGGGAGTGACGACGTCGCCCATGGCGTGGAAGACGGCAGTGCGTCCCTGCATGGCGGCGACGGAGGCGAGCGGAAGGAAGCCGCTGCAGTCACCGACGGCGTAGATGTTGGGCATCGAGGTGCCGGCGACGCGGTTGACGCGCACGTGCCCCGAGTCGGCGAGCTGCACGCCCGCCTCTTCCAGGCCGAGTCCCTCCGTGTTGGGCACGGATCCGACGGCCATGAGGCAGTGGCTCGCCTCGACCGTGCGGCCATCCGTGAGCGTCGCGACGACACTGTCGCCCTTGCGCACGACGCTCTCGGCGCGGCTCTTGCTGAGCACGTTCATGCCGTTGCGCGTAAAGACGTCCTCGATGACGTGGGCGGCGTCGGCGTCCTCCCCCGGTAGCACCTGGTCGCGGCTCGAGATGAGCGTCACCTCGGAACCGAGGGCGCGGTAGGCGGAGGCGAACTCGGCTCCCGTGACGCCCGAGCCGACCACGATCAGGTGCTCGGGGATCGAGTCGAGGTTGTAGAGCTGCGTCCAGGTGAGGATGCGTTCGCCGTCGGGCTTCGCCGAGTCGAGGATGCGCGGGCTCGCCCCGACCGAGATGATGATGGTGTCGGCCTCGATCTGGTCGAAGTCCTTTGCCGCGCTGCCGTTGCCGGTCGAGACTACCACCCGGTTGGGCCCATCAAGTCGCCCGTCGCCCTGCACGATCGTCACGCCAGCGCGCACGAGCTGCGAGCGCATGTCTTCGGACTGCTGGCGGGCGAGGCGCAGCAGGCGTTGGTTGACGGCCCGCAGGTTGACGGCGATCTCGGGCCGCACGGGTCCGCCCGTGTCGCCGCGCGCGAAGATCTGCACGCCCAGGTCGTGGGCGCCGCCGATCGCGGTCGCCGCCTCGGCCGTTGCGATGAGGGTCTTGCTGGGCACGACGTCGGTCAGCACGGCGCTTCCCCCAACGCCGACCCTCTCGACCAGCGTGACCTCGGCGCCGAGCTGGGCGCCCGCGAGGGCAGCCTCGAAGCCTCCCGGCCCTCCCCCGATGATGGCGATCTTCTGCTTGCGGTCGAATTTGTAGGCCATGACAAACATTCTCCCCCACGACCCTGACGCGAGGTGTGAATCCGGATGCCGCACGGCACTACCCGGCACCCGGGCGCGCCGGAATAGAGTGGTCGGATGACGACCCAGAACAACCCCCTCGACGACCCCGCGGCCGACCCGTTCGAGATCGCGGCGGCCGCAGCATCCGACATCGCGGAGAAGACCGGAGTCGCGCGACACGACATCGCCCTCACCCTCGGCAGCGGCTGGGCGAAGGCGGCGGATCTCATCGGGGAGACCACCGCCACAATCCCGGCAGCGGATGTCGCGGGCTTCAGCAAGCCGGCCCTCGAGGGGCACGTGGGGTCGCTTCGCTCCGTGCTCCTGCCGAGCGGCAAGCGTGCTCTCGTGATCGGGGCCCGCACGCACTACTACGAGGGGCACGGCGTGCGCCGCGTCGCCCATAGCGTGCGCACGGCGGCGGCGACGGGTGCGACGACCATGATTCTCACGAACGGCGCGGGCGGTATCAAGGAGCACTGGAAAGCCGGCACGCCCGTGCTCATCAGCGACCACATCAACCTGACGGCCGACTCCCCGCTCGAGGGGGCGACCTTCATCGACCTCACCGACCTCTACTCGAAGCGGCTCCGCGATCTCGCGCGCAGCATCGACGGCAGCCTTGACGAGGGTGTGTACGTGCAGTTCAGGGGACCGCACTATGAGACGCCCGCGGAGGTGCAGATGGCGAAGGTCATGGGCGGACACATCGTGGGAATGTCGACCGCGCTCGAGGCGATCGCGGCGCGACAGGCGGGCATGGAGGTGCTCGGCATGTCACTCATCACGAACCTTGCGGCGGGCATCCAGACCACTCCGCTCAGCCACGAGGAGGTCATCGAGGCGGGCCGCGGGGCTGAGGCGCACATCAGCGGGCTGCTCGCCCAGATCGTGAGTGCGCTGTGAGCGCCGAGCACGTGCCGGGCGGCGTCGACGAATCCGGCACGGAACAGCGGCTCGAGGGCGACGTCATCGCGGCGGCGGAGGCGTGGCGCGACCAGGACCCCGACGAGGAGACGCGGGCGGAACTCGACGAGCTCATCTCGGCGGCGAGTTCGGGCGATGCGGAGGCGGCATCCGCCCTCCACGACCGTTTCAACGCCCGGCTGGTCTTTGGCACCGCTGGGTTGCGCGGCGAACTGGCGGCCGGCCCCAACCGCATGAACCGCGTGCTTGTTGCACAGGCGGCTGCGGGATTTGCGGCCTACCTACTGGGGCATGTCGACGACCCCTCGATCGTGATCGGCTACGACGGCCGTAAGAACTCGGACGTCTTCGCGCGCGACACAGCCGAACTGATGGCGGGCGCTGGCGTGCGCGCCATCCTGCTGCCACGGATGCTGCCGACCCCCGTTCTCGCGTTCGCGGTGCGTCATTTCGACGCGAGCGCCGGCGTCATGGTGACGGCGTCGCACAACCCCCCCGAACGACAACGGCTACAAGGTCTACCTGGGTGGGAACTCACAGGGGTCGCAGATCGTCTCCCCCGCCGACGCCGAGATCGAGGCACACATCAGCCGTATCGCGGCCGAGCGCACGATCGATTCACTCCCGCGCTCCGCCGCGTATGTCACGGCGGATGATGAGGTCGTCGATGAGTACGTGCGGCGGACGGTCGAGCTCGCACCGCGGCGAGCCGAGCCCATCCGCTACGTCTACACGGCCATGCACGGGGTGGGTCTCGAGGTTGCGCAGCGTGTCTTCACGGCCGCCGGCTTCCCGCCACCCGTCCTCGTGGAGGAGCAGGCGCATCCCGACCCGGCCTTCCCCACCGTCGCGTTCCCCAACCCGGAGGAGCCCGGGGCCATGGATCTCGCCTACGCGAAGGCGAGCGAGGTCGGGGCGGATGTCGTCATCGCCAACGACCCCGATGCCGACAGGCTCGCTGTGGCGGTGCCCGACGACGACGGCGGATGGCGCAGGCTCACGGGCAACGAGGTGGGCGCGCTTCTCGGCTGGCGGGCTGCCGAACGTCTGGCCCGCTCGGGCGAGTCCGGCGCGCTCGCGGCCTCCGTCGTGAGCAGCCCCGCGCTGCGCCGCATCGCCGAGCGGCACGGCCTCCCCTACACGGACACCCTCACAGGCTTCAAGTGGGTCTCTCGCGTCGATGGCCTCGCCTACGGCTACGAGGAGGCGCTCGGATACCTGGTCGACCCGGGCAAGGTGCGCGACAAGGACGGCATCTCGGCCGCCCTCGAGTTTCTCGCACTCCTGTCGGACCTTGCGGCGGAGGGCAGCGATCTGGCGGCGCACCAAGCGCGCTTCGACCGGGAGTTCGGCGCCTTCGCCTCGGGCCAGGTCTCGCTGCGAGTGACCGACACGAGCGTCATCTCGAACATCATGGCCCGCCTGCGCGAGGACCCGCCGTCGACACTCGCCGGGCTCGCCGTCGAGTCGGTCGACGACTTCGCTGAGGGCATCGGGGTGTTCCCGCCGAGTGACATCTTGCGGGTCAACCTGGCGGGCGGTTCACGGGTCATCGTGCGGCCGAGCGGGACGGAACCTAAGCTCAAGGCCTACATTGACGCCGCCGTGCTCGACGGCGAGCCCGCGGAGCGGCGGGCCCGCGCGCAGGGCGTCGTCGACGCGCTCGAGGAGGCCGTGCGCGGCCTCATCGCTTAGTCACGCTCAGCCCAGCGCGGCCTCGAGCTTCGTCTCGATCTCGGAGGTGTCGAGGTAGTTCTGGACGACGATCACGTCGGCGAATGTTCGGCCGATCGCGTCGACGAACTCCGCCGAGGTGAGGATCACCTGGGCGTCGTCGGCGACCTCCGCGATCGACCCGATGTCGGCAGCCGTAACCTCCGCCTCGATGCCGAGCCGCTGCAGCACCCGCTCGGCATTGACCTTGAGGATGCCGGATGTGCCGATGCCGGCACCACAGATCGCGACGATCTTCACCCGTCGACCCCCATGATGTCGAGCACCTGCTCGACGGAGCTCGCGCCGACGAGGGCGGCGATCGCGCCGGGGTCGTTGAAGATGTTGGCGATTGCTGCGATCGAAGGGAGGTGGGTGTCGGCGCGGACCGCCGCGAGCCCCAACACGACCGTCACGGGGTCGTTGTGCGGATGTCCGAACGGAACCGGCGTGCGCAGCGTCACGACCGCGAGCCCGTCCTTCAGCACCTCGGGGCCGGGGCGAGCGTGGGCGAGGGCCAGTCCGGGTGCGATGACCACGTAGGGCCCGTGCTCCTCGATCATGCGGATCATCTCTTCCGCGTAGCGAGGCGTCGCAGATCCGGTCTCCGCGAGCGCCTCACCGGCGACCCGCACGGCGGCCCGCCAGTCCTTCGCCTCGGCGCCGATCACGACACCCTTGGCAGTGAGAGGTGGGAGCGGCATCAGGCGTCACCGAAACCCGTGACGATGGCATCCACCAGGTCGAGTCGCTCCTCGTAGGGCAGGAAGGCGGCCTCGGCGGCGTTGCGCTGGAAGATCTCAAGGTCGATCAGGTCATACCCGAAGGCGTCGACCAGGAGCGCAAGCTCGCCCGTCAACGTCGTGTTACTCATGAGACGGTTGTCGGTGTTGACCGTCACCCGGAAGCCCAACTGGTACAGCAGGTCGAAGGGGTGGTCGACGATCTCCCTGCCCCACGCCGCGATCGCGCCCGTCTGCAGGTTGCTCGAAGGGCTCAACTCGAGAGCGATCTCCCGATCGCGTACCCACTGGGAGAGCCTGCCGAGGCTCACGTAGGTGGCCTCGTCGTCGTTGCTGTCGATCGTCACGTCCTCCGCGATGCGCACGCCGTGGCCGAGGCGCAGCGCCCGACCGTCGAGGAGGGCGCTGCGGATGCTCTCGAGCCCGTCAGCCTCGCCCGCATGGACGGTAGCGGGGAAGTTCTGCTCCGCGAGATAGTCGAAGGCTGCGCGAGCCCGGCTCGGCGGGAAGCCTGCCTCGGCGCCCGCGAAGTCGAAGCCGACGACGCCGTTGTCGCGGTGGCGCACAGCGAGCTCGGCGATCTCGAGGCCACGGTCGGCGTGGCGCATGGCCGTGACGAGCTGCCCGACACGGATCGAGCGACCGCTCGCCGCGACATCCGCCACCCCGTTGTCGAGGCCCTCCTGCACCGCCTCGACCACCTCGTCGAGGCTGAGGCCCCGAGTGAGGTGCTGCTCGGGAGCCCAGCGGATCTCCCCGTAGATGACGCCGTCAGCGGCGAGGTCCTGCACGAACTCGCGGGCGACCCGCTCGAGGCCCTCCCGCGTCTGCATGACGGCGGTCGTCACGTCAAAGGTCTTGAGGTAGTCGACGAGGGAGCCCGAGTCGGCGTTCTCGGCGAACCAGGTGCCGAGCGCCGCGGCATCCGTCGCCGGCAGTTCGAGGGAAATCGCCTCTGCCAGTTCGATGATGGTCTGCGGCCGGAGTCCGCCGTCGAGGTGGTCGTGGAGCGACACCTTCGGCAGCGCGGCTATCTGGTCAGGCGACATCGTCATGCCCTCAAATCTACCGCCTGGGCGGATGCCCGCGCTCAGGCGATGCGGTCGGCGATGAGCGGTTCGCGCTCGAAGCGCGTGCCGGTCTCGGCGATCTCCCACGCGCCCTCGACGGCGGCGAGAGCCCGCTCGAAGCGTTCGGGCTCGTCCGCCGAGAGGGTGAAGAGCGGCTGGCCCTTCGTCACCGTGTCACCGGGCTTGGCGTGGAGGTCGATCCCGGCGGCGTGCTGCACTGGGTCCTCCTTGCGTGCACGGCCCGCCCCGAGCCGCCACGCGGCGATGCCGAACGGGAGCGCCTCCTGGCGAACGAGCACCCCGTCGCGGTCCGCCGTGACGACGTGCTGCTCGCGGGCGACAGGAAGCGCGGCATCCGGGTCGCCGCCCTGCGCGCTGATCATGGCACGCCACGTGTCCATCGCGCGGCCATCTCGGAGCGCCGCCTCGACGTCGGCGTCGGGTTGCCCGGCGAGAGTGAGCATCTCATGCGCGAGAGCGACCGTGAGTTCGACGACGTCGCCGGGGCCCCCGCCCGCAAGCACTTCGACGGACTCTTGCACCTCGTTGGCGTTGCCGATCGCGAGGCCGAGCGGAACGTTCATGTTGGTCAGCAGCGCAACCGTCGCGACGCCCGCATCCTTGCCGAGCGCGACCATCGTCTCGGCGAGCTCCCGCCCCCGGGCCGGATCCTGGAGGAAGGCGCCCGAGCCGAACTTCACGTCGAGCACGAGCGAGGCGGTGCCCTCCGCGATCTTCTTCGACATGATCGAGGAGGCGATGAGCGGGATCGCCTCGACCGTGCCCGTGATGTCGCGCAGGGCGTAGAGCTTCTTGTCGGCGGGGGCGAGGCCCGCGCCAGCCGCGCAGATCACGGAGCCGACGCTTTCGAGCTGGGCGAAGAACTCCTCGTTGGAGAGCTCGGCCCGCCACCCCGGGATCGACTCGAGCTTGTCGAGGGTGCCGCCCGTGTGCCCGAGGCCGCGCCCCGAGAGCTGGGGCACCGCAACGCCGAAGGATGCCACGAGCGGCGCGAGCGGCAGGGTGATCTTGTCGCCCACCCCACCGGTGGAGTGCTTGTCGGTCGTGAGCTTGGAGAGCGCGTCGAAGTTCATCCGCTCACCGCTCGCGATCATCGCGAGGGTGAGGTCGCGGATCTCCTCGCGCTGCATGCCGTTGAGGAAGATCGCCATCGTCATGGCGGCCATCTGCTCGTCGCCCACGTAGCCGCGCGTGTAGGCGTCGACCAGCCAGTCGATCTGCTCCGCGCTGAGGGCGCCGCGATCGCGCTTCGTGCGGATGAGGTCGACAACGTCGAAGCGTTCAATTGCCATGAGTGGGGTGGTTCCTTACTTGGCGTTGTATTCGTCGAGCTGGCGCGGACCGAAGGCGTCGGGCAGCACCTCGTCGATCGTGCGGATTCCCGAGACGGTCTGCAGCAGCATCCCCTCGGCGGAGTGCTCGAAGAGGAGCTGCCGGCACCGGCCGCACGGCATGAGGGTCGCCCCGTCACCGTCGACGCACACGAATGCCACGAGCCGCCCGCCCCCGCCCATGATGAGCTCGCTCGTCATGGAGCATTCGGCGCAGAGGGTGACGCCGTAGGACGCGTTCTCGATGTTGCAGCCGCTCACGATGCGGCCGTCGTCGACGAGAGCGGCGGCCCCTACGGGGAACTTCGAGTAGGGCACGTAGGCCTTGCGCATCGCCTCGGAGGCTGCCTCGCGCAGGGCTTCCCAATTGACGTGACTCGTCATGACTTGATGTACGGCGTTCCGTTGGCGGCGGGCGGGCGAGAGACGCCCACGAGGCCGGCGACCGCGAAGATCGTGACGACGTAGGGGACCATGAGCATGAACTCGCTGGGAACGGGCGAGCCGATGATGCCGAGCACGTTCTGGATGTTGGAGGCGAAGCCGAAGAGCAGCGCTGCCAGCGTCGCGCGGATGGGGTCCCAGCGCCCGAAGATGACGGCCGCGAGGGCGATGAACCCCATGCCTGCGGTCATCTCCTTGTTGAAGGCGCCGACCGAGCCGAGGGTGAAGTAGGCACCGCCGAAACCAGCGATGGCGCCCGCCAGCGAGACGTTCCAGAAGCGCAGCGTCGTCACCTTGATGCCAACGGTGTCGGCCGCCTGCGGATGCTCACCCACGGCACGCAGGCGGAGGCCCCACCGCGTGTGGAACAGCCCGAACCACACGAGGAACACGGCGACGTACATGGCGTAGACGATGATCGACTGGCGGAAGAGCATGGGGCCGATCACGGGAATCTCGCTGAGGATCGGGATCGCGATCTGCTCGAAGCGGGGCGGACGGTTCAGCAGCTCGGTGTTCTCAGTGAGCACCTGCGAGAACAGGAAGCTCGTGAGCCCGATAACGAGCACGTTGAGCACGACGCCGACGATGATCTGGTCGACGAAGTACTTGATCGCGAAGGCCGCGAGCACGAAGGAGACCAGGACGCCCGCGACGGCGGCCCCGATGAGCCCGACGTAGGGGTTGCCCGTGATGGAGGCGATAACGGCGGAGGCGAACGCTCCCGCGAGCAGCTGGCCCTCGATCGCGATGTTGACGACGCCGACCCGCTCCGAGATGACGCCGCCGAGCGCACCGAAGATGAGGGGCACGCTGAGGCTCACGGTCCCGATCAGGAGGCCATAGATGGGGATCGAAGCCCCCGCTCCTGCCCACGCCAGGAAGGCGATGAGGAAGAGCACCGCGAAGACGACGATGAGCCACAGGGGCACCCGCCGCTTCTGCCAGACGAGCCAGGCGGAGTACGCGCTGAGGGCGACGAGCAGCACCGTCATGACGATGCCGGTCGCGTGGGTCGGCAATACGATCTCGGGCAACTGGATGACGTCGCTCGGCGTCGAGAGCCGGAACGTGCTCGTGTCTGCCGGCCGAGGAGTGAAGACGAAGAGGACGACGGCGAGAAGTGCGAAGACGCCGAGGGCTATCGGGGCCTTCCAACTCGTGATGACGGTCTTTTCGGGGGCGCTTCCCGCCGTGGCGGGAGCCGTGGTCTCGGTGCTCACTTCGCCGCCACCTCCTTCGGGGTGAGGGTGCGGCGCGGGGCGGCACCAGGGGTGGGCAGGCGGAAGATGGCGCGCACGAGAGGCGGCGCCGCGATGAAGAGCACGATGAGCGACTGCACCACGACGACAATGTCGACCGGCACGCCCTCGGCCGCCTGCATCGAGAAGCCTCCCGCCTTGAAGGCTCCGAAGAGGATGCCCGCGGCGAAGATTCCCCAGGGGCGGGACCGGCCCAGCAGGGCGACCGTGATGGCGTCGAAGCCGATGCCGGCGTCGATGCCCTGGCCGAAGCCGGTCGTGACGGTGCCGAGCACCTGGTTGACCCCCGCGAGTCCCGCGAAGCCGCCCGCGAAGAGCATGGCGTAGACGTAGATCATCTTGACGGGCATACCGGCGACCCGAGCGGCGTGCGGGTTCTCGCCGACCGCGCGGAACTGGAACCCGAGGCTCGAGCGATTCATGAGCCACCACACGAAGACGGTCGCGGCGATCACGAGGATGAACCCGAAGTGCAGGTTGTAGTTCGGCCCGAGCAGGTCAGGCAGGATCGCCGTCTCCTGCATGGGCGGCGTCTTGGGGTTGTTCGACCCTGGAGCCTGGAGAGCACCCGGGGTGCGCAGCAGGTAGGCGACGAAGTAGAGGGCGACGAAGTTGAGCATGATGGTCGTGATGACCTCGTGGGCACCCGTCCGTGCCTTCAGCAGACCGGCGATGCCGCCCCAGATGGCCCCGGCGACCATTCCCGCCAGCACGGCGACTGCGACGTGCAGCACGGCCGGGAGCTCGAGAGCGAAGCCCACCCAGCCGGCCGCGGCGGCGGCCACGAGCATCTGGCCGCGACCACCGATGTTGAACATGCCCACCCGGAAGGCGACGCCGACGCCGAGCCCCGCCGCGATGAGAGGGGTCGCGAAGGTCAGCGTCTCGGTGAGGGGCCGGATGCCCGCCGCGAAGCCCTCACGACGGAAGTTGTAGACGGAACCCTGGAAGAGCGCGCTGTACGCCCCCGCGACGGCCTCCCAAATGGCGGCGAAGGTGTCGCCGGGCCGCGCGAAGAAGTAGGCGGCTGTCTCCTGGACGCGCTCGTCGGTCCACGCGATCAGCACGGCACCGACTGCGAGCGCGATGATGACCGACAGCACCGAGATCATGGCGGAGCCGCCCACGATGTCCCGGGCCGCCTGCCCCCAGCGCGAGGGCTCCTCCCCCGCCTCCGGGCGGGCTGTCTGCTGGGGCGCCGGCTCCGGCTGCACCTCTGCCTCTCTCGACTTGTCGCTCACGCTGCTGCCCCCGTTCCCGCCGGCGCCTCGCCGGCCATCATGAGCCCGAGCACGTCGCGCGAGGTGTCACCGGGCACGATGCCGATGATGCCGCCGCGGTACATGACGAGAATGCGGTCGGCAAGCGCCGTGACCTCGTCAAGCTCGGTGGAGATGACGATGACCGGGATGCCCGAATCCCTCGTCTCGATGATGCGGGAGTGCACGACCTCGATCGAGCCGACGTCGAGTCCACGCGTCGGCTGGGCGGCCACGAACATCCGCAGGTCGCGGCTCAGCTCCCGCGCGAGCACGACCTTCTGCTGGTTGCCCCCAGAGAGCCTCCCCGCATGCGTGTCGATCCCCTGTGTGCGGATGTCGAACTCCGTCACCTTCTCGCGGGCGAACTGGTCGCGGTAGTCGAGCTGGAGGTTGCCCGCCTTGACGAAGGGCGCCGCCGTGCTTCGGTCGAGCATGAGGTTCTCGGCGATCGTGAACTCGGCGACGATGCCGTCCTCCGTGCGGTCCTCCGGCACGAAGCCGACGCCCGCGTCGAGGATCTGGCGCACGCTCCGACCCGTGAGTGGTTTTCCGTCGAGGGTGATGCGGCCGGTGACACGCTCCTGCAGGCCGAGCAGCGCCTCGGTGAGCTCGGTCTGGCCGTTGCCCTGCACGCCCGCGATCACGAGCACCTCGCCCGCGCAAACGTCGAAGCTGACGTTCTTGACGACGACGTCGCCGCGCGGGTTGATGACCGAGAGGTCCTCAACCACGAGGGCGGGCCCCCCGGGCACCGAGGCGCCCTTGTCAACCGTGAGCTCCACCGCTCGACCGACCATGAGCGAGGCGAGCTCGACGTTGCTCGCGGTCGGCGAGGCCTCCCCGACGACCTTTCCGAGCCGGATGACCGTGATGCGGTCGGCGATCGCACGCACCTCACGCAGCTTGTGCGTGATGAAGACGATGGAGGTGCCTGCCGCCTTGAGTTGCCGCATGATCTCGATGAGCTCATCGGTCTCCTGCGGCGTGAGCACGGCCGTCGGTTCGTCGAAGACGAGGACCTTGGCGTCGCGCGAGAGCGCCTTGATGATCTCGACACGCTGCTGCACGCCGACGGGGAGGTCCTCCACGAGGGCGTCTGGGTCGATGTCGAATCCGAATCGTTCTGAGATCTCCCGCACCTTGGCACGGGCGGTCGGCAGGTCGAGACGCCCACCCGCCTTCGTGGGCTCGTGACCGAGCATGACGTTCTCGGCAACCGTGAAGACGGGGATGAGCATGAAGTGCTGGTGCACCATGCCGATGCCGGCGGCCATCGCGTCACCTGGCCCAGAGAAGTGCTGCGGCACGTCGTCGAGGAGGATGTCCCCCTCGTCCGCCCGATAGAGGCCGTAGAGCACATTCATGAGGGTCGACTTGCCCGCGCCGTTCTCACCCAGGAGGGCGTGGATCTCACCGGGCTCGACGACGAGGTCGATGTGATCGTTGGCGACGAGGGCGCCGAACCGCTTGGTGATGCCGCGGATTTCGAGCTTCATGGTGTCCGATTCTACGGAGGGGAGTGGATGGACCGAGGGCCCGGAGGCTGCTCATTTGAGCAGAAGAATGCGTAGCCGCGCATAGGAGACGGCGACGCTAGCGGCACGCACGGGGAAAAGGCATGGGGAAGAGCCGCCGGGGCAAAGCAACGGGGAGGCCAGCCGCAGCTGACCTCCCCGAGGCTTTCGTGAGGATTAGCCGGCGAGGTACGACTCGACGGTCACCTCTCCACTGATGATCTGCTCCTTGAGCGACTCGAGCTCGTCCCAGAGACCCGCGGGAACCTTCGACTCCCAGTCGTGGAACTCGGCGAGGCTCACGCCGCCGTTCTCGAGCGTGCCGACGTAGGCCTCGTTCGAGAAGTCGCCCTCACCCGCCGCGAGCACGGCCTCGTACACCGAGACATCCATGCCCTTGCGGATCGAGGTGAGGAGGAGGTCGCCGACCGAGGGGTCGGTCTCGTACACGTCGGCGTCGACACCGATGAGCGCGATGTCGCGATCCGAGTCACGGATGGCGGCGGCAGCGCTCTGGTAGATCGGGCCACCGACGGGAAGGATCACGTCGGCGTTCTGGTCGATGAGGCCCTGCGCGATCGTCTGCGCCTCGGTGCCGGCCGCGAAGCCGCCCGTGAAGGAGCCGTTCTCGCCGTCCCAGCCAAGCACGCTGACGGAGGTGCCGTTGACCTCGTTGTAGTACTCGACGCCCTGCTTGAAGCCGTCCATGAAGATCGTCACGGTCGGGAAGGGCTGGCCACCGAAGGTGCCGACCACGCCGGTCTGCGACGTCGCGGCAGCCGCGTAGCCGCCGAGGAACGCGGCCTGAGCCGTGTCGTAGACCAGGGGCTTGATGTTCTCGTGGTCGGTCTCACCATCGAAGTCGGTGTCGACGGTGTCGTCGATCGAGATGTAGTTGACGTCGGGGTTCGCACCGGCCGACTCGGATGCCGCCTCCGCGAGGGCGAAGCCGACCGTCACGATCACGTCGCAGCCCTGGTCGACGAGGTTCGTCAGGTTGGGCGCGTAGTCCGTCTCCGCGTTCGACTCGACCTCGTTGTACTCGACGCCGAGCTCGTCGGCAGCCTGGACCATGCCCTCGAAGCCGAGCTGGTTGAACGACTTGTCGTCGAATCCACCCTCGTCCGAGACCATGCAGGGAAGGAAGTCGATCGCCTCGCCCTCGTTGCCGCCGTCGTCCTCGGGGGCCGAGGCACAACCGGTGAGCACGAGAGCGCTCGTGCCGATCAGTGCGAGACCGCTGAGGGCGGCCTTGCGAGAAATGGTCTTCAAGATGTCCTCCAAAAAGAGCCCGGCTGGCTCGCCGGGACTGTGGGAACACAGTACCGAGAATTGCGACGGCCGCTGGCGTCGGGCCGGGCATCCGTCACACAACAGTTACATGGTGCTCAGATGAGCACCCCGAACGGGGGTGGACCGTCTCAGCCAGGCGACGACGGGGACTCGACGGTGATCTCTCCCGCGATGATGGCAGCCGTGAGCGCGCCCAGTTCCGCCTGCAGTTCGGCGCTCACGAGCGGGGTGCGGTCATGGAACGGGGCGATACCGACTCCGCCGTTCTCGAGGGTGCCGATGAAGGGGCTCGCGTCGAACTCCCCCGCCAGGTCACTCCGCACGATCTCGACCACGGCATCCTGGGTGTTCTTCAGGATGCTCGTCAGGATGATCGGCCGGTACTCCGCCGGCAGCGTCTCGTAGCCGTCGTTGTCGACCCAGATGAGAGAGCCCACGCCGCGCTCGAGGATCGCGGCGGCAGCACCCTCCCCGACCTGCCCGGCAACGGGGAGGATGACGTCGGCGTTCTGGTCGAGCAGTCCCTCGGTCGTCGTCCTGCCGAGCGTGACGTTCTCGTAGTCGCCCGTGAAGAGACCGTTCTGCGTCTCCTTGTTCCAACCGAGCACCCGCACGGATGTCCCGTGCTCGGCGTTGTACCGCGCGACTCCGTCGACGAAACCGTCCATGAAGAGGGTCACGGGCGGCTGCGGGTCACCCCCGAACGTGCCGACCACGCCCGTCTCGGAGACCCCCGCCGCGAGGTAGCCGGCGAGATACGCCGCCTGGGCCGTGTCGAAGACGATGGGTTTGACGTTGTCGGCATCGACCATCTCGTCGACGATCGCGAAGTGCAGCCCGGGATTCGCCTCCGCGGCGGCCACCGTCGCCTCAGCGAGCTCCCATCCGACCGTCAGCACGAGCTGGCATCCGGTCGCGACCGCCTGCTCCACGTTGGGCGCGAGGTCGGTCTCATTGGTCGAGACGATCGCATCGACATCGATGTCGAACTCCTCGGCAGCGATTTCGAGCCCCTCCCAGCTGGACTGGTTGAAGGAGCGATCCTCGAGCCCGCCCGAGTTGGTCACCATGCGGGCGCAGTAGTCCGTGGCATCCGTATCGCCCGCACCGTCGGGCGCGGGGGCGCAGCCCACCAGGGCGAGAGCCGCGAACAACGCGGCGGCGGTGAGGGGACGTCGGGCGATCATGGCTCGAACCTAGAGCACGTCGCCGCGGCCCGACAGCTTGAGGGCATCGACGACCGACTTGACCCGCTGGGCGTTCTGCGTCGTCGTGACGAGCAGGGCATCCGGGGTGTCGACGACGACGATGTCCTCCACCCCCACGAGCGAAATAAGTCGCTTCGAGTGGCTCACGACCACCCCCGTCGAAGCGTCCGACAGCACGCGGGGGTTCTCGCCGAGGATCGCGAGATTGTTGCTGCGCCCGCCCGAGTGAAGCTTGCCGATCGCGGCGAAGTCGCCGACGTCATCCCAGTCGAAGTCACCCGGGACGACCGCGAGCCGCCCCGCCTTGGCAGCCGGCTCGGCGACCGAGTAGTCGATCGCGATCTTGCGCAGCCGTGGCCACACGCGGTCGACGGTCGCGCCACGGCGAGAGGTGTCCCAGGATGCCGCGAGCTCCTGCAGCCCCTCCAGCAGCTCCGGCTCGTTCTCGCCCAACTGGGCCAGTAGCACGTCGGCGCGCGAGATGAACATGCCCCCGTTCCAGAGGTAACCGCCGTCGGCGAGGTAGTCCTGCGCGACCTCATAGCTGGGCTTCTCCACGAAGGAGTCCACCGCGAAGGCCCCCGGGGCCCCCGGGATGTCGAGCTTGCCCCCGCAGTGGATATAGCCGAAGCCGATCGCCGGCTCGGTCGGGGTGATGCCGATCGTCGCGATGTAGCCCGCATCGGCCGCCGCGACCGCCTCGAGCACGCTTCGCGTAAAACCCCGGGTGTCACTGATGACGTGGTCGGCCGCAAACGACCCGATGATCACCCCCGGCTCGCGATGCTCGAGAATGGCGGCTGCGAGCCCGATCGCCGCGGTCGACTCCCTCGGCTCGCTCTCGAGCACGACATTGTGGTCGGCGAGCGCGGGAAGCTGCGCCTCGACTGCGGCACGATGGGCTCGCCCCGTCACGACCATGATCCGCTGCGCTCCCGAGACGGGGGCAAGGCGGTCCCACGTGCCGCGAAGCAGCGTCTTGCCCGTGCCCGTGAGATCGTGCAGGAACTTGGGCGCATCGGCACGGGAGAGCGGCCAGAGGCGCGAGCCGATGCCGCCCGCCGGGATGACGGCGTAGAAACGATCGAGGGCCGAAGAGTCGCTCATGCGCACCACCCTAGCTGCGGCATCCGTCACCCGACCTGAAGGCTGTGGAGGGGAGACCGCAGATATCTCGATGTCGAGATGGTTAGGCATGCCTAAGCGGAGAGCAGCTCTCGCAGGGAATAGACTGGAAGCCGTCGCGACGCACCGCGTTCGCACGCCACACCCTCCTCGCGGGGACAATCGCTCCAGGGGCCTGGGCAGGCACATCTCACAAACGCACCTATCGCAAGGAGGGTTGCTCGTGCCAGAGAAGTCGGCGGGAGCCCTGGCCGATGCCCAGCCAGTGGGTCGAAAGCAAGCAGTGGAACAGAAGCCACAGGGACTGAGGGTCAGCGGCACGCTGTACCGCGGTCGCGAGGGAATGTGGTCGTGGGTGCTGCACCGCATCACGGGCGTGAGCATCTTCTTCTTCCTGCTCGTGCACATCCTCGACACGGCGCTTGTGAGGCTGAGCCCTGAGGCCTACAACGCCGTCATCGGCGCCTATCAGACGCCCATCATGGGCCTCGGTGAGGTCGGACTCGTCGGCGCGATCGGCTTCCACGCGCTCAACGGGCTGCGCATCATCCTCGTCGACTTCTGGTCGGTCGGCACGCGTCACCAGCGCCTCATGTTCTGGCTCGTCTGGGTGCTGTGGGCCGTCCTGATGATCGGCTTCACGCCCCGCCACCTCATGAACGTCTTCGGAGGCTGATGATGACCGTCTCGATCGAAACCCCCCGCACCCTTCCCCAGCGCCGCGGCGTCAACTGGGAGAAGTGGGGCTGGATCTACATGCGCGCGAGCGGCGTCGTGCTCGTCGTGCTCATCTTCGGCCACCTCTTCGTCAACCTCATGGTCGGCGAGGGCGTGCACGCGATCGACTTCGCCTTCGTCGCCGGCAAGTGGGCAGACCCCTTCTGGGTTGTCTGGGACACGCTGCTGCTGTTCCTCGCCCTCATCCACGGCGCCAACGGCATGCGCACGATCATCAATGACTACGCGCAGAAGCCGGGGCTGCGCAAGGTACTGAGCTGGGCCCTGCTCGGTTCGACCGTCGTGCTGCTCGTGCTCGGCGCGCTCGTCATCTTCACCTTCGACCCGTGCCCCGCCGGCTCCCCCGCCGACCTTCTGCCCAGCTTCTGTGGAGACATCAATTGAACGAACGCAACATCGGCGGATCCCTCTATGCCGACGCCAAGCCGGCCGTAGGAGAGGTGCAGACGCGTGACGGCGTGCACTACCACCAGTACGACGTCGTCATCGTGGGCGCGGGCGGTGCGGGAATGCGCGCCGCCATCGAGGCCGGCCCCAACGTCAGCACGGCCGTGATCTCCAAGCTCTACCCCACCCGCTCGCACACGGGCGCCGCGCAGGGCGGCATGGCCGCAGCCCTCGCGAACGTCGAGGAGGACAACTGGGAGTGGCACACCTTCGACACCGTCAAGGGCGGTGACTACCTCGTCGACCAGGACGCCGCCGAGATTCTGGCCAAGGAGGCCATTGACGCGGTCATCGACCTCGAGAACATGGGTCTGCCGTTCAACCGCACGCCCGAGGGCAAGATCGACCAGCGACGCTTCGGCGGACACACGCGCGACCACGGCAAGGCGCCCGTGCGGCGCGCCTGCTACGCGGCCGACCGTACGGGTCACATGATCCTGCAGACGCTGTACCAGAACTGCGTCAAGCACGGCATCAACTTCTTCAACGAGTTCTACGTGCTCGACCTCGTCATGAGCGAGGGCAAGGACCGCCGCCCCGCTGGCGTCGTTGCCTACGAGCTCGCAACGGGCGAGCTGCACGTGTTCCAGGCCAAGTCGGTCGTCTTCGCGACCGGCGGTTTCGGCAAGGTCTACAAGACCACGTCCAACGCCCACACCCTCACGGGAGACGGCGTCGGCATCATCTGGCGCAAGGGACTCCCCCTCGAGGACATGGAGTTCTTCCAGTTCCACCCGACCGGACTCGCCGGGCTCGGCATCCTACTCACAGAGGGCGCCCGCGGTGAGGGCGCCATCCTGCGAAACGCCTCGGGTGAGCGCTTCATGGAGCGCTACGCCCCCACCATCAAGGACCTCGCACCCCGCGACATCGTCGCCCGCTGCATGGTGCAGGAGGTCGCGGAGGGTCGCGGCGCCGGTCCCAACAAGGACTACGTCTACCTCGACTGCACCCACCTCGGTGCCGAGGTGCTCGAGACGAAGCTCCCCGACATCACCGAGTTCGCCCGCACCTACCTCGGCGTCGACCCCGTCTATGAGCCCGTGCCCGTCATGCCGACGGCGCACTACGCGATGGGCGGCATCCCGACCAACAACAACGCCGAGGTGCTCTCCGATAACTCGACGGTTGTGCCCGGCCTCTACGCCGCCGGTGAGTGCGCCTGCGTCTCGGTTCACGGCTCCAACCGACTTGGCACCAACTCGCTGCTCGACATCAACGTCTTCGGCAAGCGCGCCGGAATCAACGCGACCGAGTACGCGAAGACCGCCGAGTTCGCCCCCCTCCCCAAGGACCCCACGGCGGAGATCCGCGGCCTCATCGAGATGCTGCAGGCATCCACCGGCAACGAGAACATCGCGGCGATCCGCAAGGAGCTCCAGGAGGAGATGGACCGCAACGCACAGGTGTTCCGCACCGATGAGTCGCTCGAGAAGGTGACGGAGACGATTCACCAGCTCCGCCTGCGTTACCGCAACATCGCCGTGCAGGACAAGGGCAAGCGTTTCAACACCGACCTGCTCGAGGCGATCGAGCTCGGGTTCCTGCTCGACCTCGCCGAGGTCGTCGTGTTCTCCGCCCGCAACCGTAAGGAGAGCCGCGGAGGCCACATGCGCGACGACTTCCCCGACCGCGATGACGAGAACTACATGAAGCACACGATGGCGTACCTGTCAGGTGACCCGCTGTCGGCCAACGCGGCGGACCACATCCGGCTCGACTGGAAGCCCGTCGTCATCACGAACTACCAGCCCATGGAGAGGAAGTACTGATGTCCACGGCAACGCTTGAGGGCCAGGCTGCTCCCACCGAGACGGTGCAGTCGTTCACCGTCACGCTCATCATCCGCCGCTTCGACCCCGAGGTCGACAGCGAACCGCGCTGGCAGGACTTCGACGTCGAGCTCTTCGCGACCGACCGCGTGCTCGACGCCCTCCACAAGATCAAGTGGGAGCAGGACGGTTCGCTCACCTTCCGTCGCTCCTGCGCCCACGGCATCTGCGGCTCCGACGCCATGCGCATCAATGGCCGCAACCGTCTCGCGTGCAAGACCCTGATCAAGGATCTCGACATCTCGAAGCCCATTTATGTCGAGGCGATCAAGGGACTCCCGCTCGAGAAGGACCTCATCGTCGACATGGAGCCCTTCTTCGACGCCTACAAGGACGTGCAGCCCTTCCTCGTGTCGAACACCGCGCCCGAGAAGGGCAAGGAGCGCTTCCAGTCGGTCGCCGACCGTGAGCGTTTCGACGACACCACCAAGTGCATCCTGTGCGCCGCGTGCACCTCGTCGTGCCCGATCTTCTGGACCGACGGTCAGTACTTCGGCCCGGCCGCGATCGTCAACGCGCACCGCTTCATCTTCGACTCGCGCGATGAGGCCTCCGAGACGCGTCTCGACATCCTCAACGACAAGGAGGGTGTGTGGCGCTGCCGCACGACCTTCAACTGCTCCGAGGCGTGCCCCCGTGGCATCCAGGTCACGAAAGCGATCGCCGAGGTCAAGCAGGCGATCATGCGCGGCAAGCCGTAGCCTCCGCTTCACGATGAAAGCGCCGGCCCCTCGGGGCCGGCGCTTTGCGTTTGTGCAGCTATCCCGAGGGGGTCGGCACGACCGCGACGAGCGGCTCGAAGAGCGGATGCGACGGCGCGATGCCGCACACCTCCTCAACGAACTCCTCTGGGGTGAGCGACTGAAGTTTCGCGAGCATCTCGACGGACTGCTCATCCGCAGGAACATCGAAGGCGAGCGCTGTGCCGACGGCGTCGATGAGCGCCTCGGGCACGGTCCCCCGCTCGGCGAGCTCGGCGGCGGGCGCGATGAAGCGCTCGTGCCTGCTGAGCTTACGCAGCGGCTGGCGGCCCACGCGGTCGACTGTGTCAGGCAGGTGCCGGTTGGAGAAGCGGCTGAGGATCTTGTCGATGTAGGCCTGCTGTTCGCCCGCGTCGAGACCATGCTTGTCGACCAGGAGCTGCTTGGTCTCCCCCAGCACGGCCCGCACGGCGGAGTCGACCTCGGGGCGGGCGAGCGCGTCGGCGATGCCGGTCGCCTTCGCGAGGAAGCCGTAGTACGCGATCGTCGCATGCCCCGTGTTGACGGTGAAGAGTTTGCGTTCGATGTAGGGCGCGAGGTCGTCCACCCAGGTGGCGCCGGGGATGCTCGGCTCCTCACCCCCGAACGGCGTCCGTTCGATCGCCCACTCGTAGTACGACTCGACCGTCACGTCGAGCCCCGAGGTGTCTGCCTGCCCGGGTACGATGCGGTCGACGGCCGTGTTGGCGAAGACGGCACGGGAGAGGGCGGCCGCAGCATCCGTCTCGCCGGCCTTCTCGGCGAGGGACTGCTCGACGTGGGAGCGCAGCAGGTCGGTCGCGTTGATCGCGTTCTCGCAGGCCATAACGGCGAGGGGGGCGGATGCCTCGCGCCGGAGCAGCCCGTCCGCGATGAGCGGCGCGACGAACTTGAGGATGTTCGGGCCGACGGCCGTCGTGACGATGTCCGCGGTCGCGATCTCCGCGATGACGTCGTCGGGGGCGGCCGCGCTGTTGAGGGCACGGAAGGAGGTGACCTCGTGATCGCGGGCGCCCTCGCCCACCTCGTGCACCGTGTAGCTCTCGGCGGCGGCGAGCGCATCGATGAGCTGCTCGGCGACATCCACGAAGACCACCTCATAGCCGGCCTCGTGCAGCAGGAGCCCCACGAAGCCACGGCCGATGTTGCCGGCCCCGAAGTGGACGGCCTTCATCAGTTGTTGACCTCGGAGAGGATGTCGAGCACCTCTTCGGGGCCTCCGGCCTTCAGCAGGGCATCCACCTCATCCTCGTCGGAGAAGACGATCGCGATCTTGGAGAGGATGTCGAGATGCTCGTTCTCGACGCCCGCGATGCCGACGACGAAGTGCACGGGGTTTCCATCCCAGTCGATCGGCTGGGCATAGCGCACGAACGAGAGCGCGGACTTGAGGATCGCCTCCTTGCTCTCGTTCGTGCCGTGCGGGATGGCGAGGAAGTTCCCCATGTAGGTCGAGACCGATTCCTCGCGTTCGATCATCGCCGGAAGGTATGCAGCCGTGACGGCTCCGGCATCGACGAGGATGCCGTGGGCCTCCCGCATCGCCTCGAGCTTGGTCGTCGCCTCACCCTCGGTGCGGATCTGTGCCAGTTGCAGCACCTGTGACGTCATGGGGAACTTCCTCTCCAGTGTTCGTGTCAGCCCGGTCGGCTCAGCTGTCGGACTGCTTCTTGAGCATCTCGACGACCTCGTCGTACTTGGGGCTGTTCATGAAGTTGTCCACCGAGACGTGCACGGCACCGGGAACCTGCTGCGACGCACGGTCGGTGAGGTCCTGGTGGGTGATGATGAGATCCTCCGTGCCGTCGAGGTTCGCGATCGACTTGTTGACGACCGTCACATCGTCTATCCCAGCCTTCTTGACCTTGTTCCGCAATACCGAAGCGCCCATCGCGCTCGATCCCATGCCGGCGTCGCAGGCGAACACGACGTTGTGCACGGGCTTCGTGGCGGTCGCCGTCACGGCGCCGGCGCCGGTCGTCTGCGCGGCGGCCTCCGCCTCGGAGAGCCCGCCGAGCACGCTCGAGGACTTGCCCTTGTTGGCCTCGGTCTGCGCCACCGCGGCGCTCAGGTCGCCGCCGCCGGCCTCGAGGTCCTTCTTGCGCGAGGCTCGCAGGATGATCGAGGCGATCACGAAGGAGACCGTGGCCGAAAGGATGACCGAGAGGATGACGCCCAGGTAACTGTCGTTCGCGGTCTGGATGAGCACCGCGAAGATACTGCCCGGGGATGCCGGCGCGCGGAGTCCGCTCTCGAAGACCACGTTGGTCGCGACGCCCGTCATGCCGCCCGCGATGACCGCGACGATCAGCGCCGGCTTCATGAGCACGTAGGGGAAGTAGATCTCGTGGATGCCACCCAGGAACTGGATGACGGCTGCGCCCGGCGCGCTCGCACGGGCCATGCCGACGCCGAAGACCATGAAGGCGAGGAGGAGGCCCAGGCCGGGGCCGGGGTTGGCCTCGACGAGGAAGAGGATGGACTTGCCCGCCTCTGTCGCCTGCTGCGTGCCGATCGGCGTGAAGACACCGTGGTTGATGGCGTTGTTGAGGAACAGGATCTTGCCCGGCTCAACGAGGATCGACACCAGCGGCAGGAGTCCAAGGCCCACGAGCCAGTCGACGGCGGCCTCGAGCGCGTTGCTCAGGGCGGTGACGACCGGGGCGAATCCGAACACGCCCGCGACGGCGAGCGCTGCGGCCAGGATGCCCGCGGAGAAGTTGTCGACGAGCATCTCGAAGCCCGGCTTGATCTTGCCCGCCCACAGCTTGTCGACCTGCTTCATGAGCCACGCGGCCAGCGGGCCCATGATCATCGCGCCGAGGAACATCGGGATGGTCGTCCCCACGATCACACCGACGGTCGAGATGGCGCCGACGACGCCCCCGCGGGTGTCATAGACGAGGCGCCCACCCATGAAGGCGATGAGGATGGGCAGCAGATAGGTGATCATGGGGCCGACGAGACCCGTCCAGGTGGTCCCGTCCGGCGTCTCGCCGCCGCCGAGGGCGGGCGCATAGTCCCACCGCCAGGCCGCGACGGGACTCTCGGCTCCGAACCATCCCGTCGGGATGAACATCGCCGTGATGAGGCCCCAGGCGATGAACGCGCCGATGTTGGGCATGATCATGCCGCTGAGGAAGGTGCCGAAACGTTGCACCCCTACTCGCGCTCCCCCTGCTCGCTTGGCGCTCGCTGCCGGCGCCGGAGGTGCTGTTGACTCCGTTGTCATCATTCTTTCCTTTTCTTGATCGGTGGTTCGGTGTTCGGGTGGTGAAGGGTGGTCAGCGCGTGGCGACCACCGCGCGGACGGCGTCGCGCGCCGCGGCGGCCGTCGGGGCAGCGAGTGCCGCCTCGGCGAGAGCCGCGGCATCCGCTGCCGTGTGGGTGAGAAGTTCGGCGCGTACGTCCGCGAAGGCGGCGGGCGTCATCGAGAGCGACGTGACGCCGAGGCCGACAAGCACAACCGCGAGAAGAGGATCGGCCGCCGCCTCGCCGCACACCCCCACGGGCCTGCTGTGACGGCGGCCGGCCTCGCCGAGCATGCGCACGAGCCGCAGGATTGCCGGATGCCACGGGTCCTGGTAGGCGGCGACACTGCCGAGCATTCGGTCGGCGGCGAGGGTGTACTGCGTGAGATCGTTGGTGCCGATGCTCACGAAGTCGCAGGCGGCGGCGACCTGGTCGGCCATAAGGGCGAGCGAGGGAACCTCCGCCATGACGCCCGCGACACGGATGCCGAGCTCCCGCGCGAGGGTCACGAAATACTCGGTCTCGGCGACATCCGCCACCATGGGGGCCATGACCCAGAGCTCCGCCTCGGTCGCCGCCTGGGCGCGGGCGAGGGCGGTGAGCTGGTCGCGGAGGATCCGCTCGTTGGCGCGCAGCGACCGGAGGCCGCGCAGGCCGAGAGCCGGGTTCTCCTCCTCGGCGTCGTTGAGGAAGCTCAGCGGCTTGTCCGCGCCCGCATCGAGGCAGCGCACGACGACCTTCTTGCCCGGGAAGGCGGCGAGCACGGCCGTGTAGTCGGCCTCCTGCTGCTCGACGCTCGGCGCCTCGGTCGCGTCGAGGAAGAGGAACTCGGTGCGGAAGAGCCCGACACCCTCGGCGCCGAGCTCGACGGCGGCCGCGGCATCCTTCGGGCTGCCGAGGTTGGCGAGGAGGGGCACCTTGGTGCCGTCGGCGAGGGCGCCGTCGGTGATAGGGGCGCCCACGATCGCCTTCAGCTCGGCCGTGCGGGTCTCGGCATCGGCGAGCTGCGCGGGACTCGGGTCGAGCGTGACGGTGCCCGCCACGGAGTCGATGAGCACGACCGTGCCGTCGGCGATCTCGTCCGCGCCCGTCACACCGACGATGGCGGTGATCGACTTCGAACGGGCGAGGATCGCGGTATGCGAGGTCGGCCCGCCGTCCCGCGTCACGAGGGCGAGCACCTTGTCGAGGTCGAGGAGGGCGGTGTCGGCGGGCGCGAGGTCACGGGCGACGAGCACAAAAGGAGTGTCGGAGCTGGGAACACCGGGCGCGGGCACACCCCGCAGCCGCGCGATGATGCGTTGTGCGACATCCGCGAGGTCGGCGGCCCGCTCGGCCATGTAGCCGCCCATGCCGGTGAGCATCTCCTGGAAGGCGGCGAAGGCGTCGAACACTGCCCGCTCCCCCGTGCTGCCGCCGTCGATCCGGGCGTTGACGTCATCGACGAGCCCCGGGTCCTGCGCCATCATCGCCTGGGCTTCGAGCACGGCCTGGGCGTCGCCGCCGGCCTTGCGGCCCTTGTCGGCGAGTTCGGATGCCACGGCCGTGAGCGCTTCGATGACAGCGGCCTTCTCGGCCTCGGCGTCGCCTGAGCGCGGGGCCTGGGCCGGTTCGGGGAGAGGATCGGGCATCCGCAGGACGGGGCCTGCAGCTATGCCACGGCCCACTCCGACACCTCGAAGCTCTCGCATCACGTACTCCTTTGTCACTCTGCGGCCGTGCTCGTTTCGCGCGCGCCCGTTCTCACGTGAAACCGAGAGTACCCCCAAGTCGGTTGACAAACAAACAAATTCAAAGATAAAAATACCCAAGCAGACATTTGTTTCTGATGTTTTGCCCCTGCCTGCTCTGCCTGTGAACGACGAGGTCACGAATGTACGCACCGGAACGCCACCAGTCGATCCTCGAGCAGGCCCGCGCGCACGGCCGCGTTGAGGTTCGTGAACTCGCGGAACTGCTCGGAGTCACGCCCGAAACCATCCGCCGCGACCTCACGAGCCTCGAGCGTCGCGGGCTCGTCAGGCGCGCACACGGCGGAGCGATCCCCGTCGAACGCACCGTCGTCGGGCCTGCCGTGAGCGACCGCAATGAGATCCTCGTCGCCGAGAAGCTCGCGATCGCCACCGCTGCCCTCGACGAACTGCCCGACGGCGGATCCGTCATCATCGACGCGGGCACGACCACCATCAAGCTCGCGGAACTGCTGCCCGCCGACCGGCGCCTCACGGTCGTGACCCACTCGCTCCCCGTCGCGATCGCCCTCGCCGACCGCGACAACATCGAGCTCCACGTGCTCGGCGGGCTCGTGCGCTCCTCCTCCCGCGCGACAGTGGGCACGTGGACGCACCAGATGGTGAGCATGGTCAGCGTCGACGTCGCCTTCCTCAGCGTCAACGGCATCACCCCCGAGCGCGGCCTGACGACCCACAACATCGCGGAGGCGGCCGTCAAGTCCGCCCTCATCAAGGCGAGTCGCCGCAGCATCGTGCTCGCAGACCACAGCAAGTTCGGCCGCGAGGAGTTCGGGCGCATCTCGCCCCTCGCCGCGATCGACACGATCATCACGGATGCCGCCGCGAACGCCGATCTCGTTCACGAGGTCGAGGCGGCGGGGCCCGACGTCGTGCTCGCGGGCGCCGCAGCGACTCCGGCAGTAGCATGACGACACCATCACGGGAGGAAGACGCCATGGCAGAAGCACAGCGCACGGTCCAGTTCGGTTCGGCGGTCGGACTGCACGCCCGTCCGGCAGCAACGATCGCGAAGGCGGCCGCCGAGAGCGGCCACACGGTGACCCTCGAGGCAGCCAACGGCAAGAAGGCCAACGCCGCGAGCGTGCTCCTGCTGCTCGCAATGGGGGTGAACAAGGGCGACGAGCTGACCGTCACCGTGAGCGGTGACGACGCGGATGCCACGGCCGATCGTCTCGCGGAACTGATCGGCTCGGAACTCGACCCCGAGTAGATCTCATCGCTGCCCCTCCCGCGACGCTGAGCCTCGGCGTACGGTCGAGGGGATGGCGAAACTCAAGGAATTCATCGCGAAGGTGATGGCCTCCCGCCCCGTGCGGGTCTTCCAGCACTATGCGCTCAAGCGCGGGCCCATCCTCGCCTCTGGACTCTCCTACCAGGCGATCTTTGCGGTGTTCGCGGCACTCTGGGTCGCCTTCTCCGTCGCAGGCCTCGTGATCACTGGCAACCCGGAGCTCCAGCGGGGCTTCTTCACGCTGCTCGACTCCTCCGTGCCCGGTCTGATCGACTCGGGCGACGGCGAGGGCGCGATCGACCCTGCCGACCTCACCTCGGCAGGCGTCTTCGGCTGGACGGGAGCGATCGCACTCGGTGGTCTCCTCTTCACCGCCCTCGGCTGGCTCGCGTCATGCCGCGACGCCGTAAGGGTGATGTTCGAGCTGCCGCCGGAGCGACTCAACGTCGTGCTCCTCCGCCTCAAGGACGTCGGGCTCGGGCTACTCTTCGGCGTTGCCCTCATCGTCTCGGCAGCCCTGCTCGTCTTCAGCACGCAGGCGGTCGAGTGGGTGTTCGGCCTCGTCGGCATCGCACAGGATTCGATCGTCGCGAGAGTGACGGGGCGAGTCGTCGGCCTCCTCCTCATGTTCCTGCTCGACGCCGTGACGCTCGCGGGCCTCTACCGCTGGCTCTCGGGGCTCAAGATCCCCGGCCGGCGCCTCCTCGTCGGCAGTGTGCTCGGGGCAGCAGGCCTCGGCGTGCTCAAGGTGCTCGGCTCCACTCTTCTCGGCGGCGCGACCAACAACCCGCTCCTCGCCTCCTTCGCCGTCATCATCGGTCTGCTCATCTGGTTCAACTTCCTCTGCCAGGTCATTCTCATCGGGGGCGCATGGATCGCCGTCGGGATGCTCGACCGCGGCCTGGGGGCGGACCCCGTCGTCGCCGCCGAGCGGCAGAGGCAGCGCGAACTCGAGCTCGCCCACGACGCCGCCGTGCGCGAGGAGGCGAGGAGACGCCTCGCCCGGATCAGGCGCACGCGGCGCTGGGGCTGGCTCTTCGGCCGCTGACGTCGTACGTCTTCGCTAGGGTCGGAGGCATGTCGAAGCCTCTCAGAATCGCCAGCGTCAACGTCAACGGCATTCGCGCCGCCTACCGCAAGGGCATGGGCGACTGGCTCGCCGCGCGGGAGATCGACATCCTGGCGCTGCAGGAGGTGCGCGCCGAGACCGAGCACATCACGGAGCTGCTGGGCGAGGAGTGGGACGTGCTGCACGATCCGGCGACAGCGAAGGGCCGCGCCGGCGTCGCGATCGCGAGCCGCTCGGGCGAACACGGTCGCCGTGGCGCCAGCATCCACCGGGTCGAGCTCGGCGCGGCGGACTTCGACTCGGCGGGGCGGTGGCTCGAGGCCGACTACGAGGTCGGCGATGACATCGTCACGGTCGTGAGCACCTATGTGCACTCGGGCGAGGACGGCACGCCCAAGCAGGTGGAGAAGTACAGGTTCCTCGACGCGATGGAGGCGCGGCTGCCCGAGCTCGCGGCGCACTCGAAGTATGTGGTCGTACTCGGCGACCTCAACGTGGGCCACACGAAACTCGACATCAAGAACTGGAAGGGCAACGTCAAGAAGGCCGGGTTCCTGCCCAAGGAGCGCGCCTACTTCGACCGCTTCCTCGGTGCGGAGGGCGAGCAGGTCGAGTGTCAAGACGGCACGACCGGCACGGGCCTCGGCTGGGTCGACGTCGGCCGGCGGCACGCGGGCGAGGTCGACGGCCCCTACACGTGGTGGTCCAACCGCGGCCAGGCCTTCCCCAACGACGTGGGGTGGCGCATCGACTACCAGATCGTCACGCCAGCCCTCGCGGAGAAGGTCGCCGACTACAAGGTCGACCGCTACCCCTCCTACGAGGAGCGTTGGTCGGATCACGCGCCCGTCGTGGTGGACTACGCGCTCTGACGCTGCGCAAGGCCAGCGCCGAAAGCTGGGAGAATGGGGGGATGACCGCAAAGCCCCGTCTCTTCTCCGGCATGCAGCCCTCCGCCGATTCGCTCCAGATCGGCAACTACATCGGGGCATTGCTGCAGTGGCGGCAGATGCAGGAGACTCACGACGCGGTGTTCTGCGTCGTCGACCTGCACGCGATCACGGTCGCGCAGGACCCCGCCCAGCTGCGGGAGGCGACCCGGCGCACGGCGGCACAGTACATCGCGGCGGGCATCGACCCCGAGCTCTCGACGCTCTTCGTGCAGTCGCACGTGTCGGCGCATCCGGAGTTGGCGTGGGCGCTCAACACCATCACGGGGTTCGGCGAGGCGAGCCGCATGACCCAGTTCAAGGACAAATCGGCGAAGCAGGGGGCGGATGCCACGACCGTGGGTCTCTTCGCCTACCCCGTGCTCATGGCCGCCGACATCCTGCTCTACGATGCCGAGGTGGTGCCGGTCGGTGAGGACCAGCGCCAGCACATCGAGCTCACGCGCAACCTGGCGGAGCGCTTCAACTCCCGGTTCGGGGAAACCTTCGTGGTGCCCGAGGCGCAGATCCAGGCGGCATCCGCCAAGATCTACGACCTGCAGGACCCCACCATCAAGATGAGCAAGTCGGCGTCGAGCGAGAAGGGCGTCGTGTGGCTGCTCGACGAGCCCTCGAAGACCGCGAAGAAGATCAAGTCGGCGACGACCGACAGCGAGGGTTCGGTGCGCTACGACGTCGCCGAGAAGCCGGGCATCTCCAACCTCCTGACGATCCACTCCTCACTCTCGGGCACACCCATCGCCGCCCTCGAGGAGCAGTATGCGGGCCGCGGCTACGGCGACTTCAAGAAGGACCTCGCCGTGGTCGTGACCGAGACATTCGCCCCCATCCGCGCGCGCGTGCTCGAACTGCTCGACGACCCGGCCGAGCTCGACCGGATCCTCGCAGGCAACGCCGAGCGCGCCGCCGAGATTGCGGATGCCACGCTCGCGCGCGTCTACGACCGGATGGGCCTGCTCCCCCGCCGCTGAGTTCCCCCCCAGCACTCCATGGACTCCTTCACGCTCGCGACGCCCAGGCTCAAGCTCAGCGCGCCGACGCCGGACGATGCGGGCGCGATCCGCGAGCACTGCCAGGATCCCCTCCTCTCCCGCTACATCCCCGCCATCACACAGCCCTACACGCTCGAGAAGGCGCGAGAGTTCATCGGCTTCGCCGAGGAGGGCTGGCACTCCGGCACCGAACTGACCTGGGGGATTCGTGCCGCCGGCGACCTCGTAGGGGTCATCTCGCTGCGGCGAGTGACCGCCGATGACATCGGCTTCTGGCTGGGCGCGCGGCACCGGGGCCACGGCTACATGCCGGAGGCGGTCGGCGCCGTGCTCGACTGGGCCTTCGACCCGTCGAACCCGTTGCGCGTCGAGTCGGTCGGCTGGGAGTGCCTGATCGGCAATACGGCCTCGGCGGCGGTCGCGCGCAAGTGCGGCTTCACCTTTGAGGGCGAGGGACCCGGGCGGCGCGCGGACTCGAGCGGGGAGCATCCGCTCTCGTGGCGCGGGCGGATCTGGGCCGCGGACAGCCGCGAGGAAAAGCCGGGGTGGCCCGTCGTATGACGCCGCGGGACGCGGGAATAACTCCCGCACAGGGGCGTTGCTAGACTTCACGACAGAACGTGCTCCGGGGTCGGTGAGAATCCGAACCGGCGGTGACAGTCCGCGACCCGCGGACCTGCCAAAGGCAGGGATGCGGTTGAGCCGGTGGGATTCCGGCACCGACGGTGATGGGGTGGGATTTCGGTTCCGCCCTCAGTCCGGATGAGAGGAAGCACGAGGTTCGCACCCTGCGAGCCGTGGCCGCGCAGTGCGCGGACGACCCCGGACCGTGTGAGAGGACACGAGGACCGGATGACCACGACAGGGCCCACGCCCGCCGACGAGGCGACCGTCAGCGCCATGCGGCACGCCCTCTCCCTCGCCTCCCGCGGCCCAGTCTGGGGCCCCAACCCGCAGGTCGGCTGCGTGCTGCTCGACAGCGAGGGGCGGCGCGTCGCGGAGGGCTGGCACCGCGGGGCGGGCAGCGCGCACGCGGAAGTCGACGCCCTCGCGAAGCTTGAGGAGGGGGCATCCGCGGGGCTCACCGCTGTCGTCACACTCGAGCCGTGCAACCACACGGGGCTCACAGGCCCCTGCACGGAGGCGCTCATCGCGGCGGGCATCACACGCGTCGTCTACGCCGTCGCGGACCCGGGCGCTGCGTCCGGCGGCGGTGCCGAACGGCTGCGCGAGGCCGGCATCGAGGTGCTGGGCGGCGTGCTCGCTGACGAGGTGGAAGAGGCGCTGCATCCGTGGCTCACCGCGGTAACGCGCGAACGACCCTGGGTGACCCTCAAGTGGGCCTCGACGCTGGACGGGCGAGCCGCCGCCGCCGATGGCACGAGCCAGTGGATCACGGGAGCCGCAGCCCGGCAGCGTGTGCACGAGCAGCGCGCGGCAAGTGACGCCATCGCCGTCGGCACGGGAACCGTGCTGAGTGACGACCCCTCCCTCACGGCCCGGGGCGACGCGGGCGAACTCATGGAGCACCAACCCGTGCCCGTCATCATCGGCGAGCGGCTCGTGCCCCGCTCCTCCCGCGTCATGCACCACCCCAAGCCCGCCATCGTGACCGCGAGCCGCGACCTGGATGCTGTGCTCGCCGAACTCTACGGCCGCGGCATCCGTCGGCTCTACGTCGAGGGCGGCCCAACGCTCGCGAGCGCCTTCATTGCGTCGGGACTCGTCGATGAGTATGCGATCTACCTCGGCGCACAGTTGCTCGGGTCGGGGCGCTCGGCGGTTGCCGACCTGGGCGTGGCGACGATCGGCGAGGCGCGGCGACTCGAGATCACGAGCGTCGAACAGCTCGGCGGTGACCTGCTCGTCTCGGCACGACCCGCGTCAACGGGCCGAATCTCGAGGAACGAGCCCGCGGTCGTGAGCGGCGAACTCGACCAGCAGTACGAGAGGGGAGACGGCTGATGTTCACGGGAATCATCGAAGAGCTCGGCGAGGTCGTCGCCTGGGAGCCGAGCGCGGATGCCGCGCGTCTCACGGTGCGCGCACCCCTGAGCGTCTCGGACGCTCGCCACGGCGACTCGATTGCGGTCAGCGGGGTGTGCCTGACGGTCGTAGACCAGGGCGAGGACTGGTTCACGGCGGATGTCATGGCCCAGACGATTGCGATGAGCACGCTGAAGCATCCGTCGCCGGGCGAGCGCGTCAACCTTGAGCGCGCCGCCCCCGTGCACGGCCGCCTCGGCGGGCACATCGTGCAGGGCCACATCGACGGCACGAGCGAGCTGCTCGAGGTGCGGCCCGGCGATGCGTGGCGCGTGCTGCGCTTCTCGCTCTCCCCCGAGCTCGCCCCCCTCGTGGTCGACAAGGGTTCGATCGCGGTCGACGGGGTATCGCTGACGGTCAGCGCCGTCAGCGAAGGGGCGGCGGGGGACGACTGGTTCGAGGTGTCCCTCATCCCTGAGACGCTCAGTGCGACGACCCTCGGCAGCCGCGTCGTCGGCGACCGGGTCAACATCGAGACCGACATCCTTGCCCGCCACGTGCAGCGGATGCTGCGACTCCAGAGCCCCGCAGCGGCGGGCGGCACCACCGAGAGGAGCGAGCCATGAGCCTCGCCGACATCCCCACCGCCCTCGCGGAGCTCCGCGCCGGCAAACCGATCATCGTGGTCGACGATGAGGGGCGCGAGAACGAGGGCGACGTCGTCATCTCGGCGCAGCTCGCGAGCCGCGAGTGGATCGGCTGGATGGTGCGCCACACCTCCGGCTACATCTGCGCGCCCATGACTCGCGAGATCGCCGACCGCCTCGACCTGCCCGCGATGGTCGTCAACAACGAGGACCCGCGCGGAACCGCCTACACGATCTCGGTCGACGCGGCCGAGGGCATCTCGACGGGCATCAGTGCCTCCGACCGCTCCACGACCCTGCGCGTGCTCGCCGACCCCGCGTCGACGCCGGCGAGCGTCATCCGCCCCGGTCACGTGCTGCCCCTGCGCGCCGTCGACGGTGGCGTGCGGGAGCGGGCCGGCCACACGGAGGCGACCGTCGACCTGCTCCGCCTTGCGGGCCTCGAACCGGTCGGCGCGATCGCTGAGATCGTGGAGGATTCGGGCGAGATGATGCGCCTGCCCGGGCTGATCGAGCTCGGCCGCGAGCACGATGTCGCCGTCATCACGATCGAGGCGCTCATCGAGCACCTTGAGGCCCTGAGCGAGAACCCCGAGGTGCCCCAGGGGGTGCACATCCCGCAGACCTCCCGGGTCGTCTTCGAGGTGGAGACGACCGTGCCGACCGTGCGCGGCCCCCTGACGATGCGTGCCTACCGCGACCGGATGACGGGGGCCGACCACGTCGCGATCATCGCGGGAGAGCTGCGCGACGGATGCCTCATCCGCGTGCACTCGGAATGCCTCACGGGCGAGGTCTTCGGTTCGCTCAAGTGCGAGTGCGGCCCCCAGCTCGATGCCGCCCTCGACCAGGTGCAGGCGGAGGGCGGCGCCGTCATCTACATGCGCGGCCATGAGGGACGCGGAATCGGCCTCATCAACAAGCTCAAGGCATACCGCCTGCAGGAGCAGGGCCTCGACACCCTCGACGCCAACCTCGCGCTGGGCCTGCCCGCCGACGGTCGCGACTACGGCAGCGCCGTCGCGATCCTCGAGGACCTCGGGCTCCGGTCGGTGCGCGTCATCACGAACAACCCCGACAAGATCAAGCAGCTCACCGACCGCGGAGTCGTCGTGACGGAGCAGGTGCCCATCCTCGTCGGCGTGGATGCGCTCAACGAGGGATACCTGGAGACCAAGCGAGACCGCATGGGGCACCTCCTGCCGGAGCGCCTCGGGGTCGAGCTGGGCGTCGACGCGGAGGAGATGGCTCGCCAGAGCCGGCAGGAGCAGGCCCTGTGAATGAAACAGCACTGATTGGAGCAGCACTGTGAGTGGAGAGGGTTCGCCCGAGATCGCCGTCGACGGCCGCGGCCTGAAGGTCACGATCGTCGCAGGCCAGTGGCACGAGGTCATCACGGACGGCCTGCTCGCGGGCGCGCGCCGCGTGCTCGCCGAGTCGGGTGCGAGCGTGACCGAGGTGCGCGTGCCCGGCAGCTTCGAGCTGCCCGTCGTCGCGAAGGCCGCCCTCGAGAGCGGGGCGGATGCGGTCGTCGCCCTCGGCGTCATCATCCGCGGCGGCACCCCCCACTTCGAGTATGTCTCGGCAGCGGCGACCGACGGGCTCACCCGGGTCGCGCTCGACACGGGCAAACCCGTCGGTTTCGGGCTGCTCACGCTCGATGACGAGCAGCAGGGCCTCGACCGCGCGGGCCTGCCGGGCTCGAAGGAGGACAAGGGGGCGGAGGCGGCATCCGCGGCTCTCGCTACTGCGGTCGTGCTGCGCGACCTTCGCGGGTAGCCAGCGCAGCGGCACTCTCCCGGGCGCATAGACTTGATCGTTCGCCCAATGAGAAAGCCCCGCATGTCTGTCACCGCCACCCCCGTCGTTCCCACCCCCGCCAACCCGCGCTCGCGGGTCATCATCGCGAGCCTCATCGGCACGACGATCGAGTTCTACGACTTCTACGTCTACGCGACCGCCGCCGTGCTCGTGTTTCCCCACCTCTTCTTCCCCTCGGGTGACGAGACGACCGCGCTCCTCTCCTCCTTCGCCGTCTTCGGCGCCGCCATGGTCGCCCGACCGCTCGGTGCCGTCTTCTTCGGCCACCTGGGCGACAGGGTGGGCCGCAAGACGACCCTCGTCGCGGCCCTTCTCACGATGGGCATCGCGACGTTCCTCATCGGTGTGCTGCCCACCTACCTTGTGATCGGGTGGTTCGCGCCCCTCATGCTCGTCATCCTCCGCCTCGCGCAGGGCTTCGCCCTCGGCGGCGAATGGAGCGGTGCAGCGCTTGTGGCGACCGAGAATGCGCCGAAGGGCAAGCGCGCCCGGTACGGCACCTTCCCCCAACTGGGCGCCCCCATCGGCTTCATCATCGCCAACGGGCTGTTCCTCATCATCGCCGCGATCCTGCCCTCCGACGACCCGAGCCGCCCGTCCCAGGCCTTCCTGGACTGGGGATGGCGCATCCCGTTCCTCTTCTCGGCCGTCATGGTCATCATCGGTCTGTGGGTGCGCCTGCGCCTCGTCGAGAGCACGGCGTTCTCCAACACGGTCACGAGCGGGCGCGTCGTCAAGCTGCCGCTCGGGCAGGTCATCCGCTCGAACTGGCGGGAACTTCTTCTCGGCACCTTCTTCATGCTCGCGACCTACGTGCTCTTCTACCTCATGACCACGTTCTCGCTCAGCTACGGACGCGCCCCCGTCGACCCGGCCGACTCCGGGGTGCAGCCGGGACTCGGCTACGACTACACGAGCTTCGTGCTCATGATGATCATCGGCGTCGTCTTCTTCGGCATCTTCACCCTTGTCTCCGGACCGCTCGCCGACCGCTTCGGCCGTCGCCGCCTGCTCCTCTGGGTCACGCTCGGCATCATCGCCTTCGGCCTGCTCTGGGTGCCACTCCTCGGCGCGGGCTTTGTCGGCGTCATGGCGTGGCTCGTCATCGGGTTCACTCTCATGGGCCTCACCTTCGGGCCCATGGGCGCCCTACTGCCGGAGCTCTTCCCCACCAACGTGCGCTACACGGGCTCCGGGGTCTCCTACAACGTCAGCTCCATCCTCGGCGCAGCCGTTGCACCCTTCATCGCCGTGTGGCTGTGGGCGCTCGCCGACGGCAGCCCCGTGCTGGTGGGCGTCTACCTCGCCGCCATGGCCGTCATCACGTTCATCGCGCTCCTCCTCGGCAAGGAGACCAAAGACATCGACATCGAACGCTGAGTCCGCTCAGTAAACTGGATCCCATGACTACACGCAACGGCGCACGCGGCGCTGTCACCTTCTGGTCCTGGGCCGTCGTTACCGTATCGCTGGTGCTCTTCGTTGGCTGGGCATACACCGTGTTCGTGGGGTCGCTCTTCATCGAGGGGTAGTCGGGTCGGAAACGCCCCACCACCCATCCCGGTCAACGGCGACTGAACGCGCGAAATCACCGGCATCGATATGCTGGCGGTGGATCAGCACGCTCCCTGATGAACGGTGGATGGGTCAATGGCGAACTACAACCTGCTGAGGCTCGACCTCAACCTGCTCGTCTCCCTCGACGCCCTCCTGAGCGAGAGGAGTGTCACGAAGGCGGCGCAGCGGCTGGGACTCAGCCAACCGGCCCTCAGCGCGTCGCTCTCCCGCCTGCGCATCCACTTCGGTGACCCGCTACTCGCCCGCCGAGGCAACACCTACGAGCTCACACCGCTCGCCGCGCGACTCGCCGAGCACGTGCCGAGCGCACTCGACGCCGTTCGACGCGTCTTTGCGAGCGAAGCCGCCTTCGACCCCTCACAGGCCTCCCGCGAGTTCACCGTCTTCGGCTCCGACTACGCCTTCGCGACCATCGGACGGATCGTCACGCAGCTCGCGGCAGAGCGGGCGCCTGGAGTGCGCTTCCGCTTCCGCCAGCACACCCCCACGATCGTCGACGACGCCGTCAATACGCTGCGCACGGCCGACGGGATGCTCATCCCCCACGGCTTCCTCAACAACTTTCCCCACGCAGACGTCATCGACGACACCTGGAAGATCCTCGTGTCGGCCGACAACGATGCGGTCGGCGACGAGCTCACGATGCAGAACCTGCGCGAGCTGCCCTGGGTGACGACCTACCAGAGCCGCACGGCCTACACGCCCCCCGCCCGCCAACTCGAGATGCTGGGGGTCGAGCCGCATGTCGAGGCCATCGTCGAGGGCTTCCTCGCCCTGCCCTTCTTCGTCATGGGCACGCGGCGGATCGCCCTCATCCAGTCGGCCCTCGCCCCGCACTTCCCCGCGTCGATCGGCGTACGCTTCCTCGAGCCGCCCTTCGACGCCGTGCGGCTCGTCGGGGCCCTCTGGTGGCACCCCATGCACAGCCGCGACCCCGCGCACGAGTGGATGCGTGACCTCTTCGCCGAAGCGGGGCGCATGCTCGCCGACGCCCCCGCGCCGGCGAACTGAGACATGCGTGCCGGCGAACTGAGGCATGTGCGCCGGCCAGCCGAGGCATGCGCGACGGCGAACTGAGGCATGCGCACCGGCCAGCCGAGGCATGCGCGCCGGCCAGCCCAGGCATGCGCGCCGGGCCCGGGCTTTAGGCGGCCGCGTCTGCTGCCTTGACGCGAGCGATGTGGCGGACGAAGGCGGCGAGGTAGCCGCGCAGGAACTCGGCCGTCGACGCATCCGTCACCTCGCCCTCAGGGGTGAAGAGGCCCGGCTTCGACTGGATGAAGCCCTCCGGCTGGCCCAACTGGGGCGACGCGAAGTGAGTGAGGATCGTCTTGAGGTGCTGCTGGGCGACAGCGGCGCCGATCGGACCGCCGGAGGTGCCCAGGACCGCGGTCGGCTTGCCCGTGAAGGAGTTCTGGCCGTAGGGGCGCGACGCCCAGTCCAGCGCGTTCTTCAACACGCCCGGGATCGAGCGGCTGTACTCGGGGGTCACCAGCACGACACCGTCGACGGCGGCGATTGCATCCTTGAACTCACGCGCCACCGCAGGATAGTCGGCGTCGGCGTCGGGCGAATAGAAGGGGAGCCCGGCAATCGGAATCTCCACGAACTCGACCCCCTCGGGAGCCTGTCGCACGAGCGCGTTAGCGAGGCTGCGGTTGATCGAGGTGCTCGAAATGCTGCCAACGATGTAGCCGATGGTGGTGGTCATGAGCCTGCTTTCTGTTGTTGCTGGGACTCCGGACGCGCCGGGTCACCGCGGTGTGCATGGAACGAGTGCGGCACCGGATGCCTAGGCATCGGTGCCGTTTCATGCGCAACCATGGAAGCGGACCCTGTATTCCGTGCCGCCGACAATCACGTCCGCAGGTGGAACTGCGGCTGTGTGACGTAGATGCGGCCAGAGGGTGACGTCCAGCGGAGGGTTGCGCCGTCGTTGCTAACCCTCCACTCCGTCTTGTGCTTGAGCGTGTGATGGCCGCGGCAGAGGTGAGCGAGGTTGTCGAAGTCGGTTGTGCCACCGAGCGCCCAATCGCGGGTGTGGTCGAGGTCGCAGCGGTCGGCCGGCTGCGAGCATCCTGGAAAGCGGCAGGTGCCGTCGCGAAGGCGAACCCAGCGCCTCAGATCCGCGGGAACCACGTAGCTGTCACGGCCCACCGAGAGCACCACGCCCGACTCGGGGTGCGTGAGAAGGCGGGAGAAGCTGGGGGCGGCGGCAGCGAGCATCCGTGCCGTCTCGTCGTCGATCGGGCCGTAGCCGTCGAGGGTCGCGGGCGGCGTCATGACGCCCAAGTCCTTCGCGAGCTCGCGACCCAGAAGCGCCATCACCGGCACCGTCACGTGCACAGTCGGGCGGACTCCGCGGGGCCCCTCGGAAGGCTCGCCTGAATGGAGCAGATCCACGAGAACATCGGCGCGGCGCTGAGCGAGCGTGCGCTGCGCGCTGTTGCCCGCACTGTTGCGGGCACTGCCGCCCACTCCCCCGCCCACTCCCCCGCCAGCGCCGTCGCCCAGCGACTCCGCCAACCCGGTGATGCGATTGAAGGCGGCGAGAGCATCGGCAGCGGGAAGGTAGGCCGACAGCCAGGCCATGCCGTCGCGCGCGGGCTCGAACAGCACCTCGCGCTGCTTCACCGCCTCGTGGTGGCGATCGACCGCCGACCCCGGCTCGATGGCCTCGCGCAGCATCCGCAGCTTCTTGCGGAACTTCGCGACCGTCAGCTGCTCTGCATGTGGCAGAGCAGCCGCCTCCAGCTCGGCGACCGCCGAGGACTCGAGAGTCGTCGTCTCATCGACGAGCGCCTCCGCGTGCCGATACGAGATGCGGCCCTCATCTAGAGAAGCCAGGGTGCCGGGGAGGTTGCGAGCGAGCACCTCGCTCGCGTACAGCATGCGCTCCGCCGTACGCTCGGGGATGCGCAGAGCACAGGCCAGCTCGGCGCGGAGCGAGCGAAGCCGCAGGTCGCGGGTACGCACGGCCGAAGCATCCGACACGCTGTCGACGCTGGCCCGGATCGCCATATCGATGATCCGCGCCCGTACCGCCTCGATGCTCGCGATCATGCGCGTCATGCCCGCAGCAGCGTCGAGGAGATCGGACACGCTATCGCTCGCCACCGCCGCCAACGAGAGATTCCCCTGCGGGAGCACGGCAAGGCCCGAAGCGTCGGCGGGGGTCTCGGGCTGCATGGGAAGGATTCAACCGGCAGCCGCCGACATTTGTGACGCTCGCCGGCTGACCCCCCCTACCCCGGCGGCAGCGGCTGATCACCCAGCCGCCGTTCACGACGTGTGAGCACGATTCCCTCCACGACCAGGAGCAGCACGGCCGCGCTGATGCCCGCATAGGTCACATACTCGGAGGGCGCAATCGCCTCGCCCAGCAGCACGAGCGAGACGAGCACGAGCACGATCGGCTCCACATAGCTGAGCAGGCCGAAGAGGCTGAACGTGAGGAGCCGCGCCGCGACGATGTAGAGGGTGAGGGCGACCGCGCTGACGGCGCCGAAGAGCAGCAGAGTGCCCCACGGGAGTGAGCCTCCATCCGCAACCAGCGACGCGGGGCCGAGCGCGAACCACACGCAGACGGGCGCGAGGATCACGAGTTCCAGCCACATCGCCCCCGATGAGTCGAGGCCGAGCGCCCGGCGAATCGTGAAGTAGATCGGGTAGCCGACCGCGACGGCCGCGGTGGCCCACGAGATGCCGTCCGCTGCAAAGAACGCCGCAACGACACCGATGAGCGCCGCCGCCACCGCTGCGATCCGCAGCGCCCCGAGCCGCTCGCGGTGCAGCGCAACCCCCAGCACCACCATGACAAGCGGCATCAGAAGATACCCGAGCGCGACGTCGAGGGCGTGTCCCGTCTTGGGGCCCCACGCGAAAAGGAACAGCTGCGCCCCGAGCAACCCGGCCGTCACGACGAGGGCCGGAATCAGGGCGGGCCGGGCGCGAAGGCGAGCCGCGGCATCCGTCACCTCACGCCAGGAGCGGATGGCGACCAGCAGCACCGCCATGAAGGGGAGCGTGAACAGGATGCGCCACGCGACCGCCTCGAACTCGCTCAACTCCCCGAGCGCCGACGGGATGAAATAGACGACGCCGAAGAGCACGGATGCCACGACCGACGCCGTGACGCCGCGGAGCTGTGAATCGTGGCGCATCGGACCATTCTCTCGCGGCTTGAGGGAGTGCTCGCGCGACGCATAATCGCTTCGCTGCGGAATGGTCGTGCCGCGGCGCGGTCATCGCGCCGAGATCGCGTCATCCGCGAGCAGCGTCAACAAAGGTTGACCAACGCGACTCCGTCAACTAGCGTTGACGCATGTCTCTCCACACCCTCGCCGGCGACGCCGACTCGGAGGACCCGTACACGGCGCTCCGAGCGATCCGTAGACTACGTCAGGAGCTTGATCGCGCCGAGGCGACCGCCGTCCGCCGGGCGCGCAACGCCGGCGCATCCTGGCAGATCATCGCCCTCGCCCTCGACGTGAGCAAGCAGGCCGTCCACAAGAAGTACGGCCGCAAGTAGAAGCCGAAAGCAGATCCCATGAGCGCCACAACGCCCGCACGCCGCGGCCGCACAGCCAAGAACGACGGTCCCCGGGCCAGCCTGAAGCAGCTGCTCCCCTACCTCACCGAGCACAAGGGCGTGCTCTCCGTCGTGATCGTGCTGAGCATCGTCGGCGCCGTCGCCTCCCTCGTGCAGCCGCTCCTCGTCGGCCAGGTCATCGTCTCGGTGCAAGCCGGTGACACCCTCGGCTCGCTCGTCTGGGTGCTCGTCACCCTCGTCATCGTCGCCGCCATCATCAGCGGCGTGCAGCACTACCTGCTGCAGCGCACCGGCACGGGCATCGTGCTCTCCGCCCGCCGCAGGCTGGTCTCGCGGATGCTGCGGCTCCCCATCCGCGAATACGACACCCGCCGCACGGGCGACCTCGTCTCCCGCGTCGGCTCCGACACCACCCTGCTCTACGCCGTCATGACACAGGGACTCGTCGATGCGGTCGGCGGCGTGCTCATCTTCATCGGCGCGATCATCGCCATGCTGATCCTCGACCCCGTGCTTCTCGGCCTCACGGTGCTCGTGATCGGCGCCTCGATCGCGGTCGTTGGCGCCCTCTCGGGCCGCATCCGCCGGGCAAGCCAGGAGCAGCAGGAGAAGGTGGGCGACCTCGCGGCATCCGTCGAGCGCGCGCTCAGCGCCATCCGCACCATCCGAGCGGCGGGGGCGACCGAGCGCGAGAACGCGACCATCGACGGCAACGCCCGCAACGCCTGGGTCAAGGGCATCAAGGTCGCCAACGTGTCGGCCTTCGTCGTGCCGATCGCGAATGTCGCCCTGCAGGTGTCGCTGCTGACGGTGCTGGGTGTCGGCGGGTTCCGGGTGGCGGCGGGCGAGACATCCATCGCGGAACTCGTGATGTTCGTCTTCTTCCTCTTCATGCTGATCAGCCCGCTCGGCCTCGCCTTCGGCGCCATCACCTCGGTGAGCCAGGCACTCGGCGCGCTGGGCCGCATCCAGGAGATCATCGACCTGCCGAGCGAGAGCGAAGAGGATGCCGCGGCCGTCGCCCTCGCCCCGATCGACTCCGACGACGCGATCGCCTTCGACCACGTGCACTTCTCCTACCCAGAGTCGGCACACAAGACGGAGGCCGACAAGGTGCTCGCGGAGGAGCTCGGGGAGGGCGCCGTCACGCACGACCGCACGGTGCTGCACGACGTGTCGTTCTCCGTGCCGCGAGGTCAGCGCATCGCCCTCGTGGGCCCGTCGGGCGCCGGCAAGTCGACCATCCTCTCCCTCATCGAACGCTTCTACGACCCCACCGGCGGCGCCGTGCGCATGGGGGGCCGTGACATCCGCTCGCTCGACCGCGCCGAACTGCGCTCCCGCATCGGCTACGTCGAGCAGGACGCGCCCGTGCTCGCCGGCAGCATCCGCGACAATCTCACCCTCGGGGCACCCGACGCGACGGATGCTGCGTGCACCGAGGTGCTTGCCTCCGTCAACCTGACCTCCGTGCTCAAGCGCGACCCCGCAGGCCTCGATGCGCAGGTCGGCGAAGACGGCGTCATGCTCTCAGGTGGCGAGCGCCAGAGGCTCGCGATCGCCCGGGCCCTGCTCGCGGCGCCGCCCATCCTGCTGCTCGACGAGTCGACCTCCTCGCTCGACGGGCTCAACGAGCAGCTGCTGCGCGAGGCCATCGACGCCGTCGCGCGGGACCGCACCCTCATCGTCATCGCGCACCGCCTCTCGACCGTCGTCGACAGCGACCGCATCGTCGTGCTCGAGCGCGGGCGGGTCGTCGGCGAAGGGACGCACTCAGAGCTCGTGGCATCCACGCCCCTCTACCGCGACCTCGCGAAGCACCAGCTGCTCGTGTGAACCGCCGGGCGCGCTTTCATCATTCAGGAAGAGGTCTGGCCGAGCCGCCGCATCCGGTTTCATCATTCAGGAAGATCGGTGTGCGGGCCGCCAGGTCCGGTTTCATCATTCAGGAAGAGTCGGTGACGGGAGTGACCGGCGGGACCAGTGTGCCGAGAGTTGCCAGATCGCGGCGGCTGCCGGTACCTGATTCCTGAATGATGAAGTTGCGGGTTCCTGAATGGTGAAGTCGCGGGTTCCTGAATGATGAAATCCGGCGAGCGAGCCGACGCTTTATACATTCCTGAATGATGAAGATCAGAGGGTGCGCATTGTGAAGGCGTCGGCGAGCCGCGGCGCGAAGGGCGGTCGCGCGAGCGCCCGGATCGTGAGCGAGCGGGCGGCGTGCGCGGGACCCGGCAGCGGCCGCCCCATTCCCATATTGAATGCGGCCTGGGCGGATGCTCGGCTCGCCGCTCGCATCCTCTCGGCGTTGTAGCGGCCGAGGTCGCGGTCGCCCGTCAGCACCTCGGCGAGCGCCCGCGCATCCAACCACCCCAGGTTGAGCCCCTGTCCGCCGATCGGGCTGATCTCGTGGGCGGCGTCGCCGAGGAGCACGATGTCGGCGTTCGCGCCCTCCCCCACGACGCGGCGAGAGAGGTGCTGTCGCGCCGTGAAGGAACTCGCGGTCGTGGCATCCGTGGGCATGTGCAGGCCGGTGCGGGCGGCCACGATCGCGGCAAGCTCGGCGACGGATGCCGCAGGCCGGGGTCGCGGCACGAGAGCAACCCAGCGGCGCCCGGCCCCCGGCAGCGGAAACGACTCCACGACGCCCGCCCGTTCGAAGGAGAGCAGGGCGCTGTCGCCGAGGCCGTCGCCCGCGACATCCGCCATGATGTAGTGGGCGGTGCCACGCCGTGCCACCGAGCCGATTCCGGCTAACTCGCGGATGCTGCTGCCGATGCCGTCCGCGCCGACGATCAGCCGCGCGGTCGGGCCGCGGCGTCCGCTCTCCAGGAGCAGCTCGCGGCCACCGGGCACCCGGCGCAGGCCATGCACGCGCTCCCCCAGCACGAGACCGCCCGGTCGGAGCGTGGCGAGTTGGGCGCGCAGCATCCGTTCGACCTGCTGCTGGGCGAGCGTGTAGACGCCGTCGAGCCGCAACCTGCCGAGTTCGCGCCCATCGGCGAAGGCGGCGCCGTCGTGGAGGGCCCGCCCGTGGGCGGCGACGTCGACGCCCGCTTCGGCGAGCGCCTCGACGGCCGGCGGGTGGATGCCGACGGCGCGGGGTCGCTCGGCGATGCAGTCACGCTCCTCGATCACAACCGCGTCGACACCGCGCTGCGCAAGGAGCACCGCGAGCAGCACGCCGACGGGTCCGCCGCCGACGACGGCGACGTCATGCACGGGCGCGACTCACCCGCATGAGGAGGTAGTGCGCGGGGATGCGGGGGATCACCCGCCAGTCGGTGTCGGCGAGGCGCTCCCGCAGCTCGGCCGCGCGGTGGGCGCGGCGGATCGAGGTGAGCCCGTCGGGGCGGATGAAGGAGCCGCGCAATGCGGGCCACGCGAGCGTCGTGCCGGTGGCGAAGGCGCGGTAGGCGAAGCGGGAGCGTTCGATGTCGGCGTGCACCGTCAGCACGCGCGCCCGGGCGCTCGTTGACGCGAGGAAGCCCTCCAGGTCGTCGACGTGGTGCAGCACGTGGTTGGAGATGACGAAGTCGAACTGCTCGTCGAGCTCCTCCGCGCGGGCCGTCACGAAGCGCACCCCCGGCGAGGCGACGGATGCCGCGAACTCCTGCGCTCGCGGGTCGGGGTCGACCCCCGTCACCTCGAGTCGCAGCCCGTCGCGGGCCGCCCAGCGCGCAAGGGAGCGCGAGAGGTCTCCCCCGCCCGAGCCCACGTCGAGCAGCGTGCGAGTTTCTGTCGCGCTCAGCAGCGGGCGGATGACGTCGCGGTAGGTCGCGCGCCACCCCGAGACGACCGCGTTGACGTAGAGGAAGCGGCGGTAGGTGCGATCGAGGGCGGCGCGGTCGCAGTCGGCGTCGTCCATGAGCTCGGCGAGATGCGTCGAGCGTGTGCTGAGGTCGTGCATCACGTCGCCGAGAACAGGCCCGACTCGACCGTCAGCCCCGGCCCGAACGCCATCGCGCAGACCCGCTCCCCCGGCTGCGCCTCCGCGAGGATGTGCTTGAGCACGAAGAGCACGGTCGCGCTGCTCATGTTGCCGTAGTCGCGGAGCGTGTCGCGCGAGGGCACGAGCTGCTGCTCGCTCAGGTGGAGGGTCTCCTGCACCCGGTCGAGGATGCTGCGGCCGCCCGGATGAATTGCCCAGTGCTGGATGTCTGAGGCGGATGCTCGGGCGAAGAGTGGTTGCAGAGCCCCCTCGATGTACTCGCCGATGATCTTCGGCACGTAGCTGGAGAGCACCATCTCGAAGCCCTCGTCGCCGATCGTCCACGCCATGTCGGCCTCGCCGACCGGGGTGACGACGCTCTCGAAGGCGTCCAGCGAGCATCCGCCGCTCACCGGTTCGGAGGCAACGACGGCCGCTGCCGCGCCGTCGGAGAAGAGGGATGCCGCGACGATCTGGTCGGGGTCGTCGGAGGTGCGCACGTGCAGGGTACACAGCTCGACGCTCACGACCAGCACCACCGCGCCGGGGTCGGCGTCGACCAGCTGCTTGGCCAGCTTGAGCGCCGGCATCGAGGCGTAGCAGCCCATGAAGCCGAGATGGAAGCGCTGCACGCCGGGGCGGAGCTTCAGCTCCCGGGCGATCAGATACTCGGGACCAGGCGCGAAGAAGCCCGTGCAGGAGACGGTGATGACATGCGTGATGCGGTCGCGGTCGATGCCCTCCGTCGCCTTGCGCGCAACCTCGATGTAAAGGCGGCCGGCCTGTTCTGCGTAGATATCGTTGCGCTGCTTGGTGCTGGGCACGAGGAGCCGCCCGCTCTCGGAGTCGAAGAACAGCGGATCCTCGCTCTTCGCCTCCCACGACATCTCGGCGATCGCGCTGTGACGCGTCTCGATCGCCGCGTTGTCGAAGGTCGCGGGAACCAGCCGCTGCGCGAGGCGGCCGAGGCCCGGCTGGGCGGCGAAGACGTCGCGCACGACGTCCTGCTGCAGCACGGTATCGGGCACAAGGGTGTCGAGGGCGATGATTGCAGCCATACCCTGTGTGTACCACCGGGGCGCGGCCGCCGCTCCCAGACCCCGCGTGGGAAATTCAGGAATCCGGGCCGAGATCTCCGATTCCCTGCGTCGGAAATTCAGGAAACGCCGCGCGTTCCACCGCGCTATGTGCGCGCATGAGGAGCTTCGGTGCCGCCATTTCCTGAACTTCCGTGACAGGGGTGCCGCGGATGCGTATGTTGTGTATTCATATACACCGCATGCACAAGGGGGACGGATGTCGGTGCGGATGAGCATCCTCGCGATGCTGGCGCAACAGCCCAGCTACGGCTACCTGCTGCGCGCCGAGTTCGACCGTCGCACGGGCGCGAGCAGACCGCTCAACGTCGGGCAGGTCTACAAGGTGCTCGAGACGCTCGAACGCGACGGCCTTGTCACCCGCAGCGAGCAGACGGATGCTGACGGGCACGTCTTCTACGAGGCATCCGCCGCCGGCCGCGCCGAGGTCGAGCGCTGGCTGTCGAGCGCCGAGCGCCACGACGCTCCGGCCCGCAGCGACCTCGCCATCAAGGTCGCGCTCGCCTCAACCCTCCCCGGCGTCGACATCGAGCGGATGCTCGTGCTGCAGCGCCAGGCGGCGATCGAACGCCTGCAGCAGCTCACGCGCTCCCCCGCGGCCGAGGACGCCGGCCTCGGCCCCCAGCTCGCCGCCGACGCCGTCATCTTCACGGCGGAGATGGAGGTGCGCTGGCTCGACCACGTGACACAGCGCATCCGCTCTGCTCGCGCTGCGGGCGTCACGCTCGACGTGCCCTTCGACACGGAGCCGCCGAAGCGCGGGCGCCCGCGCAGGACGAGCGCGACGCGGGGAGAAACGCCCCCAAACCTCTAATGGGGCATCAGTCCAAGCAGACCGGTCCACCACGCGATCAGGCCGACGAGCAGCACCCCCTGCACGCCGATGAGCACAATCCACCCGCCGCCGCCAGCACCATACGGGCGCAGCGCCGACCAGCGGCCGATGAGGTATCCAAGAGGCGTGAACAGCATCCATAGTGGCGAAGCCGCGTCACGAGCACCACGCTGCCTCAGTGTCTCGCGATCGCGAGCAGCGAGAAGGAAAAGCGCAATCATCCCGCCGATGGGAAGTCCCGTGAGGATGGAGCCCGCGAGCGGTGACGCGAACGAGAACGCCGTCATGACGAAGAGGGAGAGTGAGATCCAGAGGGGAGACAGCGCGATCGCCAGCACAGATCCGTTCGACTCGCGCAGATGGATCGGCCGCGCCAGGTCAGGCCGCTCCCCGCGAAGCAGAAGGCGCTCGGCTGGCGGCGGCGTCGCACGCGTGAACTCGGTCCAGTCAACGCCGTCCCACCAGCGATCGGCCCCCACCGTCGCGACATCCGGATACCAGCCCGGCTCCCTCGCCTCCCCCACACTGCGATCGTAGCCTGCCCACTCGCCGCCCCCCTTCCCGTGTCGGCGCGCCCGAAATAACGGGCGCGGGGAACCGCTAAGGGGTGCGGCGAGCGACCAAGCGCGCAGGGCCGGACGCCCTACTCCACGAGCGCGTACATCGCCACGGCCGACGCCGCCGCCACGTTGAGGCTGTCGATGCCGTGCCGCATGGGGATCTGCACGATCGTGTCGGCCGCCGCGATCGCCTCCGGGGTGAGGCCCTCCCCCTCCGTGCCGAGCACGAGGGCGACCCTCTCCGGTGCGGCCGCTGCGAAGGAGCGCAGCGGCACAGCACTCTCCGCCAGGGCGAGCGCCGCCACGTGAAAGCCGGATGCCGCGAGCACCGCCCTCGTCGACACCCAGTCCCCGACCCGCGTCCACGGCACCTGCAGCACCGTGCCCATGCTCACCCGGATCGCCCGCCGATAGAGGGGGTCGGAGCAGCGCTCCGTCACGAGCACGGCGTCGGCGCCGATGCCGGCGACCGAACGGAAGATCGCGCCCACATTGGTGGGATCAACGACGTTCTCGATGATGACGATGCGCCGAGCATCCGCCAGCAAATCCTCGACGGCGGGAAGGGGCGGCCGCTCAAGCGAGGCGATGAGGCCGCGATGCAGTACGTAGCCGGTCAGCTCGGCGAGGAGGGCGCCGGGGCCGGAGAAGACGTCGACGTTCGGGCCGACGAGCGCGACCGCCTCATCGACCGCACCGCCGAGAGCGAGCACGGCGCGAGGACGGTGACCGGCCTCGAGCGCCCGCTGCAACACGAGCCCGGACTCTGCAATGTAGAGGCCGTGCTCGGCCGCGTCGCCGTTATGTCCCGCCTTCTTGAGCGCGACATCCGTGCGATGGGCGAAGTCGGCGAGACGCGGGTCGTCGAGCGAATCGATCGGGATGACGGGCATCCGGCAATTCTCCCAGGGTGCGCCCGCGGCTACTCTGCCTGAACGATTCCGAAGGTGGCACCGAGCGGGTCTGCGACGACCGCAAAGGGGCGCCCGTCCTCGATGCGGGTCGGTGCTTCGAGGACCGTGCCGCCGTAAGCGACGGTGGCATCAACGGCGGCGTTGAGGTTGGCGACACAGAAATAGGTACGCCAGCCGGGGAGGCTGCCCTCAGGCAGCCGTCGGATGGCGGCGACACGGGAGCCGTCACCCAGGCGGGCCAGCCGGTAGTCGTCGACCGGGCTCGGTTCGCCGACGATCCACCCGAGCGTGTCCGCATAGAAAGCGAAGTTCGCGGTGTCTTCGGCGTAGAGCACGGTCCAGGTGATGTAGCCGGGCTCGGCCCGCGCAACGGGGGCAGCGCCCTCGGGTGCCTGCCACAGGCAGAACCCGGCCCCGCTGGGATCCATCACGAAGGCGAAGGTGCCGATCGATTCCTCTGCGCCGGGAACGGTGAAGGGCTCGGCAAGGATGACCGCCCTGTTCGCCTTGGCGCGGGCGACAGTCTCGGCAAGATCATCGACCGCGAAGTAGGGGTTCCACACTGCGTCGAAGTTGAGACCGTCGACGCCCTGTTGGATGGACGCGACGGGCGACGAGCCCGCCTTGGCGATACTGAGCGCCGCAATCTCTGCCTCGACGGGCGATTCGAAGGTCCAGTCCAACACTGAGGCGTAGAAGTCGAGGGAGGCGGCCGCGTCGGGTGTCACGAGCCCGGCCCATGTGACCGCGCCGTTCTTGTTTGGTGTCCTGTCTACCACTGCTCGTTCCCCTGCCGCGCTTATCCCGGTGCGAGCCTAAACCACCGAGGATCGCTTGTGGCCCGATGTGCCCACCACTGGGGCCGGGCCGCAAGGGCGAGCACAGCGCCTTTCGCGAGGCGAGCGATCAGGCGAAGGGGTCCGGCGTCATCGTGTATTTCGGCGAGAGGTACTCGTGGATGCCCTCGAAGCCGCCCTCGCGGCCGAGGCCGGACTGCTTGACGCCACCGAAGGGAGCGGCTGCGTTGGAGAGCACGCCCACGTTGAGGCCCATCATGCCCGTGTCGAGCGAGTCGATGAGTCGCTGTCCGCGTGCGAGGTCCTTCGTGAAGACGTAGCCGACGAGCCCGTACTCGGTGTCATTGGCTATCCGCACCGCCTCCTCCTCATCGCGGAAGGTCACGATTGAGAGCACCGGCCCGAATATCTCCTCTTTGAGGATGTCACTGCCCGGCTTGACGTCCGTGACGACGGTCGGCTCGAAGAAGGTGCCCTCACCCTCGATGCGGCTGCCGCCGGTGACGAGGGTCGCCCCACGCTCGACAGCATCCGAGACAAGGGCGGATGCCTTGGCCACCGCGTCCTCGTCGATGAGCGGGCCGATCGTGACCCCCTCCTCGGTGCCGCGACCGACCCGGAAGGCCTTGACCTTCTCCGTCACCCGGGCGGCGAACTCCTCGGCGACGGACTCGTGGACGATGAATCGGTTCGCGGCAGTGCACGCCTGCCCGATGTTGCGGAACTTGGCGAGCATGGCGCCCTCAACCGCCTTGTCGAGGTCGGCATCCTCGAACACGAGGAAGGGAGCGTTGCCGCCGAGCTCCATGGAGGTGCGCAGCACCGTGTCGGCCGCCTGCTTCATGAGGGAGACACCGACGGGGGTCGAACCGGTAAAGGAGAGCTTGCGCAGGCGGGGGTCCGCGAGGATCGGCTTCGAGACGGCGCTCGAACTCGAGGAGGTGATGACGTTGACGACGCCCTTCGGAAGCCCCGCCTCCTCCAGCAGTCGCACAACATAGAGGGTCGTCAGCGGCGTCAGCTGGGCAGGCTTGACGACGACCGTGCAGCCAGCGGCAAGGGCTGGCCCGATCTTGCGGGTTGCCATCGCGAGCGGGAAGTTCCACGGCGTGATGAGGTAGCAGGGCCCGACGGGACGCTGCGACACGATCATCCGTCCGGTGCCCTCCGGATTCGTCGCGTAACGACCCGAGATCCGCACCGCCTCCTCGCTGAACCACCGCAGAAATTCGCCGCCGTACGTGACCTCGCCCTGGGCCTCCGCGAGCGGCTTGCCCATCTCAAGCGTCATGAGCAGGGCCACCTCGTCGCGCCGCTCCATCAGCAGGTCGAACGTGCGGCGGAGGATCTCGCCGCGCACCCGGGGAGCCGTCGCTGCCCACTCCGCCTGGGCGTCGGCCGCAGCATCCATCGCCGCCTGCGCGTCCTCCGCGGTGCCATCAGCAATCGACTTGATGACCTCACCGGTTGAGGGATCGCGCACATCGAGGGTCGCCCCACCCGAGGCGGGACGCCATTCACCGCCGATGAAAAGACCATCGGGTACTGACGCGAGAAGGGCCGATTCGGATGCCACGGTCATCATTAGTACTCCACTCGATCGACGTTGCTCAGGGGGCAGAGGAAGTCTCTCACGCGCGCGTGTAGACGGGAGATACCGCATCAGCCGCATGGATGAAACGCATAAGGAGATTCATCTTGTCTTATAACCAGTGAAACTCCGATAGTGGTCTGAGACAACGACGTTCCCGCTGCGGCGGGCCACGAAAGGAAGGTCGCGGCAATGGGACATCTGCTCGCGCACATCGGACATCTTGAAATCACCACGCCCGACGTGGAGGCCTCGGTCGCATTCTACGAGGAGCACCTCGGACTGAAGACGATCGAGCGCAAGGACGGGAAGGCCTACCTCCGCTGCTGGGGTGACTACTACACGTACAGCCTCGTGATCAGCGAAGGCCCCGAGCCCTCCCTCGCCGTCATGGCGTGGCGCACGACGAGCGACGCAGCCCTCGACGAGGCCGTTGCCAACATTGAGGCGCAGGGCATCCAGGGTGAGTGGCGCAACAACGAGCTGCACCACGGCCGCAGCTACCGCTTCACGGGGCCCTACGGCCACACGATGGAGATCTACTGGGAGCAGGAGCGTTATGTCGCCCCCGAGGGCGAGAAGTCGGTCTTCATCGACCGCCCGTCGCGCCGCAGCAACGTCGGCGCCTCGCCGCGATTCCTCGACCACGTCACGATCGCCAGCTCCGACGTCCGCGGCTTCTGTGAGTGGTACAGCAAGACCTTCGGCTTCCGCATCATGGCCTACACGGTGCTCGACGACTTCCCCGTCACGGTGTTCGGCGTGCTCACGACGAACGAGAAGTCGCACGACCTCGGCGTTGTGCTCGACTCCGCGAAGGCCTCGGGCCGCGTGAACCACTACGCGTTCTGGGTCGACACCCGCGAGGACCTCCTCAGCGTGGCCGACATCATGATGGAGCGCGGCACCGGCATCGAGTACGGCCCGAGCATCCACGGTGTCGGCGAGCAGAGCTTCCTCTACTTCCGCGACCCCAGCGGCATGCGCATCGAGGTCAACACGGGCGGGTACCGCAACTACGTGCCCGACTGGGAGCCCAACGACTGGAAGCCCAGCACCGGCTCCAACAACCTCTACCGCAACGGCGCGATGCCGATGTCGATGACCGAGTCGTTCCCGCCCATCGAGGGTGCCGTCTCCGCGACGGAGGAGGGCGTCATCGAGGGCACCGAGGAGGAGCTCATCAAGAACCCCTACGCACAGCAGGGGCGCGGCTAGACGCCGCCGCTGCAAGACCAGGGCCCGCCTCCCGGCACGGAGGCGGGCCCTTTTGCGCGCGAGGGGACGGATGCCGCGGGGCACCTGCCCGGCGAAAGACCGGCCCGGCGGAGAACCGCCCCGCCGCACATCACTGCGGTGTTTTCTGCTCAGCGCGGTGTTTTTAGATCGCGCGGTGAGCAGAAAACACCGCGCTGTTGTATCTACCCGTCGTCGCCCGGTCGAGGGCGTCGGCGTGGGTCAGCGGGAGCGGGCGCGCGAGCGTTGGCGCGCCGCCGGGATGTGCGGCACCTCAACCGGCTCGCCCACGACGTTGCGGATCTCCCCGATACGCTCGACGCGCATGATGACCTCGTCGCCGGGCTGGAGCGGGGGCAACTCGCTGCCACGGCCCCACAGTTCGGCGAGGCATCCGCGGCCCACCGTGCCGGAGCCGAGCACGTCACCGGGCACGACGCGCGAATTGCGCGACGCGTAGGCGACCAGTTCAGCGAAAGGCCATCCCATGTTGGAGAACAGGTCGCGACCCACCTCGACCCCGTTGACCTCGACGCTCATGACGATGGGGAGGAAGCCCTCGTCGTCGTGCAGCTCCTCGAACTCATCGGCCGTGACGATCCAGGGCCCGAGCGTGGTTGCGAAGTCCTTGCCCTTGCACGGCCCCAGGCGCACCTTCATCTCGCGCGCCTGCACATCGCGGGCTGACCAGTCGTTGAAGATCGTGTAGCCGAAGATGTGCGGATGCGCGCCCTCCGGCGAGAGGTTGCGGCCGTCGCTGCCCTCGACCCCGCCTATGACGGCGCCGAGCTCCAGCTCGAAGTCGAGCCGCTGCGAGAGCGGGGGCGTGACGGTCTCCCCCGTCGCCGTGATCATGTGGGGGTTGGTGAAGTAGAACGTCGGGTACTCGTACCACTCGGGCACGACGCCCTCCGAGTTGTCAACCGACTTCACGACGCCCTCGACGTGCTCCTCGAAGGCGACGAAGTCGCGCACGGTTACCGGGTCGAGGGGCGCGCGCAGCGTCACCTCGGCGAGAGGGAGCGCGCCGAGTCGCGCCTCGGCCGTTCGCGCCCCAAGTTCGAGCGCTGCGGCGAGACCGCCGGCCAGCACTTCCGACACCCGTGTGCCGTCGAGGAAGGGAATGACGCTCCCATCGACGACGATCCCCTCGTGATCGCCGGTGTCACCTGTCCAGCGTGCGATGCGCATTCGTCACTCGGCCTTAGGGAGCCGGGATCACGGTCTCAGCGACCGAACGCATGAGGCCCGGCACGTCGGCGTCGCGGTTGTGCTCCAGCTGCCACTTGCCGAGCTGCACGGAAGCCTCGACGATCTTCGTTGCGCGCGGAATACGCCGCTCGTGGAACTCGTCCCACATCGCCTGGCTCACGGTGTCGTGCTTCGTAAGCACGTCGGCGAGCACGAGGCCATCCTCCGCGCCCTGCGCCGCGCCCTGCGCGACGGTGGGCGGGCAGCTGTGAGCGGCGTCGCCGATGATGACGACGCGGCCGCGGTTCCACGGCTCCTCGACGAGGTGCGCCGTGAAGGCCGTGTAGTTGACGTGGCTCGCGTTCTCAGGGGTGAGCTCCTGCACGATCTCCTTCCAGGGGCCGCCGTACTGCGCGGCGATGCCGCGCATGACCTCGACGCCCTCCTGCGGGGAGAGCCCGAAGCGGTCCGTGTAGTCCTCGACGACGTAGGCGTACATCATGTCCTCGCTCGTCGGGCAGTACCCGGCGATGTAGACGGGACCACCGTAGATGAGGTCGGTGTTCGTGACATCCGCAGGCTTCTTGACAAAGGCGCGCCAGATGCCCATACCCGTGCGCTCGGGTTTCGTCTCGATGCCCATGAGAGCACGGATGCCGCTATTGAGGCCGTCTGCGCCGACAAGCAGGTCGTAGCGGGCGGTGGAGCCATCGCCGAGCGTCACATCGACGCCCTCGTCGTCGCTCGTGAAGGATGCGACAGTGGTGCCGAAGTGGACATTCGCGCCGACCTCCTGTGCACGCTCGATGAGGAACTTCGCAAGATCCGGCCGGTACATGCCCACGGTCGCCGGGTAGTCGGGGCCGCCCATGGGAGCGTCGGGAATCTGGGCGACGATCGGCGCCTCGGGACCGGGAGCCCTAATGCCGAGCACATTGAAGGCGTAGCCGGACTCCTTGACCTTCTCCCAGATGCCGAGGCGGTCGAAAACGCGGAGAGCGTTGCCCTGAAGGGTGATGCCGGAACCGAGCGCGGAGATGTCGTCCTTGCTCTCGAAGAGGTCGACATGCACGCCCTGCTCGGCGAGGAGGATGGCGGCCGTCGCGCCGGCGACGCCACCTCCCGCGATGGCGACTCGAGTAACTGCGGTCATGGCTGTGGCCTTTCTATTTGAATGCGAGCGGGTTCACCGGTGAACCCACGGCGCCGGTGATGGGCAGCGGCGGAGCCGCAAGGAAGAACTCGTAGCGCCCGTCGGCGGCGCAGTCGTCGGCGAGGGCCTCAAGATCCCACATCTCGCCGATCGTGAGACCCAGGTGGGGGATCACGACCTGGTGGAGGGGCTGGAAGGCGGGCACGTCGAACTCGTTGGGTCGCACCTCGAAGCCCCAGGTGTCTGTTGCGATCGCAGCGATCTCGGTGCCGTGAAGCCATTCGGCCGTCGTGAGGGAGAGGCCCGCGGAGGGGCCGCCCGCGTACTCGCCCCAGCCCTCGCGCTTGGCACGCGCAAGCCGGCCGGTGCGCACGAGCACGAAGTCACCGCGGCCGACGCTCGCGCCCTGGGCCTCCGCCGTCGCCGTCAGGTGCTCGGCGGTGATGGCAAAGCCGTCCTCGAGCTCGCCGCCGGGCCCAGCGAGGTGCCGCGCGACGTCGAGAAGCACGCCGCGCCCGGCGAGGCGATCAGCCATGTGCTGGATGCCCGTGACGAGGTCACCGTCGCTTGTGACGACCTCCTCGGCCTTACGCCCGTTCCACGCCATCCCGTGGTCGAAGATGTGGCCGAGGCCGTCCCACTGGGTTGAACACTGCAGGGGCATTGCGATGACGTCGTCGGCGCCCCCGATGCCGTGGGGAAAGCCCTGATTGCCGAGGGCCGCATCCGTGCCCGTGTCGAGCATCGTGTGCACGGGGTTCGTGCGGCGACGCCAGCCCTTCTGCGGGCCGTCCATGTCGAAGCTCTGAGAGAGGGAGAAGGTGACGCCGCGCCGGATGAGGCCCGCGGCATCCGCCCGCATCGCGTCATCGACGAAGTTGACCGTGCCCAGCACGTCGTCCTCGCCCCAGCGCCCCACGTTGGAGTGGGCTGCGACAATGCGCGCGATCGTGCCCTCGGGGTCGTTGCGGTCGACGTTGATCATGCTGTGGCACCCCATCTCATCTGCCTTACGACGCTGTGCAGACGATCCCATCCTGACGGATGCGGGGCTATCAGCAAAGATGGGGTTCGTGATGAACCCCATCACCGCTGTTTATGAAGCGAGCATGACGCGCGGCTCCTGGGGAACCGAGAGCGGAGCATCCGTCGCGGCGACGACGTCCTCGACACTCACGCCGGGAGCGAGCTCGCGCAGCACGAGGCCCTCCTCCGTCACGTCGATGACGGCGAGGTCCGTGATGATGCGGTTGACCGAACCCTTACCCGTGAGCGGCAGGGTGCAGTCGCGCACGACCTTGGCGCTGCCGTCCTTCGCCACATGCTCCATGAGCACGATGACGCGGTCGGCGCCGTTGACAAGGTCCATCGCGCCGCCCATGCCCTTGACCATCTTGCCGGGCACTGCCCAGTTGGCGATGTCGCCCTTCTCGGAGACCTGCATGGCACCGAGCACAGCGGAGGCGATGGCGCCGCCACGGATCATTGCGAAGCTCTGGGCGGAATCGAAGAAGGATGCGCCGGGAAGAGTCGTCACCGTCTCCTTGCCCGCGTTGATGAGCTTCGGGTCCTCCTCGCCGCGCCACGGGTACGGGCCGACGCCGAGGATGCCGTTCTCCGAGTGGAGCACGATCGTCTTGTCGGCGGGAATGTGGTTCGGGATCATCGTCGGGAGCCCGATGCCGAGGTTGACGTACGAGCCATCGGCGAGCTCCTGCGCGGCGCGTGCCGCCATCTGGTCACGAGTCAGGGCCATTTCAGTTCTCCTCCTGGCGGTCGCGCACGGTGACCTTCTCGATGGGCAGGTCGTTCGCCTGCTCGGGGGTGAGCGGCACCACAAGGTCCACGAAGATGCCGGAGAGGTGCACGTCATCGGGGTCGATGTCACCCGGCTCGACGAGCTCATCGACCTCGGCGATCGTGAAGCGGCCCGACATCGCGGCGAGCGGGTTGAAGTTGCGGGTCGACTTCTCGAAGACGAGATTGCCGTGCCGGTCGCCCTTGGCGGCGCGCACGAGAGCGAAGTCGGTGCGGATGCCCTGCTCGAGCACATACTCCCGCTCGGTGCCGAGCGAATCGAGCATCCGGGTCTCCTTGGGGGGTGACTTCTTGATGACGTTGCCCTCGCTGTCATAGAGCCAGGGCAGGCCTCCCTCGGAGACGGCCGTGCCGACTCCCGTCGCCGTGAAGAAGGCGGGAATGCCCGCGCCGCCCGCACGCAGCCGCTCGGCGAGCGTGCCCTGCGGCGTCAACTCGACCTCGATCTCGCCGCTCAGATACTGGCGGCCGAACTCCTTGTTCTCGCCAATGTAGGAGGCGATTACGCGGCGGATGCGCTTGTTGCTGAGCAGCTCGCCAAGGCCCCAGCCATCAACGCCGCAGTTGTTGGAGACGACCTCGAGGCCGCCGGTGCCCTGGTCGCGCAGTGCCGTGATGAGAGCCATGGGTACTCCGCTGAGTCCAAAGCCACCCACGGCGAGCGAGGAGCCCTCCGTGATGCGGGAAACGGCCTCCGCTGCGGAGGCGCAGGTCTTGTCCATCGGTCGTGGATCCTTTCCGACGCCATCGTCGACGTCTGTGAAGCGTGGGTGGAACTCGGCCACCGAAACTCGGTGGTGCGGCCGGGTCAGGAAGCGCGCACCTCGACTCCCAGCTGCTCGAGGGCGGCCAGTGCTGCCGCGCTCGACTCGGGGGCGACGCCGGCGACAAGATCCGTGAGCACGCGCACACGCAACCCTGCCCCGACCGCGTCCTTCGCCGAAGCGAGCACGCAGTAGTCGGTTGCGATGCCCACGACGTCGACCTCGGTCACGTCACGGGCGGCGAGCGCCTCGGGCACCGTCTCGCCCGCATCCGTCGTCCCCTCGAAGATCGAGTAGGCCGGCACTCCCTGCCCCTTGCGCACGTGCACGGTGACCGGTGTCGTGTCGAGCTGCGGGTGGTACTCAGCACCCCGCGTATCGGCCACGCAGTGAACCGGCCAGGTCGTCACGAAGTCGGGCGAAGCATCCGTCGCAAAGTGGCCGCCGTTGTCGCCGGCGGCGTCATGCCAATCGCGCGAGGCGAATACCTCGTCGTAGCGCCCGGGATTCTCGGCGAGGTGATGCGAGATGCCGGCAGCGACGGCGGCACCGCCCTCGACGCCGAGCGCCCCACCCTCGGTGAAGTCGTTCTGCACGTCGATAATGAACAGTGCGCGAGCCATGACACCATCCTATTGGGAGCGGACTCAGCCTCCCGACGGCGCCTTGCCTGCCGCGAGGTTGTCGCCGCAGGCGTGGGCGGCAACGACGAAAGACTCCAGGGCGAGACCCGTCGCGCTCGTGACATCCCCTATCGACTGCAGCGAGAGCGCGAGGATGGTGCCGTCGGCGGCCGTCAGCAGGCCACCGAGCGACGTCGCCGACTCCCCCGCAGCACCGATCCCGCCGAAAACGGAGTGCACCGTCGCGAAATCGCCGCTGAAGCGGTGCAGGAGCGGACCCGAGACGCCCGCGACCGGGAGCCCCAGGTGGATGTAGCGCAGCGTGGCATCCCCGCTGACCGCGACCGAGAGAAGCCGAGCGACGTACTCGGGGGCGACCGCCGAGGCGGGGTTGAGGCCCGAGCCGTCGGCCGCGACGATGCCCGATGCGGGAATGCCGTACTGACTGAGCACCGACTCATACAGCTGCTGGAGGGATGCCGCGGAGCCGTCGTTGCCGACGCGCGCCGACGAGAGCCGCGCCAGCATGTCGGCGAGCGTGTGGTCATTCAGATGAAGCATCTGCTGCACGAGCACCGAGACGGGCTGCGAGTAGACCTCGGCCAGGAGGGGCCGATCGGTGATGGCTGACCCCTGAGTGACGCGCGGCGCTGAGGGCAGGTCTAGGGCCGTGACGAATGCCGCCGTCGCGGCGCCCGCAGGATCCTCGCTGCGCGGACTCGTCACGAGGGTCGCGTCCTGGCGATCCCCATCGACCATGAGCGGAACGATCCGCGCCTGCGTCCCCGTTGTTCGCTCCTCGGCGGGCCATGCCGGGTCCCAGGCGTCGCTGGCGCCCCACAGGCGCGTGTCCACGACGACCTCCGTGATCTCCCAGTCGGGCCCCGAGTCGCCGCGAGCGAAGGGGTTCCAGAACCACGCATCATCCGTGTCGTCGCCGTCGTCGCTGCGCCGGGCGCCATCATCGTCGTCGTCGCCGGACTCGCCCGGGTAGAGCCGGTCGAGGGATGCCTTCGTCTGGGCGGCGAGGTCGCTCAGCTTGGGAGCGCCGGGATACACGCTCTCGGCCCCGGCAGGCACGGCGCTCAGCGTCGCATCGCCGCCGGCCTGGAGGACGATCGTTCCGGCGACGCTGCCCTCGTATACGCGGGTCGGGATGCGCGTCTCGGGCCCCAGCACGTGCAGGGCCACGGCGGCGGTCATGAGCTTGTGCAGGCTCAGCGCCGACACCGGCTTGTCTGCACCGCCACGGGCGTAGAGCTGCTCCCCCGTCGCGACATTGACGACCGATGCCGAGAGCTCCGCGAAGGCCGGATCGCTCGCGTCGACGACGCAGCTGCGCGCACGGGCAGGCGCGGCCGCCACCTCGGGCACGATACGGGGCTCCAGCTCCTCGGCGGTAGCGGCCGTGACGGATGCCACCGGCCCCCGACTGGCCGAAGCCCCCGCCGCCACGGCCCCCGCCCCCAGTGCGGCGACGACGAGCACGGCGCCAGCGACGAGTACGGCACGGGGACGCGAAACGAGCCATTCGGAGACGCGCGAGCGGGCAGAACCCGTCGCATCGGCCCCGCCGGGCTGCGAGGGGGTCTCCTGCGAATTCACCCGCTCATAGTAGTGGGCCACCTCCGCTGAGCGTGAACGGATCTAGTCGCGGGCATCCATCGGATAGACGAGCCCGATACGCTCGCGGATCGCATCCAGCGTCTGCATGATGTTGACGGACTCCTCGGGCGAAATGATCTCGGACTCGCTCCGACCCTCGCTGACGAGACGCTCCATCTCCCACGCCTGCCACTGCATTCCGCGGCTGCCCTCGGCCGAGGTGTCACCCTGCCCCGCCTCATGCCGCTCGACGATCGCGCCCGTCGAGTCGTAGCGCGTGAAGGCGCTCGGTGTGTACCAGACCGACTCGATCTCGATGCGCCCGAGGGTGCCGATGACGCTCGCCCGGTTGGGGCCGAGCGTGTCGAGCGCCGTCTGCAGCACCGCACGGCGGTCGCCCCCGAACTCGAGAATGATGGCCGTCTGCCGGTCCACGCCCGTCGCCGTGAAGGTCGCGCTCGCGTGGATTCCGCTCGGCGCGCCGAAGAGATCGTGGGCGAAGGACACGGGATAGATACCCAGATCGAGGAGGGCGCCGCCGCCGAGTGCCGGGTCCTGCAGTCGGTGGCTCGGGTCGGAGGGCAGCAGCTGGGTGTGATCCGCGAGCAGCGTGACGACCTCACCGAGCTCACCCGAGGCGATGATCTCGCGGATGCGCACCATGTGGGGCAGGAACCGCGTCCACATGGCCTCCAGCACGACGAGGCCCCGTTCCCTAGCGCGATCGACGACGGCACGAGCATCCGCCGCCGTCACAGTGAAGGGCTTCTCGAGGAGCACGTGCTTGCCCGCGTCGAGTGCGAGCAGTGCCCCCGAGACGTGGAACGGATGCGGCGTGGCGACGTAGATGACGTCGACGTCGGGATCCGCGACGAGAGCCTCATAGGAGCCGTGCGCTGTCGGGATTCCGAACTCCTCGGCGAACGCCCGGGCAGACTCCTGCCGACGGGAACCGACCGCCGTCACGGTGAAGCCGTTGGCGAGGAGGTCGCGCGTCTGCGCCCTCGCGATGCCGCCCGGTCCGAGGATTCCCCAGCGCAGTGCCATGGCCACTCCCATTCCGCCCCCCGGTGGGAGCACACGGGCAAGGCTAGTACTGGGGAGCGGCGAGGTTCAGCAGCTGGCCCAGCGCGCGGCCGCGCGGACGAAGTTCGGCGCCTCGTTGAAGGTCGTGCCGACACCGCCGTGCGTCGCGGCGAAGTAGACGCACACGCCCGCGACGGCACCCGGGTAATCCGGCTTGTAGAGGGACTCCCGGTGCGCTGAGGACTCCCACCATTTGTCGGCGACGGATGAGCCCGTGTCACCGCTACCGCCCGCAAGGTTGCCGTCGCAGCCGACGCTCGGAACGCCGTCGCTGCGCACGGAGCCCAGGTGGCCCCACGCGCTCAGCGGGTCGTCGCTCGGGTCCTCGGCCATCCAGATGAGGCGGTCCTCCATGCAGGAGTCGTAGCGGAAGTTGGCGGCTGGCACGGGCTGGAGGCAGTTGGCGACGCGGATTGCGTTGTAGCGCTCGGCGAAGGTGGCAAGGTCGCTTGTCGTGGTCCCCGTGATGACGCCGCCGGCTGCGCTTCTGCCGGGGGCCGTCGCGTGCGTCCCTTCGGCAGCCGTCGGGCAGGCGAGCCCGACCTCCTCGATGGCGTTGCGCCGCTGCTCCGCCGCGGCCTCGATCTCAGGCAGGGGGCGCTGGGCGAGGTGCTCGGAATCAGCCGTGAGCTCGGCGGCGGGGCGGGCGGATGTCACGGCTCCCCCAGCGCCGACACCCTCGCCCGACTCTGCAAGGGCCTGGGCGGTGGCCGGGTCGGTCGCGAAGGTCGGGACCTGCACGACGCCCGCCTCTGCACGGGTGGCGGAGAAGATCGAGGGGCCGCTGCCTCCCACGAAGGGAAGCGCGACGGTCAGGATGACGCTGAAGGCGGCGACGAGAGTCGCGGATCGCTTCATGTTCCCGTCCCCTCACGGTCCCGTGTACCCCACTAGCGCCCTGCGGCGCTGGCTCGACTCTAGGTCGACCCGGGGTACGACTCAAGAGAATCGGGGTACAAGAAGCGGGAATGTGCCCTATATTGGGGCAGATTCGGGGTACAGAATGACTAACGAGGCTAGGCGGCGTGCCGAAAGAGCCCCCCAGTTTGTCCCCCAAATTGCCGACAGGGGGCGTCGGAGAACGTCGGGCGACTACGCCACGGACGGCCGTGAGCGACGGCGGGCCCGCGCCACCCAGAAGGCCAGGGTGCCCAGCAGAAGCAGCCCGACAGCCACCGCGGCGAGAGGCGAAGCATCCGCCCCCGTTACGACGAGCGCGCCGCCAGCCGCCGCAGCCGCAACAGTGAGCGTGACAGTGCTCGAATCGCTGCCGAGGGCGTTGGACGCACTCAGCGGAAGCGCGAACGTGCCCGACGTCGTCGGCGTGCCCGAGATCGTGCCCGTGCCGTCACCGTTATCGACGAACGACAGTCCAGCCGGCAGGCCTGCGAGTGCGAGCGTCGGGACGGGGTAGCCGATCGCATCGACCGTGAGCGACACCCGCTCCCCCTCCGTCGCCGAGAGACGCATTGCGGATGCCACGCCGGGGGCCTCGAGCACCGTGAACGTCAGCGTCTGCTGAGCCGGAGCCTTCGCGATCGCCGCCAGCGCCGTCCCGGCGAAGGATGCCGGGGCCGGCTGCACAGCGCCCAGGACGACCGTGTAGACGCCGCCCGCGCCCCGAGCCGGGGTGCCCGAGATCGTGGCCGTACCGTCACCGTTGTCGATCAGCAGGAGCCCCTCCGGCAGCGACCCGACGATGACCGCGAGCGAAGGAGCCGGGTAGCCGAGGGTCGAGATCGTGATCGACACGGGCGCGCCCGCCGTCACCTCCGACTCGGCGGGAGAGGTGAAGCTCGCGTCCTCGTTGACCATCAACTCGACCGACAGCGTCTGCGTGCCGAAGGCGTTCGTCGCCTCGACCGTCATCGTGTAGACACCGCCCGAGCCGGGCAGGGGTGCACCCTCCAGATGCCCCTCGGAGCTCAGGCTCATGCCAGCAGGCAGCCCTCCGCCGACGAGCGAGAACACGGGGGCCGGGAAGCCCGCCCCCGCGAGGGAGAGCGACCCCGAACCGTCAACCTGGAGCCGCACAGGACCCGTGCCGCCCGTCGTGATGACAGGCGCCTCCGTGACCGTCAGGGTGAACTCCTGCCGCGATTCGCCCAGCGCGTTGCTCGCGACGATCGAGAACTCGTGCGTACCGCCCGTGCCGGCCGCCGCAGTCCCCTGCAGGGTCGCGGTCCCGTCTCCGTTGTCGACGAAGGTGACCCCGTCGGGGAGTGTCCCCTCGACCGAGAGGCCGGGTGCCGGGAAGCCTGCCGTCGAGATGCTCGCCGAACCCGGCTCGCCCGCCGCGAATGTTGCACTCGGCGCGCTTGTCACGGCAGGGGCATCCGTCACCGTCACGGTGAAGCCGGCCGTGTCGGCGCCCCACTCGTTGGTGGCCCCGACGGTCACGGGCGTGACGCCGGTCTGAGTCGGGGTCCCCGTGATGCGGCCGGCGGCATCCACCGAGACACCCTGCACGATCGTCCCGGCCGCGAAGACCGGGGCCGGATGGCCGGATGCCTCGAGCTGGAGGTCTACGGGCACGCCGAGACGGAAGGTCTGGGCGGAAGGCTCGGAGACGACGGGGGCCGCCCCGACGATGACGGACAGGTCCGCCGTGGCGGGGGCGAGTTCTGCCACGGGGCTCGTCGCGACGATGGTGACCTCGTGGACGCCGTGGCTTCCCGTCGCAGGGGCTCCCGTGATGGTCGCCGTGCCGTCGCCGTTGTCGACGAGTGCGAGACCACTCGGCAGCGTGCTGCCGTTCTGCAGCGCGAAGCTCGGGGCCGGGTACCCGGTCGAGGTGATCGTGAATGCACCCCCGACCAGAGCGTCGCCCTCGTAGGCGTCGAGCGTCGCGGGTGCCGTGACGGTGGGGGCTTCCTCGACCGTGAGACTGATCAGCTGCTGCGACGTTCCCGCACTATTCGTCGCGTCGATACGGATGCTGTACTCACCCCCCGTGCCCGGCGCGGGGCTCCCCGAGATGCTGCCGTCCGCAGCGAGCGTGAGCCCCGAGGGGAGCGGGGTCGCAAGAGAGAAGGTGGGCGCTGGGTAGCCGATGGCGGTGGCCCTCAGGTCGGCATTCGTGCCCACCCGAGTCGTCCACTCGTCTGTGCTCGTGAAGATCGGCGAGAGCAGCACCTCGAAGGAGAGGGTTGCGCTGGCGCTGCCGTGAGCATTCGTCGCCGTCACCGTGAGCTCGTGGGCGCCCGCTCCCGCGGTCGGCGTGCCCGACAGCACGCCCGCGGACGACAGCGTGAGCCCCGCCGGCAGTGTGCCCTCCGTGACCGTGACGCTCGGCGCGGGGAAGCCGCCCAGCACGAGCGAGGCGCTCCCGGCGCTGCCCACCGTGAAGGTCGTCGCCGTGGGCGCCGTAAGCGAAGGCGCCTCACCGATCACGAGCGTGAACGTCTGCTCAGTGGAGCCGGCCGAGTTCTGGGCGCGCAGGCGCACGGTGTGCTCGCCACCCGTCCCCGCGGCAGGGGTGCCCGAAAGGGTGCCGTCGGAGCCGATGCTGATGCCAGTCGGCAGCGGATCGAGCGCGGTGAAGGATGCGACGGGGTATCCCGCGGCGGTCGCGGTGAAGTCCACCGGCTCGCCGACGACCAGCTCAACCTCGTTCTCACTCGTGAAGCTGGGCGCGACGGTCACAACGAACGACAGGGCCATGCTTGTGGTGCCGTGGGCGTTGCTCGCGGCGACCGTGACGGTGTGCGCCCCAGCCCCGGAGGTCGGCGTGCCGGAGAGCACGCCTGCCGAGGAGAGTGTCAGTCCCGACGGGAGCTCGCCATCCGTCAGCGTCACGGTCGGCGCAGGGTAGCCCCCCACCGCGAGCGCGGCGCTGCCCTCGCTACCGATCGTGAAGGAGGGCGTGCCCGTGACGCCCAGCGTCGGCGCCTCCGTGACGGTCAAGGTGAAGGAGCTTGCCACCTGCCCGGCCACGTTGCTGGCCCGCAGGGTGACGCCGTAGAGGCCGCCCGTGCCCGCCGCCGGCGTTCCCGAGATGACACCGGCGCTCGACATTGTGAGCCCAGAGGGCAGGTTGTGTGCCGTGAAGGTGGGAGTCGGCACGCCCGTTGCGGTCGCTGAGCTCGACGCTGCCGTGCCCACGTGGTACGAGGCATCCGGAAGCTCAGTTATGACGGGCGGAACCGCGCGGGTGTAGGTCACGGTGCGCGCATAACCGGCCCTGCTCTCCTGCCCCCAGCCGTCGATGAAGACACCGGCGCCAACCCCCAGCTGCACGATGCCCGAATCGGTGAGAGGGCCGACCGTCACCGTGTAGGTGTTGCCGGACTGTTGGAAGTTCGAGATGACCGCGCCCTCGGCCGTGCTCCCGGCCAGGGTGAGATCGCTCGGGTCGAAGCCGCTCGCCGCGACGACGCGGCCCTCCGAGGCGAAGTGGATCGTGTAGTCGATGGAACGCTCGCCCTCCGACATGATGCTCGTGCTCGGGGTCGTGATGACGGGAGACGGCGCCGCAGGAGCCGCCCCGCCCGTCGGCGTCGCACGAATGACCTTGAGCACGGTCGAGAGGGAACCCACCGGATCGTGACTCTGCGGGTACATGATCATGACGCTGAGCGCCGTGACGCGCGTGAAGTCCGGCTGCGGCTCGAAGCACGGCGGTCCGTCGACGCAGCGGAAGTTCAAGACGACGTTGAAGGCGCTCGTGTTGGCGATGCCCGTGTTGTAGGTGCCCGTGACGCCGTTCGCATCCGTGATGCTGGCGGTGACCGACATCGCCGTCTCGCCGTCCATCTGCACAGGCGTGCGCGAGATGTTGTCGAACTCGAAGAAGAGCTGGGTGTTGTTGCCGCCCGCCGTGAGGTCACTCTGCGGGAAGGAGTAGCTGAGCCGCACTCCCCCGACGCCATTACCATTGCCGTTCGCCGTGATGAAGGCAGCGCCGTTCGACTCACTGAAGGTGCCCGACGACGTCGTCGAATTGGCCCCAGGGAGACCTGTGACGACGCGGGTGCCGTGCACCGTGCCGTCGAAGCCATCGATGATGACCGGCTGCCCATTGACGACCACGGCCGAGGCGCGGATAGGCGCCAGGGCGACGCCGGATGCCGCGAGCACAAGCGCCGCTATGGCGGCAGTCACTCTCCTCCCCCGGGCAAAAAGGTTCGAAGACGACAGGGATGACGTGCGCGCGCGTGAATACAAGGGAAAGCCTCGGGTGTGGGTGATGCCGGTCGGGTACGGGCACCAGTAACGCTAGCGATATACCGAGGCTCTGCGCTGGCCCTCGAAGAGGGGGCTACGCGAGCGAGAAGAGCTGCCCCACCAGCAGCGGCACGCCATAGGCGGCGACGGTCATGACGGCGGCGAAAGCGCCGACCATGAAGGCCGCGAGAGAGAGCCCCGCACCGCGCAGCGCGGGCTCGGCCCGAAGCCGACGTCGCGAGACGAGGGCCGCGGCGAGCGCGAGCGCGCCAAGGAATCCGCTGAGGAGTGGAAGGAAGCTGAGAACGAAGAGTGACCCTGCAGCGAGGAGAGCAGCGATGATCGCGGTTCCGTCTGTCGCGTGCGTCCGGGTCTGCAACGGCGACGTGTGCATGATCTCCACGCTAGCGACTACTGCGCGGGAGAGTCCAATTTCTCCCGCGCGTGCCCGAGGTTCTCATCACACCGTCGCCGCGCTTGGCGGTTGAGGTTCAGCCCTCATCCTCTTCGGGCTCAAAAGTCGACTCTTCGCCCGTGTAGCCTGCGGCGACACCTTCGGGGTTGTTCGGTATCGTGCCGTCCTTGCCCTCGCCGCCCGGCTTCGTGGTGCCGTCCTCGTCGTTCTCGGGGACGTCGGGGTTTCTCGAATCAGACATCTCGCGTGGCTCCTTCGTCGTGTGGCGGCCAGCGTATAACCACCGCATTGCACGACGGCAGGGATTCGAAGCCTTCTGCCAGCCGTGGAGAACAATGCCGACGCCGGTATTGGACGAAGGTCAGGAGGGGAAAGTGGAGCCGCCTGTCAGAATCGAACTGACGACCTTCTCATTACGAGTGAGATGCTCTACCGACTGAGCTAAGGCGGCGGGCGACGAGCTGGCTCGTGCGCACAGCATGCAAGCTTACCCGATTCCGAAGGGTGCTGCGTACACGAGCGGCGCCCGGCTAGGAGCGCGCAAAAAGCGAGCGGGCCTCCGCGAAGGAGTCGCGAATGCAGCCTCCGATCGGCACAGCGCCCTCCCGGTCGACCCACGACATCCAGGCGCTACGCAGCACGGCGAAGGCTGTGAAGGCGATCAGCCGTGCGCGCATGGGAGCGGTCGCGGCATCCGCCCCCACCACCCTCGAATCGTTGACGAGGCGCTCCTCGACGATCTCGAGCAGCTGCGACTCCATGGAACGGGTCGTCAACAGTCGACGGGCCGCCAACTCCGGATGCGCGGCGATCATGCGGCGGCGCAGCAGGTAGACCTCGGTCTCGCCGACGTCTTCGTCAGGCAGGGCCGCCAGCATCTCAGTGAGCCCGTCGACGATGTCGGCGTCGGGGCCGGCAGAGACGAAACGCTCGCGCTCCTCGCCGAGAGGCAGCGGCGGCATCGACCCGAGGAGTGCATCCTCCTTTGTGGGGAAGTAGTTGAAGAACGTGCGGGGCGAGACCTCGGCGCGGCGACTGATCTCCTCGACCGTCACACCCAGCCCCTCCTCGAGCACCAGTTCAACAGCGGCGCGCTGGATGGCGAGGCGCGTCGCGCGACGCTTTCGCTCACGCAGCCCCGGCTCGGCGTGGATCGTCATGCCGCCCATTCTTGCATTGATGCAAAAGTGCAGCAAACCAGCATCACGCGCAGCTTAGGGAGATCAGCAGAGCGGATCGGTCTCCGGCACCACATCCTCGATGAAGAAGTCGTCGACCGCGTCGTTCACACACTGGTTCGACTTGTTGTAGGCCGTGTGCCCCTCACCCTCGTAGGTCACGAGCTGCCCGTTCGCCAGCTGCTCGGCCAGAGCGACAGCCCAGTGGTAGGGGGTCGCCGGGTCGTTGGTCGTGCCGATGACGAGGATGGGCGCCGACCCCTCCGCCACGATGGGCTGCCGGTCCCGCGTCGGCGCGAAGGGCCAGTCGTCGCACGACGTGCCGCCGTAAGACATGAGCGGGCCGAAGACGGGGGCCAAGCGAGCGAGCTCCGCCGCCTCCTCCTCGAGGGTCTCCCGCGTGCTCGTCGAGGCATAGTCCAGGCAGTTGATGGCGATGAACGCCTCCGTCGAGTTGTCGGCGAACGTCCCATCCTCATTCCGGCTGTAGTAGGCGTCAGCGAGCGCGAAGGCGATCTCGGCACCCCCACTCTTCACGTCCGCGATCAGCTGCGACAGGTAGCCCCACGTGTCGGCCGAGTAGAGCGGGAAGATGACGGCCGTGAACATGGCGCTGCTGCCCAGCATCCGCCCGTCCTCCGCGCGGAGAGGGCTCTGCTCGAGCCGGTCGAATAGCGCCGCGAGCTCTGCCATGCCCCCCTCGACCGTGTCTGCCGAGAAGGGGCACTCGGGCCCCGTGAGGCAGTCGGCGAGGTACGCGCGCATGGCGCTCTCGAACCCCTGCGCCTGCGAGGCCGTCACCTCGAAGTCGGTCGTCGCCGGGTCGATCGCGCCGTCGAGCACCAGGTGCCCTGTCTTCTCGGGATACAGCCCGGCATAGGTGGCGCCGAGCAGGGTGCCGTAGGAGTAGCCGAGGAAGTTGAGCCGCTCGTCGCCCAGGGCGGCGCGAAGCACGTCCATGTCCCGCGCCGCACTCACCGTGTCGACGTGGCCGAGGAGCTCACCCGTGTGCTCGAGGCACGCCGCCCCGAACTCCGCATTGCTCTCCTCGATCGCGTCGATCCACTCCTCCGACCCTGCCTCGTAGGGCACGATCTCGTAGATGAACTGCGTGAGCTCATCGGGATCGTCGTAGCAGTCGACCGCCGACGACGCCCCAACACCGCGCGGGTCGAAGCCGACGATGTCGTAGTGCTGACGCAGGCGATCGGATGTCGCATAGTCGACGCCCTGGCGCACCTGGTCCACGCCCGACGCGCCGGGGCCGCCCGGATTGACGAGCAGCGACCCCATCGACTCCCCCGCAGCGGGCAGGCGGATGAGGGCGATCTCGATGGACTCGGCCCCCGGGTTCTCCCAGTCGAGGGGGACCTCGGCGGTCGCGCACTGGAAGCCGCCGTCGCATCCGGACCATTCGAGCACCTGGTCGTAGTACTCCTGGAGCTCCGGCGCGACCTTCTCCCCCGTCGGCGTCGACTCCGTCTCGGGAACCCCTGAGGCGAGGAAGCACCCGGAGAGCGCGAGTGACGACGCCGCGACGATTGAGACGGCAGCGAGGCGGATACGGTTCACGCGGGTTCTCCCTTGGTCACGGCGACGAGCATGGCCTCCAGGGCGAGCGCCGGCGCCACGTTGCCCTCGATGCGGCGCCGCGCGGTCGCGATGGCGTCGAGCACAGCGAGGGTGTGTTCAGGCCTGCTCGAGGCGGCGGCACGGCGCAGCTCCTCGTCGAGGCTCAGGTTGACGAGGTCGACCGATGCGCCCAGCTGCACGAGCAGCACGTCGCGGTAGAGCGACTGCAGGTCGACCATGATGCGGTCGATGCCATCGCGCAGCGACCGCGTGGCACGGCGCTTCTGGTCCTCCTCGAGCGCCTTGAGCTGCGAGCGCAGCGCCGGCGGGATCGTGCCACCCGCATCGACGCCGAGCGAGCGCAGCGCCTGCTCCCGCTCCTCAGCGTCGCGCTGCTCGGTGATCGCCTTCGCATCCTCGCCCGCGAGCTCGAGCAACGTCGCGGCGGCCAGCACGGCGTCCGTCACGGTGCGGATGCCGAGGGCCGTCCGCAGAGTCTGCTCACGACGGCGGCGCGCATCATCGTTGGTCGCGAGCCGGTGCGCCATGCCGATGTGGCTCTGCGACTCCCGCGCCGCGCGCAGGGCCAACTCGGGGCCGACGCCGTCCCGCCGCTCGATGAGCCGCGCGACCTCCGCGACGGCCGGCACGCGCAGCCGCACCGAACGCACTCGCGAGCGGATCGTGGGGATCAGGTCGGCCTCACTCGGCGCGCAGAGGATCCACACTGTGCGCGGCGGGGGCTCCTCGAGCGCCTTGAGCAGCAGGTTGGAGGTGCGCTCCGTCATGCGGTCGGCATCCTCGATCACCATGACGCGGTAGCGGGCGACGGAGGGCGAGAACTGCGAGCTCGAGACGAGCGATCTCACCTCATCGATCGTGATGATGACGCGCTCTGTCGTGAGCACCGCGAGGTCGGGGTGCGAGCGGGCCTCGACCTGCCGCCGGGTCGCGTCGTCGCCATCGGGGTCGGTGCTCAGGAGAGCCGTCGCGAACGCGAAGGCCAGGTTGGAGCGACCGCTGCCGGGCGGACCCGTGATGAGCCACGAGTGTGTCATCGCGTTGTCGGCGGGGTCGAGCGCGGCGGCGGATGCTGCGGCCGCACGGAACACCTCGATGGCCTCCGTCTGCCCGGTCAGCTCGTCCCACACGCTCACGGGCTCAAGCCTACGGTGCACCACCGACGCTCGGATGCGTCAGAGCAACGCCTCGACACGCGCGCGGATGTCGGCCGCGAGCTCGTCGACGGGCCGCGGCGCGTCGAGCACGAGGAACCGCTCGGGTTCGGCTCGCGCGAGCTCAAGGTAGGCGGACCGCACTCTCGCATGGAAGTCCGCCTTCTCCGCCTCAAGCCGGTCGAAGCGGGTGCGCACCCCGTCAAGCCGCTCCCGCCCTGTCGTCTCGTCGAGGTCGAGGAGGATCGTGAGGTGGGGCAGGAACCCCTCGGTCGCCCACAGCGAGATGTCGCGCACCTCTCCCCCATCAAGCACGCGTCCGGCGCCCTGATAGGCGACCGAGCTGTCGAGGTAGCGATCCTGGATGACGATGTCCCCGGAGTCGACGGCGGGACGAACCTTCGTCGCGATGTTGTGCGCACGGTCGGCCGCGTAGATGAGCGCCTCCGCGCGGGGTGCGATGTGCCCGCGCCGGTGAAGCACGATCTCCCGCAGCTCGAGCCCGAGGTCGGTGCCGCCGGGCTCGCGCCCCCGCACAACCGTGCGCCCCTGCTCTTCGAGCCAGGTCGCGAGAAGCTCCGCCTGCGTCGTCTTGCCGGAGCCGTCGCCGCCCTCGAAGGTGATGAAGAGGCCGGCCACGGTCACTCGGCAGACTTCTTGGGCGCCGCCTTCTTGGTCGCCGGCTTCTTGGCGGTCGCCGTCTTTTTGGCCGGAGCCTTCTTGGCTGGCGCCTTCTTCGCGGCGGGCTTCTTGGCGGGGCCCTTCGCGCGCTTGTCGGCGAGCAGCTGCACGGCGCGGTCGAAGTCGATCTCCTCGACGCTCTCGCCGCGCGGGATGGTCGCGTTGGTGACGCCGTCGGTCACGTAGGGGCCGAAGCGGCCGTCCTTGACCTTGATGGGCTTGCCGCTCTCGGGATCCGCCTCGAACTCCTTGAGCGCGCTTGATGCCCGGCGGGCACCGTACTTGGGCTGCGCGAAAAGTTCGAGCGCCCCCGCGAGGTCGATCTCGAAGATCTGGTCCTCGCTCGGCAGGGTGCGCGTGTCGGTGCCCTTCTTCAGGTAGGGACCGTAGCGGCCATTCTGTGCCGTGATCTCGTCCCCAGACTCGGGGTCGGCCCCGACGACGCGCGGTAGGTCGAGCAGGCGAAGCGCCGTGTCGAGGTCGATTGTCGCGAGATCCATCGACTTGAAGAGCGAGGCCGTGCGCGGCTTGGGCGCCGCCTTCTTGGCGGGCTTCTTGGCTGGCTTCGCGGCATCCGTCACCTCGCCCGTCGCGGAGTCGACGACGAGCTCCTCCTCGGGCTCGGGGTCGAGCTCCGTGACATACGGGCCGAAGCGGCCGTCCTTGGCCACGATGTTCTTGCCGTTTTCGGGATTGACCCCGATCACCCGGTCGCCGACGACGGGCGCGTCGATGAGCTCCTGCGCCTTGGCGGGCGTGAGCTCGTCGGGCGCGAGATCCTGCGGCAGGTTCACGCGACGCGGCGTCTCGGGGGTGTCACCGGGCACCTCAAGATAGGGGCCGTACTTGCCGATGCGCAGAGTGACGCCCTCGGCGATCTGGATCGAGTTGATCTCGCGTGCGTCGATCTCGCCCAGGTTGTCGATGACGGTGCGCAGGCCGCGGTGGCCCTCGTGCCCGAAGTAGAAGCCCTCGAGCCATTCGACGCGGTTCTGCTCGCCGCCCGCGATGCGGTCGAGGTCGCTCTCCATCTCGGCGGTGAAGTCGTATTCGACGAGGTCGCCGAAGTACTGCTCGAGCAGGCGCACGACCGAGAACGCGACCCAGCTGGGGACGAGCGCCTGGCCGCGCTGCGTCACGTAGCCGCGGTCCACGATGGTCGAGATGATGGCGGCGTAGGTGGAGGGGCGACCGATGCCGAGCTCTTCGAGGGTCTTGACGAGGCTCGCCTCGGTGTAGCGCGGCGGCGGGCTCGTCTCGTGCCCCTTAGCCTCCGTCTCGACGACCGTAAGCTTCTGCCCCTCGCTCAGCGGCGGAAGCTTGGCCTCCTTCGCGTCCGTCGACTCACCCCGCTCCTCGTCACGGCCCTCCTCGTAAGCCTGCAGGAAGCCGCGGAACGTGATGACGGTGCCCGAAGCGCTGAACTCGGCGACCGTGCCATCCTCGACCGTCGCGGTGATCGAGACGGATGCCGTGACCCCCTTCGCATCGGCCATCTGTGACGCGACCGTGCGCTTCCAGATCAGGTCGTAGAGCTTGAGCTCGTTGCCCCGCAGGGTGCCCTCGAGCTCGCCGGGCGTGCGGAAGGTGTCACCGGAGGGGCGAATCGCCTCGTGCGCCTCCTGCGCGTTCTTGCTCTTGCTCGCGTAGGTGCGCGGCTTCTCGGGCACCGTGTCGGCGCCGTAGAGCGACTTCGCCTGCGCGCGTGCCGCCGCAACGGCCTGCTGCGACAGGTTGAGCGAGTCCGTACGCATGTACGTGATGTAGCCGTTCTCGTACAGGCTCTGCGCGACGCTCATCGTCTGCCTGGCCGAGAAGCGCAGCTTGCGCGCCGCCTCCTGCTGCAGCGTCGAGGTGCTGAAGGGCGCCGCCGGGCGGCGCGTGTAGGGCTTGGACTCGACCGAGCTGACGACGACGGATGCCGCGGGACTCCGCAGCGCGTCGGCGAGTGTCTGCGCCGACGCCTCGTCGAGGGTGCGGACTCCCGTCTTGGCGGTGCCCCGATCGTCGAAGTCGCGACCGGTTGCGATTCGCTCCCCGTCGAGGCGTACAAGGCGCGATTCGAAGTTCTGGCCGTCTCCCTCGGGGGCGAGCAGCGCCGTGAGGTCCCAATAGCTGGCCGCGATGAAGGCGAGACGCTCGCGCTCGCGGTCGACGACGAGCCGGGTCGCCGCCGACTGTACGCGACCCGCGGAAAGGCCCGGCCCGACCTTGCGCCAGAGCACGGGCGAGATCTCGTAGCCGTAGAGGCGGTCGAGGATGCGCCGGGTCTCCTGGGCGTCAACTAGCGCCGTGTCGAGGTCGCGGGGGTTCTCCTGCGCCCGCTGGATCGCATCCTTCGTGATCTCGTGGAAGACCATGCGCCGCACGGGAACCTTCGGCTTGAGCACCTCGAGCAGGTGCCACGCGATGGCCTCTCCCTCGCGGTCTTCATCAGTTGCGAGGTAGAGCTCGTCGGCTTCCTTGAGGGCACGCTTGAGGTCGGCGACCGTCTTCTTCTTCTGGTCGGAGACGACGTAGTAGGGCTGGAAGCCGTTCTCGACGTCAATCGAGAACTTGCCAAGGGGGCCCTTCTTGAGGTCGGCCGGCAGGTTGCGGGGCTCGACAAGGTCACGGATGTGTCCGACTGAGGCCTGCACCTCATATCCATCGCCGAGGTACTGGGCGATGGTCTTCGCCTTCGCCGGTGACTCGACGATGACAAGTTTCTTGGTTCCGGGCACCGGACTCCTCGTGAGATCTCGCAACAACCGGGCAGCAGGGGCTGCGCATCGGTCTCCGCCCCGCGCTCATGGGGCCGACAACCGACACCATACACAGACTTTCCTTGGGGGTCGTCATCATGGGGTCGTCCCGGGCGGCCCCGCCGTCGCCGTCGCGGTCGCACGGAGGGGGCCGGATGCTCGGCTCACCGCGACCGTCACCACGAGTCCCTCGACCCGGCACGCGTCCAGGCTCGCCCCGTTTGCCTCGGCCGTGCGGGCCGCATTTGCGCAGGGGCTGCCCGGCACGATGCCCACGGCCGTGTCTGCTGCGGCGAGCGCCGCGGCATCCGCTGCCGTCGCAGCCCGGGAACTGTCGAGACGCGCCGCGACGAGGGGTGCGCACAGCAGCGCGACACCCATCACGACCGCCAGGATGCCGACGACCAGGACCGAGCCGGAGCCGCGCTCGTTCACAGCGCACCCTCTAGGGCGCACGCCGTCGCGCTCGGCGCGACCGGCAGCACGGGCAGCGCGGCGGGCGCGGTGGCGCTGACGCACACGAGACCGTCGCGGCGGCGGACCGACACGGAGGACCCGGGCGCGATAGCGGAGGCCCGCGCGGCCGCCGCCGCGACGTTCTCCCCGCGGGCGAGGGAGCGTGCAGCGGCGGCCGCAGCATCTTGCGCTGCCATTGCCTGCATACCGACGCGCACGCCGCCCAGGCAGGCGGCGAGCACGAGGATGACGGCGGGCAGCGCCACCACGAGTTCTGCCGCGACGCTGCCATGCTCATCACGCAGGCGTCGGCGGATGCGCTGCCGCGTCATCCGCCGGAGGTCAGCGCGCTCTGCACGAGGTCGGTGAGGATGGCGCGCACCTCCTCGCTGCGCATGATCACCACGAGCAGCCCGGCAAAGCCTACGGCGGCCATGATGACGATCGCGTACTCGGCCGTGGCGGCGCCGCGCTCGCGGGCTCGCCACCAGCGCCGACGGGGGTGCAGCGTAACGGGCGGGGCCTCGCTTTCGGGCACGCTCGGGTTGATGGATCGGACCTCGTTCATGTCGTTCCTCTCTCCTACTGATGGGGTGGGTGGGGTGAGCGCCCCCACAGATCCACGCTCGGGCATGACGTGCTCCCGCGGGCCGCACCGTCCGCGATCGGTGCACTCCCCGCTGCGAGGACGCCCTGGGGACGAGTGATTGGGAAGGTCATGCCGCGAGGGTTCCGTCGATGACGGCGACCATGAGGGGCACCACGCCGAGCACCATGAACGCCGGAAGCACGCACAGGCCGAGCGGCAACATGAGCCGCACCGCGAGCGTCGCAGCACGCCGTGCTCCCTCGCTGCGCGCCGCCCGCCGCTCCTGCTGAGCCTCTGCCCGCAGCAGTGCCGCCGCAGGCACCCCGGCCCGCTGGGAGAGATCGAGCACCTCACGCCCGTCCTCCCGCCCCGCACCCCCGATCCCGCTGCGCTCGAGAGCATTCTCGACGGCGACGAGGCAGCGGTCGAAGGCGGAACCGCCGCCGACGGCGACCGCGAGGAGGTCGAGGCGCAGACCCGGGGTGTCATCGGTGGCTCGGGCCGAGGCAAGGAGACGGCGGTTCCAGCGCCGCGCTGCGACGAGGAGCCCGACCCCGACGGTGAGGCATGCCCAGCCGATGGGGCCCCCGAGGAGCACGCCGATCGTGTCGAAGCCGAGGGCTGCCCCGAAGACGAGCCCGACGGCCGGAAGCACCATGACGAGGCGCGAGGTCGCGGTGGGGCCGGCGAGCGCCGCTGCGGTCTCGCGGTGGACCTGGTCGAGGTCGCGGAGCGCTTCGGCGAGAGCCGTGAGCGCCCCTGCGACGGGCGCACCCACCTGCGTCGCCACGAGCCAGGCCGCGGCAACTCCGCTCCATGCCCGCGCCTCCGCGGCAGGGAGGCTCTCGGCCGCCTGCAGGAGGGCATCGGGGACCCCCTGCCCTCCCGCGACCGAAGCGGCCACCTTCTGCACGGTCTCGAGGGCCCCCGGCGACTCCGCAAGATAGGTCCACGCGGATGTCGGGGCCGTGCCGGCCTCGACCATGACGGCGAGCCGGTGGACGACCGAAGCGACCGCGGCGACGTCAGCCTCGCCCGCCGCGCTCATGCTTCGACGATGGCGAGCCGCCCCGCAGGGTCGAGCTCGAAGCGGCCCATGCGCGCGAGCATCCGTCGCCCGTCGCGCCGCACAAGGTGCAGCACCGCGCCGATCGCGCTGACCGACTGGCGGGCGACCGCGTCGGGGCTCATGCCCGCAAGCGCGCCGAGCGCCTCAAGTCGGGCGGGGACGTCCGCGAGCGAGTTGGCGTGAATCGTGCCCGCGCCGCCATCGTGCCCCGTATTGAGGGCACTGAGGAGTTCGCGGATCTCGGCGCCGCGGCATTCGCCGAGCACCAAACGATCGGGGCGCATCCGCAGCGCTTCGCGCACGAGCCTCGTAAGCCCGACCTCCCCCGCCCCCTCGATGTTCGCCTGCCGCGCCTCGAGGGAGACGAAGTGCGGATGCTCGACCCTCAACTCCCCGACGTCCTCGATCGCGATGATGCGGTCTCTGGGCGGCGCCGCGCCGAGCATCGCCCCGAGGAGGGTGGTCTTGCCGCTGCCGCCCGCGCCGCTGATGAGGATGTTCTCGCGCTCTTCCACGAGCGTGCGCACGCTCGCGAGGGGGATCTCGGAAAACACCCCTGCCGCAGCCAGGTCGTCAAGGCCGAGTCGCTCCCGCCGCGGAATGCGGATCGACAGGAGCGCCCCCGAGGGAGAGATCGGCGAGAGGACGGCATGGACGCGAATCCCGTCGTCGAGCCGCACATCGACGCAGGGGTTCGCCTCGTCGACATGCCGACCGCCCCGCGCCACAAGCGCGGTCGCGAGGGCGCGCAAGCCTTCGGTATCGAGCCGGAGAGGGTCGCCCCGCACGAGCCCTGCGCCGCGGTCGATCCACACGTCGCCGGGCCCATTGACGAAGACGTCGGTCACGGTGTCGTCGCATATATAGGGAGCGAGCGGGCCGAAGGCGGCCGCGTTGCGCGGGGGCACCTCCTGCCCCCTCGAATGGGGGACAGATCTTGTACCCCATTCGACAGCGGGGTCACCGTCGCGATTCGGCACGTAGCGGAACGCGCTCGGCGCGTCTCGTGAGGGATGGTACTGCTGTGTCTGCTGTGACAAAAGAGACGGATGCTGCGGCATGCCGCCGACGCTACGCAGGAGCCCGCACAGTCGAGGCGCTTGCCCAGAGAACCGTGCACTTCGCCGAAACCTCGGGCCTGTGAGGGAGTTTCCCCGGAGAGTCACGCCATCGCGCCGTCCTTCGCTGCAACGGCGGTTAAAAGAGAGGGGCGGCGCCTGTTGGGGGGAACTGGCGCCGCCACAGCGGTGCGTGATTGGGGGGAATCACGAAGAATGCACCGCTAAGCCGAATTGACATCCGGTGAATTCAGTGTACCCCAAAGGCGGGGGAACGCAACAGGAAATTTTCCGGGGATATAGTCTCCAATTGGCGCGTCTGACAACATACCCCCCGGCCTGCCCAGCCTCAGCGCAAAGGAGCGACGAGAACGACCATGAGCGAGCACATCGACAGCCTCCAGCACGAGACGCGGCGCTTCGCCCCCAGCGCCGAATTCGCCGCGGCATCCCTCGCCAGCCCGGCCCTTTACGACGCAGGTCGCGACGATCCCGAGGCCTTCTGGGCCGAGCAGTCGCGCAACCTCCTCACCTGGGAGAAGAACTTCTCGAACGTGCTCGACTGGAGCGACGCCCCCTTCGCGAAGTGGTTCGACGACGGCCGCCTCAATGTCGCCTACAACTGCCTCGACCGGCACATCGAGGCGGGCCACGGCGACCGCGTCGCATTCCACTGGGAGGGCGAGCCCGGCGACACCCGCACCCTCACCTACTCGGAGCTCACGCAGGAGGTGAAGCGGGCCGCCAACATGCTCACCGAGCTCGGCATCCGCTCGGGCGACCGCGTCGCCATCTACCTGCCGATGATCCCCGAGGCGGTCGTGTCGATGCTCGCCGTCGCGCGCATCGGGGCCGTGCACTCCGTCATCTTCGGGGGCTTCAGCGCCGACAGCATCCGCGCCCGGGTCGACGATGCGAATGCCAAGCTCGTCATCACGGCGGACGGCGGCTACCGCAAGGGCCGCGTCTCCGCCCTCAAGCCGACCGTCGACGACGCCCTCGCGAAGGAGGGTGAGCACTCCGTCGAACACGTGCTCGTCGTGCGCCGCGGCGAGAACGAGATCGATTGGAAGGACGGCCGCGACCTCTGGTGGCACGAGAAGATGGCGGAGGCGTCGAGCGAGCACGAAGCCGAGAGCTTTGAGGCCGAGCATCCGCTCTTCATCCTCTACACGTCGGGCACGACGGGAAAGCCCAAGGGCATCCTGCACACGAGCGGTGGCTACCTGACACAGGCCGCCTTCACCCACAAGTACGTCTTCGACCTCAAGCCCGAGACCGACGTCTACTGGTGCACCGCCGACGTCGGGTGGATCACCGGACACAGCTACGTCGTCTACGGCCCACTCGCCAACGGCGCAACCCAGGTGCTCTACGAGGGCACGCCAGACACGCCGCATCCGGGCCGCTGGTGGGAGCTCGTGGAGAAGTACGGCGTCAGCATCTTCTACACCGCGCCGACCGCCATCCGCTCCTTCATGAAGGTCGGACGGCAGGTGCCCGACAAGTACGACCTGTCGAGCATCCGCCTGCTCGGCTCCGTGGGTGAACCCATCAACCCTGAGGCGTGGGTCTGGTACCGCGAGGTCATCGGCGGCGGCACCGCCCCCATCGTCGACACCTGGTGGCAGACGGAGACCGGGGCGATCATGGTCTCCGCCCTGCCCGGCATCACCGAGACCAAGCCCGGCTCGGCGCAAGTCCCCATCCCCGGCATCAGCGTCGACGTGCTGAGCGATTCGGGCGAGCACGTGGGCAAGGGCAACGGCGGCCTCCTCGTCGTGACCAAGCCCTGGCCGTCAATGCTGCGGGGCATCTGGGGCGACCCCGAGCGTTTCGTCGACACCTACTGGGACAAATTCCACCGCCCGGATGCCGACAACCCGCGCCTCTACTTTGCGGGCGACGGTGCGCGCCTCGACGAGGACGGCGACATCTGGCTCCTCGGCCGCGTCGACGACGTCATGAATGTCTCCGGGCACCGCCTCTCGACGGCGGAGATCGAGTCGGCGCTCGTGTCGCATCCGATCGTCGCCGAATCCGCCGTCGTGGGGGCCTCCGACGAGACGACGGGGCAGGCAGTGGTCGCCTTCGTCATCCTGCGCTCCGACCAAGAGGATGCCCAGACACCCGAGGAGGCAGCATCCATTCTGCGCGCCCACGTCGGCGAGCAGATCGGCGCCATCGCGAAGCCCCGGCAGGTCTTCGTCGTCAGCGAGCTGCCGAAGACCCGCTCGGGCAAGATCATGCGGCGCCTGCTGCGGGACGTCGCGGAGGGACGCGAGGTCGGCGACACGACGACTCTCGCCGACACCTCCGTCATGCAGATCATCTCGGACCGGTTGACGGGCAAGAGGTAGCGGTGGTGGACGCGGTTTCGATACGGCGTTGCGCGCCTGCTCAACTCGCCGGCTAGTACGGCGCTGCGCGCCTACCCAGCCCGCGGGCTAGGCGAACTCGAGGATGAGCTCGACCTCAACAGGAGAGTCGAGCGGCAGCACCGCGACACCGACAGCGCTGCGGGCATGCTGGCCGATCTCACCGAAGACCTCGCCGAGCAGCTCGGAGGCTCCGTTGATGACGCCCGGCTGGCCCGTGAAGGCCGGGTCGGAGGAGACGAAGCCGACGACCTTGACGACGCGCGTCACCCGATCGAGGGAACCGATGACGGATGCCGCAGCCGCAAGTGCGTTGAGGGCGCACTGTCGCGCGTACCCCTTGGCGTCCTCCGCCGTGACGGACGCCCCCACCTTGCCCGTCGCGGGAAGCGCGCCATCGACAAAGGGGAGCTGGCCCGAGGTGAAGACGTGATTGCCGGAAACGACAGCCGGGACGTAGGCGGCGACGGGGGCCGCGACGGTGGGGAGTTCGAGGCCGAGCTCGGCCATCCGCTCTTCGATGCTCACGCAGGTGCTCCTATTCAGTTCTCGACGGGACGTTTGAAGTAGGCGACGAGACCGCCCTCGGGGCCCGTGACGACCTGCACGAGCTCCCACCCCTCGGAGCCCCAGTTGTTGAGGATTGCCGCCGTGTTGTGGATCATGAGGGGGGTGGTGAGGTATTCCCACGCTTGCATGTCGCCATCCATTCAGCTTCGCCAGAGTTTCGATCCTCTACTCTAGGGCGTATGTCTGCCCAAAATTCGAAGCCCACGGGCGTGCTCGGCGCCTTCGCTGGGCTCGTCGGCTTGAGCGCCCTCGCTGGCGTGCTCGTCACGGCCCTCGTCACCCCCGCTCTCGCGGTCACCGGGATGACGGCCAAGGCGTCCATCGATATCTTCAACAGTCTCCCTGAATACCTCGAGATCAACCAGCTCGCGACCAAGAACACGATCTACGGACTCGACGTAGACGGAGTCACCCCGGTCCCGATCGCGCAGATCTACAAGCAGAACCGCGAAGAGGTCGAATGGGACCAGGTCTCGCAGTTCATCAAGGATGCCGTCGTCGCCGGTGAGGACCGGCGCTTCTATGAGCATGGCGGCGTCGACGTGGCATCCGTCGTGCGTGCCGCCGTCGGCAACCTGGCGAGTAGCGACATCGAGAGTGGCGCGTCGACCCTGACGATGCAGCTCGTCAAGAACATCCGCATCCAGTCGGCCCTCGAGGAGGAGAGCGAGTCGCTCCGCAAGGCGAAGCTGGCGGAGGCGCAGGAGCAGACGATCGAGCGGAAGCTCCAGGAGGCGAAGCTCGCGATCGGCCTCGAGAAGAAATACACCAAGGACGAGATCATGCTCGCCTACCTGAACATCGCGGGGTTCGGCGGCACAACCTATGGAGTCCAGTCCGCGGCGAAGCAGTTCTTCTCGGTGCCTGCCTCGGATGTCACGCTCGCGCAGGCGGCCAGCCTCATCGCGATCGTGCAGACCCCCACCTCACACAGCCTGCGCAGTGAAGACAACTTCGAGGCAAACAAGACCCGTCGCGACTTCATCCTCGGCAACATGCTTGAGCTCGGCTCCATCACGCAGGAGCAGTACGACGAGGCGATCGCGACCCCCATCGAGGTCACCTACAGTGAACCGCAGAACGGCTGCATGTACGCGACGACAGCGTGGTTCTTCTGCGATTACGTGACGAAGCTCGTGCCAGAGCTGGAGATGCTCGGCACGACCGCGGAGGAGCGCCAGCGCAACTGGGAGCGCGGCGGCTACTCCGTCTACACGAGCCTGCAGATTAACCAGCAGGACCACGCGCAGGCAACCATCTGGGCCCAGGCCCCCGCGGAGGAGCAGCAGCTCGAACTCGGCGCCGTGGTCAACGTCGTGGAGCCGGGCACGGGACGCATCCGTGTCATGGCACAGAACAAGTACTTCAACAACACGGAGGACGGCGGCGGCTGGCCCGCTACCGCCGTCAACTTCAGCACGGATAGGCCGTACGGCGGCTCGAGCGGCTTCCAGACGGGGTCGACCTACAAGATCTTCACGCTCGCGACCTGGCTCAATGCCGGACACGGGCTCAACGAGGTCGTCAACGGCGCCCGGCGCACCTTCGAGCAGGCCTCGTTCCCCAACTCCTGTGAAGAGAAGTACGTAGGCCCGTGGAACCCGCCGAACTACGGCGGCGGCAGCGGCTCCACCAACACGACGGTGCTGCAGTCGACCATCAGCTCCTACAACATTTCCTACATCGCGATGGCGCAGAAGCTCGACCTCTGCACGATCCGCGACACGGCGGCGGCCTTCGGCGTGCACCGCGCGGACGACCTGGAGCTGCAGTACTCCCCCGCGACCGTGCTCGGCACCAACGAGATCGCGCCCCTCACGATGGCTGCGGCGATCGCCGCGGTGGGGGCGAACGGCCTCTACTGCAAGCCGACCGCGATCGACAACATCGTGGATGCCGACGGCAACGAGCTCGGCGGGCAGACCCGTGAGTGCTCGCAGGCCGTGAGCCCCGAGGTCTCCGCCGCCATGGCGTATGCCCTCAAGCGCGTCGTCCAGGGCGGCACCGGTTCCGGCTCGAACCCGGGCGACGGCATCGAGCTCGCCGGCAAGACGGGTACGACGGACGGCTCCGAGGACACCTGGATGGTCGGCTCGACCTCGACCAACGGCATGGCCGTGTGGGTGGGCAACATCAACGGCGACGTCAACCTCACCCGGGTGACCCTCCCCGGCGGCAACGGCGGTACGGCCAGGCACCGCATCTTCCGCCCGATCATTGCGGCCCTCAACGCCCAGTACGGCGGTGCGCCGTATGCTGCGCCGCCCTCCGAGCTTCTCAGCGGACAGGGCGCGATCGTGCCCAACGTCATCGGCCAGTCGCAGGAGCAGGCGAAGGTCCTGATCGAGAGCCTCGGGTTCAACTACGTCTACGGCGGCGAGGTCAGTTCCGAGATCGAGCGCGGCCGGATCGCCGCAGTCGAGCCCGGCCCCGGTGCCACCGTGCCAAAGGGCACGACCATCACGGTCTACGGCAGCCTGCAGAACTCGGTGCCGATGCCTGACGTGATCGGCATGACCTTCTCGGCGGCCAAGCGCGCCATCGGCAGCTCCTTCACGGTCGTCGAGTCCTGCCAGGCGCTGCCTGAGGACACCGATCCTGACAGCGACGCGATCGGCAAGGTGACAGCATCGGATCCTGCTGAGAACACGCAGATCCTGCCTGGCGCCACCATCACGCTCGCCGTCTCACGACTCGACTGCTCGTGACGCGCAGCAGCGTTCCCGGTCGCGCCGCCGGCGTCGCACTCGCGACGGCGGCGGCCGCCGGGGCGGCGGCATTCGCGTGGGGCTCCCTTGTTGAGCGCCGCGCCTACCGTCTGCGGCACGAGACCCTCGCCGTGCTCGACGCGGGCGCAGCCCCCATCCGGATCCTTCACCTCAGCGACCTCCACATGGCGCCGTGGCAGCACGGCAAGCAGGAGTGGGTGCGCGGCTTGGCTGCCCTGGAACCTGACCTCGTCATCAACACGGGCGACAATTTGGGGCACCGCGACGGGCTCACGGGCATCCGTCACGCTCTCGAGCCTTTCGCGGGGGTGCCCGGCGTGTTCGTGCACGGCTCCAACGACTACTTCGGGCCGACGACCAAGAACCCGCTCGGCTACCTGCTCGGCCCCTCAGAGCGGCCCTCCGAGGCGGAGCGCCTCGACACGGCGGGCCTCGAGGAGTTCTTCGCGTCACTCGGTTGGGTGGACCTCAACAACGCCGCCCACTGGATGACCCTCCGCAACTCCCCCCTCGAATTCATCGGCACGGCCGACGCCCATCGTGGCTGGGATCGCTTGGACTCCCTGCCCGGGGCGATCGACGAGCTTCGCGAGCAGGTGGAGCCCGACGATGGACCGGCCGACCGCGAGTCCGTCATGATCGGCGTGACGCACGCGCCATACCGCCGCGTGCTCGACTCCTTCGTGACGCACGGCACAGAGGTCATCTTCGCGGGGCACACCCACGGCGGGCAGGTGTGTGTGCCGGGCGTCGGCGCGCTCGTCACGAACTGCGACCTCCCGCGCGAGCAGGCCAGCGGAGTGAGCCTGTGGAACCACGCGCTCGGCACCGCCTACCTCGAGGTCTCGGCCGGTCTCGGCACATCGATCTACGCCCCAGTACGCTTCGCCTGCCCGCCCGAGGCGGTGCTCGTGACTTTGGTTGGTGCGGATATCGGCTATCCTTGACAGGTCGGTCTTCAGCGGATGCTGGAGCTGACGGATCGGGGTATGGCGCAGCTTGGTAGCGCGCTTCGTTCGGGACGAAGAGGTCGCAGGTTCAAATCCTGTTACCCCGACAGTGTGACAACGAAAGGCCGCCCAGCGCTTGTGAGCGCGGGGCGGCCTTTCGTCGCGAAGGGGCTCTACATGAAGTCGGGGTCAGGGGCGCGGTCATAGACGAAGTCAATGACCGGCTCACGCCCACTGCTCAACGTTCCACCGCTCTCCTCCAGGTAGCAGGCGCCGCAGAGGGACTCGTAGCTGACGCTGAAGGACCCCGAGGCACCCAGTCCGCTGCCCGGGCGAGAGGCCGCAGCATCCGCCGACTCGTCGATTGCCACCTGGTCGCCCGCAAAGGTGAAAGTGTCGCCCACCCTGCGAGCGTTGAAGACCGCCTTGCGGCCGCAGCGGCAGATCGTCTTGAGCTCCTCAAGCGAGTGCGCGACCTCGAGCAGCCGCCTGCTGCCGGGAAACGCCACCGTCTGGAAGTCGGTGCGAATGCCGTAGGCGAGCACGGGAACATTCTCGAGGATCGCGATGCGCAGCAGGTCGTCGACCTGGCGCTCCGTGAGGAACTGGGCCTCGTCGACGAGTAGGCAGCTCACGGGGAGCCCCGTCCGCTCCTGAACGGATGCCCGCTCCCCCTCGAAGAGCGAATAGATGTCGTCGCGCGGCTCGATGACAAAGTCCACCGCGCGAGTGACACCCAGGCGGGAGACGATCTGGTCGTCACCCTTCGTGTCGATGCGCGGCTTCGCAAGGAGCACCTCCTGGCCGCGCTCCTCATAGTTGTAGGCGGCCTGAAGCAGAGCGGTGCTCTTGCCGCTGTTCATGGCACCGTAGCGGAAGTAGAGCTTTGCCATTACTGCAGGAACCCGTCCTCCGCCGCGCGGCGGATGAGCTCCGCCTTCTTGCTTGCGGGACGGTTGACCTTGGCGTACTTCTCCCGCACGCGCCGCAGGTAGGTCTTGGCGGTCTCGTACTGCACATTCATCTGCCGGGCCACCTCCGTCGTGCTGTGACCGGAGACATAGAGCTTGAGAGCGTCGATCTCGCCCTGGCTCAGCTTGGGACGCGCCTGGTTGATCGCCCCCGTGGGCAGCGGGCGCCAGCTCTGTTGCGGCACGGCACCGCGATCAAGGCCCATGACCCGACGTGCGACATCCATGACCTCGTTCATGGGCAGGGACTTCGAGAGGAACGCGGCCGCCCCCGCGCTCAGGGCGCGATCGCGTGCATCACGCGTATCGAGACTCGTGAGCACGATCACCTTCGCGCCCGCGGCGCGGCAGGTGCGTACACGGGCCTCGATCGAGACGGGCTCCTTGAGTTGGAAGTCGAGGAACACGAGGTCGGTGGGAAAGTTCTCACTGTGGACGAGCTCGAGCCACGTGTGCGCGCTCAGCACAAGCTCGAAGTCGGTCGCGTTGGACGAGATCCAGGTCGACAGGCTGTCGAGTAGCACCTCATGGTCATCGAGCAGAGCAAGGCGGATGCGTCGCGTCGCCGTCTCGGGTCGAGGGGCATCTGCGCCCTCCGCGCCCGGCCCCCGTTGGCTATCGCTGGTCATAGGAGAATCTTACTGTCAGCACCGACTGCAGGTGCTCGGCGCGCAGCCGCCGGAAGACGACGCGCATGACGGCGAGGTAGGGACCGAAGCGCGACTTGACGAGCGAGTCGACCATGTCGATCTCCACGGCAACGAAACCCTGGCATCTCTCCCCCGCTCGCACGATGACGATCTCGAGCCCCTGCGGCCGGTTGTCCGCCTGGTCGAAGATCGCGACAAGCAGCGCGCGCAGCGCCGTCCGCTGGTCATAGGTCATGAGGTTCGCGACATGATCGTCGTCGAAGACGACCCGTGAGCTGTCAGGAATCTCGCCGTAGCGCCGCACGCGGGCCCGCAGATGGTCCACCAGGTTCTCGAGCCAGGTGCGGTCGACCTCCGCGACCATGACGGAGCGGATGGCGTCGGCGATCGACCGCGCCCGCGCCCGCACCTCGGGTGTGAGCTCCTGACCGGCGAGCGCATCCGTGAAGAACGGCACAACCTCCCTGTTGAGGATCGTCACGCGATCCTGCTGCACGGAGCGGGCGATGCCCGACTCCTGCTCCTCAGACATTCGGTCGACCGCCTCGTTGGCGCGGCTGCGCCAACGCTCGACCGCCTCGATCATGCTGCCCGTGAACGCCGCCGCGCTGAAATTGAGCGCGAGAAGAGGCAGCAGGTGGATGCCGACGACCGCGGGAACCGGGACACCAGCCACGGGATTCGACTGCGCCTGGAGCATCGAGATAAAGCCCATGAAGACCGCGGCGAGAGAACCGTAAGCGATGATCTCCCGGACAGGGCGGTAGGCCGACATCCCGACGGAGAAGAGGCCGAGGCAGACGGGGCCGACCCACCCGATCACGAACGACACGGGGGTGTCCCACGTTGCGGCAGCCAGAAGTGCCGTCGCCACGATCGACAGCGCGATGACCCACCCGTGCAGACCACGGTGGAAGGGCCCGCGGTACGGGTCGGTCGCCGAGGTCACGAGCACGCTCGCCATGCCGAGGCCGAGGAGCGCAAGAAGGGCGAGCCCTGAGTTCGCGATGATGTCGATGCTCGCGACGACCATGGTCGCGGCGAAGATGAAGGCGACGAGCGCGGCGCCGATCGTGATGCTGCGGGTCGAGAAGGCGCCGACCGGGTCGAGCTCCTGCCGGGTGCGCTCGGGCGGCCTCACGAAGCCGTCCCCTCATCACTCGGCCGCTCAGACTCCTCGATCGTCGGCAGCGGACCCGAGACGAGCGGCTGCTGCGCTGTGGTGGCGGCAGCCGTGCTCGACGCCCCCACGGGAAGTTGGATGAGGATGGACGTGCCGCTGCCGGGCGTCGACCACACCTGCACCATCCCGCCGACGGACTGGATGCGGCTCTGAACGGATGCCCGCAACCCCAGCCGGTCGGAGCCGACGGAGGAATCCGAAAAACCTCGGCCCGCGTCGATGATCATCACGGAGACCTCGTCCTCGCTCGCGTAGACCGCGACCTCCGCCTTCATGACCCCCGAATGCTTGATGACATTGACGAGGCACTGCTTCGCCGCGAGACCCAGAGCGACCGCCTGCTCCGCGCTCAAGCGCATGACGGAGCCGAAGTCACCGGTGCCCGTGACCTCCAGTCCCTGCGCGCGAACCTCGGTGATGGCATCGCGCAGCGGGGAGGCTCGGTCGTCTGCGCCGACATCGGCCGTGACATCCGCCCCCGAGTGCAGCCACTCCTGACCGATGAGCACCTGCAGGTCGCGTTCGATCAGTTCGGCCTGCTGGGGAGACAGACGCTGCTCCGACGAACTCGCGATCGCGGCGAGATGACTGAGGATCGTGTCATGCATGAGCGCGGCGGCGCGCAACTCCATGCGTGCACGGAGATCGTCGAGCAGCTCCTCACGCGCGGCGCGCTGCAGACGCGGGTGGGTGCGCACGGCGTTGCGGGTGGAGAGGAAGGCGAGCAAGCACACCCCGATCGCCTCCACGACGAGGGCGAAGGTGAGCAGGTCGAATGCGGCGGGGAGCCCCACCTGTGACAGGGCGAGAAAGACGGATGTCTCTGCGACGACGTATCCTCCGAGAGTCCACGTGACCGCGCGGACGAGACCCGCCCCCGCGCCCGCGACAAGCACCAGCACAATCTTGGGCGGGGCGAGCCACAGAGTCGACGTGGCGACCAGTTCTGGGAGCGCCGCCGCGAAGGTCAGCGTGTAGATAAAGGCCGCCAAGGCACCCACTGCGAGGTAGACGAGACCCGCGACGATGCGGCGCGAATGCTGCACCCACACGACCATCGGCACCATCGCGAGCAGTGCGAAAAGGGCCGGCCAGATCGTGCGATCGGGGTATGCGGCCGCGAAACCGAGTGAGATGACAGTACCGCTGATGATCGCGGCGTAGGCCATGCCGTGAGCTGCGCGCGAGAGGGCAGTGCTCAACGCCCGAGAGGTGAGGTGTGCGGGCAGGCCGACGGACACGGAACCACCCTCCCCTATATGACGTGGTTCGAGTATGTCAGGTATGGACCGTGCCGTTGTACCCCAATAACCGGGGTAGAACCAGCGTATTCGCTGAAACCCAGCAGCCCATGTGCCCCGGTTAGCTGCCAGACCGCTGAATGCCGCGACATCCGCTTAGCTGCGCTCAGCTGCGCCGCCTAGATTCGCTGCTCGTGCGCTCAGACGAGCGACAACTCCTCGGCGGTCGACGACATCACGCTGTCTGCCAACTCCGCGTCTTCTGCCAGACGACGGCCCAGGCTCGGCACCATGGTCGTGAGCGCAGGCTTCCACCCCTCGAAGCGCTCCGGGAAGCAGCGCTCGAGCAGCGTGATCATGATGGGTACGGCAGTGGAGGCGCCCGGCGAGGCGCCCAGGAGCCCCGCGATCGATCCGTCCTCGGCCGCGACCACCTCCGTGCCGAACTGGAGAACGCCGCCCTTCTTGGGGTCTTTCTTGATGACCTGGACCCGCTGCCCCGCCGTGATGAGCTCCCAATCCTCATCCTTTGCCTCCGGCATGAACTGCCGGAGGGACTCGAGCTTCTTGGCACGGCTCGCCAAGAGCTCCGAGACGAGGTACTTCACGAGGTCGAAGTTGTCCTTCGCCACCGCGAGCATGGGGATGATGTTGCTCGGCCGGAGCGAGAACGGCAGATCGAACCACGAACCGGTCTTGAGGAACTTGGGCGAGAAACCGGCGTAGGGGCCGAACATGAGGCTGCCCTGGCCGTCGACAACGCGCGTGTCCAGGTGGGGAACCGACATGGGCGGGGCACCGACAGAGGCCTTGCCGTAAACCTTGGCGGAGTGCCGCGCCACGAGCGCCGGATTGTTGGTGCGCAGGAACTGGCCACTGATCGGGAAGCCGCCGTAGCCCTTCGCCTCCTTGATCCCGGACTTCTGCAGCAGGTTCAGGGCGCCGCCGCCCGCTCCCACAAAGACGAAACGGGCATGAGTCACCGAGGGGGTACCGCCGACCGTGTGGCGTGAGCTGATGCGCCACAGTCCGTCGCGCTGCCGGCGAAGACCCGTGACCTTGCGCTCGAGAGTGAGCTTGGCGCCGTTGTCGGTCAGGTAGGAGAGGAGATGACGGGTGAGGGCACCGAAGTCGACGTCGGTGCCGCCCACAACTCGAGTGGCAGCGATCGGCTGCGACTTCGCACGCCCCGGCAGCAGCAGGGGCGCCCAGGATCGGATGACCGCGGGGTCGTCGCTGAACTCCATGTCCTTGAAGAGCGGGTTGCCCTTGAGCGCCTCGAAACGGCGACGCAGGTAATCAACATTCGCCTCACCCCAGACGAAGCTGATGTGGGGAACGGGGTTGATGAACGACGCGGGGTCGGGAAGCAGCCCCTCTCGCACCATGAACGACCAGAACTGCCGCGAGACCTGGAACTGCTCGTTGACCGTGACGGCCGTCTGGATCTCAAAGGTGCCGTCCGCCTGCTCCTTGCCATAGTTGAGCTCGCACAGCGCCGCGTGCCCCGTGCCCGCGTTGTTCCACGGGTTGGAGCTCTCGAGCGCCGTCTCAGAGAGGGTCTCGAAGATCTGAATGCTCCAGTCGGGCTGCAGCTGCTTGATGAGGGCACCGAGCGTCGCACTCATGATGCCCCCGCCGATCAGCGCGACGTCGAGGGGCTGGGCGGAGGGATTGGGGGAGGCACTCACACGCTTCAGTTTACTGTCGGTTGATGGGGCACTTGACCGCGGGAGCATCGCCCGCGCTCGACCTAGACAGAGGCCAGGCGGCGCTCAGCGACGAGCTCGGCGATCTGCACCGCGTTAAGGGCGGCGCCCTTGCGGAGATTGTCGTTGCTGATGAAGAGAGCGAGTCCCCGGCCGCCGGGAACGCCCTCGTCCTGACGGATGCGTCCGACGAAGCTCGGGTCCTGCCCCGCCGCCTCGAGAGGAGTCGGAACGTCCGCGAGGCTCACGCCCGCGGCATCCGCCAGCAGCTCCCGCGCCCGCTCCGGCGTGATGGCGCGAGAGAACTCGGCATTGATCGAGAGCGAATGCCCCGTGAAGACCGGCACGCGCACGCAGGTGCCGCTCACCAGGAGCTCGGGCAGGTCGAGGATCTTGCGGCTCTCGTTGCGGAGCTTCTTCTCCTCATCGGTCTCGCCGAGTCCGTCATCGACGATGCTGCCCGCGAGCGGGATCACATCGAATGCGATCGGCTTGACGAATGCGCTCGGCTCGGGGATCGACACCGCGGATCCGTCGTGCACGAGACCCATGGCGTCCTGCTCGACGATCGCCTTCGCCTGGTCCAGCAGCTCGGCTCCGCCCTTCAGCCCTGCGCCCGAGACGGCTTGGTAGGTGCTCACGATGAGGCGCTCGAGCCCGGCCTCCTCGTGCAGGACCTTGAGGACGGGCATGGCCGCCATCGTCGTGCAATTGGGGTTGGCGATGATGCCCTTGGCCGCCTGGTCGAGCGCGTGCGGGTTCACCTCGCTCACGACGAGGGGCACCTCGGGGTCGAGCCGCCACGCCGAGGAGTTGTCGACGACCGTGACGCCGGCGGCCGCATAGCGGGGCGCCTGCTCCTTCGAGAGGGTGCCGCCCGCCGAGAAGATGGCGATGTCGAGCCCCGTGGGGTCGGCGGTCGCGGCATCCTCGACGACGATCTCCTCGCCCTTGAAACTCAAGGTCGTGCCCGCCGACCGCGCTGAGGCGAAGAAGCGGATGCTCGCGACGGGAAAGTCGCGCTCCTCCAGGAGGCGCCGGACGACGGCCCCGACCTGGCCCGTGGCGCCGACGACGCCGATGTTTACTCCGGACGTGGTGCTCATCGGCCGGTCCCTCCGTAGACGATGGCTTCGCCCTCGGCATCGAGGTCGAAAGCGGTGTGAATGATGCGGACGGCGTCGGGCACGATCTCGGCGCGCGTCACGACGCTGATGCGGATCTCGCTCGTGGAGATCATCTCGATGTTGATGCCGGCCTCGGAGAGCGCCGTGAAGAGCTTCGCCGAGACACCCGTGTTGGTGCGCATGCCCGTGCCGACGAGGGCGATCTTGCCGATGCCGGAATCGTGTTCGAGGTTCGAGAAACCGACCTCGCCCTTGCCCGCCTCAAGCGCCGCGAGGGTGTCCGCAACCTGCGACTTGGGCAGGGTGAAGGAGATATCGGCCACGCCCGTGTCGAGCGTCGAGGAGTTCTGCACGATCATGTCGATGTTCGCACCAGCATTGGCGGCGATTGTGAAGATGCGGGCGGCCGTGCCTGGCAGGTCGGGGACGCCCACGACCGTGATCTTGTCTTCGCTGAGATCGGCTGCGATTCCCGTGATGATCGGTTCTTCCACGGTCTCTCCCTCTCTGGAATGCACCACCAGGGTGCCCTCGTTGTGACTGAACGAGGAACGGACGTGCAGCGTGACGCCATGGCGGCGCGCATATTCCACGGCACGGATATAAAGGACCTTCGCCCCGGCGGCCGCCAACTCCAGCATCTCCTCGATCGTGATGCTGTCGATCTTGTGTGCGGCGGGAACCATGCGGGGGTCGGTCGTGAAGACGCCGTCGACGTCGGTGTAGATCTCACACACCTGGGCGTCGAGAGCCGCAGCGAGGGCGACGGCCGTCGTGTCGGAACCACCGCGACCCAGCGTCGTGATGTCTCCCGAATCGCGGTTGAAACCCTGGAAGCCGGCGACGATCGCGATGTAGCCGTGATCGAGCGCATCGCGGACACGACGCGGAGAGACCTCGACGATGCGGGCGGCACCGTGCTTCTCGTCCGTCATCATGCCGGCCTGGCTGCCCGTGTAGGAACGGGCCTCCTCGCCGAGGTCACGGATCGCCATTGCGAGCAGCGCCATCGAGATGCGCTCCCCCGCCGTCAGCAGCATGTCGAGCTCTCGACCGCCGGGAGCCGCCGAGACGGCGTCGGCGAGGTCGAGGAGCTCGTCCGTCGTGTCGCCCATCGCGGAGACCACGACGACGACGTCGTTGCCTGCGCGGCGGGTCTCGACGATGCGGGCGGCGACGCGCTTGATACCGGCGGCATCCGCAACGGAGGAACCGCCGTACTTCTGCACAATCAGGGCCACGCGAAAATCTCCCGGGGTTCTGTGGGGGCCGGCGCGATCGGGTCACGCACCAAGCACCCCAGTGTAGTGGCTAGTTCTCGACCAGCCGTCGGCCCTCGAACGCGCGACCGAGTGTCACCTCGTCGGCATACTCGAGATCGCCGCCCACCGGCAGCCCGGATGCGAGGCGCGAAACGGTGAGTCCGGGCTGGTGTAGGAGGCGGGAGAGGTAGGTCGCGGTCGCCTCCCCCTCCAGGTTGGGATCGGTCGCGATGATGACCTCGGTCACGGTGCCATCGGCGAGCCTCTGCATCAGTTGGCGGATACGCAGGTCGTCAGGTCCCACCCCGTCGATGGGGCTGATGGCGCCGCCCAGCACGTGGTACAGCCCGCGGAACTCCCGGGTGCGCTCGATCGCGACGACATCCTTCGCCTCCTCGACGACGCAGATGGTCGCCTGCGAGCGCCGCGGATCGCGGCAGATGCTGCAGGTCTCGTGCTCCGTGACGTTGCCGCAGATCTCGCAGAACCGCACCTTCTCGCGCACGATCGTGAGCAGCTCCGCGAGGCGCGTCGTGTCGTGCGACTCCGTCTGGAGGATGTGGAAGGCGATGCGCTGGGCCGACTTGGGCCCGATCCCGGGCAGCCTGCCGAACTCGTCGATGAGCTCCTGGACGATTCCCTCATACATGTCAGTTCGCCCCCGGGGTCACGCGCGGAGTATGCGGCTGCTCCTCGATGAAGGTCGCGCCGAGCACCTGCCGCACGACCGCCTCGCCGTACTTCTGGGACGCGAGAGGCCCACCCGTGGCAGGACCGCCGCCTGAAGGACCACCCGCTGCAGGGCCGTGGCCCGCCGGGCGCGAGGGTGCAGGCGCGGGAACCCGGCTCGGGGCGGGCGGGACTGTGTCGTACTCGGGATCGTAGGGCGGCTCGTCATCGAAGGGGGGTTCGTCGTCAACAGGGGGTGCTGCCGACGGGGTCTTCGGCGACGGGCTCTTCGGCGACGGGGTCGGCTCCCGGGTTAGCTCCTGCCTCGGCTCCGCGCTCGGCGCCCCAGTCGCCGGGGGGTTCCCTGCCGATCCTGCCCCCGGGATTGCGACGGTCGCCCAGCCATCCTCGGTCACGGGTGCTGCTGCCGCCGTTTGCTCGGGTGACGCGACACCCGCGGAGGTGCCCCCGCGGGGCTCGGGCCGACCGCTGTGCTGAGCCGAGTCGGCGCGAGGCGCGGATTCTTCGGCTGTCGAGCTGGCGAGCCGCTCGATCGGCGAGGATGAGGGACGAGAGTCGGGCGAGGTTGAGGGACGGGAGTCGGGCGAGGGGGCAGTGGGAGCGGCCGGCGTGCCACCCGGGCCCGCGACGCGCGCGATGAGCTTGGGCGTGAAGCCCAGCACGGCGGACACCGCCCGCTTGAGGTGGTCGCCGACGCCCTCGCCGGGAGCGGATGCGGCCTTGAGCGACTCGACATCCTTCTGGCTTGGGAACTCGAGCACGAGGATCTCGCCATCGCGGAGCTCTCGTACCTCCGCCGTGAAGAGCACCATCCACGCCGTGCGCTTGGCTCGCTGCACCGTGTCGAGGACCTGGGGCCACGCATCCCGCACCTGCTGGAGCGTGACGGGACCGACCGGTGCCGCGGATGCGACACGCTCGGGCTGGAGGGCAGGCTCAGGCTCAGGCGCAGACTCTGCAGCAGGCGCAGGCTCTGCAGCAGGCGCAGTCTCGGCGGCAGGCGCGGACTCAGCAGGCGCGGACTCAGCAGGCGCGGACTCAGCAGGCGCAGACTCAGCAGGCGCAGGGTGGGAGGCGGGCGCGGTCCGGGACTCGGTCGCTGCCGAACGGGCGGGTTCAGGCTGGGCCACCGGGGCGATCTCCGCCTCCGGCTCTGGCTCGTGCTGGCCAGGCAACGATTCGGGCACGATCGACCCGGCTGCGGGTGCGGCGGGGGTCGCCTCCGCCGTCACTGCCGCCGCGGCAGGCTCGGAGCCCGTCACGCCGACGCGGCGCTCAAGGCGTTCCACGCGGGCGAGCGCTCCCCGCTCCGACTCATCGGAGGCGGGGACGAGCACGCGCGCGACCATGAGTTCGAGGTGCAGGCGTGGCGATGTCGCACCCGTCATCTCCGTGAGAGCCGAGGCGACGATGTCGGCGGTGCGGCTCAGCTCCGCCTGCCCGAAGCGCGCGGCCTGCTGGGCCATGTGATCGAGTTCGTCGTCCTGCACCCCCCGCAGGACCGCCGCCGCGCCATGGTGACTGCCGAGGGGGAAGGCGCTGACGACGATGAGATCCCGCAGCTTCTCAAGGAGATCCTCGACGAAGCGGCGCGGATCCTGGCCCGTCTGGATGACGCGGTCAACGCTCTCGAAGGCGGCCCCAGCATCCTTCGCCCCTAGAGCATCGATGACCTCGCTGAGGAGCGCTCCGTGCGTGTAGCCGAGCAGCGCGACCGCGCGCTCGTACACGACCGTGTCGCCCTCGGAACCCGCGATGAGCTGGTCGAGCAGCGAGAGAGTATCGCGCACCGAGCCGCCGCCGGCGCGGACAACGAGCGGGAGGACCCCCGCCTCCACCTTCACACCCTCGCTCTCACAGAGCTGCCCGACATAGTCGAGCATCTGCGCTGGCGGAACCAAGCGGAAGGGGTAGTGGTGGGTGCGGGAACGGATCGTGCCGATGACCTTGTCGGGCTCGGTCGTCGCGAAGATGAACTTGATGTGCTCCGGCGGCTCCTCCACGATCTTGAGCAACGCGTTGAAGCCCTGCGGCGTGACCATGTGCGCCTCGTCGAGGATGAAGATCTTGTAGCGGTCGCGAGCCGGCGCGAAGACGGCGCGCTCACGCAGGTCGCGAGCGTCGTCGACGCCGTTGTGGCTCGCGGCATCGATCTCGACGACATCGAGAGAACCGCCCCCGTCGCGACTCAGCTCGACGCAGCTGGGGCAGACGCCGCACGGATTGTCGGTGGGCCCCTCTGCGCAGTTGAGACAGCGGGCGAGGATGCGCGCCGAGGTCGTCTTGCCGCAACCCCTCGGACCGCTGAACAGATACGCGTGATTGACGCGGTCGGTGCGCAGAGCGGTCGTGAGCGGATCCGTCACCTGCGACTGGCCGATGAGCTCGGCGAAGGTCTCGGGCCGGTAGCGGCGATAGAGGGCGGTAACCACGGCTCAATGGTAGTCGGCACGTCTGACAGAGCCCGCCGAGGAGGGGCGCCGCACGGGCGTGCGGGCGGCGGGAGCCGCGGCATCCGGTCGGCCCCTGCCCCTGGTCGCCGTGCCGGAGCATGCGCCAGTTCTGGAGGAGATCTTCGCCGACGCGCCGATGACGGATGCCGCGAACCGGCGCGTCAACGCAAATCTCCTGCGGAACGTGGCCGGAGAGGCGCCCGCCGAGGGCCCTGCACAGGGGGCCGAATGCGCACCTCTCCACACGCAGACCGTCGCGGCGACACCCCCGGTGCGGGAAACGTGCACCACTGGAGGCATGTCTCCCCCGCTCATGCACACCATGCGTCTCGTCGGCCACGTCGCACGACTCCGAACTCTGCGCGATTCGGGCGTGACGTCCGCCGAGATTGCCGACGGCATCCGCGACGGCACGCTCTGGCGACCGAAGAAGGGGTGGGTCGCCACCCGCCTAGCCGACCGCGACCAGGTGCGCGCCGTCACCGCGGGAGCCCGGATCGGATGCGTGAGCGCCCTACGCCGTTGGGGCGTGTGGTCAGGCGACGGAGATGCGCTGCACCTTCACGTCGCCACGACGACCGGCGGACTCGACCGGCACGTGCCTCCATCGATGACAGTCGAGGCGGTGCCCCTCCCACACCCGTCGATCGTGAACACCTACGGAAACGATCTCGACCCGATCCGGCGATGCGACGAAAACGGCCCGGTGATCCACTGGAGCGAGCAGCGCTTCGAAGGCGCGCTTGACTGGATCGTCTCCATCGAGGATGCCCTCGCGCAAGCCGTGCGCTGCCAGTCCAGCGAACATGCTGTCGCGTGTATCGACTCCGCACTGCACGTCGGCGCGATCAGCCTCACCCAGTGGGAACGGATCCGGGAGACACTTCCGCGGCGACTCGAACGGCTCGATGAACGAAAAGACGCACGGGCCGGTTCAGGCAATGAGACCAAGGCTCGCCTGCGGCTCCTAGATGAAGGCTTTCGCGTGCAACCCCAGTTCTTCCTCCTCGGCGCCGGCACCGTCGACATGTTGGTCGAGGACTGCGTCATCGTGGAAGTCGACAGCGAGGCCCACCACGGGAGCCCCGCCCAGAGACGCAAGGACCGGGTGCGCATCCTCGTGGCCCAGCTCTACGGCATTCCCACAGTGAGCATCGGTCCCGAGAGCTTCACAGACGAGAACTGGCAACTGGTCATGGGAGCCATACACCGCCAGGTCGCGGATGCGCGCCAGCTGAAGCAGGCACGGCGCGTGATCGTGCGCGGGTGAAGCCTGCATTCCGAGGGAGCCGCAGGGGTTGAGGAGGAGATTTTGGGCGGCGCGCCGGGTTGGGGCCGCCGTGGGCGGCGTGTCGGCGAAAATCTCCTCCGGAACAATCGGGGGCTGGGCGGGGCGGGGCGGGAGGGAGAGGGAGATGGCCGCGTCAGGCGACGAGAGCCGCCGCCTGACGCGCGATCTCCAACTCCTCGTTGGTGGGGATGACGAGCACCGCGACGGGGGTGCCCTCGGGAGAGATGAAACGCTCGGCACGGGACGGCAGTTCGTTGCGCTCGTCGTCCACCTCGACGCCGAGGAACCAGAGCCCCGAGAGCGCGAGGCGGCGCAGCGACGCGTTGTTCTCGCCGATACCCGCCGTGAAGACGAGGGCGTCGAGGCCCCCGAGGCCGGCAGTGTATGCCCCGATGTAGTGGCGGATGCGGTGGCGCCAGACCTCGAGCGCAGCGACCGCTGCCGCATCGCCGCGCGCCGCGGCATCCGTCACGTCCCGCATGTCGCCCGTGCCCGTGAGCCCGAGGAGCCCGCTGCGGCGGTTGAGCAGCACGTCGAGCTCGTCGATCGAAAGCCCAGCCTCGCGGGCGAGATGGAAGACGACACCCGCATCGATGTCACCTGAGCGGGTGCCCATCACGAGACCCTCGAGCGGGGTGAGGCCCATCGAGGTGTCGACCGAGCGGCCACCATCGACCGCCGTGACGGATGCGCCGTTGCCGAGATGCAGAACGATCGTCTTGAGCGACTCCAGCGGCCTGCCCAGGAAGCGGGCCGCGCGCCGCGACACGTACTGGTGCGAGGTTCCGTGGAAGCCGTAGCGGCGCACCTGATGGCGCTGCGCGAGTTCCGCGTCGATCGCGTAGGTGTAGGCGGCGGGCGGCAGGGTCGAGTGAAAGGCAGTGTCGAAGACCGCGACGTGCGGCACCCCGGGGAGAGACTCGCGAGCCGCGCGGATGCCGAGGACGTTCGCAGGGTTGTGGAGCGGGGCGAGGGCCGAGAGCTCCTCGATCTGCGCCTCCACCTCGTCGGTCACGAGGGTTGCCGAGGAGAAGCGCGGCCCGCCGTGGACCACCCGGTGACCCACCGCCGCGATCTCGCGGCCGGGACCCAGCGCATCGAGGACCTGCCGCATCCCCGCGAGATGATCGGGCACCTCACCCGGCTCGCCGATGCGTTCGATCAGGCCCGAGACGACTGCCTGCTCCGTCTCGAGGTCGACCAACTGGTACTTGATCGAGGACGAACCCGAGTTGACGACGAAGACCTGGGTCATGGGCGGTCCTTGCTTTCCACTGGCTCAGCCGGCGGGGGCCCCGGCTCAATCGGCGGGGGCCCCGGCTCAACCGGCGGGGTTTCGACAGGCTCAACCGGCGACGCCGCCTGGATCGCCGTGATCGCGACCGTGTTGACGATGTCCTGCACGAGGGCGCCGCGCGACAGGTCGTTGATGGGCTTGTTGAGGCCCTGCAGCACCGGCCCGATCGCGACGGCCCCTGCACTGCGCTGCACCGCCTTGTAGGTGTTGTTGCCCGTGTTGAGGTCGGGGAAGACGAAGACGGTGGCCCGCCCTGCGACATCCGAATCGGGCATCTTGGACCGGCCGACTGCGGCATCCACCGCGGCGTCGTACTGGATCGGCCCCGCGACGGGCAGCTCGGAGCGACGCTCCCGCACAAGCGCGGTTGCCTCACGCACCTTCTCGACGTCGGCGCCGCTACCCGACTCCCCAGTCGAGTACGAAAGCATCGCGACACGGGGGTCGATGCCGAACTGGCTCGCGGTCTCGGCGGAGGAGATCGCGATATCGGCGAGCTGGCCAGCATCGGGGTCGGGGATGACAGCGCAGTCGCCGTAAGCGAGCACGCGGTCCTCAAGGCACATGAGGAAGATGCTTGAGACGACCGAGGTGTCTGGCTTCGTCTTGATGATCTCGAAGCTTGGGCGGATCGTGTGCGCCGTCGTGTGCGCCGCCCCCGACACCATGCCGTCGGCAAGGCCGAGGTGCACCATCATGGTGCCGAAGTACGAGACATCCGTCACCGTCTCGCGCGCCACCTCGAGCGTCATGCCCTTGTGCGCCCGGAGCCGCGTGTACTCCTCGGCGAAACGCTCGCGGAGCTCGGGGTCGAAAGGGCTCAGGATGCGTGCTGCCGCGATGTCGAGACCGAGCCCCGCCGCCCGCGCGCGCACCTCCCCCTCGTCGCCGAGGATCGTGAGGCGCGCGACATTCCGACGGAGCAGGATGCTCGCCGCATGCAGGATGCGGTCGTCGCCGCCCTCAGGCAGCACAATGTGGCGGTCGGCCTGGCGCGCGCGAGCCAGCAGGTCGTACTCGAACATGAGCGGCGTCACAGTGTCGGAGCGCGAGACCTGGAGTCGGGCGAGAAGCTCGGATGCGTCGACGTGCTCCTCGAAGAGTGCGATCGCGGTGTCGAACTTGCGGCGTGAGTCCGCGGCCATGCGCCCGCGCGTCCTGGTGACCCGCTGGGCCGTGTCGTAGGTGCCGAACTCGGTGCGGATGATCGGGATGGAGGCCTCGAGGCCGTCGATGAGCCGCTCGATCTGCGGCAGGAGGTCGAACCCTCCATTGAGGATGATGCCCGCGAGCGAGGGGAAGGTCTCCGAGCGGTTCGCCATGAGCATCGCGAGCAGCACGTCGGAACGGTCCCCCGCGACCACCACGACCGCCCCCTCGATCAGGCGCGTGAGGCAGTTCTCCATGGACATGCCCGCCATCACGACCCCGAGCGCCTCGCGCTGGAGGAGGGCCGGGTCGCCCTTGATCTGCGTGCCGTCAACGGCCTCGAGCAGCTGCTGCATGGTGGGGGCGATGAGGAAGGGGTCCTCGGGCAGCACCCACACGGGCGCGTCGCCGGTTGCACGTGAGAGCTCGGTGCGGATCTCGTCCATGAGCTCTGGATGCGCTCGGTTGGCGACGACACCGAGCAGGTGCGCGTGCGCGGCCTCCAGCTCCTGCGAGGCGAGGCCGAAGACCTGGCTCAGCTCCTCCCCGCTGCGCGCCCCCGTCTCCGAAGACTGCCCGCCGAGCACGAGCAGCACGGGCGCGCCCAGGTTGGCCGCGATGCGCGCGTTGTAGGAGAGTTCGGTCGGGCTGCCCACATCCGTGTAATCCGACCCCAGGATGACGACGGCGTCACACAGGGCCTCGACGGACTTGAAGCGCTCGACGATGCTGGAGAGCGCAGCATCCGGGTCCGCGTGCACGTCGTCGTAGGTGACCCCGACGCACTGCTCATAGTCGAGGTCGACCCCATCGTGGCCGAGCAGCATCTCGAGCACATAGTCGCGCTCGTCAGAGGAACGGGCGACCGGCCGGAACACGCCGACCCGGCTCGTCTCATGCGCGAGCGTGTCGAGCAGGCCGAGCGCGATCGTCGACTTGCCGGCGTGCCCCTCGACGGAGGTGATGTAGATATTCCGTGCCACGGCGCCCACCCTACGCTCGCGCTTCGAGAGAAAACCTAGACGGTCATGGGATGCCGCGAGCCCCGCGTCCCGCGTCCCGCGTCCCGCCTCCCGAGAACATGAAAGACCCCCCGCGCACCCGCCAGAGCCCGGTTACCCTTGCTGCATTTCTGCCCTGGGGGAGTTGGCCTGGATGGCGCCACGCGGGGAGCCGGAGATCATTCTATCGGAAATACGGTTGATGCTCTGCCCCTATGTCGCATGATCTGTCACCCCTGTCCAGGGCCGACCGGCTGTCGGCGTCGCAGTAACCGCCCGATCGCCGATCCACGGCGAGCGGTCCTCTCCCACTGCGACAGCGCCACTGCCAGTAGCAGAGCGATGCCGTAGAAGAGGTTGTTGACCCAGCTGGGCGATCCCGCCAGCTGCAGTCCCTTGATTCCTACCGCGAGCACATACATCGCGACGACGGTGCCCCATACGTTGAAGCGTCCGCCCTTGAACTGTGTGGAGCCGAGGAACACGGCCGTCAGCGCGGGCAGCAGAAAGCTCGGTCCGACGGTGGGGTCGCCCGCGTTGATACGGCTGGTGAGCAGCGCGCCGGCCAACGCGGCGATCGCGCCGCCCGCCGTGAGAGTGGCGATGCGCAGTCGTTCCACCCCCACACCGGCCAGATGGGCAGCCTCCGGGTTGTAGCCGACCGCGTACAGCCGCCTGCCGATCGGAGTCCGCTCGAGCACGTACCAGGTGATGACGGCCACGATGAGCAGGACGTACACGGGCACCGTGATTCCACCGAATTGCGTCGTCGCGATCATCCGATAGTCCGGGCCGAGGCCGAGTATCTGCTGGCTGTTGGAGACGGCCGCCATGCCCGCGAGGAGGATGGAACTCATGCCCAGTGTCGCGATGATCGGCTCGACCTTGAGGCGCGTGATGACGAGAGCCGTCACGAAACCGATGAGCGCACCCATCAGCACCACGACCGGCAACTGTATGGCGATCGGCAGCCCAGCCTTGGAGAGGAACCAGGCCGACAGGATCGCAGAGAAGCCCACCTGGGCACCGACCGCCAGGTTGAGTGAGCCGGCAACCAGGGGAATCAGCGCCGCGATTGCGGCGAGACCGGTGAGCGCCTCGGCGTCCAACAGCGAGCGCCAGACTCCGATCTGGAGGAACTTCTCTGGGATCCAGAGTGAGAACACCACGAAGATGATGATGAAGATGTACACCGCACTGATGTTGCGGAATGAGAGGGCGCGCAGGATGCCGCCGCTGCTGTTGTTCACGAATCCTCCTGGGAAGCGATGGTCAAACGGGTCACGCGAAGCCATATCCCTCGGAGACGAGGCGGCGCTCCGTGAGGTTGGCGCCGCTCAGCTCGGCGGCCATGCGGCCGTCGCGCATCACGATCACGCGGTCGCACAGCCTCATCAACTCCTTGTCGTCAGAGGAGCTGACCAGCACCGCGGTTCCGCGTGCCGCAGCGGCGTCGATGGTCTCGTAGATGGTGGCCTTGGCTCCGATGTCGACTCCCTGGGTCGGTTCGTCGAGGAGTAGCAACGAGGGGTCGTCGCGGAGTGCTCGGGCGATGACGACCTTCTGCTGGTTGCCTCCGCTGAAGAGGGTAAACTTCTGTTCGGCAAGCGGGGGGCGCACTTGGTACGCCGCCATCGCACCGTCGGTCTCATCGCGCTCCTCCTTCATCAGGATGTTTCCGAAGGGGCCTGTCAGGGTGCGCAGTTGCGGCAACGTGAGGTTCTCCCGCGCGCTCATCTCGAGGATTGCACCCAGCCGACCACGGTCTCCCGGCACGAACGCGATACCCCGGGCAAGGCTGGCTTTCGGCGACCGTCGGGCGTAGCTCTGGCCCGCGACGGTGTATTCCCGGGCCTCGCTTGGAGCGGCCCCGTACAGCAGTGAGGGAACGGCTTCGCGCCCCGAGCCGAGAACCCCCGCAAGCCCTACCACCTCACCGGGATAGAGCTCGAGGTCGAGGCCATCGACGGTGGCGCCGCGCAGGCCACGCACCCGCAGCACGGGGCCGGCATCCTCGTTTCGCCTTCCCGCGGACTGGGCGTCGCCGACCACAGCTCCGGCGTCGCCCGTGATGAGTTCGACAAGCCGGGCCTGGTCGATCTCGGTCACCGGCTCATCGGCGACCTTGCTGCCGTCTCGAAGCACGACAACGCGATCCGCGAGGTCTAGTACCTCATCGAGCCGGTGTGACACGAAGATGACGCCAGCACCCTCAGCAGCGAGTTGCCGGACGGCCGCGAAGAGAACCTCCACCTCGTTGCGGTGGAGCGATTCGGTGGGCTCGTCCAGCACGATGACATTGGCCGGATGCGTCCAGCCTTCGAGCGCGCGGCTAATCGCGATCACGGCCCGCTGCGCCGGGGTGAGCTCCCGCACGGGGCGGTCGATGTCGAAGCCCGCTCCGAATCGCTCGATGAGCTCCCGAGTGCGGGCGCGTTCCTCCGTCGACCGAAAGGGCGCGGCCGCGGCGGCTCCCCTGCCGTTGGCGAGCCCCAGGTTCTCCACGGCTGACAGCTCGCCGATGAGTGCGAGGTTCTGGTGGATGAAGTGGAGGTCGGTTGATTCGGCAAGGGCGACGGATCCGTCGTCCGCCGTGTAGGCGCCCGCAAGGATCTTCACGAGGGTGGACTTGCCCGAGCCGTTGTGACCGACCACGGCGACGACCTCGCCGCCATGGACGTCGAGGTCGAGGTGGTCGAGCGCGACCAGGCTCGGGAAGCGTTTGACGAGTCCGGTGACGCGCAAGAGCGGAGTCGACACGGCCATAAGCTGTGGTTCCTATCGGATAGTGGGGCGCCGGGGAGGTCCGCAGCGATGCGGTCCTCCCCGGACTCAGTTACTCGGCCAACCAGTTCGCGGCGAAGCGCTCCTGGTAGTCCGGGATGGCGACGTAGCCGACCACCGGGTCCTCCGGCGCGTTGCTCTCATCGGTGACACGCGTCAGCGTGGAAGCGCGCGTCGCCACGTCAGGCCACTCGTAGACCTGGCCGTTCATCTCCCGGAGGAGCTGGTCGAGGACAGTCCACATCATCAGGTTCAGGTCGACCGACAGCGTCGCATCCTGCTCGCCGTTCGCGATCTGCTCATAGTTCGGCGGTGCCGTCCACATACCGATGCCGGGCACGTCCAACCCAGCCAGCTCCAGCTTCTGGGGCAGCCCGATCTGGACCTCGTCAACGGCCGCGATGTAGTAGTCCGTTCCCGGGTTCGCCTGGAGGTCACTGATCACGCGGTCAGCCGCGGTCGAACCCAGCTCAGCGATCGGAATGTCGACGACGCGCAGGGTGCAGTCGGGGCAGAGCTCCTCCATCTTCGACTGCGCTCCCTCGAGCTCCAGCGCGGAGAACGGGAACTCGGGCACGTTGTAGAACACGTACTCCGCCGTGCCCTCCGAGCGCACGATGGCCGCAGCCGCCAGGGCTTCGCCGTTCGCCTGCATCCACTCGCTGCCGTTGAATGCCTCGGGAAGGTCATAGTCGAGCGTGTTCATCACCGAACCGCTCGCGATGGGGATCCCCATCTCCTCGAGCTGCTCGATCTGCGACTCGAAGAAGATCGGGTCGAGTGTGATGTTGATCACGCCATCCGGTGCCATCTCGACGACCGTGTTCATCGCAGAGTTGATGCTCTGCGCATCCCGGCCGACCTCCACCCGTTCGAGCTCGAGGCCGAGGAGCTCGGCGGGTGCCTGGAGGTTGCCCCACATCACGGCACTGACCGGCGTGCCCACGTCGAGATACACGACGTGCGTGCCCTCGGCGACGGGTGATTCGAGCGGCTCGTCGATGAGCAGCCCCTTCTCGCCCTCGCCCATCCAGGGCGCCAGGAACTCCTTGGCGGCCTCCACGTCGGCCGAGACGTCGCCGGAGGTCTCCGGCTCGCTTCCATCACTCGCGCACGCCGTGAGCACCATCGCTCCGCAGGTGAGCGCGGCGGCGGCGTGCAGGGCACGCAGTCGTCGTCGATTCGTCATCATGCTTCCTTTCATCTCGGTACAAGGGATCCGGCAAGGGGGGCCGGGGGTGGTTCAGAAGGGGTAGCGCTGTATCTGGGACTGCACCGTCACCCACTGGGTCTCGGTGAACGCCTCGATGCTCGCCTCGTGCCCGCCGAAGCGTGCTCCCGTGCCGGAGAAGCCGATACCTCCGAAGGGTGCCTGCGCTTCGTCATCCACCGTCTGGTCGTTGATATGGAGGATGCCGCAGGTGAGGCGCTCGCTGAGCTCGAACGCCCGGAAGGCGTCCCGCGCGAGGATGGAGATGGAGAGCCCGTATTCGCTGCGGTTGGTGATCTCAACCGCCTCATCGATGTCGTCGAAGCGGATCACGGGGGCGACAGGGCCGAACACCTCTTCTTTGAACGCGGGGTGCTCCGCGGTGACCCCCGCCAACACGGTGGGCTGATAGAAGAGGTCGGTGTAGGTGCCGCCAGCGACGAGCCGAGCGCCGGCGTCGACCGTCGATGTGACAAGACCGTGGACGCGGTCGCGCTGGCCGGCGTCGATGATCGGCCCGAGTGGCACTCCCGTGGCCGGATCGCCGGCCGGCAGGTTCCGCGCCTTCTCTCCCAGCAGTTCGACGTACTCGTCGTAGACGTCGGCGTGCACGATATGCCGCCCTGTGGTCATGCAGATCTGGCCCTGATGCAGGAAGGAACCCCACGCGCCTGCGGCAGCGGCAGCGGGAAGGTCGACATCGGGCATGACGATCATCGCGTTGTTGCCGCCCAACTCCAGATGAGCACGCTTGAGCAGGCGGCCAGCCCGTTCGCCGATCGCGCGACCGGCGGCGGTGGATCCGGTGAAGGAGACGACCGGCACCTGCGGATGATCCACCAGGGCACCGCCCGCCTCCGCACCACCCGGCACGACGGCGAATACTCCGGCGGGGAGTCCTGCCTCCTCCAAGATCGCTGCGAGGAACAGGCCGCCCGAGATGGACGTGCGGGGGTCCGGCTTGAGCACGACGGCGTTGCCGAGAGTCAAAGCGGGGAATACCGAGCGCGACGCGAGTATCGCCGGGAAGTTGAACGGCGAGATCACCCCGACGACACCCACCGGGCGACGCCGGGCCATGCTCAGGCGGGGAAGGGACGACTGCAGCAGTTGGCCGTAGGGCATCATCGCGGTCGCCGCGGCCTGGTGCAGCTCGCTCGTGACGAGCCCGACCTCGAACGCGGCCTTGGCCTGCGCCGACCCAGCCTCATTGACCAACCAGCCCGCGAGCACGTCACCGTGCTCTTCCGCGAGGGCGGCGGCCCTGCGCATCACCTCGGCGCGCTCATGCGCCGGACGAGCCGCCCAGTCGCGCTGGGCGACGACGGCCCGCTGCACAGCGGCATCGAGGTCCTCGGCGCTGCTCACGGCGACGGAGGCCAGCTCTGTGCCGGTCGCAGGGGACACCACGGGCGCTGTCCCGCTGAGGGCGGTCCAGCCGCCCACGTACGCCCGGCCGTCCCACTCCTGCTGGTCAAAAAACGTCATTGTCTCTCCTGCTGCGCTCGTCGTTGATGCCCGGGTCGAGACCGTGGGTGCATCGATGGACCGTCCCAGCCGCGCATCCGCACACCGCTGGGTATCCGGACAGCATTGCGACTCGACGAGGCGAGCGGATGCAGACGGCAGGAACCGGCAAAAGACTCGTCAGCCTGAGTCAACGACGGGACGTCACAGCCCGGTGCCGTCAGGAGCCAGCGCGGTCAGGAGCCAGCGCGGTCAGGAGCCAGCGCGGTCAGTCGCCAGCGCGAACATCACTCGGCGTGCACCCGTAGCGCTGCCTGAAGGCGCGGGCGAAGTGGGCCGCCGAGACGAACCCGACGGACGCCGCGAGCTCCGCGATCGGAGCGTCGCGGTTCGCAGTGAGCAGGTCGCGCGCCCGGGCCAGGCGAGCGTCGAGAACGTACCGCGAGAGCGTCGTGGCATCGTCGGCGAACACGCGCGCGAGATGTCGCTCGCTGAGACCAACTGCCCGCGCCACGCGGGACACCGACAGATCTGATTCCCGCAGGTGCGTGCGGATGAAGTCCTTGGCGGAGAGCAGGTAGCCGGTCGACGGCGAACCTGCCGACTGCCCCGCGATGAGCCCGAACAGGTCGAGAACCGACTCCTCGAGGCTGTCCGAGTCCTGCGGCGGGGACTGAAGTGTGTTGAGCACCGCGCGCGTCGCTGTGCGAGCGTGGTTCGTCGCCGAGGCCGAATCAGTGAGGCGCAACACCCGCGGACGGAACGCACCATCCGAGAGCATCCGTCCCTCGAACAGCGTGCGCGGCAGCTCGAGGATGACCTGGCGCATCGCTGAAGAGAAGCCGTACATGAACGGACGCTCGGTGTCGTAAATGACAGCATCGCCGGCGGTGAGCGTTTCGCACCCGTCCGAGTGATAGAAGAATGCGTCGCCCTCCAACAGGAGGCACAGCATGATCGCGTCCACCGGCTTCTGAGCGATATTGCGTGGCGTGCGCTCGATCACATGGTCATTGCCGACAATCTCGGTGAAACGGAGCCTCCTGAGGTCGAGGTTCGTCTGCTTCGCCAGGAGCCCGTGCCCCGAGAGCGTGGAAACGCGCAGGCCGAAGAGTTCCCTCTCGTTGTACTCCTCCCAGCGGGCCAATCGGTCCTCGGGCCGCACGCGTGCCGTCGAGAACGTCACGGGAGCTGCCAGGCCCTTGAGCGGAACTGCCAGGCTCGCTGAGGAGCGTCGGGTGGCGTCGACGGCGACGGGCTCCATTGCTCGGCTCCAGAATCGGGAAGGTGCGGAACGGCTGGACTGATTGTATGCGTCCGTGCGCGAAGAAGGACAGAGCGAGCAGAGTTCGGATCGGCGAGCAACAACCCGGCATGCCTAGCAGACATGTCCGAAACCGTGATGGCGCGGGCGATCCACCGAGGCGAACCCGAGTCCGTCCAAAATCGCGTAGGATTCTGGGAGGTCAAAAACGGGGAACCGAAAACGACCGTCAGGAGAATTCGCCTAGTGGCCTATGGCGCACGCTTGGAAAGCGTGTTGGGTTAACGCCCTCGGGGGTTCGAATCCCCCATTCTCCGCCAAATGATGCCTCCCGGCCTTGCAGTGTTTTCCGCGCGATGCGGGCGCCGGAATGCCCGCACTGCGCGAAAAACAGCGCATCGTCGACGCAGGCTGCGCTACTCGCCCTTGCCGCCGTCGTAGACGCCCGGATCCGTGTCCGGCTCCTCGGGTGCACCACCCGAGGTCGTGTCCTCCTCCGCCTCAGGAGCGTCGACGTCGCGCACGGCGCCCTCCTGCGGTTCCTGGTCCTGGTTGCTCTTCTGATCCGACATGCCGCACACGGTACGCCGGGAGGCTGTGAGGGGGAAGGGGATTTCGATACGGCCCTGACGGGCCTACTCAATCCGCGATGAAGGAACGGGCCTATCAATCCGCGACGAAGAAGCGGGCCTATCAATCCGCGACGAAGAAGCGGGCCTATCAATCCGCGACGAAGAAGCGGCACTCACTTCGGGAGGAACTGCTCAACCGCATCCGCCGCAGCACCCACACCGCCGGCCGCGCGCGTCGAGGCGCTCAACTCGGCCAGGCGGGCCCGCACCTCCTCCGAGCCCGCGACCGAATCGACCGCGAGCCGCACGGACTCCGCCGACACCTCCGCAACAGGGAGGTGCACCCCGACCCCCAACTCGACGAGACGTTGCGCGTTGGCGAACTGGTCGACGGCCTGCGGGATGGCGACCGTCGGCACGCCGAACCACAGGGCCTCCGAGCATCCGCCCATTCCCGCGTGCGTGATGAAAGCCGAGGCGGAGGCGAGCACCGCCAGCTGGGGCACCGACTCGTGCACCTCGACGTTGACAGGAAGCGGCCCGAGCTCCTCGGGGTCGACACGCTGCCCGATCGCCATGACGACGTGCCACGCATCGCCCAGGTCGGGGTCTGGTTCGCCCCTCTCGCCGCTCACCCCGAAGGCCTCGATGGCGCTGCGGTAGACGCGCAGCTGCTCCGTGTAGGCGGTGCCGAAGGAGACGAGGAGCACGCGGCGCCCATTCGTGGGCGGCGACCATGAGGCATCCGCCAGCCGCTCCGGGTCTAGGCACGGGCCGACGAAGCGCACGCGCGAGGGCACGCGCTCCGCGAAGGGCTGCAGGGCCCGCGGCAGCAGGGCGAGGATGTGGTCGGGCTGCTTGGTCTCCGCGTCCCAATCGAGACCGTTCTCGCGATACCACGCCGTGAACGTGTCGAAATAGGCGCGGCCCGAAACGGAAGCCTTGAGAGTCGCGTAGAAGTCGGCGTTGTCCTCCTCGAAGGTGTCCCACGCGACGAAAGCCGGAGACAGCTGAACCGCGGGAACCCCATAGCGTGCCGCCAAGATCGGCCCTGGATGCCCGCCGATGTCATAGAGCACCAGGTCGGGCCGGTCGTCGTCGAAGCGCTCCGCGAGCAGCGGCAGCACCGCGATCCCCTCATCGAGGAACACCCGCATCGCCTCCCCCGGATCGGCAGGCCACTCCTCGTCACCCCGCGGCAGGATCGACGGATGCTCGAACACCTCCACCCCCGTCGGCCGCACGAGCGACGCCAACTCCTCGCCGACCGCGTAACTCACCCGATGCCCTCTCGCCACCAACTCGCGCATGAGCGCGAGCGAAGGGTAGATGTGACTCGGGGCGGTCGAGGCCACCATGAGGATGTGTCTGTGTTCGGGCAACGGGTCTCCCTCCACGTGGCGCTGCGTCGCTGCAGCACGGACTCCTAGTTCACCATGACGCCGCACGCTGGGATAGAGGGCGGCTTCGTGGTTCACACCTCGGCGTCGCTGCGAATCCCGAGGAGCGGGTTCTCCCGCGAGCTCCCCGGCAGCTCCGAGAAGCCAAGGCGACGGTAGAAGGCGAGCGCACCCGTGTTCGCCGGGTCGACCCCGAGGTGAACACCCCGGATGCCACGGGCCGAGAGCTCGGCGAGAAGCGCGCGCACCAGCATCCGCCCGACCCCGCGGCCCTGAAGGGAGGGCAGCAGGTCGATGTGCAGGTGCGCCGGATGCTCACGCGCCCCCTCCCGCAGCATGCGCTCGGGGCGGAAGGCGAGCCGGGTGATCGCCTCCTCGAGCGACCCCGCCGTCTCGTCCACGAGATGCTCGGGCGGACGTCGGTGCCGGCGCTCAAGCCACGGAATCCACTCGGCGCGGTACCAGGCGACAAAAGCATCGGTGTCGGAGGTCGCGACGATATAGCCCGCGGGCGCATCTCCGTCGAGGGCGACAAAGGCCAACTCGGGCTCGAAGGCGAGGTAGGGCTCCAGGAACACGTCAGCCCAGAGCCGGTCGTCGGAGAAAAGCCCCGTCGCGTCCTCGCCCGCGCGGGCCGTACGCAGGCACACCTGCCGCAGGGTCTCACGGTCGGCGGGCTCGAACCGCCGAAGCGTTGACACGTCAGCGCGCCACGGGCTGCGCGGAGACCGTGTCGACGAGCAGCGCCCACGAGGCATCCGCGCTCTCCAGACGGCCGACGATCTCGAGACTCAGGATGCCGTGCGCCCACGCCCACGCGCTCGCGACCACCTCACCCGCCGCCCGCGAGGTGTCGCCCTCCGCGACAGTGCGCCAAAAAATCCTGGCCGCGCTGTGCTCGGCGGCCGGGCCCAGCTGCTCCGTCGGGTAGGGACGGCTGTTCATCAGCAGGTAGAGCTGCGGATGCTCCAGGCCGAAGGAGCGGAAGCACTGCATGAAGCCGGCCAGCCGGTCCCGGTACGTGGCATCCGCGGGGGTCTCATCGAGGCACAGCTCGAACTCCCCCGCGAGAAGGTCGAGGCCGTGAGCGATCAGGGCGACCTCGATGTCGGCCTTGCCCGCGAACTGCTTGTAGAGGGATGGTGGCTTGATGCCGGCGAGCCGCGCCACCTCGCCGACGCTGAGGTGTGCGAAGCCGTCACGCTCCAGCACGGTGAGCGCCACCTGGACGAGCTCGTCGCGCCGCGTGACCTTGGGAGCGGGGGTCTCCGTCGTCATGTGCTCACGTTAGCCTGTGTCACCCCTACGGGGGGAGACATCCTGACGGCGATGTCGCTCCCGCTCGAGCCGCGCCGCGAACGGCGCCCACACGATCACGGCAACCCCCGCACCGATGAGCGCACCCCCGATCGTGTCCGTGATCCAGTGCGCGGCCAGGTAGGTGCGACTGAGAAGCATGAGCAGCACGTAGATGACACCCGCGAACCAGACCCACGCACGCGAGACGATGATGCCGAGAGTGACAGCGATCGTTGCAGCATTCGCCACATGCCCCGAGGGGAATGACCCCTCATCGGAGATCACGAGGATGTCCTCGGGTCGTGGGCGCCCGAAGACGGTCTTGAGCACCTGGACGAGGAGCACGCTCAGCACGATCGCCACGAGATAGTAGAGGGCCGCCCAGAATCGGCGCACGAGACAGAGCACGCCGATCGTCACAAGCGGGACGACCCACACGGCCATCACGCCCCCACCGAGCCAGTCGAGCAGGAGCGCGGGCGTGTCGAACCAGATGCCCCTGTCCTCACGGATGTTCTCGAGCCACTCCGTGTCCGACTCAAGGGCAGCATTGCCCGCCCTCAGCGCGATGAGGCCACCGAGAACGGCAGCGAGTACCACGGCTGAGATGCCGCTGATGAGGGGCCAACGGTGGGTGACCTTGCGTGCTTCGCGGGAGGTAGGCATCCGTTCACGGTAGGTCGAGGCGGATGCCGCGGCATCCAGCCTCTCCTGAGCTTCGGGTCAGCGCGCGCTGCGGGGGCCCGGCGGAATGCTCCGCGAGCGGATCAGCTCGGCATACCAGTGACCCGAGTCCTTGACGGTGCGCTGCAGGGTCTCGTAGTCGACGTGGACGATGCCGAAGCGCTTCGTGTAGCCGTAGGCCCATTCGAAATTGTCGAGCAACGACCACACCTGATAGCCGCGCAGGTCGACGCCCCGCTGCATCGCCCGGTGCGCCGCCGTGAAATGCCGCTGCAGGTAGTCGATGCGGCGCTCGTCGTGAACGGCGCCGTCGACGACCTGGTCGTCGAAGGCCGCGCCGTTCTCCGTGACCATGAGGGGCAGCTCGGGGAACTGCTCATGGAGTGAGACGAGGAGCTCTTCGAGCCCGTCGGGCGCAATGTTCCAGCCCATCGCCGTGTAGGGCCCCTCCTGCTCGATGAACTCGACCATCTCGCTGCCGGGCCACGGCGTGCCGCCCGCATCCTTGTGGCCATCTGCCGTCTGCCGCGGGCTGCGCCCGTTCCACGTGCGCACGGTCGCGGTCGAGTAGTAGTTGACGCCGAGGAAGTCGATGGGCTGGTGGATCTGCTCGAGGTCACCCGGGCGCACGAACTGCCAGTCCGTGACATCCGCCGTGTCCTCCAGCAGGTCGGTGGAGTACTCGCCGCGCAGCATGGGGCCCGTGAAGGCCCGGTTCGCGAGCGCGTCGATGCGGCGCATGGCGTCGTCGGCATTGTCGTCGCCGGGGCGCAGCACGTGGAAGTTGAGGGTCGCCGAGTACTGCGCGTCGGGCTTCGACACGACCGAGCGCAGGGCCTGCAAGCCCAAGCCATGCGCGAGATTGAGGTGGTGGACGGCGGCGAGCGCATCGCGCCCGCTCGTGCGACCCGGCGCGTGGGCCCCCGAGCCGTAGCCGAGGTAGGCGGAGCACCACGGCTCGTTGAGAGTCGTCCACGCGTGCACGCGGTCGCCGAGGGCCGCCCCGATCGCCTCCGCATAGTCCGCAAAGCGGAAGGCGGTGTCGCGCGCGGGCCAGCCCCCCGCGTCCTCAAGCGGCTGCGGCAGGTCCCAGTGGTAGAGGGTCGCGATGGGGCGGATGTCACGCGCGAGCAGTCCGTCCACGAGGCGCGAGTAGAACTCGACCCCGCGCGGGTTCACGGCTCCGCTGCCGCTCGGCATGATGCGCGGCCAGGCGATCGAGAAGCGGTAGGACTCGAGCCCGAGGCGCTTCATGAGGTCGAGGTCGGCGTCGAGCCGGTGGTAGTGGTCGTCGGCGACATCGCCCGTGTCTCCATTGACGGTGCGGCCGGGTGTGTGACTGAAGGTGTCCCAGATGGAGGGCCCTCGGCCGTCCTCGTCGTAGGCTCCCTCGATCTGGTAGGAGGCGGTGGCGGAGCCGAAGAGGAACCCCTCGGGGAAGTCGAGGCCGTGGTCGCGGTAGTCAGGCGTTCCGGAGATCATGCGTGGGACTCTACCCCACGCTCACGACGTCGTGGGAGCGCTCCCAGAATGACCTGCTGGATCGCGAAGCAGCGGCGCAAAGGCCAGCTCGGCAGCCCCGATAAGCAGCGTGTCCTGGGCGAGGGCGGCGCGACGGATGCGCACACCCTCCCAGGCGGCCGGCACCGTCGACCGTTGCACGAGAAGTTCGAGGCCCTCCGGGTCGCGCGCGTGCACGCTCGCCAGGAACCCGCCGAGCACGACGAGCTCAGGGTTCAGCACATTGATCGCGTTGCTCAGCGCCACCGCGAGGATGCGCTGCTGGCGTTCCAGCTCGACGAGCACCTTCGGCTCGCGCGACGCAAGGAGCGCCTCCTCGAACTCGAGCTCATCGGCCGCATGAAGGCCGAGCACCTCAAGCAGACGAGCGCGGCTGACCTCATCCTCGAGGGTGCCGTGCTCGGTCGCGCGGTCTGCAGCATCCGCAAGCCCGGGCCGGTTCTGGCCGAACTCACCCGCGTAGCCCGCGACCCCGCCGAGCGGGATGCCCCGCACGATGACTCCCCCGCCGATGCCGCTCGCACCGCCGTTGAGGTAGACGAGGTCAGCAACACCCCTGCCCACGCCGAAGATGCGCTCTGCGCCCGCCGCGAGACTCGCATCGTTGTCGGCGGACGCCGGCAGGCCCACGGCGTCCTCGACAAGCCGGGTGATGGGAGTCTCGCGCCAGCCGAGGTGCGGCGCCCACCGCACGACGCCGTCCGCCGCGCGCACGAGGCCGGGAACCGCGAGGCCCACCCCCAGGATGCGGCGCTCGTCGCCGATCTCGGTGCGGAGAGCATCCGTCAGTTCCGCGATGACCGCGACGGCCTCCTCGGGCGACACCGCGTGGTCGACCTCCCGGCGCACGCGGTGCTCGACGCGGGCGTTCAGGCCGACGACGCCCACCGTGATGGCGTCAAGCTCGGGGTTTACGGCGATGACGGCAGGGCCGGGGTCAGGAACGACACGGGGCGAGGGCCTGCCGACCCGCTTGCTTGCTGTCGGAGCGGTCTCATTGACGAGCCCGAGAGCCGCGAGCTCGGCGACGAGCGCCGCGATGGTGGAGCGGTTGAGCCCTGTGCTGGCCGTGAGTTCGGCGCGGGACTGCGCTCGCCCCTGGTGGACGAGCTCGAGCACCGTCGAAAGGTTCCGACGCCGCACGCTCTCGAGTTTGTCTCCGCGCATCGCCACGTGCCCCACCTTATCCGGCGCCCCGCAGGGAAACAGATATTTGTTGTGCTTGACCCCAAATGCGGCAGACCGTAGTATTCGGGCATCCCAATCACTTTCGACAGCGGTGTCGAAACTTTCGAGAGGTGTTCGATGATGAACAGATCCCGCTACACACGGGCCGCCGCGCTCGGCGCAACCGCAACCCTTGCGCTCGGACTCGCCGCATGCAGCTCGGGCGGCGACGATGGCGACGGCGTCACCATCACCTGGTGGCACAACGCGACCTCCGACCCCCTCCAGGGCCTCTGGGCCGATGTCGCGGCCGAATTCGAAGCAGACCACCCCGGGGTCACGGTCGAGGTCACCGGCTACCAGAACGAGGATCTGCAGCGGACCCTCATTCCCAACGCTCTCCAGTCCGGCGACGCGCCCGACCTCTTCATGGTCTGGCCCGGCGGCGAGGTGCGCTCGCAGGCCGAAGCCGGCCACCTGATGGACCTGACGGATGTCGCAGCCGACACGATCGACGAGATCGGCAACGCCGTCATGCCCTGGCAGGTCGACGGTGCGCAATACGCCATCCCCTACGCCTTCGGCGCGACCGGCATCTGGTACAACAAGCAACTCTTCGAACAGGCGGGAATCGAGGAGACGCCAGAGACCCTCTCCGAGCTGGAGGATGCCGTCGCGGACCTCAAGGAGATCGGCGTCGCCCCCATCGCCGTCGGGGCGGGGGACCTCTGGCCCGCCGGCCATTGGTGGTACCAGTTCGCCATCAGCTCCTGCTCCACCGAGACCCTCCAGACCGCCATCCCCGAACTCGACTTCAGCGACCCCTGCTGGGTGGAGGCGGGAGAGCGCCTCGAGGACTTCCTCGCGATCGAGCCCTTCAACGAGGGATTCCTTGCGACCCCCGCACAGACCGGCGCCGACAGCTCCAACGGCCTCATCGCGAACGGCAATGCAGCCATGGAGTTCATGGGCCCCTGGAACGCCGGCACGATCGGCTCCCTGACGACCGACGGCGAGGTGCCCGAGTGGCTCGGCTGGTTCCCGTTCCCCAGTATTGAAGGCGCCGAGGGCGACCCCGGCATCATCATGGGCGGCGGCGACGGCTTCGGCATCTCCGCTGACGCGCCCGAGGAGACCGTCGAGTTGCTGCAGTACATCATGAGTGAAGACGTGCAGCGACGATTCGCCGAGACGGGAGCCGGCATCCCCACCCACCCCGGAGCCGCGGATGCTGTGGCCGACGAGAACCTCGCCGCGAGCGCGCAGGCACTCGCCGAAGCGAGCTACGTGCAGCTCTGGCTCGACAGTGCCCTCGGCCCGGCCTTCGGCGGTCCGCTCAACCAGTCCATCGTGAACATCTTCGCGGGCTCGGGCACGCCCGAAGACGTCGTCGCGACGCTGGAACAGACCGCCGACGCCCAGTAAGCGCAGGTCTTACTAGACACAGGCGCCCGACCACGGGCATCCGATCGCTTCACACCCATCGGCGGGGCCTGCCCCCGCAGGCCCCGCCGACCCCTCGGAGTTGAGAGATGACAGTCACCCAGGCCGCCCCGCCGCTCGCCACGGCCCCCGAAACGCTCGAGGCCCCAGCGCGGCGGAAGCGGAGCACGAACAGTCGCAAGTGGCTCGAGATCGCGCTCTTCGCGGGCCCCGCGCTGATCGTCTTCGTGGCATTCGTGATCCTGCCGGTCGCGCTCGCCGCCGTCTACAGCCTCTACAACTGGAACGGCCTCGGCCCCCTCGACCGTTTCATCGGCATCGCCAACTATCAGCGGGCCCTGAGTGACCCGCTGTTCCTCCAGGCGATCGGCAACAACATCACGATCGTCGTCGCATCCATCCTCGTGCAGGGCCCCCTCGCGATCGCGGTCGCCCTGCTACTCAACCGGCGCCTGCGCGGCAGGGGCATCATCCGCGCCCTCATCTTCGTGCCCTACGTGCTCGCCGAGGTCATCGCCGGCCTCTCCTGGAAGCTCCTCCTCTCGCCCCGCGGCGGCGTCAACGCCCTCCTCGAGGCCGTCGGGCTCGAACACCTCACGCGACCGTGGCTCGCGGACCCCGACATCGCCCTCTGGGTCATGTTCGGCATCCTCACCTGGAAGTACCTGGGCTTCGCCATCCTGCTCATGCTCGCCGGGCTGCAGGGCGTGCCGCAGGAACTGCACGAGGCCGCCGCGATCGACGGGGCGAACTGGTGGCAGACCCAGTGGCGCATCACGCTCCCCCTGCTCGGCCCCACCATCCGCATCTGGATCTTCCTCTCCATGATCGGTTCGCTCCAGCTCTTCGACATGGTCTGGGTCACAACCAAGGGCGGACCGGTCGGGGCCACCAACACCATGGCCGTGTACATGATCCAGTACGGCCAGGGCCAGTACGGCTACGGCAGCGCCATCGCGGTGATCCTCTTCGTGATCTCCCTCGCCGTCGCCCTCGTCTACCAACGATTCGCCATGCGCCGCGATCTTGCGGGCGCCGTCACGAGCGGGGTGCGCTGACATGACGACCACGACCACAGCGATCAAGACTCGCAAGCCCTTCGACTGGGCGAGGCTCTGGATCTACATCGTCGCCCTGACGGCCATCGCCGTCTCGGTCGGCCCCGTCGCCTACATCTGGATCGGCGGCTTCCGCACGACAGCCGACATCAACGCCGACCCGGCCGGCTGGCCGGACCCGTGGAGCCTCGACAGCTATGCGCGAGTGCTGACCTCGGAACGCTTCTGGGGCTCGGTCTTCTCCTCGTCCCTCGTCGCCGCGGGAACGACGGCCGGGGTCGTGCTCCTCGGCGTAATGGCCGCCTTCGTGATCGCGCGCTACACCTTCCGCGGTCGCGGCGGGCTCTACGCGCTCTTCGCCGCTGGCCTCATGTTTCCCGTCACGGTCGCCGCGCTGCCCCTCAGCATCCTCCTGCGCGACCTCGGCCTGCACGGCACCTTCCTGGGGCTCATCATCCCGCAGGTCGCCTTCGCGCTGCCGACGACCATCATCATCCTTGTCCCCTTCCTGCGGGCGATCCCCTCCGAGCTGGAGGAGGCCGCCTCGATCGACGGGGCAAGCCGGATCGGCTTCTTCTGGCGGATCATGCTGCCGCTGTCGGGGCCCGGCCTCATCACGGTCGGCGTGCTCGCCTTCATCGCCAGCTGGAACGCCTACCTGCTGCCCCTGCTCCTCATGGCGGCGGGCGGCATGCCCCAGGAGCTCTGGACGCTCCCGCTCGGCGTGCAACAGTTCTCGACCCAGTACTCGGCGGACACGGGCGCCGTGCTCGCCTACACCTCGCTCTCGATGATCCCCGCGCTCGCCTTCTTCCTCGTCGCCGAGAAGCGGATCGTCGGCGGGCTCACGGGCGCCGTCAAGGGATAAGGAAACACCGATGACCGATCACGTCACCACCATGCCCGCCTGGCGGGACCCCTCCGCCGACCCCGCCGAGCGGGTCGAGGCGCTCCTCCGCGAGATGACGCTCGAGGAGAAGCTTGCACAGCTCTATGGGGTCTGGGTGGGCGCCTCCGACGAGGGCGGCGAGGTCGCCCCGCACCAGCACGAGATGTCCGACGAGGTCGACCTCGACGAGCTGCTTCCCCGCGGCCTCGGGCAGCTCACCCGCCCCTTCGGCACGGCCCCCGTGGACCCCGCGCTCGGCGCCCTCTCCCTGCAGCGCACTCAGGAGCGCATCGTCTCGGCGAGCCGCCTCGGCATCCCCGCGATCGCGCATGAGGAGTGCCTCGCGGGCTTCGCCGCGTGGGGCGCGACCGCCTACCCTGTTCCCCTCTCGTGGGGCGCCACCTTCGACCCCGACCTGGTGCACCGGATGGCCCGGCGCATCGGCGAGGACATGCGCTCCGTGGGCGTCCACCAGGGCCTCGCCCCCGTGCTCGATGTCGTTCGCGACGCGCGCTGGGGCCGTGTCGAGGAGACGATCGGCGAGGACCCCCACCTTGTCGGCACGATCGCGACCTCCTATGTGCAGGGACTCGAATCGGCCGGCATCGTCGCGACGCTCAAGCATTTCGTCGGCTACTCGGCCTCCCGCGCCGGCCGTAACCTCGCCCCCGTCTCGATCGGCCCGCGCGAGCTGGCCGACGTGCTTCTTCCCCCCTTCGAGATGGCCATCCGCGAGAGCGGTGTGCGCAGCGTCATGAACGCCTACACCGATCTCGACGGCATCCCCTCCGCCGCCGACTCGCGCCTGCTCACCGAGCTGCTGCGCGACACGTGGGGCTTCGAGGGCACCGTCGTCGCGGACTACTTCGCCATCGGCTTCCTCGCGACCCTGCACGGCCACGCCGAGGACTGGGCGGATGCCGCGGCCGCGGCCCTCCACGCGGGCATCGATGTCGAGCTCCCGACCGTCAAGACCTTCGGCGCTCCCCTCGTGGAGGCGATCCGCGCCAGCCGCGTGCCCGAGGAACTCGTCGACCGAGCGCTACGCCGAGTGCTCCTGCAGAAGCTGGAACTGGGGATGCTCGATGACGACTGGTCCCCCGAACCGCCCGCACTGCGCGATGTCGACACGAGCGAGCCGAGCGGGGTGCGCGGGCGCATCGACCTCGACCGGGAGGAGAACCGCGCCCTCGCCCGAGACCTCGCCGAGCGCGCCGTCGTGCTGCTGCGCAATGACGGCGTCCTTCCCCTGCAGCGCCCGCGCCGCATCGCCGTCCTCGGCCCCAACGCCGACGACCCCTACGCCGTGCTGGGCTGCTACTCCTTTCCCAGCCACGTGGGCGTGCGGCATCCGGAGGTCCCCCTCGGCCTCGAGCTGCCCACCCTGCTCGACTCACTGCGCGCCGAGTTCCCCGAGAGCGAGATCGAGCACCACCTCGGCACGAGCGTCGACGGCGGCGAGCGGGAGGGCATCCTCGACGCCGTCGAAGCGGCACGGCAAGCGGATGCCGTCGTGCTCGCCCTCGGCGATCGCGCGGGGCTCTTCGGCCGCGGCACGAGCGGTGAGGGCTGCGACGCCCCAACGCTCGAGTTGCCGGGCGCCCAGCAGGCCCTGCTCGACGCCGTCATCGCAAGCGGAACCCCGACCGTCGTGACGCTCCTCGCGGGCCGCCCCTACGCGCTCGGTGCGGCGGCGACCACGGCGAGCGCCATCGTGCAGACCTTCTTCGCAGGCGAAGAGGGCACCCCCGCGATCGCGGGCGTGTTGAGCGGGCGCGTCAACCCCAGTGGGCGGCTCCCCGTCAGCGTGCCCGCCCATCCCGGCGCGCAACCGAGCACCTACCTCGCGTCCCCCCTCGCGCGCAGCAGCGGAGTCTCCAACATCGACCCCACGCCCGCCTACTGCTTCGGACACGGGCTGAGCTACACGAGCTTCGAATGGGGAGAGCTCGAAGCATCCGCCGCTGTGATGTCGACCGAGGGCGAGGTGGCGGTGTCGATCACGGTCACCAACACGGGTGAGCGTGCGGGAGCCGAAGTCGTGCAGCTGTACCTGCACGATCCCGTCGCGAGCGTCGTCCGCCCCGTGCAGCGCCTCATCGGCTATGCCCGCCTCGAATTGGAAGCAGGCGGGCGCGCCCGGGTCACGTTCACGGTGCACGCCGACCTCACCTCCTTCACAGGACCGAACGGCATGCGCATCGTGGAGCCGGGCGCGATCGAGCTCGGCTTCGGGCGATCGAGCGGCGACCTCCCCCTCATTCAGCGGATGACCGTGACCGGGCCCGTACGCCAGGTGGACCACACCCGCGTGCTGCGCCCCGGCGTGGAGGTGCTGCCCGGCTGAGCGCTCGGTGCGGAGCCGAGCTCAACCGGCGAGCGGGGCCGTGCTGTCGCGCACCACGAGGCGGGTCGCGAGGTCCATGCGGGGCGTCTCCCCCGAGGTGGCGCCCTCGCTGAGCCTGATCGCGAGCCGCGTCGCCTCCCGCCCCATCTCCTTGAGCGGCTGATGCACCGTCGTGAGACGCGGGCTCACCCAGTTGGCGAGCGGGATGTCGTCATAGCCCACGAGCGACAGGTCGTCGGGGATGCGCAGCCCGAGCGAGCGCGCCGTCTCGAGCACCCCCAGCGCCTGAAGGTCGCTCCCCGCGAAGATCGCCGTCGGCGGCTCCGGGAGAGCGAGGAGCTCGGCAGCATGGCGGGCACCGCCTCCCGGGTGGAAGTCCCCGAAGCGAATCCACTCGTCGCGGATCGGCAGCCCCGCCGCCCCCATCGCCGAGCGATAACCGTCGATTCGCGCGAGCGAGCACATCATGTCCTCCGGCCCCGTGATGGCGGCGATCCGGCGATGGCCCAACTCGATGAGGTGGCGCACGGCGGCGAGCCCGCCCGCCCAGTTCGCGCTACCCACCGCGGGAACATCCGGCGAGGGATCCCCCGCGGGGTCGACGACGACGAAGGGAATCGAACGGGCATCGAGGGCCGCACGGAAGGGAGCCGGCAGGTCGGAGAAGACGAGCACGACCGCGATGGGTCGACGACTCAGAACCCCTTCCAGCCACTCGGGCCCTGGGGCGTGACGGGTGCCGCTCTCGGTCAGCACGACGCTCATGCCGTGCTCCCGCGCGACATCCTCGACCCCGCTGATGACCTCCATCGACCACGCCGCCTCAAGCTCATGGAACACGAGTTCGACCAGCCGCGCGCGGCTCTGGCCGCCCTGGCGGCGGCGGTAGCCGTGCTGATCGAGCAGCTGCTCGACGCGTTCGCGGGTTGCGGCCGCGACATCCGGACGCCCGTTGAGCACTTTGGAGGCGGTGGCGAGGGAGACACCCGCCTCGGCCGCGAGCGCGGCGAGCGTCACGCGGGCTGCGGATGCTGTCGGCATGCCGCAACGCTACTAGAGGTTTCGAGACATGGCTTCGAAACTCTCGGGGAGAGTAGCCAATGTGGCCCGGGTGCGATAAGTTTGCTTACACAACATTTATCCCCGCAACACGCGAGCAGGAGCACCATGGCAGAGAAGCCCACCCCCGCCGACAAGTTCTCCTTCGGTCTCTGGACCGTCGGATACAACGGCGCCGACCCCTTCGGCGGACCCACCCGCGCGCCCCTCGACGTCGTGCACGTCATCGAGAAGCTCACCGAGCTGGGCGCGTGGGGACTCACCTTCCACGACGACGATCTCTTCGCCTTCGGGTCGACGGATGCCGAGCGCCAGACCCAGATCGACCGCCTGAAGCAGGCGCTCACCGACACCGGCCTCACCGTCCCCATGGTGACGACGAACCTCTTCTCCGCGCCCGTCTTCAAAGACGGCGGCTTCACCTCCAACGACCGGGCCGTGCGCCGCTTCGCCCTGCGCAAGGTGCTGCGCAACATCGACCTCGCCGCCGAACTCGGCGCCAAGACCTTCGTCATGTGGGGCGGACGTGAGGGTGCCGAATACGACTCGGCAAAAGACATCCGTCTCGCCCTCGAGCGCTACCGCGAGGCCGTCAACCTCCTGGGCGACTACGTGACCGACAAGGGCTACGACCTGCGCTTCGCGATCGAGCCCAAGCCCAACGAGCCGCGCGGCGACATCCTGCTCCCCACCGTCGGGCACGCGATCGCGTTCATCAACACGCTCGAGCGGCCTGAACTCGTGGGGCTCAACCCCGAGGTCGGGCACGAGCAGATGGCCGGGCTCAACTTCGCCGCCGGCATCGCGCAGGCGCTCGACTGCGGCAAGCTCTTCCACATCGACCTCAACGGGCAGCGCGGCATCAAGTACGACCAGGACCTCGTCTTCGGCCACGGCGACCTGCACAACGCCTTCGCCCTCGTCGACCTGCTCGAGAACGGCGGACCGAACGGCGGCCCCGCCTACGACGGCCCACGCCACTTCGACTACAAGCCCTCCCGCACAGAAGACGAGACGGGCGTGTGGGATTCGGCCGCGGCCAACATGCGCACCTACCTCCTGCTCAAGGAGCGCGCGGCAGCCTTCCGCGCCGACCCCGAAGTGCAGGAGGCGCTCGCGGCCGCCCGCCTGCCCGAGCTCGCACAGCCCACCCTCAGCGAGGGCGAGACCTACGACGAGCTGCTCGCCGACCGCAGCGCATTCGAGGACTTCGACACCGATGCCTACTTCAATGGCAAGGGATTCGGTTTCGTGCGGCTGCAGCAGCTCGCGACCGAGCACCTCATGAACGCGCGCTAGAACCGAACACGAGATCATGAGGCCCGGCGGGTGACCGCCGGGCCTTCTCGCACCCCAGACAGGAAGGGCACCATGCCACTCGTCGCAGGAATCGACTCGTCTACCCAGAGCTGCAAGGTCGTGATCCGGGATGCCGCGACCGGCGCCCTCAAACGCTACGGCCGCGCACCCCACCCCGACGGCACCGAGGTCGACCCGGAAGCGTGGTGGCTCGCCCTCCGACAGGCGATCACCGCCGCGGGCGGGCTTGAGGACGTCGCGGCCGTGTCGATCGGCGGGCAGCAGCACGGACTCGTCGCCCTCGACGAGGGGGGCCGCGTCATCCGCCCCGCCCTGCTCTGGAACGACACCCGCAGCGCCGACGCCGCACTCGCCCTGCGTGCGGAACTCGGCGATGCCGAGATTGCGGCGCGCACGGGCAGCGTGCCCGTCGCGTCGTTCACCTCGACCAAGCTGCGCTGGCTGCGGGATGCCGAACCCGAGAATGCGGCCCGCGTCGCCGCCGTCGCGCTCCCCCACGACTGGCTCACCTGGCGCCTGCGCGGCTTCGGCCCCGACAACCCTCGCCTCGACGAGCTCGTGACCGACCGTTCCGACGCGAGCGGCACCGGCTACTACGACCCTGCCCGCGGCGAATACGACCGCGAACTGCTCACCCTCGCTTCTGGAAATTCAGGAATCGCGGTGCCCACGGTGCTCGCACCGCACGATTCGCGGCCCGTTTCGGGCCCGGTTCCTGAATTTCCGGCAGTGCCCGGGGCGCTCATCGTTGGCGCGGGGGCCGGCGACAACGCCGCCGCCGCGCTGGGCCTCGACGCGCGTGCGGGTGACGTCATCGTGTCGATCGGCACGAGCGGCACCGTCTTCGCCGTCACCGATACTGCGGTGACCGACGAGAGCGGCACCGTCGCCGGCTTCGCGGATGCCACGGGGCGCTTCCTTCCCCTCGTGGCGACCCTCAACGCGGCACGAGTGCTCGACGCGACCGCCGCACTGTTGGGCGTCGACCATGCCGAACTGGGGCGTTTCGCGGTGAAAGCGGATGCGGCATCCGGACCCGTGCTCGTGCCGTGGTTCGAGGGCGAACGCACCCCCAACCTGCCGAACGCGACCGCGACCCTGAGCGGGCTCACGCTCGCGACGACCACCCGAGCGGGCGTCGCCCGTGCTGCGATCGAGGGGATGCTGTGCGGGCTCGCCGACGGGCTCGATGCCGTGCTCGCCCAGGGCGTGACGGCCGAGCGCATCCTGCTGATCGGAGGCGCGGCGGGCAACCCCGCCGTGCAGGCGATCGCGGCGCAGGTCTTCGGAGTGCCCGTCTCCGTGCCGACGGCCGGCGAGTACGTCGCTGACGGCATGACGCGCCAGGCCGCCTGGGCTCTCACGGGCGAGCGTCCGACGTGGCCGGTGCAGATCGCGGCGAAACTCCCCGTGGACCACCGCCCCGAGATCCGCGAACGCTACGCCCGGGCGCGGGATGCGGCGAGCGGCACTGGTTGAGTAGCGAGGCCTGCGGAATCGGCGTCAGTTGCGCGGCGCGCCGGTTGACGCCCGCACTTGCAGCGTCGGCGGCTCGGCGACCTGCTCGTCCCCCACGCGCGCGGGGTCGATCTGACGCAGGAGCCGCTCCACGAGCCCACGCCCATGAGCCGCGTAGTCGGCCCGCACGGTCGTGAGCGGCGGCGTGTAGAACGGCGACTCGGGGGTGTCGTCGAAGCCCGTCACGCTCACCCGGCCCGGCACGTCGATGCCGCGCTCGCTCAGGGCGAGCAGCGCCCCCAGGGCCATCTGGTCGTTGGCGACGACGAGGGCGGTGGGCGCGTCCGCCGATTCCAGGTCGAGGGCGGATGCCGCGGCGTGCCCCGATCGCGCACTCCAGTCCCCCACGACCGTCGTGACCGAATCGAGCCCGTGCCGCGCGAGCGCCTCGCGGTAGGCGCATTCGCGATCGCCGGAGGCGGCCCAGTCGGAGGGCCCGGCAAGGTGAGCGAAGCGCCGGTGCCCGAGCGCGACAAGATGGTCGATGAGGAGCCCGAGCCCCACGGGGTTGAGCACGTCGTCGACGGCCTCGACGATGAGCGGCGAGCCGAGACTGAGCCCCTCGAGCCGGTGCGAGAGCCGGTCGACGGGCGCGAGCACGAGCAGGCCGGCGAGGTTCTGCCGTCGCAACTCGTCGAGGGCGGCGTCGACGGCGGCCGCGTCATCCGGGTCCACCGAGACGACATCGAGCAGGTAGCCGGCCTCGCGGGCCCGGTCCGCCGCACCCTGCACTGTGCGCAGCGGCCCCACCTCGAGCAACGCCCCGACGAGTGCGCCGATGCGCATCGATCGGTTGGTCGCGAGCGACCATGCCGCGTGATTCGGCCGGTAGTCGAGCAGCTTGAGGGCAGCCATCACGCGGTCGCGTGTCTCGGGCTTGAAGCCCTCTCTCCCCTTGAGGATGAGCGACACCGTCTGGTGCGAAACGCCCGCCTCGCGCGCGACGTCATAGATGGTGGCGCGCTTCATGAACCGAGGGTATCGCCCACGATCGTGACGCGAGCATCCGCCCCTACCAGCCGAACCTCGCCACCTTCCCGGTGCACAGTGAAGGTCTCACGCCGACCCTCGGGCGTCACGACCGTGACCGTGCGCGACCCCGAGCCGGGGAACACCCGCAACTCGAGCCCGTCGAGGTAGTCGTAGTCGGGCCGGTCGTCGCGCGCGCCGAAGGGGATGACCGCACCCTCGCGCACGTAGAGCGGGAGCGTGTCGAAGCCGTGCCTCTCGCGGCGCCAGCGTCCCCCCTCGACGGCTTCGCCCGTGAACCAGTTCGTCCAGGTGCCCTCTGGCAGGTAGAACTCGACCTCTCCTGTGGCGCTGAAGACGGGCGCGATGAGCAGGTCACCGCCGAGCATGTACTGACGGTCGAGGTGCACGACCGCGGGGTCGTCGGGGAACTCGAGCAGCATGGGGCGCAGCACGGGAGTGCCCGCAGCGGATGCTTCAGCTCCCGCCGCAAGAAGGTATGGCATGAGGCGCAGCTTGAGACGCGTGAACTCGCGCGTGACCTCGACGGCGCTCTGGCCGGGCTCCTCCGTGCCGTCGTCGAAGGCCCACGGAACGCGGTAGGACTCGCTGCCGTGGAAGCGGGAGTGGCTGCTGAGCAGGCCGAAGGCGGTCCAGCGTTTGAAGACGCCGGCGTCGGGCGTTCCCTCGAAGCCACCGATGTCGTGGCTCCAGAAGGCGAAACCGCTGTACGCGAGCGAGAGCCCGCCCCGCAGAGTCTCGGCCATCGACTCGTAGCTCGAGGTGGAATCGCCGCCCCAGTGCACGGGTAGCGCTTGGCCCCCGACGGTCGCCGAGCGGGCGAACACCACAGCGTCGCCCGCACCGCGCTCCTCCTCGAGCACCTCGAAGACGGCACGGTTGTAGAGCTGCGTGTAAAGGTTGTGCATGCGCTCGGCGCTCGTGCCGTCGAAGTACTCGACCTCGAGCGGGATGCGCTCACCGAAGTCGGTCTTGAAGGCGTCTACCCCCTGAGCGAGGAGACCGCGCAGCTTGGACTGGAACCAGGCCGTCGCATCCGGGTTCGTGAAGTCGACGAGCGCCATGCCCGCCTGCCACATGTCCCACTGCCACACGTCGCCGTTCGGCTTCGTCACGAGGTAGCCGGCCGCGCGGCCCTCCTCGAAGAGGGCGGAGCGCTGGGCGATGTAGGGATTGATCCACACGCAGACGCGCAGGTCGCGCTCGTGCAGGCGGGCGAGCATGCCCTCGGGGTCGGGGAAGGTGCGAGGGTCCCATTCGAAATCGCTCCACTGGAACTCGTGCATCCAGAAGCAGTCGAAGTGGAAGACACTGAGGGGCAGCTCGCGCTCCGCCATCCCGTCGATGAACGAGGTGACGGTCGCCTCGTCGTAGTCGGTCGTGAAGCTGGTCGAGAGCCACAGGCCGTAGGACCAGGCGGGAACGGATGCGGGGCGCCCCGCGAGTGCCGTGTAGCGGTCGAGCACGGCCTTGGGGGTCGGCCCGTCGATCACGAGGTACTCGAGGCTCTCGCCCTCGACCGAGAACTGCACGCGCTCGACCGCCTCGCTGCCGACCTCGTAGGAGACGAGACCGGGGTGATTGACGAGCACGCCGTAGCCGCGGCTGCTGAGGTGGAAGGGCACGTTCTTGTAGGCCTGCTCGCTCGACGTGCCGCCGTCGGCGTTCCACACGTCGATGCTCTGGCCGTTCTTGACGACCGGCCCGAAGCGCTCGCCCAGGCCGTAGATGAGCTCGCCGACGCCGAGCGCGAGCTGCTCACGCACGTAGGGCACGCCATCGACCGTGAAGTAGCCGAGCGATTTGGGTCCGCTGCTCGTGACGATCTCGCCACCACGCTCGAAGTCGAGCCGCCAGGGGGCGCCCGCCGAGACGCGTGCCGTGAGCCCACCACTCGTCAAGGTCGCGCCGTCCTCCGTACGCTCCACCGTGCCGACGCCCGCCTCGCTCGCGAGCTCGAAGCCGCGCTGTGCGCGAACGCCCTCGTGGTGCGTCGCGCGCACCCGGATGACACCCTCGAGGGGCGAGTCGAGGGAGACCGTCAGCACGGGGCGGTTGAGCGTATCCCCGCGTCCCGAGATGACCTTGGTCGGTGCGACGACCGTGAGCGAATGCTCCCCCGCCTCGATCTCGTAGGCCTCCTGCGCGTACAGCGCCTCGACGCCGTCGCGCAGCATCCAGAATCCGTCGGTGAACTTCATTACTTGACTGCTCCTGCCGTGATGCCGCGCGTGAGGGTGCGCTGGAAGATGAAGAAGAAGATGAGGGTGGGGATGACGCCCAGCAGCGCGCTCGCGCTCGTGGTCGTGACATCCATCAGCCGGTCGCCCTGAAGCACGCTGATCGCGACGGGCACCGTCTGGTTGTCGTTGGAGACGAGGAAGGTAAGCGGGATGAGAAACTCGTTCCACGTCCAGATGAAGAAGAAGATCAGCAGCACGCTGAGGGTCGGGCGACTGATCGGCACGACGACCCGCCAGAGGATCTGCCAGCGATTGGCGCCGTCCAGCGCGGCCGCCTCAAGGACCTCCTTCGGGAAGGTCCCATAGACGCTCGCGAGCAGGTAGGTGCCGAAGGCGCTCTGGATGACCGTGAAGATGATGATGATCGCCCAGGTGGTGTTGTAGAGGCCCACCTCTTTGAACATGTAGTAGAGCGGATAGAGCAGCGCCTCCTGGGGAAGCATGTTGGCGAGCAGGAACAGCACGATGATCCACGTGCGGCCGCGTACCCGCCCGATGCCGATCGCAAAGGCATTGAGCACCGAGATGACGACCGCGAAGAGCGCGACCAGCCCGCTCGTGTAGATCGAGTTCCAGAGCTTCTCAGGAAAGTTCACCCGCTCCCAGAAGTTCACGAGGCCGTCGAAATAGAGCTCTGTCGGCAGGGCGAGCGGCCCTCCCGTCGCATAGTCGGCGGGCGACTTGAAGGAGTTGATGACGATCAGCAGGAACGGGAATGCGATGAGCACTCCGAATACGATCGCGAGCGCGAGGATGACCCAGTCGGCGGGGCGACGCCGCCGCCGATTGCGTCGCTTGGGGGCGGGCTCGCCTGTCGGCACGGCTCCCGCCGGGGCATTCGTGAGGGCGCTCACAGTCCGCTCCTCTCGCGCTTCTCGACCGCGTTCTGGGCGCGGATGAACAGGACGACGAGCACGCAGATCACGATCGTGAGCGCCGTCGCGATGGTCGCGCCGTAGCCGACCTGCTGCGACTGGAAGAACTCGCTGTAGGCGTAGTAGCTCGGCACCATGGTGCTGTCGCCGGGCCCGCCGCGGGTGAGCACGAAAATGGGGCCAAAGACCTTCATGGCCGCGATCGTGCAGGTGAGGGTGACCACAAAGATCTCGGGGCGGATCACGCTGACCGTGATGGCGCGGAAGCGTTGGAACCAGTTCGCCCCGTCGAGCTCGGCCGCCTCATAGAGCTCGGGGTCGACCCGCTGCAGCGCCGCCATGAAGATCACGACGGGGTAGCCGATCTGCACCCAGACGAGCACGACCATGATGCTCAGGAGCGCCGTGTCGGGGCTGCCGAGCCAGTTGTGGGCGAGGGCGCCGAGCCCCAGATCGGTCAGGATCGTGTTGAGCGCACCGTTCTCGGGGCGCAGGATCCAGCCGATCACGATGCCCGCGACGACGACCGGGAGCACCTGGGGAAGGTAGTAGGTCGCCCGCATGAAGCTCGCAAGGCGGCCGCCGAACTTCTTGCCCACGAGGTCGAAGAGCATTGCCGCGAGCACGAGCCCGAGCAGTGTCGGCACGATGACCATTGCGATGATCATGGCGACGCTGTTGCGGAAGGAGGCCCAGAATGTCGTGTCGCCCGCCAGCTCGATCCAGTTCTCGAGGCCGATGAACTCGGGCGGGCGGATGCCGCGCCACTCCGTGAAGGTCAGCAGCACGTTCCAGACGAGGGGCACAAGCACGATGAGCGTGAGCAGCACGAGACCGGGCACGAGGTAGAGCCAGTAGACGGCGCGGCCACCCTTCCCGCGATGCGGGATGAGACCCTCGTCGGCGAGGCGGGTCATGATTCCTCCTGAGCGTGGGAGAGGACTCCGGGGAGCGCGTATCGGGGCGCTCCCCGGAGTTCCGGGCGGATGCTGCTAGCGGAAGTCGGCCGCGTAGGACTCGTACTCCTCCTCGAGTGAGGTGAGCACCTCATCCGGCGACTTCGTCTTGTTGATGAGCTGCTGCAGCTCGGCGACGAGGGTGTCGTAGAACGTCGGCGTGGGCCAGTCGGGGTAGAAGGCGAGACCGTCCCGCTCGTTGATGGCATTGAAGCCCTCGATGAGCTCCTGGCTCTTCTCGTCGGTGATGTCGGCGATGTCCGCCGCGACGGGCAGACCGCCGCTGTTGCCGAGCAGCGCCTGGATCTCGGGCCGGAGCGTGATGTCGATGAACTCGTAGGCCAGCTCCGGGTTGCCCGCGTTGACGGGAACCACCCACATGTTGCCCGCCGAGCCGAGGTTCAGCTCGCTGCCCGGGAACTCGAAGATGCCCCACTCGAAGCTCGTAGCCTCGTCGAGGAAGCGGCCGTACCACCAGCTGCCGGAGACGAAGATCGGCGCGCTGCCGTTGATGAATGAGACACCGGCATCCTCTGCCTTGAGCCCGGAGGCGTTCTGCGAGAGGTAGCCCTTGTCGACGTACTCGACCAGCGTCTCGGCCGCCGTCGTGAAGGCCTCGTCGTGGAAGTCGACCTCGCCCTCGTAGAGCTGGTAGTCATTCACCCACTGCCGGTCGGCCTCCATCAGGGCGAGCTGGTAGAAGAGCTGGCCGAGGGGGTACTCCTGGCCTGCCTGCGCGAGCGGCGTGATGCCTGCATCGACGAAGCTGTCGAGCACGGCCTCGAACTCCTCGTACGTCGTGGGGACCTCGAGACCCTGAGCGGCGAAGGCGTCCTTGTTGTAGTACACCGTCACGTACTCGCCGTAGTTCGGCACGCCGTACCAGGCGCCCGAGCCCATGACGCCGTCCTCGTTGTAGCGGGCCGTGGTCTGGAGCGCGGGGGCGAGCTTGTCGTCCCAGCCATGCTCCTCGACCGCCTCGGTGATGTCCGTCAACAACCCCTGGCTCGCAAGCAGCCCGGCCGTGCCGTTGCCCTTCGCGTACTCGAGGATGTCGGGGGCTTCATCAGAGTTGAGCACCTGGCTCGCGGTCGAGCGGATCTGCTCGAAGCCCTTGGCCTCGAACTCGACCGTGGCACCGGTCTCCTCCTCGAAGATCTCGATCGCCCTGTCCCACGCGATTCCCATCGCGCTGTTCTCACCCTCGAAGTGCCAGAGGGTGAGGGTGTTGTCGTCACCTTCGTCGCCACCCGCGCCGGAGCATCCGGTCGCGACCAGGGCAACGGCGGCAACCGCGGCTGCAAGCGTTGCGCGCCTCTTGTGCATCTCTACCTCCTCGTATGGGAGAGGACGCGCGATGTGCAGGGCCGCATCCACTCCGATGCTTTTGTTGTGAGTGACAACCTACAGAAGGTTTACCGGTAAAGCTAGAGGCAATTTCGCGCGACCCTGCGGCCCTCGCCTCGGAGTTTCGGAGGAGAAACGGGGCGCCACGCCGGCCGACGGATGCCGGGAGACAGCGTGTCGGCAAAAATCTCCTCCCGAACATGCCGGAGGAGGCGGGGGGCGGCGGCGCGAGGAGGCGGGGGCGGCGCGAGGAGGCGGAGGCGGCGCGAGGAGGCGGGGGGCGGCGCGAGGAGTCAGCGGGGTAGGTGCGCGTCGAGGAAGGCGTTGTCGAACTTGCGAGCCGGGTCGAGCCGGCGGCGCAGTTCGGCGAAGTCGGCGGCCCGCGGGTACCGCGCGCTCACGTCGCCCACCATGAAGAGCTTGCCCCAGTGCGGGCGGAACGCGAACGGCTCAAGCTCCCGCTCGATCGTGGAGAGCAGCCCCTCGACCTCGGTCTGGCGCTGCTCCCATGTGAAGTGCAGGCCGACCACGTCGCATCCGTAGGCCGGGCTGAGCCAGAGGTCATCGGCGGCGACCGTGCGCACCTCGCACACCTGCAGCAGCGGGGCGATGCGGTGCGCGAGGCCCTGTAGGGCGCGAATCGCGTCAACCGCGTGCTCGCGCGGCACGAGGTATTCGCTCTGCAGCTCCTGCCCGTTCGACGGCGTGAAGTCGAGCCTGAAGTGCGGCAGCCGGTCGAGCCAGCGGCCCGGCACGCCGAGCTGCTGCGTGCAGTTCTCGGGCGAGATGCCGGGCAGCGGATGCCTCTCCCCCTCGGCGGGCGAACCGCCGAAGTGGTCACGGGGCAGGGAGTCGTCGCGGTCGGGGCGGCGCTTGAACCAGCCCTGGTCGATCGTCTCCGCATCCCGCCAAGTCGTGAAGAGGCTCACGCTGTGGGCCGCGAAGGTGACGCCCGTGAGATCGTTGAGCACATGCGCCCAGGGGATGCCCTCGATGACGTGCTGCTCGACCTCATAGCTCGGCTCGATGTCGAGAGTGACCGAGGTGGTCACGCCGAGAGCGCCGAGCGACACGACAGCACCCACGAAGTCCGGGTCGCCGCGGCGGAGCGCCAAGAGCGAGCCGTCGGCGGTCACGAGCTCGAGGCCCGCGACACTCGAGGCGAGGCTGCCCGTGCGATCGCCCGAGCCGTGCGTGCCGGTCGCGATGGCGCCGGCCACCGAGATGTGCGGCAAGGAGGCGAGCGCGGCGAGCGCCCAGCCCTGCTCCTCAAGCGCGATCGCGAGGTCGCCGTAGCGCGCGCCGGCCGGCACCGTGGCGGTACGGGCATCCGCATCGATGACGGGTTCGCCGCCCAGGCGGCGCACCGAGACCTGGGCGTGCTCCGTGTCGGCGATGCGATTGAAGGAGTGCCGCGTGCCAAGGGCCCGGAGGCTCCCCTCCTGCGCCACGACCTGCCGCAGCTCGTCGATGCTTTCCGGTTCATAAACCTCGGATGCCGCGTACCGCAGGTTCCCCGCCCAGTTGGAGCGGTTCCGCTCCTCAGTCATCCGATTCGACGGCTTCCGCGAGCGCAATGAGCGCCTGCCGCTTCGTCGCCTCGAGGATCTCACCCGGGTCGCCGTGGAAGCGGTGCTGCTGCACGTAACCGCGCTTGGGAGTCGTGACGCCGAGGTAGACGGTGCCGACGGGCTGCCCGTCCTGCTCGTCGGGCCCGCCGACGCCCGTGACGGAGACGGCGATGTCGGCCCCCATCAACTCGGCGACACCCGCCGCCATCTGCGCGGCGGCCGTCTCGCAGACGACCGGCCCCCGCTCGACGCCGAGGGCGCGATACTTTGCCTCGCGGTGGTAGGCGACCACGCCGCCCGCGAACCAGTCGGAGGAGGACTCCCCCGCGCCCAGCGCGCTCGCGATCTGGCCCGATGTGAGCGATTCCGCGCACGCGACTCTCACCTCGGAGCCTCCCGCGGCGCTGCCGATGCGTTCGACCAGAGCTGTGATCTCGTCCTCCATGTCTCCCGATTGTGGTGCGCTGCCGCTCCGGGCGCTTTCAGTCAATGCTCGGCCAGCCGTCGACCCACTCGATCGGGCGGATACCGAGTGTGAACTGTCCGCCCCGGTCGCCGTCGTAGTAGTGGTAGGCCAGGTAGTCCACCCCGCCGACCCGCGCGACGGACTGCCCGCCGGGACCGATCTGCGGATGCTCGGACTCGAGCAGCGACATCCCGCCGTCCTGCAGCAGCGGCACGCCCTCCCGGTCGAGATAGGGACCCGTCACCGTCTCGGAGCGCCCCACCGCCATGTTGTAGGTGCTGCCGAGGCCGCGGCAGCATGAGTCGCGCGAGAAGAAGAGGTAGTACCAGCCGTCGCGCTCCACGATGTAGGGCGCCTCGATCGCGTTGGGCGGAGTTTGCCGGTCGGCGAGGCGGAGTGGTTCTGCATGGTCGACCCTGAGGCCCGAGGGCCACTCGAGCTCGATCATTCGCAGTCCGCTCCAGAACGAACCGAAGGCCATCCACGGCGTGCCCTCGGCGTCGGTGATGATGCCGGGGTCGATCGCGTTGAAGTCGTCGTCGCCGTCCGAGGCGATGACCGGTCCGCGGTCGACCCACTCGTAGTTCGCAGCATCCGGGTCGAGCGTTTCGTTGGTCGCGAGGGCGATGACGGAGGTGTTGCTGCCGAACGTCGACGCCGAGTAGTAGAGGTGCCAGGTGCCGTCGTGCCGCACGAGCTCGGGCGCCCAGAGGTTGTCGACCCCGTCGACGGCCTCGACCACCCATGCGGGCTTCTCCTGCCACACCTCGCCCACGTACTCCCACTGCTCTCCGTCGTCGGAGTGGCGGACCTGGATGTTGCCGTCGGCCACGGCGCCGTTGCCCGTCGAGTAGACGTACCAGTCGTCGCCTTCGATCGCGAGGGCGGGGTCGTGCGTGGTCAGGTCGCCGCTCAGCTCGAGCGACTCATGCTGAGGCCCCGTCGAGCACGCCGTGAGCGCCACCGAGAGGAGGGCTGCCCCTGCGACGGCGGGCAGCATCGCCCGCCGACGAATCACTGTTGTAGCGCGGCCGCGGCGCCAACCACGACCGCCGCGGCCGCGGGTCTTCATCGTCTCTCGAGCCCGATCGCGGTCCAGGAGACGGGCGGGAGGGTGACCGTGACGGTCGAGCCGTCGAGGGTCACAGTGCCGTTCTCCACGAGTCCCACCCTCTCCGGCTCCTCGAGCGTGTTCTTGGCATGGATGTCGTCGTCGCTCAGGGTGTGGGCGGAGGTCACGGCGACGGCCCCGAGGGCGGCGACGTCGAGCGTGACGGTGGTCGCGGCATCCTGCGATCGGTTGACGAGGAAGACGGCGGACTCCCCCGCCTCCTCGTCGTGTGTCGCGACCGCGTCGACGAGCGGCACGACGCCGTACTCCTTCGTCTCATAGGTGTCGGAGTCGAGGCGCGGCGTGAGCACCGTGCCGCGGGCGAGCTGCGAGGTGAGGGCGAAGGGGAAGAAGGTGGTCTGGCGCCAGGCCGGACCCCCGGGCTCCGTCATGATGGGCGCGATCACGTTGACCAGCTGGGCGAGCGAGGCGGATGTCACGCGGTCGGCGTGCTTGAGCAGCGAGATCATGAGGCTGCCGAAGACGACGGCGTCGGCGACCGAGTAGACGTCTTCGAGGAGGCGCGGGGCGACGGGCCAGTCGTCGCGCGAGAACTCCTTGGCTCGCTCCTGCCAGCGATCGATGTACCAGACGTTCCACTCGTCGAAGGAGATGTTGATCGTCTTGGCGCTGCGCTTCACGGCCTTCACGTGGTCGGCGGTCGCGACGACCGTGTCGATGAAGTGGTCCATGTTGACGGAGCTCGCGAGGAAGCTCGCCATGTCGCCGCCGCGCTCCTCGTAGTAGGCGTGGCACGAGATGTAGTCGACGTCCTCGTAGGTGTGGTGCAGCACGACCCGCTCCCATTCCCCGAAGGTCGGCATCTGCGCGCTCGAGGAACCGCACACGACAAGCTCGAGGTCGCGGTCGATCTGCCGCATGGCCTTCGCGGTCTGGGAGGCGATCTTGCCGTAGTCGTCGGCGCTGCGGTGACCCAGCTGCCACGGGCCGTCCATCTCGTTGCCGAGGCACCACATCCGCACGTTGAAGGGCTCCTCGGCGCCGTTGGCGATGCGCTGCTGCGACAGGGCGGTGCCGCCGCGGTGGTTGCTGTACTCGAGCAGGTCAAGGGCCTCGGCCGTGCCGCGCGTGCCGAGGTTGACGGCAAGCATCAGCTCGCTGTCGACCTTGCGCAGCCAGGAGGCGAACTCGTGCAGGCCCACCTCATTGGTCTCGGTAGAGTGCCAGGCGAGGTCGAGCCGGCGGGGGCGCTGCTCCTTGGGCCCCACGCTGTCCTCCCACTTGAAGCCGGAGACGAAGTTGCCGCCGGGATAGCGGATCGTCGAGACTCCGAGCTCCCTCACGAGCTCGATGACGTCGCTGCGGAAGCCCTCCTCGTCGGCCTCCGGATGTCCCGGCTCGTAGATCCCGTCGTAGACGTGCCGACCGAGGTGCTCCACGAAACCACCGAAGAGGCGACGGTTGATGGGACCGACCGTGAAGTGCGGGTCGAGGGTGAGGTGCGCTTTGGGCATGGAGGTGCTTTCGTTGGTCGAGGTCATGGACTTGAGGGGCTACTTGAGGCTGCCGACGGCGAGGCCGCCCTGCCAGTAGCGCTGCAGGGTGAGGAATGACAGCACGAGCGGCAGGATCGAGACGAAGGCGCCGGTCGTGATGAGGTTCCAGACCTGCTCGCCACCGGCCCCCGCATTCGAGAGCGCCTGCCAGTTGTTGAGGCCGACCGTCACGGGCAGCAGGAGCGGGTCGCGCAGCACCGCGAGCGGCAGGAAGAAGTTGTTCCACGTCGCGACGATCGAGATGAGCAGCACCGTCACGATCGCGGGTTTCAGCAGCGGCAGGGCCACCTGCAGGAAGGTGCGCAGCTCACCTGCGCCGTCGACGCGGGCCGCATCGATCAACTCGTCGGCGACAGCATCCTGCGTGTAGATCCTCATGAGGTAGACGCCGAAGGGGCTGAGGAGCGAGGGCAGGATGACCGCCCAGATCGTGTTGATGAGGCCGATGCCGCTGAGCAGCACGAAGGTCGGGATGACGAGGGCCGTGAGCGGCACCATGACGGCGCCGAGGAGTAGAGCGAAGAAGGCGCTGCGCCCGCGGAAGCGGTACTTGGCGAAGCCGTAGCCCGCGAGCACGCTGAGCACGGTCGCCCCGACGCCGCCCGTGAGGGCATAGAGGAAGGAGTTGCCGAGCCAGCGCCAATAGATGCCGTTCTGGTAGCTGCCCAGCTGGGACAGGTTCTCGAAGAAGGTGAACTGGTCGTCGAACCAGAGCGGCCCGCCGGAACCCGTGAAGAGCCCCGAGTTCGATTTCGTGCTCGCGACGACGAGCCACCACAGGGGAATCACGAAGTAGAGGGCGAGCACGATCAGCAGCGCGTGGGAGCCGATGCGCGGCCCACCTGAGACGCCGCTGGAGGAACGGCGACGACGCGGTGCCGCGTCGCGGTCGGTGGAAACGGGGAGGGCGACCATCACTTGAGTCCGCTCTGCTTGCGCGTGAGGAAGAGGAAGAGGTAGGAGCCGATGAACACGACGACGCCGAGTGCGAATGCGATCGTCGACGCGTAGTTGAACTGGCTGTAGGAGAACGCGAGGGTGAAGGCATACATATTGGGCGTGTACGAGACCGGGATGGCCCCTTGGGCGACGCCGCGCAGCACGAGCGGCTCCGTGAAGAACTGCAGCGTGCCGATGAGCGCGAAGACGACGACCATGACCATCGACGAGGAGATCATCGGCAGCTTGATGCGGGTGGCGATCTGCCATCCGTTTGCGCCGTCGATGCGCGCCGCCTCATAGACCTGGGAGTCGATGCTGCGGAGAGCCGCGTAGATGATGACCATGTAGTAACCCGACCACTGCCACGTGACGATGTTGACGAGGCTGAAGAAGACGGTGTCTTGGCCGAGGAAGTTCGGGGCATCCAGCCCGAAGAGGTCGAAGAGGGTCGCGGCGGGCCCGAACCTCGGCGAGTAGAGGAAGCCCCACATGATTGCGCCGATCACGATCGGGATCGCGTAGGGCACGAAGATGAGCAGCCGCGAGAGCTTCGCGAGCCGCGTCGCGAGGGAGTCCAGCACGAGCGCCGCGACCGCTGCGACGATGAGCTGCGCCGGAATCATGACGACTGCGAACATCAGTACGCGGCCGACCCCCTCGAGGAACAGCGGATCCGTGAACGCCTTCACGTAGTTGTCGAGCCCCGTGAACGTCGTGCCCGCCGCGAGCGTCGACGTCTGCAGGCTCATGATGAAGGCGAGCACGAGCGGCACGATGAGGAACGTGACGAAAACGATCGCGAAGGGAGCGACGAAGGCCCACCCCCACCACTGGCGGCGGCGATCTGCCGACGACGAGGCAGAGCGGATGCGACGGGGCTGAGGTGGCGCGGCGGCGTCGGCGCGCGTGATGGTGGTCATGTTGTGCCTCCAGGAGGGGCCGCCGACGCGGGGCGCCGACGGCCCTGCCGTCATTCGGTGACTGTGAAGCCCTGCTCGGTCGCGTACTGCACGAGGGTCTCCTGCAGGTCGTCAAGCGCTGTGCCGGCGTCCTTCTCTCCCTCGACCATGGCGAACAGCTGCTCGGTGAGCTGGTCGTAGGCGTAGTTCTGGAAGGGGCTGAAGGTGAAACCCTCATAACCGGCGGCCGCAGCCAGGAACACGTCGCGGTTGATCTGCTGGCCGTCGAAGAACGGGTACTCAAGGTCACGGAAGTAGTCAGACTCGAGCATGGGCCGCCACAGCGGGAACAGCGCCGCCTCCTCGACCCCGATGCGCCAAGCCTCCTCGGTGCCGAAGATCTCCATCGCGACCTGCGCGGCGAGCTCCGGATCGTCGGCCTGGGAGGTCACGGCGAAGGTCGAACCGCCCCAGTTGATCTGCACGGGGTTCGCCGGGTCCCACTGCGGCACGGGAGCCGCCCGCCACACCGCGTCTTCGTCAGCATCCGAGAGCCCGCCCAGGTAGCCGGGGCCCCATGCCGCCGCAATGTAGACCGCATAGGTGCCGTCGACGAGCTTGGTGTTGTAGTCGGCCGTGAACGCGTCATCCGTCGCGACGAGGCCGCGCTGCACAAGGTCGTTCCAGTACTCGAGCACCCGCTTCGAACCCTCGTCGTTGACGTTGATGCCCACCTCGGTGGGATTCGCGTTGTCGTAGGTGAAGGGCGCCGATCCGGCCTGCGCGAAGAGCGCCTGGTTGTAGGCGCGGCCGTTGGTCGGGAAGTCGGCGATGACTCCGGGGGCGCCGGCATCCTTCAGCTGCTGCGCTGCGATCTCGAACTGGTCCCAGGTGGTCGGCACTTCGATGCCGTATTCGTCGAAGATGTCCTGACGGTAGAGCATCCCCATGGGGCCGCCGTCGACCGGGATGGCGTAGACGGCGTCTCCGCTCGAGACGTCCTCCCACGCGCCCTCCGTGTAGTCGTCTCGGACCTCGTTCGCCCCGTACTCGCTCAGGTCGACGAGCGCGTCGCGGATCGCGAAGCTCGAGAGCACCTCGGCCTCGAGCATGATGACGTCGGGCGCGCCGGAGCCCGCCTCGATCGCGGTCGAGAACCGCGTGTACTCGTCGTTGCCCTGACCGGCGTTGGTCCAGCAGACCTGAACGTCATCGTGCGTCTCGTTGAAGTGGTCGACGACCTGCTCGAAGGCGGGATACCAGGCCCAGACGCTGACCTGGGTCGCCTCCTCATTCATGATCGTGTTGGTGCAGCTCTCTTCGCTGGCACCACCGGCGGAGCACGCCGTGAGGGCGAGCGCTGCGATGGCGACCGAGCCGACGGCTGCGGCGTGGGTGCGATTCATGGACGAATCCTCCTTGATTCGGATGCTGGTGCGCGGGCCCGCCGCGAGTGCGGGTAAACGTTGTAGTAAACGTTGTAGAACAATAGTGAGTGGCGGCGTGCCCCCTGTCAAGGGGACATTTGGCTCAGACCGTCGACTCGCGCCCCACGATGCGGAAGGCCGTCTCGATCTCGCGCGGCGCCGCGAGGGATGCCCCGTTCCGACTGCGCTCGCGAATCCGCTCCTGCAGCACCTCCACGGCCCGCTCCGCGATCTCCTCCCGACCCGGGTCCACCGTCGAGAGCGTGGGGATCGAATACGCCGTCTCATCGAGGTTGTCGAAACCCATCACCGCGACATCGCGCGGCACCACCAGCCCCGCCTCCTGGATGACCCGCATGGCACCCAGCGCGAGCGTGTCGTTGAACGCGAAGACCGCGTCGAACTCGACGCCGGAGTCGAGCAGGGCGCGCATCGCCTCGGCACCGTTGGAGCGATGCCACAGAGTGGTATAGCCGACAAGCCGCGGGTCGAACGGCACGCTTGCCGCGTCGAGTGCCTCACGGTAGCCCGCAAAACGCAACCCCGCAGAGCCGATGATCTCCCCCTCGTGCGCACCGATTACGGCGATCCGGCGCCGACCCAGCCCAAGGAGGTGCTCCGTCGCTGCCCTCGCCGCCTCCACATTGCGCATCGTGACGTGGTCCGCGGGGCCGTGGAAGACCCGCTCCCCGAGGATCACGAGCGGGTAGTCGACACGCAGGAACTCAGCATCCTCGTTCCCCATGCCGAGCACACTGAAGATGAGACCGTCCGTGAAGCGTCGGCTGGGGCTCCGCAGCATCTCAAGCTCACGCTCGCGGTCGCCGTTGGTCTGCTCTATGAGCACCGTGAGCCCCCGCTTCTCTGCAGCCTTCATGACGGAATCAGCGAGTTCGGCGAAGTAGCTCAGGCGCAGCTCCGGCACCGCGAGCCCGATCACCCCCGTCGTGCCCGAGCGCAGGCTGCGTGCCGTGAGGTTGGGCCGGTAGTCGAGCTGGCTGATCGCGGCGAGCACACGGGCACGCGTCTGCTCCCGCACCGGCGCGGAATCGTTGACAACATTCGAGACCGTCTTGATGGAGACGCCTGCGAGCCGCGCGACATCGTGCAGCGTGGCGGCCATCGACTCCCCTTCCGGTCACCCGCCACACTACAACGTTGCAACCCGCGCGGCATCGCGCAGCACGATAGGTCGCAGAGCACACGCGATGAGGGCGATCAACGCCAGCTGGCCGAACAGCACATAGGCGACCCAGAAGCCGGAGAGAACCACAAGTGCGCTGAGGATCAAGACGGCGCCGAGCCGCCGCCAGGAGAGGACTGCGGGGGCCGGGCCGCTCACGGGTGACACGCGGTCATCCTGCCACTCAGCCGGACCCATATCACGCGGTGACGTGCGCCCGCCGCGAGATCGCCTGTCGGAAATTCAGGAAAATCGCCACTGCTCCCGCTGTCGGAAATTCAGGAAAACGACCGTTGCCCCCGCTTTCGACAATTCAGAAGAGCCGGCGCCCCGCTGTCGGAAACTCAGGAAATTCGACTCCGCGCGAGGAGCGACCGACGCAGTGGGCGACTCGTCAACCCCCCGAAGAATCGGGCGAAAGACCAGAGAACGGGCCGAGTTTCCTGAGTTTCCGAGAGGCGGTTGGATCGCGGCTTCCTGAATTTCTGAGGATGCTGCGAGAGCGCGTTTTCCTGACTTTCCGCGAGGGGCTACGGCGGGACCGGACTCGGGCGCGGGCGCGTTTTCCTGAATTTCCGTGACGGGCGGGAGGTGCCGCCCAGTGGGCTCAGTCCTCGAGGGGCGGCACCGAGCGGGGCCGCACGACGGCCCACACCACGAAGACGCCGATCGCGGCCGCACAACCCATGACGAGCGCCATGGGGGTCGCGCTGGCGACGCCCAGCAGGCCGACGACGGGCGAGATGAGCCCCGCGAGGCCGAAGTTGAGGGCGCCGAGGAGCGATGCCGCCGTGCCCGCCTCCTTGCCGTGGTGGGCAAGCGCGAGCACCTGCACGGCAGGGAACCCGAAGCCGCACGCCGTGATGTAGAACCAGAGCGGGATGAGGGTGCCCCAGAGCCCCGCCCCCGCCTGGTCAAGCGAGATGATCGTGACCGCCATCGCCAACTGCACGGATGTCACGCCCACGAGCACCCACTGCGGCCCCACGCTCAGGCGCGCCATGAGCCGCGAGCTGGTCTGCACCCCGAGGACGACGCCGACCGAGTTGATGCCGAAGAGCAGCCCGTATTGCTGGGGAGTGAAGCCGTAGACCTCTTGGAAGAGGAACGACGAGCTGGAGAGGTAGGAGAAGAGCCCCGTGAAGCTCATGGCGCCAACGAGCGCCGCGCCCACGTAGACGCGGTCGGTGAGGAGCGCCCGGTAGCGGGCCCGCATCGTGCCGTGCCCGGGGAGTCGGCGCTGGCTGGGCGGCAGGGTCTCAATGATGAGCGAGAGCACCGCGACGACGACGATCGCGGCGTAGCCGGCGAGCACCCAGAAGATGCCGCGCCAGTCCATCACGAGCAGCAGTTGCGAGCCGATGACGGGGGCGAGGATGGGCGCGAGACCGTTGACGAGCGCGAGGCGCGACAGCATCGTGACGAGGCGCTTGCCACCGAAGAGATCGCGCACCATCGCCATGGCGACGACACCGCCCGCCGCAGCGCCGAAACCCTGCAGCACCCGGAACACCGCGAGCCACGTGATGTCGGGGGCGAGCGCCGCCCCAATGCTGGCGAGGATGTGCACGGATGTCGCGAGGATGAGTGGCAGGCGCCGCCCGACGCGGTCACTCCAGGGGCCGACGAGCAACTGCCCGAGGCCGAAGCCGATCGTCGTGCCCGTGAGAGTGAGCTGGATGGCCGCGGCCCCGACACCGAGATCGTCCTCCAGCGAGGGGAAGGCGGGCAGGTAGAGGTCGATCGTGAAGGGGCCGAGTGCTGTGAGCGTGCCGAGCACGAGCACGTAGACGAGGCGTTGCCGCGCTGTGAGTGCGTCGCCGGGGTGGCGTCGGTGGTCCTTGAGGTCGCCCGGCAGGATGACGGGGATGGAGTTGGTCTGGCTCACACGGTTCCTTGCTGGACGAGGCGCGGGAGCGCCGCGCCGAGGAGCTGCCTGTGGTGGGGCGACGATGCACGAAGAGGCAGACCGACAAGTCTAGCGGATGCACGGATGCCGGCCACCCATAGGGGCGACCGGCATCCGCGGGGTGACGGGTGCTGGGCTAACTGCCGGCGGGCCCCGTCTTGGCGTTCGCCTTCTGCATGTCGGGTTTGCCTGCCTCCGCCGTTTCCGCCGTCTCCGTCGAAATCGTCGCGGTGGAGGCCGTCATGGGAGCCTTCGGCTGGCTGCGGCGTCCGCCCGTGCGGCGCTTGTTGTAGACGTCGAATGCGACCGCGAGCAGCAGCACGAGACCCTTGATGAACTGCTGGAAGTCGGTGCTGACACCCATGAGCGACATGCCGTTGTTGAGCACACCCATGATGAGACCACCCGTGATGGCACCCGTGACGGTTCCGATACCGCCCGTCACGGCGGCACCACCGATGAAGGCGGCCGCGATGGCGTCGAGCTCGAAGAGGTTACCTGCACCGGGGCCCGCCGAGTTGAGGCGACCCGTGAACACGAGGCCCGCGAGGGCCGCGAGCACGCCCATGTTGACGAAGAGGTAGAAGTCGACCTTCTGCGTCTTGATGCCCGAGAGCTGGGCAGCGTGCAGGTTGCCGCCGCGCGCGTAGATGTGGCGGCCGAAGACGCTGCGGCTCATGACGGCCGTGTAGGCGACCACGAGGAGGCCGAGCACGATCAGCACGATGGGGGTGCCGCGCGAGCCGGGCGCGATGCCGAGCAGGTAGGTGAGGCCGAGCACGAGGATGGCCGTGAAGGCGAGCTTCGCGATGAACCAGCTGATCGGCTCGGACTCGAGGCCGTGCTTGACCCGCGACATCCGCCCCTTGACCTGCGAGCCGATCAGCATGATCAGCGCAAGGATTCCGAGCCCGACCGTGATCCACTCGGCGGGCGAGGTGCTCGCCGGGAACAGCTGCGGGAAGACATAGCCGCCGCCCAGCTGGCGGTACTCGTTGGGGAAGGGCGTGATGCGCTGGTTGCCCAGCACGATCTGCGTGAGACCGCGGAAGATGAGCATGCCCGCGAGGGTCACGATGAAGGCGGGGATGCCGACGAACGCGATCCAGAAGCCCTGCCAAGCGCCGACGAGCGCGCCGATGAGGAGCGAGGCGATGATCGCGATCCACCATGGGGCACCCCACTGTTGAATCATGATGCCCGACATCGCCCCGACGAAGGCGGCGACGGAGCCGACCGAGAGGTCGATGTGCCCCGCGATGATGACCATCACCATGCCGATCGCGAGGATCAGAATGTAGCTGTTCTGAACGATGATGTTCGACACGTTGCCGGCCGTGAGCAGTCGGCCGTCCGTGAGGATCTGGAACAGCACCACGATCACGATCAGCGCGATGAAGATGCCAATCTGGCGCATCCGGCTCGCGAGGAAGCCCAGCGATTCCTTGAGGGCGCTCATCTACTTTTCCTTTTCTTTTGTCATGTACTGCATGAGTGCCTCCGGTGTGGCGTCCTCGATGCTCATCTCACCCGTGATGTGGCCCTCCGAGAGCGCGTAGATGCGGTCGGAGATGCCGAGAAGCTCCGGCAGCTCGGAGGAGATCACGATGACCGCCTTCCCCTCCGCCGCGAGCCTGTTGATGATCGTGTAGATCTCGTACTTGGCCCCGACGTCGATACCTCGGGTCGGCTCATCGAGGATGAGCACGTCGGGGTCGGAGAACATCCACTTCGAGAGCACGACCTTCTGCTGGTTGCCGCCCGAGAGCTGCCCAGTGACGGAAGACACGGAGGGCGCCTTGATGTTCATGCTCTTGCGGTAGTCGCTCGCGACCAGGTACTCCTTGTTGTCGTCGACCCAACCACGCTTGGCGAGCTTGCCGAGGGCCGCCGCCGAGATGTTCCGCTTGATGTCCTCGATGAGATTGAGGCCGTAGCGCTTGCGGTCCTCCGTGGCATACGCGATCCCGTTGGCGATCGCATCCGAAACCGTCTTGACCTTCACCTCTTTGCCGTGCATGTAGACGCGGCCGGTGATGCCGGAACCGTAGGAGCGGCCGAAGATGCTCATGGCGAGCTCAGTGCGTCCTGCACCCATGAGGCCCGCGATGCCGACGACCTCGCCCGCGCGCACGTTGAGGTTGGCGCCATGGATGACAACGCGGTCGTGCTCGGTCGGGTGGTGCACGGTCCAGTCCTCGACGCGGAAGATCTCCTCGCCGATCTTGGGGGTGCGGTCGGGGTAGCGGTGCTCGAGGTCGCGGCCCACCATCCCCTTGATGATGCGGTTCTCCGAGATGTCGTCGCTCTTCATGTCGAGCGTCTCGATCGCGCGCCCGTCACGGATGATCGTGACCTTGTCGGCGATCGCCTTGATCTCGTTGAGCTTGTGGCTGATGATGATCGACGTGATGCCCTGCCCCTGCAGGTGCTTGATCAGGTCGAGCAGGTGGGCCGAGTCCTCGTCGTTGAGCGCCGCGGTGGGCTCGTCGAGAATGAGCAGCTTGACCTGCTTCGAAAGGGCCTTGGCGATCTCCACGAGCTGTTGCTTACCAACGCCGATGTCGGTGATCTTGGTCGTGGGGTTGTCGCTCAGCCCGACCCGGGCGAGTAGCTTCGCCGCCTCGAGGTTGGTCTTGTTCCAGTCGATGAATCCACCGCTCTGGATCTCATTGCCGAGGAAGATGTTCTCGGCGATCGAGAGGTAGGGGCTCAGCGCGAGCTCCTGGTGGATGATGACGATTCCGCTTTTCTCGCTGTCGCGGATGTCTCGGAAGCTCACGGGCTTGCCCTCGAAGAGGATCTCGCCCTCGTAGCTGCCGTGCGGGTAGACGCCCGACAAGACCTTCATGAGGGTGGACTTGCCCGCCCCGTTCTCTCCGCAGATCGCGTGGACCTCGCCGCGCGCTACGGAGAGGTTGACGTCCTGCAGCGCCTTGACGCCGGGGAACGTCTTGGTGATGCTCCGCATCTCGAGAATGCCTGCGCCCATTCCCTGCCTCTTCTTCTTGTGGTGTGGTTGGGGGTGCTCGGTGGGGCGCAGATGCCTGCGCCCCACCGAGCGGGAGTGAGTTCTACTCGAAGGTTCCCTCTTCGTAGTAGCCGCTCTCGATGAGAACTTCCTCGTAGTTCTCGGCGGTCACGATCTGCGACTCGAGCAGGTACGACGGCACGATCTTCTCGCCGTTGTCGTACGTCTCGGTGTCGTTGACCTCGGGCTCCTCGCCGTTGAGAACGGCGTCGACCATCTCGACGGCCTGCTCACCGAGCAGACGCGTGTCCTTGAAGATCGTGGAGTACTGCTCGCCCGCGATGATGGACTTGACCGAGCCCTCCTCGGCGTCCTGACCGGTCACGATGGGCAGCTCGCTTGAGGAGTAGCCGCCAGCCGTGAGGGCCGAGATGATGCCGATCGAGAGGCCGTCGTAGGGCGAGAGCACGCCGTGGATGGGGGTGTCACCGATGATGGTGAGCAGGTCATCCATGCGGTCCTGCGCGGTGGCCGGGTCCCAACGGAGGATGGCCGCCTGGTCGAACGCCGTCTGGCCCGAGGGCACCGTGATGACGCCGCTGTCCATGTAGGGCTGGAGCACCGACATCGCACCGTCCCAGAAGAAGGTCGCGTTGTTGTCGTCGGGGCTGCCCGCGAAGAGCTCGACGTTGAAGGGGCCGGTGGCTCCCGTGTCCTCGCCGTTCTCGTCGAGGATGCCCATGCCCGTCAGGAGCGAGGTGCCCTGCTGCACCCCAACCTCGAAGTTGTCGAAGGTCGTGTAGTAGTCCACGTTCTCCGAGCCGAGGATGAGGCGGTCGTAGGAGATCACGGGGATGTCCTGCGAGGCCGCCTGCTCGAGCACCTCGGTCAGGGCGGTGCCGTCGATCGCCGCGATGATGAGGGCCTCAGCACCACCGGAGATCATGTTCTCGATCTGCGACAGCTGCGTGGGGATGTCGTCGTTGGCGAACTGGAGGTCGACCGTGTAGCCGCGCTCCTCGAGCTCGGCCTCGACGTTCGCGCCATCCGCGATCCACCGCTCCGAGGTCTGGGTGGGCATCGAGACGCCGACGATGGCGCCCTCGGTGTCACCGTCGCCGCCGCCAGTGCGGTCACCGGAGCATCCAGCCAGCGCGAGAACGAGCGCGCTTCCGGCGGCAATGCCGGTGAGCAACTTGTGTGTCTTCACTGTGTTTCCTTTCGTTGTGGTTGAGGTCATGGTGCAAGTGCTGGGCGCGGGCCTCAGAGGCCTTGCGCGAGGCGATAGTAGGCGGCATTCCAGCGCACCTCACGCTGGAAGTCCCTGAGGGTCGTCTGCTCGTCGATCACAAGCAGCTCGGTGCCCGCCATCTCGGCGAAGTCCCGGAACACGTCGACACCCACGGCGGTCGTCATGACCGTGTGGTGGGCGGCCCCGGCCGTGAGCCACGCAGCTGCGGAAGTCGCGAAGTCGGGCGCGGGCTTCCACAGTGCGCGGCCCACGGGAAGGTTGGGCATAGGTTCGTCGAGGGCCACGTTCTCGACGACATTTGCCACGATTCTGAAGCGGTCGCGCATGTCGCTCATGGCGACAACGACGGCGGGGCCGGGGTCCGCCGTGAAGACGAGCCGCACGGGGTCCTCCTTGCCGCCGATGCCGAGCGGGTGGATCTCGAGGCTCGGCTTCTCGCTCGTAAGCGAGGGGCTCACCTCGAGCATGTGGGCGCCGAGAATCTTCTCGTCGCCGGGCGTGAGGTGGTAGGTGTAGTCCTCCATCAGGGAGGCGCCGCCCGGGAGGCCCGCTCCCATGACGTTGGCAGTGCGCACGAGGATCGCGGTCTTCCAGTCGCCCTCCGCGCCGAAGCCGTAGCCCTCTGCCATGAGGCGCTGCACCGCGAGGCCCGGCAGTTGCTTGAGCGCGCCCAGGTCTTCGAAGCTTGTCGTGAAGGCGCCGAAGCCGCCCTCCTCAAGGAAGGAGCGCAGGCCCAACTCGATTGCCGCACCGTCGCGCAGCGACTCGTGCCGCTCGCCGCCCTTGCGCAGTTCGGACACGACGTTGTACAGCTCCTCGTACTCGGCGACGAGCGCGTCGATGTCAGAAGCGGATGCCGCATCCACCGCCTCCGCGAGCTCGTTGACGCCCCACGTGTTGACCTGCACCCCGAAGCGCAGCTCCGCCTCGGTCTTGTCGCCCTCCGTGACGGCGACGTAGCGCATGTTGTCGCCGAAGCGGGCGAGCTTGAGGGTGTGGGTGGCGGCCCAGCCCGCCGCGGCCCGCTGCCAGGTGGCGACCTGCGCCGTGACATCCGGGTTGCTGACGTGGCCGACGACCGTCTTGCGGGCGACACCGAGTCGGGTCTGGATGTAGCCGAACTCCCGGTCGCCGTGGGCGGCCTGGTTGAGGTTCATGAAGTCGAAGTCGATCTCGCCCCACGGCAGCTCGACGTTGGCCTGCGTGTGCAGGTGCAGGAGCGGCTTGCGCAGGGCGTCGAGGCCCGCGATCCACATCTTGGCGGGGCTGAAGGTGTGCATCCAGGCCATGACGCCGATGACGTTGTCGGCCGCGTTGACATCAAGCGCGAGGCGGCGGATCGAGTCGCTCTCCTTGAGCACGGGCTTCCACACGACCTTGACGGGCACCTCGGATGCCGCGTCCAGCGCCTCCGCGATGGCGCGCGACTGCTCGGCCACCTGCTGCAGGGTCTCCTCGCCGTAGAGGTTCTGGCTGCCGGTGACGAACCAGACCTCGTAGTGGTCGAGCGAGGTGGTGAGCTTGGGCATTACTTCAGTGCTCCTTCGGGCTTCTGGCCGTAGACGTTCTGGTAGCGGTCGAAGAGCGAGTCGATCGCCTCCTGCGGGATCGGGATGAGCTCGCCGGCCTGGCGGGCGATGTGCACGGTGCGCGCGACATCCTCGACCATGACGGCGGCCTTGACGGCGTCGCGGGCGTTCTTGCCGATCGTGAAGGGGCCGTGGTTCTGCATGAGCACGGCGCGCGAACGGTGACCCTGCAGGGTCGCGACGATGCCGCGGCCGATCGAGTCATCGCCGATGATCGCGAAGGGGCCCACGGGGATCTCGCCGCCGAACTCGTCGGCCATCGCCGTGATGACGCAGGGGATGGACTCGCCGCGCGCGGCCCACGCCGTCGCGTAGGTCGAGTGGGTGTGCACAACTCCCCCGACCTCGGGCATGTTGCGGTAGACGTAGGCGTGCGCGGCCGTGTCGCTCGAGGGGCTCCGCTCGCATCCGGCGGTGTCAGGGATGACGTTGCCGTCGAGGTCGCAGAGGATCATGTTCTCGGGCGCGAGGTCGTCGTAGTCGACACCGCTCGGCTTGATGACGAATAGCTCGGCGCCGGGCACGCGGCCGCTCACGTTGCCGCCCGTCCACACCACGAGGTTGTAGCGGGTGAGCTCCGAGTGGAGGCTCGCGACATCCGCGCGCACCGCCTCGATGGCCGATTCGATCTCGGGGCTGAAGGTCGTCATGCGTGCACCTCCCGCTCCGAGGCATCCACCGTGTCGGTGGGGGCCGAGAGCGCAGTGCGGCGCCGCGACTTGAGCCGCTTCATGACGTCGTTGGCACCGCGACCGAAGTAATCGTGCAACTCGGAGTAGTCGGCGTAGAGGGCGTCGTAGGCGTCTGCCGCCGCCTCGTTGGGCGTGTAGACGTTGCGGTGAACGCGTCCCATCGCCTCGCCCGCCGAGCGCACATCGGGGTAGGCGCCCGCCGCGACGGCCGCATGGATGGCGGAACCCAGAGCAGGCCCCTGCTCGCTCGCGATCGTCGAGAGGGGCATCCGCAGCACGTCGCTGTAGGTCTGCATGAGGAAGGCGTTCTTGAGCAGCCCGCCCGCGACGAAGAACTCCGTGACCGGCACGCCGCTCGCATTGAAGGTCTCGACGATCTTGCGCGTTCCGAAGGCCGTCGCCTCGAGGAGGGCGCGGTAGACGTCCTCGGGGCGCGTCGTCAGGGTCGCGCCGAGCACGAGGCCGCTCAGCTCGTGGTCGACGAGCACCGAGCGGTTTCCCGAGTGCCAGTCCAGCGCGACGAGGCCGTGCCCGCCGACCGGCTGGTCCTGTGAAAGCTCCGTCAGATACTGGTGGATGCTCAGCCCGCGCTCGCGCGCCGCCTCGTGATACTCCCCCGGCACCTGGTTCTTCACGTACCACGCGAAGATGTCGCCGACACCCGACTGCCCAGCCTCATAGCCGTAGAGGCCTTTGAGGATGCCGCCGTCGACGACTCCGCACATGCCGGGGACCTCGGTGAGGGCATCCGAGTTCATGACGTGGCAGGTGCTCGTGCCCATGATGGCGAGCATCTGGCCGGGATCGACCGCCTTGGCGGCGGGGGCGCAGACGTGGGCGTCGACGTTGCCGACTGCCACCGCAATGCCCTCAGGCAGGCCCGTCCACTCGGCCGCCTGCGCACTCAGAGTGCCCGCGGCATCCCCCAGCTGGCCGATCTCGTGCGCAACCTTCTCGTCAACGAAGCCCGCGAAATCGGGGTTGAGGGCCGCGAGGAAGTCGCGGCTGGGGTACTCGCCATCCTGCAGGATGCCCTTGTAGCCGGCCGTGCACGCATTGCGCACGTAGCGACCCGTGAGCTGCCAGACGATCCAGTCGGCCGCCTCGACCCAGTGCTCCATGCGCTCGTAGAGTTCGGGATCCTCCTCGAGCAGCTGGAGGCCCTTCGCGAACTCCCACTCGCTCGAGATGAGTCCGCCGTAGCGGCCGAGCCACGTCTCACCGCGCTCGGCAGCGAGCTCGTTGATGCGGTCGGCCTGCCCCTGGGCGGCGTGGTGCTTCCAGAGCTTGACGTAGGCGTGGGGGCGAGACTCGAAGCCCTCGACCTCGTTGAGGGGCGTGCCGTCGGCGATCGTCGGCACCATGGTGCAGGCGGTGAAATCGGTGCCGATTCCGATGACGGACGCCGGGTCGATGCCCGCCTTCGCGACGGCCTCGGGCACGGCACTCTTGATGACGTCGACGTAGTCGGAGGGCACCTGCAGCGCCCACTCCGGAGGAAGCTTCTCGCCTGTCGCCGCGAGCGTCGTGTCCATGACCGCGTGCGGATACTCGAGGGTCGCGCTCGCCAGCTCCTCGCCGTCCGAGACACGCACAACCACCGCGCGGCCGCTCAGGGTTCCGAAGTCGACCCCGATGACATAGCGCTCTCCGTTACGCGTTTCGGCTGCGCGACTCTCGGGTGCACTCACGGGCGGCGACTCCTTCGTCTGGGGCTGATCGGCCTCGCCTTTCATCGCTCAAGCGATGGGGGCGGATATCGCGGCGTCGGGTTGCGCGTCGCCGCGGAAATGTGACCGTTCGTGTGACCGTTCACATCAGCCGCAATCGTACCCCCAATCCCACAATCGATGTCAACGCCGAGAGGAAATCGTGATCGAGCAGCATCCGCGGCCACCCTGCCTCTGTCGCGAGAGGTCAAAAGGTGCACGATATGCCCTCGGGATGCACCGAAAGTGACCTTCCACATCCCGCGTCAGGCCGGAGCCGTAGAACCACGCACCACCAACTCAGGCGCGATCTGTTCGTGGCTCGCGCCCGTCGACCCCCTGAGCTCGTCGAGGATGATCGCAAGCGAGCGCCGCCCGATCTCCGCGAAGTCCTGGCGCACAGTCGTGAGCGGTGGCCAAAAGTATGCGGCGTCGGGAATGTCGTCGAAGCCGACGACGCTCACATCCTGGGGCACCCGCATCCCCCCTTCGTGGAGGGCGTGGATGAGGCCGAGCGCCATCTGGTCGTTCGCGCAGAAGACCGCCGAGAAATCCGGATGCCGCAGCATCTCTCTCCCCGCGTGGTAACCGAAGTCTGCGGTCCAGTCGCCGAGTATGGGCGGTCTCGTGTTGAGCTCGGCCTCGTTGATCTCGTGCAGGAAACCCCGCATGCGAGCATCCGCCTCGATCCAGTCCCTAGGCCCCGCGATGTGCTCGATCTCGCGATGTCCGAGATCAATCAGGTGCCGGGTCGCGAGCCGCCCTCCCGCGAACTGGTCGACCGACATGCTGTGACTTGTATCGCGCCGCGTCGAATCGAGGGTCACGAAGGGAATCGTGAGCCCGATGTCGGCGATCGCGTCGAAGACCCGCACCTGCGGCGCGATGATGACGATCGCCTCGACCGCCTGCACGCGCAGGAAGTCGAGCCCGCTACGAATCGAGTCGTAGTCGCTCGCGGTGTTGGTGATCATCACCCGGTAACCGGACTGCCGCGCGGCGACCTCGATCGCGTGAACACTCGTGGTGGGCCCGTAGTGCGCCGTGTCTCCCGAGAGCACGCCGATCGTGCGGCTGCGATTCGTGACGAGCGCACGCGCCGCCTGATTCGGCTGATAGCCGAGCTCGTCAATGACCTGCCGCACGCGCTCCCGAGTGCTGGGGCGGATATTGGGCGAGTCGTTGAGCACCCGCGACACGGTCTGATAGGAGACCCCGGCCAGCCTCGCGACGTCCCGGATATTCGGGGCGCGAACCTTCTCTGGTTCCATGGAGCATCAGGCCTGTCGTGATGTGTACGGTCACATTCTGCGGGACGCATCCATTATGCACGTCCCCGTGCCCGGTGCTCCGACCCCAGAGCGGGGCGAGCCACTACACGTGGTCGAGCGCTGCTGTGATGTCCGCCAGCAGGTCGTCGATGCCCTCGATCCCCACCGAGAGACGGATGACGTTCTCCGGCACCGCGAGCTCAGTGCCCTTGACGGAGGCGTGCGTCATCTCGGAGGGGTAGCCGATGAGCGACTCGACCCCGCCGAGGGATTCCGCGAGCTGGAACACCTCAGTGCCCTCGGCGACCTTCTTCGCGGCATCCGGTCCGCCCTTCAGCGCGAGCGAGAGCATCCCGCCGAAGTCGCTCATCTGGCGGGCGGCGACCTCGTGGCCCGGATGCGACTCAAGGCCCGGGTAGAACACGCGCTCGATCGCGGCGTGGTGCTCGAGGGTCGCCGCGATCGTGTGCGCATTGGAGGAGTGGCGGTCCATCCGCACCGCGAGCGTCTTGATGCCGCGCACCGTAAGCCATGCTTCCATGGGCGACGACACAGCGCCGACGCCGAACTGCACGAAGCCGACCTTCTCCGCGAGCTCCTCATCGCTCAGGATGACGGCCCCGCCGAGCACATCCGAATGCCCGCCGAGATACTTCGTCGTGGAGTGCACCACGACATCGGCGCCGAGGGCGAGCGGCTGCTGCAGGTAGGGGGTCGCGAAGGTGTTGTCGACGACGACGATCGCGCCGGCCTCGTGACCCATCTGTGCGAGTTGCGCGATGTCCGTGATCTTCATGAGCGGGTTGCTCGGCGTCTCGAGCCACAGGATGCGCGTGTTCGGCCGGATCGCGGCGCGCACGGCATCCGCGTCGCTCATCTCGACGGTCGAGAGCTCCACGCCCCACGGGGCGTGCACGCGGTTGACCAGACGGTGCGTTCCGCCGTAGACGTCATTGCCCATCAGGATGTGGTCGCCGGGCTTCAGGGCGGCGCGCAGCAGCGCATCCTCGGCCGCGAGGCCGGAGGCGAAGCTGAAGGCGTGGCTGCCGCCCTCGAGGGAGGCGAGAAGCTCCTGAAGCGAGTCGCGCGTGGGGTTGGCCGCTCGCGCATACTCATAGCCGCCCCGGAGCCCGCCGATGCCGTCCTGCACGAAGGTCGAGGTCATGTAGATCGGCGGCACGACGGCGCCCGTGGCGGGGTCGAAGTCCTGGCCGGAATGGATGGCGCGGGTGCTGAAGTCGCTCATGGTGCTGCCCTTCGGACGGGAGATCTGTGGTCAGACGGAGAAGTGCGCGAGCAGGCTGCGCCGCCCGAGCAGCCCGACGGGCTTGCCCTTGTCGAGCACGAGGAGGGTGCCCTGCGACACGAGCCGGGACTCCACCTCGTCGAGCGTCTCGCACACGCCGACCAGGGCGAGCGGCGGACCCATGATCTTGGAGATCGGGTCCTCCAGGCTCGCCGAAGAGGTGAGGAGGGCGTCGACGAGGATGTTCTCCGAGACACTGCCGACGACCTCTCCCAGCACGACGGGCGGCTCTGCCGAGAGCACGGGGAGGGCGGTGTAGGTGTGACCGGTCAGGAGGTTGACGGCTTCCCGCACAGTGTTCTCGAGACGCAAGTGAGGCAGGTCCTCCGCAGAGCCCGTGAACACGTCATGCACGCGTCGGTCGCTGCCGTCACCCGGCGCACCGAACCCGTGACTGTTGATCCAATGGTCGTTGAACAGCTTGCCGAGATAGCCACGGCCGCCGTCGGGCAGAAGAACGACGACGACGTCATCCGGCCCCATCGACTTCGCTGCCTCGAGCGCCGAGACCACCGCCATGCCGCTCGACCCGCCCACCAGCAGGCCCTCCTCGAGGGCGAGGCGCCGGGTCATGTCGAAGGCGTCGGCATCCGTCACCATGATGATGTCGTCGACAACGCTCGGGTCGTAGGCGCCCGGCCAGAAATCCTCACCCACACCCTCGACGAGATAGGGGCGCCCCGTGCCCCCCGAGTAGACGGAGCCCTCGGGGTCGGAGCCGATGACGCGCACGGCGCCGTCGGAGACCTCCTTGAGGTACTTGCCCGTGCCGCTGATGGTTCCGCCCGTGCCGACCCCCGCCACAAAGGCCGTCACGCGGCCCTCCGTGTCGCGCCAGATCTCGGGGCCGGTCGTCTCGTAGTGGCTGAGGGGCCCGTTGAGGTTCTGGTACTGGTTGGGCTTGAAGGCCCCGGGGATCTCCCGCGCGAGCCGGTCCGACACCGAGTAGTAGGACTCGGGGCTGTCGGGAGCTACTGCAGTGGGGGTCACGACGACCTCGGCGCCGTATGCCCTCAGCACATTGCGCTTGTCCTCTCCCACCTTGTCGGGGCAGACGAAGACGCAGCGATAGCCGCGCTGCTGCGCGACCAGCGCGAGCCCCACCCCCGTGTTGCCCGAAGTCGGTTCGACGATCGTGCCGCCGGGCTTCAGGTCGCCGGACTCCTCCGCCGCGTCGATGATCTTGGCGGCGATGCGGTCCTTCGACGAGCCTCCGGGGTTGAGGTACTCGACCTTGACGAGCACCGTCGCGGAAATCCCCTCCGTGACCCTGTTGAGCTTGACGAGGGGAGTGTTCCCGACCAGATCGAGGACGGTGTCTGCATACTTCATGGTTGAGCCAATCTACCAGCGGCATCCGGATGTTGCCCCGGGCTTGCACCCCGGACGGGGGCCGAGCGGCACGGAATTACGGTGCCACACACACGTTCTCCCTAGGGATGCCTCGTTAAGCTCGTCCTTGGGCCACCGCACCATGGCCCTCCACTGCCGATCGACCGACAGGACCACAGCCGTGTCACCACGCGACCCGAAGAACCCTGGCGGGGAGGCCCCCGTTCCTCCCGCAGCCAAAAAGCTGACCGTCAAGCAGGAGCGCGAACAGCGCCGGCTCGCCAAGGTCGAGGCCTTCAAGAAGCAGCAGGCCCGCGCCAAGCGCAACCGCATCATCGCCATTTCCCTCAGCTCGGTGGCGGCCGTCGCCGTGGTCGCCCTCATCGTGACGATCGTCGTGACGAGCAGCACGCCCGCCCGGGACCCAGAGTCGATCGACATTGCCGGGCTCGAGACGTGGAGCGACATCGACTATACGCACACGAATGAGGATGTCGACTATGAGGCGCTCTACGGGATGACCCCTCCCGCAGGCGGCAGCCACAACCAGTACTGGCTCAACTGCGGCATCTATGAGGAGCCGCAGACGGAGGAGAACGCGGTCCACGCGCTCGAGCACGGCGCCGTCTGGGTCACCTACAACCCCGAGGATGTTGCGGGCGACGATCTCGAGACGCTGCGCGACTCGCTCCCCGGCAGCTACATCATCCTCTCCCCCATCGAAGGCCTCGAGGCACCCGTCGTGGCCTCCGCCTGGGGTGCCCAGGTCATGCTCGACGGCGTCGATGACGAGCGACTGGGTGACTTCATCGAGAAGTACTGGCAGTCCGGCGACGTGCCCGAGCCCGGCGCGCGCTGCGACGGGGCGATCGATGGACCCGGCAAGCTCGCCTGACGCTGCCCCGCCACGGATGTCGACGAGGCTCATCGTCGCGATCATCCTGGGCGGAGCGCTGCTCGCCGCGCTCGCCTTCGGGGTGGGGTACTTCGCCGCACCCAGCGAGAGCACACCCTCGACGACGAGCGCCGAGGCTGGCTTCGCGAGGGACATGCAGGTGCACCACAATCAGGCCGTGCGGATGTCGTTCATCGTGCGCGAGAACACCGAGGACCGCGAGATCGCGACACTCGCCTACGACATCGCGACCGCCCAGCAGCAGCAGGCCGGCCAGATGTTCGGGTGGCTTGAGGTGTGGGGGCTTCCCCAGGCGGCATCCGAGCCCTCCATGACGTGGATGTCTCGGCCCACGCTCGACGGAGCCGGGCACGATCACGGCGAGGGCGACACCGCCCACGCGCCGGGCGAGCTCATGCCGGGACTCGCGACCGCCGAGCAGATGGCCGAGCTCGAATCCCTCACGGGCGTCGAGGCGGAGGCCTACTACCTTGAGCTCATGATCGCGCACCACGAGGGTGGCGTCGAGATGGCGCAGGCGGTGCTCGACCGCAGCGACAACCGTGTCGTGCGGCAACTCGCGAGCGGCCTCGTCGCGGTGCAGGAGAAGGAGATCGCCCTCATGGAGGAGCTTCTGGCCGAGCGCCGCTGACGATCAGGTTCACGAGACTGCACACGCGGGCCATTCCTCTCGGGGAGTGGCCCGTTTGTGCAGTCTCGGCGCATAGCTAAGCGCCCGCGCTGCTCAGCGGCGCGAGAACAGCGAAAGCATGCGCTTCGCGACGCCCGGCTCGGGCTGCGGCTGCTCGGCCTCGGCGACGAACGCGATGTGGTGGCATCCGTTGCACAGGGCGAGCGTCCGGTGCTGCGCGAGGCCCGTACCGAAGTAGGGGTTCGGCGTGAGCGCCATCGACGAGCCACACGAGGGGCACTCAAGCGTGGGCGCGGGCGCGGCGGGGACGGCTGAATAGGTCGGCTGCAGGGTGGCGACAGACATGACTGTGCTCGTTTCGGGTAAGCGTTGCCTTCGCGCCTTTTCGGGTGGCGCTCGGGCTCGGGGTTCGGGTTCGGGTACTGCTGTTGTCTGGACCACCGGGAGGCGTTCGGGCGCTTCCCTGCCCTCATGATGGCGCCTCGCCGGCGCCTGCGGGGAGCCCCCAGACGGGGGGCGGATGCTACGCGGTCGCCGCCTGCCGGCGGTACAGCCGCGCATACAGCCCGTCCAGGGCCAGCAGGTCCTCGTGGCGGCCCCGCTCGACGACCCGGCCGCGCTCGACGACGAGGATGACGTCGGCCGCCGCGACGGTGGAGAGCCGGTGGGCGATCGCGATGGTCGTGCGTCCGCTCGCGGCCTCGTCGAGCGCCGCCTGCACGAGCCGCTCCGAGACGCTGTCGAGGGCACTCGTCGCCTCGTCGAGGATCAGCACGGCGGGGTCCTTGAGCAGCACCCGTGCGATCGCGACGCGCTGCTTCTCGCCGCCGCTCAGCCGGTAGCCGCGCTCCCCCACGACCGTCTCGTAACCGTCGGGGAACGACATGATGGTCTCGTGGATGTGCGCCTTGCGGGCCGCCTCCTCGAGTTCCTGTGACGTGGCATCCGGTTTGGCGTAGCGCAGGTTCTCGGCGATCGTCGCGTGGAAGAGATAGGTCTCCTGGCTCACGATGCCGATGTGCCGCATGAGATCTTCGCCCTGCAGGTCGCGCACGTCGACGCCCGCGAAGCGCACGGTTCCTTCGCTCGCCTCATAAAGGCGCGGCACCAGGTAGGACACGGTCGTCTTGCCCGCCCCCGAGGGTCCGACGAACGCCGCATACTGCCCCGGCTCGATTGTGAAGCTGACGTCGTTGAGGGTCGCGGGTGCCGCATCCGTCGCCCCCGGATAGCGGAAACTCACCCCCTCGAAGTCGATGCGCCCCAGCTGCTCGGCGGGCACCGGGCGCGCGTCTGGACTGTCGGAGATGGAGGGCGTGAGGTCGAGGTACTCGAAGATGCGGGCGAAGAGCGCGGAGGAGGTCTGCAGGTCGAGGGCGACACGCAGCAGACCCATGAGCGGCCACATGAGGCGCGCCTGCACGGTTGTGAAGGCGACGACCGTGCCCGCAGTCACGGGCACGTCGCGCAAGATGAGCCACGCCGCGACGAGGTAGATGATGGCGGGGATGATGGAGAGGAACACCTGCACGGTCGCGAAGAACCACTGCCCGCTCATGGTCTGCCGCACCTGCAGGTCGATCTGGCGATGGTTCTCGTCGGTGTAGCGCTCGACCTCAGCACCCTGCCGCGTGAAGCTCTTGGAGAGCAGGATGCCGCTCACGCTGAGTGCCTCCTGCGTAATGGCGGTCAGGTTGCTCAGCGACTCCTGGGTCGCGGCGGCGATGCGGGCGCGGATGATGCCGATGCGCCGCTGCGCGAGCACGAGCGCGGGCATGATCAGGAGGGTCACGACCGTCATCTGCCAGCTGAGCAACAGCATCGCGATGACGGCGGCGACGACCGTGACGGTGTTGCCGATGACGCTTGAGACCGTGTTGCTGAGTACGCCAGCGACGCCGCCGACGTCGTTCTGCAGTCGTGACTGGATGGCCCCGGTCCTCGTGCGGGTGAAGAAGCCGAGCTCCATGCGCTGCAGGTGCTCGAAGAGGCGGATGCGCAGCTCGCCCATGACCCGGTTGCCGACGGATGCGGTAAGCCACGTCTGCCACACGCCGAGAGCTGCGGATGCCACCCACAGGGCGATCATGATGCCGACGAGTTCGAGGAGCACCGGCACGTTGGGGCCGCCCTCCTCGGGGAAGAGCCCACGGTCGAACGCCTCCTGCGTCAGCAGGGGCGGGACGACACTGATGCCGGCTCCCAGCAGCACGAGCGCGATCGTCAGCGTAAGGGTGCGCCGGTGCGGGGCGAAGAGTTCACCGATGCGCCGAAGCAGGTGCGGGATGTGCGGCGCCTCGGCGTTTTCGCGGCGTTGCGCCTCGGGGTCGGCGCTCGAGATCCGGGTGCGCTGCTTCCCGAACCGTCCCACCTGGGGTGGGTGCCCGCCTGCGCTCATCAGCACACACTAACCGGTGCCGGGGCCGCGGTATTCCACCCGCCGGCGGCGGGTCTGCGTCAGCCCTTCGTCGAGCCCGCCAGGAGCCCTCGCACGAAGTATCGCTGCAGGCTGAAGAACACGATGAGGGGCACGATGATCGAGATGAATGCGGCGGCGGGGAGCCGGTGCACATTGCGACCGTAGTTGCCGGAAAGCTCAGCGAGCCGCTGCGTCAGAGGCGCGACATCCACACCGCCACCGGAGAAGACGAGGGCGACCAGCAGGTCGTTCCAGACCCACAGGAACTGGAAAATCGCGAAGCTCGCGAGCGCGGGCATCGCGAGCGGCAACACGATGCGGAAGAAGGTCTGGAAGTGGTTGGCCCCGTCGACCCGGGCCGCCTCGATCACGTCGCGCGGGATCTCGGCGATGAAGTTGTGCAGCAGGAAGATCGCGAGCGGCAGGCCGAAGATCGTGTGCGCGATCCACACCGCCGGGAAGGTGCCGCTGATGCCGAGCACGCCCGAGAAGATCTGCAGGAGCGGGATGAGGGCCATCTGCAGTGGCACGATCTGCAGCGCGAAGACCCCGATGAAGATCGCGGCGCTGAAGCGGAACTTGATCCACGCGAAGGCGTAGGCCGCGAGTGACGCCAGCACGAGCGGGAAGAGCGTGGCGGGGATCGCGACGACGATCGAGTTGATGAAATACGACCCCAGGTTCGCTGATGACGCGCCCGTCGTCGTGAGGACCTCGATGTAGTTGTCGAAGGTGAAGCCCCAGTTGCTGAAGATCGTCCACCAACCGGAGCCCTCGATCTCCTCCTCCGGACGGAAGGAGGTGATGAAGAGGCCCGCCGTGGGGATGGTCCACAGCACCGCGATGATGATCGCGCCCGCCGTCGCCCACTTCGAGGTGAGGGTCTTCTTGGCCCGGTCGGCCGCCCCGTCGGGACGCCGCCGCCGCTGCCGGCGCTTGGAGTTGAGCGGCGAGTCGAGGACCGCTTCGGAGGGGGCGCTCGTGGTGCTCATCGGATCTCCCTCTGCTTTCGCATGACTCGCACGTTGTAGATGATGATCGGCAGCACCATGATGAACAGCACGACCGCGAGCGCGGCGCCCTGGCCCCATTCGGCGCGGTTGAAGGCCTGCGTGTACATCTCGTTGGCGACCACGCTCGTGCCGTAGTTGCCACCTGTCATGGTGCGGACGATGTCGAAGACCTTGAGGGTTGCGATCGTGATGGTCGTCACGACGACCACGAGGGTGCTGCGGATGCCCGGAACCGTGACGTTCCAGAACTGCTGCCACGCGTTCGCGCCGTCGAGACGGGAGGCCTCGATGATCTCGGCGGGCACCGCCTTGATGGCGGCCGAGAGCAGCACCATCGCGAAACCGGTCTGGATCCAGATCATGACGAGGATGAGAAAGAAGGTGTTCCAGGGCGACTCGATGAGGAACTGGTGGGGCTCCCCGCCGAACCAGACGATGATCTGGTTGAGCAGGCCGATCTGCTCGTAGCCCTCCGCCCGGTACTCGTACATGAAGCGCCAGATGATGCCTGCCCCGACAAAGGAGATCGCCATGGGGAGGAAGACGAGCGACTTGAGTACCTTCTCGCCCGCTGACTTGTCGATGAAGACGGCGTAGGCGAGTCCGATCGCGGTCGAGAGGGCGGGCACGAGGAGCACCCAGACGAGCGTGTTGCCGAGCACGCGCAGGATCTCCTGCTGCGTGAACATCCACACGAAGTTGTCGATGCCGACCCACTCGCCCTGGCGGTCGGTGAAGGCGAGGTAAATGGTCTGTACGGCGGGATAGACGAGACCGATCAGCAAGAGGAGCAGCGCCGGCGCCACGAAGACCGTGAGCTGCACGACGTCGCGGATTCTCTTCGGCGTGCGATCGGCGAAGAAGAGAACAAGGCCGATGACGGCCGCGAATGCCGCGACGCCGATGATCAGCACGCCGAACTTCTCGAAGGTTGGACCCCAGAAATCGCCGCGTCGTGCCGCCGGGAGAACGGCGTGTACGAACTCGGCGAGCTGCGCTCCCACGGGACCTGCGCCCATGACTTGCTCCTCGTCTCGGTGGGCGCCGCGCTCTATCGGGTCGCGGCGCCGCAGAACAGGGTGTGCGGGGGCCGCCGGCCCGCGGGGATCGATTCCGCGGGCCGACGACCTCGTGTCACCGCACTATCAGGGGAAGCTCGCGTCGATGCGCGAGGTGACCGCCTCGGTGCTGTCGCCACCGATCCAGTTGACCATCCCCTCCCAGAAGGAGCTCGTGCCCACGGCGGCGGGCATGAGGTCGGAGCCGTCGAAGCGGAAGACGGTGTCCTCGCCCTGCAGGATCTCCATCGACTGGGCGCCGATCTCGCTGCCGGCGACGGAGGGGTCGACGCCGTTGTTGGCACTGATGACACCGCCGAGACCGACGCGGATGTTCGCCCACGTGTCGCTCGAGAGGAACTGCTGCACGGCATCCGTCGCGGGGTCGTCGTTGAACGCCGCGACGAACTCGCCGCCGCCCGTCACCGAGTCACCGGCATCCGGGTCGACCTTGGGGGTCAGGAAGGCCCACACGTCGCCGTCCTCGGCCACCTCGACATCCTCGCCCCACTGGGCCTCGTAGAAGGAGGCCTGGTGGTGCAGGGAGCAGTTGCCGTCGAGGATCGCAAGGCCCGCGTCCTGGAATGTCGTCGAGTTGATCGACTCGACGCCACCGAAGCCACCGTTGACGTAGTCAGGGTTGCGCAGGATCTCTCCCGCCGCGTCGAAGGCCTCCTGGATCTCGGGCGAGGAGAACTCCAGCTCGCCCGCAACCCACTGGTCGTATGCCTCGGGGCCGTGCATACGCAGCACGAGGTCCTCGATCCAGTCTGTGCCCGGCCATCCGGTTGCGTCGCCCGAGCCGAAGCCCACGCACCAGGGGCGGTAGGTGGCCGTCGTGTTCTCAGCCATCTCCTCCGTGAGGTCCATGAGCTCGTCCCAGGTCTCCGGCACCTCGTAGCCGTTCTCCTCGAAGTCGGCCGGGGAGTACCAGATGTAACCCTTGACGCTCGCCATGAGGGGTGCCGCGTAGAACTCGCCGTCGACCGAGCCGTAGCCCTTCCACGACTCCGACCAGAACTCGTCGACGTTGGCCTCGACCTCGGCGGAGGCGGGCACGACGGCCCCATCGCCGATGAGTCGCTGCAGGAGTCCGGGCTGCGGGACGATCATGATGTCGGGGGCGTCGCCCGCCGCGACGCGCACGTTGATCTGGGTCTCGGCCTCCTGCGTGCCGACGTAGTCGATCGTGATGCCGGTGCAGTCCTCGAAGTCCATCCACGACTCGACCAGCTGGTCGGCCTCGACGTCGATGATGGTGGCGTAGACCTCGACGCTCGCGTCTTCGAAGGTGCCGTACTGCTCGTAGTCGGAGCAGTCGACGTCGCCGCCGCCTCCCCCGTCGCCTCCAGAGCATCCGGCGAGGACAAGGCCGGCCGCGCCGGCCACGGCCACCGCGGCGAGTCCGCGATGACGAAGTGCTGTGAACATTCGATTCCTCCTCGTTGAGGTCGCAGGTGCTGGGATGTGTGCACGCGCGAACCGCGGCGCACCCCCATCCAGGGGTACTCATTGTGACGCTACGTCAGCGATCGCGGCTATGCAAGCGTTTGCGGTCGACAACGCGCAGATGAGCGGATGTCGGCACCACGGGCATTCGCGTCGCCGCAGTTCTCCACATGCGCTTTACATACCCCCCGTTTGGGTGGTTTCATGTGAACTGCGTCCCGCCTCTCCCGACAGTCGGCATCCCCCGTGCCGCAGGGTGGTTCGCTATTACCCCGAATAGGAACGACCATGAAACCCGAATTCATGCGACTTCGGCGTGCCTTCGCGCTTGCCCTCGCAACCCTTCTCGCCGCCGCCGGTCTCGCCGTGCTCTCCCCCGCCGGCGCAGCCCTCGCCCACCACAACACCGTCCGGGTCTCCGCCGCGTGCATCGACTACACGTGGACCATCACGTGGACGATCACCAACTCCGAGCAGTACAAGAGCGAGACGATCATCGAGTCGAACCAGGACATCGTGCCTGTCGGCACCAAGATCGGTGCCGGGGAGACACTCACGGTCACCGAGACGGTCGACAGGCCCATCGGCAAGACGCTCACGGTCGTGGGCCACTGGGCCAAGGGCAATGTCACCGACCGCCCCCGCTCCGCCTACATCAGCCCCTACGACTTCAAGGGCGACTGTGAACGACCCGCACCCCAGCCGCCCGTGACGCCCGAGATCAATCTCGTCGCTGCCGCGTGCGAGTATGCGGACAGTTCGACCACCGATATGACCGCGACCGTCACGGGGCTGCCGAACGGCGCGGCGTACACGATCCGCCTCTTCTCAGGCTCCACCGTCGTCGCGACGGCGCAGGGTACAGCCCCCTCGGGCAGCGCCTCCGCAGCCTTCCCCGACCTCGCCCCCGGCGACTATAGGGCCGAAGTCGAAGCAACAGGCAGCACCACGGCCCTCTCCTCGACCGTGACCGCGCTCGACTGCGCCCCCGCGGCCCCGCCCGTCGAGCCCGAGCCCCCCGTCGAACCCGAGGAGCCGCTGCCCCCCGTCTCCACGCCGCGACTCGTCATCACGCCCGTCGACTGCTCGAGCGATGTCTCGACCCCCACCGTGTCGGTCTCCGTCTCGGGACTCGACGCAGGCGAGGAGTATGAGGTGGTGCTGCTCGACGCCGACGGCCAGCCCGTCGCCACCCGGTCGATCACGGGCGTGACGGAGGACGAGGTCATCTTCGAGAACCTCGAGGCCCCCGCGAGCTACGCCGCAGTCCTCCGGCTCGAACCCGGCGGCAGCGTCGAGGCCGAAACGGTTGACCTCGCGGATGTCGTCCCCTGCGTCGCCGGCGGAGGCGTGCTGCCCACCCTCCCGCTCGACGATGAGGAGACCGCTCCCGCCCAGCAGCTACCGACGCTTCCCGTCACGGGGCCGGGCGAGCTCGCGGCCCTCGCCGCCTTCGCGGCTCTCCTGCTCGCAAGCGGCGGCATCGTCGTCACGACCCGCCTGCGTCGGCGCTTCGCCGCGGAGAGCTGACGCGGCCAGCAACCACCCCCGAGACGAAAGAACGCCCCCGGTCGATGACCGAGGGCGTTCCTCATGTGTGCGCGGGGATCCCGCGCGCGAGACTACTTGAGCTCGACGGTGGCGCCGGCCTCTTCAAGCTGCGCCTTCGCCTTCTCGGCGGTCTCCTTGTTGACGCCCTCGAGGACGTTGGCGGGAGCACCGTCGACGACGGCCTTCGCCTCACCAAGGCCGAGGCTCGTGAGCGCACGCACCTCCTTGATGACCTGGATCTTCTTGTCACCGGCGGCCGTGAGGACGACGTCGTACGAGTCCTTCTCCTCCTCAGCCTCGGCCGGCGCACCCGCGCCACCCGCGGCACCGCCCGCAGCCGCAACCGCGACGGGGGCAGCAGCCGTGACCTCGAAGACCTCCTCGAACTTCTTCACGAAGTCGCTGAGCTCGATGAGCGTGAGCTCCTTGAAGGCCTCGATCAGCTCGTCGCTGGAAAGCTTTGCCATTGTTTTTCTCCTTGTGTGTACTTCTGATAGCCGTGTCGCCAGCACCCCAGAGGGTGACTAGCTCGCGGACTCCTGCTTGTCGCGCAGCGCGTCGACGGTGCGAACCGCCTGCGCGAGAGGCGCGTTGAACATGTAGGCGGCACCGAACAGCGAAGCCTTGAAGGCGCCGGCGAGCTTGCCCAGCAGCACCTCCCGCGACTCGAGTTCGGCCAGCTTGGTGACCTCGGCGGCACTCAGCGGGTTACCGTCGAAGTAACCCCCCTTGATGACCAGCTGAGGGTTCGCCTTGGCGAAGTCGCGCAGACCCTTCGCGACGGCGACCGGGTCACCGTGTACGAAAGCGATCGCCGAGGGGCCGGTCAGCTCGTCATCGAAGGACGAGATGCCTGCCTGGTTCGCGGCGATCTTGGTCAGCGTGTTCTTCACCACGGCGTAAGACGCGTCCTCACGGATGCTTCTGCGCAGCTGCTTGAGCTGCGCGACCGTGAGCCCGCGGTACTCGGTGAGCAGTACGGCGGTCGAGTCACGGAAGAGATCCGTGAGCTCGGCGACCGAAGCTTCCTTGTTCGCCATGTGGCTCCTCAAATTTCGATGGTGCATTGTCGTGCGGTGATGCACACAGCGCCCAGAGGCACTGGACCAGACCACGGGCCCACGAAAAAAGCTCCGGCGCAAGCGCACGGAGCTGGAGAGCGGAAACCTCAGGCTTCCGATATCAGACTTCACACACCTGCGCGGGCCCCTTTTCCAGAGCGAATGGCTCGAGAGCGGGTTTTAGATCCGTGCGCGCACGCGCGGATGACCAGCGGTCTTTGGCTCCGACAAGGATAGGCGAATGCGCGACGGGAGGCAAATGCTCAGTCGTGGGATGCACACCCGCCTGCCAGCAAGTCGTGGGTACGGTGACCGCGACCACGGGCATCCGTGCCCTGCGAAGAGGAGGACGTGATGAAGGCACTGACCTATCAGGGCAAGAGGAACGTGAGCGTCGAGGAGGTGCCCGACCCGCGCATCGTCGAACCCACCGACGCGATCATCCGTGTGACCTCTGCCGCCATCTGTGGCTCCGACCTGCACCTCTACGAGCTCTTCGGTGCCTTCATCGACAAGGGCGACATCCTCGGCCACGAGACGATGGGCGAGGTCATCGAGGTCGGTTCCGAGGTCACCCGCATCTCGGTGGGCGACCGTGTCATCATCCCCTTCCCCATCGCGTGCGGCGTGTGCCACATGTGCGCCCTCGGCCTGACGACGCAGTGCGAGACGACGCAGGTTCGTGAGCATGAGACGGGGGCGCGACTCTACGGATACACCAAGCTCTACGGGCAGGTGCCGGGCGGTCAGGCCGAAAAGCTCAGGGTCGAGCTCGCCGACTCCAACGCGATCGTCGTGGGACGCGACCTGCCCGATGAGCGCTACCTCTATCTCACGGACATCCTGCCGACCGCGTGGCAGGGGGTCGAGTACGCGCAGGTGCCTGAGGGCGGCACGGTCGTCGTGCTGGGGCTCGGCCCCGTCGGTCAGTTCGCCGCCCGCGTCGCGAAGTACCGCGGCTACGAGGTGCTCGCGGTGGACCCCGTGCCCGAGCGGCGCGCCCTCGCGGAGCGCCACGGCGTGCAGACCTTCGACCTCACCGACACGATCACGGCGGAGCTGCGCGAGCGCACGCTCGGCCGCGGGCCCGACAGCGTCATCGACGCCGTCGGCATGGAGGCGCACGGCAGCACCGCGATCGGCGTCGTGCAGCAGGCTGTCACGCTCCTGCCCGACGCGATCGGCCGCCCCATGATGGACAAGATGGGCATGGACCGCACCGCGGCCCTCTACCTCGCCTTCGACGTTGTGCGCCGCGGCGGCACCGTCTCCCTCAGCGGCGTATACGCCGGCGACGCCGACATCCTGCCCATGAAGACCCTCTTCGACAAGCAGGTCACCATTCGGATGGGGCAGTGCAATGTGCATCGTTGGGTGCCCACCCTCCTCCCACTCGTGGAGGACCCGGAGGACCCGCTCGGCGTCATGGACCTCGCGACCCACACCGTGCCGCTCGAGGAGGCGCCGGCCCTCTACGAGACGTTCCAGAAGAAGGAGGACGGCTGTATCAAGGTCGTGCTGAAGCCGTAGCATTCGCCTGCCGACGCGGACGGAGCACGACGCCCCCGATCACGAGGAGCGCCAGCACGAGCACGGCCGCCGGGATGAGAGTCGCGGCGGCCGGCCCGCCCGTCGCCCCTGCGGCAGGAACCAGCGCGGGCGGCACGGAAGCGAGGGGCACCGGCTCCGTGAGCCCGGTCGTGCCCGGCAGCACGGGATGCGCCACTCCCCCTGAGACGAGGAACCACGACTCCGTCTCGGCATGACGCACGAGCTGCGCGTCGGCGGGCAGGGCGTCGAGGGCGGCGGCGAGCCCCGCACCGGGGAAGAACTCGGCCAGCTCGGGACGACCATCGCCCGGATTGATCCACACGAGTGCCGTGCCCACACTCGCGCCGCCGACCAGCACGGGCGCCACCCACTGGTTGCTGAGTTCGACTGGCGGTTCCGCCGTGGCATCCGTCACGAAATCGCTCGTCCACGAGTGAAGTCGCACGATCGGCCCGACCTCGGCCGAGTCATCGAAGCGGATGCCCGACTCACCGTCGCCGCCGGGGGCGTAGAGCTCGGTGAGCTGCGGCACGAGGTCGCGCTCGAAGTACGTCACGACCTGCTCGGGAACCCCAGCGGGGGCGAGCTCCAGCCCCGCAGGCATGACGAAGGAGAGCATGAGGATGACGCGGGCGATACGGGGGAGCCCACGCCAAGGGGCCTTGAGCACGTCGGGTCCTTCGCTCGGTTCGGGTGCCCCAATTCTCGCACGTCGTCGGGCTCACTCCCGGGGCAGGCGCACCGTGAAGACGGTCGAACCCGGCACGCTCTCGACCACGACCGTGCCCCCGTGCCCCTCCACGACCGCCCGCACGATCGCGAGGCCGAGCCCCGTGCTGCCGGCCGTGCGCGACCTGGAGGAATCACCGCGGGCAAACCTCTCGAAGAGTCGCGGCGCGAGGTCCTCTGCGATGCCCGGCCCGTCGTCCGCGACCGTGATGACGGCGGCGTCAGACTCCACCGCGAGCCCGACCGTGACCTCGGTGCCGGCGGGCGTGTGGGTGCGCGCATTGGCGAGCAGGTTCGCGACGACCTGCCGAAGCCGCCCGTCGTCACCCGTCACCGCCACGGGTTCCTCGGGGAGGTCCAGCGACCACACGTGATCAGGCCCCGCGACCGTCGCGTCGCTCACGGCGTCGATCAGCAGACGGGAGAGGTCGACCTCGCGCCGCTCCAGATCGCGTCCCTCGTCGAGCCGGGCGAGCAGCAGCAGATCCTCCACCAGGGAGGTCATCCGCACCGCCTCCGACTCCACGCGGCCGAGCGAATGCACGACGTCGTCCGGCAGATCGTGTCCCGCGCGCCGGGTGAGCTCCGCGTACCCCCGGATCGACGCGAGCGGCGTCCGCAGCTCGTGGCTCGCATCCGCGACGAAACGACGCACCTTGTTCTCGCTCTCCTGACGGGCTGCCAACGCGGATGCGACGTGGTCGAGCATCCGGTTGAAGGCGGCGCCCACCCGACCGACCTCCGTCGCGGGGTCGGCGTCTGCGGCACCGACCCGGTGGGCAAGGTCGACCTCGCCGCGTGCGAGCGGCAGGTCGGCGACAGCGGAGGCGGTGGCAGCGACCCGTTCGAGGGGACGCAGGGCGAGCCGTACGACCGCGCGACCCGCGAGGGCGGCGGCCGCCAGCACGGCCAGGGCGACCGCGATGACGACCCAGACGAGCTGGCTCACCGTGTCGTCGACATCCGAGAGCGGCAGCGCCGTGACCACGACGACCCCACCGGGCAGCTCGTCGCCCGCTGCGCGATACTCGCCCAGCTCACCGCCCAGGTCGACCGTGACCGGCTCACCTGTGCTGGGCACCGCCAGCAGGGCGTTCGAACGTTCCTCATCGAGGAACTGGATGTCGCCGCTCTCCGTCACGACACCGGCGCGCGCTGCCTCGCCCACGACGACACCCGTCACGGTGTAGGGCCCCTGCACGCCGAACCGCAGTGTCGCGAAACCGCCCCCCGGAACGTCCGGAGCCGGGGCATCACCCATCTGCCCGTTCGTCGCGAGCTGCGTGCGACCGGTCGCCGAGGCGAGTTGCGCATCCAGTCGATCCATGAGGAAACCCCGCAGGGCGAGCACACTCACGAGTCCGACGATGACGCTGGCCGCGGCGAGAAGGCCGAGGATGCCGAGGACCAGGCGTCGACGCAGTGTCCAGGTCGACGGGCGCACGATCACTCCGGCGCCTTGATCATGTAGCCAACGCCCCGCACCGTGTGGATCATCGGCTCCTCCCCCGCGTCGATCTTCTTGCGCAGGTAGGAGATGTAGATCTCGACGATGCTCGCGCGGCCGCCGAAATCGTAGTTCCACACCCGGTCGAGGATCTGCGCCTTGCTCATGACGGTGCGGGGATTGCGCATGAGAAAGCGGAGGAGCTCGAACTCGGTCGCCGTCAGCTCGATCGCGCGGTCGCCTCGACGCACCTCATAGCTGAGCTCGTTGAGCATGAGGTCGCCGACGCGCAGGATCGGGTCGGCCGCGCTCGGGATGAGTCGCGCCGAGCGCCGGATGAGCCCCCGGAGTCGCGCGATGACCTCCTCGAGACTGAACGGCTTGGTGACGTAGTCGTCGCCGCCCGCCGTGAGACCAGCGATCCGCTCGTCGAGGGCGTCCTTCGCCGTGAGGAAGAGGATGGGAACGTCGTTGCCGTTCGCCCTCGTGCGCCGAAGCACCTCGATACCGTCCAGATCGGGCAACATGATGTCGAGCACGACGACGTCGGGATCGAACTCGCGGATGAGCTTGATCGCCGAGGCTCCATCTGCCGCCGAACGCACATCCCACCCTTCGTAGCGCAGGGCCATCGTCACGAGATCGGCAAGGGTCGACTCATCGTCGACGACGACGGCGCGCACGGGAGAACCATCGGCGTGCTGGAGCGGCTGTGGGGATTCAGGCATGGTTCCATCATCTCCACTGAGCTATGAGGTTCCTATGAGCGGACTGTGGGCTCTCTATCGGGAGCGCTCGGCTCTACGGCTAGCCCGGGCTCGATGACGGAAGCAGGCAGACCGCAACAGCGCGGTGTTTTCTGCTCAACGCGCCGTTCTCAGGCGGCGCATTGAGCAGAAAACACCGCGCTGTAGGGAGCGAAGGTCGCAGGCATCCGTGACAATGGAGGGGTGACGACCGCCCAGCCCATGCTCCCCCTCTGGGACGAGCCGGCCCCCGCCGCAGTCACGGCACCCCCGCACACCACCCGCATCCTCGCCCGCTCGAGCGACCGCGTCGCCTGGCTTCGAGCCCGTAGCCGCGGAATCACCGCAACGGATGTCGCGAAGCTCGCGACCGAGCGCTCGGTGCGCGCAGTCGTCGACGACAAGTGGCACGGGTCACGTTTCTCGGGCAACCCCTTCACGGACCACGGCCGCCGCCGAGAGCCAGAGATCGCCGCGTGGGTGCAGGCGAACTTCGGCATCGCCCCGAGCGATGCACTGTTCCACGCCGAGGCGAGCCGAGTGCACCTCGCCACCCCAGACGGGATCGCCGTGACATCCGCCCGTCTCGAACTGGCGGAGATCAAGACGACAAGCTCGCCGTGGCGCTCGATCCCCCGCGGCTACCTGCGGCAGGTGTGGTGGCAGCAGTACGTGCTCGGCGCCGAGCGCACCCTCCTGGTGTGGGAGCAGCACCGCGATTTCGTGCCGGTCGACGCCGAGCCCTGCCACCGCTGGATCGACCGGGACGACAACGAGATCCACATGCTCGTGCAGCTCGCCGACCGTGTTCTTTCAGCCCTCGCCGAGCGCGCGGATGCGTCCCGCGCCGCCCGCTACGGGTACGGAGGCTGACATGACGGTGCTGCTGCTCCACGGCCTCGGCAACAGCGCCGCCCACATCCGCGAGCAGCTCGCGCCCGCCATTCCCGAGGGCCGACGCGTGATCGCCCCCGACGTGCGCGCCCACGGTGACTCCCCCGTGATCGGGTCGGCGCGCGACTTCTCCTTCGAGGGGCTCACCGAGGAGATCACAGCGCAGATCGACGGAGATGTCGGCGACTCACCCCTCACCGTCGTGGGTGTCTCGATGGGAGCGGCCCTCGCCGTGAGACTCGCCCTCGGCGGACATCCGACTGTCGAGCGCCTCGTGCTCATCCGCCCGTCCTTCACCGATCACGCCCTGCCGGGGCACCTGCGGGCGTTCCCCGTCATGGGCGAACTCCTCATGCGGCACGGGGCGGCGGCTGCCGAACGGCTGTTCAAGGGCTCGAGCCTCTATCACTCGCTCACCCTCGTGACGCAGGCGGGGGCGGCGGCCGCGCTGCAGCAGTTCCGCGCTCCGGATGCTTCGGCTCGCGCCATCCGTCTCGTCGAGATTCCCCGCAACCGTGCCTTCGGCAGCTACGACGAGCTCGCCGCGATCACCGTGCCCACGACCGTCGTCGCCGCCCCGCGCGACCCCGTGCACCCCGTCGCGGTCGCGGAGGCGTGGCACGGCGGCATCCGCGGATCCTCACTCGTGCACCTGCCCGCCCGCGATGACGGCATGGCGGCGCACCTCGCGGCCCTGCGTTCCGCGGTCAGCGCCGCATTCGCCTGACGCCCCCGCGCACGCGCTGTGCGACGAGAAGACCCAAGAGCATGAGCGCTCCGCCCAGCAGTTCCGCCGCGTTCGGAACCTCACCGAGCAGAAGCCATGCCGCCAGGATGCCGACGACAGGCACGAGGAGAATCCACGGCACGACGGCCGCCGCCGGATTTCGCGAGAGCAGCGTGTTGAAGAGGCCGTAGGCGACCAAGGTCGCGAGCACGGTCGTGTAGAGCGTCGAGAGGATCGCCTCGATGCCGAAGCCCGACAGCGCCGCACCCACCGCCTCCGGCCCGTCGACCAGCAGCGACAGCCCGAAAAGGGGCACGGGCACGATGAGGGCAGACCACACGGTCAGCGCGAGACCGCCCTTGGCTCCCGAAGCTCGCGAGATGACGTTGCCGATGCCCCAGGAGAGCGCCGCCCCCAAGCACAGGACGAGCGCAAGGAGGGAGACGTGCCCCTCGCGTCCGACCGCGACGATGGCAAGGCCGACTGACCCCAGGATGCCGCCGAGCAGCTGCGCGGGAGCGGGCACCTCGCGCAGTGCCCCGGCCGCAATGACCATCGTGAAGATCACCTGGGCCTGCAGCACGAGCGCGGCAAGCCCCGGCGGCATACCGAGATGCATCGAGGTGTAGAGGAGCGCGAACTGCCCGAGCGACATGAACACGCCGACCCCAAGGATGAAGCGCCACGGGACATCCGGTCGACGCAGGAAAAAGATCGCCGGTAGCACGACGAGGGTGAAGCGGATCGCGACGAAGAGCAGCGGCGGCACGCCATCCATGCCCCAGTCGATCACGACGAAGTTGAGGCCCCAGAGGAGAGCGACGAGCGAGGCGAGGAGGCGATCACGGGGCGGCACGTGACCATCCTGTCGTATGCGTGGGCGTGTGACCGGCGCCGTGCACCATCCGCTCTCAACAGCGCGGTGTTTTCTGCTCAGCGCTGCCGCCGCTATAGGCGCTCTGAGCAGAAAACACCGCGCAGTTGCTGCCGTCGCGGCATGCAAAGAGGGGGCCCGCCGAAGCGGACCCCCTCCTCACAAACGAGAGCTAGATCGCGTTGACGTCCACGGGGATGCCGGGGCCGAACGTCGTCGTGACGGTCGCCTTCGTGATGTAGCGACCCTTCGCCGAGCTCGGCTTGAGGCGCACAACCTCGTCGAGCGCGGAACGCAGGTTCTCCGAGAGCTTGTCGGCGTCGAAGGAGGCCTTGCCGACGATGAAGTGCACGTTCGCGTGCTTGTCGACGCGGAACTCGATCTTGCCGCCCTTGATGTCGGAGACAGCCTTGCCCGTGTCGGGCGTGACGGTGCCGGTCTTGGGGTTCGGCATGAGGCCGCGGGGGCCGAGCACCTTACCGAGGCGACCGACCTTGCCCATGAACTCGGGCGTCGAGACGGCCGAGTCGAAGTCGGTCCAGCCGCCCGCAACACGCTCGATGAGCTCGTCGCCGCCGACCTCGTCGGCGCCGGCCGCGATGGCGGCCTCGGCCGCAGGGCCCGTCGCAAACACGATCACGCGCGCCGTCTTACCGGTGCCGTGGGGAAGGTTGACGGTGCCGCGCACCATCTGGTCCGCCTTGCGGGGGTCGACATTGAGCTTCAGCGCGACCTCGACGGTCGAGTCGAACTTCTTCGAGCCGGTCTCGCGAGCGAGAGCCACGGCGTCGGCCGGCGCGTAGAACTTGCCCTCTTCGATCTTCTCGGCTGCGGCCCGGTAGGCCTTGGACTTGGTTGCCATGTTGTTCTCCTAAAGATGAGTTCGTGGGTAGCGAGCCAGGCGGGCTCTTCCACTGCGGCGACCTAGGTCGCCAATAAGACTGGGGCTCAGGCCTCGATCGTGATGCCCATCGAGCGCGCGGTGCCCTCGATGATCTTGGATGCCGCGTCGACATCGTTCGCGTTGAGGTCGGCCATCTTCTGCTCGGCGATCGCGCGGACCTGGTCCTTCGAGAGCGAGCCGACCTTGGTCGTGTGGGGCACACCCGAACCCTTGGCCACACCGGCGGCCTTCTTGATGAGCTCGGCGGCGGGCGGCGTCTTGAGCACGAAGGTGAACGAGCGGTCCTCGTACACCGTGATCTCGACGGGAATGACGTTGCCGCGCTGCGACTCCGTCGCGGCGTTGTACGCCTTGCAGAACTCCATGATGTTCACGCCGTGCTGACCGAGCGCCGGGCCGATGGGCGGGGCGGGGTTGGCGGCGCCGGCCTGGATCTGAAGCTTGATCAGACCAGTAACCTTCTTCTTCGGTGCCATTGCTTCCTTCTTTCGTGTTCGAGCATCCGCTGCACGGATGTTCTTCCGCCTGCTCGGCCTATCCGAGCCGCGGTGGTGTGTAAGTGTGAGAGGCGCTGCTAGAGCTTCGTCACCTGGTCGAAGCTCAGCTCGACCGGGGTCTCGCGCTCGAAGAGCGACACGAGCACCGTGAGCTTGCCGCTCTCGGGCTTGATCTCGCTGATCGACCCGGGCAGGCCCGCGAACGAGCCCTCCTTGATCGTGATGGTCTCGCCGATCTCGAAGTCGACCTCCTGCGGGATGCTGCGCTGCACGGCCTTGCCGCCCTTCGCGCCGCCCTTCGCGGGGGCCTCGACGACCTGCACGAGGCTCTTCAACATGTTGAAGGCCTCCTCGAAGCGCAGCGGCGTCGGGTTGTGGGCGTTGCCCACGAAGCCCGTGACGCCCGGCGTGTGGCGCACGACCGACCAGCTGTCCTCGTTGAGGTCCATGCGCACGAGCACATAGCTGGGGATGCGCACGCGAGTGACGAGCTTGCGCTGGCCGTTCTTGATCTCGACGACATCCTCCATCGGCACCTCGACCTGGAAGATGTAGTCCTCCATCGTCATGGAGACGCGGCGGTTCTCGATGTTCTGCTTGACGCGCTTCTCGAAACCCGCGTAGGAGTGCACGACGTACCACTTGCCGGGCAGCGAGCGAAGCTCGGCGCGGAACTCGTCGTACGGGTCGACCTCGGTCTCCTCGTCGGAGAGCTCCTCGAGGGCCTCCTCCGCGACCTCGTCGGCGGCAGGGTCAGCAGGAGCCTGGGCGTCCAGGGCGGCGGAGAGCGCCGTCTCGGCGTCGGGCTCGTCGACGATATGCACTGCGGACTGCTCAGCCGGCGTGACGGAGTCGACCTCCTCGGCCAGCACAGGGCCACCCAGCGCCTCGTCCTCCTCGGAGGACTGCTCTGCGGCCGTCGACAGGTCGATGTCCTCCTCGGAGGAGCGCTCGAGGTTGTCGCGTTCTGTGTCAGACACTGATTCTCATTCCGTTGATCACTGGCAATCCGGCGGCATGCGCCGGACGGAAGGGCTGTTCGACGTCAGCCGACGGGACCGTCGCCGAAGACGTACGCGACGACGGTGCCGAAGAGCAGGTCGAGCCCGGAGACAAGGGCCATCATGATGATCACGAAGACCAGCACGACCGCCGTATAGCTGATGAGCTCCTTGCGTGTCGGGGTGACGACCTTCTTGAGCTCGCCGATCACCTGACGCAGGAACAGCGCGACGCGACCGAAGGGGCTGCGACGCGTCGCACGCTCCGCCTTCGCGTTGGCGACGACATCCTCACTGGGCTCGTCGGTCACGTTCTTCGCCACAACTACTACCTTCCGGACACGGTGCAACGATCATGGGATCGTCGGCTTCTGCCTGCCAGCGCGCGGCGCGCTGGTCATGCTGCAGGGCGGACAGGACTCGAACCTGCAACCTGCGGTTTTGGAGACCGCTGCTCTACCAATTGAGCCACCGCCCTTCGGGATCGAACACGCCAGCTTCTCAACAGATCCGGGGATTCGCGCCTCAAATGGGCATAGAAAAGCTTGGCGGTTTTCAACCACCGTGCACCAGTGTAGGTCACGGTATGGGGGCTGTAAAGTTGGCGCCCCTCGCGGGGAGGATCACCGACCGGCAGGCCGCTCCCACTATGCGGGATGCACCTTCCACTACCCTGAGAGCGTGACTGAACTCCCCAGTACCTCACTGCCCGGTATCTCCCGTCGAATCTCCGCGATCGCAGAATCCGCGACCCTCAAGGTCGACGCCAAGGCGAAGGCGCTCCAGGCCGACGGTCGCCCCGTCATCAGCTATGCCGCAGGCGAGCCCGACTTCGTCACCCCGAAGCATGTCGTGGATGCAGCATCCGCCGCCGTGCTCGACCCCAAGAACTACCGCTACACGCCCGCGGCCGGCCTCATGCCGCTGCGCGAGGCCATCGCCGAGAAGACCAAGCGCGACAGCGGACTCGAGGTCGCGCCGACGCAGGTCATCGTGACCAACGGCGGCAAGCAGGGCGTCTACCAGGCCTTCGCGACCGTCATCAGCGAGGGCGACGAGGTACTCCTGCCCGCCCCCTACTGGACCACCTACCCCGAGGTCACGAAGCTCGCAGGCGGTGTGCCCGTCGAGGTGTTCGCGGGCTCCGACCAGGAGTACAAGGTCACGGTCGAGCAGCTCGAGGCCGCCCGCACCGAGCGCACCAAGGTGCTGCTCTTCGTCTCCCCCTCCAACCCGACGGGCGCCGTCTACACGGTGGAGGAGACGCGCGCGATCGGCGAGTGGGCCCTCAAGCACGGGCTGTGGGTCATCACGGACGAGATCTACCAGAACCTCGTCTATGACGGATCCGCCCACGCCCCCTCGATCGTCGAGGTCGTGCCGGAGCTCGCCGAGCAGACCATCCTCGTCAACGGCGTCGCCAAGAGCTACGCAATGACGGGATGGCGTCTCGGCTGGATGGTCGGTCCCGCCCGTGCCATCAAGGCCGCCGGCAACCTGCAGTCGCACCTCTCATCGAACGTCTCGAACATCTCGCAGCACGCCGCGATCGCCGCGATCACCGGCCCGCAGGACGACGTGCTCGCCATGCGTGACGCCTTTGACCGCCGCCGCAAGCTCATCGTCGCCGAACTCAACAAGATCCCCGGCGTCGTCACCCCCACCCCGCAGGGCGCGTTCTACGTGTACCCGGATGTCACGGGGCTGCTGAACCGCGAATGGCACGGCGTCACCCCCACGACGTCGCTCGAGCTCGCCGACCTCATCCTCGAGCAGGCGGAGGTCGCGGTCGTGCCGGGCGAGGCCTTCGGTCCGAGCGGGTACGTGCGCCTCTCCTACGCGCTCGGTGACGAGCCGCTGCTCGAGGGCGTGCAGCGCCTGCAGCGTCTCTTCGCGTAGCGGCGCGCGCGTAGCGCCCTCCCGTCAGTGCCCGCGGGGCAGGGGCGGCACGAGGGGCGCGAGGCTGCGGGCGGCGCGTGCGACGGCATCCGAGATGGCCGTGAGGAGCGGTGAACTGAGGTTCCACTGCTGCCAGTAGAGCGGCACGTCGAGCGGGCGCTCTGGCATGAGGTCGATGAGGCCAGTGCCGCGCGCCTGTTCGTCGGGGAGCATGCCCCAGCCGAGGCCGAGGCGGATGGCGGTGGCGTACTCCGTGGAGGCGGGCACGTAGTGGATCGGCGGCGTCGTGCGCACCCGGATGGAGCGCAGGAATGCGGCCTGCATGTCGTCACGCCGGTCGAAGTCGATGCGCGGGCAGCGGCCGAGCGCCGGGGCCGTCACGCCCTCGGGCATCCACCGCTCGACGAATGCCTGGCTCGCGACCGCCCGGTAGCGCACCGTCACGAGCGGGGTGACGACGCAGCCGGGCACGCTCGTCGACTGCGAGGTGACCGCCGCCATGACCTGCCCCGACTCGAGCAGTCGGGTGGTGAACTCCTCATCCTCGCGGTGCAGTTCGAAGACCACCGGATGCTCGTGCGCGACCTCCGCGAGCGCCGGCAGCAGCCACGTGGCAAGGGAGTCGGCGTTGACGGCGATGCCGACGGGGGTGAGCCGCTCCCCCTCGTCGTCGAGGCCGACCTCGGCAAGGGCGTCGTGTTCGAGGAGGGCCATCTGGCGGGCGAGACGCACGATGGCCGCACCGGCGTCCGTCGCGCGTACGGGCTTGGAGCGCACGAGGAGCACGCGGCCGAGTCGCTGCTCGAGCGCTTTGATGCGCTGGCTGACGGCGGAGGGCGTGATGTGGAGCGCCCGTGCAGCGCCCTCGAGTGTTCCCTCGTCAACGACGGCAGTGACGGTCCTGGCGAGGTCGAGGGGAATCTGCATGATGAAGCCATGCTAATGCTGGCTTAGGAGGATTAGCTGGCCTGTTCTTCGCATCCACCCGTATCGTCGTGGGGTGATGTTCGACCCGACCCTCCAGACCTCCCTCGCCACGGCGCTCTCCGGCTTCGTGCTCGGCTTCGGCCTGATCGCCGCGATCGGCGCCCAGAACGCCTTCATCCTGCGTCAGGGCGTGCGACGCCAGCACCTGCTGGCCGTCGTGCTGGTGTGCGCCCTCTCCGACATCGTGCTGATCTTCGGCGGCATCCTCGGCGTGGGCGCCGTGCTCGAGCATGCCCCCTGGATCGTCACCCTGGTGCGCTGGTTCGGCGTCGCCTTCCTGACGGCTTACGGCCTGCTCGCAGCGAAGCGTGCCTGGCGCCCCTCGGGACGAGGCCTCACGGTCGACGACGGGGCGGCGGATGCCACGGCGCCCGCCCCGGCCGGCGACGAGCATCCGACGCCGACGGAGGGGGGCACCGCCGCACGGACGGCCACCCTCACGCGCCCGACCGTGGAGGCACCGCGGGCCGCCCCGCGCGGCTCTCTCGTGACGGCCATCCTCACGGCGCTCGCCTTCACCTGGCTCAACCCGCACGCCTATCTGGACGCGGTTGTCGTGCTCGGTTCGGTCGCGAACACGCACGGGGACCCTGGTCGCTGGATCTTCGGGGTGGGGTCGATCACGGCAAGCTTCGCGTGGTTCACGCTCATCGGTTTCGGCGCGCGCCTGCTCGCGACCCGCCTGGCCTCGCCGCGGGCGTGGCGCATCCTCGATGCGGCGATCGCGGTCATCATGCTCTCGCTCGCGGTCTCGCTCGCCGTCTCCGCGTAGCCGCGAGGCGATGCGCGCAGGCGAGAGACGCTCCGCGTAGCCGCGGGACGCGCATAGCAGCGCGGCCCGTCCCGCTCCTAAGCGAGCGACACGGGCGCGGCCTGCTGTACCCAGGTGTCGGGCACATCGTGGCGTCCGACGCGTTCGAAGGCGAGCACTGCGGCGCCGATGCGTCCCGCGTCGCCGCCGAGGCTCGACAGCATGACGCGGGGCGCGGCACGCCAGGCGAGGGCTTCGTCGAGCCGCTGCACGACGGGGTCGAGCAGTACGCTGCCTGCCTGCGAGAAGCCGCCGCCGAGCACGATCACTTCGGGGTCGAGCAGCAGCGTCACGGTCGCGAGGCCCTGCGCGAGCGCCCGCGTGGCCTCGTCCCATACGGCGTCGGCGTGGGGGTCACTGCCGAGGCGGGCGACGATCTCGCGGGATGAGAGGCTGCCCCCGGCCCGCGCAGCGTAGCGACGGGCGACGCCCGCGCCCGAGACGTACACCTCGAGGCATCCGCGCTGGCCGCAGGTGCACTGCTCGCCGTCCTGCACGATGGGGATGTGTCCGATCTCGCCGGCCGCCCCGAGGGCACCGCGGATGGGCCCCTCGGCCGAGACGAGCGCCGCCGCCATGCCCGTGCCGATGGGAATGAGGGTGAAGTCGTCGACACCGCGCGCCACCCCGAGGCGCCTCTCGGCGAGGCCCGCGGCCCGCACATCGTGTCCGACGGCGACGGGGAACGGGAGGCGTTCCTGCAGGCGGGCGAGCAGCGGCATGTCGCGCCAGCCCAGGTTGGAGGCGTAGGCGACCTCGCCCGTGCGCTCGTCGACCATGCCGGGGGTGACGACGGCGGCGGCGATCACGCGCCTGTCGCGTGCGGATGCCTCGCGCCTGAGGTCTTCGATGAGCTGGAGCAGCGCATCCACGATGCCCTGCTGGGGGGTCGGATGCGTCGCACTCGCGACCGTCTCGCCCGTCTCGGAGACGAGGGAGCCCTTGAGTGCGGTGCCGCCGAGGTCGACGGCGACCACGACGTCCGCAGGTTCGATGCTCATTGGGGTGTCACCGCGTCTCGGATGCTCCGCACGAGCTCGGGCGAGGTGACGGTGCGGGTGCCGCTGTCGTAGAGGACGGATGCCGCGCCCTGATGCCCTGGGCTCACCACCTGCTGCGGCGCCCGGAAGTGCAGCTCCGCCACCCCCGTCTCCTCGAGGATGCGACGCGCGTTGTGCTCGCGCACGCCGCCACCCGCGAGGATCGCGATGCGTCCCGCGGACTGGGTGACGAGGCCCGCGAGCGCTGCGCTGCCCTCGAGCACGCTGGCGGCCCCGCCGGAGGTGAGCACGCGCGGGATGCCCAGGCGCACGAGGGTCTCGAGCGAGGCCGAGAGGTCCACCGTCGTGTCGAAGGCCTTGTGGAAGGTCACGGAGTGATCGCCGCAGGCGCTCAGGAGACGCCGGGTCGCCCGCTCGTCGACGACCCCCTCCGGCGTGAGCGCCCCGATGACGAAGCCGAGGCGCACGCCGTCCGGCCGGGGCAGTTCGCGCATCGCGTGGACGTCGGTGACCATGGCGTCGACCTCGGCCTCGGAGTAGACGAAGTCACCCTCCCGTTGCCGGACGAGCACCATGACCGTGAGCGTTTCAACTGAGACGAGCACGCTGGCCACGGTGCCGAGGCTCGGTGTGATGCCCCCGCGATCGAGGGCGGCGCACAGCTCGATGCGCTCCGCTCCGGCGCGCTCGGCCGCGGCGGCCCCGTCGATGTCGTCGAGGCAGACTTCGAGGATGGTCATGCCTGCGCAGAGGCGCCCGCGAGGGCCTGGCGCAGGTCCTCGCCGAGCTCGATCTGACCGACGGGTCGCCCGCCGCCGAGCACGGCAACCGTCCGGAGCTTCTCGGCGGCGCTCGTGTCGTAGCCGAGGGCCTCGAGCACGGCGACGGCGATGAGGGTTGTCGCGCGCGGGTTGCCGTCGATGATCTTCATGGAGACGGATGCGCCGTCTCGCGTCGCGACGCCGATGACGCCCTCCGCCCCACCCTTCGCGAGCACCCCGGGCATGAGCGCCATGAGGTCGCTGTTGGCGTGCCCCGTGCCGCCCACGTAGAAGGGGTTGCCGCGCATGGCTGCGGCGACCCGCCCCGCGGTCGAGCCGGCCTCCGCGAGCACGAGCGAGCGGAAGGCGCTCGCCACGCCGCGCACGGTCGTACCGAAGAGGGGCGCGCCGCATCCGTCGACGGCGATGTGCGTGATGGGGGCGCCCGTCATCTGCGCCATTGTCGCCTGAACCTGCTGCTGCAGCGGATGGTCGGGGTCGAGGTAGTCGTCGGTGGACCACCCGTTGGCGGCACAGGCGAGCAGCATGGCGGCGTGCTTGCCCGAGCAGTTCATACGCACGCGGCTGCGGCTCTCCCCCTGCCTGAGGAGGCGCTCGAAGGTCGGCTCATCCTCGGGACGGTCGACGGGGCAGCCGAGGGCGTCCTGCTCGAGCCCCGCGCGCTCGAGCATTCCCGCGACGAGCTCGGTGTGAGCATCCTCGCCCGTGTGGCTCCCGCTCGCGATGGCCAGCTCGGGGCCCGAGAGTTCCGCCCCGGCTGCGAGGCATGCCATCGCCTGGAGGGGCTTGACGGTCGAGCGCGGCAGGATGGGGGCGTCGGGGGCTCCGAGGGAGAGCGCAACAGTGCCGTCGGCCGCGAAGGCCAGGAGCGAGCCGAGATGCCGGCTCTCGATCATGCCGGAGCGCCGGATCACGGCGAGTTCGGCGAGGCGTGCGGGAGTGGTGTCAGACATTGGAGGCCTTCTTCGTCGAGGAGCCGCCCGGCGTGGGCAGCGGCAGGGTCATGGCGGCGCGGCGGCGGCCGGGCCGCGTCTGCAGGCGCGAGGCGAGACCGGAGAGGCTGCCGTTCACGACAAGGTAGATGATCGTCACTACAAGGTAGGTCTGAATGAGCAGGTGGTTGAAGCTCGAGAGCACCTGCCCGCGGTAGAGCAGTTCAGTGAAGGCGACGATATAGCCGAGCGATGTGTCCTTCATGAGACTCACGAGCTGTGTCACGAGCGAGGGTGTGACGTTGCGCACCGCCTGGGGCAACACGACGAGGCGCATGACCTGACCCCCGCGCATCCCGAGGCTGAATGCCGCCTCGGACTGCCCGCGGGGAAGGCTCAGGATGCCGGCGCGGAAGATCTCGGCGAAGACGGCCGAGTTCGCGACCGTGAGGGGGATCACGAGCTTCCAGAGCACCGGGAAGTTGATGCCCAGCTGCGGCAACCCGAAGAGCATGAGGTAGATGAGCAGCAGCACGGGGATCGTGCGGGCGATCTCGATATAGGCACCGCAGACCCAGCTCAGCCAGCGCAGCGGGCTCACGCGACCAAGAGCGAGCAGTACGCCAAGGGCGGCGCCCAGAACCGCGACGATCGCTGCCGCCTGGAGCGTGCCGAGCAGGCCGACGCCCAGATATTGCCAGATGGCGACGTCGAGGAAGGGCAGCCAGCGATCGGCGTCGAGCTGCCCGTTGACGCCGAACTGCCAGAGTGCGGCGCCCACGAGGCCTGCGAGTGCGAGCGCGCTGACGATCGAACCGATGAGGATGCGGCGGCGGCCCCGAGGGCCCGGCACCTCATAGAGGTAGGAGACGGCGCCCGGTTTCTTGCTGCTCATCGGAGGATCGCCACCTTACGTTCGATGCGCCCCGCTGCCAGTCCGATCGCCAGTGCGATGAGCATGTAAACGATGCCGGCGCCCGTGAAGATCTCGATGGGCTGCGCGTAGACGAGATTGATCTTGTTGACGCGGGAGGTCAGTTCGACGACGCCGACGACAGCGGCGAGGGCCGTGTTCATCGCGAGAGCGATCATGACGTTGCCGATCGGTTGCACGACGGCACGTAGCGACTGCGGGATGACGACCAGGCGCAGCGTCTGCCAGAGGGTCAGACCGAGGGCGCGACTCGCCTCGATCTGGCCTACCGCGACGGTGTTGACGCCACTGCGGACCGCCTCCGCGACATATGCCGACTCATAGACGGTCAGCACGATGATGGCGGTCGGGAGGAGAGGCAGGATGAGTCCGGCGTCGGGGAGGGCGAAGACGGCGAGAAGGAGCAACGCCAGGAGAGGAACATTGATGAAGAACTGCACATAGAGGAATGCGGCCCTGCGAAGGATCGGGATGGGGCTCACGCGAGCCACCGTCACGAGCACCCCGAGGATGAGCGAGCCGACGCCCGCGACGACCACCATGAGGAGGGTCGTCCCGATCGCGTCGAGCAGCAGCCCCGCGTTCTCCGTGATCATTTCCATGTGTTCTCTCCTGGCGTTGCCCCGCGTCGGCTAGGAGCCGGGGACCGAGCCGATGCTCGGCGGCGTCGGGATCTCCGACTCGACGACGGTGCCGAGGCTCAGCTCCCAGGCCTGACCCCACTCGCCGCTCTCCTGAATCTCGAGCAGCCAGTCGTTGATGAACTTCTTGAACTCCTCGTCGCCGTGCTGGAGGCCGATGCCGTAGGGCTCCTCCGTGAAGGGCTGACCGACGACCTTGAGCTCGTCGTTGTTGGCCGCGTTGCTTGCGAGCAGCACGTAGTCCTGCACGTAGGCATCTCCGCGGCCCTGCAGGAGCGCCTGCACTGCCTGCGGGTCGGTCGCGAAGTCGATGAGCTCGGCCGTGGGCTGCGCCTCGGGCACGGCAGTGACGGCGGGGGTGTTCGCCCCGACGATGACGGTCTTGCCGCCGAGGTCGTCGATGCCGTTGATCTCGTCGTTGTCGGCAGGGACGGCGACGGCGAGACCCGAGTTGAAGTAGGGGCCAGCGAAGCTGACCTGCTCGGCCCGCTCCTCCGTGATCGTGTAGGTGTTGAAGACGACGTCAACGGTGCCGTTCTGCAGGAGCGCCTCGCGGGTCTCGGATGCCGGCGGAACGATCTCGACGCTGGGCTCGCCGAAGATGTAGACGGAGAGCAGCTGGGCGAGGTAGGCGTCGAAGCCGGAGACGTTCTCGGGGTTCGTCGGGTCCTGCTGCGAGAGCAGCGGGGCGTCGAGCGCCTCGGCGACGATGAGGGTTCCGCGCTCGCGGATCTTCTCCATCGTGGAGCCGGGGGTGAAGAGCGATTCGTCGGCGACGGGAGCGTTCGCGAGCATCTCCTCGACACTGCTGGCGTCGGAGGTGTCGTCTCCGCCGGGGACGTTGTCGGATGAACCGGTGGAGCACGCGGTGAGCGCGAGTGCCGTCACGGCGACGCCGGCACCGAGGGCTGCTGCCCTGCGGCGGAAGAGTCGTGATGAGAACATGTGGTTCCTTCTTCTCTCGTTGTGGGTGGTGCGGGGTCTTTGTCGCCGAGTGATCGGTAGGTCAGTGGGCGAGGATCGAGGCGAGGAACGCCTTGGCACGCTCGGAGCGCGGATTGTCGAAGAAGTCGCTCGGGGTGCTCTCTTCCACGATCTGGCCGGCATCCATGAAGACGACTCGGTCGGCGGCGCGGCGGGCGAAGCCCATCTCGTGGGTGACGACGACCATTGTCATGCCCTCTGCCGCGAGGGATGTCATGACCTCGAGCACCTCTCCGACCATCTCGGGGTCGAGCGCGGAGGTCGGCTCGTCGAAGAGCATGACCTTGGGGTGCATCGCAAGGGCCCGGGCGATTGCGGCGCGCTGCTGCTGCCCGCCGGAGAGCTGAGCGGGGAAGCGATCCGCCTTGTCCGCGATGCCCACCCGCGCGAGCAGTTCGAGCCCCTCGCGGCGGGCATCCGCCTTTGACATCTTCAGCACGTTGATGGGGGCGAGGGTGACGTTCTCGAGGATGCTGAGGTGGGCGAAGAGGTTGAAGGACTGGAACACCATTCCCACTTCGGAGCGAAGGCGGGCAAGTGCCGCCCCCTCGACGGGCAGGGGTTCCCCGTCGAGGAGGATCTCGCCCGAGTCGATCGTCTCGAGGCGGTTGATGGTGCGGCAGAGGGTCGACTTGCCGGAGCCGGAGGGCCCGACCACGACGACGACCTCACGCTCGGCGATATCGAGGGAGATGTCCCTGAGCACGTGGAGTTCACCGTAGTGCTTGTCGACCGCGCGCAGGCGCACCATGGCGCGCGCTACCGCGTCGTTCTGGGGCTTCTCGCTCATGGGTCGCTCCTCGCGTCGTCGCCGGGATGAGGGGCGGATGCTCCACCCGGGGCGCGTTGAGCGTACTAAGCGAACAGGTTGTGTGCAAAATCACGCTGACTTACTCCAAGTTTGCAGTAAGGTGTTCGCTACACTCGTCTCATCCGATCCGATTGGTTCTCAATGCCGCACGCCAACCCCGCGCCCTCCCCTGCGCTCGGATCGCCCGGCGGCATTCTGTCCTTCGTCCGTAGCGGGCGGGCGACATCACGGGCCGAAATCGCGCGCGCCACTCGCCTCTCGCCAACAACGGTCGCCGCCAAGGTTCAACTCCTCATCGACGCCGGATACCTGCGGGAAGCGGGCGATGGCGCCTCTCAGGGCGGCCGGCGCCCACGGCAGCTGGAGGTTGACCCGCGAGGTGGCCTCGTCACCGGTGTCGACCTCGGCGCTCGCCACGCCTCCTTCGGCCTGTTCGACCTTCGCGCCGAACTCATCGCGGAGAAGCATCTCGACATCGACATCGCGAAGGGGCCCGACGAGATCCTTCCCTGGGTCGTCGAGGTGGCACAGGGACTCGCGAGGGAACACTCACGCGACGGCCAGCGCCTCATCGGCGTCGGGCTCGGGTTGCCCGGCCCCGTCAGCAAGCCCCAGGGGCGGCTCGTCTCCCCCTCACGCATGCCCGGCTGGGACGGCCTCGACGCGGCAGCCGAGCTCGAGCGACTCACGGGAGAGCCCGCCGTCGTCGACAACGACGCCAACCTGATGGCCCTCGGCGAACACATCAGTCGCGGCGAGGACGTCGACGACTTCGTGTTCATCAAGGCGGGGTCGAGCATCGGCGGCGGCGTCATCGTGGGCGGACGACTTCACCACGGACACCACGGCATGGCGGGCGATATCAGCCACGTCACGGTGCACGACGCCCCCGCGACCCCGTGCTCCTGCGGCCGCAACGGCTGCCTCGACGCGGTCGCGGGCGGCGACGCGATCGTCGCGAGCCTCCGGGCGGAGAACGTCGACGTGAGCGACACGCCCGCGGTGATCGCGCTGGCCCGCAATGGCCACCCGCTCGCAACGCAGATGCTGCGCGAGGCGGGCATCCGCACGGGAACCGTCCTCGCGACCGTCGTCAACTTCTCCAATCCGCAGCGCATCGTGCTGGGGGGCGCGCTAAGTGAGGCGGCCGCCTTCGTCGGCGGCGTCAGATCCGCGATCTACACGGAGTGCCTGCCGCTCGCGACCGAAGGCCTCGAGATCGAGGCAAGCCAGACCAAGAACCGCGGCGGAGTCATCGGTGCCGCCCGCGTCGTGCTCGACCACATCCTCGACCCCGAGACCGTCACCCAGCGGGTCGCACCGTGACGGGCGTGCTCGACCGCTTCCGCCTTGATGGTCGCGTCGCCCTCGTCACGGGTTCCAGCCGCGGCATCGGTCGCGCCCTCGCGCAGGCGCTTGGCGAAGCGGGGGCCGCTGTCGCGGTCACGGCGCGCTCGCAGGAGCACGCGGATGCTGCCGCCGACGAACTGCGCGAGCTGGGCATCCGCAGCCTCGCGATCCCCCTCGAGGTCACGGATGTCGCCTCCGTCGAGTCGGCCGTCGAACACGTCGTCGCGGGTCTCGGTGGACTCGACATCCTCGTGAACAATGCGGGCGTCAGCATCGGGCGTGCGGCACTCGACACTCCCGACGAGCTCTGGCGCGAGGTCATGGCGACCAACCTCGACGGCGTATGGCACTGCAGCCGGGCAGCCGGTCGGCACATGGCCGCGCACGGCGGCGGCACGATCGTCACGGTGGGATCCATGTCAGCCGAGATCGTGAACCGGCCACGGTGGCAGGCACCCTATCTGGCTGCCAAGGCCGGCGTGCATCAGCTGACGAAGGCACTCGCGGCGGAGTGGGCCCCGCACGGCATCCGTGTGAACGCGATCGCCCCCGGTTACATCCTCACCGAGTCGTCCCCCGTCGACCAGCCCGAGTACCACGCCCACTGCGTCGAGCCCGCCGCGCTCGGCCGCTACGGTCTGCCCCACGAACTCGGCCCCGTGACGGTGCTGCTCGCGAGTGAGGCATCCAGTTTCATGACCGGCTCGATCGTGACGGTCGACGGCGGCTACACCCTCTTCTGAACCACGACCCAAGGAGATCCCATGGCCGAAGTCGTCATCGTCGGAGACCGCGAGGAGGCGGGGGAACTCGCGGCAGGCGCCATCCGCTCGCTCATCACACGGCGACGTGACGCCGTGCTGGGCCTTGCGACAGGCTCGACGCCTCTGCCCGTCTACGCCGCGCTCGCCCGGACCCTGCGGGAGGACCCGCTCGACGTCTCGGCGGTGCGCGGCTTCGCCCTCGACGAATATGTCGGCCTGCCCGCAGGGCACCCCGAGAGCTATCGAGCTGTCATCACCCGCGAGGTCGTCGAACCACTCGGCCTCGACCCCTCCCTCGTGCACGTGCCAGGTGACGGGAGCGACTCGATCGAGACGGCGGGCGAGGACTACGAGCGCGCCATTGTGGCGGCAGGCGGCATCGACCTGCAGATCCTCGGCATCGGCTCGACAGGACACATCGGCTTCAACGAGCCGGGCTCGTCCTTCGCCTCCCTCACGCGCATCAAGACCCTGACGGAGCGCACGCGGCAGGACAACGCGCGCTTTTTCGACAGCCTCGACGAGGTGCCCCGCCACTGCCTCACGCAGGGGCTCGGCACGATCCTGCGCGCCCGCCATCTCGTGCTCCTCGCATTCGGCGAGGGCAAGGCCGAGGCGATCGCCGCCGCCGTCGAGGGCCCCCTCACGGCAAGCCAGCCGGGCAGCGCCATCCAACTGCACCCCCACGTGACCGTACTCATCGACGAGGCGGCGGCATCCCGCCTTCAGAACGCTGACTACTACCGCTACACCTGGGAGAACCGACCCTCCTGGCAGACACTCTGACACGAAGGCTCCTCCATCATTCAGGAAGGTGCTGTGACAGAAGCGATCAGAGCGACGGATGCTACGAGAGTGGTGGCATCCGGCGCCCTCATCGCCCTCGTTCCTGAATGATGGAAAAGGCGGGGCTCAGAGGAGTTTGCGCTCGAGCGCCCACGCGGTGAGCTCGTGCCGTGAGGAGAGCTGCAGTTTGCGCAGCACGGCGGAGACGTGGGTCTCGACCGTCTTGATGGAGATGTAGAGCTCGGCGGCGACCTCCTTGTACGCGTACCCGCGAGCGATGAGCCGCATGACCTCCCGCTCGCGGGCCGAGAGGCGGTCGAGCTCGTCCTCCGCGACCGCCTGCTCCCCCGCGGCAGCGCCGAAGGCGTCGAGCACGAAGCCTGCCAGGCGCGGCGAGAAAACGGCGTCGCCGCTCGCAACCGAGCGGATTGCGTTGTTGACGTCCTCCGCCGAGCTGCCCTTCGTGATGTAGCCGCGAGCTCCAGCACGGATGACGCCCACGACGTCCTCGGCCGAGTCGGAGACGCTCAACGCGAGGAAGCGGGTCGCATCGAGCAGGCCGTTGCAGCGCCGGATGACCTCGGCCCCTCCCCCGCCCGCGCCGCCGGGCAGATGCACGTCGAGCAGCACAACCTCGGGGCGCTCGTTCGTGACGGCGGTGACTGCCGCGTCGACATCCGCCGCCTCGGCAAGCACCTCGACCGTGTCGTCGAGCGAGGCCTTGAGCCCCGACCGGAAGATCGAATGGTCATCCACGATCACCACGCTGGTCATCTCTCGTCCCCTCACAGGTCCAGGTGCAGGTGTACCTCGGTGCCGACTCCTCCCGCTCCGCGGTGCACGTTCGCGCTGCCGCCGGCACGGTGCATCCGCCCGATGATCGACTCTCTCACGCCGAACCGGTCGTCGGGCAGGTCGTCGAGGTCGATGCCGGGCCCCCGGTCGCGGATGAAGACGTCAATGACGGATGCCGCGGCCTCGACATACACGGAGACTTCGCCGCCCCCGTGCCGCGCCGCGTTGAGCATCGCCTCACGCGCCGCCGCCACGAGGGGCGGCGGCGCAGGCACGGACTCGCCCACCGTCACGACGTCGATACGTGCGGGGTATTCGACCTCGATCGTCGCCGCGACCTCCCGCAGCTCGCGTGCGAGGTCTGCGCCGGGCGCACCCTCGCCGGCGAACAACCACTCGCGTAGTTCCCTCTCCTGGGCCCTGGCGATGCGGGCGACATCGCTCGACGTGCCCGCTCGGTTCTGGATGAGGGCGAGGGTCTGCAGCACCGAGTCGTGAAGGTGGGCGGCGATCTCGGCGCGCTGCTCCTCACGGATGCGACCGGAGCGTTCCCGCATGAGTTCGTTCCAGAGGCGCACAACGAAGGGGGCAACCGCCACACCCATGCCGAGCACGATCATCCCGATCGCGAAGACAGCGGTCATCGCCTCCGGCCGCCAGTTGCCTGATGCGAGTAGAAGGAGCCCCGTTGCGAGGAGCATGGCGGCACCGACGACGCGCACGACGAGGCTGTAGCGAGCGCTGCGGAGCGGGTCGCTGTCGTCGAAGGCGAGGCTCCACGCCACCGCGCCGCCCGTGAGCACGAGCGCGAGAGTGATGGCGGTGGGGGCGGTTCCCGTGATGTTGGCCTGCACGACGGCGGCGACCGCGGCAACAGCACCCAGTGCGAGGAGCACGGCGGCGACGGGGGCACGCCGCCGGGCGGGTTCGTCCGCCTCGTCGAGGGGCACGAGCGCCCACAGCCAACCGTAGAAGAGCAGGCCGGCTCCCCCGAGGATCGTGGCGATGACCATGATGAGGCGCACGCGCGCGACGGGCCACCCCAGGTGTTCCGACAGCCCGGCACACACGCCGCCGAGAACCGCGCGGCGGGGCCGCACGAGCGGGGGTCGCGCGGAAGCGGCGGGCGTTTCGATCACTCTTGAATCCAAGCAGATCCGGGAGCCCCTGACCTGCCCCGAGCGCCCGAATCAGGGTGCGTTCAGGGTGCTCCCCCATGGCGCGGGGGCGGCGCCCACGGCCAGCATTGTCGCATGGACAACGACTCCCCCTCCCAGACTCCCCCGCCGTCGGGTGGCAGCGCCGCCGACTCGGGCTTCTTCCCCTGGCTCCGCGGCCTCGGCGTGACACGCGAGGCCGGATGGCTCGGCGGTGTCTGCGCCGGCCTCGCAGCGCGGCTCGGCATCGACCCCCTCATCGTGCGCGGCATCGTCGTCGTGATCGCAATCTTCGGCGGCCCCGCTCTCATCCTCTACGCCGCGGCCTGGCTGCTCCTTCCGGACGCGGCAGGACGCATCCACCTGCAGGAGCTCTTCCGGGGTGTCTTCGACCGCGCCCTCGCTGGCATCGGCATCCTCGTACTGCTGGCGCTTCTGCCCTTCGGTGGCGGCTGGTGGTGGTTCGGCGGCTGGTGGTTCGACGGCTGGGGCGACCTCTCGGTCGGCGCCATCATCTGGACCCTCCTCCTCACCGCCTCCGCCGTGTGGCTCGTCGTGTGGCTCGCGAACCGCCCCCAGGCGACGGGGCCGACGGCGAGCGTGGCGGGTAGCACGCCTGACGACGCTCGGGCGGATGCTACGGCATCCGCAGACCCGACTGCTGACGCCCCCGTGGCAGAGCCGGTCGCTCCCCCCGCTCCCCCCAAGGATGCTGCAGAAGCCGATCTCGCCGCGTGGCGCGAGGGGCAGGCCGAGTGGAAGCGCGAGCACGACGCGTGGCGCGCGCAGCAGGCGGCGAGCGCGCATGAGGCACAGCGGGCGCGCCTTGCTGCGGAGCGGGAGCGTCGCCGCGCGGAGGCGGCGGAACGAGCCCGCGTCGCTCGCGAGCGGGAGCGGCGCACGCGCCCCGGTGCCGGCTATTCCCTAGTGGCGATCGGCCTCGCCCTCGTCGCCGGGGCGGCGACCGCCCTCGGCCTGGCCGACACGGATCTCACCTTCGCAATGCGCACGTCGACGGCCCTCGCCGCGACCCTCGCGGTGCTTGCTCTTGCGATCATCGTCAACGGGTTGCGCGGTCGGCGAAGCGGCGGCAGCGGCGGGGTTGCGGTGCTGGTTGTCATCGCGCTCCTCCTCAGCGGGGTGTTCGGCGGGCTCCGCGCCCCCGTGATCTCCGAACGGCAGATCTCGTGGAGCCCCACGGCGAGTGATGATCGCGGGCTGCGCACGGTCGTGAGTGGGGATGTGACGCTCGACCTCGAGGACTACTTCGATGACGACAGCCGTCTCGGCACGCTCGACCTTCTCGTTGTGAGCGGCGATGTCGACGTGCTCATGCCGGCCGACGCCGACGGGCGCGTGGAGGTCGACATCGTGAGCGGCACCATCCGGGTCGACGGCGATGTGGCGGATGCGGGCAGCTTCTCGAGCGCGGTCGCCCGCTACGACGCCCACGCGGGTGAGGACCGGCGGATGCTCGTGGACATCTACGTCATCTCGGGCGACGTGACCGTGGCGCAGGCCGACTGACGGGCATCCGCCCGCCTTTTCGAAAAGAATCTGGAGACATCATGGACAGCACCGAACCTCAGAACAGCACCGAACCTCAGAACAGCTCCGAACCTCAGAACAGCACCGAACCGCAGAACAGCAGCGAACCGCAGAACTCCGGGCCTACGCCTCGCCCCACGGATGCGACGGCCCCCGTCGCCCCGCACGATGACGACCGCCGCGTGCTCACCGGCACGATCGTCTGGGGTGTGATCCTGCTCGTCGTGGCGGCCCTCTTCGGCCTGCGCGTCGCCTCGGATCTCGACATCATCGCGGTCGACGTGTCGCCCGCCTGGGTCGTGCTCGGCGTGGGCGCCCTCCTCGTGGTGGGCGGCCTAGCGGCAGCTCTCACCCGCCGCCGCTAGCCCCGCAGCCCCGCAGCCCCGAGAAGACTCAGTGGCGGTAGTTCGGCGCCTCCACCACCATTTGGATGTCGTGCGGGTGCGATTCCTTCAGCCCGGCGGGGGTGATCCGCACGAACTTGCCTTTCGCGCGCAGCTCGTCGATGTTGCGGGCGCCGACGTAGAACATGGACTGCCGAAGGCCGCCGAGGAGCTGGTAGGTGACGGATGCGACGGGGCCGCGGTAGGCCACCTTGCCTTCGATTCCCTCAGCGATGAGCTGCTCGTCGCTCGGCACGTCGGCCTGGAAGTAGCGGTCGCGGGAGTAGGAGGTCTTCTTTCCGCGCGACTGCATGGCGCCGAGGGAGCCCATTCCGCGGTAGCTCTTGAACTGCTTGCCGTTGACGAAGATCATGTCGCCGGGGCTCTCGTCGGTTCCGGCGAGGAGTGAGCCGAGCATGACGGTTTCGGCGCCGGCGACGAGCGCTTTGGCGATGTCGCCCGAGTACTGCAGTCCGCCGTCGGCGATGACGGGCACCCCTGCCTCGCGGGCGGCGAGGGAGGCTTCGTAGACGGCCGTCACCTGGGGCACGCCGACTCCGGCGACGACCCTGGTGGTGCAGATGGAGCCGGGGCCGACTCCGACCTTGATGGCATCGGCGCCTGCGTCGACGAGGGCCTGTGCCCCTGAGCGGGTCGCGACGTTGCCGCCGATGATGTCGATGGCGGCGAAGGCCGGGTCTGCCTTGAGGCGCCGGATGATCTCGATCTCGCCCTTGGAGTCGCCGTTGGCGGTGTCGACGACGATCACGTCGACTCCGGCGTCGGCGAGCGCGCCGGCGCGCTCCCAGGCGTCGCCGAAGAAGCCGATGGCGGCACCGACGCGGAGGCGACCTTCGTCGTCTTTGGTCGCGTTGGGGTACTGCTCGGTCTTGTCGAAGTCCTTGACGGTGATGAGTCCGGTCAGTCGGCCGTTCGCGTCGATGAGGGGCAGCTTCTCGATCTTGTGCTGCGCGAGGATAGCGATGGCCCCGTCGGGATCGATGCCTTCGGGAGCGGTGATGAGCGGCATCCGGGTCATGACGTCTCGGACGAGCGTCGTGCCCTTCTCGAACTGCGAGACGAAGCGCATGTCGCGATTCGTGATGATGCCGACGAGCGTGCCGTCGGCCTCGACGACGGGGAGGCCGGAGACGCGGAACTGGCCGCACAGCGCGTCGACTTCGCCGACCGTCGCATCGGGTGTCGTCGTGACGGGGTTGGTGATCATGCCCGACTCGGAGCGCTTGACCTTGTCGACGTGCGCCGCCTGATCGGCGATCGAGAGGTTGCGGTGCAGCACGCCGAGGCCACCTTGGCGTGCCATGGAGATGGCCATGCGCGCCTCGGTGACGGTGTCCATGGCGGCGGAGATGAGGGGCGTGTTGACGCGGATGTTTCGGGTGAGGCGCGAGGAGGTGTCGACCTCGCTCGGGATGACGTCAGTGTGCCCGGGCAGCAGCATCACGTCGTCGTAGGTGAGTCCGATGAAACCGAAGGGATCCGGCTGAGTCATTGTTCCCCTTTTGTGAGATGACGGGCGGTGACCCGGTGATTCCGGGCGAGGGGTGCCGGTGAAGCAGCGTCGATTCCCGGTGTTCTATGCTAACCGGTTCGCGCTTCTGGCCATTCCGCAGTCATAATTGCGCAACGACAATGTGGCCACCCGAGTAACACCGGCGACACAATCGGCCAGTAACGTCAGCGAAGACGGTACGTGCAGGGGGGATTAACCCGATCCCTGGGGCACTGCCTTGGAGGATTCATGAGCAGCACCAACAGGGTCCGTGCGCGTCGCGCCAGATGGCGGACCGCAACCCTTGTCGCTTTCGTCGGCGCCTTCATGATGCTGGGGACCCCGGCAATGGCGGATGAGGTCGGCGAGGACGAACCGTTCAAGATCAGCGGCAACGTCAAGCTTGACGGGGAACCGCTCGAGAACATCCGCCTCACGGTGACCGGTAACGGCGTCGACGAGGAGGTGGAGACGGATGCCGAGGGCCAGTGGCGCGTGGGCGTGCCCGAGCGTGCCACCTACACCGTAACGCTCGACGAGGAGACCCTTCCCGAGGGCATCGCGGTCGTCGACGAGACGGGCGAGGACACGACCCCGAACGAGAAGGAGGTCGAGATCGGCCCGGGCGGTCGCGTCACGATGAACTTCTTCATCGGCGAGGGCGAGCGGAATGTCACGAGTTTCGCCGATCAGCTGATCTCCCGCACAATCACGGGGATCAACTTCGGGCTCATGCTGGGTCTCGCGGCGGTCGGCATCTCTCTCGTCTTCGGCACGACGGGCCTCTCCAACTTCGCGCACGCCGAGATGGTCACTTTCGGTGCCGTCATCGCATTGCTGCTGGGCGTGACGATGTCGATACCGATGTGGGCGGCGATTCCCCTCACGATCATCGTCAGCGCCGGTTTCGGCTGGTTGTTGGATGCGGGGCTATGGAAACCCTTACGCACGAGGGGGCTCGGGGTCGTGCAGCTCATGATCGTGAGCATCGGCCTCTCGCTCGCGCTGCGCTACGTCTTCCAGTACTTCATTGGTGGTGGCACGCTGCAGCTGCCGGGCGCTGCGACCGCCAAGTTCACGCTCTTCGGCGCCGTGCAGCTCTCCTGGATCGACATCGCGAGCATGGGGGTGAGCATCGCGGTCATCATCGGCTTTGCGGTGTGGCTCCTCTTCAGCAAGATCGGCAAGGCGACCCGCGCGGTTTCCGACAACGCCTCCCTGGCGGCGGCATCCGGCATCGACGTCGACAGGGTCGTGCGGATCGTGTGGATCGTTGCAGCCGCGATGGCGGGTCTCTCGGGCATCCTCTACGCGTATTACCGGCCGGGCATCAAGTGGGACATGGGCGCCCAGATCCTGCTCCTCGTCTTCGCCGCCGTGACCCTCGGCGGTCTGGGCACCGCCTTCGGCGCCCTCATCGGCGCGATCATCGTCGGCGTCATGGTTGAGATCTCGGGCCTGTGGATCCCCTCGGACCTCAAGTACGTCGGTGCACTCGGCATCCTCATCCTGGTGCTCCTGTTCCGACCCCAGGGCATCCTCGGACGCAAAGAGAGAATAGGTTAAGGCGCCCCCATGGACTGGCTGACTATCTTCGGCAACACCGCGTCGTCCCTCATCGGGCCCGCGACCCTCGGTTACGCCCTCGCGGCCATCGGCCTCGCTGTGCACTTCGGCTTCGCCGGGCTGCTCAACATGGGTATCGCCGCCTACATGGCGATCGGGGCCTACGGCTATGCGATCTCGATCCTCACCTTCGGCCTGCCGTGGTGGGTCGGGGTCATCATTGCGATGATCGCATCCGTCGTCTTCTCGCTCATTCTCGGAATCCCGACGCTGAGACTGCGAGGCGACTACCTCGCCATCGTGACGATCGCCGCGGCGGAGATCGTGCGACTGCTGTTCCTGTCGACGACCTTCGACGAGTACACCGGCTCGGCCGACGGCCTGAGCGGCTACCACAACAGCTTCCGCGAATCGAACCCGCTGCCCGAGGGCACCTACGGTTTCGGCCCGTGGGAGTACACGCACAACGCCTGGTGGGTGCGCATCATCGGCATCCTGCTCGTCGCACTTGCGGTGCTCATCGTGTGGGCGATCATGCGCAGCCCGTGGGGACGCGTGCTTCGCGGCATCCGTGAAGACGAGGATGCCGTACGCGCGCTCGGCAAGAACGTCTTCTCCTACAAGATGCAGGCCCTCATCCTGGGCGGGATCTTCGGCTCCCTCGGCGGTATCGTCTACGCCCTTCCCTCGTCGGTGAACCCGGGCGTCTATGTGACCTCGCTCACGTTCTTCGTGTGGACGGCACTCCTCCTCGGCGGTGCCGCGACGATCTTCGGGCCCGTGCTGGGTGCCATCATCTACTGGGTCGTGCAGACGCTGCTGAGCAACATCCTCCCCGCCCTCGTGACGGCGGGGGTGCTGCCCTTCATGTCGACGAGCCAGGCGCAGACGCTGCGCTTCATCCTCGTCGGCGTCGCACTCATGCTGCTCGTGATCTTCAGACCGCAGGGCATCCTCGGAAACAAGAAGGAGCTGACCTTTGTCAAGTGACGCAGCCGCCCCCGCGACCGGTTCTGTGCCGCGCGCGAAGTCGACCGGCCTGCACAAGGGCGACATCCGCCCCGGCGTGCCCAAGGTCGACCCCATCGTCGTCGCCGACGGTGTCAAGCGCACCTTCGGCGGCCTCACGGCCGTCGACGTCGAGCACCTGGAGATTCCGCGCGGTGCCATCACGGCCCTCATCGGGCCGAACGGTGCGGGCAAGACGACTCTCTTCAACCTGCTGACGGGCTTCGACAAGCCCGACAGCGGCACCTGGACGTTCGAGGGCCGCTCCCTCGCGGGCGTGCCCGCCTTCAAGGTGTCTCAGCGCGGGCAGGTGCGCACCTTCCAGCTCACCAAGTCGCTCGGGCTCCTCACGGTGCTGGAGAACATGAAGCTGGGCGCGAAGGGCCAGATCGGCGAGTCCTTCTGGGCGGGACTGTTCCCGTTCCTCTGGCGCAAGCAGGAGGAGGAAGCGGAGGCGAAGGCCCTCGAGCTGCTGACCCGCTTCAAGCTCGACGCCAAGAAGGATGACTTCGCGGCGAGCCTCTCCGGCGGCCAGCGCAAGCTCCTCGAGATGGCGCGCGCCCTCATGAGCGACCCGACCCTCGTCATGCTCGACGAGCCCATGGCGGGTGTCAACCCGGCGCTCACGCAGTCGCTGCTCGAGCACATCCTCGACCTCAAGGAGCAGGGCATGACGGTGCTCTTCGTCGAGCACGACATGCACATGGTCCGGCACATCGCCGACTGGGTCGTCGTGATGGCGGAGGGCAAGGTTGTCGCGGAGGGCCCGCCCGACACCGTCATGAAGGACCCCGCTGTGATCGACGCCTACCTGGGCGCGCACCAAGACGTCGACCTGGGTGTCGTCACGGGACGCTACGAGGGCGAGCTTCCGAGCGGGGCGGGCGAGGAACTCGCCGCCGAGATCGAACACGAGCATGAGGCGGATGCCCCGGCTCAGCAGAAGCGGAAGGGCCGAGCATGAGCCTCCCCACGACCGACCAGACCACGCCACCGGCCGCCACCGGCACCCCCGTCGTCGAGGTCAAGGACCTGACGGCTGGCTACCTCCCGGGCGTCAACATCCTCAATGAGGCCAACCTCGTCGCCCGCCAGGGGGAACTCATCGGCATCATCGGCCCCAACGGCGCCGGCAAGTCGACGCTCCTCAAGGCGATCTTCGGCCAGGTGAAGATCCGGGGCGGATCGATCTCGCTCAACGGCGAGGACATCACGGGGCTCAAGGCCAACAAGCTCGTCGCCAAGGGCGTCGGCTTCGTGCCGCAGAACAACAACGTGTTCCCGAGCCTCACGATCGAGGACAACCTCAAGATGGGGCTCTACCAGAACCCCAAGATCTACAAGGAACGGCTCGACTTCGTCGTGGGCATCTTCGGCGAGCTCGGCAAGCGCCTCAAGCAGCGTGCCGGATCGCTCTCGGGCGGTGAACGCCAGATGGTGGCGATGTCACGCGCCCTCATGATGGACCCGCACGTGATGCTGCTCGACGAGCCCTCTGCTGGCCTCTCCCCTGTGCGCCAGGACGAGGCGTTCATCCGCGTCTCGGAGATCAACAAGGCGGGCGTCACGACCATCATGGTCGAGCAGAACGCACGACGCTGCCTGCAGATCTGCGACCGCGGCTACGTGCTCGACCAGGGCCACGACGCCTACACCGGCACGGGTCGCGAGCTGCTCAACGACCCCAAGGTCATCGGCCTCTACCTGGGCACGCTCGGCCAGGACTAGACGGCGCGAACGAAGGGCCCGGCATCCGTAGTGGGTGCCGGGCCCTTCATTGTGGCCGTGGGTGCGCAGAAGGGCCCGGGTGCGTGTGCACCCGGGCCCTTCCGTTCAGACCTTCGGCTTAGTAGGCCGTGTAGGTGTTGTCGGGTCCGAAGATGTACGTACCGATCGTCGCCTCGGTCGGGTCGCCGACCTCGTCGAAGGTGATCGGGCCAGAGACACCGTCGTAGTCGGCGACGTCCCCGTTGTTGATGATCTCGGCACAGTCGGCAAAGGTGGTGCACTTCTCACCGTCACCCGAGCCGCCCGAGACCTCCTGCAGCGCCGCGGAGATGTCCGCAGCATCCGTCGAGCCGGCCTTGAGGGCCGCAAGAGCGAGCAGCATGACCGCGTCGTAGGACTCGGCGCCGTAGGTGTACTCGTTGAGCTCCTCCTCGCCGCTCTCGACCCAGAAGTCGTTGAGCGCGGTCGTGAACTCGGCCAGATCGTCCACATTGGTGCCGGGGAAGGTGCCCTTGGCGCCCTCGAGCGTGCCCTGCGGGAACTGGTCGCCGAAGTTCGACAGGTTGCCGTCGACGAAGTACAGGTTCTCGGCGGGGAAGGCGCTCACGATGCTCGGAAGCATCGTCTTGACCTCCTCGAACGTGATCAGGGCGATCGCGTCGGGGTCGGCTGCGAGCACCTCGCTGATCTGCGCGTCGAAGCTCGTGTCACCCGTGTTGTAGGACGACGTCGCGACGACCTCGCCGCCGGCAGCCTCGAAGGCCTCCGTGACGTACTTCTGCAGGCCCGTGCCGTAGGAGTCGTTCAGCACGATCATGCCGAGCGTCTCGTGGCCGTCCTCGGCGATCAGGTTGCCGAGGACCTCGCCCTGCAGCACGTCCGAAGGAGCGGTGCGGAAGTACAGGTCGTTGTCGTCGTACGTCGTGAAGGCGTCGGACGTGTTGGCCGGCGAGAAGAGGATCGTGTCGGCCGCGACCACCTGGTCGATGAACTGCAGCGAGACACCCGAGGATGCGGCGCCGATGATGGCCGAGACGTCCTCGCCCAGGAGGCGCGGGATCTCGGTCTCGTATGCCTTGTTGTCGGTGTCGCCCGAGTCACCCTCGACGATCTCGACCTGGATGCCCAGGTCAGCCGAGTTGATCTGGTCGGCCGCGTAACGCACACCAGCGACCTCGGGCGGGCCGAGGAAGGCGAGGTTACCCGTCACGGGCAGTGCCGTACCGATCTTGAGGGTGAGATCCTCACCCGTGTTCCCCCCGTTGCCACCGTCGTCCTCGGTGGACGCGCAGCCGCTCAGCACGAGTGCGACCGCACCGAGCCCTGCGACACCTGCGTAGAGAGCCTTACGGCCGCGCGAGCCGGCGTTAGCCTTCGCGAATACGCTCATGTTGCTCCTTGCGTTGTGAATGTGATGAAAACCACGGCAGGACACTGCCGTCTTGCAACGCTATTGCCCGGGGCGACGCCACACAATACTTACGTGTTACGGCGGGGTAACATGCCCGTCGCCTGTCGTCTACTCGACAAGTACGTCTGCCGAGGGGGCGGGGCGATTGTCCGCGCCATACAGCAGCACCCGGAAGTGGGCCATCTGCGGGTCACCGCTCGAGTCCAGCGCGAGCGGCCCGGAGGCGCCGTCATAGTCGATGTCGTCGCGCGTCGTGAGCACGTCGAGGCACTCTCCGAAGCTCACGCACTTGATTCCCTCACCCGACACCCCGGGAATTCGGTAGGCGACGGATGCTCCCCCATCATCGCCCGCCACTGTCGCCGCGAGGGCAGCGAGCACGACCGCGTCATAGGCCTCTGCGGCGTACCGCAGATCGCTCACCCGGGGGTCCATCGCGCGCACCCGGGCGGCGAAGCCCTCGTCGGGGGAACGGCCGTCCAACACGCCGCGCACACCCTCGAGCGTGCCGGGCGGCAGCTCGCGCGAGTAGTCCGCGAGGTTGCCGCTCGTGAGCCACAGGGAGTCGCCGCCGAATCCCGCCTGCGCAAGCGACGTGAGCAGCGCGACATTCGTGGCCGCGGCAGCGAACGGGCTCGAGACGACGACCGCGTCGGGCGCAGCGTCGGCGACGAGGGAGACGAGGGCTGCGACATCCGCCTCGGCTGTGAAGGTCTCGTCGACCGTCACGGCGTCATCGCCCAGGGCAGTGGACAGTGCGGATGTCACGGCCGCCGACATCGCGTCATCGAAGGTGAGCGCGGCCACCGTCTGGGCGCCCTCCTCCTCGAGCAGGGTCGCGAGCGCCTCCCCCTGCAGCGCCGCCGAGGGAACCGTGCGCAGGAGCAGGCCGTCGTCGTCAAGGCTCGACAGGGAGGGGGCCGTCGCGGAGGGAGAAATGAGCGCGACCCCGTCGGCGATTGCCAGCGGCAGGATGCGCTCCGCGAGCACGGATGACGCGGGGCCCACGATCACGTCGACGCCCTGGGCGACAAGCTCCGCGTAGGAGGCCTCCACGACAGAGGAGGAGGCATCAGCCGAATCCCGGTGGAAGACCTCGACCGGCTCGCCAAGCACACCGCCCGCCTCGTTGATCTCGCGCACCGCGAGCTCCACGCCCGCCGCCTGCGCGGCCGAGAGAAAGGAGGTCGCCCCCGTCGTCGGCAGCAACGTGCCGAGGCGAAGCACCCCGTCGCCAGATGCGGCCGGCGGGCTCGGCTCCGGCGAGGCGGACGGGGCGACCATGGGGGCCGTCGTGCACGCGGTCAGGAGGAGCACCACCGCGATACTTGTGGCGGCGAGGGGACGAGACGGCATGGGCTCCCTTCCTGGTGCTGCGTGCTCGCGACGCATCACGAACCCTATCGAGGGATCAGGTCAGCTCCGGCAAGGCGCGGCGCGACATCCGACCCTCAACCAGCATGTCGACCGTGAGGAGGACGAGGGCGACCCACACGAGGGCGAATCCCGCCCAACGCTCCGGCGGCATCTCCTCGTGCAGGATGGCGGCGCCGAGGATGAACTGGAGCACGGGCGCCAGGTACTGCACGAGGCCCATCGTGACGAGCGGGAGCCGCCGCGCCCCGGAGGCGAAGAGCAGCAGTGGCACGGCCGTCACGGCACCCGCGAGGAGGAAGAGGAGGGTGTGCACGAGGCCGTTGTCGCCCACCTCGATGCCGGGGCCCGCCGCGATGAGGGCGAGCACGACCCCGGCGGGGATTGTCAGCCACATCGTCTCGACCGTCAGGCCGGGAAGGGCGCCCACGCGGGGCCCCGCCTGCTTCTTGATGAGCCCATAGAGGCCGAATGAGCCCGCGAGCGCGAGGGAGATCCAGGGCACCTCGCCGTAGCCGATCGCGAGCACGACGATCGCGACCGCGCCGAAGCCCACCGCGACCCATTGCAGCGCGCGGAGGGACTCGCGAAGGAAGATGACGCCCAGCAGCACCGTGAAGAGCGGGTTGATGAAGTACCCGAGCGAGGATGCGAGCACATTGCCGCTCAGCGCCGCCACGATGAAGACGGTCCAGTTGACGGAGATGAGGGCGCCCGCCGCGCCCATGATGAGCAGGAGCCGCGGCGAGCGGATCACGGCGCCCACAGCCGACCAGGTCCGCGTGAGCGTCAGCAGGAGGGCGCAGAATGCCAGGGAGAGCAGGATGCGCCCCGCGACGATCTCGAAGGGGCTCGAGGGCGCCAGCAGCAGGAAGAAGCCGGGCATGAAGCCCCAGAGGCCGTAGGCGGCCGTCGCATAGAGGAGACCGGCACGACGCTGCATCCGCATGTCGTCGCTCGGGGGTGCTGCTGTCGTCACCTCCGAATGCTACCGGCAGACGAAGGGCCCGCCCGGCGTGTGCCGGACGGGCCCTTCATTGAGATTCGCGTCTTAGCGGACGACGACCGCGAGCACGTCGCGGGCCGAGAGCACGAGCAGGTCCTCGCCGTCGTACTTGACCTCGGTTCCGCCGTACTTGGAGTAGATCACCTTGTCGCCGACGGCAACGTCGAGCGGGATGCGGTTGCCGTTGTCGTCGATGCGGCCGGGGCCCACCGCCACGACCTCGCCCTCCTGGGGCTTCTCCTTGGCAGTGTCAGGGATGACAAGACCGGAGGCAGTCGTCTGCTCGGCCTCGACCTGCTTGATGACAATGCGATCTTCGAGCGGCTTGATGGACACCGACACGGTTGACCTCTTTCTGAAGTACGTGGAGAAACTTGGGGTTAGCACCCTCGCTCGGAGAGTGCCAGAACAACTGTAGCGGTGGTGCTGGCACTCTCGCAATCCGAGTGCCAACCTCGTGGAACGGTCCTGAATAATGGGGCGGATGGATGCTGCCGAGCTCGCCCTCCTGCTCACCCCCGAGGGGCTCCGGCTTCTCGACTCGCTGCCGCCCTACGACAGCAAGGGCGATGTGGTGCGCATCGTGAGCGAGTTGCGGGCGACAGGCCACTCCCCCGAGCTCGTCGCCGCCGTGCTGACGCAGGCGAGGCTGCGTCACCGCGCAGAGGCGAAGTTCGGTCCCTTCGCCGCCCGCATGCTCTTCACCGAGGCGGGGCTCGAGCAGGCGACACGCCTGAGCGTCGCCGCCCGTCACGCCGAGCGCTACCGCAGCGCGAGCATCCGCCGGGTGGCCGATCTGGGCTGCGGCATCGGCGCCGACGCCCTCGCGATGGCCGCCCTCGATCTCGAGGTGTTCGCGGTCGAGCGCGACGAGTCGACCGCCGCGATCGCCGCCTACAACCTCGCCCCGTGGGAGGGCGTCACAGTGCAGCACGGCAGCGCGGAGGACGCGGACCTCGGTGGCGCGGATGCCGCGTGGCTCGATCCCGCCCGACGCAGCGAGCGCGGGCGACTCCGCGATCCCGCCGACTGGTCCCCCTCGCTCCACTTCGCCTTCGGCCTGGCCGAGCGGATGCCCGTGGGCGTCAAACTCGGACCGGGAATCGATCGGGAGCTCATCCCCGAGGAGGCGGAGGCGCAGTGGGTTTCGGTCGACCGGGAGGTTGTCGAACTGGGGCTGTGGTTCGGGCCACTCGCGCGTCCGGGCATCCGTCGCGCCGCTCTCGTGATCACGGCGGCGGGTGCCACCGAGCTGACGGGTGAGCACGACAGCGAGGATGCAGAGCTCGGCACGCTCGGCGAATACCTCTACGAACCCGACGGCGCCGTCATCCGCGCCCGCCTGATCGGCGACCTCGCCCGCACCATCGGCGGTCGCATGCTGAGTGAGGGCATTGCCTATGTGACAGCAGACACGTCCGTCGACACGCCCTTCGCGACGCGCTTCCGCATCATCGAGCAGCTGCCGCTCGACGAGCGGACCCTCAAGAAGGCGCTACGCGAGCGAGGCATCGGCCGCCTCGAGATCAAGAAGCGGGGGGTCGACATCGACCCTGCGGAGTTCCGCAAGCGGCTCGCGCCCCGCGGAGACGGCTCCGCCACCCTCGTGCTGACAAGGGTGGCGGAGCGTCGGGTCGCGCTGCTCGTCGAGCGCGCTCCCGGGATCGCTAGCTGAAGTCGCTCGTGGAGCTGAAGAGCAGCAGGGGCAGCAGGAACGCCGCCGCGAAGATCAGCCCGATGATGATATTGAGCGCGAGACCCGCGTAGCCCGTGATGATTCCCGTCAGCCAGAAGCCCTTTGCATGGGGCTCCTTGCGCTGGGCGATGTGGCCGAAGACGACGCCGGCCACGGCGGGGAGGAACCCCCACCCCGCGAATCCGAGCACGACGCCCACGATGCCCGTCACCATCGAGGTGATACTGAGACCCTTCGGCAGCTCGGGCCCCGCCTGGTAGCCCTGGTACGGAGTGCTGCCGTAGGGGTTCTGCGGCGCCCCCGATGCGGCGCCTGCCGGCGCTCCGTACGGGTTGCCGGCGGTTCCGGCCGCGCCGTAGGGGGATGCCGCGGGAGGCGCAGTCGGCGCGGCCTCGGGCGCAGGCGGCACAGTGGGCGCCGCCTCGGGCGCAGGCGGCACAGTGGGCGCCGCCTCGGGCGCAGGGTGCGCGGCGGGTGACGCCTCATCGGCGGTGGCCGCGGCATCCTTTGGCGGGGTGGGGACTGGCGGGACGCCGTCGGAATCGTGTGTGCTCATGCTGACATTCTGGCGGACCCGGCACGCCCGTGTCAGCGCTCAGACGACGAAGGCCCGGACCACGCGGTCCGGGCCTTCAGAGTCGAGTTGTTGCTCAGGGCTCCATCTCGAACTGGTACGAGTCCAACTGCGACCAGTCGGCGCTGCCCAGGGCGGCGATCCAGAGAATGAGCGAGACGATGGCGATCGCGAGACCGACGAAACCGAGGATGATGCCCGTGAGCCAGAGACCCTTGGCCGCCTGCGGCTCCTTGCTCTTGCCGAGGAAGCCCGTGATGACGGCGCCTGCGGGCAGGAAGAGGTGGAGGATCGAGCCGATGACGGGGATCAGGACAATCCAGCCGCCGAGGAAGCTGATGATGCCGAGCACGAGGGAGACGATGCTCAGAACGGGCGACTTGCTGGGCGTGCCACCCGCGGGGGCGGAGTACGGGGTGGGCTCCGGAGCAGCAGGGGTGGGTTCAGACACGGGAGTCTCCTTGTGATGGGAACTGGGACGATTGCGCTGCCCATCGTGGCAGCGCCCTCTCGGAGTGTCAACGAGCGACACCCGAACACTACGCCTGGATGCTCGTGACGGGAAGAGTCGAGTCGGCCCCGAAACCGAGGCCCGAGGGCGGACGCCCGGCGGCAACGAGCTGCGCACCGAGGGCCGCGATCATGGCGCCGTTGTCGGTGCAGAGTGAGAACGGCGGGATGCGCAGGGCGATGCCTGCGGCCGCGCAGCGCTCCTCCGCGAGGGCGCGCACTCGCGCATTCGCGACGACGCCACCGCCCAGCAGTAGGCGCGGCACGCCGAGATCACGGCAGGCTGCGACCGCCTTGGTGATGAGCACGTCGGCGACGGCCTCGCGGAAGCTCGCCGCGACATCCGCCACCGGCACCTCCTCGCCCGCGTCGCGCCGCTGCTCGACCCAACGGGCGACCGCCGTCTTGAGACCCGAGAACGAGAAGTCGTAGCGGTGCTTCTCCATGTCCTTCGGCAGGCTCAGCCCGCGGGGAAAACGGATCGCCGTCGGGTCACCGGATGCTGCCGCGCGATCGATCTCGGGGCCGCCCGGGTAGGGCAACCCCAGCAGCCGGGCGACCTTGTCGAAGGCTTCCCCCGCCGCGTCGTCGATCGTCTCGCCCAGCATCTCGACATCGTTCACGAGGTCGCGGACGAGCAGCAGGGACGTGTGCCCGCCGGAGACGAGGAGCGCGACCGTCGGGTGCTCCACATCCTCGCCCGTCAGCACGTCCGCTCCGACGTGCCCCACGAGGTGGTTGACGGCATAGAGGGGCTTGTCGAGCGAGACGGCGAGCGCCTTCGCCGCACCGACACCGACCATGAGGGCGCCCGAGAGACCAGGGCCGCTCGTGACGGCGACCGCGTCGAGATCGGCGAGCGTGACATCCGCCTGCTCGAGGGCCGTCGTGAGGGTCGGGGTGAGTGCCTCGAGGTGGGCCCGGGCCGCGATCTCGGGCACGACGCCGCCGTAACGGGCGTGCTCATCCATCGACGAGGCGATGACATTGGCGAGGAGGGTCGTGCCGCGCACGATGCCGACGCCCGTCTCGTCACAGCTCGTCTCGATGCCGAGCACCAGTGGTTCATGCGCACGGTGTTCGCGTGTCACGACTCTCCCTTCGCGAGGCCCGGCTGCGGCGCGTCGAGCGGCGCGCGCATGACGACCGCGTCGACCCCGTCGGGCTGGTAGTAGTGCGGCCGCACCCCGATCACCTCGAAGCCGAGGCTCTCATAGAGGGCCTGCGCGTGCGGGTTGTCGGCGCGCACCTCGAGGAAGACCTCGCGGGCGCCGCGCTGCCGCGCCTCCGACATGAGCTGGTGCATGAGGGCGCGACCGAGGCCGCCCCGCCGGGCCCTCTCGGCGACCGCGATCGTCTGGATGTCAGCCTGTCGCGCGCCTCCGGGGGCGAGCAGGCCCGCATAGCCCTCGACCTCCTGCGTCTCATTGCGCAGGGCGACGAGGTAATAGGTGTGCGCACTCGTCAGCTCGGCGCGCATTGCCGTCTCCGACCAGGCGTCTGTCGCAAAGGTCGAGGTTTCGATGCGCATGATCGCTTCGAGGTCGTCGGCGTCGGCCCGGCGCAGGAACCAGGTCATCCGCTGACCCGCTTCGGCCCCGCCGCGAGAGTGACATCGGGCGAGCGCAGGTAGAGCGGCTCCTCCCCCGCGAAGCTGCGACCGTGCAGGTGCATCGCCTCGGCGAGCGTTCCCAGGGCGCCGGCTGAGACCTCCTGCGCGTCGAGTCGGCGGATGTCACGGCTCGCGATCGGGTCCGGGCTCGAGAGCCCCGGCCCCTCGACGCGCACGGGGAGCCCCTGCTCGTCTGCCCCCGCATACTCCGACCAGTACAGCTCTCGCCGACGCGCATCCGTCGTGACGAGGAGCGGCCCGCTGCCACCAGAGGCATAGTGCCCGTAGGCGATCGCGTCGTGACTGACGACGCGTACTACGGGACGTGCCGCCCCGAGGGCGAAGGACTGGGCGGCCGCGATGCCGACGCGCAGGCCCGTGAAGGGCCCCGGGCCCATGCCTACCGCGACACCGGACAGGCCGGTTACCGCCACCCCCGCGTCGGTGAGGCAGCGTGCGATGAGCTCACCGATGACCTCGGCGTGCCGACGCGTGTCTGCCTCGCTGTGTTCGGCGATGATGCCGCGGTCGCGGTCGACGACCGCGACACTCGTGCCCGCCGAGGTGTCGATCGAGAGGAGCATCAGACCAGCCTAATCTCGTGCCAGCGCTCACCGTGGGGCTCGACCGTCACGAGGCGTGGCTCGACGCCCTCCTCCGATTCGACGCCGCCGACGGGCCTGCGGATCGTGATGTCGAGCCATTCGTCGACGACGGCGTCGAGCATCCCCGCGGCCCACTCGACCACGACGACGGATGCCGCGAAGTCGATGTCGAGGTCGTCGAGCTCGGCCGGGTGGCTCAGCCGGTAGGCGTCGACATGCACGAGCGGCGGGCCGTCGCCCAGGCTGGGGTGTGTGCGGGCCAGCACGAAGGTGGGGCTCGTGACGGGTCCGCGCACGCCGAGCGCCTCGCCCAGACCACGCGTGAAGGTCGTCTTGCCTGCGCCGAGTTCACCATTGAGGGCGATGACGTCGCCCGCCCGCAGTTGGCCCGCGATGAGCGCGCCGAGCTCCCCCATCTCCTCCGGCGTTGGGATCGTCAGCTCTGTCATGCGCGGTACGTCCTTGTCGTGCGGCCGGCAATGCGCGTCACGATCTCGTAGTTGATGGTGCCGGCCGCTCTCGCCCAGTCGTCCGCCGCAGGCTCCCCCGCGGCGGGATCCCCGAAGAGGACCGCGCGATCGCCCACCGCGACCGGGGCGTTGCCCACGTCCACGACGAACTGGTCCATCGCGATGCGTCCCGCGACCGTGAAGCGCTCACCGTTGATCAGCACGGGGCCCGAACTGGAAGCCTGGCGCGGCACCCCGTCGGCATAGCCGAGCGGCACGAGCGCGAGCGTCGTGTCGGCACTCGTGCGATACGTCAACCCGTAGGAGACCCCGGATCCGAGCGGCACCCGCTTGACGGCTGCCACCGCCGCCTCGACACGCATGGCAGGGCGCAGGCCGAGGGATGCCGCATCCCGCTCGTCGAAGGGCGACAGGCCGTAGATGCCCACCCCGAGCCGGACCAGGTCGAAGCGTGCCTCGGGCACGTCGATCGCGCCGGCCGTCGCGGCGAGGTGCCGCAGCTCGGGGCTCAGACCCGCGGCATCCGCCATCGTGAGCGCCGTCTCGAAGGCGGCGACCTGCGCGAGGTCCTCGTCACGGCCCGCATTTGCGAGGTGGGAGAAGACCCCGGTGACGCGGAGTCGTCCCGCGCCCTCCAAGGCCGCCGCACGCTCGAAGAGCTCCGCCCAGCGCGTGCGCTCGACCCCGTTGCGACCGAGACCCGTGTCCACCTTGAGGTGCACGGTGGGCGAAGCATCCGTGGCCGCCACCGCGTCGAGCTGCTCGACTCGGCCGATCCCCAGCTCGATTCCTGCCTCAGCGGCCGCAACGAAATCCTCCTCGGGGTCGTGCAGCCAGGCGAGGATGGGCGCGGTGATGCCCGCCTCCCGCAGGGCGAGGGCCTCGCGGATGTCGGCGACGCCGAGCCGCTCCGCCCCGCCCTCGAGCGCGGCGCGCGCCGCCTCGACCGCCCCGTGCCCGTAACCGTCGGCCTTGACGACCGCCATGGCGGCGGTGCCGTCGGCAAGCCGCCGCAACTGCTCGACGTTGGCACTGATGGCGGAGAGCGAGACGGATGCCTCGCGCATGGGTGCGCTCACGCCGCCTCGCCCTCCGCGATGACGTAGGCGATCGCGAGCCCGCCGTCGTGGCTCATAGAGAGGTGGAAGGTGCGGATGCCGCGGCTTCTCGCGATCTCGGCGATGCCGCCGTGCAGCTCGAACGATGGATTCCGCAGCTCGTTCGACACGACGCGCATGTCGTGCCAGCGCATTCCCGTCGAGTCACCGACCGCCTTGATGAGCGCCTCCTTGGCGGCGAAGCGTGCAGCGAGCGAGGGCAGCGAGCGAGCGCGCCCCTCCGCACGCTGTTCGCTCTCGGTGAACAGCCGACCAAGAAGTTTGGGCGTGCGCGTCGTCGCCCGCTCGAAGCGGGCCAGATCGACCAGGTCGACCCCCACCCCGAGGATCACGACCTACTCCACCGTGACGGACTTGGCGAGGTTGCGCGGCTGGTCGACATCCAGGCCCTTCGCCGACGCGAGCTCGAGCGCGAAGATCTGGAGCGGGATGACTGCGAGCAGCGGCTCGAACAGCGGGCCCGCGAGCGGCACGGGCAGCACGACATCCGCGTAGGGCAGCACGGCGGCGTCGCCCTGCTCCGCTATCGCAAGGATGCGGGCGCCGCGCGCCCGGATCTCCTGGATGTTGGAGACGACCTTCTTATGCAGCGAGTCGGGGTCGCGCGGGCTCGGCACGACGACGAAGACGGGGATGCCGGGCTCGATCAGCGCGATCGGACCGTGCTTGAGCTCGCCCGCCGCAAAGCCCTCGGCATGGATGTAGGCGATCTCCTTGAGCTTGAGCGCGCCCTCGAGCGCGACGGGGAAGCCCACGTGGCGGCCCAGGAAGAGCACCGAGCGCGTGTCGGCCATCCATCCGGCGAGCTGCTTGATCGTGTCGTGCTCCTCGAGCACGGTCGACATCTTGTCGGGCAGCGCCTGCAGCTCATCGACGGCCGCCGCGATCTCCTCTGCGGCAATCGTGCCGCGGGCCGTCGCGATGTGCAGGCCAAGCAGGTACAGCGCGATCACCTGGGCCACGAAGGCCTTGGTCGACGCAACCGCGACCTCGGGGCCCGCGTGCGTGTAGATGACGGCGTCGGACTCGCGCGGAATCGTCGCGCCCTGAGTGTTGCAGACCGAGACCGTGCGGGCGCCGTTCTCGCTCGCGTACTTGACCGCCATGAGCGTGTCCATCGTCTCGCCCGACTGGCTGATCGAGACGACGAGGGTGTTCTCCGTGAGGATGGGGTCGCGATAGCGGAACTCATGCGCGAGCTCGACATCAACGGGCACGCGAGCCCACTTCTCGATCGCGTACTTCGCAAGCATCCCCGAGTAGTTGGCGGTGCCAGCACCCACGATCACGATGCGGTCGAGCGAGCGGATGGCGTCGTCGCTGAGGCCCTCCAGTTCGTCGAGCCGCACGGCGCCGTCGACGGCACGACCGAGCAGCGTCTTCGCGACCGCCTCAGGCTCCTCGCTGATCTCCTTCGCCATGAAGCTCGACCAGCCGCCCTTCTCGGCCGCCGAAGCATCCCACGCCACCTCAAAGGCCTTCGCCTCGACCGCGTTCCCCTCGAAGTCCGTCACCGTCACGCTCTCAGGCGTGATGATCGCCAGCTGGTCCTGCCCAATCTCCATGGCCCGCTGCGTGTGCTCGACGAAGGCCGCGACATCCGAGCCCAGGAAGTTCTCGCCGTCGCCGAGCCCGATCACGAGGGGCGAGTTGCGGCGGGCGCCCACGACGACGCCGGGCTCGTCCACGTGCATGACGAGGAGCGTGAAGGCACCGTGGAGTCGGGCTACGACTGAACGAAGCGCTTCCGCCAGGTCACCCGTGCGACGGTAGGCGCGGCCCACGAGGAGCGCGGCGACCTCGCTGTCCGTCTCGCTCGTGAACTCCGTGCCGGGGTCCTCATCGAGCAGCTCCTGCTTCAGCTCCGCGAAGTTCTCGATGATGCCGTTGTGGATGAGCGCGAGACGACCCTCATCGCCGAGGTGCGGGTGCGCGTTCGCATCCGTAGGACCACCGTGCGTCGCCCAGCGGGTGTGCCCGATACCCGTCGCACCGTTGGCGAGCGGATGCTGCGACAGCTCGTCAGCCAGCATCTGCAACTTGCCCGCCTTCTTGCGGGTGTCAAGACCGCCGTCGGCGCCGAGAACCGCGATGCCGGCTGAGTCATAACCGCGGTACTCGAGGCGGCGCAGACCGCCCATCAGCACCTCGATGCTCTTGTCCGTACCGACGTAGCCCACGATTCCACACATGCGCCCGATTCTATGCCAGCGCGCATGGGCAAGAACGCGCCGCCCAAGTGCCGCTAGGCTTTGGGGCGATGTCCGAGCCCAGCAACGGCGCGGCCAGCAGCACCCCCTTCGTGGAGATCGAGCGTGCCGCCTGGGCCGAACTCGCCCCCGCCACACAGCTGCCGCTGACCCCGGAGGAGGTCGCGGGCTTGCGGGGACTCGGCGACACCCTCGACGTCGACGAGGTCTCCGATGTCTACCTGCCGCTCAGTCGGCTCATCAACCTCTACGCGGTCGGAGCGCGCGAGCTGCACTCCGCGACAAGCGCCTTCCTCGGTGAGCGCTCCCCCAGCACACCCTTCGTCATCGGAGTCGCCGGCTCGGTCGCGGTCGGCAAATCGACGATCGCGAGGCTCCTGCGCGTGCTTCTCGCCCGCTGGGAATCGACGCCGCGGGTCGCCCTCTTCACGACCGACGGCTTCCTGCACCCCAACGCGGAGCTGAAGCGGCGCGGCCTCATGGAACGCAAGGGCTTCCCCGAGTCCTACGACCGCCGCGGGCTACTGCGCTTCGTCACCCAGATCAAGAGTGGGGCCGCGGAGGTGCGCGCGCCCGTCTACTCCCACCTCAGCTACGACATCATCCCGGGCGCCGAGGTCGTGGTTCGCAGGCCCGACATCCTCATCGTCGAGGGTCTCAACGTGCTGCAGCCGCCGCAGCCGGGTCACACGCTCGCCGTGAGTGACCTCTTCGATTTCAGCATCTATGTGGATGCTCGCACTGGGGACATCACGCGCTGGTACGAGGAGCGCTTCCTCAAGCTGCAACGGGGAGCCTTCGCCGACCCCGAGTCCTACTTCCACCGCTACGCCTCACTCGACGAGCAGCAGGCGCGCGAGACCGCCTCGGGCATCTGGAACCGCATCAACCTGCCCAACCTGACCGAGAACATCCTGCCGACGCGGTCGCGCGCAACCCTCGTGCTGCGCAAGGACGAGACCCACTCGGTGCAGAAGATACTGCTGCGCAAGATCTGAGGCTGCGCAGCTCAGTCGGCGAGCTGTTCGCGGACGACGGCGGCGAGTTCATCCGCCGCGCGCTGGGCAGTCTCCTCGTCGGCCGCCTCCACCATGACCCGCACCATAGGCTCGGTGCCGGAAGGGCGCAGGAGCACGCGCCCCGTATCGCCGAGCCGGTCCTCCCACTCGGCGACAGCGCGAGAGATCACCTCGTTGCCGGTCAGCCGGCTGCGATCGACGCCCTTCACATTGACCATGACCTGCGGGTACACGGTCATGACGGAGGCGAGCTCCGCAAGCGACTTGCCCGTGCGCGAGATCTCCGCCGCGAGTTGCAGTCCCGTGAGGATGCCATCACCCGTCGTCGCGTGGTCGCTCATGATCACGTGCCCCGACTGCTCGCCGCCCAGGTTGAAGCCGCGGGCATCCATCTCCTCGAGCACGTAGCGGTCACCGACCGCCGTCAGCACCATCGAGATGCCGTGCTCCTCCATCGCGAGACGAAGCCCCAGATTGCTCATCACGGTCGCCACGAGTGTGTCCTGCTTGAGCAGGCCCCGCTCCTTGAGGGAGAGCGCGAGGATCGCCATGATCTGGTCGCCGTCGACAACGGCCCCCGTGTGGTCGACCGCAAGGCAACGGTCGGCGTCGCCGTCGTGTGCGATTCCGAGGTCTGCCCTGTGCGCGACAACCGCCTCCGCGAGACGATCGATGTGCGTCGAGCCGACGCCGTCGTTGATGTTGAAGCCGTCGGGGTCCGCACCGATGACGGTGACGCGGGCGCCGGCATCCGTGAACACCTGGGGGGAGACGCCGGAGGCGGCGCCGTGGGCGCAGTCGAGCACGATGTGCAGGCCGTCCAGACGCGCCGGGAGGGTCGACAGCAGGTGCAGCACGTAGCGGTCCTCGGCATCGGAGAACCGGCGGATGCGCCCCACCTCGACTCCCGTCGGCGCGAGCTTCTCACCATTCGTGTAGGCCTCGGCGATACGGTCCTCAACGATGTCGGGCAGCTTGACGCCGCCCACAGCGAAGATCTTGATGCCGTTGTCGTCCGCAGGATTGTGCGAGGCCGAGATCATGACCCCGAAGTCGGCGCGAATGTCGGCGATGAGGAAGGCCGCGGCGGGAGTCGGGATGACCCCCGCATCCAACACGTCGACCCCCGAACTCGCGAATCCCGCGGCGACAGCCGCAGCGATGAATTCGCCCGAGATTCGGGGGTCACGTGCAATCACGGCGACGGGACGGCGGCCCGAGGCGCGCCGCCCGTCGGCGACACGACCCTTGCCCAGCACAACAGCAGCCGACTGGGCCAGCCCGAGGGCAAGTTCGACCGTCAGATCCCGGTTCGCAAGGCCCCGAACACCGTCGGTGCCGAACAGCCGCGCCATCCGCTCTTCCGTGACTGAAAGAGGATCAGCGCTTGGAGAACTGCGACGCCTTGCGGGCCTTCTTGAGACCGGCCTTCTTGCGCTCGATGACGCGAGCGTCGCGCGTGAGGAACCCGGCCTTCTTGAGGGTCGGACGGTTGTTCTCGCGGTCGACCTCGTTGAGCGAACGGGCGATCGCGAGACGCAGGGCGCCCGCCTGGCCCGAGGGGCCGCCACCCGTGATCTTGGCGGTCACGTCGTAGCTGCCGAGAAGGTCGAGCACCTTGAAGGGGTCGTTGATGAGCTGCTGGTGCAGCTTGTTGGGGAAGTAGTCCGCGAGTTCACGGCCATTGACCGTGAAGTTGCCGTTGCCCGGGACGATGCGCACGCGGGCGATGGCCTGCTTGCGACGGCCCACGGCCGCACCGGGAACATTGAGGACGGCGCGTGGGGCCTTGGGGGCCTCCGACGCGGGGGTCTCGGTCGTGAAGCTCTCGGGAGCCTGCTCGATGGAGTCTGCGATCTTCGCCATGTCTTCGAAATCCTTGCTTTCTACGGCCGGCGCTACTGCGCGACCTGGCCGAGGGTGTAGGTCTTGGGCTGCTGGGCAGCGTGGGGGTGCTCGGGGCCCGAGTAGACCTTGAGCTTCGCGAGCTGGGCGCGACCGATCGAGTTCTTCGGGAGCATGCCGCGGATGGCCTTCTCAACCGCGCGCTCGGGGCGCTTCTCGAGCAGCTCCGAGTAGTTCGTGGCCTTGAGGCCGCCCGGGTAGCCCGAGTGACGGTAGGCCTTCTTCTGCTCGAGCTTCGTGCCCGTCAGCGCGACCTTGTCGGCGTTGATGATGATGACGAAGTCGCCCATGTCCATGTGGGGAGCGAACGTCGCCTTGTGCTTGCCGCGCAGGAGCGTCGCCGCGTGGCTGGCGAGGCGGCCCAGAACGACGTCAGTCGCGTCGATGACGAGCCATTCGCGCTGGACGTCATTAGGCGTGGGAGAGAAGGTGCGAGTCACAGTAGTGCTGCTTTCTGATCGAGTGAGGTGTTCGTGAATCCCACTCCGGTGGCGGTTGTCGCGGTGACACCACGAGAACAGGCCGGTGGAGGGCTCATGATCGGATGTCGCGCACGAGACGCAGACACCAAGGGTCAACTCTAGCCGAAGGCATCCGCCCGGTCAATTTCACTCAGTCGAGCGGCTCCCGACGGGCGCGGGTCTGCTCGGCTCGGGCCGCGAGTTCCTCGTCGGCGGGGTAGCCCACCTCGAGGAGCGTGAGCCCCTTCGCCGGCATGACCTTGAACTCGCTGACCCGCGCGCGCTCGGCGAGAATCCCCCCGACGCGCTCGACCGACAGCGCGCCCTGCCCCGCCGAGACGCACGCGCCCACAAGCGAGCGCACCATACTGTGGCAGAACGCATCCGCCTGCACCGTCGCGATCAGAACACCATCGGGGTCCCGCCGCCACGAAAACTCCTGCAGAGTGCGAACGGTCGTCGCCCCCGCCTGCGGCGGCCGGCAGTACGCCGCGAAATCGTGCAAGCCGAGCAGCTCGGCCGCCGCATCATTCATGCGCGCCTCGTCGAGCGCCGCCGGGTACCACACCGTGTTGTGCCGCACGAGCGGATTTCGGGCGACGGAAGCATCGCCCACGCGGTACTCGTACCGCCTCCAGACCGGCGAGAACCGCGCGTCGAAACCCTCTGCGGCCAGGGAGCTACGCCGGATCACAATGTCGCTGTCGAGGCCGAGGATGCCGTTGATGCGACGCGCGAGCGCCTCCGCTCCCTGCACGGGCTTCTTGGAGCCCTGCCGGTGCCGCGAGAGAGCCGCCGCCTGCTCCTCCGTCAGATCCAGATGGGCGACCTGCCCTGTCGCGTGGACCCCCGCATCCGTTCGCCCGGCGACGATGAGACGCGGCGCGGGCGGATGCCTCCGCAGCAGCACGGCGAGCGCCCCCTCGATCTCCCCCTGCACGGTTCGCAGGCCGCGCTGCCTCGCCCAGCCGCTGAAGGCGGTGCCGTCGTACGCGATGTCGAGGCGGATGCGGGTTCCGGATGCTGCGGGCGGGGGTGCTGCCGTCTGCGAATCCACAGCCCGAGTCTACGAGCCGCGGCTACCATCGGATGGCCATGACCGCGACACCCAGCACCACCGAGCTCTCCCCTGCGAGCGCTCCCCGCGGAACCCGATTCGGCGGACTGGACGGCCTCCGTGCGATCGCCGTCATCCTCGTCATCGTGTACCACCTCGGGTCTGAGGCGCTTCCGGGCGGCTTCCTCGGCGTCGACCTCTTCTTCGTCATCAGCGGCTTCCTCATCACCTCGCTGCTGCTGCGTGAGAAGGAGCGCAACGGTCGCATCCGTTTGGGCGATTTCTGGCGGCGGCGCGCACGGCGCCTCCTCCCTGCCATCGCCCTCGTCGTGCTCGTCTGCTCGAGTGCCGCGCTCATCATCGGGGGCGACGTGCTCATCGGCTTGGGGGTGCAGGTGCTCGGTGCCGCAACCTTCAGCAGCAACTGGCTCGCCCTCGCCGCGAACCAGGGCTACTTCGACGAGGCGACCCCCGAGATCTTCAAGAACCTGTGGTCCCTCGCGGTCGAGGAACAGTTCTACCTGCTCTGGCCCCTCCTGCTGCTGCTCGTTCTCCTGGTGCCCCGGCGCCGGATGAGGGTCGGCCTGCTCCTCGCCGCCGCACTCGCCTCCGCGGTCGCGATGACGCTCCTCGCCGACCCGCTCGGCGACCCCACCCGCGCCTACTTCGGAACCGACACCCACAGCTTCGGTCTCGCTCTCGGCGCCGCTCTCGCCCTCGGCGCCCACGCCCTCCCGCAAGGCAGGGAACGCGGAAGGCGGACCCTTCAACTCGCCGGCACCGCATCCCTCGCCGTCATCATCGCCGCCTCCGCCGTACTGCACGACGACTCGCCCCTCACCTACCGTGGCGGGCTCGCGGCCGTCTCGGCCCTCGCCGTCGTCACGATCCTCGCCACGATCCAGCCGGGATCCCCTCTCGCCCGCGCGCTCGACGTGCGCCCGCTCGCGTGGGTCGGCGAACGATCCTACGGCCTCTACCTCTGGCACTGGCCCGTCCACGTGCTCGTCGTCGTGGCAACCGCGGAGTGGAACCACGACCCCCTCGGCCAATGGGCTGTTCCCGCGATCTCCCTCGCACTCACGGTCGGCGCCGCTCAGTTCTCCTATGTGCTCATCGAACGGCCCGTGCGCATGCTCGGCTTTCGCGGCGCCGCACGCAGCGCCTGGCGAGCAGTCGCCGACTCGGGCGGTGCGGCGAAGGCACGGCGTACGGCGCTGGTCGTGGCATCCGCCCTCGCCGTTGTCGTCCTCGTCGCGGCCACCGCCACTGCGATCAGGGCCGACCCCGGCAGCGGAAGCGTTCAGCGGCAGATCGAGGCAGGCCAGAACGCCATCGAGGATGCTACGCCCGGTGCCCCCTCGCAGAGCCCAGCCCCCGACGGCACCGCGCCCGACAACTACGAAGCGGCGCCCGAGATCCCCGGCGGCGACCAGATCAGCGCCATCGGCGACTCCGTGATGCTCGCCTCCGCGACCTCCCTGCAGCAGGTGTTCCCCGGCATCGACATCGACGCCGCCGTCTCCCGCCAGTTCTCGAGCGCACCCGAACTCATCCGCGCCCGGCTCGCCGCCGGGACGCTGCGCCCCATCGTGCTGCTGGGCCTCGGCACCAACGGCCCAGTCGATGCAGGGACCCTCACCGAGGTGCGCGAGCTGCTCGGCACGGAACACCAGCTGGTGCTCGTCAACGTCTACGCCCCGCGCTCCTGGACGGAAGGCGTCAACGGGACGCTCACCTCGTTCGCGCAGCAGTTCCGCGATGTGGAGCTCGCCAACTGGCGCGACTCGATCGCCCCGCAGCTCCAACTCCTCGCGAGGGACAAAATCCACCCCGGGGATGCGGGCGGGCTCGTCTATGCCGCCGCTGTCGAGGACGCGCTCCAGCGACTCGCGGAACTGCCCCCCGTCGTCGGACCCCGCGACTACGGGCTCGCACCCCAGCCGGTCTAGCGATCGCCGTCCGAGCTGCTGCAGCCCGTGTCCTGGTCCGCTCCTGCGGTCCGCGATGCCGAGAGTTGCCCAAGCCGGGGCTTCCGCGGGCGCGACCAAGTCCCGAAGTGGGTGACGCGGCCCCGGGAACGACGAAGGCCCCGCTCAATGAGCGGGGCCGTCGTTGTGGTGGTGCTACTTCTTGCGCTGGTTGCCGGAGCCCTCGGGGCCGGCGCCCTGCGGGGTGCCTGCGGTCGCGTCAATCGCGGCCTCATTGCTCGCCTCGATGGATGCCTCGTTCGCGGGAGCAGCCGTCGCCTCGACCGGAACCTCGGTCGCGGGCGTCTCCTCGGTGACGTCGCCCGTCTCCTCGGCACCCGTCTCGTCGGCGGGCTCCTCCGCTGCGGGCGCCTCGGCCTTGGCAGGCTTGTCCGCCTTGGGCTTCGGCTTGGCGTTGACGGGCTCGAGCACGAGCTCGATCTGCACCATCGACGCGTTGTCACCCTTGCGGAAGCCGAGCTTCGTGATGCGGGTGTAGCCGCCGTCGCGCTCAGCGACGAGGGGCGCGATCTCCGTGAAGAGCTCGTGCACGACGCTCTTGTCGCGGATGACGCTCAGCACGCGGCGGCGCGAGGCGAGGTCGCCGCGCTTCGCGAACGTGATCAGGCGCTCGGCGACGGGACGCAGGCGCTTGGCCTTCGTCTCGGTCGTCTTGATGCTCTTGTGCGTGAACAGGGCAGCCGCAAGGTTGGCGAGCAGCATGCGCTCGTGAGCGGGGCCGCCTCCCAGGCGGGGACCCTTGGTGGGCTTAGGCATTTTCTAGATCTCCAGTATTCAAAAAGGGGGTGTCAGGCAAGCAGGCGACGAACCCGACGCAGCTAGTTGCTGCCCTCGACGTCGTCGTAGCCGCTGTAGAAGTGAGCGCCGTCGAAGCCGGGCACGGCATCCTTCAGCGAGAGTCCCATCTCCACGAGCTTGTCCTTGACCTCATCCACCGACTTCTGACCGAAGTTGCGGATGTTCATGAGCTGGGTCTCCGAGAGGGCGACCAGTTCACTCACGTTGTTGATGCCCTCACGCTTGAGGCAGTTGTAGCTGCGCACCGAGAGGTCGAGATCCTCGATGGGCATGCTCAGCTCGGTCGAGAGCACGGCGTCGACCGGCGCGGGACCGATCTCGATGCCCTCGGCGGCCGAGTTGAGCTCGCGGGCGAGGCCGAAGAGTTCGGTGAGGGTGCGACCGGCGGACGCGATGGCGTCGCGCGGGCTGATCGCGGGCTTCGTCTCGACATCGACGACGAGACGGTCGAAGTCGGTGCGCTCACCGGCACGCGTCGCCTCGACGCGGTAGGTGACCTTGAGCACGGGCGAGTAGATCGAGTCGATCGGGATCTGGCCCGCCTCGCTGAACTCGTTGCGGTTCTGCGTGGCCGAGACATAGCCGCGGCCGCGCTCGATCGTGAGCTCGAGCTCGAACTTCGCCTTGTCGTTGAGCGTCGCGATGAGCAGCTCGGGGTTGTGGATCTCCACGCCGGCGGGAGCCGAGATGTCGGCGGCGGTGACCTGGCCGGCACCCTGCTTGCGCAGGTAGGCGGTGATGGGCTCGTCGTGCTCGCTCGAGACGACCAGCTGCTTGATGTTGAGGATGATCTCGGTGACATCCTCCTTCACACCGGCGACCGTGCTGAACTCGTGCAGCACACCGTCGATGCGGATGCTCGTGACGGCGGCACCCGGGATCGACGAGAGGAGGGTGCGGCGGAGAGAGTTTCCGAGGGTGTAGCCGAAGCCGGGCTCAAGCGGCTCGATCACGAAGCGTGAACGGAACTCGGAGATGTTCTCTTCGGAAAGAGTGGGGCGCTGTGCAATGAGCACGTGTTTTCCTTTCGGCAAAGTGTCCGCTATTTGACACTGTGGCGTTGATGGCGCTGCGGCGATCGACGGTGGCTGACCCGCCGGTGGAGCGTTATGAAGTTGTGGGTGCTTCCGCGGGTTGAGTAGGCCGGTTACGGACGTATCGAAACCCTGCGCTCAGGCCTGGGGTTTCGATACGACGCTGCCCGCCTACTCAACCAGCGGAGAGGTCAGACGCGGCGACGCTTGGGCGGGCGGCAACCGTTGTGCGCCTGCGGCGTCACATCGTTGATGCTGCCGACCTCGAGGCCAGCGGCCTGAAGCGAACGGATCGCGGTCTCACGACCCGAACCCGGACCCTTCACGAACACGTCAACCTTCTTGACGCCGTGCTCCTGCGCCTGACGCGCGGCCGACTCGGCCGACATCTGCGCGGCGTAGGGCGTGGACTTGCGCGAGCCCTTGAAACCGACGACGCCCGACGAGGACCAGCTGAGAACAGCACCCGTGGGGTCGGTGATCGTCACGATCGTGTTGTTGAACGTCGACTTGATGTGGGCCTGACCCACGGCGACGTTCTTCTTCTCCTTGCGGCGCGGCTTGCGCGCTGCGGACTTCGGTGTAGCCAATGTCTTCTCCTAGAACCTGTATGGCGATGCCAGCCGGGCGGCTGCTATCGAGCCTTCTTCTTGCCGGCGACCGTGCGCTTCGGGCCCTTGCGGGTGCGAGCATTGGTCTTCGTGCGCTGACCGTGGACGGGCAGGCCGCGGCGGTGGCGGATGCCCTGGTAGCTACCGATCTCGACCTTGCGGCGAATGTCGGCCGCGACCTCACGACGGAGGTCACCCTCGACCTTGTAGTTGCCCTCGATGTAGTCACGAAGGGCGACCAGCTGGTCGTCGGTGAGGTCCTTGACGCGGATGTTGACGTCGATGCCGGTGGCTGCGAGAGCCTGGAGTGACTTGGTGCGTCCGACACCGTAGATGTAGGTGAGTGCGACTTCAACGCGCTTGTCGCGCGGAATGTCGACGCCTGCTAGACGAGCCATGGTGGCTTCTCCTGTGTGCTGAGTGGAGGTCTGGATCAGCACCGGTGCACCGGCCTCCTACCGATGGTGTCCCCGCCTGGGCGGTTCTGGTGCTGCTCTTATGTCGTATTCAGTTGTGGGATTTGCTGGTCTCGACAGGCTCGACCGGCGGATTGCTGTCAGCCCTGACGCTGCTTGTGGCGCGGGTTGGACTTGCAGATGACCATCACGTTGCCGTGGCGGCGGATGACCTTGCAGTGGTCACAGATGGGCTTGACGCTGGGGTTGACCTTCATGATGTTTCCTTGATCTCGCTGTCTTCGTACCCGCGGGATGCCGTGGGCCGTTACTTTCCAGCAGGACGCCGCTCAGGGCATCCGTTGTCACTACTTGTAGCGGTAGACGATCCGGCCGCGGGTCAGGTCGTAGGGGCTCAGCTCCACGATCACGCGGTCCTCCGGGAGGATGCGGATGTAGTGCTGGCGCATCTTGCCCGAGATGTGGGCGAGCACCTTGTGACCGTTGGTGAGCTCAACGCGAAACATCGCGTTGGGCAGAGCCTCGATCACAGAGCCCTCGATTTCGATGACACCGTCTTTTTTGGCCATAGCCTCTTCGTCGCTAAAAGTATTGATTGCTGGTCGTGCGGATTGCGGTGTCACGCTGCGGAGGACGCAACGACAGGCACGCAAAAGCGGCCCACAGACACCAAGGGTCTATCCTAGGTCATTCCCGGGCGTTTCGCCAAGTCCGCGCTATACTTGCGCGCCGGATCGGGCGGTCGAGCCGGGATGCCGCGGCTTCAGGAGTAGAAGGCTACGGGATGGGCACGGGGGTGACGCCGAGCGGCTTCAGTGCCGCCGCTCCCCCGTCGTGCGCCGTCGTCACCCAGATGCCTTCGGCATGCACGACCACCGAGTGCTCCCAGTGTGCCGCATCCGTGCCGTCCTCCGTGGAGATCGTCCACTCATCGTCATGCACGAAGGTGTCGATGCCGCCGAGAGTCACCATGGGCTCGATCGCGACGCACAGGCCCGGCTTCACCGCGGGCCCCTTGTCACGAACCGCATAGTTGAAGACGGTCGGCGCCTCGTGCATCGACCGACCGATGCCATGGCCCACGTAATCCTCGAGGATGCCGAAGGTGCCCTGCGAGTCGATGTAATCCTCGATCGCGGCCCCCACCTCATTGAGGTGCTTCGCCCTGGCTAGGGCGGCGATACCGTGCCAAAGCGAGCGCTCCGTGACATCCGAGAGCCTTTGCCGCTCGGCGACAAGCTCGGGCCTGGCCGGGTCAGGGATGACAACTGTGATTGCCGAATCACCATTCCAGCCGTCGAGGAGCGCCCCGCAGTCGATCGAGACGATATCGCCGGCCTCCAGCACGCGTCCCGTGGGGATCCCGTGAACGACCTCGTCGTTGACGGACGAGCAGATGGTGTGGCGGTAGCCGGGCACGAGGGCGAAGTTGGGTTCGCCGCCGCCCTGCCGAATGACCGACTCTGCGATCTGGTCAAGCTCAAGGGTCGTGATCCCCGGCGCGATGCTCTCACGGACGGCATCCAGCGCCCGCGCCGTGAGAATCCCGGGGGCAAGCATGCCCTTCAGATCCTTGGGCGACTTATAGATGTTCTTGCGCACGACGCTATTGGACGGCGACGGGACGGATGCCGCGTGCGGCGAGCCCATCAAAGATGCGCTCCGTCACGGCATCCATCTCACCGAGGCCGTCGACCTCGACGAGTAGCTGACGCTCGCTGTAGACGTCGATCAAGGGACGCGTCTCACGCGCGTAGACCTCCTGGCGGTGGCGGATCGACTCCTCCGAGTCGTCGGCGCGGCCCTGCTCGAGTGCACGCTTGCGCAGGCGGGCGACGACTTCATCCTGGTCGGCGACGAGCTGGATCACCGCATCGAGCGCCTGGCCCTTGCCCTCGAGGAGCTGGTCGAGGTAGGCGACCTGGTCGAGCGTACGCGGGTAACCGTCGAGCAGGAAGCCATCACGGGCGTCCTCCTCATCGATGCGACTCGCGACGAGCGCGTTCGTGAGCGAGTCGGGCACGTAGTCTCCCGAGTCGACGATAGCCTTGACCTCCACACCGAGGGGGGTCTGCCGGGCAATGTTGTCACGGAAGATGTCACCCGTGGAGATGGCGGGGATGCCGAAGCGGGCGGTGATGCGGGCGGCTTGCGTGCCCTTGCCGGCCCCGGGTGGGCCGACAATCAGAAGACGAGTCATCGAAGCAGTCCTTCATAGTGGCGCTGCTGCAGCTGGGAGTCGATCTGCTTGACCGTCTCGAGGCCGACCCCGACGATGATCAGGATGCTGGCGCCACCGAACGGGAAGTTCTGGTTGGCCCCTACAGTTGCGAGCGCGATGAGCGGGATGAGGGCGACAAGGCCCAGATAGAGGGAACCGGGGAGGGTGACCCGGGTGAGCACATAGTCGAGGTACTCGGCAGTGGGACGGCCCGCCCGGATCCCGGGAATGAAGCCGCCGTACTTCTTCATGTTGTCGGCAACCTCTTCCGGGTTGAAGGTGATCGCGACGTAGAAGTAGGTGAAACCGATGATCAGGAAGAAGTAGATCGCCATGTACAGCGGGTTATCGCCCGACGTCAGGTTGTCGTTGATCCACTGAACCCATGGTGCGGGCAGTTCGCCCGTCGCCGGCTGATTGAACTGCGCGATCAGGGCCGGCAGGTAGAGAAGCGACGAGGCGAAGATGACGGGGATGACGCCCGCCATGTTGACCTTGATCGGGATGTAGGTGTTGTTTCCGCCGTAGGTGCGGCGGCCGACCATCCGCTTGGCGTACTGCACGGGGACACGACGCTGGGACTGCTCGACGAAGACGACGGCGCCCATGATCAGGATGCCGACGGCGATCACCATGAGGAAGGTCTCGAAATTGCGCGCGACGGCGATGCCCCAGAGCGCCGCCGGGAAGGTCGCGGCGATGGAAACGAAGATGAGCAGCGACATACCGTTGCCGATGCCGCGCTCGGTGATGAGCTCACCCATCCACATGATGAGGCCGGTACCGGCCGTCATGGTGATGACCATGAGCAGGATCGCGTACCATGCCTCATTCGTGATGAGGGCCTGGCACTCGGCTGCGCCGGTCGCGCCGAAGAGCGTGCCGCTACGCGCGACCGTGATGAGCGTCGTCGACTGGAGCACGCCGAGCGCGATCGTGAGATAGCGCGTGTACTGCGTCAGGGTCGACTGACCCGACTGGCCCTCCTTGTGGAGCGCCTCGAAGTGCGGGATGACGACGCGGAGCAGCTGCACGATGATCGACGCCGTGATGTACGGCATGATGCCGAGCGCGAAGACCGAGAGTTGGAGGAGTGCGCCACCGCTGAAGAGGTTGACGAGCTCGTAGAGACCGGCGGGGCCGGTGTTGGCTGCAAGGCAGCTCTGCACGTTCGCGTAGTCGACGAACGGCGATGGGATGAAGGATCCCAGCCGGAAGAGCGCAACGATGCCGAGCGTGAAGGCGATCTTCCGCCGCAGGTCAGGCGTGCGGAAAATGCGCGCGATAGCTCTGAACACGAAGCCTCCAGGGTTGTGCTTAGGGGGAGCCGGATCGGGTGGCCCCGCGCAGGGGCCACCCGAATCGACTACTTGACGGAGCCGCCCGCTGCGACGATCTTCGCCTCGGCCGAGCCGGAGACCTTGTCCACTGCAACGTTCAGCTTAACCGCAATGTCACCCTGCCCGAGAACCTTGACCTTCTCGTTCTTGCGAACGGCACCCTTGGCGACGAGGTCGCTGACGGTGACGTCTCCACCCTGCGGGTAGAGCTCCGCGAGCTTCTCCAGGTTCACAACCTGGTACTCGACGCGGAAGGGGTTCTTGAAACCGCGCAGCTTGGGAGCGCGCATGATGCTGTTCAGGTTTCCACCCTCGAGACCGACGCGGACCTGGTAGCGGGCCTTGGTGCCCTTGGTGCCGCGACCGGCGGTCTTACCCTTGGAGCCCTCACCGCGCCCGACGCGCGTCTTGGCGGTCTTCGAGCCCGGGGCGGGACGAAGGTGGTGCACCTTGAGCACCTGGGGACGCGACTCCTCAGCAGCAGCCTTCTCAGCAGCCTTGGCGGGAGCCTTCTTGGCGGGCGCCTTGTCTGCAGCCGCCTTGGCCGGAGCCTTGTCGCCTGCGGCCTTGGCCGGAGCCTTCTTGGCCGGAGCCTTCTCCGCGGGCGCCTTGTCGGCCGCGGCCTTGGCGGGAGCCTTCGCGGCGGCCTTCTTGGGGGCGGCCTTCTCGGCGGCCGGAGCCTTGGTCGAATCCGCCTTGGCGGTCGACTTCTTCTCTTCAGCCATTAGTCAATCTCCTCGACCTTCACCAGGTGAGCGACCTTGCGGACGTATCCGCGGTTCTGCGCATTGTCCTCGCGGACGACGGTGTCGTTAATCCGCTTGAGGCCAAGGCTGCGAAGCGTGTCGCGCTGGTCCTGCTTCTCGCTAATTTTGGACTTGATCTGGGTTACCTTGAGGCGAGCCATCAGGCACCTGCCTTTGCTGCCGTAGCCGCGGCCTTCGCCGTGGCTGCCTGGATGCGGAGGATCTGGTCAGGCACGACGTCCTCGACCGCGAGGCCGCGGCGGGCTGCCACAGCGGCGGGCTCCTCGAGCTCCTTCAGCGCCGTGACGGTCGCGTGCACGATGTTGATCGTGTTCGACGAACCGAGCGACTTGCTGAGGACATCGTGGATGCCCGCGCACTCGAGCACCGCGCGGACGGGGCCGCCGGCGATAACACCGGTACCCGCGGCGGCGGGACGAAGGAGGACGACACCGGCGGCCGACTCACCCTGCACGGGGTGCGGGATCGAGTTGCCGACACGCGGGACGCGGAAGAAGTTCTTCTTCGCCTCCTCGACGCCCTTCGAGATCGCAGTGGGGACCTCGCGGGCCTTGCCGTAGCCGACGCCGACCAGTCCGTTACCGTCGCCGACGACGACGAGAGCGGTGAAGCTGAAGCGGCGACCACCCTTGACGACCTTCGAGACGCGGTTGATCGTCACGACGCGCTCCAGGAACTGGCTCTTGTCGGAGTCACGGCTCCCGCGCTGCTGGTTGGGGTTGCGCTCGCGACCGCCACGGCGGGCCTCGCGAGGCTCGTTCCTGGTGGACTCCGTGCCTGCGGCAGTCTCCACCGGCGCCTCGGCTACTTCAGCCACAGCCTGCTCCTTGTTCGTTGTTGCGCTGTTGTCAGTGCTCACAGGTTCAAACCACCCTCTCGAGCTCCCTCGGCGATCGCCGCCACGCGTCCCGCGTAACGGTTTCCGCCACGGTCAAATACGACGTCGGCGATGCCGGCCTGCTTGGCCCGCTCGGCGACGAGCTCGCCGACCTTGCGCGCCTTCGCCGTCTTGTCGCCGTCGAAGGTGCGCAGGTCCGACTCCATGGTCGACGCGGAAGCGACCGTGTGGCCCTTGCTGTCATCGACGACCTGGACGAAGACGTGGCGCGCGGAGCGCGTCACGACGAGACGGGGGCGCACCTCCGTGCCGACGATCTTCTTGCGAAGACGTGCGTGCCGGCGGCCCTTGGCGGCCGACTTGCTCTTGCCTCGTGTTCCGAGAGCCATGCTTACTTACCAGCCTTTCCGGCCTTGCGGCGGACGACCTCGCCCGCGTAGCGCACACCCTTGCCCTTGTAGGGCTCAGGCTTGCGAATCTTGCGAATGTTGGCGGCGACCTCACCGACCTGCTGCTTGTCGATGCCGGCCACTGTGACCTTGTTGTTGCCCTCGACCGCGAAGGTGATGCCAGCGGGCGGGTCAACCGTGACGGGGTGCGAGAAGCCGAGCGCGAACTCGAGCGAAGCGCCCTTCTGCGCAACGCGGTAACCCGTGCCGACGATCTCGAGGCCCTTGGAGTAGCCCTGCGTGACACCAATGATGTTGTTCGCGATGAGGGTGCGGGTCAGGCCGTGAAGCGAACGCGACTCGCGCTCGTCGTCGGGACGGGTCACGACGACCTGGTTGTCCTCGACCTTGACCTCGATGGGGCTCGCCACGGTGAGCGCGAGCTCACCCTTGGGGCCCTTGACGGTGACGGCCGAGTTCTCGACCGTGATGGTGACACCCGAGGGGATGTCGATGGGGAGACGTCCGATTCGTGACATGACGGATCACCACACGTAGGCGAGGACTTCCCCACCCACGCCCTTACTTGTTGCCTGGCGGTCCGTGAGGAGGCCAGAGGAGGTCGACAGGATGGCCACACCGAGTCCGCCGTGGACGCGCGGGATCTCAGTGGACTTCGCGTATACGCGGAGGCCGGGCTTCGAGACGCGCTTCACGCCCGCGATGGAGCGCTCGCGGTTCGGGCCGTACTTGAGGTCGAGCGTGAGCGTCTGTCCGACGCGCGCGTCCTCGACCTTCCACCCGCTGATGTAGCCCTCCTTCTGGAGGATCTCGGCGATGTGGGTCTTGAGCTTGCTGCTCGGCATCGACACGGAGTCGTGGTGAGCCGAGTTGGCGTTGCGCAGTCTGGTCAGCATGTCTGCGACCGGATCTGTCATTGTCATGAGTTCTTATTCCTTGTCTCGGCCGGTTTCGACATCCGTTACACGAATGCCGACCCTGCCGATCGATGCCCTCCGGCCCTGTGCCGGATGGCGGGGGTATTACCGGGCGTTCGCCTCGTCGGACTTGAACGGGAACCCGAGGGCCTTGAGGAGGGCGCGGCCCTCATCGTCGTTCTTCGCCGTCGTGACGATCGTGATGTCGAAGCCGCGGACGCGGTCGATCTTGTCCTGGTCGATCTCGTGGAACATCGACTGCTCGTTGAGACCAAAGGTGTAGTTGCCGTGACCGTCGAACTGCTTGGGGCTCAGGCCACGGAAGTCACGAATACGCGGGAGCGCGAGCGTGACGAGACGGTCCATGAACTCCCACGCGCGGTCGCCACGAAGCGTGACATGTGCACCGATCGGCTGGCCCTCTCGCAGCTTGAACTGCGCGATGGACTTGCGAGCGGCAGTCACCTGCGGCTTCTGGCCGGTGATCGCGACGAGGTCGCGCACGGCGCCCTCGATGACCTTGCTGTCACGCGCGGCCTCACCAACACCCGTGTTCACGACGATCTTGACGAGACCCGGCACCTGGTGCGGGTTCGTGAATCCGAACTGCTCCTTGAGCTGCGCGGCGATCTCGTTGCGGTACTTCAGCTTGAGGCGCGGCTGGATTTTGCCAGTCGTCGCTGCTGCGGTGTCAGTCATTACAGGTCCTTACCTGACTTCTTGGCGTAGCGAACGCGAACGGTCTTGCCGTCGGCGTTCGTCTCCACACGGTGGCCGACGCGAGTCGGCTTCTTGGTTTCGGGGTCGACCAGGGCGACGTTCGAGATGTGAAGCGGAGCCTCGTGCGTCTCGATGCCGCCGGTCTTGGTGCCGCGCTGGGTCTGGCCGACGCGAACGTGCTTCGTGACGAGGTTCACGCCCTCGACGACGACACGGTTCTTCTCGACGATGACCTCGAGCACGCGCCCCTGCTTGCCGCGGTCGCCGCCACGAGCCTGGGTGCGGCCGCTGATCACCTGGACGAGGTCGCCCTTCTTGATCTTCGCCATGACTAAATAACCTCCGGGGCGAGCGAGACGATCTTCATGAACTTCTTGTCGCGAAGCTCACGGCCGACCGGCCCGAAGATGCGGGTACCACGCGGGTCCCCGTCAGCCTTCAGGATGACGGCGGCGTTCTCGTCGAACTTGATGTACGAGCCGTCGGGACGGCGCGTCTCCTTCTTGGTGCGAACGATGACTGCCTTGACGACGTCACCCTTCTTCACGTTGCCGCCCGGGATCGCGTCCTTGACGGTCGCGACGATGACATCGCCGAGACCGGCGTAGCGGCGGCCCGAGCCGCCAAGCACGCGAATCGTGAGCAGCGTCTTGGCGCCGGTGTTGTCGGCAACCTTGACTCTAGATTCCTGCTGAAGCATGTTGTGTCCTCTTTCGAAGCAAGTTGGCTGTTATCTCGAAACCGAGATAGAGGACCTACTTGGCCTTTTCCAAAATTTCAACGAGGCGCCAACGCTTCGAAGCGCTCAGCGGGCGCGTCTCGGCGATGACGACGAGGTCGCCGATGCCGGCCGTGTTGTTCTCGTCGTGAACCTTGCGCTTCTCCGTGCGGCGGATGACCTTGCCGTACAGGGGGTGCTTCACGCGGTCCTCGACCTCGACGACGATGGTCTTCTCCATCTTGTCGGAGACGACGTAGCCACGCTGAACCTTGCGGTAGCCGCGGACGACGGGCTCGACCGTGGCCTTCTCTTCTGCCTTAGCCATTACTTGGCCTCCTCGGTCTTGTCGGCCTCGGGAGCCGCGTCAGCAGCATCCTTCTTCGCCTTGGTCTTCTTCTCTGCCTTGGCGGGCGCCTCAACCGGGGCGGGGGTGGCACGGATGCCCAGCTCGCGCTCACGGATGACCGTGTAGATGCGGGCGATGTCGCGCTTGACGGCGCGGAGGCGTCCGTGGCTCTCGAGCTGGCCGGTGGCCGCCTGGAACCGCAGGTTGAAGAGCTCTTCCTTGGCCTTCTTGAGTTCGTCGACGAGACGCTCGTCTTCGAAAGTGTCGAGCTCGACGGTAGCGAGCTCCTTGGAACCGATCGCCATTATGCGTCGCCCTCCTCACGCGCGATGATGCGTGCCTTCAGTGGAAGCTTGTGGATTGCACGGGTGAGTGCCTCGCGGGCGAGTGTCTCGTTGACACCCGCGACCTCGAAGAGCACGCGGCCCGGCTTGACGTTGGCGACCCACCACTCCGGCGAACCCTTACCGGAACCCATTCGGGTCTCGGCCGGCTTCTTGGTCAGCGGACGGTCGGGGTAGATGTTGATCCACACCTTTCCACCACGCTTGATGTGACGGGTCATGGCGATACGAGCGGCCTCGATCTGCCGGTTGGTGACATACGCGGGCGTGAGCGCCTGGATGCCGAACTCGCCGAAGTTCACCTTCGTGCCGCCGGTGGCCTGTCCGCCACGGCCGGGGTGGTGCTGCTTGCGGAACTTGACCTTACGTGGGATCAACATTGTTATGCCTCAACTCCTGCTGCGACGGGCGCCTCAGCCTTGGGGGCCGCACCGCGACGCGGACGATCACCGCGCTCGGGGCGCGAAGACTTCTGGTTCGCCTGCTCGCGGGCGAGTTCCTTGTTGGTGATGTCACCCTTGTAGATCCAGACCTTGACGCCGATGCGGCCGAAGGTCGTGCGGGCCTCGTAGAAGCCGTAGTCGATGTTCGCGCGAAGGGTGTGCAGCGGCACACGACCCTCACGGTAGAACTCCGAACGGCTCATCTCGGCACCGCCGAGACGACCGGAGACCTGGATGCGCACACCCTTGGCGCCAGCACGCTGCGCGCCCTGGAGACCCTTGCGCATTGCGCGACGGAAGGCGACACGGGCGCTGAGCTGCTCCGCGATGCCCTGGGCGACGAGCTGCGCCTCAGCCTCGGGGTTCTTGACCTCGAGGATGTTGAGCTGGATCTGCTTGCCCGTGAGCTTCTCGAGGTCGCCACGGATGCGCTCGGCCTCGGCGCCGCGGCGACCGATCACGATGCCCGGGCGAGCTGTGTGGATGTCCACGCGGACGCGGTCACGGGTGCGCTCGATCTCGATGCGCGCCACGCCAGCACGGTCGAGGGACGTCTTGAGCAGGTTGCGGATGCGCACGTCCTCGGCGACGTAGTCGCTGTAACGCTGGCCCGGCTTGGTGCTGTCGGCGAACCACCGCGACACATGGTCGGTCGTGATTCCCAGACGGAAACCGTAGGGGTTGACTTTCTGGCCCATTACTTCTTCCCTGCCTTCGCAGTCGTCTTCTTCGCGTCGGCCTCGTCAGGCGTGGCCAGCACGACGGTGATGTGGCTCGTACGCTTGAGGATCTTGAACGCGCGGCCCTGAGCACGCGGCTGGAACCGCTTGAGCGTCGTGCCCTCGTCGACGTAGGCCTGGCTGATGTACAGGTCCTGCTCGTCGAGGAAGCTGTTGCTGGCATCCGCCTTGACCCGTGCGTTGGCGATCGCCGAGGCGACCAGCTTGTACACGGGCTCGCTCGCACCCTGCGGTGCGAACTTGAGGATGGCCAGGGCCTCGTGGGCCTGCTTGCCGCGGATCATGTTGACGACACGACGAGCCTTCATAGGGGTCACGCGGATGTGTCGCACGCGGGCGATCGACTCCACCATTTCTCTACCTCCTTCACCACCGCGATTAGCGGCGGCGACCCTTCTTGTCGTCCTTCACGTGTCCACGGAAGGTGCGGGTGGGGGCAAACTCTCCGAGCTTGTGGCCCACCATGGTCTCGGTGACGAACACCGGGATGTGCTTGCGACCGTCGTGCACCGCGATCGTGTGGCCAAGCATGGCCGGGACGATCATGGAGCGGCGCGACCAGGTCTTGATCACGTTCTTGCTGTTGGCCTCGTTCTGCGCGGCAACCTTGCGGAAAAGGTGCTCGTCGACGAAGGGGCCCTTCTTGAGACTGCGTGGCATTTTCTACCCTTTGTTCCTTTTCCTGGGCTACTTGCGCTTCTTGCCCGCGTTGCGGCGGCGAACGATGAGCTTGTCGCTCTCGCGGTTCGGCTTGCGGGTACGACCCTCGGCCTGGCCCCAGGGGCTGACCGGGTGGCGACCACCGGAGGTCTTGCCCTCACCACCACCGTGCGGGTGGTCGACGGGGTTCATCGCGACACCGCGGACAGTCGGGCGCACGCCCTTCCAGCGCATACGGCCGGCCTTGCCCCAGTTGATGTTCGACTGCTCGGCGTTGCCGACCTCGCCGATCGTGGCGCGGCAGCGAGCATCCACGTTGCGGATCTCGCCGGAGGGCATACGCAGCTGGGCGTAGGGGCCGTCCTTCGCGACGAGGCGCACCGAGGCACCGGCCGAACGAGCGATCTTTGCGCCGCCACCGGGCTTGAGCTCGATGGCGTGGACGACCGTACCGACCGGGATGTTCTTGAGCGGCAGGTTGTTACCAGGCTTGATGTCGGCACCGGCACCCGACTCGACGATGTCACCCTGCTTGAGCTTCTCGGGCGCGATGATGTAGCGCTTCGTGCCGTCGAAGTAGTGGAGCAGGGCGATGCGCGCCGTGCGGTTGGGGTCGTACTCGATGTGAGCGACCTTGGCGTTGATGCCGTCCTTGTCATTGCGACGGAAGTCGATGACGCGGTACTGACGCTTGTGGCCACCACCGATGTGGCGGGTCGTGATACGACCCGAGTTGTTGCGACCACCGGTCTTGGGCAGCGGGCGAAGCAGCGACTTCTCGGGAGTCGAGCGGGTGATCTCAGCGAAGTCTGCGACCGAAGAACCGCGACGACCGGGAGTCGTGGGCTTGTACTTGCGAATTGCCATTGGTTATTCCTCTGCTCCCTAGCCGACAGCCGTGAAGATGTCGATGGAACCGGACTTGAGCGTCACGATGGCGCGCTTGGTGTCCTTGCGCTTGCCGATGCCGAAGCGGGTGCGACGCGTCTTGCCCTGGCGGTTGAGCGTGTTAATGGACTCGACCTTGACACCGAAGATCTTCTCGATCGCGAGCTTGATCTCGGTCTTGTTCGAGCGGGGGTCCACCTCGAAGGTGTACTTGCCCTGGTCGATCAGGTTGTAGCTCTTCTCAGAGACGACGGGCGCGATGATGACGTCGCGCGGGTCCTTGTATGTGGCGCTCATGCGCTCACCTTCTCTTCCTGCTTGGCCTTGGACGCGACGAATGCCTCGAGGGCGCCCTTGGTGAAGACGATGTCGTCGCTCACGAGCACGTCGTACGCGTTGAGCTGGTCGTAGGGAAGGACGTGAACGGTCGGAATGTTCCGCACGCTCTTGAAGCTGACCTCGTCGCTGCGCTCCAGCACGATAAGCACGTGCTTGCTCGTCGCGATGCTCTCGAGCAGCGCCGCAACAGCCTTCGTCGAGGGCGCCTCGCCGAGGGCGAGCGACTCGATCACGTGGATGCGTCCGCCGCGGGCGCGGTCGGAGAGAGCACCACGAAGGGCTGCAGCGATCATCTTCTTGGGGGTGCGCTGCGCGTAGTCGCGCGGCGTCGGCCCGTGAACGATGCCACCACCGGTCATCTGGGGAGCGCGGATCGAGCCCTGGCGAGCACGACCGGTTCCCTTCTGCTTGAACGGCTTGCGGCCTGCACCCGAGACCTCGCCGCGACCCTTGGTCTTGTGCGTGCCCTGGCGAGCGGCGGCGCGCTGGGCGACGACCACCTGGTGGATCAGCGGGATGTTGGTCTGCACATCGAACGTGTCGGCGGGAAGGTCGACCGAACCGACCTTCTTGCCCTTCACGTCGATGACGTCGATAGCGGTAGCCATGAGGATCAGGCTCCCTTCACTGCGTTACGAACGAAAACGATGCGGCCGCGAGCGCCGGGAACTGCACCCTTGACGAGAAGGAGGCCCTTCTCTGCGTCGACGGCGTGGACCGTGAGGCCCTGCACCGTGACGCGGTCGCCGCCCATGCGGCCCGCCATGCGCATGCCCTTGAAGACACGGCTGGGGGTCGAGGAGGCGCCGATCGAGCCCGGCTTGCGGTGGTTGCGGTGCGCACCGTGCGAGGCGGAGACGCCCTGGAAGTTGTGGCGCTTCATGACACCGGCGAAGCCCTTGCCCTTGCTCGTGCCGACGACGTCGACCTTCTGGCCGGCCTCGAAGGTGTCGACCGCGAGCTCCTGACCGAGCGAGTACTCGGAGGCGTCGGAGGTGCGGAACTCGGTCAGGTGACGACGCGGCGTGACGCCCGCCTTCTCGAAGTGACCGGTCGCCGGCTTGTTGGCCTTGCGCGGGTCGATCTGGCCGTAGGCGATCTGCACGGCCTCGTAGCCGTCGACCTCGGGCGTGCGAACCTGCGTCACGACGTTGGGCGTGATCTCGATGACGGTCACGGGGATGAGCTTGTTGTTCTCGTCCCAGACCTGGGTCATGCCGAGCTTGGTGCCCAGCAGGCCCTTTCGGGTCATAGTTGTAGCCATGGTGATCCTTACAGCTTGATCTCGATGTTGACGTCGGCCGGCAGGTCGAGACGCATGAGCGAGTCGACGGCCTTCGGAGTCGGGTCAATGATGTCGATCAGGCGCTTGTGAGTGCGCTTCTCGAAGTGCTCGCGAGCATCCTTGTACTTGTGAGGAGAGCGGATCACGACGACCACGTTCTTCTCAGTCGGAAGGGGCACCGGACCAACCACCGTCGCGCCTGCACGGGTCACCGTGTCGACGATCTTGCGCGCCGAGCTGTCGATGACCTCGTGGTCATACGACTTAAGTCGGATGCGGATCTTCTGTCCCGCCATGTCTGACTCTCTCTCTTTAGTACCAAGTGCGCAGTTTCACGCACACGCTGCGGAGCACTTCTGCTGTCGCACCACTGTTTTCATGTCAAACGCCAGGCCCTGTGGCCCGACACCGTCTCGACTCACGCGCTCCGGCATCCGCCGTCACAGGCACACGGCTATCCGGGTGTCTTTCGAGTGTCGATTAAGCTTTGTCCTGCTACCCGCGGCCTAGATGCTCACCCTGGCCGCTCGCATCAGCGAACCCGGCCCCGGCGTCAAATCTATGCACTGCCTGGCAGTGATCCCAGCCCCGGTCGATCGTGCACCGGGCGGAAATGTTGAACTAGAAGAGTTTGCCACATCGGGCACGGTGCTGCAACCCGGGCGTGTCGCGCTTCGGCAGTCCACTGCGGATGCTCAGGAAAGCAGGTCCAGGAGCTCCGATTCAGCCGCGTTCAGGCGCCCCGGATCGATCGTCGACCCGCGCTCGAAGCGGTCGATGACGCGAGGGTCGATGTAGCTCGTGCGCGCGATCGCCGGAGTATTCCCCAGGACCTCGGCCGCAGCATCCGCGGCCTGTTTGACAGCCCGCGCGCGCGCCCGCGCGGATGACTGCGGGCCGGACTTGGCGAGGCTCACGGCCGCGGCAACCGTGCCGTGCAGCGTGCGGAAATCCTTGGCGGTGAAGTCGCCGCCCGTGCGCCGACGCAGGTCCTCATTGATCTCCTCAGCCGACAGGGTGTGCCACGCGTCGCCGTCGCGCCAGGCAAGCAGGCGCTCGTCTCCCCCGCGCCGCTTCAGAGAGCGCAGCAGACGGGCAAGATCCGGATCCTGAAAACTCGACGACCATTCGATACCGCCCTTCGCGGGAAACTCGAGCGTCACCTCATCGTCGCGGATCCGCGCATGCCTGCAGAGCAGGGTCGAAAGGCCGTGACTGCCGTTCGTCTCGGCATACTGCTCGGAGCCGACGCGCAGGCTCCCCCGGTCGAGCATCCGGAAGGCCCCCGCGAGCACGCGCTGCTTCGACAGCCCGTCGCCCCGCAGGTCAATCGTCACCTGCCGCCGCGCCGACGAGAGGGTCGCCGCCAGCTCGAGCGCGCGGTCGAACTTGACCCGATCCTTCTGCTCCCGCCACGCCGGGTGGTAGAGGTATTGGCGTCGACCCGCAGCATCCACCCCCGTCGCCTGGATATGCCCATTGTCGAAAGTGCAGATCCAGACATCCGTCCACGCGGGCGGGATCGCGAGGGATGCGATTCGCTCCCGCGTCGCCGCATCGACCGGCGAACCGTCAGGGGCACGATAGGAGAAGCCCCGGCCCGCCCGGCGGCGAGTAATGCCGGGGGCAGCAGTCTTGGAACGCCGGAGTCGGGGCATGGCTCGAACCTATGCCCGGCATCACGTCATGCACAGAGGAAGGCGCTACGCGGAGGGAGAACGGAATAGCCAGAACTGCACCAGCGTGGCCGCGAGGATGGCGGAAATGGCGAAGATGCCGGATGTCACGATCGAGATCGCCACCAGGAGGAGGGCCCAGCCGCCCTCGACCATCGCCACGACGAACCACGCCGCCGTCGCGAGCAGGGCACACCCGACTGCCACACCGGCCTGGAGCGCGAGCATCCGCAACCCGCGGAAGCGCCGCCAGCGGATCGACACGACCACGACGAGGATCGCCCACGGCGGCACCATAAACCACAGCGTGCTGACGAGGAGCCGCGGCCCGCGCTCGAGGAAGGCCTGCGTGAGATCGCCCCCGTCGAGGAGCTGGAGGCCCCCTGCCCCAAGGGTCGCGAGGACGAGCGTCGCCGCGATCATCACGACCGCGCCCGCGGCAGCGCGCCGCGGCGATGGCTGCGCAGAGGGGACGCTCGCGTGCGTCATCGTTGCGCTCATCGGGGCCTCCTCGCCGACACGCATCGCCAGCGCTAGCGTGCGGCGTTCAGGCTAGCCCAGAGCGGAGGCCAGCAGGCAGCCCGCAAGCGGGGGTAGACGGGGCGCAAAAAGCGAAGGGGCCCGCGACCGAAGTCGCGGGCCCCTCCAGGAGCAACCGAAGTTACTTGATGATCTTCGTCACCTTGCCGGCGCCGACGGTGCGACCACCCTCACGGATGGCGAAGCCGAGGCCCTCCTCCATGGCGATCGGTTGGATGAGCTCGACCGTCATTTCGGTGGTGTCGCCGGGCATGACCATCTCGGTGCCCTCGGGCAGCGTGATGACGCCGGTGACGTCCGTGGTGCGGAAGTAGAACTGCGGACGGTAGTTCGCGTAGAACGGGTTGTGACGGCCACCCTCATCCTTGGAAAGGATGTAGGCGGTGCCCTCGAAGTTCGTGTGCGGCGTGACCGAACCCGGCTTCACGACGACCTGACCGCGCTCGACGTCCTCGCGCTTCGTGCCGCGGAGGAGCAGACCACAGTTCTCGCCGGCCCAGGCCTCGTCGAGCTGCTTGTGGAACATCTCGATACCCGTGACCGTGGTCTTCTGCGTCGGGCGGATGCCGACGATCTCGACCTCGGAGTTGATCGCGAGCGTGCCACGCTCGGCACGGCCCGTGACGACGGTTCCACGACCGGTGATCGTGAAGACGTCCTCGATGGGCATGAGGAAGGGCTTGTCCTTGTCGCGCACCGGGTCGGGCACGTTCTCGTCGACGGCGTCCATGAGGTCGAGGATGGACTGCGTCCACTTCTCGTCACCCTCAAGGGCCTTGAGGCCCGAAACGCGCACGACGGGAGCGTTGTCGCCGTCGAAGTCCTGGCTCGAGAGCAGCTCGCGAACCTCGAGCTCGACGAGCTCCAGGATCTCCTCGTCCTCGACCATGTCGGACTTGTTGAGCGCGACGAGCAGGTAGGGGACACCGACCTGACGGGCGAGCAGCACGTGCTCACGCGTCTGGGCCATGGGGCCGTCGGTCGCCGCGACCACGAGGATCGCGCCGTCCATCTGCGCAGCACCCGTGATCATGTTCTTGATGTAGTCGGCGTGACCGGGGGCGTCAACGTGCGCGTAGTGGCGCTTGGGCGTCTCGTACTCGACGTGCGAGATGTTGATCGTGATGCCGCGCTGACGCTCTTCAGGAGCCGAGTCAATCGATCCGAAGTCGCGCTGCACGTTCGTCGCCGACGGGTACTTGTCTGCAAGCACCTTGGAGATCGCCGCCGTGAGCGTCGTCTTTCCGTGGTCGACGTGACCGATCGTTCCGATGTTGACGTGCGGCTTGGTCCGCTCGAACTTGGCCTTAGCCACTATGGTCCTCCTCAGGACAATGGTGCAGACATCCGAAATGATCGGATGTGCTGCTGGGTGGAGTGTTTATCTATGTTAGTCGGGGCGGGAGGCCCCTGCGAACTGGGGCTATTCGCCCTTGTTCTTCTGGACGATCTCGTCGGCAACAGCCTTCGGGACCTCCGCGTAGCTGTCGAAGGACATCGAGTACACCGCACGGCCGGAGGTCTTGGACCTCAGGTCGCCAACATACCCGAACATCTCTGACAGCGGAACCTTGGCCGAGACGACCTTGACACCCGTCGCGTCCTCCATGGACTGGATCTGCCCACGACGAGAGTTGAGGTCACCGATGACATCGCCCATGTACTCCTCGGGCGTACGCACCTCGACCGCCATGAGCGGCTCGAGCAGCACCGGGTTCGCCTTGCGCGCGGCCTCCTTGTAGGCCATCGAGCCCGCGATCTTGAACGCCATCTCCGAGGAGTCGACGTCGTGGTAGGCCCCATCGAGGAGCGTCGCCTTGACGCCCACCGTCGGGAAGCCCGCGAGGATACCCGTCTGCATCGCATCCTGGATACCCGCGTCGACCGACGGGATGTACTCGCGCGGAACGCGACCGCCGGTGACCTTGTCCTCGAACTCGTAGGACGTCTCCGGGGTGACCTCGAGCGGCTCGAGCGCGATCTGCACCTTCGCGAACTGACCGGAACCACCGGTCTGCTTCTTGTGGGTGTAGTCGTGCTTCTCGACCGTGCGACGGATCGTCTCGCGGTAGGCCACCTGGGGCTTGCCCACGTTGGCCTCGACCTTGAACTCGCGCTTCATGCGGTCGACGAGGATGTCGAGGTGAAGCTCGCCCATGCCCTTGATGACGGTCTGGCCGGTCTCGTGGTTGAGCTCGACGCGGAACGTCGGGTCCTCTTCCGCGAGCTTCTGGATGGCCGTGCCCAGCTTCTCCTGGTCCGCCTTGGTCTTGGGCTCGATTGCCACCTCGATGACCGGCTCGGGGAACGTCATCGATTCGAGGACGACCTGCTGGTTCGGGTCACAGAGCGTGTCACCCGTCGTCGTGTCCTTGAGGCCGATGACGGCGTAGATGTGGCCTGCCTGCACGCGCTCGACGGGCATCTCCTTGTTGGCGTGCATCTGGAAGATCTTTCCGATGCGCTCCTTCTTGCCCTTGGTGGAGTTGGCCACGGCGGAGCCACCCTCGATGGTGCCCGAGTACACGCGGATGTACGTGAGGCGACCGAAGAAGGGGTGCACCGCGATCTTGAACGCGAGAGCCGCGAAGGGCTCGTCAGACGACGGCTTGCGGATGATGATGTTCTCCTCATCGCGCGGGTCGTGCGCCTCCATGGGAGGAACGTCGACCGGCGACGGGAGGTAGTCGATGACGGCGTCAAGCATGGGCTGCACGCCGCGGTTCTTGAATGCCGAGCCACAGAAGACCGGGTAGATCTCGCTGTTGACCGTGAGCTTGCGGATGGCGGCCTTGATCTCGTCGACCGTCAGCTCCTCGCCACCGAAGTACTTCTCCATGAGCTCGTCGGAGGTCTCGGCGACGGCCTCGAGCAGCGCGGTGCGGTACTCGTCGGCCTTCTCCTTGAGCTCCTCGGGGATCTCACGGGTCTCGTACTTGGCGCCCATGGTCACGTCGCCCTTGGCGTCGCCGGGCCACACGAGAGCCTTCATCTCGACGAGGTCCACGACACCGATGAAGTCGCTCTCGGAGCCGATGGGGAGCTGCATGACGAGGGGCTTGGCACCGAGACGCTTGACGATCGTGTCGACCGTGAAGTAGAAGTCGGCGCCCATCTTGTCCATCTTGTTGACGAAGCAGATGCGCGGCACGTCGTACTTGTCGGCCTGGCGCCACACCGTCTCGGACTGGGGCTCGACGCCCTCCTTGCCGTCGAAGACGGCGACGGCGCCGTCGAGCACGCGAAGCGAACGCTCGACCTCGACCGTGAAGTCCACGTGGCCGGGGGTGTCGATGATGTTGATCTGGTTCTTGTTCCAGAAGCACGTCACAGCAGCGGACGTGATCGTGATGCCACGCTCCTGCTCCTGCTCCATCCAGTCGGTCGTCGAGGCACCGTCGTGGGTCTCACCGATCTTGTGGTTGACGCCCGTGTAGAACAGGATGCGCTCAGTGGTCGTGGTCTTGCCGGCATCGATGTGAGCCATGATGCCGATGTTGCGGACCTTCTTCAGGTCGGTGAGCACTTCCTGTGCCACAGTGGTCCTCCGAAAATTGGGGATGAAAGGGTGAGTACGGGTTGAGTAGGCCGCCCGCGGCCGTATTGAAACCCTGTGAGCGATTTCGACACGGCGCTGGCGCGCCTACTCAATCCGCAGAGTTTCTTACCAGCGGTAGTGCGAGAACGCCTTGTTGGCCTCGGCCATCTTGTGAGTGTCCTCACGGCGCTTGACCGCGGCACCGAGACCGTTCGACGCGTCGAGGATCTCGTTGGTGAGGCGCTCGGTCATCGTCTTCTCACGGCGGCCCTTGGCGTAGGTCGTGAGCCAGCGGAGCGCGAGCGTGTTCGCGCGGTGCGGCTTGACCTCGACGGGCACCTGGTAGGTGGAACCACCGACGCGGCGGCTCTTGACCTCAAGGGTGGGGCGCACATTGTCGAGGGCCTTCTTGAGAGTCGTGACCGCATCCTGACCGCTCTTGGCCTCGACCGCCGCGAGCGCGTCGTAGACGATGCGCTCGGCGAGAGACTTCTTGCCGTCGAGGAGGATCTTGTTGACGAGCTGGCTGACGATCGGAGCGCCGTAGACGGGGTCGATCGCGACGGGACGCTTAGGAGCGGGACCCTTGCGAGGCATTACTTCTTCTCCATCTTCGCGCCGTAGCGGCTGCGAGCCTGCTTGCGGTTCTTGACGGCCTGCGTGTCGAGGGCGCCGCGAACGATCTTGTAGCGAACACCGGGGAGGTCCTTCACACGACCACCACGCACGAGCACCATCGAGTGCTCCTGCAGGTTGTGGCCCTCACCGGGGATGTACGCGGTGACCTCGGTGCCGTTGGAGAGCTTGACTCGGGCGACCTTGCGAAGCGCCGAGTTCGGCTTCTTCGGGGTCGTGGTGTACACACGCGTGCACACGCCGCGCTGCTGGGGGTTGGCCTTAAGGGCGGGAGCCTTGGTCTTGACGACCTTCGGCGAGCGACCCTTGCGGACCAACTGCTGAATAGTTGGCACTGCTTACTCCTTGGATATCCTGCACGGTGACAGTTGTTGCTTGACGCATCCCCCGCTCTCCCGAAGTCCGGGAAAAGCCGTGATGCTTGCGTGACCCACCCGAGAAGACAGGACGAACCCTGCATTCATAAAGTGGTGGGTATGCCGTGGGAGCCCGGCGCGACCGTGAGGCCGCATCCGAAACTCGATTCCGGTTGGTGGCAGTACCTGCGAACCCCCGTCGCCGAGACGACATGCGGGCGCGCACAGCAAAGCGCACACCTATAAAAGGATAGTCGCCGGTAGTTATGCGGTCAAATGGCGGTAGCGCTGTAGCGGGCGCGGTTCTCGGCGAGCTCCCGCTCATATGCCGCCTGCGCCTCCGCGTTGCGCGCCTTCACCTTCTTGCCCCGCGCGGCGATCGCCAGCCCGAACCAGACGGCGACCTCGCGCGCGACGATCGCCGCGATGACCATGGGCGCGCTGAGCACGACACGGATCCACGTCTCCTGCGCCTGCGCAGGGGTCATCGCGACCACGTTCTCGAGCAGGAGGATGATGCCGCTTGAGGCGAAGTAGGTCGCGGCTGCGACCGCAAGACTGCCCAGCACCCAGGCCCACCAGCCGGCGCGGTTGATGATGAGGACGGCGATCACGAAGACGACGGCGAAGACGATCGTGGGCACAAGGAACCCGCTGGAACCAAAGAAGCGCGCGAGGTCGAAGGACTGGCCGGCGCCGACGTAGACCAGCGCGGTGATGAGGCTGTAGAGCAGGCCGAATGCGATCGCCCCGAGCACGGCGAACACGATGCCGAGACCGCGGTTGCCGCGCTTCTTGGGCGGAGTGGGCGCTGTCACGTATACGGTCTGCGGTGAGGGCGCCGGGGACGAGCCGGCGACAACGGGGTCTGCGACCGGGTGGGCGGATGCCGCCGGTGCGGATGCCGCGGGCGCGGCACTCTCGTCCGCGGCCGTCCCCGCGATGCCGTGTGGCAGCGGCGCCGCCTCGGCCGCCGCCGTGGGCTCGTGCCGGGGGGCCTCGGCATCGTCACTGGCAGGCGCGGACGCCGGCGGTTCGACGAGGGGTTCCGGTTCGACGAGGGGCTCTGGCTCGGCGCGCGGTGCAGGTTCCGCCGGCTCCTCCGTGAGGCCCGAGTCCGCGTCAGCGGGAGTGGGAGCATCCGTCGCGGAGGTCTCCACGCCCGTCTCAGGGGCACCCGCAAGCTGATCTGCGACATCCGATGTGGGTCGCTTGTCGTCGGGGACGTTGCTCATGGGACTCCTCACCGTCGGCTCGCCGTGGCGAACGCCCGGCGCGTGGCCCATGCTAGCAACGCCCCCGAATGCGGGACAGGCGGCGTGCCGATCAGTTGGCGCTGACCGTCTCCCCCGGAACCTGCTCCGACTCGGGCGACGGCACCACCGCGGATGCGTCGCGGAGGATGAACAGCTGACCCGTGAGAGTAGCTGTCGAGGGGGCATCCGCAGCAAGGAGGCCGTCCGGGAGAGCCACATCGTGGATCAGGACGTAACGCTGCGTCGCCTGCAGCCTCGAGATCGCGTCAAGCACGCCCGCGTGGGCGCCCTCGATCTCAAGCGTCACTGAGAGCGTCAGGAAGTTGTCCGGTGAGACGCTGCCGAGTGCGGCTTGAAGCTCCGCGTTGTCGGTCTGCGCCTCGGAGGGGACGTACAGCTCCGGTCCCTCGAAGCCGACGACTCGAGCCGTCACACCCGCTGCTGCAGCCACCGCCTCGACCTCGCGGAAGTAGTCCGGGAAGCCGCTGTCTGCGGGGAACGCCGCGCGCAGCTCGTCAAGCTCCTCGAGCAGGGCCGGAAGCTCCGCGTCAAGCTCCTCCAGCCGCTTCAGCGTCGCCTCATGACCTGCGTTGAGCGTCTCGACAGACTCGCGCTCCGCGTCCGCGGCCGCAGCCTCCGAAAGGCGGGGGCCAATCCCCACAAACCAGGTGCCGGCTAGAAGGGCGACGATAACGACGACAGCGACGAGCATGCCGAGTCGAGCACTTGTGTTGTTCACTGCTGGACCTCCTCGCCGGACTCACCGTCGGCTGATTCACCCTCGCCTGACTCGCCTTCGCCTGCCGAGCTCTCGAAGTACAGGAGCTCGCTCGCACCCTCGTCGAGGTGCAGCGAAAGCTCAATCGTGTAGCGTGCCGCCTCATCGAGCTGGGCCTGACTGATGGTGTAACCCGCGAACCCGCGGAGCGACTCAACGTTCTCGAGCCAGGCCGCGATGTCGGAGAGGGAGGCGAAGTTGCCGGTAAGGACGATGGTTCCCGTGCGCGGTGCCTCGACACCCTCCTTCGGGACGGGAGGAGCCTCAATGGCCGTGACCGAATCGATCGACACATTGGTGATGACGCCGTCGCCGGGCAGAGTCTGGACGACGGCCGCGAGGTACGGCACCCAGAGCACCTCTGGGGCCGAGGCCACGAGCCGAGCATCCTTAGCCGCCTCGACTGTCGCCGAAACCGAACGCGCCTCGGAGTACTCGGACTGCTGGCGGAGAAGTTCCGTCGTACGGTCACGCTCGATGTCGAGGTTCACCTGGCTCGCGATCGCGAGAGTGGTGGTAGCCGCGTAACCAGCCACACACACCGCGATCACCACGATGACGAGCATGACGAGCCCACGGATCGTGCGTCGGGTCTGCTTCTTCTGCCGGATCTCGGGCGGCAGGAAGTCGATGCGCGGCTCTCCGCCGACGGTCACGACGTTGTCCTTTGCGCTCATGCCTTGCTCCCCAGGGCGAGACCGAGAGCCACGGAGTAGCTGTCGGAGTTACCAATGCCCGATTCAGCCGTCTTCGCGACCTTTACGCTGCTGAAGGAGTCGTGGGCGACGACCGAGACGCGCGTCAGCTCGAAGAGCGCCGATGCGAAGCCCGGAAGGCGGGAGGCTCCTCCCGTGAGCACGATGCGCACGATCGGGTCATTGGGGTGGGAGTTCACGAAGTAGTTGAGCGTGTTGCGCAGGCCGTTGAGCAGCTGACCCGTGGACTCATAGATGACCTCGATTGCGGGGCGATGCTCAGGGGCGGCACCCGCCGTGATGATGCCTAGCCCTCGCTTGACCTGCTCTGCGAGGTCGCGCGTCATATCGAGCCGCTCGACGAGGGCGTTCGTGATGTCGTCGCCGCCGGCGGGGATGATGCGCACGAACTGCGGGATGCCGTTGGTCACGATGACGACGTTGGTCGTCGTCGCCCCGATGTCGACGAGGGCGGTCGTGCCCTGGGCGTTCTCGCCGCGCACGTGGACGCGCGTCAGGGCGAACGGAATGAGGTCCACCTCGACCGGGGCGAGGCCCGCGAGTTCGACGGCGTTGACGTTGGCCATGACCGCCTCCTTGATGGCGGCGACCAGAAGGCCGTGAATGACGGGGCCGTTCTCGCTATCTGCCTCAGAGACGGGGTAGAAGTCGAGCAAGGCATCCGCGACAGGCACGGGAAGCATCTCCTGCACCTGGAACGGCAGGGACTCACGGATGCGCGCAAGCGGCATCCGAGGAACCGTGAGGTCTCGGGCGAGCACACGCTGGTTTCCCATGCCGAGGGCGACCGACTTGCTCTTGAAGCCGCCCTCGCTCCACAGTCGCTTGAGGCTGGCGGAGACCGTGTGCACCTCGAGGACATCGCCGCTCTTGGCGGCACCCTCGGGGAGCGCGACCTCGTGGAAGCGCTCGATTGTGGGGCGCGCTCCCGCAGGATCGAGCACCTCGACGGCGCGGATCGCATCGTTGCCGATGTCCACTCCGACAATTCGTTTGGCCATAGTTCAGCCTTCCCCCAATACCTGCCCCGCGCTCACGCGAGGCCGAAAAGCGACAGATACGACTGCCACAGGATCTCCCCCATGAAGATCCCCACCCAGGCGCCCCCCAGCATCCAGGGCCCGAATGGAATTCCACTCTTGCGGTTCACCCTGCGAAGCGCAAGTAGAACTATCGAAAAGAGACCCCCCAGAACGAAGGCCGCGAAGGCTCCCACGAGCAGGGCGCCCCACCCGATCCAGGCGAGGTAGAGGCCCAGCACACCCGCGAGCTTGACGTCTCCGAGGCCCATGCCGCCGGGGTAGGCGAGCGCCATCACGAGGTAGGCGGCGAACATGGCCGCCATCCCGATCGCGGCACGCAGGAGTGCGGCCCAGTCACCCGCGAACACAGAGGCGATGAAGAGGAGCACCGCGCCGACGACGTAGGCAGGCAGCACCAGTCGATTGGGGAGGGTGTGCGTGTCGAGGTCGATGAGGGTGAGGGCGACCGAAATCGCCGCGAGGTAGAGGAACGCCGCGAGCGTCGCGAGCTGTGCAGGTAGTGCATGCGGCGGCACGGGACCGATGGGGCTCAGCACCCACGCCGTCACTCCAGCGAAGAAGAGGCCCGTCAGCGCCTCGACCAGCGGATACCGAGGCGAAATGGGCTCGCCACAGTCCCGGCACCGTCCGCGGAGGGCCAGCCAGGAGATCACGGGCAGATTGTCGTACCAGCGGATTGGGTGGCCGCACTTCGGGCAGGCGCTGCCGGGGTGGCTGAGCGACTCCTTGCGCGGAAGGCGCCACACAACGACGTTGAGGAAGGAGCCAATCAGGAGCCCGAGCACGCCCGCGAGCACGATGATGGTGGCCGCTACCACGGGGTCAGCGGCCAGCGCGAGTGCTGTCATCGATAGGTGCCATCGGCACTGAAGACGGGACTGATCTCGATCCAGATATTGACGCCATACGTCGAGGTTACGGGCGAGAGGAACTTGGGCGGTGCCTTGTACTTGAAGCGGTCATCGTAGACGTAGTTCTTGAGGTAGCCCGTCTCCCAGCCGTTGGAGTAGGACGCGCCGACGGCGCCGCGGAACTTCTGCGCGATTGCGCCGTTGACGGTCAGCGTGCCCCTGATGCCAGGGTCCTTCTCATAGTTCTGCACCATGAACGTGTGTTCGAGCGAGAGGATAGCGGCGTCGATGCGGTCGACCACGCTCGCCCCCGTCAGGAGAGCGTTGTAGTTGCCTATGTTGCTACAGTCGCTGCTACAGCTCATCGGATTCCACACCCAGACGGCGTTGCGCCCGATGAGTCCAAGCATGTCATTGTCTGCGTCGTCGTATCTGATATCACCCACTACGTAGATGTAGTTCTCCGCTCCCACCGTCAGCGTGGTGCCGCTCAGTTCGCCCGAGATGAAGACGTCGCCGTTGCGGCATCCATAGGAGGCATCCGCGCCCGTTCCCGAATCGGGCACTCGCTCGTTGCTGTGCTTGGGGTACCCGACAGCGTTGGTCGAGATGCGAGCGCCGTTGCCGGAGCTCGCGTACTGCCTACACTGCGAGCTGTTGTAGGTCGTCGCCGACGTGCTCGAGCCGTTCGCACCCGAGGTGGGGATGTTCTGCACGTAGATCACGTTGTTCTCGGGCACGGCGACGGTCGCCCCTCCACTCGAGCGGAGGGCGGAGATGGTGCCGCACGCGTTGTTGGTGACCCCGACGGAGAGGTCTTCACCCTGAGCATTCGTGTACTTGGTCCACGGCGACTTCACCGTCATGGTGCCGTCCGAGTTGAGGGTTATCTCGGTCGGGCCAGTGTAGAGGCAGCCCGGCGTCACGACCCCCTCGGAGGCCAGGTCGGTGCGCGTTTGCCGTGCAAGATCCTTATTGGTGTCGGGCATCTCGATGCTCGCATCCGTCACCGGCGGGCCCTGCTCCCACACGGGCGCGCTCGCACAGTCACCGTAGCCGAGGAAGTCGTAGTTGGCGGTGGGATCCGCGGTGGTCACCTTGCCCTTGAAGGTCGCGCCACAGGTGCGGATCGTGTCGTTCGTGTGCAGCGGACCGTCGATGACGTCCCCGTCGGCGAAGCGGATGAGGGAGCAGTCATCGCGGTCGTTCCACGACGTCTCCTCCCAGCCGTGGATTACGTTGCAGGAGGGCCGGTTGGTGACCTCGGGGTCGCCGATCTCATAGTCGGTGAAGTAGAGGAAATCGATGAAGCCCGTCTGCTTGAGGTCGGCGACGAGGGACCGGGTCGAATCGCCCACCTTGCCCGTCACGCGGACCTTGATGATTCCCGTCGTGCCGTAGACCTCGTTGCTGACTTCGTAACGGAACTGCGCCTCACCATCGCTGCCGGCTACGGTCGCCCAGGTTCCCGTTGCGCCAAGCCCGAATGCGGGGTTCTCCTGGCCTGCGGGTGGCAGTTCGACCCCGGCTGCACCGCCGTCCGGATTGCTGAATTCCGACGCGGGGTTCCCATAGCGCAGGTAGTCGGGATCGTCGGCAAGGCGGCTCTGGTATTCCTCGATGCCCGCGTATGCGGCAGCGAGGGCAGCGTTCCAGTCGCGATCGTTGCCGGACTTCTGCAAGCCGCCGACGGCGAAGGACACGGCAGCCACCATGAGCAGCGCGAGTACGGCGCTGATGCCGATGACCATGACCATCGCGATTCCGTCGTCGCCGCCCGCGCGCAGGCGAGCCCTCAGTAGTGTCAGCATCTACAGCTCCAGCCGGGAGATTCCGAGGTTGGGAAGACCCACGCGGTTTGTGATCGTGACCGGATCGGCCCGCTCTGTAATGTCCGCCTGCACCTTCATGCGCACCTCGACGACCGCGATCTCGCCGAAGAGGGAACTACTCACTCCTCCCGAACCGATCGAAATCTCCTGCGGTTCGCCCGCAACGATCCGGTAGTAGGTGAACAGGCTCGCCTCACCGCCAGCGGGGACAACGATCTTGCGGGCGATGACGCGGGACGAATCGGGCGTGCTGTTGAACACCCAGGCGCCGGGCACGGTGGGATGCGGGGTCGAGAGCCAGCGGGTCTCGACGAGATCCCGCGTCGCGGGGTCGATCGCGAAACGGACACGAAGGGGGCGCGGCGTGGAGGAGCTCGTATCGATGTAGGCGTGAAGCGTCACCGACTCCTTCTTCGCCTCAGCGAAGACCGGCAGGTCATTGCCGGAGGCCTGGGGCACGAGGGTGCCGGCGCGGATGATGCGCGTCACCTCGTTCATGCCTACCGCCGCAACATTCGTGCTATCGGTTGCGGCTCGCTCGCGCATGAAGGCCTGCGACACTGTGACCACGAGAGTGACGGCGAGCGTCGAGACGATGCTGAAGAGGAACATCGCGACGATGAGTTCAGGCAGACTGAAGCCTGCCTCGCCGGAGCCGCCACGCATGAGGCGCGTCCTGATCCTCGCTAGCATCACGGCGCCCTCGGGTCGAGCACGATCGTGGTGCCGCTCAGGCTGTCGCCACCCGTCACCGTGATGCGGCTCGATGTGACGAGCGTCGAGGTCGACCCCGCGCTCGTACCCGTGTAGAGCTGCCACACCCCATAGGGCAGGGCGATGGTCGCCGAGTTGGCCGAGTTTGAGAGCGAGTTGAAGCGATAGCTGAGGTACGGCGTGCCGGAGCCGTTGACGGCGCACTCGGCGTCGGGGTTGACCGGTACCGCGGTGATGTAGCGATTACGGTCGCCGCTGGACCAGGAACCTCCCCACCAGCTGCCCGAGTATGTCGCGAACCCACTCAGACTCACCCGGCGCACGGGGATGTCGATTGATTGAGTGCCACCGGGGGCAACCGTCACGACGGGCTGCCGCTCACCGGCAGAGTGGGCGGCATCCTCCGGCCACCACTGTGGGTCGATCGCTTCGCACTGGGTGGTGTCGCCAGCGACGACGGCGTAGCCGTCGGGAAACGGGTAGACGGGCATTGTCGAGGCGCCGTTGTTCTCAACCGCCACGACACCATAGGTGCTGATCGTCGTCGCGTGCATGTTGGCGGGCAACTCACTCGACGGCACGTCCACGCCGTCCGCCACGAAGTCGACATCGAGGTTACCGGCGACGGCAATCGTGAAGCTCGAGGCGACGGAGGCTCCTGCAATGACCGACGCGCTCTTGCTCGGCGTCGTGTCCTGATTGACATCGATGTAGCCCCCGCCCGTGGAGATTTCGACGTCGTAGGTTCCCGGCGGGATGCGCAGAAGGTAGGCGCAGCCCTGGGAGTCGGTGGTGCCCGTGTAGAGCGTGCCGGAGGGCGAACCGCTCGCTCGCGCGCTCACCGCGATGCTGCCGATCCCCGCACCGTTGAGGTCGGCGACCGAGACCATGATGGTGCCAAGTGTCGGATCGTTGAGTCGCTCATTGGGGTTGAGCAGCGTCGTCGACTCGACGCTTCGGCGATTGTCGCCGCTGCCCCACTCGACCGTGACAGTCACCGACTTGTATTTGAGGGTGCCTCCGCCGGCACCGCAGGTCTCCAGCTCCCCCTCGGGGTTGGTCACCCAGTCGGCCGTGCGGGTGATCGTGTAGACCTCGCTGTTGAGGCTCACCTCGCGAGCCGGGTCGCCCACGCCGGGAGCGTCCGTGACGGCGAAGACGTCCTCGACGTCCCGCACGAAGTCGATCTCCTGGGCGGCGAGGTTCGCGGCGACCTGACGGGCGCGCGAGTCGCGGGTCACCACGAGGACCTGCATCATCGAGTAGATGACGCCGGTCGCAATGAGGCCGAAGATGAACATCGCGACGATGACTTCAATGAGCGAGAAGCCCTCATCGGCTCGCGCGTCAAGTCTTTGGCGAATCGCCCTAATCATCCTTCACCCCCCGGTTGCGGATCTCGTGTTGCCCGAAGACACGAATGCGGGCCGCCGCCGAAGCGACGGCCCGCATCAAGCGCTACCCGAGCTTACGGGCTGACGATCACGCCGTCGGTGCTGTTGTAGGTCCAGGTGTCGCCCGTGCGCTGAGCGTGAACGCCCTGGAGCGCGTAGCCGGAGGCGTCCGGCGTGCCGGTGATCGTAATGGTCACGTCGTCCGTGGGGTTGAAGCCGTAGTCCGTCAGGTCATCGTCGGTTCCTGCGCCGCCCGACACCTGCATGCTGGCGTAGGAGCCGTTGTGGTCAACTGCGTACTGCTCCGCGGCGATGGCCGCGTTCTTGAGGTCCGATTCGACCTGCGAAGCCCATGCGCCCTGGCGCTGGTTGAGGAACGCCGGAATGGCGATCGCGGCGAGGACGCCGATGATGAGGATGACGACGAGGAGCTCGATCAGGGTGAAGCCCTTCTCGCCGTCCTCGCGCTTCTTGGCGATTGCGTTGTTGATCGTGGTGATCATGATGATCTCTTCCTGTCTGTGGATACTGCGGACAGGTGGCCCCCCAAAAAGTTCAGACCCCCTGTAGAGAATTCTTGCGGATGCCGCACCCCTCCGGAATACCCCCGAACGGGCAAATCCTCAGCAACATGCCCCCAGTTGTAGGGGTGCAAGTTTGGGCACAGGCCCGCGCGGCAATTTGCCGCTCGCAGCACCTACTGAATCTGCTCGAAGATGCTGAAGATCGGCAGGTACAACGCCACGATCATGCCGCCGACGACCAGGCCGATGATTCCGATCATGAGCGGCTCGATGAGCGCGGTCAGCTGCTCCGCCGTCGCCTCGACCTCCTGGTCGTAGAAGTCGGCGATCTTGTTGAGCATCGTCTCGAGCGCACCGGAGTCCTCGCCGACAGCGATCATCTGGGTCACCATCGACGGGAACACCGGCTCGAGGGCGAGCGGCCCGGCGACCGACTTGCCGGAGCGCACCGAATCCGCGACCTTCTTGAGCGCGCCCTCGATCACAGCGTTGCCCGAGGCCTCCCCCACGATGTTGAGGGACTGCAGGATCGGCACGCCCGCGCCCATCATCGTTGCGAAGTTGCGGCTGAAGCGCGCGATCGCGACCTTGGCGAAGAGCGGCCCGAAGACGGGGATCTTGAGTTTCAGCGGGTCGACGACGTTGCGCACCCTCTCGGTGTTCTTGTTGGCGCGCCACCAGAACACGAAGATCACGAGCAGCACAAGCCCCAGGGGGCCCGCCCACACCATGTTCTTCGAGAGCAGCACGAGGAACTGGGTGGGCAACGGGAGGTCGCCCCCGAGATCGGCGAACATCGTCTCGAAGACCGGCACGATGAAGATCAGCATGCCGATGACCGCAACGAAGGCGATGCACAGCACCGCGATGGGGTAGGTCAGCGCCGACTTGATCGTCGCCCGCAGCTTGACCTCGTTCTCGTAGTTCTCGGCGATCGATACGAGCGTGTCCTCAAGGAAGCCGCCCGCCTCCCCCGCGCGCACCAAATTGATCAGCAGCGGGGGGAAATGTTTCGGATGCTTCGCCATTGCCGCCGAGAGCGCGAAACCGGCCTCGACATCCGATTGAACGATCGCCAGCGTGCGCCCGAGTGTCTTGTTCTCCGTCTGCTCCGACAGGATCGTGAGCGTGCGGATGAGCGAGAGGCCCGAGGAGGTCATGGTCGCCATCTGGCGCGCCATGATTGCCAGATCCTTGAGACCTACGCCCTTCTCCATCCCCGGGATGGAGAGCTCCTTCTGCAGGCCCGTGCCGCCCGTGGCCTCCTCAATCGAGAGCGGGGTGACGTTCATCGCTCGCAACTTCGAGGTTACGGCGCCTTCTGACGCACCCTCGAGCCGTCCCTTGACGACCTTGCCCGCAGCATCCCGGCCACGGTACGCGAACTCGCGCGTCGCGGTGGCCATCAGCGCTGACCCGAGTAGGCGTCGCTGAAGTTGAGGCCGTCACTCATGGTCGCCCCGAGGGCACCCGTCGAGTCCACGCGGGTGACGAGGCGCTTGAGCGTCTCGTAGTCGTGTGCCTTCTCGACCGCCGACTCGAAGGAGATCTGTCCGCTGTTGACGAGGTCGGCGAGGTGCTGGTCCATCGTGTGCATGCCGACCTCGCGGCCCGCCTGCATGGCCGAGTGCACCTGGTAGGTCTTGCCCTCGCGGATGAGGTTCGCGACCGCGTGGGTCGCCATGAGCACCTCGGTCGCGACGACACGGCCCTTGCCGCTCGCCCGCTTGACGAGGGTCTGACAGACGACACCCTGCAGGGTCGCGGCCAGCTGAGCGCGCACCTGGTTCTGCTGGTGCGGCGGGTAGACGTCAATGATGCGGTCGATCGTCTGCGGCGCATCCTGGGTGTGAAGGGTCGCGAAGACGAGGTGGCCGGTCTCGGCTGCCGTCAGGGCCACCGAGATCGTCTCGAGGTCACGGAGCTCGCCGACCAGAATGACATCCGGGTCCTGACGCAGCACATGCTTGAGCGCGGCCGCGAAGCTATGGGTGTCGTGACCGACCTCGCGCTGGTTGACGAGCGACTTCTGGTTGGCGTGGAGGAACTCGATGGGGTCCTCGACCGTCATGATGTGGTCGCTGCGCGTCTTATTGACGAGGTCGATGAGCGCGGCGAGCGTCGTCGACTTTCCAGAACCGGTCGGACCCGTCACGAGCACAAGTCCGCGCGCAAGCTTCGCGAAGGAGCCGATCGACTCCGGCACGCCGAGGGCCGAAAGCGGCTTGATCTCGGTCGGGATGAGACGGAACGCCGCACCCATGTTGTGCCGCTGCTGGTAGAGGTTCACACGGAATCGCGCGTTCTCCGACAGCGTGTAAGCGAAGTCGAACTCCAGGTGCTCCTCGAAAGCCTCGCGCTGCTTGGGTGTGAGGATGCTCGTCAGCGCCGACGTCACCTTGTCCCGGCTCCAGACCGGGGCATCCTTGATCGGCTTGAGCGCGCCATCGACACGGATCATGGGCGGGGCGCCCGCTGAGATGTGAAGGTCGGAGCCGCTCGTCAGCAGCACCTGCTGCAGCGCCGCGTCCAAATCGGGATCGGCGTCGAGCGAGGTGTCGCGCTTCGAACCGAAACCGGCCGGTACGGATGCCGCGGCCTCCGTCTGCTGCGGTGCGGGTACGGCGGGCGCGGCCTTCGCCTCGGGCAGCTTTGCGTCCGGCTGCTTCGCCTCGGGCTGCTTCGGGGCCTCGGGCTGCGCCACTGGGGCCTTGGGCGCCGCCGGCACGACGGGGACAGGACCCGGCAGCGTGTGCACGGTCGCCTCCGAGGGGGCGGATGCCGCGGGCGGAGGAGTCGGGGCCGAAGCGGGCGGGTGCGTGGCGGGTGCCGCGGGCGGAGGCATGGTGGCCGACACCGACGAAGCTGCGGCCGGAGTAGTCGGGACGGCCGACGGTGCGGAGGCTGCGGGCGACGCGCTTGGCTGCGGGGCGGGTGCGCTCTGCGGGGCGGGTGCACCCTGCGGTGCGGATGCGCTCACCTGAGGCGGGGTCGCCGGGGCGGGCTGCTGCGCCGCACGCGCCGCCGCGCGCGATCCAGGCGCGGGAGCCGCAGACGGAGCGGGCGCCGCCGCTGAGCTCGCCGGGGCTGAGGGTGCCGATGCGGAGGGCGCCGCTGCGGCAGACGACACAGAGGCCGTCGCGGCCGGCACTGCGGGCGGCGGAGCGCTAGCGACAGCGCCGGGCACGCTCGCCGCACCCGAGGGTGCCGCGGTCGCGGGCGACGGCGCGGGCATGCTCGAGAGTGTCGCCGCCGAGGGCGCCGCCATGGCGGATGCTCCCGCCATCGCCGGCTCGGGAGCCGACTGTGTCACGGGCGCCTGTGTGGGCGCAGGCAGGTTCTGCAGGAAGTCCGCCATCGACTCCGAACCTGCTCCCGCGGGCGCGGAAGCCTGCGCGGGCGGCACGGACGAGTCGAACTGCGGCACGAGGTTCACCTGCTCCTCAACAGGCTGGTAGCTCGAGGGCAGGTACCCCGGCGGCTCGTACATCGGCTCCTGCTCCGGGGCCTGCCCGTTCGGTGCCGCATCGATCGACGCCGAAAGGTCGTAGACCGGATCATTCATGTGCTTCCCCCTTGCTCACTGCCACCGGCGCGTCCGCCGGCCCTTGTCCCGCCACAGGCTGTCCCCCGCCCATGACGTCACACCACCACGCGCAGAATCTCTTCCACCGCGGTGTGGCCCATGAGGGCCTTCGTCCAGCCATCCTGCCGCAGCGTCGCCATTCCCTGCGACACCGCGAGCTTCGAGATCTCGATGCTGGATGCTCGTGCCACCGCCAAACGCTCGATCTCCTCCGTCACGATCATGACCTCGTGGAGCGCGATGCGACCCCGGTATCCCGTGTTGGAGCAGTGCTGACATCCGACCGGCCTGTAGAGCATCGGCGCGGGCTTGCTCGGGTCGAGGAAGAAGCCCAGGTTGGCGAGGCCCTCGATCGTGCTCTGGTACTGCTCCTTGCAGCGGTCGCAGAGGCGGCGTGCGAGGCGCTGTGCGACAACCGCCTCGAGGGCCGAGCCGACGAGGAAGGGCTCGATGTCCATCTCGATGAGACGGGTGATCGCGGCGGGCGCGCTGTTGGTGTGCAGGGTCGAGAGCACGAGGTGACCCGTGAGCGACGCCTCGATCGCGATCTGCGCCGTCTCCTTGTCACGGATCTCACCGAGCAGCACGACATCCGGGTCGGAACGCAGGATGGAGCGCAGCGCCGCGGCGAAGGTCAGGCCCGCCTTGACGTTGACCTGCACCTGGCTGATGCCCTCCATGCGGTACTCGACCGGGTCCTCGACCGTGATGACGTTGACCTCGGGCTTCGCGACCGCGTGCAGTGTCGTGTAGAGCGTCGTCGACTTACCGGAACCGGTCGGCCCCGTCACAAGGATCATGCCGTTGGGCTTGACGAAGGAGCGGCGGTACTTGTCAAGGTTCGCGTCGAGCATGTTGAGGTCGCTCAGGCTCAGCGTCGTCCCCGAGTTGTCGAGGATTCGCATGACGACCTTCTCGCCCCACACCGTCGGCAGGGTCGCGACGCGGAGGTCGATCTGGCGGCCGCCGTGGTTGACCGAGATGCGGCCATCCTGCGGCTTGCGACGCTCCGCGATGTCGATGTCGGCCATGATCTTGAGGCGCGAGATGACGCCGTTCTGGATCGCCTTCGGCGCCCTCTGCACCTCGTGCAGCACACCGTCGATGCGGTAGCGCACGCCCATGTCGTGCTGGCCCGGCTCGATGTGAATATCGGATGCCTTGTCCTGGATTCCCTGGCCGATCAGCAGGTTCACGAAGCGCACGATCGGCGCATCATCCTGCCCCGGCTCGTTCTCGGCGAGTGCGAGCTCCTGCCCGCTGCTCTCCTCCTCCAGCACCGTCGTGAGCGAGTTGATCTCGCTGTCGGCGCGGTGGTAGCGGTCGATCGCGGCAATGAGGTCGGCGCGCTCCGCGACGACCAAGTTGACCTGCATGCGCACGGCCGCGCGCACATCGTCGATCGCGAAGACGTTGCCCGGGTCGACGACCGCGAGAGTCAGTGTGTTGCCGATGTTGGCGATCGGCAACACCTCGTGCCGGCGGCAGATCGCGGCGGGCACCTGCGAGACGGCCATCTTGTCGACGGGGTACTCGGTCAGCTCGACGAAGGGAAGGCCATGCTGAGCGGCCCGCGCCGAGGCGTAATCCTTCGCTGAAATGGTGCCGTCGGCGACGAGCTGGCGCACCATCTCGTCATCGCCCTTCCAACCGTCGACGACATTGTCGAGCGCCTCGATCGGCATGACACCACGGATGATGAGAATCTCGGTAAGAGATGACATAGAGCTGGACCCCCCTGCTTGCTACCGCCCCCGGTAAAGCTCCGCCCGTGCCGGAAGGCACGATCGGTCTTGTCAAATTACCCTACGGATGCCCGGATCGCCATACCCGCATTCGGGCCCCAATGGGGGACAACACGCCGCTGATTACGCAGCCACCACATCTAGTGGTCGGATGCCGCATCCGCCCCCAGACACGACGAAGGGCCCGCCACCGTGAGGTGACGGGCCCTTCGGCTGAGCAACCTAGTTGTAGGTGCCCGGCGTGAAGTCGTCCGAGCTGAAGCTGTCGAAGTCGACGAAGCTCAGATCCGCCTCGCTGAAGGACGAGTCGTCGGAGAAGATGCGGTTGGGGTACCGCTCCGCCTTCGCCTCCTCGGTCGCCTCGACCGACACGTTGCGGTACTTCGCAAGACCCGTACCGGCCGGGATCAGCTTTCCGATGATCACGTTCTCCTTGAGGCCGAGCAGCGGGTCGGACTTGCCGTCCATCGCCGCCTGCGTGAGCACACGCGTGGTCTCCTGGAACGAGGCGGCCGACAGCCACGACTCCGTCGCGAGCGACGCCTTCGTGATGCCCATAACTTCCTGACGGGCGGATGCCGTCTTGCGGCCCTCCGTCAGCGCGGCACGGTTGAGCTCGTTGTACCGCGAGCGGTCCACGAGCTCACCAGGGAGCAGCTCGGTGTCGCCGTGGTCGACGACCGTGACCTTGCGCAGCATCTGGCGCACGATGACCTCGATGTGCTTGTCGTGGATCGGCACACCCTGCGAGCGGTAGACGCCCTGCACGCCGTCCACGAGGTGCTGCTGCACCGCACGGACGCCGCGCACCCGGAGGACCTCCTTGGGGTCGACCGCGCCGACGTGCAGCTGCTGGCCGAGCTCGACGTGCTGGCCGTCCTCGACGAGGAGCGTCGCACGCTTGAGCACGGGGTACGCGATGGGCTCGTCACCGTTGTCGGGGGTCAGGATGAGCTTGCGGCTGCGATCCGTGTCCTCGATCGTGATCTTTCCGGCCGCCTCGGCGATCGGGGACGCGCCCTTGGGGGTACGCGCCTCGAACAGCTCGGTGACGCGGGGCAGACCCTGCGTGATGTCATCAGCGGATGCGACACCACCCGTGTGGAACGTACGCATCGTCAGCTGCGTGCCCGGCTCACCGATCGACTGCGCCGCGATGATGCCGACGGCCTCGCCGATGTCGACGAGCTTGCCCGTCGCAAGCGAGCGACCGTAGCAGACGGCACACACACCGGCCGCCGACTCACACGTGAGCACCGAGCGGACCTTGGCGTGCGTGATGCCCGCCTCGATGAGGTTGTTGATGAGCACGTCACCGACATCCTCACCCGCCTTCGCGATGACCGTGCCGTTCGCGTCGACCGCGTCCTCGGCGAGGCTGCGGGCGTAGAGCGAGTTCTCGACGTTCGCGTCGCGCACCAGCACGCCGTTGGCGTCAGGGGCTGCGATCACGAGCTCGAGACCACGCGACGTGCCACAGTCGTCCTCGCGGATGATCACATCCTGCGAGACGTCGACGAGACGACGCGTCAGGTAGCCCGAGTCGGCCGTGCGGAGAGCCGTGTCGGCGAGACCCTTACGCGCACCGTGCGTCGCGATGAAGTACTCGGCGACCGAGAGCCCCTCGCGGTAGCTCGAGATGATGGGGCGCGGGATGATCTCACCCTTCGGGTTCGACACGAGACCGCGCATACCGGCGATCTGTCGCACCTGCATCCAGTTACCACGGGCACCCGAGGTGACCATGCGGTTGATGTTGTTGTCAGCAGGCATGTTCTCCTGCATCGCGTTCGCAACATCCGCCGTGGCCTTGTTCCAGATCTCGATGAGCTCCTGGCGACGCTCGGCGTCGGTCGTGAGGCCCTTCTCGAACTGGCTCTGGACCTTGGCCGCCTGCTTCTCGTAGCCGCCGATGATCTCGCGCTTCGTGGGAGGCGTGAGGATGTCGGAGAGCGCCACCGTGACGCCCGAGCGGGTCGCCCAGTAGAAGCCGGCGTCCTTGATGCGGTCGAGCGTCGCCGCGACCTCCACCTTGGGGTAGCGCTCGGCGAGATCGTTGACGATCGCTGAGAGCTGGCCCTTGTCGGCGAGAGCCTCGACCCAGGGGTAGTCCGCCGGCAGCGCCTCGTTGAAGAGCGCGCGACCGAGGGTCGTCTCCTTGAGCTCCGAACCGCCCTCGAACTTGTCGCCCTCCAGGCGGATGCGCACCTTCGAGTTCAGGTGCAGCGAGTGCTGGTCGAACGCCAGGATCGCCTCCGCGATCGACGAGAACGCACGGCCCTCACCCTCGCCACCCTCGCGGATGGTCGTGAGGTGGTGCAGGCCGATGATCATGTCCTGCGTGGGCAGGGTGACCGGGCGGCCGTCAGAGGGCTTGAGGATGTTGTTCGACGCGAGCATGAGCACGCGAGCCTCCGCCTGCGCCTCAACCGAGAGCGGCAGGTGCACGGCCATCTGGTCACCGTCGAAGTCCGCGTTGAAGGCGGCACACACGAGCGGGTGAAGCTGGATGGCCTTGCCCTCGACGAGCTGCGGCTCGAAGGCCTGGATGCCGAGGCGGTGCAGCGTGGGTGCGCGGTTGAGCAGCACGGGGCGCTCGCGGATGATCTCCTCGAGCACATCCCACACCTGCGGCCGCGAACGCTCCACCATGCGCTTCGCGCTCTTGATGTTCTGCGCGTGACTCAGGTCGATGAGGCGCTTGATGACGAACGGCTTGAAGAGCTCGAGCGCCATCTGCTTGGGCAGACCACACTGGTGCAGCTTGAGCTGCGGACCCACGATGATGACCGAACGGCCCGAGTAGTCGACGCGCTTGCCGAGCAGGTTCTGGCGGAAGCGACCCTGCTTGCCCTTCAGCATGTCACTGAGGGACTTGAGGGCGCGGTTGCCGGTGCCCGTCACGGGGCGGCCACGACGACCGTTGTCGAACAGCGCGTCGACGGCCTCCTGCAGCATCCGCTTCTCGTTGTTGACGATGATCTCGGGCGCACCGAGGTCAAGCAGACGACGAAGACGGTTGTTGCGGTTGATCACACGACGGTAGAGGTCGTTGAGGTCGGAGGTCGCGAAGCGGCCACCGTCGAGCTGCACCATGGGGCGAAGCTCCGGCGGGATGACCGGGACGACGTCGAGCACCATCGCGGCGGGCGAGTTGCCCGTCTGCAGGAACGAGTTGACGACCTTGAGTCGCTTGATGGCGCGGATCTTCTTCTGGCCCTTGCCGCCGGCGATCTGCTCGTGCAGGTCGTCGGACTCGGCCTGGAGGTCGAAGGTCTCGAGGCGCTTCTTGATCGCCTCGGCGCCCATGAACGCCTCGAAGTAGATGCCGAAGCGGTCCTGGAGCTCGTGGAAGACGCTGTCCTCGGGCTTGAGGTCGCCAACCTTGAGCGTGCGGAAGTCCTCCCACACGCGCTCGAGCTGGGCGATCTGCTCGTCGAAGGACTTGCGCGTCTGCGACATCTCCTTCTCGGCGCCATCCTTGGTGCGACGCTTCTGGTCGGCCTTCGCGCCCTCTTCCTCCAGGGCGGCGAGGTCGGCCTCGAGCTTCGCGAGGCGGTCGGCGATGCGCGAGTCGCGCTGCTTCTCGAGCTCGGCGATCTCGAGGCGGATCTCGTTCTCGAGGCCGGGCATGTCGTCGTGACGACCCTGCTCGTCGACCGAGATCACCATGTAGGCGGCGAAGTAGATGACCTTCTCGAGGTCCTTCGGAGCCATGTCGAGCAGGTAGCCGAGGCGGCTCGGCACACCCTTGAAGTACCAGATGTGCGTGACAGGCGCGGCGAGCTCAATGTGGCCCATGCGCTCGCGGCGCACGGAGGACTTGGTGACCTCCACGCCACAGCGCTCACACACGATGCCCTTGAAGCGCACGCGCTTGTACTTGCCGCACGAGCACTCCCAGTCACGGGACGGGCCGAAGATCTGCTCTCCGAAGAGGCCGTCCTTCTCCGGCTTGAGCGTGCGGTAGTTGATCGTCTCCGGCTTCTTGACCTCACCGTGCGACCAGCGACGGATGTCGTCGGCAGTCGCAAGGCCAATACGAAGCTCATCGAACGTGGTTACGTCGAGCAATTTCTCTCCTTGGAAATGAAAACTGTGTGTCGTCTGGCCTGGGACTAGATCTCGTCGATCGACGAGTTCTCGAACCGGGAGGAAATGTTGATGCCGAGCTCCTCCGCCGCGCGGAAGACCTCGTCGTCCGTGTCCCGAAGGCTCACGGCGGTACCGTCGGCCGAGAGCACCTCGACGTTCAGGCAGAGCGACTGCATTTCCTTGATGAGCACCTTGAAGCTCTCGGGGATGCCGGGCTCCTGGATGTTCTCGCCCTTGACGATCGCCTCGTACACCTTGACGCGGCCGAGGATGTCGTCGGACTTGATCGTGAGGAGCTCCTGGAGGGCGTAGGCGGCACCGTATGCCTCGAGCGCCCACACCTCCATCTCACCGAAGCGCTGGCCACCGAACTGCGCCTTACCACCGAGCGGCTGCTGCGTGATCATCGAGTACGGACCCGTCGAGCGCGCGTGAATCTTGTCGTCCACGAGGTGGTGCAGCTTGAGGATGTACATGTAGCCGACCGAGATCGGGTCCGGGAAGGGCTCACCCGAGCGGCCGTCGAAGAGACGCGCCTTACCGGTCGAGCCGATCAGGCGGTCGCCGTCGCGGGTCGGGTTCGTCGAGTCGAGCAGACCCTCGATCTCCTCCTCCGTCGCACCGTCGAACACGGGCGTCGCGACCTTGGTGCCGGGCTCGGCCGAGAACGCCTCCTTGGGGAGCTTGGCAGCCCACTCCGGGATGCCCTCGACGTTCCAGCCCTGCTTGGCGATCCAGCCGAGGTGGATCTCGAGCACCTGGCCGAAGTTCATTCGACCGGGCACGCCGAGCGGGTTCAGGATGATGTCGACCGGGGTGCCGTCCTCAAGGAACGGCATGTCCTCGACCGGCAGGATCTTGGAGATGACGCCCTTGTTGCCGTGGCGACCGGCGAGCTTGTCGCCCTCCGTGATCTTGCGCTTCTGGGCGATGTAGACGACCACACGCTGGTTGACGCCCGAGCCGAGCTCGTCGTCGCCGTCCTGCGCGTCGAAGACCTTGACACCGATGACCGTGCCCTCTTCACCGTGAGGAACCTTGAGCGAGGTGTCGCGCACCTCGCGGCTCTTCTCGTTGAAGATCGCGCGGAGCAGGCGCTCCTCGGCGCTCAGCTCGGTCTCACCCTTCGGCGTGACCTTGCCGACGAGGATGTCACCGGGGCGCACCTCGGCACCGATGCGGATGATGCCGCGCTCGTCGAGGTCGGCCATCAGGTCGGGGCTGACGTTGGGGAGGTCACGCGTGATCTCCTCCTTGCCGAGCTTCGTGTCGCGAGCATCCACCTCGTACTCCTCGATGTGGATCGACGAGAGCACGTCGTCCTTCACGAGGTTCTGGCTGAGGATGATCGCGTCTTCGAAGTTGTGACCCTCCCACGGCATGAACGCCACGAGCAGGTTCTTGCCGAGCGCGAGCTCGCCGTTCTCCGTCGCGGGACCATCAGCGATGACCTCGCCGGCCTCGACGCGGTCACCCGCGCTCACGACGACACGGTGGTTGTAGCTCGTGCCCTGGTTGGAGCGGTCGAACTTGCGGAGGTAGTACTCCTGCGTGCCGCCCTCGTCGAGCTGCACCGTGACGACGTCGGCCGAGACCTCGGCGACGACACCGGCCTTGTCGGCCGTGATGACGTCACCCGCGTCGATCGCCGCGTAGTTCTCCATACCCGTGCCGACGAGCGGGGACTCGCTGCGCAGCAGCGGCACCGCCTGACGCTGCATGTTGGCACCCATGAGGGCGCGGTTCGCGTCGTCGTGCTCGAGGAAGGGGATGAGCGACGTCGCAACCGACACCATCTGGCGCGGCGAGACATCCATGTAGGCGACCTCGTCGACGGGGATGAGGTCGACCTCGCCGTCCTTCTTGCGAGCGAGCACGCGGTCCTCGACGAAGCTGCCGTCGGCCTTGAGGGGCGCGTTGGCCTGGGCGACGTGGAAGTCGTCCTCCTCGCTCGCCGTCAGGTAGTCGATCGTCTCCGTGACCTTGCCATTCACGACGCGGCGGTACGGCGTCTCGATGAAGCCGAAGGAGTTGATGCGCGCGAAGGAGGCGAGCGAACCGATGAGACCGATGTTGGGGCCTTCCGGCGTCTCGATCGGGCACATGCGGCCGTAGTGCGAGGGGTGCACGTCGCGAACCTCGACGCCCGCGCGCTCACGGCTCAGACCACCCGGGCCGAGCGCCGAGAGACGACGCTTGTGGGTGAGACCCGCGAGCGGGTTGTTCTGGTCCATGAACTGCGACAGCTGCGAGGTTCCGAAGAACTCCTTGATCGCGGCGACGACGGGACGCACATTGATGAGCGTCTGCGGCGTGATCGCCTCGATGTCCTGCGTCGTCATGCGCTCACGAACGACACGCTCCATGCGGGAGAGACCCGTGCGCACCTGGTTCTGGATGAGCTCGCCGACCGCGCGGATGCGGCGGTTGCCGAAGTGGTCGATGTCGTCGACGTCGAGGCGGATGTCCACCTGCTTGCCGTCACGGACGCCCGGCACCGTCGTGCGCTCGTCGTGGAGGGCCACGAGGTAGCGGATGGTCGCGACGATGTCCTCGCGCGTCAGCACGGAGGAGGTCAGGGGCGCATCGATGCCGAGCTTGCGGTTGATCTTGTAACGACCGACCTTGGCGAGGTCATAGCGCTTCGGGTTGAAGTAGAAGTTGTCGAGGAGCGCACGCGCAGCCTCCGCGGCGACCTGCTCGCCCGGACGCAGCTTGCGGTAGATGTCCTTGAGCGCCTCCTCCTTCGTGAGGATGTTGTCCTTCTCGAGGGTCGCCTCGATCGACGCGTAGCCCTTGAACTCCTCGAGGATCTCCTCGCTCGACATTCCGAGCGCCTTCAGGAAGACCGTCACCGACTGCTTGCGCTTGCGGTCGATGCGCACGCCGACCTGGTCGCGCTTGTCGATCTCGAACTCGAGCCACGCACCGCGGCTCGGGATGATGCGGGCCGAGTAGAGGTCCTTGTCGGAGGTCTTCTCGGGCGCGCGGTCGAAGTAGACGCCGGGGCTGCGTACGAGCTGCGAGACGACGACACGCTCGGTGCCGTTGATGATGAACGTGCCCTTGTCGGTCATGAGCGGGAAGTCGCCCATGAAGACCGTCTGAGTCTTGATCTCACCCGTGAGGTGGTTCATAAACTCGGCCTCGACGTAGAGGGGCGCCGCGTAGGTCTTGCCCTTCTCCTTGCACTCGTCGATCGAGTACTTCTTCTCCTCGAGGAACGGGTTGGTGAAGGAGAGCTGCATCGTCTCGCCGAGGTCCTCGATGGGCGAGATCTCCTCGAAGATCTCCTCGAGTCCCGTCATGGAGGGCAGGTCATCGCGGCCGGAAGCGTTCGCCGCCTCGGCACGCTCCTTCCACGCGTCGTTGCCGACGAGCCAGTCGAAGCTCTCCGTCTGGAGGGCGAGCAGATCGGGGACGGTCAGGTTGTCCGAGATCTTGGCGAAGGAGAGCCGAGAATGGTTGCGACCGTTCTTCGGCTGTCCCTTCTGTGATGAGTTCGTGGTGGATGCGTTGCGCGCAGCAGCCAAGGGAATAACCTCCGTGACCCACAGGGGGTCAATACAGTCGGGCGTTGCCAGCCGGTTGGTGTCTGTTGGGTGTGCTTGTTGTGGAGTTGCTTACGAGAGAAGCGCACGCCAGAACCTACATTTGGGTTACCGGACCGAAGAGGACCGATACGCACAGGCCGACCGCAATATGAAGGCAGAGCAATTCTGGGAGCGCAAAGGTCAATCATAGGCGGCAGACACGCGCGTTGTCCAGTCGATTCTTGACCTGAATCCGGAATTGGACTATAAGAGCGGCGCCGAGGGGTTTCGATACAGCCCGGGCAGGCCTACTCAACTCACGCAGAGGTGGGATGATTCGGGGATGGCCCAGCACGAGCATCCGTCGACCGTGCTCTCCCTGAGCGGCTACCGCGCCGTCATCGAGCCCGAACGGTGGATGGAGGGCAGCTACACACTCGTCGTCGACGGCACCCCGCAGTCCAATGTGCACCTCGACGACCCCACGCGCCTTTTCTTCGAGTACGTGCAGCGCATCGCCCACGTCATCGACCAACTGCCCGCGGGGCCGCTCACGGCGGTGCACCTGGGGGCGGGGGCGCTGACGCTCCCGCGCTACGTCGAGGCGACGCATCCGGGATCCCGGCAGCAGGTCATCGAACTCGAGAGCGACCTCGTCGACTTCGTGCGCGAGCACCTGCCCTGGCCGAAGAGCGCGTCGATCCGGGTGCGGCACGGCGACGCGCGGGCGGTGCTCGAGAAGCTGCCGCAGGGGCTGCACGGCTCGGTCGACCTCGTCGTCGTCGACGTCTTCGGGGGTTCGCGCATCCCCGCGCACGTGACAAGCGTCGAGTTCTATCGGGCCGCCGCCGCGCTGCTCGCCCCCGGCGGCATCATCGCCGTCAACGTCGCCGACGGGCCGGGCCTCGCCTTCGCGCGCGGGCAGGCCGCGACCCTCATGGCGGCGACGGGGGATGTCGCGGCCCTGGCTGAAACCCAGATCCTCAAGGGGCGCCGCTTCGGCAATGTCGTGCTCGTCGGCTCGGCTGCTCCCCTCCCCCTCGAGTGGATGCCGCGGCTCCTCGCGGGCGGACCCCACCCCGCCAAGGTCGTCTCGGGGCGCGAGCTGCGCGACTGGATCGCCGGCGCGCCCATCGTGACCGACCAGACGGCGATCCCCTCGCCGCCGCCGGCCAAGAACACCTTCGGGGCGAGCTGAGCCCTCGCCCCAGCCCTCCCTCCGACTCGCGCCGAATTGTCGCGCGCGGTGCGCGCAGGCGGCGATCGGGCGCGGTTCGGTGGATGCGCTGAGCACGGGTGTTGGCGCGCAGCGGGCGGTGGTGAGATGGCAGGCAGGTCACATGGCAGGCAGGTCAGGGAGAGGAACCAGCATGCGAGCATCCGTTGCCGCAATCGCCGCGAGCGCCCTGCTGCTCGCGGGGTGCGCGAGCGAACCCGACCCGGCGCCCACGCCGGATGCGACGACCACGCCCTCACTGTCGGCGAGCGCGGAGGCATCCGAGTTCCCCGGACCCGTAGTGCCGACGGGAGAGGTGAGCGTCATCGCGGAGGGGCTCGACGCACCGTGGTCAATCGTGCGGCTCGCGGAGGACGTGCTGCCGGGCGGCTCGACCCTCGTGAGCGAACGCGACACGGCGGTCGTGCGCGAGATCACGGCGGAGGGCGAGGTGCGCGCGGCGGGCACCGTGCCGGGGGTCGTGCCGGGAGGCGAGGGCGGCCTGCTGGGGCTCGCCACACTGCGGGACGGCGACACGGTCTGGCTTTACGCCTACCACACCGCGGCATCCGACAACCGGATCGTGCGGATGCCGCTGCAGGGCGCCGCGGGAAGCCTCGCGCTCGGCGCACCCGAGCCGGTGCTGACGGGCATCCCCAAGGCGGGGAATCACAACGGCGGGCGGATCGCCTTCGGCCCCGACGGAATGCTCTACGCGACCGCCGGAGATGCCGGCCGCTCCTCGCTCGCGCAGGACAGCACATCGCTCGCGGGCAAGATCCTGCGGATGACTCCCGAGGGCGCTGAGCCGCCCGACAGCCCTTACGGCACCGTCGTGCACAGCATCGGCCACCGCAACCCGCAGGGCATCACCTGGGGCGACGACGGCACCATGTATGCAAGCGAGTTCGGGCAGAACACCTGGGACGAGCTCAACATCATCGTCGCCGGGCAGAACTACGGCTGGCCCGAGGTCGAGGGCATCGCCAACGTTGCGGGGTACGTCAACCCCATCCAGCAGTGGTCGCCCGCCGAGGCGAGCCCGTCTGGCCTGACGCACACCCGCGACACCCTCTTCATGGCGGCACTGCGCGGCGAGCGACTCTGGTCCATCGTCGTGGGGCCGGAGTCGGTGGATGCGACCGCCCACTTCACGGGCGAGTTCGGCCGCCTCCGGGACGTCACAGCCGGACCCGATGGCACCCTGTGGGCGGTGACCAACAACACGGATGGCCGCGGTTCGCCCCGGCCGGGCGATGACAGGCTGCTCCAGATCCAGCTACAGGAACGGACGCCGGGATAACCTGAAGGAAACCGATCGGGGCAGCACGTGAGCATCATCCTGGGCTACGACCCAACCACCCTTCGCGAGAAGGTCGACCTGAACGGAGTCGCGGCGCGACTCGAGGAACTCGGCGAGCTGCGCAGCTCAAGCGCACTCAATGAGAAGGTCGAGCTGCTGCGTCTCGTGGGCCGCCTCGACGAGGCGTGGGACCTCGCCAACCAGACGCTGCGGACGGCACGATTCTCGACCACCCGCGACGAGATCTGCCTCGCGCGCATCCGCCGGGCCATGGTGCAGCGCGACCTCGGCAAGCCCGAGCAGGCACTCGCCGAACTCACCTCCTGCGTCGACGAGGCACGGGCGCACGAGTGGGCCGCGATCGAGGCGCGGGCCCTGCTCGAGCGCGGGCGCGCGCAGTTCGACCTGGGCGAGTACAAGGCGGCGCTTCTCGACTTCCGCGCGGCCGTGACCATCCGGGTGCGCATCAACGCGAGCGCCGTCGACGTCGACCACGCCATGATGGCGACCGCCATCGCCGAGTCCTTCGTGGAGCCTTAGGGCACTGTCGCACCCGCCGCGTAGGCTCTTCTTCGTGGCGGATCTGGCTCGAGTGCGCGTGTGGGCGGATGCCCTCATCCGACTCCACCTCGACCCCTCCTGGACCTTCGGCTTCGACCACGCGCGGCGACGTGCCGGCCTCTGCAACTACACCGAGAAGCGCATCACGGTGTCTCGGCACCTCGCCGGGATGTTCGAGGACGACGACATCCACCAGGTGCTCCTGCACGAGGTCGCCCACGCGATCGCCGGGCCCGGCACAGGGCACGGCCCCAAGTGGAAGAAGGTCGCTGCCGAACTCGGCTACGTCGGGGGCACGACCCACGACGGACCGACCGCCGACCACCTCGCGCCCTGGGTCGGGCACTGCCCCGGCGGGCACGTCTACTACCGCCACCGTCGGCCTAAGCGGCCGCAGTCCTGCGGCAAGTGCGCGCGGGGCTACAGCGCGCGGCACGCCATCACCTGGGCGCGGCGCGAGGAGGCGCTGAGCGCCTAGCCCGCGAAGTCGCTAGTCGCTGAAGCCGCGGAGCACCGTGACATCCGTCGACGGAGTGAAATCCGGATGCACTCCCCCGAGCTCGCGCGCCGAGACCGACGCCCCCACGAGGTGCTTGACCGCCCGGCGCAGGCCCTCATAGGCGGCGGATGCTGCGGCCGCCTCGGGCGAGTTGTGGTCGATGCCGACGGCCGTGAGCGCGTCGATGACGGCGCCGGCCCCCAGAAGGTCCTCGACGGCGAACCGCAGGCTGCCGTCCCCCCGAGGTTCACCCGCCGCCACGACGGCGATGCGGAAGCGGTCACCACGCTCCGCCTGCTTCGCGATGACCCAGTCGGCGACGGCGGCCGAATTGGCGATGCCGCCCGCGACAACGGCGGCCGTGACATCCGGAAGCTCCTGCTGCTCCCCCAGCTCATCGACCCACACAATGGCATCCGCGCCCTCGGCGATCGCCGCGGCGCCGGTGAGGCCCCAATCGAAACGGACCTGGTACATCTGCTGCGAATCGGGCCGAAGGGAAGAGCTGCTCACCCTCGCATCGTATCGTCAGCACGCCACCTGATAGGGTGGAGGTACTTGCGAACGCGATTCTCGTGTTCCCTGCGTCGTAGAACGCATCACTCGCCGCACTCGCGGTTGACATCTTCTTACGGCGAACGGATGTGGCCATCGCCACCTTCGCCCAACTCCCGGGTTTCGATACGGCCGTGGACGGTCTGCTCAACCCGCTTCGTGTGAAAGAAACATTTTGACTGACATCACCTTCGGCGCGCTCGGCGTGCCCGCAGCCCTCGTCACCGCCCTTGAGAAGGTCGGCAAGACGACGGCGTTTCCCATCCAGGTCGACACGCTCCCCGACACCCTCGCGGGTCGCGACGTGCTCGGTCGCGGCAAGACCGGCTCGGGCAAGACCCTCGCCTTCTCCATCCCCATGGTCGCCCGCCTCGGCGGCGCGCTCGCGGGAGGCAAGCGCCGCCCGGGTCGCCCGCTCGGCCTTGTGCTCGCCCCGACCCGCGAGCTCGCGACGCAGATCAGCGCTGTCATCGACCCGCTGGCCGAGGCCTACGGCCTCAAGACGACCACGATTTTCGGCGGCGTCTCGCAGAAGCGCCAGGAGCAGGCCCTGAACGCGGGCGTCGACATCGTCGTCGCCTGCCCCGGCCGCCTCGAGGACCTCATGAAGCAGGGCTTCGTGACCCTTGACGCCGTCGAGATCACGGTGCTCGACGAGGCCGACCACATGGCCGACCTGGGCTTCCTGCCCGTCGTGACGCGCATCCTCGACAAGACACCCAACAACGGTCAGCGCCTGCTCTTCAGCGCGACCCTCGACAACGGTGTTGACAAGCTCGTCAAGCGCTTCCTCCACAACGAGGTGCTGCACTCGGTCGACGAGGCCACCTCGCACGTCGCCGACATGACCCACCACCTCTTCGAGGTCGAGACCCCCGAGCAGAAGACCGCCCTCGTGCGCGCCCTCGCCTCGGGCACGGGTCGCCGCATCCTCTTCATGCGCACCAAGCACCACGCCAAGAAGCTCGCCAAGCAGCTCACCGAGTCGGGCATCCCCGCTGTCGACCTGCACGGCAACCTCTCGCAGCCCGCCCGCGACCGCAACCTCGCGGCCTTCGGCGAGGGCTCCGTCAAGGTGCTGGTGGCGACGGATGTCGCGGCGCGCGGCGTGCACGTCGACAACGTCGAACTCGTGATCCACGTCGACCCGCCCGCCGAGCACAAGGCCTACCTGCACCGCAGCGGCCGCACCGCCCGCGCCGGCTCCTCCGGTGACGTCGTGACGCTCATGATGGCGTCGCAGAAGAAGGACACGCTCGCGCTGCTGCGCAAGGCCGCTATCGACGTGCAGCCGCAGCGCGTGACATCCGAGTCGCCCGCCGTCGTCGAGCTCATCGGCGAGGTTGCGGCCTACGTGAAGCCCGCCCCCAAGCAGGAGCAGCAGCAGGGCGGCGGACGCTCGCAGGGCGCCAATGCGCAGCGCAAGCGTGCCGCTCGGGCGGAGGGCGCTCGTTCGGGTGCGCCGCGCAAGGACCGTTCGGGTCGGCCGGCGCGCTCTGGCGCTGCCGCCTCGACCGACGCCGTGCGCTCGGGCGGCTCGGGTCGGTCCGGCCGACCCGCCCGCGCGGGCTCGGGTTCCGGCTCGCACGCCCCCCGCACCCGCGGCGGCAGCACCACGAGCTACAGCACCTCGACGCCGGGCACGGCCACGAGCGGTGGCGGGCAGCGCCGCACCGGTCGCCGCGCGCAGGGCTGAGCCGCAGCATCCGCTGAATAGCGCGCCGTCCCGGAATCTCGGGGCGGCGCGCCTTCGCGTTTTCATCATTCAGGAATCTGCGGCGACACTGCCCTTCAGAATTCAGGAACGGGCGCATCGACACCCGTCTAGTGGCACCACACCAGCCTCACAGCCCCCACCAGCCCCGGCTGCAACCGAACGTTCCTGAATGATGAAGAGGGCGACGGATGCTCGCAGGCCGAATGTTCCTGAATGATGAGCACGATGGGCGGATGCCGCGGCACAGGATTTCTCTTCGACGGCGGGCAGTTCTAGGCTCAACATCATGAGCACCAACGATGTTGCCGAAGTACTGATCCGCCCCATTCGCGACTCTGATGTCGAGGACCTCGGTCGCGTCCACGCCACCTGCTGGCACGAAACCTACGACCACCTCATCAGCAAGGCCGCCCTCGAGAACCTGTCGCCGCGCCGCATGGCCGAGCTCTGGTCGCGGATGGCGACCCGGGGCGAGGAATACAACCAGTTTGCCGCACTCGTCGACGGCGAGATCGTCGGCTTCGTCGGCTCCGGCCCGGCGCGCGACGAGGAGCCGCCGCGCGAGCGTGAGCTCTACTTCATCTACCTGCTCGCCAAATATCAGGGCACCGGCATCGGCCAGAAGCTCTTCGATGCGGCCTGCGCGACCCGCCCCGGCTACCTCTGGGTGGCCAAGGACAATCCGCGCGCCCACGCCTTCTACCGCCGCAACGGTATGGAGCTCGACGGCGCCGAGGTGACCCGCCCCTTCCTGGGCGAGGATCTCACCGAGGTGCGCTTCGTGCGGTAGTCGCTCGCAGCATCCGCCTCACAACAGCGCGGTGTTCTCTGCTTGCCGCGGCCATTTCGGATGCAGCGCTGAGCAGAAAACACCGCGCTGTTGCTAAAGCGAGGGCGCGGGATGGTGCTGCGTGGTGGGACGCGGGCGCCGGATGCTACGGCAGCACGCCCACGTGGGCGAGGGCCGCACGCAGCAGGGTCGCGCGTCCGCCCTCCATCTCGTCGGCGACGATGTAGCTCGTGGCCTCTTCTGGCGTCATCCAGGTGATCTCGAGGGCGTCCTGCCGGGGCTCGCAGGTGCCCGTGACGGGGACGACGTAGGCGAGCGAGACGGCGTGTTGGCGATCATCCGTATACGGACTTATGCCGGGCATGGGGAAGTACTCTGCGACCGTGAAGGGCACGGGGCTCGCCGGAAGCTGCGGGAACGCCATCGGCCCGAGGTCCTTCTCCAGGTGGCGGAAGAGCGCCTCGCGCACCGTCTCGCCATACATGACACGGCCCGATACGAGCGTGCGCGTCATCTCCCCTGTGACGGATGCCCGCAGCAGCACCCCCACCTCGGTCACGACGCCGAGCGGGTCCACTCGCACGGGCACGGCCTCGACGTAGAGGATGGGCATGCGTCGACGCAGCTCGAGAAGCTCCACATCGGAGAGCCATGCGCTGCCAGGATCGGGGGTTCCGGTTGAGCTCATGCTTCATTGTGTCCCACCGCAAGGGGGAACTCTGTCAGTGGCATCGGCGAGGATGAACCACATGGCAGGTGCCCTCGACGTCTTCAGCGCGGCGACGCGCGAGTGGTTCGAGGGTGCGTTCAGCGGGCCGACGGCCGTGCAGGAGGGTGCCTGGCGTGCGATCTCGAGAGGCGGGCACGCCCTCGTCGTCGCGCCGACGGGTTCGGGAAAGACGTTGGCCGCGTTCCTGTGGGCACTCGATCGCCTCGCGGCGCAGAGCTCCGCGGAGCGGGCTCCCGGCACGCGCGTCCTCTACATCTCACCCCTCAAGGCGCTGGGCGTCGACGTCGAGCGGAACCTCCGCTCGCCGCTCGTGGGGATCGCCCGCACGGCGACAGCCCTCGGGATGCCCGCACCCGAGGTCACGGTCGGGGTGCGCTCAGGCGACACCCCCGCCGGCGAGCGCCGCGCGATGCAGCGCACCCCGCCCGAAATCCTCATTACGACCCCCGAGTCGCTCTACCTCATGCTGACGTCGTCGGCGCGGGACACCCTGCGCACGGTCGACACCGTCATCGTTGATGAGATTCACGCCGTGGCCGCGACGAAGCGGGGTGCCCACCTCGCCGTCTCGCTTGAGCGTCTGGACTCCCTCCTCGAGAAGCCCGCCCAACGCATCGGACTCTCCGCGACCGTGCGACCGCGAGAGGAGGTCGCGCGATTCCTCGCGGGCACGGCCCCCGTCACGATCGTCGCCCCCGAGTCCTCAAAGCGTTTCGACCTGGCCGTGAGCGTCCCCGTCGACGACATGAGCGAACTCGGATCGGCGCCCCAACGAGAGGGAGCGACATCCACCGCTCCGGCGCAATCGTCGATCTGGCCGCACGTCGAGGAACAGATCGTCGACCGCATCCTGGAGTGCCGCTCCACCATCGTGTTCGCGAACTCGCGCCGGCTCGCCGAGCGGCTGACCGCACGCTTCAACGAGATCTACGACGAGCGGTTGGGGGTGGATGTCACGGGTGCAGGTTTCGATACGGGCGCTGCGCGCCCTACCCAACCGGCAGGCGGCGGTGGCGACTCCCGCCCCGCGATTCCAGCTCAGCTGATGGGGGCGTCAGGGTCGACGGGAGCGTCCGCCGGGTTGCTGGCAATGGCCCACCACGGCTCCGTGTCGAAGGAGCGCCGAGCCCTCATCGAGGACGAGCTCAAGTCAGGCCGCCTGCGCTGCGTCGTCGCGACCTCCTCGCTCGAACTCGGCATCGACATGGGGGCGGTCGATCTTGTGATCCAGGTCGAGTCACCGCCGTCCGTGGCATCCGGCCTGCAGCGCATCGGGCGCGCGGGGCACGGCGTCGGGGAGGTCTCGCGCGGCATCCTGTTCCCCAAGCACCGCACCGACCTGCTGCACGCGACCGTGGCGACCGAACGGATGACGCAGGGGCTCATCGAAGAGATCAGGGTGCCGCAGAATCCGCTCGACATCCTCGCCCAGCAGACCGTCGCGGCGGTCGCGCTCGAGCAGCTCGACGTGGAGGACTGGTTCGACACAGTGCGGCGTAGCGCGCCCTTCGCCTCTCTGCCGCGCAGCGCCTTCGACGCGACCCTCGACCTGCTGAGCGGGCGCTACCCCTCCGACGAATTCGCGGAGCTGCGGCCACGCATCGTGTGGGATCGGGTCGCCGGCACCCTCACGGGACGCCCCGGAGCCCAGCGCCTCGCGGTCATGTCGGGCGGCACGATCCCGGACCGCGGCCTGTTCGGGGTCTTCATGGTGGGCGACGAGGGCGGCGGCAGGCGTGTCGGCGAACTCGATGAGGAGATGGTCTACGAATCGCGCGTCGGGGATGTCTTTGCACTCGGCGCAACGAGCTGGCGCATCGAGGACATCACGCACGACCGCGTCGTGGTCTCCCCAGCCTTCGGGCAGCCGGGGCGCGTGCCGTTCTGGAAGGGAGACGGCCTCGGCAGGCCCGCCGAGCTCGGCCGGGCGATCGGAGAGTTCACGCGCGAGGTTGCCGCTGGCCGCGAGGATGCGCTCCGGGAGCGGCTCGACCGAGTGGGGCTCGACGAGCGCGCCGCCCAGAACCTCATCGCCCTCGTACGGGAACAGCGGGAGGCGACGGGCCACGTGCCGAGCGACCGCACGCTCGTCGTCGAACGCTTCCGCGACGAGCTCGGCGACTGGCGACTCGTGCTCCACTCCCCCTACGGCATGCCCGTGCACGCCCCGTGGGCGCTCGCCGTGAGCGCGCGCATCCGCGACAGCCTCGGCGTTGACGGCGGGGCGATGGCGGCCGACGACGGAATCGTCGTGCGCATCCCCGATACGGATGCTCCGCCCCCCGGCCCCGAACTCTTCGCCTTCGAGGCGGCCGAGTTGGGCGACATCGTCACTCGTGAGGTCGGCGGCTCCGCGCTCTTCGCCTTGCGGTTTCGCGAGTGCGCCGCCCGCGCCCTCCTCCTGCCGCGCTACAACCCCGCGCGCCGCTCGCCCCTCTGGCAGCAGCGACAGCGCGCCGCCCAGCTACTCTCGGTCGCCTCGAAGTATCCGACGTTCCCGATCGTGCTCGAGACGGTGCGCGAGGTGCTGCAAGACGTGTACGACCTGCCCGCGCTGACGGAGATCGTGCGCGAGATCGAGAGCCGCAGCATCCGCATCGTCGAGGTCGAGACGGCATCGGCGTCGCCCTTCGCACGGTCGTTACTCTTCGGCTACGTCGCGGCCTTCATGTATGAGGGGGATGCGCCGCTTGCGGAGCGACGGGCCGCCGCGCTCTCGCTCGACTCCTCTCTGCTGGGCGAGCTGCTCGGCCGCGCGGAGCTGCGGGAACTGCTCGACGCGGACGTCATCGAACAGAGCGAGCGCGAGCTGCAGCGTCTCACGCCGGAGCGGCGCGCCCGCGACCTCGAGGGGGCGGTCGACCTGCTGCGCAGCCTCGGCCCCATGACGCTCGAAGAGTTGCAGGAGAGGACGGATGCTCCCCTCACGAGCGAGGCGCTGCACGAGCTCGAGCGGGCGACCCGCCTACTGCGAGCGACGATCGCGGGTGAGCAGCGATGGGCCGTCATCGAGGACGCATCGCGGCTTCGCGACGCACTGGGGGTGCCGCTGCCCGTCGGAATCCCCGAGGCGTTCCTGGAACCCGTGGAGGATCCGGTCGGCGATCTCGTGAGCCGCTACGCGCGCACACACGCGCCCTTCACCTCGGCGGAATGCGCGGCGCGACTGGGCCTCGGCGTCGCCGTCGTCGTCGACGCCCTGCGTCGCCTCGAACTGCAGCGGCGCGTCGTGGAGGGCGAGTTCCGCCCCGGCAGCAGCGGCGCCGAGTGGTGTGATGCCGAGGTGCTGCGTCGCCTCCGCAGCCGCTCACTCGCGGCGCTCCGACAGGAGGTCGAGCCGGTCGACGGCCCCACCTTCGCGCGCTTCATGACCTCCTGGCAGCATCTGGATGAGCCGCTGCGCGGCGTCGACGGCGTCGCGCAGGTCGTCGAGCAGCTCGCGGGTGTGCCGGTGCCAGCCTCGGCGCTCGAGACCCTCGTTCTGCCCGCCCGCGTGCGCGACTACTCCCCCGCCATGCTCGACGAGTTGACGGCGACGGGCGAGGTGGTGTGGTCGGGCGTCGGCGCGCTCGGCTCCAACGACGGATGGCTCGCCCTCCACCATGCCGACACGATCGCGTTCACGCTGGCTGAGCCGGGCGAGCACGACGACAGCGAACTGCACCGCGGCATCCTGGGAGCTCTCGAGGGCGGCGGCGCCTTCTTCTTCCGCCAGCTCTCGAACACCGTCGGCAGCACCGACGACCAGGCGCTCTCCGCTGCGCTCTGGGACCTCGTGTGGGCGGGCCTCGTCACCAACGACACACTCGCGGCAGTGCGATCCTTCGCGGGCGGCACGGCTCGCCGGAGTGCTCCTCGCGCCAGATCCTTCCGCGGCCGCACGCGACTGACGATGCCGAGCCAGTCGGGCGGCCCCACGGTCGCGGGCCGCTGGTCGCTCCTGCCCCGCGAGGCGACGGTGGATGCGACGACGCGGGGCGTCGCCGTCGCCGAGGGGCTGCTCGAACGCCACGGGGTCGTCACGCGCGGTGCTGTCGCGAGCGAGGGCGTCACGGGCGGCTTCTCGCTCGCCTACCGCGTGCTCAGCCGCTTCGAGGAGAGCGGCCGGGCCAGGCGCGGCTACTTCGTGGAAGGGCTCGGTGCGGCGCAGTTCGCGACTGGGGCCACAGTCGACCGCCTTCGCAGCTTCGCGGTCGATCCGGATGCCCCGCCCCGCCTGCGTGCCGTCACTCTCGCGGCGACCGACCCCGCCAACCCTTACGGCGCAGCCCTGCCCTGGCCGAGCACCGACTCGACACACCGACCGGGGCGCAAGGCGGGCGCCACCGTCGTGCTCGTCGATGGCTCGCTCGCGCTCTACGTGGAGAAAGGGGGCAGGAGCATCTTGCTCTTCGATGACGAACCGGCCGTCGTCGAGGCCGTCGCGCAGAGCCTCGTCGCCTCACTCCGTGTGAGCGGGCGCCGTCTCAAAGTCGAACGCGTCAATGGTGAGTTCATCGTCGGAACCCCGCTCGGCGAAGCCCTCGCCGCCGCCGGCTTCGGCGTGACACCCCAGGGGTTGAGCCTCCGTGCCTGAAGGCGACACCGTCTACCGCACCGCGAGGACTCTCGACGAGGCCCTTGCCGGGCGGATGCTCGAGAGCTGCGACATCCGCGTGCCCGCCTTCGCGACCGTCGACCTGAGCGGGCAGCTCATCGACTCGGTCGTCGCGCGCGGAAAACACCTGCTGACCCGGGTGGGCGAGCACAGCATCCACACCCACCTCAAGATGGAGGGCGCCTGGCACCTCTACCGGCCCGGCAGCCGATGGCAGCGCCCCGAGTGGAAGGCGCGCATCATCCTGGGCACGGCCGAACATGTCGCGGTCGGCTTCGAGCTGGGGCTCGTGGAGGTCATCCGGCGCGACGACGAACAGTCGGTGCTCGGCCACCTGGGGCCGGACCTGCTCGGACCCGACTGGGACGCCGACGAAGCGCTGCGCCGCCTGCTCGAACGGCCCGAGCGTCCCGTCTTCCTCGCCCTGCTCGACCAGAGAAACCTTGCCGGTCTCGGCAACGTCTACGCCAACGAGCTCTGCTACCTGCGAGGCGTGCTGCCCACGAGAGCGGCCGGCGAGGTGTCCCATCCTGAGAAACTCGTAGACCTGGCACACCGGCTCATCGACGCCAACAGGGATCGCTCCGTGCGCACCACCACGGGGCGCCTGCGCGGGGGCACCTCCCACGTGTACGGACGAGGCGGACGCCCCTGCCTTCGCTGCGGCACGACGATACAGACCGCCCCGCTCGGCGCCACCGGGGAGCTCGCCCGAGACAGCTACTGGTGCCCGCACTGCCAGAGCTGACACGCTCATAGGGCCCTCATAGCTTTGGCCAATGCTGCGCTAGGCAGACCAGCGGATGCTGCTGCCATGAGCACACACGACGACACCAGCACCCCTGACAACGCGAGCACCCCCGAGACCACCGGCACCCCCGAGACCACCGGCGCCCCCGACACCACGAGCACGCCCGCCGCACCAGCTGCATCCGCTGCGCCCGCCGCATCCGCTGCGCCCGCTGCATCCGCTGCGTCCGCTGCAGTCACGGGTTCGTCACAGTGGCGCACAATCGGCGTGCCCCTCATAGCCGCGGGCGGTGCCCTCCTGATCGGGTTCATCGGCGGGGTCGCTGTCACTCACCTTCCCTTCTGGCCGGGACAGGATCGCCCCGGGATTGTTGTGCAGGGCGACTTCCAGGGCGGACCGGGCGGCGGCCGCTTCGACCGGAACGCGCCCCAAGAGTCCGAGAGCGGTTCCGAAAGCGGGTCAGGCTCCGGTTCCTGAACAAGTCCGCTCTCACATCCGTTCCGGAGGCGAAGCGCACTGTTAGGGTTGCCTAAGTGGGGCCGGTGTACGGTTGCCGGCCCTCCGGATCCGAAAGGGCACTCTCTCGAATGAGCTACGTGAAGTCAGCAGCACTGGACGAGAAGGGTTTCGTGATCCTCGACCGCTACGAGCAGTCGAAGGACCCCAAGGAGTGGCTTGACCTCGAATACGTGGACTGGAGGTCGTCGGGCGAGACCCGCTTCGCGCCCCTCGCGAGCGCCAATGGGGAGATCGAGGTCAACGGCTTCTGGAACCATGAGCCACCCCGCACGGACAAGGACGGCGTGTGGATCCCGTCGCAGGTCGAGAAGGCCCCCACTCTGACCCGTCGCGCGCAGGAGCCCGGGGCGAACGTCGGGCGATGCCGCGTCATCGAGTTGAAACCGAACGACTATCCTGAGGCGCTCTACAACCTCCACCAGGATGACAACAACCGCCTCAACCCGGACGGTTCGGGCTGGATCGTGCGCGGCTTCTTCAACCTGAGCGACGACGCCGACTCCTTCATGGTGCTTCGCGAGGAACGCTTCGACCCCGATACTGAGATTCGCATACCTCTTCCTGCAGGCACGCAGCTGATCGTCGACACGCAGCGTTTCTGGCATGCCGTCTGGCATCCAGGCCCGGAGAACCGCTACTGCCTCATCACCTCGTGGGAGTCGGGGCCCCAGCTTGACGCCTACATCGAGAGATGGAACGGCACAAGCGAACACGAGAGCACGCCCCTCGAGGAGTCGTTCATGGACAACGCCCAGAACGAGGTTCAGCGCCGACTGGCCGAGCGGGCAGCCGCCCTCGCCTCGCGCGGCCGCGACGACGACGGCCCGGCGATGTCAGAGGTGTAGCCCCCGCTCCACAGATGCGAAACGCCCCCGGGCCAGACGGCTCGGGGGCGCTGTGGTTTAACGATCGGATGTCACTCCGCGAGCGCATTCTCGGTAGGCGCATCGCCCGCAGCTGTCACGTCGGCGGGCGTGTGCTCGGCGATGAGCCGCTCGGCCATGAGCTTCGCACGCGCCCCTGCGCCCACGTCGCCCATCGAGGCCGTGATGATGCATCCCTTCATGAGGATCTGCAGGGAGTGGGCGACGTCGTCGAGATCGGTGAGCCCGGCCCGCTCGGCGATATCCCGAATCATCGCCCGCACGTTGTTGAGGTGGTTGATGCTCGCCTTGCCGAGGGGATGCTCCGGCCCCATCTCGAGCAGCACCTTGACGAAGGAGTCTCCCTCGAAGTGCTCGCTTTCGAACCACTCATCGAAGATGTCGAAGATTGCGAGGAGTTGGTCTTTGGGGGCCGCACCGCGTTTGACCGCCTCGGCGACGAGGAGCTCTGAGGTCCACACCTCTTCACGCCGGTTGAGGAACGCTTCGGCGAGCTGATCCTTCGAGCTGAAGTGCCGGTAGAACGTGGCAATTGCGACTTTCGAGCGGCTGATGATCTCGTCAACACTCACATCTCGGATGCCGCGTCGTGAAAAGAGGTCATAGGCCGCCTCAAGGATGCGCTCTCGCGCGCCCTGCTTCGGTGACTCACTCATGACGGGGACCATCATAGCCAGATAAGAACGCTCTCTCTACTCATATACAGGGATTTACGCCCCCCGGATGGGTCACAGAACCTCCGTTCTCATGAAAGGGAGCGTTCTACCTCAACTCGCACTTGACAGAACGCTCCCTCTCCCCCCTAAATAGTCGTAGAGCGAACGTTCTCATGAGAAGGAGCGTTCTCTTTACATGCATCGACAGAGAGGGACATCGTGAACAACACTGCGACTGTGGCAGCACCATCGATCCCGCGCGCCGAAGCAGCATCCCGGCCCGCGTCAGACCCCGCCCGGGTCTCCGACGACGCCGTACGTGACTATCTGCAGGGGATCTCCGCCATCCCGCTGCTGCTCCCGGAAGAGGAGCCCGAACTCGCCCGCACCATCGAGGCGGGCGTCCTGGCCCGCGAGCAGCTCGACTCCGGTGTCGACGACGCGAAGCTCGCCCGCGAGTACAAGCAGCTCGTGCAGGACGGCGAGGCGGCCTACCGCCGCTTCGTGCGGGCGAACCTTCGCCTTGTCGTCAGCGTCGCCAAGAACTACCTGGGCCACGGCGTTCCCTTCATGGACCTCATCCAGGAGGGCAACATCGGACTCGACCGTGCCGTCAAGAAGTTCGATTACGCGAAGGGCTACAAGTTCTCCACCTACGCGACCTGGTGGATCCGCCAGTCCATAAGCCGCTGCATCGCGGACTCCTCGCGCCTCATCCGCATCCCCGTGCACGCCGCAGAGAAGGTTGTCACGGTGCGCAAGCTCTATCGTGAACTCGAGGCCGAGACTGGCCGGCGCCCCAGCGTCGAGGAGCTCGCGGCCCAGACTGGCTTCGCCCCGGAGAAGGTCCAGATCTATCTGGAGGTCGACCGCGACCCCGTGAGCATCCACACGCCCGTCGGCGACGAGCAGGACACCGTGCTCGGCGACCTCATCGAGGATGAGCAGCACGCCCCCGTCGTGGACATCGTGAGCGCGGGCATCCGTCACGACCTTCTGCACAAGTGCATCGCCACTCTCCCCGACCGCGACGCCAAGGTGCTCAAGATGCGCTTCGGCATCGACGGCGACGGCCCCATGACCTTCGACCAGGTCGGCGAGGTCTTCGGCATCTCTCGCGAGCGCGTGCGCCAGATCGAGCAGCGCGCACTCCGCGCACTGCGTGCGCGCGAGTTCCGAGGTGCACTCGCGGACGCATAGACCCCCCGCGCAGCGCCGGCATTCACACCGGGCTGCACCGGCCGGGCGTTGTTCGGGTCAGCGCCCCGCCGGACGAAGCCCCGGAACCCCAAGGGTTCCGGGGCTTCTCTCTGTGTGAAGCACGCTCAGACGCCCTCGCCACCCATTGCCCGCGACCGTCACCCCTGGCCCTGGACAGGAGGACGGCGCAGGGCGGGGTGCCGCGGATCGGACGGGCCACAGGCCGTCAGGAGCTGAGTCGCTGCCAGGCCAGGTCGGCGAGTGTCGCCGCCTGCAGCGCGAGCACCGAGTCGTCGAAGACGGCACGGTCGGAGTGCATCGCGGGGGCATCCGCGTCAGCGACATCCGCCGGCCGTGCACCGAGGAACAGGAGGGTTCCTGGCACCTCATCGAGCACGTACGCGAAATCCTCCGAAGCCATCGACGGGGCCTCGAGGCGGATGACGCGGCTCTCGCCGTGCAGCGCCTCAAGCCGCGCGAGCACTGCCGCGGTCTCCTGCGGGTCGTTGTAGGTAACGGGGTAGGAGGGGATGAATTCGCTCTCGACGCGGCAGCGATGGGCCTCGCCGAGCGCGATGGCGAGGGCCGGGATCTGCTCCCGCACGAGCGCGAGGGTCTCGCGCGAGAGAGTGCGGATGTTGAGGTCGATCTCGACCGAAGTCGCAAGCACATTCGGCGCATTGGAGTCAGTCGCGAGCCTCGTGACGGAGACGACGGCGGGGTCGGTCGCGGGCACACGGCGCGTGACGAACGACTGCAGCGCGAGCACGATCTCCGCCGCGACGGGCACGGGGTCGATCGAGTGCTGCGGGAACGCGGCATGGCCGCCCGTCCCCGAGACGCGCAGGCGCAGGCCGTTCGCGCTCGCCATCATCGAGCCCGATCGGGTGACGAAGGTTCCCGCGGGGGTCACGGAGTCCACGTGGATCGCGTATGCCGCGACAGGGCGTTCGCCCGTGGCATCCAACACCCCCTCCTCGATCATGAGGCGACCGCCCGCGTGCCCCTCCTCGCCTGGCTGGAACATGAGGATGACGCTGCCCGCAAGTTCGTCGCGGCGAGCGGCCAGGAGCCGTGTCGCACCGACGAGTCCGGCGACGTGCATGTCGTGACCGCAGGCGTGCATCGTGCCGGTCTGCGCGGCATAGGGCAGCCCTGTTGCCTCGGTGACGGGCAGTCCATCCATGTCGGCGCGGAGCAGCACTGTCGGGCCCGGTCGTGCACCGCGAAGCACCGCCGTGACGGAGGAGAGGGAGCCGCCCGTCGTGATCTCGAGGTCGAGACCCGCAAGGGCATCGACGATGGTGGCCTGCGTGCGGGGAAGATCGAGGCCCAGCTCGGGGTGTGCGTGGAGCGCGCGGCGGAGTGCGACGAGGTCGTCGAGGATCGCGGCGGCATCGGCGTGGAACGGCATGGTGATGATGGTCTCCTTGAGCGCTGTTTCGACACGGCCCTGGCGGGCCTACCCGGCGGACACGGCCCTGGCGGGCCTACGACCGGCCCTCACTCCTCGAATGTCATGCGGCGGCCGAGCACAGGAACGGCCTCGAGTAGTTCGCGCGTGTAGGGGTCTGCGGGGGCGGCAAGCAGCCCTTCCGTCTCACCCATCTCGACGACGCGGCCGTGCCGCATGACACACACTTCGTCGCTGATGTAGCGCACGACCGCGAGGTTGTGCGAGATGAAGAGGATCGAGAGGCCGAGCTGCGCCTGGAGTTCGCGCAGCAGGTTGAGCACGGCGCCCTGCACGGAAACATCGAGCGCGGAAGTGACCTCATCCGCGATCAGCACGGTCGGCTCCCCCGCGAGGGCTCGGGCGATCGTGATCCGCTGGCGCTGGCCGCCCGAGAACGCTCCGGGGAGCTCTCCCGCCCGCTCCGGATCGATGTGCACCTGGGCGAGGAGGGCCCGCACGCGTTCGACCTTCTCCTGGCGGCTCCAGCGGCGGCCGGTCGCCCGGGTCGCCTCCGCGATCGAGGCGCCAATCGTCATGCGTGGGTCGAGCGCGGAGAAGGGGTCTTGGAAGACGAGCTGCACCTTGCGCTGTGCCCGCACGGCCGCGCGCCCGCGGGCGAGCACAGTCTCTCCCCCGACCCGGATGTCTCCCCCGGCCGGTCGCACGAGCCCCACGACGGCATTCGCTACCGAGGTCTTGCCCGAACCGGATTCACCGACCAGGCCGAGGGTGCGACCCTGCGGCACGGCGAGACTCACATCCGAGACGACCGTGTCCCTTCCGTAGCGGACGACGAGCCCGTCGACCTCGAGTGCGTTCACTGGACGACCTCCTCGGGGAGCGTGATGTTCGTCGTGCCGATCGTCGGCAGGGGCACCGAGCGGTCGGACGTCATGTCGGGCAGACACGCGATCAGCGCTCGGGTGTACGGATGCGTCGCCTCCTCCCTTATGCGCTCGGCGCTGACGACCTCGACCACCTCGCCGCCGTTCATGACGACGACACGGTCGCAGATCGCGGAGACGAGGGCGATATCGTGCGAGATGAAGACGATCGCCGCGCCCGTCGCGCGCTGCGCCTCCTTGAGCACCGAGATCACCTGCCGCTGCACCGTGACGTCGAGCGCCGTCGTCGGCTCGTCTGCGATGAGGAGGCGCGGCCTCGCGGTGAGCCCCATGGCGATCATGGCCCGCTGCCGCATGCCCCCGGAGAACTCGTGCGGGTACTGGCGTAGGCGCCGACCCGGTTCGGGAATGTGCACGGAGGCGAGGGCGGCGGATGCCCGCTCGCGCGAGTCCCGCGAGTTCATGCCGAGGTGCACCTCGGGCACCTCGGTGAGCTGGCGGCCCACCGTGAGGGCGGGGTTCAGGGAGGTCAGCGGGTCCTGGAAGACCATGGCGAGTTCGACGCCGAGACGAGATTGCTCCTCACGGCTGAGCGTGCTGCTCATGTCGATGCCGTCGAAGTGGTGGCGGGTCACCTGCACCTCCGCGGGCGATTCGAGGAGGCCCGCGAGGGCCATCGCCGTCAGCGACTTGCCGGAGCCCGACTCCCCCACGATCCCGACCACCTCACCGGGGGCGATCGTGAGGTCCACCCCGTGAACGCGCTCCACCGTGCCGCCCTCGCCGTCGGGGAAGGCGACGCGGAGACCCCGCACCTCTGCAATGGTGTCGCTCGAGGCATCCGTCTGCTGCAGGGGCACGGCGGGCCCCCTGTCGACCGCGCGGCGCCGACCCGTGACGGATGCGGCGGCAAGAGCCCTCGTCGCCCGCACACCCTCACCGCTGCCGATCGCCAGCGCCTCGCTCGCGAGCGTGAAGATGAGGCCCGCAATGACGATCGCGAGGCCGGGCCCGATCGCCGACATCGGGTTGACGTAGATGCGCAGGATGCCCTCCTGCAGCAGACGACCCCAGTCGTATTCGGGTGCCTGCACGCCGAGCCCGAGGAAGGAGAGCCCTGCGAAGGAGAGCAGCGTGACGCTCGCGGTCGCCGCCGTATTGACGAGAAGCGGGCCAGCGATGTTGGGCATCACATGGCGGGCGAGGATGCCGAAGGGGCCCACCCCGACGACCCGCGCCGCCCGCACGAAGTCGCGCCCCGAGACGGAGGAGGCGAGGTTGTAGACGAGGCGGGCGAGGCTCGGGACGCCCGCGAAGCCGATCGCCAGCATCGCGCCCATCGCGCTCGCTCCCCAGATGACGGAGAAGAAGAGCACGAGCAGCAGCCAGGGAAACGCGAGGAGGATGTCGATGAGGCCCGTGACAAGACGACGCGGATGCCGCGGCAGCACGGTCGCGATGAGCCCCAGTATGAGCCCGCCCACGACGGAGATCGCCGTCGCGCCGAGTGTGAGCATCATGGAGAGCTGGGTGGCGACCATGACGCGGGCGAAGACGTCGCGCCCGAGCTGGTCGGTGCCGAAGGGTGCGTCCCAGCTCGAGGGGGCGAGGCGGTCGGTGACGGAGGTCTGCCCCGCGGCATCCCCCCAGATGAAGGAGGCGAAGACGGAGATGAGCAGCAGGGCGATGGCGCCGAGAGTCGCCGCGATGCCCGCGGGACTCCGCAGCCGTGAGTGCTTTGTGGTGGCCATGTCGCTACCCCTCCGTGATCGATGAGCGGGGGTCGATGGTGATGAGGATGAGGTCGACGACAAGATTGACCCCGAGCACGATGAGCGCGTAGACGAGCACGACGCCCTGGACCATGGGGTAGTCCTTCGTGCTCACGGCGGCGACCATGGTCGTGCCGAGGCCGGGAATCGCGAACACCGTCTCGACGAGCACGGTCGCGGCCGTCAGCCCGCTCAGGATGAGCCCGCCGACCGTGAGGGTCGCGGTGACGATGTTGGGGAGGGCGTGCCTGAAGTAGACAAGCCGTGACGGAAGCCGCTTGGCGCGCGCGGTCGTCATGTAGGTCGTGCCGAGCACCGTGATCATCTCGACCTGCACGATGCGGGCGAGGTAGGCCATCGGGCCGAGAGCAAGGGCGAGCACGGGGAGGATTCCCGAGCGGATGGTGCCCCACCCGGCAGCCGGAAGGAGCCCCAGTTGCACGCTGAAGAGGGCGATGAAACCCACCGCGAGCAGGAATCCCGGAATCGCGATGAGCACGCCGAGCAGGGAGGAGAGCGCCGCATCGAGGCCGCGCCGGCGCCCGCCGCGCGAGGAGATCGCCATGCCCAGCCCGATGGGCAGCGCCCCCGCGATCGCGACCGCGAAGGCGGCCACCGCGAGCAGGAGCGTCGCGGGAAAGCGCTCCGCGATCGTCTGCGCCACCGGCCGGTGGGACTGGATCGAGGTGCCGAGATCACCCGTCAGCAGACCCCCCAGGTAGTCGACGAACTGCTGGAGGATCGGCTTGTCGAGCCCGAGGCTCGCCTGCGTCGCCGCCACGAGCTCGGGCGAGGCGCTCGGCCCGAGTGCGGCGCGGACGGGGTCGCCCGGCACCAGGTGGATGAGAAAGAAGGATGCCAGGACAACGACGCACACGGAGGCGGCCAGCCGTCCCAGACGCCGCAGGAGGAACGAGGTTCTAGGAGAGAGCCTCTCCCCCAGGGAGAAACGCCCCTCCGCTCGCGCGGACCGGGTGCGCCCTGTGTCGTGCGACACGCTGTCTGCTACGAGCGGAGGGGTAGACACGATTACCCGAGCATCCTGATCGAGGTGGGCGTGATGTAACCGGGCTGCTCGAAGACGGCCCCGTTCATGTACGTCGGGAGGATGTTGTCGGCGAGCGGCGCCACGTCGACGCGCTCGATGAGCTCCTTCTCCGCCTGCTGCCAGTAGTCGCAGGTCTCCTCAGGAGAGGCCGTCATGGCCTGCTGAGCAAGCGCCTCGTACTCCGGGTTCTCGACGAACATGAAATTGTAGCCGCCGTTGTCGGGGGTCTCCCCGCCGTAGAACATGTGCTGGATGAGCGGGCCGCCACTCGAGATCTGAATCCAGCCCGTGTCCCAGTCGAAGGTCGAGTAGAGCTGCTCCGACCACGCTGCGGCGTCGTTCGCCCGAAGCTCGGTCGTGATTCCGAGCTCGTTCCACATCTCCTGCACGAGTTCGGCGGCGGGAGCGTGCGTGGCCGTGCCCGCATCGTAGATGAAGACGATCTCGAGGGGCTCACCGTTCTTCTCGCGCAGCCCGTTCGAGCCGAGTTCCCAGCCGGCCTCGTCGAGGAGCTCACCTGCGCGCTCAACGTCGTACTCGGGCAGCTCGAGGGGCTCGTCTGTCACACACAGCAGTGGCGTCTTCGTGACGAGCGAGATCGGCTCCATGGGGGAACCATCCGCGATCACCTCAGCGGCGGCATTCTTGTCGATAGCCCGGACCAGAGCCTCACGCACCAGCGGGTCGGATGTCGGCCGGTCTTCCCGCTCGTTGAAGAGCATCTCGCCGACGGGGTTGCGGATGCCGACGTACTCCAGCCCAGCGCCGTCGAGACGGGCGCGATCGGCACCCAGCACGACGCCAGCATTGATGTCGCCAGACAGCAGCAGGTTGGCCGTCGTGCTCTCCTGCGGGATGATGCGGATCTCGATCGTGTCGGGCAGACCGACCGTCTCGCTCGTGACATCCTGCGGACCCCACGTGTAGTCGTCACGCTTCTGGAAGGTGTAGGTCGACTGCGCCTCGATCGACTCGAGCGCGAAGAGACCCGTGCCGTTGGTCGTGTCCTGCAAGCTCTCCGGGTCGTCGAGGCCAGCCTGGCACACCATCTCGATGAGGCCCATGTTCTCGAGGAGGAACGGGTCGTTCGCGGGAACCATCACCGTGACGTCGTTGCCCTCCGCGACCGCCGTGGTGCCCTCGGGAACGACCGAGCCGAAGTAGAAGCTCGCGTTCTCCGCATTGCCGTGGAAGTTGAAGTTCGCGGCGGCCACCTCGGCCGTGAAGTCACTGCCGTCGGAACAGGTGATGCCGTCGCGAAGAGTGAAGGTCACCTCCGTGCCCGTCGCGTCCCAGCTCTCGGCAAGCCACGGCACGATCTCGCCGTCGGGCGTCGCGTACACCATCGCCTCATACGCGTAGTTGATCATCTCCCGCTCGTCGGGGGCGACCGCCGACATGGGGATGAGCGAGCCGATCTCGCTTGCGGTGGCCTTGATGAAGGTGCCGCCGGAGACGTACTCGCCCGTCTCGCCGGCGTCACTCGAGCTCGCGCACGACGCCATCGTCATGGCGAGGACGACGGCACCGGCGACCGCCGGTACTGCTGTGCTGCGTTTCATGTCCTTACTCCTTATGTCGGGTGGTGCATGGGTTCACTGCGTGGTGCTGTGTGCCGTCACCGGCTGGTCGGCACTGAGCCTCGTGAGGGGCCCAGCAGCCTTGACCGAGACCTTCACCGTCGGGCGGGCGGTGTAGGAAACGGATGTCTCGAGCACGTCGACGACCGCAACGTGGAGGGGGTCGGCGCCCGCCTGGATGGCCTTCTCGATGGCCGCCTTGGACGCCGCTTCGATCGCGGCCTCGCGCTCCTCGAAGTCGCCGAGCTGGTCGGCCCGGCCGCTCGCGAGCGACATCGCCGCGCCGACCGCATTTGCGACATCACCATCGGAGGGGCGGATGACAGCGGATGCTCCCACCAGGCTGTCGGGCACGAGGAAGCCGCCGCCACCCACCACGACGAGCGGCAGGTCCGCGCGGCCCAGGGAGAGCCGCTCGACGGCATCCTCGAGGTCGCGGTGGGACTTCTCGAGTGCAGCCTGGAGGGCGGTCCGGGTTGCGGCGGGGACGGCCGGCATGCTGCGACCGCCGATCGCCGTGCCGGCGAGAGCCGCGGCATCCGTCAGCGTGGGGGTCGAGCCGCCAAAGAGGAGCGCCTCGTCCGCGATGCGGTAGCCGACCGAAAGGGGGCCCACCGAGCCGGTCGCCGGATCGACGATCGTGCCGCCACCGATGCCGAGGCTCAGGATGTCAGGCATGCGGAAGTTGGTGCGCACGCCACCGATCTCGCGGGGCAGCGTCGACTCGCGAGGGAAGCCGCCGACCAGCACGCCGAGATCACTCGTGGTGCCGCCGACATCGATCACGATCGCGTTGTCGACACCAGAGAGGTACGCGGCCCCTCGGATGGAGTTGGCAGGGCCCGAGCCGATCGTGAGCACGGGGTAGCGCGCCGCGAAGTCAAGCGTCATGAGGGTGCCATCGTTCTGAGCGAAGAACGTGACCGCGTCGAGGCCCTGCTCGGCGACGACCGTCTCGAGCGCGAGGGTGACATCCCGGGCGACGCCATACAGGGCGGCGTTGATGATCGTCGCGTTCTCACGCTCGACGAGGCCTATCGCGCCGATGTCCTGACTGAGTGAGATCGGGGTGCCGAGCCCGATGTGGTCCTGCACGAGGGAGGCGACCTCGAGCTCCTGCTCGGGGAACGAGGGGCTGAAGATACCGCACACCGCGACCGCGTCGAAGGCACCGTCGAGGCTGTCGATGAAGCGCAGCACGCCGTCGCGATCGAGCGGGGAGATGGGTGTGCCGTCGACCATGTGGCCGCCGCCCAGCATTGTCGAGCCAGCGAGCACACTGCTGCGGAGATCCCCCGGCCAATCCGTGACGGGAGGCAGCTCCGTGGCGGCGGGCGCCCCAAGGCGCACCATCGCGACGCGGCCGAGGCCCCGCCGGCTCACGATCGCGTTGGTCGCGTGGGTCGTGCCGAGCATGACGCGAGACACCCGGTCGCGGTCGGCACCGATCGCGTCGAGAACGGCAGCCACACCCGCACGGATTCCCCCCGTGACATCCGTCGTCGTCGGCTGCTTCGTGCGAGCGATCACAGTGCCCGCACCATCGATGACAACCGCATCCGTGTTGGTGCCGCCGACATCGACACCGATCGAGAGATCCCGTGCCTCGCTCATCGCGCCACCGCCTCTCCGCCGAAGGGCACATAGGGGAGGTCGTAGCCGAAGGCCTTCGGCCCCGCCAGTTCGAGACCGCGCTCCGTGCGCCACAGCGGATCGCAGGCCCAGGCGAGCACCGCGACACGCTGGCCGAAACGGAGCATCTCGGTGGAGATCGCGTGGCCCGTCTCCCCGTCGACGATCGTCACGAGGTCGGGCACGCTGACGATGACCTCGCCGTCCTCGATCACCACGAGGTTCTCGTTCTGCAGCTCGATGCGCTGCAGGCGGTCGCGGTCGCTGCCCGTGCCGGCGATCGTCACGGAGCCCCGCACGAAACCGCCATCCGTGTGACGGGCGACATCGATGACCTTGCCGTTGATGAGGACGGATGCCCCGAGCTCGTTCGCGACTCCGGCGACAGGCTCGGACGAGGAGAGAAGTGCGTGGCCCACCCGAATCGCCGTGCTGACGGTGCCCTCGATGACGGCACCCTTGGCCGTCTCGGCCGTAAGCAGGTAGTGCGCGCCGAGGCAGAGTCCACCGCTCGCGACCGTGATGGCGCGGGCGTGGCGCTCGAGCCACGAGAGGTCGATCGTCTTCAGCACGGCAAGGTTGCCGACGACATCGCTCATGATGGCGAACTCGCAGGGCACCCCCGCGACATTCATCGCGATCATGGTCGCCTCGGGGAAGGCGCGGCCCATGCCGTCGGCGTCGAGGATCGCGACACCGAGGCGGGCGGCCCAGCCGACGGGCCCCACACCGTTGCTGCCGCCGATCTCGGCGGCCATGAGCGCCGTGATCCTGCGCCCGGCGACACGCTCGGCCTCGTCGAGCAGCGCCTGCACCTGGTGCGTCGAGGGCAGCATCTCGATACCGACGGTCGGGGCGCCGATGCCCGACATGACGATGACGGCGTCGTCCGGGCCGAGGTCGTCCACGGCGAGGAGCGGCACGGGGCCGTGCTGCGTGATCGCCGTGGCGACGCCGCGCTCAGCCGTGTAGACGGCCCCTCCACCGCCCGTGCCGAAGATCGCCGCGCCGGCCGCAAGAGCGGGGACGTCGTCAACCGTGACGGAGGTGACGCGCGTCGGGGCTGGGGACGAGATCGGAGGTGCCTGTTGTGCCATGTTCCGACACTAGGGATCCCGGAATGCCCGAACAATGTGCCCCTACGCCAGTGTTTGGGTCAGTATTGTGCTGTGAGCACAATATCTTCGGCCGAGATCTTCACCCAGTCGACCCGCTTGGGCCTCAACCACATTGCGGGTCCGCTCGCGGGCACGCCCATCACCCGAGTCGACGTCGTCGAGCTCGACGCCCTCGATGCCCTCGCGGAAGGCACCCTCGCGGTCATCGCCGCCACGACGGATCCCGCCCCCTATCGCATCGACATCGCCATTCGACAGGCGAGCGCGCGAGGCCTCGGCGGGCTGCTCTTCACGACGGGCATCCGGCTCACCGAGACCGCCGTCGTGCTCGCCACGCGCGGCGGAATGCCCGTCTTCACCGCCCCCGGCGTCAAACCCTCCGAGCTTGCCGTGACGATCGACCGCATCCTCGTCGGCGGGGCCTCGGAGAGCATGACTCGCTCCGCCTACGCGATCGAACGGGCTACGGAAGCCGCCGCCGAGGCGGAGGAGGCGCCCATCGAGGCCATCCTCGCCGCCGCGGGCGACGCCCTCGGCCACCGGCTGACCGTTGACGAGAGCGCACCCGTCGCCTGGAGCGACAGCGACGCCGTGTGCGTGGGAGAGGTGCCCATCGGCCGCCTCGTCGCCGACGGAGACGACCCCGCCGTGGCGATCGCGCTGCCCGTCATCGCCTCGATCGTCTCCCGCTCCATCTACCGGCAGATGCGTGACCGCCAGGCACCCCGGCAGTCCCGCGCCGACCTCATCGTCGAACTCGTGCTCGCCGAATCCTCCCGCGTTGAGGGCTTCACCGGCCAGGCGGCCGCGCTCGGCCTGCCGCTCCAGCTCTCCCACGTCGTGGGCTGGATCAAGCCCACCCACCGTGCCGACTCCACCCGCCGCCCGCCGCACAGCGTCGAACCCGCACTCGAACTCTTCGCGCTGGAGCTCGTCGATCATCGCGACGAGATGTGGCACGTGGCCTTCATCCGCGACGACATCCTCATCGTCTCGACCGAGGAGCATGGGGCGGGGCACCACCAGCGACGGCTGCGCGAGGTCGCGACCGAGATCCGCGATCACGCCCGCACCCTCGCCGGTGAGTCCTGGGAGTACACGCTGGGCCTCGGCACTCCCCAGTCGGGCGCCTCCGGGCTGCGGCAGTCCGCCGCCGAAGCGCGCGTCGCCGCGGAGTCAGCGATTGCGGCAGGGCGCGCCGGTGCTGTCGAGGTGACGGATGTCACGGGCCTCCGCCGCGTGCTGCTCGACTTCTACGCCTCCCCCATCAGCCGCAACCTGCTCGACGACGTGCTGCATCCGCTCGACGCCCTCGGCCGGGAACGCTCCACAACGGCCGTGCGCACCCTGCTCGCCTACCTCAGCCACCGCAACTCCCTCGCCCAGGCCGGGCGGGAGCTCACACTGCATCCGAATGCGGTCGCGTATCGGCTCAAGCGCATCCGCGAGGCGCTGCAGGTCGACCTCGACGACCCCGACACCCGCTTCGCGGTGGAGCTGGCCTGCCGCGTGCGACTACTCGGGGCAAGCCGGTCCTCCGCGCCGGACTAGGCGACGCCACTGGGGCAACACCACACTCCCGGCCCGCACCCGTGTGGCCCCTCGCCTGCCGCCGGGGCGGCGAGAGCGTCAGACTGGACGGACAGCTGATCTGAGGAGACCCATGCCGCACGCGCGCCGCGACAACGTCGAGATCTACTACGAGACGATGGGTGAGGCATCCGGCGTGCCACTCGTGCTCCTGGAGGGCACCGGCGCGCAACTGATCGGCTGGCGGGAGGAGTTCTGCCGGATGCTCGTGGCGCAGGGCTTCCACGTCATCCGCATGGACAACCGTGACGTTGGCCTGTCGCAGAAATTCGGCGGCCCGGAGGACATCGACGGCGGCTACGAGCTGAGCGACATGGCCGAAGACGTGACCCGGGTGCTCGACGACCTCGGGCTGGCGAGCGCCCACATCGCCGGCCGCTCGATGGGCGGGATGATGGCGCAGATGCTCGCGATCGAACACCCGGAGCGCGTGCGGAGCCTGGCGCTGCTGTACTCGACCCCCGGCAAGGACCGGCGGTGGGTGCTGCACGGCGAGCTCCCCGCACTGCAGGCCGTGCAACCGCGCATCAGCCGTGAGGAGGCGATCGAATTCGCCGCGCTCATCGAGCGGCCCACCGCCCCGGGGCCCTACGCGTGGGACGAGGCGTGGACGCGCGAGGCCGCCGCGACCGCGTACGACCGCTGTTACGCGCCCGACGGAGTGCCCCGCCAATGGGCTGCGCTCATGCGCGCGCCAGAACGCCTCGAGCGGCTGCGCGCCGTCACGGCGCCGACCGTGCTGCTCCACGGGCGGGAAGACCCCGTGCTGAGCTGGCGCGCCTCCGCCGACATGGCTGAGGTCATCGTCGGCGCCGAGCTGCACGTCTACCCGGGCATGGGGCACGGCCTGCCGCGCGAGCTATGGCCTGAGATGGTGCAGGCGATCACGCGCACGGCGCTACGGGGCGAGAAGCCGCTCGTTTAGAGGGTGCTCCACGTGAAGCGGCCGGCGAGGAGGGTCGCCGCCACGGGCATCCGCCGCAGCTCGTCGCGTGACGCCGAGAGCGGGTCGCGCTCGACGACCACAAGGTCCGCCGCCTCGCCCGCCGCGATGCCCGTGCGCCCACGGCTGCTCGAGGAGAGCGCAACGTCGAGGGGAAGGCACTGCTCCGGATGCCACGGCTCCCGCTCGTCGCGGCTGCGGGCGGTCGCCGACGCGATGGCGTGCCACGGGTCGAGCGGGGCGACGGGTGCATCCGAACCGAGCCGGAGTTCCGCTCCCGCGGCGTGCAGTGAGCCGAAGGCGAAGGCTCTCCCCGTGCGGCCGGCCCAGTGATGGTCGGCCACGTCGCGGTCGTCCATCGCATGCTCGGGCTGCACGCTCGCGATCATGCCGAGTCGGGCGAAGCGCGCGAAGTCCTCCTCGTCGACGAGCTGGGCGTGTTCGATGACGCCGCGCATCCCGAGCTCCTCGAAGGTGTCGAGCACCTCGGAGTTCGCGCGATCCCCGATCGCATGGATCGCCGCGGCGAGGTTGTTGTCACGGGCGCGCTGCAGCAGCCGCCGCAGCTCCGACATCGGCACGCTCGCGACTCCGCAGGCGTGCGGCGAGGTGGGGTCGAGCCCCGGGTACGGGTCCCAGCACAGCGCGGTCCGCGTGTTGAGCGAGCCGTCGACGACGACCTTGAGGGGGCCCATCGTGACGAGCCCGGAGGGGTCGATCGCCTGCCCCGAGCGCAGCCCGGCGGCGATCGCCGCCTCGAGGCGATCCGGCCAGACGGAGGTCTCTACCCGGATGCTTCGGATGCCCGCCTCGGTGCGTTCCGTCCACTCGGCGGCGTTGTCGGTGTTCTCAAATTCGACGACGCCCACGACCCCGCGCCGCGCGGCAGCCTCAGCCGCTGCGCGGTAGTCGCCGAGGGCCGGAGCGCTCTGCTCCTGAAAGCCCGCAAGGGCGCCGATCCATTCGGTTTCGCTCAGGATGCCCGACTCGGGCAGCTCAAGACCCGCGAGCTGTGCCGTGCGCGAGTTGAGCCAACCGCAGTGCAGGTCGCCGCTGATGAGCACGACGGGCACGTCGGGCGCGATCTCGTCGAGGGCGGCGAGAGTGGGAGCATCCGGCCACAGGCCATCACGGAAGCCGTAGCCCGTGAGCAGGCCGCCACGGGCGGGGTCGTAGTCGGCGAGCGCCGCCCGCACGCGGTCGAGCACGTCGGCGGCGCTGCGTGTGGTGGAGAGGTCGAAGCGCTGGCGCTGGATGACCCACTGGGTGAAGTGCACGTGGTGATCCCAGAGGCCGGGGCCGAGGTAGCGGCCGTCGAGGTCGATGCGTTCCGCCCCGGTGGCGTCGACCGTGCCTGCGGGGCCGACGGCGGCGATGGTGCCGCCCTGCAGAAGCACGTCGATCGCGTCTCCGCCCCCGTAGCGGCGGGCGCCGGCGAGCAGCAGGGCGCTCATCGGGCGGCCTCCGCGAGTCGGGCGTGGACGTCGGCCATGCGCCTCGCGAGCTGCGGGTTGCGATAGGGGCCTTCCGAGCTGAGCCGGTCGATGACGTTCTCGACGACGTCGCGGGGCTTGTCCTGGCTCATCTTCTCCTTGGCCTCGATGCGGGTGACCTCAAGCCGGAAGCCGACCGTGCCCCCGACGATGCGCTGCGCGTAGTCGGCGTTCTCCAGGGTGCGGTTCATGAGGAACGGCTCCGGCAGCACACGCTCGAAGTGGTCGACGAGCTTCTCCAGCACCCCGAGGTTCTCCTCGTCGCTGAGCAACTGGGGGCGCCCGTGTAGGTGCGCCGTGACGAAGTTCCAGGTGGGCACGGCGGGCGAGGTCTCATACCACCCGGGTGAGATGTAGCCGTGAGGGCCCTGCACGATCGCGAGCAGCTCGTGCTGGCCGAGCTCGTGCTCGCGCTCATCCGGCCGCCCGACGTGGCTGAGCAGCACAAGGCCCTCCGCCTCCTCGTCGAGGATGACGGGGTAGTGGGATGCCACGAGCCCGCGCCCCGGCACGGAGCTGACGAAGGTCACCCACGGGTGGTCGCGAATCAAGGTCTTGATCCGCTCGATGTCGTCGAGTTGGTAGTCCGGGTTGGGTCTCATGCGGTGCTCCAGCTGATCTCGGCGGTGGCGAGCACGACATCATCGTCGTCGAGGGCGGTGATGCTCGTGACATCCGCCGCCGCCGTTCCCGCGATGCGCACGCGGCGGTCGACGAGGGTCGGGGCGACGGCCCGCACCGAGAGCGATGTGGGGCGGGCGTCGGGGCGGTGGCGGCGGGCGGAATCCATGAGCAGGATGCGCGTGAGCGGGCCGTGCACAAGCAGGTCGGGCAGGCCCTCCTGCTGCTGGGCCCACGCGCGGTCGTAGTGCACGAGGTGCGTGTTGAAGGTCAGCGCCGAGAAGCGGAAGAGCTGACGGATGTCGAGCCTCACCTCATCGATCCAGTCGGCGTTGCTCGCGGCATCCGTGTCACGCTTCGGTTCTCGCGCGGGCACGGACGGGTCTGCCTGCTCGAGAAAGACGTCGTGCCAGGTGCTGCGGATGGCGCACCCGCCGTCGACCGAGTATTCGCGCACGATGTCGACGAACATCAGCCGGCCACCGCGGCCGTTCTTCTCCGTGACCTCGCCGAGGCGGGTCTCCTGAGTCACGGTGTCGCCGAGGCGCAGCTCGCTCAGGAACTCGGTGTCCTCCCCCGCATACATGCGGCGCGGCAGGTCGATCTCGGGGATCACGCCGTCGCGCGCGGGCGTCCCGTCGGCGCGTAGATCGGCGAGGGGCACGGCGAAGGGAAAGTACACGCCCTCCCAGGCCGGCGGCAGCAGGTCGCCGAGAGCTAGCTGCTCGTCGGGAGCGAAGGTGCCCGCGTAGGCGGCTGCCGTCTCGACCCCGATGACCGACTCGCGCTTCACGGGATGACCCCGGCCTCGCGCAGCTCCGTGATGCGCTCGGTGTCGTATCCCGCGAGGGCCGTGAGCACCTGGTCGGCGTGCTCGGCAAAGCGGTTCGCTGGCCTGGCCGGGGTCGCAGGGGTCTTGCTGAGCTTGATGGGCTGGCCGAACATTCGGAGCGTGCCGAGGGTGCCGTAGTCGGCCTCGACGATCATGTCGCGCTCGGCCGTGCCGGGGTCGTCGACCACCTCGCCGATGTCCCGCACCGCCGTCAACGGGATGACGTCTCCCGCGAGCTCCTCAAGCTCGGACTTGGTGCGGCTCGCGAGCCAGCCGATCACGATGGGCTTGACCTTGCGCTCGTAGACCTCGGGCTCAAAGCGCTTGCGCATCGTGTCGATCTCGGGGTCGTCGGCGACCTCGGGGGTGCCGAAGAGCTCGCAGCTCGCGCGCCACAGCTTGTCGGTGTAGGCGCCGAAGAAGACCTGACCGTCAGCGCAGGGGAATAGCTCGTAGGGGCGCACCCACGCGTGCGCGTTGCCCGCGGGGCTCGCGACCTTCTGTTCGACCGTGTAGTCGACGACCGCCGTCTCGGTGAGGGCGAGGATGCTGTCGACCTGGGCCACATCAACCAGCTGGCCGACGCCCGTCTTCTCCGCGTGCCGCAGGGCGGCGAGCGTGCCGATGACCCCGAAGAGCGTGGCCGAGAGATCACCGATCGTCACGCCGACGCGCACGGGCTCCTGGCCGGGATAGCCGTTCATCGACCAGAGGCCACCCGCCGCCTGAGCTGTGTTGTCGAAGGCGGGACGGCGGCTGCGCGACCCCGTCTGGCCGTAGCCGGAGATGGCCGTGTAGACGAGACGCGGGTTGATCTCCGCGAGCACCTCATAGCCCACGCCGAGCTTCTCCATCGTGCCGGGGCGGAAGTTCTCCACGAGGATGTCGGCCGTGCGCACGAGATCCTTGAGCACCTCGGTGCCGCCGGGGGCCGCGAGGTCGAGGGCCATGCCGAGCTTTCCGCGGTTGTACTGCGCGTAGTAGGCGCTGAACTCCTCGTCACCGTCACGCAGGTAGGGCGGGAAGCCGCGCGAGACATCCGGGTCTTTCGGGTTCTCGACCTTGATGACGGTCGCCCCCAGGTCGGCGAGCATCTGGGCGGCATACGGCCCGGCCAGCACGCGGGAGAGATCAAGCACAACGACGCCCTCGAGCGAGCCGGCGCCGGCGAGAAGGGAATTGACAGTGCTCATGTGGGCGGTGCCTCCAGGGGGGATTGATCGGATGCTGCGTCGGCGGCCGCGAGCGCTCTGCTGACGCGCGACGGTGCCTCGATTCCGCGCTGCTGCGAGAACCAGCGCGTCGTGCGGGCGAGGGCGCCCAGGTCGAGACCCGTCTCGATGCCGAGACCGTCAAGCATCCACACGAGGTCCTCGGTGGCGAGGTTACCGGTCGCACCACGGGCGTAGGGGCAGCGGCCGAGGCCGCCGATCGATGCGTCGAACTCGCGCACGCCCACGCGCAGGGCCGCCAGCACGTTGGCGAGGGCCTGCCCATAGGTGTCGTGCAGGTGCAGCGCGAGGGCCGCCCGCGGCACCCCGGCGACCGCGACCCGATCGAGCACGGCCTCGACCTGGCCGGGGGTCGCGACGCCGATCGTGTCGCCCAGGGCGACGGTCGAGCATCCGGCACCGTGCAGGGCGGCAGCGCTCTCCGCGACGACGCCGCCATCAACGGCGCCCTCCCACGGGTCGCCGAACGACATCGAGACGTAGCCGCGCACGCGGAGACCGGATGCCACGGCCTCCGCCGTGAGGGAGGCGCCCCGGTCGAGTGCGGCCTGCCGCGAGGCGTTGAGATTGGCGTGGGCGAAGGCCTCGGTCGCGCTGACCACAACGGAGACCTCGCTGAGGCCCGCCTCGCGCGCCCGGTCGAGCCCTCGGCTGTTGGTGACAAGCGCCACCGCCCTCGCGCCCGGCGGCGGTTCGATCGCAGCGACCACGTCAGCGGCGTCCTCGAGCTGGGGAATCCAGGAGGGCGGCACAAAGCTGGTCACCTCGAGATCGCGTACCCCCGCAGAGTAGAGTCGGCGGCACAGCTCCGCCTTGAGCGGCGTCGGGATGAGGTCGGGCTCCGCCTGAAGACCGTCGCGCGGCCCCACCTCGTAGACGACCACGCTCGTCGGAAGACCCTCACTGGGCACCGTCAACGGGCGTGGTCGCCACTCGGCCGCGGTGTCGGTACCCCCTGCACCCGCCGCGGTCATTCGCTCACCGCCCCTTCACGGAGCTCGGCGAGCACCTCCTTGGCACGCTCCACCCGGATGTTGCGCTCGGCGACGATGCGCTCGGCGACCTGAGCGACCTCCTCGACGGAGGCACCGGCGCTCGCGGCGACAGTGCGGGCGTGCAGACTCATGTGGCCGCGCTGGATACCCTCGGCGGCGAGGGCGCGGCAGGCGGCAAGATTCTGGGCAAGGCCGACGGAGGCGATGACGGCGGCGAGCTCCCGCGCTGTCTCAACCCCTAGCAGGCGCACGGAGGCCTGGGCCCCCGGATGCGCACGAGTCGCCCCGCCCACGAGTCCGACGGCGAGGGGAACCTCGATCGTGCCCACCAGGTTGCCCGCGGCATCCTTCTCGAATCTCGTGAGGGCCGTGTAGCCGCCCTCTCTCGCGGCGTGGGAGTGGCAGCCGGACTCGACCGCGCGAGTGTCATTGCCGGTCGCGAGCACGACCGCCGTGATGCCGTTCATGATGCCCTTGTTGTGGGTCGCGGCCCGGTAGGGGTCCGCCTCGGCGAAGGCACTCGCGGCGACGATGTCGTCGACGACCTGCGCGCCGCCCAGCAGCTCCTGGTCGAACACGGCGCGGGCGCGGGTGAGGCGCAGGTCGGCCTTGTTGCTGAGGATGCGCAGGAGAGTCCGCCCCCCGGCGATCTCGGCGACACGGGGCGCGATCGCCTCCGCCATCGTGTTGACGGCATTGGCGCCCATCGCGTCACGCACGTCCACGTGCAGGTGCAGCACGACGTGCGTGCCGACGCGAGTGTCGATCGAGCGCACCGAGATCTCCCGGGCTCCGCCGCCGAACGTCACGAGCACGGGGTCCTGAGCGTTGGCGAGTTCGAGCAGCTCGTCGCGGGCCTCGAGCAGACGCAGCCGCGCGGAGGCCGGGTCGATGCAGTCGAGCACCTGCACCTGGGCGATCATGATGTCGCCCGAGTGGGAGGTGTGGAAGCCGCCGTGCTCGCGGGCCATACGGGCGGCGTTTGACGCGGCGGCGACGACGCTCGGCTCCTCCGTCGCCATGGGCACGAGCCGGTCGACGCCGTCGATCGTGAAATTGGTGGCGACTCCGACCGGAACGCCGATCATGCCGACAACGTTCTCGATCATGTGGTCAGCCTGGGCGAGGGTGAGACCCCCGTCGGGCTGCAGTACGGAGAGGGCGGATGTCTCGATGCCGGCGGCCTCCGCGACGAGACCGAGCCGGGCCTCCGGCGAGTGGTCGCGCAACCCGGAGATGCGGCTGTGCGGGGCGGTGCGCTCGTCAATCGACACTGATCCTCCTTCGTGCGCGCCGCCGGTGCCTGGGCGCTGCGCCCGCCAGCCTAGGATCACGGGCCGCCGGAAGATATGGTTCAGACCACACCGAACGGCCCGGGCAGTGTGCTTTTCACACAGGGTCGGTGAATCGCTCCCGCAGCTCGTCGAGGCGCACCGCGAGAGAGAGCCGAAAGTAGCGTTCGTCATCGCGCCAGCCCTCGCCCAGCACGCGGTCGAGCCGCTCGAGCCGCTGCAGGATCGTGTTCGGGTGAAAGGTGAGCGCCCGCGCCGTCTTGGTGGGGCTCGCACCACTGCGCACGAACGCGCGCAGGGTCGCGAGGAGCTCCGTGCCCCGCTCGGCGTCGTGCCTGCGCACCGCGCCGATCGTCGTATCGAGAAACACACCCAGCGCCCGCTGGTCCCCATCAAAAACGGCGGCATAGGGCAGGAACGCGTCGCTCGAGACCACAGCCTCCTCCACCCCGAGTGCCGACAGCAGGCGGGCCGTGCGCCGCGCCGTGTCGAAACGGGTCGCCAGCGACACGCCCTCGCCCGCGACGGCGACGACGGGTCCCCGCACGACGGCGGATGCCTCGCGAGCGAGAGCCGCGGCATCCGCCCCGCTCCTCGTGGGGTCCGTAAGCACGGCAACGTAGCCATCGACCGTGCCAACGAGCGCACCCGCGAGCACGCGCGCCAAGGACCGGGCGACATCGAGGCGGCGCTCGCCCGGCACCGCGAGCAGCACAAGCGAGTCGACCACGGCAAGGTCGACACCGAAGCGCCGGGCCCGCGCCGCGACATCGCGCCCCCGCTCGGGCCCTGCCGTGAGGATGTCCGCCACAAGATCGCCCTGCTGCTGGTGGGCTGCCTCCGTCGCAGCCTCATGCGAGAGGGCCAGCAGCGCACCGACCTGGGCGGCGCGCTCGAGCGTGCGCACGTCGAGGCTGCCGAGCTCGAAGGCTCCCGCGCCCGCCACGATTGCGCCGAAGAGACGGTCCCCTGCCGCGAGCGCCGCAACGTGCACGCGTTCGTCGCCGTGGTCGAGAGGGACGACATGGCCGCTGCGGCGGCTCTCCTGCACGGCAGAGGCCACTTCACCCGCCATCCAGGCGTTGAGCAGAGGTGCGGTATCGCGAGCCGAGGCTCTCACCTCACCCTCCTCGTCGACGATCAGCACGGGGCGGTCGAGCGTGGCCGCGAGGGTCTCCGCGACGGGCGGGAACCCGCCCCCGCCGAGCACCGCGCCGACAAGTTCCTGGTGCACCGTATTGGCCCGGTCCCGCTCCGCCAGATGAGCCGTGAGCTGCTCCAGCGCCTCGCGGGCCTCCTCCTCCGAGCGCCGAAGGTCTCGCATCGTGTCAGCCGTCTGCAGCACGACCGAGGCATGGTCGGCGAGCGCCGAGAGCAGCGCGATCTGCTCGGGAGTGAAAGTGCGCTCCTGCCGCATCGCCACAAAGAGCACGCCCAGCACGGTGGTCTCCGTGCGCAGGGGCACGCCCAGCATCGACACGATCCCCTCCGCGGCGACGGCCGCGTCGATGGGGGCGGCGTGGTGGCCGGCCTCGATGTCGTCGTAGCGACTCACGGCATGCGGCATCCGCGTCTCGACGATCGTGCTCACGAGGCCGCGCCCCGGCGGCACGACAAGGCTGCGGAACTCGGCCGAGACGGCCCCGAGCGTCGTCCGCACGCGTAGCTCGCGCGTCGCGGGGTCGAACTCGGAGAGGTAGGTGACGTCGGCGCCGAGCATCTCGTGGGCGCGCTCGACGAGGCGGGTCATGACGCCGTCGGTGTCGCGAAGCCCCACGAGCTCACGCGCACTCGAGAAGAGCGCGGAGAGCTCGTGCTCGCGACGACGCAGACCATCGAGCTCACGCCGCGCCGACTCCACGGCGGGCAGGATGCGCGCACGCTCACCCTCGGGCACGAGGGCGCCGAGCGCAGCGGCCGCCTCATCGGGCGAGCCCCCCGACGTCACGGCGTCGAGCAGGGTGAGGATGGCGTCGGAGAGCGCGGGCATGTGCCCATCATTCATCAAGCAGCGCGCTCGGGGTGGTGTGAGCACGTGCCTGGCCTGTATCGCGCCCCGGGTGCGAGGCCCGCCGACATACGAGGCCCGTCGACATACGAGGCCCGTCGACGTGCACCGCTGTCGTTTCGGAGGAGATTTTGCGCGACACGCCGCTCGGCGAGAGCGCCCGGCGGCGCGTTGCGCAAAATCTCCTCCGAAACGGATCCGTCGGCGCCGCGGCGCGCTCGGCCCGCCGAGCGCGCCCGGGGCAGGCGCTCGGGGCAAGGCGCCCGGGGCAGGGCGCCCGGGGCAGGGCGCCCGGGGCAGAGGCGCTCGGCGAGCACGCAGCCAAAGGCAGTGAGCGGATGCTCACCCCGCGAGCATCCCCCGCCACGCCACGTCGAAGGCCGCCTCGCAACGGACTTGCACGGCCTGGTCACTGAGCGAGTCGCCGCGGACAACGAGCTGGTAATAGACGACGCCGGCGAGCAGGTCGAAGCACACGGCAGGGTCGAGGTCGGGCCGCAGGATGCCGCGGTCGATGCCCTCCTGCAGGGCGCGCTCGAGACTGACCCGACGCCGGGCGACATGGGAATGCCAGTACGCCCGCTGCAGCTGCCGGTCGGCCATCGCAAGCCGGATGCGCTGGCGGAAGCGCTCCTCGGGGAAGTCGGGGGCGACGCTGTCGTTGCCGCCCACGAGCGACTGGCGGATGACCTCGCGCAGGTCGGCGCTCACCGCGATGGCGGGCGGAACCTCCCGGCCCACGTCGAGCGCCGCCGCGACCAGGCCCGTGAGGGAGGGCCAACGCCGGTAGAGCGCCGCACGGCTGACCCCGCTGCGTTCGACCACGCGCCCGACGGTGACGGCCTCGCCCGCGTCGATCAGCTGGAGTGTCGCCTGGAGGATCTGCCGGTCGAGGTCTTCGTCACGAGGCCGGCCGGGCCCCCGACGAGCCGCAACCCGCTCCTCGACCGCGACCGTCATGCGGCGAGCGCCCGGGCGCGAAGGCGGGCAATCGTCTCGTCACCAAGTCCGGCCGCACGCAGCGGGGAGAGGGGGTCGCCATGGCGTTCTCGTAGCCCGTCGAGGAGGATGCGCATCGACACCGCCATGGGCTCCTTCGACTCGGCGAAGGCCGTCATCTCGTCGATGTCGAAGCCGAACTGGGCGAGCATGGCGCCCATCATCGGCCGGATGCGCTTCTGAATGGCAGCCATGTTCTGCTCGGTGCGGGAGTAGTCGGCGACGATCTCGTCGTCGGTCGCACCCAGCGAGACGAGCAGCAGCGCGGCGAGCACGCCAGTGCGGTCGCGGCCGGCAGCACAGTGGAAGGCGGTCGCCCCCGGCGAGAGGCTCATGATGGTCAGCGCCGTGGCGAGCTGGGATGCCGCGCCGTCAACCATGCGCACGTAGGAGTGCCCCATCGCCTCGTGCGTGAAGGCGGCTGGTCCCCTGCCCGCCATCCCCTCGCCGATGTCCGCCAGGAGGGGCAGGTGGTGGTAGGCGACGGGTTGGCTCGCGAGGGGCCCGCGCCCCGTCATCGAGACCTCGAAGGTGGAGCGGAGGTCGATGACGGCCGTGAGCCCGCGCTCGACGAGAGCCGCAGCATCCGTCTCGGTGATGACGGAGAGGTCGTCGGCACGCACCGCCAGACCCTCGCGCATGATGCCGCCCTCGATCGCAGTGCCGCCGAGGTCGCGCAGATTGACGGGGGAACTGAGCTGGATGTCGATGGTGGCGGTCACGTGATTCTCCTTCGGATGAACGCGCTGCCCTGGTCGATGACCGTGACCAGCACGATGATGCAGATGATGATGGCGCTGAGGTGGCCGTAGTCGTACATGCGCATGGCGGTCGTCAGCTCGAGGCCGATGCCGCCCGCGCCGACGAGCCCGAGGATGGTCGCCCCGCGCACGTTCCCCTCGAAGAGCAGCAGCGTGTAGGAGACGAGCAGGGGTGCCGCCTGGGGCAGGATGCCGTACTGGATGACCTGCCGCCGTGATGCGCCGACGGCCTCCATCGCGACGATCGGCCCGCGGTCGACGGACTCCATGGCCTCGGCGAAGATCTTGCCGATAGACCCGAGCGAGCCGAGCGTCATCGCGAGGATGCCGGCGAACGGCCCCAGCCCGACGGCTGACACGAACATGAGGGCGAAGACCAGGTCGGGCACCGAGCGGATGATGTTCATGAGCCAGCGGGACGGAAAGTAGAGCCACTTGGGCGCGATGTTGGATGCGGCACCGAACGCCACGAGAAGTGACAGGCCCGCCCCCTCGCCGAGCTTGGCGAAGTTGAACTCCGCACCCTGGAACGACCAGAGCAGCACGACGATCGCGACCGGGATCCCCAGGAGGAAGCGTGCGCGCGGCACCGAGAATGCGCGCTCGAGGCGCTGACGCTCTCGCGGGTCGAGGCTCGGCGCGGTCTCGCGCGCGGGCCGGCGGGTGTCAGGAGCGGTCGTCGTCATGCGACTCCTCCTCGTCGTAGAGCACGGACAGGGCGGATGCCTCGAGGTGGTCGGTCGGCGCCGAGACGAGCACCTCGCCGTGGCGCAACCCCACGATGCGGTCGCTGTGCGCCAGCGCGAGCGGCAGCACGTGCAGGCTCACGAGCACGGGGATGCCGCCTTCCGTCGCGATCGAGCGCAGGAGCGCCAGTACGGAGTCGGCGAGGCGCGGGTCGAGGGAGGCGACGGGTTCGTCGGCGAGGATCAGCCGCGGCTGCTGCATGAGCGCCCTCGCGATGGCGACGCGCTGCTGCTGGCCGCCGCTCAGCGACCGGGCGGGCTCCTTCGCCTTGTGGGGGATGCCTACCCGGTCGAGCAGTTCCATGGCCCGGCGTCGCTGGGTGGAGCTGAAGCCGCCCACGAGATTGATGGGGCCTGCGTCGTGGAGGGCTCCCGTCAGCACGTTGGTGAGCACGCTCAGCCGGGGGATCAGGTTGAACTGCTGGAACACCTGCCCGACCTCTGAGCGGAGGCGGCGCATCCCGCCCCGCCCGAGAGTCGCGACATCGTGACCGACGACCTTGGCGTTGCCGCCCGTGATGGGGGCGAAGCCGGTGAGACTCTTCATGAGGCTCGACTTGCCGGAGCCGGAGGCGCCTAAGAGGGCGACCATCTCGCCCGCGTACAGGTCGAGGGTGACGCCCGCTAGCACGGGGGCGCCGCCGTAGCCGACCGCGAGGTCGCGGACGGCCACGAGGGGCGCGGGCACCTGCACCGCGCCGCTCGTGACTGCCGCGCTCGCCTCGGCGGGGAGAGCGAGGGTCTGCATCAGCGCAGGTCTTCCAGCTTCACGCCCGCGACGGCCGCGATGTCAACGAAGCCCTGGAAGAGGTCCTGCTCGGGCGCAATGATCGTCTCCTGCCCGATGAAGCCCGCGCCGAGCGCGCCGAGCGCCTCGGCGTTGGCCTCGGAGAAGACCCGCGGCAGCGCCTCCTCGAGCAGCGTGCGGGTCTCGTCATCGAGCGACTGGCGCGCGAGGATCGTGCCCGACACGGGCATGGAGGCGCTCTCGCCGACCGCACGCCACTCGCCGTCGGCGAAGGGGAACATGGGAGCGCCGAGCTGGGTCAGCATGATGGCCGTGCACGCGGCATCCACCTGTCCCTGCTGGAGGGCCACGAAGCTGCCCTCGTGGCCGCCCGCGAAGATGCCCTCGTAGTCGACGCCCTGCTCGAGGCCGGCCTCGTGCAGCATGTGCACGGGCATGAAGTAGCCGGAGCTGGAGGCCTGGTCGGCGAAGGCGACCGTCTTGCCCTCGAGGTCCTCGACGGTCTGGATGGGCGAGTCGGCGAGCACGACGCAGGTCGAGACCGGGTCATCGTTGCCCGCCCAGGCGAGCGAGCAGGGCATCCACCTCGCCCGTGTTGACGGCGAGCGCGGAGGGGAAGCCGCTCATGAGGCCGATGGCGACATGGTCGGCGCGGATCGCCTCCACGACGCTCAGGTAGTCGGGCACGTCGGTGACCTCGACGGGGCGGCCCGTCTCCTCCTCAAGGAGTTCCGCGAAGGCCTCGATGGGGTTCTCGGCGGTGGGGTCGTCGCTAAGCGGGATGGTCGCGATCGTGATGGGAGCGTTCGGGTCGACCGATTCAGCCTGGGCCGAGGCTTGGCAGCCGGTGAGGGCGAGTGCAGTGAGGCCGACGAGGCCGATGACGGGAATGCTGAGGCGGCGCATGAGGGTCCTTTCGCTGTTTTTGAAGAACACCGGTATGCAATCCACGGCAGGTGTCGGGTAATTACGAGACCGCGGGACTGCGAACCCAACGCCGGGTGAACATTCAGAAACGCAAAGCAAGTGACGGGTGCCAAAAAGCCGCAAACGCGCCTACCGTGACGCCATGAAACAGAGAAGATGGGCCGGGGCCAGCCTCGCCGCCGCCACGTTCGGAGCGCTCAGCCTCACCGGCACGGCCGCCACGGCCGCCCCCGGAGATCGCTCCGGCGCCTACTCCACGTGGACAACGGATGCCTCGGGGCGCCCCGCCTCCGTGGGGGTTGCGCCCGGCTTCCCGAACGCCGCCATCACGAGTGACGACCCTGCGCTCACGCTCACCACCGAGCAGTTGCTCGACCCGTCCACCCCTCCCGGCGCCACCTACGGGCCTGCCACCGGGCAACACTTGGCCTTCTCGCCGCTGGCCGGCGCGCCCACCACGACCACCCTCACCTTCGACTCCCCGACCCCCGACCACGGGTGGTCGTTCATCCTCGGCGACATCGACTCCGAGACGCTGGCGATCGCGGCCACCGGCCCCGCTGGCCCCCTCGACCCGGCGCAACTGGGCTTCTCCGGCGCTTTCGGCGGCTCAGCCACGTGGGATGCCGCGACGGGAACACTTGCTGCCCCCACCCCCGACGAGACGAATGGCTCCAACGCCTGGTTCCGACCCACGGCCGCCATCACGTCGCTCAGCATCACCACGACGCCGCTGCAGGGGACGCCGGTCGCCTACCTGTGGCTCGCCGCCCAGACCGCGAGCCTCGCGGGCACAGTCACCGACGCGAACGGCGCACCTCTCGCCGATTCGACCGTCACGGTGACCGCCGCCGATGGCTCTCCCCTGCCCGGCGCATCGCTTGCCCCGATCACGAGCGATGCGGCGGGGGCCTGGGAGACCTCCCTCTTTCCCGTGCCGGTGCTCGTGAGCGCGACCGCCCCGGATGGCACCGTGTCAACCCCCGTGCCTGTCACTCCCGAGGAGGACCCCACCAGCTCCGGCAACGGCTTCTACGTCTATCCCTCCGTCAGCGTCCCCACTGACTGGGCACCGCCCGTCGAACCCACACCGCCTGTCGAACCCACGCCGAGCGCCAGCCCCTCAGTGGTGACCCCCGGAGCGGAGCCGAGCCGCACCCTGCCCGTCATGGGGGTCGAAACGACCGTGGCCGTAGCATCCGCCATCTTGCTGCTGCTCGCCGGCACTGCGTCGATGCTCGTAGCCCGGCGGCGGTCCACTGCAGGCTGAGCGGATGCCTCGCCCGCCTCGGTCGTGCCCCTAGTGTTGACTTCGTCGAGACGGGAGCACGGATGTCGCGCATACTGGCGTACGCAGCGCCTAGGCCACTCAGCGCCGAAGCCGCGCTCGGACGGGAGACGCTCGCGTCGTTCCTCGCCCTCGCCAGTCTTCACCGGGACGGGTGGGGACACGCCTGCGCCGAGGCATCCGCTGATCCGCCCGCGGTGACGACCGGCCTGTCGCCCGCGCGCGAGGCGCTTCCGCCGGTCGCAGCGACGCCGACGCGCGTCTCACTCATGTACCTGCGCTTCGCCAGCAGCGGGTCGGCCGTCTCGCCTGAGAACCTTCAGCCCTTCGCTCGGTCGGGGGCCGCGTTCGCCCACAATGGCGCCCTCGTGCCGAAGACGCGTGCGGAGGAACGGCTGAGTGTCGAGGAGCGACAGGCGCTTCGCGGAACTACCGACAGCGAGGTGTATTTTGCGCTCCTGCTCCGTGAACTGCGGGAGACGGGGCATCCGATTGAGCGTGCCCTCGCTCGCGCGGCCTCCCGCATGCGCGGTCTCTACCCGGAGGCCTGCCTCAATGCCCTGCTCGTGACCGAGGGCTCCCTCTATGCGATCCATTCGGCGGGCACGGTCGCCCCACCGCTCGCCGCCTTCGCCGCTCGCGGTGTGGAGGGCGCCCAGCTGCCTCCCGGCCACGATGCCGGCTACAACGTGCTGCACACGGCGGTGCTCGAGTCGGGCGCGCGTGCCGTGGCGACGACGGGTATCGACACGACCGGGTGGCAGCCCCTCGATCCCGACACCGTCTTCGCCTTCACGCCCGAGGGGCGCGTCCGCACCGCCGCGATCAGCTAGCAGGCGATGCGGTGACGTTGGCGCGGCGAAGGCGACTGCCCCTGCCAGCGCCCGCGGTGCAGACGCCTGCTCAGCGGCCGAGCACCCGGGAGATGCCCTCCTCGCTCGCCCCCGCGACGCGCAAGCATGTGAGCGCGATACTCTCTGCGAGCCCGTTCGGCACCGCGTCATCCCTGCGCAGGGGGATGACGACCTCGACGAGCTGCATACAGCAGGCCCCCGCCAGTTCGGGATCCGCGCCGGGCGTGATGCGTGCGGCGAGGGCTGCGTAGACACCCATCAGTTCGGCGCGGGCCGCACGAAAGGGGGCGAACACCTCCGAACGGAGCTCCGGGGAGAGATACATGGTGCCGATGTTGTGGGGCTCCGCCAGCAACATGTCGACGTCGGAGCGCGCGAGCTCATAGAGGGCCACGACCGGATCGTCGGCGTCGAGATACTCGGCGGCGCGGTCGAGGGTGGGCGTGACGGATGCGTCGAGCAGGGCGAGCAGGATCTCCTCCTTGCCCGCGAAGTGGTAATACATGCTCGCCTGCCGCATGCCGGCACGCTCCGCGATCTGCCGCGTGCTCGTACCGGCGAAGCCGCGCTCGGAGAAGAGGGCGGCCGCAGCATCCAGGATCTCGGTGCGGGCGTCGACCTCCGGGCGCCCCGGCGTGATGCGGGGGCGCCCGACCGTCGGAGACGTCATGCGATTATTCTGCCCGCGAGGCCAGGTAGGCGCGCCAACCCCCGTGCGATGAGATGTCGTCGGTGCCCTCGAGTGCCACCGGTTCGGCGAGGAATCCCGCCACCGAGGTGCCGTCGTCGAGCAGCACCTGCCCGATCGCCATCGGCTGGGGCAGCGCCGCGACGAAGTTGCCGAAGCCGGATGCCGGCAGCGTCCACACCTCGCCCTCGATGGACGTCCCGCCCTCGTCCACGCGACGCAGGCCCGGCTTGGGCGGCACCGTCGGGAGGGCGTGGAGGCGGTAGCTGGGCGCCGTGCGCACGCGGGCGCGGAAGCGACCGCCTGCCGCGACGAGCTGGTGGTTGAGCGGCTGGCCCTCCAGGTGGGCCCCAACCACGAGCACGTCGAGCGGGGCATCGGCCACGAGCCTCCCCAGCTCGGCGAGGCGCCGATCGGTGAAGGCAGGGCCCGTGAACATGACCCCAAAGGGCACACCGTCGACCGCCCCGGCCGGCACGGCGAGCGAGGCGTAGTCGAGTAGGTTGGCGAAGTTCGTGAAGCGCCCCATGCGCGAGTTCGCCCCGATGGGGTCGGCCGCGACCTCGGCGAGGGTCGGATGCCACGTGGTCGTCGGTGTCAGCAGGGCGACGGTCCCCTCCAGCCTCCGCGCGCCCTCGAGCCCGAGTCGCTCGAGCTTCTCGCGGTCGCGGAACACCTCGACCGCGCTCGCGCTGTCGCCCCCGAGCACGATCTGCGCGACGGTCGGGTCGAGGTCGTTCCCCACCAGCTCGGGATGCTCGCGGATGAAGTCTCCGACGGCGGCCGTCCGCTCCGCCACGAAGGCGCCGCCGTAGAGCAGCTGGGCGGCGTCGAGCAGCGGGCTGATGTCGACCTCCACGATCTCGACGCCCGCCTGGGCGAGGCGCTCGACCGCGCGAGCGAAGGCATCCGCCCAGCCCTCGGCGAGCCCCTCCAGGTGCTCGGGCGTGGGGATTGCGACGCGGGGAGCCGCGTCCAGGCCGGGCTGCGCCACGGCGGTGCGGGCGAGGGGGTCGACGCCATCCGGACCCTCCATGATCTCGGCAGCGAGGCGCCCCAGCCGGAGGTCGCGGGCGAACACCGTCACGACGTCGATCGAGCGACAGGCGGGCACGACGCCCGTCGTGGGGATGAGGCCCACGGTCGGCTTGACGCCGTAGAGCCCGTTGAGCGCGGCGGGCACCCGGCCGGAGCCCGCCGTGTCGGTGCCGAGCGCGATGTCAACGAAGCTCAGGGCGACCGCTACGGCCGAACCGGAGGATGACCCGCCCGAAATCCGGTCGGGCCGCCAGGCATTGCGCACCGCACCGAAGGGACTGCGGGTGCCCACGAGCCCCGTCGCGAACTGGTCGAGGTTCGTCTTGCCGAGGATGACAGCACCTGCCGCCCGCAGGCGGGCGACGGATGTCGCATCCTCTGCCGGCTCGTAAGAGTAGGCGGCGCTCCCGGCCGTTGTCGGCAGCCCCGCCACGTCGATGTTGTCCTTGACGGCGACGAGCACGCCCGCGAGCGGGAGCCGCTCCCCCGCCGCGGCCCGCGCGTCGACGGCCTCCGCGTCGGCGAGCACCTCCTCCTCGGAGCGCAGGGCGATCCACACCTCGGGCCGGTCGGCCTCCGCGATGCGGCGATAGGCCTCGCGCACCTTGGTACCGATATTCACTGCAACGTTCATGACGCGACCTCCACGGCAGCCAGGATCTGACCGGCGGCGACCTGCTCGCCGGGTTTCACATACACCTCGATGACGCGGCCGGTGGCCGGCGCGAGCACGGGGTTCTCCATCTTCATCGCCTCCAGCACAACGAGCCGGTCATCCGCCTCGGTCCAGGACCCGACCTCGGTATCGACCTTCCACACGCTCGCCGCGAAGGGAGCCGTCACGGGCACGCAGCCCTCGGGGATCACGACCTCGGCGGCAACCTCGGCGGGCTGGTCGTAGACGCGGTCGAACTCGCCGGCGGCGCGCCAGCGCTCCTTCTCCTCCTCGAAGGCGGCCCGCTGCGTCTGTTGGAAGGCCTCGATCGACTCGGCCTCACGCCCGAGGAACTCCTCGTACTCGGCGAGGGAGAAGCTGCCCTCCTCCGTGCGGAACTCGCCGCGACCGGCATCCACTTCGGCCCGCAGCTCAAGCAGCTCCTCGGCCGACACCGGGTACCACTTGATGCGGTCGAAGGGGCGCAGCGCCCACGGATTCTCGTCGATCAGGCCGCCGCGGCGGAAGGTGTTCCAGATCTGCACCGTGCGGCCCACGAACTGGTACCCGCCCGGTCCCTCCATGCCGTAGATGCACATGTAGGCGCCGCCGATTCCGACCGAGTTCTCGGCCGTCCAGGTGCGGGCGGGGTTGTACTTGGTCGTCACGAGCCGGTGACGCGGATCGACCGGGGTCGCTACGGGCGCGCCGAGGTACACATCGCCGAGCCCGAGCACGAGGTAGTCGGCGTCGAACACGATGTCCTTGACCTGATCGACCGTCTCGAGGCCGTTGACGCGGCGGATGAACTCGATGTTCCACGGCGTCCAGGGGGCGTCGTCGCGCACGCTCGACATGTACCGCTCGATCGCCAGTCGCGTCGCGGGGTCATCCCACGAGAGCGGCAGGTGCACGATGCGCGATGGTACGACGAGCTCCCGTGTCGCGGGCAGCTCGCCCTCGATCTGCTGCAGCTCGTCGAGCAGGGTCGAGGCACGCAGCACGCTCGGGTCGGTCTGGATCTGCAGCGAACGGATGCCCGCTGTGATGTCCCGCACTCCCGTGATGCCGCGCGCGATGACCGCCTGCTCGAGCGCGTGCACGCGCATCCGGAGTCCCAGGTCGAGGATGTTCTCGCCGTACTCGACGAGGATGTTGGCGTCGCCGTCGCGGCGATAGGTGACGGCGGGGGCGAGCACGGCGTCACCCTGGGTGATCGGCTCGCGCCGCGAGAGGATGCCGTCGTCACCGTCGCCCGCGCCCTGCCCGTGCACGAGGGCCGCCTGGAAGTCCCGCGCCGCCTCGTCGCGGATCGGCACGAAGCGAACCGTGTCGCCCGGGCGCAGCTGGCCGACCTTCCAGAACTCGGCGCTCGCGACGACCGCGGGGCAGACGAAGCCGCCGAGGCTCGGCCCGTCGAGGCCGAGGATGATGGGGGTGTCACCCGTGAAGTCGAGCGCCCCCACGGCGTAGGCGGTGTCGTGGATGTTGGAGGGGTGCAGGCCCGCCTCGCCGCCGTCCTCCCGCGCCCAGTTCGGCTTGGGCCCGCGCAGGCGCACGCCCGTGCGGGCCGACTGCACGTCGACCTCGTAGACGGCGCGGTAGAGCTCGTCGATGTCCTCGCGGGTGAAGAACTCGGGCGCGGCGTGCGGGCCCTCGGTCACGCCGATGACCCACTCGCGCGTGAGTCGGGGGCGGCGTTCCTCGGGCGTCGGGGCCGTGACGGCATCGGGCGCTGCGACACCGGGCCTCAGCACATCGCCCGCGACGAGGGCGCGGCCGCCGTGGCCGCCGAAGCCGCCCAGCGTGAAGGTCGAGGCGCTGCCGAGGTACTCGGGCACGTCGAAGCCGCCCTGCACCGCGAGGTAGGCGCGCATGCCGAGCGTGCTCGACCCCACGGCGACGACCGCCCCCGCGGGCACCGGCACGGGCTCCCACTGGGCGACGGGAGCGCCGTCGACCGTCACGGGAACCTCGGCGCCCGTGACGCAGATGACGCTCTCGGCGGAGAAGCGCAGGCGCGGCCCCGACATCGTGATCTCGAGCGCGGGCCCCTCGGCGGCGTTGCCGACCGCGAGGTTCGCCTCACGGAAGGATGCGGCATCCATGGGTCCCGACGGCGGCACGCCGACCTTCCACAGGCCGACCCGGCCCGGCAGGTCCTGCACGGTCGTCATGAGTCCCGGCACAAGCACGTCGATGCGCGCGTCGGGGTCGTCGGGTTCACCGAGGGTGCTCGTGTCGTGCTGCACGGCGCGCACCGCCGCGTTGCCACACAGGGCACGCAGCATCCCGAGGCCCGTGACGATGCCGTCGATGCGGGTCTCGGCAAGCGCCTCGCCAAGACGATCGAGCGCCGCGTCGCGGTCCGCCGCGTGCACGATGACCTTCGCAAGCATGGGGTCGTAGTCGGGGGTGACCCGCAGGCCAGTCTCGATCCAGCCGTCGACGCGGATGCCCTCCCCCGCCGGGAACTCGGCACGCGTCACGAGCCCGGGCGAGGGTGCGAAACCGCGGGACGGGTCCTCCGCGTAGACGCGGGCCTCGAGCGCGTGGCCCTTCGGGGTGTGCGTCTCGAACAGCGCGGCATCCATCGCGGCCGCACCACCGCGCCCCAACTCCAGCATGAGCGCGACGAGGTCGACGCCGAAGACCGCCTCAGTCACGGGATGCTCGACCTGCAGTCGCGTGTTCATCTCAAGGAAGTACGCCTCGCCGCGCTCGGGGTCGTAGATGAACTCGACCGTGCCGGCCGAGCGGTAGTTGACGGATGCTGCGAGCCGCCGCGCCGCGTCGTGCATGTCGCGGCGCACCGCCTCATCCAGTCCGGGAGCCGGCGCCTCCTCGATGACCTTCTGGTTGCGTCGCTGCAGTGAGCAGTCCCGGTCGCCGAAGATCGCGATGCGGCCCTCGCCGTCGCCGAACACCTGCACCTCTACGTGCCGGGCGCGCGTCACGAGCCGCTCCAGGAACACGCCGCCCGAGCCGAAGCTGCGCGCCGCCATCGCCGCGACGGCCGCATAACCCTCGCGCACATCCTCGACCGTGTGGCACACCTTCATGCCGATTCCGCCGCCGCCGCTCGTCGCCTTGAGCATGACGGGCAGCCCGATGCGCTCCGCCGCCGCGACCGCGTCCTCGGCATCCTCCAACAGGCCGGTGCCGGGGAGCATGGGAACGGATGCCGCCTCCGCCCGGCTGCGCGCCGTGTGCTTGAGCCCGAAGGTCTCGATCTGGGTGGGCGTCGGGCCGATCCAGGCGAGCCCCGCCGCCTCGACGGCGCGCGCGGCATCCACGTTCTCCGAGAGGAAGCCGTAGCCGGGGTGGATGGCGCCCGCGCCATGGGCGAGCGCCGCCTCGATGACGGCGTCGATGCGCAGGTACGACTCGGCGGCGGGTGCGGGGCCGAGCCGCACCGCGACATCCGCCTCACGAACGTGCGGTGCGGCACGGTCGGCATCGGAGTACACCGCGACGGTGCGCAGTCCAAGTTCCTTCGCCGAGCGGATGATGCGGCGGGCGATCTCGCCGCGGTTGGCAACGAGGACGGTGTCGAAGGTCACTGGCCCTCTCCTTCCGGGCGGGTGACGATCGCCCGGAGGGGGGTCACGTTGAAGTCGTTGCAGGGGTTGTTCATCTGCGGGCAGTTGGAGATGACGACGATCACGTCGCGCTCCGCCCGGCAGGCGACGCGGCGACCAGGCGCGCTCATGCCGTCCACGATGCCGAGCGCGCCATCCGCCTCGACGGGCACGTTCATGAACCAGTTCAGGTTGGAGACGAGGTCGCGCGCACCGAGCCCCCACTTGGCGCCCTCGTAGAGGAAGTTCTCGCGGCAGGCGTGCTGATAGGCGGTGTGGTGCCCGTAGCGCAGCGTGTTGGACTCCTTGCTGCAGGCGCCGCCGATCGTGTCCTGCCGGTCGATCTCGTTGCCGACGACGGTCATGAGGGGCCGGCCCAGATTGGAGCGCAGCACGGTGCCCGTCGTGACGTAGGCGTTGCCCTGCCACGCGAGCGTGTCGGGCACGCTGTAGCGCTCGGATGTGTCATCCGCCGCGAAGATGAGGCAGTCGCCAGACTGGTTGCCGCCCACGTCGACGAGCGTGAAGACGCAGCCGGCGGGCACGATCGCCGACCAGGATGCGCGCGGCGCGATCGCGTCGTCTGTCACGATCTCGCCGGCGACGAAGGGCTCCGACCATTCGAGCGGAGAGCCCTCGGCGTAGACCGGGCGCGGGGGAACGGTGGTGGTGACCATGGGGTGTCCTCTCAGAGTCCGGCGAGCTCGGCGTAGGCGATCGAGTTGAGATAGGCGCGCTCCCGCTCGGGGCTCGCGTCGTAGTGCGGGTCGCCGGCGCGGGTCGGCCGCTCGCGCCAGGCGTGCACCCGCAGGGGCGTCGCGATGTAGTCGGGGCGGGGGTCGCGCGGGTGGGGCGCGTTCGCAATCAGCACGATGAGGGGGAGCTCGGCGAGCAGGTCCACGCGCGTGCCGGCCCCTGCCGATCCGGTCCACTCCAGCGAGCCGTCGTCCGCGACGCGCACGCCCTTGAAGAAGGATGCCGCGGGCGGCAGGTCGCGGCGGGTGAGCCCGTGCTTGCTCGCGGCCATGCGCAGCAGCGCGTGCCCGGAGGGCGTCGGGCCCTCGGGGGTGGCATCGCCGTACTTCTGCTCGTTCCACGCGTCACCGGATGCGCCGCACAGCGCATCGTGGCTGCCGGAGGTGTCGTCGACGATCGTCGCGAGCACGCGCCCGTCGCCCGAGAGCAGCGGATGCCCCGCCCCCAGGTAGGCCTGCCACGGGATCTTCTGCGTATCGGCGATGTTGAGGCGCTCGCCCGTGTTGAGTGCGTTGACGACGACGACACTGGCAGACGCGTCGCCCTCGACATCCTCGAGGCGGATGCGCGTGCCGCGCGCCACCCGCAGGTGCGTGTAGCCCCCGGGGGCGACCGTCTCCGCCCACAGCAGGGCGGCGGGGTCGACTCCCTCGGGCGGGGTCGGAGTCGTGGATGCCGGCAGCTCGGGCATCCACGGCGAGCGCGTAGTGCGGGCGCGGGCGTCGGAGCGGGCGGCGCCCACGCTGCCGAGAGTGGCCATTCGTGCGGTGTTGTCGGTCGCCATGCCGTCCCCATTTCTGTCGGTCGACAGAAATAAGACCAGCGGGGCGTTTCGCGGATGTTTCTCCAGCGCTACAGCTCGCGAAACCCTCCCCCGAGGGCCGGTCTCGCGCCGATTCCGCCGCCCCGAGCATCCGTTCGTGAATTCACACGTTCGATACATGACGGAAAACGCGGAGTGCACCTTGGGGGGCCAGCATCGGCTTTCTATCACCCGATAGAAATCACAATCCGCATGGGAGCATCATGGTCATCCTCGGAGTGGGCATCACCGTTCTCGCCGTCCTCATCGTCGGCGTCCTCGTCGCGAAGAAGGTCGACGGCGACAGCGACAACTTCCTCGTCGCCGGCCGACGACTGGGCGTCCCGCTCGTGGCCGTCTCCCTCGCCGCAGCTGCGGTCGACGCCAATGCGACGGTCGGCAACACCGACCTCACCGCCGACTTCGGCTTCTGGGCGGGCGCCTCGCTCGCCCTCGGCCTCGCGATCTGCCTCCTGCTCGCGGGCCTGTTTCTGGCGAAGCCCCTCAACGCCATGAGGCTCTACACGTTGGGCGACTTCTTCCGGGTGCGCTACGGCCGCGGCACCGAGGTGGTCGCGAGCGTCATCATGGCCTTTGCCTTCACGATCCTCCTCGCCGGCAACCTCGTCGCCTGCGGCTTCCTCATGGAACGGTTCGCGAACATCCCCTACGCCTGGGGCATCGTGCTCACGGTCACCCTCGTGCTCGCCTACACGATCGCGGGCGGACTGTTCTCGGACGCCTACACGGCCGCCATCCAGACGACCATCACGGTCATCGCGTCGATCGCCTTGCTTGTCTGGACCGCGATGTCGTTCGGCATCGTCATCCCCGAGGGCATGGGGCCCTTCGACCTCGGTCAGCTGACGGATTCCGCGCAGGGCGCCCCCATCAACTGGGCAACTCTCGTCGCGCTCGGCATCGGCGATCTCGTGGCGATCGACTTCATGCAGCGCATCTTCGGCGCCCGCACCCCGCAGATCGCCCGCCGCTCCTGCTTCACGGCCGCGGCCCTCACGGCCGTCGTCGGCACGATCTTCGCCCTCGTCGCCCTCACGGCCTCCGCCGTGCTCGGCCTCACGGCGGCTGACGGCCCCGTGCTCTACCAGCTGCTCGATGGCTGGGCGCCGCCGCTCCTGTCGATCGTCGTGCTCTCGGGCATCGTCGCGGCATCCTTCTCGACGGCATCCGGTGCGATCCTCGCGACCTCCGCCGTGATCGTGCGCAACATCTTCCGCCGTCGCCGCTCGACCGACCCCTCGGTGCGCGACCGCCTGCTCACCTGGACCCGCGCCGCGATGGTGCCGATCGTGGTGATCGGCGCGTTCCTCGCGATCCAGGTCAGCCAGACAGGCATCCTGCTCACGCTCGCCTTCGACCTCATGCTCGCCTGCCTCGCGGGCCCCTTCATCGCGGGTGTCTTCTGGCGGCGCCCCGGCCTCGTCGCGGCCCTCGTGTCGGCGATCTTCGGCTTCGTGCTCCGCATCGTGTTCCTCGCGCTGCAGCCGACCCTCTACGGGGTGCCGAACGACATCCTCTACGTGCCCAACACGATCGCCACGGTCGACTTCGACGGCTGGGCGACGCTCCTCGCGGCCGCCGCAAGCTTCACGCTCTTCGTCATCATGTCGTGGCTCACGCCGCGCACGCAGGCGGAGCTGGATGACGAGCTGGCCACCCTCGACGACCTGCGGGCCGAGCAGTCGCGCGTGATCGACGACGAGGAGCGGATGCCCGCCGCGGTGTGAGGCGGGCGCTGGACGGCCCTGTCGAGTCGTCGCGTAACGGGCCTATCGTGAAGCCATGGCCCCCTCTTCTTCGCCCGCAACATCCGCTCGCTCCACCGCGTCACGACTGCAAGACAACAGTGCGTTCCAGTTCGCCGCCCGCACCGGATTCGCGGTCAGCGGCCTGCTCCACGTGCTCATCGGGGGAATCGCGATCGGCGTTGCATTCGGTTCCGGCGGAGACGCGGACCAGGGTGGTGCGCTGCGCGGGCTCGCGTCGACCCCCGGCGGTGGCATCCTGCTCTGGGTCGTCGCCATCGGGCTGTTTGCGCTCGGCCTGTTCCAAGTGCTCGAGACATTCCTCGTTCGGGGCACCGACAAGGATGCCTGGATCGACCGTGCCAAGGAGGGCGGCAAAGCGCTCGCCTACCTCGCCATCGGGTTCTCCGCCGCCAGTGTGGCCATGGGCGGCGGAGGCGGCAGCTCGGGCGAGACGCAGAGCATGACGGCACGGTTGCTCTCCGCCCCCGGGGGTGTCTTTCTCGTCGTCCTTCTTGGCCTCGGTGTGCTTGCCGTCGGCGTCTACTTCATCGTGAAGGGTGCGAAGAAGAAGTTTCTGCACGACATCTCCACCCCCGCCGGCAAGACCGGAGACACGATCACGACACTCGGTCGTGTCGGCTACATCGCCAAGGGCGTCGCGATCTCCGTTGTCGGCATCCTCTTCGGCGTCGCGGCTATCACCTCCGACCCCAGCGAAGCCACCGGACTCGACGGAGCGCTCAAGACCCTCGTCAACCTCCCATTCGGCCCGGCGATCCTCACCGTCGTCGCTCTCGGACTCATTGCGTACGGCGTGTACTGCTTCGCCCGCGCCAAGTACGCGCGGCTCTAGCCCGCGGGCGAGGCACACCCCGAAGGCGTCGTGGCAACGGGGACGGCCCTGTCGAGGCGTCGCGTAAGCACCATCCTCCCGGCGCAAATTCGTGGTTATCGCTTTCAAGCACGAATTTGGTGGAGTAGGCTCGGGGTTATGGACGACGGTACGCGAGCAGAGTGGCCGGCGCACGGTGTCGAGACACTACCGTGGCAGCAGCAGGTGCGCGGTGGTACTCGCGAAGACCGCATGCTTCGCTCCGTCGATGCGACCATCCCGCCGCTCATCAAGACCCTTGACTACACGCCACCGCTTGCCGTGCTACTCACCACCGAGAAAGCGCTGCTCGCCGTCGCGCAGGCAGACACTGACGCTCAAGGCCATTCCGCGGCTCTCAGCCGCTTCATGGTCAGGTCGGAGTCGGCAGCCTCGTCAAAGATCGAGCGCATTGAGGCGTCCGCCCGAGACTACGCCAAGGCGATGGCGGGCAGTAAGAGCAACACTTCAGCCACCAGCATGGTCGCCGCCTCCGCTGCTCTACACGAGCTGATCAGCAGGGTCGCGGAGAACGGGCGGTTCGAGCTCGAGCACCTCACGAGCGCGCACCATGCCCTCATGGCTGACGACCCTGAGGAGGCGGACTACGCGGGCCGCCTCCGCGACATGCAGAACTGGATTGGCGGGAGCGATCACTCTCCCCGAGGCGCGCTGCACGTGCCTCCAGCGCCTGAACGCGTTGCCGGCCTGATGGAAGACCTTGTCGCCTACCTCAACCGCGATGACGTCCCGGTGATGGTGCAAGCCGCGATCGGTCACGCCCAGTTCGAGTCCATCCACGCCTTCACGGACGGCAACGGTCGCATCGGCCGGGCGCTCGTCTCGGCTGTGCTTCGGCGCCGCGGCGTCACCCGGAATGCGGTGGTGCCTCTCGCGAGCGGCCTGCTCGCACGACGCGACGACTACTTCGCGTCGCTCGGCTCGTACCGCTTGGGAGACCCTGCGCCGCTCATCGACCTCTTCGCGCGGTCGGCGCACGCAGCCGCCGAATGCTCACGCGAGACGATCGCGCGCCTGAAGGCGATGCCCAACGAATGGGCCGCAGAGCTTAAGCCACGTGCTGGATCCGCAGCAGCCGCTCTCATCGGTGCCTTCTACGACCATCCGGTCATGGGCGCTGAAGCGATCGAGGCTTCCGCGGACTCCGCCACCTCACAGGTGTACCGCGCGATCGACCAGCTGGTTGACGCCGGTTTCATCGAGGAGATCACTGGTCGGAAGAAGAACCGCGTCTGGGCAGCTTCCGAAGTGATGGCCGAGCTCGATGAGCTTGATCGCCGGATTCAGGCCGCCATGCATGAACGGAAGCAGGACGGATGACCGAGTAGATCTGGGAGAAGATCCCCAGAGTAAGAAAAACCCCCGATTTCTCGGGGGTTTTCTCTGGCGGTGACGGTGGGATTTGAACCCACGGTAGGGGGTTACCCTACACAACTTTTCGAGAGTTGCACCTTCGGCCGCTCGGACACGTCACCGCCGTCAAGTGTAATACAGCTCAGCGGCCCTCTCGAACCGGGTCAGCGGGGCAGGAGCGAATGCTCCCGGATGCCCGAGCTCAGGTTCACCCCGTTGATGTCGAGATAGAGCTGCCCCTCGGTCACAGACACGGTCAACTCATTCCGCCGGCCAAGGGCCAGCACCGCAGCATCCACGAAGCCCTCGTCGAAGCTGCGCAGCGCGATGTCCTCCGCCCTGTGGATGGTCTTGCCCTCCCACTGCGCGAGCACCTTCGCGGGGTCGCGGTGCGTGTAGATGGCGACCCTGCCCGCCAGCTTGCTGCCGTGGTGCAGCCGCGCAGCATCCGGGGCTCCCACCTCGATCCACGCGGTGAGCCGGCCGGTCAGGTCGCGCACGACCACGGCGGGCTCGTCGGTCGACGAGATGCCCTCGCTGAAGGCGATGCCCTCCTCGCACTCGAGGCAGTAGGCCAGCACCCGCGTCATCATGTAGGCCTCGGTCTCGGAGGGATGCCGCGCCACCCGCAGCGTCAGGTCCTCGTAAACGCCGCGGTCGAGGTCCGCCAGCTGCGCCGCGAACGTATACATCTGAGCGCCGGCAGCCATGGTTCCCGAGCCTAGCGGTGGCGGCATCCGCCCGATTCCCAGCCGAGCGCTCATACGATCCCCGCATGAAGCCCTCCCGTCTCGCCCTCGGTGCGAGCGCCTCCGCGCTGCTCGCCGCTACCGGTGCCCTCGCCACGACCCTCGTGCAGCAGCGCCGGATGCGCGGCATGGAGTCCCTCGCGCAGACCCTGCCCGTGCACTCCAAGTGGTGGCGCGACCACGCCAAGCGCGAGGGCGAACTGCTCTACGTCGTGCTCGGCGACTCGGCTGCGCAGGGCATCGGGGCGAGCAAACCCCACCGCGGCTACGTCGGCGCGATCATGCGTGAACTGGCGGATGTCACGGGGCGAAGCATCCGCACCGTCAACCTCAGCGTGTCGGGGGCGCGGCTGCGCGAGGCCCTCGAGATCCAGCTTCCGGCGATGCGCAGGCTGGGCCCCGCCAACTTCGTGACGGTCGGCATCGGCGCCAACGACATCGCCACCTACGATCGCGCACGCTTCGAGCGGGAGATTGAGGAGCTGTATTCGGCCATGCCGCCGCACACGATCGTCGGTGACATCCCCAGCTTCTATGTGGGCGCCGCCCAGCGGAACGTGCGCGAGGCAAACGAGATCCTGCACGCCGCGGCCGCCCGCCACGGCCTCATCGTCGCGCCCGTCTACGCCGAGACGCACCGGCTGGGCGTGCTGCGGTACGCGCTCAACCAGGTTGCAGCCGACTTCTTCCACCCCAACGACCGCGGATACCGGGCGTGGACGCGCGCGTTCCTGCCCCTCGTGACGGATGCCGCGGCCGGCCTCGAGGCATCGGGGGCTGGGGTAGGCTCCACCGGCGATGTCGGCGGCTCCCCCTAGGCTCTTCTGCATGGCCCGCGCTACCACCAACTTCCGCTGCACCGAGTGCGGGTGGACCACGCTCAAGTGGGCCGGCCGCTGCGGCGAGTGTCAGGCCTGGGGCACCGTCGCGGAAGCGAGCGAGCAGACGGGCGTGATGCGCTCGCTCAAGCCCGTCGTCGTGGGCGACGAGCGCGCCGCCCGCCCCATCACCGAGACGACCGCGGCCGCCGTCGAGCACCGACCCAGTGGCATCCGTGAGTTCGACCGGGTGCTGGGCGGCGGCATCGTGCCGGGCGCCACCATCCTGCTGAGCGGCGAACCCGGTGTCGGCAAGTCGACCCTCCTGCTCGAGGTCGCCTCGCGGGCGGCGGCAGGCGGGCAGCGCGTTCTGTACGTTTCCGCCGAGGAGTCCGTCAACCAGGTGCGGCTGCGCGCCCAGCGCACGGGCGCGATGCACGAGGAGCTCTATCTCGCCGCCGAGACCGACCTCGCGACCATCATCGGTCAGATCGACCAGGTGCACCCGCAGTTGCTCGTCGTCGACTCCGTGCAGACCGTCTCCTCCTCGCTCAACGATGGCCTCGCGGGGCAACCCGGGCAGGTGCGTGAGGTCGCCGCGACCCTCATCCGCGTCGCGAAAGACCGCGACCTGCCGCTCCTTCTCGTCGGGCACGTCACGAAGGACGGCTCGATCGCGGGGCCGCGCGTGCTCGAGCACCTCGTCGACGTCGTGTGCCAGTTCGAGGGCGACCGGCAGACGGCGCTCCGCTTCATCCGCACGCACAAGAACCGCTTCGGCCCCACCGATGAGGTCGGATGCTTCGAGATGGCCGGTGACGGAATCATCGAGGTCCCCGACCCGAGCGGCCTCTTCATGAGTCGCGGCTCCGCACCCGTGAGTGGCACGTGCGTGACCATCGCGGTTGAGGGACGGCGTGCCCTCCCCGTCGAGGTGCAGGCCCTCATCGTCAAGAGCTCCGCCCCCCAGCCGCGCCGCGTCACCAACGGTGTCGACTCGTCCCGCGTCGCGATGCTCCTCGCGGTGCTTGAGCGGCGCGCGGGGCTGCAACTCAGCACTCACGACGTCTACGTCTCCACTGTGGGCGGGATGCGCCTCACCGAGCCCGGCGCCGACCTCGCGATCGCCCTCGCCATTGCGAGCGCGTACAGCGACAGGTCCTTCCCCGGCACACTCGCCGCCGTCGGCGAGATCAGCCTGGCGGGCGAGATCCGGCCCGTCACGCAAGCGAAGCAGCGAGCATCCGAAGCCCAGCGTCTCGGCTTCACCACCCTCGTCGACAGTTCGAGCGCCCACCTGCGCGACGCCATGCGCACCGCCTTCGCGACGGCGGAGGTCGTGCAGGCCGACGTGCCGCAGTTCTGACCCCTCTATCGCGGAGCGCGTCTCAGCAATAACATCGTGCGCACGAGCGAGGAGGATGCCGATGCGCAAGGTCACCTACGCCATGAGCATGTCGCTCGACGGCTTCATCACCGACCCGGCGGGCAGCATCGACTGGAGCGTCCCCAACGCGGAAGTGTTCCAGCATTCGATCGACGAGATCCAGCGCATCGACGTGCACCTCATGGGGAGGCGCCTCTACGAGACGATGCTCTACTGGGAGGAGCCCGAGCAGCAGGCGGGCTTCGATGAGAAGGAGTGGGAGTGGGCGTCGCTCTGGAACCCGCTCCCCAAGGTCGTGTTCTCGACCACGCTGAGCGAGGTGCGCGGGGCGGCTCGTCTCGCCTCCGGCGGGCTGGCCGAGGAGATCGAGCGACTCCGGTCCGAGCCGGGCAGCGGCGACATCGCGATCGGGGGCGCGACACTCGCGGCCGAAGCCGCCAACCTCGACCTTATTGACGAGTACCAGGTGACGATTCACCCCGTCCTCATCGGCGGAGGCACCCCCTACTTCTCCCGCAACGAGCGGCACGTCACCCTCGATCTCACTGAGACCCGAATGTTCCCCGACGGCATCGCGTTCTCCCGCTACCGCGTGCGTCGCTGAGGCCGTGGCCGCCCACGTTCAGCAGGAGTTTCTGCGCGACACGCAGGGCCGAAGCATCCGCTGCCCGCGCGTCGCGCAGAATCTCCTCCGCAAGTCGGAAGTGCCTGGGCGGGACGCGTAACTAGCGCCAGCCGAACTCGAGCCCCGCCGCTCAGCGCCAGCCGAACTCGAGCCCCGCCGCTCAGCGCCAGCCGAACTCGAGCCCCGCCGCTCAGCGCCAGCCAAGCCCCGGCGCCACGTGCTTCACGATCGACTCGAGCAGGCGCGCGTTGAAGTCGACGCCGAGCTGGTTCGGCACCGTGATGAGGAGGGTGTCCGCGTCGGCGACGGCCGCGTCATCCGCCAGCTGCTCGATGAGCTCGTCGGGCTCGCCGATGTAGCTGCGGCCGAACGTCGCCTTCGCGTTGTCGATGATGCCGACCTGGTCGCGCGACTCCGCCTGTGCCCGCAGTCCGAAGTAGTGGTGGTCCTCCTCCGTGACGAGGGGGATGATGCTGCGGCTCACCGAGACGCGCGGTGAACGCTCGTGCCCGGCCGCGTTCCACGCCTCGCGGTAGGCGGCGATCTGCTCCGCCTGCAGGTCGCCGAGCGAGGTGCTCTCGCCAAAAACGAGCGTCGAACTCATGAGGTTGAAGCCCTTCTCGGCCGCCCACACCGCCGTGTCGCGACTGCCGGCACCCCACCAGATTCGCTCGTCGAGCCCCGGCGACTGCGGGTCGATCGCGAGCGGACGGGACTGCCCCGTCATGGCCGGGTCGGACATGACGACCGGTGCACCGCCGACCGCCGCGAGGAAGAGTTCGGCCTTGTCGCGCGGCATCCCGTCATCCGGGTAGCCGAACGCGCGCCAACCGTGGTCAGCGGGCTCGGGTGACCCACGGCTGATGCCGAGCTGCAGCCGCCCCTCGCTGATGAGGTCCGCGACCGCAGCCTCCTCCGCGAGGTAGAGCGGGTTCTCGTAGCGCATGTCGATCACACCCGTGCCGAGTTCGATGCGCGAGGTGCGGGCCGCCATCGCCGAAAGCAGCGGGATGGGCGACGAATGCTGCGGGGCGAAGTGGTGCACGCGCACGAAGGCGCCATCCGCTCCCACCTCTTCGGCGGCAACCGCGAGCTCGACAGCCTGCCGGTATGCCTCCCCCGCGTCGCGGACGAGCGACCCTGGCACGTCTTGGTAGTGGCCGAAGGAGAGAAATCCGATGCGCTTCACAACGGATGCAACGGCTCCCGCCGCCCCATATTCCTGTCCCACGTGCTGCGCCGTTGCTCGCCGCACCTGAAACGACCTCGCTGCGCCCGACGTTTCAGGCGCAGGGAGGCGGTTTCGGGCGCGGGGAGGGCGGAGCGCCGAGCGCGCAGGCGGAAGCGCCCAGCGCGTCCGCAGAGGGCTACAGCAGCCGGAAGGTCTTGCGCGCCGACTCGAGGTCCTCCCCGAGCCGCACCTGCAGGTGGTAGGTCGCATCGCCCGCGGGAACCGGCTGCGTGCTGTTGTCACATGGGGCGGAGCGCGTGCGATCCCACGGGATCAGGGTCGTCGACTGCGGCTCGTTGGGCTCCAGCGTGACCATCGCCTCCGCCGCCTCCTGCTGGCAGTCGCTCGACAGCCAATACGTCTCATCGCCGCTGCCGATCTCGTAGACCTGCCGCGACGGCGTGACGTCGAGGATGCACGGGGTCGTGCCCACGTTGGTCAGCCGCATCCCGATCTGCGGGTTCACGCCGGCGGCGTAGGCATCGCTGTCGGTGATCGCCTCGATCGTGAGGTTCTCGGTGCGGCACATGCCGTCATCCGTCGACTCTTCGTCATCTTCTGCGGATGCGTCGGCGGACGCGCTGGGTGAAGCCGCGACATCCGCCGCCGGGGTGCCCTCGTTGCCGGAACCCGGCCGCACAATGATGAGCACGATGACGACGATGATGGCGACCAGGCCGAGCCCGACCATGATCCGGCGCCGCCAGTACACCTGTGGCGGCTGCGGACCGACCGGGTTGCGGATCGTCGACATGCGACCAGCGTAACTAGAGCGTCTTCAGCATCCGGGTATTGCCGAGCGTGTTGGGCTTGACCCGCGACAGGTCGAGGAACTCGGCGACGCCCTCATCGGTGGAGCGCAACAGTTCCGTGTAGATGTGGGGGTCGATCGGCTGCTCGCCCATCGGCTCGAAGCCGTGGCGCCCGAAGAACTCGACCTCGAAGGTGAGGCAGAAGAGGCGGCTGAGCCCCAACTCGCGCGCCTGCGCCTCCAGCGATTCGAGGATCGCATGCCCGACCCCCCGGCTGAGCCAGGCGGATGCCACGGCCAGAGTGCGCACCTCGCCCAGGTCCTCCCACAGCACGTGCAGGGCACCGCAGCCGATGATCGCGCCGGACTCGTCGACCGCGACGCGGAACTCCTGGATGCTCTCGAAGAGCACGACGAGGTCCTTGCCGAGGAGGATCCGCTGCTGCACGAGCGGCTCCACGAGCGCCTGGATCTGCCGCACATCGCTTGTGCGCGCGGGGCGCACCGTGAAGGAGGGGGCTTCGGATGTCACGTGTCGATGCTACTGCCGACATGTAGAGAGCCCGCCCCGCCGAAGCGGGACGGGCTCTCTCGAGACGAGGCGACTAGCCCTCGATGGCGCCTGCTGCTGCGGCCTCGACGGGCTCGCGGCCCGGCTGGCGCGTCGTCGTGAAGACGAACTCGCCATCCACGTAGTCGACGTGCACGTGGTCGCCCGCGCCCAGCTCGCCCTGCAGGATGCGCTCGCTGAGCCGGTCCTCGACCTCGGACTGCATGGCGCGGCGGAGGGGCCGGGCGCCAAGCGTCGGGTCGAAGCCGACCTTGATGAGCTGCTCCTTGGCGGACTGCGTGAGCTCGACGGTCATGTCGCGGTCGAGCATCCGCTCGCTCAGTCGCTTGATGAACAGGTCGACGATCTGCAGCAGCTCGTCCTGGTTCAGCTGCGGGAAGACGATCGTCTCGTCGACACGGTTGAGGAACTCGGGCTTGAAGTTCTTCTTGAGCTCCTCGACGACCTTCGCCTTCATGCCGGCGTAGTCCTGCTCGGCGTTGCCCTCGATCGTGAAGCCCACGGGGCCACCCGTGATGTCCTTCGTGCCGAGGTTGGTCGTCATGATGATGACCGTGTTCTTGAAGTCGACGACGCGGCCCTGGCCATCCGTCAGACGCCCCTCTTCGAGGATCTGCAGGAGCGAGTTGAAGATGTCCGGGTGGGCCTTCTCGATCTCATCGAAGAGCACGACCGAGAACGGCTTGCGACGCACCTTCTCGGTGAGCTGGCCGCCCTCCTCGAAGCCGACGAAGCCGGGAGGGGCACCGAAGAGCCGGGAGACGGTGTGCTTCTCGCCGTACTCCGACATGTCGAGCGAGATGAGGGCGTCCTCGTCGTCGAACAGGAACTCGGCGAGCGCCTTGGCAAGCTCGGTCTTTCCGACACCCGTGGGGCCGGCGAAGATGAACGAGCCCGAGGGGCGCTTGGGGTCCTTGAGTCCGGCACGCGTGCGGCGGATCGTCTTGGAGAGGGCGGCGATGGCCTGCTCCTGCCCGATGACCCGCTGGTGCAGTGCCTTCTCCATGAAGACGAGACGCGCGGTCTCCTCCTCCGTCAGCTTGAAGACGGGGATGCCCGTGGCGTTCGCCAGCACCTCGGCGATGATGCCCTCGTCTACGATGCCCGTCGAGCCGGCCTCGCCGCTCTTCCACTGCTTCTCGAGGCGCAGCCGCTCGCCGAGGAGCTTCTTCTCCTCGTCGCGCAGCGAGGCGGCCTTCTCGAAGTCCTGATCCTCGATCGCGGCCTCCTTGGCGGCGCGCACGGAGGCGATCTTGTCGTCGAACTCGCGCAGCTCGGGCGGCGACGAGAGGATCGAGAGGCGCAGGCGGGCGCCGGCCTCATCGATCAGGTCGATCGCCTTGTCGGGCAGGAAGCGGTCCTGCACGTAGCGGTCGGCGAGGTTCGCGGCGGAGACGAGCGCACCATCAGTGATCGACACCTTGTGGAACGACTCGTACTTGTCGCGAAGTCCCTTGAGGATGTTGATCGTGTGCGGCAGCGTGGGCTCGTGCACCTGCACCGGCTGGAAGCGACGCTCGAGCGCAGCATCCTTCTCGAAGTGCTTGCGGTACTCGTCGAGCGTGGTCGCGCCGATCGTCTGCAGCTCGCCGCGGGCGAGGAGGGGCTTGAGGATGCTCGCGGCATCGATCGCCCCCTCGGCGGCACCCGCGCCGACGAGCGTGTGGATCTCGTCGATGAAGGTGATGATGTCGCCGCGGGTGCGGATCTCCTTGGTGACCTTCTTGAGGCGCTCCTCGAAGTCACCGCGGTAGCGGCTGCCGGCGATGAGCGAGCCGAGGTCGAGCGTGTAGAGCTGCTTGTCCTTGAGCGTCTCGGGCACGTCGCCGCGCACGATCGCCTGGGCGAGGCCCTCGACGACGGCGGTCTTGCCGACGCCGGGCTCACCGATCAGCACGGGGTTGTTCTTGGAGCGGCGGGAGAGGATCTGCATGACCCGCTCCATCTCCTTCTCGCGCCCGATGACGGGGTCAAGCTTCTGGTCGCGCGCCGCCTGCGTGAGGTTGCGACCGAACTGGTCAAGGATCTGCGAGCCGCCCTGCGCGGTCTGCTGCTCCTGGCCGCCGACCTGCACCTGCTCCTTGCCCTGGTAGCCGGAGAGGAGTTGGATGACCTGCTGGCGCACCTTGTTGAGGTCGGCGCCGAGCTTCACGAGCACCTGCGCCGCGACACCCTCGCCCTCGCGGATGAGGCCGAGGAGGATGTGCTCGGTGCCGATGTAGTTGTGGCCGAGCTGGAGCGCTTCGCGCAGGCTCAGCTCGAGCACCTTCTTGGCGCGCGGCGTGAAGGGGATGTGGCCGGTCGGCTGCTGCTGACCCTGGCCGATGATGTCCTGCACCTGCTCGCGCACGGAGTCGAGCGAGATCCCGAGCGACTCGAGAGCCTTCGCGGCGACGCCTTCACCCTCGTGGATGAGGCCGAGCAGGATGTGCTCGGTGCCGATGTAGTTGTGGTTGAGCATCTTGGCTTCTTCTTGCGCCAGGACGACAACGCGACGAGCACGGTCGGTGAATCTCTCGAACATTCTCTTAACTCCTCTGGCATCTGGGCAGGTATGGATGCCGGTACATCGAGGGTAACCAGCGAACCCTCCGGTTGATGCCCGTGTTCGCCGTGGGCGTTACGGGAGGGCGGATGCTGCGGCTCCCCTCCTGCCGCACGTTCCTGCCGTGCGCACGCTTGTGCAGCGCGCGCACGAACAGATACGCGCACAACGCACACCTGAGTGCCCAGCATCCACCGCCCTTGCGCTCCATATCGTTCATCGTTATGGTCATAACGACATTCGATATGGAGGCAGTCATGTTCCGACACTCGACTTCTGCAGAGCGGCGCCGCTGATGTTCATCGGCCGCATCGCCGTCATCGCCCTCGCCCTTCTCGCGATCGCCGCACTCCTCGTCGCGGTCGTGCTTCTCGCCCGGCGACGGGGGCCCGACAGCGAGAGCCGCCCCCTCGTGCTCGTCGTCGGCCGTTTCGTCGCCGCCGCCTACGCCTGCATCACCCTCATCGTGACGCTCGTCACCGTCATCACGACGCTCGCCGCCGAGCAGGTCGCCGTCACGATTCCCGTCCGCGAGTTCTGGCCAGAGCCCTATCCCTGGATCGTCCTCCTCGACGGGCCGACGGCGGATGTCACGGGCGGCGGTTTCCGCTCGGCCGACGTCGTGCTCGCCGGCCTCGGGATCGACGCCCGCGCGTTCCTCGCGGCGGGTCACGCCGTGCAGGGTGCCACGTTCATCGTCATCGCGATCACGATCGCGCTGCTGTGCCAGCGACTCCTCGCCGACGGCGGGGGTTTTGCGACGCCTCTCACCCGCGCCGTGACGCTCACGGGTGCGACGGTTGCCGCGGGCGGCATCGTGTGGCAGGTTCTCTTCGCGATCGGCGGCAGCATCGCCTCCGAGCAGGCGCTGCGGGTGAGCGGGTGGACCTCCGAGAATGCGCCCGGCCCCGACCAGCAGGGTCTCGACCCGCAGTGGGAGGGAACGCCCTACGACCCGCTCGCCACAGGCCTGCCCGAGCCCACGATCTTCGCGCAGCTCGACTTCTGGCCGATCCTCCTCGGCCTCGCACTCGCGGCCGTCGCGTTCGCGTTCCGCCGCGGCGAGCGCCTGCAACGCGACACGGAGGGGCTCGTGTGATGGCACCCGCGGACGATGAGGAGTCGGGCATCCACTGTCGGCTCGACGAGCTGCTTACGGCCCGCGGGATGACCCTCGCCCGCCTGAGCGAGCTCGTCGGGGTGAGCGTCGTCAACCTCTCGGTGCTCAAGAACGACAGGGCACGCGCCATCCGTTTCTCCACGCTGACCGCCATCTGCCGCGCGCTCGACTGCGAGGTCGGCGACCTGCTGGTGGTGGCCGAAAGCCACCCCTGAACGCCGACGGATGCCCGGGGTAACGTCTGAGGCACGACGGGCATGACGATGGGAGTCACGACGTGGCCAACGACCCGAGAGACACCCCCGATGGCGCAGCAGGAGACGACGCGACGAAGCCTCTCCCCAAGGCCGAGCAGGGCGGCGAACCTGGCGCCGGCCCGGGCGGCGAACCCGGCACCGAGGTCTACGGCGAAGCGGATGCTGGCGGCGCACGCGAGGTGAGCGATCCCGAGGCGACGTCGGCCGACCACGCGGCGGAGACGGTGCGCCTCGAGTCGGTGGGCGGCGCGCACAACGCGCCCGCCGACGGGGATGCGACGGCTCCCGTCGCCCCGCACGTGCCGATCGCGACGACCTCCGCCGCGACAGGTGGGGGCGGAGGCCTCCCGCCCACGCCGCTGGGCGGCGGCGAACGCCGGTCCCCGTGGCCTTGGATCATCGGCATCATCGTGCTGGTCGCGATCGCCGCCATCGCCGCCGCATTCGCCTTCGCCAACCCGGGCGGCGACGACCTCGAGCCCAGCACACAGCCGAGCGTCTCCACCTCGCCGAGCCCGTCACCCGAGCCCAGCGAAGACCCGACGCCGGAACCGGTCAACCCGACGGAGTCGCCCGTGCTCTCCCCCGCCCCCGAGGTCGACCCGACGCCGACCGAGTCACTCGCGCCGACGCCCACCCCGGAACCGACGGAGACACCCACCCCGACACCGACGGAGACACCCGAGCCGACGGAGACGACCGAGCCCGCCCCGGAGGAGTAGGCGGTTCCGCCGCTCGCCGGCGTCCCCGCGGGGTCCCGACGACCATAGGCTGTGCGCGTGACCAACCTCGACGAGAGACCGAGCGAGAGCCTTGGCGTGAGCGACCCGTCAGGCGACGGCGGCGTCGCGATCCTCGAGCCCCGCGACGTGCCCCTCGGCGGTCCGCGCGCCATGAATGTCCGCCGCACGCTGCCGCAGCGGGGGCGCTCCCTCATCGGCGCGTGGTGCTTCCTCGACCACTACGGCCCCGACGATGTCAACCGCACGGGCGGGATGGTCGTGCCGCCGCATCCTCACACGGGCCTCCAGACCGTCACGTGGCTCTTCGCGGGCGAGGTCGAGCACCGCGACTCGAGCGGCGGGCACGCGGTCGTGCGCCCCGGCGAGCTCAACCTCATGACGGCGGGTCGCGGCATCCAGCATTCGGAGGTCTCGGTCGGCGCCGGCACAGGCGAGCCCGGCGCGACGGACGCCTCGCCCGAGCACGGCAATATCGGCGGGCAGACGGTCGGCACGGGCGCCTCCGGCAGCAACGTGCTCCACGGGGTTCAACTGTGGACCGCGCTCCCCGACGCCACCCGCCACAGCGAGCCCTTCTTCGAGCACACCGTTCCGCCCGTCATCACGCACCAGGGCGCGCAGGTCAGCGTCTTCCTCGGCAGCCTGCTGGGGCAGACCTCGGATGCCACGACCTTCAGCCCCCTCGTCGGCGCCCAGTTCGACATTCCGCCCGCCACCGAGATCGTGGTGCCCGTCGAGGCGGGGTTCGAGCACGGGGTGCTGCTCGACACGGGTGAGGTCACGGTGGACGACGTGCCCGTGCCGCGTGACCACCTCGCCTACCGGGCGCCCGGCGCCGACGCCCTCGTGCTCGCGGCCGGGGCATCCGGGGCACGGGTCGTGCTGATCGGGGGCGAGCCGCTGGGCGAGCAGATCGTCATGTGGTGGAACTTCATCGGCCGCACCCACGAGGAGGTCGTCGCCTACCGCAAGGAGTGGCAGCGCGACGTCATCGAGGGCGCGGATGCTGCGGGGCGCTTCGGTCACACCGTCTACGACGGGCCGGCGCTGCCCGCCCCCGCGCTGCCGACCGTGCGGCTCCGCTCGCGCGGCTGAGGAGAGGTCTCGCCGCGCGTTGAGTAGGGCACCGCGGGTTGAGTAGCGCAGCGTATCGAGACCGCGCACGAGCCGCGGCGAGCTAAAGGCAGCTCAGCCCGCTGACGACTCCGTCGCAGGCGCCTCCGTGCCGACCGGCGTCACGACGTAGTTCGCAACCGTGCGCTGCCCCTCGACGCCGACCGTCACGATCACTGTGTACTCTCCGCCGAAAGAGGCGACGCTCTGCTCCGCCGTCTCCGACGCGAAACCCTGTTCGAAACCTGCGTCGCTGAGCAGCGTGCGGGCCTGCGCGAAAACATCGGCGACAGCAGCATCCGTGGCGATGCTGACCGTCCAGGTGGTCTCGTCGCTCACCGTGAGGCTGCTGCCCGCCGTCACCTCCCCCTCCACGAGCGGAACACTCGGGGGAAAGTTCGCCGGGATCTCGCTGCCGCCCTCGACGTCGACACCCGTGAGGCCCTCAAGGCCACCCTCGACGGCGTCACCGACGCTCTGCTCCACGACGTCGCCGATCATGGTGCAGGCGGCGAGAGCGGGGGCGAGCAGCAGAACGGCCGCGAGGGCAAGGATGCGTCGGGGCATGGGCTACTCCGCCGCGGGGAGGCCGAGCTTGGCGCGCTCCTCCGCCTCGATCGCGGCGTACACCTTGCGCTCCGTGCGGTCGGCGCGCAGGATCGCGCGCATCACGAGCCAGAAGATGAGGCCGATGAGGATGGTGGGGGTCACCGAGAAGACGGCGTTCGCCCAGAAGTTCTCAAGCACGACACGATTCTACGTGCCGAATCTGATGACCCGCCCGGCGGCGTCACAACGCCGCGGTGTTTTCTGTTGAGCGCGGTGTTTTCTGTCCCCGCGCGGAGCAGAAAACACCGCGGTGATGGGAGGGGGGCGCGGCACGGCGCAGGGCCCCGGGCGCGGCGCCGGGCGCAGGGCGCAGCGCCGGGCGCAGGGCGCGGCGTCGGGCGCAGGGCGCGGCGTCGGGCGCAGGCGCGTCTCGCGTCAGCCGCTGACGATTCCGATGATGCCGGAGACGAGGAAGTACAGGCCCACACCACCGATGATGAACCACAGCCCGACGCGGGCGGGCGGGATCTTCGACTTGTTGGGGTCGCCCATCGCTCCACCCCCTACTTCACGAGCGGGAAGAGGATGGTCTCACGGATGCCGAGCCCCGTGATCGCCATCAGGAGACGGTCGATGCCCATACCCATTCCGCCGGAGGGGGGCATTCCGTGCTCGAGCGCGCGCAGGAACTCCTCATCGATGCGCATCGCCTCGAGGTCGCCGCGACCCGCGAGCTTGGCCTGCTCGACGAAGCGTTCGCGCTGGATGACGGGGTCGACAAGCTCCGAATAGCCGGTCGCGAGCTCGAAGCCGCGAATGTAGAGGTCCCACTTCTCGACGACGCCCGCGATCGAGCGGTGGTCCCGCACGAGAGGCGAGGTGTCGACGGGGAAGTCCATCACGAAGGTCGGCCGCACGAGGTCGCCCTTCACGTAGTGCTCCCACAGCTCCTCCACGAGCTTGCCGTGCGTGGGGTGGTCGACCTCGATCTCGAGGGTCGCGGCGTGCGCGACGAGTTCCTCGACGGGAGTCTGGGGGGTGACGGAGAGACCGGATGCCTCGTTGAGCGAGTCGTACATCGAAAGGCGGTCCCACTCCCCGCCGAGGTCGTACTCGGTGCCATCGGCCCAGGTGACGGTGTGCCCGCCCGCGACGGCGGTCGCGGCATCCTGAATCAGCTGCTGCGTGAGGTCGGCCATCTGGCGGTAGTCGCCGTAGGCCTGGTAGGCCTCGAGCATCGCGAACTCGGGGCTGTGCGTCGAGTCGGCGCCCTCGTTGCGGAAGTTGCGGTTGATCTCAAAAACGCGCTCGAGCCCGCCGACGACGGCGCGCTTGAGGAAGAGCTCGGGAGCGATGCGCAGGTAGAGCTCGGTGTCGAAGGCGTTGGAGTGCGTGACGAAGGGCCGGGCGGATGCGCCGCCGTGCTGCACCTGCAGCATGGGAGTCTCGACCTCAAGGTAGCCGTGGCTCGCGAAAGTGCGGCGCAGCGAGGCGTTGACGGCGGCGCGGGCGACGACGGTAGTGCGGGCCTGCTCGCGGACGATCAGGTCGAGGTAGCGCTGCCGCACGCGCGTCTCCTCGCTCAGCTCCGCGTGGAGGTTCGGTAGAGGGCGCACTGCCTTGGCAGCGAGCTGCCACTCGTCGACCATGACGCTGAGCTCGCCACGGCGGCTCGAGATGACCTCGCCCGAGACGAAGAGGTGGTCGCCGAGGTCGACGAGTTCCTTCCAGCGGGCGAGCGACTCCTCGCCGACGGATGCGAGCGAGACCATGGCCTGGATGCGGGCTCCGTTGCCCGCCTGCAGTGATGCGAAGCAGAGCTTGCCCGTGTTGCGCAGGTGCACGATGCGGCCTGCGAGGCCGACCTTCTCGCCCGTCTGCGCGTCAGGCTCGAGGTCGGGGAACTGCGCCCGCACGGCCGGGATCGTGGTCGTGATGGGCAGCGAGACGGGGTATGCCTCGGCCCCCGACTCGACGAGGCGCTCGCGCTTGGCGAGACGCACCTGCATCTGCTCCGAGAGCTCTTCAGCCGTCGGCTCGGCGACGGTCGCGGGCGTGGGGTTCTCGGTCATGCGGTGCAGCTCTCCTCGGTCGGCACTCCATCCTACGCGGGGTGCGCCGGACGCTCAGCAGGCCGCGGGTGCCGCGAAGAGGACCGTGCGGTTGTCGATCAGCCGCGTCGTGCCGATGCGCGCCGCTACGATCGCGAGCGCCTCCCCCGTGAACTCGTCAGGCACGGGGCGAAAAGTCGCCGGGTCCACGATGTCGAGATAGTCGACGGATGCCCGGGGCTCCGCCTCGAGCACCTCCCGACCGGCGGTGATCGCCTCGCTGGGGGCACGCCCCCGCCAGCCCGCCGCCGTGTCGGCGACGGCCTCAAGGGCGCGGGAAAGCACGAGGGCGGCGCTGGTCTGCTCCGCGTCGAGGTACTGGTTGCGGCTCGAGAGCGCGAGCCCGCCCTCCTCGCGCACGGTCGGCGCGACCTCGATGCGCAGCGGCAGGTTGAGGTCGGCCACCATCTGCCGCACGAGGAATGCCTGCTGGGCATCCTTCTGCCCGAAGACCGCCACATCGGGCTGCACGATGGCAAAGAGCTTCGCGACGACCGTGAGCGTGCCGTCGAAGTGGCCGGGCCTCACGGCGCCCTCGAAGCGGGAGCCGACGGGTCCTGCCGCCACCCTGGTCGCGCTCGGGCCAGCGGGGTACATCTCGTCGACGGAGGGTGCGAAGACCAGGGCATCGGCGGTCGCCTCGAGCTTCGAGACATCCGCCTCAAGGGTGCGCGGGTAACGCTCGAGGTCCTCGCCCGCCGCGAACTGGAGCGGGTTGACGAAGATCGACACGACCACGAGGTCACCGAGGGATGCTGCGCGCTCGACGAGCGACAGGTGACCCGAGTGCAGCGCGCCCATGGTCGGCACGAAGGCGACGGAACGACCCGAGGCGCGGGCGGCGGCGACCCGCTCGCGGACCTCCCGGATGCTGTGGACGACGTCGACGGTCATTCGATCTCCTCGGGGCTCTGCGGAGGGGCGTCGCCGCTCGCGAGGGCGTTCTCGACGGCGGAGCGCACGAGCGGGGTGAGCACGGCGCCTGGCACCTCGACGCCGATGTCGGCGAGCGCCGACATCGCCTGCGAGACGATCGCGGTCGAGAAGGTCGTCGCGGTCGCGAGCGCCTCAGCGTAGGCGGGCCGGTGGGCCTCCGCCACGATGACCGGCTCGGCACCCATCTCCACGACGAGGGCTTGGGCGATCGGCAGCACGGGGGCGGGGGCGGTCACGGCGCAGAAGGCCTCGCGCAGCCGGACGAGGTCGATGCTCGTGCCCGTGAAGGCGAGCGCCGGGTGCACCGCCAGCGGGATCGCACCGGCCTCCAGGGCGGGAGTGAGCACCGAGGTGCCCACGGCGGGCGACGTGTGCAGCACGAGCTGGCCGGCCTGCCAGGCGCCGGTGGCGGCGAGCCCCGCGACGAGCCCTTCAAGCTCCGAGTCGGGCACCGCCAGCACGACGAGCTCGCTGCGCTCGATGAGCGTCGGCACCTCGAGGATGGGCGCGCCGGGCAGCATCGCCTCGGCGCGGTCGCGGCTCTCGGGCGACACGGCCGAGACACCCGTGATGGCGTGCCCGGCCGCCGCGAGCGCGGCACCGATGACGGGCCCGACGCGGCCCGCCCCCACTATGCCGACCCCGAGTCGACCCGCGCGCTCGGAAACACTCACAGCCCGGGTCCCTCCTCGCGACGGGGCTCGACGTGGGCCTCAGCGGGGGTGGCGGCAGAATCTGCCGAGCTCATGGGCGTCACGGGCGAGTCCGTGTCAGACTCGGCAGAAGAGTCCGAGGCCCCCCAGCGGTGGGAGCGGTCGCGGGCGGCCGCGTCCACGAGAAGTCCCGCCGTTTCAGCGAAGAACGCGGATGCCGCGTCGACATCGACTGCGCCGAGCCGAGCCGTGATCGGCCCCGCGACCGTGTGCAGGTGCACGGTCGCGAGCCGCGTCATCCGCCCCAGGGGGCCCTGCTCGATCGAGGTGCTCTGCACGCGGGGAGCCGGCACGATCACGAGCTCGCGCCACACGGCGCCGCGACGCAGGAAGAATGCGTCCATCGTGACCGCGAAGCCGTTGCGGCGCCACGAGAACCAGCGCAGCCAGGCGGCGCGACGCGGCGAGTTCACGAAACCATCGCCCGAACGGCCGTGCGGCGCCATCCCCGCCTCGATCAGGCGCACCGAGTCGAGGTCCGTGAGGTCGGGCAGCAGCAGACGGAGCACGTTCATGACGTCCTGGTGGTCGCCCACGGGAAGGATGGTCGTGTTGGCAACAGCGGCCGAAGCGTTCTGCGCGGTCGCCTGGCTGGCCCGGTTGACCTTGATCTCCCACCAGCCAGCAGCCCGCCACAGGAGCGGTTGGTCGACGACGACCGAATGGATGCGGCCAGGCGGCAGGGTCTCATTGGTGGTCGAGAGCAGGCCGTAACCGACGCGCACGCCGTCACGCGTGCCCGCGATGGAGTAGCGGAGGGTGCGGGTGAAACGCTGGATCCAGTAGCTACCGAAACCGATCACGGCCGGCACGAGTCCGAAGAGGAAACCCCACTCGTCGGTCGTGATGACGACAACGATGATCGCGACGGCACCACCGATGAGCACGAGCGTCGACGTGCTCAGCAGCACTGAGCCGATGAGACGTCCGATGCCGATGCGCACGATCGACTCCGGGGGTGCCTCATCGGGATCCAGCTCCGGCGCGAGGAACTCGCCGACTCGGGTCTCGAGCAGGCTCCCGCCCGAGGCATCCGCGATTCTCGCCTCCCGCTGCTCGCGCGTGCCGGAGGCGAGTCGCAGGATCTCGCGTCTCAGCTCATCCGCCGCCGTCGAACCGAGGTAGGCGAGCTGCACGTTCGCGTCCTGCCCTGCCTGGCTGATCTCAAGTCGGGCGGCACCGAAGAGGCGGGGGATGAAGGGGCGGGCGATGTTGATGCCCTGGATGCGGTCGAGCCTCGCACGGCGGTGCGTGCGGAAGACGATGCCCGAACGCACCTCCACGACCTCCTCCGTGATGCGGAACGTGTGCATGCGCCATGACGCCCAGAAGCCGATCAGTAACGCCACCAGCACGATCGCGACGGCCAGAAGCGCCCAGCCCACCAGGCCGCCCTCGAAGACGAAGTCGACGGGATCGCCGCCCTCCGTGTACTGCGGAACGAAGGCCTGGATGAGCCGCTCGCGCATGTTCGTGATGACGACACCGAGGATCGCGATGAGGGCGATACCGCCCTTCAGCAGCGGCGACGCGCGGTGCAGGCGGTGCCACTCCCCGTCGGCGAGGCTCGCCGCGGTGGCCGAACGCCGCCCCTCAGAGAGCTGCTGCGGCAACTCCTCGCTCACAGGCCCGCCCGGCGACTCTCGGCGAGTTCCACGAGACGGTCGCGCAGCGCCTCCGCTTCAAACTCGGGCAGACCGGGGATCACGACAGCGGATGCCGCGGCCGCCGTCACGAACTTCAGCTCGCTGAGCCCCAACCAGCGCATGAGGGGCCCCCGGTTGATGTCGACCAGCTGCATGCGGCCATAGGGCACAGATACGACGCGGAGGAACATGATGCCCCGGCGCACCACGAGGTCGTCATCGCGCAACTGATAGCCGTAGGCGCGCACCTGCCGGGCGGTGAAGATGGCCCCCAGCACGAGAAATGCGAGCGCGCCCCATACGACCCAGATCGCCCACTCCACGTCGACCAGCAAGTACAAGACGAGGGCGACAGCGATGACGACGCCCCAGAAGAGCACTCCGCTGAGCAGCTCAGCGGCGATGTACTTGGATGAGACGCGCCGCCACTGGATGCCGGGAGGGTCGAGGTGAGTGGTCAAGGTCGATCCGTTCCATGTCGGCGGTAGGTGTCTCGGAACTCGGTCAGGACGTCGCCCCGGCCGCCTCCTCCTCGTCCTCGTCGCTGGGCGGGGGGATGCGACACATCTCCTCCGCGATCAGACCACCGGCGAGGAGGATGAGAGCGCCGACGGCCACCCCGATCGAGTACCCGACCGAGCCTAGCGCCGGCACCGTCCGCGTGAGGAGAAACACGACCGAACCGGCGGCCGCGCCGCCCAGCAGGGCGCCCGCGAGCGCACTCGCCTTCGCGAGCACAAGCACCCTCAGTGCATAGAAGGGGTCGACGCGAGCGCGGTTTCCGCGCACGGCGCGACGCACCGGCACCGCAAGGCCTACCACGATGAGACCGATTGCGACGAGCACGATCGTGAGGGAGACGGGCGGGGTGACGGTGGGGCGCCCCGCCGACGCGAGCGCCTGCTGTGCCAGCAAACCCCCCGCGGCACCGACCGCGACGAGCAGCAGCACGAGAGAGACGGTGGTGCGCTTCATCGTGGCCCCACCCCCGGGGCGAGGAGCGGTTCCGCCTCGACGTGCGACACGTCACCGTCGTTGAGGGCGGCGAGCAGCTCGCGCACGGCGCCGTGACCTGGCAGGGTCGCATCCGGATCCGCCTGCAGCCACGGCACGAGCACGAAGGCGCGCTCGTGCGCGCGTGGGTGCGGGAGGGTGAGCCGCTCGGTCATGAGCTCGAGGTCGTCGAGCGCGATGAGGTCCAGGTCGAGCGTGCGGTCGCCCCAGCGCTGCTCCCGCACGCGCCCGTGCGCATCCTCGATGCGCGCGAGGGCGTCGAGCAGCGTGAGTGGCGCAAGGGTCGTCTGCGCGATCACGACGGCGTTCAGGTAGGCGGGGGCGGTACGGTCGACGCCCTCCAAAGTCACGGCGGGCGTCTCCACGAGACCGGATGCCGCGAGCAGACGTATCCCCTCGGTCGCCGCCAGCTCGGCCACCGCAGAACGGAGGGTTGCCTCTCGGTCGCCCAAGTTGCTGCCGAGGGCGATGACCGCGCGCTCGCGGTGCAGCACGGGACCCGTCATGAGCGACCCCGCGTGATCGTGACGGACACATCGGCGAAGGGAACCTCGATAGGCGCCTCCGGCTTGTGCAGGGTCACCCGCACGAGCTCCGCGGCATCGTGGGCGAGCACCGTGTCGGCGATCCGCTGCGCGACCGTCTCGATGAGGTCGACGGGGTCGCGCTCGACCGCCGCGACGATCTCGGCGGCCAACTCCCCGTAGTGGATCGTGCTCGCGAGGTCGTCCGACTGAGCGGAGGCCGACAGGTCGAGCCAGACGGTGACATCGACCACGAAGACCTGACCCTCGCGGCGCTCATGCTCGAAGACGCCGTGGTGCGCCGTCGCCCGCAGCCCCGTCAGGGTGAGGTGGTCCCGCTCGGCGAGTGCCGTCATCTCGGTTCCCGGTAAGAGCTGCGGGCCCGATGGGGAAGGGGCGCCCGATCGTCGCCGCTCGACGCCCACGCGTCGAGCATGACACGGGTCGACGTGACATCGTGGACCCGCACCGCCCATGCCCCCGCCTCCGCCGCAAGCGCGCTCGTCACGGCCGTCGCACGGTCGCGCTGCTTAGGGCCGGCGCCCTCCTCCAGCAGCGGAGAGAGGAACCGCTTGCGCGAGGTGCCCACGAGAAGTCGGCTGCCGAGCGGGGCCAACTCGCGCAGGTGCACGAGCACATCCCAGGTGTGCTCCGCCCGTTTGGCGAAGCCGAGCCCCGGGTCGACGATGATGCGCTCGGGGGCGATCCCCGTCACGATGAGCTCCGCCAGCCGCTGCGTCAGCTCCCCTCGCACCTCGCCCACGACATCGTCGTAGCGCGCCTGGCCGTCCATCCCCGAGCTGGGGCCGCGCCAGTGCATCGCCACGAAGTCGACATCGAGATCCGCGACCGTGCGAGCCATGAGCGGGTCGGCCTGACCGCCCGAGACGTCGTTGACGATCTCGATCCCCAGCTCGGCCGCCGCGGCCGCCGTCGACGCGTTCATGGTGTCGACCGAGACGCGGATGCCGCGGCCCACCAACTCGCGAATGACCGGCATGATGCGCCGCTGCTCCTCCTCGACGGGCACGCGCCCGGCGCCAGGCTTGGTGGTCTCGCCGCCCACATCGATGATGTCGGCACCCTCCGCCACCATGCGGGCCGCGTGCGCCACCGCCGACTCTGTACGCGCAAAATCGCCGCCGTCGCTAAAGGAGTCGGGCGTCACATTCAGCACGCCCATGATGAGGGGGATCTCAGGCATCGGTGCCTCCCTGTCGCTCGTTGCGGCCCATGAGTGTCAACACAGCCGCCTGCTGTCCGGCCCCCGCAAGCTCCCCCCGGCTCGCAAGCGTCACCGTCGTGCTGCCCTCCTGCCGCGGGCCGCGCATCGAGACGCAGTCCTGGCGGGCGTCGAGCACGACGAGCACGCCCCGTGCGTCGAGGCCCTCGGCAAGGGCATCCGCAATCTGCTCGCTGAGCCGTTCCTGCAGCTGCGGGCGCGACGCAAGCGTGTTGACGACGCGGGGCAGGGCACCCAGGCCGATCACGCGGCGACCAGGAAGGTAGGCGATGTGCGCGACGCCTGAGAAGGGCAGCAGGTGATGCTCGCACATGGAACGGAAGCGGATGTCCCGCATCACCACGAGCTCCCCCTCGTGCCCCTCCTCCAGGTCGATCGGCTCGGCAAGGTGGATCGCGGGGTCGACGCCCACGCCGGAGAAGAACTCGGCGTACGACTCCGCGACGCGGCGCGGCGTGTCGACGAGACCCTCCCTCGTGGCATCCGCCCCGATCGCGGCGAGAAGCTCGCGCACGGCCGCCTCGACACGAACGACATCGACGGATGCCCGGCTCGCGCCCGCCGCATCCGCTGTCTCGTGACGGCTCTCGTCCACGCTCGGCTCCTAGGCCGTGGCGATGCCCGGCGAGGTGCGCGGTCCGCGCTTCGGCTTCTGCTGCGGCTCCGAGTCGACGCCGCCGTCAACCACGCCAGCGTCGATGGGTGCCTTCTCGGGCAGCTCGACGGGGGGACGGTCCGAGACGGGGCGCCGCTCGCTCGAGAGCCACTGGGGCCGCGGCGGGAGCTTCTTGATGTCCTTGAAGATCTCGGCGATCTGGTGCTGGTCGAGGGTCTCCTTCTCGAGCAGTTCCGTCGCGAGGCGGTCGAGGATGTCGCGGTTGTCGGTGAGCAGCTGCCAGGCCTCGTCGTGCGCCGCCTCGATGAGCTCACGCACCTCCTTGTCGACCTGCTCCGAGAGCTGCTCCGAGTAGTCGCGAGTCGAGCCCATGTCGCGGCCGTAGAACTCGCCGCCGCTCGAGCTGAGCTTGACGGAGCCGATCGTGGAACTCATGCCGTAGTCGGTCACCATCTTGCGGGCGGTCGCGGTCGCCTTCTCGATGTCGTTGGAGGCGCCCGTCGTGGGGTCGTGGAAGACGATCTCCTCCGCGACCCGACCGCCCATCGCGTAGGCGAGCTGGTCGAGCAGCTCGTTACGGCTCACGGAGTAGCGGTCCTCAAGCGGCATGACCATCGTGTAGCCGAGGGCCCGGCCGCGCGGCAGGATCGTGATCTTGGTGACGGGGTCGGTGTTGTTGAGACCCGCCGCCACGAGCGCGTGACCGCCCTCGTGATAGGCCGTGATGAGCTTCTCCTGATCGCGCATGACGCGCGTGCGGCGCTGGGGGCCCGCCATCACACGGTCGACAGCCTCGTCGAGGGCGCGATTGTCGATCAGCTGGGCGCCCGAGCGTGCCGTGAGCAGGGCGGCCTCGTTGAGCACGTTTGCCAGGTCGGCACCTGTGAAGCCCGGCGTCTTGCGGGCGAGCACCTCGAGGTCGACGCCCTCCGCGAGCGGCTTGCCCTTGGAGTGCACCTGAAGGATGCGCTGGCGCCCGTTCATATCGGGAGCATCGACGCCGATCTGCCGGTCGAAGCGGCCGGGGCGCAGCAGGGCCGGGTCCAGGATGTCGGGGCGGTTGGTCGCCGCGATGAGGATGACATTCGTCTTGACGTCGAAGCCGTCCATCTCGACGAGGAGCTGGTTGAGGGTCTGCTCGCGCTCGTCGTGGCCGCCGCCCATGCCGGAGCCGCGGTGGCGACCGACCGCGTCGATCTCGTCGACGAAGATGATGGCGGGCGCGTTCTCCTTCGCCTCCTTGAAGAGGTCGCGCACGCGGCTCGCACCGACGCCCACGAACATCTCGACGAAGTCCGAACCCGAGATCGAGTAGAACGGCACATTCGCCTCCCCCGCGACCGCGCGAGCGAGGAGGGTCTTGCCCGTGCCGGGAGGGCCATAGAGCAACACGCCCTTGGGGATGCGTGCACCCACCGCCTGGAAGCGGGCGGGGTCGGTCAGGAAGTCCTTGATCTCGTGGAGCTCCTCGATCGCCTCATCCGAGCCGGCGACGTCGTCGAAGGTCACCTTCGGCGTCTCCTTGGAGACGAGCTTGGCGCGGGACTTGCCGAACTGCATGACCCGGCCGCCGCCACCCTGCATGCGCGAGAGCAGGAACCAGAAGATGAGACCGATGATGAGGAACGGGATGATGAACCCGAGCATCGAGGTCCAGAAGTTGCCGAGGTCGACCTCATCGTCGAACGACTCCACGTCGGAGGCGTTGACGGCCGTCACGACCTCCTCGCCGCGCGGGAGTGCGTAGTAGAACTGCACATCCGTGCCGCCGAGTTCCTCGTCGGCCTCCTTCAGCACGAGGTCGACGCGCTGCTGGCCGTCCACGATCGTCGCCGTTTCGACCCTGTCGTCGGCAAGGAGCTCGAGTCCCTGCTGCGTGCTGATCTCGCGGAATCCTGAGCCACCGAGCAGGCTGAACCCGATGCTGAGGATGATGAGCGCTGCCGCGATGTAGATGAAGGGCCCGCGCAGGAACTTCTTGAGATTCATAGTCCTGCAAGGCTATCGTGCGGCCCCTTTGTGCCCGCCCGGTGTTTGCTGGGGGCTTAACTGCGCTGTGCTGGGCGCGTGCTGGCGCGCACCACCAGCTCCGTGGGCAGCAGAATCGTCTCCCCGGGAGCCCCCGCTATGACGTCGAGGAGGAGTGCGACCATCTCCTCGCTGATGCGGTCCCAGGGCTGGCGCATCGTGGTGAGCGATGGTTCATTCGTCGCCGCGAGACCCGAGTCGTCGAAACCGGCGACCGAGACGTCATCGGGCACGCGCAGCCCGGCGCGACGGAGCGCCTGTATCGCGCCGGCCGCCATGAGGTCGGATGCCGCGAAGACCGCGTCGATGTCGCCGCCACCGTCGAGCAGGCGTTCCATGGCCTCTGCGCCTGACGCCATGCTGTAGTCGCCCTCGGCGACGAGTTCCGGCATGTAGTCGTCACCCATCTCTTCTTTGAAACCGACGAGGCGAAAACGACCGCCGGGGGTGTCGTGCGGGCCGGCGATCATGGCGATCCGCCGGTGTCCGAGCTCTCTCAGGTAGCGCGTCATAGTGCGAGCCGACGCCACCTCGTCGACCGAGACCACGGGGGTCTGCACATCGTGGCCGAGCGGGATGCCGCAGGAGACGGTAGGGATGCCCGCCCCGATGAGGGTCTCGAGCAGCGGGTCGGACTCGTGGGAGGAGATGAGCATGACACCGTCGACGTGGCCTGCGCTCACGTAGTGCTCGATCGTCGCCCGTTCGGCAGGAGTGCCCGCGACCAGCAGCACGAGCGTCATCGACCTCTGGGCGAGGGCAGCGGCAGCACCGCGCAGTAGCAGGGCGAAGGTGGGGTCCTCGAAGAGCAGGTGCTGCGGCTCCGTGAGGAGGAACGCGAGGGAGTTGGAGCGGCCCGTGGCGAGGCTCCGCGCGTGGTGATTGGTCGTGTAGCCAGTGCGCCGAATCGCCTCCTCGACAGCTGCGCGGGCTTCGGGCGACACCCAGTGCCCGCCATTGATGACGCGCGAGACCGTGCCCCGGGAGACGCCTGCCGCGCTCGCGATGTCGCGGATCGTCGGTTTGCGCTGTGCGGCGGTTCTTGCATCCACATGTGGACTCTACCGCGCGACTGGTGCAGACTGGGACCGGTCACAGTCCGATAACGGAATCTCTGCCGCTCTGGCGCTGAGTTCACCCTCACTCGCAGACTGGGACCGGTCACAGCCATGATCCGATGGAGCGTCATGAACCCGAATACCCCTTGGCCCGATCTCAGCGGCATCGCCTACGGCGGCGACTACAACCCTGAGCAGTGGCCGCGCGCGGTGTGGCGCGAAGATGTCGCGCTCATGCGCGAGGCAGGCGTAAACCTCGTCAGCGTGGGTATCTTCTCGTGGGCGCTCATCGAGACGAGCGAGGGAATCTTCGACTTCTCGTGGCTCGACGACGTGCTCGACCTCCTGCACGAGAGCGGCATTGCGGTCGACCTCGGCACCCCCACTGCCTCGCCACCGGCCTGGTTCTTCGCCGCGCATCCGGAAGCCCGTGTCATCACCCGAGACGGCACTGTCATGGGTTTCGGCTCGCGGGGCATGGCATCGCACTCCTCGACGGCTTACCGCGACGCGATCGTGCGCGTCGCCTCCGCCCTCGCGGAACGGTACGCGTCGCATCCTGCCGTTGTGCTCTGGCACGTGCACAACGAGTACGGGGTGCCCGTCGGAGAGGACTATTCACCGCAGTCTGTCGCGGCATTCCGCGTGTGGCTCGAAAAGCGCTACGGCGACCTCGAGGGTCTCAACCGGGCCTGGGGCACCGCGTTCTGGGGCCAGCACTACACCGACTGGGCTCACGTCGGCGCACCCGCCGCCGCGCCATCAGTGGTCAATCCGGCCCAGCGCCTGGATTTCGCTCGCTTCACGGATCATCAGCTGCGCGAGTGCTTCATCGCGGAACGTGACGCCATTCGCCTGCACGCGACGCAACCCGTCACCACCAACTTCATGGCCAACCAGAGTTGGGGCACCGATCTCTGGGCATGGGCGCCAGAGCTCGACATCGTCTCGGATGACCACTACCTCTGGGCAGCCGACGAGAACGGGGAGGTGGGCCTCGCAATGGCCGCCGATCTCACTCGTTCTGTCGGGAAGGGCGCCCCGTGGATCCTCATGGAGCATTCGACCTCCGCCGTGAACTGGCAGCCGCGCAACATAGCCAAGCGCCCCGGAGAGATGGCGAGAAACTCCTTCAGCCATCTGGCTCGCGGGGCTGACGCGATCCTCTTCTTCCAGTGGCGCGCCTCGCGAGCAGGAGCGGAGAAGTTCCATTCCGCCATGCTTCCCCACGGCGGCACCCGCTCCCGGGTCTGGAAGGAGGTCGTCGACCTCGGAGCGAAGCTGGGGATGCTTGAGGAACTGCGCGGTTCACGCGTTACTGCCGATGTCGCGATCCTCTGGGACTTCGAGTCCTTCTGGGCGCAAGACCTCGAATGGCGGCCCTCCGTCGACGTGCAGCATCAGGAACGCATCCGCACCTACTACGAGCGGTTGTGGCGCGATGGAATCACAATCGACTTCGCCCTGCCCGGCCATGATCTCAGCGATTACAAGCTCGTCGTGGCGCCAGCGCAGTACCTCCTCAGCGAGGCGGATGCTGCGAACCTCACGCGCTACGTCGCCGGTGGCGGCACCCTGCTCGTGTCGTTCTTCTCGGGAATCGTCGACGAGAACGACAGAGTGCACGACGGGGGATACGCCGCCCCACTGCAGGAGGCACTGGGACTTCGGGTCTCGGAGTTCCTTCCCCTGAGGGAGGGCGTGCGTAGCGAGCTCGACTGGCACGGCGACGGCGGGACCGCGGGTCGTCTCTCCGCAGACGTCTGGCAGGAAGACATCGAGGTCACGCGGGCCGACACCGTGGCCAGCTACCTCGACGGCCCCGCTCGCGGCGGAGCCGCCATTACGCGCAACGCGCACGGCGCGGGCTTCGCCTGGTACGTGAGCACGAGGCTCGATGTGGCCGAGCTGCGAACCGTGATGTCTCGGGTCTACACCGACGCGGGCATCCCCACATCCGCGCTGCCTGAAGAGATGGAGGTCGTGACACGGCACGGCTCTGAGCACGACTATGTCGTAGCCATCAACCACGGAGTGGCTCCAGCGTGGCTCAGCATCACGGGCACCGAGCTGCTGAGCGACGCCGAGGTCGACGGCACTCTCGAGCTCGCGGGCGGCAGCGTCGCCGTCATTCGCACTGCGCCTAGCCGTGAAGGAGGTGGCGCCCCCCGATCGTGACGTGCGAGCAGCACACGACATCAGCGCCCGGCCATCCTCCGGCGCACACCCCGGTCGCAACGACGCGACTCATCCGAGTCGGGCCGCGTCGACCTCATTGGAAGGAAGAACATGCGAAAGCACTTGAGAATCGGCGCCCTTGCCGCGGCCTCTGCCGTCATCCTCGCGGGCTGCTCCACGGACGACAGTAGCGAGAACACGAACGGCAACGGCGCCGAGATCGTCATCTGGACCGACGCGGAACGCGAACCTGCTCTCGCCGCCGCTGCGGCCGACTTCGAAGAAGAGACCGGCGCAACGGTCACACTCGTGCAGAAGAACTTCGAAGACCTCCGCAACGACTTCATCGCTCAGGTACCCACCGGGGAAGGGCCCGACATCACTGTCGGAGCGCACGACTGGCTTGGCGCCCTCGTCACCGCGGGAGTCGTCAACACCATCGATCTCGGCGACGCCGCCCAAGAGTTCGAGCAGGTCGCACTCGATGCCATGACCTACGACGGTCAGCTCTATGCCCTGCCGTACTCGCTCGAGACGATCGCGCTCATTCAGAACGTCGACCTTGTCGGGGACGAGGCCCCGAGCAGCTGGGACGACATGATCCAGCGCGGTCTCGCCGCCGGCACCGAGCGCCCGTTCGTCATCAACACGGGCGGGGAGACGGGCGACGGCTACACGATGTACGGCTTCCAGACCTCGTTCGGCGCCCCCGTCTTCGTGCAGGACGACAGCGGCTCATACACGACTGAGGTCGGGATGGGCGGTCCGGAGGGTGAGGCCTTTGCACAGTGGCTCCACGCCAACGGCGCGGCCGGCACCGGCTACCTCTCCACGACGGTCGACTACGACATCAACAACGAGCTCTTCAACTCTGGAAAAGCCCCCTACACCGTGCAGGGACCGTGGGCAATCAGTGCATTTCCCGATGTCAACGTCGCGGTGAACCCCATTCCCTCTGCCGGCGGTGAGGTCGCAAAACCGTTCGTGGGTGTCCAGGGCTTCTACCTCAGCTCTCAGAGCGACAACTCCCTTCTCGCGACCGACTTCCTCGTCAACCACCTCGCGACCGAGGATGCGCAGCGTGCGCTGTATGAGGCAGACCCCCGCATCCCGGCGTTCAGCACCCTGGCCGAGGAGGTGGCATCCGACCCGATCATCGCCGGATTCCTCGCCTCCTCACAGGACGGCGTGCCGATGCCGAGCATCCCCGAAATGGGTCTCGTCTGGGATCTCTGGAACGCGGCGGAGGCGCAGATCATCAATGGCGCCGAGCCGGTGTCGACCTGGAACCAGATGATCACCGACCTCCAGGCGTCGATCGCCGGTTGATACCCGGACCCGGGGTGGGGCTCGCCGCCCCACCCCGGCACCGGCGTGAAGAGAGGAATCACATGGCGACCGACGACGACCGCCTGCCCGACAGCGGGCGTCACGAATCGCACGCGCGCGGCTGGCGAGGCTTCGGCTGGGGCTTCATGGTCAAGCTCGTGATCATGGCCGTCGTGAATGCCCTGGGGCTCACGGTGATCCTCACGGCGTACCGCACGGAGTCCTGGGTGATCCTCGGAGCATCCATCGCTCTCCTCCTCGTCGCAGACATCGTCTACTTCACGAAGCGGGCGCTACCCCTCAAATATCTGTTGCCAGGGCTCACGTTCCTCTTCGTGTTCCAGATCTTCACTCTCGGCTACACGGGCTACGTGGCCTTCACCAACTACGGCACCGGCCATGCCGGCTCGATGGAGCAGGCGGTCGAAGCGGCGCTCATTCAGGACGAGCGTCGACTACCCGACTCGCCCTCGTACCCGCTGGCCGTCGTGGAGCAGGCCGGCGAGATCGGCTTCGCCATCAACGCCGACGACACGGTGCTCGTCGGCACGGAGCTCAGCCCCTTCGAACCGGTTCGGGGGGCCGAGGTCGACGGCTCCGGCACCCCCGTCGAGGTTCCCGGCTGGGAGGTCGTGCCCCGAGCATCCGTGCTCTCCGACCAGGAGTTGCAGGCCACGGTCGTGGGCCTCCGCGTGCCTTTCGACCTCGACGAGGGCGGCGGTTCGGTGCGCACGAGGGAAGGGACGACCGGCGTCGTCTACACCTCCAGCCTCGAATGGTCACCCGAGGAGCGCACCATCACCGACACCGAGACCGGCGTCGTCTACGAGGCGAGCGACCGCGGCAATTTCGTCGCGAGCGACGGCAGCCGACTGGCGACAGGATGGTACGTCGGGGTCGGCTTCGAAAACTTCGTGCGGGCCTTCACCGACGCCACGCTGGCCGCGCCACTGCTCGAGGTCGCCCTCTGGACCTTCGCGTTCGCCGTACTCACGGTGGCCTCGAGTTTTGGGCTCGGGCTCCTGTTCGCCATGATCTACAACGATCCGCGAGTGCGCGGACGACGGCTTCTGCGCACCCTCTTCATCCTGCCCTATGCGTTCCCCGCCTTCATGTCTGCCCTGCTGTGGCGCGGGATGCTGAACTCAGAGTTCGGCGTCGTCAACGACCTTTTCTTCTTCGGCGCCGACATCAACTGGCTCGGCGACCCCTGGCTCGCCCGGCTCGCTGTGCTCTGGGTCAACCTCTGGTTGAGCTACCCCTACTGGTTCCTCGTCTGCACGGGCGCACTCCAGGCACTCTCGGGCGAGACGCTCGAAGCCGCGACAGTCGACGGTGCGGGACGCTGGCGCCGATTCCGGTCGATCGTGCTCCCCCTGCTCCTTGTCTCCACTGCGCCGCTGGCGATCGCATCATTCGCCTTCAACTTCAACAACTTCACCATCATCTACATGCTCACCGGGGGAGGGCCCGCCTTCCTCGGTAGCTCGTCGGGACTCGGCTCGACCGACATCCTCATCTCGGCCATCTACAACATCTCTGGGGTAGCCGGCGGCGTCGCCGACTACGGACTGGCAAGCGCACTGTCGATCATTGTCTTCGTCGTGATCGGAATCATCTCTGCACTGGCCTTCCGGCAGACCCGCAAGCTGGAGGAGGTCCAGTGATGAACCCGCCATCCGCCATGACGCCGACGAAGAATCGCTCCGCCGCACGGCGTTCGCGGTGGATTGCCGAGGTGGGATGGAAGTACCCCGTGGCGGTGATCATCATCGTCTACGCGGTGTTCCCTCTGCTCTACGTGCTCTCGGCGGCGGTTGACCCGCGCGGCAGCCTTGCCGGCAGCAGCGACCTCTTCTCGGCCTTCGCCGTCGAGAATTTCGCCGCCCTCAGCGACACCCGGTTCTGGACCTGGGTGGCCAACACCCTCGTCATCGGCGGGGCGACCGCGCTCGGTGCCGTCATGATGGGTGCCGCCGCCGCATATGCGTTTTCTCGATACCGCTTCCGCGGCCGACGAGTGGGCCTCACGGCGCTGCTCATCATTCAGATGTTCCCGCAGACGGTTGCATTCGTCGCCATCTTCCTCATGTTGCTCGCGATCGGCGAGGTGGTGCCGGCTCTCGGCATCAACTCGAAGATCGCGCTCATCTGTGTGTATCTCGGCGGCGCGCTCGGTGCCAACACCTTCCTCATGTACGGCTTCTTCAACTCGATTCCGGTCGAGATCGACGAGTCGGCGAAGATCGACGGCGCGAGTCACGCTCAGATCTTCTGGCGGCTCATCCTGCCGCTTGTCACACCCGTGCTCGCCGTTGTGGCACTGCTCGCCTTCGTCTCTGCCTTCGGCGACTTCATCCTGGCGAGGATCGTGCTCACGAGCGAGGAGAACTGGACGCTCGCTGTGGGCATGTACCAGTGGGTGTCGAACCAGCTGACCTCGCGGTGGGGCCTGTTCGCAGCCGGGACGGTGGTCGCGTCGATACCGGTGCTCGTGCTCTTCCTCATGCTTCAGCGCTACATCGTGGGCGGCCTCACCCAGGGGTCGGTCAAGGGATAAACCAACGGGCCGAGTCCGCGGCTCACGCAAGATCAACGACGATCGGAGGACCTCGTGCACAAGCGGCACATTCCAGTAGCACTACTCATCGGCACACTCTTGGCGGCACTGGTGCCGCTCCCGGCCGCAGGGGCCGACCAGGGGCCCGTCGAAGCGGGAATCGTGGTCGATAAAGTCGAGGGACTCCCTGCCGACTTCATCAACGGTGTCGACGTGTCGAGCGTGCTCTCGCTCGAGGAATCGGGCGTCGTCTTCCGCGATTCCCACGGCAACCCGGCAGATCTCTTCGACGTGCTTGCGGACGCCGGAATCACAGATGTGCGCGTACGGGTCTGGAATGACCCCTTCGATGGAGAGGGCAGAGGGTATGGCGGAGGCAACGTCGACGTCACGCGAGCGATCGAGATCGGCGAACGGGCCACCGCCGCGGGGCTGCGCGTGCTCGTCGACTTCCACTACTCGGACTTCTGGGCCGACCCCGCGAAGCAGAAGGCACCCAAGGCATGGGAGGGGATGACTGCCGCGGAGACGGCGACCGCGGTGGGGGCGTTCACTCGCGATGCCCTGCAGCGCTTCGTCGCCGCGGGCGTTGACATCCGCATGGTGCAGGTCGGCAACGAGACCAACAATGCTGTCGCGGGGGTCAGTGGCTGGGACGGGATGGCGCAGGTGTTCTCGGCCGGCTCCGCCGCAGTGCGCAGCGTGCTGCCCGACGCGCTCGTCGCCCTGCACTTCACCAACCCGGAGACAGCCGGTCGCTACGCCGGATACGCGGCCAATCTTCACGAGCGAGGCGTCGACTACGACGTCTTCGCGTCGTCGTACTACCCCTTCTGGCACGGCTCGCTCACCAACCTCACGTCAGTGCTGCGGGATGTCGCCGACACCTACAACAAGCAGGTCATGATCGCAGAGACATCCTGGGCACACACGCTCGAGGACGGGGACGGGCATGGCAATGTCATCGACCTGCCGAGCGAGGCGACCGCGTACCCCGTGAGCGTGCAGGGGCAGGCTACAGCCGTGCGCGACGTCATTGCCGCAGTCGCCGCAGTCCGCGACGCGGGAATCGGGGTCTACTACTGGGAACCGGCGTGGCTCCCCGTCGGCTCCCCCTCGGAGGTCGAAGCAAACCGCGTTCTTTGGGAGCGGGATGGCTCAGGCTGGGCCACCAGTTTTGCGGGCGAGTACGACCCGGAAGACGCCGGGCAGTGGTTCGGCGGCTCAGCGTGGGAGAATCAGGCGCTATTCGGCTACGACGGCACCCCACTCGAATCGCTCAACGTCTTCTCCTACGCCCGCACGGGAGCGACGGCGCCCCGCGAGGTCTCAGCAGTGGGCACCGTCTCCCTCACTGTGGAGGAGGGCGAGCAGATCAGCCTTCCGCCGACCGTCGACATCACCTACAACGATGGCACGGTGGAGGCGCAGTCGGTCGACTGGGATGCGACGGTCGACACCATCACGACGGCGGGCACCTACAGCATCGCCGGCGTGACGAGCGGCGGCCATCCGACCGTCGCAACGATTGTCGTGACCGCCCGTAACCTGCTGCAGAACCCGGGCTTTGAGAGCACCCCGACAACGATGTGGACAACGACGGGCACCGGCGTGACTGTCGGCTCCACCAGCGACCCCCGCACGGGAACCCGGTCGACCCACTTCTACTCCGATGCCGCCTACAGCTTCACGGTGTCGCAGACGGTCACGGGGCTCGCGCCCGGCGAGTACGTGGCATCCGCGTCCTTGCAGGGAGATGGCGAGGGGCATGACGACGCCGTCACCATCACCCTCGACAGCGGGGATCGCTCGGCATCCGCGCCCTTCGCGATGGACGGGTGGCAGGCGTGGTCCACGCCCACGACGGGGCCCGTCATTGTGACGGAGGAAGGAACGGCGACCGTCACGATCAGCGCCGAGCTCAGCGCCGGCGCGTGGGGAACGATCGACGACGTCGTACTGCGGCTAGTGCCGGGAAGCGGTGGAGAACCGGGGCCGAAGCCCGAGCCAGAACCAGCCGTGGAGAAACCGAGCGTCACACTCTCGACCGGCACAGTCGCTCGCGGCGGTTCGGTATCGATCACGGCCGCTGGATTCGCCCCCCACGAGCGCGTCGAGGTCTGGCTGAACTCGACACCCGTGCTCCTCGCGACCGGGAGAGCGAGCGCGGGCGGCGCCTACGCCACGACTGTCATGATTCCGGCGGCGGTGACGCCGGGGATGCACCGGCTCGAACTCCGCGGCGCCAGCAGCGGTTCGGTCTTCAGCGACCTCACGGTGCTCGCACGGCTCGCCGCGACGGGCACCGAGCCGGGGGGCGCGATCGGATGGGGCCTGGCGTTGATCCTCCTCGGCACAGCGACCGTCGCGGTGCGGCGATGGACGATGCGGCGACGCGCGGATCTCGTGTGAGCACTGGTGGGCGCCCCGCTTACGCGCGGGCGCCCACCAGCATCAGCTGTAGACGTGCGGCGCAAGCACGCCGATGTCGCGCAGGTTGCGGTACTTCTCGGCGTAGTCGAGGCCGTAGCCGACGACGAACTCATTGGGGATCTCGAAACCCACGTAGCGAACATCCACCTCGACCTTCGCGGCATCGGGCTTGCGAAGCAGGGTGCAGATCTCGACGGATGCCGCACCCCGGCTCTCGAGGTTGGCCCGCAGCCACGAGAGGGTCAGCCCCGAGTCGATGATGTCCTCGACGATGAGCACCTTGCGACCCGTCAGGTCGGAGTCGAGGTCCTTGAGGATGCGCACGACGCCCGAGGACTTGGTGCCCGAGCCATAGGACGACACCGCCATCCAATCCATCTCGAGGGGTAGCTTGAGTTCGCGAGCGAGGTCGGCCATCACCATGACGGCACCCTTGAGCACTCCCACGAGCAGCAGCTTCTCGTCGGCGTAGTCCGCCTCGATCCGGCGCGAGAGTTCGGCGATCTTCTCGTGGATCTGCTCCTGCGTGATGAGCACCGTGCTGAGGTCGTCCGCGATCTCGCTCGATTCCATGCCTACTCCTCGTCGCCCTCGTGCCCGGCCGCGCTGAAGTGAATGCGACCTCCCGTGCGTTCCACCCTAACGCCGGGAAGGTGGAGAGCATCCTGTCCGTGCCAGTCGTCGACGAGCCGGGCGATCTCGAGCGTGTGCGCGCGGGAGAGCGAGCGGCCGAACTCGGCCGCGACGGCGAGACGGATGAGCCGGTGCCGCAGGGCGGGCGGGTTGGCCGCGAGCGCCGCGACGGGCAGCGAGAGCCCCGCCTCGGCAGGCTCGGCGAGTTCCTCGATCTGCTCGAGTGCGAAGGTGTCGAGCGCGTCGGCGTCCTCACGCAGCTGCTCGGCCGTGCGCGCGAGGGCTTCTGCGACGCCGGGGCCGAGCTCCCGCTCGAGCACGGGGAGCACGTCGTGCCGCACGCGCACGCGGGAATACGCGGCATCCGTGTTGTGGGGGTCGTCCCAGGGTTCGAGCCCGGCGTCGGCACAAGCCTGCACTGTTGTTGTTCGCCGCAGCCCCAGCAGGGGCCTCACTAGGGCAATCGCGTCATGAGGGACGCCGAATTCACCTTCGTGCCCCCCGGGAGCGTGAATTTGCCGCCCCTCAGCTGTGGCGGGCGGCAGCTCGGCGCGCGGCGCCATGCCCGCGAGACTGCGGGGGCCGCTACCCCGGGCGAGGCCGAGCAGCACGGTCTCCGCCTGGTCGTCGAGGGTGTGGCCGAGAAGCACTGCGGATGCCGCGAGCTCAGCCGCGACCGCCGCGAGGCCCGCATACCGTGCCGCACGGGCTGCCGCCTCGGGCCCGCCGCCGGAGGCCACCTCCACCCGACGCACCACCACGGGGTCGAGTCCGAGCTCGCTGGCCTGCCGCGCGGCCTGCGCCGCGACATCCGCGGAGCCCTCCTGCAGCCCGTGGTCGATCACGATGGCACCGGCGCGTAGGCCGGCCCGCGGCGCCTCGAACGCGGTCGCCGCCGCGAGGGCGAGCGAGTCGGGGCCGCCGCTCAGGGCGACGAGCACGAGCCGCCCCTCGCCGACGACTGCGAGGGATGCGCGCACGCCCCGCCGCACGTCCGCGATGGCAGGAGTCAGTCGGGGGCGGCGAGGGTGCATCCAGTAACGTTATTCCAGCATTCGCCGAACCGAGGAGCAGGAGCCCCATGCCCGACTACGACGTCATCATCGAGGTGCCCAAGGGCAGCCGCAACAAGTACGAGATCGACCACGAGACCGGTCGCATCGTGCTCGACCGCGTGCTCTACACCCCCATGGCCTACCCCACCGACTACGGCTTCTTCGAGAACACCCTCGCCGACGACGGTGACCCCGTCGACGTGCTCGTGCTCGGCGAGTACCCGCTCTTCCCCGGCATCCAGATGCGCGTGCGCCCCGTCGGCGTCTTCAAGATGACGGATGACGGCGGCAGCGACGCCAAGGTCATCGCTGTCGCCGCGAAGGACCCGCGCTGGGAGCACATCCAGGATGTGAACGACATCCCCGAGTACAAGCGCAAGGAGATCGAGCACTTCTTCGAGCACTACAAGGACCTCGAGCCCGGCAAGTGGGTCAAGACCGAGGGCTGGGGCGATGTCGCCGAGGCCGAGGAGATCGTGCAGGGCGGATACGCGAACTACGTTCCGCCCGCCGGGCACTAGTCGCAACGTGAAGGGGCGGGTCGCAACTGCGGCCCGCCCCTTTACGTCTCGTCGTCTAGATGCCGACGCCGCGCGCCCGCAGGAACGGCACGGGGTCGGTCGTCACGCCGTTCACCCGCACTTCGAAGTGCAGGTGGCAGCCGGTCGAGGTCCCGGTCGTGCCGACGTAGGCGATGACCTGGCCCGCGTTGACCCACTGCCCGTAGGCGACAGCGATGCCGCCGGGACGGATGTGCGCGTAGGCCGTCTGGGCGCCGCCGCCGTGGTTGATCTTGACGTAGTTGCCGTAGCCGCCACTCATGCCCGCGAAGACAACGGTGCCGGAGGTGGCCGCGTAGATGGGGGCACCGCAGCCGGGGGCGAGGTCGACGCCGCCGTGAAGCGAGCTGGCTCCGCTCGTGGGCGGGATGCGCCATCCGTAGCTGCTGGAGATGTAGCCGCCCGAGGGACGCACCCAACCGGATGCCGTGGGGGTGCCGCCCTGGTTGTTCTTGGCTGCCTCCTCGGCGGCCTTGCGGCGGGCCTCCTCCTCGGCGGCCCTGCGGCGCGCCTCCTCCGCAAGGCGGATCTGCTCGCCGATCGCGTAGTCCGCCTCGGTCGCGGCGCGGTTCTCGCGCAGCACGCTCAGCTGGGCCTCGAGCCGTTCGCGGTTGCCTGCCTGCTCCTCGAGGGCGGCGTTCGCGGCATCCGCTGCTTGCTGCGCCTCGATCATCGCGACCTCGGCCTCGGCGGCAAGCACGGCGAGGGCCTCCTCGGCGACCTTAGCCTGGTCGCTGAGTGCCTGCGCCGCGTTCTCGTCACGCTTCGCCTTCGCGAAGAGCCCGTTGGACTGTTCGCCGATCTTGTCGGCGCGCCCGAGCTGACCCAGAAGGTCGTCGGAGTCGGTGAAGAGCAGGGTGGCCGTGAGGTCGTTGGAGCCGACGCGCTGCAGCCGGGCAGCGAGCTGGCCTGCGCGCGTCATCGACTCCTCGGCGGTGGCACGCGCCTCGGCGACCTGCTCCTCGAGCGTCGCGTACTTGTAGGCGGCTTCGTCGTAGGCCTGCTGGGCGGCGATGAACTCGTCGCCCTTCGCCATCGCCTCCGCCTCGGTGGCGGCGACGTTGGCCTCGAGCTGCGCGAGCAGGCGCTCGAGCCGGGCGATCTCGGCCTTCTTGGCGGCCTCGCTGGCGCGCGAGTTGAGCACGTCCTGCCAGCTGGGGTAGTCGGCGGCGTGGGCGGCGGGCACGACGGGGGCGAGCACGCCTCCCGTGAGCAGCACGCCGAGGACGGCGAGCGTCGCGATGACGATGCGAGAACGACGCGTCCCCGTGCTGTGGTGCTTCATTCTTCCCCGTATCCCGCGTCAGCGATCACAGTGGTATCCCCCGTAACACTGTTAACACAAGTAACAATAGCAACTCGGGGCGCGATGGCAAGGGTTTCTCGCCGCGGGGAGGACGCGGCATCCGCTCAGAGGACTATCGGATGCCGCCTGCCGGGGGTTAGTACGGAGCGCTCAGATGCTCACGCCCTGGCCGCGCAGGAACGTCGCGGGGTCGGTCGTGGCGCCCCCCACACGCACCTCGAAGTGCAGGTGGCACCCCGTGGAGGTGCCCGTCGTGCCGACGTGGGCGATGAGCTGGCCGGGGCCGACGCGCTGGCCCGCACTCACGCGGATGCCGCCCGCGACGATGTGCCCGTAGGCGCTCGAAGTGCCGTCGCCGTGGTTGATGCGAATGTAGTAGCCGTAGCCACCATTCCACCCCGCGTACTCGACCGTGCCCGAGTGGGCGGCGAAGATGGGGGCATTGCAACCGGGCGCCAGATCGATGCCGCCGTGCAGTGAACTCGCGCCACTTTTCGGGGGCACGCGCCAGCCATAGCCGCTCGAGATGTACCCGGCGGAGGGGCGAGCCCAACCCGTCGCCGAGACGACACCGGCAGCACCCTCGCCCCACAGCGCCTTGATGCCTGCCGTGTACTCCGCCTCGGTCGCGAGGCGGTTCTCCTTGAGGGTTGCCAGCTGTGCCTGCAGCCGCGCCTTGTGATCCTGCTGTTCCTCGAGGGCGGCGAATGCGGCATCCGCGGCGGCCTGCGCCTCCTCCATCTTGCGCTGCGCGACAGCCGCGAGCTCCTCGAGGGCGGCCTTCGCGAGGTTCGCCTGGTCGGTGAGCGACTGGGCCGTGTTCTGATCCTGCTTCGCCTTCGCGAAGACACCGCTTGACTGCTCACTCACCTTCGATGCCATGCCCAGTTGGCCGAGAAGGTTGTCAGCGCTTCCCTGCCCGAAGAGGAGGGTCGCGGTGATGTCGGCACCTCCCGCGCGCTGCGTGCGCGCCGCGAGCTGCCCCGCCTGCAGCATCGACTCCTCCGCCTGCAGCTGTGCAGTGTCGGCCTGCTCCTGAAGCTGCTGCGCCTTGAACGCGGCCTCGTCGTAGGCCTGCTGGGCCTCGAAGTATTCGTCGCCCTTCTGCTTGGCGACCTTCTCCTTGGCCTTGACGTCGGCCTCCAGCTGCGTGAGCAGCCCCTCGAGCCGGGTCACCTCGGCAGCCTTCGCCGCCTCGCTCGCACGCGCGCCGAGCACGTCGTCCCAGCTCGGGTAGTTCGCCGCCCAGGCAGGGCCTGGGGTGCCCACGACCGCGCCCGTCACGAGCAGGGTCGCGGCGGCGAGGGTCGCGAGCAGGGGTCGGACACGCGACATCCGTGGTCCCCTCGTCATGCAAGAAATGTAGCGCGGAGCCGCCCTCCTGTCCGGGAGCAACTCGCCCCAGTCGCGTGCGGCAAGGATGACGGATGTTCGGTTTGGTAAATTGGCGCGGCATCCGTATGCTTATCGTTCGGTAGGCAAGAAGCTCGCTTCACGGCCCCATCGTTTAGTGGCCTAGGACACCGCCCTTTCACGGCGGCAGCACGGGTTCGAATCCCGTTGGGGTCACAAAACACAATTGAATAAGCAAGGCCCTGTGGCGCAGTTGGTTAGCGCGCCGCCCTGTCACGGCGGAGGTCGCCGGTTCAAGTCCGGTCAGGGTCGCAAGGCACGGTTCACTCTCGCCAGTGTGCCGTGCCTTATTCATCTGGGGTGACAGCCAGATGAGAGCACGGCTCTGTAGCTCAGTTGGTAGAGCGTTCGACTGAAAATCGAAAGGTCACCGGATCGACGCCGGTCGGAGCCACTGGCCCTAGTTCCTAGCTTCTACATGGGACTGGGGCCTTTTTCATGCCCTTTTCGCCGATACACCCTGTCGCGCCCGGTGACTCCCGCCGTACCGTTCACACCATCGGGCGCAAAGCCGAGCACGTGACATCCGCGACGAGGAGGGCACCATGAGCAACCAGCACGAGCACGAGCACGAGCACGAGCAGAAGCAGCACGAGAAGCACGGCGGCGGCATGCACGGCGGCGGCAAGATGTACTTGCGCTTCGGCGCCATGATCCTCACTGGCATGGTCGTCATGTACTGGGTCATGTTCGTGGGCTCGTGGGAGTGGGGGCACATCCGCTTCAGCGAGAGCCGCATCTTCATGGCCATCACGATGGGCGGCACCATGGGACTCGTCATGCTCGCCTGGATGCTCAACATGTACAAGAACACGAAGGCGAATATCGCGGTCGTCGCGGTCAGCGTGCTGCTGATCGGCGGCGGGGTCTTCCTCGACCGCAGCCAGGTCACGGTCGACGGCACCGCGTTCATGCGGGCCATGATTCCCCATCACTCGCTCGCGATCACCCGCTCGGAGCGAGCGCAGATCGAAGACGTGCGAGTGTGCCAGCTGGCCGTCGAGATCAGTGAGGCGCAGAAGCGCGAGATTGCCGAAATGGACTGGTTGATCGAGGACATCGCCAAGAACGGCATCGCCGCGACGGCTGAGGAAGCCGAATCCCGCCCCGTGCCCGACTTCACCGGAGAGGCGCTTCGCCGCTGCGCAGGCTGAGCCTAGGCTCGCAGCATGCAGGAACCAGCGGATGCCACGGGCCCGGGCCTCGCGTGGGGCGTCAAGGCGAGCTTCGTGCGCTACGTCACGATGGGCGGCGGCGAGGTGCGGGTGTCGCCGGCTGCGGCATCCGTCGACGGCCTGGTGTTCTTTCCCCTCCTCGACCAGGGAGACTTCGAGTTGGCGACCGCCCGCGGCACCCTCCGTTTCGGCGGGAGCGTGCGGTTCACGGGCCACTTCGGTGCGCTCGATCTGATGCTTGCCGAGCCGTGGCTCGAATCCGATGAGCGGGGTGCGGTCGTGAGTGTCGACACGGGGGCGACGGGGCGCGTTCCGCTCGTCGCGCTCGGCCCCGCCGAGACAGGCGTGGAGGGCGAGCTGATCGTGTGGCGCGACATCGAGACGCGGATGCTGCCCGAGGCGGGTCCGCTCTTCAACGGGGTGTATGGCGCGGGAGAGCCCTTCGACCCCGCGACCCTGCGCATCCGCGACCTCTAGCTCCGGGCCTTCGGGAGGAGATTTTGCGCGGCACGCCGCATAGGCGCACCCCTCGGCGGCGTGTCACGCAGAATCTCCTGCAGAACGTGCCGCGGCGGCCGGGTTAGGCCGGCCGCCGCATGGGCACGTGCGGGATCCCGTCCTCCTCGAACCCGGGGCCGCAGGTGCGGAAGCCGAACGCGCCGTACCAGCCCTCAAGGTGCGCCTGGGCGTCGAGACGGATGCTTCGGCCCTCGCAGCGCGCGATGGCATCCGTCATCAACCTCCCCGACAGGCCCCGGCCTCGCGCGGAGGCCGCTGTCGCGACCCGCCCGATGCGCATCCCCTCAGGATCGACCAGCACGCGCAGGGTCGAGAGCACTTCGCCCTCCTCTTCCGCCCAGAACTGGACGGTGCCCGGCTCGAGGTCCCGGCCGTCGATGTCGTCGTAGGCGGCCTCCTGTTCGACCACGAAGACGGCGCTGCGGAGCCAGAGGATGCGGTAGAGCGCCTCGGCCGCGAGGTCGCTGGTGGGGGCGGAGTGGAAGCGGATGGGCATCCCTCGATCATTCCACTGCGGAGGGCGCCAGCCAGTCCCGTTCGAGCTCTGCGGCGGGGAGGGGCCGAGCGAAGTAGTAGCCCTGAGCGCGATCGCAGCCGAGCTCCCGCAGGGCATCGAGCTGGGCATCCGTCTCTACGCCCTCGGCCACGACCCGCAGCTCGAGGCCGCGCGCGAAACCGATGATGCCCGCGACCATCTGGCGACCGCCATCCATGACCTGCCCCGTGAAGGAACGGTCGATCTTGATCTCCCCGACCGGCATGTTGCTGAGCTGCGTGAGCGAGGAGTACCCGGTGCCGAAGTCGTCGACCGACACGGTGATCCCCAGGTCGACGAGTCGCCGCAGCTGAGCCTGCGCGAGGCTGCCGTCGGGCACGACCCTCGACTCCGTCACCTCGAGCGTCAGCTGCTCGGGGGCGAGGCCCGCCTCCGCAAGGATGCGCGTGACGCTGTCGGCGAAGTCGGGATCCTCCAGCTGGTGCGCGGCCACATTCACGGACACCTCGAGCGGATGCCCCGCCGCCGTCCAGCGGGCCACGTCGGCACAGCTTGTCTCCAGTACGCATCGCCCGATCTCGCGGATCATGCCGTTGTACTCGGCGAGGGGGATGAAGCGTACGGGGCTGATGAGCCCGAGCGTTGGATGGTTCCATCGCACGAGCGCCTCGACCCCGACGAGTGCGCGACCAGGCAGGCTCAGCTGGGGCTGGTAGTACACCTCGATCTGACCTTCTGCGACGGCGCTGCGCAGATCTGTGTCGAGGCGCGACTCCTCCGCGGGGTCGATGTTCGCAAGCTGGCGACTACCGCGGCGCAGCGCCAGGTCGGACTCCGCGAGCGAGAGCAGGCGCTGCGCCATCGTCACGCCGCCGTCCCCGGCGAGGAGGGCCACGTCGCTGCTGAGGCAGGCACCCGCCGAAAGGCTCAGGTACACCGTGTCGCCCGATACGTCGAAGGGGAGGGAGAAGGCGTCCCGCAGCGCCGCAAGGGCAGCCTCCGCGTCATCCGCGTGGCCCCGCAGCATCGCGGCAAAGTGGTCGCCGCCGACGCGCGCCACGTATGCGTCGTCGCCGAGGGCGGTGACGATCCGGGCAGCGACTTCGCGCAACATCCCATCGACGACGCCGCTGGGGTAGGCATCCCCCACCCGCTTGAAGCGGTCGATGTCGCTAGCCACGACGATGACGTCGTCGCCGCCCGACTGCGCGAGACCCTCGAGGGCTGCGGCGATCTGCTCGTCGAGCATCTGTCGGTTCGGCAGACGCGTGACGGGGTCATGGCGCGAACTCCACTCGATGGCCTGCTGCAGGCGGGTCTGGTCGAGGGCGACGCCCGCCAGGCCCGCCAGTCCGGTCATCCGGTCGAGCAGCGTGTTGCCGAGCTCGACGGGCGGGGGCGTCTGCGACCAGACGCCGCCCACGATCCCAAGGAAGCGACCGCCCACCTCGACGGGGGTGACAGCGAGAGCGTTCATGCTCAGGCTCTGCATGAGCGCGCGCATCCAGTCGGTGGATGCCTCGACGTGCAGTGCAGGGAGCCCGGAATCCATGATCGCCGCGAGGTCGGGGGCCTCCTCCCTCGACCCGAGCCACCCGCTCACGGCCGCACTCGTCGCACCGTCCCAGCCGTTCATGGCGGCGACAACGAAACCCTGCCTGCCCTCGTCCCAGAAGAGCACGGCGGATCGGTCCGCACCCCACACGACGGGCACGGCGTCGGCGATGATCTGCGCCACATCGCGTCCCTCGTGCAGCCGGCTCAGGTCCCGGGCGACGCTCAGCATCATCTCGGTCGTGGCGTGCTCGTTCTCGATCGCGGCACGCTGTGCCACGAACTTGCTGATGTCTCGCTGCATGCTCACGTAGTGCGTCACCCGGCCGTCGCGCACAACGGGGGCGATGGAGAGGCCGTTCCAATAGAGCGTGCCGTCCTTGCGGTAGTTGAGCACTTCGCCGACGAAGCGCTCATTCGCGGCGACGGCGTCTCGCATCGCGGCGACCAGTTCCGGCTGGGTCTTCGGGCCCTGCATCATGCGGCAGGTGGAACCGAGCAGTTCCTGCCGCGAATAGCCAGTCATCCGGCAGATGGCGTCATTGACCGCGACAATGCGCTGCTCGGCGTCGGTGACGAGGATGCCGTCCTCGAGTGAATGCGTCGACCGCACGATGAGGTCGAGGTCGATCTGGCCGTCGGCAACCCACATCTGGTCGTCAGTCACCGCCACCTCCCCTCTGTGCGGGGATCGCCGGGAAGACGTGTTCGCGGGTCAGCGGCGCGATCACCGCGTCACCCGTGTCGCGAGGGTCGAACCAGCGCGCCTCCTCGATCTCGGCGGCAACCGCCACCGGGGCATCCGTCACAAGCGTGAAGACCTCGCAGTCCACCGTCCACCCCGGCTCGTTGGCCGCATCCGCCGTGAAGTGCCCCAGATGCCCGAGGTCGCTCTCGTCGACGCGCAGCGTGAGCTCCTCCGCGAGCTCACGCACGATCGCCTGCCTGGCCGTCTCCCCCGGCTCGATCTTGCCGCCCGGCTGCATGAAGGCGTGGGTGCCGCGTTTGCGCACGAGCAGCGCGCGGCCTTCGAGGTCGAGCACGAGGGCAGCCGCGAGAGTGAAGACTCCGCCGGATGCTGCGGCACGGGCATCCGCCGGGTGCTCGGCGGCGCGACCGAGGGGCACGCTCACAGTCCTCCCAACGCGTTGATGAGCACGGGCCCCAGGATCATGATGAAGAGGACCGGCATGAGGCACAGCATAAGCGGGAAGGTCACCTTGACCGGGATCGTCTGCGCCTGTTCCTCGAGGCGCTGGCGCCGACGCATCCGCACCTCGGCGGACTGCTGGCGCAGCACGCCCGCGATGGGCACTCCGTAGGCGTCCGCCTGGATGATGGCGCGCACGAAACGGTCGAGATCGGGCAGGTCGACCCTGTCGGCGAGAGCACGGTACGCCTCGCGACGGGTGACCCCCAGCTGCAGCGACTGCAGGGTGCGGGCGAGCTCGTCGTTGAGCGGACCGCGGCCGTTGCGGACGATGCGCACGAGGGCGGCCTCGAAGCCCAGGCCGGCCTCGACGGCGATCGTGAGCTGGTCGAGGGTGTCGGCGAGCGCCGCGTCGATCACCTTACGGCGGTCACCCGCACGGCCCTGCAGGTAGATCTCGGGCGCGAACCAGGCGAGCACCGCGATGGCGAGGCCGATGATCCAGCCGAGCGGGGAGCGCGTTGCGAAACCGATGAGGAGCGCGAGGAGGAGTCCGAACGCCGCGAGCACGAACTTGAGCGTCACGGCCGTCGTCACGACGGAGGGCGGGCGCCCCGCCGCCTCGGCATAGCGGGCGAGACGGGCGACGGTCGCGGCGGGCAGCCGGCTCTCCGTCGCACCGGGTCGCGCTCCCCGCGCGACCTCCTCCCGCGGACCGGTCGGCACGATGCCGCGCTCGAGATTGCCGCGCGCGGCCGACCCCTGACCCGCCCCGAGCAGCACCCAGAGAAGCCCGAAGAGCCCGAGCGCGAGAGCGGCGACGCCGAGAAGAAGCACGGATGTCTCGCCCATCACACCTCCAGGGTCACGAGTTTGCGGATCCAGAGCCCGCCCGCGATGAAGAGGAGCAGGGAGATGACGATGAGCACCCAGCCGATCGGCGTGCTGAACATGGGGGCGAGGAACTGCGGGTTGACGAGAGCGAGGATGCCCGTGACGGCGGGGGGCAGCGCGACGAGGACGAGTGCGGAGAGCCGCCCGTCGGCGCTCAGCGAGCGGATCTGGCGACGCATCTGGTTGCGATCGCGCAGGGTGTCTCCCACCTGGTCGAGCACTTCGGCGAGATTGCCGCCGACCTCCCGATGGATCGCGACCGCCTGGCTCACCCAGGCGAAATCGGCGCTGCGCATCCGCTCGGCGACCGCATCGAGGGCGAGCCCCACATCGGCCCCGACCCGAATCTCGTTGACGGCTCGCACGAACTGTCGCGCGCTCGGCTGAGCCGCCTCCTCAGCGACGGTGTCGAGCGCCTTGAGCAGGCTGTTGCCGGCGCGCAGCGAGCTCGCCATGAGTTGCAGGGTGTCGACCAATTGGTCCTCGAAGCGGCGGCGTAGCGCGTCGGCGCGGGAGCGCAGAAGCACGCGGGCCACCAGCGGCGCGACGACAAGCGCGAGGAAGCCGAGAAACGGGGTCACGAGCACGCCGATCACCAGCGCAAGCACCACACCGCCCACGACAGTGAGGAGCACGACGCGGCCGGGAGTGAGGGTCCCCGCGCCGAGGTCGAGGTCGCGCGCGATCGCCGCCCGCAGGCCCACGGGGGTCATCCCTTCAGCGGCGCGCTCGAGGCGGGCGAGCGGGGATGCGGCACGGGCATCCGCGGGGTCATCGCTGGCAAGCGGGCGGCGGATGCGCGGCGGGAGCACGACACCCAGCAGCAGGATCACGAGCGACGCCGCAATCAGGGCGGCGCCCAGCACGAGCTGCATCAGCCCCCTCCCGCCACGAACAGCTCGGGCGGCACATCGATGCCGAGTTCGCGGAAGCGCTCCTCGAATCGCGGGCGCAGGCCCGTGGGGCGGATGCGGCCGAGGACCCGACCTTCCGCGTCCACGCCGGCGCTTCTGTCGAAGGCGAAGGCGTCCTGAAGCGTGATGCGGTCACCCTCGATGCCCATGACCTCGGTCAGGTTGGTGACGCGGCGACTGCCGTCGCGCAGACGCGAGATCTGCACGATGACGTCGACCGAGGAGGCGATCTGGTCGCGGATGGCCCGCAGCGGCAGGTCGAGGCCTGCCATGAGCACCATGGTCTCGAGGCGGGAGAGCGCATCGCGGGGGGAGTTCGCGTGGAGGGTCGAGATGGAGCCGTCGTGACCCGTGTTCATCGCCTGGAGCATGTCGAGGCTCTCCCCGCCGCGCACCTCGCCCACGATGATGCGGTCGGGGCGCATCCGCAGCGAGTTGCGCACGAGGTCGCGAATCGTGATCTCACCGCGGCCCTCGATGTTGGCGGGGCGGCTCTCGAGCCGCACGACGTGGGGCTGCTGCAGTTGCAGCTCGACGGCGTCCTCGATCGTCACGATGCGCTCATCCGCCGGGATGAAGGAGGAGAGCACGTTGAGCAGGGTCGTCTTGCCGGTGCCGGTTCCCCCCGAGACCAGGATGTTGAGCCGAGCACGCACGGCCGCATCGAGCACGGTGGCAAGCTGGGGAGTGAGGGTGCCGAAGCCGATCAGATCCTGCACCTGGAAGGGGTCGCGGGAGAACTTGCGAATCGTGAGGGTCGAGCCGTCCACCGCGAGGGGCGGGATGATCGCGTTGACGCGGGACCCGTCGGGCAGGCGGGCGTCGACGAGCGGCGACGACTCGTCGATGCGGCGGCCCACGCGCAGCACGATGCGCTCGATGATGTTGCGCAGGTGCTGCTCGGAGGCGAAGCGCACGGGGCTGCGGTCAAGCCGGCCGAGCCGTTCGACATAGATCTGGTTGGGGCCGTTGACCATGATCTCGGTGACGGCATCGTCGTCGAGGAAGCGCTGGAGCGGTCCGAAGCCCAGCACATCGTCGATGACCTCCTGATTGAGCCGGGCGCGCTCTTCAGAAGTGAGGGGCAGCTCCTCGGCCGCGACGATGTCGGCGAGCTCCCGGCGTACAAGGTCGTGCAACTGCTCCTGGCTGAGCGTCGTGTCGGTCATGCGCGAGCCGAGGTTCACGAAAAGCGCCTGCGTCGCCCGCCCCTTGAGCTTGCCGAGCGCCTCGCGCGGGGGCGGCAGGGCACCGGATGCTGCGGCTCGGGCAGCGGGCCGGGCAACGGGCTGCTCTGCCTGGGGTGCCGGGGTCTCCTTTGCGCGGGCGGCGGCGAGCCGATCGGCGAGACTCACGATGCGCCTCCCGCCCCCGCCCGGACGCGTTCGACGAGCCCGAGGAGCGCCTTCGCGATGCGGCCGCGCCGCGTCGAACGCAGGAGCGGCACGCCCTCGTTTGTGGCAAGCCGGAGCGAGCGGTGCGCGGGGATGACGACGTCGACGTCGCGACCGAGGGCCTTCTCGGCGTCGGCCACGCTCAGCCCGCCGCGGGGGTCGACGTTGTTGAGCACAAGGTGTTCCCGCCGAGGCCGAAGCCCCAACTCGCCGAGGATGTCGAGCTCCTTGCGCAGCCCTCGGATGCTCGGCACGTCGAGCCCGCAGACGAGCACGCCGTCGCTTGCGAGCTCGAGGGCCGCGAGGGTGTGCTCGGCGAGGCCCGGCGGCGTGTCGATCACGACGTGGCGGTATTCCTGCGCGAGCTGCTGCACAAGGTGCGCGACGTGCTCACCGGTGATGCCCCCCGCATCCTCGGGGCGTTCTGGGGCGCAGATCGCAAAGAGCCCGCTCTCGTGCTCCGTCACAAAGGACTTGAGCACCATGGTGTCGTTGCGGGCGGGCCCGAAGACGACATCCTGCAGCCATCGGTCGGGCGTGAGCCGGAGTGCATTGGCGACATCTCCGAACTCCAGGTCGATGTCGACGATCACCGTCGGCGCCTGTGCCGCAAGCCCGACCGCGAGGTTTGTGGCGACCGTGGTCTTGCCGCTCCCGCCCTTCGAGGAGAGCACGACGACCACCTGCGAGCTCGGCCCCGCGGATGCCTCGGGCGCCTGCTCCTCGCTGGCACTCTGGTGTGCGCGTGCCGCCTCATGCGCCGTCGCGATCGTCGCCGCCCAGTCCTCGGCAGACTCGGCGGGGTCGAGGAGATCGCGGATGCCCGCGCGCATCGCCGCACGGAGGGTCGCGGCATCCGCCCCGCTCACGAGCAGAAGGGCAACCCCGGGCCAGCTGGCGTCGATCTGCGCCGCGAGGGCGAAGGTGCCCTGCTCGAGAGTGTCGGGGCCAAGGATCACGGTCTCGGGTCGACGGCCCCGGATGGGCGTCGTGATGAGCGCGCCGCCGTCGGCCGCGACCTCCGCGAGGCTCCACCGCTCCAACTGGCCGGCCTCGGAGCCGAGGGCGGTGGCGAGCCGCTCTGCCGTCTCGTCGCTGTCACTGATCAGGAGATAGCTCTTCACTGCGCACCCTCCAGTTCCTCGCGCGTGAGCTCGCCCTCGAGGGGGTCGTCGAGATCGCGCGGCTGCTTGGTGAGCCACACGCTGCCGAACTCTCGTGCAAAGACGATGCTGCGCGCCTGCTCCGCCGTCACCGCCAGGGTGACGACGACGGTTGAGGCGGCGGCGACCTCGGCACCCTCCGCATCCGTCGTGATGCCGCCCTGCACGGCCGAGACCGGCACGCCATCGATGAGCAGTTGCGAGGAGGGCCCCGCGTCTCCCGCGCCATCGGTGAAGGTCACGAAGAGACCCACCCGGTCGCCCGCCGCAAGATTGCCGCCGACGGCATAGGCGGGGTCGAGCGGAATGCTCAGGAGCTGCAGGCCCTCCGCCTGCTCATCGCCTGTTGCCGAGACGAAGCGCCCCTCGAGCACTGTCTCGCCGGGGAGGAGGTCGACGGCGGCGACCGTGTCGCCGAGCTCTCCCACGTTGCGGACGGCCCCCTCGGGGATCGCGAGCGAGGGCAGCTCCTCGATCGCGACGAGTCCCGCCAGCTCTCCCGCCGGCGTCCCCTCCGGCACGAGCTGCTGCACCACGAGCACGGGTTCCGTCGCAACGGTTTCGAGCGCCCGGCGCTCCGCGCTCGACGCGTAGCCGAACACGAGTGCCGCCCCGGCGACGGCGAGCAGCACCGCGAGGAGGGCGGCGACGAGTCGGTTCCTGAACATGGGGCCTCGCTAATCGATGAGTCTTGCGGTGCCGGGCACGGTCGCCCCCGGCTCCCTGGTCACGTCGGGGTGGCTCGAATCGAGCGGATAGAAGGTGCCGCTCACTCCAGTGGAAGTGACCGAGTTCGGGTCCGGGTCAAACAGCGCAAAGCCGCTGATGCGGTAGCGGTCTGCGCCGAACAGGGAGTACTCGTAGTCATCCCACAGGGCCACGACGATGCGCCCAGAGGGCAGGGAGCAGCCGCTCCCGAATCCTCGCGTGCCGTCGTCGCTCAGCCACTGCCCCGGCCTCACCGCCACCTTGTTGCAGTTGGTCGAGACCCGCACCAGCTGGCGTGCGGGGCTGAAGATCCAGCGGCACGAGGAGCTGTACGACGCGAGGCGCGCAGTCACCCGCACCTCGCGAAAGTCGCTCGGCACGATGCACTCCTCCACGAGAAAGGGGTAGACGGATGCCCCTGTCACCGCGCCACCCGTCGTCGTCGCCGCCGTCCACTCCGCCGTCGCCTCTCGCGTGAGCGTGGCATCCGTCAGCCCGAAGCTCGCCATGAGGGAGAAATCGACGTCCCGCGTTGCCGTCACAGTCACCTGGCGCGCGCTCGTCGACAGGGTGGCCGTGGCGGAGTCCGCGTCGTTGGCGGCGGCGAGACCGAGACCCGAGCCGGTCGCGCGGCAGCCCGTCGCGCTGCCGCGGGCGCAGTCGTTCGCGATCGCGAGAGCCGCGGCATCCGCTGCGATCTGCAGCTGCCCGTTGCGGGACTGCACGACGCCATAGTCGATGACAAGGGCCAGCATCGCGATCAGCACGACACTCACGAGGCCGACCATGACGGCAGCAGCGCCCGATTCGTCCCCGCGCAGCCGCTGCAACGCCCGCCTCACGCGCCGCACCTCATGACGACCGTGGCCCCCACCTCGACTCCGTCGGAGAAGAGCCCGGTGATGGACCCCGCCCGGTAGTCGACGACGCTCACCGTGACATCCGCTCCCGTCGAGCATGTCGCCGGCGTCACCCGCACATTCGCCGCGGTCAGGTCGGGAGTGAGGCCGGATGCCGCGGCCACGACCGTCGAACGGACCTCCGCCGCCGAGGCACCCAGTGCCGCCTCCCGCGCGCCCTCACGCACCGCGGCCGTCACCTGCAGCTGACTGTTGTAGATGATGCCGAACTCGACGATGGCGAAGACCATCATGAGGAGCACGGGCACGACGAGGGCGAATTCGACGGCGACAGCACCCCGCTCTGCACGGAACCTTCGCATCTCACCCTCCACGGTGGATAGACGAACGACCCGGCCCGCGCGGCCGAGTCCGAACGTCGCTCGCGCCTACGGGGTGGGGTCGTCGAGGTTATCGGGCAGCAGGTTGCTGAAGAACGCCGCGAGCTCGTCGCCGAAGATCCACACGGCGGCGATCACGACGACCGCGATGACGCCCACGAGAATCGCGTACTCGACGGCACTTGCACCGCGCTCGTCACGGCCCAGCCGGTCGTCGATGAACTGCCGAAGGGTGATGAGGAATTTGGTCATGTGCGTCTCCCTGTCCTTTAACCAGTCCCGCCAGCGTAGATCGACAATGTGAGGCTGTGAACAGGAAACGGGGTACGGAGCAGTCGAAAGGCACCCCGAATTCGGGGGACAGTCCGCCAATTTACCCACAATTCGGGGGACAAATCCCCGACGCTTTGCAGTGGATGCACACAACAGGACGGCCCACCCGCGAGCGCGGATGGGCCGTCGAGGATCTCGCTCAGAGTGCCTTCACAGCCCCCAGCACCTTCGTGAGCGACTCCTTGGCGTCCCCGAAGAGCAGCGTCGTCGTGGGCTCGAAGAGCAGCTCGTTCTCGATGCCGGCGAAACCGGGACGCATCGAGCGCTTGAGGAAGATGACCTGCTTCGCGCTCGACACCTCAAGGATCGGCATGCCATAGATGGGCGACCCCGGGCTCGACTTGGCCGCCGGATTGACGACGTCGTTGGCACCGACAACGAGCACAACATCCGTCGTCTTGAACTTGGGGTTCACCTCATCCATCTCCTGCAGCACGTCGTAGGAGACGTTCGCCTCGGCGAGCAGCACATTCATGTGACCCGGCATGCGGCCCGCAACCGGGTGAATGCCGAAGACGACCTCGATGCCCTTGCCCTCAAGCGTTTCCGCCAGCTCCGCCATGGTGTGCTGTGCCTGCGCGACGGCGAGGCCGTAGCCGGGCACGACGATCACTCGCTGTGCGTAACCGAGCAGGATCGCGACGTCGTCGGGCGAACCCGACTTGACCGGTCGGTCGCTCACAGCGGTCGAGCCCGCCGTCGAGCCGCCCTTGAAGGCCCCGAAGAGGATGCCCGTGACACTGCGGCCCATCGCCTTCGCCATCTCGTGCGTGAGGATCGAACCGCTCGCACCCACGAGGGTTCCTGCCACGAGGAGGAGAGTGTTGCCGAGCACGAGACCTGAGGCGGCGACCGCGAGGCCTGTGCCCGCGTTGAGCAGCGAGATGACGATCGGCACATCCGCTCCGCCGACCGGCAGCACCAGCAGCACGCCGAGCACAAGGCCGGACGCGAGGCCGACGATGGCCGCGGCATCCTTCATGCCCTCGAGCCCCCATGTCGCCAGCACGGCGTCGTCAAGGATGATGACCGCCGCCGCTGCGAGGCCCACGAGCAGCACGAGGATGATGAGGGCGGCGTGTGCGGGAAGCACGATGGGCCGGGTCGGCATGAGCTCCTGCAGCTTGAGGAAGGTGACGACGGAGCCCGAGAACGCCACGCCACCGACAAGCACCGTGAAGGCGACCGCGATGAAGGCGGCGATGTTGTCGCTGTGAGCGAGCTCAAGCAGGGCGACGAGACCCGCCGCGCCGCCGCCCACACCGTTGAAGAGCGCGACGAGCTGCGGCATCTGCGTCATCTTGACTGCGCGCGACGCCGGCACGGCAATGATCGTTCCCACCGCGATGACGATGAGGATCCACAGCAGGTTGTCGAGCTTCATAGAGAGGAACACGACGACCATTGCAAGCAGCGCTCCGAAGGCACCGATGAGGTTGCCGCGGCGGGCCGACTTCGGCGAGCCGAGGCCCTTGAGGGCGAGGATGAAGCAGACGGCCGCGATCAGGTAGAGGATGGCGGTCCATTCCGGGCTCAGGAGGTTCACTTCTCGCCCTCCCCGCCCTGCACGGCCTTGCGGCGGCCACTGAACATCTCAAGCATGCGGTCGGTGACCACGAAGCCTCCCACGAGGTTGATCGTCGCCATGAGCACGGCGACCAGAGCGACGATGAGTACGACAGGGTCCTCGGCCTGGCCCGCGACGATGACCGCGCCGACGAGCACGATGCCGTGGATCGCGTTGGCGCCCGACATGAGGGGCGTGTGAAGGGTGCTCGAGACCTTCGACACCACCTCGAAGCCCACGAAGACCGACAGGACGAAGACGGTCAGGAGTGTCACGGCATCCATCAGCTGGCTCCCTTGGTAGCGGCAGGTTCGGCGACGTCAAGCGCCTCGCGGGTCGGAGCGTGGCGTACCTCGCCCGCATGCGTGAGACATGCGCCGGCGACGATCTCGTCGTCGAAATCGGGCTGCACGGCGCCCTCCTGTGTCATGAGGGTGACGAGGTTTGCGACGTTCTTGGCGTAGAGGCGGGATGCGTCGTAGGGCATGGTCGATGCGACATCCTTCATGCCCACGATCGTGATCTCGCCGCCGCCCGGCAGCGTCACGCGCGTGTCGACACCCGCGATGCTGCCCTCGACGTTGCCGCCCGTCTCCGCCGCCAGGTCGATCACGACCGACCCCGGCCGCATGCCCTGCAGCATCTCGGCGGTCACGAGCCTCGGCGCGGCGCGACCGGGGATCGCCGCCGTCGTGATGACGATGTCGGAGTCAGAGACGTGTGGCGTGAGCAGCTCACGTTGACGGGCGGCCCTGTCCTCTGCGAGTTCCTTGGCGTAGCCGCCCGCGGCATCCGCCGTGCCGAGGTCAAGGCTGATGAATGTGCCGCCCATCGAGCGGACCTCATCGGCGGATGCCTCGCGCACGTCGTTTGCGGAGACCCGGGCCCCGAGGCGCTTCGCGGTGGCGATCGCCTGCAGGCCTGCGACCCCGGCGCCGAGCACGAGCACCTTGGCGGGCGGGATCGTGCCGGCCGCCGTCATGAAGAGGGGGAAGAAGCGGGGCAGGCGCATGGCCGCCTCGAGCACGCAGCGGTAGCCGGCGACAAGCGCCTGGGAGGTGAGGGCATCCATCGACTGCGCACGAGAGATGCGTGGCACGAGCTCGAGGGCGAACGAGGTCACGCCGGCAGAGCGCAGCGCCTCGACGGTGGGCAGGGAGGACGCCGGCGAGCCGAGACCCACTGTGATACTGCCCGCCTTGAGTGATGCCGCGAGCTCGGGGCGCAGCGGTCGCACGTGCGCGAGCACCTCGATCGCCTCAAGCGGGATCGATTCGGCGATACTCGCCCCGGCCTCCGAATACTCCGCGTCGGGGTAGCCTGCCGCCGCCCCCGCGCCGGCTTCGACCGTGACGCTGAGACCGGCGCCCGCGAGCTGCCGTACCGATTCGGGGGTTGCCGCGACTCGGCGCTCCCCTGGTTCGAGCTCTCTGAGAACTCCTATGTTCATGACGCTCCTTCTGGCTGCTGCCTTCGTGAAACTCACGAGAAATTAGCAGCCGAGTCGCACGCTTGCCGGGCGCTTCCGGCCATCCCCGCCCGAAAGAACGCGAGTTCTTACGTTTTGTCGATTCTTCTGCCGTGAGCGGATGTCGCCTCGTCGTGCGAGCCCCTCCCAGCGAGCGATGCAACGCTGAATTCATGGCAGAACCGGTATTCACAATCGGCCATTCGACACGACCCCTCGACGAGTTCGCTCGCCTTGCCCTGGCCCGTGGGGTGGACCGCATCGTCGACATCCGCACCGTGCCCAAGTCTCGACGCAACCCTCAGTATTGGGAGGACTCCCTGCGCGAGGAACTCCCCCGCCTCGCCCTCCGCTACAGCCGCATCGCAGGCCTGGGCGGCCTGCGCAAGACCCGTGCTGACTCCCCCAACACGGCGTGGCGAAACCTCTCCTTCCGCGGCTACGCCGACTACATGCAGACCCCCGAGTTCGAGGCCGCACTGCAGGAGTTGATCGACCTCGCCGCGGACGAAACCGTCTGCATCATGTGCGCGGAGGCCGTGCCCTGGCGGTGCCACCGCTCCCTCGTGGGCGACGCACTACTCGTGCGCGGCATCCGCGTCATCGACATCATGTCGGCAACCTCCGATCGCCCGGAGTCGCTTACCTCCTTTGCCGTCGCGGAGGGGACGAGGATCACCTACCCAGCGGAGTCCGCTCCAAGCAGCCAAAACCCAGCGTGAGGGTTGACAGTGGAGGGATGACCAGGGCAACGGCAGCAGACACCACCAGGAACGTCATCGTTTCGGCGAGCGCCGTGCTCGCCGTGCTCGGCGGCTACTTCGGTTCAGGCGCGGCTGGCGGCACTCCCGTCGACCAGGCCGCGGGCGGGGCGCTGCAGGCGGATGCCACCCCCATCGCCCCCGGCGGACCGGCCTTCTCGATCTGGAGCGTCATCTACCTCGGGCTCGTCGCCTACGCCGTGTGGCAGTTCCTTCCCACACAGCGCTCCGCGCGGCGCCACCGTCGAATCGGGTACCTGCTCGCGGCCTCCATGCTCCTCAATGCGGCGTGGATCCTCAGCGTCCAGGCCGGAAGCCTCGTGCTCAGCATCATCGTGATCCTCGCCCTGCTCGCGGTGCTCGCGATCGCCTTCCTCATCGCCGTCGACACGAAGCCCACGACCATGCTCGACGCCGTCATCACCGACGGCACGACGGGGCTCTATCTCGGGTGGGTCAGCGTCGCGACGATCGCCAACATCGCTGCAGCGCTCACTGCGGCCGGCTTCGACGGCGGAGCCATCCCGGCCGACACGTGGGGCTCGGCCCTCGCGATCACCGCGGGAATCGTCGGCTGCGGGCTCGCCCTGCGCGGCCGAGGCAGGATTGCGCCCACGCTCTCACTCTGCTGGGGTCTTGCCTGGGTCGCTGTCGCGCGCCTCACGGGCGACCTGCTGAGCATGCCGACGGCCGTGGCCGCGATCGTCGCAGTGATCGCAGTGCTCGCCGTCACTCTCGCCGCCAGGCTCACGACCGACGCACGCATCGCCACAACGTAACAACCACTCATTCAGCAGTACCACCGAAGAGACGAGGACACCATGCCCACCATCGATCTGACCGCCGCCGACTTCGAGAAGACCGTCACGAGCCCGGGCATCACCCTCGTCGATTTCTGGGCGGAGTGGTGTGGGCCCTGCAAGCAGTTCGCGCCCGTTTTCGAGAGCGCGAGCGAGACGCACACGGATGTCACCTTCGCCAAGGTCGACACGGAAGCGGAGCAGGCGCTCGCAGGCGCCGCGAACATCACCTCCATCCCCACGCTTATGGCGTTCCGTGACGGCGTGCTCGTCTTCTCGCAGCCCGGGGCGCTGCCGGCTCCCGCGCTTGAGCAGGTGATCACGGCCGTGAAGGGCCTCGACATGGAGCACGTCTGGGCGCAGGTGCGCGCGCAGCAGGAGGCACAGGGCGAGGCCTGAGCCGCAGGGCCTGACCGCAGTGCCCGAGCGCTCGGCAGAGCGCGGCGTCCGGCCACTCAAACCGACCGGATGAGGCCCGCCGGCTCACTCTTGACCTCGATTCCCCCTCATTTCACCCCCGAACGGGGGGGTAACAGGGGTTGAACAACGCGAATACTGTGAAGAAATCCAAACGCCGCCCCCTTCCGGGGGGCACGCGAACAGGGGTCACGGTTCCCGCCGTGGTCCCCTGATGAGCGTTGTCCGCGTCCTTCCCGGACGCGGCGGCACATCGCAGGACCCCCACCTGCACGCCACGAGTCCGACGTCGGACCGGCCATCCGGTCAGCACCATGACGTCGGACTTCAGTCGTTGTTCCCGCAGCGACGGCCCCCCGGCCGCCCCTGACCCGAATTCGGTTCGCGTCCCACAGCGATCCCGATGCCCGCCCTTCTCTGGCAGCGTCTGGCCCCGTGTTGCACCCCAAGCATACGGTTCAGTCGTTCTGCATCCTTGACCCGCTTCGCCCTGTTGCCGAGTCGGCAAAGCCCGCACTCCACGGATGCCGCCACCTGTGAAAGACGACCGCAGGAGGACCCGATGACCCATTCCGGATTGACACTCGATTCGCCCGCACGTCCGCTCCCAGCCCGCCGCCCGGCGCGCGCACTTCACCTGGTGGAACCAAGCGCTTCCCCCGCCGCCGACACCGCCCGCCCCCTCGCCCGCAGCTTTCGCCACCGCCTACTCGCGACCGACATCCTGATCGTCGCCGTTGCCGTCACCGCCCCCTTCGCCGCCGTCACCGCCGCTGCGGCACCGCGACCGACCGATGCGCTGGCGCTCGGGATGATCGCGGCCGGCATCGCAACACTGTGGCTGACCCTGCTCGCGGCATTCGGCACACGCGACAGCAGGGTCCTCGGCGTCGGCGTCGTCGAATACAAGCGCGTCATCAGCGCCAGCACGATGCTCATGGGTCTCCTGGCGATCGCCTTCGTCGTTGCCCAGTCCGGACCGATCCACCCCGCTTTCGTCGTCGCCTTTCCCGCCGGCCTCAGCGCTCTCGTCCTTAGCCGTTGGGGGTGGCGCCGTTGGCTCGTCGCACAGGGCCGCGAGGGCCATTCCCTGTCGCGCGTCGTCGTGGTGGGCGCCCGCAGCGATGTTGCCTACGTGACCCGGCAGATCGAACGTGCGTCACGGGCCGCCTATACGGTCGTCGGGGCCGTCATCGACGGTCCTCCCGCGGCGCAGGCGGATGCCGCGGCCGCAAGCCTGAAGGAGCTTCCCCAGCGCCACAACCTCGACGCTGTCGCCGCGACCGCGGCAGAACTCGGGGCCGACTCGGTCGTCGTCGCCGGCTCCCCCTCGGACCGCCCCGACTTCATCCGCGAACTCTCCTGGCAGCTCGAGGGAACGGCGACCGAGCTGGTGCTGGCGACGAGTCTCGCGGATGTCGCGGGGCCGCGCATCCACCTTCGCCCCATCGAGGGCCTTCCCCTCATCCACGTCGAGATTCCACAGTTCGAGGGCGGACGCCACATCGTCAAACGCGCGTTCGACGTGGTCGTCTCGGCGACCGCCCTCGTGCTGCTTGCACCGCTGCTGGCCCTCATCGCCCTCGCCGTGCGTCTCGACAGCCCTGGGCCCGCCCTCTTCGCACAGGAGCGGGTGGGGCGCGACGGGCGGCGCTTCACGATGTGGAAGTTCCGAACCATGACCCCCAACGCGAGCGAGGACCTCGCGGGGCTCCTCGATCACAACGAGACCGACGGCGTGCTCTTCAAGATGCGGAACGACCCGAGGGTCACCCGCATCGGTCGACTCCTGCGCCGTCACTCGCTCGACGAGCTGCCCCAGCTCTGGAACATCCTGATCGGCGACATGAGTGTCGTCGGCCCGCGACCGCCCCTGCCCCGCGAGGTGGAGAGCTACGAGAAACACGTCCATCGACGGCTCTACATCAGGCCCGGGCTGACAGGAATGTGGCAGATCAACGGGCGCAGCGACCTCAGCTGGGAAGAGAGCGTGCGGCTCGACCTCTACTACGTCGAGAACTGGTCGCTCGTGGGCGACATCGTGATCATGTGGCGCACACTCCGTCAAGTCAGCAACCCGGTGGGAGCCTACTGATGAACGCGCCCTATATCCCACCCGCTCGCCTCAACATCGCGATGCTCGGTACGCGCGGGGTTCCCGCCGCCTATGGCGGCTTCGAGACCGCCGTCGAGGAGATCGGCGCCCGGCTCGTGGCGGCGGGCCATGAGGTCACCGTCTACTGCCGCAACGCCGACAGCACCATCAAGCAGCACAGGGGCATGTCCCTCGTGCACCTTCCCGCCGTCCGCATGAAGGTCGGGGAGACGCTCAGCCACACGGCCCTCTCCGTCGCCCATCTCGCCCGCGGCACTCACCCCGACATCGCCTTCGTCTTCAACGCCGCGAACGCCCCCTTCGTGCCGTGGCTACGGTCGCTCGGCATCCCCACGGCCGTGCACGTCGACGGTCTCGAGTGGAAGCGTGCCAAGTGGCAGGGCATGGGCAGGCGCTACTACCGCCTCGTCGAGAAACTCGCCGTGCAGTGGGCAGACGCCCTCATCGCGGATGCTCAGGGCATTGCCGACTACTACGACCGCACATTCGGCGCCCCCACGGAGCTCCTGACTTACGGCACCCGAGTGCTCGAAGACCTGCCGAGTGACCGCATCGAAGGTCTCGGCCTCAGCTCGAAGCACTACCACCTCGTGGTGGCGCGCTTCGAGCCCGAGAACCACGTCGACGTCATCGTCGACGCGTATCACCGAAGTAATGCCCGGCGCCCCCTCGTGGTCGTCGGGAGCGCCCCCTACTCCGCCGCGTACACGCAGCGGATCAGGGCCGTCGCCGACTCGGATTCCCGCATCCGACTGCTTGGTGGCGTCTACGACCAGGTACAGCTGGACCAGCTGTACGCACACGCCCTCACCTATGTCCACGGACATTCGGTCGGGGGTACCAACCCGTCGCTGCTGCGCGCCATGGGAGGTGGGACTTCCGTGCTTGCGTACGACATCGAATTCAATCGGGAGGTGCTGGGAGACGAGGCCGGATTCTTCAACTCGGCCCTCGCCCTGTCGCACCAATTCGATGCCGTCGAAAGCGAACCCGAGCGCCATCTGGCTCTCGGGCGGCGCCTGCAGCGGCGGGCCCAAAACCTTTACGACTGGGACGCGGTGAGCCGTGGCTATGAGGACCTGGGCCTGCGCCTTGCCTCCGGCTACACCATCCGTGCCGCCAGCCCGCTCCGCACCCCTCGTCCCGCCCACTCGATTCCGAGGTTGCCATGATCGCTCTGCCCCGCTCATCCGCCGCTCGCTCCGGCCTCGCCGCTGCGCTCGCGCTCATCCTCACGGCGGGCCTGCTCGCCTTCGCCGAACCAGCCGCGGCGGACTCTGCGCCGGCGGACCCGGCAACTCCCTCGACCGTCACGGCGGATGCCCTTCCCACCGCGCAGATCAACGGCGTCGCGTGGTCGCAGGTCATCGTGGGCAACACCGTCTATGTAGGCGGCAACTTCACGAGCGCGAGGCCTGCCGGGTCACCTCCCGGCACGAATGAGGTCACCCGCACCCACCTCCTCGCCTACAACCTGACGACCGGCGCGCTCATCGGCAGCTTCAACCCCGTGCTCAACGGGCAGGTGCTGGCTCTCGCCGCGTCACCCGACGGCTCCCGCATCTACGCCGTCGGCGACTTCACGCAGGTCGACGGCGTCGGGCTTTCCCGCGCCGCGGCCTTCGACACCGCGAGCGGCTCGCTCATCATGTCGTGGCGCCCGATTCTGCAGAGCCAGGGCCGGGCCGTGTTCGCGACGGCGAACACCGTGTACCTGGGCGGCAACTTCACGGCGATCGATGGTGTGCCGCGCAACCGCGTGGGGGCCGTCAGTGCAGCAGACGCCACTGTGCTGCCCTTTGACCCGAACGCGGACAGCGCCGTCAACGCGCTCGCGCTCACAAGTGACGGCTCGAAGGTCGTCGTGGGCGGCAAGTTCAATGCGCTGGGTGGCTCTGCCATCCGCGGCCTCGGCGCCGTCGATGCGACCACTGGCGCCGTCGTTCCCTGGGCCATCAACAACACGATCTACGCTTCAGGCGACGACGCCGCCGTCGTGAGCCTCTACGCGGACGACGACGCCGTGTATGGCACCGCGTGGGCCTGGGGCCGCGACGACGGCAACCTTGAGGGAAGCTTCTCCGCGGACCCGTCGACGGGCGAGATCATCTGGCTCAACGACTGTCACGGCGACACCTACTCGATCTACCCGACGGGCGATGTGGTCTACTCGGTCGGCCACGCCCACTACTGCGGCAACATCGGTGGTTTCCCCGAGACCAACCCGCGTTCGTACTACCGTGCCCTCGCGACGACCAAGGCCGCGACCGGCACCATCACGCGTGACCCGCACGGCTACTACAACTTCGAGGGGCAGCCGCGCCCCACGCTGCTGCACTGGTTCCCGACCCTCAACGCCGGCAGCTTCACGGGCCAGAACCAGGGGCCCTGGCACATCACGGGTAACGGCCAGTACATCGTGCAGGCCGGCGAGTTCACGACTGTCAACGGCACCGCCCAGCAGGGTCTCGTGCGCTTCGCACCTGCGGATGTCGCTCCCAACGAGGTCGGCCCGCAGTCGAACGTGGGCCTCACGCCCACCGTCGTCTCGTTCCAGTCCGGCGAGGTGCGGGTCTCGTGGCTCGCAACCCACGACCGTGACAACGAGAACATCACCTACCAGGTGACGCGTGACGGAGAAGTCGTCCACGAGGTGGTGCAGGCGTCGAACGAATGGACGCGGCCCACTCTCTCCTTCACCGACACCGGCCTCACCCCTGGCTCGCGTCACCTATACCGTGTCCACTCCTACGACCCCTTCGGCAACTGGGCGAGCCGGCAGGCGATCTGGGTGGATGTCTCGGATGGCAGCGGCGGGAATGACTACTACGACGCCGTGCTTGAGGATGCGCCCAGCTCGTACTGGCCCCTCGACGAGGAGAGCGGCTCGGCCGCCTACGACCACGCCGGCGTGAGCGACCTCACGCTGGGCACGGGGGTCGAGCGGGGTGCCGATGGCATCATCGAGGAGAGCACCGCGGCCGACCTGAGCGGAACATCCACGGGATTCGCCTCCACGCAGTCGACCGTCCCTGGCCCTTCGACCTTCACGGTCGAGGCGTGGGTCAGGACGACGACGAGCCGCGGCGGCAAGATCGTCGGCTTCGGCAACTCCTCGACCGGCAATTCCTCCAGCTACGACCGCCACGTATATATGGACGACTCGGGCCGGATCTGGTTCGGCGTCTACCCCGGAGCGGTGCGCACGCTCAACAGCGCCGACTCCTACAACGACGGTGAGTGGCACCACATCACGGCGTCGCTCGGCGCGGACGGCATGCGACTGCACATCGACGGGATGCTCGTCGCCTCGCGTGACGACGTCTCGTCGGGGCAGGCGTACAACGGCGTGTGGCGTCTCGGCGGAGACAACCTCTCGGGATGGCCGTCACGACCCTCGAGTGACTACCTTGACGGCGCGATCGACGAGGTCGCGGTCTACCCCGCGGTGCTGAGTCGCCAGGAGGTCGTGGACCACTTCGTCGCGGCGGGCAACACGTCGCCCTTGCCGCCGGCACCCGCCGACGACTACGGCCGAGCGGTCTACGACGACGACCCCATCCTCTATTGGCGTCTCGCCGATGACACCGCGACGGTCGCGGCCGACTCCGGCATGCAGGGCACGCCCGGAACCTATTCGGGAACCGCGACGACCGGGGTGCCTGGTGTGCTCACGGAGGGCGATGACGAGGCAGTCGGCTTCACGGGCGACACAGTCATTGGCAGCGACAAGGCCTTCGCCAACCCGCGCATCTACTCGCTGGAGGCGTGGTTCTCGACCACGACGACGGCCGGTGGAAAGATCATCGGCTTCGGCGATCAGCGCAACGCCCTCTCGGGCAACTACGACCGGCACCTCTACATGCAGGATGACGGCAGGCTCGTCTTCGGCACCTGGACGGGCTCGGCGAACACGATCACCACGACGGATGCCTACAACGACGGCGACTGGCACTACGCGGTCGCGACGCAGTCGAGCGAGGGCATGCGCCTCTACATCGATGGGGACCTCGTGGGGACGGATCCGCAGACGAGCGCCCAGGACTACACGGGCCACTGGCGTATCGGCGGTGACACGACGTGGGGCTCGACGAGCGCGTACTTCACGGGCGTCATCGACGAGGCCGCGGTCTACGGCACTGCTCTCAGTGCCGAGACGGTCGCGGAGCGCTTCGCTCTCGGCACGACCGGCGCACCGCCGAACACGCCTCCCGTCGCCGCCTTCACGGCAAGCGCGAGCAATCTCGACGTGAGCGTGGATGCTTCGGGCTCGAGTGACCCCGACGGCACGGTCGCCTCCTACTCCTGGGACTTCGGCGACGGTGGCACGGCAACGGGTGTGACCGCCTCCCACAGTTACGGCACGGCGGGCACCTACACGGTGACGCTGACGGTGACGGACGACGGCGGCGCTACGCACAGCACGAGCCAGTCGGTTGAGGCGACGCAAGCGCCAGAGCCGCCGGACGGCACAGCATCCGACTCCTTCACCCGCACCTCCGATTCCGGATGGGGCACCGCTGACCGCGGCGGCGAGTGGAGCACAGTGGGTGCCGCATCTCGTTACACCGTGACGGGCAGCGCCGGTCAGATGACGGTCGCTGCGGGACAGACGCTGCGCGCGTCGCTCGAGGATGCGATCACCGATGACACGGATCTGCGGGTTCGCTTCTCGACCGACAAGGCGATGACGGGCGGTGGCGAGTACCTCTCGATCATCGGTCGCCAGGTCGATTCGCTCGACTACCGGGCGAGGATCCGACTGCTCGCGGACGGCGGCATGCAGCTGCAGCTGCAGGAGGACGGCACGACGCTGCAGGCGGTCACCCTGCCTGACCTCAGCCACAGCGCAAACGCCTCGTTCAACGTGCGACTCCAGGTGACGGGAACATCGCCGACGACGATCCAGGCGAAGGTGTGGGCCGAGGGCGCGGCGGAGCCGGCGACGTGGCAGGCGAGCGTCACGAGCTCCACGGCCGCCCTGCAGACGTCGGGCTCGATCGCGCTCCAGAGCTTCATCTCGAGCTCGGCGACGAATGCTCCCATCACGACCCGCTTCGACGACCTGCTGGTGGCGCCGACCACGGCGGCACCGCCGCCCGGGAACATCGCGCCCATGGCCGCGTTCAACGCCGCCGCGGACGAGCTGACGCTGAGCGTCGACGGCTCCGCGTCGAGTGACGCCGACGGCTCGATCGCCTCCTGGGCGTGGGACTTCGGTGATGGCCAGACCGCGAGCGGAGCGACCGCGTCGCACACCTATGCGGCAGGCGGCGTCTACACCGTGACCCTCACGGTGACCGACGAGGACGGTGCCACGGCGAGCGACGCCCAGTCGGTCACCGTGACGGCTCCCGCCGACCCCGACTCCGAGATCGCAGCCGACGCCTTCGAGCGCGATGTCGCTGGCGGCTGGGGCGACGCGGAGCTCGGTGGCACCTGGACGGTGCTCGGTTCCGCTGGCGAGTACTCGGTGAGCGACGGCACGGGAGTCATGTCGACACCCGCGGGAAGCACGCGCCGTGCATCCCTCGTCGGATCCACCGCGCTCGATGTCGACGCTCACGTCGCCCTCGTGCTCGACACTCCGCCGACGGGCGGTGGCGCCTACTTCTCGCTGCTCACCCGGCAGTCCGACGCGGGTGACTATCGCGCCCGCGTCCGCGTGCTCGAGACGGGTCAGGTGCTCCTCCAGCTCGCGGAGGGCGGCACAGTGCTCCAGTCGATGACGCTGCCCGACATGACGTATGCCGTGGGCGAGCGCATCCACCTGCGCCTGCAGGTGCAGGGCACCTCCCCGACGACGCTGCGCGCCTCCGCCTGGAAGGAGGGCAGCCCCGAGCCGACGGAGTGGCAGTTGACCGCAACGAGCGAGACGGCTGCACTTCAGACGGCAGGTGCCCTCGCTCTCGAGACCTACATGTCGGGCTCCACCACGAATGGTCCCTCGGTCACGCGCTTCGACGACCTCACGGCGGGGCCCATCCCGTGACGGCCGTGACGAAGTCGAGCAGGTCGAGGCGTCGCATGGGCGGCGTGCTCGTCGCCCATCCGAGCGCTGAGCTCTATGGCTCCGACCGGATGCTCCTTGAGAGCGTCCGCGGGCTTGTCGAGGCCGGCGAAGAGGTCATCGTGGCGCTGCCCACCTCCGGGCCCCTCGTCGAGCTGCTGCGGGGGGCCGGTGCCGACGTGACGATCTGCCCTGCTCCCGTCCTTCGCAAGAGCGCCCTCACGCCAAAGGGCTTCCTAAAGCTCGTCGCGGAGTCCCTCACGGGCCTGCGCGATAGCTGGCGTGTGATCAGCCGGGTGCGGCCGAGCCGCGTGTACGTGAGCACTCTCACGATTCCGCTCTGGATCCTCGTCGCGCGGCTGCGTCGGGTGCCCGTGCTGTGCCACGTGCACGAGGGTGAGTCATCCGCCTCTCCCGTCCTGCGCGGCGCCCTCGCGCTGCCTCTCCTGCTGGCCCAGCGCGTGGTGAGCAACAGTGCCTTCAGCGCCTCTGTGCTCGGGGCGTCGTTTCGCTCGCTCGAGCGGCGCGCGGTCATCGTCTACAACGGGGTCGCCGGGCCTCCCGAGGCGCGTCCAGCCAGGGAGAGCCTCGACGGCCCGCTCCGCGTCGTATACGTCGGTCGGCTCTCACCTCGCAAGGGAGTGGATGTCGCGCTCGACGCGGTTTCGATCCTCCTCTCCCGCGGGGTGCCTGCCCGCCTCGACATCGTCGGCACCGTCTTCGACGGCTACGAGTGGTATGAGCGGTCCCTGCGGGAGCGGGTCGCCGGCCTCGACCTTGAGGGCGCCGTGACGTTCCACGGCTTCGTGCCCTCCGTGTGGGAGCACATTGCAGAAGGCGACGTCGTCGTCGTCCCGTCGCGCGCCGATGAGCCCTTCGGCAACACTGCGGTCGAAGCGCTCCTCTGCGGTCGTCCCGTCATCGCGAGCGCCACGAGCGGTCTCCTGGAGGCCACGGCCGGCTACCGCGCCGCCCTCACGGTCCCCGCCGAGTCCCCCTCCTCTCTCGCCGACGCGCTCAGCGATGTGGGCGAGCGCTGGACCTACATGCGCACGGCGGCGTGGCGGGACATCGAGCTCGCCGAGGCCCGCCACTCGACGGGCACCTACCGCCGCGAGATCAGCGCGGCGGTCGCCACCCTGCCCGCCCGACGCTGGGAGCAGGCGACGGCGCAGACCCGCCGGGTCGCCGTCCCCACGACACCGGAAAGGAGCAGGGCATGACCGTGACGGACACCCATCGGATCGTGATCGCCGTCCTCACCTACCAGAGGCCGGACGACCTCGCGGAGCTGCTGCCCGAACTCCTGACCCAGGCCGAGGAATCCGACGAGAATGTGCGCATCCTCGTCGTCGACAACGATCCGGCGGGCAGCGCAGCATCCGTCTGCGCCCCCTTCGCAGAGCAGGGCGTCTCCTACGTACTGGAAACGACGCCAGGCATCTCGGCGGCGCGCAACCGCGCGCTCGAGGAGGCAGGCGACGACAACCTGCTGGTCTACATCGACGACGACGAGCGACCCGCGCCACAGTGGCTGCACCACCTCGTGGCGCTCTACCGCGCTGAGACGCCGGCCGGCGTCGTCGGGCCCGTCGTCTCCCGCTTCGCCCACGAACCCGACGAGTTCATCACGGCGGGTCGCTTCTTCGAACGCCGCCGTCTTCCCACCGGCACGCCCGTCGACGTCGCGGCCACCAACAACCTTCTCCTCGACCTGCGCCAGACGCAGGGACTGCGGTTCGACGCCGACTTCGGCATCTCGGGTGGATCCGACACCCTCTTCACCCGGCAGCTCTCGCAGTCCGGTCGCCGCCTGCTCTGGTGCGATGAGGCCCTTGTCTACGACATTGTGCCGCCGTCGCGCCTCACCCGCGGATGGGTGCTGAACCGCGCCTACCGCAGCGGCAACTCGTGGAGCCGCACGAGCATCCGTCTCGCCCGCACTCCCGTCGACCGTGTGACCACCCGCCTTCACCTCACGGTGCAGGGCGTCGCGCGCCTGGCCTCAGGCGCCGTGCTCCGGGTAGCGGGCGCACCGACACGGCTCCGTCACCTCGAGGCTCGCGGCCTCCGTCGCCTCAGCCGCGGCGGTGGCATGCTCGCGGGCGCGTGGGGGCACGTCTACTCGGAATACCGGCGCTCATGACGGACCAGCGCAACCGCGCGCCGAAAGGCCACCACGTGGGCGGCGGCCCCCTGGGGCCAATCGCGGCGCGCCAGATCAGGAGTTCCCTGGGGGATGCCCGCGGCGAGAGCATCCTGCAGACGCTCGCTCGTGAGATCCCCGCTGTAGCGGCGCACCCAGGCATGCCCGACCTCGTCGGCGAGCGCCGTGGTGACCTCGTTCTCGGGGGCGAGAACGGGCCTGCCCAAGGAGAGCGCGAGCAGCATGGCGCCGGAGTTGTGCATCTCGCTGTAGGGGAGCGCAACGAGCTCGGCCTCCCCCATCTCGCGCACGAGACTCTCGTCGCTCGCGTAACCGAAGGCGAATTCGACACGCTCGTCTCCCACGGCAACGGCCGCGAGCTCGTCAGCGAGCTCGGCCGGGCGAGGCTTGCCGACGATGTGCAGGCTCGCCGTGGCATCCGGCATGCCGGCGAAGGCGCGCACGAGTCCCGTCACGTTCTTGTAGCGGCGAATGAGTCCGAAGAAGAGCACGCGCCCGGGCACTGCCTCGGGGCGGGTGAAGCCCGCATACCAGTCCGAGTAGTGCCCGTGCGGAATGACGACGCGGGGCGCACTGCCGGGCACGGGAGTCGCGTCGTTGAGCGTGACCCAGAGGGTCGTGACGCGGTCAAGCACGCGCAGCACCGCGGTGACGAGCAACCCCCGATCATCGTGGGGGGCGATGTTGTGAGCCGTGCGCACGAGGGCGCGGCGCGTCAGGCGAAGGCGGACGACCAGCAGCAGGCAGAGGAGTGTGCGGGCGAAGGTGCGCAGGCGACTGTCGCGCACCACGAGCAGTTCGGGCCAGTGCACATGCAGCACGTCCCAGCGCCCGGCGAGGGCAGTGCGCCAGGAGAAGAGCTTGACCTCAGCCTCCGACTCGAGCGAGCGGATGAGCTGCACGATGTAGGGGTTCGTCGTCTCTCGCAGCTGCCCGATCGACTCCAGCACGACGAGCCTGCGCTCGTGTTCGCCCGTTCCTGCCACGGCACGCCTCCCTGTCATTTCGGCCATCGCATCCGCCGTCGTCGCCGTGCGTGTGAGGTCGCCCCACCCTACCCCGCCGCGTCCGCCTCACGGCGGCGCGGGGCTACCCGAGAGGGGAACGGATGCTGAGCCTCCTCGATCCCGTACTGACACTCGCCCTGCTGGCCACGGTGGGGGTGACTGCTTTCCTCGCGGCGCGACGCCACCCGTTCCTCGGTTTCGTGACCTGGATCGCCGTCGTCTGTCTCGTGCCCTACTGGTTCAACCTGACGCTGGGCTTCGACTGGTCGATCTCGGCGCTTCTCGCCGTGCTACTGGTGGCGGCGCTCCTGCCCGTGCGGCAGGCCCGCCTCGGACTCGCGGACGCCGTCATGGCCGTCATCATCGCCTGCTACCTCACGGCGTCCCTGCTGGGTGACGCGTCGCTCGGGAGCGGCGTCGTGCTGCTTGGGCACTGGGGGCTCGGGTATCTGCTGGGAAGGATCCTTCCCGAGCGGGTCGACATGGATCGCGTCACTCTCGTCATCGCTTTCGCGTTCTCCGGGGTGGCCGCGCTCGGCATCATCGAGTTCCTGACGGGAGTCAATCCCTTCGTCGGACTCGCAGCGCCGGGAGCCCTCTACGAGACGTGGGGCCCCCTGCAGGAGCGCGGCGGGGTCACGCGAGTGGAGGGGGCCTTCGGTCATTCGATCGCCTTCGGCTGCAGTCTCGCGCTCGCCGTGCCCTTTGTGCTCGCCGCCCGCCTGCGGAGCTGGCTGCGCACCCTCATGCTCGTGCTTATCCTCACGGCGACGGTGCTGACGCTGAGCCGCACGGCGATGGTCTGCGTCGCGCTCGCCCTCGTGCTCACGCTCGCCTTCTCGCGCGGCATCGTCAGCGGCCGATTCGCCGCCCTCTTTGCGGCCCTCGGCGCACTCGTCGCGGCAGTGCTCTTTCCCTTCCTCGTGTCGGTCTTCGAGTCGGCCGCAGAGGAGGCCGAAGGCAGCGCAGGCTATCGCGGGGATCTTCTGGGCCTCGTCGACGAGCTCGAACTGCTCGGCCAGTCCTCGGCCTTCCAACGCGCCCCCGACGGCACGACGCGCTTCGGCGAGTTCGACTCGATCGACAGCGCCCTCATCCTCCTGGGGCTCAACCACGGCCTCCTGCCACTCGCTCTCGTCTGCGCCCTGCTTGTCGCGGCGACCGTGCTCGTCGCCATCCGACGGGCGACCCCGGCGACGATCGCGCTCGTCGCCCAGATACCGGCCTTCGCAACGGTCGCCCTCATCACCCAGTACGCGATCCTCGTCTGGTTCATCGCCGGACTCGCGGTCGCGTCACAACTCGCCACCCGGCCGAAGGGGCGCGACCCAGCGCTACTGCCCGGGCAGGCACACGTCGGCGCTGCACCGCCGACAGTGCCACCCGTCTCCGTCCCTCGCGAGCCGGTCCCACCCCGTTCGCACCGGCTTCCCGCCGGAATCTCGCAGAAAGGCACCTCCCGATGACATCAACACAACTCACTGGCGCACACATCAGACGACACTGGTGGGTCGTTCTCGGCGCAATCGCCCTCGGAATCGCGGCGGCCCTCGCCGTCACCGCTGCGGCCACTCCGCTCTACACGGCCCAGGCGCGTCTCATCTTCAGCCTCAACTACAGTGGCTCGGCGACCGACGCCAACCAGGGGGCGAACTTCACGGTCACCCAGATCCCCACCTTCGCGGAACTCGCGACCTCTGAGCGGATCCTGGAGCCGGTCATCCGCGAGCTCTCCCTCGAGGAGACGCCCGCGCAGCTCGCGGAGCGCCTCGACATCACGACTCCGGCCGACACCTCGGTGCTCGAGGTCGAGGCGTCGAGCGAGACGGCGGCGGATGCTGCGGCTCTCGCCAACGCCGTGGCAGCGGAGGTGCGCGAGTACGTGAGCCGCTCGGCTCCCGTGGACGAGGAGCTGGGGCCCCTCTACACCGTGACGATGATCAGCGAGGCCACCGCGCCCGCGGCCGCGTCTTTCCCGAACCGTGCCGTCAACCTCGCAGTGGGCGGACTCATCGGGCTTCTCCTGGGCGTCATGCTCGCGGCGTGGCGTGAGTCCGCCGATACGCGTGTGCGTTCCATCACAGACCTTCGGGCGCTCACGGGCATCCCCGTCATCGGTTCGGTCCTTCGCGGTCACGGACAGCCGTCGGAGGATGCGATGGTGAAGCTGGCCGTGCGGCTGCGGCACGCGCTGCGCTCGGATGTGGCCGAGACGGATGCTGCGGAGCGCGGCGCCGCGCTGCTGCTGACGTCGGCGACCACCGGGGGCGGCACGACCACGATCGCGAACGGCACTGCTCAGGCACTCCTCGACCTGGGGACTCCCGCCACGGTGGTGACGGCCACGACAGCATCCTCGTTGAGCTCCCCCGCGGCCTCCACAGCCGCGACCACTGAGGGGACGCAGGAGACGGACGCCACGACTGCGGCCGCCGCGGCATCGCGCGAGGATTCGCCCGCGAGCAGCAGCGCACTTTCTCGCGAGATGTTGGCGGCGCGGGAAGGCCACGAGATCGTGCTCGTCGACGCGCCGGCACTCAACGATGGCGCGACCGCGATGCGACTCTCGGCGCTCGACGGCCCGCGCGCGATCGTCGATGCGACGGTCCTCGTCGTCGACGCCCGCACTGCCCACCGCCGCGACGTGCTCAGCGCTCTCGACGATCTCACCTCGAGCGGCGCCCGAGTGCTCGGCATCGTGCTCAATCGCGCCCACGCCGACGAGGCTACGGCGCTGCAGCGCGAGCGCGTGCGCCGGAGCGACTCGATCGACGGTGCCGCGCGTGAGCAGGGGCCCCGGCGCGAGGGCGTTCGGCGCTACTTCGTGAAGACGAACGGCGGGGAGGTGGGCGTGTGATACACCCACACCGTGAGACTGTCCCGCTGCTCGGCGGGCACCGCGAAGACATAGCTGCCGCTGCGTGACTCGCCTGGCGCGAGCATGCCGCTGAACTCGACGACGGAAGGATCGTAGAAGATGGGCGAACCCGGAGTGGACTCCGGTCCATACGCGAGGTTGATCGTGACCGAGCCGAGGGACTGCTCCGTCTCGGCGGTGTTGCTCAGTGTCACGTCGACGCGCACGGCGTCGCCGCCGATCTCGCCGACGCCGCCGCCCTGGGCGGTGAAGGGCGTGACAGCAGTCACGACCGCTGTGACGCCGTCAGGAGAGGTCGCCTCTTCGCCGATCGGCACGGGAGTCTGCGTCTCGGGCCCCTCCTCGTCGGGAGCTGCCGAGGCCGATGGTGATGCCGAGGGTTCTGCAGACTCGCTGGGCGTCGGAGAGATGCTCGAGGCATCCGGTCCGTCCTCGCCCGAGTCCGAGGGCTGCGCGTTCGCGAGCACGATCGCCGTCACGACGGCGGCGGCTACCACAAGCACGCCGCCCACCATGATGACCCAGCTCCACACGTTTCGACTCATGAGCACCTCACTCCTTCACGGCCGCGGCGCGGGGTGCGCCGAGCGTCGTCATCTCACGGAACCACTTGACGGATGCCGCGAGCAGGAACAGCGTCGTCGCGGCAACGATCACGGTGTAGACCGTGGCGAAGAGCGGGACGAAGCCGAGCAGCAGGAACGACAGGCACAGCACGCCGTAGTCCATGGGCAGCACGAGCACGGCGCGAATCCACGACGGGCGTCCCGGTTCGTCGCTCGCGAGGGAGGCCGACCCGCGCTGGCGTCGCAGCTGTTCGGTCAGGATCATGCCGAAGAAGAGCACGGCGGAGACAGCCGTCGAGACGAGGGGCACGAGCAGCCAGACCCGATCGACCACGTCGAAGCGGTAGAAGCCGATCGCGAGCGCCAGGGGCATGGCGGAGACCTTGAGGGAGTCGACCATGTGGTCGAGCCACTCACCGGCGGGGCTGCTCGTGCCGCGAAGCCGGGCGAGCTGACCGTCGGCCGAGTCGAAGGCGTAGCCCACGAGCAGAAGCACCGCCACAGCGATGCCGGAGAGGATGCTGGGCGGCACGAGGGCGAGCAGCGCGACGGCCGCGAAGGTGAAGACGGCGCTGATGCCCGTCACACCGTTGGGCGTGAGCCCCGCCTGGTAGGCGCCGGCGGCGATGTATCGGCCGAGTCGGCGGTTCACGTAGCGGGAGTAGGCGGGCGCGCTCCGCGCCGCCGGCTTCTGGGCGGAACGCAGGCGGGCGAGCGTCTGCGAGTAGGTCTCTCGGGTGGTCATGGCGGCGTAGCTCCCTCCGGGGGATGCGGTTCGCCGTCGCCGTGGCGCTCCGCTCGGGACGTTGTCACAGTGTGCTGCATCGCCAAGAGCCGCACAAGATTCAGAGCGGCAGCGGCAGTCGCCGCAGGGAGGCGATGACGGATGCGTGCACTCATCCTATGGGCGGATGACCGCTCCCCCAACCTTGGGGTCCGGGCCCTCGGTGCGGGCACTGCTGCCCTCGTGCGCCGAATCTGGCCCGATGCGGAGATCACCTTCCAGAACTTCGGCCACCGCATTCCGGAACTGCCGATCGGCACCCTCCGCTCCCTCGCACGTGAACACGTGACGGGTGAGAAGGGAATGCGGCGCTGGCTTGCGGGCTTCGACCTCGTGATCGACACGCGCTCGGGCGACAGCTTCTCCGACAGCTACGGGCTGCGGCGCATGGCCATCATGTCGGCGGTTGCGGAGAGCGCTGGCCTCGCGGGCACCCCCCTCGCCCTCGGACCACAGACGATCGGCCCCTTCACCTCACAGCGGGGGCGCTGGCTGGGCCGACGCTCCCTCGGGCGCGCCGACGCCGTCATCGCCCGCGACTCGGCGAGCGCCGAGTATGCCTCCCGGCACGGTCGCCCCGTCGACGCCCGCAGCAGCGACGTCGTCTTCGCCCTGCCCACCAAGCCCCGCACGGGGGAGCGTGACGTCGTCCTCAACGTCTCGGGACTGCTGTGGAACCCCAACCCGCACGTCGACTCGGAGCGCTACCGCGAGACGATCCGCGGGCTCCACAGCCGACTCGTCGGGGCGGGGCGCGAGGTGAGTCTGCTCGCGCACGTGCTCGACTCGCCGGCACCCGACAACGATGTTCCCGTCATTCGTGAGCTCGCGGCAGAGCTGGGGGCGGAGGCGCTCGTGCCACAGTCGCTCGACGACGCGCGTGAGCTCGTGGCATCCGCCGATCTTGTGATCGCCTCGCGCATGCACGCGTGCCTCAATGCGCTCTCGCAGGGCACTCCCGCGATCCCACTCGCCTACTCGCGCAAGTTCTCACCGCTGCTGCGCGACCTCGACTGGTACGCCACGGTCGACCTGCGCACCGACCCGGAACCCGTCGAGACGGTCATGGGGATGATCGCGCGCCACGACCTCGCGCACGACGCGACCGAGGTCTCCGAGCGCGCCAGGGCTGGCTTCGCCGACGCGGAACGCGTGCTCGAGGGAGTGGTCTGATGGGCCGGTCCAGAACCCTGGATGCCGCGATCGACGAGGTCGTGCGCACCGGCAACTGCTCGGGCTGCGGGGCATGTGCCCTCCTCGACGGCGGTGTGAGCATGGAACTCTCGGCAGATGGCTACGCCCGTCCACGGCGCACCTCGGGCACGCCGACGAGCGACGCCGTGCCGCTCTTCGACACCGCATGCCCAGGCCGGCGCGTCACCGCGGCCCGGCCCGCCGGCGCCACTCGCCACCCCACCATGGGACCCGTCTCGGCGGCGTGGGCGGCGAGCGCGGCCGACCCCGAGATCCGTCACCGCGGCAGCAGCGGGGGCGCCATCACGGCGCTCACGACCTGGCTGCTCGAGCGGGGCGAAGCCGCGGTCGTCGTGGGGGCGCGTGCGGATGCTCAGGAGCCGCGCCGCACGGTGAGCCTCACCCTGCAGACCCGAGAGGAGGCTCTCGCCTCGGCGGGCTCCCGCTACGCCCCCACCTCGAGTGCCTCCCTTGCCGCGGGCCGCGACCCGAAGGCAGCGGTGGTGGGCAAGCCGTGCGAGGTCTCTGCCCTCCGTGCGCTCGCCCGCGATGAGGCGGATGCCCCCCTGCTCATCTCCTTCTTCTGCGCGGGCACGCCCAGCCAGACGGCGACCGACAGCCTCGTCGAGCAGCTGGGGATGCCGCGGCAGGCACCCCTGCGCGACCTCTGGTACCGCGGCCGCGGGTGGCCCGGGCGTTTCACGGCGGTCGGCACGGGGGGCGAGGAGGTCAGCGCCAGCTACGACGAGTCGTGGGGCGCGCACCTCGGGCCGACGACGCAGTGGCGGTGCAAGGTGTGCCCCGACGGGGTCGGCGAGCACTCCGACATCACGGCGGCCGACTTCTGGCGCAGTGACGAGCGGGGTTATCCGGTCTTCGCGGAGGAGGACGGCGTCTCGGCCCTCATCGCGCGCACCCGGCGCGGGGCCGACGTGATCGCCCGCGCGATCGCGTCCGGCGTGCTGCGTGCCGAGCCGCTCGACGTCGACGAGCTCGCCCGCGTGCAGCCGCTGCAGGTGAAGCGCCGCACGACCCTTCTCGCGCGGCTCCTCGGGGCGCGCGCGGCGGGCCGACCCGTGCCGCGCTACCGCGGCTTCGGCCTCTTTCGCTTTGCGCTCGCACACCCTCGCGAGACCCTGCGCACGGCGCGCGGCACCCTCCGTCGGGTGCGCCGCGAGCGAGGCCGAGAGCAGCCGATGCCAAGTGAGGCCGTATCGCGATGACCGACCCGACCTCCTCCAGCGGCGTGTCCGCCCCGCCTCGCAGGTCAAGCCTGGGCACGCGGGCGGCGCGCGGCGCGGGCGTCACGCTCGGCGGGCAGCTCCTCCGCATCCTCATCCAGATCGCCTCGGTCGCGGTGCTCGCGCGGCTGCTCGCCCCCTCCGACTACGGGCTCGTCGCGATGGTCGCGGCGATCATCGGGGTCGGCACGATCCTGCGCGACTTCGGGCTCTCCTCCGCCGCGATCCAGTCTCGCGACCTCACGGCGCGGCAACGCGACATCCTGTGGTGGATCAACACGGGGATCGGGCTCGCCCTCGCCGTCGCCGTCTACCTGGCAGCCCCGCTCGTCGCGCTTCTCTACGGCGAGAGCGAGCTCGAACCGATCGCCCGCGCTCTCGCCGTGACCTTCCTCCTCAACGGCATGGCCACCCAGTACCGCGCCGACCTGGTGCGACGGATGCGCTTCCTTCCGCTCGCGGTCGTCGAGGTCGTCGTGCCCGCCACGGCCCTCCTCGCGGCGGTCGTCGCTGCCGCACTCGGTTGGGGGTACTGGGCGCTCGTGACCCAGCAGCTCGTGCAGGCGACCGTCTTTCTCGTGCTCCTCGCGGTGGTCGCGCGCTGGCTGCCGCGCCTTCCCCGCCGAGGCACCCCCATGCGCGGGCTCCTCCGCTTCGGCTGGAACCTCGTGGCGACGCAGCTCGTCAACTATGCGGGCAACAACCTCGACAGCGTCATCATCGGTGTGCGATTCGGCGCCGTCGACCTCGGCATCTACAACCGCGGCTACCAGCTGCTCATGGTGCCGCTCATACAGCTTCGCACCCCCTCGACAACGGTCGCGCTCCCCGTGCTCAGCCGTCTCCAGGACGATGAGGCCCGCTTCGGCGCCTTCCTCCTCCGCGGGCAGCTCGCCCTCTCCTGGACCCTCATCGCCGGGCTCAGCATCGTCGTGGGTGCCGCCGAGCCCCTCACGCTCCTCTTCCTCGGCGAGCCGTGGCTCGCGGCCGCCCCCATCCTCGCGCTGCTCGCGATCGCGGGCATCCTGCAGACCCTCGCCTACGTCGGCTACTGGGTGTACCTCTCGCGGGGACTGACGGGCGAGCTCTTCCGCTACACGATGGTGAGCACGGGCATCCGCATCGCCTGCATCGTCGTGGGGTCGCAGTGGGGCATCGTGGGCGTCGCAGCAGGCTTCGCCCTCGCCCCCGCGCTCGCCTGGCCCCTCTCCCTGTGGTGGCTGTCGCGCTGCACGAACATCCCGACGCGGGCGCTCTTCGGTGGCGCCAGCCGCGGGCTCGCGCTCGCGACCGTCTCCGCAGCGGCCGCCTGGGGAGCCGTGCTCGCCGCCGCGCCTCTCGGCCTCGCGCTGCAACTCCTTGCAGCCCTGCTCGCGGGCGCCGCCGTGCACGGGCTCGCGGCGCTCGTGTTCCCGCGCATCCGGCGCGACCTGCTCGACGTCGTCGCCGTCGTGCGGATGCTCCCCCGCCGGAAGGAGATCTCATGAGCGCGGAACCCATCGCCGTCATCGTCGTCAACTACGGCTCCCACAATCTGCTCGAGCGCAATCTGCCTACCGATGACCTCGCCCGGGAGGGGATCGGCGTCGTCGTCGTCGACAACCACTCCTCGCACCTCGAACGCGATGCGCTCGGCTGGATGTGCGCCGAACGCGGCTGGCATCTCGTGACCCAGGACAACCTGGGCTTCGGCGGCGGCGTCAATCGCGGCATCGCGGAGGCGAGGATGCTCGGCTACCGCCGATACGTCATGCTCAACCCAGATGCGGTGGCGGATGCCGCGGCGATCGCCGCCCTCGCGGACCACGTCTCCACAGCCACCGACTCCCTCGTCGCCCCCACGATCCTCGACTCCTCGGGCGAGGTCTGGTTCGCGGGCGGCACGGTCCTGGTCGAGCGCGGGGTCACCGTCACACGGGGAGCCGACAGCGCCGCCCCGAACGGATGGCTGACGGGCGCGTGTCTCGCGGTCCACGACTCGCTCTGGCAGCGTTTGAGAGGCTTCGACGACCGCTACTTCCTCTATTGGGAGGACATCGACCTTTCGTGGCGCTGCGTCGAGGCGGGTGGGCGGCTCGTCGTCCGCGACGACATCCGCGTCCACCACGATGCCGGGGGAACGCAGGGTGGCGGCCGCGCCAAATCCGCCACCTACTACCGCTACAACTGCCGCAACCGGCTCCTCTTCGCGGCCCGTCATCTGGAGCGGCGCGACGCCATCCGCTGGGTACTCCTCTCCCCCGCCTATGCCTGGCGCGTTCTGCTGCGCGGCGGTCGGCGTCAGTTCCTGCGGCAGCCGTGGCGCCCCCTGTGGGCTGCTCTCGCCGGCACCGCCGGCGGCGTGTGGATGCTCGCGAGTGAGCGGATGCCCGGCCTGCGCCGTCGTGCCGCCGCCGCGCGGGAGAGAGTGAGGCATCCGTGATCCTCATGATCGACACGCAACGGCCGCTGCTGCGCTGGCTGACCCTCGCCGGGCTCACGGCGCTGCTCGCCGCCGTGCTCGTGGCCCTCGCGCCGCGCCCGGACGTGGGCGGCGATCGCCAGGATGCCTCGGCTCCCGTCGAGGCGCCGACAAGGCATCTGATGGTGCACGAGGGCGACCTCATCATCAAGCAGGCGGGAACGATCGTCGACTCTCTCGACATCCGCGGGTTCGTGCGCGTCGAGGCGCCCAACGTCACGATCAGCAACAGCATCATCCGCGGCCGCGCGACGATGGAGGACGCGATCCTCCTCTGGGCCGGCAGCGGCAAATCTGCGGGACTCGAAGTCATCGACACCGAGATCGCCCCGACGCACCACTCGCCGCGCACCCACGGCGTCTACGGCTACGACTTCACGCTCACGGGCGTCGACATCCACCATGTCATCGACGCCGTGCACATCTTCGGCGACAACGTCACGATCACGGACTCCAGGCTGCACGACCACCTGCACTACATCAACGACCCCACCCGCGGCGGCCGACCCAGCCACGACGATGGCATCCAGATCCAGCAGGGACGCAACATCCGCATCACCGACAACGAGCTCAGCGACGCCTACAACGCGGCCATCCAGATCACCCAGGATCGCGGGGCCGTCTCCTCCGTCACCATCTCGGGAAACCGCCTCTCGGGCGGCGGGTGCACCGTCAATGTCGCAGAGAAGGACCACGGCCCCGTGCGTGGCCTCACCATCAGCGACAACGCCTTCGGCACCTCCCGATTCGATTGCGACATCCTCCTTCCCCCGACCACCAACGCCGAGACCGCGGGCAACCGCTCGCTCGGCTCCGACACAGTGAGGGTTGAACGACGTGCCCAGTGAATTCCAGTACGACGACAACAGCGAGTCCACCGCGGAGGCTTTCGCCCCGGATGCTCGGCGGCGGCGCATCGGCTATGCGGCGGGGGCGTTCGATCTCTTCCACATCGGTCACCTCAACGTGCTCAAGCGGGCACGCGAGCGCTGCGACTACCTGATCGCGGGCGTCGTCTCCGACGAGGTGCTCGAACTCACGAAGGGTGCCAGGCCCGTCATCCCGCTCGCGGAACGACTCGAGATCGTCCGCAGCATCCGCTACGTCGACGAGGCGGTCGCGGAGGTCGTCCCCGACAAGCTCGAGACATGGAAGGCCGTGCGCTACACGCACTTCTTCAAGGGGGATGACTGGAAGGGAACCGAGCGCGGCCTCGCCCTCGAACGGTCCTTCGATGCCGTGGGCGTGGAGGTCGTCTACTTCCCCTACACCGAGGGCACATCGAGCACACGCCTGCGCCGTGCCCTCGATCTGCTTGAGTCGACTGCCACAGCGAGCAACTGAGGCGGGCCGCGGGGAAGGCGGCTGGTGACGGCGCTGCGGGGGTAGCGCCGATTCTTCTGCGTGATTCGGGCTGCCGGACTCACGGTTAGTTTGTATGCCAACGTATAAAGTTCGTATACGCACTACTTGCAGCACTTCTTCAGTTTTCGTTCGTATGCTGATTGTTGGGCCCCGAACGGGTGGAGAATTCGGCTTCCACCCCCTCGTCTGGCGCCACCTCTACATCACTCACCCCTCTTTACTCAGGAGATCGCTTCACCTTGTCTACACTCAGCATTTCCGCGCGCCGTCGTGGAATCGTCGCCGCGGTTCTCGCCGCAACCGTTGCGGTGACGGGCATCGTCGTCGCCGGACCCGCGCAGAGCGCGTCCGCCGCCAGCGGCACCAGTAGCACCATCAGCGCCACCACGACCGGCGTTCCCCAGGGCACCAAGCTCAAGGTTCACAACGGCGATCTCGTCATCAAGACGGCCGGCACGGTCATCGACGGCCTCGACATTCGCGGCTTCGTGCGCGTCGAGGCCCAGAACGTCACGATCAAGAACTCGATCGTGCGCGGACGCCAGACCAGCGGCAACGCGACCATGATCTACGCGGGCACAGGCAAATCGGCCGGCCTCGTCGTGCGTAACACCGAGATCGCCCCGACCTACAAGACGCCGCTCACCAACGGCGTGTACGGATGGGACTTCACCCTCGACCGCGTGAACATCCACGACGTCATCGACTCGGTCCACATCTTCGGCAACAACGTGACCGTGGCGAACTCCTGGCTTCACAACAACCTGCACTTCACGAACGACCCGTACCACGAGGACGGTAGCCACGACGACAACATCCAGATCCAGAAGGGATCGAACATCGTCATCGCCAACAACAAGATCGATGGCTCGTACAACGCGGCCCTCATGATCACGCAGGACCAGGGCGCCGTCTCCAACGTGCGACTCAGCAACAACTGGATCGCCGGCGGCGGCTGCACCGTCAACATCGCCGAGAAGGGAAAGGGCGCCATCATGGGCGTCAAGATCACCGACAACGTCTTCGGCGGATCCCGCTTCGGCTGCTCGGTGATCCACCCGCCGACGACCGACGTCTACCAGAAGGGCAACACGAAGGCCGACGGCTCGATCGTGCGCATCGACCGCCGCGCCCAGTAGTCCTCGGGCTGCAACACAGCTGAGCAAAACGGAAACACAAGAAGGCCGTCCCGGTATCTCCGGGGCGGCCTTCTCTATTTTTCACAACAATTTGCCCCCCTTTCGGGTTACACACAGGTTCTAGGCGTACTCTCTCTGACTGCCGCGCGCAGCTCCCGATTCGTGCCGGCAAGAACCGGTGTCACCCGACCCATACGGCACCTGTTGCATCCGTCCGTACCCGAGCAGAGAGCTGTGCTATGCCCCCATTTCGCCGCGCCCGCTGGCGCCACCTTTTCACCCTTGCCGTCACGGGCATCCTTCTCTCCAGCGGCGCGGCCGTCGGGGCGACGGCGTTGACACCCGCGAACGCCTCCTCGCAGCAGAAGGATGCTGCAACCGCATCGCAGCGTCACTCCGCAGCCGACTCCTTCTCGCGTTCTGTCTCTTCGGGGTGGGGCGTGAGCGACCTCGGAGGCGCGTGGCGCACCGTGGGCCAGGAGAACCGGTATTGGGTCGCGGGCGGCGCGGGTCGCATGTCGGTCAGACCCGGGCAGGCACTGCGGGCGACGCTCGCAGACGTGGCATCCGACGACATTGACCTGCGTGTGCGGTTCTCGACCAACAAGGCACTCACCGGGAGAGGCGAGTACCTCTCCTTCATCGGTCGCCAGGCTGGCTCGCTCGACTACCGCGCACGGGTGAGGCTGCTCGCCGACGGCGGGGTGCTGCTCCAACTCGGCCAGGGAGGCACGGCACTCCGGTCGGTGGCCATCCCAGACGTAACACACGCCGCAGGCACGTCCCTGAACCTCCGGATGCAAGTGACGGGCACGTCACCGACGACCATCCGGGCGAAGCTGTGGCCGGCCTCCGATCGAGAACCCGGCACCTGGCAGGCAAGCGTGACGAGCTCGACGGCGGGCCTGCAGACCGCGGGAAACCTCGCCATCGAGAGCTACATCTCCAGCTCAGCGACCGGCCCTGTCACGACGCGCTTCGACGACCTCAAGGTGGTGCCAACCTCCGCCCCTTCCGGCGCCGCCGCTTCCGCCGGCACCGGCACCGGCACCGGCAGCCCAGCCCCGACCGACGCCCCAAAGCCAGCGACCCCGGATGCGGTGGCACCTAAACCCGCACCGGCAAAGCTCGCACCCGCACCGGCACCGGCACCGGCACCGGCACCGGCAAAGCCTGCTACCGCCAAGCCTGCTACCGCCAAGCCTGCTACCGCCGAAAAGCCCGCTTCTGCGAGCGAGTCGACCACGGGCGTACCCAAGGGTACGAAACTCACCGTGCACCACGGCGACCTCACGGTCAAGACCCCCGGCGCCGTGATCGACGGCCTCGACATCCGCGGCTTCGTGCGCGTCGAGGCACCCAATGTCACGATCAAGAACAGCATCATTCGCGGTCGGGCCACGACAGGCAACGCCGTCCTTCTCTACGCGGGAACGGGAGCCTCAGCAGGCCTGCGAGTCATCGACTCGGAGATCGCGCCGACGCACCGCAGCCACCTGACGAACGGTGTGTACGGCTACGACTTCACCCTCACCCGGGTGAACATCCACCACGTCATCGACGCCGTCCACATCTTCGGAGACAACGTGACGGTCGCGGACTCCTGGCTGCACGACAACCTGCACTACAGCAAGGACCCGACCCACGGCGGGGGCCCCTCTCACGACGACAGCGTCCAGATCCAGCAGGGACGCAACATCCGCCTCACCGGCAACACCATCAGCGGCGCCTACAACGCCGCCGTGCAGGTGACACAGGACCGCGGCACCGTCGCGAACCTCACCATCAGCAATAACAAGCTCTCGGGCGGTGGATGCACCATCAACGTCGCCGAGAAGGGCAAGGGCGCCATCAAGGGCCTCACCATCAGCGGCAACACCTTCGGCGACTCACGTTTCAACTGCAACATGCTGGTTCCCCCGACCACCAAGCTCGCGCAGTCGGCGAACGCTGTGGCCAAGGGCGTGCTGACCCTCAACCGTCGCGCGCAGTAGAGCTCCCCTGCAGGCCGAGGGCCGGGCGGTTCCATACCGCCCGGCCCTGTGCTTTTCTGCGCGCCGCTGGCTCAGACGCGCTCGCGCCGAAACACTCGAGCCGCACGCTCACGCACGGTCGTGGGCGGCGGTTCGTTGTACTCGCCGGCCAGCTGCTGGCCGGACATTTCGTGAATGGCCGCCATGACAGCATCCGTCGCCTCGCGCCTGGCGCGACCGGATGTCGCCGGGCCGTACACGGAGAGATCGAGCGGCTCGCCGAACTGCACCGTCACGCGGGCCGGGCGCAGCGGGCCAGTACCTCCCGGCTGAAGACGGTCGGTGCCGGCGAGCGCGACTGGCACGACGGGCACCCCCGCTGTGAGGGCGAGCCAGGCCACGCCTGTTCGACCGCGGTACAGCCGGCCGTCGCGCGAACGCGTGCCCTCCGGGTAGATCGAGAACGCCTCGCCCGCTCGAAGAACGTCCAGCCCCGCATCGAGCGCATCCTGTGCGGCCCGGGATGAGCTCCTATCGACGGGGACCGCCCCCACTCCGCGGAAGAATGCGCGCGAAAGGCGGCCGCGGAAACCGTGGCCCGTGAAGTATTCCGCCTTTGCCATGAATGAGACCGAGCGTGGGGCGACAAGTGTGATGACAACGCTGTCGATGAACGCGAAGTGGTTACTCGCGAGCAGAACCCCGCCGCGCTTCGGAACGTTTCGCCGCCCGACGACCCGGGGTCGGAAGATGAGCCGGGCGAGAGGTGCGAGCAGCAGCCGACTGAGGAACTTCACGACTCCAGATTCTCAGGCCGTCCATGCTTCCCTCGGCATGTTCGTCCACGCTCGTGCCTTTCTCAGCGCAGCATCGGCCCGGCGGCAGGCGCCACCGTCTCTACCCGCAGGCTCTGCACGCGCGGGGGTAGCTCTGGCGTCAGCTGGATGTGTGCGCGGAGGCCACCCAAGCGGCCGGGCACGGTCCAGCTCAGCTGCGAGGGTGCAGACGACTTTTCGTCTCGGGGCGCGCCTTCCGTGAGGCCGCCGATCGCCCTCAGCGCTGCCGCGAGCGCTTCCCGCCGCTGCGGAAACGGCATGTCGAGTTCGACGTTGGGCGTGAACAGCGTGCGCGCCGTCTCGTCTGACCAGTTTCGCAACAGGGCCGTGACCTCCGCCTGCGCGAGGCGCGTCTCCGGCCACGCTCGCGCCAGGAGATCGCCCTGACGGGAGGACCGCAGTGACGTCAGCAGTCCGTCGAACGCCTCGACGGCGGCCAGGGGCACGCGCGAGAACGTCGCATTCTCGAAGGCGACGACCCCGACGCCCAGTTCCGTCGACCAGCGCATGTGGGCCGAGCACCCGGGGTACCCGCCCGAATGGGACACGACGGGCCCCTGGTTTTCATAGTGCTCGACGAAGAGACCGAGACCGTAACCCATCGGATGCTCGGAGCGCTCCAGCACGATCCGTTGCGCCTGCTGCATCTCACGTCGACTTGCGCGACTCAGCACTTCGGCGTGCTTGGTGCCGGCGTGCTCGGCTACGACGTGCTCGGCCGCGGCGTGCTCGACCCCTGCAGGTTCCGGGCTCTCGGCACGGGCATCCGCGTCGAAGGCGGAGGCAAGCCACGCTGCCCACCGGGAGAGGTCGGTCACGGTACTGAAGAGCCCGCCGATGGGCGAGAACGCTCCCGGCCCGGAGAAGGGCAGGTAGTCCCATTCGCCGTCAAGGTTGCGAGCTCCCTGCGCCGCACCCTCACCGTGATAGTGCCCGGCCTCGAACGCCGTGCCGTAGAGCCCCAGCGGCTCGAGGAGCCGCTCTCGTACAAACTCCCGGTATCCCATGCCCGAAGCCGACTCGATAACGCGGCCGAGAAGTGCGTAGCCCAGGTTGGAGTAGGCGAAGCTGGTGCCGGGGACGCTGTCGAATGAGAGGCCAGCCGAGAGGAGCGTGTCGAACTCAGCGGGCGTCATCGACTCCTGCCGGTCGGCCCAGGGGTCGTCGGTGGGGAAGCCCGCCGACATTGTGAGCAGCATCCGAAGTGTGACCTCGGGCGAGTCCGCAGTCGGGAGAGCGACGGCGGAGAAGCCAGGCACATGAGATGAGACGGGGTCGTCGAGCTTGAGCTTGCCCTCATCGCGCAGAATGAGGATTGCGGCCGCCGTGAAGCTCTTGGTGCAGGAGGCGATCCGGTATGCCGTCGCGGGCCCGGGCGTCGCACCGCTTTTCAGAGCACCGGCGGCGCCCCAGTGGACGACCCCGCTCCCGTCGAAGACGCCCCACGCGGCGCTCGGAGCCGCGCCCGTCGCCTGCTGCCGGGCGAAGACCCGGTCGACCTCGTGGAGTGCCTCGGCGCTGATCTCCGGTCTGCTCATCGTCTCTCCCAATCGTTCGCGCGCAGCGGTGCCTTCACCGCGGCCATTGCCCACGTGCCTAGTCATGCCATCTCGAGTGGCGCGACGCGATACAGCACACGCCGCCGCAGCGGGTACCCGACGGGACCGGCCGGATGCTCGAAGGTGCCGTCTCGCGTCATCCCGAGTCCTGGCACCGCCAGCCGCGAAGCGTCGACCGTTCCGTGCCGATCTCGACCGCGCGAGTCACCGCCAGTCCTCCGGCGGAGGCTCCTCGTCGAAGAAGAAGGGTGGCTCCTCCTGGTCGGCAAGCTCCTGCGCGGAAGGCTCGAACGACGAGACAGCCGGGCCGCGTGCCGGCGTGCCTCCACCGACGATCGCGAGCACCTGCTCACCGTACGTGTCGAGCTTCTTCTGCCCCACCCCGCTGATGCCGGCAAGCTCCCCCAGCGTCGAAGGTCGCGCCGTCGCGATCGCCCGGAGTGTCGCATCCCCAAACACCACGTAGGCGGGCACGCCCTGCTCCCGCGCCTGGGCAGCTCGCCAGGATCGGAGGGCCTCGAAGAGCTCCCGCTGGGCCGGCTCGAGGTCGACGGCGGCTGCCTTCGTCTTGGAGGCCTGCCGGGTTACCCGCTCCGGCTCCGTGCGGAGCGAGACGGAACGGTCGCCCGAGAGCACCTGCGCCGAAGCATCCGTCAGGGTCAGGATGCCGTAGTCACCCTGCGTCGCAAGCAGCCCCTGCGCGAGGAGCTGTCGCACGACCCCCCGCCACTGCTGGTCGCTGAGGTCCGCGCCGATGCCCCACGTGGCGAGAGCCTCGTGCCCGTTCTGCTGGGCACGCGGCGTCTGTTTGCCCCGCAGGATGTCGATGATGTGGCCGGCTCCGAAGGTCTGGTTGCGTTCACGCTTGAGCCGCACGATCGTCGAGAGCAGCTTCTGCGCGGGCACCGTGCCATCCCACGTCTCGGGCGGCGACAGGCAGGTGTCGCAGTTGCCGCAGGGCGAACTCGGCTGCCCGAAGTAGGCGAGCAGCTGCACCCGCCGACACCCCGCGGTCTCGCACAGCGCCAGCATGGCGTCGAGGTGTGAACTCAGCCGACGCCGGTGTGCAAGGTCACCCTCCGACTGGTCGATCATCCTTCGCTGCTGCACGACATCCTGCAGCCCGTAGGCGAGCCATGCGGTCGACGGCAGGCCATCGCGGCCTGCACGCCCCGTCTCCTGGTAGTACCCCTCGACCGACTTCGGCAGGTCGAGGTGCGCGACGAAGCGCACATCCGGCTTGTCGATGCCCATACCGAACGCGATCGTGGCGACCATGACGAGCCCGTCCTCGCGCAGGAATCGCGCCTGGTTCGCGGCCCGCACCTCCGCCGGGAGACCCGCATGGTACGGGAGGGCGGGCACGCCGTTCGAGACGAGCAGCTCAGCCGTCTTCTCCACGGATGCCCGGGAAAGGCAGTAAACGATGCCCGCCGCGCCCGGATGCTCGGTGCGGATCAGCTCGAGCAGTTGCTTGTGCGGCTGCTCCTTCGGCACGATGCGGTACTGGATGTTGGGGCGGTCGAAGCTGGCAACGAAATGCCGAGCATCCTCCAGTTGGAGGCGATGAGCGATCTCCGCGTGCGTCTGCGGAGTCGCGGTCGCCGTGAGCGCGATGCGGGGAACACTCGGCCAGCGCTCGTGCAGCATCGACAGCCGCAGGTAGTCGGGGCGGAAGTCGTGGCCCCACTGCGCGACGCAGTGCGCCTCGTCGATCGCGAAGAGCGCGATGGGCGCGCGATCAAGGAGCGCAACCGTCGACTCGACGGCGAGCCGCTCGGGCGCGAGATAGAGGAGGTCCACCTCCCCTGCGAGCAGCGCCGCCTCCACTCGCCGACGCTCGTCGAGGCTCTGCGTGGAATTGAGGAACTCCGCCCGCACGCCGTTGGCCGCAAGCGCATCCACCTGGTCCTGCATGAGCGCGATGAGCGGCGAGACCACGACCCCCGTGCCGGCGCGCACCAGCGCGGGCACCTGGTAGCAGAGCGACTTGCCGCCGCCCGTCGGCATCAGCACGAGAGCGTCGCCGCCCCCGATGACGTGACGGATGATCTCGGCCTGGTCGCCGCGGAAGGCCTCGTAACCGAAGACACGGCCGAGCACGTCGAGGGCGGCGTCGGGAGAGCTCACCTGGGTCATGCGTCAAGGCTAGTCGGGGCATCCGACAGGCGACGAGCCTGCAACGAGAACTCGAACGCGTGCCGGTTGTGGAGGAGGGTCAGCGGCCGCGCACCGAGTAAACGAGTCGCGCGAACTGCCCGAACTTCTCCGCGCTCTCGAGACGGAGCCGGTCGGACTCGACCCGCCTCGGGAAGAGTGGAGCCCCACCCGTGAGCGCAACCGGCGCAACCGAGATCGCGATCTCGTCCAACGCTCCCGCGTCAAGGAACTGCCCCGCGAGGTCGCCGCCGCCGACCACCCAGATGTCACCGCCGCCCGCCGCCTCACGCAGCTCCGGAAGGACATCGGTGACCGCGCCCGAACGGAAGCGCACGTCCGCCCCCTCGGGCACCGGCAGCTGGCGCGTCGTCATCACGAAGACGGGCTTGTCGCCGTAGAACTCCGCCCACTTCTCCGGATGCTCGATCAGCTGCGACTCCGCGAGCAACCACTCATACGTGGTCGAGCCCTCCACCATGACCGTCGCGGACGAGGGGAAGAGCCCCTCGTCGGGATGGTCCCCGCCCTCGACGGCGAAGAGCCAGGCGAGCGAGTTGTTCTCGTCCGCGATGAAGCCGTTGATCGTCGTCGCCGTGTCGAAGAGGACTTTGCCCCGGATGCCTTCCATGCGGCCGAGAATAGACCCGGCCACCGACATCCGCTCTTCCATGAATGCAGGAGGCGGAATAGGAGGCTCAGCGCTTCTTGCGCAGGTCCTTCTCGTGCACCGGGGCGTCGCCCGAGGCGCGGAGCCCGGCGTAGTAGTTGCGAGCCTCATCCTGACGCTCCTGCTCGGCGCCCGATGCGATCCTCGCCCGCAGGTGCACGTCCTTGAAGCCGAAGGCGTCGACCAGGTCCTGCGCGTGCGGGCGCAGGCGGGCGACGAGCCGATCGATGTAGGCCGTCACCGCCTGGGCGCGCTGCGGGGAGAGGCGACCATTCATGAGATACCAGGCCAGGTGCTTCTCGATCAGGCCGAGCCCGAATACGTCGTGCAGCCACGAGAGCACCTGACGGGTTCCCGCATCCTCGATCTTCTCCAGGCCGCGCGTGAACGCCTCCCACTGCAGCAGCTCCGCGTGCGCACGCGCCGCCTCGATCAGGGCGTTCTGGTGCTGGTTGAAGAGCGCCTGTGCCGCGGCGGCGGGCAGCTTGGATGCGGGGCGCAGCTTCTGCGCGACATCCGCCACCATGCTCTCGACCCGGTCGGTCAGCAGCTCGCGCTGCGCCTCCGTGTCACGCAGCTCGCTGACGGAGCGCGCCGTCGAGCCGAAGTCGCGCACCGTCTGCGCGAGGCGCCGCAGACCCGTGTCGTGCCACACCCGATCCGCCGCCTGGCCGACCGCGTACTTGGCGAGCTTCCCCGCATCCGCCCCCTTGAACTGCTTGGCATAGTCGGCCAGCAGGCGCTTGGCGACAAGCTGCAGGAGCACCGTGTTGTCGCCCTCGAAGGTCGCATAGATGTCGAGGTCGCTGCGCAGCCCCGTGATGCGGTTCTCGGCGAGGAAGCCGGCGCCGCCCGTCGCCTCGCGAGCCTCCTGCAGGGTGTCAAGGGCGTGCCAGGTCGACAGCGGCTTGAGCGCCGCCGCGAGGGTCTCGAGATCCTCACGGGCCTCAGGGGTGTCACCCCGCCCACTGAAGACGGCGTCGAACTGCTGCAGCAACTCGTCGTGCGCGAAGTACTGCGCGTAGGTCGTCGCGAGCCGGGGAATCAGGCGGCGCTGGTGGCGACCGTAGTCGAGCAGCACCTGTTCCTCCCCGTCGCCGCCCGCGAACTGGCGACGCTGGTTGCCGTAGGTGATCGCGATCGCAAGACCCATCGCGGCGCCGTGAGTCGACGCCCCATCGAGCGAGACGCGACCCTGCACGAGAGTGCCGAGCATTGTGAAGAAGCGGCGCCCGGGGCTGTCGATGGGTGACGTGTAGGTGCCGTCGGGCGCGACATCCCCGTAGCGGTTCAGAAGGTTGGTGCGTGGGATCCGCACGTTCGTGAAGTGCAGGCGACCGTTGTCGATGCCGTTGAGGCCACCCTTGAAGCCATCATCCTCGCCGCCGATGCCCGGAAGGTACTCACCGTTCTCATCCCGCACCGGCACGTAGAACGCGTGCACGCCGTGGTTCACACCCTTCGTGATGAGCTGCGCGAAGACGACGGCCGCGATGCCATGCTTCGCCGCATTGCCCAGGTAGTCCTTCCATGCACCTCGGAACGGCGTGTGGACGACGAACTCCTCCGTCTGCTCGTCGTAGGTCGCCGTCGTGCCGACCGCGTCGACATCCGAACCATGACCCGTCTCCGTCATGGCGTAGATGCCGGGAACCTCGAAGCTGATGATGCCCGGCAGGAACGTCCTGTGGTGGTGCTCCGTGCCGAGGTGCAGCACGGCCGAACCGAAGAGGCCCCACTGCACGCCCGACTTGATCTGCATCGACGGGTCGCCGAGGATCAGCTCCTCGAAGGAGACGATGCTGCCGCCGTGATCCCCGAGGCCGCCGAACTCCTCCGGGAAGGCCCGGTGCACCCGACCGCTGTCGGCGAGGGCCTTCAGCTGCACGAGAGTGCGCTCGCGATGGTCCTCCTTCGTGAGGTTGTCGATGCGGTGAAATTGCGGGTCCTCCATTGCCTCTCGCGACGCGAGACGCACCTCCGCCCACGAACCCAACAGCACGCGGCCCAGGGCGTCGACCTCGACGGATGCCGCGGCCGAGGTCGCCTCGAGGGTCTCATCGACCTGGCGCTCGAGAGCGCCCGCTCGCTCATCGTCGGTGGGGGGAACGGCAGAAGTGCTGTTGGCGATGTCGACCATGACGGTGTCCTCCGGGGGTCAGTCGGGCAAGACGGTGGGTGGGATTCCACGCTAGGCACGCCCCCGCGCACCCGCGAAGTTCGCGGTGACCGGCCTATAAACGCGAGCACGCGCATCCGCGGCACGTCTGTGCAACTCCTACAAGCCCACCGGGACTTTACGGTTGCGCATCCACAAGCTCCGGTGCGGGGTCGCGCTCGATCTCACGAGTGCGCGCGATGCCGTGACGGCGCTGCAAGGCCACGACCCACCAGCCGAAAAGCGTCACCATGACCACCGTCATGGCAACACCGACGGGGCTCCCCTCGGTCGTCGAGGCGTCAACGACGCCGACAGCACTGAGCAGGTAGAGGAGCGTGTTGTTGAGAACGTGGGCCACGATCGCCGCCTCGAGGCCGCCCGTGCGCCAGGTAATCCAGCCGGCGAAGATGCCGAAGACCGCGACATCCAGCAGGCCCCACACATCGTAGATGTGCCCCACCACGAAGAGCGGCACCGGCAGGAGAATCGCCCAGGCCGGATGCTTCAACCACGTGCCGATGGTCTGCATGAGGTACCCGCGGAACACGTACTCCTCCGCCGTCGCCTGCACCGGAACAAGCAGCAGCGCCACGACGATGAGTGCGAGAGAATCCGCGCCCCACTCCGGCACGACGGCGGCGCCCCCGGAGAGCAGCGGAACAAGGAGGAAGCCGATCGAGAACACGGCGAGATACACCGCGAGTACGGGACCGAGGAGCCGCAGCATCCACCGCCAGCGCAGATGCCCCGCGACCGAGGAGAGAAGACCCAGCGGGCGCGGCCCCATGATGAGCGTCGCCAGGATGATCGACGGCAGCATGAGCGCGATCGAGACGAGCGCGAAGGCGAGCATGAGTGGGTCTGAGGTATCGATAACCGCCTCTTCGACAAGGCGCTCGAATGCGGGATGAGGGTTCTCGCTGAACACGACGGCCGCGAGGACAGGCACGGCGAGGGCCAGCGTGAACACGGCGTAGAAGACGAAGGCGATGAGACCGGTGATGAGGGGCTTCCACCACGCGGACTTCGGCCACGAACGATTCAGGCGGTGATACTCGAAGGTCACGGGGTCGATCCTACGAGGCTAGATCGAGTAGCTGCCCGGGTCGTCGAAGAACTGGGCGTCGAACTCCCGCTCCGGCTTGGGTGGGCGCGGGACCGCCGGGCTGCCGACGAGCAGCGAGCGGGGCGGGGCATCCGTCAAGACGACCGAATGCGCGCCCACGACGCAGCAGTCCCCCAGCGTGATCGGCCCGAGGACTGCGGCGCCCGCCCCGATCGTCACCTGGTTGCCGAGCGTGGGATGCCGCTTGGTGCGCTTCGACGACCGGCCGCCCAGGGTGACGCCGTGGTACAGCATCACGTCGTCGCCGATGATCGCCGTCTCGCCGATCACGACCCCCATGCCATGGTCGATGAAGAAGCGCCGCCCGATCGTCGCGCCCGGATGGATCTCCACCCCCGTGAGGAAGCGGGCCCACTGCGACACCGCGCGGGCGAGGAAGAACCGGCGCCACCCCCACAGGCGGTGGGCGATGCGGTACCACCAGATGGCGTGCAGACCCGAGTACAGCCAGAACACTTCCGCGTTGCTGCGCGCCGCGGGGTCCCGCAGCCGTGCGGTCGCCAGATCCTCGCGGATGCGGCCGATGACGCTCATACGCCGACCCCGGATGCTGCGGGCTCAGCCCACACGCAAGGCCGGACCCGGATCATCCCGGGCCCGGCCTTGGGCATGGCAACGAGAAGCGGCACTCAGTCCTGCAGGTGCTCGAACAGGATCGTCGAGAGGTAGCGCTCGCCGAAGTCGCAGACGACGGCGACGACCGTCTTGCCCGCGTTCTCGGGGCGGGACGCCACCTGGAGGGCCGCGCTCACGATGGCCCCCGAGGAGATGCCCGTGAGGATGCCCTCCTCCGTCGCGAGGCGGCGTGCGAGATCAAGCGACTCGTCGAGCGTGACGTCGATGATCTCGTCGTAGATCTCTCGGTCGAGCACGTCGGGCACGAAGTTGGCACCGAGGCCCTGGATCTTGTGCGGGCCGGGCGTGCCCTGCGTGAGGATCGGCGAGTCGATCGGCTCGACGCCGATGACCTGGATGCCCGGCTTGCGCTCCTTGAGGAGACCGCCCGCGCCCGTGATGGTGCCACCCGTGCCGATGCCTGCAACGAGGATGTCGACCTCGCCGTCGGTGTCGGCCCAGATCTCCTCACCCGTCGTCGCGCGGTGCACAGCGGGGTTGGCGGGGTTGCCGAACTGGTCGGCCCAGATCGCGTTCTCCGTGCCCGCGACGATCTCCTGCGCCTTCGCAACGGCGCCCTTCATGCCTTCGGAGCCGGGCGTGAGCACGATCTCGGCGCCAAACGCGCGGATGACGCCGCGGCGCTCCTTGCTCATCGTCTCCGGCATCGTGATGATCACCTTGTAGCCGCGTGCCGCGCCGACCATGGCGAGCGCGATCCCCGTGTTACCGCTCGTGCCCTCGACGATGGTGCCGCCCGGCTTGAGGGCTCCGGAGCTTTCCGCCGCGTCGATGATCGCCGCGCCGATGCGGTCCTTGACGCTGTTGGCCGGGTTGTAGAACTCGAGCTTCGCAAGCACGGTCGCGCCCACGCCCTCCGTCACTCTGTTGAGGCGGACGAGCGGGGTGTTGCCGATGAGGTCGGTGACGTTGTCGTAGATGCGGGCCATGAGACGCTGCTTCCGTTAGGAGGGAGGAGTGGGTACCGGGTAGTACTCACCATAACTTTGCGGTGGGTGCGGCACAAAGACGTTACGGGCTGGCGCAAGGCCTCGTGCTCACCCACACCCACCATGTGCGCGAGCGAGCACTTTACGAGAAGTGCGCGGTCGGGCACAATGGGGAAGGTGCGCGACGGCGCACTTTAAGGAGGAACCATGAAGGTGCGGACTGGACGAGAACTGGGCGCCCTCGTGCGCGATCGCCGCGAGTACATGGGCCTGACACAGCAGGAGTTGGCAAAACGCGCATCCGTGACACGCGAATGGCTCCTGCGCTTCGAGCACGGCAAATCGACCGTTCCACTGTCGAAGGTATTGGATGTGCTCACCGCACTTCACCTCGTGATCGACGTGGAGGACGACGATGCCCGCTAAAGAGCTGCTGGCGTATATGGATGGCATCCTCGCCGGCAGGGTGGCGCAGAGCCCGCAGGGCAACACGACCTTCACCTACGACGAGGACTACAGACAGTCAGCCGACGCCACACCCTTGTCGCTCTCCATGCCGCTCACTCGAGCGAAGCATCCGTCTCGCGCGATAATGCCGTTCCTGGCAGGGCTACTCCCGGACAATGAGGCGCGTCTCGCGAGACTCGCCTCCGAATACCAGACATCCACCAACCCCTTCGCCCTCCTCACCCACATCGGCCGCGACTCCGCAGGGGCCATCCAGCTTCTGCCACCCGGGGAGGATTCGAGCGACGCCGCAACGCGCCAGGGAGACATTGCGAGGCTCAGCACCGACGACTTCGCTGACCTCATCGCCGACATCGTCGACAATGCCGCGACCTGGGGTTCGCGCACGGGGATGGAAGCTCGTTGGAGCCTGCCCGGAGCGCAGCCGAAGATCGCTCTCTTCCGATTCGACGACGGTTCCTGGGGGGTGCCACGCGACTCGACACCCACCACTCACGTACTCAAACCCGCGATGGCTCCCTATGCTGACCACGACGTCAACGAGCACGTGACGATGGCGGCCGCTGAACGGCTAGGGCTCACGGTAGCTGACCATGGAATCTTGACGACCCCGGTGGGGCACCGGGTTTTCGTGAGCCGCCGCTACGACCGCAGCGTTGTCGACGGGCGATGGATACGGCGGCACCAGGAGGACCTCTGTCAGGCCCTCTCCGTCCCCCCGGCGATGAAGTATCAAGGCGACGGCGGACCCGGGGTCGCCGCGATTGCTGATCTCTTCAGAGATTCTGTTCCCGATCTGCACGAACGCAGACGCGCTCGCGAGCAGTTCTTCGGCGCGCTCGTCTTCGCGGTCTCGGCTGCCTGCACGGACGCTCACGCCAAGAATTACTCTCTCCTCCTGGAACGGCGCAGCGTGAAGCTGGCGCCCCTGTACGATCTCGGCACTCACGCGCCCTACCGCGCCTCCGCCCCCCTCAGAAGTGCGATGAAGGTGGGTGACGAGTACCGCTTCGCCGCCATCTCCAAGCGGATGCTCGTCGCTACGGCACGCAGGCTGTCCCTCGATGAAGAGTGGGCAGAGAACCGGGTGGACGAGATTCGAAGCGGCGCGGCGCAGGCGTTCAGCGATGCCGCCGCACACATTGATGCGCCGTATGCAGGATTCGTCGCTGACGCGGTTGCAGCGTTTGCGGAAGGGCGCAGCTGAGTCTCGCTCCGGCCGCGACACTTTGCGATCTGCAAAGCGGCGGCGGCCGGCCCCCACCAGGGGAGCCGGCCGTCGTCGAGGTTTCGGTACGCTTCGCTACTCAATCAGCGGAGCAGGCTTCGCCACTCAAGCAGCGAAACTGCTCCTAACCGAAGAGCCACTCCAGCAGGTTCGCGAGCTCGTCGAGCGCGTCTTCGATCGCGGCAGCGATCGCGCCGAAGAAGCCGCGCGGTGCTGGCTTCACGGTGCGCTCGCCCGAGGTGGCCGAGCCGTCACTGTAACCCTCCGCGCTCGCGGTGACGGTGACGGTGAGATCGCTGCCGGCGTCCGCCCCGACGATGCGGTAACGCTCGCCGGTCGCGCCCTCGATGGGTTCGCCGTCGCGGTTCCACTGGTAGGAGTAGTCGACGTCGGTGACGCTCCAGTGGCCCTCGTTGACGCTCACCGTCTTGCCGACCCGCACGGCACCCGTGATGCGGGGCTCCTTGTTCGACTCGATGGCCTCCTCATCCGGGTCAGCCACGACCTCGATCGGCACGGTCACGCTTGTGCCCGTCTCGGGCACAGTCACGAGGAGCGACTGCGGCCCGGAGAGCCCGGCCGGCACCGTGAAGGTGACGGATGCGCGACCCTGCTCGTCGGTCGTGTCGACGATTGTCGGATCGATGGGGGCGGTGCCGAGCACCTCACCGCCGAGCGACACCTCGACCGTGGCATCCGTTGTGACGCCGCGGCTGAAGAGGAGCGAGCTCAGCTCGAGCGTGACCTGCTGCCCCGTCGCGTAGGGACCGGGCTCGGAGAAGACGACCCCGACCGAACGCTGCGCTGGGTCGACGCCGACGACCTCGTTCTGCTCGAAGTAGTCGACCATCGCCTGCAGGTCGATGCGACCGGAGTCGGCACGATCGGCGCCCTCGGCGAGGGTGGCGAAGTTGTCGCCGCCCGCCGCCAGGAACGAGTTCGCAACGACCCGGTAGCTGGCCTCGGGGTCGAGGGGTTCGCCGTTCAGCGTGATCGAGGAGATGCGGCTGCCCTGCGGCGCCGTGGGGTCGTAGGTGTAGACGAGCCCCTCCGACACGCCGAGCTTGAGGAAGGGCCGGCTTGCCCCCTCGGGCTGCCACTGCTCCTCCAGCACCATCCGGATCTGCTCTCCCGTGAGGTCCATCGTCACGAGCGTGTTGGCGAAAGGCTGAACCGCGGCCGCCTCTGCGTAGGTGACGTTGCCGTCGGGGTCACCCTCGCCGCTCGACTCGTAGACGAGGTCGGCGCGGAGACCGCCGGGGTTCATGAAGGCGATCTGGGCGCCCGCCTGCTCCGCTGCCCACAGCTGCACGTCGGCGACGAAATTGCCGAGCGTCGATTCGCCTCCTCGGTTCTCGGAACCATCCGACTGGACTGCCCGGTAGAGCGACTCCTCGATCTCCCCGACGCTCACGGAACCGAGCTCGTCGGCGAGCGCCTCCGCCTCGGCCACGATCGCCGCGACCTCCGGGTCGGGCTCGAAGCCCTCGAGCGGGAGGACCTCGCCGCTGAGGGTGACGATGTCGCCCGTCTCGGGGTCGACCGTCAGGTCGACGTGGCCGTAGGTCTCGCCGTACTCACCGGCACCGATGACGAGTCGCGGCTGCTCCATTCCGGGCACCTCGACCTCGTGCGCGTACTCGAGGTGCGTGTGACCGGAGAGAATGGCGGCGATCTCGGGGCTGACACCCGTGACGATCTCGCCGAAGGCGGAGTCATCCGTCAACGAGGAGATGTCCGCGGTGGCCGCACCCTCGTGAACGAGGAGGACGAGCACATCCGCCTCACCGTTCGCCTCGTCGCCGTCGCTCAGCTCCTCCGCCACGCGGTTGACCTCGTCGACGACGGGGCGGACCTCGATCGTCTCGATGCCGGCGGGGCTGACGAGCTCGGGCAGGGCTTCCGTCACGGCGCCGATGTAACCGACGCGCACGCCGCCGAGCTCCTGCACGAAGTACTCCTCGTACGCGGGCTCGCCCGTCTCGGTGTCGTAGAGGTTGGCCGCGAGATAGGGCCAGTCGGCCTCCTCGAGGATGCGCTCATCGACGTCGGCGCGGCCCTTGTCGAACTCGTGGTTGCCGAGGGCGCTTGCGTCGAGACCGATCTCGTTGAGCACGTCGATCGTCGGCTGGTCGTTCTGAATGAACGAGTCGAAGGTCGAGGCTCCGATGTTGTCGCCAGCGCTCACGAAGGAGGTGTTGGGGTTCTCGGCGCGGTAGGCGTCGACCATGCCGCCCAGCTGGGCGGCGGCACCGAGACGACCGTGGAAGTCGTTGATCGTGAGGATATCGATCTCAACGGGGGCAAGCTCACTACTGACACCGACCACGATCGGGTCATGATCGCTCGATCGGTAGACGGTGCCCGCCTCGGCCGCCGCGCCGAAGTAGCCGCGCTCCGCCCACTCCGGCGAGTTGATCGACCACACGCCTGCACCCGTGACGTACTCCGCGAGGGAGGGCGTGGCGACGATGTGGTCGAGGGAGCCGAGTTCGCCGTCGAACGTGTAGGTGTACTGGCCGTCGGTGCGGTCGGCGACGAGGTCCACGTAGCCCGCACCTGTGAAGACCTGGATCGGGTCCTCTTCGGAGTAGGCGTTGAAGTCTCCGACGAGGAACACATCCTCCGACTTCTGTGGATCGGCGACGATGTCGTCGACGATCGTGGTGAGTCGCTGCGCCATCGCGACGCGCTCGGCGTTGAACTGGCCCTGGCCGTCCGCGGGCTCCTCACCGTCGCCCCCCTTCGACTTGAAGTGGTTGGCGATGACAGTGAACACCTTGCCCGTGTCGACGGATTCGAAGGTCTGCCCGATGGGCTTGCGAGCAATGTCCCAGACCGGGTCGAGGTCTGTGAAGCTGTCTCCTACCTCTGTTACCGCGGCCGGCTTGAAGATGATCGCGTTGGAGATGAAGTCAGTGACGGAGGGGTCGGCGAGTTCGGAGGGCGTTGCGACGTAGTCCCACGTGCCCTCGCCGGCTGCCGCGTTGAGCCCGGAAACCAGGTCTGCGAGCGCCTCGTCGGCGGGTTCGCCGAGCTTTACCGAGTTCTCGATCTCCTGAAGCACGACGACCTCGGCACCCAGACCGTTGATCGCTGCAACGATCTTGGACTTCTGGATCTCGAACTCGGCGGCCGTCGTGGCACCGCGGGCATCGGAATTCGCCGAACGCAGCGTCGTGAAGTAGTTGTAGACGTTGAAGCTGCCCACCTGGAAGTCGCCGCCGACCGCGGGTGCCTCAGCAGGGCGGGGGTTGGCACTCGTGAAGACAGGCTTGCTCTCATCCGGGCTGGCGTCCGTGAGCGGTGTCGTCGGCTGCAGCCGCCAGTCGTCAAAGCCGTAAGCCAGCACGAACGGGGTGGGGAAGCTGACAGCGTCACCGTTACGTACGACCTGCTCCGCCATGTAGTACGGCTGCTCGCCGGGGTGAGAGTTGTTGCCTACCTGGATGCTGTAGCCGTCGTCGAGCAGGATGCGACTGGCCCGGTTGGCCGCCGCGATCGCGTCTGCCTCAGGGCCGGCATCCGCCGTCTCGGTGCTCTTGACCGCCGGTGCCCCCGGGCTGAGCCAGAGCGTTCCATAGTTGCTGAGCTGGTGGCTCGAAGAGACGTAGTAGTCGCCGGTGGGGACCACCAGCTGGTTCTCGAAGGCCTCCCGTGCGTCACCGACGACGGAGGGGGGAAGGGGCGCGGCCGCGGGGATCTCGACGCCGGCCTCGACCAGCTCTGTCGCTCCCACTGACGTCGCGCTGACCTGCGTTTGGCCGAAGTACTCGCCTGCCTCGCCCGTGACGCGTACGAGATCGCCGATCTCGACCGACGGGTTGGCGCTGCCGAGGTAGACGAACAGGCCGTCGGAGACCGCAGAGGTGGCATCCGTCTCGCCACCCGAACCCTGCGTCTGAACGACGATGCCACGGTAGCCGGATGCTCCGCGGTAGTCGGCCGTGACGACCCCCTCTACCGTGACCGTCTGGCCCGCGAGAGGCGTCGATGCTCCAGGGCCCTGCACCTCGGCGATGGAATGGGTGACCTCGGCAGCGACGGCGCTGGTCGCGCTGAGGCCTGAGAGGAGAAGGGTGAGGGCGCTGAGGGAGGCGACGCCGGCGAGCCGACCCCCTCTGCTTCTGCGCGGTGCTGGGGCCGAGTCGGCAGGCTTCTGCATTTGTGCGTCTCCATGTCATGCGCGTCTCGCCGTCGAGACACGCAGGCTGAGACCCCCTTTTTGGGGGACAAGGTGAAAGTAATCGAGACCTACGACATTCGCCAAGTGCTCATTTGTTGTCGTCATCGAGCGTTCACGTCGCAGAAACCAAGGCCGCCGCAACGGCAGCTCCCGCCGAGCCAGTAACGTGGTCGGGTGCTCACCGTCATCGTCGGGCTCGCCGGCGCCCTCAGCTACGGTGCAGCCGACTTCTTCGGCGGGCTCGCCTCGAGACGCATCAGCAGCATCCGGGCGACCGCGATCGCCGCTGTCGTCGGTCTCATCGTGCTGCTTCTGGCCCTCCCCCTCGTCGGCGGCGAGTGGTCGGCGCAGGCCGTGCTCTTCGGCGCCCTCTCCGGGGTGACCGGCGCGGGCGCCCTCGTGCTGCTCTACGCCTGTCTCGCTCTCGGGCCCATGAGCATCCTCTCGCCGCTCACCGCCCTCGTCGCGGCGATCGTGCCGATGTCGGTCGGTCTCGCGAGCGGCGATCGTCTCGCTCCGCTCGGCTATGCCGCGCTCGGCCTCGCGCTCGTCGCGGTCGTGCTCGTCGGCTTCGTGCCCGAGAAGGATGCTGCACGGCCCACCGTGCGCGCGCTCGCCATGGCGGTCGCCTCGGGCGCGCTCATCGGCGCCTTCCTCGTACTGATCGACCTGACCCCGGATGACTCGGGGCTCGTGCCCCTCGTCGCCAACCGTGCCACCAACTCCGCCGTCATGTTCTGCGTGGTGGCGGTGCTCGCAATCGTCGCCGCCCGTCGGCGGAGGAGCGCCGCAGCATCCGCCCCCATCACGCAACCGTCGGATGTCGTCGCGGAGACGCACGGCCCGCACCCGTGGGTGGCGGGCGCGAAGTTTGCGGTGTTGTGCGGCCTGCTCGACGCGGGCGCGAACGCGCTCCTGCTGCTGGGGCTGCGACTCGGTGAGCTGAGCGTCATGGCAGTGCTGACGGCGATGTACCCGGCGGGCACGATCATCCTCGCGGCGATCGTGCTGCGGGAGCGGCTGACCGCGCTGCAGTGGGTGGGGCTGGCACTCGCGGTGACGGCTGCGGGGATGCTCGCGCTCGCGTAGCTGCTAACGTCAGCGCATGGCCGTGGACCCCACCTGGATCGAACACCGTCGCGGCGACCGCGAGCGGCTCGGATGGATGCGCCCCGAGGGCGAGGGCTTTGTAGTAATCGACTTGCTCGGCCGCGAACTGACCGGGGTGGTCGACTGGTTCACCGCGGAAGAGACATTGGATGCCACGGGCATCGGCTACCTCGCGGAACCCTACGAACTACTCCTCGACGACGGCAGATGGCTTTGTGTGCGCATCACGGAGGTCTCGACGGACGAGATCCGCGTCAAGCGCGAGGACTGGGGCGCCATTGACGTGCCGCTGCTGGAGCACACGGTGGAGTTTCCGATACCCGAGCGACTGCGACCGCTGGAGTCGTAGCCGCGCCTTCATGCAGAACGGCTCCCGCTCCTCGATTTATCGAGGCACGGGAGCCGTTGATGCGTGCGGGGTTTCGGTACGGCCCTGCCCTCCCTCGCAAGCACGGTCGCGGCTCGCGCAAGCGCTGGCGCGATTGCTGCCGAGCGACCCGCGCTACTCACCCCGCGAAGGGGCGCTAGACGGCGGCGAGTTCGTCGAGCAGCTCGTCGCCGGGCGCGACGTGGTGCACGCTCGCCTCGATCTCGGCGCGGCCGAGGAGCTCGTCGATGCGACGACGTCGATTGCGCGTCGCGAGCGTCACGACCGTGCCCTGCTTGCCGGCACGACCCGTGCGGCCAGCGCGGTGCAGGTAGGTCTTGTACTCGTCGGGCGCGTCGGCCTGGATCACGAGCGAGATGTCATCGACGTGGATGCCGCGAGCCGCGACATCCGTCGCCACCAGCACGTTGACCCGGCCGCTCGTGAGCAGCTGCAGGTTGCGCGTGCGGCGGCCCTGGTTGAGGTCGCCGTGAAGGCTCGTCGCGGGGATGCCGGCGTCGTCGAGCATGTCGGCGAGTTCCTCCGCGAAGGCGCGGGTGCGCGCGAAGACGAGCTTCTTGCCCTCGCCCGCCGCGAGCTGCTCGATGACGGCGCGCTTGTCACGCTGCTCGATCAGGAGCACGCGGTGGTCGATCGTCGAGGACGCCTGATCCTCACCCGCGACCTCATGCACCGACGGGTTCACGAGGAACTCGTCGACGAGCGTCGCGACACCCTTGTCGAGGGTGGCCGAGAAGAGCAGCTTCTGGCCGCCCTCGCTCGTCTCGCGCAGGATGCGCTGCACGGGCTCGAGGAACCCCAGGTCGCACATGTGGTCGGCCTCGTCGAGCACGCTCACGCGCACCTCGCTGAGGTCGAGACGGCCCTGCTCGATGAGGTCCTCGACGCGACCCGGCGTTGCGATCACGATGTCGACGCCGCGCTGGAGCGACATGACCTGCTTGTGCTGCGGCACGCCGCCCACGATCGTCGTCGTGAAGAGGCCGACGCTGCGCGCGATCGGCTGCACGGTGCGGTCGATCTGCATCGCGAGCTCACGGGTGGGGGCCAGGATGAGCGCGCGGGGCTTACGACCCGGCTTGCGGCCCTTGCCACCGTTGTTCTCCATGAGCCGCTCGACGACGGACGCGCCGAAGGCGATCGTCTTGCCGGAACCGGTGCGGCCGCGACCCAGCACGTCGCGACCCTCGAGCACGACCGGGATGGTCGCTGCCTGGATCGGGAAGGGCGACTCGGCCCCCATCGACGCGAGCTGACGGGTGATGTTGTCGCCGAGACCGAGATCGCGGAACGTCGTGCCCTCGACCTCGCCGGCCGTCACAACCTGCGCCTCGAGGCGCTCGAGCACGACATCATCCTGCTGCTGGAAAGCGGGCTTGGCGTCGCGCTTGGGGTAGAAGTCCGAGGAGTCGCGGCGCGGTGCACGGTCGTCGAAGGAGCGACGCGGACGGTCGTCGAAGTTGCGACGCGGCGCGCGATCTTCGAAGTTGCGGCGCGGGCGATCGTTGAAATCGCGACGCGGCGCACGGTCATCGAAGTCACGACGAGGCGCGCGGTCGTTAGAGTCGCGACGCGGACGGTCGTTGGAGTCACGACGCGGCGCGCGATCGTCGAAGTCACGACGAGGCGCGCGGTCGTAAGAGTCGCGGCGCGGCCGCTCGTCGAAGTCGCGACGGGGCGCACGGTCAGCGAAATCACGACGCGGCGCACGCTCCGTGCGGTCACCGTAGGAGGGGCGCTTCTTGGCGGGGCGCTCGGCAGGCGGGGTCCAGTCGGGACGGCGGTCGTCGGAGGCGCGGCGGTCGCCCGAGCGCACGGCACGGTCATCCGCCGTCCAGCGCTTCTTGGGAGCGCGGGTCGGGGCTGCTTCGGCACGGTAGCCGCGGTGTCCCGGGCTGCGGCTGCCCGGCTTGGGGCCGCCCTTCGCTCGCGGGGCGTCGAAGTTCTTGGGGTTGCTCTTGGGCATGATTCTTTCCGGGCTGTAACAAGTGCATGGCAGGGCACAGCGCAGATCGCGCTGAACTACTGAGGAAACCCGGGCAGTCTCTGACCAGGACCGTTCACATACGTGATTTTTCCCACAGGCATCAAGGAGTAGGTGATGCGAGGGAACCGGCCCGAAAGACTTACAAACCCATACGCGAGAACTCGCGCTGTCTAGAGCCGACCTACCTACGTTACACGAGGCAAGCCGACTATGCGAGACATTCTTCGCAGTGCAAAATTTGCGGTAGCGTTGCAGACATGCGCGTGCGACTGCAGGACATCGCGGATGAGACGGGTGTTGCCGTCTCCACCGTCTCCCGCGCACTGACCGACCCCTCACGCGTGAGCGCCGAGACGGCGGAGCTCGTCGCAAGCGCCGCGAGCCGGCTCGGATATCGGCTCGCGCGTCGCCATCCCTCGATCGAGGTCATGGTGCAGGATCTCGACAACCCCTTCCTCGCCAGCTTCGTGAGCTCGACCGAGCGCCAGGCCCGACTCGCGGGCTACACGATGACGCTCAGCCTCAGCGATGACTCCGGCGACCTCGAGCGCGCGAATGCCAAGCGCTGGGCCCGCAGCGAGGGCGGGCACATTCTTGCCCTGCGTCACCTCTCCGACGAGGAGGTGCTCGAACTCGCACAGACGACAACTCTCGTGCTCTTCAACCGCGAGGTCGAGGGCGTCAGCAGCGTCGCGATCGACACGGATGCCGGGAGTGTGCAGGCAATCGAGCATCTTGCGGCGCTCGGCCACCGTGAGGTGACGTATGTCGCCGGTCCGGATGCCTCGTGGTCGCAGCCGCGCCGCCGAGACAGCCTCGCGCGGGCGGCCGAGAGCCGCGGCATCCGCCTCACCAGCATCGGTCCCTACACTCCGACGGCGGCACAGGGGCGGCTCGCGGCCGACGTGATCGCGGCGAGCGGTGCCAGCGCCGTCGTCGCGTTCAATGACGCCCTCGCAGTCGGCATCGTGAACCGCCTGCGGGAACACGGCGTCGAGGTGCCGGGGGGCGTGAGCGTGATCGGCTACGACGACAGCGTGGGCGCCGAGCTGTGCAGTCCCCCTCTCAGCAGCGTCAGCGGACCGGCTGACCGTGCCGCCCAGCTCGCGATCGACACTCTCCTCACCCTCCTCGACGGGAGTGATCGCGTCACGGCGCATCGGGTGACGGGCGAACTCGTGCTTCGCAGTACGACCGCTCCGCCGCCGGGCTGACACCCTCGCGCCCTCCCCTGATCGCCGGCGCCGCGGCCGGGCCCCTACCCCACAGATTGCACCACCCATGCTCCTGATCGACCTCGCCCTCGCGGCCCTGCCCATCGTGCTCGTCGCGGTGCTGCTCGCGTGCCGACTGGAGCCCATACCGGTCGTCATCGGGGTGATCGCGGCGACGCTCGTGCTCTCGTTCCGCTTTCCCCTCACCTGGGACGCGATCGAGAGCACGGGCGGACGACTGCTGCCCATCACGCTCGCCGTATCCCTCATCATCCTCGGCGGCGTGCTGCTCGCCGAGACCCTCGCGGCCTCGGGCGCCCAGACGCGCATTGGCGCCTGGCTGGAGGCCGCCGCGCAGGGCCGCGAGCGGGCACTCCTGCTCATCGGCCTGACGATCGGGCCCCTCGCGGAGAGCCTCATCGGCTGGGGCATCGGCATCATCGTGGCGGCGCCCCTCCTCATTCAGATCGGTCTGAGCGCGACGCGCGCTGCGACGATCGCGCTCCTCGGCATGGTCGTTGCACCGTGGGGCTCACTCGCGCCCGGCCTGCTGGTCTCGTCGCAGTTGGGCGGCGAGGACTTCAGGGAGGTCGGCATCTGGACGGCGCTCTTCAACCTCCCCGTGCTGCTTGTGATGGCCGCCACCATCGCGATCGTCGGCATGGGCTGGCGCGTGGCGGTGCGCCGCAGCCCCGAGGTGCTCTCGACAGCGCTCGTGATGTGGCTCGTGCTCCTCGCTTCCAACCTTTGGATCAGCGTGCCGCTCAGCGGCGCCCTGAGCTCGCTCGCGGGGGCGGCGTGGCTGCTCGTGCTCGCGAGGATCCGCGGGGGCGGAATGCCCGCGATGGACAGGGCGACGACGCGTTCGCTTCTCCCCTACGCCCTGCTCGTGACATCCCTGCTCTCGATGACGGCATTCACGAGCCTCGTGCCGCTCGGTGCAGCGAGCGCCGTCCTGACGAGCCCCGCCCTGTGGCTTCTCGTGACCGCCGTCGTGACCCCCGCCCTGCTGGGGCTCGACCGAGAGGGTGCCACGACGGGGCTCGTGCGCGGCCTGCGGCTCTTCGTGCCGGTGTGGCTTGTGACGGTGCTCTTCATCGTGCTCGGGGCGCTCCTCGCAGCAAACGGCATGGCCGAGACCCTCTCCGACGGGGCCGCCATGCTTGGCACGGGGTTCCTCCTTGTTGTGCCGCTCATGGGCTTTCTCGGCGGCTACACGACCGCCTCGAACACGGCGATCGCGTCGATGTTCTCCGCCGGGATCAGCCATGTGTCGCTGGCGATCGACGCCTCCCCCGCGATGGTCCTCGGCTCGCAGAACGCGAGCGGCGGCGCGGCGGTCATCTCCTCGCCGGCCCGCGTCGCGCTCGCCTCCGCCATTGCGAACGACAACCGGGTCAGCGGCACCGAGCGTGCGGACGTGCGCTTCGCGATGGTGGCGGTGCTTGCGGCCAACGCAGTGATCCTCGTCATCCTGTCGCCGATAACCTTCCTCCTCGGGGGCGTCGCCTGACAAAAAGTCGCACGAATCCTGAAAACGGATGCGCCGCAGCTGTCACATAGAGTATCCGCACGATGCACCGCACCCGAGGGTCCGTCCGTCACGGCACAGCGCTCAGCGCAGCCTTCATGCTGCCCGCCCTGCTCCTCGCGGGCTGCACGAGCCCGGCCGATGCATCGCTCGTGAGCCCCGCATCCGCCCTCGACACGGTGCCGATCTACCCGGGTGTTGCCGTCACCGACGACGTGCCCTACCCCGCGGGAGGGGGCGGCACGCAACTGCTCGACATATGCGAGCTGACGGATGTCGCAGCCAGCACGATCAACAATGGCCCGCGCCGCGCACTCCTCCTCGTGCACGGCGGGAGCTGGCGCGAGGGCGACAAGGCCTCGACGTGGTGGCGCAGCACGTGCGAGTGGCTTGCCTCCGAGGGTTTCGTCGTGTTCAACGTGAACTATCGTCTGGCCCCTGCCGCGCCCTACCCCGCCGCGATCGAGGATGTCCGCGCTGCAGTCGCGTGGGCACGGCATCCGGATCAGGTGGCCCGCTACGGCTACGACCCCGCGCTCATCGGTGCCGTCGGCGGCTCGGCCGGCGGCAACCTCGTCTCGCTGCTCGGAACCGAGGGCGAGGGCAACCTCGGCACGGGTTCCCGCGTCGCGGCCGTCGTCGAGCTGAGCGCACCCACCGACCTGAGGCGTTCGGGCCTCGACCTCGGCACTCTGCCGGCAGGCTTCGACCGCACCCAGCTCGACTACCTCGGCTGCGCCAACTACTCCTCGTGCGCGACAGCCGAGGCCGCGACACCGCAGACGCACGTCGACCCGAGCGACCCGCCCTTCTTCATCGGGCACTCTCTGGAGGAGTTCATCCCCGTCGAGCACGGCCGCTCACTCGCGGCATCCCTCGCCGACGCTGGCGTGCCCGCGACACTCGTCGAAGTACCCGGCATCGCTCACTCGATCGGCCTGCTCGGCACCTCTGAACCGACCGCCATGCGGGAACAGATCGTCGAGTTCCTACGCGGCGCGCTGTAGCTCAGCCCCACTCGTCCTCCACGTAACGGCGCCGACGAAGGGCGACGGCAGAGACCGAGCCGATGAGGGCCAGCAGCAGCATGATGGCGAGCGGAACATCCCACCGCCCCGAAGCATCATGGAGCGCGCCGAAGGCGATGGGCCCTGCAGCGCCCAGGGCGTAGCCGAAGCTCTGCATGAACGAACTCAGGGCCACCGCACCCTCCGGCGTTCGCGACCGCAGGCCCACGAGCATGAGGCAGACGTGCATGATCGTCGGCCCGATCCCCGCGAGCACGACCCACGCCCATGGCGCGCCGGTCGGCACAAGGATGAGCCCGCCGTAGCCGACGAGGAAGGCCGCGACCGCGACGTGGATGAACGGAGTCGGATCGCTCATGCGTCGAGAGATCGCCCCCAGGCTCAGGCTCACGATAAGGCCCATGAACGCGTAGATCCCCAGCATGATGCCGGCCGTCTGCGGCGTCACTGCCGCAATGTCGACGAGCACGACAGGAAGCCAGGCGAACATCGCGTAGATGTTCCACTGCGCGACCGTGAATGCGGCAAGCAGCGCCCACGCGAGCGGGGAGCGTGCGACGCGACGCATCCCCGTCGGCGCGGTAGGCGCGGCGCCCCCGAGGCTGTCTCGCGAATCACGCCCGCGCAACAACAGGAGAAGCCACGGGACAGCGGCGACGATCGCAAAGGGGCCCCACACCCCGAGTGCGACATTCCAACCCCACGTCTCACTGAGGGGATTAACCACGACGGCGGGCACGCCCGTGCCGATCGCCATCGCCGCCATCGCCGCCGCGGTGACCGGCACGATCCGACCAGGAAAGTAGCGCTTGACGAGGGAAGGCAGCAGCACATTGGCGACGCCGATGCCTCCGAGGGCGAGGGCGCTCGAGCCAATCAGAACGCTGAGATCGCCCGCCACCCCGCGGCCGATGTTGCCGAGCGCGATCGCCGCGAGCGCGACGAGCGCCAGTCTCGTGCCGCCGAGCCACGAGGCGAGTGCGGGCACGAGCAGCCCGACGGCCGCGAAGATGATGGGCGGCAGCGCGCCCAGCAGGGCGAGCGATCCTGTCGTCAGCGGAATGTCCTCGTTGATCGCGGCTGCGATGGGCGAGACGGTGGAAAGCACGGCCCGCATGTTGAGGGCGAGGCCAACGATCGCGATGAGTGCGAGCATCCGCCCGCCCTGTGCCGCCGTCACGACCAGGCTCCCGCCGAGTCCGTCGCGAGGCTCAGATCTCGAAGTCGACGACCGCCAGCGACGCCTTCACGGGCCCCGAGACATCGAGCACCTTCTGGTGCGCAGGATGCGTGCTGTAGGTCTCGAGGTCGGCAAGACTGTCGAAGTCCGCCACGATCGCGAGTTCGTGCGACGCCGGGCCGTGGAGCACGTCCTTGCCAATGCTGAGGGCGCGGATCTCTGGGATGTGGTTTTCGAGGTCGCGCACGAGCGCGATCCACTCGTCCCGCTGCTCCTCCGTGAACTCGGGGATGAATCTGAAGACTGCGACATGCCTGATCATGCTGACTCCTCGGGGTCTGGATCACAGTGTGCCGATGACGCCGGGGGCGAAGTTCGCCCGCACGCCGCCGTCGACGGAGATGTCCTCGCCTGTGATGTAGCGCGCATCCGGGCCAAGCAGAAACGAGACGACGGCCGCGATGTCGTCGGGATCACCCATGCGACCGAGAGGGATGCGCCCCTCCCGCGCGCGGCGAAGCTCGGGGTCGTGCGCGGCCGGCGACATGGGGGTCATGATCATGCCGGGGGAGATCGCGTTGACCCGGATGCCGTCCGGCCCCCACTCGCGGGCGAGCATGCGCACGAGCATGAGCAGGGCGGCCTTGGTGGCGCTGTAGGCACCGAAGGGAATCGGTGCGCTGCCGCCCATCGAGCCCGTCACGACGAGCGCGCCCTGCGAGCGGGCGAGATGCGGATGCGCGGCCTTCGCGAGCAGGAACGTCGCGCGAGTATTGACCGCGAAAGCTAGGTCGAAGTCTTCGACGCTCAACTCGGTCAGGCGTGCGCCGCCCATGATGCCCGCATTGCTGAAGACGGCATCGAGCCGACCGAAGTGAGCGACCGTCGCGTCGACGACCCGGACGGGGTCGTCGACGGTGCTGAGGTCCGCAGCGATCGTGATGATGTCAGCGGCTTCCGAACGCAGCTCGGCGGCGAGCTTGGCGAGGCTCTCCTCGCTCCGGCCGACGAGCGCGAGCCGGGCTGGCCCCTCTGCGTCCCGAGCGAGGCGTCGTGCCGCGGCTCGGCCGATGCCACCCGCCGCGCCCGTGATGATCGTGACGGCACTCACGAGGCCACCGTTACCGTCGCGGGAAGCGCGAGAGCCTCGACGAGATCCTGCGCGGCGGCACGGCCGAAGATGAGCGCCTTGGCGAGCGCGGTGCCCGTCAGATAGGCCGTGCCGTGGAATCCGCCAACCAGCTCGCCGGCAGCCCACAGACCCTCGATCTCGCTTCCGTCGACCCGCAGCACGCGCGCAGAGGGGGTGACCGTGAGGCCCGCGTAGGTTGAGGTCATCAGGGTCTTGGCCGGGTAGGCGTAGAAGGGTGGATGCTGCACCGGCACAAGCTCGCCCACGTCGCCCACGAGACCCCGGCGCCCGAACTCGTCGGGATCACCAGAGGCGATCGCCTCGTTGTAGGCCGCGACCTGCTGCACGAGACCGTCACTATCGATGCCCGCGAGGTCGGCGAGCTCCTCGAGGGTGTCGGCCGTGAACAGGCGGCCCTTCTGCTCGAGGTGGTCTATGTCGTTGAGGGGCACGCCGGGCAGCGACTTGGCTCGCACGATGCTGTCGAAGATCTCGAAGCCCAGGCCCTCGGGCTGCTCGAGCGCACGGGCCCCCAGTGTCTTGTAGGAGGCGGACTCATCAGTGAAGCGACGGCCGTGGAGGTTGACGATGATGGCACCCATGTAGAACGCCGTCAGCAGCTCGTGCTCCTCATCGCCCGTGAGCGGATGCGACCCGAAGGTGCCCGCAACGTAACCCAGATCGCGGAAACCGGCCCCCTGTCGCCAGGCCATCACTAGGCCGTCGCCCTCACAGCCCCGACCACCGTAGGGGATGCCCGCGAGCTGCTCTGGCGCGAAACGCTCCAGCAGATCGCTCGAACGGCTGAAGCCGCCCGTCGCGAGGATGACGCCGCCGCGCGCCTGAAACTCCCGCGTCCCTTCGGGGGTGTCGACCTCGACACCCGCGACGCGGCCATCCTCGACCAGGAGGCTGCGCGCACGACTGTGAGACAGCATCCGGCCTCCCTCGTTGCCCTCGATTCGTTCGCGCAGAAGGTGAGTGAGCCCGTGGATGTCGACATGGTGACTGCGGGCCCGCGACTGCCCCGAGCTGATCTTGACGATGCCGAAGTGGGCGCCCAAAGACTTGAGCCAGCGATAAGCATCGTCCTGCCGCTCGACATAGGCACGCAGCAGGCGCTCGTCGGTGCGCCCACCGCCCGTCGAGCGCATGTCCTCGACGAAGGTGTCCGCATCATCGCTCACCCCGTCGCGCTCCTGCTCCTCGGTTCCGGAGAAGGCGAACCATCCGCCGCTCATGGCGGTGCTCCCGCCATCCCCGTCGAACCGCTCGACTACGAGCACGGAACGACCCTCCTCAACGAGCGTCCCGGCGGCAGCGAGGCCAGCCATCCCCGCCCCCACGACAATTGCGTCGTAGGCGGTCGTCTCGTCCATCATCTCTTGGGCTCCTTCACTGCGGGCGGCGGTGGGGGCGGCGGCGCGAGATGCGCCAGCTCCTCGGCCGCATCGATGAGGTGGGGCACCATCGTGAGCGCCCGCTCGAGCGTGAGACGCACGCTCGGGCCGGCGATGCTCAGCACACCGCTGCCCCGCTGTCCCGGTTCGGCGATCGGAACGGCAATCGTCGCGGTACCGAGTTCGAAGGTCGAGTCGGTGTAGCAGTAGCCGTCCTCTCGCACTCGGGCGACCACTTCGAGCGCTTGCTCGAGGGTGGTCACCCCGTCGGGCCCGTAGTTCTCGAGATCGTCGAAGCCCTGCCGCTCGATGTAGTGCACGGCCTCCTGCTCGGGAAGCGTCGACAGCCAGGCGAGGCCGCTCGAGGTGCGGGCGAGCTTGATCTCGCGCCCCGCATCCGGGTCGTAACGCAGGCCCGAGCGCGCTCCCTGGGTCTTGGCGATCCACAGCAGCGAACCGTTCTCGGGGATGCTCAGGCGGGCAAGCTCCCCCGACAGTTCAGCGAGGCGATCCAGCGTGGGCTTGGCGAGATCCACGAGGGGGATCTTTGCGAGGTGACGCAGCGCCTGCGACACGATCCGCAAGCCCAATGAGTAGCGCCCGTCTACGGGGTGCTGCACGAGGTATCCCAGGTCGACGAGCTCGCTCAGGATGCGGTGGGTTGCGCTTCGAGGCATGTCAAGGGCGTCGGCGACATCGCCCAGAAACTCCCCGTCGGGCTTGGCGACGAGATGCTCGAGCACGGCGAGAGCCCGCGGCAGGACGGCGCTCATGCTGCACCTCCCCCATGCGTGTGGCCGCGGCGCACGCGGTGCTGTGCGCTCAGTCGCACGGCCGCGTTGGGGGCCCCATAGCCGTCGTAGCTGCCGCGTCGTTGGACGATCTCGAAGAACACCTTGCCGACGGCGGCCGTGTAGAAGTGCAGGAACTCCCCAGACTCGTCCCTGTCGAAGAGCAGATGATGCTCGCGCAACTCGCGCACGAACTCCGCGTCGAGATCGAAGCGGAGGCCGAGGTCGTCGTAATAGTTCTCCGGGATCGGCAGAAACTCGAGCCCTCTCGCCTCACACTCCGCCGCGAAGGCCACGATGTCGCTGCAGGAGAAGGCGACGTGTTGCGGATAGACCAGGTTCTCGGCCTCGCCCTCATGACCCGCCGGAATCACGTTGAGCGCGAGGCGCACGGCGGCGGGATCGTTCTCGAGAGGCTGGCTACGGATGAGGCCCAGGGGCGCGGCGACCTCGAGGCCCTGCCGCGGAGTGAGACCGAGCACGCTCTCGTAGAAGAGTACGGCCTCGTGGAAGTGTTGCCAGGGCTGGGCAAGGTTCACGTGATCGATGGCAGTCAGGAGCGCCCCCGCGTCGGCCTCCTCGTCGCCGAACTCGACCGACCAGGGCGGTGCGCCGCTTTCATCGACCCGACTGAAGAACACCTCCGTGAAATCGGGCGCGCGGACGGCTCGCAGCACCTCCTCATCCAGCGCCTGCCGACGCGGCACCTCCTCCGCGCGCAAGCGCAGAGCTCTGGATGCGGCGCGGAGCGGATGTTCGACATCAAAACCGAGCCCGGCGACGGCAGGCTCCCTGTCGCTCGTAGGCTGCTCGTTCACGATGATGCGCGCGTGACCCTGCCGCCAGAGTTCGACGTGCTCCTTGGTGCGGTGGCGGCCGCGGTTCTCGAAGCCGAGCTTTGCCAGCACATCGCGTGCCTGGTGGGAGTCGTCGGCACGCACCTCCACGAAGTTGAACCCCGTCACCGGCTCGATGGGCGGCAGCGCCTGCAGCTTCATGCGCGGAGAACCACCCGGATGCTCCTCGAGCCAGCGGGACGCGGCATCCTGCAACCAGACGAGGCTGCGCATGCCGTCGACCGCCGTGCGGAAGGGCTCCGCCTGGCGGAAGGTGTCGTTGAAGATCTCGAGCGAGACAGGTCCGTCGTAGCCAGCGGCGAGGAGGTGACCGAAGAAGGAGACGAGGTCGAAACCGCCCTCGCCGGGGAAGACTCGGTAGTGACGGCTCCACGACAGCACGTCGAGTTCCATGATGGGCGCGTCCGCAAGCTGCACGAAGAAGATCTTCTCGGCGGGCAGCGAGGCCAGCGGTTCGACCGCCCAGTCACGGGAGAGGATGTGGAAGCTGTCGAGGCATTGCCCGACGTTGGGGAGATCGACCTCGTCGACGATCCGCTGGGCGTGCTCGAAATCGTTGACGTAGCGACCCCACGCGAGGGCCTCGTAGGCGATACGCACGTCGTAGCGCTCGGCAAGGAGGCCCAGCTCGCGCAACTGCCCGGCGATGACCGTGTCGTCGTCGATGGTTGCGGTCGCGACATTGCTGCAGACGAGCACCGTTGTGATGCCGAGGCGGCGCATGAGGCCAAACTTGCCCTCCGCGTATCGCAGGTTCCGCGCGAACAGGTCCGGCTCGACTCCCTCGAGGTCGCGCAGGGGCTGATAGAGCGAGAGCGAGATGCCCAGGCGCGCCGCGAGGTCGCGGATCCGCTCGGGCGAGTGCGGCGAGACGATGAGATCCTGCTCGAAGATCTCGACAGCGTCGAAGCCGGCAAGAGCACAGGCGTGCAGCTTGTCCTCGAGCGAACCGCTCAGACATACGGTGGCGATGCTCGTCTTCACACGATCACTCCCCTAACAATCGACTGCTTCATCACAGGCCGTGCGCGATGAGGTCGTCGAAATGCGCACGCATGCGCTGGGCGTCTGGCGCGAGCCCCGTAATGAGCTCAAAGGTATCGATCGCCTGCCCGACGGCCATGTGCCCCCCGTCGAGCACGCGGCATCCGCGATCCTCGGCAAGGTTCACGAGCTGGGTCCGCAGCGGCCGGTAGACGACGTCGGCGACCCAGAGACCCTGATGCAGCACGCTCTCGTGGACCGGAAGACCCGGGTGGTGGTGCATGCCGACGGGGGTCGTGTTGACGAGCCCCGTCGCCTGCTCGATCGCCGAGGCGGTCTCGGCCATGTCGAGCGCCGCGACGATGCGGTCAGGGAATGCGGATGCCATCGCCTGAGCGAGACGTTCGGCCCGCGAGGCATCGAGGTCGGCGATGCGGAGCTCGCGCGCGCCGCGGCTCAGGAGGGCATAGGCGACCGCTGATCCCGCTCCCCCCGAGCCAAGCTGCACAACGCGTGACATGTCGGCCTCGGGAAGCCCGCGGGTTAGCCCCCAGGCGAAACCCGAGTGGTCAGTGTTGTGGCCCACGAGGGCGCCGTTCTGCACCAGCACGGTATTGACGGAGCCGAGCATCTCGGCGGATTCGGATAGCTCATCCAGATGCTCGATGACGGTTTGCTTGCAGGGGAAGGTCACGTTGAACGCCGAGTAGCCGAGATCCCGCGCCCAGGCGAGAATCGATCCAACCTGGTCGCCGCCCCGGTCGATCACGTCAAGATCGATCGGCCGATACAAGTAACGCAGCCCCAGCCGGTCGGCCTCCTGCTCATGCATGGGAGGAGTGAGGGAGTGCGTGATGCCACTCCCGATGAGCCCCACAAGGTAGCTCTCACCCGCGACGCTCACGGCGACCCCTGCCCCTCAGGACCGGGCGACGAGCGCGGACATGTGCCGCAGCGCCAACTCGTAGCCCTGCGGGCCTGCGCCCGCGATGATCGCCGTGGCCGCCTTCGAGACGTAGGAGAGGTGACGCCACTCCTCGCGCCGGTGAATGTTCGTGATGTGGACCTCAATGATGGGAAGGTCCGACGCGAGCAGTGCGTCGAGAATCGCGATCGAGGTCGAGGTGAATCCCGCAGGGTTGAGGATGATGCCGGAGCAGCGCTCTCGCGCCTCCTGGATGAGGTCGATGATGACGCCCTCGTGGTTGCTCTGGTGGAACTCGAAGTCGACGCCCAGGTCGCTGGCAATCTCGGTGCATAGCGCCTCGATATCGGAAAGGGTGGCCGAGCCGTAAACGTGCGGTTCACGCAGCCCGAGGAGATTGAGGTTCGGTCCGTTGATGATCTTGATCGGCTTCATCGAGTGCTCCGGGAGAGAGAGGGGGGCGTCAGCGTGCGACGCCGATGAGGGAGGGGGTGCTGAGGGGGACGCTGTCCGCGTCCCCCTCAGCAGTGGGGGGTGCGTCAGTTCGCGGTCTCGCGGATCGAGGTGTAGAACTCGAGGTCCTCGCCCGTGTAGTACTCGTTGAAGTACTCCTCGGCGCTCTCGATGAAGGCCTCGCGGTCCACCTCGTCACGCTCGATAACCTCGAGCGGGCCATTGGCGCGCCACTCGTCGAGGATGGTCTCGGTCTCCTCCTCCACGCAGGTGCGGTTCTCGGCGCGGATCTCGCGCACCGTCTCGAAGACGGCCTCCTGCTGCTCCTCGCTCATGCGCTCGAGGGTCGCGTCGGAGATCGTGACCCAGTGAATGCTCACCTGGTGCTCGTTGAGCGAGATGTAGTTCTGCACCTCGTCGTAGCTCGCCGACTTCGTCCCGACGACGGGGTTCTCCTGGCCATCCGCAATGCCCTGCTGGAGGGCGACGTAGATCTCCTCGTAGGCGACAGCGACCGCGTTGGCGCCGAGCGCCTCTGCGTTGGCGAGGTACTGCGGGGTGTCGGGGAAGCGGATCGTCATGCCCTCGAGGTCATCGGGTCCGTAGATCGGCTCGTTGGAGCTGAAGGTGCGCGAACCGTAGTACCAGCCGTCGATGATCGTGACGTCGCTGGCCTCGTTGAACGCCTCACGGAAGTCTTCCGAGTGGTTGTCGATCCAGTCGAAGGCGTGGTCGACGTCGTCGAAGACGTAGGCCGCGCCGAGCACACCGATCTGCGGGTAGACCGTCGCGAGGCCTGCCTCCTGCAGGTCCATGTCGAGGTCGCCGGACTGCAGGGAGGCGACGCGCTCCGTGTCGGGGCCGAGCTGGCTCGCGGGGAACAGGTCGACCGTGATGCCGAGGTCCTGCTCCTCGATGCGCTCCTTGAAGAGCTCCATACCGCAGAAGTAGTTGGGCACCGACTCCGCCTGGCTGCTGGCGAAGGAGAGGGTGATGTCTCCGCCGGCCTCACCGTTGCCGCCATCGGCCGCGCATCCGGTCAGCATCGCGACGGCAGAGCCCATCGCAAGCGCGGCAACGGTGCCGCGACGCGAGTTCTTGCTCATGGTCATGGTCTTTCTCCTTAGTGATTGTGCCGGTCACCCGGCGCTGTGTGCAGGGTCAGAAGCCGAGAAGTCTCGGCAGGAACAGGGATACGTCGGGGAAGAAGGTCAGGATCAACAGCACCGCGACCATGGGAACGAGGAACGGCAGGATGCCGCGGAAGATCTCGTCGACCGGCCTTCCCGTCACGGAGCTCAGCACGTAGAGCACGCCACCGACGGGTGGCGTCAGGAGCCCGATCATGAGGTTGAGGATCATGACAACTCCGAAGTGGATCGGGTCGATTCCGAAGCTCAAGGCAACAGGGAGGAGCACCGGCACTGTCACGAGGATGACGGCGGTCGCCTCCACGATCATCCCCAGCACGATGAGGATGACGTTGAGTAGGAGGAGGAACACGACGGGGTTGTCGGTGAGTCCCGTCATCCAGTCGGCGACCGCTATCGCCACGCGCTCCCGCGCAAGCACCTGGCCGAGCATTCCGGCCGCGCCGATGATGATCATGATGCCCGCACAGAGGAACACCGTCTCCTTCGCGGCATCCCACAGCAGCTTAAAAGTCACCGAGCGCATGAAGAGGCCGATCACGATCATGTAGAGACCCGCGATGCCCGCCGCCTCGGTCGGGGTGAAGACGCCGCCGATGATGCCGCCGAGGATGATGATCGGTGCGCCGAGGGGGCCGAGCACGCGCAGGGTCGCCCGTCCCAGGCGCGCCGCGCTGAAGGGCTCCGATGCCAGCTGCGGCTGCTTGCGCACCCAAATCGCGATGTAGACGACGAGACCCAGAGCCATGAGGACGGCGGGGATGACGGATGCCGCGAACAGCGCGCCCGTCGAGACCGTCGCGACCGCCGCGAAGATGACGGCGGGGATGCTCGGCGGCATGACGGGGCTGATGAGGGCCGAGGACCCCGTGAGGCCTGCCGCGAATCGGAAGGGGTACCCGGCGCGCACCATGGCCGGCACCTGCACCTTGCCCAGCCCCGCAGCATCCGCGAGGGCGGAGCCACTCATCCAGGAGAAACCGACACTCGTCGCGACGTTGACGTAGGCGAGGTTGCCGCGCACGCGGGAGAGGGCGGCGAGGCAGAACTCGAAGAGCCGGTCAGCGATGCCCAGCTTGTTGGCGACGACGCCGACGAAGATGAAGAGCGGCACCGCGAGCAGCGGGAAGCTGTTGACGGCATCGAAGACCGTCTTGAGCGCAAGCCCCGGGGAGTAGCCTTCGGCCATGAAGTAGACGGCGCAGGGCCCGAGGATCGCGAAGGCGACGGGAACCCGGAGGAACAGCAGGACGAGGATCGCAATCGCGATGAGGGCGATGGTCATGCTTCTGCCTCGGCTTCTTCGAAGGTGATCTGGTCGGGCTCGGGGTACTTGGCCGTGAAGATCCTGACGATGGCGCTGATGACGCCTGAGACGAAACCGATGAGGGGAAGGATGTAGAGGTAGCCGAGCGGGATCTGCAGCACGGTCGTGGTGCGGCCGAAGCCCGTGCTCACGAGCACCCAGGCCTGGTAGGCGAGAAGCGCGCAGATCGCGGTGAGGAGCACCGCCGAGATCAGCCTGACCGCGATGGCGGCGCGGCCACGCGCGATCGTGTCGATGACGGAGACCGTGATCTGGCCGTTGCGGGCGATCAGGTAGCCGACCATGACGAAGGTGAGCCCGACGAGTGAATAGCGGGCGATCTCGCCGGCGCCGGCCCAGGCGAGGTCGGCGGCGTAACGCCCGAGCACCTGCCACAGGACGCCAAGGAAGATGAGGGCGAGGAAGAGCACGGCGAGCGCGATCTCGACCGCCGCGAGCCCGCGCAAGACGCGCGGCTCGGGGGGCCGTGAGGCCGCCTGCGGCCCCGGCTCTGCGGGAATGCCGGACATTCGTTCGCTCCTTTGTCGTCGGGTCGTCACGGGGTCATGCCCCGCTGCGCTGGGGGGCACGGGTGTGGGTCGCGAGATACTCCATCGCGGCGCGGTGGAGCACGGCGAGATAGTCGGATGCCGATGAATCGCCCCGCAGCGGCACATTGGGGATCTCGACACTCACCGCAACCTCGGGCGAGAGCGCGTCGAGCAGCGCCGTGAGGGGAACCACCCCTTCGCCCGGGAGGAGCCGGCGCGCGCGCGATTCGGCAATCGCGAGCGCCGTGTCGGAGCCATCCGAGGCGAGCGGGCGGAGCGCATCGGCCTGCTCCGCGATGCTTGCGGGCGCATCGCAGAGCTGCAGGATGGGGATGATGTCGGCGTTGTCCGCAATCGTCGAGAGCTCCGCCCCCGTGCGCAGGTAGTGGAGGGCGTCAAGCTCGACCGCACAACCGACCTCGCGAGCGATCTCCACCGCCCGAGGGAAGGAGTTGAGCGGGCGGTAGGCGACGGGCTCCAGGACGGGCTCGAGCCCTCGCTCATGGGCGTCTACCGTGATCGCGCTGAGCGTCTCGACGAAGCGGGATAGCGAGGGGTCGTCACACACGATGTTGACGAGACGGGCACCGAGGGCGGCTCCCGCGTCGAGCATGGGCAGCCACTCCTCGCGCGTGCGCTCGGGAGTCACCGAGAGCACCTCGATGTCTACGACCGTGAGACCTGTCTCGTCGAGTGCCCGCTTGATACCAGCGAAGTCGGCGGAGCTCAGGTCGAGGGGGAACGGGGCGTCCGTCTCCGAGACCTGCATGGGGCGAAGGCCCACCGAGCTGAAGCCCGCGGCATGCGCAGCACGGATGAACTCGGCGGGCGGCGTCGTGATCGCGCTGAGGGGCGCAACGCCGAGCTGCACGGGCTTGTCATCGTTGACCATGGGGTGTGACCTTCGGATCTGGAATTGCGTTCCACTATAGTTTGGAACGTGTGGAACGGTATTCCATAAACGGCTGGTGCGTCAACAGCAAGCGCGTCACTAATCGGCAACGGAGCGGAAGAGATGGACAAGCAGACCAGGGTCGGACTCATCGGAGCAGGCCTCATCGGCAAGGAACACGCCAAGTACCTCGGCATCGCATCCGGGGTCGAACTCGCGGCGATCGCCGACCCGACACCCGCCGCGCAGTCACTCGCGGAAGAACTCGGAGTGCCGCACTTCTCCGACTATGAGGCCCTCCTTGACTCGGGCCTCGTCGACGCCGTCATCGTCGCCCTGCCCAATGTCATGCACGCGGATGCCACGACCTCTGCCGTCGCGCGCGGCATTGTCGTGCTCGTGGAAAAGCCCATTGCCGACTCACTCGAGGACGGGCGACGCATCCTGGAAGCTGCGGAAGCAGCATCCGTTCCTGTGCTCGTGGGGCACCAGCGTCGCTACGCCCCCGACATCGCTGCGGCGAAGGCCTTCATCGAGGAGGGCGGACTCGGCACGATCGTCTCCGTCGCGATGCTCAGCACATGGCGCAAGCCCGACGAGTACTTCGAGGTCGAATGGCGTCGGCGCGTCGGCGGGGGGCCCGTGCTCATCAACCTCATTCACGACATCGACGTCATGCGTTACCTCGTGGGCGACATCGACTCGGTCACAGCCATGGGATCCTCCGCGATCCGCGGCTTCGAGGTCGCCGACACGGGCGGAGCCCTCTTCCGCTTCAGCAATGGGGCGATAGGCACCGCCTCCTTCAGCGACGCAGCCGCCTCTCCCTGGAACTGGGACCTCACCTCTGGTTCGGGCGCCTACTTTCCCCCACCCCCACCCGGAGACGCCTACTTCATCTCGGGCACCAAGGCATCCATCGCGCTCCCCTCGCTGACCGTCTACGAACACGAGGAGGGCAACCACTGGCAGGTGCCCATCCGCACCCGCACGCTCGAGCGGCGGGACACCAACCCCTACATCGCACAACTCGAGCACCTTGCCGCCGTAGTCAGAGGCGAGGCCGAGCCCGTCATCTCAGCCCGCGATGGCTTCCGGAGCCTCGCTGTCGCCGTCGCAGTGGACCAATCGCTGGCTACCTCGCCGGCCGTGAAAGTGGAGAAGTAATGGACCTCAGCAACTCGATCAACCCGCGCCTGGGCGCAGCACCCTGGCCCGGGAGGTTCCATGGTCGCGTCATCCTCGTCACGGGCGGGGCGGGCGGACTCGGCGGAAGCGCCACAGAGCGGCTTCGCGCCGAGGGGGCCATCGTCGTCAAGACCGACATCGCCATCGCGGAGGACAGGCTCGAGGATGACCACGCCGAGCTCGCGCTCGACGTGACCGACCCCGAGCGCTGGGCGCAGGTCGTCGCGACGGTCGTCGAACGCTACGGCCGGATCGACGGGCTGCTCATGGGCCACGGCTCGCAGGGCCCCGAGGCTCTCGTCGAGGATGTCCCCCGCGAAGGCTGGACTCGAACCCTCAATATCAACCTCGACTCCTGCTTCTACGGCCTCCAGGCCGTCATGCCCACCATGAAGGCGCAGCGCTACGGCAGGATCGCGGTGCTCTCCTCCATCGCGGGGCGTGAGGGGAACGCGTCCATGACGGCCTATTCGGTCTCGAAGGCCGGCGTCATCGCACTCGTGAAGTCGGTCGCGAAGGAGGTCGCTCCCGAAGGGATCGTCGTCAACGCCGTCGCCCCGTCGATGTTCGACACCCCGCTCCTCGCGCACCTCAGCCCCGAGCGCAATGCCATGCTGCTCTCCCGCGTGCCCATGGGACGAGTCGGCTATCCGCCCGAGTTCGCCGCACTCGCCGCGTGGCTGCTGTCGCCGGAGTGCAGCTACACGACGGGGCAGACGCTCGACCTCACGGGCGGTCGCTACTCGGGGGCGTAGCAGCCCCCTCCGCCTCTCAGGCCGATCGACCCGGGGTGGTCCGCGTCAGCTGCCGTAGGCGTCATCCAGTCGCTGGTGGTGCTCGATGCCCACGTGCCGAGTGAAGTCCGCGTAGCTGAGCTTCTGGGAGGCCCCCGAGAAGCCCTCCTGACGCAGTGCTTCCAGGGTGTCGATGGCCGCTCGCGTCGCAGCGAAGAGCGCGTCGAGAGGGTAGAAGACGATCGAGAACCCCAGGTCCTTGAGGTCGGAGGGGCTGAGCGACTCGGTTTCGTTACCCGTGACGATCGCGACGACCTTCGGCCCCTCGAGGCGCGCGCCGATGGCCTCCAGGTCTCGGATCGTCTTCACCCCGTCGATGAACGCGAGGTCGGCGCCCGCCTCGCGGTAGAGCTCGGCGCGGCGAATCGCCTCGTCCACTCCGGCCACGCCGAGCGCGTCGGTGCGCCCGATGAGCAGCAGATCTCGGTCGCCGCGTGCCTCGACAGCCGCTCGGATGTGGCGCGCACCCGTGCTCGATTCCATCAGTTTGATGCCCGACATCTGACCGCAGCGCTTCGGGCTCTCCTGGTCCTCGAGATGGAGGGCCGCGACATCCGCCCGGATGTACTCGTCGACGGTCCGCTCGATGTTGGACGGGCCGCCGTACCCATTGTCGGCGTCGGCGACGACGGGGATCGAGACCGCGCGGGTCATGTTCCTCGCATGGTCGGCCATCTCCGTCTGGGTGAGGAGACCGATGTCGGGACTCCCCAGCCGGGCAGCGGTGGCGCCGAACCCCGTCATGTAGACGGCGGGGAACCCCGCAGCCTCGACAAGTCGTGCTGTCAGCGGGTCCGCGGCGCCGGGCGCTTGGATGAGATCGCCCTGGTCGAGCAGACGGCGGAGTTTCGCGGCATTCGTCATTGAAGGTCCTTCGTTCCTTTGATTGGGTGGTTCGATCAGCCGACCGTGAGCCCGCCGTCGATGTTGATCGACTGCCCCGTCATGTAGTCGGATGCAGGCGACACCAGGAATTCGGCGAGGCCCGCGACATCCTCACTCGTCTGCGGTCGACCGAGCGGGACCGCGGAGGTGCGCGTCTTCCACGCCGTGCCGGTCTCCCAGCCGGCAACCGCCGACCACTCCTTGTCGATGAGCTTCCACATGTCGGTCTCGACAAGCCCGGGGCAGATCGCGTTGACGGTGATGTGGGGAGCGAGCGTCGCCGATGCACTGTGGGTCAGGCTGATCACGGCGGCCTTGCTTGCCCTGTAGTGCGGGATGATGGGCGCCATCGGACCCGCAGCGTAGCGTCCGGCGATCGACGCCATCGTGATGATCTTGCCCTTGGGTCGCCCCTCCGCGATCGGCTCCTGCGTCAGCATCTGCCGGGCGGCTGCCTGCATGGTGAGGAGCGTCCCCGTCACGTTGACGTTCATTGTGCGGTTCCAGTCGTCGGCTGTGACATCCAGGAACGGCTTCACCTGCACGATGCCCGCGTTGCAGATCATCGTCTCCAGGCTCCCGAACTCCTCGACGGCGGCGGCGACCAGGGCAGAGCAGTCCTCGGCAGAGGTGACGTCGGCGCGGACATGAATCGACTTCGCCCCGGATGCGCGGAGCTGCTCGGCAGCACTCGCGGCCTTCTGCTCGTCGATGTCGCTGATCACGAGGTTGGCGCCCCGGGCCGCGAGTCGCTGAGCCATGGCGAGGCCGATCCCTTGGCCGGATCCGGTGATGGCAATGGTCGTGTGTGTGAGTGATTGCACTTGCTATTTCCGCCTTTGGATGACTTGCGTGCCCGACCGGCACCCTTCTTGTATACAAGATTTGCGTCTGTAGGTGTACATCAAGCGCTCGATTCGTGTATACAAGTCTCAGCAAGCCGATCAAGGTCGATCTCTCGGAGGGAATCTCGGATGCCTCAGGAAGCCGTCGCCGGTTCCCTCGCGAACCGCGTGGCCACCCAGTTGCAGGACGCCATCGTCTCCGGCGCCCTGGACCTCGGCCAGGCCCTGTCGGAGGACTCCATCGCGGATGCACTCGACGTGAGCCGCACGCCCGTGCGGCAGGCCCTACAGCTCCTGCAGGCACGAGGACTCGTGCAGATCCGCCCCAAGGCCGGCACCTACGTCTTCGAGCCCACAGTCGAGCAGATCGCAGAGCTCACGGAATTCAGGGTCACGCTTGAGCGCCAGGCTGCGCTGTGGGCCTTCGAGCGGTCCCGAGCGGCGTCGGCCAAGACCCTCGCGCAGGTGGTGGAGACGATGGAACAGGCAATCGCCGACCGCGACATGCGCGCTTACGGTCGAGCGGACACGGCCTTCCACGAGGTCTTCTTCAAGGGCTGCGACAACTCCTACCTGTGGAACAGCTACACCTTCAACTTCGCTCAGGTCGCCGCCCTCCGCACACACCTCGCCGCCTACACGGAGGCAGAGCCGCTGCGCTCCTTCGAAGACCACAAGGCGATCCGCGACATCTTCGACTCGGGGCAGGCGAGCGAGCTCGAACCTATCCTCGCGCCCCACATTCTGCGGACCCGCGAGAACTACACGGCGACGCTCCGGCAACGGCAGGAGCGTCTCTCCGAAAGCCGGATAGAGCAGCTCCGGCGAGCGCTCGATCCCACCAGCTTCAGCCCAAAGAGGGGTCTGGAGTCAGCTCCACAGCGAGAGGAAACACAGTGAATACAGCACGCACGAGGCGCGCAAGCCGCCTTGCCACCGTCGGTGCGGTGGCGGCAGCCGCAATGGTGATCACCGGATGCTCGGGCTCCGGCGGGAACGCAGACGGCGAGACCTTCGACCTCACCTGGACGTCGTACACGACGCCCGAGGGTTACTACAGCATGGCCATGGACCGCTGGATCGAGATCGTCGAGGAGGAGACCGACGGTCGCGTCACGATCGAGCCCTTCTACTCGGGATCGCTCTGCGCCACGATGGACGGTCTCGCCTGCACGAAGGACGGCCGCGCCGACATCGCGTACACCTCGCCCGCCTTCCACCCGGCGGAGTTCCCCCTCGCAAACGTCGTCACGGTTCCGTTCGTCGCGAAGGACCCCGTCGCGCAGACCAAGACCGCAATGTCGCTCTTCGAGAACAATGAGGCCTACGCCTCCGAGTTCGAGGCCGAGGGTGTGCGCCCGCTGTACTTCGCTCCCGTGACCACCTCGATCCTCGGCACGACGAGCGAGGCCGACAGTTACGAGGACCTCGACGGGCTCTCCGTGCGCGGCACCGCCCGCATGCTCAAGGCCCTCGAGATAGCGGGAGCCAACCCGTCGGCCATCGCGGTGAGCGAGATCTACGAGTCGATCGAGAACGGCGTCATCGACGCCTGGTCGTCGACGGGCCTCGAGTCGGCGATCACCGAGTGGAACCTCGGTGAGGTCACCCCCTACATGACCGACACCCAGTCGGGCTCCTTCATCAACGTCGTCGCGATCATGAACGACGAGGTGTGGCAGTCACTCCCGTCCGACATCCAGGACATCATGACGGAGGCGAGCCAGGAGGTCTGGGGCGGCCTTGAGGGTGAATACCTCGAGGAGATCTTCGACACCACCTGCGACAAGGCGGCCGAGCAGGGCGTCGAGCTCAGCACGTGGTCTGACGCCGAGGCCGAGAAGTGGGCGGATGCCGTGGGAGACACCCTCGTCAACGACTGGAAGTCCGAGGCCGAGGCCGCAGGGGCTGAAGACGTCGACGCCTTCTACGAGGACTACCTGGCCGAGCTCGAGACCGCGACCGCCGAGAGCGACTACGTCGCTCCCGTCGAGTACTGCCTCTCCCGATAGAAAACGCTGATCATGGTCACACTGTGGAACCGGGTGTTCCGGCCGGCGACGAAATGGTTCGCCATCGTCTCGGCGGTGCTCTGCGGGGCTCTCGCGCTACTCCTCACGGCGGAAGTCGTGATGCGGGCGAGCACGGGGGGCTCCATCAGGGGGCTCTTCGAGATCGCCGAGCTCGGCCTTGTGATGACCGTGTTCCTCGGCCTCGCGCAGGCGGAGGTGAACGGCACGCACGTCCGCGTCACTCTCCTGACTGACCGGCTGCGGCCCGCCGTCGCCAACCGCCTGCGCGGGGTCGCGCTCCTACTCGCCTGCCTGTTCCTGGGCTGGATGAGCATTGAGCTCATCGAGAGAGCGATCGACTCCTTCATCGGTGGGGAGTACCGCACCGGCCTCCTCAACTTCCCCGTCTGGCCGTCGCGCGCCTTCGTCGCCTTCGGCACGAGCCTCCTGACCGTCGTCATGCTGGCCAAGTCGCTCGTCTACTTCACAGGCCACACGCCATCCGGCGCTGAGGCCGCGACCGAAGGGAGCACTGTCTGATGTCGGCAGAACTCATCGTCGTCATCACACTGGCGCTCTTCTTCCTCATGCTCGCGATTGAGGTGCCGGTGGCATTCGCCCTCGGTCTCTCGGGAGTCGTCGGCTCCGTCATGCTGCACTCGTTCCGGGTCGCCGACAGCGTGCTCGCGAACGTGCCCTTCGAGTCCACCGCGAAGTTCTCGCTCATCGTCATCCCGCTCTACATCATGCTCGGCGCCATGGCGACCCAGGCTCGAATACCAGAGCGCGTCTACTCGATGATCAATCGCGCGACCGGGCGATTCAAGGGTGGTCTCGCGGTCGCAACGATTGGAGCAAGCGGCGGATTCGCCGCGGTCTCCGGCTCGAGCGTCGCCACCGCCGCGACCCTCGGCAAGATCTCCGTGCACCAGATGATCCGCCACGGCTACTCGGCCCAACTCGCCACCGGAATCGTCGCCATCGGTGCAACGCTCGGCATCCTCATCCCGCCGAGCATCATCATGATCTTCTACTCGATCATGAGTGGCGAGTCGATCAGCGCACTCTTCGCTGCCGGCATCATTCCCGGCATCCTGTCGGCCATCGCCTATGTCGTGACCGCCCTCATCCTTCTGCGGCGCGACGGCCGTCGAGTGAGCGAGAACGAAGAGGTGCTCGCCGCCGTGGGCGCCCAGAACGGCAGCGAGACCGTCGCCGTCCCGGGGCGCCCCGCCACGAGCTCTCGGGCACGCACCGACGAACCCGAGGGCCGGCGTGACTCCCTGTTCTCGGAGTTCCGCAGCCTCGCCTGGCTCGCGATCATCGTCGCCGTCGTCGTGCTGAGCATCTTCACCGGTCTCACCACCCTCTCCGAGTCGGCCGCTGTTGCCGCAGTCGTGGCGACCATCGCCGTGGTCGCCGAGCACTTCCGCTCTGGAGTGCGCTCCGTGCTGGCCCGCATCCGAGATGGGCTCGCGGAGGCGGCATCCGTCACCAGCATGGCCTTCGCGGTCGTGGTCGGCGCCGCCATCTTCGCCTACTTCCTCGTCTCGGCCCGCGTGCCCAACGACCTCTCGCGAATGCTGACCGAGCTTGATGTGGCGCCCATCGTCGTCGTCATCCTGATCCTGCTCCTCATGATTCCGCTCGGGATGTTCCTCGACTCGCTCGCGGTCGTCGTGATCGTCGTGCCGATCGTCTACCCCACCGTCATCGAACTCGGGTTCGACGGGGTGTGGTTCGCGATCCTCCTCGTGAAGATGATTGAGATCGGGCTGCTCACACCACCCGTCGGCATGAACTGCTTCGTGATCTCGGGCGTGACGGGCATCAAACTCGAGACTGTCTTCAGGGGCGTGGCCCCCTTCCTCCTCTGCGAGGCCGTCGTCGTGGGGCTGCTGCTGCTGTTCCCGGACATCGTCATGTGGCTGCCCGAACTCATCGCGTCCTACCGATGAGCGGCATGCGCACGTCGATCGCGACGGTGTGCCTCAGCGGCACGCTCGAGCAGAAGCTCGCAGCATCCGCCGACGCCGGCTTCGACGGTGTGGAGATATTCGAACCTGACCTCATCGTCTCACCGCACACGCCAGAACAGATCCGCGATCTCGCGCACGAACTCGGCCTCACGCTCGACCTCTACCAGCCGCTGCGCGATATGGAGGGCGTGACAGAGGACGAGTTCGAGAGCAACCTGCGCCGAGCCGAGGCGAAGTTCCGCCTCATGAACCGCCTCGGGATCGACACAGTGCTCATGTGCAGCAACGTGGCGACCGCAACGATCGATGACGACCTGCTGGTCGTCGACCAGCTACGCCGCATCGGCGACCGCGCCGCCGCGCACGGCGTCCGGGTCGCCTATGAGGCACTCGCCTGGGGTCGGTACGTGAACGACTATGAGCACGTCAATTGGCTGGTCGAGGCCGCTGACCACCCACAGGTGGGGCAGTGTCTCGACAGCTTCCACATCCTTTCGCGCAACTGGGCACTCGAGCCGCTCGGACGGATGCGAGGAGAGAAGATCTTCTTCGTACAACTCGCCGACGCTCCCCTCCTCACCCTCGACGTGCTCTCCTGGAGCCGGCACCACCGCGTCTTCCCCGGCGAGGGGCAGTTCGACCTCGCCGCGTTCATGGGACAGCTCGTCCGCACGGGCTACGACGGCCCCGTCTCGCTCGAGATCTTCAACGACACGTTCCGCCAGTCCGACCCCTTCCGCACGGCAATCGACGGGATGCGCAGCCTCACCTGGCTGCAGGACCGGGCAACCCGCTGGCTGGCCTCTCGACCCGCGCCCCTCGTCTCCCACCTCGAGCTCGCAACCCTGCCCACCCCCGCCGAGCCGACGGGGTTCAACTTCGTCGAAGTGCGGTCCGACGTCTCACACCGACTTCGCGACGTGCTCACGCAACTCGGGTTCGAGGAGCGGGGACAGCATCGGAGCAAGCCCGTCGAGCTCTGGCAACAGGGCGACGCCCGAATCATCGTGAATGAGGTCGAGTCGGCCGTTGGGGAGCCCAGCGTCGCCGCACTCGGCTTCGACGTCGCCGAACCCCCTGCCTCCGTCGCCCGCGCGCTCTCGCTGCACGCCAGCCCCGTGCCACGCCAACAGGAGGAAGGGGAGGAGGAGCTGCACGGCGTGAGAGCTCCAGATTCCTCCGAGGTCTTCTTCAGCGGCGTCGATACCCACGGCTCCCCCGCCTGGGCGGGAGAGTTTGCCCGCGGCGCACGCTCGGCGCGCGCGGACGACCTCATCACCGGCATCGATCACGTCAATCTGGCCCAGCCGTGGCAGCACTTCGACGAGGCCGTCCTCTTCTACGAGAGCGTCTTGGGCCTGCACCCCCAGCCGACGCTGGAGGTCGCAGCCCCCATGGGCCTCGTTCGCAGCCAAGCAATGCGCACGCAGGATGGCGAGGTGCGGCTCGCTCTCAATTTGGCGCCGATTGCCGGGGCGATGCTCGAGCCCGCGATCCACCCGCAGCACGTCGCCTTTGCGTGCAAGGACATCATGGCGCTGGCCGAACAGGCGAGCGCGCGCGGGCTCGAGTTCCTCCCGATCCCGCAGAACTACTACGACGACCTCGCCGCGCGCTTCCCCCTTGAAGAAGCTGTGCTGCAGGACCTTCAACGACTGAACCTGCTGTATGACCGCGACGAGCACGGCGAGTTCCTGCACTTCTACACGGAGGCGGTAGGCCAGGTCTTTCTTGAGGTGGTCGAGCGGCGAGGAGGGTACGAAGGCTACGGAGCGGCCAACACGCCCGTGCGGCTGGCCGCGCAGCACCGGCGGCGCGACCGCGCCGCCTGAGCCCTCAGCCCTCAGCCCTCAGCCCTCAGCCCTCAGCCCTCGGCGGGCTACTCGAGCGGCGGCCTACTCGGCGGCGTGCGCCCCGTGCGACTCGGATGCTGCAGCCGCCCGCTTCGCTTCGCGCCGCTCCTTCGCACCCTCGACCAGGTAGTAGAGCGAGGGCAGCACGACAAGCGTCAGCAGGGTCGACGACACGAGCCCACCGATCACGACGATCGCGAGCGGCTGCGAGATGAAGCCGCCGTGGCCCGTCAAACCGATGCCGAGGGGCAGAAGCGCGAAGATCGTCGCGAGCGCCGTCATGAGGATCGGGCGGAGCCTCCGACTCGAGCCGTGCACGACTGCGTCGTACGCGCTCATCCCCTTCACACGGTACTGGTTGACGAGGTCGACGAGCACGATTGCGTTCGTCACGACGATGCCGATAAGCATGAGCACGCCGATGAGTGAGGGCACGCCGAGCGGGATGCCCGTGGCAACCTGCAGGGCGATCGCACCCGTCGCCGCGAACGGCACCGATACCAGCAGCAGGAGCGGCTGGCGCAGGCTCTTGAAGGTCGCCACCATCACCACGTAGACGATGAGGATCGCCACGAGCAGCGCGATTCCCAGCTGCTCGAACGCATCACCCTGCTGTGCCGTCACGCCGCCCAGCTCCGCCTCGGTGCCGGCCGGCAGGTCCAGCTCGTCGATCGCGGCTTGGATCGTCGCCGACGCCGTGCCGACATCATCCCCGTTCGGCGTCACGCTCACCGTCGCCGAGCGGACCCCGCGGATGGTCGTGATGCTCGCAGGCCCATCGACCTCCTCGACGCTCGCGATCGCCGTCAGTGGCACGAGCCCCGCCGCCGTGGGAACGCGGAAGTCGCGCAGCTCCTCGATCGTCTCCGGCGCCGTCGGGTTCTCGATGTAGATTGAGAGCGAGGTGTCGTCGATGACCACCGTGCCGACTGCCCGCGGCAGCATCGCCTGAGAGACGATTCCCCCCACCGCGATCTCGCTGAGACCACGCTCCGCGGCCTCCTCGCGGTCGACGATGACGGCGATGTAGGGCTGCGAGACAGAGAGATTGCTGGATGCCTCGGCCGTGACATCCAGGCCCCTCACCTCCTCGAGCACCGCCTCGGTCGCCTCACGCAGCGCCTCCTGACCCGGCGCTTGAATGTCGACATCGATGTCATTGGATGCGAAACCCGAACCCGACGTCGAGATCGAGAGCTCGCCCACATCGTCGAGCTCGGTGATGGCGGCACGAACATCTGCCTGCACCTGCTCCTGGTCGGCATCCGGGTCAGTCGTGATCGAGAACGTCGCGCCACCGCCCCCGCCGAACGCGGCCTGCAGGGAGCTCCCCGAGGAGCCGAGCGACAGTTGCACCGTCTCGACGCCCTCGACGCCGAAGAGAGCCTCCTCGACTTGCATGGCAGCCTCGTCCTGCGCCTCCAGGCTCGAGCCGAGCTCCAACTCCTGAGTCACCGTGAGCGTGTTCTGGCCGCTGTCGCCGATGAAGTTCGTCTTCATGAAGGGCAGCATCGCCACCGTGAGCAACAGCACCAGCACGGCCGCGCCGATCGTCAGCGCCGGACGCTTCAGAGTGAAACGGATGACCGGCAGGTAGCCCCGCTGCAGCCGTGACGGCTTCTCCAGCTCGTCGGCCTGCGCCGCGGCCGCGGCCGCCGCCTCACGGCGGGCGCGGCGCGACGGCACCGGCACGCCGGGGGTGAGCGCCTGGAGTGCCGCCGTGCTCGTGTCGACGTATTCGACGGGAGGCGCAGCATCCGCCTGTTCGCCCTTCTTGCGGGCCTTACGTTCGCGACGGGATGCCTCGCTCTCGTTGCCGAGGAACCAGTACGCCAGCACCGGCACGATCGTGAGCGAGACCAAGAGCGACGCGGCGAGCGCGATCGTCACCGTGAGGGCGAAGGGGCGGAACAGCTCACCCGTGATGTCCCCCACGAGCGCGAGCGGGAGGAACACCGCGACCGTCGTGACGGTCGCCGAGGTCACCGCGACGGCGACCTCCTTCACAGCGGACTGGATCGCCTCGAGCTTGTTCTCCCCCAGGCCGATGTGCCGCTTGATGTTCTCGATCACGACGATCGAGTCGTCCACGACACGGCCGACCGAGATCGTGAGCGCACCCAGCGTGATGATGTTGAGCGTGTAGCCGGAGGCCTGCATGCCGATGAAGGTGATGAGCACGGATGCCGGGATCGAGATCGCCGTGACCAGCGTCGACCGGATCGACAGCAGGAACACGAGGATCACAATCACCGCGAAGACGAGGCCCAGCACACCCTCCGTCGCAAGCGACTCGATCGACTGCTCGATGAAGGGCGCCTGATCGAACACGACGGTGAACTCGGTGCCCTCGCCGATCGCCGCCTCCAGTTCGGGGATCGCGTCCTGCACGGCGTTCGACACCGCCACCGTGTTGCCGGCCGGGGTCTTGGTGACGGCGATCGTCAGCGAGGGCTCCCCATTGACGCGCGAGATGCCCTCGACGGGGTTGTCGGTGATCGCGACATCCGCCACATCGGCGATCGTGACGGCCTCGCCCGCATCCGTCAGCACCCCCGAGAGCGGCAAGGCCGCGATCTCCTCGACCGAACTCAGACGTGAGCCCGCCTGCACGGAGAGGGTCTGATCACCCTCGGTGAGGTCGCCCGCCGGCAGCAGTACGCCGTTGGCATCGAGGGCATCCGTGATGTCGGCGTTGCTCGCGCCGACCGCTGCGAGCGCCGCACGGTCGGGCGTGATCGTCACCCGCTCGCCGATCGTGCCGAGCAGGCTCGCCTCGCGCACCCCCTCGAGAGACTGGATGTCGCTGAGGGTCGACGCCTCCAGGGAGGCGCTCAGCTCACGGATCTCCAGGTCGCTCGTCACCGCGATCTGAATCACGGGCAGGTCATCGACGGAACCCGTGATCACCTGCGGATCGACATCCTCAGGCAGGGTCGAGGAGATGCGGTTGATCGCCTGCGTGACCTTCTGTTCGGCGGTCGCCAGGTCGGTGCCGTACTCGAACGATGCCGAGACGGTCGAGATGTTGGTGCGGGATGTCGCGGTCGTCCCCTCGAGGCCGGCGACACCCTGAATCGCCGTCTCGATGGGGGTGCTGACATCCTCGTTCACGACCTCGGGTGCCGCCCCCGGGTAGGGGGTGACGACGACCAGCTGCGGGAACGAGACGGAAGGGATGAGCTCCTGCTTGAGGCTCGTCAACGAGATCGTGCCGAACACGGCCACGACGATCGTGACGAGCGCAATGAGCGCCCGGTTGCGCAGGCTGAAGACAGATAGCAGATGCACGGCACTCCCGGGGTCGCTGTGGTGCTTCCAGTATTTCAGGTCTCGGCGCCCGCGAGGCTGACAGCCCGCTACCCGCGGGTTGAGTAGCGAGCGCCAGCGAGCCCACCCCCGCGGGTTGAGTAGCGAGCGCCAGCGAGCGTATCGAAACCCGGCCGCCCGAACTCGCGGTTTCGATACGGCCCTGGCGGGCCTACTCAACCCGCGTCGGCGCGACGCGCAGGGGTTCGCCGCGGCGCACCTCGAGTCGCACCGTGATGCCCAGTCGCTCGAGGAAGCGCTCATCGTGACTGACCACGACGAGCGCGCCCTCAAAGCCGGCGAGTGCGTCGACGAGCCCGTCGACGCTCTCGAGGTCGAGGCTGTTGGTGGGCTCGTCGAGCAGGAGGAGCTGCGGCGCAGGGTCGGCGAGGAGGATGCGCGCGAGGCAGACCCGGAATCGCTCACCGCCCGAGAGCCCCGCCGCGGGCCGTTCGACCGCGTCACCGCGCAGGAGGAAGCGGGCCAACTGGGCCCGCAGTTCCCGGGGTTCTGCGTTCGGCGCGGCCGCCCGCACATTGTCGAGCACGCTCGCGTCGTCGTCGAGGATGTCGAGTCGCTGCGGCAGCACCCCGACGGCACCGATACGATGCCGCACGACGCAGCCAGCCTCACCCGGCCCGCGCGCGATCGCGGAGAGCAGCGTCGTCTTGCCCGCCCCGTTGTCGCCGAGTAGGGCGACGCGTTCAGGCCCGCGCAGCACGAAGGGCCGCGGCTCCGCGTCGAGCTCGAGCACCGTGCGGCCCGCCGGCACGCGCGTCTCCGGCAGCGAGATGCGGATGCTCGTGTCCGAGCGCACGCGCGCCTCCGCCTCCTCCACCGAGGCTTCCGCCCCCTCGACCCGCTGCGCCTGCACGCCCCGATGCCGACCCGCGGATGCCTCGGCGTTCGCCTTGCGCCGGCCCACGAGGATCTTCGGCAGTCCCCCGCGCTCCTGCGTCGCCCTCGCGAACTTCGCCCGACGCGCAAGCTTCTCCTCCGCCTCGATGCGCTGTCGACGCTCGGCCCTGAGCCGCTGCTCGGCGGAACGCAGCATCCGCTCGGCCGCGTCCTGCTCGCCGCGCAGGTACTCCTCGTACTCGCTGTACGTGCCGCCGAAGAGAGCGATCTCCCCCTGCCGCAGTTCGGCCGTGGCATCCATGAGGTCGAGCAGTTCGCGGTCGTGGCTTACGACGAGAAGCGTGCCGCGCCAGGCGCGGACGGCGTCGAAGAGCGCCTCGCGCGCCCGGCGGTCGAGGTTGTTGGTGGGTTCGTCGAGGAGCGAGAGGGTTGCGCCCTCAAGCCTCATTCGGGCGAGCCCGGCGATCATCACCTCGCCGCCGGAGAAGGATGCCACGGGGCGATCGAGCACGCCGGGGGTCTCGAGGTCGCCCGTGAAGCCGAGTTCGGCGAGCTCGGCGATCGCGCGCTCCTCCACATCCCAGCTCTCGCCGATCGTGTCGAACGCCTCCGGGTCGGCATCGCCCGCCTCAAGACGACGGAGCGCTTCGAGGACGGGCGCCACGCCGAGTACCTCGGCGAGGGAACGATTCGCGTCCAGCGCGACATCCTGCCGCAGGTAACCGACCACGCCATGGGTCACCACCGTGCCGGACGTCGGCGCGAGCTCACGCGCGATGAGGCGGAGCAGCGTCGACTTGCCGACGCCGTTGCGGCCGACGATGCCGGTGCGGCCGCGACCGAAGGAGGCGGTGAGGGAGGCGATGACGGGCGAGCCGTCGGGCCATGAGAAGGAGAGGTCGTGCAGGTCGATCGATGAAACGGCAGAGTTGTGATGAGCCACGGGGGCCTCCTGTTGTCAGCGTGTGCGCCGACCGGAGTGCCCCTCGCTACGCGGGTGGGGGTCCGTCAGCGCTAGGGCCGGGGAGAACCACCGCGGAGCTTCACCGATTCGTTCCGATCGTCGACAACAGGGAGGTCGATTGTTGCATGTCGGCCGCCGACAGGCAAGAAGCAGGACGGTGCGAGCCGAGCCCGCACCGCCCTTCATCCCGGCGTCCTTGAGAGATCGGACTGCCCGCACTAGACAGCGCCACTATCGATAGCCATACTATCTAGGTGCGTATCTCCGAACTCAGTGCCGCCAGCGGCGTCCCCGTCGCGACAATCAAGTACTACCTGCGCGAAGGGATGCTGGCCGCTGGCGAGAAGAGCTCGGCGACACAGGCCGACTACTCGGAGGCGCACGTCGCGCGCCTACGCCTGATCCGCGCCTTCATCGACATCGCGGGCCTCTCCATCGCCTCGGCTCGCGAGGTGCTCGCGGCCGTCGATGACGAGGGCCTCCACTTCGGCTACGCGGCAGCCATCGCCTCGCGGGCGCTGCCCACTCCCTCCGCGAGCACCGACCCGGGAGCCGAGGAGCTCATCGACGAGGTCGTCGCGGCACGGAGATGGTGCGTCTCCGCCGAGAACCCGGGCCGCGCGCTCGCGGCGCGGGTCGTGTCCGACTACCGGGCACTGGGGCGGGATGACCTGCTCGCGACGATCGACGTGTACGCGGAAGCGGCGGAACGCGTTGCCGCAGCAGACCTGCAGGCGGTCGCCGCCGCATCCGGACGCCCCGCCATGGCGGAGACCGTCGTGATCGGCACGGTGCTCGGGGACTCGCTGTTCTCGGGACTCCGCCGCATGGCCCATGAGGATGCTTCGGCCTCACGCTTCCCCATCACGGCCCCCACCGACATCCAACCGAAGGACGCATGATGACCGCGACAGTTCAGGCACCTCGCACGACCAGCGACCCGGAGGAGCGGGCACGCTGGCATCGGCCACTCCTCGTCATCGCCGCCCTCATGGGCATGCTCGCGGTCGTGAGCCTCGTCGGCCTCGTCGTCGATCCGCGCGAGGTGACGGGCCTGCCCCTCTGGGCGAAGCCGCTCAAGTTCGCCCTGTCGACGGCGATCTACGCGCTGACCCTCGCATGGCTCATCTCCCAGTTCACGCGTTTCACCCGCGCGGCACACCTTCTCGGCACCATAACGACGATCGCGCTCGCGATTGAGATGGTCATCATCACCGGTTTCGCCGCCACCGGCGAGACGAGCCACTTCAACGTATCGACGGGGTTGCACACGGCCGCCTGGGCCGTCATGGCGATCTCGATCGTCGCCGTGTGGGTCATCTCGCTCTTCGTCGCAGCGACCCTGCTGCGCACGCCCCTCGGCGACCCAGCCCGGGCGCTCGCCATCCGCTCCGGCGCGATCATCGGCGTCATCGGGCTCGCCCTCGCGTTCCTCATGACGGGACCGCAGGCCACGCAGCTCGAGAACTTCCAGGGAATCGTGGGCGCCCACACGGTGGGGCTCGCCGACGGGGGGCCCGGACTCCCCCTCCTGGGCTGGAGCACGGTCGGCGGCGACCTGCGCATTCCCCACTTCGTCGGGATGCACGCCCTGCAGGCCCTCCCCCTCCTCGCCTTCGGCCTCGAACTGCTGGGCAAGCGGACGCCGCGGCTCGCCTCCGCTGTCGTGCGGTGGCGTCTCGTGGCCATCGCCGCCGTCGCCTACGCGGGGCTGACCGCCCTCGTCACCTGGCAGGCCCTCATCGGGCAGCCCATCACGCGACCGGAGGGCGGCGCGCTCATCATCGGGGTCACCCTCGCTATCGGCACCGTCGCGGCTGCGCTGCTCGCCCTGCGGCGCCCCGCCGCCTAACGTCAGTCGAGTTGCCCACTTCTGCTGCTTGTGGCGGCACAGAAAGGTGCAGAGTGGGCAACTCGATTCTGACGCGAGAGCCTCACACGACTACCGACAGCTCCTCCGGCTGCGCGATCGGGGTGCGGGCGAGCGAGCCCCATGCTCGCGAGAGCGCGGCGACCGCGCGATCCATCTCGTCGGGCGAATAACTGAAGGGCACGCGGAGGTATCGCTCGAACGCCCCATCGAGGCCGAAACGCGGGCCGGCCGTGATGAGGAGTCCCTCCGCGCGGGCGGCGAGCGTCAGCTGGGAGCTGACGGGAGCGCCGAGGTTGACCCACGCGGTGAGCCCGCCCGCGACATCCGGAACCTTCCACTCCGGGAACTGCGAGCGCAGCAGGCCCAGCATGTGGTCGCGGCCGGCACGCAGCTGGCGGCGGCGCGTCTCGACGATGCGGTCATAGTCGGCGAGGAGGTGGGTGACGACGAGCTGCTCGATGATGGGCGTGCCGAGGTCGCCCGCGTGGCGGTTGCGGAAGAGACGCTGAATGAGCGCGGGCTCCGCCCGGATCCAGCCGACACGGATGCCTCCCCACACCGTCTTGCCGACCGACCCGACGGTCACGGCGTTGCCGAACGCCGCGAAGGGCGGCTCGGGCTCCACCTCGTCGATCGCCATGCTCGCCATCGTCTCGTCGACGATGAGCCGTGTGCCGTGCCGCTCGGCGAGCTGCGCCGTGCGCTCACGCAATGACGCCGGCATGGTGCGGCCCGTGGGGTTGTGGAAGTCGGGCATGAGGTAACCCATGGCGGGGCTGCTGCGGCGGATCGCCTGCTCGAGCCCCGCCTCATCCCAGCCGTCCTCCACCGTCACACTCACGGGAAGGATGCGCGCCCCCGCGCCGCGCATCGCCTCGACCGCGTGCGGATAGGTGGGAACCTCGAGCAGGGCACTGTCGCCCCGCCCGATGAGGGTGCGGGAGAGCAGGGCGATCGCGTGCTGCGCACCGATCGTCACCATGATCTGGTCCGGCGAGGTCGGCAGCCCGCGGCGCCGGTAGAGCTCCGCGATGGCCTCGCGAAGGGGCGGGATCCCGATGAGGTCGAAACCGGAGTCGCCGAGGTAGGCGGGGAGGTCCTCGACGGCGCGGGATGCGGCATCCGTCAGCCATGGGAGGGCCGGCATCGCTGCCTTGCTGAAGTCCAGGAACTCCTCCCCCTCGGGCTCGATCGTGACCGGCGCCCGCCCGGGGAGGCGCGCCACACTGCCGGAGCCGCGCACGCTCTCGAGGTAGCCCGCGTCGCGCAGCTCCGCGTAGGCCGCCGTGACGGTCGTGCGGCTCACCCCGAGGTGGGTCGCGAGGTCGCGCTCGGCGGGCACCCGTGTGCCCGTCACGATGCGCCCGTCGAGCATCAGGAGGCGGATGCGGTCGGCGAGCGCCGAGTAGGCAGGCAGGGGCGAAGAGCGCCAATCACCGAGGAGCACGTCCAATTGGCGGGCAGAGAGCGAAGGCACGAGGCCACTGTAGCCCGATTGGACTCTTGAGTTAAGGCCAATCAGCCAATTGGATATCTGTTATGACTCGTCGCATCGCCCAGCTCCTCGTCGGCCTCTTCCTCTACGGAATCGCCATCGCGATGATGCTGCGCGCCGGGCTCGGAGCAACACCGTGGGACGTGCTCTCCCAGGGCATCACGCGGCAGACCTCACTCGGCTTCGGACTCGTCACGGTGCTCGTCTCCGGGGTTGTGCTGCTCCTGTGGATCCCCATCCGTCAGCGGCCCGGCATCGGCACCCTGCTCAACGCCCTCCTCGTCGGCCCCTCCGCCGACGCCGGGCTGCTCTTCATCCCCGCGCCCGGTGCGCTGTGGGCGCAGATCCTCCTCTTCGCCGGCGGCCTTTCCCTGCTCGCTGTCGCCACCGGCCTCTACATCGGCGCCCGCTTCGGCCCGGGCCCTCGCGACGGCCTCATGACGGGCATCCACAGCCGCACCGGCTGGCCCATCTGGGCGGTCCGCACGGGCATCGAGGGCACCGTGCTGACGATCGGCTGGCTGCTCGGCGGCGTCGTCGGCTTCGGCACCCTCGCCTTCGCCCTCTTCATCGGCCCCATGGTCGGCAAGACGATCCCCCTGCTCCGCGTGCCAGAGAAGGCGGCGGATGCCACGGCTCGGCCTGTGCCCACCGTGACGGGCCCCACTCCGACGGGAGCTTCCGCATGATCACGTCACTCCTCGCCCTCGCGGCCATCGCCCTCTGGGCGTCGATCGCGGCACTCGAGACTGTCGCCCGCGACGGCTACGGCAGGCTCCCCGACCTCGCGGTCGTGTACTACCCGCTGCCGTAGTCGCTACGCGAAGTCTTCTCGACGCCGCGCACCCGGATGGCTGCAGCGGAGGTCATTTGTGTTCCTCGCGCTCGGCATCCTCGATGGCCTTGACCAGACGCTCGCGCTCCTTGTCGATCCAGCGTTTGCCGCTGTATGCCTGGGCGAAGGTCTCCGCGAACTCGACGGGGTCGTCGCCGACGATGTCCCGCACGGGAGTACCGTCGACTGCGGCCCGCTCCCACAGGTCGGCGAGGTCGCCGAACATCGTCGCGAGCGTGTCCCCGTCGGTGACGCCGCCGTAGTACATGAAGTACCGGTGCAGCGCCTTGGCCGCTGTGGCATAGCCTTCGGGAAGGGCATCGATGCGCGCCATCGCCTGCTTGTACTGCTTCTTCTGTTCGAGCGAGCCGGTGAGGGCTTCGATCCATTTCGCGGTCATTGTGTGGCCTCTCCTTCGTCGTTGGGGTTGTGGAGCTGTTCCAGTCGTTCTGCGAGGAAGCTCCATGTCCTCCAGAACTCGTCGAGTTGTTGCCGGCCCTGCGGGCCCAGCGTGTAGACCTTGCGCGGCGGACCCTTTTCGGAGGGCACCTTCTCCACGTCGACGAGGCCGCGCTGCTCGATCCTCACCAGCAGCGCGTAGATGGTGCCCTCCGCGATGTCGGTGAACCCCTGGTCCCGGAGCCAGGCGGTGATCTCGTAGCCATAAGCGGGGCGCCTCGACAGGATCGCGAGCACAATGCCCTCGAGCACTCCCTTGAGCATCTCCGTGGCCTGCTTGCCCATCGCTACCTCTTCCACTACTCAGCGTTACTTGGTACCAGTACATAGTAACGCTGAATACTCGGATCGCAAGCACGAAAAAGCGGGGGCGCGCACAAGCGCACCCCCGCAGGGCGATGCCGGATGCCGCGGGCTCAGGCAGCCCGCACGGCGAGGCCGTTACATCCGGTCGGCGTAGGCAGCCATGGCGTCGCGCACGTACGCAGCACCCTCTCCGCCGCCGTAGTTGGCACCGAAGCGCGGGTCATCCACATACATCTGCCCGAGTCCCCGCACCGCCTCGGCGGGAACCTCGCGTCCCTGCCAGCCAGTGCGGATCCACTCGACCTGGCGTCGCGTGATCTCCTGCGCGACGTCGCCGTCGGCAGGCTCGCCCGCTTCGAACGCGGCAGCGTAGTCTGCCTGGATCTGCTTCTGCTGCTGCAGGAACTCCGCCTTGTCAGCATCCGTCAGCGTGCGCCACCAGCGGTCGCCCGATGCGTAGGCATCCTTGCCCCAGCGCGCCTCGACCTCCTCCTTGTACTGCGTGTGGTCGAAGCCGTCGAACATCTCCTCTGCCATGAGTTGTTCACCTCCCTTTCTCTTCGTGATGGTCGCCTCGATCGCAGCGATCTGCCGGTCGAGGCGGTTCCTCTCCTCCCGCAACAGCTGCAGGTGGGTGGCGAGGGCATCCGTCTCATCGGCCTGGCGCTCGAGCACCTCGCCGATCGCGGCCAGGCCGAGCCCGAGCTCACGGAGCAGCAGGATGCGCTGCAGCCGGATGAGCGCGCGCTCGTCATAGTGGCGGTAGCCGTTGGCGGCGATGCGGGTCGGCGGCAGCAGGCCGATGTCGTCGTAGTGGCGGAGCGTGCGGCTCGTCGTTCCGGCAACCTTGGCGATCTCGTTGATCGACCATTCCATGGGCATCTCCCCTCGTCGCAGGCCACGTTAGGGGTTGACGTTACGTCAAGGTCAAGCGGATGTCGCGAGCTCCCGCTACTCGACGAATCCGACCGGGATCAGCACATCCTGCACGCGGTCGCTGGCCGCCGTGTGGTCGTTGCGGGTAGTGATCGCGCAGGCGTCGACCCGGCAGTCGATCTCTTCGCCGACGGGGGAGGGCACCTCGAGGTAGGCGGTAAAGGTGCCGGTGTCGACGTCGTCGTAGCCGCGGGCGCCAAAGAGTTTCCACGCCCAGTCGTCGTTGATCCAGTTGCTGGGGGCGAACTGCACGGAACCCTCGACCTGCTCCTCCGCTTCCGTCGAGGGCACGCCACCGAGGCATGGGCCCGGCTTTTCACCGGCATCCGGGATCTTGCAGATGGCCACGTAGATGCCACGGGCGGTGTCGAAGCCGCTCCCGCTGACCACAATCCGGTCGCCCTCGCGCAGGGCGCTCGTGTCGATGACGCCGCCCGGCTCGACCGGGTGCACGTCGATCGTGCGGGTGCGCCCGTCGTCGCCGACGGCGGTCGCCTCGAGCGGCCACTCCTCGTCGCTCTCGACGAGCTGCGACTGGCCCTGGTCGCGGTGGGTGAGGATGGGCACGACGAGCGCGGCCACGAAGCCGAGCACGACGACGCCGAGCGCGGCGACGGCCCACAGCCACATCCGCTTCTTCCCCACGCCCGCAGTCTATTCCGCGCCTGGGATAGTCTCGGCCCGTGGCTTCTGGGGCAGGGTGGCGAGAGTTCGCGGCAGTCGCTGTCGGCGGGATGCTCGGCACAGGCCTCCGGCTCGGCATCGACCTGGTGCTGCCGCTCGCCGACTTTCCCGTCTCGACGCTCCTCGTGAACTCGGTCGGCTCCTTCGCGCTCGCCTTCCTCGTCGCGCAGCATTGGGGCTCGCTCAAGCCGTGGGCGCGTGCGGGCCTCGGGCCGGGCCTGCTGGGCTCCTTCACGACCTTCTCGGCGGTCGCCGTCTCGCTCGTGGACATGGGCACGACAGGCGAGTGGATGCTCGCCGCCGCCTACCTCGCGGCGACCCTGCTGCTCGGCCTGGGTGCCGCCGCTGTGGGCCTGCGGATGGGGGCGCCCCGATGACGCTCACCCTCGCCCTCGCCGTCATGCTCGCGGGCGGGCTCGGCGCGCTGCTGCGCTACGGAGTCTCCCTCGCGCAAGGGCCCCAGCCGCGGTTCCCGTGGGCGGTGCTCGTCGTGAACGTTGTGGGTTCAGCGCTCGGGGGCGTCGTGCTCGGGCTCGGCGAGGGGCTTGAGCCGGGCATCCGCCTGGTCTTGCTGACAGGGTTTGCGGGCGGGCTCACCACCTACAGCACCTTCGCGGTCGAGACGGTGCAGCTCGTGCTCGACGGCAAGGCGGCCCGGGCCGCAGCGAGCGTCGCGGGCAACCTCGTGCTCGGAGTGGGTACCGCCGCGGTCGCGTTCGTGCTCACTCGCTGAACTTCTAAGGTCCTCCGGGCGCACACCTGCGTCAACGACCACGCGTCACAGTCCGTCACGCGGAGTCACGGGACGTCAGATTCCTGCGAAGCGGCCGCGAGCGGATTAGCGTCAGCGCCCATGTCCCTCATCTGCCTCATCCTCTCCGGCGCCGCCCTGCTCATCAACGGCCTCGCCCTCCTCGGGCGCATCCCCGGTCGCGACAGCGGCTTCTTCAACGTGCTCATCGGTTCCACGCAGCTTGTGCTCGCGACCCTCGTCGCGGTCGCGGCGGGCGGCAACCCGGCCGCCCTCCTGGCGGTCAGCGGCGTGTTCCTCTTCGGGCTCACCTACCTCTACGTCGGCCTCAACGCTCTGCTCGATCTCGGCTCGATAGGCCTCGGCTGGTTCTGCGGGCTCGTCGCCGCCCTGGGGCTCGTCTACTCCGGCGCGAACCTCGCGACCGACCCCGTGCTGAGCGTGCTCTGGCTCGCGTGGGCCACGCTCTGGACCCTCTTCTTCCTCCTCCTCGGCCTCGGGTGGTCGCGACTGACGACCTTCACGGCATGGTCGCTCATCCTGACGAGCCAGCTCACCACGACCGTGCCGGCTCTCTTCGGCCTCACCGACAACTGGCCGACGGGCGGCACGAATGCGGTCATCGCCCTTCTCGTCATCGTCGCCCTCTTCGCCGGTGCGGCCGGCATCACAGCGGCGACGTCACGCCGTCGCGCCGCCCTCCCCGACGCGCTCCCCACCCCCGCATAACCGCAACTCCCCACGAAAGGCATCATCATGACCATCACCAGCACACCTACGGATGTCACGGCCGAGCCCGACTACGAGACGCTCGCGTCACGCTTCCGCCCGATCTTCGCCCGCATCGCGGAGGGCGCCTCCGCCCGGGAGCAGGACCACCGCCTCCCCTACGACGAGATCCGCGAACTCGCGCAGGCGGGCTTCGGCGCCCTGCGCGTGCCGGTTGCCGACGGCGGCTTCGGGGCGTCCCTGCCGCAGCTCTTCCGGCTGCTCACGGAGCTCGCCGCGGCAGACTCGAACATCCCTCAGGCGCTGCGCGGGCACTTCGCCTTCGTGGAGGACCGGCTCGTGGCATCCGGGGCCCAGCGCGATGTGTGGCTCGCTCGTTTCGTGGCGGGCGAGATCGCGGGCAACTCGTGGACGGAGGTCGGCACCGTGAAGATCGGCGACGTCATCACCAAGGTGACGCCGATCGAGGGCGGCGACGGGAGCGAGTTGCACGTCAATGGCACCAAGTACTACTCGACGGGGAGCATCTTCGCCGACTGGATCGACACCTTCGCGCAGCTACCCGACGGCACCAAGGTCATCGCGGTCGTCAACGCCCACCAGCCCGGAGTGACGCACGGCGACGACTGGGACGGTTTCGGCCAACAGACCACGGGATCCGGCACGAGCACCTTCGTGAATGCTGTCGTGAAGGCCGAAGACGTCATCCCCTTCGACACGCGCTTCAAGTACCAGACCGCCTTCTACCAGGCCGTGCTGCTCGCCGTGCTTGCGGGCAGCATCTCCGCCGCGGAGCGCGAGATCGCTCACGAGGTGCGCAGCCGCACCCGGATCTTCTCCCACGGCAACGCCGACTCCTTCGCGGCCGACCCGCAGATCCTGCAGGTCGTGGGCGAGGTGAGCGCGAAGGCCTACGCCGCGGAGGCGACCGTCGAACGCGCCGCCCGCGCACTGCAGCTCGCCTACGAGGGCGCCTTCCTGGGTGACGATGTCGAGGATGAGCGGCGCAACGACCTCGCCGAGCTTGAGACCGCGCAGGCCCAGGTCGTGCTGACGGAGCTTGCGACCCGCGCGACATCCGACATCTTCGACGCTCTCGCCGCCTCCGGGGTGAGCACCAAGCGCAACCTCGACCGCCACTGGCGCAACGCGCGCACCGCCGCAAGCCACAACCCGTGGGTGTTCAAGGCGCGCATCGTCGGCGATTACCTCGTGAACGGGGCGACCCCGCCGCGGGTGTGGTCGATCGGCGCGGGGCCGTCGCGCTCGTAGGGGGCCCTGCCCACGCGTTCAGGGCTCAGGCGTCGGATGCTTCTGCCTCGATGATCTCGAGCGCGCGGGCCGTGCCGTGCTCATGTCGCATGGTCTCCGCGGCAGCCGTCGTCGCGGGTTGCAGGTCGCGGGCGGCGGCGATCGCGTGCGCGAGTCGCTCCGCCGTGACCCGCCGCGCAGGGATGGGGGCCGCCGCGAGCCCGCGCTCGTGGAGCTGGCGCGCCCAGAACGGTTGGTCGGCGATGAAGGGCACCACGACGGAGGGGACCCCCGCGCGCACGACCGCGTGGGCGGTGCCCGCGCCGCCGTGGTGGATCGCAACGGCGGCGGAGGGCAGCACCCGGGCGTGCGGCGCCGATTCGACGGCGAACACATCGTCTCCCCGAGCGCCGGGCGGCACCTCCAGCCCGCCCCACCCGGTCGCGATGAGCGCCCGAAGCCCGGCCGCGCGGGCGGCCGCGATCACCGCGCTCGCCCGGGCCACGGGATCCCCCGCCGCCATCGAGCCGAAGCCCGCGTAGAGGAGCGGGCCCCCTTCGAGGAACGCGGAGAGCTCGTCGTCAACTCCGGACTCCTCCGACGGCGCGACCCACGCCCCCGTGATCGTTGTCGTCGCGGGCCAGTCGGCGGGCCGCTCCAGCAGCACGGGACTCACGGGGATGAGCGACGCCGACGGCTCCGGTGACGCCGGTCGCCCGAGCGGGGCCAGCGCCTCAGCGATCTCACGTCGGAAGAGCCCCGCGGCCGCGCCGCCCGCCCGATAGGTGACTCGGTTGAGCGGCCCGAGGCTCCGCGAGACCGTGCCCGGCATGGGGAACGCCCGGCTCGGCGTCAGCGTCGGCACCGTCTCGACCACGATCGGCACGGCCCCAACGGCGGATGCCGCGGCCGCCGCCGTCAGCAGCTTCGGGTGGTACACGACGGCGTCGGGGCGCACGTCGAGCACGGCCCGAACCGCCGCCCCGAGCATCCGCCCCATCGCCGGACGGATGACGGAACCGAAGGCCCGCGCCGCCGCGACTGCCGAGACGCCCTGGTCGGCGACGAGCTGCGAGAAGTCGACATCGAGCGGCACCCGGGAGACCGGCGGTAGCTCGACCCCCGAGTTGTCAGGCACCCCAAGGAACACCTCATGACCCGCGGATGCCGCGTGCCGGGCCAGTGCCGCGAAGGGCTCGACGTCGCCACGGCTCCCGGCCGTGAGCAGCATGAGTCTCATGCCCGAACGCTACTCCTCGACCGCGCGAGGGGCGTCGTATTCACCTTCAGGCGCCCCGGGAACCCGAATATCGCGCCCCTCAGCAACGGGACGTGCCGCGTTCAACTCTCCGCGAGCTGCCGCATCACCTGGCGCGCGATCGTGCGGCCGGCCCGGTTCGCGCCGATCGTCGACGCCTGCGGGCCGTAACCCGCGAAGAAGATGCGCGGGTCCTTCCACGACGACCCGTTGCCGACCGTCACGCCGCCCTCCTTCTCACGCAGCCGCAGCGACGCGAGGTGGCGCAGTTCGGGCCGGAATCCCGTCGCCCAGAGCAGCACGTCCGCCTCCACGAAGGTTCCGTCGTCCCAGCGCACGCCGTTCGGCTCGATCGACGAGAACATGGGCTTCGGCACGAGCAGGCCGCGGTCCACGGCCGACTGGATGCGACGGGTGCGGGGCACCCCCGTGCCGCTCACGATGCTCGGCAGGGCGCGCCCCTCGCGAGCCGCGGCATCCTGGATCGCGACGGCGTGCCGCCGGTCTTCGAGGTTCAGCTCGCCCTCCTCGCGGAACTCGATGCCGCGCCGGCTCGCCCACGTGAGCTCGGATGCCACGTGCTCGAGTTCAAGCATGAAGCCGATCGCCGAGGTGCCGCCCCCGACCACGACGACGCGTTTGCCCGCGAAGTCCTTCGCCGCGCGGTAGGTGGTCGTGTCGACCTGTTCCCCCTCGAAGAGGTCGCGCCCGGGATACCAGGGGCGGAACGGGGAACCCCACGTGCCCGTCGCGTTGACGACGACCTGGGTGGTGATCTCGCGGGAGTCCCCCGTGGCATCCGCCCATTCCACGACGAGGTCGATGCCGCGGTTGAAGACGCTGCGCACGATGGCCGGCCGCACGACGCCGAGCCCATAGTGCTGCTCGTATGCCGCGTAGTACTCGGCGACGACGTCGCGAGCCGGGCGCTGCCGGTCGGCCGTGTCGAAACTCAGCCCCAGCTCGTCGAGGCCAGGAAGGTCGTTGATGCGGTGGGCGACGCCGATCCGCAGGCCCTCCCAGCGGTGCTGCCATGCGCCGCCCCTGCCGGGTCCGCGGTCGAGCACGACGAAGCCGTCCCCCGCCTCGAGTCCGAGCCGCTGTAGGTAGTACGCGACCGAGAGCCCCGCCTGCCCTGCCCCGATCACGACGACGGATGCTCGGGTCGGAACACTGCTCACGGCATCAGGCTATCGGCTTCCCCTGAGGGCACCATACGTTGCGGTCGGAATTGCCGACAGCGCGCCATGCTAAACTCGGCAGTTAGTTTTCAAAGGTCCTTAGTTGGTCAATCCCGGTCGCCCAGTCGGCGAGCTTCGGGCAGGAATCGTGAGGGGGTCAAGCCAATGGGGCGCGGCCGTCAGAAGGCAAAGCACACCAAGGTCGCCCGCGAGCTGAAGTACTTCAGCCCGGAGACCAACTACGACGCGCTCGCGCGCGAGCTCACTTCGGCTGATCGCGAGGACAACGAGCGACTCGAAGAGGACCTCCAGAAGTGGCCTGAGTTCGCAAGCGAAGACCCGGAGTCCCGCTCCGCGTAGCAGGCCTCCGCAGCACGTGAGGCCGCGAAGCTCCCACCGGAGCCACCGTCAGCCGGCGAAGGCTCCCACGAGCCGCACGGCACCGCCGTCAACACCCTTTGCGCCCTGCTCGAAGCCCTCGAGTTCCCGCGCCGCCGTCGACACCTCACCGGCGACCCACGAGGGCACACCCTCGGCGTTCATGAACTCGATGACGGATGCCGCGGCATCCGCCTTCACGACGGCGAACATGCCCACACCCAGGTTCCACGTGCCCTCGGTGTCGCCCAGCGAGAGCCCACCGAGCTCGGCGAGCGTGCGGAACACCGGCTGCGGCGACCAGCTCGAACGATCGACCTCGACCCACGCCCCCTGCGGCAGCACGCGCGCGAGGTTCGCGGCGATGCCACCGCCCGTCACATGGCTGAGAGCGTGCACGGCCCCAGGCTGCGCATCCAGCAGGCGCGCGAGCGGGCCCGTGTACAGGCGGGTCGGCTCGAGCAGCACCTCGCCGACGATGCCGCCGAGGTCTGCCGAATGGTCGGTGAAGCCGAGGTCGGCGCTCGCAAGAATGTGACGCACGAGCGAGTACCCGTTGCTGTGCAGGCCCGACGACTCCATGCCGATCACGACGTCGCCGTGCTGCACCCTTTCGGGGCCGAGTAGGGCATCCGCCTCGACCGCGCCGACCGCGGCACCCGCGATGTCGTAGTCGTCGATGCCGAGGAGCCCCGGATGCTCGGCCGTCTCGCCGCCCACGAGGGCCGTGCCCGTCTCGGCGCACGCCCGCGCAACGCCCTCGACGATGGCCGCGATCCGCTCGGGCACGACCTTGCCGCAGGCGATGTAGTCGGTCATGAACATGGGCTTGGCGCCCACGACGATGATGTCGTCGACGACCATTCCGACGAGGTCCTGGCCGATCGTGTCGTGCTTGTCGATCGCCTGCGCGATCGCGACTTTCGTGCCGACGCCGTCGGTCGACGTCGCGAGGAGGGGCCGCTTGTACGAGGTGAGGAAGGAGACGTCGAAGAGCCCCGCGAAGCCGCCGACGCCGCCGAGCACGTTGGGCCCGTGCGTGCGCGCAACGGCCGCCTTCATGAGTTCGACCGCGAGGTCTCCGGCAGCGGTGTCGACGCCTGCAGCGGCGTAGCTGTCTGACATTGGTTCCTTCTCAGCGGTCGTCAAAGCTCCCAAGGACGGCATGGGAGAATGGAATACACCATCAACTCTACGGTCTGGAGTCTGCACCGAATGTGCGGCATTGTCGGCATCGTTTCGAACGAGCCTGCGAACCAACTCATCTACGACAGCCTTCTCCTCCTGCAGCACCGCGGGCAGGACTCGACGGGGATCGCCACCGCCGAAGGCTCGGCCTTCCACATCCATAAGGCCAAGGGCCAGGTGCGGGAGGCATTCCGCACCCGCGACATGCGGGCGCTCCTCGGCACCATGGGCCTCGGGCACGTGCGCTACGCGACGAAGGGTGAGGCAGCCAACGAGCAGGAGTCGCAGCCCTTCTACGTCAATGCGCCCTACGGCATCATGCTCGTGCACAACGGCAACCTCACCAACACGCGGGAGCTGACGGACGAGCTCTTCCGCATCGACCGCCGGCACCTCAACACGACCTCCGACACGGAGCTGCTCGTCAACGTGCTCGCGAACGAGCTGCAGCAGCAGGTCAGCGGCGTCGACCTCGACCCCGACCAACTCTTCAACGCGGTCGCCCGCGTGCATGAGCGCGTCGAGGGCTCCTACGCCGCGATCGCCCTCGTCGCCGGGCACGGGATGCTCGCCTTCCGGGATCCCTTCGGCATCCGCCCGCTCGTGCTGGGGCGCCGCGCGGCGGGCCTCGTCGGCACGGAGTGGGTCGTGGCATCCGAGTCTCTCGTGCTCGAGAGCGGCGGCTACGAGATCGTGCGCGACATCGCGCCGGGCGAGGCGGTCTTCATCGGCCTCGACGGTTCGATGACCTCGCGCCAGTGCGCCGCCAACCCGCTCCTCGTGCCGTGCTCCTTCGAGTACGTCTACCTCGCGCGGCCCGACTCGGTCATGAACGGAATCTCGGTTTACGAGGCCCGCCTGCGCCTCGGCGACCGTCTCGCCGACACGATCGCGAAGCACACCCCGATGGGCGACATCGATGTCGTCATGCCCATCCCCGACTCGTCTCGGCCCGCCGCGATGCAGGTCGCCCAGAAGCTCGGCGTGGAATACCGCGAGGGCTTCTACAAGAACCGCTACGTGGGCCGCACCTTCATCATGCCGGGGCAGGCGCAGCGCAAGAAGAGCGTCAAGCAGAAGCTCAACGCGATGGGCACCGAGTTCCGCGGCAAGAACATCCTCATCGTCGACGACTCGATCGTGAGAGGCACGACCTCCAAGGAGATCGTCGAGATGGCCCGCCAGGCCGGTGCCAACAAGGTCACCTTCACCTCAGCGGCCCCGCCTGTGCGCTACCCGCACGTCTACGGCATCAACATGCCGTCACGGCACGAGCTCGTCGCGCACGGCCGCAAGATCCCCGAGATCGGCATGGAGCTCGGCGCCGACAACCTCATCTACCAGGAGGTCGACGACATGCAGGCGGCCATCCTTGAGGGTTCGGATGTCACAGGGCTCGAGATGAGCTGCTTCACCGGTGACTACGTGACGGGCACGGTCAGCGACGAGTACCTGCGCTGGGTGGAGCAGAACCAGCTCAGCTGAGCTCGTCCTCCCCCTGCACGGTGTCGCGCTCCATCGTCACGTCGCGCGCCCGGCGCTTCGAGGCGGCGTCGAGGATGAGCGCCACGAGCGCGCCCAGCACGAGGCCGGCGGGGATGAAGTAGATGCAGAGGTAGCCGAAGGTCGCCCCGAAACCCACAAGCGGGTCGACGGGGAACGCCGCCGTGAGCACGAGCGCCGTGAGGAGCCCCACGAGGGCTCCAAGCAGCAGGAAGACCGGCACCTTGGGGGCGCGGCGGATGCTCACCTGCCGAGCGCTGCTACCAGGGGCTGTCTCGTTCTGCTCGCTCATGCCCCCATTCTCCCGCACTCAACCTGCGGACGGGACGCGAACCGAGTTGCCCACTTCTGCTGCTTCTGGGGGCCAGAAAGGGTGCAAAGTGGGCAACTCGATTAGCGCGCAGCGCCCGAAGTACGCGCGATTTGCGCGCAGCGCACGAAACACGACTGCCCGGCGCGAAAGGCTCAAACCTGCAAGTCAGGCAGGCAGCTCCGGGGTCGGCGGGGTGTCGGCGAGCGCCTCGCGGTGCCAGGCGAGCGGCACGAGGTCTGCGAGATCCGCTCGGGAGCCCGACGCGGAGACCCGGGCGCCCTCGACCGCGTCAGCCCACGAGAGCTCGCCCGTCGCGAGAGCGATCCAGGTCGCAGCATCCATCTCGACCACATTGGGCGGGGTGCCGCGAGTGTGGTTCGGCCCCTCGACGCACTGCACGGCGCCATGGGGAGGAACCCGCACCTCGAGGGTGTTGCCGGGCGCAGCATCCGCCAGCAGTTGCAGCAGGTAGCGCGCCGCCATCGCCTCAATCTCGCGGTCATCGACACCCGCGAGTGCGCGGCGCACGGCCGCTTCGCCGACCTGGGGCACAATGCGTGACTTCGCCATGCCCCCCACGCTAACAAGCGCACCCCGTCGCTGGGGGAGTGAGCCGACCGATACGCTTGCAGGGTGAAAATATTGGTCCTCGGTTCCGGCGCGCGGGAGCACGCCATCATCACCGCACTGCTCGCGGAGAACGCGGGGCATGAGATCATCGCGGCGCCCGGCAATGCAGGCATCGCTGCGGATGTCGCGATCATCCACCTCGACCCCACCAATCCCACCGTCGTGACCGACTTCGCGGTCGACAACGACATCGAGCTCGTCGTGATCGGGCCGGAGGCGCCCCTCGTCGAGGGCGTCGCGGACCGCATCCGCCGATCGGGCATCCCCGTGTTCGGGCCCGGCAAGGCGGCGGCGCAGCTGGAGGGCAGCAAGGCTTTCGCGAAGCGGATCATGGAGGCGGCGGGCGTGCCCACGGGCCGCGCCACCCGCGCCGGCACGATCGACGAGGCGATCGCCGCGCTCGACGAGTACGGTGCACCCCATGTCGTCAAGGCGGACGGCCTGGCGGCGGGCAAGGGCGTGCTCGTGACGGCCGACCGCGAGGCCGCGGTCGCGCACGCCGAGTTCTACCTGCAGCAGGGCAGTGTGCTCATCGAGGAGTTCCTCGACGGGCAGGAGGTCTCGCTCTTCCTCCTCTCCGACGGCCACAACGTGCTGCCCCTCTCGCCCGCGCAGGACTACAAGCGGCTGCTGGATGAGGATGCCGGCCCCAACACGGGCGGAATGGGCGCGTACTCGCCGCTGCCGTGGCTGCCCGACACCTTCGTCGACGAGGTCATCGACACGATCGCGCTGCCCACCGTGCGGCAGCTCGCCGAGGAGCAGACCCCCTTCATCGGGTTGCTCTACTGCGGGCTCATCGTGACGGAACGCGGCATCCGCGTCATCGAATTCAACGCACGCTTCGGTGACCCGGAGACCCAGGTCGTGCTGCCCCGGCTGGTCACCCCGCTGAGCCAGCTGATGCTTGCGGCCGCGACGGGCGGTCTCGGTTCGCTCCCCCGACCCGAGTTCTCCCCGGAGGCGTGCGTCACGGTGGTGCTCGCGAGCGAGGGCTACCCCGAGACTCCCATCACGGGGCGCTCCATCACGGGCATCGACGACGCCCTCGCGATCGAGGGGGTGACGGTGGCGCATGCGGCGACCGCAGCATCCGATGATGGCTTCGTCTCGTCGGGCGGGCGCGTGCTGAGCGTGGTCGCTCGCGGAGCCGACTTCGCCCAGGCTCGCGAGCGCGCCTACCGCGCGATCGACGCGATTCACCTCGAGGGCGGTCAATACCGCAGCGACATCGCCCTCCGGGTGGTGGGCGCGTGACGGGCGCGGAAGAGCTCGAGCCTTTCGGCTGGCAGCACTTCTACTCTGGCAAGGTGCGCGACTTGTACCGCAACGAGGCACTTCCCGGGCGGATGCTCGTGGTCGCCTCCGACCGCGTGAGCGCCTTCGATCACGTGCTCGAGCCGGGCATCCCCGGCAAGGGCAGGCTCCTCACGGAGCTGAGCCTCTGGTGGTTCGAGACCCTCGCCGACGTGCCGAACCACCTTGGCACCGGCGACATCCCCGCGCCCGTGGCAGGACGCGCGACGATCGCGCGGGAGCTCGAGATGTACCCGGTCGAGTGTGTCGTCCGCGGCTACCTGACGGGCAGCGGGTGGAAGGAGTACCAGGCGACGCAGAGCGTGTGCGGCGTCGCCCTCCCCGCCGGGCTGAGCGACGGAGACCGCCTGCCCGAGCCGATCTACACCCCCGCCTTCAAGGCACCCATGGGCGAGCACGACGTCAACATCACCTTCGAACAGAGCGTCGAACTCATCGGCGCTCCGGCCGCGACCGCGCTGCGTGACCTTTCCGTGTCGATCTTCACGCGCGCATCCGCGATCGCGGAGTCGCACGGCGTCATCCTCGCCGACACCAAGTTCGAGTTCGGCATCGACTCGGACGGGATCATCACCCTGGCGGACGAGGTGCTCACCTCCGACAGCAGCCGGTATTGGGATGCCGCGGCCTACGAGTCCGGGGACCGCGCCTCGAGCTTCGACAAGCAGATCGTGCGTGACTGGCTCGCCGCGAACTGGCAGGGTGAAGGGGAGCCTCCGCAGCTTCCGCAGGAGATCGTCGACCGCACCGCCGCTCGCTACCGCGAGCTGATCGAAAGGCTGACAGCATGACCGCCATCGACTTCGAGGGCATCGAGGTTCGCGAGCTTCCCTTCGAGCACGCCGACTCGAGCATGCTCCACTCCGCTCAGCGCGCCGAGATCGCGGCCGCCTACGGCACCGAGGACTCCGACCCGAGCGAGCCGACCACGGCCGACAATGTGGCAGCGTTCGTCGTCGCCTATACCGACGGCGTGCCTGCGGGCTGCGGCGGCCTGCGCGCCATCGAGAACGACGAGTTCGAGGTCAAGCGCATGTATGTCACGCCCGCCCACCGCGGCACAGGGGTCTCGACCGCCGTGCTCTCGGCACTCGAGGCGATCGCACGGGACCGCGGCGTGACCCGCCTCGTGCTCGAGACGGGCGACCGGCTCCCCGCAGCCCAGCGCTTCTACGAGCGGGAGGGCTACACCCGCATCGAGAACTTCGGCCCCTACGCGGGCGTCGCCACGAGCATCTGCTACGCCAAGACGCTCTGACGGGCTCCGGGGGCTCCGACGGCTCCGGCGGGAACAGTGATGGATGCCGCGGCGTTGCTGACTGCATGAGCATCGACCTCCTCGCCCCCGAGACCGCCATGGGCGCCGTGACCCTCAAGGTCGCCGACCTCGACCGCATGATCGCCTTCTACCGGGACGGCGTGGGCCTCAATCTAATCACGAACGAGGGTGCCAGTGCCCTCCTCGGTCGGGGTGCGCGGGTCGCGCTCGTGCTCGACTTCGCTCCCGAGCTGCGACACGCCTCGCCCAGCGCGGCGGGCCTCTACCACACGGCCTTCCTCTTCGCGGAGAAGAGCGACCTCGCGGCCTCTGTCTACTCCGTCGCGCGCCGGTATCCGCAGAGCTTCACGGGCAGCAGCGATCACCTCGTGAGCAACGCCTTCTACTTCGACGACCCCGAGGGCAACGGGGTGGAGCTGTACTGGGATACAAATCGCTCCATGTGGGAGTGGCGCGGCGATTCCGTCACGATGGGCACGGTCTACCTCGACCCCAATGCATTCCTCCACGAGAACCTCACGGAGGCCGGCGTGAGCGGACCGACGAACGGCGCGACATCCATCGGGCACGTGCACCTCAAGGTTGGCGACATCCGCACCGCGAAGGAGTTCTACGTCGACACGGTGGGCTTCGACGTCACCGCCGAGTTCGGAACGCAGGCTCTCTTCGTGAGCGCGGGTGGCTATCACCACCATGTCGGGATGAACACGTGGCATAGTGCCGGCGCGGGCACGCGCACCCCCGCGCTTGGCCTCGGCCGGGTCACGATTGAGGTGCCGACCTCCGACGATCTCGGCGCCCTCTCCGAGCGCCTCGCCGCGCGCGGTGTGCAGCGCACCGACGACGGACGCTCGCTATCCTTCGACGACCCGTGGGCCAACCGAGTGACGGTGAACGTCGCAGGCTAGGCCCTGCGGCGCCGGGCGGATGCTGCGGGCTCGCGTCTCGTCGAGTCGGGGTCGTTCCACGCCTTGATCGCCGCCCAGCCGACCGCGGCGAGCGGCACGGCGAGGAAGGTGCCGATGATGCCGCCGAGGATCGTGCCTGTCGTCAGGGCGAGCAGCACAACGAGTGCGTGCAGCTTGAGGGCATTGCCGAGCACAACCGGGGCGAGGAGGTTGCCCTCCAACTGGTTGACGAGGATGACGACCGCCGCGACGATGAGCGCCGTTGTGAAGTCGTTGGTGACAAGGGCGACGAGTGAGGCGAGGGTGCCCGCCACTGTCGCACCGACGATGGGAATGAATGCACCGATGAAGACCAGCAGCGCGAGCGGCAACCAGAGCGGCACCTGGAGGATGAACAGCGCCAGGCCGATGAAGACGGTGTCGACGAGGGCGACGATGGCGGTGCCGGTCACGTAGCCTCCGAGCACACCGGTGGCGCGACGCCCGACGCGCTTCGCCCGCTCGCGCCGTTCGGGCCGGAGGGGGCGGATCAGGAAGGTCCAGATCTGGCGCCCGTCCTGAAGGAAGAAGAAGAGCAGCACGATGGTCAGCACGATGCCTGTGATGAGCTCGACGACCGTGCTCGCGCCGGCGAGAGCCGTGGAGCCGGCCTGCGCGCTCGTCAGCCAGTCGACGACGGTCTCCCGCAACTCCGTGATCTGGTCGGTGTCGAACGGGAGCGCCCCCGACTCCAGGAAGTCCTGGATTGACGAGATCGCCTCGCTCACGGCGGTCGAGAGATTGTCCCACTGGCCCCGAACCTGCGTCACGACGAGAGTGATGATGCCGCCGAGGATGCCCACCCCGAGCAGGAGCGTGCCGATCGTCGCGATGGGCCGAGGCACGTGGTGCTCGGTGAGCCAGCGCACGAGCGGGTAGAGCGCCGAGGCGAGGATGAGCGCGATGAAGAGGGGAATCACCACGATCTTCAGTTGCACGGCCGCGTAGACGATGAGGCTCGCCACCGTGAGGATCAGCAGGGCCTGGCCGCAGCGGTTCGCGAGTCTCCCCATCGAGTCCGCCCACAGGGGCTTCGGCGAGTCGCTCAGCCGCGCTCGTTCTGAGGTGGGCACGCTGAGGTCGACGGGCGGGGGCGTTCGCGAGAAGAGTCCCATTTCGCAACGGTAACCCCGTGCATGGGTCTCCTGACACCCCGCCTCGCCCGGATATGCGACAACGGCCGGCCCCGAGTGGGACCGGCCGTTGCCGAGTGGGCTACAGGTGCGAGACGCTTACGCGCTCACGCCCACCGGGTCAGCGGATGCGACGTGGCCGACGGCCTCGACGATCTTGGCGCCGAGGTCGGCGTCGACGGAGTTCCAGTACCAGACGAAGCGGTCCTTGATGGCGGGGACGGTGAGGCCCTCGTACTGGCCGACAAGCGTCTTGAGGAAGCGAGCCTTGGACTCCTCGGTGAACACCTCGCGGTAGAGGATGCCCGCCTGCACGAAGTCGCCGTCCTCCGAGTGGAGCGTCTGGGCGGCACGGATGAGCTCGCCATCCGTCTCCCAGCCGCCCTCACCGGCCGCCTCAGGCGTGGCATCCGGGTAGCCGAAGGAGTTCGGCGTGTAGACGGGCACGTCGGCGGTGTTGAACTGGTACCGCATGGGGCCCTCGTGCTGGTAGTTCTTGACCTCGGCCGCGTGCGGCTGGTTTACCGGCAGCTGGTTGTAGTTGGCGCCGATGCGGTGACGCTGCGCGTCCGGGTAGGCGAACACGCGGGCCATGAGCATCTTGTCGGGGCTGATGTCGATGCCGGGCACGAGGTTCGACGGTGAGAACGCCGCCTGCTCGATCTCCGCGAAGAAGTTCTGCGGATTGCGGTTGAGCGTAAAGTGACCGACCTTGATGCGCGGGTAGTCCTTCTTGGAGATCGTCTTCGTCATGTCGAAGATGTTGTAGCGGTAGGTCTTGGCCTCCTCGTAGGGCACGACCTGCACGTAGACATCCCACGTGGGGTACTCGCCGCGGTCAATCGCCTCGTAGAGGTCGCGGCGGTAGTAGTCGGCGTCCTGACCGGCGATGCGCTCGGCCTCCTCGGCCTCCATGAGCTCAACACCCTGTCGCGACTCGAAGTGGTACTTGACCCAGAAGCGCTCGCCCTCGGCGTTGATCCACTGGTAGGTGTGCGAGCCGTAGCCGTTGAGGTGGCGCCACGACTTGGAGAGACCGCGGTCGCCCATGACGTAGGTGACCTGGTGGGCCGACTCGGGCGAGAGGGTCCAGAAGTCCCACTGTGCGTCGGCGTTGCGCAGGCCGGTCGCGCCCATGCGCTTCTGCGAGTGGATGAAGTCGGGGAACTTCATGCCGTCGCGCAGGAAGAAGACGGGGGTGTTGTTGCCCACGACGTCGTAGTTGCCCTCGGTCGTGTAGAAGCGGAGGGCGAACCCGCGCACGTCGCGCCAGGTGTCGGGCGAGCCCTGCTCACCCGCGACGGACGAGAAGCGCAAGAGGACCTCGCTCGTGGCGCCGGGCTGGAAGACGGCGGCCTTCGTGTACTTCGAGACGTCCTCCGTGACGATGAACTCGCCGAAGGCGCCGCCGCCCTTTGCGTGCGGGTTGCGCTCCGGCACGCGCTCGCGGTTGAACGACGCAAGCTTCTCGACGAGGAAGCGGTCGTGCAGGGCCGTGATGCCGTCGGGGCCCGTCGTGAGCGAGTGCGAGTGGCTCGGGATGGGCGCGCCGCCCTGCGTTGTGGTGACGTTGGTCACAGATTCTCCTTCGTGATGGTGGATTCGGGTGTGGTGTCAACGGTGGTCTGGCATGAGGGGCAAAGCCCCCAGAAGGTGACCTCAGCCTGTTCGACCGCGAAGCCGTGGTCGCCCGAGGGCGTCAGGCAGGGGGCGTGGCCTACGGCACAGTCGATGTCGGCGACGGCGCCGCACTCGCGGCACACGACGTGGTGGTGGTTGTCGTCGTGCTGAAGCTCATAGCGGGCGTTGGACCCCGCCGGCTCGATCTTGCGCACGAGGCCCGCGCTCGTCAGCGCGGCGAGCACGCCGTAGATGGCCTGCAGCGATGTCGTTGGCAGGTGCTCGCTGACTGCGCCGAACACCTGCTCGGCGTCGGAGTGGGGGGCCTGCTCGAGAGCATGCATGGCAGCGATCCGCGGCTCGGTGACCTTGAGGCCGGCACCGCGGATCTGCGCGGCGAGGTCGTGCTCGTCGGGCTTCACACGGTGCAGGGGCATGACACCATCCTATCCTTATCTTGAATCATTCAAGACAAGGACCGCGCTCACGTCCTCCGCGACCGGCGCACCACGCCCACGAGCACGAGCCCCGCGAGAAGCAGAGCGGCACCCGCGGCCGAGCCGAGCCCGGCCGAGTCCGTGCCCGTCACCTGCAGGCCGCTGCCGCCCGGCACCGCCGAGACCGCCGCAATCGAGAGCTCTTCGACGAGGGCGTGCTGCGTGCCCCCACCCGAGACGCCGAGCGCAACGATGTGATGGCTTCCCGTCACCCCGGCCGGCAGGCTGATGCGGGCGGAGAAGGCCCCCGCGGCATCCGCCGTCACGACGCCCAGTGGCACGGGCGTCGAGTACATACCGAGCGTGATGGGCGAGAAGGACGCAAAGCCCGTGCCCGAGATCACCAGTTCCGCACCGGAGGTCACGGAAGAGGGCACCCCCTGGAGGCCGCCCGTCGCAAAGGGAAGCAGGGCCGGGAGCTCAAGCGGGTCCACCGCGACAGTCGTGATCGTGAGCTCCTGCTCGCTCACCGCGGTCGGGTTCTCGGCGCGCAGGGTCACCGTGAACGACTCGCCCGGCTCGTCGAGGAGGGCGCCCGAGATCATCGCCGTGCCGTCGCCGAGGTCGGAGAACGAGAGGCCGCTCGGCAGTCCACTCGCCGTCAGGGTGGCGGGGCCGGGGAACGCGCCCGTCGTCGTGACGGCGAACTCCGTCGTGATGCCCCGCTCGAACTCGACGGCCTCCGAGCTCGTGAAGGTCGCGACATCCGTGACTGTCAGCTCGAACGACAGACGACCCTCATGGCCGGCCGCGTTGCTCGCGACGATCGTGAGGTCGTAGACGCCGCCCGTGCCGGAGAGCGCTGTGCCGGAGAGGGAGGCCGTGCCGTCGCCCTCATCCGTGAAGCGCAGCCCGCTCGGCAACTCGCCCTCTATCGCGAGGGTCGTCGCTGTGGGGACACCGGCCGTCGAGCCGAAGGCGATGCTGGCGGGCGCACCGGCACGCACCGTAGCGCCGCCGGGGCCGACGGGCGTAGGCGCGCTCGTCACCTCGATCGTCAGCGTCTGCACCGAGTCATCACCGAAGCCGTTGGCGGCCGTGATCGTCACGGTGTAGCTGCCGGCAGCATCCGCGGGCGGAGTCGCAACGAGCGATCCGGAGCCGTCCGCGTTGTCGCTGAAGTCGAGCCATGCGGGAGCACCAGCGAGCGTGAGCGTCGCGGCGGGGGTTCCCGTCGCCGACACTGTCCAGGTCGCCGAGGATCCCGCCGCAACTCGCAGGAAATCACCGCTCGTCACGACGGGAGGCGTGCCCACCGTGAGACGGGCGGCCGAGGTCGTGGCCACGCCGACACCGGAGAAGACGGCACGCACAAGGTCGCCATCGTCGCCCTGCCCGGCCGTGAAGGAGAGCACGGACGCGGTCGCGCCCGCGATGTCGCCCCACGTTGCGCCATCATCGACCGAACGCTGCCACTGCACCGTCGGCGCCGGGTAGCCGACCGCTGTCGCAGAGAAGCTCGCCGTCGCCCCCGCGACGACGCGCGCCGCGACAGGGTCACCCGTCACCTCGACGGTGCGGTTGACCGTGAGCGAGAGCAGAAGCTCGGCGGGGTCGCCCACGCCGTTCTCGGCCAGGACAGTGATGCTCGCGGCACCGGCGGCTGCCGCGCTGGGTGTTCCCGACACGGAGCCCGTGCCATCCCCGTGGTCCGTGAAGCTCAGGCCGTCGGGCAGCGCACCGACGACCCTGAGGGCGGGAACGGGGAAGCCCGCCGTCGTGGCGACCGTGACAGAGTCGGCGGCGCCCACGAGGAAGCTGTGCGAGGCGGTCGCGGGAGCGGCGGGCGCCTCAGCAACCGTCAGCACAAAGCGCTGCAGGGCATCGGAACCGAAACCGTTGCTCGCCGTGAAGTCGATCGTGTAGGTGCCGCCCGAACCGGCAGGAGACGCCGCCGTGATGGTCGCGCCGCCCGCCCCATCGGGTGTGACGCTGAGCCAGGCGGGCAGTTCGCCCGAGACCGTGATGCTTGCCGTCGGTTCCGCCGAAGTCGTCACCGCGAAGGTGCTCTCCTCGCCGACGAGCACAGTCGCTGTCGGTGCGCTCGTGAACTGCGGGCCCGTGCCGATCGTCACTCGCGCGGCAGCACTCACGACGGAACCCGCCACATTGCTGAACCGGGCCCGGTAGAGGTTGCCGTCGTCGGACTGCGCCGCCGTCATGGCGAGGGTCGCGGATGTCTCACCCGGCAGATCCGCGAAGGTCTCGCCGTCATCGGCCGACGACTGCCACTGCACCTGCGGGGTGGGGTAGCCGCTCGCGGCCGCGACGAAGCTGAGCTCCGTGCCGGCGTCACCCCGGGCATCCACCGGCTCGACAGTGACGGCGGGCGCCTCGGTCACCGTGAGCGAGAACACCTGGCTGGAGTCGTTGTCGCCCGAGCTGGCCGTGATGACGAGCGGGTAGAGACCACCGGAGGAGACCTCGGGGGTTCCCGCGATGCGGGCAGCGCCCGAGCCGTCGACCGTTTCGAAGGAGAGTCCCGCGGGAAGGGTGCCGGAGAGGCTCAGGGTCGGGGTGGGGAAGCCACCCTCGGTCGTGATGGTGAAGTCGGCGGGAACGCCGACGGAGGCCGTGGCATCCGCTGCGCTCGTGAACGTCGCGGCCTCACCGACCGCAAGCGTCACGGTCTGCTGCGCCTCTGCGCCGAAGCCATTGGAGAGGGTGACGACGGCGGTGCGCTCTCCCCCGCTGCCTGCCGTCGGCGTTCCGACGAGCTCGGCGGTGCCGTCGCCGTTGTCGACGAGCTGGAGCCAAGACGGGGCGCTCACGAGCGTGAAGGTGCCCGCGGGCGTGCCCGAGCTCGTCAGGTTGTGGCTGCCCTCCGTGCCCACCGTGAAACTCGCGGTGGTTCCACTCGTGAACGCGGCTGGCGTGCCGACCGTGAGCAGCGCATGCTCCGTCACGGCGGCGCCGGCGACGTTCGTGAACACGGCGCGGTACACGAGCGCGTTGTCATCCTGCCTCGTGGTGACGGTCAGCTCGGTCTCCGTGGCACCCGGGATGTCGGCGAAGACCGTGCCGCCGTCGGAGGACGACTGCCACTGCACGGAGGGGGCAGGATAACCGCTGGCGGCCGCCGTGAACGTCGCCGTCGTGCCCGCGATCACCCGCGCCGACTCGGGCTGGTCCGTCACCACTGGCACCGCCCGGGCCTCGATCGTCAACACCTGCGTGCTGGCGCCGACCGAGTTCGTCGCCGTGATGGAGACCTCGTACTCGCCGCCGCTCAGGGTGCCGCGGAGCTCGGCCGTGCCATCCCCCAGGTCCACGAGCGTGAGGCCGGCGGGCAGTGCGCCCGCCGCCGTGAGGGTCGGCACGCCCGGGTAGCCGGCGAAGTCGGGCGCGACAGCCAGCGCAAGCGTCTGGCCCGAGACCACCTGGATGCTGTCAGTCGCTTCGAAGAGGGGCGCCTCGGCCACGGTAAGGGTGAAGACCTGGGAGGCGTCCGGCTCAAAGGTGTTGCCCGCGAGGATCGAGAAGCTGTATTCGCCGCCGCTGCGCACGGGCGCGGTGCCGCTCAGGAGGGCCGTACCGTCGCCGCGATCCTCGAGGCCGAGCCAGGCGGGCGCCCCGACGAGGGACAGCGCCGAGACGGGGATGCTCTCCGTCGTCACAACAAAGCTGCCTGCCTCACCCGCCTCGAACTCGGTCGCGGCGGGCGAGGTGAAGGCCGGCGCGGTTCCGACCACAAGCTCCGCCGTCGCGCTGACGGGAGAACCGGTGCCGTTGCTGAGCGTCACGCGGAAGAGGGTGTCGACGCCGGCCTGCTCGGGCGTCGTCACCTCCGAGTAGCTGAGGGAGGTGGCATCCGGAATCAGCGTGTAGGTCTCGCCGCCGTCGCTCGAGCGGTGCCACTGCGCGTCGGGTACGGGATAGCCGAGGGCCTCGACAACGAAGCTTGCGGTCGCCCCGGCCCTGACCTTCTGGTCGAGCGGCGCGGTGACGATGGAGGGAGCCTCGCGCACAGTCAGCGCGATGCTCTGCTCGAGTTCGGCACCCACCCCGTTCTCGGCAGTGACGACGACGGCGTAGAGACCGCCGTTGCCGGCACCCGACACCTGGCCGCTCAGCGTGCCCGTGCCGTCACCGTTGTCCGTGAACTCGATGCCGGCGGGCAGGCCCGTTGCGCTGAGGGTGGCGTCGGGGTAGCCATTAGTCGTCACGGTGTAGCTGATCGCCGACCCGAGCGTCGTGTCGATCGCCGCGCCGCTCGTGAACTCGGGCGCCTCGAGCACCGTGAGCTCGAGGGTCTGCTGCGCCGCCGTGCCGACTGAATTGTCGGCTGTCAGCTCGACCTGGTGCCTGCCGCCCTCGCCATCCGCGGGGGTGCCGGAGATCACCGCTGTGCCATCGGCCTCCGCCGTCAGGCCTAGGCCGACCGGCAGGCCGGAGTCGACCGTCACGGTCGCGGCTCGGTAGGCGTCGGTGGTCACCGTGAAGCTGCCCTCCGTGCCGACCGTGAACTCGGCCGTCTCCTCGCTCGTGAAGCTCGGCGGGTAGAGCATGCCGACCGGAATCGTGATCGAGCCGTGGTCGAGCTGTAGCGTCACGGAACCGGCACCCCGCGCACCATTGGCGACGAATGTGGCGGATGTCTCGCCCGCCGCCAGCGCGACGGTCGCATCGCTCAGCGTGGCGGGCGCAGGCTGTGCCGTGCCCCACGTCACGGGCAGTCCGGCGAAGGCGGTGAGCCTCTCGGGGGCGACCGCCTCGCCGTCAGAGTTGACGAGGAGCCCCGCCGCGATGGCGGCGCTTGTGCCGCCGAAGGGGATGTCCTCGGGGTCGACCGCTGCCGTGAGGGTGAGCCACGGGCTCGCGACCCCGGCGGGGGCGTCGACCACGGCGCATCCGGCCGTGTTTGATCCTGTGGGGCAGCCCCACCAGTTGTCGGAGGCGTCGGAGCCGGCGCTCGCCGCGACAGTGGAGGCGCCCGTGTTGCCGACGAGCCGGCTGTCGTGGAGGGTCAGTGCGACGTCGGCTCCGGCGTGGATGGCGGATGCCGCGCCCGCGCCCGTGTTGTCGAGGAAGGTCGAGCGCAGCACCTCGATGGTGCCACCCCGGACCCAGACGGCGCCGGGGCCCGCCGAGCGGTTGCCCTCGAAGAGGCTGTCGTGGATGCTCAGTGCGGCGCCACCCTGCGAAATGTCGTCGATGAGAAGCGCGGAACCGCCGTTCTGCACGGAGGAGGCACCCGTCTCGTTGTTGCGGAAGATGCTGCTCGTGACGCTGAGTGCCTCGCCCGCCGTGGCGCCTGTCGCCTGGTAGGCAACCGCGCCACCGCTCGCGGAGCCAGAACTGTTGCCCTCGAAGAGTGAGTCTTCGATCGTGAGGCTGCCGCCGATGAACTGGATGGCTCCGCCCACCGTGTAGGTGGCCGCGCCTGTGACGTTGGAGCTGTTGCCGGTGAAGGTCACATTGCGCACGAGCAGGCTGTCCGCGGTAGGGCCGTAGCCGGATCCGCCGATGACAGCTCCGCCGCCGTACACGCTGTCGCTGCCCCCGCGCACCGTGAGGCTGTCGAGCGTCACTGCGACGCCGCCGATGAGGGTGGGGTCAAGCACGAGCGCCTGCGCGCCGTTGCCGTCGATGACAGTGGACGGGCCCGCGCCCGTGATGGTGATGTCGGCGCCGGTTTGGGTGCCGACCTCGAGCGCTCCGAGGGTGAGCTCGATGACGCCCGCGGGCACCGTGATGGTCGCGGCCCCGCCGACGTTGTTGGCGACGCAGAGGGCGTTGCGCAGCGTGACGGGCGTCGCGGTCTCGACGACGGCCGGCGACGCGCAGGCACCGTTGGCGTCGCTGTCGGCCGTGGAGGTCACCTGCAGGAGGGTCGCGGCATGAGCCGCGGGAGGCATCGAGATAACGCCGAGTACCACGAGCGCGAAGGCGACTCCGGCCGCTGTCATCCGCCGCACGAACGCACGCATGTCACTCCCCCAAGAGCATGCCGACGTGTCACCGTAATCGAGTTCGGGCCACGTATCGGTGTGAAGGGCGAGCGGGTCTCGCCACATGAGAAGTATGTCAGTATATTGAGTCTTCTACAGCACACACTTCTGGGGGTGGATCGTGGTGCAGCTCACTCGACGCGCCGTCGTGGCCAGCGCCATCGGCGTCACGGGCATGGCCGCACTCGGTGTCGCCACCGCGACCTCTCCGTGGGCCAGGACGCCGGTAGCCCCCGCCGCGGCTCCCGCCATCGTGAAGCTCGCCCGATCGCGCTTCGCCCCGCACCTCGGCTTGGCCTTCACGGCACGCGCGGGCGACTCCCGCCATGCGCTTGTGCTGGACCGGATCGACGATCTGCCCGGGGCCGGCAGCGGTGGCGAGGAGCAGCGCTTCAACCTGATCTTCGCCGAGACGGACGAGGCGCTCACCGACGGCATCTACGAGGTCTCGCGCGACGGCGCCGAGCCCGCAACCCTCTTCCTCTCCGTCATCGGAGCCGAAGGGGAACGACGCCTCCAGGGCCTCGTGGACCAGTCGGTGTGACGGCCGTGCCCTCCTCGCCTGTCACCCTCACGCCGGCCACGCCGGACGACGACGCCTTCATCAACCGCGTGATCGCAGCATCCCGGGCCGACGATTTCGCGGCGCTCGAAGCCGAACTGCGTGAGCGGATGCTCGCACTCCAGGTCGCGGCCCAGCGCCGCCACTACCGCGCCGCTCACCCCACCGCGAGCGACCACATCATCGACTGCGCAGGCCGACCCGTCGGCCGCGCCCTCCTCGCCGCCGCATCTGACTCGATCACAGTCGTCGACATCGCTGTCGTGCCGGAGCGCCGCGGAGAGGGCATCGGCACTGCGGCGATGCGGGCGATCAGCGAGCGCGGCGACCGCCTCGGGGTTCCGCTGCAGGTGCGGGTGTGGGCGAGCGACGAGCGCCTCCTGCGCTGGTACTCCCGCCTCGGCTTCGTCGCTGGCGCTGCATCCTCGACTCACGTCGAACTCGTGCGCGCAGCCCGAGCGGTGGTCGCGGCATGATCGGGCACGGCAGCTTCGCGGGGCGTGAGGGCACCCGCTACACGGCCGTGGCAGCAGGGAGCACAGGGGCAGCGGGGAGCACGGAGTCAGCAGAGCTCGAACTCACGGAGTGCAGCGAGCCGCTCGTCTCGGGGGGCTACGTCTCCTTCACGCTCAGCTTCATCTCCGCCCGGATCACCACCCAGGGCACCTACCTGCTCACGGGCGGCGGCCTCGACGGGGAACCCGTCTTCCTCGTTCCGGTGGCTTCCGGCGATGGTCACATTCAACTTCAGGCGGTCTTCACCCAGCCCGCCACACCGAGCGAGGAGCACTGAGTGGCGCAACCCTATGTCGGCGAGATCCGCATCTTTGCGGGGAACTTCGCCCCTCTCGGCTGGGAGTTCTGCCACGGTCAGACGCTCTCGATCATGGAGAACGAAACCCTGTTCCAGCTGATCGGCACCACCTACGGCGGTGACGGGGAGACCACCTTCGCCCTTCCCGATCTGCGCGGCCGCAGCCCCCTTCACCCCGGCATCGGCCCGCGTAACAGCTACATCCTGGCGGAGAGCGGAGGCACCGAGGTCGAGTACTTGACGGTGCAGCAGATTCCCTCCCACTCGCACGCGCCGTTCGCATCAACGGATGCCGCGACATCCGCCAATCCGGCCAGCGGAGTGTGGGCGCCCTACGGCGACCTCCCGTACGGCAGCGACGCGCCGGGCACAGTGCTGCACCCGGAGACGGTCGTGCCGACGGGCAACGCCCAGCCGCACGAGAACATGCCCCCGTTCCTGGCACTGAACTTCATCATCAGCCTCTTCGGCATCTTCCCGAGCCAAACCTGAAATCGAGGCACCCATGGCCGAACCATTCCTCGCCGAGATCCGCTTGGCATCGTTCAACTTCCCGCCCAGGGGGTGGGCCTTCTGCAATGGGCAGTTGCTGCCCATCAACCAGAACCAGGCGCTCTTCGCGCTGCTCGGCACCACCTACGGCGGCGACGGACGGACCAACTTCGCACTCCCCAACCTGCAGGGGCGGCATCCGCTCGGTGTCGGTGATGGACACACGCTGGGCGAGCGGGCAGGGGATTCCATCCACACGCTCTCGATCGCCGAGATGGCGCAGCACAGCCACGACGTCTCCCTTGCCGCACGCGCGACACTCGCAACCCCGGGCAACAACCGGCTCGCAACGCCCGGCAAGCCCGCCTATGCGCCGTCGCGCACCACCACCATGCACCCTGCCTCCGTCGAGAACACGGGCGGGTCGCAGGCACACAACAACCACTCGCCCTTCCTCGCGCTCAACTTCATCATCGCGCTCCAGGGCATCTTCCCCTCCCCCAACTAGGCCGCGACCCACCCGTCTCGCCTCATTCAGCCGAAAGGAGCCCCGTGGCCGACCCCTTCGTCGCGGAGATCCGCATCTTCCCCTTCAACTTCGCGCCCAAGGGCTGGGCGTTCTGCAACGGGCAGCTGATCCCGATCTCCCAGAACACGGCGCTCTTCTCCCTGCTCGGCACCACGTACGGCGGCGACGGCAAGTCGACCTTCGCCCTGCCCGACCTGCAGGGCCGCATACCGCTGCAGGCGGGGCAGGGGGCGGGGCTCTCCGACCGCTGGTTGGGCGACACGGGCGGGGAGAGTGCGGTCGCGTTGCACCAGACTGAACTGCCCCCGCACAGGCACACGGCTCGGGCCCTCAATGACCTCGGCGACACCAACGGGCCCGCCTCCGCAGCGTGGGCGTCTCCCCGGGCGGGTCGAGTCACGGAGCCGTCGTATGGGCCGGCATCCGCGAGCGTTACCAGCATCCCGGCAGGGCTCGCACCCACGGGCGGCGGCCTGCCACACAACAACCTTCCGCCCTACCTCACGCTGCACTACTGCATCGCGCTCCAGGGAGTCTTCCCGCCGCGACCGTGAGGCAGCGCGTCCCGTAGACTTGAGGCATCCATCCGCTCGATCCCCTGGAGTCCCGGTGCCCACAATCGTCGTCGAGGTCATGCCCAAGGCCGAACTGCTCGACCCGCAGGGCAAGGCCGTCGCCGGTGCCCTGCACCGCCTCGGCAAGAGCCACTTCACGGATGTTCGCATCGGCAAGCGCTTCGAGCTCACGGTCGATGACGTGAACGACGAGGTCATCGCCGAGGTGCGGGAGCTCGCCGAGAGCGTGCTCTCCAACTCGGTCATCGAAGACGTCGTCAACATCATCGTTCCTGAGGATGTCGCAGCGGGAGAGACCCACTGATGGCTCCCCGCGTCGGCGTCGTCACCTTCCCCGGCTCGCTCGACGACCGCGACGCCCAGCGCGCCGTGCGTCTTGCGGGCGGCGAGCCTGTCGCCCTCTGGCACGGCTCCCACAGCCTTGAGGGCGTCGACGCCCTCGTGCTGCCCGGCGGCTTCAGCTACGGCGACTACCTGCGTTGCGGCGCGATCGCGAGCCTCTCGCCCATCATGGCCGAGGTCATCGAGGCCGCCAACAAGGGGATGCCCGTGCTCGGCATCTGCAACGGCTTCCAGATGCTCGCAGAAGCGCACCTGCTCGAGGGCGGTCTCATCCGCAACAGCCACGGCCAGTTCATCTGCCGCGACCAGGTGCTCCGTGTCGAGAACGCCTCGACCGACTGGACGAGCGACTTCGAGCAGGGCCAGCAGATCACGATCCCGCTGAAGAACGGCGAGGGCGGATTCATGGCGGATGCCGCGACCATCGAGCGCCTCGAGGGTGAGGGTCGCGTCGTCTTCCGCTACGTCGAGGTCGACCCCAACGGTTCTCTCAATGCGATCGCGGGCATCTCGAACGAGCGCGGCAACGTCGTCGGCCTCATGCCCCACCCCGAGCACGCCGTCGAGGAGGGCTTCGGCCCCGACACCTCCGCCGCCATGCGCAACGGCACCGACGGACTCGGCCTCTTCACGAGCGCGATCTCGCGGGTGCTGCAGGCGGCGTGAGCGCGAGCGAGACGCGGCCGCGCCTCACGCCAGAGCGCTTCTTCCGTCTCATCGCAGTCGCGGAGGCGGCGACCTGGACCCTGCTCATCGCGGGGATGCTGCTCAAGTACGTTGTTGCGCCCGGTGAGACCGGCGACCTCGCGGTACGCGTGAGCGGAAGCATCCACGGTTTCGTCTTCATCACGTACGCCGCAACCGTCGTTGTCGTCGGGCTCAACCAGCGCTGGCCCGTCGGCCGTATCGCCTTCGGCATTCTCACCGCGGTCGTGCCCTACGCGACGATCCCCTTCGAGCGATGGCTCGTCCGCCGCGGGCATCTCACGGGAGGCTGGCGCACGGAGGAGACGGATGACCCGCGCGACCGCGCCTGGATCGACCGGCTCCTGAGGTGGTTCCTCGCGCGGCCGCTCGTGCTGGCGGTCGTCTTCGTGCTGACGATCGTCGCGCTCTTCGCTGTCGCGCTCACGCTCGGCCCGCCCGGAGGCGGCCAGCACTAGTCGGCCGCCTCGCGTTCGGAGGACGGTTTACTCGTCGCGGGGCGACGCCTCCGGCAGGAGCACGCGCGTGGCCGGCAGCGCATCCGGGTGTGTCTCCTGCAACCAGGTGACCATCTCCTCGCGCACCTGGCAGCGGAGGGTCCACAGCTTGTCGGAGTCGAGGGCCGAGACCAGGAAGCGGATGTTGACGTAGCCGCCCACCGCATCCGTCACGACCATGCCACCCGCGCGCTTGTCCCACAGCTCGGAGCCCTCGATGAACTCCATGAACTTGGCCCGCACGTCCTTGACCGGCACCCGCCAGTCGACATCCATGTAGACGGTGCCCATGATCTTGGCGCTGTTGCGGGTCCAGCTCTCGTAGGGCTGGTTGACGAAGTAGGTGCAGGGCAGCACGAGTCGCCGCTCATCCCAGATGTAGATGACGACGTAGGAGAGGGTGATCTCCCCCACCGTGCCCCACTCTCCCTCCACGACGACGACATCGCCGACACGGATCGCGTTGCTGAAGGCGAGTTGGATGCCCGCAATGAGGTTGCCGAGCGTGCTCTGTGCCGCGAGCCCCGCGATGAGGCTCACGATGCCGGCGGAGGCGAGCACGCTCGTGCCGACCGCTCGCACCTCGGGGAAGGAGAAGAGCACGACACCGAGAGCGATGATCGCGATCAGCACATTCGCGAGTCGACGGATGACGATGAGCTGCGTGCGCATCCGCCGCACCTCGGGCACGCCCTCGCCTGCAACCGAGTAGCGGCCCATGAGCCGCTCGATGCCGAAGGTTGCGAGCCCCGACAGCAGCCAGGCGCCGGCCAGCACGACCGCGATCCCGAAGATGTGGGAGAGAGCCGGCCACCACTCGTACTCGGCGGGAGCGGTCAGGCCCGCTGCCACCCAGAAGGCGATGATCGCCACGAGCAGTTGGATGCGGGGGTGCAGCTTCACGACGAGGGCGCGCACCCAGCGCGACTCCTCCTTCGCGCCGGAGACGACCGTCCGCACCACGATCGCGACGATCACATTGGCGACGAGCGCGATGGCGATCGCCACGAGCGTGCCGATCCAGCTGTTCCACTCGAACATTCGGGTATCCCTTCGCTTGTCGACTCTCCAGCCTAGGGAATGCCCGGTCGGTCTTCCTCGTCATCGTCGGCGCGGATGATCGGAATCGCCTGAGTCAGCTCGCTTCCGCGCGTCTCCGCCTCGATGCTGCCCGTGAAGAGCCCGGGCCTCTCGACGTGCGGCTCCTCCTCCGGCTCAGCGGCCGGCTCCGGGGTGCCCGTGACGGGATCGGCCACGGGCTGCTGTTCACTGTCCATGACCGTGAAACGCTGCTGCGGCAGGCCTGCGGGCTGACGCTTGAGCCAGCGCACCATCTCCTCGCGCACGTGACAGCGAAGGTCGAAGAGGCGGGCCGCATCGCTCGCCGTGACGAGGATGCGCACTCGCATAATGCCGCCCGTCGCCTCCGTCACCTGCAGCACTGACGCCCGGCCATCCCAGAGGGTCGCGTTCTCGAGCACCCTGTCGAGGTGTGCGCGCATGTCGTCGACGTCGAGATTCCAGTCGAGGTCGAGCTCGACGGCGCCGAGCAGTTCGGTCGAGTATCTCGTCCAGTTCTCAAAGGGCGTCGTCGTGAAGTAGGTGGAGGGCAGCACCAGCCGGCGGTCATCCCAGATCTTGAGCACGACGTAGGTGAGGGTCATCTCCTCGATCCGACCCCAGTGCCCGTCCGCGACGACGACGTCATCCACGCGCAGGGCCTGACTGAAGGCCAGCTGGATGCCCGCGAAGACGTTGCCCAGCGTCGACTGCGCCGCGAGACCCGCGATGACGCTGATGATGCCTGCGGAGGCGAGCAGGCTCGTGCCGACCGCGCGCACCGCGTCGAAGGTCAGCAGCACCCCGGAGATGGCGATGATGACGATGATGGCGATCACCAGGCGGCGCACGATCTCGAGCTGCGTGCGGGCCGTGCGGGCGGCACGGCTGTCGGGGTCGCTGCGGAAGCGGCCGATCGCATGGTCGATCGACAGGATGACGAGGGCCCCCAGGAACCAGGCGGCGACGACGATGACGGCGATGAGGAAGCCGTGCGAGACGTAGGGCCACACTTCGCGGTCGGGGAGGGTCGCCCCTACCGCCGCCCACGCCGCAAGCACCGCGAGGAGCACCCGGAAGGGCGCTCGACCCCAGCGCGTCAGGTTCCGCACGAACTGGAAGCGCCGACCCAAGAGCTGCGCGATCAGGCTGACCAGCAGCATCACGACGACGGCGGCGACAAGCGCAAGTCCGATCGCCGCGAGCATCCCTGGCCAGCTTCTCCACTCGAACATGCGCTTCACGCTACCCCCGACACTCTGGATCGGCGCCGGGCCGACGGGGGCCGACGCCGCACCGACAGCGGCCGACGCCGCACCGACAGCGCGGTGTCTTCTGCTCAGCGCGCCAGCCCACGCCACCGCGCAGAGCAGAAAACACCGCGCTGTTCCCGAGGGACGGAGGCGGGAGCGTGACAGAGGCGGGGCAGGGGGGCGAGGGGTAGGGGGGCGAGGGGTAGGGGTGGGCGGGGGTGGGCGCGGGGCGGCCGGTAGACTTGAGATGCTCGGCAAACCGTCTCGCCGTGACATCCGCCGCTTTAGGGAGCAGCCCCCTCGTGACCGACGTCTCCACCCCTGCCCGCCGCCACGTCGCCGACACCGTCGAGAACGCCAAGGCGACCCCGGAGAAGGAGCAGCCGTATGCGGCGCTCGGGCTGAAGCCCGACGAGTATCAGGCGATCCGCGACATCCTGGGCCGCCGCCCCACCTCGGGGGAGCTCGCTATGTACTCCGTCATGTGGAGCGAGCACTGCTCCTACAAGTCGTCCAAGAAGTACCTGCGCCAGTTCGGCCAGAAGGTCTCCGACGAGATGAAGAAGGACCTCATGGTCGGCATGGGCGAGAACGCCGGTGTCGTGGATGTCGGTGAGGGCTGGGCGGTCACCTTCAAGATCGAGTCGCACAACCACCCCAGCTACATCGAGCCGTTCCAGGGTGCCGCGACGGGTGTCGGCGGCATCGTGCGTGACATCATCTCGATGGGCGCCCGTCCCGTCGCCGTCATGGACGCCCTGCGCTTCGGCAAGATCGACGACCCCGACACGGCGCGCGTCGTGCACGGCGTCGTGAGCGGCATCAGCTTCTACGGCAACTGCCTCGGCCTCCCCAACATCGGCGGCGAGACCTGGTTCGACCCGGTGTACCAGGCGAACCCGCTCGTCAACGCGCTCGCGGTCGGCGTACTCCGCCACGAAGACCTGCACCTCGCCAACGCCCGCGGCGTCGGCAACAAGGTCGTGCTGTTCGGTGCCCGCACGGGTGGCGACGGCATCGGCGGCGCCTCCATCCTCGCCTCCGACTCCTTCGACGAGGGCGGCCCCACCAAGCGCCCCGCCGTGCAGGTCGGCGACCCGTTCGCCGAGAAGGTTCTCATCGAGTGCTGCCTCGAGCTCTTCAAGGGCGAACTCGTGGAGGGCATCCAGGATCTCGGCGCTGCCGGCATCTCGTGCGCCACGTCTGAGCTCGCCTCCAATGGCGACGGCGGCATGCGCATCGAGCTCGAGAGGGTGCTGCTGCGCGACCCCACGCTCACGGCGGAGGAGATCCTCATGTCGGAGAGCCAGGAGCGCATGATGGCGATCGTGCGCCCCGAGAAGCTCGAGGCCTTCATGGCGGTCGTCGACAAGTGGGACGTCGAGACCAGCGTGCTGGGCGAGGTCACCGACGGCGACCGGCTCATCATCACGCACCACGGCGAGGAGATCGTCAACGTCGACCCCCGCACGGTCGCGGTCGACGGTCCCGTCTACGACCGGCCCGTCGCCTACCCCTCATGGCTGGACGCGCTGCAGGCGGATGCCGCGGCTCGCCTGCCCCGGGCATCCGCCGGTTCCGAGCTCCGCACGCAGGCGCTCGCGCTCCTCGGCAGCCCCAACCTCGCCGCCAAGGACTGGGTCACCAACCAGTACGACCGCTATGTGGGCGGCAACACGGCGCTCTCGTTCCCCGACGACGGCGGCATGGTGCGCATCGACGAGGAGAGCGGCCTCGGTTTCACGGTCGCAACCGACGCGAACGGGCGCTGGTGCCAGCTCGACCCGAAGCAGGGCGCCAAGCTCGCCCTCGCGGAGGCCTATCGCAACGTCGCAGTGACGGGGGCGCGGCCGGTCGCTGTCTCGGACTGCCTCAACTTCGGCTCCCCCGAGAACCCCGAGGTCATGTGGCAGTTTGCGCAGGCCGTCGAGGGACTCTCGGATGCCTGCCTCGAGCTCGGCATCCCCGTGACGGGCGGCAACGTCTCCTTCTACAACCAGACGGGCGACGTGCCCATCCATCCGACCCCCGTCGTCGCCGTGCTCGGCGTGATCGACGACGTCGCCCGCCGCGTGCCGAGCGGCTGGCAGGACGAGGGCAACAACATCTACCTGCTCGGCACCACCCGCGACGAGCTCGACGGCTCTGCCTGGGCCGGCGTCATCCACGACCACCTGGGCGGGCGTCCGCCCGTCGTCGACCTCGCCGGCGAGAAGCAGCTCGCGGAGCTCCTCCACTCGGCCGCGCTCGGCAGCCTGCTCTCCTCCGCCCACGACGTCTCCGACGGCGGCCTTTGGCAGGCGCTCGCCGAGTCGGTGCTGCGCTTCGGCGTGGGCGCCCGCGTGTGGACGACCGGCATCGAGCAGCGGGACGGGGTGGATGCGACATCCGCCCTCTTCTCGGAGTCGACGGGTCGCGTGCTCGTGAGCGTGCCCCGTGAGGACGACGTGCGCTTCGTCGGTCTGTGCGAGGGTCGCGGCTACCCCGTGCTGCGGGTCGGCGTGACGGTCGACTCGGGCGAGCTCGAGGTGCAGGACCGGTTCACGGTGTCCATCGACGAGCTGCGCGGCGTGCACCGCGGCACCCTGCCCGAGCACTTCGGCGAGGTCGTCGGCGGCTGAGCCTCAGCCCGCCGCGGACGACAGCGTGTCGGAAACCTTGGGGCGGCGACGCAGCTTGCCCTGCACCAGAAGGATGCCCGCCAGCACGAGCACGGCGCCGAGTGGCTCGTTCCAGGTGAGGGTCTCCCCCAGCAGGCTCACCCCCAGGCCGATGCCGACGACGGGCATGAGATAGGTGACGGTCGAGGAGGCCGTGGCGCCCCACGCCCGCAGCACCCCGATGTTCCAGATGTAGGCGACCCCCGTGCCGAGGCCGCCGAGCAGCAGCAGCGAGCCGACGACCGGCAGGGAGAGCTCGACGGGCCCCACCGCGACGATCGGGGTGAGCACGAGCATGACGAGGGCCGCCATCCCGATGTTCATGAAGGCCACGCTCGTGCCCGAGAGCGAACGGTGGCTGATGAAGGTGCGCGTGTAGCCGATGGCGACACCATAGGAGCAGGCGGCCCCGAGGCAGGCGAGCTGGCCCCACAGGTCACCCGAGAGCGCGCCGACGCTCCACGGCGCGATCACGACGACAGCGCCGAGGATGCCCACCACGACGCCCGCGACCTGCTGGCCGCCGAGTCGCTCCACCCGGTAGACGAGCGCCACCATGATGGCCGTCGCGATCGGCGTGAAGGAGTTGTAGATGGAGGCGAGGCTCGAGGAGACGTGCTGCTCCGCCCACGCGAAGAGGAGGTGCGGGATGGTGCAGTTCGTCACCCCGACGACGAGGAAGTGCAGCCACACGATCGGCTCGCGCGGGAGCGCGTGGCGCCCGATCGCCACGAAGACGGCGAGAACCAGGGCTCCGAGGATCGCCCGCGACCACGCGATCTGCCCGAAGGAGGCGCCCTCGAGGGCGACCTTCATGAAGAGGAAGCTCGAACCCCAGATGAGGGCAGAGCCGGCAAACATGAGGGCGATCACCCACTGACGTGTGGGGGCTGCCCGGCCCTCAGCCACGGGCGTGCGGCCGTGGCATCCGCCCGGTCACTCGGAGAGCCCGGTCTCGCGAATCCGCTCGTGGTGGTTGATCACCTCGGCGACGACGAAGTTCAAGAACTTCTCGGCGAACTCCGGGTCGAGGTTGGAGTCGATCGCGAGGGCGCGCAGACGCTCGATCTGCACCTGCTCGCGCGCCGGGTCGGAGGGCGGCAGACCGTGCTCGGCCTTGAGCCTGCCCACCTGCTTCGTGAACTTGAAGCGCTCGGCGAGCATGTGGATGAGGGCCGCATCGACGTTGTCGATGCTCTCACGCAGAGAGAGGAGCTCGGGGTGCACGTCGTTCACGACACAACTCTATCCGGCGCAGCACACGCAAACGGATGCTCGAGCCCTCGCCCGAGCATCCGTTTGGGTCGCTTGTTGCCTCAGTCGACGAGGGTGAGCTTCACGTCGACGTTGCCGCGGGTCGCGTTCGAGTAGGGGCAGATCTTGTGGGCCTTCTCGGCGAGCTCCTGACGCCGGCTCTCCTCCGTGTGCGGGGCGTGGATGTCGAGCTCGACCGCAATCGCGAAACCCTCACCCTTGTCGTTCTTGCCGATGCCGACACTCGCCGAGACGGAGGCATCCTTCGTATCGAGGCCGAGCTCCTTGCCCGCCGCGTGCAAGGCGCCGAGGTAGCAGGCGGAGTACGCCGCGGCGAAGAGCTGCTCAGGATTCACTCCCTCGCCCGAGCCACCCAGCTCCTTGGGCGGGCGGGTCTCGAAGTCGATGCGGTCGTCATCCGAACGCACGTGACCGTCACGGCCACCACCGGATGCGTGGGCTATTGCGGTGTATGAAATGTCCATGCCCACAGCAAAGCGTGACGGGCTGGCAATGAGCCGAACGGCACGCCGATCAGGCCGCACTGCGGAACAGCACGGGCCGGCCTTCGCGCTGTGCGAGACGCCCCTCAAGCCGTTCCCGCACGGTCGGCCACTCCTCCACGAGAATCGAATAGATGGCGGTGTCGCGCCAGGAGCCGTCCGCCCGACGTCGCTCGTGCCGCAACACACCCTCGGGAACGGCGCCGAGACGCTCGATCGCAGCCCTGGAACGCGAGTTCGCGGCATCCGCCTGCAACTTCACCCGGCTGAAGCCATGCTCGAATGCGAGACCCAACAGCAGGAGCTTCGCCTCGGCGTTGACGGCGGTGCCCCACACGCGCGGGTCGTAGGCCGTCCAACCGATGTGGGCTCCTTCGTTGGCGAGGTCGAGGTCGGCGAGTGAGGAGGTGCCGACCAGTTCGCCGTCGTGGGGGCCGCCGCGGAGCCGCACGGCGAAAGAGAGGCCCGTTGACCACGGCAGGTAACCGCGCAGCCAGGCGGCGAAGTCGTCGCGGCCGGCGCGGAGTCCCGCTGCCCCGCCGCCGTACCCGCCGGCGAACACCGCGGGATGCCCGATGGCGTCGAACAGGGCGGCGAAGTCCGCCTCGCCCACGGGAGTCAGGGTGATGTAGCGGCCCGCGAGAGGCGCGGCGGGCGGTCGAGTGGCGGGCACGAAATGCAGTCTGCCACGCGAAGTGCAACTATGGACGCGTGAGCAACACGACACTCTTCCTTGACGCGGCCGAATCCTTCGTGCGCCTCCTCGCGCGGGTGCGCGACGAGCAGTGGGAACAGCCCGGCCTCGGAGTGTGGACCGTGCGGAGCCTCGCCGGCCACACGGCGCGCGCGATCCTCACCGTCGAAAGCTACCTGGGGCAGGACGAACCGGGCAGCATCACGATCCCCTCCGCAGAGGCGTACTACAACGACGTGCTCGAACAGTTCACCGACCACGCCTCGATCGAGGCACGCGGGGTCGAGGCGGGCGTCTGGTTGGGCGACAACCCCGTTGCTCAGGTGTCCGATGCGCTCGAACGCACCAAAGCACTCATCGCAGCGCAGCCCGCCGACCGCGTCGTCTCGATCGGCGGCATGGGCATCCTGCTCGACCAGTACCTGCGCACGCGGGTCGTCGAACTCATCGTGCACTCGATCGACCTTGCACGCGCCATCGGCGCCGACTACACGCCGCCCGTAGAGGGCGTAGCGACCGCCGTGAGCCTCCTCGCCGGCACCGCCGCCCACAAGGGGCAGGGCGTCTCCCTGCTGATGGCGCTCACGGGCCGGGCGCAGCTGCCGCCCGGATTCACGACGGTCTGAGCGACCCGGAGGTCAGTCGATGAGGTCGTGGCGCACGACGATCGCGTCGCGGCCCGGGCCGACGCCGATCGCCGAGATGCGGGAGCCGCTCATCCGCTCGAGGGCGATCACGTAGTCCTGCGCGTTCTTCGGCAGGTCCTCGAAGCTGCGCGCACCCGTGATGTCCTCCGACCAGCCGGGGAACTCCTCGTAGATGGGCTTCGCGTGGTGGAAGTCGGACTGCGAGACGGGCATCTCATCGACGCGCTCGCCGTCGACCTCGTAGGCGACGCAGACGGGGATGGTCTCGAGCCCCGTGAGCACGTCGAGCTTGGTGAGCACGAAGTCGGTCACGCCGTTGATGCGTGCCGAGTAGCGGGCGATGGGGGCGTCGTACCAGCCGCAGCGGCGCGGGCGGCCTGTTGTGGTGCCGAACTCGCCACCGTGCTCGCGCAGGAAGTCGCCCGACTCATCGAAGAGCTCGGTCGGGAAGGGGCCCGCGCCGACGCGTGTCGTGTAGGCCTTGACGACGCCGATGACCCGCTCGAAACGGTTGGGGGCGACGCCGGAGCCCGTCGCGGCCCCGCCCGAGGTGGCACTCGAGGAGGTGACGAAGGGGTAGGTGCCGTGGTCGACATCCAGCATCGTGGCCTGGCCAGCCTCGAAGAGCACTGTCTTGCCCTCGTCAAGGGCGCGGTGCAGCACGAGCGCCGTGTCGTCGACCATGGGGCGCAGGCGCTCGACGTACTGCAGCAGGTCGTCCATGATCTCGTCGACCGTGATGGCGCGACGGTTGTAGATCTTGACCAGCAGGTGGTTCTTCTGGTGGAGGGCGCCCTCGATCTTCTGACGGAGGATGTTCTCGTCGAAGAGGTCTTGGATGCGGATGCCGACCCGGTTGATCTTGTCGGCGTAGGTCGGGCCGATGCCGCGCCCCGTCGTGCCGATCTGGCGCTTGCCGAGGAAGCGCTCCGTGACCTTGTCGAGGGTGCGGTGGTAGTGCGTGATGACGTGGGCGTTGGCGCTCACACGGAGGCGCGAGACATCCACCCCACGCGCCGCGAGCGCGTCGAGTTCCTCGAAGAGCACCGCGATGTCGACAACAACACCGTTGGCGATGATGGGCACGACGCCGGGCGAGAGGATGCCCGAGGGCAGTAGGTGCAGCGCATACTTCTCGTCGCCGACCACAACCGTGTGGCCGGCGTTGTTGCCGCCGTTGAACTTGACGACATAGTCGACGCGGTCCCCGAGGAGGTCAGTGGCCTTGCCTTTTCCCTCGTCGCCCCATTGGGCGCCGACGAGAACGATTGCGGGCATGCTGAAACCTCCGGTTGTGGGGTGAACCTCGATTCTACCGGTTCGTCACCTCGCGCCGCCCATTCCGTGCCGAGAGCAGCAGCGGGGAGAAGGGCCGCCGAACCGCCGGTCCCGGCGCTTCCACTCATCCTTCGACCGATATACCCCGCGTTGTGGGTGTGTCCGAGTGTGCTCCCGATTGTCTAGCGTTGCAGCCGAAGGTCTCTTTGAATGGTCTTCCAGTCGGTGACGGGGGTCGTCACCCACTTCTTACCCGAACGGTTCCACATGCTTCGTCGCTCCTTGGTTGCCCGCGCCATTGCCACACTCGTCATCCTCTTCGCAGGGGTAGCTTTCGGAGGCGTCGCCGCATCCGATCCCGCTCAGGCGGCGATCACCTCGCCTTTCGTGAAGGTCTTCTCAACGAACAAGAACGGCGACATCGTCATCGCCGCCAACACGCTGATGACGTGCGCGGCGTCGACCGCCTGCACGACCGTTCAGAACAGCACGACCAGCATCAACTCCCCCGTGGGTGCGGACCAGAACAACAATCAGACGGCAACCTTCGTCAACGCCTACCCCGGCACGGGAATCTTCAACTCCTCCGGTGCCGAGCTGGACGTGCCCATTGACGGATCTGTGCTCTACGCCGCCCTCGTGTGGGGTGGACGCACTCCTGCGACAGGCGGGACGGGTAACGCCCAGGCAGCCCTCCGCGGGAACGTCAAGTTCACGACGCCGGATGGCGTGACGAGAGATCTTGTCGGCGAGGTCGACGCGAACCCCGGCTCAGGAACCGACTCGGTCGGCTACCAGGGTTTCATCGATGTGACCGACATCGTGAGCGAGACCGGCTCCGGCGAGTACGTTGTCTCCAACGTGCAGTCCATCAGCGGCGCCAGTGACAACTATGCAGGTTGGGCCCTAGTCGTGGCGGTGGCAGACCCCAACGCCCCCATGCGTAACCTGACGGTGTTCCAGGGCTTCGGCGTCATTCAGAACAACTCGGCGGATCGCAGCGCGACGTTCACCATCGACGGCTTCCTCACGCCTCCCACCGGCCCCGTGAAGACCACCGTCGGCGCCGTCGTCTATGAGGGCGACCGCGGCCTCACCGGTGACTCACTGTCTGTGGGCTCAGTAGCCCTCACGGACACCCTGAACCCGTCTACCGACGTGTTCAACTCGACAATCAGCAATCGTGGTGCCATGTCGACAGGGCGTACCCCGTCGTACAACAATCAGCTCGGTTTCGATGCAGACCTCATCCAGGCTCCCGACAACACGGTGCCCAACGGCGCGACGAGCGCCAACATCACGGTGACGACGGCCTCGGAGACCTACTACCCGGGCATCATCACCTTCGCGACCGACCTCTACGACCCGAAGCTCACGGGCGCGAAGACGGCGACGCAGGTGACCGACGTGGGTGGCGACGGCAACCTCTCAATCGGCGACACGCTCCGCTTCGCCGTGGAGGTCAAGAACGAGGGGCTGGACACGGCCACCCAGTCCACCTTCTTCGACGCCATCCCGACGGGTACCGACTACGTGCCCGGCTCCATCACGGTCAACGGCGCACCCCTCACCGACGCCGCGGGTGACGACACTGCGACGTACTCCGTCGGCCCCAACGGCGGCAGCATCGCCGTGAATCTCGGAACGGGCGCGACGGCATCGTCCGGTGGCGACATTCCTCTCTACGACATGGACGTGCCGACGGCCAACGTCGCCACGGTCACCTTCGACGTCGTCGTCAACTCGACCGCCGTGCCGTACCAGGAGATCGTGAACGCGGCCAGCCTCCGCTACCGCGGCAAGACCACGCAGGCCGCAAGCGCCTCTGTGAGCAACATGACCGCCGACGTCATCCCCGGCTCTCAGACGGGACTTTCGCCCGAGGCGCCGAGCCGCGTGGTGGCGATGACCCCGAGCGACGCCGAGCCCAGCATCACGGTCGACCTGTTGGCGACCGCGAGCGACCCCGACAGCGAGCCAATGTCGATCGTCGACATCACTGATCCCGCAGGCGGCACTGCCGTGCTCAACTCCGACGGCACTGTGACATACACGCCCGAGGGCGACTTTGCAGGTCGCGACGTCATCAGCTACACGGTGGAGGACTCGTCCGGCAACCGCACGAGCAATCTCCTGCGATTCGACGTCAACAACCTCCCTCCGGTCGCTGCCGCCGACGCACAGGATGTGAGTCACTCAGCGATCTCAACCGTCACTCTGCTGTCGAATGACACCGATGAGAACGACGATGACCTCCACGTGCGCAGCATCACTGCGAGCGGTGTGACCGTCACGGATTCGGGCTCTGTCACTACCGCCCGGGGCGGCACAGCCACCCTCGCGGGCGGCACGGTGACCTACACGCCTCCGTCGGGGGGCCTCACCCTCGGAGCGACGGATACGTTCACCTACGTGGCGCAAGACACCCGCGGCGGAGTCAGCAACTCCGCGACTGCAACACTCACGAGTGTCAATGCAGCGCCGGTGGCCAGCGCCGACACGCACCCCGTGGTCGCGGCAACACCGACGGTCATGGACCCCCGTGACAATGACAGCGATGCCGACGGCGACCCCCTCACGATCTCGGCCTTCACGCAGCCTGCGAACGGCGTCGTCACGCAACTCGGTGACGGCACGCTGCGATACACGCCCAACGACGAGTTCGTCGGGACTGACACCTACAACTACACGGTGAGCGACGGCATCACGACGCACCAGTCGACCGTCACGCTTGAGGTGGCGAAGATCGGCACCAGCGTGGGCATCACCGTTGATCCGGCGAGCACCGAGTACGGAACTCCGGCGACCCTGACGGCGAGCGGCATCCCGACGGGCGCCGGCGGAACGATCGAGTTCCGCGACGCCGACGGAGCCGTGCTCTGCACAGCGACCCCCTCCGCGCCCGCGTGCGACACCTCCGGCACCCTCGCTGTCGGTTCCTACAACATCACGGCGGTCTACTCCGGTGACGCGAGCCACGATTCGAGCACGAGCCCGAGCGAGACGCTGAGCGTCACCAAACAGATCACCACGGTCACGACATCCGTCAGCGACGCTGGCTCGGTGCCGTTCGGTGCTCCAGCGACCCTTACGGCATCCGGCCTCCCCACCACGGCCACGGGGACCGTGGAGTTCCGTGATCAGGATGGCGCTCTGCTCTGCGCGACGACGCTTCCGGCGCTCAGCTGCCAGACGTCAGCCACACTTCCTGCCGGTGACTACGAGATCGTGGGCACCTACTCGGGTGATGACAACCATGAGGGCAGCAGCTCTGCCGCCGCCGACCTGACCGTGACTCCCGCGGTCGGCACCATGAGCGTGACCACCGGGGGCTCCAGCGTCTACGGCTCTCCAGCCTCACTGACGGTCCACGGCCTGCCGTCGACCGCGACGGGCGACGTGGAGTTCCGTTCGGCCGACGGAACGGTTCTCTGCACCACGACCCTCCCCTCCGTCAGCTGCATGGCATCTGCCTGGCTGGCGGCCGGAGACTACGAGATCACCGCCGTCTACGAGGGCGACGCCAACCACGCTGCCGTCAGCTCGATCGCCGCACCCCTGACGGTCGTGCCGCAGCCGACGGGCGTCATCGCTACGGCGCCGGACGGGACGACCGGCACCTACGGCACGTCGATCCGCCTGGCACCCACCGGGCTGCCGGCCGGTGCGACCGGCACGGTGGAATTCCGCCTCTCCGACGGCACTGTTCTGTGCACCGTCACGCTGCCCGGCGAAGACTGTGCGCTTCCCACCGACCTCCCGGTTGGCACCTCGAGCATCGTCGCGGTGTACTCGGGTGACAGCAACTACCAGTCTTCGACCTCGGCGCCGATGACCGTCGAGGTGGCAGCGCGCCCCGTCACGGTTGTCGCCCAGAAGCCGGTGAAGGCGACGGCAGGCAAGGTCATCACCCTCACCGCGACCGGCATCCCGAGCGGCGCGACCGGAACGATCGCCTTCGTGACCGAGTCGGGCACGGTGCTCTGCACCGCGGTGCTGCCGTCCCTGTCGTGCGATGTCGAAGCGCTGGCGGCCGGAAACTATGTGATCACCCCGCGATACTCGGGCGACGCCAACAATCTGGCGTCTGAGGGTGACCCCATCGAGCTGGTGGTGAGCGCCCCGAACTCAGGCCTCCCCTTCATGGGAACTGAGGCGGCTGGCGCGGCAGCGCTCGCGGTCCTGCTGCTGGGCATCGGAAGCGCTCTCCTCGTCGTGAGGCGACGCCGCCTCAGTTGAGCCGCGCGGAGGTGTCACAGAGCGCTGACCCCAGCGTTACGCCCTGTGACACCTCCGTTTGAGCACGGGATGCCCGCTGCCTACCGTTGTAGTCATGTGCCGCCTCCTAGGACTCGTGTCTCGCGACGAGACGACGATTCCGGGTGCCCTCGGCGGCGACTTCGACTCCTTCACGGCACTCTCGGCGGGCCTGCACGGCGACGGCTGGGGGGTGGCCGGGGAGTTGCGGGGGCTCCGCACCCTCACGCGAGCCGCGGATGCCGCGCACGCAAGTGTTGACTATCGGAAGGCAGCATCCGCCCCCGTCACCAGCGGCATCGTGCACCTGCGCGCCGCGACGCTCGACCTTGCCGTGGCGGAACGGAACACGCACCCCTTCGTGCACGGCGAGCTCTCCTTTGCGCACAACGGCTCCATCCGCGAGATCGCTACGATCGAGCCGCTCATCGACGCAGACCTGCGCGGAAGCATCCGCGGCGACACCGACAGCGAGCGGTACATGCTCGCCCTCGTCTCAGAGCTGCGCCGTTCCTCCCCCGTCGAGGCCGCGCGCACGGTCGCCGCCCGCCTCGGGGAGGTCGCCGTCGAGGCGAGCATCAACGCCCTGCTGCTCACCCCCGACGAACTGATCGTCGTCGCCGACGAGCACGCAAAGGCGCCTAACTTCCTCGGATCCGACTACTACGCCCTCTCCTACCTCGAGCGCGACGGGCTCTTCGCGGTCGCGTCGAGCGGCTGGGAGCGCGAAGGGTGGACTCCCGTGCCGGAGCGCAGCGTGCTCACGGTCGACCGGCGCACCCTCGAGCTGCGCATCCACGACCTCGACACGGCACGACTCGCCATCGCCGCGTAACCCCTCCGTCTAGCGGAGCGGGTCGAACGCGTCGAGCAGCGGATGCCGCGGCCTGCCCGTCATCGCATCCGCCAGCACCCGTCCCGTGAGCGGCCCCAGCGTCACACCCCACATGCCGTGCCCACCCGCAACGTGCACGCGCGGCGAACGCGTCACGCCGACGAGCGGCAGACCGTCGGGCGTGCACGGCCGCGAGCCGACCCACTCGTCCTCACGCGCATCCCAGTCCACGCCCGTGAAGAGGGGGCGTGCCGCCTCCACGAGCGTCGTGATCCGCCGCGGGTCGGGCGGGGCATCCGCCGCGCGGAACTCCATCATTCCACCCACCCGCAACCGGTCGCCGAGCGGCGTGCACGCCACCCGCTGCGCCGCGAAATAGATCGGATGCTCCGGCACGACCTCCGGGCGCACACTGAAGCTGTACCCGCGCCCCGCCTGCACGAGGGTCTTCACGCCGAAGCGCCGCGCGAGCCCGCCGAGCCAGGTCCCCGTCGCGAGGACGACCGCGTCGGCCGCCAGCTCCTCCGCCTCGGGCAGGGCACCTTCGGTGGCGGGTCGGGCGACCGTGACGGTGACGCCGGAACCGAGATCCGCGACATCCGCCACCGTCGTGTGGGTGAGGATCGTGCCACCCCGCGCCTCGACCGCCTCGGCGAGCGCCCGCACGAAGAGGGGCGGATTGATGTAGCGCTGGCCGGAGACGCGGATGCCGTGGGTCACCAGGCCGCTCACGGCCGGCTCGATCGCGCGCACCTCGTCGCCTGAGATGAGGCGAAAGTCGACCTCACCGCCGCGCTTCTCGATCTCGGCGAACTCGTGGCGCAGCACGTCGCGGTCGCGCTCGCTGGTGAAGGCGGTGAGGAACGGTTCCGCCGTGATGGTGCGGTCGGCGACGCCTCCGTCGGCGAGGCGGTCGAAGGAGTCGAGGCTCCACCGGTTGATCTCGGCGAAGGTCTTCATGTTGCGGCGCCACTTCGGGGGCGTCGAATGCCACGCGAAGTCGGTGAGGAAGCGCAGGAGCTTCGGGTCGGCCGCGAGCGGCACGTAAACGGGTGAACGTGGGTCGACCACGGCCCTCACGCCGTAGCGGAAGATTGCAGGTTCCGGCAGCGGAAGGGTCAGCGCGGGCGCGATCCAGCCCGCGTTGCCCCACGAGGCGCCGAGGCCGACCTCGCCGCGGTCGACGACCCTCACCTCGACGCCACGCTCCTGCAGGAACCACGCCGTGCTCAGTCCGACGATCCCTGCCCCCACGATGATCACGCTGCGCATGTCGCCACCCTAACGCCGCGGGCAGTCACCGGGAGAGGCGAGAATCCGCGCTTCCGAGCATCCCTGGGCACCGAAAGCGCTGTGGGCTCGACTCAGCCGGGGAACTCCACGTGCTGCGTCACCCACGCGTGCATCGCGACCGCCGCGGCCGCCGACGCGTTGATCGAGCGGGTGGAGCCGAACTGCGAGATCTCCACCACCGCAGCCGCCACCTCGAGCGCCTCCTCTGAGAGGCCCGGCCCCTCCTGCCCGAAGAGCAGCACGCAGCGCTCCGGCAGGTCGAAGGTCTCGATAATCACGCTGCCCTCGACGTTGTCGATCGCGATGATGGGGAGGTCGGCGCCACGCGCCCAGTCGGCGAAGGCCGCGACATCCTCGTGATGCAGGATGTGCTGGTAGCGGTCAGTGACCATGGCGCCGCGCTTGTTCCAGCGGCGGCGGCCGATGATGTGCACGGTGTCGGCCGCGAAGGCGTTGGCGCTGCGCACGATCGAACCGATGTTCATGTCGTGCTGCCAGTTCTCGATTGCGACATGGAACGGATGCCGGTGCTCGTCGAGGTCGGCGACGATCGCCTCCATGCGCCAGTAGCGGTAGCGGTCGATCACGTTGCGGGTGTCGCCGCGCTCCAGGAGCGCCGGATCGTACTGCTCCCCCTCGGGCCACTCCCCCCGCCACGGGCCGACGCCGTGGGTCGAGAGCTCATGCGTGGGGTTGTCGGCGGTCACCCGTCAAGGCTAGCGGCGGGCGGATGCTGCGGCTCGCGCCCCTGCGTTCGCGTCAGCCGCGGCATCCGTGGGCCTCTACGATTGGATGCATGTCGAAAGTTCTCACCAGCCTGCCCGTCGGCGAGCGCGTCGGTATCGCCTTCTCGGGCGGACTCGACACCTCGGTAGCTGTCGCCTGGATGCGCGACAAGGGCGCCGTGCCCTGCACCTACACGGCCGACATCGGGCAGCCCGACGAGCCCGACATCGAGAGCATCCCGGGCCGTGCGACCGAGTACGGCGCCGAGATCGCTCGGCTGGTCGACTGCCGCAGCGCGCTGGTGGAGGAGGGGCTCGTCGCGCTGCAGTGTGGCGCGTTCCACATCCGCAGCGCCGGCAAGACCTACTTCAACACGACCCCCCTGGGCCGCGCCGTCACCGGCACCATGCTCGTGCGCGCCATGAAGGAAGACGGGGTCGACATCTGGGGTGACGGCTCCACCTACAAGGGCAACGACATCGAGCGCTTCTACCGCTACGGGCTGCTCGCCAACCCGCGCCTGCGCATCTACAAGCCGTGGCTCGACCAGAAGTTCGTCGAAGAGCTCGGCGGGCGCACCGAGATGAGCGAGTGGCTGCAGGCGCACAACCTGCCCTACCGCGCCTCCAGCGAGAAGGCCTACAGCACCGACGCCAACATCTGGGGTGCCACCCACGAGGCGAAGAGCCTTGAGCACCTCGACACCGGTTTCGAGATCGTCGAGCCCATCATGGGCGTTGCATCCTGGCGTGAGGATGTCGCGATCGAGACCGAGGACGTCACCATCACCTTCGACGGCGGACGCCCCGTTGCCATCAACGGCACCGAGTACGCGGATGCCGTCGCCCTCGTCCTCGAGGCGAACGCAATCGGTGGACGCCACGGCCTGGGCGCATCCGACCAGATCGAGAACCGCATCATCGAGGCCAAGAGCCGCGGCCTGTATGAGGCCCCCGGCATGGCGCTGCTGCACATCGCCTACGAGCGGCTGCTCAATGCGATCCACAACGAGGACACGGTCGCGAACTACCACAACGAGGGTCGCCGCCTCGGCCGGCTCATGTATGAGGGACGCTGGCTCGACCCGCAGTCGCTCATGCTGCGCGAATCCATCGTGCGCTGGGTCGGCTCGGCCGTCACCGGCACGGTCACGCTGCGTCTGCGCCGCGGTGACGACTACACCATCCTCAACACCGAGGGTCCGGCACTCAGCTACCACCCCGACAAGCTCTCGATGGAGCGGGTGTCGGATGCCGCCTTCGGCCCCGAGGACCGCATCGGCCAGTTGACCATGCGCAACCTCGACATCGCCGACTCGCGCGCGCGTCTCGAGCAGTACACGGCGCAGGGCATCGTTTCGGGCGAGACTGCGAAGCTCATGGGCGCGCTCGAAGAGGGCGGTGCCGAGGAGATCGCGGGCGGCGAGGACTTCGACGCCGAGGCGGAGGCATCCCTCGACCGCGCGGCGTTCGACGCCGGCACGGACTGAGAGTTCTCTCGACACGACTCGGGGGCGAAGCCGTCCACCCAAATGACGCGTTTTCGGCGAGATGACGCGGCCGCGGCGCGCTCATCCCGCCGAAAACGGGTCATCTGCTGAGTGGTGGCGTACCGCTCACGATCGTCGTCGAGTGGCGGGAGCGCGGGGTGCCGGAGACGGCGGTGCAACTCGACGCGATCGCGTTCCGTGAGCTCGCGGCATCCGCGCGACCGCTCTGGGAGGAATAGGGCGCGGCTGCCTGGCCCGCTCTACCGCTGCACGGGCTCCGATCCGGCTGCCTCAGCCGCGACCGGCTCTGACTCGGCGTGGTCTGCCTCTGCGGTGGCGGGCTCTGCGGTAGCGGGTTCCGCGGTAGCGGGTTCCGCGGCGCGTGTTTTCGCGGCTGCGGGCTCGTCGACGAGATCAGCGTCCTCGTCGAGGTCGGCATCTTCGTCGAACCCGTCGTCCGCTGCATCCTCGTCGAAGCCATGCGCGAGCGCGTCCTCGGCCTCGACGGCGGATGCCCCTGCTCCCGCCAGTACGGCCTGCCTGGTGCTGCGCGCCAGCGCGTGCACGACGAGCGCGAGCAGCAGTCCGAGCATGCCGACCGCGACCATGAGCCCGCCGATGGTCGAGGCGGACTGCGCTTCGAAGAGCATCCCGTAGTCACCGGAGCCGGTCGTGTACAGCTCAGCCTGACGAGCGTTGCCACTCTGCACCAGGAGCACCCCGCCGAGCATCGCGATGACTGAGGCGACCCAGAGGGCGACGAGCGGCGGGTTGAGGCGGGCGAGGGTCGAGGTGTTCTTCATGGTCTTCCTGACGTCGGTTCAAGCGAAGCCCCGACGCTATTGACCGGCGCTTGGCGTTTGCTATGCGCCAGCCGTGCGTCTTCCCTCAGTGTTGGCCCGCTCGCGCAGCGCGTCTCTCGAGCGGCGGATGGCGAGGGCGACGAGGGATGCAGCGGCGATGAGCACGACGGCGTAGAACGCTAGACCCGCCGCCGCGTGCGGGTCCGTCCGCACCGCCGCCGCGCCGACCACGACCGCCCAGGGCCCGACGAGAGTAAGCGAGAAGAGGGCATCCGACGGTCGACGGGCGATGCCGAGGACCACTGCGAGCGCCAGCATGCCGAGCACAATCCACTCGATGGGTGAGGTGTGAAGCATCCAGAAGGCGCGCTCCCAGACAACGTACCCCTGGATGCTGCCGCTCGCCGCCAGCATGACCGATGCTACGGCTGTCGCGAATCCGATGGCGACGAGCATCCGTGCACCCCGGGAAGGGGTGCCGAGAAGGGTGGCGGCGGCCAGCAGCATGAACATGCCGAGCGTGGTCGCCATGGGACCGAACCACACGTCGCCCTGCAGCCAGTTGCTCAAGCGCAGGAGGGGCGGTACGAGCACGGCGAGACCGAGCACCCATCGCATGGCCGCGTACCGACGCAGGAGAAACAGGGAGAGCGCGATCGGCCACAGTGCGTAGACGAGCGGACCCGGGTTGATGAACGGTCCGAACGATCCGCGAGCGATCATCTCCCAGTCGGTGACGGTGGCCCACGGCGCCCACGAGAAGACGGTGAAGAACGCGACAGCGAGCACGGTGCCGGTGGCGAGAGCGGCAGTCGAGATGAGGTCGCGAACGCCGGTGGGCAGCACAGCCGACCCGCGGGTCGCGACGCCCGTCACAGCGAGGTTGAGCAGTTCACCCCGGGCCGGCGTCGCGCGGCCCTCTGCGTCGGCGCCGTCAAGAAGTGTCGAGAGCACGACCTCCCCATGGCGCTCGCGCCAGCGCGTCGGGTACCAGCGGAGGGCGCGGCGGTAGCGCTGCTCGAGCGCGGCGCTCATGCTCCCGCTCCCGCGATCGCCACCCCACGGCCGTGGAGTCGTCGTCGCGCCTGCTGCGCGTTCCGCTCAAGGCGCGCGACCTCGTCTGCGAGTTCGTGAGCGCCGGCATCCGTCAACTTGTAGTAGCGGCGCAGACGCCCGTCAATGACCTCCTCGCCCGCTGCTGCGACAAGCTCCTGTTCCTGCAGCCGCTCGAGCGCGGCATAGAGGGTGCCGACCTTGAGTGTCACGCGCCCGCCGGAGAGAGCGGATGCCTCGGCGATGAGTGCATAGCCGTGCTTTCGCCCCTCGGCGAGCGCTGTGAGGATCAGGAAGGTGGGTTCGCGCATCTCTGCCATGGCGCAACAATACTCTGCTCGCCGATATATATCGACACCTTTGCCGCGGTGCGCTCTCGGCGCGCTACAGACCTGCTCGCCGCGCCCGAAGTTTCGGCAGCGGCGAGACGACTCCGGGTGCGGCGAGACGAACTGAGGCGCGGCGAGCGGAGCGAGTGCCGCGGCGGCGCTACCGCACGGCCAGCAGGGACTCCGCGATCGGCTCGCCCGAGGCGCGGCTGAGGAAGCACGCGTAGCTGCGGTCGCCGTTGGCCCACTCCGTCGCGTCGCCCGCGTAGGTGATCTGCCACTGCAGGTCGGTGTAGGCGGATGCTGCGTCGAAGTCGAGCAGTTCGCCCGCGTCGCAGAGGGTCGTCGTGAGCCCCTGCCAGCCCTCGGCGTCGAGGTAGACGGTCACCTCGGGGCCCACCTCGCCGCGATGCATCAGCTGGGCCGCGTGCGGTTCTGCGCAGTCGACGACCGTGAATTCGTCGGCCCACACCGTGTCGAGCGGGTCGAGGCATTCGCCGCCCTGCAGCGCCGACCACGGGTGAACGCCCGGTTCCAGGGCGACGGATGCTGCGGCGTCCGTGCCCCCTGCGGCCGCGGTCGCGGCATCCGCGGGCCCGCGCAGCGTCGTGCCGAACGTGTACAGGCCGACGAGCATGACGGCGAGGAGCGCGCCGCCGGCGACGCCGACGAGCACGCGCTGCGACGTTCCCAGGCGGGACCAGACCCCGGAGGACGGTGGCGCCGCGGATGCTGCGGCCGTCGCTGTAGGCACCTGCGGGGCGTGCAGGGCGACGGTCGGCATGGCGCCGGCGGCGGAACCCGGCAGCGTGCCCGGCGGAAGCACAGACGTGGGCGGGGTTGCGTCTGCTCCAGCCATCGGCATCGCAACTGTCGCGACATCGGCGGGGGACGATGCGAGCGTGTGGGGCTGCGGAGGAACCGGCATCGCGACGGTGGGGGAGAAGCGGTCGTGCACGGGACCGCGCGGCTCCTCGGGCGGGAGGGGAGGGTGCGAGGCGGCGGTGGTTTCGCGCCAGGATGCGGGGGCTTCAACGGGCTCAACCCGCTCAGTCGGTTCACCCCGCGCCGGGGGCTCGACGAGCGGTACGGGGGCCGTGGGTGGGGCGATGAAGGGGTTGATGTTGTCGTCGTATTCGCGGAACTTGTCGTCGCCGAAGAGGTCGTCGAGGCCTCCCTCGTCGGCGTGGGTTCCGTCGCGCCAGCCCATGGCGTTAGGCGAGCCCCAGGTCGGTCAGTGAGATGGCGGCGTGGTAGGGATACCCGGCTTTCTCGATGATCTCGCGGGCACCCGTGTCGCGGTCGACGACGACAGCCACGCCGGCGATCACGGCGCCGACCTTCTCGAGCGCCTCGATGGCCTTGAGCGGGGATCCGCCGGTCGTGGAGGTGTCTTCGAGCACGATGACACGCTTGCCCGCGACATCCGGCCCTTCGACCTGGCGACCGCGGCCGTGATCCTTCGGCTCCTTGCGCACGACGAAGGCGTCATAGTTGGCACTGCGTGCCGCGCCCTGGTGCAGCACGGCGGAGGCGATGGGGTCGGCGCCCATCGTCAGGCCGCCGACGGCAGCGACATCCGGGATGTCGGCGATGAGGTCGAGCATCACCTGGCCGATGAGGGGGGCGACGCGGTGGTCGAGGCTCACCTTGCGCAAGTCGACGTAGTAGCTCGCCTTCTTGCCGCTCGTGAGGGTGAAATCCCCGTGGAAGACCGCGTCGGCCTTGATGTATTCGATGAGCTGCTGCCTGGCGTCCGTCACCCGGCGATTGTAGCGGGGCGCGCGGGGCGACGGCGACGGACACCTGTCGCGAAGCCGAGCATGGTAGGCCCGAAGCATGAGCAGTGCCAGCACCGAGGAGCATCTCAGCCGAGCTGAGGTGCTCGCGGCGCGCCTTGACCGGCCCATGGGGGCGCTCGGGGTGATCTTTCTCTTCGTCGTGCTGGGCCAGCTGCTCGCAAGCGACCCGACGCTCAGCACGGTGCTCACCGTCGTCGGTTGGGTCTTCTGGGCGATCTTCGTCGCGGAGTTCCTGCTGCGCGCCTACATCGCGCGATTCCAGGCGGCGTTCTGGCGCAAGAACTGGTGGCAGGTGGTGTTCCTGCTGGTGCCGTTCCTACGGTTCTTCCGGGCACTCCAGTCGCTGCGCCTGCTGCGGCTCGCGCGCGTGGCCCGTTTCGGCGGAGTCATCTCGGCGGGGGTGCGCGGCACACGTTCGGCGGGACGTCTGCTCACGAGCCGACTCGCATGGTTGGCCGCAGTGACGGTGGTCGTCATCCTCGTCTCCAGCCAGCTCCTCTACCTCTTCGGCGTCCACGACAGCTACGCCGACGCCCTCTACGAAGCGGCGATGGCGACCATCACGGGCACGGGCATCACCGCGGATGACACGACCGCTCGCCTCATCAAGGTGCCGCTCGCGGTCTACTCGGTCGTGGTGTTTGCGACGTTGGCCGGTTCCCTCGGCGCGTTCTTCCTCGACGAGGACCGGCGGAAGCACAAGCGCTCGGAGGTTGCCGTGTTGCCCGACGCATGATGGGCGTAGGCTCGCTCGTGACCACCGGTCGGCTGTGACCGGATGAGCCGCCCCGGCCTGGGGCGGCGGGTCGATCGGCGTCCTGCCTCTCCCCGCCGGGGGTGTCCCGGCGTGCCCGCAGACCTAGGAGCCGAAGCGTGCCCCACAGCCGTCACATCAGCGTTCCCCTGGCCGCGGCATCCGTCATCGCCCTCGCCCTCACCGGCTGCACCTCGCAGCCCGTCGAGAGCGACGAGACGGATGCCACAGCCCCCGCCACCTCGGAATACCCGCTCACGATCGACAACTGCGGCACCGAGATCACAATCGACGGGGCGCCCCAGCGCATCGTCACCATCAAGTCGTCGACGGCGGAACTGCTGCTCGCGCTCGGCCTCGAGGAGCGCCTCGTGGGGGTCGCCGCGCTCGACGGCCCGCTGCCCGACGAGACCGAGGTCGACATCGTGAGCGACTCGGTGCCCGGGCAGGAGGCGGTGCTCGCCCTCGAACCCGACTTCGTCTTCGCCGGCTGGGAGTCGAACTTCAGCGCCGAGGGCGCGGGGGAGCGCGAACGCCTCGAGGAGTTCGGCGTCGAGACCTATGTCGCCCCCGCCGCCTGCAAGCGCGACGGCTACATGCCCGACCCGCTCACCTTCGAGTTCGTCTTCGATAGCATCGCCGAAGCCGGGGTCATCTTCGACGCCCGCGAGGCGGCCGACGAGCTGCTCACCGAACAGCGGGCCGCCCTCGAGTCGGTCGAACCCGTCGACGACGCCCCCAGTGCCCTCTGGTACTCGAGCGGTCGCGCGACCCCCTATGTGGGCGCGGGCATCGGCTCGCCCCAGATGATCATGGATGCCGCGGGGCTCGACAACATCTTCGCCGACATCGACGACTCCTGGTCGTCGGTCAGCTGGGAGACCGTCGTCGCCGCGAACCCCGAGGTCATCGTGCTCGTCGACTCCGACTGGAACACGGCCGAGTCGAAGATCGCGGTGCTCGAGGAGAACCCGGCCACGGCCGCGCTCGACGCCGTGCGCGAGGGGCGCTACGTCGTGCTCCCCTTCGCCGCGACGGAGGCCGGCGTGCGCAACGTCGAGGCCGTGACATCCGCCGTCGAGCAGTTGCGGGAGTTGGGCTGGTAGCCATCGACACGGGGTCGATCGCGGCCCAGCGGATGCGCGGCCCGCGGGGTCGCGCACGGTACGCGCTCGGCCTCGCTGCGACGGCGGCCGCGCTCGTCGTCGTCGCCGCCGTCGCGGTGACGATCGGGCCCGCCGACATCAGGGTGAGTGATGTCGTCGCAAGTGTGGCTGGGCACCTCGGCCTCCCCGCAGCAGAGCTCTCGCCCCTCACCGACTCGATCGTGTGGCAGCTGCGCCTGCCGCGCGTGCTCACGGCGGCGGCGGTCGGGGCGGGCCTCGCGCTGAGCGGCGCCGTCATGCAGAGCGTCACCCGCAACCCTCTCGCCGACCCCTACCTGCTCGGCCTCTCCTCGGGCGCCTCCCTCGGGGCGGTCGCCGTGCTGCTGCTCGGGCTGGGCGTCGTGCTGCCGCTCGCCGCCTTCCTCGGGGCCCTTGCGGCGCTCGTCGCGTCACTCGCCATCGCGAGGGCGGGCGGCGCCATCACGCCCGGTCGCGCCGTGCTCGCAGGGCTCGCGATCGCCCAGCTGGCGGGGGCCGCGACATCCTTCGTGATCTTCTGGTCGGCCAAGGGCGACTCCTACCGCGAGATCCTCAACTGGCTACTCGGCTCCCTCGCGGGCAGCGACTGGTCGACCGCCGCGATCTCGGCGAGTGCCCTCGCGGTCGTCGGCACCGCCATCCTGCTCGCCGCACCCCGCCTCGACGCCTTCACCTTCGGCGATACGGCCGCCGCCTCGCTCGGCATCGACGTCTCCGCGACCCGCTGGACCCTGCTCACGGGCGTCGCGCTCCTGACGGGGGCGATGGTCGCCGTGAGCGGGGCGATCGGCTTCGTCGGCCTCGTGCTGCCCCACGTCGTGCGCAGCATCAGCGGGCCGACCCATCGACGGATGCTTCCCCTCGCCGCCCTCGCGGGTGCCCTCTTCCTCGTGGTCGCCGATACCCTCGCCCGCACAGTTTTCGACCCGCGCGAGCTGCCCGTCGGCATCATCACCGCCGTCATCGGGGTGCCCGTCTTCGTCGCGCTCTTCACCCGGCGTAGGGGGGCGTCGTGGGGGTAGAGATCGCAGGTGTCTCGCTGTCGATCGGCGGCGCCCCGATCCTGCGGGAGGTGACGGCCGCTGCACCTACCGGGCAGGTTACAGGCCTGTTGGGCCCCAATGGGGCCGGCAAGTCGAGCCTGCTCCGGCTCGTCGGCGGCATCGCGGAACCCGATTCGGGGCGCATCCTGCTCGACGGTGTCGACCTCGCGGGGCTCCCGCGTCGCGAGCGCGCTCGACGCATCGCCCTGCTGGAGCAGAACGCCGCACCCTCCGTCGACCTCACAGTGCGGGAGGTCGTGCTGCTGGGCCGCATCCCCCACCGTCGGGGGCTGCTCGGGTCCTTCAGCGGCGAGGGCGACCATGAGGCTGCGGATGCCGCCCTGCATGCGGCGGGCGCCCTCGAGCTTGCGGACCGTCGCTGGCACAGCCTCAGTGGCGGCCAGCAGCAGCGCGTGCAGGTCGCCCGGGCGCTCGCCCAGCGACCCGAGGTGCTCCTGCTCGACGAGCCCACCAACCACCTGGACGTGCACGCCCAGCTCTCGCTGCTGCGCCGGGTGCGGGGCCTCGGGGTCACCTCGATCATGGCGCTCCACGATCTCTCCCTCGCGGCAGCCCACTGCGATCACATCCTCCTGCTGGCCGACGGATGCCTCGTCGCCTCCGGCCCGCCCGCCGAGGTACTCCGTCCCGACACGATCGGCGCCGTGTACCGCGTGGACTGTGACGTGCTCGCACACCCGCGCACGGGGCATCCGGTCATCGTCTTCTCCTAGGTCCGCGTGCTCTCCTAGGTCCGCGTTCTCGCAGTTCGCAGGCACCCGTGGTACCCCGGAGGCATGTGGTACGACGGACTGGCCGACATCACCCGAACCCTGCTCGTGGGCGCCGCCGCCTTCGCCGGGCTCATCCTTGTGCTGCGCCTCACGGGCAAACGCACCCTGAGTCAGCTGAACGCGTTCGACTTCATCGTCACGGTCGCTCTCGGTTCGACCCTCGCGACGATCCTGCTCAGCAAGGATGTCTCGTGGGTCGAGGGAATGACGGCCTTCCTGCTGCTCGCTGGCGTGCAGTTCGCGATCGCGCTGGTCTCCGCCCTCTGGCCGCCCGTGCGGGGCTTCTTCACGGCGACCCCCGTGCTGCTGCTGCGCGACGGCGAGTACCGTGACGATGCGCTGCGACGCAATCGACTCACGCGCTCCGAGGTGATGCAGGCTATCCGCGGGTCAGGGTCGGGCGACATCCATTCCGTCGCTGCCGTCGTCTTGGAGACCAACGGCAAGCTGAGCGTCATTCCCGCGTCGAAGCTTGGCGACGGCTCCGCCCTCCAGGGCGTGAAGGGTTGAGCGAACTCTCGGGTGGCGGGGGCAGCATCCGAAGCATGAAGCATGACGGACCCGATGACGCTCACACCCGCCCGGATGGACTCGACGATGCGACGGTCGCCGCGCTCGGCAAGCTTTCGGAGGCCCTCGAGGCGGTCGAGCATGCCCGCGGGCTGCTCTATGGCTTCCACCGCCTGACCGGCACTGCCGATCTGCATCTCGGCGACGCCGTCGACGCTCTGCGCGAGGCGGGCCACGGTGAGCTGGCCGAGCGCATCGAGCGCGACATCCTGGGCCGCAACGTCATCCAGGGGCGCTGGACGTTCCAGATCGTCGAGGACTACGACGACAACTACTATTCCGCGTTCAAGGAGGCGGAGAGGGATGCTCGTGAGCAGCTCGCGGGCGGGCGTCGCCACCTCTTCGAAGCCGAGATGAAGGAGGATCGCCGCACGCACGGGTGGCCGCACCACGAGGCGAGGCCGGAGTAGCGAGATACAGCGTGTGCGGCGCGGCGCAGCATCCACACCCCGCGGCATCCACACCCCGCGGCATCCACACCCCATCAGCGCGGTGTTTTCTGCTCAGCGCGGGCGCAGAAACCGGCGCGCTGAGCAGAAAACACCGCACTGTTGACGCGGAGTCGACCGACTAGACGCGACGGGCCACGAACACCGGGATCTGTCGCTCGGTCTTCTCCTGGTATTCGGCGTAGGGCGGGTAGGCGGCGACTGCGCGCTCCCACCACGCCTCGCGCTCCTCACCCTCGACGATGCGCACCTCGTAGTCGGCGCGGTCGGGGCCGTCCTGCAGCTCGATGTGCGGCTCCTTCACAAGGTTGAAGTACCAGACCGGATGCTTCGGCGCGCCGCCCATCGATGCGACGAGCGCATACTCCCCGTCGTGCTCCACCCGCATGAGGGCGGTCTTGCGCAGCTTGCCGGACTTCGCGCCGACGGACGTGACAATGACGACCGGCATGTCGGTGTCGCCGAGGGTGGTGCCGCGCGTGCCGCCCGAGCTCTCATAGAGCTCCACCTGCTCGCGCGTGCGCTGAGATGTGCTGGGTTCGTAGTCTCCGCTCAGTGGCATGCAGTCGATAACAGCACGCGCGCCAGAGAATTCCCGGCAACACCTGTCCTGCCACCCGTCAGTTCCCAACAACGCGGCGTTTTCTGCTCAGCGCTACACCACAGAACACCGCGATGAGCAGAAAACACCGCACTGTTGGTGCCTGCGGCGGCTCACTCGTGGAGCGAGCCCGCTTGCGACGCAGCGCGTCCCGCCGCGAACCCCTCTTCATACCCCGCGGCCCGTGCTTCGGCTGTCCCGAGGCTGAACATGTCCGCCTCCCCCAGCCGCTGCAGCGCTCGCGCGCCCGGCGCGTCGAGCCCCGCGACATACCGCCCCAGCCCCCGCACGACCGCCACGGGCATCCCGCTCGTCTTGCCCTTCACTAGATCGGATGCCGCGGCGACCTCGTCCGCGATCGCGGCGGCGGTCACGGTCAGCGAGCGCCCCGCCGCATCCGTCGTCCCGCGCAGGTCCTCGAGCACGGTGACTCCCGCCGCGCCGATCGCGATGTCGGTCTGCCCCTGGCGCCACGGGCGGCCCGCCGTGTCGGTGATGACGACCCCGAGGCGCACCCCGGTCGCACGGCGGAGAGCCTCGCAGAGGGCGAGGGCCGAAGCATCCGGATCCTCAGGCAGCAGCAGCACGGTCCCCTCGTCGGTGTTGCTCGCGTCGACCCCGGCCGCCGCCATCACAAGCCCCTGCCGATTCTCGACGATGCGAGTCACGCCGCCCGGATGCTCACGCGAGGCGACCACGCGCACGGTCTCGTCCGTGATCGCCTGCTCGCGGTCGGCTGCGGCACGAATCCGACCCTCGGCTTTCGAGACGATCTTGCTCGTGACCGAGAGGATGTCACCCTCCTCAAGCTCGACGCCCGCCTCGAGAATGAGCGCCGCAAGGTTCTCGCCCGGTCGCACCTCACCGATCCCCGACACCCCGAACACCGTCAATCCCGGCACGAGCCCCATCAGGCCACCAGCCCCGGCAGCACATCTCGGCCAAAGGTTTCCAGAAACTCACGCTGGTTGCGCCCAACATTGTGCAGGTGGATGCGCGTGAAACCGAGATCGAGGTGGCGCTGGATGTGCGCGCGATGCGCATCGAGATCCGAGCTGACGAGCATCCGCCCCTCGAAGTGTTCGGGGCGCACCAGGCGGGTCAGCTGCTCGAACTCGTACGGCGAACGGATGTCCGCATGCGAGAACCGCAGCCCCGCCTGCGGCCACTCCCGCAGCGCGTTGGCCATCGCCTGCTCATCGGTCTCGGCCCAGCTCACGTGCAGGCGCAGCACACGGGGGGCGGATGCCGCGTCCCGCCCGACCGCGCGAGCGCCCTCCTCGAAGCGGCGCAACAGCACCTCGAGTTTCTCGAGCGGCGCGTTCGTCGTGATGAGCCCGTCGGCAACGCGCCCCGCCCGCTTGGCCGTGACGGGACCCGAGGTCGCGACGAGCACCTGCGGGGGCACCTCCGGCATGGTCCAGAGCCGTGACGACTCCAGCCGGAAGTGGGTGCCCGAATGCTTCGTGTCACGACCCGAGGCCGATGCCGTGAACAGCTTCTGGATCACCTCGATCGCCTCGAACATGCGGTCGATGCGCTCGGGCGCCTCCGGCCAGTAACGCCCGACGACATGCTCGTTGAGGGCATCACCCGAACCGACGCCGAGCCAATGCCGGCCCGGATACATGGCGGCGAGGGTCGCAGATGCCTGGGCGACCACCGCAGGATGCATGCGAAACGTCGGCGCCGTCACCGGACCGAAGTCACCCGTCGTGCGCTCCCCGATCGCCGTCAGAACGCTCCACACGAAGGAGGACTCCCCCTGCGCGGGCACCCACGGCTGGAAGTGGTCCGCCGCGACCACCCCCGAGAAACCGTGAGACTCGGCGAGCGCCGCCAACTCGACGGCCTCGCCGGGGGCGAACTGCTCAAGCATGGCGGCATAGCCGATCAGGGCACGGGTCATACGAGCATCCTGCCACCGCAGCGGCCGCTCGCCCCACGCGGGCGGGGCTTAGAACCAGGCGGGCTGCATGTCGAGCGTCGTGCGGTCCAGACTGTCGAGTAGGTCGAACTGCGCGTTCGTCTTGGGCAGTTCCCACCCGAAGAAGAAGGATGCCGCGCGCCGCTTGCCCTCGTAGAAGTCGCCCTCCTTCTCGCCCGCCGCGAGCCGCTGCTCAAGCCAGAGCCACGCGACGACAACGTGCCCCACGGCCTCCAGGTACACGGACGAGTTCGCGAGGGCGAGGGCCGGGTCGCCCTGCCCCCACAGGCGCTGGGTCGTCTCACGGATGCGCTCGACGGAGGCCCGCAGCATCCGCCCCTGCTCTGCCGCATCACCGCCGACGGATGCTGCGCGCTCGACGGTCGCGAGCATCCGCCCCAGCAGCAGCTCGAGTGCGGCGCCGCCGTGCATCGTGACCTTGCGGCCCAGCAGGTCGAGGCCCTGCACACCATGGGACCCCTCGTGGATGGGGTTGAGGCGGTTGTCGCGGTAGAACTGCTCCACGTCGAAGTCGCGCGTGTAGCCGTAACCGCCGTGTACCTGGATGGCGAGGTCGTTGGCGCGCAGCCCCCATTGCGACGGCCAGCTCTTGGTGATGGGGGTGAGGATGTCGAGGAGGAGCGTCGCGTCGCGGCGCTCGGCGTCGTCGGTGGCCGTCCTCTCCTCGTCGACGAGCTTCGAGCTGTAGAGCACGAGCGCGAGCGCGCCCTCCACGTAGGCCTTCTGCTCGAGAAGCATGCGGCGCACGTCCGCGTGGCCGATGATCGCGATGGGTGGGGTCGCAGGGTCCTTCTCACCGAGGGCGCGCCCCTGGCGGCGCACCTTCGCGTAGTCGACCGCCTGGCGGTAGCCCGCATAGCCGAGGGCCGTCGCGAGTGCGCCGACGCCGATCCGCGCCTCATTCATCATGTGGAACATGTAGGTGAGACCCTGGTGCCGCTCCCCGAGGAGGTAGCCGACGGCGCCGGCCTTGCCGCCGGGGGTGAAGCGCCCCTCGCCGAAGTTCAGCAGCGTGTTGGTCGTGCCGCGGTTCCCCATCTTGTGGTTCAGACCGGCGAGGGTTACATCGTTGCGCTCGGCGGGGGCGCCGTCGGCATCGTGCAGCCACTTGGGCACGATGAAGAGGGAGAGTCCCTTGACCCCGGCGGGAGCATCCGGCGTGCGGGCGAGCACAAGGTGCACGATGTTCTCGCCCAGCTCGTGGTCGCCGCCCGAAATCCACATCTTGGTGCCCGTGAGGCGGTAGGTACCGTCCTCCTGCGGATGCCCCGTCGTCGTGAGGTCGCCGAGGGAGGAGCCGGCGTCGGGCTCCGAGAGCGCCATGGTGCCGAAGTAGCGCCCCTCGATCACCGGCACCGCCCACTCCGCCACCTGTTCGGGAGTGCCGTGAGCAGCGAGCAGGTTGGCGTTGGCGAAGGCGAGGAGCGGGTAGGAGGAGGTTGCCGCGTTGGCCGCCTGCAGCCATGTCATGCACGCCCGCGCAACCGTGATCGGCAGCTGCATCCCGCCCAGCTCCTCGTCGAAGGATGCCGCGACCAGCCCCGCCTCGGCGAGCACCTGCAGTGCCGCGCCGATCTCGGGGATCAGCACGACCCTGCCTTCCTCGTCCATATAGGGCTCGGTCTGGTCGCCCGCCTTGTTGTGCGTCGCGAAGTGCTTCGTCGCGATCTCGGCACTCAACTCCAGCACCGCATCGAAGGTCTCACGCGAGTGCTCGGCGAAGCGCTCCCGCTGCGTGAGGGACTCGATGTCGAGCCACTCGTAGAGCAGGAACTCGAGGTCGCGGCGCGACAGGGCGGGGGTGGTCACGGATGCTGCTCCCTTGCAGTCTCGTTCGGGGCGGGTCGCTACTTCGAGACGGTGCCCATGAGCGACGCGATGGGGCGCAGGAAGATCGGCCGCGCGAGGATCCACAGCACCGCCATGACGACGATCGACCCGATGAAGAACCAGAAGCCGACCCAGCTGTCGTCGTCGCGCGCCCCATACATGTGGTTGAGGTTGCGCAGCGCCCCCGTCGTGAGCACGAGCGTGATGTGCACGATGATGAACGCGACGAAGTAGAGCATGACGGGGAAGTGGATGGCGCGCGCGACCTCGACCGGGTAGATCTTGTTGATCGCGGCATCCTTGGGCCAGGCGCCGGACATGCGGATGCCCGTGGCGATCGCCAGCGGCGTCGCGATGAAGATCGTGACGAAGTAGGCGATGAGCTGGAGGCTGTTGTAGTTGACCCAGCCGTTCTCGTGCGGCCAGTTCAGGGAGGCGTACTGCAGCCCCGCCGAGAGGGCGTTGGGGATGTGCTCCCACGTCGTCGGCACGACGCGCAGCCACTGGCCCGTGACGAAGAGCAGCACGAAGAACACGAGACCGTTGAGGATCCAGAGCGCGTCGAGCGTGAGGTGCAGCCACAGGTCGAGACTGATCTTGGTGGGCTTTCCCTTCGTGCGAATGAGGCCCTTGTTGTTGCGGGTCCAGTGCGCGGCAGGCCGCTGTGTCGTGCGCACCTGCCACCCCGTGCGGATGATCAGCAGGATCAGCAGCGAATTGAGGAAGTGCGACCAGTTGAGCCACGCGGGGAAGCCGACGGGCGTGCCCTCGGGCGGGGGCACCTCACCGGGGTAGTCGTTCAAGAACGACTGCACCTCGGGGAGGGTGCGCAGCCACTGTGCGCCGAGGACGACGAGCGCGAGCACGACGATCGCGGCCGGCACGATCCACACGAGCGGGAACCACCGGCTGCGGCCCGCCGACTTCTTCTTGGAGGAGGTGCTGGTGCTCACTTCTGGCGAGCCTCGAGCTCTTCGATCACCTTGGGGACGATCTCGAAGAGGTCACCCACGATGCCGAAGTCGGCGATCTCGAAGATGGGCGAGTCTTCGTCCTTGTTGATCGCGACGATCGTCTTGGCCGTCTGCATGCCGGCGCGGTGCTGGATCGCGCCCGAGATGCCGAGGGCCACGTAGAGCTGCGGCGCGACCGTGATGCCGGTCTGCCCCACCTGGTAGGAGTGCGGCACATAGCCGGCGTCGACGGCGGCGCGGGATGCGCCGACGGCAGCACCGAGCGCATCGGCGAGCTGCTCGACGAGCACGAAGTTCTCCTTGGAGCCCAGGCCGCGGCCACCCGAGACGACCTTCTGCGCGCCGCGCAGCTCGGGCCGCGTCGAGGTCACCTGCTCGTCGTTGACCGCGTCGATCACGGCCGAGACCGCGGTGTCGACATCGACGCTCGCCTTCTGCGGGGTCGCGGATGCCGCGGGCGCTTCGCCGTCAACGGAGCCGAGTCGCAGCGTGACGATGGGCAGCCCGCCCTCGACCGTTGCCTCAACCGTGTAGGCACCGCCGAAGACGGAGTGGGTCGCAACCACCCGGTCGCCGTCGGCGCGCACGCCGACCGCATCCACGAGCAGCGCGCCCTTGGTGCGGACAGCGAGGCGCCCCGCGACCTCGCGCCCGTCGGGCGAGTGGGCGGCGAGCACGGCGGCAGGCTGCAGCTCCGCGACGGCGGACGCGAGCGCCGCGACCTGGGCCGACGCGACCGTCGTAGTGGCGGCATCCGCCTCGACGATGTAGACCTGCTCGGCGCCGAGCTGACCGAGCTGCTCGACGAGCCCGTCGCCCGTGCCGGGCGCGACCGCGACGACCGCCACGGGGGTGCCGAGGTCGCTGGCTGCCTTGAGCAGCATGGGGGCGGAACCGCGGATCTCGCCCGTGGTGGAGACCTCGATGAACGCGAGGATGTTCGACATCTTCATACTCCTTTGGCTGATCCGGCTGAGATGAGGCGCTGGCTGGCGAGGAACTCGACGAGCTCGGCGGCGGCGTTGCCCTCGTCGACGACCTTGCGGCCGCCCTCACGCGGGGGACGTTCGGCGGTGCTGACGATGACGGAACGAGCGAGCTCGGGGAAGCTCGGGTCGACCCCGAGGTCTGCGAGGGACACGACCGTGAGCGGCTTGCGCTTGGCCGTCATGATGCCCTTGAAGTTGGGGAACCGGGCCTCGTCGGCGCTCTCCGTGATGGAGACGATCGCGGGGAGCGGGGCGTGGACCGTGCGGCTGCCCGACTCGGTGGCCTGCGAGCCGCTCACGGCGGCTCCGATCTCGAGTCCGTCGACGGCGGCGAGGTGGGAGAGGCCCAGGTGCTCCGCGATCATGGCGGGCACGACGCCGCCGCGCCCGTCGGTCGTCGCGTCGCCCGCGATCACGAGGTCGACATCGCCGATGTGGCGGATGGCGGCGGCGAGAGTCGTCGCGGTCCAGCCGATGTCGGACGCGACGAGGGCGTCGTCGAGCACGTGGAATGCAGCATCCGCACCCATCGAGAGCGCCTTGCGCAGGGCATCCTTCGCCTCGGCGGGCCCCATCGAGAGCACAACGACCTCGGTGGCCTTGTCGGAGTCCTTGCGCTGCAGCGCGACCTCGAGGGCGCGCTCGCTGATCTCGTCGATGATGGCATCGCTGGCGTCACGGTCGACCAGACCCTCCGACGTCAGCTTGCGCTCCCCGTAGGTGTCAGGCACCTGCTTGATGAGCACGACAATCTTCACTGGCCACTCCTTTGTATCGTCGTCGTCGACCGGGCCGCTACTCGCGCACGGAGGGACGGCGCTCGGTGTGGCCACCCTACTCGGGGCCTGTGACGGCGGGCACAAGTTTTGACGTCACCGTGAAGTGGCGCCTCCGGCTCGCGTCGATCTTTGGGCAATGGCACATCGGGGCGCCACCGCCCGGTGTCGATACGCTCGCTTCGCGAGCTACTCGCCGCTCAGCCGAGCTCGCGCAGTCGCGGCGCCAGGTCGCTCTCAAACAGCTCCATGAAGCGGCGCTGGTCGTGGCCCGGACCGTGGAAAACGAGGTGGTTGAGGCCCGCCTCGACGTAGGGCCGCACCTGCTCCACGACCTCCTCGGGGTCGCTGGAGACGATCCAGCGTTTGGCGACCTGCTCGATGGGCAGGGCATCCGCCGCCTTCTCCATCTCGATGGGGTCATCGATCGAATGCTTCTGCTCGGGGGTGAGCGAGAGCGGCGCCCAGAAGCGCGTGTTCTCGAGCGCCGTGTCGTAGTCGGTGTCGTAGGAGAGCTTGACCTCGATCATCCGATCGATGTCGGCGGATGCCCGCCCCGCCTTCGCCGCCCCCTCCTCGACGGCGGGCAGCAGCGAGTCGGTGTAGAGCTCCATGCCCTTGCCCGAGGTGCAGATGAAGCCGTCACCGGCGCGCCCCGCGTAGCGGGCCACGAGCGGACCGCCCGCTGCAATGTAGATGGGGATGCCGGCATCCGGAACGTCATAGATGGAGGCGCCCGCCGTGCGGTAGTACTCGCCCTCGAAGTCGACCCGGTCGCCGAGCCACAGCTGCCGCATGAGGTCGACCGCCTCGCGCAGCCGGGCGAAACGCTCCTTGAACTCGGGCCACTCGCCCGCGAAGCCGGTCGCGATCTCGTTGAGCGCCTCACCCGTGCCGACGCCGAGGAACACGCGCCCCGGATAGAGGCAGCCCATGGTCGCGAAGGCCTGCGCCACGACGGCGGGGTTGTAGCGGAACGTCGGCGTCATCACGGAGGTGCCGATCGTGATGCGCTCCGTGCGCTCGCCGACCGCCGTCATCCACGCGAGGGAGAAGGGCGCGTGGCCGCCCTCGTGCCGCCACGGCTGGAAGTGGTCGCTCACGGTGACGCTGTCGAAGCCGTGCTGCTCCGCGAGCACCCCGACCTCGACGAGCTCCCGCGGCGCGAACTGTTCAGCGGATGCTTTGAGCCCCAGTTTCAGCATGGGGCGACGATACTCCCCCAATGTTGCTGAGATGTGTACGAGGCATCCGCCGCACGACGTCCGCCCCACGGCCGATGTGCGTCCTCACAGCGCTGAATAGTGTGGGAGCACCGCACACGAAAGGCCCGCATGTACGACGCGCTCCAGAGCTTCACCGAGTCCCTCCCCGCCTTTTGGCAGTGGGCGGCGATCATCCTCATCAGCGCGATCCCCTTCGTCGAGTCGTACGGCGGGGCCCTCATCGGGGTGCTCGCGGGGGTGCCGGTGGTCGTCGCGATCGCGGCGGCCGTCGTCGGCAACTGGATCTCGATGGTGCTCGTCGTGCTGCTCTTCACGAAGATCCGCGAGCGCCGCGGCTCCGACGAGAAGCCCCTCAGCCCTCGCAGGCAGAAGTTCAAGGAGCGCTTCGACAAGTTCGGGGTGGCGGGCGTGAGCCTACTCGGCCAGACCGTGCTGCCGAGCCAGATCACTTCGGGCGCGATGGTCGGCTGGGGAGCCTCCCGCAGCGCCGTCATCTTCTGGCAGTCGATCTCGATCCTGCTCTGGGGTATCGCCTTCGGTGTGCTCGGGATGCTCGGCGTCAACCTGCTCGAGGGTCGCTAGCAGCCGGTAGCGTGGTGACATGCGTGTCGCCACCTGGAACGTCAACTCCATCCGCACCCGATACGGCCGCGTGGTCGACTGGCTCGTGCGTGAAGACGTCGACGTGCTGGGCATGCAGGAGATCAAGTGCAAGCCCGAGCAGTTCCCCGTCGAGGCCTTCGAGGAGGCGGGCTACGAGGTGGTCGCGCACGGCCTCAACCAGTGGAACGGCGTCGCCTTCGCGAGCCGCCTGCCGCTGACGGATGTCGAGACCTCCTTCGCGGGCCAGCCCGGCTTCCTCAAGGGCCAGGAGGGGCCGGACCTGCCGCTCGAGGCCCGCGCACTCGGCGTGACGGTCGAGGGGGTGCGACTGTGGAGCCTCTACGTGCCCAACGGGCGCTCGCTGGATGACCCGCACTACGTCTACAAGCTGGACTGGCTGGCGAAGCTGCGCGAGGCATCCGCCGACTGGATGGCGAAGCATCCCGGCGTGCCCCTCGCGCTCATGGGCGACTGGAACGTCGCCCCCTTCGATGAGGATGCGGGCGACCCCGCGCTCGTGCCCGGCGTCTCCACGCACATCTCGCCGGCAGAGCGCGAGGCGTTCTTCGCCTTCGAGTCGGCCGGCATCAGCGACGTCGTGCGCCCCCTCGTGCCCGAGGGCTACACCTACTGGGATTACAAGCGGCTCAAGTTCCCCCGCAACGAGGGGCTGCGGATCGACTTCATCCTCGGCTCGAGCGACTTCGCCGATCTGGTGACGGATGCCTCGATCCACCGAAACGAGCGCAAGGGCGACGCCCCGAGTGACCACGTGCCGGTCGTCGTCGACCTCGAACTCGAGGGGGAGGACGACGACCGGCCCATGATCTTCTAGGGCTCGCGCTAGACGCTCGCAAACACCTCGGACTCGAGCCGGGCGTAGCTCGCTTCCATGCCGTCGGCCATCCCCGTGTCGAGGACCATGTCGCGCGTCTCCTTGTCGGGGTAGGTGATGACGAGGGAGAGCAGAGTGCCGCCTTCGACGGCGGTGAGCGTGAGCTCGTTGCGCGCGCCCGGGCCGGGCGTTCCCTCCATCAGCTCGGTTGTGACCTCGCGGTGCGGGGGCGCCGACTCGAGCAGCTCGCCCGTGAAGGCGAACGCACCCTCGCTGCCGTCGACGGGCTCCCAGGCGTTGCGGAACGAGTCGCCCACGGACTCGGCGACGATGCACTCGCTCATGCGCCAGCCGTCGGGCCCGAGCATCCACTGCCTCAACAGCTCCGGCTCGTGGTGGGCTCGCCAGACCTGCTCGACGGTTCCGCGGATGACGCGGGTGATGCGCACCTGCGTGTCACTGAGCGTCTGCACCTCCACCCCGCGGCCTGCGGCGAAGGAGGCGAGGTCGGCGACGACGGCGTCGATCTGCGACATCGCAGAACGCATGCCCTCCTCCATGCCCATGCCGATGAGTTGCTCGAGCTGCTCGAGCGAGCCGAACTGGGTGGTCGTCGTCAGGCGCGAACCCTGCGGGGTCTCCGTGAAGGAGAACCGCATTCGCATGTTCGGCATCTCGGTGTTCGGCTCGCCGTCGTCGTTCGCGAAACCATCGAGCACCTCGAAGGAGCGCCCCTCGTCGACGGCCGTGAACTCCCAGTAGCCGCTCGATGTCTCGCCGTCGGGCCCCGTCATCGTGTAGTTCGAGCGACCCCCGACGGCCATGTCGTGACGGGTGAAGGTGGCGGGCCACTCGACCGGTCCCCAGAACTTCTCGATCTGGCGCGGATCGGCGTAGGCATCCCAGAGCCGGCGCACCGGCACGGGGAAATCGGCGACGACCGTGAGGGTGAGCGCCTCGAGGTCCTTGTCGACGGAGGTGATGGGCATGATGTCTCCTAGCGGTCGGTGGATCAGTGGTTGTGGGTCAGCGGCGGTGGTTCAGTGGGACTCGCGGGGCTCGTCCTCCGCAAGCAGGGCATCCAGGCGGTCGATCCGGCCTCGCCAGATCTGCTCATAACGCCCCAGCAGGGCCTGGGCCCGCCGGAGCATCTCGGGGTTTCCGCGGACGATGCGCTCGCGCCCACTGGGGTGTTTGGTCACAAGACCTGCTCCCTCCAGGACGGCGATGTGCTTCTGCACCGCGGCGAATGACATGTCGTAGGGCTCGGCGAGCTGCGACACGGTCGCGTCCTCGCTGAGGATGCGACGGATGATGTCCCGACGCGTCGCGTCGGCGAGCGCCCGGAAGATGCGGTCCACCTCGTCATCGCTGAGGTCGAACCGGGGGTCGTGGGAAGCTCGTGCACTATATGAAACCATTTGGTTGTACGTTAGAGCGCGGCGAGGCATCCGTCAACGGTTTTTCTGGGAGATCAGTTCAAAAGGGCGGCGACCAGCAGCAGCACGGGAAGCGAGCCGACCGTCGTGATGAGGATCGTGTCGCGGGCGACGATCATGCCGCGCTGATGCAGCTGGGCATAGTTGAAAACGTTCTGCGCGGTCGGCAGGGCCGCGAGCCCGACCGCGACGAAAAGCTCCTGCCCCTCGAGACCGAAGACGAAGCGAGCGAACACCCACGCCGCAACCGGCATGACGAGGAGCTTGATAGTCGACGCGAGCAGCACGTCTCGGCGGCCCGACTTCGGCTGCAGGATGCGCTGGCCGTGCAGCGAGATCCCGTAGTTGAGGAGCATGAGGGGCACGGATGCCGCCCCCACAATGAGGAACGGCTCCATGACGGGCGCCGGCACCTCCACCCCCGTGACCGACACGAGCACACCGAGACCCGAGCCGATCAGGATGGGGTTCCGCAGCGGCTGCACGATCGTCGACAGGATCGAGCCGCGGCCCTTCGTCGTCACGTCGAGCAGCGTGAGCCCGATGGGCGCGATCACGAGCAGCTGCAACAGGATGATGGGGGCGGATGCCGCGGCATCCCCCAGCACGTAGACCGCGACCGGGATGCCGATGTTGTTGGCGTTGACGTAACCCGAGGCGAGGGAGCCGATGATCGCCTCGGGGGCCTTGCGTCGCCACACGAGGCGCGCGACGAGGGCGAAGAGTGCGATCGAGGAGAAGGCTGCGAGCGCGGCGATCGCCAGCTCGGAGGAGAACAGCTGCTCGACGGGCGTCGTCGCGAGGATCGTGAAGAGCAGGCTCGGGGCGAGCACGAAGTAGACGAGACGCGCCAGCACGAGAGGGGCGTGGGGGCCGAGCAGGCGGATGCGCCCGATCACGTAGCCGGCGGCGATGATGACGGCGATGATCGCGAAACCGATCAGGACGCCAGACACCCCACAAGTCTCTCACCGCTCAGCGCGCTTGACTCACGACATTCAACGATATATCTTTGAAGAACTTAGAAGAGAGATTTGGAAGGAACGCAGATGCGACACCACAACAGCAACCCCTTTGGCGGCGAACAGCACCGCCGCCGCCACGACTTCAGCCAGCGACGCGGCTTCGGCCCCGGCGACCACCCCGGCCGCGGTGCCGGCTTCGGCCCCGGCTTCGGACCGCGCGGCTCACGACGGGCAGGGCGCGGCGACATCCGCCTCGCCATCCTCTCGCTGCTCAGCGAGACCCCCAGCAGCGGCTACGGCCTCATCACGGCGATTGCCGACAAGACCTCCGGAGCCTGGCGCCCCAGCCCCGGCTCCGTCTACCCGACGCTGCAGCAGCTCGTCGACGAAGAGCTCATCGTCCCCAAGGGCGTGGGGCGCCGCACCGAGTACGAACTGACGGATGCCGGCCGCAACCACGTGCAGGAGAACGCCGAGCAGCTCGCACAGGCGTGGGCCGGAGCGCCCGGGCGATCCGAGGCCGAGACCCGCTTCTTCGAGAGCGCCGCGAAGCTCAAAGGCGTCATCCAGCAGTTCAAGACCGCGGCGAGCGATGAACAGCGGGATGCGGCATCCGAGAAGCTCGACGAGGCGCGCCGCGCGCTGTACCTGATCCTCGCGGACTGACGGCGCGGCATCCGATCACCAACTGAGGGGACGCATTCTGGTGCCCGGCGACCGCCGGCAATACGGAGTGCGTCCCCTCGATGGTGCTCTAGACCAGTGAGGTCTGCCCGACCCGGAACCCCGCACCCTTGTGCTCGGCGGGCAGGCGGTCGCCCTCGTGGAAGAGCTTGTGGCGCAGAGTGCCCTCGACGTACTCGGTCGGGTACGCACCCCGGGCCTGGAGCACGGGGATCACGTGCTCGACGATGTCCTCGAAGGTGCCCGGCGTGATCGCGTAGGCGAGGTTGAAGCCGTCGACATCCGTCTCCTCGACCCACTCCTGCAGCTGGTCGGCGATCTCCTCCCCCGAGCCCACGATCGTGGGACCAAGCCCGCCGATCGCACTGTGCCGGGCGATATCGCCGACCGTCCACTCGCCGCCCTCCGCATTCGCCTGCTGAAAGTTCGACACGGTCGACTGGATCGCGTTGCTCTTCACATTGCCGACCGGCTCGTCGAGGTCGTACTGCGAGAGGTCGATGCCCATCCAGCCCGACATGAAGACGAGCGCGCCCTCCTCGCTCGCATAAGAGAGGTACTCGGCGTGCTTGGCGCGGGCCTTCTCGGGGGTCTCGTCGGTGATGACCGTCAGCAGCGTGTAGATGCGGGCGGCGTAGCGGTCGCGCCCCGCCGACTCGAGGGCATCACGGATGCGCCGCACGGTGTCGGCGAGCACCGCCTTCGTGGGCGAGGCAACGAAGATCGCCTCCGCGTTGCCCGCCGCGAACTCGATGCCGCGCGGCGAGGCACCGGCCTGATAGATCACGGGGGTGCGCTGGGGGGACGGCTCCGAAATGTGGATGCCGGGCACCGTGAAGTACTTGCCCTCGTGCCCGATGTCGTGCACCTTCGAGGGGTCGGTGAAGACGCCCGCCTCGCGGTCGACGACGACGGCGTCATCCTCCCACGACCCCTCCCACAGCTTGTAGAGCACCTCGAGGTACTCATCGGCATGGGCATAACGCTCGTCGTGCTCCATCTGGTCGTCGTGACCCATGTTGCGGGCGGCGCTCGGCAGGTAGCCCGTCACGACGTTCCACCCGACGCGGCCATTCGTCAGGTGGTCGAGAGTCGACATCCGCCGGGCGAAGGGATACGGATGCTCGTAGGCAGTGCCCGCCGTCACACCGAAGCCGAGGTGCTCGGTCACGGTCGCCATCGCCGAGACGAGCAGCACGGGGTCGTTCACAGGCACCTGCGCACCATGCTTGATGGGGGCCTCATTGCTGCCGCCGTAGACGTCATAGGTGCCGAGCACGTCGGCGATGAAGATGCCGTCGAAGCGGCCGCGCTCGAGGAGCTGCGCGAGCTCCGTCCAGTAGCGAAGCGTGTTGTACTCGCGTGACCGGTCCTTCGGATGCCGCCACAGGCCTGACGACTGGTGTGCGACGCAGTTCATGTCGAACGCGTTGAAACGGATCTGCCTGGCCATGTGGTGCCCTTTCGCTCGGAGTCACCATGCTGCATCCGCCCGGTCCCTCCCCGCCAACGGCAGTGACACATTTCGTCACGCCGTGGGCACTCAGCAGGGGAAAGACAGCGGCTCGGCCAACTTGCGGAGAGTGGGGGCCGGGCGAGGCCGTGGGTTTCCGAGAAATCACGCCATGCCCAGCATCCGGGCGCCACTATGGGCGCATGACTGAGACCACCATGCTCGCAGGCCGCCTCACCATCTCCACACGCGAATTCTCCGTCGAACGCGTGCCCGTTCCCGAACCCGCTCGGGGCGAGGTGCGTGTGAAGGTTGGCGCGGCGGGCGTGTGCCTCTCCGACGTTCACCTCATCGAAGGGCTGCTGACCCCGTCACTGCTTGACGGCGACGTCGTCACGCTCGGCCACGAGGTCTCCGGCACAGTCGACACCCTGGGGGCGGATGTCACGGGCTGGGCGCCCGGCGACCGCGTCGTCGTCAAGGCCGGCCACGAGAAGAACGGGCAGGTCTACACGATGGGGGTGGACTACGACGGCGGCTGGGCCGAATACCTCGTCGCCCCCGCCGACAACCTCGTCGCGATGCCCGACGACCTCCCCTTCGAGCAGGGCGCCATCATCCCCGACGCCGTGTCGACGCCCTGGTCAGCGATCGAGACAACCGCCCAGCTGCGGCCGGGAGACGCCGTCGGCGTGTGGGGCGTGGGCGGGCTGGGAGTACACGCCGTTCAGCTGCTGCGCTTCGCGGGCGCCGCGCCCATCATCGCGATCGACCCCCTCGAGGAGGCCCGCACCCGAGCCGCCGACTTCGGTGCCGACGTCGTGCTCGACCCGGGCGACCCGGAGTTCCGGGAGAAGATGCGGGACGCGACATCCGGGCGGGGTCTCGACGTCGCCTTCGACTTCGCGGGCGTCGACGCCGTGCGCGCCCAGGCGATCTCCTCACTCGGTGTCGACGGAAGACTCGTGCTCGTCGGGCTCAGCGGCACCCCCATCACGATCGCCAACAGCAACAAGTTCACGCACATGCGCAAGAGCATCCTGGGTCACTACGGTTCGGAGCCGCAGCACGTCGACAAGCTCGTGGAGCTCACGCGGCTGGGCCGCATCGAGTTCTCGCGGTCCATCAGCGGGCGCATCCCCCTCGCCGAGGCCGCAGAAGCCGTGCGGATGCTCGAGCACAAGGAGGGCAACCCGATCCGGCTGGTGCTCGTGCCGTGAGTCGCTGCTGACCCTCGACCGCGCTTCGGGTGCACCGCTCGCTTTCGCGTCGAGTTGCCCAGAAACGCGGGCGAAGCGCCGCTCGGGACGCACGCTTATGGGCAACTCGGCGAAAATGTCGCTAACCGACGCGCTTGCGCACGGCGGCGGCGACCGCCTCCGGTGCCTCCTCTGGGATCCAGTGCGAGATGCCGTCGAGCACCTCGAACTCGTAGTCCCCCTCGACGTGGTGCCCGCAGCGGCGGGCCGCCGTCTCGCCGAGCGCGACATCCTTGGTGCTCCACAGGTAGGTGGTCGGCACGCGCACGGCGGGCAGCTCGCCGAAGCCGCGACTCATTGCGCGGTACCAGTTGAGCGCGGCGGTCAGTGCGCCCGGCTCGCGCAGCACGGCGAGGTAGGCACGCTTCGACTCGCGGTCGACGTGCCGCCCGTAGAGCAGCTTGAGCGCCGCGCCACCGAACGCGAGCAGCACACGCTCCGGCACGCGCCGCTTGCGGAAGAACGCGATATACGCCGACTTCCGCTTCTGCGCCGGGTCGTTCTTCAACGCCCACACCATGGCGGCGGGGTGCGGCACTGACACGGCCACGAGTGAGCGAACACGATCCGGATGCTTCGCCGCGAGTTCCCACGCGACGATCGCACCCCAGTCGTGCCCTACGACGTGCGCCGAGTCGATCTCGAAGGCGTCGAGGATCCCTAGCACGTCCCCGGCGAGCAGGTCGACGCGGTACTCGCGCACCTCCGCCGGGCGGGCCCCCGGCGAATAGCCGCGCTGGTCAGGCGCGATCAGCCGGAAGCCGTCGGCCGCGAGCGCCGCGGCAACCCCCTCCCAGGAGTGCCCCGTCTCGGGGAAGCCGTGGAGCAGCACGACGGGCCTGCCATCGCGCGGGCCCCACACGCGCAGGTCGAACTCGAGGTCACCGACACGCACCTGCTGGCGTTCCATCATGGCGACACTGTACGCGTGCGTAAGCCGAAACGCTTCCAAAGCGAGGGTGCCGTGAACACCACGAAGAGGCCGAAGGCACACTGGAGAAGCACGGGGTAGGGAGGCTCAAACGGGAGTTCGTAGGCGATGGCGACACTCACGTTCACCGCGACATCCGCAACCATGATCGCTACCCCGAGCGGTATCGCCGCGCGACGGCCGAGGGCGAGCAGAAGCACCATCAGCGGGTCGAGCAGCGTCAGCGAGATCCAGAAGACCTGGACGGCAGCCGGGAAGCCCGCGTAGACCCCCAGGCCTCCGACCGCGAGGTCGATGACATGTGTTGTGGTGCCGATGAGGAAACCGGCCATCCACAGCAGGCGGACGGCGGGACGCGTCGTCATGTCCCGCGGCTAGCGACGCGATGTGCACGCCGTCGACATGCTTCTGGTTGTGCCGTCATGCCTTGAAGTAGACGAGTTGGTGGGTCGTCGCGAGGAGCACGCCGTCGCGGCCCCACAGATGCGCGGTCTGGTCGAAGAAGCCCTCTGAGAAGCGGTGGGCCCGCGCCGAGCCGAGGAGGTGCGCTTCGCCCTGGGCCGACACCTCCGCCGCGTCGGCGTGGAAGTAGATCGTCAGGCTCACGGTGCCCGCCGGGCTCATCTCGCCGCGCCGCAGGTAGACGCGGGGGTAGTAGACGTCGCAGAGTGCCGCGAACGACGCGAAGGTGAGCGGCCGCGGGGGCGAGTCGCGCATCCACAGCGTTGAGACCGAGTCCGGATGCTCCGCCCCGGGCGTGATCAGACCGTCGACGAAGCGCATCTCGTAGTTCTGCGCCCACACGATCGCGGGCGGCAGCTGCTGGCGGTCGAGCGTCTCGGCGGTGGGCGCCGTGGGAGCGGGGGTCTCCGTGGCCGACCAGGTGGGGCGGCGGAGGCCGAAGACGGCCGTGGCGGTGGTCGCGACCACGCCCTCCTGAGTGAGCGCGATCGACCAATGCTGCGTCGTGCGGTTCGTGCGCACAGGCTCCGCGACGACCTCAAACGGCCCGTCCGCGACCGGGCCGGCGAAGTTCACGGTGAGCGAGAGCGGCGACCCCAGCACCTCGCGGTGCAGCTCGACGGCACGGAGCAGCACGGCCGCCGTGATCCCGCCGAAGGGGCCCACCATGTTGGCGTAGGCGGGGTGGGTGCGGCCGGCGTAGCGTCCGTCACCGAGCGGCTCGAGCGCGACGGCGTCGTCGAACGGGTGAGAGGTCATTGCTGCAGCGTATGGGATGCCGCGGGGCGGCGCTCGGGCCGCACCCGTCGGGGCGCGGCGCTCGGGCCGCACCCGTCGGGGCGCAGCAGTCGGGCCGCACCCGTCGGGGCGCAGCAGTCGGGCCGCACCCCTTCGGGAGGAGAAACTGCGCGACGCGCCGGGCGGAGGCCGGGACACACCGCGCGCGGCTCAAAATCTCCTCCGCATCGGTGGAGGTTGCGTCGTGTGACGCGCATGATGAAGGGGTCGGCGGGCGTGCGGGTAGCGTTGTCCGGTGAGCATGAGCAGTGACATCCGTGAGCTTCTTGTCGAGACGCGCCGGTTCCCGCCGCCCGCCGGCTTCGCCGCGACGGCCAACGTCGATGAGAGCGTGTGGGCGGATGCCGCGGTCGACCCGATCGCGTTCTGGGAGCGCGCCGCGCACAGGCTCGACTGGCATGAGCCCTGGCACACGGCACACACGTGGGAGCCGGCACTGCAGCCGGACGGCTCCCTGCAGCCCCCCAACGCCGAGTGGTTCGCGGGCGGCCGCCTCAACGTCGCCGTCAACTGCGTCGACCGGCACGTGGCATCCGGTGCCGGCGACAAGGTCGCGTACCACTTCGAGGGCGAGCCGGGCGATACCCGCACGATCACCTACGCAGACCTGCAGCGGGAGGTGGCGAAGGCCGCCCACGCCCTGACGGAACTCGGCATCGGTCCGGGCGACCGGGTCGTCGTCTACCTGCCCGTGATCCCCGAGACGGCGATCATCACGCTCGCGATCGCCCGGGTCGGCGCCGTGCACTCGCTCGTCTTCGGGGGCTTCAGCGCGGAGGCGCTGCGCTTCCGCATCGAGGACACGGGGGCGAAACTGCTCGTGACGAGCGACGGACAGTTCCGCCGCGGCAAGGCCGTGCCCGTCAAGGCGCAGTCCGATGAGGCGGCGGCCGGGCAGGAGAGCCTCGAGCATGTGCTCGTCGTCCGGCGAACGGGCGAGACGGATGTCCCGTGGACCGAGGGTCGCGACGTCTGGTGGCACGACGTGGTCGAGCGGCAGCCCGAGGTGCACGAGGCCGAATACTTCGACTCCGAGCATCCGCTCTTCATCATCTACACCTCGGGAACAACGGGGAAGCCGAAGGGGCTCGTGCACACGAGCGGCGGCTACCTCACCCAGGCGTCGTGGAGCCACTGGGCGATCTTCGACGCCAAACCCGACGACATCTACTGGTGCACGGCCGACCTCGCCTGGGTGACGGCGCACACCTACGCCCTCTACGGCCCGCTCTCCAACGGCACGACGCAGGTCATGTACGAGGGCACGCCAGACACCCCGCGGCGCGGCCGCCACTTCGAGATCATCGAGAAGCTCGGTGTGACGACGTACTACACGGCGCCGACGCTCATTCGCACCTACATGACGTGGTTCCCTGACGGGCCTTCGGGATACGACCTGTCGAGCATCCGCCTGCTCGGCTCTGTCGGCGAGGCGATCAATCCTGAGGCCTGGATGTGGTTCCGCGAGCACATCGGCGCGGGCACCGCGCCCATCGTCGACACGTGGTGGCAGTCGGAGACGGGCGCGGCCATCATGGCGCCGCTGCCCGGCGTCACGACCCTCAAACCCGGCTCCGCGAGCCGGGCCCTGCCCGCCCTCACGACTCGCATCGTCGACGAGAACGGTGCGGATGTCGCACCCGGCGCCGGCGGATACCTCGTGATCGACGGCACCTGGCCCGCCATGGCCCGCACGGTCTGGGGCAACCCGCAGCGCTACCTCGACTCCTACTGGGCGCGCTTCGCCGACCGCGGCTACTACCTCGCAGGCGACGGCGCGAAGGCCGACGCGGAGGGTGACGTGTGGCTCCTCGGCCGCACCGACGACGTCATCAACGTCTCGGGTCACCGCCTCTCAACAATCGAGATCGAGTCGGCGCTGGTCGCGCATCCGCTCGTCGGCGAAGCGGGCGTCACGAGGGCGACGGATGCCACGACGGGCGAGGCCATCGTCGCCTTCGTCGTGCCCTCCCGCGACGTCGAGCCGGAGGATCTCGCGGCGACTCTGCGCTCTCACATCGCACGCGAGATCGGTCCCGTCGCCAAACCCCGGGACATCATCGTTGTGGCCGACCTGCCGAAGACCCGTTCAGGCAAGATCATGCGGCGCCTGCTCGGCGACATCATCGACGGGAGGGAGCTGGGCGACACGACCTCGCTTCAGGATCCGAGCGTGCCGGCTGCAATCGCCCGCACAGTTGCGGGGCAGCGCGGCCGGAAGCAATCCCAGCAGTAATATTGCGCCGTGAACGACGAAGCGGAAGTGACCACGAGCGCAGTAGTCGCGACCGTCTACGACCACCTCCTCGGTGCCATCAGCGAGGGCTCCCTCCAGCCGGGCGACCGCATCAGCGACGGTGAACTGGCGACCCAGTTCGGGGTGTCGCGCACACCCGTGAGGGAGGCGATCCAGCGGCTGCGCGATATCGGGGTGATCGAGGCATCCGCCAACCGCTTCACGCGCGTCGCCGTCGTCTCGCCCCAGCAGACGGCCGACGCGATGACCGTCTGGGTGACCCTGTACCGCGCCCTCGTCGCGGAGGTCACACCGCGCGTCGATGACGCCGCCATCGGCGACATGGAGACGGCCCATCAGGAGTGCGTCGAGGCGATGGAGAAGCGCGACTTCGCCGTCGTCGCCCGCACGAACTTCGACTTCTTCGCTCGACTGCGGCCCTTCTCGGGCAACGAGGTGCTCACTCGCTCGATCACCGGCGTCGTGCACATGGTGCGGCTCGGCAGCCTCCACCTTCCCGAGGCCATCGACGTGGCCCAGCTTGCGGGGTGCCAGCGGGCGCTGCTTGACGCGCTGCGGGCGAGGGATGCCGCGGCCGCCGTCGACGCGATCGACGCGCTGCGCGACATCCGCATCCCGCAGGAGTGATCACTCTGGCTTTCTCAGGTGCCCACCCCTAGCCTCGGGTCATGGCACGATTCGACGTTGACGGGGCCTCGATCTACTACGAGACCGAAGGGGACCCCGCGGCACCGGCGGTGCTCCTGATCCACGCGGGCATCGCGACGCTCCGGATGTGGGATGACATCGTGCCGACGCTCGCGAAGAACCATCACGTCATCCGATTCGACTGCCGCGGCTTCGGCGAGACGAAGACGGAGGACGTCGAGTTCTCCAACCGAGCCGATGCGATCGCGCTGCTCGACCACGTCAACGTCGAGAAAGCGACCGTCGTGGGCTGCTCGCGGGGCGGGCTCATCGCACTCGACCTCGCAGTCGAATACCCCTCGCGGGTCGCCGGGGTCGTCACGATCGGCGGCGGTGTGAGCGGCTTCCCCGACACCGAGTTGACCGCGGAGGAGGATGCCCTGATCGACCGCATGGACGTCGCATTCGAGCAGGCCGAATGGGAGACCCTCAACCGGCTCGAGGTCGAGTTGTGGGCGTTGGGTGTGCGGCGCGACCACGGCGGTCTCGACCCCGACTTCGTGACGCGCGCGTACCAGCTCAACCAGCCGAACCTCGCGCACATCCACGAGAACCCCACCCCCATCCCACTCGAGCCGCCCGCATACGATCGCCTCGTCGACGTGACCGTTCCCGCGCTCGTCATGGTGGGCGACCACGACCTCAGCGAGGTGCTCGTCGCCTACGAGTACCAGCTCTCGGCCCTTCCGAAGGCCGACAGCGCCCGCTTTCCCGATGCCGCGCACCTGCCAAGCGTCGAGCAGCCCGAGGAGTTCGAGCGGGTGCTGTGCCGTTGGCTGGCGGAGCACGACCTGTAGCCCTCCCGCCACCCGGGCGCGTTCACCATTCAGGAACTCGCGCGCTCTCGCCACTTCAACATTCAGGAACCCGCGCTCACTCGCCTCTTCAAGATTCAGGAAGTGGGAACTGCCTACGGGCCGTGAGCGATCTCTTCCGCCTCATCTGACGCTCAGTCCTCTTCTTTCACTGCACCTTCCTGAATGATGCAGAGCGGTTTCCACCCCCACTTCCTGAATGATGAACACGGCTTCGGCCAGCACTTCCTGAATGTTGAAGCCCTGCTGGGTCAGTCGGCGGGGCTAGGCCGAGGGGCGGATGCCGCGGCATCCGCTCGCTCGTTAGCCTTGGGGGATGACTGACGAATGGGTGCGCCCGCTGCCTGATCGGCGTGGCGTGCAGCGCGACCTCGTGGGGGCGCTCGTGCTCGCGGTCGGCGCCGCGCTCAGCACCATGCTCTACACGCGCGTCGGAATGTTCGACGAGCCTGCGCCGCCCTGGCTCAGCCTGCTCGCCCTCGCGGCGGTGACGCTCCCGCTCGCGCTGCGCCGACGCCATCCCGAGATCGTCGCGGTCGTCGTCTCGACCGGCTTCTTCGTGGCTGGGCAGTTCGCCGTGCCCGAGGCGCTGATCACCCAGATCACGATGTTCGTCGCGATCTACAGCGTCGGCGCCTGGTCGCGCAGCAGGCGTCGCGCCGACATCGTGCGGCTTGTGATCATCGTCTTCATGTTCGGCTGGGTCGCGGTCAACCTCATCGTCACCGTGAGCGACCCCGAGATGCTGCCGGATGTCTCGCGCAGTGGCGTCTTCTCGGCATTCGCGTCGTTCGCCGTCATCAACTTCGCCACCAACATCCTCTACTTCGGCGGCGCCTGGTACTTCGGCAATCACATGTGGCTCGCCGCACGCGAGCGGGCTGAGCTGGAGCGTCGCACCGCCGAGCTGCAGGAGGAGCGCGAGCACAGCATGCGCCAGGCGGTCGCGCTCGACCGGGTGCGCATCGCGCGGGAGCTCCACGATGTCGTCGCGCACCACGTCTCCGTCATGGGGGTGCAGGCGGGCGCCGCGCGCCGCGTGCTCGACCGCGACCCCGGGCAGGCAACCGAGTCGCTCGAGGTCATCGAGACCAATGCGCGCGCCGCCGTCGATGAACTTCACCGGTTGCTGACGACCCTTCGCGACCCGGACGCGGCAGGGCCGGGAGAGACGGATGCGGCGACGGAATCCGCCTCGACGCGCGGCCTTGAGCAGTTGGGCGACCTCGTGGAGGCGACCCGAGCCGCCGGAACCCCGACCACCCTCGTGGTAGTCGGGGAGAAGCATCCTGTAACCACAATGGTCGGTTTCACCCTCTACCGGGTTGCGCAGGAGGCGCTCACGAACGTGCGGAAGCACGCCGGCGAGCGCGCCGAAGCCGAGGTGCGGCTGCGCTACATCGACGGGAGGGTTGAGCTCGAGGTGACCGACACGGGCCGCGGGCGGGGCCTCGCGACATCCGTCTCGGGCGGTCTCGGACACATCGGTATGCGTGAGCGTCTCGCCGCCGTCGGTGGCACGCTCGAGACGGGGCCGCGCACCCGGGGCGGCTACCTCGTGCGGGCGGTCGTGCCGCTCGGCGGGACCTCCGCACCGCAGCCCGTCGCCGCGGCAGGAGGCACAGCGTGACCCGCGTGCTGCTGGTCGATGACCAGGACCTCGTGCGGGCAGGCTTCCGCACGATCCTGCAGAGCGAGCCCGGCATCGAGGTTGTCGGCGAGGCCGCAAGCGGCGCGGACGCGATCGACCGGGCGCGCGAACTGCAACCCGATGTCATCTGCATGGACGTGCAGATGCCGGGGATGGACGGACTCGAGGCGACGCGGATGCTCGTGGCCGATGCATCCGTCGCCGCCGGGGTGCTCATCCTCACGACCTTCGACCGCGACGACTACCTGTTCGAGGCGCTGCAGGCCGGGGCATCCGGGTTCCTGCTGAAGAACGCTCGTGCGGAGGAGCTGATCGACGCCGTGCAGATCGTCGCGCGCGGTGACGCTCTGCTTTCGCCGAGCGTCACGCGGCGCGTCATCGCGCGCTTTGCCGGGGACGAGCCGGCGGCGCCCGCGGCCATCACGAACTCGGCCGCCGTGCGCGACCTGACCGAACGCGAGCTCGAGGTGCTCGGGCTCATCGCGGCAGGGCTCTCGAACTCGGAGATCGCCGCCAAACTCTATGTGGGCGAGGCCACCGTCAAGACGCACGTCTCGAAGGTGCTCATGAAGCTGGGGCTGCGCGACCGCATCCAGGCCGTCATCTTCGCGTACGAGCACGGGCTCGCGGGCTGACGCCACCGCCCGCCCCGGCCGCGCCGGCCATCACCGCGGTGTTTTCTGCTCAACACTGGGGTCTTCGCGGCAGCGCTGAGCAGAAAACACCGCGCTGTGCAGGTACGCGAGGGCGCGAGGCTCCGCCTGCGGGGGGAGCGCCAAGACCAGCCGGGTGGCGGATGCTGCAACCCCGCGGCATCCGTAGCGTGGAAGCATGCTCGAACTCGACTCAGTCTCCCGCTCCTTCGGCGAGCGCCGGGTGCTGCACGACGTCTCGTTCACGGTGGCCCGCGGCCGCATGACGGGCTTCGTCGGCGGCAATGGCGCCGGCAAGACCACGACCATGCGCGTCATGATGGGCGTGCTCGCGCCAGACTCGGGGCGCGTCACGCTCGACGGCTCCCCCATCAGCACCCAGGCGCGGACCCGCTTCGGCTACATGCCTGAGGAGCGCGGCCTCTACCCCAAGATGAAGGTGGCCGAGCAGATCACCTACCTCGGCCGGCTGCACGGGCTCAGCACCGAACGTGCGAAGGCCAACACGGATGCCCTGCTCGAGCGTCTCGGACTCGGCGAGCGCTCCGGCGATACGGTCGAGAGCCTCTCGCTCGGCAACCAGCAGCGGGCGCAGATCGCGGCGGCTCTCGTGCACGAGCCGGAGGTGCTCATCCTCGACGAGCCCTTCTCGGGCCTCGACCCCCTCGCGGTCGAGGTCGTGCTCGGGGTGCTCAAGGACCACGCGGCGAAGGGCGCCCCCGTGCTCTTCTCCTCCCACCAGCTCGACATCGTCGAGCGTCTCTGCGACGACCTCGTCGTGATCGCCGACGGCACGATCCGGGCGAGCGGGTCGCGGGAGGGCCTGCGCGAGCAGCATTCGGGCAACCGGCATGAGCTGCAGGTCGCGGGCGACCTGGGCTGGTTGCGCGACGAGCCCGGGGTCGAGGTGCTCGAATTCGACGGGGGCTATGCCGTCTTCGACTGCGATTCCCAGGAGACCACGCAGCGCGTGCTCCGCAGCGCGATCGCCGCCGGCCCCGTGCTGGCGTTCACCCCGAAGCATCCGTCTCTCTCCCAGATCTTCAAGGAGGTCATCCAGTGACCGCGTCGACCGGCCCCGACACCCCCATCACCCCCCTCGGCATCACCTCGGCCACCTGGTTGGTCGCCGACCGGGAGATCCGAATGCGGCTGCGCAGCAAGGCGTTCCTCATCAGCACCGCCATCCTCGTGCTCGCCGTGCTCGCCTCCGTCGTCATCGGCGGCATCATGAGCCGCAACACCGAGCTGCCGCAGGTCGCCGCCGTGGGCGCGGCCATCGAGGTCGCCGAGCAGACGGGGGCGCTGGATGTCACGGTCGCCGAGTCGGGCGAAGAGGCGGAGCAGCTCGTGCGCGACGGCGAGGTCGAAGCCGCCATCGTGCCCGCCGACTCGCCCACGGGCATCCAGATCCTCGCGCTCGATGAGGCACCGCTCACGGTCGTCCAGTTTCTCAGCGTGAGCCCCGAGGTCGTGCTGCTCGAGGAGACGGAAGGCCCCGACGGGTTCCTCATCTACCTCGTCTCGCTCGGCTTCGGCATCGTGTTCCTCATGTCGGCGCTCACCTTCGGCATGGCGATCGCGCAGAGCGTGGTCGAGGAGAAGCAGACCCGCATCGTCGAGATCCTCCTCGCGACCGTCTCGGTGCGGGCCCTGCTCGCCGGCAAGGTCATCGGCAACAGCATTCTCGCCCTCGGTCAGATCGTCATCATCATCGGAGCGGCCGGCATCGGGATGCTCGCCTCCGGTCAGGACATCCTGCTGGCGGATGTGGGCCCCTCGCTCGTGTGGTTCGTGGTCTTCTTCATGTTCGGCTTCGTGCTGCTCGCATCCCTCTTCGCGGCGGCGGCGGCGCTCGTCTCGCGGCAGGAGGACATGGGTGTGACGACAACCCCGATCATGTACCTCGTGATGATCCCGTACTTCCTCGTGATCTTCTTCAACGACAACCCGCTCGTGCTCGGCATCATGTCGTACGTGCCGTTCTCCGCCCCGGTCGGGATGCCCATGCGCATCTTCCTCGGCTGGGCCGAGTGGTGGGAGCCGCTGCTGTCGCTCGGCATCCTCATCGCCTCGACGCTGCTCATCATCGGGGTCGGCTCCCGCATCTATGAGAACGGGCTGCTGCGGATGGGCGCCCGCGTCAAGCTCAAGGAGGCGCTGAAGGGGTAGCTCGCCTCCCTTGCCAGACAGGGCGGTGTTTTCGCATCAGGGCGGTCGAATATTCGGCAGCGCAGAGAAGAAAACACCGCACTGTTGCGGTTGGGCCCGCCGGACACTCGCCTGCGAGACTGGACGGATGCGACTCCACGACCCCCAGGAACGGCACTTCGCGAGCGACAACTACGCGGGGGTGCACCCCGAGCTGCTCGCGGCGATCGCGGAGGCGAACGGCGGACACCAGTCATCGTACGGAGCCGACGCCTACACGGCCCGGCTGCAGGAGGTCGTCCGCGAACACTTCGGGGAGACCGCCGAAGCCCTGCCGGTCTTCAATGGCACGGGCGCGAACGTCGTGGCCCTCACGAGCATGCTGCCGCGCTGGGGTGCCGTGATCACGGCCGGCACGGCGCACATCAACACGGATGAGAACGCCGCCCCCGAGCGCGTCTCCGGCATCAAGCTACTCACGGTCGACACGCCCGACGGCAAGCTCACCCCCGAGCTCATCGACCGCCACACGGGCGGCCGGGGCGACGAGCACCGCGCCCAGCCACTAGTCGTGAGCGTGACGCAGGCGACCGAGCTCGGCACCGTCTACACCCCCGAGGAGCTGCGCGCCGTGAGCGACCACGCCCACTCCCTCGGGATGCGTGTGCACCTCGATGGGGCCCGCCTGGCGAACGCCGCGGCATCCCTCGACGTTCCCCTCCGTGCCCTGACGATGGATGCGGGCATCGACGTCGTGAGCTTCGGCGGCACCAAGAACGGGCTGCTGTTCGGCGAGGCCGTCGTGGTGCTCGACCCCGCGGCATCCGTTGGTCTGCCGTTCATTCGCAAGTACACGATGCAGCTGCCCTCGAAGATGCGGTTCGTGTCGGCGCAGCTGGTGGCGTTGCTGGAGGGCGACCTGTGGCTGCGTTCCGCCCGGCACGCCAACGAGATGGCGGCGCGACTGCGCGGCAGGCTGGAGGGCTCCGTCACCTTCACGCAGCCAAGCGACGCCAACGCCCTCTTCGCGATCCTGCCGGTGGATGCCGCGGCTCGCCTCCGCGAGCGACACCACTTCTACGACTGGGACGCGGCCCGCGGCGAGGTGCGCTGGATGACCGCATTCGACACGACGGAGGCCGACGTCGACACCTTCGCGGATGACGTGCTTGCGGCGATCGGCGCGCGCTGAGCATCCGCTAGCCGGCGTCAGCCGCGGTCGAGGGCCCGTTCGATCGCGTCGCCCAGCAGCTCGCGCATGCTGAGCGTCCAGGTCACCGTCAGGTGGTCTTGGTCACGGTAGACGTTGGCGCCGCTCACGACCACGTGGCATGACTCCTCGTCGCAGTAGAGCTCCGTGAGGTCGAGCAGCTCGGATGCCTCGGCTCCCGCGATCGCGATGGGGTCGTCCTCCACGAGCACCGAGTCCCGCGGCTCGGCGCACGCCTCGATGCTGTTCTGGCGCAGGCACTTGTTGGGGTCGTCGCTGAGGTCGGGGTTGTCGACGATCGTGACGATGGGGGCGTCGCCCGCCCAAGCCCACGCCTCGGTGAAGCCGGCGGCCGCGGCATCCGCATCGGAACCGGGGTAGGGGGTCGTGGCGAGCGCGGCCGTGAAGATCGCGTCGAAGGGCTCGCCGCTCTCGAGCTCGGCGCGCAGATTCTGCTTCCATGCATCGCAGGAGGCGGTGAAGGCGGCGCTGGGGCCGCCCACCTCGGCGGCGTTCCACGGGCAGGCGCCCTTGAGGTACGTGGTGAGGGCCCAGCCGCGCTCTTCGGCGAGCGTGATCATCGCCTCGATGTACTGGTACGCGTGGCTGTCACCGATGAGGGCGACGCGGGGAGCATCCGCGGCCTCGCTGCCGAACTCACAGGCAACCAGCTCCGAGTTGTTGAGCTGCACGAAGCATTCCTCGTGCTCGGGGGAGTCGGCGTTGCCGAAGCCGGGGCTCGGCACGATGAGCCCCTCGAGTTCGGGGTTGTCGCAGCCGCCTAGCGACAGCGCACCGAAGCATTCGGGGAAGTCCTCACGGATGGCCTGGAGCTCCGCCGCGGCCGCCTCGTAGCGCGGCTGGTTGACGAGGTAGGCGACACCGGCGAAGGCCGCCGAGACGGCCATGAGCACGACCGCGAAGGCCGCCGTGACGCGGGGGCGCCGTCGGGTGAGGTAGCGCCACTGGCGGCCCGGATCCTCGACGAACTTCTTGGTGAGCCATGCGAGCACGAAGCAGAGCACAAAGAGCGTGAGTCGGTGCGCCGTCGTGAGTCCCCACCCGGGCACATAGGGGGCGATGACGACGAGCGGCCAGTGCCACAGGTAGAGAGAGTAGGAGATGTCGCCGATGAAGCGGGCGGGTCGGAGGCTCAGGATGCTGCCCGCCTCCCACCAGCGCTCTGAGCGGCGGGCGGCGATCACGGCGACGGCCGCGAACACGGGCAGGATCGCCATGTAGCCGGGGAAGGGCGTCGACGGGCCGTAGAGGTAGGCGGTGACGAGGATCACGAGGAGCCCGCCGTAGCCCAGCACGGCGTTGGCCCACACGCTGCGGGGTCTCAGCGCCGGGAGAAGGGCGAGGAGGGCGCCCGCCCCGAACTCCCACATGCGGGTGAAGGTCACGAAGAATGCGGGGGCGGGCTCGAGTGCCGTGTAGACGACGGAGAAGACCAGGGAGAGCGCCGAGACGACGATGACGGTCGTGACGAGCGCGGCCGTGCGCTTCTGCGTGAGGAACTTGGCGCCGAGGCTGACTCCCGCGAGCAGCAGCAGCGGCCAGAGCACGTAGAACTGCTCCTCGAGCGACAGCGTCCAGTAGTGCTGCGCCATGGTGGGGTCGTTCTCGGCGGCCAGGTAGTCGACGGAGTTTGCCGCGAGCACCCAGTTCTCGATGTAGAAGGTGCTCGCAAGAATCTCGCGCACCGTGTCGCCGAGCCCGCTCAGGGGCAGCACGAGCAGCGTCGCGACCGAGCAGAAGAGCAGCACCGCGATCGATGCGGGCAGCAGGCGGCGGATGCGTCGGCTCCAGAACTGCGGCAGGTTGATGCGCTGCGTATCCGTCAGCTCCCGCACGAGGTGCGCCGTGATGAGGAAGCCCGAGATGACGAAGAAGATGTCGACGCCGATGAACCCGCCCGAGAGGCGGCCGGGCCAGAAGTGGAAGACCACGACGAGGAGCACGGCGACCGCGCGGAGGCCCTGAATGTGGGGCTCGAAGTGCCTCGCCGCGACCGGGAGTCGACGCCGGCGCTCGGCGAGTGTGTGCGTCATCGGGAGAAAGGGTATCAGCGTGGTGCGACGCCGCAGTGGCGACGGGGCCGTGACGGAGAAGCTGTGCGCGCGGTGGGAGTCTTCTCGTCGATCACGCCGTGCTCGGCGCGCGCCCCTACCGCGCCTTTCAGCGCGAGCACGTCCTGATCAGCCCTTTTGCCGAACCATGACCGGCTGGACGCGCGATATCACCCCCAAACGGGGTACTTCTACGCCACTTCTCCTGCAAGTTCAAGCACTTGTTCTGCCCGAGAAGCACTACTTCTCTTCGAGAAGTGGGCGCTGGCTGGCGTCCCCCGCTCGACCCGAAGGAGATGCTCATGAATGCAGCTCTGCTCAAGGAACGCTCCGCTCGCCGCGAGCGCACCCTCGCCCGCTATGCCGACGCCGGCCTCGGCAACACCGCGACGGAAAGCCGCGCGCGCCTGTGCCACGCCGTCGTCGTCGATCACCTCGACCTGGCCGAGACGATCGCCCGCCGCTACTCCCGCGGCACGCAGGACTGGTCGGACATTCGCCAGGTCGCCTACCTCGGCCTTGTGAAGGCGGCGCAGCGCTTCGACGCCGACAAGGGTGACGACTTCGTCTCCTTCGCCGTGCCCACCATCTCGGGTGAGATCAAGCGTCACCTCCGCGACAACGGGTGGTTCGTGCGGCCGCCGCGTCACGTGCAGGAGCTACACGCAAGCATCACGCGCGCGCTACCGGCACTCGCCCAGAAGCTGGGGCGCATCCCTTCGTCGCGCGAGATCGCTGACGAGCTCTCGCAGCCGCACGACCGGGTGCGGGAGGCGCTCGCCTCGCAGGAGAGCCTGCGGCCGGCGTCCCTCGACCACCCCGCGGCCGACGGCAACTCCACGGTCGGGGATCTGGTGGCATTCGATGACCTCCAGTTCGAGTCGGCGGATGTCTCGGTCGAGGTGCTTGCCGCGTGCCGGGCCCTCTCCCTTCGCGACCGCCGCATCCTGTGGCTCCGATTCTTCGAGAACCACACTCAGCAGGAGATCGCGACCGAGCTGGGCGTGACCCAGATGCAGGTCTCGCGGCTCATCCGGCGCATTCTGGGTGAGCTACGCGAGCGGCTGTCGCCCCCGCTGGCGGCGACCGCCTGACGGCCGCCGCCAGCGCGCGGCTCAGCTGCCCAGCTGCTCGCTCACGGCAGTAGGTGCGTCGTACTGCTTGTCGTCGATGTTGCGGAGGGCGCCGAGGACGTCCTCGTCGGCTCCCGCCGCTTCGGCCGCGCTCACGATGTCGTCCTTGCTCGCGGGGTAGTCGATGCCGCCCAGGTACTTCTGCACCTGAATGGGGTTGGGGCTGTCAGCCATTGCTGCCTCCTCCTCTGGGATTCGTACCCGTGCTGTTCCCCATCTCCGCGTGTCTCAAACGCTCGGGGAACACCCCGCCGACATCGTGCGAGACGAGTTCCCATGATCCCGAGCTGCCCACGCGGAGCTCCGTGACGCCGCCGTTGCCCAGGAGGATCTCCCGCGTCGCGCCCGATGGTCGATCGGCGAGCGCCGTCACGATGAGGGTGCGAAGCAGGTAACCGTGCGAGACGACGAGGGTGGTCCCGGTGTGCGCATGCGCGAGCACCCGGGCGGCCCGAGCCGAGACATCCGCCCATGCCTCACCGCCGGGGGCCGTGGGGAAGTCGTCGTGCACGCGCATCCAGTGCTCGTAGGCCTCCGCGAGATGACTGGCCGCGAGTTCGGCTCGGCTGCGGCCCTCGAATTCGCCGAAGTCCATCTCGCGCAGGTCGTCGAGCAGTTCGAGGGGCGCGGCGATGTCGCCGCGCGCCCGGAGGAACTCGGCCGTCTCGACACAGCGGCGAAGGGGGCTGCTCAGCACGCGGTCGATGCGCTCGCCGCGAAGAAGGGCGGCCGTCGCGTCAAGGGCTTCGTGGGCGTCGGCGTGCAGGGCGACGTCGCTCCTGCTCGTGTAGCGGCCTTCGAGGTTCCAGGCGGTGATGCCGTGGCGCACGAGGAGCAGGCGGGCGGTGCCGCTCATCCCGTCGCGACCCGGGATTCGAGGCGGGCGACCGCGCCGAGAACATCGTCGACTGTGACGGCGAGGATGGCCGGGTCGGGCTCGGCCGCGAAGGCGTCACCCCGACGCACACGTGCATCGGTCAGGGTCACGTGTGGGCCGTCGGCGGGCGGGCCCCACTCCTCGACGGGGGCGGGGCCGAAGAGCACGACCGAGGGGGTGCGGTAGGCCGAGGCGAGGTGTGCGGCACCCGTGTCCGCCGAGACGACGAGGCGGGCCTCACGGATGAGCGCCGCGAACTCGTCGAGGGCGAGAGTGCCCGCGAGCACGGTGGAGTCGGGGAGCCCCGCGAGGGATGCCGCGTGCTCTGCGCGTGCCCGTTCCGCCCCGCTGCCCGTGAAGACGACGCGATGCCCGAGCGCGTCGAGGGCTGAGGCGACGGCCGCGAAGCGCTCGACCGGCCACTCGCGCGAGCCGTAGAAGGCGCCCACGTGCACGACCGTCGCGTGGGCGATGACGGCGGGCGCGGCCGGGGGGAGCAGCAGCACGTCCTCGGGATCCGCGGGCATCCCGTGCGCGGTCACGAGCCGCGCCCAGCGGTAGCGCTCGAGCACGCCGTCCTCCCATTCGGGTCCGTCGCGCAACTCGTTGCGGTGCCCCACCACCCGGCGGGCCCCCAGCGCCTCGATGATGCCGCGACTCTCGGGGCCGTTGCCGTGTAGGTTGACGGCGATATCGATACGCCCCGGCGCGATGGGCAGTGGATCGTCGAGGCCGGGCGTCGGAAGCAGCACGTCGACGCCCCCGATGAGTTCGACGATCGGCTCCAGCCAGCCGGGCACCGCCAGCACGAGCCGATGCTCGGGAAGGGCGCGATGGATGCCGCGGATGGCAGGCACTGCCACGAGCAGGTCCCCGAGCTTGAGGGCACGCAGCGCGAGCACCTCGCTCCTGGGGGCACGGGAGCCGAAGTCTTCCACCTGACCAGCAGTAGTGCCGACGGCGACGGGACGGCAGTGCTCGCGCCGCGGCATCCGGCGTCTTCACAGGCTCGAGCAGTGCCGACGTTTACTTCTCCTTTCGCTGGGGAACAGCACTGCTATGGACTACTCCACGCCAGCGAGCACGGGGCCGCGCGCGGTGCTGTTCGACCGCGACGGAACCCTCGTCGTCGATGTGCCCTACAACGGCGACCCGGCGCGCGTTCGGCTGATGCCGGGTGCGGCCGAGGCGGTGCGGATGCTGCGGGAGCGCGGCATCCTCGTCGGCGTCGTCAGCAACCAGTCGGGCATCGCCCGCGGGCTGCTGACGCGGGAGCAGGTCGACGCCGTCAACGACGTGGTCGATCGCCTCGCGGGTCCCTTCGACGTGTGGGCGGTGTGCCCGCACTCGCCAGAAGACGGATGCTCGTGCCGCAAGCCCGCCCCAGGCATGGTGCTTTCGAGCGCTCGCGCCCTCGGCGTCGCACCGCACGAGGTCGCGGTCATCGGCGACATCGGTGCCGACGTGGGTGCCGCGCAGGCGGCGGGTGCCCGATCCCTGCTCGTGCCGACCCCCGTGACGCGCGAGGAGGAGGTCGCCCATGCGCCCCTCGTCGCGCCCGACATCCTGACGGCGGTCGAGCTGCTGCTCGAGGACGTGCCGCAACCGGCGACGAGCGGAGCCGCCCTATGACCCGGGCCCTCGTGGTGCGCCTCGACAGCGCGGGTGACGTGCTCCTCGCGGGACCCGCGGTGCGCGCGGTCGCCGCCGGGGCCGACGAGGTCGTCATGCTGTGCGGACCGCAGGGGGCACCCGCCGCCCACCTGCTGCCTGGCGCCGATTCGGTGCTGACCTGGGCGTGCCCGTGGATCGTCGACCCCGCCCCGGATACCACGCGCGAGCATCTCGACGAGCTCGAGCTCCTGCTGGCCCGCGTCTCCCCGATCGATGTCGCGGTCATCCTCACCTCCTTTCACCAGTCGCCGCTCCCGCTTGCGCTCCTGCTGCGACTCGCGGGGGTCCCTCGGATCGTGGGCGCATCGACGGATTTCGCAGGGAGTCTCCTCGATGTGCGCCTCAAGCCGGGCGAGGACCTCGACGAGGACCAGCCCGAGCCGGAACGGGCGCTCGCCATCGCGGCGGCGGGCGGCTTCACCCTGCCCGCGGGCGACGACGGCAGGCTCGCTGTCGACCCCATCTCTGATGCCTCCCCGCTCGTCGGCGAGGAGCCCTACATCGTCGTCCACCCGGGGGCTTCGGTTCCCGCCCGCGAGTGGCCTGCGACCCACCACCGCGACCTCGTGGCCCTGCTCGCCGAACAGGGGCATCGTGTCGTCGTCACGGGCGCGCCCGCCGAGCGGGAACTCACACGCTTCGTCGCGGGCGAGCACGGCCTCGACCTGGGCGGGCGCACGAAACTGCCGGTGCTCGCCGATGTGCTGCGACGCGCTCGCGTCGTCGTGACCGGCAACACGGGCCCCGCGCACCTCGCCGCCGCCGTCGGCGCCCCCATCGTGAGCCTCTTCTCCCCCGTCGTGCCCGCCGTCCGTTGGGCTCCCTACCGCACGCGCGTCGAGCTGCTGGGCGACCAGGGCGCGGCATGCGCGGGCTCGCGGGCTCGCGTATGCCCCGTGCCCGGGCATCCGTGCCTCTCCTCCGTCACGGCGGAGGACGCCCTCGCGGCGTGCGAACGACTCATGGCAGCGGATGCTGCGAAACCCCGTCATCCGATGGTCGAGGAGGTGGCCCGATGAGAGTCATGGTGTGGCATGTGCACGGCGGCTGGATGGACGCGTTCGTGCGCGGCGGACACGACTACCTGCTGCCGACCAGGCCCGGCTCGGGAACGGGCCGCGGAGGCACGGGCGAGCCGTGGCCCTCCGGCGTGCGCGAGGTGAGCGACGCGGAGCCCTGGGCCGAGGACGTCGATGTCGTCGTGCTGCAGCGGCCGGAGGAGATCGCCGAGGTTGAGCGCCTGCTGGGGCGGAGCCCGGGCCGCGACATCCCCGCGATCTTCGTGGAACACAACACTCCAAAGGGGGCGGTGCCCAACGAGCGCCACCCGCTCGGCGACCGCGGCGACATCCCCATCGCGCATGTGACGCACTTCAACCGCCTCATGTGGGACTCGGGAGATGCGCGCACGCTCGTGATCGAGCACGGCATCCGAGACCCCGGGCTGCTCTATCGCGGCGAGCGCCCCCACCTCGCGACGGTCGTCAACGAGCCGGTGCGCCGGTGGCGAGTCACGGGCACCGACCTGCTCGCCCAGTTCGCGGAGGCCGCCCCCATCGAGGCATACGGCATCGCGACCGAACTGCTGCCCGAAGCGACCGGTCTGGGCGAGGACCGGCTGATCCTCGGGGGCAACCTGCCGACTCGGCGCCTGCACGGCGAACTCGCGCTCAGCCGCGTCTACCTGCACCCCCTGCGCTGGACCTCACTCGGGCTGAGCCTGCTCGAGGCGATGCACCTGGGGATGCCCGTGGTCGTACTCGACACAACAGAGGCGGCCCGCGCGGTGCCACCCGAGGCGGGCGCGATTTCGAGCGACGTCGACGCGCTCGTGCGCGAGGCGCGCCGCCTCATCGAGGACCCCGACGAGGCGCGGGCACGAGGACGGGTCGCGCGGGAGGTCGCGCTCGAACGCTACGGGCTCGCGCGCTTCTTGCAGGACTGGGATGACGCGCTGGATGACGTAGTCGGAGGCAGAACGCCTGCCGGCTCAGCGATGCCGCAGTCGCGGCTGAAGGAAAGGGTGACGCCATGAGGATCGCGATGATTTCGGAGCACGCGAGCCCGCTGGCCACGCTGGGCGGCGTGGACGCGGGCGGGCAGAACGTGCACGTCGCAGCACTGTCGAGCGCTCTCGCTCGACGCGGACACAGCGTCACCGTGTACACGCGAAGAGACGACCCCGCGCTCGCCGACCGGGTCACCTTTGCACCCGGTGTCGAGGTCGTGCACATCACGGCCGGCCCGGAGCGACACATCCTCAAGGACGAGCTTCTGCCCTACATGGAGGCGCTCGGCGACGGCGTCGCGGCCGACTGGGCCCAGAACCCGCCCGACATCGTGCACGGGCACTTCTGGATGTCGGGGCTCGCCGCGCTGCGAGCGGCCGGCAGTATCGCGGCGGAACGCAGCATCCCCGTGACCCAGACCTTCCACGCGCTGGGCGCCGTCAAGCGCCGCCACCAGGGCCTGCAGGACACGAGCCCGCCCGAGCGCGAATGGCTCGAACCGTGGGTAGGCCGCAGCGCGGACAGCGTCATCGCGACCTGCTCGGACGAGGCGTTCGAGCTCAAGGCACTTGGTGTGCCCTCGACGGGGATCTACGTCGTGCCCTGCGGCGTGGACCTCTCCCTCTTCTCCCCCGAGGGCCCGGCAGAGTCGAAGGGGCGAACCTTCCGCATCGTCACGGTCGGTCGCCTCGTGCAGCGCAAGGGCGTCGACCTCGTGATCGAGGCGATGGCGCGACTCGTCGCCGACACGGCGCAGGACGTCGAACTCGTCATCGTCGGCGGTTCCGGCAGCGCCGACAGCCTGCGCGACGACCCCGAGGTGCAGCGCCTGAGCGCCAAGGCGCGCGAACTCGGCGTCGAGGATCGCGTGCACATCCGGGGCCAGCTGGGGCTGGATGCCCTCCCCGCCGTCTACCGTTCCGCCGACGTCGTCGCGTGCACCCCCTGGTACGAGCCCTTCGGAATCGTGCCGCTCGAGGCCATGGCGAGCGGCGTGCCCGTCGTCGCGAGCTCCGTCGGGGGACTCATCGACACGGTCGTGGATGGCGGCACGGGCATCCACGTTCCCCCGCGCGACAGCGCCGGGATCGCGGATGCTCTTGCCGCACTGCTCTCCGACGAGGACCTGCGGCGCACGCTCGGGCGGGCCGGGCGCGAGCGCATCGAGGCCCGCTACGCGTGGGACCAGATCGCGGCAGACACGGAACGCTCCTACCGCCGCACGATCGCCCGGGCCCGCGGGGCCAGCTCCCGCAGCGCCCGCGGCACGGTCGAGGGGGTGTCCCGATGACGACGGAATGGCTTGCCCCCTCCGTAAGCGCCCCGGCCCGCGCCCGGGAGAGCGACTACGAGGTCATCGAGACCCACATCGACGCGCTTCGACCCGTGCTCGACGCCCTGCACCTGCACGCGCCCCAGCTCGCCCGCTGGGGCACCGAGCTGGCGCACAGGCTGCACGGGGGCGCCCGGGCCTTCGCCGCCGGCAACGGCGGTTCGGCCGCAGAAGCCCAGCACCTGACGGCCGAAATCGTCGGGCGCTTCGACGGCGAGCGCCGCGCCTTCTCCGCCATCGCCCTGCACGCCGACACCTCGAGCGTCACCGCGATCGGCAACGACTACGGCTATGACGAGGTCTTCGCCCGCCAGATCGAGGCGCACGCGCGGCCGGGCGACGTGCTCGTGCTGCTGTCGACGAGCGGCAAGAGCCCCAACCTGCTGAAGGCCGCCCGTGCAGCCCGCGCCGCCCGCGTCACCACCTGGGCGCTCACGGGCGCCGGCCCCAACCCGCTGACCCTCGAGTGCGACGACCACATCGCCCTGCAGGGGCCCTCCGCCAACGTGCAGGAGGCGCAGCTCGTGGCCGTGCACTCCCTCTGCCGGGCCTTCGACCGGCAGATCGCCGTGCTCGACGGGAGGGCCTGATGCGCATCACGGTGGTGGGGGACGTGCTCCTCGACGTCGACCTCGTCGGCTCAGCCGAGCGCTTCAGCCCCGACGGGCCCGTGCCCGTCGTCGACGTGGGTTCGAGCATCCGTCGCCCCGGCGGGGCCGGACTCGTGGCCGCCATGCTCGCCCGCGACGGACACGACGTCACCCTCGTGACCGTGCTGGGCGAGGATGCGCCGGGGCAGGAGATCCGCGCCGCACTCGCTGACGTGACCGTTGTGGCGGCGACGAGCGGAGCGCCGACCCCCGTCAAGACGCGGCTGCGTGCGGATGGGCATCCGATTGCCCGCATCGATGAGGGTTGCGCGCCCGTCGACGTGCCGCGGGTGAACCCCGCCATGCTCGACGCCGTCGGGCAGGGCTCCGCCATCATCGTCGCCGACTACGGTCGCCGCCTGAGCGAGAACGCCGAGCTGCGGCGGGCACTCGACGCGGCCGGTCGGCGCGTGCCCCTCGTGTGGGACCCGCACCCGCGCGGGGCGACACCCGTTCCGTCGACGCGCGTCGTGACGCCCAACAGCAGCGAGGCGGCCCGCGCCACGGGAGTCGCGACCGACGACGTCCCAGGAGCGGCCGCGGCGGCCGAGGAACTCGTGCGTCGCTGGGGCTGCCACAGCGTCGCTGTGACCCTCGGGGCACGCGGCGCCCTCCTCAGCGAGGGCACGGGGGCTGTGCCGCTCGTCGTCTCCGCCCCCAGGGTGCGGGCCGAAGACCCGTGCGGCGCGGGCGACCGGCTCGCGGCATCCCTCGCGGTGGCCCTCGGCCGGGGCAGCGGCCTGCCCGAGGCGCTGCGCGGGGCCGTCGCCGACGCGAGCGCCTACCTTGCAGCGGGCGGCGTTGCGGCACTCGCCGCCCCACCGACGCCGACGCCCCTCCCGCGTGACGCCGTGACGGCGCTGACGGTCGCCCGCGAAGCCCGGCAGACGGGGGGCACCGTCGTCGCGACCGGCGGATGCTTCGACCTCCTGCATGCGGGACACGCCCACGCCCTCTCGGCCGCCCGCGCCCTCGGCGACTGCCTCATCGTCTGCCTCAACTCCGACGACTCTGTGCGGCGGCTGAAGGGCCCGACGCGACCCATCATGAGCGAGGCCGACCGCGTCGACCTGCTGCTCGCCCTCGAATGCGTCGATGCCGTCATCGTCTTCGACGAAGACACCCCAGAGGCGGTGCTGCGGCAGATCGAACCCGAGCTGTGGGTCAAGGGCGGGGACTACGTCGCCGCCGACCTACCAGAGGCCGCCGTGCTCGCCGAATGGGGTGGCCGCGCCGTCACGGTGCCGTTCCACCCCGGGCGTTCGTCGTCGGCCCTCGCCGACGCGATCGCCAAAGTCAGCTGACCACCATCAACGACCCGCGCGACAGCGCAGGAAGGACATTCATGTCTGCTCCCACCACACGACCCATCGGCCGCGTCCTCATCACGGGCGGCGCCTCCGGACTCGGGGCGGCCGTCGTCGACGCCGTGCGCGACGCGGGCGGCACGCCCATCGTGCTCGACCGCTCGATCGAGCACGTCTCGGGCGTCGAGGCGCACGAGGTCGACGTCTCCGACACGAGAACCGTCGAACGGCTCGTGGGTGAGATCGCCGCCGACGGCGGGCTGGATGCTGTCGTCACCGCCGCGGGAATCGACCGGTGCGGCCGCCTCAGCGATGTGCCAGCAGAGGAGTGGGAGAAGGTCGTGCAGGTCAACCTGCTCGGCACCGTCGCGGTCGTGCGGGCGGCCCTGCCCGCGCTGCACAGCTCCCACGGGAGGGTCGTGACCGTGGCATCCTCGCTCGCCCTCAAGGCGGTGGCGGATGCGACCGCCTACTGCGCGTCGAAGTTCGGCGTGCTCGGCTTCAGCCGCGCACTCGCGGCCGAGACGAAGGGCGAGATCGGCGTCACGACGCTCGTGCCCTCTGGCATGAAGACCAAGTTCTTCGACGACCGCGACGAGAAGTACAAGCCGCAGGACGACTCACGCCTCAATGACCCCGCGCTCGTCGCCAACGCCGTCATGTTCGCGCTCTCGCAGCCCGAGACGAGCGAGGTGCGCGAACTCGTCATCTGCCACGCCGAAGAAGACTCCTGGCCATGAGGTCGGCCGCGTCGGCGGCGACCGGCTCCGGCGCGACATCCGCGACGAAGGAGTCGTCGTGCTCGCAGCGCTCCGCCGTCCACCCCACCTGCGTGACATCGCGCCCGCAGGTGGGGCAGGCCATCGTCCAGGCGACGTGTGGGCGGTGGTCCGCCCGCCCCAGCGGGCCGGCATTGATCAGGTTGGGGAACCAGTAGATCCCCACCGTGCTCGTGCCGACGGCCTGCGCGAGGTGTCGCGGCCCGCTGTCATTACCAACCAGAACGTCGGCGAGTGACATGAGCCCCGCGGCCTCGCCCAGCGGGAGCTCGCCCGCGAGAGACGAGACCCTGCTGGATGCTGCGAGCTCGACGATCTCGCGGGCGGACGCAGCATCCGTCTCGTCGCCGATGACGACCACCTGGGCACCCTCACCCGCAAGCCGGCCCGCCACTTCAGCGAAGTTCGCGTTCGGCCAGCGACGGCGGGGGTCGGTCGCCCCCGGATGCAGCAGCACGAGCGGCGCTTCGGCATCGATGTGGCGCGCGGCCGCAGTCCGTTCCTCATGCGTGACGTGGATGCGAGGTTCCAGGCGCACGGGCGCGGCCCCCGCGAGGCCGACCACCTCGAGCGCGCGCAGCATCTCGTGCTGGTAATAGACGTAGGGCAGATCGCGCTCGAGGCCGGCCGCATCCGGGGTGCGGGTGCCGACCGTGTGACGAGCGCCGAGCCGCAGTAGGAAGGGGTTGGAGTAGCGGCCCCCGCCGTGCAGCTGCACCGCGAGGTCGAAGCGGCGCCGGCGCATCCGGTCCAGGAACCGGGTGGTCTCCAGCTCGTCCTCAGCGCTTCCCGGCACATCGCGCACCCCGCGGCTCACGGGGAGAACCTCGACCTCATCGATCACGCCCGGCCTGCCCTGCAGTAGCGCCGCATGAAGGGGCGTGCCCAGCAGGGTGATGCGTGCGGCCGGGTATGCGGCCGCGAGAGACTCGATCGCCGCGAGCGAGAACAGGAAGTCGCCCAGTCCGCCCCCTCTCAGCACCGCGATGCTGCGGACCTCCTCGAAGGGTTCGCCCAGCTCCCCCAGGCTCAGTCGTTCGATGGGGGGACGCAGATGCGGGCGCCCCACGTCCGCCACCGCGGTCGAGTCGTGCTGCGACATCTCTTGACCTCCTCGCCTTGCCTGCTCATGACAGTTCCCAATACGAGCCCCGCCAAAACACGTGTAGGGGGGCGGGCAGGTGGGTACAGGCCGGATACGCAAACCGAAGGAGGACGGATGACGACGACGCAGGTCATGACGCAGGGCACAGCCGTGGCGGCGACGAGTGGGACCATCGCAATCACCGACCCCCGCGACGGCACAGCGGTCGGCGCGATCGAGACGACCGCCCCCGCGCTGCTGCCTGACCTCGTGAGTCGTTCCCGCACCGCCTTCCGCTCGTGGGCGCGCGTCTCCCCCGCTGAGCGCGGCAGCCTGCTGAAGGATGCCGCACACCGAGTCGCTGCGCGGGAGGAGGAGCTCGCCCGCCTCAACGAGCGGGAGACGGGCAAACTCTACGCCGACGCGCTCGGCGGGGTGCGCGCGGGCGTCGACACGCTCCTGCAATACGCCGAACTGGGCCCACTGCATCGCGGGCGAAGCCTGCGGGGCGGACACACGGCGCTCGACTATGCCACTCCGGAGCCCCGCGGGGTCGTCGCCGCCATCACACCCTGGAACGACCCCGTCGCCGTCGCGGCGGGCATCCTGGGTGCCGCGATCGTGAGTGGCAACACCGTCATCTCCAAGGCGAGCGAGAAGTGCCCCCACGTGGGTCTCCTCTTCGCCGAGATCGTCGCGGAGGCGCTGCCAGACGACGTGCTCATTCCCGTGTCGGGTGACGGAGAGCTGGGTGCAGCCCTCGCGGCGAGCACGGGCGTCGACGTCATCGCACACGTCGGTTCGACGCGCGCGGGGGAGTCGATCGCTCGGGCAGCCGCAGCCACGGGTGCGCACGTCATCCGGGAGAACGGCGGAAACGACGCCCTCATCATCGACGCCGACGTCGACCCCGAGTGGGCCGCCCAGCAGGCCGCGCTCGGCTCCTTCGCCAACGCGGGCCAGATCTGCACGTCGGTGGAGCGCATCTTCGTGCATGCCGACATCGCGGAGGCTTTCACGAGTGCCCTCGTCGCCGAGGCCGAGCGCTACACCCGTGAGGGGCTTCTCGGCCCCCTCGTCGACGAGGGGCAACGCACCGCCGTGCACACCGCCGTCTGCTCCTCAGTGGAGGATGGCGCCGTCGTCGCCTGCGGCGGCATCATCCCCGAGGGCCCCGGATGCCACTACCCCGCGACCGTGCTCACCGAGTGCCGCCCCCAGATGGCGGTCATGCGCGAGGAGACCTTCGGCCCCATCGCGCCCGTGCAGGTGGTCGCAAGCTTCGAGGAGGGCATCGCGCGAGCATCCGATGACCGCTACGGGCTCGCCGCGAGCGTGCTCACGCGCTCGCTCGAGCACGCCCAGCATGCCGCCGCCGAACTGCCCGTCGGCACCGTCAAGGTCAACAACGTCTTCGGCGGCGCGCCAGGCGGTTCGGCGCAGCCGCGAGGCGCGAGCGGCGCAGGGTTCGGCTACGGTCCGGAGCTGCTCGACGAGATGACCACCGTGAAGGTCGTGCACATGGGAACGGCGCGATGACGGCCACCGAGCCTCACGTCGAGCAGCGCCTGGACGCGACAGCCCTCGACCTCATCCGCCACACGGCGCCCCGGGTCACCGTCATCGGGGACCTCATCCTCGACGGCTGGTGGGCCGGCCACAGCGAACGCATCAGCCGCGAGGCCCCCGCGCCCGTCGTCGATGTCGCCGAACGCCGCTATTCCCCCGGAGGCGCCGCCAATACGGCCATGAACTTGGCCGCCCTCGGAGCGCACGTGCGGCTCGTCGGCCTCGTGGGCGACGACGACGATGCCGACCGCCTCCTCGGCATGCTCGCGGAGGCGGGGGTGGATGTCTCGGCCGTCGTGCGGGCGGAAGGTGCGCGCACGACCACCAAGACCCGCATCGTGAGCGACGACCACGTGCTCGTGCGTGTCGACGACGGCCACCACGGGCCCTTCCCCGCGGAGCAGCTTGAGCGACTCGCCGAGCAGGTGCGCGCGGAACAGGCGGATGCCGAAATCGTGTGCGACTACGGCTTCGGCACCCTCCACGGGCCCGTCATGGATGCCCTCGCCGACCCGGCCCGTCAGCGCCCCGCCCTGCTCGTGGTCGACGCCCACGACGGCGCACCCTGGGCTACGCTCCGCCCCGACATCGTCACCCCCAACGCGGCGGAAACCGCTCGTCTCCTCGGCGTGCCCGAACTCGGGAGCGACCGTGTCGCCGCCGTGCTCGACCGCCGGGAGCGCCTGTGGGAGGCGACGGGCGCCGCGACCGTCGCAGTCACCCTCGACTCCGAAGGGTCCCTCGTGCTCGACCGCGCCGGCGCCGTGCACCGCACCCACGCGCATCCGGCCCTCGACTCGCGCACCTCGGGAGCGGGCGACACCTATGCCGCCGGGCTGACGGTGGCACGGGCATCCGGCCTGCCCCTCTCGGTCGCGGCGGAACTCGCGCAGGTCGCCGCCGATGTCGTCGTGCAGCGCTACGGCACAAGCATCTGCACCCTTGACGATGTCGCAGCCGAGATCGGGCCGCAGAACGACTTCGCCGTCGACCACGACGCCCTCGAGGCCCTGCTCGCCGCCGAACGCGAGGAAGGGCGCCGCATCGTCTTCACCAACGGATGCTTCGACGTGCTGCACCGCGGACACACCACCTACCTCGCCCAGGCCCGCAAACTCGGCGACGTGCTCGTCGTCGCCATCAACGACGACGATTCGGTGCGCCGCCTCAAGGGGCCCGACCGGCCCGTCAATACCGCCGCCGACCGCGCTGGCGTGCTCGCCGCCCTCGGCTGCGTCGACTACGTGACCCAGTTCGACGACGACACCCCTCGGGCACTCCTCGAACGCCTACGCCCCGACATCTACGTCAAGGGCGGCGACTACACGCCCGAGATGCTCAGCGAGACGGAGGTTGTGCGCGGCTACGGGGGCGAGGTGCGCACGCTCGACTACGTGCCGTCGCATTCCACGACCGAGGTGATCGGGCGCATCCGCAGCACCGCGCCGTCGGAGACCTCATGAGCGGCTCCATGCCTCGGCGGGCGGATGCCCCGGGCTCGAGCCGCCGCGGATCCGCCGAGTGGGCGCGGCCCCGCGAGGCCGTGGTGCCGCTCATCGACGTGCTCGTGCCCAGCTACGAACGGCCCGCCGAGCTCGCCGTCACGCTCGCGGGACTCGCGGGGCAGGATGACCCGCCCTTCCGTGTGATCGTGAGTGACCAGTCCGCCCACCTCGACTCGATCGGGCAGCCGGCCGTGCAGGCGATGGTGCGAGTGCTCGAAGCGCAAGGACGCCCCGTGGAACTTCTGCGGCACCTGCCGCGCCGCGGGATCGCCGAGCATCGGCAGTTCCTGCTGGAACGCGCGACCGCACCGCTCGTGCTCTTCCTCGACGACGACGTGTGGCTGGAGCCCGGCACGCTGGACCGGATGACGGAAGCGCTCGACCGACTCGGGTGCGGCTTCGTCGGCTCGGCCGTGCAGGGGCTCTCCTACCTCGACGACGACCGCCCCCAGGAGCGCGCGCCGCTCGAGCTGTGGGACGGCCCCGTCACACCCGAGACCATCACCCGCGAGTCCGAGGGCTTCGGCCGGTGGACGTTGCACAACGCCGCGAACCTCGCGCACGCGGCATCCGCCCTCGATCTGGGCCGCGACGAATGGGTGGCCTACCGCGTCGCCTGGGTGGGCGGGTGCGTGCTCTACCGGCGCGACGCCCTGCTCGAGTGTGGAGGCTTCAACTTCTGGAGCGAACTCCCGGCCGACCACGCGGGGGAGGACGTCGCGGCACAGTGGCGGGTCATGGCGCGCTACGGCGGCGCGGGCATCCTGCCGAGTGGCGCCGTGCACCTCGAGGCGCCGACAACCTTGCCACACCGGGGGGTCGAGGCGACCGACGTCGTCTCCGTGCCCTAGGAGCACTTCCCAGACAAGACTCGAGATTCTCACAGCACAATGAGGACGATGAGCGATCTCTCCACCCGGCCATGGTTGTCCTCCTACGCGAAGGGCGTGCCGCACGACGTCGGCGCCCCGAGCCAAACTCTTGTCGAGATGCTCGCCGCGACGATCCGGCGGCACGGGCGCCGGCCCGCACTCGACTTCTTCGGTGCGAGCCTCACCTACCGGGAGCTCGGCGAGCAGCTCGAGCGGGTCGCGGGCGGACTGCGCAAGCTCGGGGTGAAGAAGGGCGACCGTGTCGCCCTCGTGCTGCCCAACTGCCCGCAGCACATCGTGGCGTTCTACGCGATCCTGCGGCTCGGAGCGATCGCCGTCGAGCACAACCCGCTCTACACCGCGCGCGAACTCCGCCACCAGTTCGAGGACCACGGGGCCACCGTCGCCATCGTGTGGGACAAGGTTGCGGCATCCGTCGTCGACTTTCCCGATGACGTGGGCGTCGAGCACGTCGTCTCGGTCGACGTGACGCGGGCCATGCCCCGCAAGACCCGCTTCGCGCTGCGGCTGCCCCTGCCCGCCGCCCGCCGGTCGCGCTCCGCCCTGACCGTCGGCAAGCGTGTCGCCGGAACCGAGCCCTGGGAGAAGCTGACGGATGCCCGCCCGCTGCGCCGCTCGCATCCGGCACCGTCGCTCGGCGACACCGCCGTGCTGCAGTACACGAGCGGAACCACCGGCACCCCCAAGGGCGCCGTGCTCACCCACGCGAACCTGCGCGTCAACGCCATGCAGGGCGAGGCCTGGGTGCAGGGGCTGCGGCCGGAGCGCGAGGTCGTCTACGGGGTGCTGCCCATGTTCCACGCGTACGGGCTCACGCTCTGCCTGACCTTCGCCATGAGCATCGGGGCGCGGCTCGTGCTGTTCCCCAAGTTCGACGAGAAGCTTGTGCTCGACGCCATGAAGAAGACGCCCGCGACCTTCCTGCCCGCCGTGCCGCCCATCTACGCGCGGCTCGCGGCCGCCGCGAAGAAGAAGCGGGTGAGCTTGCGCGGCATCCGCTTCGCCATCTCGGGTGCCATGAACCTGCCGGTTGAGACTGTCGAGGCGTGGGAGAAGGCGACGGGCGGTCTGCTCATCGAGGGCTACGGCATGACCGAGACCTCCCCCGTCGCCGCGGGCAACCCCATGGGTTCAACCCGGCGGCCTGGCACGGTCGGCGTGCCGTTCCCCAGCACCGAGATTCGCGTCGTTGATCCCGACGACCCCGCGACGGATGCTGCGGAGGGCGAGCTGCTCGTGCGCGGCCCGCAGGTCTTCCAGGGCTACTGGCGCCGCCCCGACGAGACCCGCGCGGCCCTGCTGCCGGGCGGCTGGCTGCGCACGGGCGACATCGTCACGGTCTCCGGCGACGGCTTCATCACGATCGTCGACCGGATGAAGGAGCTCATCATCACGGGCGGCTTCAACGTCGCCCCCTCCGAGGTCGAAGAGGCCCTGCAGTCGCACCCCTCCGTCGCCGAGGCCGCCGCGGTCGGGCTGCCCTCGCAGGGCGGCGGTGAGGATGTCGCGGCCGCCGTTGTGCTCGCGCCCGGGGCATCCCTCGACGTCGCCGGCCTGCGCGAGCACTGCCGCCGGCACCTCACCGCCTACAAGGTGCCGCGCACGATCGTCGCGGTGGACGAGCTGCCCCGTTCGATGATCGGCAAGGTGCTGCGGCGCGAGGTGCGGGAGCAGCTGCTCGCGCGCTGACGGCGCCCTTCTCGGCTGCCGTGCGGTTTCTGCTGCAGTTCTGGCCTGACACGCCGAGGCCAGCCGACGTCGACCGGGGCGCCGCGCACAAACTGCAGCAAAAACCGCCGCCCCGCCCCGGCGGAGTGTTCCCCGGCGCGAGTCGCGGCGCGCAGTTCGCCAGTATCCGTTGCCGCCGCGCGATTCGCGCTAGTCGACCTCGGCGCGCGAGACCTCCAGGCCCTCACCCTCGCGCTGGAGGGAGACGAGCACGGTGTCGCCGTCTCGGATCGTGCCGGCGAGGATCGCCATTGCGAGGCGGTCGTCGATCTCCTTCTGCATGAGCCGTCGCAGCGGGCGGGCGCCGTAGATGGGGTCGTAGCCGCGCTCGGCGAGCCAGGCACGAGCATCCGGGGTCACACCGAGCTCGAGGCGACGGTCGGCGAGGCGCTTCACGAGCCGGTCGATGTAGAGCTCGACGATCGCCGCGAGGTCCTCGCGCGAGAGCAGCGAGAAGATCACGATGTCATCGAGCCGATTCACGAACTCGGGCTTGAAGGTCTGGCGCACCGCGAGCGTCACCGCCTCCTCGCGCATTTCGGGCGTCATCGTCGCATCCGTCAGGAAGTGGCTGCCGAGGTTGGAGGTGAGGATCAGGATCGTGTTGCGGAAGTCGACCGTGCGGCCCTGGCCGTCGGTGAGGCGACCGTCGTCGAGCACCTGCAGCAGCACGTCGAAGACCTCCGGATGCGCCTTCTCAACCTCGTCGAGGAGGATCACGGAGTACGGCCGACGCCGCACCGCCTCGGTCAGCTGCCCGCCCTGCTCGTAGCCGATGTAGCCGGGAGGGGCGCCGACGAGCCGCGAGACGGAGAACTTCTCCCCGTACTCGCTCATGTCGATGCGCACCATCGCCTTCTCGTCATCGAAGAGGAACTCGGCGAGCGCTCGCGCCAGCTCCGTCTTGCCGACACCGGTCGGGCCGAGGAACATGAACGAGCCAGTCGGGCGGCTTTCGTCGGCGATGCCGGCGCGCGAACGGCGCACGGCATCCGAGACGGCCGCGACGGCCTTCTTCTGGCCGACGAGCCGCTTGCCCAGCTCCGCTTCGAGGTGCAGGAGCTTCTCGGTCTCGCCCTGCAGCAGGCGCCCGACGGGGATGCCCGTCCAGGCGGCGACCACGGCGGCGATGTCACCGTCGGTCACCTGGTCGTTGACCATCCGCTCGCCCTCGTGCTCGGCGTGCTCGGCAGCCGCGATCTGCTCCTCGATGCGGGGGATGACCTCGTAGTTGAGCTTCGACGCCGTCTGGTAGTCGCCCTCGCGCATGGCGAGGTCGAGCTTGATGCGGGCGTCGCTCAGCTGGTTCTTGAGCTCGCCGACGCCCTGCAGCGCCGACTTCTCGTTGCGCCAGCGGGCCTCGAGCGCGAGAAGCGTTTCCTGCTTCTCCGCCATGTCCTCGCGCAGCTTCTCGAGACGAGCCTTGGATGCCGCGTCCTTCTCCTTCTTGAGGGCGAGCTCCTCAATGCGCATCCGGTCGACGGCGCGCTTGAGCTCATCGATCTCGACGGGGGAGGAGTCGATCTCCATCTTGAGCCTGCTGGCGGCCTCGTCGATGAGGTCGATCGCCTTGTCGGGCAGCTGCCGGCCGGTGATGTAGCGGTTGCTGAGGGATGCTGCGGCGACGAGCGCGTTGTCAGCGATCGCGACGCGGTGGTGCGCCTCGTAGCGGTCCTTGAGACCACGGAGGATTGCGACGGTGTCTTCGACGGAGGGTTCGCCGACGTAGACCTGCTGGAATCGACGCTCGAGCGCGGCATCCTTCTCGATGTACTGACGATACTCGTCCAGGGTGGTGGCGCCGATGAGGCGCAGCTCGCCGCGGGCGAGCATGGGCTTGAGCATGTTGGCGGCCGCGACGGAGCCATCACCGCCGCCCGCGCCCATGAGGGTGTGGAGCTCGTCGATGAAGGTGATGACCTGGCCGTCGGAGTCGTTGATCTCCTTGAGCACAGCCTTGAGCCGCTCCTCGAACTCGCCGCGGTACTTCGCGCCGGCGACGAGGGCGGCGAGGTCGATCGAGACGAGTCGCTTGTCCTTGAGCGAGTCCGCGACGTCGCCCGCGACGATGCGCTGCGCGAGCCCTTCCACGACCGCGGTCTTGCCGACGCCGGGCTCGCCGATGAGCACCGGGTTGTTCTTGGTGCGGCGGGTGAGCACCTGGCTGACCCGCCGAATCTCGGCGTCACGGCCGATGACGGGGTCGAGCTTGCCCGTGCGCGCGATCTCGGTGAGGTCGACGCCGTACTGCTCGAGTGCCGTCTTCTGCTCCTCGTCGGTGCCGGGAGCGCCCTGCATGTTGGCCATTCCTACCCCTGTTCGAAACTTGAGCCTGCGTGACTCAAGTCTATTCGGTTTTGCGTCCCGTATACCAGCGCTATGCGCTCGCCTTCCGCGAACATGTCGCTAGTTAGCGAAGGCACCGAGCAGATTCGCGAAGTACAGCACCGCGAAGACCGAGTAGAACAGCCCCGCAACCGCGAGCAGACCGGTGAACGTGAGCCCCGGCCGTACGCCCTCCGGTAGCCGTCGGTTGACGGCGAGGGTGGCGAAGACGATGAGCGGCGTGTGCAGAGTGGCGATGATGCCCGAGACCGACATGATCGCGACGGGGTCGCGCACGATCACGACGACGATCGCCGGCACGAGGCAGGTCACAGTGACCGCGAACACGATGCGGAGAGCGCGGTCGACCGACATGTGCGAGGGCCGGAGCGCGAGCATCCGGTTCGCCCACGCGGGAAACGACTTCTCATCAGCCTGTGCGCGGCGCCCACCCCGCCACAGGATAAGCACGATGTCGGCGAAGGACCTCGACCAGCCGTCCTGGTTGGCGAGCACGCTGCCGCCGAGGGCGATGACGATCGCGGCGACCATGAGCCAGTGACCGACGGGACCCCAGACGTCGGAGAGCAGGCGGGTGAGGTCATTCGCGACATCCGTCCCCTGGGGCACGATGCCCTCGGGGCCCAGCAGTTCGGCGCCGAGCACGAGGAAGGCGGTGATCGTGAGCGTGCCCGTCATGACCCCGATCGCGGCCGTGTTCGACATGGTGCGCAGCCAGTTCTTCAGCCGCGGCACCCGCTCGTCGAGTGGCTCGGGAGCGGTGCCGCTGCCGTGCATGGGGCCGCCGTAGCCGCGCCGTGCGGCCCAGTAGGAGTACCAGATGATGCCCATCGAGCCAGCAAGGATCGTGCCGATCCAGGGCAGAATGAACGCGATGTCGAGGTCCCCGGGGATGCTCGGCACGAGCCCCGCGACCGCGTCGCCGTCGGCCTCGAACACCCCGAAGGCCGCCGCGATCATGACCCCCACGAGCCCCAGGGCGAGCACAAGGGCGACCCGGGAGACCCACGGGTAGCCGCCGCTCACGACCACGAGCGTCGTCATGGCGAGCACCACAAGCGACCAGAGCACGAGGTCGCCAGGCAGCTCCTGCGCAATCGTGCTGCCGACGAGGGCCGAGAGTCCGCCAACCCCGGCGACGGCCGCGACCAGCTGGGGTAGGAACACCACCCACAGGGCCCAGTTGCGCGGCCCCGGCAGGGTGGAGAAACCGTCGAGCAGGGTGCGCCCGGTGACGACCGCGTAGCGCCCCGCCTCTCGGATCATGACCCACATGAGTGCCGCGACCCCGAGCAGCAGCCACAACAGCGAGTAGCCGTAGACGGAGCCGATGCGCGGGGTGAAGAGCACCGAACCGGAGCCCACGGCCGACATGGCCCACAGCAGGCCCGGACCCCACCACTTCAGTCGTTGCCGGCCACTCGGGGGCTGCGGCACGCTCGGCCTGAGGACGTCGTCACGGGTGTCAGAAGTCATCCGTTTCGACGCTAGTACGGCAGCTCCGGCATCGTCAGGTTCGGCGCGACACCGCCACGGTGAACTTCGCGTTGCGGCCCGCCTCACGCGTCTCGCCCACGAGCCGCGAGAGCGCGGACCGGTACGCGAGGTGCGAGTTGAAGACGGTCCAGAGTTCGCCGCCCGGTCGCAGCACGCGCGCGGCATCCGCGAAGAGGGCGGGCGCGAGCCCCTCGTCCACGGTCGTGCCGCTGTGGAACGGCGGGTTCAGCAGCACGAGGTCGGCGCTCGCGTCCGGCTGGGAGGCGAGGCCGACGTCCCGCACGACCGTCACGTCGAGTCCGTTCGCCGCCATGGTCGCCCGAGCGGATGCCACAGCCGCCGTCGACTGGTCCGTGGCGAGCACCTCGAGCTCCGGCCGGCTCCGCTTGAGCGAGGCGGCGAGGATGCCCGTACCGCAGCCGAGGTCGACGGCGGTCGCGGCATCCGGAGCCATGTCGGGCAGGAACTGCAGCAGGAAGCGCGTGCCGATGTCGAGCCGGGTGCCCGCGAAGGCGCCGCCGTGGGCGCACACCCACAGGCCCAGCTCCTCGTGGAACTCGCGCTTGGGCCACTCGCCCGGCTGCGCCTGCGGGCCGCGGGCCACGAGCACGCGCGACTTCTGGCGCGCGAGCGTCGCGGTCACGGAACCGAAGTGACGCCCCAGCACCTCACTCATGGCGGGCGTGAGGTGCTTGACACGGCCACCCGCGTAGACGACGACGGAAGGGTCGGCGTGCGCGGCCGTGATCGCCGCCCACTCGTCGAGCTGCTCGAGGCTCTTGGGTAGCTGCAGCAGCACGACCCGGGCGCCGCTCACGAGCGTCTCGTCGAGCCCGTGCTGCGCGTAGTCGTCGATGCCGAACTGCGCCGCGTTGCGCGCGAGAGCGAGCTCCCCCACAAGCGCGTCCTGGTGCACGCGAACGGCGGATGCCCCGTGCTCGGAGATCGCGCCGAGAGTCAACGCCCCGTACCGGTCGCCGATGACCACAACACTCTCGGGGTGCTCCCGGATTGCAGCATCCGCCTCGTCCAGGATCAGCCGGTCGGTCGCGTCGACCGCGACAAGATTGGGCGCCTCGACGTCGGGGGCGCGCCGAAGCCGCTCCAGGGAGAAGTGGGGCATGCTCACCCGCGATCGAGCGGACGCCACACCACGACCTGGTTGGAGCGCCGCACGCGTTCGCCGGCCCGCAGCGATACGACCCCGCCAGTCTCGTCTGCGGCGAAGACGCGGCGACCCGGCGACTTCAGCAGCTCGTCGGCGAGCGCCGCCTCCAGCTCGCGCACCCGCTCCGTGAGCTCCGTCACCCGATTCTCGAGCGTCATGATGCGGCGGATGCCTTCCAGGCTCACACCCTCCGCACCGAGTGCCGCGATCTCGCGCAACTGCACGACATCGCGCATCGAGTAGCGCCGGGACTTGCCGCTCGTGCGTTTAGGGCTCACGAGGCCGAGTCGGTCGTACTGGCGCAGCGTCTGCGGGTGCATGCCCGCGAGTTCCGCCGCGACGGCGATCGCGAAGACGGGGGCGGCGGGGTCCATGCTCAGGCCTTCCGCGCCTTCGCGAGCAGCTCGTCGCGCGGGTTCTCGTCGGGCAGGGCCTTCGCGAGCGCCTTGACGGCCTTCGCGGCATCCGGGGTCAGGCGGCCGGGCACGACCACCTGCACCGTCGCGAGCAGGTCACCGGATGCGCCCCCCGCCGTGACCCCACGACCCTTCACGCGGAGCACACGCCCGCTCGGGGTGCCGGGGGCGACCCTGAGCTTGACGGGCTCCCCGCCGAGGGTGGGCACCTCGATCGTCGCCCCCTCGACCGCCTCGATGAAGGTCACGGGCACGTCGACGCGCAGATTGTTGCCCTCGCGCGTGAACACCGGATGCTTCTTGACCGTCACCGTGAGCGTCAGGTCACCTGCCGGGCCACCATCGGGGCTCGGCTCGCCCTTGCCCTTGAGCCGAATCTTCTGTCCGTCGCTCACGCCGGCCGGGATGCGCACCGTCATGGGCTTGCCGCCGACACCCTGCAGGCGCACCGTGTCGCCGTTGATGGCGGACTCGAAGTCGAGGGTCGTCGTGGCTGTGACATCCCGACCCTTGCTGGGGCCGCCGCGGAAGCCGCCGCCACCGAAGCCGCCGGCTGGGGCACCGCCACCGAAGAGACCACCGAAGAGGTCACCGAAGTCGGCGGACTGGTAGCCGCCGCGGGCACCGCCGGGCGCGCCTGCGCCCGTGAACATGCCACCGAAGATGTCCTCGAAGCCGCCCGCCTGGCCCTGGCCGCCCGCCGTGAAACGCGGCGCACCCATGCCCATCGCCCGAACCTGGTCGTACTCGCGGCGTGTCTCCGGGTCGGAGAGCACGGCGTTCGCTTCGCTGATCTCCTTGAAGCGCGCCTCCGCCTTCGCATCCCCCGGGTTGGAGTCGGGGTGGTACTGGCGCGCGAGCTTGCGGTAGGTCTTCTTGAGTTCGGCGTCGGAGACATCCTTCGAGACTCCGAGCACCTTGTAGAAGTCCTTCTCCAACCAGTCCTGACTGGCCATCAGACTCCTTTCGATTCGTCCGCGGGTTGAGTAAGCCGCTCGCGGCTGTATCGAAACCCGGATGCTCGGGGCTTGGTTTCGATACAGCCCTAGCGGGCTTACTCAACCAGCGAGAACGCTAACTACTCCTGCGGCACCGCCACGGCAACCTGAGCCGCGCGCAGCAGCCGCTCGCCGAGCCGGTAGCCGACCTTGTGGACGTCGAGCACCGTCATGGTGTCCACCTCGGGGTTCGGGATCTGCGCGATCGCCTCGTGGAGGTTGGGGTCGAACTCGTCGCCCTTCTCGCCCAGCCGCTGGAGACCCGTCTTGTCGAGCGTCGCCCGAAGCTTCTGGGCGATCAGCACCAACGGTCCATCCTCGAGGTCGCCGTGGGCCTCTGCCCGGTCGAGGTCGTCGAGCACGGGGAGCAGGGAGACGATGATCTCCTGCACCGCCAGAAGCCGGTTGGCCTCCCGGTCACGCTCGACGCGCTTGCGGTAGTTGGCATACTCCGCCTGCAGCCGCTGCAGGTCGGCGAGCCGCTCGGCCGCGAGGTCTCCCGCGCTCTGCTCGAGGAAGGAGAGGTCGGCCTCATCGACGGATGTCTCGACATCCGGCCCCTCGGCCTCGAGCAGACCGTCCGCGGCCTCCTCGATGTCCTCGCTGGTCACGTCGGGCTCGGGCGCCTCGGCGCCCTGTTCCTTGTCGTGTTCCTTGTCTGCCATGGGCTACTTCTTCTCGTCGTCGTCCACGACCTCGGCGTCGACGATGTCCTCGTCGGAGCCGGACGTGTCGGCAGAAGGCTGCTCGGAGGCACCCTCGGCCTGAGCGGCCGAGTAGATCTCCTCGCCGATCTTCTGCTGGCTCACATTGAGCTTGTCGAGGGCCGTCTTGATGGCCTCGTCGTCGTCGCCCGCGAGCGCCGTCTTGAGTGCGTCGATGTCGCCCTGGACCTCGGTCTTGACACCCTCGGAGAGCTTCTCGTCGTTCTCCTTGATGAGCTTCTCGGTCGAGTAGACGAACTGCTCGGCGGCGTTGCGGACCTCGGCGGCCTCGCGGCGCTTCTTGTCCTCGGCCGCGTGCTCCTCGCCCTCGCGGACCATCCGCTCGATGTCCTCCTTGGAGAGGGCCGAGCCGCCCGTGATGGTGATCGACTGCTCCTTGCCGGTGCCCTTGTCCTTCGCGTGCACCTGCACGATGCCGTTCGCGTCGATGTCGAAGGTGACCTCGATCTGCGGCACGCCGCGCGGGGCGGGCGCGATGCCCGTGAGCTCGAAGGTGCCCAGGTTCTTGTTGTCACGCGTGAACTCGCGCTCACCCTGGAAGACCTGGATTGCGACGGAGGGCTGGTTGTCGTCCGCCGTCGTGAAGGTCTCGCTGCGCTTGGTCGGGATGGCCGTGTTGCGCTCGATGAGCTTCGTCATGATGCCGCCCTTGGTCTCGATGCCGAGGCTGAGGGGGGTCACGTCGATGAGCAGAACGTCCTTGCGCTCGCCCTTGAGGACACCGGCCTGCAGGGCGGCGCCGACGGCGACGACCTCATCCGGGTTCACGCCCTTGTTGGGCTCCTTGCCGCCCGTCAGCTGCTTGACCAGCTCGGTGACGGCGGGCATACGGGTCGATCCACCCACGAGCACGACGTGGGAGATGTCGTTGACGCTGACGCCGGCCTCACGGATGACGTCGTGGAAGGGGCGCTTGGTGCGCTCGAGCAGGTCCTGCGTCAGCTCCTCGAACTTGGCGCGGGAGAGCGTCTCGTCAAGGTTGGCGGGGCCGTTCTCCGTGAGGGAGAGGTAGGGCAGCTGGATGCTCGCGCTCGTCGACGACGAAAGCTCCTTCTTCGCCTGCTCCGCAGCCTCCTTGAGGCGCTGCTTGGCGATCTTGTCGTTCGAGACGTCGACGCCCGTGGTCTCCTTGAAGCGCTTGACGAGGTAGTCGACGACGCGGCCGTCCCAGTCGTCACCACCGAGTCGGTTGTCACCGGCCGTCGCACGCACCTGGATGGTGGAGAAGTCGTCGTCCTTACCCACCTCGAGGAGGGAGACGTCGAAGGTGCCACCACCGAGGTCGAAGACGAGGATGAGCTCGTCCTCCTTGCCGCGGTCGAGGCCGTAGGCGAGAGCGGCGGCGGTGGGCTCGTTGATGATGCGCAGCACGTTGAGGCCCGCGATCTCACCGGCATCCTTCGTGGCCTGGCGCTCGGAGTCGTTGAAGTACGCGGGAACCGTGATGACGGCATCCGTCACCGGCTCGCCCAGGTACTGCTCGGCGTCACGCTTGAGCTTGGCGAGGATGCGGGCCGAGATCTCCTGCGGCGTGTATTTCTTGCCGTCGATGTCCTTGGTCCAGTCGGTGCCCATGTGGCGCTTGACCGACGCGATCGTGCGGTCGACGTTGGTGACCGCCTGGCGCTTGGCCGTCTCGCCGACGAGCGTCTCGCCGTCCTTCGTGAAGGCGACCACCGACGGGGTGGTGCGGAAGCCCTCGGCGTTGGCGATGACGGTCGGCTCGCCACCCTCCAGCACGGAGACCACCGAGTTGGTGGTTCCGAGGTCGATACCTACTGCACGAGCCATGCGTGTTCTCCTTATGTGTTGCAATGGGGTGAAGCGGAAGTCTTCGGGCTCGATAGTTGAGTCGAGCAAACTCAATTTTAGACCTGAGCCGTAGCGTGTCAAGTCCGTCACGGCAAAGTTGAGCCGAGCTGGCTCAGCTCCCTGAAGCAACAGTCGCGGGGAACGAGAAAGGGCCGGGAAGGACTCTCATCCCGCCCGGCCCCCAGCGAAGGGTTTACTCCCTGTCGCGAGCTACCGCGATGATCCCGCTCGGGTACCGCTCTCGTGCGGAGACATAGACGACGCCGCGGGCCGAATCCACCGACACCCCGTACACCTTGTTGCCGTAGGCGTAGGCGGAGAGCCGCTGGATGAGCGACAGGTCTGCCGCCGCATAGACACTGATGCCACTGTCGTCGTAGATGTCGCTCTGGTGACCGACATAGACGCGCTGCGCGACAGGGTCGACGGCGATCGACCGGAAATCGGCCGCCTCCACCGCGAGCGAACTGAGGAGGGAGTAGTCAGCGCCACTGAAGACCCGGATGCCCTCGGTCGAGCCCGCGGTATCAGAGTTGCTCACATAGATGAGGTCGTTGACCGGGTCGTAGGCGACGCCGTGACTGCGCCAGGCGACAGCATCCGTCGTGACCGTCTGCACGAGCGCGCCGGTATCGGCATCCGCCACGTCGAATCCGGTGCCGCGAAGCGCTCCGAAGACGCGCCTCCCCTCGAAGTCGACGTCCATGCCGCGCACACCACCCGAGAAGGCGTATGGTCCGCGAACGAGCGCACCGCTCGTGGCATCCATGACGACCCAGTTCGACCCGAAGGCGACGTAGAGCTCGTTCCGAGACTCATCCAAAGCGATGTCACGCAGGCCATCCTCGACGGGGTCGGTTGTCGGCGCCGACAGCACCGCCACCGCCGTGTCACTCGCCGGGTCGATTACATGCACCCGGGCGGGCCGCATCTCATCGGCGACATAGAGGTAGCCGGTGCGGCTGTCGACCACGCTCCCCACCGGGCGGATGTCAGGGGAGAGCTCGGTCGGTGCCGCCGGGATCGCAGTGAGCGCTGTTGGCGTGTAGCCGAGCCCTGTCGGCGGATCTTCCGGGTCTCCCCCGGGATCCTCGCCCTCACCGGGACCTTCGCCAGGACCTTCGCCCGTGCCCGGGTCGACGCGCTTGCTCACCGTGACGGCGACCTGGTCGAGCTCCTCACCGGGCGGATTCAGCCGGAAGTCGCGGTTGGCCACGAAGACGCGCTCGTCCTGCTCGTCGATCGTGATGCCGTAGCCGTCCTTGCCGTACTGCGAGCCGGGGAAGTCCCCGATGAGCATGCCCGTGTCGACCTCGTGCACCGAGAAGCCACCCGTCGTCGCCGACGTGCCCGTGTAGCCGACATAGAGCATGCCGTTGCTGGAGTCGATGTCGACCTGGCGGGGGTTGGAGCGGGTGGCCTTCGCCCACACACGGGCAAAGCCGTCTGTCGCATCGAAGGCGTGGATGTTGACCACCCCGGCGACATCGTGGAAGTTGGTGCTCACGACGAGGCCTGTCACGGGGTCCGCCGCGACGTAGTAGGCGTCTGCCGTGTCTCGGATCACGCCGAGCGACTCGCCCGTCGAGGCGCGGAACACCTCCACTCCCCGTGACGGAACCGCCACATAGGCGAAGTCGTGCACCGGGTCGACGTCGATCGACCGGTTCGACTCGATGATCGGGTAGGGGCCGCGCACGACCTCGCCGAAGTTCTCGTCGGCGATCGAGACGACCGACCAGTTGCGGTTCTGCTGGCCCACGTAGAGCAGCTCGCCTTCCTCATCGAGGCCGATGTCGCGGATGTTCTCGGGCATCGTGATCGTGCGGAGGATCGTGTCACCCTCGGTGTCCAGCTCGAAGATCGTGCGGCCGTTCTGGTCGCCCAGGTAGAGCACGTCGCGAGTCTGGTGGTAGGCGACGCCGGCGGGGAGGGCGGCATTCGAACGGTTGACAGCGGTGAGGCGTGCCTCGTGCGCGTAGGCGAGCTCGCCCGTGCCACTACCTGCGTCGAGGTCGATCTCCTCGCCGGGGCCACCGGGCTCCTCACATCCGAGGCAGGGGCCGGGACCGTTCGGCTCGATGACCTGGGGGTCGACACCGTCGGTCACGAGCTTGCCTGCCTCGGACTTCGTGATCGTGAAGCCATCGAAGAACTCGCCGTCTGCCGTGCGCGATTCGTAGCGAAGCGTGCCGGAGGTCACGTCGATGAGCTGATAGAACTGCTTGCCCGTCTCGAGCCGGCGCAGATGTGCACCGTTCTCCTCCCACAGCCGCGGTCCAACCTCATACATCTTCGAGCTCGCCGTCGAACCGATGTAGACCGGGCCCGTGTGGCTGAGCTCGGCATCCGCTCCTTCGGGCAGGTTCTCTTCGGCGGCATAGGTGTTGCCGCGACCGTAGGCGTGGTCGTGACCCGCGAGCACGAGGTCAACGTCGTACTCCTCGAGGAGCGGACCCCACGAGGTGCGAATGCCCAGGTTGTTGCGCCCCTCGTCGAGCGAGAACACGGGGTGGTGGAAGAAGACGACCGTCCACTGGTGGGGGTTCTCCGCGAGCACGCCCTCGAGCCACTCGGTCTGGACCGCGAGGCCCTCCGTGTCGACCACATTGCTGTTGAGCGAGATGAAACGCACGCCCTGGTGGTCCGTGTAGTAGACCGTGCCCTCGAGCTCGTCGTAGACCTCGCCCTCGCCCGTCGGCCCATTCGCCGGATAGGTGAACTGAGCGCGGTACTGCTCCGAGAGGCCGCCATCGTACTCGTGGTTGCCCGGCGTCGTGAGCAGACGCTGCGTGCCCAGGGTGTAGGAGAAGGCCTCATACAGCTCGCCCCACTGCTGGTCGGAGTGGGCATCGTTGACGAGGTCACCGATCTGGAGAACGATGTCGGCGTTGGGGCGGTCACGGAACGCGTTGCGCACGACCCGCGACCCCTGGTCGAGGATGTCGGTCTGGATGTCGCCGAGGAAGATGAACGAGAAGTTCTCCGCCTCCACCGCGCTCGTCTCGAAGTCCTGCCACTCGCTGAAGTTGGTGCCGTCGCCCACGCGGTACATGTATGCGGTGTTCGGAGCGAGGCCACTGAGCTCCGCCGTGTGCACCGCCTGGGAGTAGCCGAGGTCAGTCGCCTGCTCGACGGTCGATTGCGCGAGCTGCTGGCGCACGCCCGAAGGGTACGGCGCGGGCGTCAGGGTGCGGTATTCCACGACGGGCTGCGCCACCTCAGTGGAGGTGCGCCAGGCGATGACCTGGCCCGTCGTCGGATCCGCCGAGGGAGTGAGCGTGATGCGATCGGGGACCACCGTTGGCGCGTAGCGCTCGGCGGGGCTGAGGGTCGCGGCCGTCGCCGCGGTCGGGGGCGCTGTGAGCACGCCACCGGTCAGCAACACCGATGCGGCGACGGCTGCCGCAAGGGTGCGGCCCCATCGTGCGGACTTGCTGGTCATGGGCTGATGGCCTTTCTCGTTCGCGAGGAGAGGGATGGGAGTCAACGGGCACCACCGGCGGCGGGTCGGCGGAGCCCGACGCGGAGGGCTACTGCGCCGACCCCGAGAAAGAGAATCCCCAAGCCGACAAGCCACCCGACGTTCGCGCCTGCGACCTGGAGGCTGCCCGCTGCAGAGGGCTGCACCACGAGCACGGCGACTTCAGCACGGATGCCCGAGGTCTGGCCGATCAGCACGATCGTGTGTTCCGCGGCCGGTGCAGTGCGCGGCACGGTGACGCGCTGCGAGACGCCACCGTCCGCATCCGCAGTGACGGTGGCGAGCAGAACCGGGTCCGAGTGCAGCTCGATTCGCACCTCCTCGCGGGGCTGGAACCCTGCCGCCGTCACAGTGAACGCCTCGCCCGGAGTGAGCTGCCCATCGCTGACCTTCACGCTCGCGGTCTCGCCGTCCGGGTTCTCGCCACCCGGGTTCTCGCCGCCGGGGTTCTCGCCGCCAGGGTTCTCGCCACCCGGGTTCTCGCCACCGGGTGCTGACGGGGCTTCCACGCCGTCGCGGGTAGAGCCGCCACCGCCCGCCCACACAGCGTCGTCATAGACGAGCTTCTCGCCTTCGGCATCCTTGGAGATGGTGAACGAGTCGAAGACGGCGCCGTCGACAGTGCGGGCCTCGACGTGCATGCGGTCAGCCGTGACATCCACCGTCTGGAAGAGCTGCACGTCACGACCCGTCACGCGAAGGTTCGCGTCGTTCGCCACCCAGTTGTTGCTATCGGCCGGGTCGGGCACGTACATCTTCGGACCGGCGACGCTCACGAGGTAGACGGGGCCCGTGTGACTCGTCGAAGCGTCGGCGCCCGCGGGCAGGTCCTGCTCATTGGCGAACAGGTTGCCACGGCCGTAAGCATGGTCGTGGCCCTGCACGACCAGGTCGACGTCGTACTCCTCGAAGAGGGGAAGCCACATCTCGCGAAGCGAGGCGTTGTCGCGGCCGGACGTGACGGAGAAGACCGGGTGGTGGAAGGTGACGACGGTCCACTGGTTCGGGTTCTCGGCGAGCACCGCCTCGAGCCACTCCGTCTGGGCAGCACCCTGCGCGGCGCTGAAGCCCTGCGTGCTGTTCAACGCGATGAACCGCACTCCCTGGTAGTCGACGTAGTAGACCGTCTCACTCAGGGCCGCCTGAATCTCGGGTGTCGCGTCCGGTCCGTTCTTCGGATACTCGAACTGGGCACCCCAGTGCTCGCTGAGCTCGGGGCCCGGGTAGTACTCGTGGTTGCCTGTCGCCGCGACAACGTTCATGTACTGGTTCGCGAATGCTGCGGCCTCGTGCCACTCACCCCACTCGGCGTCCGATGTCTCGGTGTCGATCAGGTCGCCGGCGTGAACGACCAGTTCGGCGTAGGGGCGAGCCTCGAAGGCTGCCCGGAAAGCCCGCGACGTGTAGGCCTTGTTGTCGTTCTGGGCATCGCCCTGCACGAGGAAGCTGAATTCGGATGCCCCCACCGTCGCCGTCGTGAACTCAAGCCACTCGCTCCAGGTCTCGCCGTCACCCACGCGGTAGAGGTACGTCTGGTCGGGTTCGAGACCCGTCATGGTGGCCGAGTGGTGGCGGATCCCGTAGCCCAGGTCCGCCGAGAACTCGGTCGTGGAGCTCGCCTCCACGGTCGTGGCGGAAGCAGCGTCGACGGGAGAGGGGCCGCTCAGGGCGAACTGCACCCGCGGCGTCGTCACCTCCGTCGAGGTGCGCCAGTTCACGTGCTGACTTGTCTCGGGAGTCTCCGTGGGGGTGAGGATCACGCGGTCGGGCACAGCGGTCGGGGCCGCGACCGTCGCGGGATCGACCGCGGGCGGGGCGAGACCGCCGCCATCAGCGGCGACGGCGATGCCGCCACCCAAGGAGACGAGACCGATCGCGGCAGCGAGGCATCCGGCCGTGATCAGGCCGCCGCGAGACCTCGCGGCGGAGAAGAACGAGTGGGTGTCGCGGGTCATCGCGGCAGCACCTTTCTGGGCAGGGCGCACGCCGCGGCAGGGAGCAGCCGCGGTTGGCGCAAGGAAGGTCGGGTCTGGCGACGGCCGACGGGTATATCCGCCGGGGCAGCCACGCTGACGCTATCGACGCGGCACCCCCCACAGGGCGAGTTCGAGAATGCTTCATTCCCCGTTCACCCAAGCGGAGAGACGCCCCTCGGCACCCCCGCATGGGGCGCACCGAAAGTTAACCGACCGCGATTAGCCTGAGCGCATGAGCGACAAGCCGGGGCCCGGTGCCGTGCCCACACCCCCGCCCACCATCAGCACGCAGGCGATCGGCCCCTTCGGGCGAGGCGCCAGCGGAGACGTGGCTTCCAAGAAGGTCGTCTGGTCATGGGCGATGTGGGACTGGGCAATGCAGCCCTTCAACACGGTCATCCTCACCTTCGTCTGGATCTCGCTCTACCTGACGTCGCGACAGTTCCTTGACGCGGATGTCGCGGCATCCGGTCAGCTCGCCGACGGCAGCTGGATGAGCTGCGCGAGCAGCGAATACCTCGGCACCGAGTACTGCCGCGGCCTCACCGACCTCGCGGAATGGTGGGGCTGGGCCAACTTCGCCGCCGGAATCCTCATCCTCGTGCTCGCGCCCGTGCTCGGCCAGCAAGCCGACGCGCGCGGGAACAAGAAGAAGTGGCTCGTCGGCTCGACCATCGCGATCGCACTCATCCAGTTCTCGCTCTTCTTCGTCGAGGCCGACCCCAAGTACTTCTGGTTCGGCGCGCTCGCCGTAGCAATCGGCGCCGTCGTGAGCGAGATCGGCAACGTCAGCTACTACGCAATGCTCGTCGAGGTCTCGAGCCCGTCGACCGTGGGCCGCATCTCGGGCCTCGGCTGGGGCCTCGGCTACATCGGCGGTGTCGTCGCGCTCGTGCTGTGCATCCCGCTCATCTTTGGCATGGGCTCAGACCAGGCTCTCGCCTTCAAGCTCGTCGCCGTTGTCTGCGGGGTGTGGACGATCGTCTTCGCCATCCCCATGTTCCGGAACGTGCCGGAATCCCCCGCCTATCCCGGGGCTCCCAAGGTCAACTTCTTCGCCTCCTACGTCGTGCTCGCCAAGCACCTCGCCAAGCTCTTCCGCGAGCAGCGCCCGACCTTCTGGTTCCTCGTCTCCGCCGCCGTCTATCGCGACGGCCTCGCGGGCGTCTTCGCGTTCGGCGCCATCCTGGCCGCCCAAGGCTTCGGCTTCAGCACGATGGAGGTCATGATCTTCGGCCTCGCCGCGAACCTCGTCGCAGGGGTCTCCACCATCATCGCCGGCCGCATCGACGATCTCATCGGCCCGAAGCGGCTCATCGTCGCGACCCTCGCCGGGCTCGTCGTGATGGCGGTCGCCGTGTTCCTGCTGCGGGACCTCGGCACGATCGTCTTCTGGGTGTGCGGCCTCATCCTGTGCGCCTTCGTCGGCCCGGCCCAGGCCGCCAGCCGCGGCGTGCTCACCCGCGTCACCCCCGTCGGGATGCAGGGCGAGATCTTCGGCCTCTACGCCACGACGGGGCGTGTCGCAAGCTTCCTCTCCCCGCTGGCGTGGTCGCTCTTCCTCGCCTGGTTCGGCGGCATCGTCTACGGCGTGCTCGGCATCGGCCTCGTGCTCCTGATCGGGCTCGTCATGCTGCTCTTCGTGCGGCTGCCTGCGCACGAGCGCGCGGCCTGAGTCGCAGCATCCGCCCTCTTTTGATAGCCGCTCGTCGGGCTCTCACCATTCAGGACATGGCGGTGGTGGGTGTGACAGCTGCGCACTGCTGATGCCCATGGGGCGAGCATCCGCGGCTCCCCAGGTTCTGTTCCTGAATGATGAAAGCCCGCGGGTGGCGGATGCTTCGGCTCCGGTGCACTCTTAGGGCATGACCAACCCCACCTTCGTCAAGGCCGAGCTGCTGCGTTCTCTCCATGTGCCCGGTAGCCCGCTCATCGTTCCCAACGTGTGGGACGCCGTCACGGCGCGCATCGTCGCCCAGGTCGAAGGGGTCAAGGCGCTCGCGACCGCCAGCCACTCGATCTCCTACGCTCACGGCGTGCGCGACGGGGAAGGACTCACGGTCGACCAGGCGGTGGAGGCCGCCTCGCGGATCATCGCCGCGACCGAACTCCCCGTCTCCGTCGACTTCGAGAAGGGCTACTCCGAGACTCCGAAGGGGGTCGAGGAGAATGTCGCGCGGCTCATCGAGGCTGGCGCCGCAGGCATCAACATTGAAGACAGCATCGGCGAGGCGAAGGCACCCCAGTTCGAAATCGGCGACGCCGCCAAGCGGGTCGCCGCCGCGCGCGCCGCCGCGAACGTCTCAGGCATCCCCATCGTCATCAACGCCCGCGTCGACACGCTCGCAACCAAGGGCGGCAACTGGGAGGAGGCCATCCAGCGAGCCAACACCTACCTGGACTCCGGTGCCGACGTCATCTTCATGCTCGGCCTGAACGACGAGGACTCCATCAAGCGCGCACTCGACGAGATCAACGGTCCCATCTCGGTCATCGGCAAGCCCGGCGGAGTGCCCCTCAAGACGCTCGCGCAGTTGGGCGTGAGCCGCGTCAGCTTCGGCCCGGGAACGCTGGGGCTCACCCTCGCGCACCTTGCCTCCGCGGCATCCGCCCTCGTTGACCTGGCCGCCTACCCCGACGAGCTCGCGTTCGAATACTGAGCAGGATGCCGCGGGGCCGGAGCGGCCGCCCGCGTGCGGTTTTTGATGCACTTTGTGCACGGCGCGCCGTCTGGGGCCGGCATCAGCCGGTGTGTGGAACGAAAAGTGCGCCGATAACCGCAGGGGTGCGCGCATCCGTTGTCTCGTGCTGCCGCCCTGCGTAGGGTGTCGGGCATGGCTGACAGACCCATCGGATATTGGCTGAGGCTCGTCGACCGCCTCATCGAGGAGCGCTTCGCCACCATCATCGAGGAACACGGCGTCACCCGAACGCAGTGGCAGCTGCTGAGCGTGATCTCGCAGGCGCCCGCCGACGTGGAACGGCTCAGCGAGGCGATCGGGCCGTTCCTCGCGACGGGCGGGGCTGAGACCGCCGCCGAGCACCTCGCCGAACTCATCGAGAGCGGCTGGGTCGTCATCGTCGACGGGCAGTACACGATCACGGAGCGTGGCACGACCGCCTTCGGCAAGCTGAGCGAGGTCGTCGAGGAGTTGCGCGGCTCCGTCGCCGAGGGGCTGACCGAGAGCGAGTACCGCACGACCCTCACGTCGCTCGAGCGGATGGCGCAGAACCTCGGGTATGACGGCTGACCCTGGGCGGCCGCGGTGCCTCAGGCTGAGAGGTTCCACCAGAGGATGAGCAGCATCGTCACGAGGAACCCCGCCACGAAGTTGAGCGCGAGGAACTTGCGCCAGCCGCGATTCGCGGTCTCGGCAGTGGCATCCGTCACGTTCCAGAAGGGCGCGCACGCCCAGACGTAAGGGAGCGCGAGCACGGCGGCGAGCGCGGCCGGCCAGCCCGAGAAGAGCAGCAGGATGCCCGCAGCGAGGTAGAGGCCGATGGCGAGTCTCGTCGTGAAGCGGGCGCCGGCCACGGTCGCGATCGACGAGATCCCTCCCTCCACATCGGCCGCAACATCCTGAACTGCACCGAAGGCGTGACTCGCCATCCCCCAGAGGAAGAAGGCGGCCAAGATCATCCAGAGGGCCGGCGTGAACTCGGCCCCCGCGAGCACAAGCCCGTAGAGCGCGGGCGAGACGAAGTGGGTGCTGGAGGTGAGGGAGTCGAGCACGGGGCGCTCCTTGAAGCGGAGCCCCTTGGCCGAGTACGCGATGACGGCGAAAACACTGACGGCGAGCACAAGCCACGAGAGGGGGCCGCCGACCGCGACCAGGAACACGAGGAAGGGGATGTTGCTGAGGGCCGCCGCCCACAGGGTGGGTGCGTGCAGCCGCGGGTCGAGCAGGGCGCCCTCCACGCCACCCTTGCGGGGGTTGGCGAGGTCGGACTCGTAGTCGAAGACGTCGTTGATGCCATACATGGCGAGGTTGTAGGGCACGAGGAAGTACAGGGTGCCGACGATGAGCACGGCGTCGATCTCGCGCGTCGTCAACAGGTAGGCGGCCGCGAAGGGGAAGGCCGTGTTGATCCAGCTCAGCGGTCGCGACGAGAGCACGATCGTGCGGAAAGCGCTCATCGCGACTCCCTCCGGGAGGTCGGCGGCAACAGGTGCCAGAGGCTCGGCAGCAGCACGACGGCCGCGATCGCATAGGCGAAGTCCTCAAGCGGTGCCACGCCGAGGAAGGCGCCCGAGATGCGCTCGGGGTTGTAGGTGAAGAGGTCGGCAGCGATCATGACGTTGTCGAATACGGCCGTGAGCAGGAGGACCGCGACACCGGCGAGAGCAACGGCGCCCCACCGCGGCGAGCGACGGGAAACGAGAGCGGCGGATGCCACGAGCACGACGATCGCGAGGAACACCGCGTTGAGCGCCCAATATGTCATGCGTCGCCGTCCCTGGATTTTGATACGGCGGTGCTGTTGCGGGTTGAGTAGCGACGGAGGAGCGTATCGAAACCCCCGTAGGCGACCATCGTCACGTAACAGAGCAGAGCGAGGAAGAAGACCTCCTCGAGCGGCAGTTCCGGCGCAAGCTCGATTCCCGTCATCCACGGGCTGCCGCCGCGGTGGAAGATGTCGAGCCCGATGCCGCCCGCATCCCACGCGAGGAAGAACACGAGGCCGAGCGTCATGACGAGGGCGGCGCGGCGGGCATCCCTCCAGAAGAAGAGCGTGAAGCGTCGGTCGAGGAGCGTCATGCAGAAGAGCGAGATGAGAAGTGCTGCGAGGTAGGCGAGGTGCATCACGGCCCCCCGGGAGACTCGGAGGACCCGGCTCCCTGCCCAGTGTCGGTGGGATCCACGAACGAGGTCGCGGGCTCCGGCAGGGGTTCGGGCAGCGCCTCCGTCGAGGTGTCGCCGCGCAGCCGCTTGAGCACAAGCTCGGCGCTGATGAGACACATGGGCAGGCCGATGCCGGGGATGCTCGAACTGCCGGCGTAGAGGAGCCCCGACACGTGCTTGCTCACATTCGCCCCGCGGAAGAAGGCACTCTGCTTCAGAGTGTGGGCGGGCCCCAGCGCGGACCCCTTCCACACGTTGAGGTCGGCCGCGAAGTCGGCGGGGCCGACCATGCGGCGCACGACGGTCCGCCCCGCAAGGTCGGGAATGCCCGTCCACTCGGCGATCTGCTCGATCACGCGATCGGCGAGCTCGTCGAGCTGCGTGAGGGACGGGTCGGCGGGGATCGGCACGAGCACGAACACGTTCGAGTGGCCGGCGGGCGCGACATCCGGGTCCACGCCCGAGGGCTTGCAGATGTAGAGGCTCGGCACGGACGGGATGCTCGGCGACTTCCCGAAGATCGCGTCGAAGTTCGCCCGCCAGTCGCGCGCGAAGAGCAGCGTATGGTGGTCGAGCTGGGGCAGCTCGCCCTCGACGCCGAGGTAGAGGAGCATGGCGCCCGGCCCCGCGACGCGCTTCTGCCAGTACTCGGCGGGGTAGGTCTGGTGCTCCCGCTCCAGCAGCTGCGTCTCCGAGTGGTGCAGGTCGGCGGTCGAGACCACGAGATCAGCCTCGATGATCGTGCCGTCCGCGAGCTCGACGCCCGTCGCGACGCCGTCGCTCACGAGGATGCGCGCGACGGGCGACGACGTGCGGATGTCGACCCCCGCCTCGGAGGCGAGCGCCGCGATGCGGTCGATGACCCGCGTGAAGCCACCCTTCGGGTAGTAGACCCCGTCGGTCATGTCGAGATGGCTCATGAGGTGGTACATGCTGGGCGTCTCGAAGGGCGAGGAGCCGAGGAACACGGCCGGGTACCCGAGGATCTGCTGCAGGCGCGGGTCGCGGGTGACGGATGCCGCGTGCCGGTCGAGTGAGCGAAGCAGCAGCCGCGCGAGCCGAGGCAGCCGCCCGAGCACGTCGCGCGCCAGCAGGGGCCGGAACGACTCGAAGGTCGAGTAGAGGAAGCGCCGCTTCGCCATCTCGTAGGTGTCGGCGGCGGAGTCGAGGTAGCGCGAGAGACGCCGGCCCGCGCCCGGCTCGATCGACTCGAAGAGTTCGATGTTGGCCTCGCGCTCGGAGGTGATCGCGATCGGCTCGGGCGAGCCCTCGAAGAAGACCCGGTAGCCGGGGTCGAGCTTGACGAGTTCAAGCTGTTCCGCGGCCGAGGTGCCCATGAGGCGGAAGAAGTGGTCGAACACCTCGGGCATGAGGTACCACGACGGGCCCGTGTCAAAGCGGAAACCCTCGACCTCGAGCAGGCCGGCCCGCCCGCCGACCTTCGGCTGCTTCTCGAGCAGCGTCACCACGTGGCCCTCGCGGGCGAGGAGCCCTGCCGTCGCCAGGCCCGTGATGCCGCCGCCGACCACGACGACGGTCTGGGGGTTCGGGGCACTCATGCGCGAGGCATCCGTCCCGCTGCCGCCTCGAGGGCCAGACGCGCCTTGACGGGCGTCGGCACGCTCAACCGAGCGGCGAGGATGTCACGGGCGGGCGTCCCCCGCAGACGCCGGGCCAGCTCGGCAAAGAGCGAGTGGGCGAGGCACACGGCCCTGCGGCTCCCGGGCGGGAGGAGGGGCAGGGCCGCCCGCGAGACCCGCAGGTCGGAGTCGATGTCGTCGAGGATGCGCGCCTTGTCCGCCTCACTGAAGCTCGCGACATGCACCTGGGGGAAGTAGCTGCGACCGAGCGCCTCGTAGTCGTCGGCGAGGTCGCGGAGGAAGTTGACCTTCTGGAAGGCGGCGCCGAGCGCTCGTGCCCCCGCCCGCAGTTCGAGCAGCTGCGGCTCGGAACGCGAGTGACCGAGCAGGAAGGCCTGCAGGCACATGAGCCCGATGACCTCGGCCGAACCGTAGACGTAACGGGTGAAGCTCTCGGGGTCGTGCTCCGCCTGCTCGAGGTCGGCGCGCATCGACGCGAAGAAGGGCTCGGTGAGCTCGCGGCCGAAGCCCACCTCGCGGGCGCTGCGCGCGAAGGCGTGCACGATCGGGTTGGTGCAGTACCCGCGCTCGAGGGCCAGGTCGGTCTGCGCCTCGAGCTCGTCGAGGGCGCGCGCAGCCTCCGCCCGCGACATCCCGGCCTCGTCGGAGGCCCCGTCGACGACCTCGTCCGCGACCCGCACGAGGGCGTAGATGTTTGCCACATGCCGACGCACCCGAGGCTCGAGCAGGCGCGATGCGGCGCCGAAGGAGGTGGAGTACTCACGGATCACGAGCGCGGAGGCCCGCTCACACACCCGCGTGTAGAGGTCGAGGCGATGGAGAGTGGTGGCGCTCAACGGCCCCTCCTGAGCACGAGGTCGACGATGGGGATGAGGCGCTCCCGGAGCGACTCGGGGATGTGCGGGCGGGCGAGCACCTCGCGGGCCCGCTCGACGTGTTGGGCGAGCAGCTGCTCCGCGTAGTCGCGGGCGCCGCTCTGCTCGAGCCCCGCGCGCAGGGTCTGCGCATCCGCCTCCGAGAGGTCTGGGGAGCCGAAGAGCGGCGCGAGCTGGGCCCACAGACCCGTCCCCGCCGCATGCGCCACGAGCACCGTGCGCTTGCCCTCGCGCAGGTCGCTCGTGGTCGACTTGCCCGTCTCCTCGCTGTCGCCGAAGACGCCGAGCAGGTCGTCGACGACCTGGTAGGCGGTGCCCACCTCGCGGCCGAAGTCGCCCATCGACTCGACCACGGCATCCGACGCCCCCGCCAGCACGGCGCCCGCCTTGAGCGGCACCTCGAAGGAGTAGACGGCCGTCTTGAGGCGCGCCATCGAAAGGATGTTGTCGACGGTCGGGATGCGGATGGCGCCCGAGTAGTCGAGGTCGAGGAGCTCGCCCGCCGCGCTCGCGAAGAGGGCTTCATCCATGAGTTCGAGCAGCCGTCGCCGATTCTCCTCGCCGACACCGCTGCGGTCGATGAGCCGGTAGGAGTAGAAGAGGGCGAGGTCGCCCGCGACGACCGCGGCGCTCAGGCCGCGGTGCTCGGCGTCGCGCTGGGATGCACCCTCGCCGCGTGCCCGGTCGCGGTAGGTGCCCGAGATGTTGGGTTTGCCACGCCGCACGAAGTCGCGGTCGATCACGTCGTCGTGCACGATCAGGGCCGTGTGCAGCAACTCGAAGGCCGCGCCGACCCACGGCAGGGCGGGTTCGTCGTGGGTGCCGTCGAGACCGTCGAAGGCCGCCACGACCATGCGCGGGCGGAAGAGCTTGCCGCCCGTCGTGTTGCGCCGCAGCTCCCGCCACAGCTCCACATACTCGGGGCCATAGGCGGATGCTCGCGCTCCCGAATCATCGAAGAACTCCTCCAGCGCCGCCACGACCGCACGGTAGCGTTCGCTGCCTCCGAGCGCCTGCTCATCGGGGTGGGGCAGACTACGCAGCATGGAATCCACCCCCGAGCTCGTTGTGCTCCTCTCGGAGGACGGCACTCCCGTCGGCACCGCCGACAAGGCGACCGTGCACACGAGCGACACGCCCCTGCACCTGGCCTTCTCCTGCCACCTTTACAACGACGCAGGAGAGGTGCTCGTGACCCGCCGGGCGCTCGGCAAGGCGACCTGGCCGGGCGTGTGGACGAACAGCTTCTGCGGGCATCCGGCGCCTGGCGAGCACCCCGAGGAGGCGCTCGTGCGGCGCGCGCGTCGTGAGCTCGGGGCGACCGTGGCGGATGTCGAGGTGGTGTTGCCGGAGTTCCGCTACCGGGCGGTCGATGCATCCGGAATCGTGGAGAACGAGGTCTGCCCCGTCTACCGCGCCCGGGTCGTGGGCGCGTTCGAACCGGCACCCGACGAGATTGCCGAGTACGCCTGGGTGAGCCCCGACGCCCTCGCGGACGCCGTGCGCGCCACGCCCTTCGCCTTCAGCCCCTGGCTCGTGCTGCAGCTGGAACAGCTCGCCCGCGCCTGAACAGGACATCATCTGGTGCCCCGAGCCACACGCACATCTTCAGGGATGCTCTCGCGATAGACGTCGACGACCCGACGAAGGTACTCGGTGATGGTGTCACGCTCCTCTTCACTGAAGCTCTGGATCACCCGGTCGATGCTGCGCACCATGGGCGTGAGCGCGGCCATCGCGCTCGCGATCGACTGCGGCGCGGGAACCACCACGACAGCGCGCCGGTCGGTCGGATGCGCCTCACGCGTGACGTGGCCGACCTTCACGAGGCGGTCGACAACGACGGTCGTCGCCGCCGTGCTGATGTCGAGGGCACGGGCGAGGGCGGTGGGGCTCATGGGACCGCGCTGAATGAGGTACTGCATGGCCTGCAGGTCGGTGGAGTTGACGGTGAGTTCGCGGCCGAGGTGCGCCTGGAAGTCGTCGCTGAGCTGAGTGAACTCGCGCAGGAGTCTCGTGCTCTCGTGCACCTCGATTCGAGTTCCCTCTCCCGCTTGCATGTCACCCATTCTAGGGCTACGTTTGCTACGCCGTCTAGTAATTAGATAATCTAGCAATCTTCTCGAGGGGAACCCGGATGCGCCGCCTCAGGCACTTCATCACTGCCGCACGCAGCTCGTGGATCGTGCTCGCCGTTGCCGCCTCGGCGAGCGCCGCGCTCCTTGCCCTCGCCCCCGAGAGCTCGGAAGGCGCGCCCGGCACCGGCCTGCCCGAGTCGGCCGAATCCGCCAAGGTCGCCGCCCTCCAGGAACGCTTCCCCGACGCCGACACCAGCACCGCGCTCATCGTCTTCACGCGCGACGGCGAGCTGAGCGACGCGGATGTCACGGCCATCGCCGAGCGCGGCGAGCAGATCGCGGCATCCGTCGACGCCGAGTTCCTCCCGCCCGCGACCGTCTCGGACGACGGCACCGCCGCCCTCCTGCCCGTGCCGCTCGACGCGATCGACGACGTCGACGAGCGGGCGGAGCGCACGGCCGAGCTGCGCGAACTCATCAACGAGGACCTGCCCTCCGGACTGTCGGCCCTCCTGACCGGGCCTGAGGGCTTCGCGGTCGACCTCGCGGGCGTCTTCGACGGCGCCAACTTCACCCTGCTGCTCACGACCGTCATCGTCGTCGCGCTGCTCCTGATCGTGACCTACCGCAGCCCCTGGCTGTGGCTCGTGCCGCTCGCGGTGGTCGGCACCGCCGACGCCGTCGCGGGAGTCGTGGCCCGGCACGTCGCCACGCTCGTCGGGGTCGAACTGGATGCCTCCATCACGGGCATCCTCTCGGTGCTCGTCTTCGGCGCCGGCACCAACTACGCGCTCCTGCTGATCGCCCGCTACCGCGACGAGCTGCGGCTGCACGAGGACCGGCGCGAGGCCATGAGCGTCGCCCTCCGGGGCGCCGGCCCCGCGATTCTCGCCTCGGGCGGCACCGTCGCGCTCAGCCTGCTGACGCTCCTCTTCGCGTCGCTCGGCGGCAACCGCGCGCTCGGCCTCGCGTGCGCGGCCGGCATCGTCGTCGCCATGATCTTCGCGCTGCTCGTGCTGCCCGCCGCGCTCGTGCTCTTCGGCCGCGGACTGTTCTGGCCCTACGTGCCGCGCTTCGACTCCGAGGATCGGCTTGCGCGGGGCTTCTGGCATGGGCTCGGCACGCGGGTGTCGCGGCATCCGGCTATCGTCGCCGTCATTGGCGTCGTGGTGCTCGCCGGGCTCGCCCTCGCGGTGCCGTCGGTGCAGGTCGGCCTCGCCCAGACGGAACGCTTCACCTCCACCCCCGAGGCGGTCGTCGGGCAGGAGGTGATCGCCTCAGCGTTCAGCGCGGGCAGCGGCTCCCCCGCCATCGTGATCGCCGAGACGGATGCTGCGGAGCGGGTCGCGGCCAAAGCATCCGAGGTCAACGGGGTCGAGAGCGTGCGCGAGACGGGCGAGGCGGACGGGCTCACCCGACTGAGCGTCTCGCTCACCTCGGCGGCAGAGACGGAGGAGTCGTTCGCAACCATCACCGAGCTGCGCGCCACACTCGATGAGTCGGCGCTCGTGGGTGGGCTCGACGCCGAGAGCCTCGACGCGGCACAGCTGCAGGAACGCGACCAGGCGCTCGTCATCCCGCTCATCCTCGGTGTCGTGCTGCTCGTTCTGGTGCTGCTGCTGCGCTCGCTGCTCGCCCCCGTCATCCTGCTGCTGACCGTCGTCGCGTCGTTCTTCGCGAGCCTCGGGGCGTCGTGGTTGCTGTTCCAAACGGTGTTCGACTTCCCCGCGCTCGACAACTCGGTCGTGCTCTTCAGCTTCCTCTTCCTCGTCGCGCTCGGGGTCGACTACAACATCTTCCTCGTCACCCGGGCTCGCGAGGAGGCCTCATCGCTGGGGACGCGGCGAGGAATGGTACGCGCCCTGGCGGCGACCGGCGGGGTCATCACGAGTGCGGGCATCCTGCTCGCCGCTGTCTTCGCGGTGCTCGGCGTGCTGCCCCTCATCACGCTCACGCAGATCGGCATCATCGTGTGCGTCGGCGTGCTGATCGACACGCTGCTCGTGCGGACCGTGATCGTGCCCGCGTTCGCGTTCATGCTGGGCGACTGGTTCTGGTGGCCGCGACAGGGGCGGGTCGCGGCGCACGTGCCGGCGGAGGCGCGACACGTCGCGTAGGTGCGGCTTCGCGCAGCCGCTGCTCGGTGGCAGCACCGGCCTGCGCCTGCCTCGACTGCGCGCCGCCGCCCGCTGCACTCTCGTCAATGCTTCGTTGAGTGGACACATATTCGTCTTCGAGCGGGGCCCAGATGACGGTGGAGCGCGAATTTTCGTCCACTCGATGCGACACGATTACGGCGCCGGCGCGCCTGTCAGCGCAGGCCCGGTTAGCGCAGGCCCGGTTAGCGCAGACCCGGTCAGCGCAGACCGGCGGATGCCAGCACTCGCGGATCTGCGCCGCACGCCGTCAGCCGTGCCGCGGCGGCACGCGCCGCCCGGTCGTAGGGCACGGACGACCCCGAGATGAGTGAGCGCGAGTTGGCCGTCTCGACGAGGGACGTGAGCTCGAACGCGAGCTGTTCGGCGTCGTCGCACCCCGGAAGCTCACCGGCGTCGATCGCCTGGTTGATCGTGCGAACGAAGTAGGAGTCGCGATCTGCGATGGCGCGGGCGATCGCGTCGCGCACAGGGCCGGGACGGGAATCGAGCTCGGCCGAGGCGGCGAGGAAGAAGCATCCGCCCTCGAACACCCGGCCCGCCGAGTAGTCGAGCCACGCCCGCACGAGGGCGACCACACGCCGAAGGCCCCGCGGATGCTCACGCACGGGTTCGATCACGGTCGCCACGAATAACGTGCGCGCCGCCTCGACGGTGGCGAGCTGCAGCTGCTCCTTGGAGCCGAACAGGGCGGCCACACCACTCTTGCTCGCGTCGACCTCGCCCGCGAGTCGCCCGATCGAGAGCCCTTCGAGCCCATCGGTGGAGGCGAGCTGCATGGCGCGGTCGAGCACGGCGCGGCGCGACTGATCGCCGCGCGCCCGTCGACCGTCGACCTTCTCCACGCGGCCAGTTTACGTGTACGCTCGTGCGTATTGTTATATGTGTACGGTCGTTCGTATTCTTTTCTTAGGGAGCCCCGAGGAGACCACATGCTGATCCACACCGCCTTCGCCGCCGCCCAGGCCGTCTCGCCGGAGCTTGCGGCGCGCGCCGCGCTGCCACTCTTCCGCCGAGTCGGCCCGCCGCTGCCCGTGCGGGACCAGGAACGCGCCACCCACGATGCGGCCCGTCGCGGCAGCATCCGAGTCCGTGGCAAGCGCGTGATCACCTACGCCTGGGGCGATGGGTCGCGACCCGTGCTGCTCGTGCACGGCTGGCGCGGACGCGCGGCACAGTTCGCCGCTCTCATCCGCCAGCTACGCGCCGCCGGCCACAGCGTCGTCGCCTTCGACGCACCCGCCAACGGCGACTCCCCTGGCCGCTACGCGGACGTGCTCGACTACACCCTCGCGATCCGGGAACTCGAGAGGCGGCACGGCGGCTTCGAGGCGATCATCGCGCACTCCTTCGGGCTGCTCTCGGCCGTGGCATCCGTCGTCGAGGGCGCCGACGCGCGGCGGGTCGTCGGCATCGCGGGCGTCGCGGAGCCCCTGCACCTGCTCCACCAGTTCGGGCGGATGCTGCGGCTCACACCCGAGACCCAGGCGGCGTTGCGCGTGCGCTTCGAGCGGCGCGTGTTCCCCGAGCATCCGGGCATCGTCGACCGCTACTCGGGCCTGCTCAACCCGCTGCCCGAGCAGGTGCCGCTGCTGCTCGTGCACGACCGCGGCGACACGGTGATCGAGGTGGAACAGTCCGAGCAGCTACACGCCGCCCACGGCGAGCGCTCGACACTCCTGCTGACGGAGGGGCTCGGGCACCGCCGCATCCTCTCGGCCGACGTCACGCTCGACGCGGTGCTGAGCTTCGTGGAGGGGGCGGATGCCGCGGCTCCCGCCACCCGCGACGACCAGTTCTGGGCGCTCTGAGACCTCGCTACTCAACCTACGGGCGGGCGCGCGGCGCGAGTCGCTGCAGCTGCGTCACGTGGGCCGGCGTGAGCTCATCCAGCGTTGACACCTCGAGCAGCTTCATGGTGCGCACGACCTGCTCCGACAGGATCTGGATCGCGCGGTCGACGCCCGCGCGGCCACCCGCCATGAGTCCGTAGAGGTACGCACGCCCGATGAGCGTGAACTTGGCCCCAAGGGCGACGGATGCCACGATGTCGGCGCCCGACATGATGCCGGTGTCCACGTGCACCTCGAGGTCGGTGCCGACCTCGCGCACGACGTCGGGAAGCAGGTGGAACGGGATGGGCGCGCGGTCGAGCTGGCGTCCGCCGTGGTTGGAGAGCACGATGCCGTCGACGCCCTGATCGGCCATGAGCCGAGCATCCGCCACCGTCTGCACACCCTTGACGACGAGCTTGCCCGGCCACATGCTGCGGATGATGTCGAGGTCCTCGAGCGAGATGGTGGGGTCCATGGCGCTGTCGAGCAGCTCGCCCACCGTGCCGCCCGTCGAGGTGAGGGAAGCGAACTCGAGCGGGGCCGTGGTGAGGAAGTTGATCCACCACTCCGGCCGCGGGATCGCGTTCACGATCGTGCCGAGGGTGAGCGCCGGCGGAATCGAGAAGCCGTTGCGCTTGTCGCGCAGGCGAGCGCCTGCGACGGGGGTGTCGACCGTGAAGAAGAGCGTGTCGAAGCCCTCCGCTGCGGCGCGGCGCACGAGTTCGTAGGAGATCTCGCGCTCCCGCATGACGTAGAGCTGGAACCAGTTGCGGCCATGCGGGTTCGCCGCCTTGACGCCCTCGATCGAGGTGGTGCCGAGGGTTGACAGCGTGAAGGGGATGCCCGCGGCGCCCGCAGCGCCCGCGCCTGCCGTCTCTCCCTCGCTGTGCATGAGACGTGTGAATCCGGTGGGCGCGATGCCGAAGGGCAAGGCGCTGGGCCCGCCGAGCACCTCGCAGCTCGTGTCGACCTCCGGCACGTTGCGCAGGATGCCGGGATGGAACTCGATGTCCTGGAACGCCTGGCGCGCCCGCTGTATCGAGATCTCCTCCTCAGCTGCGCCCTCCGTGTAGTCAAAGGGGGCCTTGGGCGTGCGGCGCTTCGCAATAAGGCGCAGGTCATGGATCGTGTGGGCCGCGGCCAACCGGCGCCGCTTGGCGTTGAGGTCCGGCTGCTTGAACTTCATGAGTTGCATGAGGTCGCGGGGATTGGGGAATTGGCGCTGCACCATGGTGTACCTAACGAGCGGGAGTGTAGAGAACGGGGGAGAAGGCGGAGGAGACAATAGCGCGCAGCGACTCGAGGCTGCCTGAGGCGAGCCCCTGGGCACGCGCCTGCACGAGGATGTTGCCGATCGCGGTCGCCTCGACGGGTCCGGCGAGCACGGGCAGTCCGCTGCGGTCGGCGGTGAGTTGGCAGAGCAGCTCGTTGAGCGCACCCCCGCCGACAATGTGGATGACCGAGACGGTCTTACCCGAGAGCGCGGCGGCCGTGCGCACGGCGTGAGCGAAAGCATCCGCAAGGCTCTCGACGATGCTGCGCACGAACTCGGCCCTGCTGGAGGGCACGGGCAGGCCGTGCTCGACGCAGAACTCCGCGATGCGCGCGGGCATGTCTCCGGGGGTGAGGAACCGGGGGTCGTTGGCGTCGAAGACCGCAACAGGCGTCGTGACGGATGCCGCGGCCGCGAGCAGCGCCGGCAGCTCGATGGTCTCGCCCGAGCGTTCCCACGTGCGCACCGACTCGCTCAGCAGCCAGAGACCCATAACGTTGTGCAGGTAGCGGACCCGCCCGTCGACGCCGCCCTCGTTGGTGAAGTTGGCGGCGCGGCCGGCCTCGCTGATGACCGGATGCTCGAGCTCGACCCCGACGAGGCCCCAGGTTCCGCACGAGATGTAGGCGAAGTCCTCGCCCCGCGCGGGCACCGCGACGACCGCCGAGGCGGTGTCGTGTGAGCCGATCGCAGTGACAGGGACTGCCCCGAGACCGGTCTCTGCGGCAACGGCGGGCAGCAGCGGCCCCACCGTGTCGCCCGGCGAGACGAGCTCGGGCAGGATGCCGCGGGGCAGGCCCAGGCGGGCAATGAGCTCGTCGTCCCACTCGCGGGTGCTCGGGTTGAGCAGCCCCGTCGTGGACGCATTGGTGCGCTCCGCGACCGCGCGGCCGGTGAGCCAGTAACCCACGAGGTCGGGGATCAGCAGCATCCGCTCGGCCAGCTCCAGGTCGCCGGATGCCGCGTCCGCCGCCAGCTGGAACAGCGTGTTGAACGGCAGATGCTGCAGGCCGTTCGCTGAGTACAGCTCCTCCGCGCCGACGAGGGCGTGCACGGCCTCGACCCCGGCCGCCGTGCGCTCGTCACGGTAGTGATACGGGGTACCGAGCATCCGCCCGCCGCGGATCAGGGCGTAGTCGACGGCCCAGGAGTCGACACCAATGCTGCGCAGGCCGGGCTCGTCGCGCGCCGCCGAGCCGAGGCCGGCGAGGATGCTGCGGTAGAGCTCGAGAATGTTCCAGTGCAACCCGTCGATCGTGCGCACTGGGGTGTTGGGGAACCGGGCGACGGGCCGCAGGCGGATCTCGTTGTGCCCCACATAGCCGAGCATGACCCGGCCGCTCGTAGCGCCGAGATCGACCGCGGCGACCGCGTCGGTGCTCATCGCAGGAATGCCGCGGCGACGCCCGCGTCGACCGGGATGTGCAGGCCGGTCGTGTGGCTCAGGTCGCTGCTGCACAGCACGAAGACCGCGTTGGCGACGTTCTCGGGGAGCACCTCGCGCTTGAGGAGAGTGCGCTGCGCGTAGTACTTGCCCAGCTCCTCCTCGGGCACGCCGTAGACGGCCGCGCGCTTGGCACCCCAGCCGCCCGCAAAGATGCCCGAGCCGCGCACAACACCGTCAGGGTTGATGCCGTTGACCTTGACTCCGTGCTCCCCGAGCTCGGCCGCGAGCAGCCGCACCTGGTGGGCCTGGTCGGCCTTCGTCGCGGAGTACGCGATGTTGTTCGGGCCCGCGAAGATCGAGTTCTTGGAGGAGATGTAGACGACGTCGCCGCCGAGCTCCTGCTCGATCAGCACCTTGGCCGCAGCGCGCGAGACGAGGAACGAGCCCTTCGCCATGACGTTGTGCTGCAAATCCCAGTCTGCGACGGTCGTGTCGAGCAGCGACTTGCTGAGCGAGAGCCCCGCGTTGTTGATGACGATGTCGAGGCCACCGAAGGCGAGCACGGTCGCGTCGATCGCCTGCTGCACCGCCTGCTCGTCGGTGACGTCGGCCTTGATGCCGATCGCGACATCCGTCGTGCCCAGCTCGGCCGCGGCCGCCTGCGCCTTCTCAAGGTCGAGGTCGGCGATGACAACGCAGGCACCCTCCTCTGCGAGACGGGTCGCAATGGCCTTGCCGATGCCGGAGGCGGCGCCCGTCACGAGGGCGATGCGGGTCGCGAGCGGCTTGGGCTTGGGCATCCGCTGCAGCTTGGCCTCTTCGAGCGCCCAGTATTCGATGCGGAACTTCTCGGCGTCGCTGATGGGCGTGTAGGTCGAGATGGCCTCGGCCCCCCGCATGACGTTGATGGCGTTGATGTAGAACTCGCCGGCAACGCGTGCTGTCTGCTTGTTGGCGCCGTAGCTGAACATGCCCACGCCGGGGATGAGGATGATGGCGGGGTCGGCGCCGCGCATTGCCGGGCTCGCGTCATCTGCGTGCGCCTCGTAGTACGCCGCATAGTCGGCGCGGTACTGCTCGTGCAGCTCGGTGAGCCGCGCGATCGAGTCCTCGATGGATGCGTCGGCCGGCAGATCGAGCACGAGCGGCTTGACCTTGGTGCGCAAGAAGTGGTCGGGGCAGCTCGTGCCGAGGGCGGCGAGACGCGGGTGCTCGCTCGACGCGAGGAAGTCGGTGACGACGGATGCGTCGGTGAAGTGGCCGACCTGCGGCCGGTCAGTCGACGCAATCTTGCGCAGGGTCGCAGCCAGCGCTGCGGCCTTGGCCCGGCGCTCGGCCTCGGAAAGCGCCTCGTAGCCGGGCAGCACATCTCCGAAGGGCTTCTCGCGCCCGTTCTCGGCGATGAACTTCTCGGCGGTGTCGATGATCCACATCGAGTTGGCCTCGGCTTCATCGCTCGTGTCGCCCCACGCCGTGATGCCGTGGCCGCCGAGGATGCAGCCGACCGCCTGCGGATTCTGAGCCTTGATCGCGGCGATGTCCTCGCCGAGCTGCCAGCCCGGGCGACGCCACGGCACCCACACGACCTTGTCGCCGAAGGCCTTCGCCGTCAGCGCCTCACCGTCAGCGGATGTTGCGAACGCGATGCCCGAGTCGGGGTGCAGGTGGTCGACGTGCGCAGCGTCGACCAACCCGTGCATGGCGGTGTCGATGCTGGGAGCGGCGCCGCCCTTGCCGTGGAGCGTGTAGTCGAATGCGGCGACCATCTCGTCCTCACGGTCGACGCCGGGGTACACGTTCGAGAGCGCGCGCAGGCGGTCGAGGCGGAGCACCGCGAGGCCGGCCTCCTTGAGCGTGCCGAGGTCGCCGCCCGAGCCCTTGACCCAGAGGAGTTCGACGGGCTCACCCGTGACCGGGTCGGTCTCGGTGCCCTTGGCAGAGGTGTTGCCACCCGCGTAGTTGGTGACGCGGGGGTCGCTGCCGAGGCGATTGCTGCGCTCGATGAGTTCACGTGCGGTGGGGTTCGTCATCTCTTCGTCTCTCGTGAAGTCTTTCGTGTGGTCTCGTATCTTGGGTCGAATTGCCCACTTCTGCTGCTTCCGGAGGCCCGGAAGGGTGCAAAGCAGGCAACTCGGCGGGGAGGTGCGGTTTACGCGCCCCAGCTCGCCTGCTGGCCGCCGACGCGCTCCTCGGCGATCTTCTGCTGGTAGCCGCTCTCGAGGAACGCTGCGATCGGGTCGGCGGGGAGCCCGCGACCCTCGCGCCACTGAGCAAGGGCGGGGCGGACATCCGTGTAGAAGGCGTCCATCAGCACCTGGTGGGCCTCAAGCACGTCATTTGCCGCCTGCGCCGCCGCCAAGGCGTCGCGGTCAACGAGCAGCGCCCGCGCCGTCATCTCCTGCACATTGAGCACGGAACGCATCTGACCGCGGATCTTGTCTTCGATGTTGTGGCACTGGTCGAGCATGAAGACGACGGGCGAGTCCTCGTCGAGCCCGCCGCCGCGCGCAACCTCCGTCATGATGCGGAACAGCTGGAACGGGTCGGCCGAGCCCACGATGAGGTCGTCGTCGGCGTAGAAGCGCGAGTTGAAGTCGAAGGAGCCGAGCTTGCCGAGACGCAGCAGCTGCATGACGATGAACTCGATGTTGGTGCCGGGGGCGTGGTGGCCCGTGTCGAGACAGACCATCGCCTTGTCGCCGAGCGCCGCGACCTGGGCGTAGGAGGTGCCCCAGTCCGGGACATCCGTGTGGTAGAACGCCGGCTCGAAGAACTTGTACTCGAGCACCATTCGGTGGTCGTCGCCGAGGCGGGCATAGATCGTCTCGAGGCTCTCGGCGAGACGATCCTGGCGGCCGCGAAGGTCATCCTGGCCGGGGTAGTTGGTGCCGTCGGCGAGCCAGATCTTGAGGTCGCGCGAACCCGTCTCGTTCATGACGTCGATGCAGTCGAAGTGGTGATCGATCGCGCGCTGGCGCACGGATGCATCAGCCGAGGTCAGCGAACCGAACTTGTACTCGTCATCCTGGAACGTGTTGGAGTTGATCGTGCCGATCTCCACGCCCTGCTCGGCGGCGTGCTCACGGAGGGCCGCAAAGTCGTCGACCTTGTCCCACGGGATGTGCAGCGCCACCTTGGGGGCGAGGCCCGTGTAACGGTGCACCTGGGCGGCATCCGAAATCTTCTCCTCGGGGGTGCGGGGGGTTCCGGGGGTCGAGAAGACCTTGAAGCGGGTGCCCGAGTTGCCGAACGCCCACGACGGCAGTTCGATGGCCTGGCGCTCGAGGTCGGTAGCGATGGAGTCGAAGGCGGTCATGGGTCTCCTCGGGGTCTCTGCGTTGAAACGTTTCATGCGCGTGACTTCGACTGTAGAGCTCGGCCGCGGTCGCCGTCAACCTTCGCCCGGTGTGCCATCCTGATTCGACACAGGCCAGGGGGTGAGATGAACGCGAGCGTGAAGGATGTCGCCGCGCGCGCGGGCGTGTCCGTCGGCACCGTCTCCAACGTGCTCAATCGCCCCGACAAGGTCTCGCCCGCCACCGCGCAGCGGGTGCACGCCGCCATCGCCGAGCTCGGTTTTGTGCGCAACGACGCCGCGAGGCAACTCCGCGCGGGCAGAAGCCGCGCAATCGGAATGGTGCTGCTCGACGTCGCCAACCCCTTCTTCAGCGAGCTCGCGCGGGGCGCCGAGGAGCGCGCCGTCGAGTCCGGGCACGCGCTCATCCTCGGCAACAGCGACGAGAAGGCCGACCGCGAGGCCCGCTACCTCGACCTCTTCGAGGAGCAGCGGATGCACGGGGTGCTCGTCTCCCCGGCCGGCGACGTCGACGCGCGCCTCGAGCTCCTCCGCGAGCGCGGCATCCCCTCCGTGCTCGTCGACCGCGGCAGTGACGCCTTCAGTTCCGTCTCCGTGGACGACGTCGCGGGGGGCGAGCTCGCAGTCCGCCACCTTGTCTCACTCGGCCGCAAGCGCATCGCCTACGTGTGCGGACCCCTCACGATCCGGCAGGTGGCCGATCGACTAGAGGGGGCGCGGCGCGTGGTGGCGCAGCATCCGGATGTCACGATCGAGGTCGTCTCGCAGGCGGCGTTGACCGTGCCGGCGGGCGCCGCGGCCGGCACCGCCCTCGCGGCGCGCGCAGCCGCGGACCGCCCCGACGCCGTCTTCGCGGCCAACGACCTGCTCGCCCTCGGGGTGCTTCAGTCGCTCGTCATGCTCGGCGACGTATCGGTGCCCGGCGACGTCGCGCTCATCGGGTACGACGACATCGCGTTCGCCCGGTCCGCCGTCGTGCCGCTCACGTCGATCCGCCAGCCGAGCCGCGCGATCGGTGCGACCGCCGTCGAGATCCTGCTTGAGGAAGCCGCGGAACCGACTCTCGAGAAGCGCGCGGTCGTGTTCCAGCCGGAACTCGTGGTGCGGGCGAGCACGGCGGCAACACCATGGCGCTGAGGTACCTTCATGCAACGCGTCATATAGATCCGCGTCAGCCTCGACCGCACTGGTGAGGCTCTTGCCGTCGCCCGCCAGGAGCAGGGGTGCCTAAGCTTTGCGATTCGGGAGGGCATCGCCTGCGCCACGTCGGTCGCGATGATACTCGAGACCACGATCGATCCTGTGCGCCCTACTCGCCGTCCACGACAACCGTGTCCGCGATCTTCGCCGCGACCTCATCGAGCGAGGCGTAGTCCGACGTCGTCAGGCCGGAGCGGGCAGCAAGCAGCGGGCTGACCTTGCGAAGCTCCTCGAAGGTCGTGCCGTGCACGATGGGGATGACGCGGTCGGTAGCTAGCAGCGCGGACAGCTCTTGAGACGCGATACCATCGCTATTCAGGCTGGCGAACAGGGCCGGGGTCACGAGAACGATCCCAGCGCGCGACGCCGCCAACCCCTTATCGATCTTTCGAATAAGCGAGGTTCCCAGTGGTACGTCCATCTCGCTGAACCAGACCGAGACTTCGAGTTCGGTCAGGAGGTCGTGGAGCTCCAGCGCCGCACCCTTACGGTCGTCCCAGGCGTGGCATAGGAACAGGTCACGCTGCCCGGTTGCGTCCTCGGAGATCCGCACGACCTGTTCGCGCACAGTGTTGAGCGTCTGGTACTCGCGAACGGAGTAGGAGACGGCCGACCGACGAGTTCGGCTCGCCGTGCTGGTCCGACGACCACCTCCGCCGCTTGCGCTACTACCACCGGACGACCGGCTGAAGCTCGGATACCGCTTAGGCGTGGGCGGGACCACCGGCACAACCGGAGTAGGAGGGGGCGTGTATGCGGGGCGGTCGTAGTACGGGTCTCGATACCCGCCGTAGCCGCCATAGCGGCCCCCGTGGACAGGGCAGTCTGCTCCGCCGCCCCGGATGTGTCCATAGACCGGAGCCGTGCACTGTGCCATGAGCGAATCTTATCCACGACCTTCGACATTGCTCATGATCCGGGCCGAGTGAAATTGGGAGGCACGGGAGCGGGAGCCTCGCCGCCTAGGGTGTCGATCGATCGCGCCGCTGACACTGCGACCTATTCTCAGACTTATGGGAGAAACAGGCGATACCGCTCCAGAACCGGCTCCTCTAGCCGGTGTGGTACCAGCACGTCCGTCAACCAATATGTTCGACTTCGAAAATCTGACACCTACGGACTTCGAGGACTTCGTCTTTGACTTACTGAAGACGATCGGCTTCGTCAACGTCGACTGGCGCAAAGGCACCCCGAAGGACGCCAGTCCGTCTGACCGCGGCAGAGATATCGAGGCGAAGTACCTGGTCACCGACGTCGACGGGCACCAGAGGTTCGAGCGATGGTTCGTCGACGCGAAGCACTACGACAAAGGAGTGCCACCCGAAGCGTTGCAGGGTCTCTTTACCTGGGCCCAATCTGAGCGACCGGACGTGGCGCTAGTGGCCGCATCGGGCTACCTATCGAATCCTGCCAAGGACTGGATCGAGCAGTACCGCAAGACCTCTGCACCGCCTTTGCGAATCCGTCATTGGGAACGACCACAGATCAGCGAATTCTTGGCGCAGCACCCTGAACTGACCTACAGGCACGAAATCTACGAGCAGGACGCCATGCGATCACTTGCAGAGATTCAGGCAGCCGAAACCGAGGTGTACAACCGTCGCTGGTACGACCGATCCGTGTCCCGAGATCACTTCGTTGAGATCGGCCAAGTTGAACCGCTGCCCGGCGAGTTGCGTGAACAGGTGCTCTCGGCGCGAAGTCACATCGAGGACGAACTCGGAGTTGAAACCCTCAGCGTTGGCTCCGACTGGGAAGCCGGGCTGTGGGCAGGCAAGCACTCGGCGCTGCGCTGGGTGCTGGGCGACGATTGGGACAACTTAGACACCTGACCCGCTGATGCTCACCGCGGGAATCGGGGCTGAAGGAGCCGGTCGGCCGTCGACCGCGGAAGCGTGGCTACTCGCTAAATCGCGATTGTGCCGGGGCTGAGGCGGGGGTGCCACTACCCGCCGACGCGCCCCGAGTCGTTGGCCGAGACATCCGTGCGGTGGAAGTTCAGGTGCGAGCGGCTCGCCGTCGGCCCCCGCTGCCCCAGGTAGCGCGAGAAGGTCGCGCCCGCGCCGTAGGGGCGCTCGGCGGGCGAGGTGAGCTTGAAGAAGCAGAGCTGCCCGATCTTCATGCCCGGCCACAGCTTGATCGGCAGGGTCGCGACGTTGCTGAGCTCAAGCGTCACGTGGCCCGAGAAACCTGGGTCGACGAAGCCCGCCGTGGAGTGCGTGAGGAGGCCGAGGCGCCCCAGCGAGCTCTTGCCCTCGAGCCGCGCCGCGATGTCGTCGGGAAGCGTCACCTGCTCGTAGGTGGAGCCGAGCACGAACTCGCCCGGGTGCAGGATGAACGGCTTGTCGGCGTCGACCTCGAGCAGGCGGGTCAGTTCGGGCTGGTGCTCCGCGGGGTCGATGTAGGGGTACTTGTGGTTGTCGAAGAGACGGAAGTACCGGTCGAGGCGCACATCCACGCTCGACGGCTGCACCATCTCGGGCTCGCTCGGGTCGAGACGGATGCGGCCCGCGGCGAGTTCGGCGTTGATGTCGCGGTCGGAGAGCAGCATGGTCACGAGACTAACGGAAACGGATGCCGCGGCATCCGTCAGAGCGGTTTGGCGAGCACGAGCATCCGCAGGTCGTCGCGCAGGGGGATGCCGAAGCGCTCGTCGCCGTAGGGAAAGTCGCGCACCTCGCCCGTGCGCTCGTAGCCGCGCCGCTCGTAGAAGGCGATGAGGTCGGGGCGCTGCTCGATGACCGTCATCTCCATCGTCGTCGCGCCCCACAGGTTGGCTGCCCGACGTTCCGCCTCGGCGAGGATGGCCTTGCCCAGCCCGCCTCCCTGCCCGCTCGGGCGCACCGCGAACATGCCGAAGTAGGCAGTCTCGGCGTCCGTGCGGGCGATGTGGGCGCACCCGCGGAGCTGCCCGCCGCTCTCGGCGAGCAGCACGACACTGTCGGGCCGACGCAGGTCCTCGCCGAGCACCTCGGGGTCGATGCGCTGCCCCTCGAGCAGGTCGGCCTCGGTGGTCCAGCCGGCGCGGCTCGCATCGCCGCGATACGCGGATGTCACGAGCTCCACGATCGCGGGAATGTCGTCGCTCGTCGCGTTCCGGAAGCTGAGGTGGTTCACGTACCGAGGCTACTGGGTAGTATGGGGACGTCCGGTTCGCCGGATGCGCGGATGTAGTTCAATGGTAGAACTTCAGCTTCCCAAGCTGATAGCGCGGGTTCGATTCCCGTCATCCGCTCCAATTGTTCGTTCGGACATCAATTGCCGTGCACCTGGGTCGCCTGGTGCCGCCCTTCAATGGTTGGCCCGAATCTCGTCGTAGATGGCGGGGTCGTACCACTGGGTTAGTTCGATCTTTTCGAGAACCTCCTGAGGACACTGGACGCCCTGTACCGCTGGGTCAGCCCCCATGCTTCCCGAGATGCGGACGCACGCATAAAGCCTCATGGCATTCGAGAAAGTAGGGTTCCCGGCACCCACCGCGGTGGTGAAGACGTCGACCGTCAGCACCTCGCCATCGACCACAATCGCGTATTGCCCCGAACCAGAAGGGCTTTCGAAGATCGATGGGCCGAATGACTTCAGGGCACTCGCCTGCAAACCGAGGGCGTCATTGTCAGCAACTGCGTCACTGAATCGCTGTCTGTGTCGCTCAACGTCGGCGATCAATGCAGCATGTGCTTGTTCTTCGATGCGGGCTTCTTGGCGGTCGAACACCTGCGTGAAGAAGAGCGACGGAAGGAGGGGCACCGCTAATACCGCGATGCCTGCAGCAATCGATAACACGATCAGAAGCCTCCGCCGTCTTCCCTTTGTCAGAGGTGGATCTCTCAAGGATGGTTCGTCGGCCCTCGCGGCTTCGCTCGTACCTGGTTCATTGCCGGCAGCTCCCATAGCGTGACACTCTCAGCTTTTCGTGTCACCGGCAATGCCGTGGTCGCGACGCCCCTACTCCGACGCGAGAGCGACGGCGCGCAGCACCTGCTGCACGCTCGGCACGCCAGCCGCCCGGAACACCTCTCCGCCACCCGGCGCCCGCACGATCACGGTCGGCGTAGCGGTGATGCCGTTGCGTTCGGCGAGGTCAGGGGCATCGGCGACGTCGTGCTCGACGAGTCCGATTTCGGGGAGCATGCCTTCGACGCGGCCGAGCACCGCGCGCGTACGCCGGCATGCCGCGCAGAAGCTCGACGAGTACAACTCAAGCCGAACGCCTTCCGCCGCCATGATCACCTCTCCCATGCCCTGAAACTAAACCCGCATGTCGCCGCACTTATTTCGCGTGGCGCTGACTTGCGCGAAAGGGCCCCTCGTCGGGCACAGCAAGGGCAGAAGGCGCAACTCAGCAAGGAGCGCAGAGAGCACAAACGACGGGGCGGCGTGCACAGCGCACGTCGCCCCGTCGTCGTGAAGGCTCAGCCTCCGAAGCTCACGCTCCGCACGCCGGTTCCGGCTGCCTCCTGCTCGGCCAGCTCCCGCTCGCCGCGGAGGTCGAGGTTGCGGGCGAGCACCAGGTAAGCCACCGCGGAGACGATCAGGCCCACGAAGAGGGCGATGTCGATGTCGCCCATCGCCGCGGCGGCCGGGCCGACGAACCAGGTGGTGACCACGAAGGGGATCATCGCCACGATCCCGATGACGTAGGCGGCGATGCCGCGGCCACCCCAGGCCCCGTAAACGCCGTTGGGGCGGAACATCTCAGCGACCGCATAGCGGCCACGGCGCACGAAGTAGTAATCCACGAGGTTCACCGAGGTCCACGGCACGAGTACATACAGCAGCACCGTGAGGAAGCTGCTGAAGGAGTCGAGGAACGCGCCGGTCGAGAAGGCGGCCCCAATGAAGGCGAGGCCGGCGATGACGGAACAGGCGATCACCCGCGCGCGGAGAGTCGGCTTGACGGGGCGGAACGAGTCGACGACCGTGATGAGCTCGATGCTCGCCGCGTAGATGTTGATCGTGATGACCGTGACGAGCGCGGGGAGCGCCGCCCAGAGGAGCGGGAGGCCCAGGCCGGGCAGAATCTGATCGGCCGCCGCCGCGATCGCTCCGACCGGGTCGGCATCCACGAAGAGGCTCGCGACGAATGCGCCGAGCAGCATGAGCCAGCCGGCACCGACAATGACGCCGGACGATGTGTAGAAGAGGGCCTTGCTCGGGCTCGTCTGCGGCGGGAGGTAGCGCGAGTAGTCCGAGACGTAGGGAGCCCAGCCGAGAGCGTATGCTGCGGCCGCGGCGAACTGGACGAGGAACGCCGCCCAGTTGAAGCCGTCGAGCGAGAATGCGCCTGCAGGCAGGGGAAGGGCGAAGAACGCGACGACCGTGAAGACCCCGAAGGTCGCGAGGAAGAGCCAGGTGAGCCAGCTCTGCACCCGGTGGATCCAGTCATAGCCGACGACCGCGATGGTCAGGGCGACCACCGTGATCAGCACGTACCACCAGGCTCCCGCATCCACGCCCGTCGTCGCCGTGAGGACTTCGGCGCCGAGCATCTGGTTGAAGATGTTGAAGCCGACGATGCTCGCCACGACGACGAGGCACACGATGGCCACGCCACGGTAGCCGAACTGCGCCCGCGACTGGATCATCTGCGGCAGGCCGAGCTGCGGGCCCTGCGCCGAGTGGAAGGCCGTGAAGATCGTGCCGACGATGACACCCATCACGATCGCGAGCACCGACATCAGGAAGTTGCCGCCCATTGCGACACCGACCATGCCGGTCGCGAGCGTCGTCAGGTTCGCGTTCGACATGAACCAGAGCGAGAACAGGCTGCCCGGCTTGCCATGCCGCTCGTTGAGCGGAACCCAGTCGATCGACTTGACCTCGATGCCTGCGGTCGTGGGTATCGCGACGTCGGTCGCCGCGGGGGGTGGTACATGGTGCTGTGTCATGTGGTGCCCTTCGATTGGGAGGTGGGTCAGTAGAGCGTCGGTCGACGATCACCGAACAGGTCGTTGTAGTCCCCTATGCGCTTGTCGCCGGGCGTCACTCGGAAGGTCGCGGTCACGACGCCGCTCACGCCCTGCGCGACGATCCAGCCGTCCCCGTCGATGACGACGGTGCCCTCGGTCCACGGGATGCCGCGTTCCTCACCGTGGCGGTCGGCGACGACCGTGGGCAGCCTCGACGACCGCGCCGCCGCCATCGCCTGGATGATCTCGGGCGCGTGCTCGGATTCGGGCCGGGGAACGAGAGGCCAGTTGACCGGCAGCGCGAGGATGTCCGCCCCGCTCAGGGCCAAGCGACGCGGCACCTCGGGGAACTCGTTGTCGTAACAGATGGCGACCCCTAGCCTGCCGACGGGCGTGTCGACGAGGATGCCGGCATCCCCGCCCGGCGTGAAGATGCGCCGCTCCTGCCCCCACAGGTGGCTCTTGCGGTAGACCGCCAGCAGCTCGCCGCCCGCGAACACCGCGGCGCTGTTGAAGAGGTCGTCGCCGGCCCGCTCGCAGAAACCCAGCACCACGACGGTGGACCCGTCGAGACCCCGGACCACGGCGAGGAGCGCTTCGCTCGAGGCATCCAGTGCGCTCTCTTCCGCTTCGGCGCGGTCGGCGAAGACGTAGCCGCTCGTCGCGAGCTCCGGCAGCACAATGAGCCGCGCCCCGGCGGCGGTGGCCGCGGCGATGCCCTCTCGGATCTCGCCGAGGTTGCGCTCCACCTCACCGATGTGCACACGAGTGCTTACGGCGGCGACGGTGACAGCCTGATCCTCACCCTGAGGCGCGTCGGCTGCCGGTGTGGCGTCGTTCATGTAAGCGCTCCTGCGTTGATCGGGAGGCAGCACCCGGCCGGACGCCGCCTCTGAGACGGACTATGCGTTCCCGAGCCGGTCGAGACGCATGGTCGCGGTCGCGCTGTGCGCCGCCATGCCCTCGGAGTCGGAGATCGTCTGCACCGCGTGGGCGAGCTGCGGGGTGGTCTCCTTCGCGACCCGCTGATACGTGAGCGGCTTGAGGAAGCGGGAGACGGAGAGCCCGGCGCTGTGCTTGGCACCCCCGGCCGTCGGAAGCACGTGGTTGGTGCCCGCCATTCCCTTGTCAGAGTACGCGACCGTGCTCCACGGGCCGAGGAAGATCGAGCCGTAGTTGCTGAGGTGGTCGTGGTACCAGTCGTCGTCGCGGGTGATGACCTCGAGGTGCTCCGGCGCGAGGTCGTCCATGAGGGTGACGGCCGTCTCACGGTCGGCAGCGACGGTGACGGTGCCGTAATCGCGCCAGGCCGCACCGGCGATCTCCGCTGTCGCGAGCGTCTCGAGCTGGCGCTCGACGGCCTCGATGACGGCGGTGCCGTGCTCTGCGGATGTCGTGACGAGCGCCGCGGGGGAGTTGGGGCCGTGCTCGGCCTGGCCGAGGAGGTCGGCGGCGACGATCTCGGGATCGGCCGACTCGTCCGAGATGACGGCCACCTCGCTGGGACCCGCGAGCAGGTCGATCGCGACGGTGCCGAAGAGCTGCCGCTTCGCCTCGGCGACGAAGGCGTTGCCCGCGCCGACGAGCATGTCGACGGGCAGGTCGCCGAGCAGCCCGAAGGCCATCGCGGCGAGCGCCTGCACGCCTCCGAGCACGAAGACGCGGTCGCCGCCCGAGAGGTGGGTCGCGTAGACGACCGCGTCGTTGGCTCCGCCGCCCGGCTGGGGAGGAGTGCAGGAGATGACAGTGGGTACCCCGGCGACCTTCGCAACCCCGACCGTCATGAAGGCGGATGCCGTGAGCGGGAAACGGCCCGCGGGCAAGTACGCGCCCACCCGGCCGACGGGCACGTAGCGTGCGCCCGTCACGAGTCCGGGGACGAGCTCGGTCTCGAAGCCCGTGAGCCCCGCGCGCTGGGCGGTGGCGAAGGCCTTGGTGCGCTCGGAGCCGAGCTCGATCGCCTCGCGGAGGTCGGCGGGGAGACGGTCGCCGCTCGAGGCGATCTGCGCGGAGCTGAGCTCGATGTCGCGACCGTCGTAGTTGTCGAGGCGGCGCGCGTAGTCGAGCACGGCATCCATCCCCCGGCGCTCGATCTCGCTCAGCATCTCGCTGACGGTGCTGATGACGGCGGGGTCGCGCTGCGCCGCGGGAGCGTCGATGAGCGGCGTCTTGAGGTGGCGGAAGGACCCCTGCAGGGAGGCGAGAACTGGTTCGGAGTAGCGCATGCGGCAACAGTACGCAGGCGCATCCTCCCCCACAAGCACGTTGAGTCCTGGGCGTTCCACAGGGTTTCCCTATACTGGCGGGGGACCCGTGAAGGACGGCACCAATGACACTCACCCAGCTCCGCGCGTTTCTCGCGGCGCTCGAACTCGGATCCTTCACCTCGGCGGCGGTCGAGTTGGAGACGACCCAGGCCTCGGTCTCCGAGCTCGTCGCGCGTCTGGAGCGGGAACTGGATGTAAAGCTCTTCATTCGCGGGGGCAGGCGACTGGTGCCGACCGCCGCCGCGGCCGAGTTGCGCGAGCACGCCGTTCAGGCGGTCACCGCCCTCGGCAATGGGATGGAGGCGGTGCGGGCCCTCAATTCGCTCGAGAGCGGAACCTGCACCTTCGGCGTGCTTCGCAACGCCGCCTACTACGACCTCTCCGACCTTGCGCGACGCTTCCACGAGCGCTACCCCAACGTGAAGATCCGCCTGGTCGGCTTGAACTCGGCCCTCGTCGCCGAGTCCGTCGCCAGCGGCGAGATCGAGGCGGGCCTCGTAGTGCTGCCCGTCGCCGCCGCGGGCCTCACCGTCACCCCGCTGCGGCGAGACGAGGTGCTGTTCGCCTCGACGACCCGTGACGCCGAGGGCGGTGCCGTGACCATCGAGGAATTGGCCGAGGCCAAGCTTGTGCTCTACGACGCCTACGCGGGGTGGTCAGACCCGACCCGACTGCAACTGCGCGAGCGCGCTCGGCTGCGCGGTCTCGAGATCGAGCCGGCGATCGAGGTGGAGCACGTCGAGACGGCGCTCGGCCTCGTCTCTGGCGGCTCGGTCGACACGATCGTGTGCCGCACGGTGGCGGAGTCGAGCGGCTTCCCCAGCGACATCCGCGTCTTTCCGATGGCGGAGCCGTTCTACGACACGATCGCACTCATCCACCGGGAGGGCGCACTGCTGTCGCCGGCCACCCGACGCATCGCCGACCTCGCAGTGTCGATGCTCGCTGGTGAGTAGACCCGAGTCCGTCGCCGTGGGGCGGGTGCCCGACCCACGGCAACGGCCCTAACGCGGGTCGACGGGTGAGGGCACCGAGGCGCGCGCCTCGATCGAGCGCCCGGCGTCGAAGAGCACATCCTCGCGGAAGCGGCGACCCACGAGCTGCACGTTGATCGGCAGCCCGTTCACGACCGTCACCGGCACGGAGAGTGCCGGAACGGAGAGCGCAGCGATTGACATCATGGGCCACTGGGCCTTGACGAGTTCCTCCATGCGGTCGACGTCGCGGACGTCTGCATCCACCTCGAAGGTCTGCTCGGCAGAGATCGGCAGCACGAGCACGGGATACTGCTGCAGCGTGATCTGAAGTTCGCGCACGAGGGCGGCACGGCGCGTGTACCCCTCCACGTAGTCATTCAGCTCGAAGCCCGAGACGACGCGGCGCATGGCGGCGAACTGGTTGTCGGCCGACTTCTTGATCGCGTCGTCGCCGTACTGGTCGATGAGCTTCCCCAGCCCCGCGAACTCGACGCCCTGCACGACCTGCCACCACAGGCGCCAAGCGTCTGCGAAGAGGTCCAGGTCGATCTCCTCGACGATGTAGCCGGCGTCGGTGAGCGACTCGACCGCCTGAGTGATCGCGGCGTCCACGGCGGGGGCGAGGTCGACGACCCCGACGGAACGGACGACACCCACGCGGATCGGTCCCTCGAGCGGCTCACCCTCGAGCGGCACTGGCACGCTGAAGGGGTCCTTCGGGTGCCACTGCGCCATGGCGGAGAAGGCGAGCGCCACGTCGTCGACCGTGCGCGCGAGGGGGCCTTGCACCTGCATCTGCTGCGTGCCAAGCAGCGGGGCGCCGAGGCGCGGTGTCGGCCAGTCCGGCACGCGGCCGGGGGTGGGGCGCAGGCCGACGACGCCGCAGCTGGCCGCGGGGTAGCGGATGCTGCCGCCGATGTCGTTGCCGTGGGCGATGAAACCCATGCCGGATGCGACAGCCGCCGCCGCGCCACCGCTGGACCCGCCCGGGGTGCGCGTGGCATCCCAGGGGTTGAGGGTGCGGCCGTGCAGCTCGTTGTCCGTGAACCACCGGATGGAGAACGACGGCGTGTTGGAGCGACCGACGAAGACGGCGCCCGAGGAGCGGAGGTTCTCGATCGCGGGGTGGTCTTCATCGACGACATCGCCCGCGAACTCGGGAACCGAGTTGGTGGTGGCATGTCCCGCGATGTCCGTGTTGATCTTGGTCGTCACGGGAAGCCCGTGGAGCACGCCGAGCGGCTCGCCGGAGCGGAGCCTCGCATCCGCCGCGTCGGCAGCGGCAAGCGCCTCATCCCCCGTCACCTCGACCACTGCGTTGACCCGCGGGTTCACCTCGTCGATGCGAGCGAGCACCGACTCGGTCACCTCGCGCGAGGAGACCTCGCGCGCGCGGATTGCCTCCGCCGTGCGGGTCGCCGTCCAACTCCAAATTGCGTCAGTCACTTCTTGCCTTTCACTGGTGGCGCCGAGCGCCGATTTTGTTGCCTCAGCTCACGACCAGGAGGTCGGTCACGGCGGTGGGGTCGGTGCGCAGCTCGTCGCCGGGGCGGTCAAGCACGATTCGGCCCTTGACCATGCCGACGATGCGGTCGGCGTAGGCCAGCGGATACCTCGGCCCCTGCTCCACGAAGAGCACGCCGACTCCCGTGGCCGCGACGGCACGCAGCGCCTCGAGCGCCGCTTGAGCGAGCGAGGGCTGCAGGCCCTGCGAGAGTTCGTCGATCGCGATGAAGCGCTCGCCAGCGAGGATGGCGCGGGCGATGCCCACCTGCTGCTTCTGGCCGCCGGAGAGCTGACCGGCGGGCTGCTCCGCGCGCTCGACGAGGAGCGGGAAGAGCTCCTTCACATCGACGGGTGGGCGGTAGCCCCTGCGCTCGGCCAGCCGCAGGTTCTCCTCGATCGTGAGAGTGGGGAACACGCCGCGGTCGTCGGGCAGGAGGGTCATGCCGCGCCGGGCGGGTACCTCGGCACGGCCCGGAGGAAGGGGCTTGCCGTCCATCGACAGCCCGCCGCCGTGACGGTGACACAGGCCGAAGATCGCCCGCAGCAGCGTCGTCTTGCCCACGCCGTTGCGCCCCAGGAGAGCCGTCACGGTGCCCGCCTCGAGGGTCAGGGTCACGTCGTCGACGACGGTCGTCTTGCCGTAACCCGCGGTCAGCTTCTCGATCGCCAGCATCACACCGCTCCCAAATAAGCCGTGCGCACGTCGTCATGCGACACGACCTCGTCCATCGTTCCGACTGTTAGCACCCGGCCGTTCGCCAGCACGACGACCCGGTCGGCCAGTTCGCGCACGATGTCCATGTCGTGCTCGACGACGAGGAGCGTGCATCCCAACTGCCCGTTGAGGCTCCGCATGAGGGAGGCGAGCCGCAGAGAGTCCTCGTGTGAGAGACCGGCCGCGGGCTCGTCGAGCAGCACGACCTCGGGTCCCCAGGCGATCGCCATGGCGAGCTCCAGCGAGCGCTGGTCCGCGAGCGACAGGTCGCTCGCGAGCAGGTCGTCCATGGCGGAGAAGCGGTCCAGCTCCGCCGGCAACTCGACCGCCCGGAAGGCCTCTGCTCGCGCGAACGCCATGTTCTGCGCCGGGGTCAGGTCCGGGTAGAGGCTCGGTACCTGAAAGAGGCGGCCGAGGCCCAGGTGGGCCCGACGGTGCGGCGCCCAGTTCGTGACATCCTCTCCAAGCACCTCGATACGGCCCGACGTTGGAGCAAGGTCTCCCGCGATGAGATTGAGGAGCGTCGTCTTTCCTGCCCCGTTGGGGCCGATGAGGCAGACGACTTCACCGCGCTGGATGGTGAGGTCGACGCCGTTGATGATTGGCACGGGGCCGAACGACTTCTGCACCTGGCTGACGCGGACGGCGGCCGCGCCCTCAGCGGGAATGTGCTTGGGTGCATCCGGAGCGCCGTTCGACGCGATGACGGCACCCTGCGATGCCGCCCTCGACACGCTGCGGCGCAGCAGGCCGGAGGCGATGCCGACGAGGCCCGAGGGGGCGAACTTGACGACGAGGATGAAGACGACGCCGAGCACGAGCAGATACCAGGCCCCGATCGCGTCGCCCAGGTACTGCTGGCCGATCGTGACGACACCGGCACCCAGAAAGACGCCGAAGATGGTGCCCTTGCCACCCACGGCCACCCAGACGAGCACCTGGGTCGACATGACGATGCCAAGCGTTGCGGGCGAGACGAGCCCCATGACGGGGGCGGCGATCGCGCCGGCCGCCGTCGCGACGAGTGCGCTCAGCACGAAGGCCGTGACTTTGGTGCGCATGGGGCTCACACCGAGGTGCTCGGTGCGGTGCTCGTTGAAGCGCACGGCCACCGCGCGGCGGCCGAAGCGGCCCCTCAGCAGCACGACCCAGATCACGGCGACGATAAGAAAGACGAGGATGCCCGTGACGTAGAAGTTGGTCACGACGCCGGGCGACGGCACGTAGATGCCGTTGCTCCCGTTGGTGAGGCTCAGCCAGGAGCGGGCGCCCTGCTCTGCGAGGAGTGTGAGGGCGAGCGTGATGACGGCCATGGTTGACGCGAGGGCCCTCGGTCCGAGGCCGATGCGCCCGACGATCAGCGCCACGACAGCCGAGAGAACGAGTGCCGCGACGGCGCCGAGCAACTGGGGCACACCGTTCTGCCCGGCGATCGCCACGCCGTAGGCACCCAGGCCGAAGAACGCCGCGTGGCCGATGCTGACCACGCCCGCTCGGCCCCACGAGAGGTCGAGGCCGAAGGCGAAGAGCCCATAGGCGAGCGCGAGCGTCAGAAGGGCCAGCGGATAGCTCGGCAACACGAACGGCGCGGCCGCGATCGCGACGGCCGCGGCCGAGAGCGCCACCCAGTGACGGGTGGCGACCCTCGGCTCAGGCCGCGACGGGGAGGTCACGCGCATCGGGGCGTGATCCCCTCAATGTCGGCGGGGAAGGTCTCGACGGGCACGTAGGCGCCGCCCTCACGGATCTCGAAGCGGGCCGTCTCCGTCATGAAGAAGCGGTCCTCGTTGAAGGAGCCTCCACCGAAGACCCCGTTCTCGACCTCGCCCTCGCCGAGCGCCTTCGCGATGTCGGCACCCTCCGTGGACCCCGCCTGCTCGACGGCGTCGGCGATCATGAGCATGCCCTCATAGGCGTTCGCGGCGACCGAAGGTATCGGGTCGGAGAAGTCGTACGCCTCGCGGAACGCGTCAACGAACTCCTTGTTGGCCTCGTTGTCGAGCTGGTCGGAGTAGCGCCCGACAAGGGTGAGGCCGTGCATGCGGTCGGTGAGACCTGGGTAGAAGTCGGCGATGAGGCTGACACCCGTGAAGCCCATCGAGTCGAGGATGCCGGCCTGGTCCGCCTGCGTGACGAGAGCCGTGGCGTCCGCACCGACGACCGCCGTCAGCACCCAGTCGGGCGCGGCCGCTTTGATCTTGGAGATGACGGGCTGCCAGTCGGCCGTGCCCATGGGCGAGTACTCCTCGAGCACGACGGTCGCGCCCAGCTCCTCGAGCACAGTGCGCGCGTCCGCGAAGTAGCCGCGCGGGAACGCGTAGTCGTTGCCGACGAGCGCGACCTTGGTGCCGTGGTCGGCGATCATCTGAGGCAGCAGGCCGTTGAGCAGCGAAGCGTTCGGCTCGCCGAAAGGGAAGAAGTATTGACCGCACACGCCTGCGTTGCCGAGGATGGCGGAGGAGAAGGGCACCTTCGCCGACTCCGCGACCTGCGCGACGGCAGCCGTCGTGTCGCCGGGGATGGTGCCGAAGATGTAGTCGACCTGGTCCTGGCTGATGAGGCGCTGGGCCAGCTGCGTCGACTTGGCCGCATCCGCCTGGTCGTCGACTGTGACGACCTCGACCGGCTGGCCGAGCACGCCGCCCTCAGCGTTAATCTTCTCGATCGCGAGCTCGAAGCCGCGCTGCATGGCGGTGGCCTCCTGCACGACGGGGCCTGTAACGGGCGAGATGAGCCCGACCTTGAACACGTCGTCGCCTCCCTCGGTGCCGCCCCCGATGGCCCCGCCAGCACACGCGGCCAGCGAAGTCGTGAGAGTGACGGCGGCGATGATGCCGCTCGTGCGCCGAAGCGCGGTCATGCCGCGACCTGCGCGGGCTGCGTGCGTGGTTTCCATTGGACCTTCCTCCAATCAATGCCGTTCGGGCGAACGGCGACCAGGACGATGAGCAAAGCGAAGAGCACGACCTGAGCCAGGGTCTCGTTGAGGTAGGTGCGCAGCACCGTGCTCAGGAGGGCGACGACGAATGCGCCGAAGATCGCGCCGGGCAGCGAACCGGCCCGACCGAGCAGCACGGCGAAGAACGCCGGCGCAAGGAATGCGGCCCCCACCATCGGCGTGACGCCGAGGAGCGGACTCTGCAGGGCACCGGCCAGCACGGCGAGCATCGCGCCGACTGCGAAGGTACCTGTGACGACGAGGCGCGGCGGGATGCCGAGCACGGACGCCATGTCGCGGTTGTCGACGGTGGCTCGCACGACGAGGCCCAGTTTGGTGCGGTAGGTCACGAGCAACACCGCCGCGACGATCGCGAGTGCGACGACGGCGATGATCAGGCGGTAGAGCGGGTAGCTCACGCCCAGGATCTCGATGTTCTCCTGAATGGGAGCGCGCACCGAGGCTGGAGTCGAACCGAAGATCGCGTTCGCGCCCTCCCGAAGCACGATGCTCACACCCCACATCGCGAGAAGCGTCGCGAGGAAGCCGCGTTCGTAGAGGTTTGAGAGCACAAGGCGCTCGATGACGACCCCGAGCACGAGCCCGATCAGCACGGCCAGGAGGAGACGGGGCAGGAACGGGACATCCGCCAGAGCGAACATGACGAAGGCGCCCACCATGACAAGTTCGCCGTGTGCCACGTTGACGACGCCGAGCTGGCCGAAGATCAGGCCCATGCCGACGGCGAGGAGGGCGTAGAAGCCGAACAGGGTGAACACCGAGAGGGCGAGGGTGACGACGGCGTCCATCGTCACGCCACCTCGCGTGGATCTACGGACGGAACCACTCCGAGACGTTCATTGCGACAGTGCATGAGGCTATGCTCAGCAGTGGCACCCTCCGCTCAAAGCAAGTGAGAACAAGAGGGGCCGCAGTTCTCAATTTCGCCGCAGATACAGCTCCCGCACGATCTGCTCCGGGTCCACCTGAGGGGTGGCGATTCCGGCGACGAGGAGCGTGAGCATCTGGAGCCTACGGTTGGATTCGCGGATTGCCCCCGCCATCTCGATGGCGTCATTCGGATGCGCCGTGCGACGGATCTCGCCGTGCTCCTGGCCCAGCGCCCAGAGCTCAGCGAAGCTGGGGTCGAACGCGTCGCGGAGAGGACCGATGCCGGAAGGGTCGTGGCCTACCCGCAGACCGAGGGCGTGGATGAACTCGGCGTCCGCGGTCGTCATCCGCGTATACATGTCGATGATGCCCACGACGCGGCGGAGGCCCTGAGCCGTGGGCTCCGCCCCCTGCTGTGGCGACGTCTGGGCGGCCTGCCGCATCTGAGTCCAGCGGTAGACTGATACGCCGTCGAGCAGATCCTTCTTGCCCTCGAAGTGGCGGTAGAGGGTCGCGGTGCCGACACCCGCCGCCTGTGCGATCTCACGGATGCTGACGCCGTCGCCCTTGACGGCTACGAGATCGCGCACGGCCTTGATGATGGCGACGCGATTCTGCTGCGCGTCGATGCGCACGACATCGACGTCGCGTGTGTGGAGAGCCATCGCCCCTCCCTACGGTCGTGGTTGAGCACATGCTAGCCACTCGTGAGCGAGGTCGCGAACGCGCCGCCAGCGGTGAGGGGTAGCACTGGTAGGGTGCCGACGATCCGCCACCCGTTGAAGGAGCGCCACGCCCATGCCCTCAGCAGCCGAACTCTTCTCCCTTGAGGGCACCGTCGCTCTCGTGACAGGCGGCGCGACGGGGCTCGGTCTTGCGACCGTCGAAGTGCTCGCATCGGCCGGCGCCCACACGGTGCTGTGCAGCCTGCCTGCCGACGAGCCGGAAGCGGTGGCGCGCGAACTCGCCGACCGCGGTCTGCCCGTCACGGGCCGCGCCTGCGATGTCGCGGATGAGCGCGAGCTCGACCTCCTGGTGGAGTGGGTGCTCGCGACCCACGGCCGCATCGACACCGTCTTCTGCAATGCCGGGGTGGCCCTCGACACGGGACCGCACACGAGCAGCACCGATGCGCAGCTCGACCGCATGTTCGACATCCATGTGCGCAGCCCTCTCCGCCTCGCGAACCGCACGATTCCCCAGATGGCCGAGCGCGGCGACGGCGCGTTCATCATCATGTCGAGCCTGTCGGGGCTGCGAGGCAACTCCATGCTGGGTCTCTACGGCATCACGAAGGCGGCCAACGCGCAGCTCGCTCGCAACCTCGCCGTGCAATGGGGTCACAGCGGCGTGCGGGTCAACGCCATTTCGCCCGGGGTCATCGCAACCGAGTTCGCCAAGCCCATCACGGAGGGCGCGGGCCGGGATGCTCGGCTCGCCAAGACCCCCATGCGACGCTTCGGCGACCCCAGCCATGTCGCCGGCACGGTGCTGTGGCTCGCCTCGAGGGCGGGCGGTTTCACGAGCGGGCAGAACATCGTGGTCGACGGCGGCACCCTCGTAAGTGACTGATACCGTTTGAGCCTCGGCAGCGTCAGTGGGTGTCGAAGATCTCCTGGTAGGCGCGGATCGCCGCAATCGTGGCGGCCCGCTCCTCGGGTGTCGGCGCAGCAGGGTCCGCCGCGAACGGCAGCGGCTGGAGTAGCAGCGACGCGCGCGATGTCGACAGGCACGGTCAAAGTAGCGCCCCCTCGATCTGCGGCCTGCCGGGTCCAGCTAGTCGGTGATCATCTCCACGCGGCTCCCCTGCGCGAGCGGGGAGCGGGATGCCGCCGATTCGAGGACCGATCGCAGCCGATCCGGATCCACACCGTAGAAGTAGAGCGACGTGTTCTGTGGCCCCGCCCACCACGACTGGAGCGTGGCGTGGCCTTCGAGCTCAGCGACCAGATCATTGACCAGGTCGTTGACGTCGTTCTCTGCATAGACCTCGTCGGGGAGTGACGTCCCGTCCAGGGTCAGGGCAAAACCGTGGGTGATGCCAAACGGCACCTTTGGCCCGTCCTTGATGGTCAACCATGAGCCGACGGGAGCGCCGAACGATTCCAGCGCCTCGATCACTTGGGGGACGGCATCCTCTGTGTCACCAACGACTGCCAGGTCGGAATCGCAGGACAGCGGACCCTTCTCAGGATGGAACTCTGTACCGCCGCCGACCACCTGACTGCCGGGTGCGATGCGCGCGAATGCCTCGTCCAGAGGGTCTTCGTAGACGCTCCCTCGATCCAATGGCCGCACACGCGCGTTCAGGTGCACGAAGACGTTCGCCTCCGGCTCAACGGGAGGCTTCTTCCGTCTGAATATGCCCATTTCGTGAGCATAGAGGGGGCACTCACCTCGGCGCGCTCCCCCACAGCGGGGGCTCCCGCGGATCAGCTCTCCTGAGCAGAAGCGCGCTCACTCGGAGGTCGGAAGGTTCCTGCTCGCCGCGAGCGCGACCGCACGGAGCACCTGCTCCACGGTGGGCACTCCTGCCGCCCGGAAGGTTTCCTTCCCCTCCGCGTTGCGCACGATGACCGTCGGCGTCGCCACGATCGTGTTGCTCTCGGCCAGCTCCGGCACGGCTGCGACGTCGTGCTCGACGAGAGCAAGGGTGGGCAGCATCCCGGTGACCCGCCCGAGCACCGCGCGAGTCTGACGGCAGGCCGCGCAGAAGCTCGAGGAGTACAGCTCAAGCTGCACGCCGTGCGCTACCGAGTCGCTCATGCTTCGACGCTAACCCAGCCAACCCCATGCGCGACCTACGCGCTCGTCTCCTCGGTCTCCTTCAGCTCCGGCTCGCGGTGCTTCAGCCACGCGCTGAGCGGTGCCGAGGTGAGGCCGTGGACCACGACGGATGCTGCGATCGCGACGGTCACATAGACGAAGATGTCATGGTTGCCGGTGTGCCGCTCCGCCAGGGTGGCGTAGAACAGCGCCGAAACGCCCACGGGGGCGAACCAGCTGAGGAACGCCGTCTCGGGGCGATCATGGATGCTCGCGATCAGAGGGCGCAACGCCCACACGGTGACCAGTCGCCGCAGGAGCACCGCAGCAAGGATGACGACGGGCGCGATCCAGCCGAGGCGCGCCCACTCGGCGAGCGGCAGTGCGATGCCGAGGAGGATGAAGACCGGCAGCAGGAACAGCCGGGCCATGGCGTCGTGCACCTTGTCTTCCTCCGCCTCCTCGCGCTGGGGGATCACCTGGCCGAAGACGGCCACGCCGACGAAGACGAGGAGCAGAGCATCCGTGCCGATGAGTTTGCCCGCCCCTAGAAGAAGCAGCGCGAGGGGCACGATGAAGGCCAGGTAGGAGCTCTCCTCCATGAGGCCCTTCTCGCGGACCAGGATGAAGAGTTTCGCCAGCAGATACCCGGCAATGGCCCCGATGACAGCGGCACCAAGCACCTCCCACAGCAGCACCGTGGTCAGCAGCTCCTGCCACGCGTGGCCCGGTTTGGTGATGAGGAGCACGGGCAGCATCACGAAGAGGTAGGCGAGGCCGTCGTTGACTCCGCTCTCGGCCGAGAGGTTGTGGCGCACACGCTCGGTGACCTTCTGCTGCGCGAGCGATCCGGTGACGATGGGGGTAGTGACGACGGGGTCGGTCGGCGTGACGATCGCGCCGACCGCCAGCGCCACAAGGAACGGCGCGGCGAGGCCCCACCACAGCACGCCTGTTGCGACGATGAACATGAGGACCATGCCGAGCCCGATGATGGCCGCGATCCAGCGCACGTTCTCCTTCCAGTACCCGTGCGGGAGCCGCAGCGCGACGCCGGCGAGGCCCACCCCGAGGGTGATGCGGGCAACCTCTTCGAGCAGCGTGCCCGTGGGCACCCCGAAGTCCTCCATCCGCAGCAGCCCCAGCGCGTGCGGCCCGATCAGCACACCGAACGCCAGGCACAGCAGAGGGCCGGGTACGCTGGCGCGCTGCAGCACGGTGGAGAAGGCAGCGAACACCAGCAGGGCTCCCGCGAAGAGAGTCAGCACGAGATTGACGTCCACCAGGTCCTCACAGTTCTGCCGGCTGGTCAGGTCTTCTTGACCGTACGTTCGAACAGAGCTGTGCAGCACCTGCTCTCACAAAGGATTGCGACAGGCAGTGAGGTCGCAGGAACCGGATCGCGTCTTGGGGCAATCGCTGCAGCGTCTAAAACCGTCGCAGCGCAGCCCGGGTCAGAGCAACTCGCCCAGCAACTGCTCGATGCGGCGACGGATGTCGTCCCGGATCGGGCGCACCGCATCCGCCCCCTGCCCGGCCGGGTCGTCGAGCTTCCAGTCCTCGTAGCGCTTGCCGGGGAAGTAGGGGCACGCGTCGCCGCAGCCCATGGTGATGACGACGTCGGAGGCCTGCACCGCGTCATCCGTCAGCACCTTGGGCTGTTCGGCGGCGATGTCGATACCGAGTTCCGCCATCACCTCGACCGCGACGGGGTTGATCTGGTCGGCCGGCATCGAGCCTGCGGAGCGAACCTCGACGCGGTCGCCGGCCAGGTGCCGCAGGAAGCCCGCGGCCATCTGGGAGCGGCCCGCGTTGTGCACGCAGACGAAGAGAACGGAGGGCTTGGTCATTCGGATGCTCCAGTGTCGGTGAGAAGAGTGGTCAAGAGGTCGTTCACGCGCTCGGCAATATCGTCCCGGATGGCGGCGACACCCTCGGGCGAGGCGAGGGCCGGGTCGCCCACCGCCCAGTCCTCGTAGCGCACGCCCGGGATGATCGGGCAGACGTCGCCGCACCCCATCGTCACAACCACATCGGCCGCGCGCACGGCATCGTCGGTGATGGGTTTGGGAAAGTGAAGGTCGTTATCGCCGATCTCCGCCAGCAGCGGCTCCACATTCGGGTGGATCTCGGCCGCCGGTGCCGAGCCGGCCGAGCGGGCGATCACTCTCCCGCCGGAGAGTTGGTTCACGAGTGCGGCCGCGAGCTGCGAGCGGCCCGCATTGGCGACACACACGAACAGCACCTGGGGCACCCCGTTGTCGCGGTCCCGCGTGATGTCCATGAGGCGCTGCGTTGCGAAACGCTTGGTGAGCGACACCAGGTGGGTCGAGATGCGCGCCGAGCGGGCGAGGGATGCATACGACTCTCGCACCACTGCGGTGACGAGTTCCACGCTGAGGCTTGCGAAGCGCGCCTGGAGCATCGCCGCCAGGTGCGTCAGCGCCTCGTCCACGTCGTCGAGCCCGGCATATCCCCGGCGCTCCGGGTGCACGGCCGCCGGCGCAAAGGAGTCGAGCAGCGTCGTGACGGCGGGGCGGAGCTCAGGGGTGATGCGGTACCAGACCCAGGTTCCCCGGCGCTCGGAGGCCAGCACACCAACATCCTTCAGCACCCGCAGGTGGTGCGAGACGGTCGGCTGCGAGACATCCGCAAGCTCGGCCAGATCGCACACGCACGACTCGCCACGGGAGTCGGCGGCGATTGCCGAGAGCATGCGCAGGCGCAGCGGGTCGGCGAGCGCTTTCAGGGTGGCGGAGAGAGCGGATGCCGCGGGCTCCCCCATCGCATGGGTGGCGGCGGGCGCACACTCCGTGACGGTCATCGTGGTGCTCCTTCGACGGCGTAGGGGTCGGTGTGGAACCAGGAGCGCGCCGCCCAGAGCGACACGTACACGAGGCCGACGAGCACGGGAACCTCGATGAGCGGGCCGACGACCCCGGCGAGTGCCTGACCGGAGGTGGCGCCGAAGGTGCCGATCGCAACGGCGATGGCGAGCTCGAAGTTGTTGCCGGCGGCGGTGAAGGCCAAGGTCGTGGAGCGGGCGTACCCGAGTGCGAGCATCCGCCCGGTGAGGAGGCCCGCGAACCACATGACGGCGAAGTACACGAGCAGTGGCAGGGCGATGCGCGCAACGTCAAGAGGCTGGGATGTCACCTGCTCACCCTGCAGCGCGAAGAGCAGCACGATCGTGAAGAGAAGGCCGTAGAGCGCCCACGGACCGATGCGCGGAATGAACTTCTCCTCGTACCAGGCGCGGCCCTTGCGGCGCTCTCCGATGAAACGCGAGGCGAACCCCGCGGCGAGGGGCACTCCGAGGAAGATCAGCACGTTGACCGCGATCTCGCCGACCGAGATCTCAAGACCCTGGGTGTCGAGGCCGAGCCACGCGGGGAGGACCGTGAGGTAGAACCAACCGAGAAGCGAGAACGCCACCACCTGGAACACCGAGTTGATCGCGACCAACACGGCCGCGGCCTCCCGGTCGCCGCACGCGAGGTCGTTCCAGATGACGACCATCGCGATGCAGCGAGCGAGCCCCACGATGATGAGGCCCGTGCGGTACTCGGGCAGGTCGGGCAGGAAGATCCAGGCGAGCGCGAACATGAGCGCCGGCCCCGCGAGCCAGTTGAGCACGAGGGAGGAGATGAGCAGTCTCGTGTCGCCCGTGACCGCTGCGACCCGGTCGTAGCGCACCTTCGCCAGCACCGGGTACATCATCACCAGTAGTCCCAGTGCGATGGGCACCGAGATCCCGCCGACCTCGAGTCGGGCCAATACCTCCGAAACGCCGGGGACGAGGCGGCCCAGCGCGAGGCCGGCCACCATGGCCAAACCGATCCATAGCGGTAGCCAGCGGTCGAGCGTCGAGAGCCTGCGGGTGGTGGATGCCACGGGTGTGCGTTCGGCCGTCAGGTCCCCTTGCTTCGACATGGGTCTATATTGACGGATGTCGAAGCACGGGTCAATGGCTTGACCGAGAGCGGCCTGCGTCCGATCTGCAGTGGCGCGGGGGAGCAGCAACTGCCACCGCCAAAGTCGCCCGCTCCGCCACACACGCCCGTCTCGGGCAGCACCAACTCGTTCCGGGCAGCCGCCTCCCGATCTCCCGCGAGTTCGGCGACGACGCTGCGCACCTGCTCGTAGCCGGTCAGCGCAAGGAAGGTCGGGGCGCGGCCGTAGCTTTTGGCCCCCACGATGAAGAAGCCCTCCTCCGGCTGCCGAAGCTGCCGCGCGCCCGTCGCCGCGACCGTGCCACACGAGTGGATGTTGGGGTCGATCTCGTCGGCGATGCCCGCGACAGCCTCAAGGGCAGGGTCGAGCTGGATACGAAGGCCCGAGAGCATCCCCGTGTCGGGTCGGAAACCCGTGAGGGCGAAGAGGTGTGCCACGCCCTCGACAGCGCGGCCATCCCCGGCGATGACTGTGAGCGCGTCGGCCGCCCCGCGCAGCTCGGAAACCCTGAAACCCGTCTGGAGCGTTACGAGTCCCTCGTCGACGACCTTTTTGGCGCGAGCGCCGAGCGCGGCGCGCTCCGGGAGGCCATCGGCGTCCCCGCCGCCGAAGAGGTTCGCAGGCGTGCCTCGCCGCAGCATCCACGTCACGGTCGTGCCCGGCGCTCGGCGGGCGAGCTCCGCCAGGCGAAGCACCGTGTGGCTCGCAGAGTGCCCGGCGCCGACCACGGCAAGGTGGCGACCGGCGAACGCCGACAGGTCTTCCGGAATTCGATATGAGACCAGATCGCTCGCCGCCCTCTCCCCGAGAGCCGGGTAGCCGTCAGCGCCCGCTGGGTTGGGCTGGTGCCAGGTGCCGCTCGCATCGATGACCGCGCGGGCAAGCATCCGCAGCTCTTTGCCGTCGCCGTCGAGCGCGTGGAGCACGAAGGGCTGCCCGTCGCGCCCATCGTCGACGACCCTGTCGCGCCCGAGGCGAGAGATGCCCGTGACGGTCGTGCCGTAGCGGATGCTGTCACCGAGCGCCTCGGCGAGGGGCGCGAGGTAGTCGCGCACCCAGTCGGCGCCGGTCGGGTAACCGCTCTGGGGAGCCGCCCACCCGCGCGCCTCGAGCAGGCGCCTGGCCGCGGCATCCGTCAGCTCGGGCCAGGCAGAGAAGAGGCGCACGTGCCCCCACTCGGCCACGGCGGCCGCCGGGCCCTGCCCGCGCTCCAGTACAATTGCGTCAAGGCCGCGCTCGCGTAGGTGGGCAGCTGCGGCGAGACCCTGAGGGCCAGCGCCGACGACGACAACGGGAAGCTCCGACATCATGTCTCCTCCAATTGACGGATTTCGATGTGACGAGACTCCCGCATCTATCGAAAAATGTCAATGCGTGGCAGAATCGTGGTGTGAGCCTGCCGACCACCATCACCGCGGATGCCTCGTGCTGCAGCCCCAGCGTCACCTCCGCCATCACGGCCGACGAGGCCGAGCAGCTGGCGCGCGTGTTCAAGGCGCTGGGAGACCCCACCCGCGTGCGCCTGCTCTCCCTCATCGCGGGCGGTCAGGGCGGCGAGGCGTGCATCTGCGACCTCACCGAACCCGTGGGCCTCTCGCAGGGCACCGTCTCGCACCACATGAAGCTGCTCACCGAAGCCGGACTCGTGACCCGCGAGCAGCGTGGCAAGTGGGCCTACTTCGCGGTCGCGGAGGGTGCACTTGAGGCGGCGGCTACGGCGCTCCGCTCTGTGTAGGGGATAGAGCCGCGGCCTTCTTCCGAAGCACCGCGGCCTCCCGCTCGTTAGCGGTCAAGCCCGCCGCGGTGAGCAGCTCCGAACGGGCCTCCTCGGTGCGGCCCAACTGCGCGAGCAGTTCGCCCCGCACGCTCGGCAGCAGGTGCGAGCCGCGGAAGGCCGGCTCGTCGGCCAGGGCGTCCACGATTCTCAGTGCCGTGGCGGGACCTGTCGCCACCGAGACCGCGACCGCGCGATTCAGCTCGACGACGGGACTCGGGGCCGCCCTCCCCAGCGCCTCGTAGAGGATCACGATCTGCTCCCAGTCCGTCTCCTCGACGCTCGGCGCGACGGCGTGGCACTGGGCGATGGCCGCCTGGAGCGCGTAGCTGCCGCGACCGCGAGCCGCAGCATCCGCCCGCTTCAGGGCCTCGACACCGCGAGCGATCTGGGCGCGATCCCAGCGGGCGCGATCCTGATCAGCGAGAAGCACGGGGGAACCATCGGATGCGACGCGCGCGGCGAAGCGCGACGCTTGGAACTCCATAAGCGCAACGAGTGCGTGCGCCTCGGGCTCGCGCGGGACCAAGCCCGCCAGCACGCGGCCGAGCCGCAACGCCTCGCGGGCTAGATCCTCGCGAATCCAGCGGTCACCGCTCGTCGCCGCGTAACCCTCCGTGAAAAGGAGGTAGACGACGCCGAGCACCCCGGCGAGGCGGGCGGGCCACTCCGCAGGTTCGGGCGTCTCGAAAGGCACGTGCGCCGCCGCGAGGGTCTTCTTCGCCCGCGTGATGCGAGCCTGCACCGTCGCGACCGGCACCAGCAGCATCCGCGCGATCTCCTCCGTCGTGAGACCGCTCACCACCCTCAGCGTGAGGGCGACCTGCGACTCGCGCGAGAGCACCGGATGGCACGCCGTGAAGACGAGCCGCAGCACGTCGTCGTCGATCGGCTCCCACGCGGCATCCGTCGTCTCGTCGAGGTCGTGCGCGATCGCCCGGTAGCGCTCGTCAAGGGCGTCCCGGCGCCGCCAGGCATCGATCGCGCGACGCTTTGCGACCGCCGTCAACCACGCGCCCGGATTCCGCGGGACCCCCGCCCGCGGCCACTGCTCGAGCGCCTCGACGAGCGCCTCCTGTGCGAGATCCTCCGCAAGGCCGACGTCGCCCGTCACCTTCGCGAGCGTCGCGACGATGCGCGCGCTCTCGATGCGCCAGACGGCGTCGACCAAGCGGTGGATGTCGCGGCTCATGTCACGCCTGGCTCTTCTTGGCCAGCTCCTCGCGCCAGCCCTCCTCCTTCTGGATGTACTCGTTGTCGGAGTAGTCGGCGAAGTCGGACTCGTCGGTCATGCGGCGCACCTCGATCTTGTTGCCAGGGCCGAGCGGCGCCCGGCTGGCCCACTCGATCGCCTCCTCACGGGTGGCGACCTCGAGCGTCCAGAAGCCGTTGAAGAGCTCGTGCACCTCGCCGTAGGGGCCGTCGGAGACGATGGGTGCCTCGGCGGTGAACTCGACGACGGCGCCCTGCGCGGCATCCGTCAGCCCCTCGCCACCGAGCAGCACGCCCGCCTTCATCATCGACTCGTTGTAGGCGCCCATCGCGTTGATGACGGCCTCGAAGTCCATGTCTTCGAAGTTCGTCTCAGAGCCGCTGTTGCGCATGATCAGCATGTACTTCGCCATTGTTCGTACTCCCTATGTCGGTGGGGCCGATTGCCCCTCTCACTATTGCGTCGAACGGGGCGAAGCGAAATCGACACGGGGGTGGAAATTTTGTGCTGCGGTTTTTGATGCAGTTTTCGGGCGACGCGCCGGTGAGTGACGGGCCTGCATGGCGTGGCGCGACGAAAGTGCATCAGAAATCGCAGGCCGCGCGGCTGGGCACCGGGCAGGCGGCGGGCGAGGACAACGCGCGAGTGGACGAAAATGCGTCTTCCTGGGCCCTCGCGGCGAGCTGGTAGACGCATTTGCGTCCACTCGACGAGGAGCACGGCAAGGCTGCCGGCGGATGCTCGGGCGCAAGCACGCCTCGCGCGTCAGGCCCCGCGCGCCCTGTGCAGGGCCGCGAGCAGCTCCGGCCCGCGACGCTCGAGCAGCGCGCCGCCCAGACGGATGCCGACCACCATGAGGGCGCAGCCGAGCAGGATGCCGAGCACGAGCGTGATGACCCCGAGCAGCGTGTTCCCCGTCGTGATAGCGACAACACCGAGCACAACCTCGGGGAGCGCCAACGCGAACACGATGGCCCAGGTGGCGAGCATCCGCAGTTGGGCGCCGACGGTCGAACCCGCCGGGGTCTTGAAGGGGCTCTCGCCCGCCGCCGGCACGGGCATGAGGAAGCGGGCGGAGGCGATGCTCGACACCCCGAAGCCCGTGAACAGCAGACCGAAGCCGATGCCGAGGGTTGCGGGGATCGCGTCAGCGCTGTCCAGGTACAGGAGCGGCAGGATCGTCGCGAGCGCGACCGCCGGCACCGAGATGATCGCGAGGGTAATGACGCGACCCGCACGGTCGGCGGCTCCGCTCACGCCCGTCGCGAGGTGGGCGGCGAAGGCGGTGCCGTCGTAGGAGACCTCGGCGCACAGGGTGATTGCGAGAGTTGCGGCGACGAAGGGGCCCAGCACTGCGAGCATCCACGTCGATTCGGTCACGGCAAGGAAGACCGCGATGACGGCGATGAGCGGCAGCACGACAAGCGAGCCGCCGTAGCGGGGGTCGCGCAGCCAGTAGACGGCGGCACGCGCCGCGACCGCACCGGTCGGCGTGCCGGGGAAGATCGCGAACATGCCGAGCCCCTTCGAGCGCGCGTGACTCGCGGATGCTGTCGGCGGCGACACGAGGAGGCGTGCGAGACTGCGCCACCACAGCAGCGCCAGCACGCCGATCGTCGCGAGCGCGATGGCGAACTTGGCGAGAGCCTCGAGGGGGCGCCCCAGCGCCAGATCGCCCGGGATGGACCAGACGGCACCGAGGGGCGTCCACGAGATCACTCGGGCGATCGTCGGCAACTCCTCGGCGAGAGCGGCGAGGGAACTGCCGGCGAAGATGATGATGGGCCCCGCGAGGATGACGGGGATGAAGACGATGACGCCCATGACCTCGCGGTAGCGGCGCCCTGCCGCGAGCGCCGCACCGACTGACTCGAAGGCGCGCGAGGCGGCGACGCACGTGACGACTCCGAGCACGGCGGCAATGGGAGCCGCGAGGAGCGCGATGGGAGAGCCGAACCAGCTGAGCGTCGTGGAGAGCGCGCCGACGAGGGTGACGATACCGGGGATGCCGAGCATCCCCACCACCAGCAGGGCGACGAGCAGGCGCTGCGGCGGGATGGGGAAGCCGCGGAGCTTGCTGACGCTGAGCGACTGGTCCATGCCGCGCAACACGATCGGCAGCACCACCCAGCCGAGCACGGTGACGGCGCCCGCAAGCACCGCGACCGTCCACGCGACGCGCGGTTCCGCGAAGGAGAGAGCCGCCATCCCTGCGACGACTCCCACGAGCGCCATGAACCCGAAGCCGGCGCCGAGCACGACCGAGACGAGGGTCCACGGATTGCGCATCAGCCCGTTCGCGAGGAGGCGGAACCTCAGCCTCAGGAGGTGTGCAACCACGCCGGCCCCTCGCTGTGGCGGCGGCCGCCGACGAGTTCCACGAAGCGGTCCTCGAGCGAGGACCCGGCCCGCACCTCCTCCGTCGTGCCCGCCGCGAGCACGCGGCCGGCGCCGATGACGGCGACGTGATCGCACATCCGCTGCACGAGGTCCATCGAGTGGCTCGAGACGATGACGGTGCCGCCGCCGCGCACGAACTGCTCAAGGATGTCACGGATGTTCGCCGCCGATACGGGATCGACCGACTCGAAAGGCTCGTCGAGCACAAGGAGGCGGGGGGCGTGCACGAGGGCGCACGCGAGGGCGATCTTCTTGGTCATGCCGGCCGAGTAGTCGACGACGAGGGTGCCGCCCGTGCCCTGCAGGTCGAGGAGCTCGAGCAGGTCGGCGGTGCGCTGCACGACGGTGGCGCGGTCCATCCCGTGGAGGAGCCCGTGATAGGTCACGAGCTGTTCTCCCGTGAGCCGGTCGAAGAGTTCGACCCCGTCGCTCAGCACGCCCACGAGGGACTTGACCTTGACGGGCTCGCGCCACACGTCGGTTCCGAGCACCGTGATGGTGCCGGCATCCGGGCGCAGGAGCCCCGTCGCCATCGACAGTGTTGTCGTCTTGCCCGCGCCGTTCGGCCCGACGAGGCCGTAGAAGGAGCCCGTCGGCACCGTGAGGCCCAGGCCGTCGACCGCGCGCTTGGCGCCGAAGGACTTGCGCAGGCCCTCGATGTGGAGGGCGGGCGGGCCACTCGGCGCGGCTGGGGGAGGCGTGGGGACCCCGGGCTCTGCGGTGGATTCGGGCGCCAGGTCCGTCATGCCACCACAGTAGTCCGGCTCGCGGTGTCAGCCGGTGAACCATTCCTTCTCCCCGCGGTGAGCGCCGTGACCGAGCATCCTCTGAATGTTGCGCGCCGGGGGCGGGCCTAGCATGTGGACGGCCCGGGTAGAACGAGAGGAGAGCACGTGCCAACCCGCTCCGCGCAGCAAAGCCGCGCCCTCGCGCAGACGTTCGGCGGCCTCCTCGGCGTTCCCCTGCGATGCTGGCTGCTGCTCTGGGCGCTCTATGTGCTGCTCGCCCGAGCGGTGGGACCGGCCGCGGGTGCCCTGCTTGACGCGGCACTCGCCCAAGCGAGGATCCCTGCCCTCACACCGGAGGCCCTGCCAGCGCTCCTCGCGGTGCCGGAGTCATGGCCTGCTGCCGCCGCGGCGCTTCTCCTGGCCTGCGGTGGCGCCCTCCTCTGGACCGCCACGATCCTCACGGTCGCCGCGGAGCCATCCCGCGACCCCCGCCGCATCGCCCGAGGCGCGCTTGCAACGATCCGCACCTGGAGGTGGCGGCGGTCCCTGCTCTTCATCCTCCCGATCACCTTCCTCTCCCCGATCCTTCGGGTGCCCGTCTTCGCCCCCGTGACACGAGACATCGCCCTGCCGCCCTTCATCGGCCGCGAGTTCCTGAAGACGCCGCACACGGGCGCGCTCTGGGTGCTCGGCCTCACGGCCGTCGCCCTCGCCGTGTTCGCCTCCCTCGTCATCTTGGCTCGGGGGCGCGACCCTCTCGGCGGGCCCCGGCGCTGGTTGCGAGACCACTGGCGCATGACCTTGGTCGTCGCCGCGATCGCACTCTTCGCGCGGGTGGTTCCGCCGGATGCCGGCATCCTCACCGACGCCCTCATGGTGATCGCCGCCGTCGCGGCGGGCCTCGCCCTCGTCGGCACCCTGCGCGCCGCTCCCCCGTCCCCGCAGCGGCATCGCACCTCGCCCGCCGTCGCCGCCGCGTCCTTCACGGCGGTCGTCGCGCTCAGCACGGGAGCATCCGTCGTCACCCCCTACGTCGCTGCCGACGGCCACGAGCCTGAGCAGGAGGACGCCCTCGTCATCGCCCACCGAGGCTTCGTCAGCGGCGGGCCCGAGAACACGATCCTCGGCCTCGAGGCAGCAGCGCCGCACGAGCCGGACTTCGTCGAGGTCGACGTCATGCAGACCGGCGACGGCGGGATCGTGGCGAGCCACGACAGCAATCTCGCCGTGCTCGCCGGCGTGCCGCGGAACGTCTACGAGATGACGACCGACGAGGTGACGAGCACGATCATCGAGATGCACGGCCAGCGCGATGCGATTCCGACCATGACCGACTACGTGCTTCGGGCGAAGCAACTGGGTCTGCCGCTGCTGATCGAGTTGAAGCTCACCGGGCACGAGGTCGGTGACTTCCCCACCCAGGTCATCGAGGAGCTCGAGGAGATCGACGGTCTCGAGGGCAACATGTTCCACTCCCTCGACCCCGCCACCGTGCGGGAGCTGGAACGCGAGCACCCCGAGCTCGACACCGGGCTCACGATTGCCATGCTCCAGGGCGAGTTGCCCGACATCGACTGCGACTTCCTGGTCATCGAACAGTCGTCGATCACCCCTGAGATGGTGCAGGCCGCCCACGCGCGGGACATGCCGCTCTACGCGTGGACGGTGAACGACGAGAATGCCATGCGTTCGCTCCTCGACCTCGGAGTCGACGGCATCGTGACCGACAACCTCGAGGCATCCGCCCTCAGCCCTGCTGGCTAGCCCGCCCGCACCTCGAAGGGAGCGGCAAGGAGCATAAACTACTCCTCCGGCAGCACCGCCACGAGGTCGCACTGCATGAGTGAGCCGCCGTCGAGCTGCGCCGCCATCGCCTGACGGGCGGGGCGACTCGCGGCGTCCGGGAACATCGCCAGCCACTCGCGGTTGAGCGCGTCGCGGTCGCGGTAGTCGGCCAACCAGAACGTCATCTTCACGATGTCGTCGGTGCTGCCGCCCGCTGCCTCCATCAGTTCGGCGACGTGGGCGAAGACGTTGGCGCACTGCTCATCGAGCGTCGACGGCATCTCGCCCCCAGCAGTGCGACCCGTCAGCACGCCCGAGTAGAGGAACGGGCCAATCCTGCTCGCCGCCGGGATGGGGTTGCTGTGACTGAAGCCGGGAAGGTAGATGCTCTGCCTGCGGGGCGGCATGTCAGGCCTCCGCGACGACGCGATTCTCGATCGCGCCGAGACCGTCGATCTCGGCCCGGACGACATCGCCCACCTTGAGCCAGTTGCCCGTGGGGGCGGCGATACCGGCGGGCGTTCCCGTCGCCAGGATGTCGCCGGGCATGAGCGTCATGACCTGGGTGAGGTACGCGATCTGCTCGTAGATGTCGTAGATCATGTCGTCGGTCTTGTGGCTCTGGCGAACCTCGCCGTTGACCGTGAGCTGCATGCTCAGGTTGAGCGGGTCGGCGATCTCGTCGTCCGTCGTCAGCCACGGCCCGATGGGGCCGTGCGTGTCAAAGGACTTGCCGAGCGTGAACGTGGGGGAGCGCTTCTGCAGCCAGTCTCGCACCGAGACATCATTCGTCACGAGGTAACCGGCGATGACCGAGCGGGCGTTCTCCACAGAGACGTGGCGGCACTTCTGGCCGATCACGACCCCCAGCTCGATCTCGTAGTCCAGCTCCTCCGAGACACTCGGCTTCACGATGTCGTCGAAGGGCCCGCCGATGCAGGAGACCTGCTTGTTGAACCAGAGCTGGTTGCTCGGGATGGGGATGCCCGCCTGGGCCGCCTCCTCCGCGTGCTTCGCGTAGTTCATGCCGATGCCGAGGTACTTCTGCGGGCTGTCAATGGGCGCCTCGAGCACGACGTCAGCGAGCGCGTGGCTCGCGCCATCGGCGGAGACGACTGCCTCCTTTAGGGAGGGCAGCACCGGCAGGATCGCGCGAAGCGATGTGCCGACGCCGGGGACGTCGGAGATGTCGGTGACGCGGTCGCCGTCGACACGGCCGAGACGGGAGACGCCGTCTCCGGCGTGGAAGCGAGCGATCTTCATGGGGATTCCTTAGTGGCTCTGAAAGGGGGTGAGTTGGAAGTTGACGAAGCGCCAACCGTCGGCAGAGCGGTGCAGCACCTGGGTCGCCATCCCGTCGAGCGTCCGCTCGTCACCGGGTGCACCCTCAGGCTGACGCATCCGGTTCGTCAGGCGCCCCGTGAGGATTGCCACATCGCCGATCACGCGCACCTGGAGGTCTTCCCTCGTGATGTCGATGAACGAGCGGCGACGCTCGATGTGCTCGAGCAGCTCGGCCTTGTTTTGCGTGAGGCCTGGCGCATGGATGTGCACGAGGCTGTCGTCGAAGATCGCGTCGAGCTCGGCCATGTCCACGTCGATGAGCGCGCGGCGCCGGCGCTCCTCAAGCGCGAGCACCTGCTCCCTGATCTCGGCGTCGGCGTGCTGCACCGCGCTCATACGATCCCTCGGTAGGAACCGCCATCGAGCTGCAGGTTCTGCCCGGACACGTAGCCGGACTGCGCGCTGCAGAGGAAGGCGCAGGCATCGCCGAACTCCTCCGGGCGGCCGAGCCTGCCTGCCGCGATCGTCGACGCGATGCGGCGGCGGGCCTCGTCGCGGTCGATCCCCTGAGCCGCCATCATCCGCTCGGCCATGAAGTCCTGCCGGGGAGTGTCGAAACGCTCGGGCAGCAGGTTGTTGACCGTCACATTGTCGGCGACGACGTCGTTGCTGATCGACTTGCTGATCGCCGTGAGGGCGGCGCGGGCGGAGGTCGAGAGACCCATGTCGTAGGCCGGACTCTTGACCATCGCCGACGTGATGTTGACGATGCGCCCGAAGCGCCGCTCGCGCATCCCCGGGATGTAGGCCCGCATGAGCTCGACGGCGGGAATCATGTTGGCGCGTAGAGCGCCGATGAGCGCATCCGGGTCCCAGTCGTCGAGGCATCCCGGCGCAGGACCCGCATTGTTGGTCACGAGGATGTCGACGGCGGGGACAGCCGCGACGATCGCGGCGATGCCCTCGCTGGTCGTGAGGTCTGCGGCGACCCAATCGACGCGCGACTCGGGAACCTCGCCGCGGAGCTGCTCCACCGCCGCCGCGAGCTTCACCTCGTCACGCCCGTTGAGGGTGACCGCGACGCCCTCGCGGGCAAGCGAGCGGGCGCACGCATAACCGAGGCCCTGCGAGGATGCAGCGACAAAGGCCCTGCGCCCCATGAGTCCGAGATCCATTACTTCGTCTCCCCCCAAGTGCGGTAGCCCGTCGCCTCGCCGGCCTCGAAGCCGGGCCGCGGCTGGCCGACGAGCGCGTGGTACTTGCTGAAGATCTCGTCGGCCTCGGCGAGCGGCAGCACCTTCTCGATGTCGTCGAAGGGCTTGCCCTCCGTGCGCTCGGCGACCATCCGGCGGATGACCTCGTAGCCCTCGCCACGCATGTTGTCGACGATGCGGTTGACCGGCACCCGCCGCTCGTCGTCGTACGCCTTGAACGCCTCGTGCGGGTCGTCGACCTCCGCGAGCTTCTCCGCGATGACACGCGCGTCCACGATGGCCTGGCACACGCCGTTGCCGCCGCGCGGGTACATGGCGTGGGCAGCATCGCCCAGCAGCACGACCCGGCCGTCGACCCAGTTGTCGAGCGGGTAGTGGCGGATGAGCGGGAAGAGGTACACCTCGCGGGCGTCTCGCATGAGCTGCTGCACATCGAAGTAGTCGATGTCGACCGTGTCGTAGAGCGGGATGACGTCGTCGATCGAGCCGAGCTGGTTCCAGTCCTCGATCGTCTCTTCGGCCTCGACCTCGACGACCCAGTTGATCAGCTGCTTGCCGCTGCCCTCGAAGTTGTCGGCGATGGGGTAGATGATCATGGTCGAGATGCGCGGGTCGCCGATGTGCAGGATGGTGTGCCCGTTGCGGATCGGCTCGCGCAGGGTCGTGCCGCGGTACATCGTGATGCCCGAGTACTCGGGTTCGGCGAGCTCCGGATGCATCTGCTTGCGGATGGGCGACTTGATGCCGTCGACCGCGATGACGGCCTCGTGCGTCACCCGCTCGCTGCGCCCGTCGGCGTGGACGATGTCGAGCGTGACGCTGTCAGCATCCTGCGTGTAGCCCGTCACCCGGTGACCGAGCTTGACGGCGTCCTCGCCGAGACGCTCGATCACGGCGCGGTAGAACATCATCTGCAGTTCGCCGCGGTGCACGAAGCGCTGCTCGTGCAGGTAGCCCATGTGCACGCCACACTTCTCGGCGTAGATCTCCTGGCCATAGTGGTTGTAGAAGATCGAGTCGACCGCGTCGACCGACATGGCACGGAATTCGTCGAGCAGGCCGAGCTCCTCGATCTCCTTCGTGCCGTAGACCTTGATGTCGACGCCGACACCGAGCGGCTTGAGCTCCTGAACGGTTTCGTAGATGGTCGGGCGGAAGCCCTTCTGGTGCAGGCGCAACGCCGTGCCCAGACCGCCGGGGCCGGCTCCGATGATGGCGATGTCAAGCATGTGGTGCTCCTTCTGTACTGGGGAAAAGCTCTGCAAGAAAACGTTCTGTCGCCTGCCACGAGCGCTTCGCACTACGGGGGTTGTAGGCGATGACGGCGGGGTTCGGCGAGTGGGCCGACTTCGGGTTGGTGAAGGCGTGCACGGTGTCGCTGTAGAGATCGAGCTCCCAGTCGATGCCGGCACCGCTCAGGCCCGCCTGGAGCTCGGCACGCATCGCATCCGTCGCCATGGGATCCTCGGCACCCGTGCAGATGAGCACGCTGGCGGATGCTGTGGCCGCCTCCCAGCCGGGGGCGAGCAGGTCAAGGCCGGCGTGCACGGCGACGACACCGCGCAGTCTGCCGCCCGTGCGCAGGTGCTCGAGCGCGCTGGAGCCGCCGAAGCAGTAGCCGATGGCCACGATCGAGTCGGCATCGACCTCCGGCTGAGCTTCGAACGCCTCATGCGCCGCGCGGATGCGGGCGAGCCAGCGCGGGCGGTCACCCACCATCGCCCCGATGAGCGGGCCGATCTCCGGCTCGCTCGTCGGAGTCGTGCGCTCGCCCCACACGTCAGCGGCGAACACGGCGAAGCCGAGGCCGGCGTAGCGCTCAGCCAGCTGCTTCATGTCGTCGCTGAGGCCGAAGGCGTCGTGAATGAGCAGGATGCCGGGTCGGCCCTGCGCCCCCTCCGGTGCGGAGAGGTACCCGATCATCCGGGTGCCGTCGTGACTGTATTCGATGTCGCGAGTGGTCATGCGCGTCCTCCCCTCAGCGGCGAGGACGCGACAGCCGTCAGCCGGTCTCGCCCCGCCGGAACCAATCCGTCATGAAGTCGAGAAACACCTTGACTCGCTCGGGCGTCTGACCGCCCGGGCCGTGCACCGCATACAGTGAGCGCGGTGGGGGCGGCAGCTGCGGCAGCACCTCGACGATCGCCCCGGACGCGAGAGCGGGCAGGGCCGGTCGGCGCGGGATGAGCGCGATGCCGCTGCCCGACTCGACCAGTTGCTCCATCACGAGATAGGCATTGGTGGCCACGATCGGATCGTGCACCTTCACCGTCACCTGCTCCTCGCCCATGCCCAAGCGCCAGACGGGGTCGCTCACATGACTGATAAGGGTGTGCTGCTGAAGGTCGGCAGGCGTCAAAGGCGTGCCCCGCTCCGCCAGATACTCCGGGGATGCCGCAAGCATGAACGGCAGCTCGGAGACCCGTCGCACTCTCACGCGGGAGTCCCGCGGGTCGCGCGCATGAAATGCCACGTCGAAGCCCCGATCGAGGAAGTCGTAGAGACGGTCTGAGATACCGCCCAGCTCCATGCGAACGCGAATGCGCGGATGCTCCTTCACGAAGGCCGCTATCGCCGCTCCCAGGTCGAGCGAGCCGATCCATTTGGGACAGATGACCGAGAGTTGCCCCTCCGCCGTGTGTTGCCTCCCGGCGAGCTGAGCGTCGGTGTCCTCGATCTCCTGGAGTATCCGCTCGACGAACGCCGCGTACTCGAAGCCCGCTGGCGTGAGTGTCACGGAGCGCGGCGTGCGATTGACGAGACGCACACCCACCTGGCTCTCCAGATCCGCCACATGGCGAGAGACAAGGGAGGGCGAGATTCCGAGTTCGGAGGCTGCTCCGCTGAATGTCGAGGATCGGGCGACCGCGGCGAGCGTCTTCATCACGACAAGACGGTCCACACCCACCCTCTCTCGAGCGTTCGTTGGCAGGACCCCCGGTCGACGTGACTGCCCTGTCCGCATGGAGCCTACTCTCTTGCGCGACCGACCTCATGTCCTGAGCCGCACTCATGCGGCGGGCGCCGTTCTGCTCGCCAGTCGATGCGCGCGGCGTTCTTCACGACCCGCGGGGTGCGCGGCGGGCGTCGCGTCGAGCAGGCGCTGCGTGTAGGCATTCTTCGGCGAGGCGAAAAGTTCCTCCGTCTCGGCCAGCTCCACGAGGCTGCCGTGATTCATGACCCCGACCCGGTGCGCGATGTGCCTGACGACACCGAGGTCGTGGGCGATGAAGAGGTAGCTGACCCCCGTGAGCTGCTGGAGGTCGGAGAGCAGGTTGATGATCTGGCTCTGCGTGGAGAGGTCGAGCGCGCTGACCGCCTCGTCGCAGACCACAAGCCGCGGTTCCAGCACGAGTGCGCGAGCGATCGCCACGCGCTGCTGCTGGCCACCCGAGAGCTCATTGGGGAAGCGGCCAAGGTGGTCGCCTGAGAGCCCCACCATCTCAAAGGCCGCAAGGGAGCGCTCGTGCAGTTCGCTCCGCTTCGTCACGCCATGGCGCCGCAAAGTCATCTCGATCGCATGCGACACCAGCTGGCGCGGGTTCAGCGAGGCGCTCGGGTCCTGGAACACCGCCTGCACCTGCTTGCGGTACGACAGCGGCGTCTGCTTGCCCCAGTCAGACAGATCCTGGCCGTCGAAGCGGATGCTGCCCTCAAGCACCGGGAGGAGCCGAAGGATCGCGCGTCCCGTCGTGCTCTTGCCAGAGCCGGACTCTCCGACGAGCCCCAGGGTCTCCCCCGGACGGATGTCAAAGCTCACGCCCTCGACTGCCTTGACGGTGCGCGTGCCGAACGGCCAGGTGCCGCGCGCTTCGTACCCCACAGCGAGGTTCCTCACCTCGAGAAGGGGGCGGTCGTTCATCGACACCGTCATCGCACTGCCTCCTTCTTTGCCTGGGCGTCAATCGACGCGTCGATCACAGCGCGCAACTCGGGGTCGATCGTCGCGAGCCGGTCCTGACCGACCGCATTGACCGGGTTGGCGGCGAGAAGCGCCGCCGTGTAGGGATGCTCCGGGTTGTCGAAGAGCTTTTCGACGCCGGCCGTCTCCACGACTCGCCCGCGATACATGACGGCCGCGCGATCGCAGGTCTCCGCCACGACGCCCAGGCTGTGGGTGATCATGAGCACGCCCATGCCGAACTCGTCCCTGAGATCCAGGATGAGGTCGAGCACCTGGCTCTGCGTCGTCACGTCCAGCGCACTCGTCGCCTCGTCGGCGATGAGCAACTCGGGCTCCGCCGCCAGCGCCATCGCGATCGCGACGCGCTGGGCCATTCCCCCCGAGAACTGATGGGGGTAGTCGTCGAGCCGACCCGCGGCGTTCTTGACACCCACGCGTTCGAGTAGCTCGACAGCCCGCGCACGGGCCGCCGGGCGCGACATCCCCTTGTGGATACGCAGGGGCTCGATGAGCTGAGCGCCAATGGTGTGCACGGGCGAGAGTGCGGACATCGGATCCTGGAAGACCGCGCCCAGACGGTCGCCTCGGATGTGCCGCAGCTCCTTGGCCGAGCGGTGGGAGATCTCCTCCCCCGCCAGTGTGATGGTGCCGTCGGCCAACCAGGTGCCGGCCGGAAGCATCCCGAGCACGGCGCGCGCGAAGGTCGACTTGCCCGAGCCGGACTCACCCAGGAGGCCCACGACCTCACCCTTGCCCACCGAGACGCTCACGCCCGAAACCAGGTTCACCTGCTCCCCGGAGGGACGGTTCAGAGCGACCGTGACATCGCGCGCCTCGAGCACAAGGGCCTGCGAGGTCGCGCCGGTCGCAGCATCCGCCGTCTGGGTCGCCCGCGATGCCGCAGTCGAGAGGGCCGCCCGTGGGGCACCCCCGCGGATGCGAGGCGCATTGCGCCGCTTCTCGCCCGTCAGGGCGTCGTTGAGACCGTCGCCGAAGACGTTGAACGCGAGCACCGTGAGGATGATCGCGATGCCAGGAGGCCACGTCAGGTAGGGAGCGACGTTCTGCTTCTCCACGGCGAGGCTGAGCATGGCGCCCCAGGAGGGCGTGTCGCTGTCAAGGCCGATGCCGAGGAAGCTCATCGCCGACTCGATCATGATGGCCGAGCCGAGGAACACGGCGGCCTGCGTGATCATGGGGCCGATGAGGTTGGGGAACACCTGGCCGAAGATGATCTGCGGCTTGCGCAGACCGGCGACCTCGGCCGCCTCGACGTAGAGCTTGCCACGCTCGCCGAGCACTGTCGCCCTCGTGACGCGGGCGAAGGCTGAAGCGAAGATCAAGCCGATCGCGATCATCAGAATGAAGATGTTGCGTCCGAAGATCGTGATGACGGTGAGGCCGATCAGCATGCCGGGCAGCGCCTGCGCCATATCGATGAAGCGCATACCGATGCGGTCCCACCAGCCGCCGTAGAAGCCGAAGACGAGACCGAGCGGCACGCCCAGCACGGCGGCGACCACGACGGCGCCGAGGGCGACGAGCAGCACGATCTGGGTGCCGAAGAGGAGGCGGCTGAACTGGTCGCGCCCCAGATCGTCGGTGCCGAGCAGATGCTCAGCCGACGGCGGCTGTAGGACGCTGTCGAAGTCGGAGGCCGTCGGGTCGAGCGGCGCGAGCCAGGGCGCGGTGACCGCGACGACGGCGAGCAGCACGATGAACCCGAAGGAGATCAGGGTGGCCGGCTGCCGACGCACGCGGGCGAGAATGCGGCCCAGATTCGTGCTGCGCTGGGGAGGTGCCGCCTCGACGGAGTGGAAGTTGCTGGTGAATGTCTCGCTCATTGGGGCCGCGATTTCGGGTTGATGAGTCCGTAGGAGATGTCGAGGATCAGGTTGACGAGGATGATCATGGTCGCGATGAGCAGCACGCCGCCCTGCACGACGGCGAAGTCCTTGCCCGTCACGCTGCGAAGCATGAGGCTCCCGATTCCGGGGAAGGCGAACACCTTCTCGATTGCGAAACTCGCGCCGAGCATGATGCTCACGACGATGCCGGTCGCCGACAGCACGGGCACGAGCGCGTTCTTGAAGGCATAGGTGAAGATGACCTTGCGGCGCGAGACGCCAGCCGCCATCAGCGAATCGACGTAGCGGGCGGCCATCGCCTCCGCCATGGCGGTGCGGGTCTGCCGTGCGATGAGAGCGGCGCCCGCGATGCCGAGGGCTATGGAGGGCAGGATGATCCCCTGTAGCCAGCGGGCCGGATCGACCTGGATGGGCACGTATGAGACGACGGGCACCAACCGCAGCTGCACCGCGAAGACGAGCACGAGCACGATGCCGATCCAGAACTCCGGCACGGCCATAGTGAACGAGGACATCCCCGTGGCGATGCGGTCGCGGAGAGAGCCCGCCTTGGTGCCGCCGATCAGGCCGAGACCGAGACCGATGATGACCGTGACCACCATGCCACCGGCCATGAGGGAAATCGTGGCGGGAAGACGCTCCGCGAAGAGCTCCGTGACAGGGCGGGCGGAGACGTAGGAGGTTCCGAAGTCGCCCTGGAACGCTCCCACGTAATAGTCCACCAGTCGGTCGAAGAAGGGGCGATCGAGCCCCAGCTGCGCCTCGACTCGGGCGATGCTCTCCGGTGTCGCCGCAGCGCCCAGCACCGCCGCGGCAGGACTGCCCGGCACCAGGTAGGTGAGAAGGAACACGAAGAACGAGAGGAGGAGCAGCTGGGGGACCGCCAGGGCGAGGCGGGAGAGAATGAGCTTCAGCATCGGCTATCGGCCGCCTCTCCCGACCCGCCCTGGGGTGTAGTGGTGATTGTCATTGCTGGGTTTCGTTACCGGTGGTGCGTGTATTGCGGATTACTGAGCGGGCGTGAGCTCGCGGAAGTTGACGAGCTTGGGCTCCCAGAGCTCATCGGGGGCGTCGACTCCGGACACGGTTTCGGTGTTCCAGGCGAGCGTCTCCAGGCCGCGAGCGTGAGCGCAGGTCAGCGCCTCGTCCGCGATGATCTTCGTCACCTCGGCCCAGAGTGCGTCCGCCTCTTCGCTGGAGCCGGCCGCGATCGCGGCGTCAGCAGCGGCACGGAGCTCGTCGCTCTCGACGCCGGCGGGGTTGCCAGGGGCATCCGCTGCAAACCAGGCGCTGTACCACTCGAAGGGAGTCGACTCGTCGTTGCTCGACAGGCCGAGCGCGTAGCGGCCGGAGTTCCACTCGCTGTTGTACTGGGGCGGGGGGAGGGTCTGCACGCTCACGTTGAAGTCACCCAGTTCGCTCGCCTGAGTCATGAAGATCTCGATCTGCTGAGCGTTGTAGGGCGCCGCCACCATGTCGAGCTGCACGCTCGGGCTGCCCGCCTCGGCGTAGAGGTCCTGTGCCTCGTCGAGGTCGTGCGGGTAACCGGTGATGTCGGGGTTGTAGCCGACCTCACCCTCGGCGAAGTGCTGCTTCGCCGCCAGGATGTCCGACTCGATCTCGGCGAGCTGCTGCACGTTGATCGCGGTGCAGACGGCCTGACGCAGCTCCACGTCTTCGAAGACGCCACCGGGGCCGCGGTCGAAGAAGAAGAGGTTGTTGCGGATGGCGGGGTACTGAAGCGTCTCGATGCTGGTGCCCTCGAAGCGCGGCAACACATCGGGCTCGACATCGCTGACGTCGATCTCCCCGCTCGTGAGGGCCGCCGCCACCGACTCCGCCTCCTCGATCGCGACGAGCTCGATGTTCGCAAAGCCGGGCGTCTCGCCCCAGTAGTCCTCGAACTCGGAGAAGATCATGCGGGTGCCGAGCACCGACTGCTCCTCGTCGTAGGCCCAAGGCGAGGTGCCGACGGGCGTCTGCGCGATGGAGCCGTCCTCGATCGCGGCGGGGCTGCCGATCGGCAGAACGCGCGTCGTGAGCGTGTTCGCGATCGACGGCGTCGGCGCCACGAGGTTCAGACGCACCGTGAATTCGTCAACCACGTCGACGGACTCGATGGCCTGGAGCGGGCCCGCGTAGGCGGTGGCGCTGTTCTTAACGAACTCCACGTTGGTCGCGACCGCCTCCGCATTGAAGGGCTCGCCGTCGTGGAAGGTCACGTCGTCGCGCAGGGTAAGGGTGATGGCCTCGTCAGTCAGCTCGTACTCCGTTGCGAGGAAGGGCTGCGGCTCGCCGTCGACGGCGGGTGCCAGCAGGGTCTCGTACGGAATGCGGAGCGGGCCGCCCTCCATCTCCTGGCCCGGAGACCAGTTCTCGGGGAACTGACCGAAGTTGACGCGGAGAGTCGCGTCGGAGTCAGCCGGCTCGGGGGACTGCTCGCCCGCGGAGCAGCCCGCGAGGAGAAGGCCCGCGAGGGCCAGCGGGACGGTGGATCTGACTAGTGCTGCTTTTTTCTGCATGTACGCCTCCTTGCGTCATGGCGGGACTCGCCGAACGTCATCGTCGGGTCTTGGTACGCCCTCACGCTAGCCAGACGGATGCCTCGGGCGCATGTCGATCGCTGCAACATAACTGTGCACGGGAGTGTGCATGCCTCCGTAGGCCCTCACCCTAGGGTTGTTCGCGGACGTCGCCGTCCTCAGCGAGAGAACAGGAATCCGACAATGACCGTCGTTGATATCAACATCCATCACCTGCCCGAGGACCTCTTCACGAACGAGAAGATCCTGAACGGCTTCCTCAACAGCGCACCGCGCGGCTTCGGCGAGATCGCCAGCGTCATCACCATGGAGAGCGGCAAGAAGCAGCTCATCCTCGAAAAGCCCAAGGGCTACCAGAACCTCAACTACATCGAGGGCGACTACTCCGCGGAGTCCAAGCTCGCCGCCATGGACGAGGCGGGTGTCGACTACGGCATCATGCGTGTGCCCGTCTGGCAGGAGTGGCTCGGCCTCGAGACGTGCAAGGCCGTCAATGACAACGCCGCCGAGATCGTGAAGAAGTCGAACGGCCGCCTCTTCGCCACCGCGTGCGTTCCCCCGTGGGGCGGCAAGGAGAACATCTACGAGCTCGAGCGCGCGGTCAAGGAGCTCGGCGCCGTGGGCGTGCAGCTCGCCTGCCACTACGGCCAGCTCTACCTCGACGACGAGGTCTTCGAGCCCTACCTCAAGGTGATCGAGAAGCTCGACGTCCCCGTCATCGTGCACCACACGCCGCTGCCCGTCGAATACAAGTCGGTCATCGACTACACGAACCTGCGTCGCGAGTACGGCCGCATCATGGACCAGGGCGTCGCCGTCGGTCGCGAGCTCTTCAGTGGCATGTTCGACCGGATGCCCGGCCTGCGCTTCATCCACACCATGATGGGCGGCAACTGGTTCGCCAACACCGCGCTCCTCACCCCGCACGCGACCACCAAGACAGAGGCGATGCAGCGGCTCGACCCGACCGGTGGCGAGAAGATCAAGCAGTACCTCGAGGAGAACATCTACTACGACATGACCCACCCGCACTCGTGGGGCAAGGTGCAGGTCGAGGCGGCGCTCAAGATCAACGGCGCGGACCACTACATGTTCGGCTCCTCGTTCCCCGTCTTCTACAGCTGGATGAGCCAGGGCGTGGAGTTCATCAAGAACGAGCTCGAGATCAGCGACGCCGACCGCGAGGCAGTGCTCTACGGCAACGCCAAGCGCATGTTCAACCTCCCCATCTAGCACCGCCGCACATGAGCAACGACGCCGACATCGATGGCTACTTCTCTTCCGCCCGGGTGACCGGGCGGGAGGGGGCCATCGAGCTTCCGACCCACAATTACCGCGCCCACCTCATCGACCTGGACGACCCCAAGCTCGCGGAAAGCCGTGGCATGGACTTCGAGGAGTTCGCGGAGGACCGCCAGAAGGCCCCCTTCTTGCGCGAGCTGCTCGACTACTGGGACGGCCTGTACCGGGAGCCCTTCGTCGGGGTCACGAGTGACGGCTCGGTGCGTGAGGGCGTTCACCCGTTGCATCCGACCGCCCCTGACCCCGACCTGGTCGCGGCCGCCGAGCGGATGCTGTCGCTCCTGAGCGACGAACAGCGGGAGCAGGTCTCGTACCCGCTCGACGCCCCCGAGTGGCGCGCGTGGAGCAACCCCGAATTCGTCGTCTACAGGGTGGGACTGCGCCTTGAGACGCTGCCGGATGAGATCGTCGACGCCGCGCTCGCGATCGTGCGCGCCTCGCTCAGCCCCGAGGGCTACGAGCGTGTGCACGAGGCGATGGCGCTCAACGGCTTCCTCGGCGAACTCGTCGACCTGCCGCGCATCATGAACGACCGCAGCTACTGGTTCTCGATCTTCGGCACGCCGTCAACGGACGACCCGTGGGGCTGGCAGCTCTTCGGGCACCACGTCGCGCTCAACTTCGTGACGGTCGCCGGCCGCCACGTCATCGCGCCCGTCTTCCTCGGCGCCGAGCCCGCGCTCTCCGACGGCGAGCGCCCGCCGCTCTTCGAGAAGCGCGAGAACATCGCGCTCGAGCTGGCCCAGTCGTTCAGTGACGAGCAGCGCGAGGTCGCCGTCGTGTACGACTCCGTGCTCGACCCCGCGATGCCGGAAGGCCGACTGCACCCCGCGGACGAGCGGCACGTGGCGGGAGCCTTCCGCGACAACCGTGTCATCCCCTACGAGGGGATCCGGGCGGATGCCCTCACGGAGCGTCAGCGCGAGCTGCTGCGCGCGATCGTGGAAGACACGCTGCTCCTGCTCGTCGAGCCGCAGCGCGAGGCAACCCTCCGCGACGTGGACGCGCACCTCGAGGAGACCTACTTCTCCTGGTACGGCGGCACGGATGGCACGCAGCCCTTCTACTTCCGCGTGCACAGCCCCGTCATCATCACGGAGCTCGACCACCACGCGGGCGTGTGGCTCAACAACCGCCTCCCGGCGCGCTTCCACGTGCACACGACCCTGCGCCTGCCCAACGGCAACGACTACGGCAAGGCGTACCTGGCGCAGCTCTAGCCCGCGGGTTGAGTAGCGCGCGCCGCCCGCCGCACCTCCGACGCCCGCGTTCTGGAGGAGATTCTGCGCGACGCGCCGGCGGCGGATGCTGCGGCTCGGCGTGTCGCGCGAAATCTCCTCCGCAAGGGAACACGCGGGGCGGGCGAGCTGCCGCCCGATCAGGGCGTGCGGGGCGGGCGAGCTGCCGCCCGATCAGGGCGTGCGGGGCGGGCGAGCCGCCGCCCGATCAGGGACGCGGGTAGCGCAAGCGCTCCAGGAGGCGCGCGATCGTCGGGTTGCGCGAGGAGTCGGGCCGCGCGAGCACGAGCGCACGCAGCGGCTCGGGTTCCGGCTCGAGCCGGCGCACCGTCAAGTCGAAGCGGGAGAGGCTGGCACTGTCAGGGTCCGGGAGAATCGCCCGCGCGACGCCCGCCTCGATGAGCGGGATGCACGTCTGGATAGTCTCGACCGTGCGGATGGATGCGGGAGTCACCCCATGTTTCTCGAACGTAGCCTCGACGGCCTCCGGGAGGCTCGGCACCGCCGCCGTGCGGCGCGGGAGCAGCACGACCTCGCCCTCGAAGGCGGTGAGGGGAAGCGGATCTGCCGCATCTTTCACGTCGGGGGGAAGGGCCGCCACGAGGGGGATCGGCCCCCAGTCGATGATGTCGAGCGAGCCGCGGTGGCGATCGGCGAAGCGCGTGGCATCCGCGACCATGATCGCCGCGAGGTCGACGGAGCGGTGCTGCAGCATGTCGATCGCCGTCCACGGCGGGGGGTCCACGAAGCGGATCTCCACGTCGGGCGCATCGCGAGCCGAGGCGCGGATGAGCGTCGGCAGGCGATGCCACGCGAGGGTCGGGACGACCGCCATCGTGAGGGAGCCGCTCGTGCCGGCGCCGAAGCGGCCAAGGGCTGAGACGATGTCGTCGATCTCACCCAGGACGCGACTCGAAGCATCCAGCAGGTAGCGTCCTGCACTCGTCGGCTCGACCCCCCGCGACGTTCGGGTGAGGAGGGTGACGCCCAGCTCGGACTCCAGGTTGGCGATCGCGACGCTGAGGGGCGGTTGGGAGATGTGCAGGCGTGCGGCGGCGGCCGTGAAGGAGCCTGCCTCGACGACGGTGGTGAAGTAGCGGAGATGGCGAAGCTCCATGCTTCAGAAGCATAGCCCGCGGGCTGCCATAGCTTGGGCCTATGGCTGCTACAGCAAACCGGTAGTACCCGGAAGGAACGAGCGAATGACAGGCTGGGGCCGACCACCGAACGACCTGGAGCACCGATGCTGCCGAAGACCAACTTCACCCCGCCCTTCACCCTCACCCGCGCCAGCCACGTCAGCCTCGGCGTGACCGACCTGGAGGCAAGCCGCGACTTCTACCGCGACACGATCGGCCTCGTCGTCACGGAGGAGACCGACAACGCCATCTACCTGCGCGGGCTCGAGGAGTCGGCGCACCACAGTCTTGTGCTGGAGCGTTCCGACGAGGCGAAGGCCCACCGCGTGGGACTCCGCGTGCGCACCGACGACGACATCGTCGCCGCCGAGAGGCACTTCAAGGCCGCCGGCATCGAGCACGAGCGGGTCGAGAAGCACGAGCAGGGTCCTACGCTCCAGTTCACCGACGCGGTCGGCACGCACATGGAGCTCACGTCGTCAATGAGCCTCGTCGAGCGCAAGATGCAGAACTTCGACGAGTTCGTCGCGGGCGCGCCCCAGCGGCTCGACCACTACCAGTGCGTCACCTACGACGTGCAGGCCGCGACGGACTTCTGGACCGCGCTCGGCATGCGCATCTCCGAGTACACCGCGAAGGACGGCACCGACGAGCTCTGGGGCACCTGGATGGAGGTCAAGGGCAACACTCACGACCTCGTCTTCACCAACGGCCGCGGGCCGCGCCTGCACCACTTCGCCTACACGGTTCCGGATGCCACGGCTCTCCTTCACGCCGCCGACGTGGCGGGCGCCACGGGCTTCGGCCAGGAGATCGATCGTGGCCCGGGCCGTCACGGCATCAGCAACGCCCTCTTCCTCTACCTGCGCGACCCCGACCAGCACCGCATCGAGCTCTTCACCACGCACTACCAGTTCATCGACCTGGAGGAGGTGCCGATCCGCTGGGATGTGAGCAACCCCAAACGTGCGCAGCTGTGGGGGATGCCGGCATCCAACCGCTGGTTCTTCGAGGCGAGCGAGTTCCCGGGCGAGACTGTGAACGAACCGCTCCTCAAGGCCAACCCCGAAACGCTCGAGCAGTTCCTCGGCGTGCATTAGGAAGTGAGAATGAACAGCAACGGATCCATCCTGACGCCGGAACTCCGGGCGAAGCTTGAGCAGGCACCCACCGCGGCGCTCTCCGCCCAGCTTCGCAAGCACGGGCTCAACGAGGTCTCGATTGACGGCGTGTGCCCCATGCACCCGGGCGAGAAGCTCATCGGCACCGCCAAGACCTTGCGGTTCATCCCCTACCGGGAGGACCTCTTCGAGAAGCACGGCGGCGGATACAACGCCCAGAAGCGGGCCTTCGACAGCGTCGGCGAGGGCGAGGTCATCGTGATCGAGGCGCGCGGCGAGACCGGCTCGGCGACCCTCGGCGACATCCTCGCAATCCGCGCGCACGCGCGGGGAGCCGCCGGCATCGTCACCGACGGCGGGGTGCGCGACTACGACGCCGTCGCGGCGGTCGGCATTCCCGTCTACTCGAAAGGCGCCCACCCGGCCGTGCTGGGCCGACGCCACATCCCGTGGGAGGCGGATGTCACGGTCGCCTGCGGTGGCGCGAGCATCCAGCCCGGCGACATTCTGGTCGGCGACGTCGACGGTGTCATCGTGATCCCGCCCGGGATCGCCGAGGAGGTTGTCGACGGCGCTCTCGCTCAGGAGGAGCAGGACGCCTGGATCGCGGCGCGCATCGCGGAGGGCGAACCCATCGAAGGTCTCTTTCCCATGAACGCGCAGTGGCGCGAGCGCTTCGAGGCGGAGCGGCAGAAGTGAGGGCCCTCGACGACCAGACGATCACGGAGATCGCCGACGAGCTTGCGGCGGCCGAGCGGGATCGCACGACCGTGCCCCTGCTGACCGCCCGCCACCCCGGTATGACGGTCGAGGACTCCTACGCGGTGCAGAACGAGTGGCGGCGCCGCGGTGTGGAACAGGGCCGCCGCCTCGTCGGCCGCAAGATCGGCCTCACCTCCAAGGTCATGCAGGTCGCGACGGGCATCACGGAGCCCGACTACGGCGCGATCTTCGCCGACGCCGTCTTCGAGAACGGTGCGGTGATCGAGCACGACCGCTTCTCTAACGTGCGCATCGAGGTGGAGCTCGCCTTCACGCTCGCGAAGCCCCTCGAGGGGCCGGATGTCACGGTCTTCGACGTGCTCGATGCGACGGCGTATGTCGTGCCGGCCCTCGAGATCCTCTCGTCGCGCATCGAGCTTCCCGGCCGTACCATCGTCGACACCATCAGCGACAACGCGGCCTTCGGCGGTCTTGTCTACGGCGGAAACCCCGTCGCGGTCGACGCGATCGACCTGCGCTGGGTCTCCGCCCTGCTCTACCGCAACGAGACGATCGAGGAGTCGGGCGTCGCCGCGGCGGTGCTCAATCACCCCGCGACGGGCGTCGCGTGGCTCGCCAACAAGCTCGCCCAGCACGGGGACCGCCTGGAGACGGGGGAGATCATCCTCGCCGGATCCTTCACCCGACCCATGTGGGTCGAGCCAGGCGACACCGTGCTCGCCGACTACCGGGAACTGGGGACCATCACGTGTCGCTTCATCTGAATCCGACCCTGCGGGAGGCGCTCACCACGAGCACGCGTCCGCTCGCCGGCATCTGGATCTGCACGGGGAGCCCCCTCGTCGCCGAGATCATCGCGGGCTCCGGCACTGACTGGGTGCTGATCGACATGGAGCACGGCCCCAACGATCTGGGCGCGACGGTGGCGCAGTTGCAGGCCGTGGCGGCATATCCGGTCACGCCCGTCGTGCGCGTGCCCTCCGCCGATCCCGTCGGGATCAAGCAGGTGCTCGATCTCGGCGCCCAGAACATCCTCGTGCCCATGGTCTCGTCCTCCGAGCAGGCGGCCGAGGTCGTGCGGGCCGTGCACTATCCGCCCCGCGGCATCCGCGGTGTGGGGTCGGCACTCGCCCGCTCCGCGCGCTGGAACCGTGTCGATGACTACCTCACCGCGGCTGATCAGCACGTCTCGCTCTTTGTGCAGGTCGAGACGATCGAGGGCGTGGAGGCGGCCGCCGAGATCGCCGCGACTGACGGCATCGACGGCGTCTTCGTGGGGCCGAGCGACCTCGCGGCATCCATGGGCCTGCTCGGCCAGCAGACGCATCCGGATGTCACGGCCGCCGTGCTTCGGGCGTTCGAGGCCGTGCATGCCGCGGGCAAGCCCGTCGGCGTCAACGCCTTCGACCCCGTGGTCGCACAGTCATACCTCGAGGCGGGGGCCGATTTCATCCTCGTCGGCGCCGACGTCGCCCTGCTCGCGCGGGGCTCGGAGGCTCTCGCGGCCCGCTTCAGTGCGAGCAGGGACGAGTCTGACCGTGCCTCCTACTGAGATCGAACCGGGCGGCAGGGCCGCAACCGAGGCCGAGCTGCTCGCAGGGGTGCCCGACGGGCTCTTCATCGGCGGCCAGTGGAGGCCCTCGTCGTCGGGCGCCACACTCGACGTCTCCGACCCCGCAACGGGGACGGTGCTGCGGAGCATCGCCGACGCGACCCCCGAGGACGGCATGCAGGCGCTCGACGCCGCTGTTTCGGCGGCCGAGGAGTGGGCCGAGACTGCGCCGCGAGTGCGCGGCCAGGTGCTGCGCGACGTCTTCGACCTGCTGCAGGAGCGACGGCACGAGGTCGCCCTGCTGATGACGCTCGAGATGGGCAAGCCGCTTGCGGATGCCGCGGCCGAGGTCGCGTACGGGGGCGAGTTCCTGCGCTGGTTCAGCGAGGAGGCGGTCCGCATCTCGGGTCGCTACGGGTCCAATCCGCAGGGTTCGGGGCACATGGTCGTCTCGCACCGGCCCGTCGGCCCCTGCTACCTCATCACGCCGTGGAACTTCCCCCTCGCCATGACGACGCGCAAGATCGCGCCCGCTCTGGCGGCGGGATGCACGGCGGTGCTCAAGCCGGCCGAGCTCACGCCACTGACATCCCTCTATGTGGCGGCGCTTTTCGAGGAAGCGGGCCTGCCGGCGGGCGTGCTCAATGTCATCACGACGTCGCAGTCGCGCGCCGTGAGCGAGCCGATCATCGCCGACCCGCGCCTGCGCAAGCTCAGCTTCACGGGGTCCACTCCCGTGGGGCGCACACTCATGACGCAGGCGGCGCAGAACGTGCTGCGCACCTCCATGGAGTTGGGCGGCAACGCCCCCTTCATCGTCTTCGACGACGCCGACCTCGACAAGGCGGTCGCGGGGGCGCTCGCGGCGAAGTTCCGCAACGGGGGCCAGGCCTGCACGGCAGCCAACCGCTTCATCGTGCACTCCTCGGTCGCCGGAGAGTTCGCAGCGCGTCTGGCGGCCCGCGTCGAGGCGCTGCGCATCGGCCGCGGCACCGACGACGGGGTGGACATCGGCCCGCTCATCAACGAGCAGGCGGTCGACAAGGTCCATGAGCTGGTGCGCGACGCCGTCGCTCGCGGCGCCGACCTCGTGACAGGCGGAGAGCGCATCGACGGCGCGGGCAGCTTCTACCGCCCCACCGTCGTCTCGCGCGTGCCCGCGGAAAGCGAGATCCTGCGGGAGGAGATCTTCGGCCCCGTCGTGTCGATCGTCGAGTTCGAGACCGAGGAGGAGGCGGTGCGACTCGCCAACGACACCGAGTACGGACTCGCGAGCTATGTGTTCACCGAGAGCCTCTCCCGCGGCCAGCGGATGATCGCGAAGCTGGAGACCGGGATGATGGGCCTCAATGCGGGCTCCATCTCGGATGCGGCGGCGCCCTTCGGCGGCGTCAAGCAGTCGGGTCTCGGCCGCGAGGGCGGCAGCGAGGGCATCCACGAGTACCTTTCGACCAAGTACACGCTCATCCCCCGCTGAAAGACGACATGCCGACCACACGCTTCACCGTCACCGGAACCACAATGCTCACCCCGACCATGGTGCGCGTGCACCTGAGCACCGACGACCTCTCCGGCTTCGCCGACAGCCGTTTCGCGGACCGCTACGTCAAGCTCGTCTTCCCCAAGCCGGGCGTCGAACTGCCCGAGCAGCTCGACGTGCGCAGTCTCCGCGGCACCATGCCCCCCGAAGACCTGCCCGTCGTGCGCACCTACACGGCGCTCAATCCGGATGTCGAGGCCGGCACGATGGATATCGACTTCGTCGTGCACGGCGACGAGGGCGTTGCGGGGCCGTGGGCCGCGCGTGCCCAGGCGGGCGACACGCTCATCGCCAACGGGCCGGGTGGCGCGTACACTCCCGACCCCACCGCCGACTGGCACTTGCTCGTGGGCGATGAATCGGCGGTGCCTGCCATCTCCGCCGCACTGCAGGCGATGCATCCGGATGCCACGGCGCAGGTCGTCATCCTCGTCGACTCTGCGGACCACGAGCCCAAGCTCACGCTGCCCGCCGGCGGCTCCGTCACCTTCGTGCACCGCGCGAAGGGCGGCTCTCTCGAGTCGGTTGTGCGCGGGCTCGAGTGGCTCGACGGACGCGTGCACGCCTTCGTGCACGGCGAGGCTGAGGAGACCATGAAGGGGTTGCGGCCGTACCTGCGCACGGAGCGTGGGCTCGGACGCGAGCAGCTCAGCATCTCGGGCTACTGGCGCCGCGGCACGAGCGAGGACGGCTTCCGCGAATGGAAGGCCAAGCTCGCCAGCGAGGAGGGCGAGGAGACGCCGTCCCGCAGGGGGCGACCCGGCAGCTAACCCGGCTGCGGCACCGCCGCGAGGGAGCGCTCATAGCGAACCTCGTTGGCGAGGTCGAAGCGCATCCACGTCTCCGGCTCGAGGAAGAAGTCGTGGTCGAACCAGCCCTCGCGGCGCCGCCAGTGCAGGGTGATCTCCCGGTGCGGCAGCTCGTCCTGGTCGAAGCGCTGCCCGCTGCCGTTGCGCAGCGCATCCGCCAGCACGACGAGGTCGAGACGGGTGCGCATGACAAGAGTGCGGCCGATCCGGCGACGGATGCGCGCCCACTCCTCCTCAGGGCGCGGCAGGGCGGGGGTGTGCATGAGCACGAGCACGCGGATGCGTTGCCCCCGCGCCGCCGTCGACAGCGCCACACTGCCCCCGTGGCTGTGGGCGAAGACGGTGTCGAGCAGGCCCACGTCGTGGGTTTCGAGCCACTGCACGAGATCATCCGTGCCCTCGGCGCGTGAGCGCGCGTCGTAGCCGCTCGCCCAACGGAAGTAGTTGTCGCCCTGATAGAGCTCGGGCGCAGCCTCGGCCGTCAGGTGCGCGTAGAGCGGGGATCCGGGCTCATGCCAGCGTTCCTCCGTGAGGCGCGCCCACGTGCCGTGCACCGCGATGCTCGTGTCGCCGCCGGCCACGCTCACAGCGGCGGGGGCGCTCACCCGCACCTCGTCGTCAGCGCGGCCCGCGGCGGCACGGGCGACCCGGGCGGTGAGGGAGTCGGACGCGCGACATCCGTCGTCGAGGATGCGCGCCGCGGCCTCGCCCGCCTCTCCCGGGAGTCCCGCCAATGCGGCGGCCGCCGCCACCCGCTGCAGCTCACTCTCACTCGACAGTGACACCGTGAGCAGGGCGAGCAGGGCATCCGGATCATGACTTTCGCGAAACCGCTGCCACAGCGCGGCCTCCACCTCACGTGAAGCTCGGGTGTCCCGGGTCGGCCACCCGAGACCGAGCTGCTGGGTGAACGCGATAGCGCGCTCGTCGGGCGACTCCGTCTCGAGCGGAGCCGCCGGGGCGGGAATGCCCATGAGCTTGGCGTCCTCGGTGACCTCCGCCGCCCGTGGCCGTTCCGGCGCGAGCACGGACGCGGCCAGCAGGGCCGCAGAGCGCTCGACCGCGGCATCCGAATCGTCCCGCTCGAAGGCGGCATCCGCATTGGGAGCCTGCCCGCCGCCGTCGGACTGCCACTCCTCGGGCGGTTGCTGCTCGCTCATCGCTGCCTCTCGCTCGGGGTCGTGCCTTCGACGATGCGTCCGGCCGGCGCCCGACGCAAGGGGGGCGCCGCAGCGTATGCGCTCCCCCGCCCCGTCCCCGTCACCGCCCCCCGTCACCGCACCGCCCCCGTTACCGCCCCCCGTCACCGCCCCCCGTCACAACAGCGCGGTGTTTTCTGCTCAGTGCGGCGCCTCAGAATCGCGCGGTGAGCAGAAAACACCGCGCTGTTGGGAAGCGGCGGCCGGGCACGCAGCGGCCGGGCACGCGGCGGCCGGGCGCGCGGCGGCCGGGCGCGCAGCGGCCGGGCGAGCAGCGGATGCTACGGGGCGAACGCCGCGTAGAAGAGCGACCAGGCACGGCGCGCGACCTCGGCACGGGCATCCGGCAGCGTGCGCGACAGCTCGCCCGCGAGCATCGAGATCGCGAGCAGCACATCATCGACTGCGATGTGCCCACCGATTCGCCCCGCCGTCTGCTCCCGTTCCACGACCCTCGCGACGAGTCCACGTACGCGGTCGCCGAGGCGCTGCGTGCGCTCGTCGTCCTGGTGCGCGGCGATGAGCTCGATGAGGGCGGTGGAGGTGAGCGCCTGCGCGATCATGCGGTCGAGGAGGTCGTCGAGCGTGGCATCCGGATGCGGCATCGCCCGCTCGAGCTCGCTCACGTTGTCGTCGAATACGGCGACGGCGAGCGCCAGCCGATCGGGAAAGTGTCGGTAGAGGCTGCCCTGGCCCACCCCGGCGCGGCGGGCGATGGCGCTGAGCGGGGCGCGCAGGCCGTCCTGCGCGAAGACCTCGCGGGCTGCGGCGATGAGGGCGCGGCGGTTCTCCGGGCCCGCGCTGGGGCCGCGATTCCCTTTCGGCGCCGTCGTCACGGTGCTAGCGTAGCGCTACCGGACAATGATGTCCGGATACCCGCGAGCGAAAGGCCTCCCATGGCACAGACCCACCTCACCGGCGACTCCTCGGTCGGCACCTGGCTCGACGACCCGATTGGCGGCGCCATCTTCCGCGAGCTCCTCAGCCAGGCAGGGCAGGACGCGAGCGTGCTCAAACCCGTCCGCCGCCTTGCGCTCAAGCGGCTCGTGAAGCTCAGCAAGGGGCGCTTCAGCGAGGAGCTGCTCGCCGAGCTCGTGCGCCGCGCTGCCGAGGGTGACGTGGCGACGGATGCCGCGGCATCCGCCCCCTCGACCGAGCAGGGTGTCACGGCCGATGACGCCGAGTCGACGACACCCCCCGAGGCGCCCGAGTGGGTCGAGCGGGTGAGCGAGGGACGCTTCAGCGGCAAGACCGTCGTCGTGACGGGCGCGGGCTCCGGCATCGGACGCGCCACAGCATCCCGAGTGGCCCGCGAGCGCGGTCGTGTCATCGCCGTCGACATCTCGGAGGAGCGGCTCGCGGAGTTTGCCGCAGAGCTGCCCAATGCCGACATCGCGACTGTGACAGCCGACATCACGGACGACGCCGGCATCACGCGAATCATCGAGGCGGCGGGCGGGCAGATCGACGCCCTCGCCAACGTCGCCGGGATCATGGACAACATGACGCCCGTGCACGAGGTCGATGACGCGACCTGGAAGCGCGTCTTCGCGATCAACGTCGACGGCACCATGAAGCTCATGCGCGCCGTCGTGCCCGGCATGCTGGCGCGCGCCCAGGGCTCGATCGTGAACGTCGCGTCCGAGGCCGCCCTCCGCGGTTCGGCTGCCGGAGCTGCCTACACCGCCTCGAAGCACGCCGTCGTGGGGCTCACCAAGTCGAGCGCGTTCATGTATGGCCCGGGCGGCCTTCGCATCAACGCCGTCGCCCCCGGTCCCGTCATCACCAACATCGAGGCGCGCTTCGACTCGACTCTCGGCGCGGAACGGGTGCGTGCCGGGATGGCGATCATGCCCGACGCCGTCGAGGGGGATGCGCTCGCGGCATCCATAACGTTCCTCCTGAGCGACGATGGCGTCAACATCAACGGCCAGGTGCTCGCGAGCGACGGTGGCTGGTCGGCGGCGTAATCTCGCGCGGGCAGCGCCTTGCCCTCCTCCGCCATCGAGTTGCCCACTTATGCGCTTCAGCCGCGCCTGAACGCCGCATAAGTGGGCAACTCGGCGTTCACAGGCCGCGCTCGGGCCCTCTGCCTGAAGGTGTCTAGATCGAGGGCTTCGACAACACGGTGGAGGCGGATGACGTCAGTTCGGTCGACGACTCCGGGGAACGCAACGCTGTCGAGGGCGGCTGAGCTCAGCCGACCCCGTCGGGCTCAGTGTCCGCTCGCGCGTGGAGTTCCTGCTCCGGGCCGTGCTTCTGCCACGGCCAGCGGCCGCTGATCTCGAGCTCGAGCGACCAGCTCAGGAACGTTCGGATGACGACGATGACGGCGAGGGATCCGACGCTCTCGATCGTGAACGAGACGGTGACAGTGCGCACGATGTCCGCCGCGACGAGAAGCTCGAGCCCGAGCAGGATCGAGCGCCCCAGGAAGCGCCGAAAGCGTTCATAGACGCGCTCCTCCCTGCGCAGCAGATGCCTCAGCGCGAGCACGGACGCGAGCACGGCGCCCACCACGATGACGGCGACCCCCGCGCTCTCGACGATGCGCACCGCGACTTCGATGACCGTGTGAAAGTCCACGCGGCCTCCTTCCTCAGTACCGGCCCCACGCTATGCCGCAGGGCGAGGCCGCGACAGGGGAGCATCCTTCATAGGGAACGCATAGGAGCGGGCGAGGGGGCTCATAAACGGTCTCCATAGCGTGCCGAGGTACCCATTCACCGACCTCGGGAGACCCATGTTCTTCACGTATCTGCGGCGCGAGCTCGCCGGCCGACGGCGGCAGACCGCCATCGTCGCCGCCGGCATGGCGCTCGCCATCGCCCTCGTCATCATCGTCAACGCGATCGCCGCGGGAGTGAAGGATGCGCAGGGCTCTGTGCTCGAATCCGTCTACGGTGTCGGCACTGACATCACGGTCGCGGCGACGCCCGCCACTCCGGAAGAGGGCGGCGCGGCGGGCGGCCCCCGCTTCGAGTTCGGCGCGGAGGACGGCGCCACCGCCGACGGATCCACCTCGCTCAGCCAGTCGCGCCTGACGGCGGGCTTCGGCACCTCCACCTTCGACGCGGCAGCGCTCGAGACGATCGCGGGCGTCGACAACGTCGCCGCCGCGGCGGGCACCCTCTCGCTGACCAACACGACGTTCTCGGGCGAGATCCCCGACATGTCCCAGGCGCAGGGCGGCGGCCCCGCAGGCGGCGGCACGCCCCCGCAGGGTGGGGCGGATGGCGCGGGCGGCAGCGCCTTCGGTGTGGACTCGTTCACCGTGCTCGGGCTCGACCCCGCCAGTTCGGCCGTCGGCCCCCTCTCCGCGGTGACGCTGGAAGACGGGCGGGGACTCGACGCGGAAGACGCGGGCCAGTATGTCGCGGTGCTCGACAGCACCTATGCGGCGAGCGCCGCGCTCGCCGTCGGTGACACGATCGCGATCGGTGGGAGCGACTTCGAGGTCGTCGGGGTCGTGGCATCCACCTCGGCCGACGCCACGACGGCGTCGAACGTCTACATCCCGCTCGACGTGGCCCAGACGCTCTCGGGCGAGGAAGGGATGATCTCGAGCGTGGCCGTGCAGGCGGCCTCATCCTCCGACATCGAGCAGGTGCAGGCCGACATCGAGGCAGCCCTGCCCGACACGACCGTCAGCACGCAGGAGGACCTCGCCGCGAGCGTCTCCGGCTCGCTGTCGACCGCCTCGAGTCTCGTCGCCAACCTCGGCACCTGGCTCTCGGTCGCCGTGCTCGCCGCTGCCTTCCTCATCGCGACGCTCTTCACCGTGTCGGGCGTCACGCGCCGCACCCGCGAGTTCGGCACGCTCAAGGCGATCGGCTGGAGCAACCGTCGCATCGTCGCCCAGGTTTCGGGCGAGTCGCTCGTGCAGGGACTCATCGGCGGCGCGGCGGGCATCGCGCTCGGCCTTGTGGGTGTTCTGATCGTGAATCTGGTCGGCCCCACGCTGACGGGTGAAGCGGCGACCACGACCGCGGCTGGCCCGGGCGGAACGGGCGGAGGGCCCGGCTTCGGAATGCAGGAGGCGGCAGCATCCGCCACCGAGATCGTGCTGAACGCCCCCATCACCCCCCTCGTCATCGGAATCGCGGTCGCGCTGGCCGTGCTCGGCGGACTGCTCGCCGGAGCGATCGGTGGATGGCGCGCCGCCCGCCTGCGCCCCGCAGAAGCCCTGCGCAGCATCGCCTGACCCGCACTCAAGGAGAAGAGAACGTGTACGAACTCACCAACATCAGCAAGTCCTACCGGCAGGGCAAGCGCACGGTCGACGCCCTGCGAGGCGTGACCCTCAGCATCCCAAAGGGGCAACTGGTCGCCATCCAGGGCCCCACGGGCGGCGGCAAGTCGACCCTGCTGCAGATGCTCGGCGCCCTCGACCGGCCAAGCGGTGGCACCGTCACCCTCGGCGACAAGCAGCTCGCCTCCCTCGGCGACCGAGCGCTCGCCCGCGTGCGGGCCACCGAGATCGGTTTCGTCTTCCAGGGCTTCAACCTCATCCCGACGCTCACGGCGCAGGAGAACGTGGAGACGGCGCTCGCCCCGCTCGGTGTCGCCGCGGCCGAGAGGAAGCGGCGGGCATCCGAAGTCCTCGCGTCGGTAGGGCTCGGCGACCGAGGAGACCACCTGCCCGCTGAGCTCTCGGGCGGGCAGCAGCAGCGCGTCGCGATCGCACGCGCCCTCGTCAAGGATCCGGAGGTGCTGCTCGCCGACGAACCGACCGGCGCGCTCGACGAGGGCACCCGCGACGACATCCTCGACCTGCTCGAAGGGCTGTGGAAAGAAAAGGGACTGACGGTGGTGCTGGTGACCCACGACTCGGCTGTCGCAAAGCGCGCCGAGCGTCGCCTCTACATCAAGGGAGGCACCGTCAGGGAGGGGTGACTCCCCTCCCCACTCGGGGCGCCCGCCGTTCCCCCGCGGCGGGCGCCCCCTTCTGTGCGGGGCGAGAATGGGAGGCATGGCAGACATCGTCGGCGAGGTGCGAGCAGCGGTGACGGATGCCACGGCTCGCCTCGCAGCATCCACAGTGCCCGACGAGGCCCTCGCCGAGTTCACGCCCGAGCGTCGCCGCTTCGGCATCGCGCTCGGCCCGCGGATGACGCCTCTCGGGCGGGCCTGGCGGCTCGGCGTCTTCCTGATCGACCGGGAGGGCACGCTCTATGCCGCCGGCCACTCGACCCGTGCGATCGAGCCGGGTCGCTCCAACTACCAGTCCGTGTCGGGCGAGGAACGCCGGGCGCAGCGGCTGGCGGCACACCGCGGGCGGTTCCGCGAGGGCGAGACCGTCAACTTCGACGCGAGGGTGATCGAGCTCTCCGAGGAGGCGCTGGCTGAGGCATCCGGCCCCCTGTTCCTGGCTGATGGTCGGGCCCTCGTGCGCTGGACCCCGACGGCGGATGCCGCGACCGCAATCGAGTTCGTGCCCTACCTGCGCGAACGGCTCGAGTTGTTGCTCGACCCGCCCGCGGGCGCCTGACGCGGGCCTAAAGTAGTTAGCAATGCAAAATAATCGCATCTGGTCGCGTGACTTCACGCTCGCCCTCGTCATCAACTTCGCCCTCGCGAGCGTCTTCTACCTGCTCATGACGACCATGGCGCTCTACGCCGTCGAACGCTTCGGGGCCGGCGACAGCCTTGCGGGGCTCGCGGCGGGAGCCTACGTGCTGGGGGCCGTCGTGGCGCGCCTGCTCGCCTCCAAGTACCTCGACTTTGTGGGCCGCAAGCGCATGATCGTGATCTGCCTCTCCGCCTTCGTCGTGCTCTCCCTGCTCTACCTCGTCACGACGAGCCTCGCGGGCCTCATCGTGCTGCGCCTCGTGCACGGCATGGCGTTCGGGGCGGCGAGCACGGCGGTCGCGTCATCCGCCATCAGCCTCGTGCCCACCGCCAAACGGGGCGAGGGCACCGGATACTTCTCGATCTCGGCGACCCTCGCGGTGGGCGTCGGGCCGCTCATCGGCACCCTGCTCATCGAAGGGGTCGGCTTCGAGGGTCTCTTCTGGGCGAGCACGATCGCGTCGATCCTCGGGCTCGCGGCCGCCCTCGCCCTGCGGCCGCCGGAGCGGGAGCTCAGCGAGGAGGAGGTCGCCACCAAGTGGCGCATCCGCCCCTCCGACCTGCTGGAGGCGCGCGCGATGCCGATCGCGACGATCGTCTTTCTCGCCTGCTTCGCCTACTCCGGCGCCCTGGCCTTCTACCTCAACTATGCGGATGCCACGGGCAGCACGAGCGAGGCCGCCGCCTTCTTCACCACCTACTCGATCGCGGTCTTCGTGGTGCGCCTTGTGGCGGGACGCGTGCAGGATCGCTTCGGCGACAACGCCGTGTTCTACCCGACCCTCGGGATCTTCGCGGTCGGGCTCGTCGTGCTCTCCCTGCCGCCCTCGCTGCCGCTCGCGATCGCGGGCGGCGCGCTCGTCGCGGTCGGCTTCGGCACGATCATGCCCGGCGGCCAGGCGGCAGCCGTCTCGTCGACCTCGCCCGCGCGGGTCGCGGTCGCGACATCCACCTTCTTCATCTCGGCCGACTCGGCGATCGGCGTCGGCCCCATCGTGCTGGGCGCGCTGCTGCACTTCACGGGCTACGACGGTATGTACCTCGTGCTCGCGGGGCTCGTGGTCGTGACGATCGGGGTGTACGCGCTCACGCACGGGCGGGCGCGGGCGGGTGCGGCGACGCGGATGTCGTAGACCACGCGGCGAATGGCGAGACGCCCGCGGGGCTCACGCAACGGGGAGTCGCGGCATCCACCACGCCGACGAAGCGAAGCCAGTCGGTCACGTGGCCGCTAGCCCTCGCCCCCGCCGAGGTTGCCCGCGAGTCGCGTGTGCATCGCCGTGCTCGCCTCGTTGAGCCCCTCGATGACAACGCGCTTGCCCTTGTGCTCGTACTTGTTGGTGATGGAGTCGAGGGCGGCGACGGTCGAGGCATCCCAGATGTGAGAGCGGGACATGTCGATCACGATGCGCTCGGGGTCGTCGGAATACTCGAACTGCGTCGTGAGGTCGTTGCTGGAGGCGAAGAAGAGCTCGCCCACGACCGTGTAGTACGCGGTTGGCACGGGGGCGTCGGTGTCGACGCGGCGCTCGACCGTCGCGAAGTGGGCCACGCGGCGGGTGAAGAGCACCAGCGCGACGAGTACACCGACGATGACGCCGATCGCGAGGTTGTGGGTGGCGACGACGACCACGACGGTCGCGAGCATGACGAAGGTCTCGCTCTTGGGCATCCGCTTGAGGGTCGCAGGGCGGATGCTGTGCCAGTCGAACGTTGCGACGGACACCAGGATCATGACGGCGACGAGGGCCGCCATGGGGATGATGCCGACGACATCGCCGAGTGCGACGACGAGGATGAGGAGGAAGAGCCCCGCGAGGAAGGTCGAGATGCGCGTGCGGGCGCGGGACGCCTTCACGTTGATCATGGTCTGGCCGATCATGGCGCAGCCGCCCATGCCGCCGAAGAAGCCGGAGGCGAGGTTCGCGACGCCCTGGCCCCACGACTCGCGAGTCTTGTCGGAGTGGGTGTCGGTGATCTCGTCAACGAGCTTCGCGGTCATGAGCGACTCCAGGATGCCGACAACCGCCATCGCGAGCGCGAAGGGACCGATGATGGTGAGCGTCTCCCACGTGAGAGGCACATTCGGGATGAATAACTCGGGGAGGCTGTCAGGCAGCTCGCCCTGGTCGCGCACGGTGGGCACGTTGATCGCGAAGAAGACCGTGATGACCGTCAGCACGATGATCGCGATGAGGGGCGCCGGCACCACCTTCGTGAGCTTCGGCATGAGCCACAGGATCGCGAGGCCGCCGATCACGAGCGGGTAGACGATCCACGGCACGTCGACGAGGTGCTCGATCTGCGCCATGAAGATGAGGATCGCGAGCGAGTTGACGAAGCCGATCATGACGCTTCGGGGGATGAAGCGCATGAGCTTGGCGACGCCGAAGACCGCGAAGAGGATCTGCAGCACACCGCCGAGCAGCACCGTGGCGATCAGATAGTCGAAGCCGTACTCGCGCATGACGGGGGCGATCACGAGCGCGATCGCCCCCGTCGCCGCCGTGATCATGGCGGGGCGGCCGCCGACGAAGGCGATCGTGACCGCCATGACGAAGGAGGAGAAGAGCCCCACGCGCGGGTCGACGCCCGCGATGATCGAGAAGGAGATGGCCTCGGGGATGAGGGCGAGGGCGACGACAAGCCCCGCGAGCACCTCTCGGGTGAGGATGCGCGGCGAGCGGAGGGCGGTCAGCACGCTCGGGTCGTCGCGGTAGCGGGAGCGGTCGATGGTCGTGGCGCCGATGGGCATGAGAGTCTCCTGGATGCGGCGCCCTCAGCCGGGGCGCGTAAGTTTGTGCGCGACGCGCAAGTCTGAACGTGCGCGGCGTGCACAAGCGTGCGCGCGGCGCCGAAGCCACCATCAAGCCTAAGGGCCGCAGAGAGAAGGAGGCACCGTGATCGACGCCCTCCTCCGGCGCCCGCACGGTGCGGCCGAGGCCGCCGCCGATGTGGTGCGTGCGGCTGCCCCCGTCAGCGTCCTCGTCGCCGCCTTCACCTTCGGCTGGGTCGAGGTCGCCATCATGATGCTCCTCTTTCTCGGCGCCCTCATCGCCCGTGCAGCGACCCTCCCGCCGCTTGTCGACGCCCTCAGCAACGCCGTTCTGCTTGCGGCGGCCTGGTTCGCCGTCGTCGACCTTTATTCGAGCATCGAGTGGATCGACCTCGCGACGCACTTCGCGGTGGGCGGGGTGCTCGCCGCTCTCGCCCGCGTGCTGCTGGAGCGGTGGGATGCTGCGGGGCTCGCGCCTGCGCTCGGACGCCCCTCCGTGGCATCCGTCGTCGCCGGCGCCCTCGTGGGGGCGTGTCTCGCGTTGGGACTCTCGGTCGTGTGGGAGTTCCTCGAGTGGTGGGGCCACACCTACATCGACGACGGCGTCAACGTCGGCTACGTCGACACGCTCGGCGATCTCGCCGCGGGTGGCCTGGGCGGCCTGCTCGCGGGCGCACTGCAGGCTCTCGGGCGCTCTCGCTGATCGCACTGCGGCGTCGGTGGTCTGCGCGATACTGTCCGCATGAGCGACGACAGGCCCGCGCAGCCTCGGCTCCGTCGCGCCGTCTGGCTCGCCGTGAGCATCGCCGCTGTGCTTCTGGTAGCGGGCGCCGCGACGCCCTTCGCGCTCGCACAGCAGGCCGCGCAGTCGAGCTATGACGCCGCGGTCGCCGAGTATGAGAGGGCCGCGGATGCCTCGCTGAGTGCCACCGAAAGCCTCGAGGGTGCCCTGACTTCGGCCACCGAGACGCGGGCCCTCGCCGAGCAGGTGCTCGCGGCCGCGACACCCGACTACGTGGACTCGAGCACGCTCGGGGTCCTCACGGAGGCGCAACTCGCCCTCACGGAGGCCCTCGAGGTCGCCGCGAGCGCGCCCGTTTCCGGCCCGACGGCTGAACCTGGTGAGGGGGCGCAGGAGCTGCAGAGCCGCGCCGAAGCCGTGCTCGCGGATGCCGCCGAGGTCGCGCGGGCGGCCGACGGGGTCGCGCGGGCGGCGGCCGCCGTCACTTCGGCCGGGGAGGCATTTGTCGCGGGCCTGTCGGAGCACGCGGCATCCATCGACAGCACCTTCGCTTCGGCCGCCAACCTCGACCGCATCGCCTACCGGGAGGCGACCGCCGCCCTGGCACCGGCGCGCTGGGACGCGGATGCCCCGGCTCTCGTCGCGCGGTACGTCGCCGCCGCGCAGGCGCTCGCCGCCTCGCACGCCGCCGAGGAGGCCGAGAAGGCGGGGCCGCTCTACGGGCAGCGCAAGGAGGTGGAGGCCTTTGCACGGTCGATCGCGGGCGGCGTCATGCTCGACTTCGACTGGGCCCCTGTCGTGAACGGCTACGGGCAGGGCGGCAGCTTCGGTGGCACCGCCACCTGGAACACCGCCCATGGGGGTTACTCGACCATCACCCTCTCCGACAGCGTCGCCGCCCTGTGGCAGAGCCACCCCGCCGTCGCGTCGCTCGTGGCGCACGAGGTGGGCCACTCGATCACGGGCAAGTGCATGCGGCTCTTCATCGACGGCTTCGACTCGCAGGCGGAGGTCTTCGCGACTGCCTGGGCGATCGGTCTCGGCTACGACGACGAGGGCAGCGGCGAGTCCCTCTACGGCCGGCCCTCGGACGCCCTCATCGCGCTCTCGAGGCAGTGTCGCTAGACGAGCATTCTCACTTCTGATACTGTTCTCAATCATGGGAACGAAGAATCGCGCTGACGCCGTGCTGCACCCGCAGCGCATGCGCATCATCCGCACACTCGCAACCACGCCGCAGACCTCCAAGGAGCTCGCCGAGGCGCTCCCCGATATCCCCCAGGCGAGCCTCTACCGACACCTGACGACACTGCTCGACACGGGCATCCTGCGGGTGAGTGCGGAGCGGCAGGTGCGCGGCGCCGTCGAACGCACCTACGCCCTCGGCGAGGCGATCGTCACGGGAGAGGATGTCGCGGCCGCAAGCCCCGACGATCACTTCCGCTATTTCAGTACCTTCGTCGCCGGCCTGCTCGGCGAGTTCGCCCAGTACGTCGAGGGCGGGGACATCGCCCCCGAGCGTGACGGGGTCGGCTACCGCGAGCACGTGCTGCAGCTCAGCCACGAGGAGCTCCTCGAACTCCTCGGCGAAATCCGCGCGGCCATCGCACGTCGGGCCGACAACACCCCGAGCCCAGAGCGCAGCCCGCGACTCCTCGCCACCGTAACCCTGCCGACTGCCGCCGCGGGCGGTTCCACCCTCCCGGCCGCCGCCGGCAATCTCCCTCAGACCGGAGCATCCGAATGACCGAGCACCCTCCCACAGCGACCGACGTGGCCGCCGAGACCACCACGATCGACCCGGCGGCCGCACGACAAGCCCGCATCAACGGCGCGGCCCTCCTGCTCGCGCCCCTGCCCGTCGTCGCCATCATGCTCGCGCTCGTCGGCCCACCCGAGTGGCGGCCGATCCTGCTCGGCGCCGCCGGCTGGTTCATCGCGCTCGTGCTGCGGCAGCCCGTCGCGCTCGTCTCACTGAAGCTCTTCGGCCAGGAGAAGACCGGGACGATCGTCGGCTGGTTCTCCGGACCGGCCGAGGAACTCGTGCGGCTCGCCCTCGTGCTCCTCGTGCTCGACAGCGTGGGCGACGCGCTCTGGGCCGGCTTCGGCTGGGCGACCATCGAGGTCGTCCTCGTCGCGATCAACGTCTTCGCGATCGCCGCCCTTCTCACGAAGGATGACCCCAAGTCGGCGGAGGCGCGCGAACTGCTCGCCAGCCAGGGAATGACGACCCCGCATCATCCGGCGACCGGCCTGATCGAGAGGCTCAGCGCGACCGCCCTTCACCTCGGCTTCACCCTGCTGCTCTTCGCGAACCCGTGGTTCGTGCTCCTCACCCTTCCCCTGCACTCCCTCACCAACATGGTCGCCGTGCGCTTCGTGCGGAACCACGTCGTCGCCGTCGAGGTGGGCCTCGCCATCACGGGCGCCGCCGCGCTGGCTGGCGGCCTACTCGCGACGATCGCCTAGCAGCGACATCCCCTCACCCCAAGGAGAATCATGACCCAGGTCGACAAGCGCGGCGTCGCGCTCTTCATCACGATCGCCTTCATAGGGGCGTGGCTCGTTGCCTCACCCCTGTGGTTCAGCGCGGAAGGACTCGCCGCACCGTACTCACCGCTCGTGCTCATCGCCATGATGTTCGTGCCGACGGTCGCGGCGGCCATCGCGGCGAAGGTGTTCCCCGCCGAGGAGGGCTTCCTGCGTGAGACGACGCTGCGGCCTCGCCGACGCTTCCGCCGCTGGTGGGGCTACCTGCTCATCGCGTGGTTCGGCCCTCTCCTGCTCGTCGTCGCGGCCGTCGCCGTCGCCGCCGCCCTCGGCTGGATCCGGCTCGACCTCGTGAACTTCAGCGGCTTCGAGCTCGCCCTCGAGGCCACGCTGGGCCAGGCCGCGCAAGGCCTGCCGATTCAGGCGATCGTGATCGCGCAGCTCGTGTCGCTCGTCTTCATCCCCTTCGTCAACGCCATCCCGGCCCTCGGCGAGGAGATCGGATGGCGCGGATTCCTGCAGGCTCGCCTACTCCCGCTCGGGCAGTGGCCGGCCGTGCTCATCACAGGAGTCGTGTGGGGGCTTTGGCATGCGCCCGTCATCCTGCTCGGCTACAACTACCCCGAGCAGAACCCCTTCCTCGCGCTGCTGCTCATGGTCGTCTTCACCACGCTCGTCTCGGTGCTGCTCGGCTGGCTCACGATCGCCTCCGGCACGGTGTGGACAGCAGAGGTCGCGCACGGCTTCATCAACGGTGCTGCAGGGCTGCCCGCCCTCCTCCTCGCGGCCGGCTCGCCCTTCGACAACCTCACGGGCTCGCTCCTCGGCTACCCCGGATGGATCGTCTTCGCGCTCGCGATCGGTGTGCTCGTGGGCCTGCGGCGGTTCCCGGTGCGGCCCCGCGCCACTCTCAGCGAGTGATGCGCTCCCAGTGCTCGACCGACCCCGGAACGACACGGAACAGCGGATGCGGCAGGGGCGAAGCATCCGCGAACCTCAGCGCCAACTCGGGGTTACGCACCTCCAGCTTGCTCATGAGGTGCCGCCACTCGTAGTCAAGCTGCCCCTCCGTGAGGTCGAGGAGCACCGGGGATGCCGTCGGGGGCACGAGAATCTTCTCGCGCGCGAAACGGTAGCCCCGTGCATCCGCCTCCTCGACGAGCGCCATGAGGAACGCCCCCATCGCCGACAGGGGCTCCTCCGCCGCGCGGAAGCGCAACAGCTGGGGGTGATTCACGTAGCCGCCCGAGGTCTTGCCGATGACGGACTGCGCGAGCAGGCCCTCGCGCCAGCCCGCGATAAGCGCCTGCCGGTCAAGGAACTGCGGATGCACTGACCAGAGTCTCACCGTCTCGACGCTACCGCGGTTGCCGGGTTGAATAGGGCAGCGTACCGAAACGCTGGCCCTCGGATGCCTGGTTTCGATACTGCCCGGGCGGGCCTGCTCAAGCGGCCGAAGGGGCTAGATGACCTCGTCGGAGTAGCTGCTCGGCGTGCCGAAGCGGTGCGCCGTGATGCTTACCGCCTGCTCCTGCACGAACGGCAGCAGCTCGATGCGGCCCGCCTCCGTGACCGGCTCCGCATAGACGGCGACGTCGGGGCGGCCGTCGGTCGCGTCAGCGACGGTCGACGCGGGTGCGCCGATCAGGCGGATGCGACCACCCTCCACGCCCGCGAGCGACGCGAGCCACGCGGCATCCGTCTCGACCGTCACACTGACCCCGCGGCCCCGCAACACCGAGGCGATGGGCTCCGGGAGCTCGGTGGCGGTCGACACCGTGAAGGGTGAACCCGAGGTGAGACCCGCGCCGATCACGCGGACGAGATCGGCGAGCTCACCGCCCTCCGCGAGCCGCAGGGCGACCTGGGCGGGACGGTAACGGAAGATGTTGCGTTCGGCGGAGAGCCCCGAGACATCCTTCGCGGCGCCGAACTCGTCACGCCACCAGGCGGCGTCGCTCGCGAGGGCGCGCCGCAGGGACACGCGGGATGCGGCATCCAGCGATGTGGACGCGTCGAGCAGGCCTTTCGCGGCCGAGGGGAGCGGGGCATCCGCCGTCGCCGCCGCGGGCGACCAGCTGCCGAGACCGATCAGGTAGTTCGGGCCGCCCGCCTTGGTGCCCGCACCGACGGCGGACTTCTTCCAGCCGCCGAAGGGCTGGCGCCGCACGATCGCGCCCGTGATGCCGCGGTTGACGTAGAGGTTGCCCGCCTGCACCCGGTCGAGCCACACGCGCAGCTCCTCGGAGTCGAGCGAGTGGAGGCCCGCCGTGAGGCCGTAGTCGACCTCGTTCTGGATCTCGATCGCCTCCTCGAGGGTGTCGGCCGTCATGACGCCGAGCACCGGACCGAAGAACTCGGTGAGGTGGAAGTAGGAGCCGCGCTTCACGCCCGTGCGCACGCCGGGGCTCCAGAGCCTGCCGGAGTCGTCGAGCTTCTTGGGGGTCACGACCCACTTCTCGCCCGGCTGGAGGGTCGTGAGTGCCTCGAGCAGCTTGCCCTTCGCGGGCTCGATGATGGGGCCCATGCGGGTCGTCGCATCCTCGGGGTAGCCGACCTGGAGCGAGCGCACGGCGTCGAGCAGCTGGTCATGGAAGCGGCGCGACTTGGCGACCGAGCCGACCAGGATGACGAGGGATGCCGCGGAGCACTTCTGCCCCGCGTGGCCGAACGCCGAGTACGCGACATCCTTCGCTGCGAGATCGAGGTCGGCACTCGGGGTGACGATGATCGCGTTCTTGCCGCTCGTCTCCGCGAGCAGCGGCAGATCCTTGCGGAAGGAGCGGAACAGCTGCGCCGTCTCGTAACCCCCCGTGAGGATGACGCGGTCGACGCGCTCGTCGGCGATGAGACTCTGACCGAGCTTCGACTCCGAGAGCTGCACATACTGCAGCGCCTCGCGGGGCACGCCCGCCTCCCACAGCGCCTCCACCATGACGGCACCCGAACGGCGCGCCTGCTTTGCGGGCTTGATGATGACGGCTGAGCCCGCGGCGAGCGCCGCGAGGGTCGACCCGGCCGGGATCGCGACGGGGAAGTTCCACGGCGGCGTCACGACCGTCAGCCGAGCGGGGGTGAAGGATGCCCCGTCCACCCTGTCGAGCTCGCGGGCGAGTTCCCCGTAGTAGTTCGCGAAGTCGATCGCCTCCGAGACCTCGGGGTCCGACTGGTCGAGAGTCTTGCCCGTCTCGGACGCCATGACCTCCATGAGGTCCGCGCGGCGGGCGGCAAGGGCATCCGCGGCCCGGTGCAGGATCTCGGCGCGCTCGGCACCGCTGAGGCGGCCCCAGGCAGCACCCTGCTCGACGGCCGTCGAGATGGCGTCGGTGACAGCATCCGTCGTCGTCAGCGTGTGGGCGGCGACCGTCTCGTTGCCGAGCGTGCTCGTGGGCACGCGCGACAGGATGGCCTTGCCCCACTCGCGGTTGCCCGGGAGGGAGGGGTCGGTGTCTGGCGTGTTCTCGAAGCCCTCGGAGGCGAAGGGCGGCTCGGGATTGCGGCGATCCTGCCGCCGGTTCGGCTGCGGCACGCTCTCGTCGAGTTCCGCGAGGGATGCCTCGAAGCGGGCCTTCTCGCGGGCGAAGAGCTGCTCGTTGCTGCTCAACTCGAAGACGGCCGACATGAAGTTCTCCTGGCTCGCGCCCTCCTCCAGCCGGCGGATCAGGTAGGCGATCGCGACGTCGAACTCCTTCGGATGCACGACCGGCGTGTAGAGCAGCAGCCCGCCGACATCGCGGCGCACCGCCTCTGCCTGACCCTGCGCCATGCCGAGCAGCATCTCGAACTCGACGCCTCGCTCCAGCCCGCGGCGCTTCGCGAGCAGCCAGCTGAAGGCGAGGTCGAAGAGGTTGTGCCCGGCGACCCCGATGCGAACGTTGTCGATGCGGTCGGGGTGGAGCGCGTAGTTGATGACCCGCTTGTAGTTGGTGTCGCTCTCCTGCTTGCTACCCCAGGTCGCGAGGGGCCAGCCGTGGAGGGATGCCTCGACCCGCTCCATCGGCAGGTTCGCGCCCTTCACGACGCGCACCTTGATGCCCGCACCGCCCCGCGCTCGCCGGGCGGCCGACCACTCCTGCAGCCGGGCCATGGCATCCATCGCATCCGGCAGGTAGGTCTGCAGCACAATGCCGGCCTCGAGGTGCAGGAGCGCAGGGTCGTCGAGGATGCGCTGGAAGACCGCGACGGTCATGTCGAGGTCTTTGTACTCCTCCATGTCGAGGTTGATGAACTTGGGGGTCTTCGCCTTCGCCGCGAGCTCGTAGAGGGGCGTGAGCTTCTCGACGACGTGGTCGACGGCGGCGTCGAAGGCCCAGGGGTTGTGCGGTGCGACGGTCGAGGAGACCTTGATGGAGACATAGTCGACGTCGTCGCGTGCGAGAAGCCTGCGGGTGCCGTCAAGGCGGCGCTGAGCCTCGCGGTCGCCCAGCACGGCCTCGCCGAGCAGGTTCATGTTGAGACGGATGCCCGGACGCTTGATCTTCGCGATAGCCCCGCCGAGGCGCGACTCGGTCGCGTCGATGATGAGGTGGCCGACCATACGGCGCAGCACCGTGCGGGCGATGGGGATGACGATGCCGGGGGCGATCGGCGCAACGGCGCCGCCGAGCCGCACGGCCGCCTTCATGTACCAGGGCAGGAAGCCGGGAACCTTCGGCGCGATCGTGCGGAGGGTGCGGGCCGCGACGCCCAGGTCGTCGGGGCGGACGACACCGTCGACGAAGCCGACCGTGAAGGCGAGTCCGTTGGGGTCGCGCAGCACGCCCGCGAGCTGCTCGGCGGAGGCGTCGACCGGGAACTCGGATGCTTCGGCGAGCCACTTGCGCACGAGCGCGACGACCTCGTCGGTGAGAGCGGCGTCGACGTCAGGAATCTGGGCGGGAACAGTCATGCTCACGGCATCAGTATGAGATTCCGTTTCGGTAAGGTAAAGCGATCTTTTCTAATCGGTATCAGTCAGTTCTCCTGATGATTGGAGTCACGGATGCTCGACGTGCGCCGCCTGCGCCTGCTGCGCGAACTGAAGATCCGCGGCACGCTCGCGGCCGTGGCATCCGCCCTCAACCAGAGCCCCTCGTCGGTGTCGCAGCAGCTCGCGCAGCTCGAGCGCGAGGTCGGAGTCGAGCTGCTGCGCAAGGCGGGGCGGCGCGTGCACCTCACGGCGCAGGCCGAGCTGCTCGTCGAACACACGGCGGCCGTGCTGGAGCGGCTCGAGTTGGCCGAGTCCGAGCTCTCGGAGTCGTTCGAGACGGCGACGGGCGTCGTGCGGCTCGCCGTGTTCCAATCGGCGGCGCTCGCGCTCATGCCGCACGCGCTCTCCCTGCTCGCACAGGAACATCCGCGACTCCGGGTCGAGATGACCCAGCGCGAACCCGAGACCGCCCTCTACGACACGTGGGCACGCGACTTCGACCTCGTGATCGCCGAGCAGTACCCCGGGCACGCCGCCCCGCGGCACCCGGAACTCGACCGCGTGCGCCTCACGGGCGACGCCCTCTCGCTCGCCGTCGCACCCGGCTCGCCAATCCGGTCGATCGCGGATGCCGCGGCCTCAGCCTGGGTCATGGAACCGCACGGCGCGGCCTCCCGCCACTGGGCCGAGCAGGCGTGCCGCCAGGCCGGCTTCGAACCGGATGTGCGCTTCGAGACGGCGGACCTGCAGGCGCACATCCGCCTCATCGAGTCGGGCAACGCGGTCGCGCTGCTACCCGACCTCGTATGGACGGGCCGCACGCCCAGCGTGACCCTGCTGCCGCTCGACGGCGACCCCCACCGCACGATCTTCACTTCGGCGCGGCGGGCGACCGTGCGCAGCCCGGGCATCCTCGCGGTGCGGGATGCGCTCTCGCGCACGGCAGAGTCGCTCGCAGGGTGAGTAGCGCGGCACGAGCGCACCGCGGGCTGTGCTCCGTCAGCGAGACCAGTTGTAGCCGGAGGCCCTCGACAGGGCCTGAGCCGAGACGGCGTCGGCACTGTGTGCCAGTTTCACCATGAGACGGCTCAACTCCGCGCGGTCATGCTCGTTCCAGTCGCGGAACAACTCGGCGAAGTAGACGTCGATGTTGTCCACGATTCTGGAGCCCACTGCGCGCCCCTCGTCGGTCAGCGCGACGACGACGGCACGCCTGTCACCCGGGTCGGGCGCTTTGACCGCGAGACCCGCGCTTTCGAGACGGGCCACGATCTTGCTCATGTGAGACGTGCTGACCTCAAGGGCCTCGGCGAGGTCGGTGGGTCGGGCAGCACCGCGGTAGATGAGCTGGTTGAGCGCGAGGAATGCCGCCAGGTCGTCGATGGGAAACTTGCTGGAGCGCAGCAGGTTGCGGCGGTTGGTAGTGGAATTGGCCCACACCGCGAACGAGGCGAGCGCGGCTGGCAGACTCTCGACAGGGACGAGGGGAGCGAAGGCCGAGGCGGGCAGGGGCGCCCGCGCACCCACACCCTGTTGCCTCGCCATCCGCTCTCCTCCCGCGCGCTCTCAGGCTACGCCACTCGGCTTTCGGCGTGCACGTCGACACCGTCAGTCTCAGCGGGGATCGGGCGCTTGTGGAACGCGAGCCACGTCACGAAGTACCCGATCGCGACGATGATCGCGAGGAGGCCGTAGGCGAGCTGAGCTGCATTCAGCAGCATGGGCGTCACGAGGGCCACGCCCGCGGCGACCAGTCGCGCGAAGGCGATGATGCCTCCCTGTGCGGAGGCGCGCAGGAGGGGCGGGAAGCTCTCCTGCGTCCAGACCTTCATGATGGCCTCGAAGGCGAAGGAACCACCGACCGCAGCGCCGACGTAGATGAGCACCAGCGTGACGAGGGAGAAGCCGAAGATCGCGGGGGCTGCAAGCCCCAGCGTGGAGGCGATCGCGCCGAACACGTAATAGGCCATGCGGTGGCGGCTGTCGACGACACGCATGAACCAGAAGCCCAGCAGGATGCCCACGGGCAGCGTCACGAGGCTGATGATGGAGTTCGCCTGCACGCTGATGCCGACGATGTTGACGGCGACGTAGGTGCCGAACTGGCCCGTCGTGTTGGCTGCGAGGTTGACGAGCGTGTAGAACACGAGCAGGGCCAGGAATGGGACGACGTAGCGTCGATCCGTGAGGAGCGCGCGGAGCACGGAGATCTTCGGCCTTCCCTCCTCGACTGCCGCGAGCTGGGCGGTGTGTGCATCACGCCACACCTCCGACTCGGGGATGCCTACCCGGAGCACGAGCACGATGAGGGCGATGACGCCGACGTGACCGAAGAGGATCTGCCCTCCGAGGTGGCCCATGCCGCCTACGGCGGTCGAAATCCCGACGGTCGCGAGGATGCCGCCGTACCAGAGCACCTGCGAGAAGCCGATGAGCTTGCCGCGGTTCTTGTCGGTCGCCGCCTCCGCGATGGTTGCGAGGGACACCGGCAGGTCAGCACCCGTGCCGAGACCCAGCAGCAGGATCGCTACGAAAAGCAGGGGGAAGGAGGCGGAGAAGACGAGGGTCGCCGAACCCACGACGATCATGAGCATCGTGACGATGAAGACGGAGCGACGCCCGAAGCGGTCGCCGAGGCGGCCACCGACGAGGGCGCCGACCGCGACGCCGAGCGTGAGCGCGGCCGAGAGGGCGCCGAACTGGAACTCCGTGAATCCGAATGTCATCTGGTAGAGCACCAGGGCGATTCCGGTACTGACGATTGCGGCGGCGTCGATGTACGAGGCCATTCCTGCGACGATGCCGATCCACCAGGCACTGCGCGGGGACTGTTCCCTGCTCATTTCGTTCTCCTTTGAACTGGCGTCGACATACCGTCCGCCGTCGAGTATCGTCCTGATGACGATGAGTATCGTCACTGTAACGATAAATACATCGTTTAACCAAGCCCCCGTTCGAAGGAGAACCTCTTGTCGATCGACAAGCTCGCCGCGCTCATCCGGAATCCCAGCATCGAATACCGTCCCGAGATCCGGTGGTGGCTCGCCGAGGGGCTGCACACCGACCAGACGCTCCGCCACGAGATCGACAGGGCGCACCGCCTGGGCTACGGCGGCATGGAGTTCCTCGCCATGGACGAGCCGGCGATCGATCATCGCCTCTACGGCTGGGGCTCCGAGGAGTGGGTGCACGACTCCCAGATCGTCGTCGACGAGACCTCCGATCGCGGCATGGCCGTCAGTTTCACCTCCGGCACGAACTGGTCCAACGCCAACATCCCCACGATCACCCCGGACGATCCTGCGGCCGCCCAGGAACTCGACGTCGTAACCGAGCGGCTCTCGGGCGGAGAATCGCGCACGGGACCGCTCTCTCAGATCGACCTCGCGGCGATCCGCGTGCCCGAGGGCATGCCGATGCACCGCGACGCAGCGACCGTGCAGAGCTTCGTCGCCGCCGTTGCCGTGCGCATCGCGGAGACCCGGCTATCGGGCCCGCCCGTGCTCGACGCGAACTCCGCGATCGACCTCACGCAGGCCGTCGTCGACGGCGAGTTGGAGTGGACGGCGCCCGAGGGTGACTGGATGCTCTGTGCCTACTGGATGCACGGCACGGGCCAGACCGCCTCCCCCTCCGTTGATGTGAACTACACCGTCAACTACCTTGACCGCGCCGGCATCGAGGCCGTAATCGACTACTGGGACACGGTCGTGCTCACGCCGGAGCTTCGCGCCGGAATCGCCCGCAACGCGCGCGTGCAGATGTACATGGATTCGCTCGAGCTCTGGACCTTCGGTGCTGGCGGACTCTTCTGGGGCGCCACGGTCGCCGACGAGTTCCTGAGCCGCCGCGGCTACGACATCCGCCCGTGGTTGCCATTCCTCACCCGGGACGTCGAGATCATGGCGTCCTCGACCGTCTACCACCACGAACCCCTCCCAGGCCAGGCCCTCACGGTCGCGAAGGTGCGCCACGACTACGTGAGCACCCTCACCGACCTCTATATCGAGAACATGCTCCGGCCCTTCGCCGAATTCCTGCACGCCAACGGCATGGGACTGCGCGCCGAGATCAGCTACGGGATGCCGTTCGAGCTGACGCGGCCGGGGCCAGAGGTCGACGGCATCGAGAACGAATCCCTCGAGTTCGCGGCACAGATCGACGCCTACCGCCTGCTCGCAGGGCCCGCCCACCTCTTCGGCAAGCAGTACTCCTCCGAGACGGGCGCCACGACCCGCAACCACATGCTCGATCACCGCTTCTACGACCAGATCATCAACACGCAACTCGCGGCCGGCATCACCAAGACCGTCATGCACGGCTGGGCCAGCACCGCCGGCGCGGAGGGCATGACCGAGTGGCCGGGGCACGAGGGAATGCTGTCCGCATTCTCGGAGCGTTTCGACGAGCGGCAGCCCGCCGCCGAGTTCTACCCGCTCTGGACGGAGGCGCTCGCCCGCGTCCAGGCCGTGCTGCGGCAGGGCAAGCCGCGCATCGACGTCGGCATCCTGCGCACCGACCACTTCACCGACAACGGCACCGGCATGGCCTTGCTCGCCGACGACGGCACGCGCATCCCAGATGAAGACGCCTACGGGCAGATGTGGATGCGCGACCGCCAGAATCACTGGTGGCAGGACCTCGGAATGCAGGACGCCGGCTGGACCTACGAGTTCTTCGATGGCTCCCTCCTGCTGCGCGACGACGTGGAGCTGCGCGACGGCCTCGTGCAGCCCGATGGCCCCGGCTACCAGGCGCTCATCGTCTACCAGGAGGGCCTCGACGCCGATGTGGCCCGCCTGCTGCTGGACTGGGCGAGCAAGGGCCTGCCCGTGCTGCTGGTGCACGGGGCATCCGAAGTGAAGCTCCTGACCGCGAAGAGCTACATCCATCACGCCAGGGCGGCCGACCACACCCCTGGCCTCGATGGCCGCGACGAGGAGCTCGCGGCGATCATCGCCGAGCTGCTGACGCTGCCGTCGGTGCTTGAGGTGGCCACCCCGTCCGGCACGCTCGGCGCCCTCCGCTCGCTCGGCGTGGCGGGCCGGGCCGAGTTCGTCGGCGACAACCAGAGCATCCTGAGTCACCTGCGCGACGACGGCGAGCTCACCCATCTCTACGCGTACCACTACCTCTATGAAACCGGTTCATCGACGGAGGTCGAGTTCGTGCTTGAGGGCACCGGGGCCGTGCACCGCATCGACGCGTGGACAGGAGACCTGACGCCTCACGGCGACGTGCGCACCGTCGATGGCCGTACCGTCGTCCGCGCAGAGCTCTCCCCCGGTGAGATCGGCCTGTGGACGCTCGACCGCTCCGCGAGCCACGGGGCCGGAGCCGAGCGAAGCGCGATCGTCGCCGAACTGGGCGAGTGGTCCATCCGCGTCGAAAGCTGGGACGCCGGGGAGAACGAACTCATCACTGAAGATCGCGGCCTCGGCTATGAGACGCGGGAGATCAGGCCCAGCACCGCCATCACCACGCGCAGCAGCTCAGAGTCGTCGCTTCGTCCCTGGCGTGAGCTGGCCGGGATCGGGGCGGACGTATCCGGCGTCGGCCACTACGAGACGCAGTTCACCCTCGACAGTGACCCCACAGGCACCGCTCGCATCGTGCTCGACCTGGGCTCGACCGCGGGCGGGTTGGGTTCCGTCGCGGTCAACGGGGGCACCCCCCGCGGCTTCGACACCTCCCGTCCCCGCGTCGACATCACCTCCGATGTCCGCGCGGGCAGCAACGTTGTCGTGGTCCGGGTCGCCAGCTCGCTCAACAACCGACTTATCGCGCGCGGCTACTACGACGAGATGGTGGACATCGTGGGCACGCTGATGACGGGCGTGCCGTCCATGCAGCCCACAACCGTGCGCGACCACGGGCTCCTCGGCCCCGTCCGGGTCGAGGTGGTGACGCTCGACTGACCTGGTCACCGATTCCCTGAGAGGAGCCGGATGCGCGCGACTGGTCAATCTCCGCGCTTCCGGCCGCCGGGGAATCACATCTTTTGACCTCTCACGCGCCGGCGCTCTCGGCTCGTCCGAGCCGCTCCGCGAGCGCCATCGCGTCGTAGGGCGCCCGCACCTTGGCGTCGTTGTCGAAGTACACGTAGCAGTCGCGGCCCTCGGCAAGCCAGCCGCGCACACGCTCGGCCCAGCGGTCGAGCGCCGCGTCGTCGTAGCCCGAGGTGTAGAGCTCGCTCTCCCCGTGCAGGCGCACGTAGGCGAAGTCGGCGGTCTGCTCCCACAGCTGCGGCCACTTGCCCGCCGTGTCGGCGACGACGGATGCCACGCCGTGACGCCGGAGGATGTCAAAGAACTCGGGGCTGTCGTAGGAGTGACTCCGCACCTCGAGGGCGTGGCGGAGGGGCGCCTCCACCACGGGGTCGTCGGGCCCCGGCCACGCGCGGCCGTCGACCCGTTCGTCATGGCGGGCGGCGAGGGCCGCGGCATCCGTCGTCGTCCGCGGGAGCTGGGTGAGGAACGCGTCGAGCACCTCCGGGTCGAAGGTGACCCGCTCGGGCAGTTGCCAGAGGAAGGGTCCGAGCTTGGGGCCCAACGCGAGCATGCCCGACGCGAAGAAGTTGGCGAGGGCGGCCTCGACGCCCTTGAGGCGAAGCAGGTGCGTGATGAAGCGCCCGCCCTTGACGGCGAAGACGAAACCCTCGGGCGTCTCGTCGCGCCAGGCTTCGTAATACTCAGGCTTCTGCAGCGAATAGAAGGAGCCGTTGAGCTCGATCGTGTCGAGGTGGCGCGAGGCATACTCGAGCTCGCGCCGCTGCGGAAGCCCCTTGGGGTAGAAGTCGCCGCGCCACGGCGCGTAGCGCCAGCCGGAGATTCCGACGCGGGCGGTGGCGGTCATGCGCCCCACGGTATGCACGGATGCTCGCGGGCGGCAGACCTGACTGGCCGACCTAGCGCCGATCCCGCCGAGAAACTCCCAGCATTCCTTCGCGTTGCAGGCGTAAATCCTGACGCACGACGATCGAGGGAGAACCATGTCGAACGGGGAGTTCGCGACGCCGAAGACCGAAACGGTGGAGGGTCGCAAGACGATCAGACGGGCGATCGGGGCATCCGCCATCGGTAACGCGACCGAATGGTTCGACTACGGCGTCTATGCGGTCGCGGTCACCTACATCACCGCGAACTTCTTTCCCGGCGGCACGGTCTGGGCCCTTGCGACCTTCGCCATCTCCTTCCTCGTGCGCCCACTCGGCGGGCTCGTCTGGGGTCCGCTCGGTGACCGGCTCGGCCGCAAGGCGATCCTCGCCCTCACGATCATCCTCATGTCGGGCGCGACCTTCGCGATCGGCCTTCTCCCCACATTCGATGCGATCGGTTGGTGGGCGCCCGCACTCCTGATCTTCCTGCGGATGCTGCAGGGCTTCTCGACAGGCGGTGAGTACGGTGGCGCGGCGACCTTCATGGCCGAATACTCGCCTGACAAGAAGCGCGGCTTCTTCGGCAGCTTCCTCGAATTCGGCACCCTCTTCGGCTTCGTGCTGGGCACCGCCGTCGTGTTGTTCCTGCAGCTGATCCTGAGCGACGAGGCGATGTTCGACTGGGGTTGGCGCATCCCCTTCCTCCTGGCCGGCCCCATGGGTCTCATCGGCCTCTACCTGCGCAGCAAGGTCGAGGACACCCCCGTCTTCCGCGAACTCGAGGAGGAGGGCAAGGAGGAGGAGAGCCCCACGACGGAGCTGCGCGACCTGGTGCGCAAGTACTGGCGGCCACTCCTCTCGATGGCGGGCCTCGTGATCGCCCTCAACGTCACCAATTACACGCTCCTCGCCTACATGCCCACCTACCTGGAGACGCAGATCGGCCTGAGCCAGGACGGCTCCCTCGCCCTCATCCTCATCGGCGAGCTCGCCATGATGGCGGTCATCCCCTTCGCCGGTCGCCTCTCCGACCGGATCGGTCGCAAGCCGCTGTGGCTCACCTCGATGGCGGGTCTCTTCATCGCGGCGATCCCGCTCTATCTGCTGATGGGGACGGGTTTCGCGGGCGCACTCGTCGGATTCGCGGTGCTCGGCCTGCTTTACGTGCTGCAGCTCTCGACGATCTCGGCGACCTTCCCCGCCATGTTCCCCACGCACGTGCGGTATGCGGGCTTTGCCATCACCTACAACCTCGCGACATCCGTCTTCGGCGGCACCGCCCCGCTCATCAACGAGGCCCTCATCGATACGACGGGCGACCTGCTGATTCCGGCCTACTACATGATGGGCGCTTGCCTGGTCGGCATCGTGGCGCTCTACTTCGTACCGGAGACCGCGCGAGCCTCCATCCGTGGCACGGAGATCCCGCGGCAAAAGCCGGGCGACTAAGACGTCTCTGAGCGAGTTGCCCACTTTGGACCTTTCCGAGGCCCGGGAACCCGCATAAGTGGGCAACTCGACCGCAGGAGCGGAGCGTGGGCGAGCGTAGCGGCCCCCTGCACTGGGGCTGCCGGGGCGATGCCCAGCGGCGATAGCGTGCGACGGTCCGCCTTCGACCGTGAGGAATCATGTTCCGTCCGCTCCGCACCGCTACGACGCTCGCCCTGTTCGGCGCGCTCCTGGCGACGAGCGGGTGCAGCAGCCTCGCCGAGGACCGAGCGGATGCCGCGGTCCCGGGCATCTCTGCCACGCCGAGCTCCCCCTCCGAGGGCGAGGGCGCGGCAGACGGTTTCACGGCGGAGGCCCCGAGTGACCCCGACACGGTCGAGGAGGCGCCGGGCAAAGCATCCGTCGCGATCGACAGCGCGCCGCTGCCCGACACGGCGCTGGCGGTGCTCGCGACCCTGCCCGTCAAGGGTCGGGCGCCCAAAACGGGCTACGACCGCGAGGTGCAGTTCGGCGACGGTTGGCTCGACGTCGACCGAAACGGCTGCGACACCCGCAACGACGTGCTCGCCCGCGACCTCACGGGCATCAGCCGCTCGGGCCCGTGCAAGGTTCTGACGGGCTCGCTCGTGAGCCCCTACACGGGCGCCGCGATCGACTTTGTGCGCGGGCCGGGCACGTCGAGCGAAGTGCAGATCGACCACGTCGTCGCCCTCGCCGACGCCTGGCAGAAGGGCGCGCAGCAGCTGACGCAGGCGCAGCGCGTGTCATTTGCGAACGACCCACTCAACCTGCTCGCCGTCGACGGAAGGTCGAATGCGCAAAAGGGTGCCGGCGATGCCGCCACCTGGCTGCCGGCGCAGAAGAGCTTCCGCTGCGAGTACGTCGCCCGCCAGGTGTCGGTCAAGGCGAACTACGGGCTGTGGGTGACGCAGGCCGAGCACGACGCGATCGCCGCGATCTTGAGCGGATGCTCGGGGCAGCCCGCCATCCGATCCAGCTTCGCCCCCGTGGTGGTTGTGCCCGTGGCACCGCCGACGCCCACGCCGGAGGTAGCGCCGGCTCCAGCTCCGGCCCCCTATTACAAGAACTGCACGGCGGCGCGTGAAGCGGGCGCGGCCCCCGTCACTGCCGGCCAGCCCGGGTACGGGCGCCACCTCGACCGTGACGGCGACGGGGTGGGCTGCGAGTAGTGCGCTCAGGGCTTCACTAGCTCGGGGCTTCACTAGCCCGCGGCATCCCGGGCACCTCATTCATCGAGTTGCCCACTTCGGAGCTTTCGAGAGGCTGCGGAACCGCAAAAGTGGGCAACTCGACGTTTAGGCGGGGGTGACCCCTCTCAGCGGGCGGCGAGGGCCGCGAGCGCGCGCCGGTCCGGCTTGCCCGAGGTGAGGAGCGGCAGCTCCGGCAGCACCACGATGCGGTCGGGCTGGGCCGCAGGCCCGATGCGCTCCAGCAGCAGGCGGCGGATGCTCGGCAGGAGGTCGTCCGCGATGCGGGAGCCCGCGGCATCCGTCGCCCGCGCGACCACCACGACGGGAACCTCGCCCCAGCGCTCGGACGACGCCGCCACCACGACGGCCTGCTCGAGGCCGGGCATCTCGCGCACGACGGCCTCGACCCGGTCGAGCGAGACGTTGATGCCACCCGAAACGATCACGTTGTCGGCGCGGCCCAGCACCTCCACGCGCCCGTCGTCGTGAATGCGCGCCCGGTCGCCCGTGCGGTACCAGCGCACACCGCCCTCCTCGACGAATGCGCGCGCCGTGAGCTCGGGGTCACCCAGGTAGCCGTCGGCGAGGGTCGGTCCGGCGAGCTCGAGCACGCCATCGACGAGCCGCGTGCGGGTGCCGCCGACGGGGTAGCCGTCGTAGAGGCATCCGGTCGCCGTCTCGGTCGAGCCGTAGGTGCGCACGACCCGCAGCCCCACATCCCGCGCGCGGGCGGCGAGCGCGGCGGGCAGGGCCTGACCACCCACGAGGATCGCGTCGAAGCGGGCCGCCGCCTCGGGCGCCTCCACGAGCCGCGCGAGCTGCGCCGGCACGAGGGCCGTGTAGCGACGGGGAGCGTCGAGCCGAGCGGATGCCGCAGCGAAGGCCTCCACGTCGAAGCCGGGGTCCACCTGCACGACGGGCAGCCCCGCCACGTGCGAGCGGACGAGCACCTGCAGCCCCGCCACGTACGACGCGGGGAGCGCCAGCAGCCACTGCCCGTCGCCGCCGAGGGCGTGAGCCGTGGCATCCGCGCTCGCCCGTAGGGCCGCCTCGCTGAGCACGACGCGCTTGGGGTAGCCGGTCGATCCGGAGGTCTCGATCACCGCCGCCGTCGTGTCGGTAACCTCCCTGGGCGGTGTCGACGAGCCGAGGAAGAGCGCGGGCCCGTCGACATCGAAGCGCTCGCGCACGGCCTGCGCCACGGCGCGCCAGTCGCCGCCGTCGAGGGGCGTGAGCCGACGCATCCGCTCTACTTCGCGGCCTTCGCTGCGGCCTTGGCCGCCTTCTTCGCCTCGCGCACCTTCGCGAGCGTCTCGGGGCTCGTGATGTCGGCGACCGACATGAGCGCGCCCTCCTCGCCGTAGGGGGCGGATGCCTCGCGCCATCCCTCGGCCGTCAGCCCGCGCCGCTTGCCGAGCAGTGCCAGGAAGATCTTCGCCTTCTGCTCCCCGAAGCCCGGCAGAGCCTTCAGCCGCTTGAGCACCTCCTTGCCGTCGGGCTCGCCGCGGGTCCAGATGGCGGATGCCTCGCCTCCCCAGTCTTCGCGGATCGCCGCACACACGGCCTGAACGCGGCCCGCCATCGATCCGGGAAAGCGGTGGACGGCGGGACTCTGCCGGAAGACCTCGGTGAAGTCGTCGGGGTTCGCATCGGCGATCGTCGACGCGTCGAGCGCACCCATGCGGTCGCGGATCTTCGCCGGGCCCGCGAACGCCGACTCCATCGTCACCTGCTGATCGAGGAGCATCCCCAGCAGGAGGGCGAGGTCGTCGTGCTCGAGCAGCTCGTCCGCGGCGGCGTCACCGGTCAGGTACATCGTCATGCGTCGATTGTCCCACCGGGGGCTGGCGCGGACGAACGGGCCGTCGGCATGGGCTCACCCTATCCACAAGGTTCGTGGCTTCAGGCAAGCTGCGGGGACGCTCCCTACGCTTTCCGGCATGACTGCAGCGTTATATAGTCCTCTATATAGGAGGTCCCGCATGCCCATCACCTCGATCGACATCGACGCCGAGCAGCTCAGCCGCGCCCGAGCGCTCACGGGTGCCGCGAGCAACCGGGAAGCCGTGGACCTCGCCCTCCGCACCCTCGTCGCCGTGCGCAGCCAACCCGCCTCCGTCGAACGCATCATCGGCCGCACCTTTACCGACGAGCAGATTGACCCGGCCGCCGCGCCCGCACCCGACGCGTGACCGTCTACCTCGTCGACAACAGCATCTGGCAGAAGGCTGGACGCAGTCCACGAATCGCTGCGCGCCTGCGCGAGCTCTCCCCGCAGCACCTCATCCTCACGTGCCCACCGCAGGTTCTTGAGTACTGCCATTCGGCCAGGACACCCGAGGAATACAACGAGCTGCGGGAAGACATGGAGTCCTTCCTTAAGGCGCCGCAGCGTCCGTCGGCCACATCGGCGATAGACGTGCAGCACGCGCTCTGGCGCACCGGTCTCGTGCGCGCCGCGGGAGCGCTCGACTGCCTCATCGCCGCCTACGCGATCGCGAACGACGCGGTGCTACTCAACTCAGACCGCGACTTCGGCCACATCGAACGTGCCACCGGCGGGCGCCTGCGCCAGGAGTATGTGGCGGAGTAGCGGCACGTACAATCGCCTCATGCGCCCCGCCGTCATCCTCGTGCACGGGCTCCGCACCTCGCACAGCATGTGGCGGCACCAGGTGGAGGCGCTGGGGGAGCAGGGGATTCCCACCCTCGCGATCGACCTGCCGGGCCATGGTCGGCGCATCGGGGAACGCTTCACCCTCGACGGCGCCCTGAGCAGCATCGGCGACGCGGTGGCGGCGGCCGAAGCATCCGATGGCACGCCGTATCTTGTGGGGTTCTCGCTCGGCGGGTATGTGAGCATCGAGTGGGTTGCACGCAATCCGGGCCGCGTGTCGGGGCTGCTGGCGGCGGCGTGCTCGGCGGTGCCGCATCCGCTCGTCATGCACCCGTGGCGCGCGATCGCCGCCCTCATCGGGCGTTTTCCCGACCGCGGCCTCGCACTCAACAACCTCGCCGTGCGCATGTTCATCCCCGAGCCGGGCGCGACGGACGTGATCTCGGGCGGCGTCGCGCTCGACGTCATGGACGACAGCATCCGCGCGCTTCTGCGGCTCCGGCCGATCGAGAGCCTCCGCCGCATCGGGGAACCCGTGCTCTTCGTCAACGGCCGCTGGGACCACGTCGGCATCCATGCGCGCCGCTACCTCGCCGCGACCCGCAACGGACGCCTCGTGACGATCCCGGGCGCGAGTCACGTCGCGCCGGCGATCCGGCCGCGCGAGTTCACGCGCGAGCTCCTCACGGGCTATCACGAGGCAACGCAGCGCTGAGCTGCGCGTTGGCGATCAGTCGCGCGAGGTGCGCTCCACGCGCGTGCGGGCCCGGGCGACCGCACGCTCCGCGGCAGTGAGGGCGCGCTTGGCATCGTCACGCGAGCGGCGGATGCCCCGGGCCTCCCCCTCCACGTCGGCCAGCTCGCCCTCGGCCTCCCGCAGCTGCCGCGTCAACTCCTGCACCTCGTCCCGCAGGGCCGCACGCCGCTCGGCCAGGGTTTCTGCGTCGGCCCGGAGCCGTTCCGCCTCCTCCCGCGCTGCCGCGAGTGCCTCCTCCGCCTCGGCGAACTCGCGCTCCGTCGCCTCCCGCGCCGCCTCCTGAGAGGCGCGCGCGGCATCCTGCCGCTTTCCCTGCTTCTTGGGGGCCTGCTTCGGGGGCTTCGACTCCGCACGCCGTCCGGCCCGCTGCGCCGCCGTGGGGAAGGCGATCACGTCGCCACCCTCGTCGAGACCCCACCCCGCCGCGGTGATCGGGCGGACGAGGGTTCCCGAAGCGACGAGGGCCGCGGCATCCGGGTCGGTCATCGCGGTCTGCAGCGACTGGGCGACCTCCTCACTGAGGGTGGCGGATGCTGCGGTGCCGAGTTCTTCCGCGAGTGCGATGGCCTCGCGAGTCACCTCGCGGATGAGTGCGGAGCGTTGCCGGCCGAGCTCGCGCAGGCGTGGTGCGTCGAGGGCGTCCTGTGCGTCGCGGAGCTGCGCGCCGAGTTCGACGATCTCGGCGACCCGTTCGGCGCGATGACGGGCAAGCATGTTGACGACCCACGCCGCCGTCGTGGGTCTGCGCAGGCCTGCAATCGCGCGGGCGAGTTCCTTGTCACCCGCGGACTTCGCCTCGGCAGCGAGCGCAGTGCGGCGCGCCGTGAAGTCGCCGAGGGGCGCGCCATAGACCTCGGCCGCGGCATCCTCGATGTCCATACGTCCATGGTTACCTCAGCGCGCCCGGAATAGCCCGGCATCGCGGCCCGTTGGAAGCCCTGCCGCGAAACACTCATGCGCCCCCCAGTCATCTGCGCATACCGTGGCGACACACACGGAGGAGAACCATGCTGAAGAAGACTCTCGCGACGCTGGCCTTGGCGGCGGCATCCATCACCCTGGTCGGTTGCGGCGGTGACGACGGCGATGCGGCAAGCGAACTCGAGGCGATCGAGGAGGCCGGCACGATCGTGATCGGCACGGAGGGCACCTATCGCCCCTTCAGCTATCACGAGGAGGGCACGGGCGACCTCATCGGTTACGACGTCGAGCTCGCGCAGGCGGTCGCCGAGAAGCTCGGCGTCGAGGCACAGTTCGAGGAGACGCAGTGGGATGCGATCTTCGCGGGCCTCGAGGCGGGCCGCTTCTCCATGATCGCCAACCAGGTCTCGATCAACCCCGAGCGGCAGGAGGCCTACGAGTTCTCCGAGCCCTACACCGTGAGCCCCGGCGTGATCGTCGTGCGCGAGGGGGACACGAGCATCCGCTCCTTCGACGACCTCGAGGGCAAGACGACGGCCCAGTCGCTCACGAGCAACTGGTACCAGTTGGCGCAGGAGGCCGGCGCGCAGGTCGAGGCGGTCGAGGGGTGGGCCCAGTCGGTTGCGCTGCTCGAGCAGGGACGCGTCGACGCCACCATCAACGACCGGCTCACCTACCTCGACTACCTGCAGCAGGAACCGGATGCCCCACTCGAGATCGCTGCGGAGACCGACGACCCCGCGCTCTCCGCGTTCGCCTTCGCGAAGGGTGACACGGAGCTTCGCGATGCCGTGAACGAAGCCCTCGCCGAGCTGCGGGCCGAAGGCACGATCGCCGAGATCTCGGAGAAGTACTTCGGCGAGGACGTCTCCGAGTAGCGCACTGTGGGTGAGTCGCTGTGGGACCTCGTCCTGAGGTCGTTCCTGCCGCTCGTCGGCGGGGCCATCACGGGAACCATCCCCCTCGCGCTGATCTCCTTCGCGCTTGGGCTCGTGATCGCGCTCGGCGTCGCGCTCATGCGCCTGTCGAAGGTGCGGGTGGTCTCGGGCATCGCGCGCGGCTACGTGTCGATCATCCGCGGCACTCCCCTGCTCGTGCAGCTCTTTGTGGTCTTCTACGGGCTCCCGTCGATCGGAGTGCTCGTCGACCCGTGGCCGAGCGCGATCGTCGCCTTCTCGCTCAATGTGGGCGGCTACGCGGCTGAGGTCATCAGAGCCGCGATCCTCTCGGTGCCGCGCGGGCAGTGGGAGGCTGCGTACACGATCAGGATGTCGCCCGCGCAGACGCTCGGCCGCGTCATCCTGCCGCAGGCCGCCCGCGTCTCGGTGCCGCCGCTCTCCAACACTTTCATCAGCCTCGTCAAGGACACCTCGCTCGCCTCGCTCATCCTCGTGACGGAGCTCTTCCGCCAGACGCAGGAGATCGCGGCCTTCAGCCAGGAGTTCATGGTCATCTATATCGAGGCCGCATTCATCTACTGGGTGATCTGCGTCGTGCTCTCCGCGGGGCAGTCGGCGCTTGAGAGGAGGCTTGACCGTCATGTCGCCACGTGAGCAGCCTCTCCTGGGCGTGCGGGGCCTGCACAAGCGCTTCGGCCAGGTCGAGGTGTTGAAGGGCATTGATCTCGACATCGACCGCGGCCAGGTGGTCGCCCTCATCGGGCCGAGCGGCTCGGGCAAAACGACCGTTCTGCGCTGCCTCAATGGCCTCGAGGTTCCGGATGCGGGAGTCCTGACCTTCGAGGGCGCCGACGCCGTCGACTTCGCAAAGAGGCCCCCGCGCGCCGCAGTCGCCGGGCTGCGCGAGCACAGCGCGATGGTGTTCCAGCACTACAACCTGTTCCCCCACCGCACCGTGCTCGAGAACGTCATCGAGGGCCCCGTCCGCGTGCAGAAGCGCGCGAGGGCGGATGCCACGGCCGACGCCCTTGCCCTCCTCGAGCGCGTCGGGCTCGCCGACAAGCGCGATGCCTTCCCCGCCGAGCTTTCGGGCGGCCAGCAGCAGCGCGTGGGGATCGTGCGCGCCCTCGCCCTCAAGCCCCGCCTGCTGCTCTTCGACGAGCCGACCTCGGCACTCGACCCTGAGCTGGTGGGCGACGTGCTTGCGGCCATCCGGGAGCTCGCCGCCGAAGGCTGGACGATGCTGCTCGTCACCCATGAGCTGCGCTTTGCCCGGGATGTCGCGGACCACGTGGTCTTCATGGACGGGGGTGTAGTCGTGGAGGCCGGGCCGCCCTCCGAGGTGCTCGTCGCGCCTCGGCAGGAGCGCACGCGCCAGTTCCTGCACCGCCTGCTCGACCACTAGCCGGGTTGCTTCCGATACGGCCCTGGCGGGCCTACTCAACCTGCGGAGTCACCGCCCTACTGTCTCCGCAGAGACGTGCTACCGACCCTGCCCTGGATGTCACGGATGACCGAACCCAGCACTCCGGATGCGAGCAGCCCCGACCCGAGTGGGCCGGCGGGGTCCTCCCCCAGCGGCGGCAGGGCCGCCAGGGCCGCTCTTACCTCAGGGCTCATGTGTTCGACCTGCCATGCGACCTCATCACTCGTGTCGCTGTCTCCGCGCGCGCCGGCAAGCCCTACGGCCTTCGCTGCGTAGGCGGCGGCCCCGAGGGCGTGTGCGCCCATATGGGCCACGCCGGAGGCTTGAGCGGCCGAGCGGGCGGCAGCCACTGCCGCGGAAGAGGTGACTGACTGGGCAGCTCGACCTGCGACGAATCGGCGGCGTATCTCCCCCGCAGAATCCAACTCACCCCGGGCGTAGGCCCGAGCGCGAGCGATCGCCTCACGAGGCCTCCCATCCTCAGGCGCCTCGGCCTCGAACAGGAAAAGCACTCGCTCCGCGCAGTCCGCTGCCCAGGCTGCAACAGTGCGGCGGTCCGTCTCGCTGAGGGCCTGCGGGGATGCCATCCCCGCAGTCTTGCACAGCCCCTCTCGCTTCGAGTTGCCCACTTCTGCTGTTTAGAAGCCGTCGGAAACGTTCGAAGTGGGCAACTCGATGTGGGGCGTCAGCCGCGCTCGACCGGGAGGCCCGCCTGCTGCCACGCGATCGTGCCGCCCTCGACGTTGACGGCGTCGATGCCGCGGGACTCGAGGTACTGGGCGACGCGGGCGCTCCGCCCGCCCACGGCACAGATCACGTAGACGGTCTCATCGACGGGGATCTCGTCGACCCGCTCCATGATCTCGCCCATGGGGATGTGCAAGACCCCGGGTGCCCGCACCGCGCGATACTCGTCCAGCTCGCGCACGTCGAGGATCACGGGGGAGTCGAGGGCCGCGACATCCGTGACGGAGAGTTCTCTCACTTGTTGGAGTCTTCCGCTGGCGGCGGCGCCACGAGTCCGAGCGCGGCCTTGAGTCGCTCCTCGGCGTCGGCGCTGACATTGGTCGCCTCGACGTTGGCCTCGGAGACGGCCTGCACGATCTCGGCCCGCTGGATCTGGATGCCGCGGGGTGCGTCGATGCCGATGCGGATGCCGTCGCCGCGGTTCTCGATGATGGTGATGACGATGTCGTCGCCGATGAGCACTCGCTCCCCGGGTTTGCGCGTCAACACCAGCATTCGACCAGCCTAACCGTCATACGCCCACGTGACAGGCATACCAAGGTCGCGCACAGTGTCGGGCGTGCTGGTGGTGTCGCGGGCGACGGCGGCGACCGCGTGCGCGGGCAGCACGGCGGTCACGGCTTTGACCCAGCGGGCGGTGTCGTCGTGCTTGCGCCCCGCGTCGACCGCGAACCACACCTGGTCGGGCTTGAGGTCCGCGACGGACTCCGCCTGGGCGGCGAGTCCCTCGGTGCCGCTGAGGCCGAAGGCGGCGATCACGACGCGGTCGCGGTGCACGCCCTTCGCCCGCACCGTGATGGCGTCGCGGCGGCCGTCGATACGCTCGAGACCTTCGCCGACGGCGGCGCCGCTCACGACGAGTTCCGCCTGCACCGTGAACGACATGGCGCGGGCGACCGCGAGGGCGTCCCCGCCGAGGCCGATGACGACGACGAGGTCGCCCGCCCCGTCATCGAGCGGGGGGCAGGGTGGGAAGACGCCCGCGTGGCTTCGCGAGCTGATCATCCCCGCGATGGGCGGATGCTCGCGCTCATGCTCCGTGACCGCCTGCAGTTCGTCGAGCACTTCCGCGAAGCTGCGGCGTGAGGTCGACACCAACTCGGACTCGTCGATTACAGGAGCGTTGCCGGCGGGCGCCCCGATCGCGGCGGCGCTGCGCGCCGCGAAGGCAGGGTCGGGGGTGGTGATCTTGGGCAGGACGGTGCCGATGGGGGGAATGAGGGGCGACTCCGCAGCATCCGCTTCCGCCGCGTCGGCCCGCTCGAGGAGTGCCGCGATGCCGGAGAGTCGGGCGCCACCGAGATCGTGTGCGTCGGCGGCCGCGGTGGGGGTGTCGGGCACCTCGACGGTGACCTCGTAGCGGCGGCTCGCGAAGAATCCACCCACCCCGCCCGTCGTGATCTGCTCGACCGAGATGATGCGGGCATTCGGGCCATGCTCCTCCGCGACGCGGCGCTTCACGTCGCCGAGGGAGCTACCGTCAAGCCGGAATCTGCGCGGCGACACGGATCACCCCCACCGTCTCGATGTCGGCGTTCGCGCTCGTGACCTCCTGGTAGGAGAGCACGGGGAGCCCGTTGGACTGGGCGGAGACGAGCCGGCGCACGGCAGGCCGCAGCGCGGGAGCGCACACGAGCACGGCCGAGTTGCCCGCCGCCTCAAGCCGCGCGACGGTCTCCTTGAGCGAGGAGAGGATGCTCTCGATCGCGTTCTGGTCGAGCAGCAGCTGGGTGCCGAGCTCGGAGGGCCGCATGCTCTCGAGCATGGACTGCTCCAGCACGGGGTCGATCATGATGACGCGCAGGAGGGCACCGTCGAGGTGACGGCTGAGGAGGGCGGGCCCGAGTGCCGCGCGGGCCGCCTCGATGAGCCCCTCGGGGTCGGTCGACACCTTGGCGCGCAGCGAGAGCGCCTCATAGATGCGGGGGAGGTCATTGATGGCGACCTGCTCGGCAAGGAGCCCCTGCAGCACCCGCTGCACCTCGGCGAGGCTCAGCAGCGACGGCACGAGCTCGTCAACGGCGGAGGGGTTGACCTGCTTGACGCCCTCCGTCAGCACGCGGACATCCTCACGGCTGAGGAGTCGCGCCGCGTTGCCGGTGACAAGCGAGGAGAGGTGGGTCACGAGCACCGAGACGCGGTCGATCACGGTGGCGCCGGCGAGCTCGGCACTGTGTCGCATCTCGGCGGGCACCCACTTGCCGGCGAGGCCGAAGACGGGCTCGACCGTGCTCGTGCCGGGGAGCGAGTCGAGACTGTCGCCGAGGGCGAGAACGCGACCGCGGGGGGCGATGCCGCGGCCCGCTTCGACACCCGCGATGCGGATGACGTAGGTGCCGCTCGGCAGTTCGACGCTGTCGCGGGTGCGCACGGGTGGCACGACGACCCCGAGGTCGAGGGCGATCTTGCGACGCAGGGCGCGCACGCGCGCGAGGAGGTCATCGGATGCGCCCGTCACGAGGTCGACGAGGTCGGGGGCGAGCTGGATCTCGAGCGCGTGGACCCGCATCTGCTCGATGAGTTCCTCGGGGGTGTCGGGCTTGGGTGCCGCCGGTTCGAGGGCGGCCTGCTCCTCGGCGAGCTGCTTCGCGCGCTCCGCCGCCTTGATGCGCTGGGCCGCGATGATGAGGGTCACGCCGACGAGGAGGAAGGGGATGATGGGCATGCCGGGAATGATGCCCATGACGATCGCGGCGCCGCCGGCGATCCGCAGCGCCGATGTCGACTGCGTGAGCTGCTGCGAGGCGGTCGAACCCATCTCGGAGTCGGTGTTGGCGCGCGTGACGATCATGCCGGTCGAGACGGCCATGAGCAGGGCGGGGATCTGGGTGACGAGGCCGTCGCCGATCGTGAGGAGCGTGTAGGTCTCGACGGCTTCGCCGATCTCCATGCCCCGCTGCACCATACCGATGGCGATACCGCCGATGACGTTGATGATGATGATGACGATGCCCGCGATCGCGTCACCCTTGACGAACTTTGAGGCGCCGTCCATGGCGCCGTAGAAGTCGGCCTCGGCGGAGACGGCGGCGCGACGCTCGCGCGCCTCGACATCCGTGATGAGCCCCGCATTGAGGTCGGCGTCGATCGCCATCTGCTTGCCGGGCATGGCGTCGAGGGTGAAGCGCGCACCGACCTCGGCGACACGCTCAGCACCCTTCGTGACGACGACGAACTGGATGACGATGAGGATGAGGAAGACGACGGCGCCGATGATGAGCGAGCCGCCGACGGCGACATTGCCGAAGGCTTCGATGACCTGGCCCGCGTAGCCGTCGCCCAGCACGAGACGGGTCGACGCAACGTTGAGGCCGAGCCTGAAGAGGGTCGCGACGAGCAGCAGCGAGGGGAACACCGAGAAGTCGAGCGGCTTCTTCACGAACATGCTCGTGAGGAGGATCACGAGCGCGAAGAGGATGTTGACGATGATGAGCGTGTCGAGCAGCACGGAGGGCACCGGCACGACGAGCAGCAGCAGGATGCCGACGACGCCGATCGGCACGGCGAGCATCTTCAGGTTCTGTTTCATGCGTGACCTTTCGCTGCGGTGAGGGCGCCCCCTCCAGGGGGCGATGAGGTGACGGATGCCGCGGGCTGGGCCATCACGTGGGTTCCGGCGGCGGCACCCCGCTTCTTGAGGGCCATGACGAAGGCGAGCACGCGGGCGACGGCGTCGTAGCGCTCGACGGGGATCTCGTGCCCGATCTCGCACTCGGCGTGGAGAGCGCGGGCGAGGGGCACATCGCGCACCATGGGCACGCCCTTCGCGTCCGCCTCCTCGCGGATGCGCGTGGCGATGAGGCCGGAACCCTTCGCGACGACGCGGGGAGCGGACTTGCCCGGCTCGTATTTGAGCGCGACCGCGACGTGCGTCGGGTTGACGAGCACGACATCCGCATCGCCGACCGCCGCGATCATACGGTTGCGGCTCATGGCGAGCTGCCGGGAGCGCCGCTGGCCCTTGATGAGCGGGTCGCCGTCAGTGTTCTTGTGCTCGTCCTTGACCTCTTTCTTGGTCATGCGCGTCTTCTTCATGTTGCGGCGCATCACGACGAAGACGTCGGCGGCGGCGAGCGCGAGACCGGCGACGATCGCGAACTGCAGCAGGGCGGCCGTGCCGCCCGCGGCCGCGTCGAGCACGGCGTGCACCGAACTGCCGCCCGAGGCCATGAGCACGGGCATGAGGTTCTGGATGACGACAAACAGCACGAGGCCGACGACGACCGTCTTGAGCAGCGCCTTCGCCCCCTGCCAAAGCGCCTGCGTGCCGAAGGTGCGCTTCATGCCCGTGACGAGGTTGAACTGCTCCACCTTGGGGGTGAACTTCTTGAGGTGCACGCCGCCCTGCGCGACCGCGCCGACGACCACGACGACGAGCACCGCGACGAGCATGGGACCGAGCGTCGCGAGCACGGAACCCATCCCCGACCAGAGTGCCTCAACGGCGGCGAGCGGGTCGGCCGCACCCGCGACCCGGGCGACAGCGAACATCTGCTCGGTTGCAGCGGTCGAGCCGAGCGCGATCGTCGCGGGGATCATGATGGCGGCGGCGCCGATGCCGAGCCAGGCGGTGAGGTCCTGCGACTTGGAGAGCTGCCCCTTCTCGCGCACCTCTTTCATGCGCTTCTCGGTGGCCTTCTCGGTCCGCTCGCCCGTGGGTTCCTCAGCCATCACCTCACCCCCAGCAGGGTGTCGACGGCACCGTCGGTGAGACCCGCGACGACGCCGGGGAGTGCCGTGAAGACAACGACCGAGAGGGTGAGGGTCAGGAAGATCTTGAGCGGGAAGCCGAGCGCGAAGGCGTTGAGGGCCGGCGCGACCCGGGTGAGGAGGCCGAGGCCGGCATCCGCGAGGAAGAGCACGACCAGGAGCGGCCCGGCGATCTGCACGGCCGCGAGGAACATCTCCGAGACCGCCAGGACGATGGATTCGGCGGATGCCGCAAGGTCGATCGCACTGCCCAGCGGCAGGGCGGTGAAGGAGCGCGTGAGGCCCGAGATGATGAGCAGGTAGGCACCGGAACTGAACATGAGCGCGAGGGCCGACATGTGGAGGAGGCGAGAGAACTGCGCGCCGTTGATCATCGAGCCGGGGTCGTAGGCCTGCGCCATCTGGAAGCCACCGAACATGTCGATGAGCCCACCGGCCGACTGCACGGCCGAGAAGATGACGTAGACGAGGAAGCCGAGGAGCGCACCCGTCAGCAGCTCCTGCACGAGCGCACCGAAGAAGGCGGCGTCGTCGAGGGAGACATAGTCGGCCGTGACCCGCGGGGAGACGGCGAGCGCGAGGCCGACCGCGAGCATCGCCTTCACCCGAGCAGGGAAACCGCGGTAGGAGAACGGCGGCGCGATCACGACAAACGCCGTCATGCGCACCGCGGCCAGCATGACCGCCTCCAACCACGCGAGCTCGAGCGTGACCACGTCATCCTCCGCCCAGGAGCGCGGGGATCATCTCGAAGATGCGGTGCGTGAAGCCGACGATCTCGCTGATCATCCAGTGACCCGTCACGAGCAGCGCGACCCCGACGGCGGCCGCCTTCGGCACGAAGGAGAGCGTCACCTCCTGGATCTGGGTGATCGACTGGAGGAGCGAGATCGCGAAGCCCACCACGAGGGCGGTCACGAGCACGGGGGCGGAGAGTTTTGCCGCGACGAGAAGCCCCTGCATCCCGATGTCGAGGACGGCACTGGCATCCATCAGGCGTAACTCTCGATGAGGGAGGTGATGATGAGGCCCCAACCATCGACCAGCACGAAGAGCAGGATCTTGAAGGGCAGCGAGATCATGACGGGCGGGAGCATCATCATGCCCATCGACATCAGGGCCGCGGCGACGACCAGGTCGATCACGAGGAACGGCACGAAGATGACAAAGCCGATGATGAACGCAGCCCGCAGCTCCGAGATCATGAACGCGGGGATGAGGGTCGTGAGCTCGACCGTCGACGGGTCCTCCGGGTTCTCGAGGCCGGCCGCCCGGGTCATGAGCGCCAGGTCCTCCTCGCGGGTGAACGAGAGCATGAAGGAACGCAGGGGGGCGGATGCCGCCTCCAACGCCTGCGAGAACGTCATGCTCCCCTGCAGGTAGGGCTGCACCCCGAGCTCGTTCATCTCCCCCACGACGGGCGCCATGATGAACAGGCTGAGGAAGAGCGCGAGCCCCGCGAGCACCTGGTTGGGCGGGATGCTCGGCAGCGACAGCGCGTTGCGGGTCATCGCGAGCACCACGAAGATCTTGGTGAACGAGGTCATCATGAGCAGCAGCGCGGGGGCGACCGAGAGCAGCGTGATGCCGATGAGGGTGACGATCGACGACGACGGCGTGCCGTTGGGTCCGTTGATCTCGACCGAGACGCCGCCGACGCCCTCATCGAAGGGGTTGATCTCGCCCTCCGCGTAGGCGGGGGCGGCACCGAGGTTCAGCGTCACGGCGAGCGCCGCGACGGCGACGGCGACGAGGGCCGCGTTGCGCAGCACCGCGGGCGGGAGAGCCTTCACCGCGCGCGCCTCAGCGTTGTGGCGGCCTGCCGCCACGTGTCGAGCGAGAGGATCGAACCGGCGATGGGGCTCTTCTGCCCGAACTGGGCAGGGTTGAAGGCGGCGATCGGCACGGGAGCCCTGACGGGAGTGGGGCTCGCGAGCGCAGCATCCATCGACGCAGCGAACTCCTCCGCCGGCGCGGGTGCCTCCGTCGTCTGCAGCACGCTCACCGACTGCTCCGTGACGCCGAGCACGAGCCGCGAGCCCTCCACATCGATCACGACGACGGATGCCTTCGCAGCGATGCCCTGCTTCGACACGACCGTCACGGGGTTGACCTTGGTCGCGCGCGGGCCCGAGGAGAGCCGACGGTGCAACCACCAGAGTAGGGCGAGCACCGCGCCGAGGCTCACGAGCACCCGCAGCCCGATCATGAGGGTCTCCATGTCAGGCGAGCCCGTCCGCGACATCGAGGATGGTCGTGATGCGTACCGCGTAGTCCTGGTCGATGACGACGATCTCCCCGTGGGCGATCAGTCGACCGTTGAGCAGGATGTCGGCGGGGGAGCCCGCGGAACGGTCCAGCTCGATCACGGCACCCGGCTCGAGCCCCAACACGTCGCGCACGGACATGCGGGTGCGACCGATCTCCACCGTGAGCGCCATCTCCACGTTGTTGATGCGACCCAGCTTGCCCACGACCTCGTCGCTTGACTTGCGGCTCGCGCCCACGATGGCGCCGCCCTCGCGGATGCGGATCGCGAACCATCCGACGGGCTCGGCGCCCGCCGTGAGCTCGAAGACCGTCGAGGTGCGGTCCATGAAGAGTGAAGTGGCATCCGCCTGCGTGACCTCGCCGAGCACACCCGTGCCCAGCACCTCCGTCGCCGCCTCGAGGGCCGGTCGCACGACGTCGCCGGGCGAGACGACCGTGTCGCTGCCGGCCGCGTCGTGCAGGGTCTGGGCGTCGAGCAGCACGAGCGCGACATCCGCCGCCTGGGTTCCGACGAACGACGCGGTCAGCGCCGTGGTGGCGTGGGCGGATGCTGTGCGCCCCGACGCGATCGGCGCGGGCGTCAGGACGCCCGTCGTGGGCAGATGCTGCACGAGGGCCTCGACGGCGGCCGTCGTGCTCGAGCTGGTGATGGTGTTGCTGGTGGCCATGGTGTTCTCCGGGAGCGGGGTGGGAAGAAGTCAGTCGGTCTCGATGACGACGCAGGCGAGACGCGAACCGTTCGCGCCGACGGCGGCGCGGGCGAGCGGGGTGCCCTCGACGGCGACCTCGAGAGGTCGGTGCTGCGGGTGGGGCAGGGGAAGGATGTCGCCGACCGCGAGATCGAGCACGGCAGAGGGGCGCATCATGGCAGGCTCGAGGCGCAGCGACACCGAGACGGGGGTCGAGACGATCTGCTCACGCAGGAGACGCGGGGCGTCCTCGACAGAAACGGTGGGGTTTGCCTCGCCCAGTTGGGGCAGCAGCACCTCGGAGGGCATCGCGACCGTCGCAACCGACTGCGACTCCCCCACCTTGATGGTGAAGCTCGCCACGATCATGAGATCCGTCATGGCGGCGGCCTGCGCGAACTGCGAGTTGTACTGGAAGTTGTCGATCGAGATGCGGCGCACCAGCAGTGCTCCGAGGGAATAGCGCAGATCCTCGAGGGCGTCCTCCATGAGCCGGCGCACAAGGGCCTGCTCGATCTGCGTGAACTGACGCTCCTCCTCGACCACGATGCCGCGGCCGCCCAGCATGCAGCTCACCCAGGTGAGGGCCGCCGAGGTCGGGAACTGGATGACGGCGCGCGGCGTGACACCCTCGACATTCAGGAGCACCATGGCCGTCGTCGGGGGCAGCGCCGCCGCGTACTCGTCGTAGGTGAACATGAGCACCTGCGTGCAGGTGACGTTGGAGACGACGCGCACCTTCGCCGTCAACTGCGTGCCCCACTGGCGGGCGAATGTCTCGAAGGCGAGCTCGAGCACACGCGAATGTTCGCGCACGAGAGTCGTCGGGCGGCGGAAGTCATAGACCTCGACCGTGCCGGAGGCGCGCGAAGGGACGCTCGCGCCTGCGTGTTTCTGGACCGTCACACCACGCACTATCGGCAGGGCAGGGGCGAGCGTTAGTAGCGCGTCATCCAGCCCCCTCCGCCACGAGGCCCGGGATGAGCGACCGGACCGCCTCCGGCAGCGCCGACAGCACGACGATGTCGACGCGACGGTTGGTCGCCTGCGCCTCGGGCGACACCTCCTCCACGAGTGGCCGGGCCGAACCGAAACCGACCGCCCCGATGCGGGTCGCCGGCACCCCCGTCGCCTCCACGAGGTAGCGCAGCACGGCCGTCGCCCGCCCCGACGCGAGCTCCCAGTTGGTCGGGTACGGTGCCATCGCGGGCCGCCCATCCGCGTGGCCCTCGATCGACACACTGTAGGGGCTCGTGGCGATGGGGGGTCCACTCGCGTTCAGCACACCGATCGCGGTGGGGGCGAGGGCGATGCTGTTGGTGTCGAAGAACGTCTCGGAGCCGACGAGACGCACCGTGAGCCCGCGCTCGTCGATCGTGAACGACACGGTGTGCTCGAGTCCGCTCGCCGCCAGGCTCGACCGGATCTGCTCCCTCAGCTCCTCCAGCTCCTCGACCTCCTCGAGCGCGAGCTCGATGTCGGTGAACCCCTCACCCTCCTCCTCGACAAGCTCGGCAGGCACGACGACGCCGGCCGAGACATCCGTCTCCTCCGACTCCACCTGGCCGAAGCCCGTTGCGAGCGAGTTGCGCAGCTGGACGTACTTGTCCTGGTCGACCGCCGACATCGCGAAGAGCACGATGAAGAGACACATGAGCACCGTGACCATGTCCATGTAGGAGGCCATCCACCGCTCATCGGGGCCCTCGTGTTCGGGCTCCTCGTGCTTCTTGCGGCGGCGCGAGAGACTCATGCCGCCTCCTGGGCGGGCACCTGTCCACCCTTCGACTTGCCCTTGCCCTTGCCCTTGCCCTTGCCGTCCTTCGACTTGCCGAGCGACTCCGCGGGCACCATCGCCTTGAGCCGCTCACCCAGCAGTCGCGGCTGGCTGCCCGCCTGCACCGCCAGGACGCCCTCCATGAGCAGCGTCATCCGCTCCTGCTCGATATCGTTGAGGCGACGGATGCGGGTGCCGATCGGCAGCCAGATGAAGTTCGCCGACAGGAGTCCCCACAGGGTGGCGACGAAGGCGGCGGCGATCATGTGGCCCAGCTCGTCGGGCTCCGACAGGTTCTCGAGCACGTGCGTCAGCGAGACGACCGTGCCGATGATGCCGACGGTGGGTGCGTAGCCGCCGAGCGAGCCGAAGAACTTCGACGCCGTGCGGCCCACACTCGCGCGTGACTCGATCTCGTCCTCGAGCATGACGCGCAACTCCTCGCCATCCGTGCCGTCGGCGATGTTCTGCAGCGCGCCCTTCAGGAAGGGGTCGTCGACCTTGTCGGCCTCCTGCTCGAGCGAGAGCAAACCCTCGCTGCGGGCCTTCTCGGCCAGCCCGACGACCTGGTCGATGACCGCCTGAGGCTTGAAGGTGCGACCCCGAAAGGCCGAGGGGACCATCTTGAACGAAGAAATGGCGTCCTTGATCGTGCCTCCCGCGATCCCGATCGCGATCGTGGCGAAGAAGACAAGGATCATGGGGGCGGGCAGCAGGAGCGAGCTGACGTGCGCGCCCTCGAGCGTGATCATGGCGTAGAGCGAGCCGAACGCCAGGGCGATGCCGATGATGGTTGCGAGGTCCATCAGATCTTCCTCGGGGCGAAGGGCGCGACATCCGCGGGGGTTTCGGGCTCGTCGTCCTCGTCACCATCGTGCGCTTCCGAGACCAAGCCCAGGTGCGGCGGAGCAGGGTCGCTCGCGCCGCTCGTGTGTGCGAGGGCGATGACGCGGGCACGGTAGGCGGCGATCCGCTCGATCACCTCGGTCATCGACTCGGTCACGATGTACTTGGCACCATCGACCATGATGAGGGTCGTGTCGGGGCTCGCATGGATGCGCTCGATGAGGTCAGGGTTGATCGCGAACTGGCGATCGTTCAAACGCGTGACAACAATCATCGTGCCCATCCATAGGTCTTGTACTGATGCCGCCCATCCTGGGCCTGCAGAGATCACTATCGGCCGGGGCGGGGCATCCGTTAGGCGGGGCGGGGCTTCGGGAGGAGATCTTTCGCGACACCCCGGATGCGACATCCGAGAGTCGGCGTGTCGGCAAAGATCTCCTGCACAACGAGGGGCGCGGCACACGAAAAAAGGGGGCGCGCCCGTCGCGAACGACGTGCACGCCCCCCGGGAGGTGGGATCGATCAGCGCTTGAGGTTGGTGAGCTCCTGCAGCACCTCGTCGGAGGTGGTGATGATGCGGGCGTTGGCCTGGAAGCCGCGCTGCGCCACGATGAGGTTGGTGAACTCCTGCGAGAGGTCCACGTTGGACATCTCGAGCGCACCGGCCGTGAGCTCGCCGAGTCCGCCGTTGCCCGCCGTGCCGAGCTCGGCGTTGCCCGAGTTGAAGGTCGCGCGGTAGGAGGAGTTGCCGGCCTTCTCGAGGCCGCCCGGGTTGGCGAAGTTGGCGAGAGCAATGCGGCCAACCGCCTGGGAGGCGCCGTTGCTGAAAGAGCCGACGAGGGTGCCGTCAGCCGCGAGGGTGAAGGACTGCAGGGTGCCCGCCTTGCGGCCGTCCTGGCCGGTCACGGAGGCCGTTGTGAGGCCCGCGAAGCCGGTGAGGGACGACATGTCCACTGTGATTCCGCCGACCGTGACGGAGCCGCCCGCCGTCAGCTCGCCATCCGTGAACTCGAGGGAGTCGGTGCCCGTCGTGACGCCGTCGGTGGCGGAGACATCCCAGCCTGCGGCGGAGCGGGTGAAAGTGAAGGTGAGGGTGCTGGCGTTACCGTCGGCGTCGAAGACCTGCACGTCACGCACCAGTTCGGTGCCGACCTCGGCCTCCGCGGGCAGGTTGCCGCCGAAGGTTGCGCTGGTCGTCGCGACCGCGGGGGAGATGCCATCGAGCGGCAGGCTGATGTTGCCGATCGCGCCGCCGTCGAGCACGACGCCGTCCTGCGCCGCCCAGCCCTGCACGATCGCGCCGTCGGCGGTGACGAGCCGGCCCTGGGCGTCGAGGTCGAAGTTGCCGGCGCGGGTGTAGAGGATGTCCGCTCCCGAGCGCGTCACGAAGAAGCCGTCGCCCGAGATCATCATGTCGGTCGAGCGCCCGGTCGCCTGGGCCGAACCCTGCGCGAAGTTCGTGGAGATGCCCGCGACGCGCACGCCGAGGCCGATCTGGGCGGGGTTGGTGCCGCCCTGCTCCGCCTGGGGGCCCGCGGCACCCTGCGTGAGCTGCGAGAGCGTGTCCTGGAACTGCGTCGCCGATGACTTGAACGCGGTCGTGTTGACGTTGGCGATGTTGTTGCCGGTCACGTCGAGCATGGTCTGGTGCGAGCGAAGGCCGGAGATTCCGGAGTAGAGCGAGCGAAGCATGGTGGTTGCCCTTTCAGTGGTGGGTTCGTGAGGTTCAGGTGGCCGGGGTCGTCGTGACGCCGGAGATGCGGTCGAGGTCGACGTCGACCCCGTTGATGGAGACAGTGGGCACGGAGTTCGCGAAGGAGACCGAGTCGGCGATGCCCGTCACGGTCGTGCCGTCTTTCTCGTAGGAGACCTCCTTGCCGACGAGGGATGCCGCGGCGATCCTCATCTGCAGCGAGAAGTTCTCCTCATTCAGGGTCGTCAGCGTGGTCAGCTGCTCCATCGAGGCGAGCTGGGTGGTCTGGCTGATCATCTGGTTGGTGTCCATGGGCGAGCTCGGGTCTTGATTGGCGAGCTGCGTGACGAGCAGCGACAGGAACACCTCGCTGTCCATCACCTGCTTGGGTTCACGCGTCCCCGTGGTGCCCGTGTACATGCCTGTGGCCTGGGTGGCCGAGATGGCGTCGATCGTCATGGGTTTCCTGTCTGTGTGCTGGGTGCTACGCGAGCACGTCGATGCGGTCGCGGATGTCACGGCTCACGCCGTCCGTCAAGGTGGGCGTGCCGTGCTGAGGGCCGGGGGTCGGGTCACCCGCGGATGAACCGCGGCCCGCAGCATCCGGGTCGCGCGGCTCGCGCCCGCCGCCCGTCTCGCCACCGGCGAGGTCGAGCGTCGCCGACGGCTGGCCCTGGCTCTGCGCGTGCCCCTGCTGCCCGCCGCCAGCTGTGAGCGACGGCGTGTGCACGCCGAGACTCGCGAGGTCGCGGCGCAGGTCGCCGAGGATCGCTTTGAGGGCGTCGCGACCGGCGTCGCTTGCGGAGTGCAGTTCGATGCGCATGCCGTCGGCGCCGATGTGCGCGCGAACCGTCACGGGGCCGAGGTTCTCGGGCGTGACGTTGACGGTGATGATGTGCTCGCCCGAGCCCGCGGTGCGCAGCTGCGCGATGGGGCGCGTGAGTTGCGCCGCGAAGCCCTGCGGCACGGGGGCCGGTGCGGGGGCGGGCGTCGGTGCGGCTGAGGCGGTGGCGCTCGGCTGAAGGGGTGTTGCGGGCGTGCTCGCGGGGAGGGTTGTGGGGGCGCTCGCGTCGGCTGCATTCACTGAGCGCCCCGCCGCGGCCGGGTCGGCGGACTGCGCCGGCACGCGAGCAGCCGGTGCGGCCTCGGTCGTCGCGGCCTCGGTCGCCGCGGCCACGGTCGTCCCGGCCACGGTCGTCCCGGCCACGGTCGCCGCCGACGCGTTGGGTGCGCTGGCGCTTGGCACCGTGCTGGTGGACGCAGCCGCAGCGGGCGCGGCTGTTGTCGTGGCGGCGCTGTCGGCTCCCGTGGCCGTCGCCGCGGCGGTCACCGTGGCGGACATGGGGGTCCCGGCAACGCCTGCGGGTCCTGCCTGGGAGGCGCGCTCGGTCTCGGTGCCGACGGGGGTCGCGGCATCCGTTGGCGCGGGTGCGGCACTGGGGGCGACCGGAGCGGGGTCGGCGTCTCCCCTCGCGTTCGACGCGGTGGTCGCGTTCCCCTTCGCCATGTTCCGCAGTGCACTCGCGGCAAGCTCGTGCGGCACGACCAGCCGTGGCGTCTCGGACGCCGCCGTCGCGGCGGCATCCGGCTGCCCCCCGAGACTGCGCAAACGGGCCGTTTCGGGCTCGGAAACGCCCGTTTCTGCAGTCTCGTGTGACTGCCCGGCGGGCGAAGCGGCCAGCGAGACTGCAGCGGGCAGGGCCGACGCCGGTACGGCCGCAACAGGCAGAGCTGGTGCCGATGCGCCGCCCGTGCCCGTGCCCGTGCCCTCCGGCGCGACATCCACAGCCTCCTGCGGGGCCACATTCTGCTCATCCCCGCCCTCGGGAGGCGCAGAGTTCGACCTCTCACCTTCGCCGAGGGGGCCGGAGACGGTCGCCTCGACGGCCTCGCGCATCACCTTCTCGAAGGCGTCGCCCTCTCCGGGTGCAGCGGATGCCGCGGCGCGCGGTGTCGCGCCCGCCCCTGCCATGACGGTCAGCATGTTCACGGTGTCGTCCCTTCGCCGTCGCGGTGCCAGCGGGTGATGGTGAGTTCGTCGAGCGCGTCCTGCTCTGCCTTGATCTCCTCGGCGGCGAGCTCCTCGGCGTGCTTCTTCTCGAGCTTCTCGAGCCCGATCGCGCTCGTGCGGGCCCGCCCGAACTCCTCCGCCGCGGCCTGCACCTCGGCCAAGAGGGTCGTCTCGAGCGCCTCAAGGTCGGCGAGGGTGCTGCGCAGGGATGCGCGGCCGGCGGCGACCGCGTAGAGGGTCGCGGTGCTCGTGATATCGGTGCTGCTCGCGCCGAGGGCGATACGCGCCCGCTCGATGCTTGCCGCGTTGGCATCGAGCCTGCCGCGCGCCGTCGAGACCTTGCCTGCCGCGAGCTCCTGTTGCACCTGGCGTAGCCGCAGCAGGCCGGCGAGGGAGAAGTTCTTGCCGTCGCTCACGCTGCGACCCCCAGAGTCCTGACGAGATCGTCGAGTCGCCGCCACGATTCGCCGGCGCCGCAACGCTCGTCCATGCCCTGCTGCAGGAAGGCGGCGATCGCGGCCTCGTTGTCGACCGCGGCATCCACGAGGGGGTTGCTGCCCCGCTGGTAGGCGCCGACGTCGAGCAGGTCGCGGGCTGAGCGGCGGGCGGAGAGCACGCGGCGCAGGGCGGTCGCGGCGCGCGCCTGCTCGGGGGAGGTCACACGACCGGCCACGCGTGAGACGGAGCCGAGCGCATCGATGGCGGGAAAGTGCCCCTGCACGGCGAGGGCGCGGTCGAGCACGACGTGTCCGTCGAGGATCGAGCGCGCGGCATCCGCGACCGGTTCGTTGTGGTCGTCGCCATCGACGAGCACCGTGTAGATGCCCGTGACGGATCCGGATGCCGCGGTGCCGGCCCGCTCGAGCAGCTGGGCGAGCAGGGAGAAGGTGGAGGGCGGGTAACCGCGGGTGGCGGGCGGTTCGCCCACGGAGAGTCCGATCTCGCGCTGCGCCATGGCGACGCGGGTGAGGGAGTCCATCATGAGCATGACGTCGGCGCCCGCGTCGCGGAATGATTCCGCGATGCGGGTTGCCACGAAGGCCGCGCGCAGCCGCATGAGGGCGGGCTCGTCGGAGGTGGAGACGACGACGATCGAGCGGGCGAGACCCTCCGCGCCGAGATCGTCCTCCAGGAACTCCCGCACCTCGCGGCCACGCTCCCCCACGAGCGCGATGACGCTCACTTCGGCCTCCGTGCCGCGGGCGATCATGGAGAGCAGCGACGACTTGCCGACCCCGGAACCCGCGAAGAGGCCGAGGCGCTGCCCGCGTCCTGCCGCCGTGAGCGTGTCGAGCACGCGCACGCCGAGCGCGAGAGGTGTGTTGATGCGGGCGCGCTGCATGGCGGGCGGCGTGTCCTTGTCGAGGGCCACCCAGCCCGGGGCATCCAGCGGCCCCTTGCCGTCGATGGGGCGGCCGAGCCCGTCGAGCACGCGGCCCAGCAGGCCCCGCCCGGTGGGAACCAGCATGGGGCGACCGGCGGGGCGCACGGGCGCGCCGGGGATCACACCCGTGAGGCGGGAGAGGGGCATGCAGCGCACGCCGGTGCGGGTTGTCGCAATCACCTCGGCGTCGACGCCAGCCTCCTCACCGATGGTCACGAGCTCACCGATGGCGCAGTCGATGCCCGCGACCTCGAGGCCGAGCCCGACGATCGACGAGACCCGCCCGACGCGCTGCGGACGGCCAGCGCGGGCGGCGGCGGCCAGGCCTGCTATGAGGGTGGGGCGGATGCTCGTGCCGGCGGTCATGCGTGCCCCTCCGCGAGTGCGGCGCGGGCCCGGGCGACGGCGGCGCCGATGCGTGCGTCGAGGTAGCCGTCGGGAAAGTCGACGATGGCGTCGCCGGGGGCGAGCCCGGGGTCGGCGCTGTAGTTGAGGCCGTCCACGAGGGCCGCCTCGTCGAGGGCGGCGAGGGTCTCGGGGTGCACGCGCACGCTGAGCACGACGGCGGGGTCGACATCGCGCAGGGCCCGTTCGACGACGGCGCGCGCACTCGTGGGTCCGTCGGCGAGTTCGACGCCGATGATGGTCTCGGCGAGGTCGACGGATGCCGCGGCGAGCTGCTTCTGCGCCTCCTCGAGCACGGGCGCCACGCGGGCTCCGACGGCGTCGACGGCGGCCGTGAGCAGCGCGGCGAGCGAGTCGATGCGGGCCCGACCCTCGTCCATGAGCCTGGCGTGTTCCGCGGCGGCGGCCGCCCGCTCGGTGCGGAGGGTCTGCTCGGCCGCGCGCATGCCGGCGGCGTAGCCGGAGGCGTAACCGCGGGTGCGGGCCTGCTCCTCGACGAGCCCGGGGGTGCTGCCGAGCGCGGGGAAGTGGAGCGGCGAGAACGCGGCCTCAGTAGACAAGATCCTCCTCCTCGGCGCGCTGGACGGTGATGACGCCCTCCGACTCGAGGTCGCGGATGGCGCGCACGATCTGGGCGCGCGCCTCCTCCACCTGGGAGAGCCGAACAGGTCCGAGAGCGGTCGCCTCGTCGTCGAGGATCTCGCGGTTGCGCTCCGACAGGTTGGAGCGGATGACCTCGATGACGTTCTCCGTCGTGCCCTTCATGGCGATGGCAAGCACGGAGGCGTCGATGCCGCGCAGCACCTGCTGCACGTCGCGCTTCTCGAGCTTGACGATGTCGGCGAAGGTGAGCATCCGTGACCGCACCTCTTCTGCGAGGTCGGGGTCGCGCTCGTCGAGCGCTTCGAGGAGGGCCTTCTCGGTCGCGACGCTCGAGCGGTTGATGATGTCCACGAGTGGTTGCACGCCGCCGACGATCTCGACGGCGTCGCGTGTGGAGACGACGGCGCCGGCGCGGCCCTTGAGCGTGTCGGCGACAACGCGGATCGCCTCGGGCGCCGCGCTGCTCATGGTGGCGATGCAGTGGGCAACCTCGGTGCGGCGCGATTCCTCGAGCCCCGAGAGGATGGAGGAGGCCTGTTCGGGGCGAAGGTGTGCGAGCACGAGGGCGACCGTCTGCGGCAGCTCGCCGTCAAGGAGTGAGACGATCTGCCCCGGCTCGGCCGCTTCGATGAACTCGAACGCCTTGCCCGCCATCGAGGAGGCGACCCGGTTCATGACACCGGCGGCGCGCTCGGCGCCGAAGGATGCCTCGAGCAGTCCGACCGCGATGTCGCGTCCGCCTCGGGCGTTGGTGGCGCCGCGGATCGTGAGGTCGTGGAACTCCGTGAGGGTGCGGTCGGCGACGATTGCGTCGACACGCTTCATCCGCACGATTTCGGCGACGATCTCCTCCGCCTCCGCCTCCGTGAATTGCCCCAGCACTTCGGCCGCCCGCTCGTGTGCCATGTTCATGAGCACGACGGCGACCTTCTGAGTGCCGGTGAGGCCCAGCTGCACGTCGGTCATGGCGCCCTCACGTCATCCATGAGGCCGCGCAGGTAGTCGGCGGTGCGCTTGGGATCGGATGCGGCGAGCGCCTCGATCTCGGCGCGACGCCGGTCTGCCTCTTGCGACGCCGCTGCCGCTGCCAACGCCGCTGCATCGTTTGCGGCCCCGCCACCCTGCGGCAGCACGGGAGCGGCCGGGGCGGCGGCGACCGCTGCCGGTGCGGAGGGCACGGGGAGCTGCATCGGCATGGTCGTGCCCTCGAGGATGTCGGAGAGCTGACGCAGTTCTCCCGCGTCGCGGGCGCGGCGACGGTTCCGATTCAGCATGACGAGCCCGATGATGATGGGGAGGGCGATGCCCGCGACGATGACCGCGACGGTCGCGAGCGACATCCACCGTTCACTTGCAGCGGCGGCTTCCGCGGCCGCGAGCGCCTCGGCCGCGGCGGCCGCTCCTGTCGCGTTGAAGGGCACGACCTCGACGGCGACGGCATCGCCCCGCTCGTCGTTGATGCCGGCGGCTGCGGCGACAAGTTCGCGGATAGCGGGCACCGTGAGCCCGCCGATGGCATCCTCGTTGACGGCGACGGAGACGGTCTGGCGGGTGATGGAGCCCGCGGGGATCGTGCGGGACTCTGTGACCTTGTTGACGGCGTTGTTGCGACTCGTGGACTCGCTCTCGTAGGTGCCGGCTCCGCCTTCAGCGTCGGGCACCGCGATGTTGTCGGGGCCGAGCACTCCACCTTCCACGGCACCCTCGCCGCCGCCCTGGTACGTCTCGCGGTCGATCTGTTCGTTGAGCGCGGGGTTGTCCTCGGGCACCGTGTACGACTCCTCGAGCCGTTCCGCCGACTCGTAGCTCACGTCAGCGGCGACGACGACGCTCGCGTTGCCGGGACCGACGACGCGGTCGAGCATCGCCTGCACGGCCGTCTGCACGCGCGCCTCGTGGTCGGAGGCCTGCTGCGTCGTGGAACCCGACGCCCCCACACCCACGGCCGAGAGCACGGTGCCGGCCGCATCGATGACCGCGACATCCGTGGCCTTCATCCCCTCGATGGAGGCGGAGGTGAGGTGCACGATCGCCTCGACCTGGTCGGTCGTGAGGGTCACGCCGCGGTCGGTCTCGACGAAGACGGATGCGGTCGGGGCCGCCGTCTGTGCCACGAACACGGTCTCCTCGGGGATCGCGAGGCGAACGGATGCCGTGCGCACTCCGTCGAGGGCGGCAACCGTCGACGCCAGCTCGCCCTCGAGGGCACGCTTGTAGGTCACAGACTGCTGGAACTCAGAGGAGGTAACGCCCATGTCGTCGAGCAGCGAGTAGCCGCCCGTGCTGGAGGAGGGCAGCCCCGCCGAGGCGGCCTTGAGTCGCTGCTCGTAGACGTGCTCCTCGGGCACGAGAATCGTCGCGCCGCCCGAGGTGAGCTCGTAGGGCACGTTGTCGGCACGCAGCTGCTCGACGATCGTGCTGGCGTCGGCGGCGGCGAGCCCCGTGAAGAGCGGCGTGTATGAGGGCCGGCTGAGCCACAGGCCGAGCCCGGCGGCGCCGAGCACGAGCACCCCGACGCCGATGAGCGCGAGCGTGCGCTGGGCGATCGTGAACTCGCGGATGGCGCCGACGAGCCGGCGCAATGCTGACGTGACCTGGGTGGGCATCAGGCCTGCATCCTCATGATCTCGTTGAACGCCTCGACGCCCTTGTTGCGCACGGCGGCGATGAGTTCGAGCGTGACGGCGGCCCGTGTGGAGGCGATCGTCGCGTCGTGGATGTCGTCAAGGTCACCCGTGACGGCCTTGATGGCGAGTTCGTTGGAGGTCGACTGCAGTTGCTGCAGCCCGTCGATGGCACCGCTCAGCGATTCTCCGAAGGCGGCGCCATCCGTCGACGCGGCTCCGGATGCTGCCGCGAGCGCACCACGGATCGACAGGTCGTGTTCTCCGATGCTGAAGGGCCCTGCAGCCTGCACGGCTCCGATCGCGGGGATGGTCATCATGCACGTCCGATCTGGATCGCGGCCTGGTAGGCCTCCTTGGCACGGTCGACGACGGCCGCGCTCGCCTGGTAGCCGCGCTGCGCCATGATGAGCTGACCCATCTGGCTCGCCATGTCGATCTCGGGGTAGCGCACGTAGCCGGCCTCGTCGGCGAGGGGGTGCTCGGGCTCGTAGACGAGCCGCCCCTCAGCGTCGCCGTAGGCGGCACCCTGCACGTAGACGCCTGTCGTGCCCTCGCCCGCCTGAGCGACGACGTAGCGGGCACGGAATGCCTCCTCGTCGCTCGCGCGCACCGTGTTGACATTGGCGAGGTTGTCGGAGACGGCGTCGAGCCACTTGCGGTGCACCGTGAGCCCGGTGCCGGCGATGCCGATTGCGTCGAAGGTCATCAGCTGGTCCTGATGGCCGTGCGGACGCTTGTGAACTGCCCCTCGACGGCGCGCGCCGCGAACTGGTAGCGCAGCAGCGTGTCGATGTTGGAGAGGGTCTCGGTGTCGAGGTTGACGTTGTTGCCGTCGAGGCGCGTGGGCTCGAGCGAGTCGGCGACGGTGGCGACGACGGAGCCGTTGCCGTTCTCAACCGACTTCGCGAGCGCATCCTCGAACAGCACCCGCTGCGCCTTGTAGTTCGGCGTGTTGACGTTGGCGATGTTGTTGGCGATCACACGCTGGCGCTGCGAGAGTCCGTCGAGGGCGCTGCTGAGCGCGAGCGACGTCACAGATTCGAACACGGTCGTCCCGTTTCATGGTCGGTGTGGTTCCGGCCGATCCATGGCCTTCGGGGCGAGCGATCCCTGCTCTTCTTCAGCTATCGGCAGCAGTGCCTCAGCCGTTAGGTGCTATTCAGTTTTTGTGTCTTCGCGGTGCTACTCAGCCCGCGACATCCAGGTACACGGATGCTTCGGCTGACAGCGTCGATGGAACGCTCCGCAGCGCGGCGAGGTGTCGCCCCGCCTCGCGTCGCTCATCCTCGAGCTGTCGCATGAGGTCGCGCTGCGCGGTGAGGATGCGTGTCGCCCGCTCGACGAGTTCGGCAGGCAACACGCCGAGGCCGACGGGCGGCATCCACGAGTCGCTGCGCGCCCGCGCGAGGTCTTCGGCCCAGTCGAGCTCTCGCTCGAGGGCGTCGAGGGCGTCGACCCACGCGGTGTAGGTCGAGGCGGTGATGGTGGTCTCCATGGCGTCAGGCGACTCCGAGCGTTCCGCCGATGGTGCGCTCGACGGGGGCGGACTCGGGCACCTGTGCGGCGGCTTCGTGCCAGGTCTGGCGCAGCGGTTCGAGAAGGGTCAGGCACAGGCGCGTGCTGTCGGAGTCGCGGTTGATGTTGGCGAAGACGAGCGCCTTGGAGGCGAAGGCGTAGACGCCCATGAGCGCCTCGGCGCCGTCCCACTCATCGACCTTGAGCGAGGAGGTGAGCTCGGCGATGATGTCCTGCGCGTGGAGGAGGTGCTGCGAGGCAGAACCCCAGTCCTCGATGTCCTGCGCGATCTCGGCCCGCTGCAGGTCGAGGATGAGCCGGTCGTAGAGCATCGTGAGCAGGCGGGCGGGTGACGCATTCAGGATGGCGTCGCGTGCGTACTCGGCTCTCCGGGAGTCGATTCCGGTCATGGTCATTTCTCGTTGCCTCCGTATGTCGGGAGTGAAGCAATCTGTGAGGTCAGCCAGCTCGACTGCGAGTTGAGAGCGCTCATGCGCACCTCGAGTGCGGCATAGGTGCGCTCGAGGGTCGCCTGACGCGTGGCGAGCCGGGTGTCCCACTCGGCGATCTGGTCGTTGTAGCCCTTGACGAGCGACTGCTCGCCGGTGATCTTGGTGGTGAGGGTGCCCGTGTCCTTGTGGGAGACGACGGTCGCAGCATCCTGAACGCGCTGGGCGATGCTCGAGATGGCCGCCTGGGTTGCCTCGGGGTCGGCGGCCAGCGCCTTCGCGAACTTCTCCGCATCGAACTCGATGCTGCCCTTCTTGGTCAGCGTGATACCGAACTCGCCGGGCGATCGGCCGTCCACGGGCATTGAGACTGCGGAAAGGATCGACTGCCGCGCCGAGCGCACGGTGCTGTCGCCCGTGAGTGATCCGCCTGAGACGACGGGGTTGCCGTTGGCATCCGTGCTGTTGGTGACCGCGGTGCGCACGTCGATGAAAGCGAGCACCTCGCTCACGGCCGAGACGAGGCCCTTGGCAACGGTGGAAGCAGCCGTGGCGTCGCGTGCGACCGTCACTGTCACGGGCTCCGTCGACACCTTGCCGACTGTCACAGTGACGCCGGGGATGATGTTCTCGAACGCGTTGGTTTTCGAGCTGACGGTCTGCTCGGCGTCCGTGCCGGCCCAGAGGGTGACCTCGGCGTCGCGCGCCGTGCCGGTCGTGGTGGTGCCGAGCCCGGTGACGGTGAATGCGGCATCCGCTCCCGTCTCTGTCGAGGTGAGCTGCAAGCGGTAGAGGCTCTCGCCCGACGCGTCCTTGCCAGCCGACACCTTCATAGCGGTGACGCCCGCGGTGGAGTCGTTGATCGCTGCGACGAGCGCATCGAGTGAGTCCGCCGTGACGCTGACGGGCCCGTCCTTGCCGTCGATCGTGAGTTCGCCGCTCCAGCCCGTGACGGCGTCGGAGACGGAGGTCTGCTTTGCCGCGAGCTGCGCCACGACGAGATCGAGGGAGCCTGAGCTCGCGCCCGTGCCCGTCATGACGGTCACGGCATCCGAGCTGCTCTTCGCGGAGTAGAGGTCGATCGAGCTCGGCTTCGCGACAGAGGTCGCCGAGGTGGCGAGCGAGGCGATCTTGGTGTTGAGCGACTGGAGCACGGTGACGGTGCTCGACGCGACGGTCGCCTTGTTCTTCAGAAGTGTCTGCGGGATCGCCTCGAGCTGCATGAGCTGCGAGATGAGCGTGGCGCTGTCGAGGCCGCTCGCGAGTCCCGGTAGTGAGATCCCCATGTCAGCCTCCCCCCTCGCTCTGAATCTGGATCCGGTGTTGTCTGTGTGGGATGCACCTGGCGGCGCCGTTGCGGAAGGGTCCAGTCCTCCGCTCGAGCGCCGCCAGGTGGTCAGTCACTCGAACTAGCCGAGGAGCTGCAGCACGCCCTGGTTGGACTGGTTCGCCTGCGCGAGCATGGCGGTACCGGCCTGCGACAGGATGTTCGCGCGCGTGTAGTTGACCATCTCGGCCGCCATGTCGGTGTCGCGGATACGCGACTCGGCAGCAGCCAGGTTCTCCTTGGACACGTTGAGCGAGTTGATCGTCGACTCGAAGCGGTTCTGCTGCGCACCGAGGTTTGCGCGAGCCGTCGAGACGGAGGTGATCTTCGAGTCAATCAGCGTGATCGCCGCTGCCGCACCGGCCGCCGTGCTGAAGTTCAGCCCGGCGGGTCCACCGACCGCTGCGGAGGTGCCGATGCCGGTACCCGCGCTGCCGTCCGTGCCGGCCGTGCCACCACCCACGACGTCGCCGCCGCTGTTGGCCGAGACGACGAGCTGGTTGTCCTCGTTCACGGTGGCGGTGAGCGCAGCGCTGAAGGCCGAGTCGGCGTTGAGCGTGTCGGCGAGGTCCTGAACCGTCAGGATGCTGCCGGCAGCGCCGACCGACGCGGTCGTGATGGTGCTCGTGCTGCCGTCGGCCTCCGTGATGGAGAACGTCATCGCCCCGGTCACGTCGGTGGGCGTGAGCACGTCCATCTCAGCACCACCGGATGCGGAGGCGAGCGAGGTGGCGATGTCGGCGACGTTCGCCGCGCTCAGGTCGACCGAGATCTGGCTGGCAGCCGAACCATCCGCACCGACCTGGAAGCTCAGCGACGCCTCGGAGCCGTCGAGGAGCTTGATGCCGTTGAAGTTCGTCGCCGACGAAAGACGCGTGAGCTCGTCGGTGAGGGCCTTCGCCTCGGTCGTGATCGCCTTGCGCGACTCGGCGTTGTTCGAGTCGTTACCCGCCTGGACCGCGAGGTCGCGCAGACGCTGCAGGATCGAGTGGGTCTCCGTCAGGGCGCCTTCTGCGGTCTGGATGACCGAGATGCCGTCCTGGGCGTTGCGGGCAGCGACCGTGAGGCCGTTGACCTGGGCACGGAGGCCCTCGGAGATGGCGAGGCCGGCGGCGTCGTCAGCAGCACGGTTGATGCGCAGACCGCTCGAGAGCTTCTCGAGCGACTTCGACAGGTCGTTCTGCGTGTTGGACAGGTTGCGGTACGCGTTGAGCGCCGCAACGTTGGTGTTGATCTGCATACCCATGGTTTTTCCTCCGTGATGTGGGTGTTGTTCGCCGGCCCATCCATGGGCCGGTACTCCTAGCTATCGACCGCCCTGGGGCATCCGTTAGTCGTTCGCATGTCTTTTTTCCTCAGGCGCTTTCCGCATTCAGGAGTCCCGCTCCGGAGTTCTGAAAGGGGGCAGGTGCTGCAGCCATACGGCTCATGCCGCTGAATGCCTGGTCGGCGAGGCGGGCAAGGTAGGCGCTTCGGCTGGCGGCGGAGATGCGGGACTCGGGCTCGCGGGGGCTCTCATCGTCGGCGAAGTGGGTGTTCATGCCGTCGCGGAGCAGACGGATGGCCTCCGAACGCTGCTGCGACACGGCCGAGTGGGTGATCCCGAGCTCCTCCGCAACCTCCTTGACGGTGCGGTCCTCGAAGTAGATGGCCGTGATGATGTGCCGCATCTTCTCGGGCAGCACGTCCACGGCGGAACGCACGAAGCCCGTGCGCTCGTCCTCGAGCAGCTGCTCCTCGGGAAGCACCGTCTCGGCGACGAGCTGGCCGGCGGTGATGTCGTCGAGGGTCGTGACGTGGCGGGCGGCATCCGCCATGGCCTCCTGGGCGGCCGTGCGGTCCACTCCGAGCGCCTGCGCAACCTCATCGATGGCGGGAGTGCGGCCGAGCGCGGCAGTGAGCTTCTCCTCCACCGCGAGGGTCTCCTTGATGCGACGGCGGGTGCCCCTGCTCGCCCAGTCCTCGGAACGCATCTCGTCGGAGAAGGCACCGAGGATGCGCTTGCGGGCATAGGCGCCGAAGGGGATGCCGAGCTCGGGCTTGAACGATTCGGCAGCCGTGATGAGTCCGACGGCCCCCGCCGAGGCGAGGTCGTCGCGCGAGAGGTGGCTGGCGCGGGCGCACAGCTCGGAGACGAGATAGCCGACAAGCGGCAGGTTCTCCACCACCAACGCGTTGCGCGTGCTCCGGTCCACAGCATTACCCCCGTCATGCCTTACAAAAATCTGATGTTGCGTGCCTGGGTAAGCGGCCGAGCCGGCAACCGTCAACGCTTCGGGTGGTGCGAGGTTTCGGGTCATCGCACCGTCGTGTTCACGGCTACCGCCCCTCGGGATTCTCATCCCGTGGTGACTAGAGCGACTCTAGGGACGAGCATCCGCGGGGGGAATAGTTTCTGGCTTATTCCGTTAGCGATGTGGCCCCCCTTGTGGGGAGCACATCCCCATAACTGGGGGACGGCTTCGAGCTGGCCGGGGTACAGACGATGCAGCTCGAGAATTCACCTAACCGCCGCGATACCCTTGCCGATAGTTCTTCCCGACGCCCGAGCAGGGCGAGGGCGCACACCCGAAGCGAACGAGAACGGAGAGAACGTGGGAGCGAACGAGGTCTCAGCCACCCTGTGGCGCGAGCGCGAACTCCTCGAACTCCTCCTGTTCAAGCTCGAGGAGGAGCAACTGCTGCTCACGACCGGCAAGACGCGATGGCTCCCCCACGCCACCCGCGAGGTCGAGCAGGTGCTCGAACGTCTGCGCGGCCTGGGTCTCACCCGCGCGGTCGAGGTTGCCGAGTTGGGCGAAGAGTGGGGTACAGGACCGGATGCTTCGCTGCGGGATCTCGTGGCCCACGCACCCGAGGGCCCCTGGGGCGAGATCTTCGCGAACCACCTCACGGGCATGAGCGAGCTGACCGCTCAGATCGCGCAGGTGCGAGACATCAACGAGCAGTTCCTCCGCTCCGCCCTGCGCTCCACACAGGAGACGATCGCGGGCCTCGGCAACGACTCTGGCACCTACGACTCCGCGGGCCAGCCTCTCGACGGCGGCACCGCCCGACTCATCGACGAGAAGTTCTGATGAGCACCTTCAGCGGGCTCAACACCGCCTACACCGCCCTCTCCGCCGCGCGGCAGGGTCTCGACGTCGTCGGGCAGAACATCGCCAACGTCAATACGGAGGGCTACACGCGACAGAGGGTCAGCACCTCCTCCATCGGCAGCGTCGCCCAGACCGGCCCCCTCTCCCAGGGTGCTCGGCCTGGCCAGGGCGTCGCAGTCACCGGTATCGCCCGACTCGGTGACCTGTTCGTCGACGCGAAGGTGCGGTCGTCCGCAGCATCCGCCGGCTTCTGGAATGTGCGAGCAAGCGCTCTCTCAAACGTGGAGGGCATCCTGCAGGAGCCCGGCGAGAACGGCATCTCGGCCCAGCTCTCCGAGTTCTGGGCCGCCTGGCAGGATGTCTCCAACCGGGCTGGCGAGACCGCCTCCGCGGGGGTGCTGCTGGAGCAGGCCGGTGTGCTCACCTCTCGCATCGGCAGCGCCTATACCGCGATCGAGGGCGAGTGGGGCAGCCTTCGCTCGCAGATGGATGGCATGGTCGCCGAGCTCAATTCGGCCGCTCAGCAGGTCGCCGACCTCAATGCGCGCATCCGCACCGCCACGGCGGCGGGCTCCTCCGTCAACGAGCTGCTCGACAAGCGCAGCAGCCTCACCGCCACGATCGCGACCCTCGCGGGCGGCACCGCGCGCGAGACGGCCGACGGCTCGGTCGAGGTGCTCATCGGCGGCAACGCGATCGTCTCGGGCGACTCCTTCCGCCCCGTGACTGTCGTCGGCGGATATCGCATGGAGGATGCCACAGCCGACGCCGTGCACCTCGAGTGGGCCCACCGCCCGGGCGCCGCCATCGCGGTCGACGGCGGGGAGCTCGCGGCCGCCGTGCGCGTGCTCGCTCCCGCGGACGGTGCGGGCACGGGCGGCACCTTCGCGGAGGCCGCCGAGGCTCTCAACGAGTTCGCCACGACTCTCGCGACATCCGTCAACGCGGTGCACAGCACGGGCGAGAGCAGCACGGGAGCGACCGGACTCGACTTCTTCGGCTTCGACCCCGGCGTCCCGGCCGCCCGGGGTATCTCCGTCATCCCCACCGACATCAGCGGCATCGCCTCCGGCACTCCCGGCAGTGGCGCCTACAACGGCTCCGTCGCCGACGCGATCGCTCAGATCGGCCTCGACCCCGCAGGCCCCGACGCGGTGTGGTCGTCCATCGTGACCGGCATCGGCGTTGCCTCCCGCACGGCGAGCCAGCAGTCCTCGCTCGCCGACATCAGCGCGGACTCCGCGGTCGGCGCACAGCTGTCACATTCGGCCGTCGATCTCGACGAGGAGAACATCAACATGCTCACCTTCCAGGTCGCCTACCAGGGCGCCGCGCGGGTCATGACGGCGGTCGACGAGATGCTCGACACCCTCATCAACCGCACGGGCGTCGTGGGGAGGTAGACCATGATCACGCGAACCACAAGCACAGCGCTCATGCGTTCCGCCCAGCAGAACCTTCAGGGCGTCCTCGGCGATCTGGGCGAGATGCGCGAGCGGGCGACGACCCTCAAGCGCATCGGTGCTCCCTCCGACGATCCGATCGGCACCGCGAACTCGCTCCTGGTGCGCGCAGAGCAGCGCGCCAACGAGCAGTACAAGCGCAACATCTCCGACGGGCTGGGCTGGCTCACGACGGTCGACTCGACCCTGACCAACGTCAACGACCTGATCGGCCGCGTCCGCGACCTCACCGTGCAGGGCGCCAATGACGGCGCCATGTCGCCCACCGCCAAGGAGGCGATCGCGGTCGAGCTCGAGAGCCTGCGCGCCGACCTCTTCTCGCAGGCCAACACGAGCTACCTGGGCCGCAGCATCTTCGCCGGCAACTCGGATGCCGGGGTCGCCTTCCAGGAGGACCCCGACGGCGATAGCGTGGCCGACTACGCGTTCACGGGCGTCGCGGGCAGCACGGTCGAGCGTCGCATCGACGCGGAGACGACAGTGCGGGTCGACGCCGACGGTGACGCGATCTTCGGCAGCGGCGCGGCATCCGTCTTCGCCCTCATCGACAACATCGTGAGCGACCTGCGCTCGGGCACCAACATCGGGCCGCGACTCACCGAACTCGATGCCAGACTCGAGACGATCAAGGGGCACCAGGCGACCGTCGGAACCCGCCACTCCCAGGTGATGCGCGCAGAGGAGACCAACCTGAGCCAGTCGATCGCGCTCGAGACGCAGCGCTCCGGCATCGAGGATCTCGACCTCGCCAAGGCCGTGCTCGACCTCCAGATGCAGGAGGTCTCCTACCAGTCCGCCCTCGCGGTCACCGCCCGCGTGCTCCAACCGACCCTGATGGACTTCCTGCGATGACCGCCGCCCTGACCTTCGTCGTCCCTCCCCCCGGCTTCGCCCCGCACGTCGACTTCGTGCTCGACCCCGTCGCGGGGGCAATCGGGCTCTTCACACTTCGCGCCATCGCGGAAGGTTCCCCCCGGCTCTACGTGCTCGACGCGGGGGTCTACCTCCCTGCCTACACCCCCGAGCTCAGCGACCAGCAGGTCGCGAGCCTTGGCCTGACCTCCCCCGACGACGCCCTCGTGCTCGTCGTTGCGAACCCGGGCACCGACGGCACGACCACGACGAACCTCATGGCGCCCATTGTCGTGAACTCGACGACGGGGGCATGCGCCCAGTTCATCCTCGACAACCAGGACTGGCCGCTGCGGGCGGAGCTCGCACGCGCCTAGCGGCGTCTGCGGGTTGAGTAGCGAGCGCCAGCGAACGTAACGAAACCGCGCGCCTAGCGGCTCACGTCCACCACGTGGTGCACGACATCGTGCAGCAGGTACTTCGAGAAGGACTCGACCGTGAAGACGGCCCCATCCGTCCTTCGTCCCGTCCGCGACCACTGTTCGGGCGCAAGCGACTCGAACTCGTCGGCGATCCGCTCCCCTGCCGCCACAAGCTCGCCCGCAACCGTGGCCGGGTCCTGCTCGTTGTAACGCTCGGCGAGCGCCGTCGCATCCTGATCCCAGTTCTCAAAGATCGGGTCGACCTCGTCGAGCATGAGACGCAACCGCGCGTGGAACAGCCGGTAGACGTCGCGCACGTGCGCCGCGTACTCGAGGGGCGACCAGGTCGCATCATCCGGTCGCTCGGCGACGTCGGATCGGTCGAGCAGGCGCGGCCACTCGTGGGCGTTCTCGCGGATCATGCGCGCGACATCGCCCGCTCCGAATGTCGCGGCGTCGAAGCGGCATTCGGGGCAGGGGCGCTCGAGCACCCACGTCCAGTCCTTGGTGTCAGGTGTGATGGGCATGACTCATGATCCCAGCTGGCGACGACCCGCTACCGTACATTTCATGCCAGTCTTCTCCCCCGAGGTCGTCGCCGCCGTACTGCACCACATGAACGACGACCACCGCGACGACAATCTGCTCATCGCCCGCGCCTTCGGCGACAGGAACGCGGATGCTGCGACCATGGTCGACCTCGACGAGCACGGGGGCCGGTGGACCTACACGGCAGCGGGCGAGAAGCGTGAACTCAGTGTGCCCTGGTCGACGACGATCGACGAGCGTCCCGAGATCCGCCGCGAGATCGTTGTGCTCTACGACCGTGCCTGCGCTGAACTCGGGGTCGAGCCGCGCCCGCACTGAGCCGGGAATGGGTGCTGACACGCGCCGCCCGCTCGGCTATGGTTAGGGCACCCTTACCTAAGCTTGGAGCAGCACGTGTCGACCCTCACGCCTTTTTCGCAGGCCCTCCGCGAGCGCACCTGGTCCCGCCACGGCGAGAGCGAGGGGGCAAGGTTCATGACCGACCTCATGAAGGGCTCCGGCACGCTCGACGATTACACGCAACTCGTCGTGCAGCACTGGTTCATCTACGACGTGCTCGAGCAGGTCGCCGCCCGCATGGCGGACGATGAACTCGTCGGAGGACTCATCGCGCCCGAACTCGTGCGCCTGCCCGCGATCGAGGCCGACCTCCGCCACCTCATGGGCGAGGGCTGGCGCGAAGGCATCCGACCCGTCCCCGCCACGATCGCCTACTGCGAGCGGATGCGCGAGGTCGCCGACTGGAACGGTGGCGTCATCGCCCACCACTACACCCGCTACCTCGGCGACCTCTCGGGCGGCCAGCACATCGGCAGGCTCATGCAGCGCCACTTCGGGCTCGACGACGAGGGTGTCGCGTTCTACCGCTTCGACGGCATCGCCTCCCCCACAGAGTTCAAGGACGCCTACCGTGCTGGACTCGACGCCATCGCATGGGATGCCGCGGAACGCGATCGCGTCATCGACGAGGTCATCGTGGCCTACGACTTCAACACGCGCCTCTTCCACGACCTCGACGCGCAGAAGGCGGCCGCCGCCGCCTAGCCTCACCGGATCGGGCCGTCAGGATGCCGCGATGCCCGGCGTCATCGTCGCGCGCGACATGAAACGCCGCACGTTGTCGTCGACGATGATGTCGGAGGGCCGCAGCGGCCGGGTGAGATAGAGACCGTCGAGGTCGGTGATGCGGCTGAGGGCTACGTAGGTCTGCCCAGGCGCGAAGGAACGCTGCCCCAGGTCGACGATCGCCCGGTCGTAGGTCTTGCCCTGCGACTTGTGGATCGTGACGGCCCACGCGAGCCGCAGCGGGAACTGCGTGAACTCGGCGACGATGTCGCGCCGCAGCTGCTTGGTCGCGGGCGAGTACGTGTACTTGATCTTCTCCCACACGGCGGGCACGACCTCGTGCTCCTCGCCGTCGACCTCGACCCGCACATTCTGGTCGATGCGGGTCACAGTGCCGACCGTGCCGTTGACCCAGCGCTGGTCGGGGTCGTTGCGCAGGAACATGACCCGCGCCCCCACCTTCACCTCGAGGCTCTCGTCCGCGGGGTAGGCGCGGCCACCGAAATCGCCGTTGACCTCGGCCCGGGCGGTGAGGGCGCGGCCGGGCAGGCGGGCGAGGGATGTCGCGTTGATGCGGTTGACCGTGTCGTTGCGGGTCGCGAGCGTGATGGCGTCGCCCTCGGGAGGCGTGCGGGCCCCCGTCTCATTGAGCCGCTGGGCGATCTCCGCCGTGACCATCCCGTGGCGCACGGCGTTGAGCATGAACTTGAACTCCTCCTCGTGCTGCCGGTGGATCACCTGCAGTTCGAAGATTCTCAGCTCCGCCTCATCCCACACCTTCGCGTCGAAGAACCACATGGAGCGGTAGGTGTCGGCGAAGTAGGCGCGCTCGTCCGCATCACCGGGCACGGGGGCGAGCTGGTATGGGTCACCGAACATGACGACCTGCACGCCGCCGAAGCTCTCGTGCGGTCGCTGCCGCGCCTGCCGCAGACTGCGGTCCATCGCGTCGACCAGGTCGGCATTGACCATCGAGACCTCGTCGATCACGAGCGTGTCGATCGTGCCGAGGAGTTTGCGCAGCTCCGGTCCCTGCTCGATCTCGTGATCGGCGATGACGCCGATCGGCAGGCGGAACAGGGAGTGGATGGTCTGGCCGCCCACGTTGAGCGCGGCCACCCCCGTCGGCGCGCAGATGACGACCTGCTTCGAGGTGTTCCAAGAGAGGTGGTTGAGGAGGGTGGATTTGCCGGTCCCCGCCCTGCCCGTCACAAAGATGTGGTCGCGGCCGTTCTCGATGGCGTCGAAGACGGCAGCCTGCTCCGGCGAGAGCGTCAGCTCGCTCATCCGCTCCTCCTCTCACCCGGCGTGCCGCTCGATCGGCGCGTCCAATCTACCCGCCGCCGCGCATCCGTCCGGCCTCGCGCCGGAGTCTAGGATTGTGCGCATGACGTCGGGCGCCGTGGAGGAGGGGACGGGCCCCACCTGGCAGCCGACGCCGCCCCCGCCACCGCTCACGGAGGCCGAGACGAAGGCGGCGCGCACGCGGCTCGCAATCATCTGGGGCGTCGCCTTCGGATTTCTGCTCCTCGCCTTTGCGGCGATCGTCATCACCCTCAATTCGACCGTCTTCTCGGCGTCGGGCTTCGTCTCCGCCTACCTCCAGTCGCTGTCACGCCACGACATCGCCTCCGCCCTCGCGATGCCGGGGGTCACGACGGATGCCGACGCCAGCGACTCCCTGCTGCGCCGGGATGCCCTCGGTCGCCTCTCGCGGATCGAGCTCGTCGACGACGAGGACCGCGGCGGCGGAGAGCATCACGTCACCTACTCCTATCTCGTCGACGGAACACCCGGGCGCACGACGTTTGTGGTGCAGCACACGGGCCCGCGGCTGGGCGTCTTCTCCGGCTGGGCCTTCGTCGAGTCGCCGCTCACAACGCTCGAGGTGGTTCCCCGCAACACGGTCGAGTTCGAAGTCAACGGCGTGCCGGTCGTCGCCGCTGCGGGTGCTGGGCAGGTGAGTGCCTTCCAGGTGCTCGTGCCGGGCGCCTACACCTTCACACACGAGTCGCTCTACCTTGAGGCGGAGGCGACGACCCTGCCCGTGACATCCACCAGCGCCCTCGAACCCTTCGTGCTCACCGCCTCAGCCAGCCGCGCATTCGTCGACGCCGTCGAGGTGGAACTCGCCGCCTACCTCGACCGCTGTGCCGAGGAGCAGGTGCTGCAGCCCACCGGATGCCCGTTCGGCAAGCAGATCGCGAACCGCATCGTCGGGGCACCCCAGTGGGCCATCTCCGACTACCCGCGTGTCGAGATCCTCCCGGGCGAGCAGATCGGCACCTGGGTCGTGCCGCCCGCCCACGGCGCCGCCAACCTCACGGTCGACGTCATGTCGCTCTTCGACGGCAGCGTCTCCTCCATCAGCGAGGACGTCCCCTTCACGGTGAGCTACATCATCACCTTCACGGCGGACGGCGGCATCACCCTCACGCCGCGCTAGCGCGCTCCCGCGGAACAGCTGCCCCGTGGCATCCGCCCCCTAGCTGTGAGCTCCCCGCCAGTCGGCCGGGGCCGACACCGACCCGTCGTACCGTGCTGGCATGAACGCCAGCACGAGTACCTCGGCGCGGCGGCCCGCGGCGGCGGGCGGACGGCGCCCCCTCTTCGCCCGGAACGTGGCTCGCGGCATCCACCGCTTGGGTCACGCCCACACCAACTGCTACCTCGTCGAGGAGGGCACCGAGCTGACGCTGGTCGACGCGCTCTTTCCCGCGAGCTGGCGTCACCTCGAGCGCGCCCTCGAGTCGATCGGTCGCCGCCCCAGTGACGTGTCTGCGATCGTGCTGACGCACGCCCACTTCGATCATGTGGGTTTCGCCGCGCGCGCCCACCGCGACCTCGGCATGCCCGTCTGGGTGCACGACGCCGACCGACGTCTGGCCGCGCACCCCTACCGCTACGGACGCGAGCGCACGCCCTTCGCCTACCCCTTCCGCTACCCCGGCGCCGTCCCGCTCTTCGCCTCGATGGTGAAGGCCGGGGCGCTCATGGTGCAGGGTGTGACGGATGTCGCGACCCTCCCCGTTTCGGGAGTCCTCGACGTCCCCGGCCGCCCCAGCATCGTCGCAACGCCCGGGCACACCAACGGGCACGTCTCACTCCACTTCGGCGACCGCGGAGCAGTCGTCTCGGGCGACGCCCTCGTCACCCTCGACCCCTACAAGGCGTCGCGCGGGCCGCAGGTCATTGCGGGCGCAGCGACCGCCAACTCGCAGCAGGCTCTCGCCTCGCTCACCGCTCTCGAGGCGACGGGGGCGCAGGTGGTACTGCCGGGGCACGGGGAGCCCTGGCGCGAGGGAGTTGCCGGGGCGGTCGCGCTCGCCAGGGAGGCGGGCGCCAGCTAGCGGCAGCCGGGCGACAAGGCAGGCGGCGGCGCCGCCACTCGAGCCCGCCCACCAGCCCTGGCGCCGACAGTTTCGGAGGAGAAACTGGGCGACACGCGGGCATGGGTGCCGCCACGGCGGCGCGTCGCGCAGATTCTCCTCCGCAACGAGCGGGCGGGAGCACGCACGTGCGGGAGCGAGCGCGGGCGCGGGCGCGAGCCCGAGCGGGGCCCGCGGCGAGAAGCTAGCGCCGTGACATCCGCTCGTCTCGCTGGGCCGTCTTGGCGAGCATCTCGTTGTAGGCCTCGAGTTCGGCGTCGCCGTCGCGATCGGCTCTGCGGTCGAGCCGCTTGGTGAGCTTGGCGTCGCTGCGCGACCACGAGATCGCAACCGTGATCGCGAGGATGATCGTGGGAATCTCACCCACGCTCCAGGCGATGCCGCCGCCGCGCTGCTGGTCTTCCAGCGCATCCGTGCCCCAGCCCATCGCGCCGTACCAGTCGGCCAGGAGGAGCCCCTCGCCCATCATGATGCCGAGACCGAAGAAGGCGTGGAATGCCATCGTGCCGAGCAGCAGCACCAAGCGCAGCGGGTACGGCGCACGGTAGGGCACGGGGTCGGTGCCGATGAGAGCGAGCACGAAGAGGTATCCGCTGATGAGGAAGTGCACGATCATCCACTGGTGGCCCAGATGCTCGGAGGTGGCCCAGCGGAACAGCGGCGAGTAGTAGAAGACCCAGAGCGAGCCGGCGAAGATGACGGCCGCGACGATGGGGTTGGTGAGCACGGCGGAGAAGCGGGTGTGCACCGCCCAGAGGATCCATTCACGCGCGCCGCGGGTGCCGTCGGTGCGCTTGCGGATGGCGCGTGCCGCGAGCGTCACCGGCGAGCCGGGCACAAGCAGCACCGGGATCATCATCGTCAGCAGCATGTGGGAGAGCATGTGGATGCTGAACAGGTAGCGCTCATAGACGTAGAGCGCGCCGTTGGTGACGTAGAAGAGGAGGACGAGGCCGGCGATCCAGCTGATGGTGCGCAGCACGGGCCACGTGTCACCGCGGCGGCGCAGCCGCCAGACGCCCGCGAGGTAGAAGAACGCGAGGAAGACGCAGATGAGCGTCCACAGCACGTCGAAGCGCCACTCCGTGATGAAGCTCATGGCGGTGAGGGGCGGCGGCAGCGGTTCACCCGTGAGGATGAGGGCGGGGGTCGCGTCGAGCAGTTCCTCCGTGACGGGAGTCGCGGTGCGGGCGAGAGCGGATGCCACACCCGACGCCAGCCCCATGAACCCGAGTTCCGCGACCACGAGCCCCCAGAACCAGGTGCGGGCGCGCTGGGCCGCGGCCCCGCGCATCCGCCCGATCACGAAGCGCCGGTAGATCGCACCGAACACGCCGAGGGCGAGCAGCGCGAACACCTTGGCGAGGACGAGGATGCCGTAGGGCGTGAGGATCGCATCGAACTCGCCCACGCGGAGGGCGGCGCTGACATAACCGGAGAGCGCGACGACGATGAAGCTCACGAGCGCGAGGGTCGAGTAGCGCTCGAGCACGACCACGAGGCGGTCGCCCGTGAGGGCGCGCTGCAGCAGCACGAGCGTGAGGAGTCCCCCGAGCCAGACCGCCGCGAAGACGAGGTGCAGGCCGAGCGCGTTGACGGCGGCGTCGTGCCCGGCCGTGCCCGCCGCGTGGCCCTGGGTCGCCATGGGCACGAGGCCCGCGACGGCGAGCACGCCCGTGAAGGCGACGGCGGTCGGATGCCGCACCGCGAAGGCCAGCGCGGTGACGGCGGCCGCAATCAGCACCGTCAGGAGCCACGCGATGCCGAGCTCCGTGTCGGTGACGAACTGGCCGAGGATGCGACCGAACTCGGGGTCGGCGCTGACGGGCTGTTGGTAGACGCTGAGAAAGGTGAGGAAGGTGACGGCGGCGGCAGCGACCGTCCACACGGCCGCGCCGGCGGCACCGAAGTCGATCGCGGCACCCCACGCCGGTTCGTCCTTCGACAGGGCGAAGCTCGCGAGCAGGAGCGCGCCGATCGCGAGGGCCGCGCCGAGATTCACGAGCAGCTTGGCGACGGGCAGACCGTAGCGCACGACCTCTCCGGGATCCGTGATCGCCGGCGCATCCGCGCCCCCACCGAAGGCGAGAGCGGCGAAGGTCGCGAGGAGTGCGACGACGAGCAGCACGGCGGGGCCGGCGACACGTACGAGCCTGATCACCACACAAGCCTAGGCGAGCGCGCCCGGGAGGATGCTCACGCGGGGTCTCGGGTCACTCGTCCTCGCGGCGTCGGTGCCGAAACGCCGTACCTATCGACAGCAAGGCGGCGCCGACGGCCACGGCCGGTGCCGTCACCGCGTAGCTCCACATCGTTGTGGCCGGGTCGAAGTCTCCCGAGATGACGCCACCTAGACCCCAGTAGAGGACAACGAATAGAAGCGCCACTACGGCTGAGTATGCGGCGCCCGCCGCCATCCGTCCTTCGCGACCCGCGAGCAGCTTCAGCGCCGGCGCGGCCAGTACGCCCGCCAGGCCACCGATCGCCGAGAGCCCCATCCCGAACAGGAAGGCCGTGAAGGCCCAAAAGGCGCTCAGGCCTCCGGACTGGGCAATCGCCACCCACGTCGCGAGCACGACTCCCGAGAGTGCGCCGCCGACCGCTCCCGCCAGTGCACTCCAGCCGAGTGCCGACCACCACGACAGCCTTCTCGGAATCGCCTCCCCCATATGCCGAGGCTAGCGCGCGGTGCAGGCGGATGCTCGCGCTGGCCGCGGCCGAGCATCCGGAGTAGGAATGACGCATGAGCGACTTCGTGATCTGCGCCACCTGCGCCGTCGAACACAGCGAACAAACAGAGGTGTGCGCGATCTGCGCCGACGAACGCCAGTGGGTTCCCCGCGACGGCCAGGAGTGGACGACCCTCGCCGAGCTTCAGGGCAAGGGCACCGAGGCGAACCTCACCGAGCTCGAGCCCGGCCTCTTCGGCCTCTCCACGAGCCCCGGCGTCGGCATCGGCCAGACGTCGAAGCTCGTCCGCACGCCGGAGGGCATCCTCCTCTGGGACCCCATCGGCTACCTCGACGACGACCTCGTCGCCCGCGTGCGCGAGCTCGGCGAGGTCACCGCGATCGTCGCCAGCCACCCGCACATGTTCGGCGTGCAGGTCGAGTGGAGCCGCGCCCTCGGCGGCGTTCCCGTCTACGTCGCGGAGGCCGACCGAGAGTGGGTGCAGCGCTCGGATGCCGCGATCCAGCTCTGGTCGGGTGACGTCGAGATCCTGCCGGGGGTGACCCTCACGCAGCCCGGCGGGCACTTTCCGGGGGCCGCCGTCGCGCACTGGGCGGCCGGGGCGGGGAGCGGTGGTGTGCTCCTCGCGGGGGACACCCTCTTCCCGAACCCCGACCGCACCTCGGTGAGCTTCATGCGCAGTTATCCCAACCGCATCCCGCTCTCCGCCGCGGTCGTCGACCGCATCGCGCAGCACCTCGACCGCTTCGACTACGAGCGCGTCTACGGCAACTTCACCAATGTCATCGCATCGGATGCTCGTGCCATAGTCCGGCACTCGGCCGACCGTCACATGGCGTGGGTGCGCGGCGACTTCGACCACCTCACCTGAACCTGCGTCGGCGCGTCGGCGCCTCTCCTCGAGACTGCACAAACGGGCCGTTTCTGGTGAGAAAAGGCCCGTTTGTGCAGTCTCATCGCCGGGAGGGACCGACGGCGAAAGCGTGTCCTACGTCAGCGCATCCTTCACCGCGCCCGCGGCCTTCGCGATGGGGCCCTTCGAGAGCGGCATGGTGCCGTGCAGGTTGACGTCCGGCTGGGTCGCCGGCGGCATGGGGGCCGAGGTGGTCGGGCCGTCGTGGTAGCTGAACTCGCCCTTGCCGTCGGGGGTGGGGCCAGACGCCCACGAGCCCTCGGCGGCGGCCGCGCCATCCGAGAAGTTCCAGTACTGGTACGACACCTCGCGCTCCTCCTTGCTGAGGGGGAAGGTGCTGGGAACGGGCAGCTCCTCGTAGCCCTCCTCCTGCAACTCGCGGGCAGCGGCGATCCACTGGTTCTGGTGCATTGTGTCGCGCGCGAGCAGGAACGCGAGCATGCTGCGCACGCCCTTGTCTTCCGTCATGTGGTAGAGCCGCGCGACCTGGGTGCGGCCCTGCATCTCAGCGTTGGCGTTCGATGTGAAGTCGGCCAGCAGGTTGCCGCTGCAGGTGATGTAGGAGCCCTGCCAGGGGTTGCCGTTGCTGTCGACGGGCCGAGCGCCGGCGCCCGCGACGATCGCGTGCTGCACGTCGCCGCCGCTGATGACGGCGTTGAGCGTCGGGTCCTGGATCGCGTCTTCGGCGTCATCCTTGGGCCCGCCCTCGAGCAGCTGGGCGATCATGACCGCGAGCATTTCGACGTGCCCCATCTCCTCCGCGCCGATGCCGAAGAGGAGGTCGCGGTACTTGCCGGGCAGGTGAGAGTTCCACGCCTGGAAGCCGTACTGCATCGCGACCGTGATCTCCCCGTACTGACCGCCGAGCACCTCTTGGAGCTTGCGGGCGAAGATCGGGTCGGGCTTGTCGGGTGTTGCCTTGAACTGCAGTTCTTGCTTGTGAAAGAACACTGTTCTTGCCTTCCTGGACAGGCTCGCCGTCGGGTGGACGGGCCGAATTGCCCGCCCCGGCGAACTCACTCTCCGCGACGCTAGGCGCACCCCCTGACCCCTACAAGGGAGGTTCTCACACGGTTGGCTGCGTATCCTCTGGGCATGAGCTCCCGCCCCGAACGCCACACCGTGACGGTCGATGGCGAGGCGGTCGATGTCGACGTGCTCAGCGCTGTGGCGCCTGACGATGCTCCCGTCTTCGTGCTCGTGCACGGTATCGGGATGTCACACCGCTACTTTTCTCGTCTGCACGATCGCCTCGCAGCGCAAGGCACCGTCCACTCGATCGACCTGCCCGGGTTCGGCGCGACACCTCATCCGCGGCGAGCGCTGGCCGTCGAGTCGCATGCGAGGGTGCTCGCGGCGACGCTCGACGCGCTGGGCGTGACATCCGCCACTGTCGTGGGGCATTCGATGGGCACGCAGTTCGCGGTTGAGTTGGCACGGCAGCGCCCCGACCTCACGGAGCGCATCGTGCTCATCGGGCCCGTCGTCGACCCGCGCCACCGCACGGTCCTGCGGCAGGCAGTCTCGCTCGGCATCGACTGCCTGCGCGAGCCGCCCTCGGCGAACTGGCTCGTCTTCACGGACTACCTGCGTGCGGGGCCCGTCTGGTACCTGCGCACCCTGCCGTCGATGATGGCCTACCCGACGGTGGAACGGGTGAAGGACGTCGGATGCCCCGTGCTCGTGCTCCGTGGCGAGCGTGACCCCATCGCGCACGAGCCCTTCTGCCGTCAGCTTGCGGGCGCGGCACCCGAGGGGCGGATGCTGCAGCTCAGGGGCCACGCGCATGTCATCCAGCATTCGGCTCCCCGCGCCGTGGCCGCCGTGCTCTCCCGCTTTGCGGCGGGAGCCGAGCCCGCGCCGGAGGAGACGCGTGCACCTGGGGGGCAGCTGCCCGCGCCGAGGGAGCTCCTGCGGCGGTGGTGGTGGTGGACTCTCGATTACGCCTATGCAGGTTGGTGGCAGGCGCGCAGTCTCCTCCCCGGCGCGTCGCCGGAGGCTTTCCGTGAGGGGGAACGGCGGCCCATTGTGGTCATCCCCGGCGTCTACGAGACCTGGCGCTTCTTGCTCCCGCTTGTTGCTCGCCTGCACGCTGCGGGGCATCCGGTGCACGTCATGCCGCGCCTGCGGCACAACCGCCGACCTGTGGCGGAGAGCGCGGGTTTCGTTGCGGATCTGTTGGAGGAGCGCGACCTGCACGACGTGGTGATCGTGGCTCACAGCAAGGGCGGGCTCATCGGCAAGTCAGTCATGGCTGACACGCGCGTCGCGGGCAGGGTCAGCGCGATGGTCGCCGTCAGCACGCCCTTCTCGGGCTCCCGCTACGCGCTCCTCATGCTTGTGCCGAGCCTGCGGGCGTTCTCACCGTACGCCCCCACGACGGTGCGTCTCGCCCGCGAGATGGCCGTCAACACGCGCATCCGTTCGGTTTTCGGCGCCTTTGACCCGCACATTCCGGAGGGCAGCCACCTGCCCGGCGCGGAGAACGAGCGCGTCGACATCGGCGGGCATTTCCGCATCCTGGGGCATCCGCGCACGATCGAGCTGGTGCTGGATGCCGCGGCGAACGGCGTCGACGCCCGGGAGCTCAGTCCTCAGACCTGAACCCGGTCATCTTGTGGGTGCCGTCACAGAAGGGCTTGATGGCGGAGGCGCCGCAACGGCAGAGGGCCACGGTGTTGCGCCCGTGCCGGTCGATCGGCTCGCCCTCGGGCGTCTCCAGCTCGGCATCGCCGCGCACGAGCAGGGGGCCGTCGGGGCAGGCGACGATCGTCGGCGGTCGGCCGGTCATCGGATGCCTCCAGTCATGTCGAGTGGGACACGCAGTGCCGAGCGCCCCGCCTCCCAGTGCTCGAGCGCCTCGTCGGAGCCCCAGCCGTCCACCGTGAGGGAGGTGTTGGCGCCCCACATGACGTCGGCGAGGAGGGAGGGCTCCGCCTCCACGAGCCCGCCGGCCAGGTCGCGGCCCGCGATCTGCTCGTGCACAGCATCCGCCTCGACATGCTCATCGAAGTACCACGCGACATCGTCGCCGAAGCCGAGCCGCCGCACACCCTGCGCGATGAAGCGATTCGGGATCGAGGAGGTCATCTCATAGGCGGAGAAGTGCCCCGCCATCGCCCCGCGCAGGCTCCTGTTGAGGCCGAACATCGTCATCATCGTGAAGGATGCGATCGTCACGGCGGGCACGCTGTCGAGGTAGGCGGCGTAGCCGTCATCGAGCCCGAGGCCGCGCATCGCCCGCGCGAAGATCGCCGAGTGCATCCGCTCGGGGTCGCCGTCGCCGTACTCGTCGGTCTGGATCTCCATGAGCGCCGCCTTCGCCCGCCGCGGCAGTCTGGGGATGCCCCACGTCTGCGCGTCCGCCTCCTTGAGCGTGTAGACGGAACGCAGCACGACGTACTCCTTGAGCTGCTCCTCCGTCGCCTTTCGGGCGAGGTAGCGGGAGGCGCTGGGGCCGGGCGTCGGCTTCGTCAGCTCGAAGAGGGCGGCCGCGACATCCGCCGCTGAGGGGTTCGGCAGGTCCGGCACGGGCACCTGCCGCCGCAGTTCCGCCTCGAAGGCCCGCTCGATGGCGACGCGCGAGGCGACGAGCGACGGATGCCACTCCCACGCGTCATCCGCATCCACGACGCCCCCGTAGTGCAGGCCGTGCAGCACGAGCAGCGCGACCTGCAGGTCGTCGTCGCGGATGATGTCGTCGCTGCGGGTGATCGCGTCGTGCGTCATCCGCTCCAGGTCGCCCAGGCTCTCGCCCGCCTCGCGGATGCCGCGGCCGAGGGCCGTGAGGATCGCCTCCCCCACGGGCCCCCTCGCCTCGAACGGAGGTGGCGCGAAGGCGCTGTCGGCGGGATGCGGTGTCGAGATCGTCTGCGATGTCACCCGCTCATGCTGCGCGCGACCCCCGGCGCTGGCAACCCCGCGAATTCCCAGCCAGCGGTGCCACCCCACGCAGCGGTGGAGTAGCGCCACTCGCGGAATCGCTCACGCGAGTATCCGCAGGAACGGCGCTACTCCACCGGTGTGTTTGCTCAGGACTGCGTGCCCTGGTCCTTCACATGCTGCGCGGCGGAGTTGCCATGATCCTTGACGTCGGATGCGGCATCCGTCGCCTCACCCTTGACGTGATCGACGGCGTCCTGGGCGGTCGACTTGACGCTCTCCGCGGCCTCCTTCGCCGGCTCCTTGAGGTCGTCGGCGACGGACTTCGCGGCGTCCTTCGCCTCGTCAACAAGCGGCTCCGCCTTCTCCTTGATCGTCTCACCGAGCCGCGACTCCTTGTCGCTCGCGGGGATGAGCGAGGAGGCGAGCCAGCCGACGCCGAAAGCGATGAGCCCCACCGCGAGAGGATTGCCCTCCGCGGTCTGCTTCGCCTTGTGCGGAAGGTCGCTCGCGCCATCCTTCACGTCGTGCGCCGAGCCGCTCACGCTGTCGCGGGCGTCCTTCGCGACGCCGAAGACGCGCTCCTTGACCCCGCCGACGGCCGTCTTGACCTTGTCCGCCTGGCGGTGGGCGATCTTGGAGGGTGTCACCTTGTCGGCGAGCGCATCGACGTCGGTGCCGAGTTCGCGCCGCGTCTGCTCGATGTCGTTCCGGATCGCGTCCGGGTCGTTGCTGCTCATGAGTGGTCCCCATTCGGTTTCAGTGTTTCCGGAATCTTCTTGACGCTGCTGGCAGTGCGCGGCATGCCCTTGATCGACTTGAACTCCTTCTTGCCAATCACGGCGAGGATGGCGGCGATGATGCCCCAGAGCACCGCGACGACGAGAGCCGACCATCCGTTGCCGATCAGCTCGCCGAGCCCCCACCACAGTGCGATGGAGAGGAAGAGCAGCGTGAGGTAACCGGCGACGGCGGCTCCGCCGAACATGCCGGCGCCCTTGCCGCCGCGCGTCGCGCTCTCACGCAGCTCCGCCTTGGCGAGCTCGACCTCTTGGCGCACGAGCGTCGAGAAGTCGCGCGTGACGTCCCCGATCATGTCGCCGAGAGACTGCTTCTGCTCCTGCTTGTGCGGGTCTGCGTCGGTCATGGCGTCGCTCCCGGGGTCGTGAACGGGTTTGTGGTGGATGCGCCCGTCCCCGTCGCGCCGGTGCCGGTGCTGCCGCTTGCGGTCGTTGCAGCACCAGGTGCGCCGAACCCTGTCGTGCCCGTGCCGGTCGAGCCCGCGCCTGCCGTGCCCGCACCGGCCGTGCCAGTGGCTGCCGTACTGGCTGTCGAGGAGCGGTGGGCTGCCCCGCCTTCATCATGCGAGTCCGCCGACATGACGGCCTTCGTGATGCGCCCCGCCGCGATGCCCGCGATCGCGGCGACGCCGATGAAGACGCCCGGCTTGCGGCGGGCGAAGTCCTTGACCTCCTCCAGCAGATCTCCCGGCTCGCGGCTGTCGAGCCAGTCCGCGACGCTGCCCGCTCGGCTGCCGGCCTGGCGGACGATCTCCGAGGCGAGGCCCGAACGTTCGCTGCCCTCACCCATCTCGTTCAGCTCTTCGCTGATGGAGCGCAGGCCCGAGGCGACGCGGCTCTGCTGCTCAGACGCCTGGCTCACGGCTTCGTCCCGTGCCTGGCCGAGTAGCTGCTTCGCCTGCGAACCGGCCTCGCCGACCACATTGGATGCCTCATCCTTCGCTGTGCCTGCGACCTTCTTGCCCGCCTCCCCGGCGTGGGAGGCGACATCCGCGGCCTCATCCTTTGCCGTGCCCGCTGCCGCCGATGCGCCACCCGAGCCGCCTACTCCTGCTCCCGTACCCGTGGCTGCCGGTCCGGGCTGCCGGTGCTGAGCGGGAGGGGTCGATGCAGAGGCAGCACTGGATGCCGCGGGGGGCGGCGGATAGGCGGGGCCGCCCGCGCTCGGCTCCCCGCTCCGCGGGATGTCGGACTGAGGCGAGCCCGGCGTGGGCGCCGGGCCGTCGTCGATGGGGTCCTGCGAGGTCGGATTCTGCGAGTTCCGCCCCGGGAGGCCGGGGTCGCCGGCTCCGAAATTCGTGCTCACGATATGTCGTCCTTCGCTGTTTGTGCGTGCGACCGACTCTCGGTCTCGGGCTATGTTGCGCCCCCCGTTTGGGGTACACAATCCCTTGAACACTCAGCTTCGCGGGCGCACGATGCCAGGGGAAACCGCACGCACGCCTAGCAAGAGGAGACACGCTGTGGCCGCCACCAAGCACACGCCGCCGGACCGAGGAAAGAGGCAGGGGGCGGTGCCTGCGCCCGACGACGACCGCAAGCCCGAAGGCCCGACCGATATACGACCGCATGGCTGGGGCTACGCGGCCAAACGCGTGATCCGCGAGTTCATTGACGACGACTGCATCACGCTTGCCGCCGGGCTCACCTACTACGCCGTGCTCTCGATCTTCCCCGCCCTGCTCGCCCTCGTGTCGACGCTCGGGCTCTTCGGTCAGGGCCAACAGACGGTCGACGCGCTCCTTGAGATCGTGCGCAACTTCGCAAGCGACTCGGTCGCCAACACGATCGAGGATCCCGTGAGACAGCTCGCCGATTCTCCCGGCGCGGGACTCGCCTTCTTCCTCGGTCTCGCGGGCGCCATCTGGTCGGCCTCCGTCTACGTCAACGCCTTCGGCAAGGCCATGAACCGCATTTACGAGGTCGAGGAGGGGCGCCCCATCTGGAAGCTGCGCCCCATCATGCTCCTCATCACCGTCATCATGCTGCTCATCGCGATGGTCATGGCCGTGCTGCTGGTCGCCTCGGGCCCGGTGGCGGATGCGATCGGTTCCTTCATCGGATTGAGCGACGCCGTCGTCACCGCCTGGAGCATCCTCAAGTGGCCCGTGCTCGTGCTCTTCGCGGTGCTGCTGCTCGCAGTGCTCTACTACGCCACCCCCAACGTGAGGCAACCGCACTGGCGGTGGATCACCCCCGGCAGCATCATCGCGCTCGTCGTGCTGGCCCTCGCCTCGCTCGGCTTCTTCTTCTACGTCTCCAACTTCGGCAACTACAACGCGACCTACGGCAGCCTCGGCGGCATCATCGTGCTGCTCCTATGGCTGTGGATCGCCAACCTCGCCTTCCTCCTCGGTGGCGAGTTCGACGCCGAACTCGAACGGAGCCGCCAACTGCAGGGGGGCATCGAGGCGGAGGACCAGCTGCGTCTTCCCGTGCGCGACGACCGGCAGATCAAGAAGAACGCCGAGAAGGATCGCGCACTTGCGGAGGAGGGGCGACGGATGCGGCGCCGCCGCGGACGACGCGAGTGACAGCATCCGCCCTGCCGCAGTCCGGCAGCGCCGGGCAAACGACGAAGGCGCCCGCCCCCGAGGGGGTGGGCGCCTTCGTGTGAGGCGGGCGAAACTACTTCGCGGCGGCCTTGAGCTTGCTTCCCGCGCTGACCTTCACGCCGTAGCCGGCAGCGATCTGGATCGCCTCACCGGTGGAGGGGTTGCGGCCCGCACGCGCGGCACGGTGGGTGCGCTCGAAGGAAAGCCATCCGGGGATGGTGATCTTCGTGCCCTTGCCGACCTCTTCGGCGACCGTGTTGAAGAGGGCGTCGAGCGTCGAGTTGACGGCGGCCTGGCTCTGGCCGGAGGCAGCTGCGACAGCAGCGACGAGCTCGGTGCGGTTGAGTGACTTGTCAGCCATTTGGGAGTCCTCCTAGGACATTGTGCTCTGCGGTACGACCGTCGCTGCTCGCAAGAACAGTCGGTGTGTTCGGTCGGTTGGAGTGAATCTCGCGACCGCTGTCACACGGCCGGGGGTGTTTCCGGACTGAACTTACCAGCTTGACTTGGTGATTCCGGGCAATTCGCCGCGGTGAGCCATGTCGCGGAAACGCACACGGGAGATACCGAACTCGCGGAGGAAACCGCGGGGGCGCCCGTCGATCGCGTCGCGGCCACGGAGGCGCACGGGCGAAGCGTCGCGCGGCAGCTTCTGAAGGCCCAGGCGGGCCTCCTCGCGCTGCTCGTCGGTCGAGTTGGGGTCAACGAGCTGCTTCTTGAGCGCGGCGCGCTTCTCGGCGTAGCGCGCGACGACGGCCTTGCGCTGCTCGTTCTTGGCAATCATGCTCTTCTTCGCCATGGTTAGCGCTCCTCACGGAATTCGACGTGCTGGCGGATGACGGGGTCATACTTCTTCAGCACAAGGCGGTCGGGGTTGTTGCGGCGGTTCTTGCGGGTCACGTAGGTGTACCCGGTGCCGGCCGTGGAGCGGAGCTTGATGATCGGGCGGATGTCCTGCTGCTTGGCCATCAGATCTTCTCCCCACGTGCGAGCAGGTCCTTGACGACCGACTCGATACCCCGAGCGTCGATCACCTTGATGCCCTTGGCGCTGAGCGTCAGGGTCACGTTGCGGCGAAGCGACGGCACGTAATACGTCTTCTTCTGCACGTTCGGGTCGAAGCGGCGCTTCGTGCGGCGGTGCGAGTGTGAAATGTTGTGCCCGAAGCCGGGTGTGGCTCCGGTCACCTGGCAGGTTGCTGCCATGGGTGTCCTCTTCTCAATACCGTAAGGCGGTCTGCCTTACCCAAGATCTCTTGTCGGCATGACTCATCACCCGGGAATGATGCGTTTGGGTGGGAGTCACACTGTGAGCCGAATGCTCAACCTGAACATCCTACGCGGTGCGGCGTGTTTTCCCAAACCTGCGCCGCAGCATCCGGGGTGCTCACCCCACACCCCCCACCCCGCACCCCACACCGCACCCCGCACCCCGCACCCGCACCCCGCACCCGCACCCCGCACCCCGCACTCCGCACCCCGCACCCCGCACCCCGCACTCCGCACCCCGCACCCCGCATCCCGCACCCCGCCGCGATGATCGAGTTGCCCACATTGCACCCTTAAGCGGCGGGTTGGGCAGCATAAGTGGGCAACTCGATTCGCGCCGCCACCGGATGTGGATCGATTTCTCGCGCGGGACGTGCCTCACGGCATCCTGATCCGATGCGTCGACCTACACCGCTGCCCCATGAGCTGACGGGGCGATCCTTCCGGGTGAGCGAGGCGCGCGCATGTGGCGTGGGCGTAGCACGACTGCGCGGTCGCGACCTTGAAGCGGTCTGGGGCGTGCGTTCCAGTGCTGTCGCACCACAGTCGCGGGGCGAATCCCTCGTGCAGCGCTGCCGCATGTTCGCGCTTCGGATGCCTCGCAACGCAGTCTTCTCGCATTCGACGGCCGCGCTGCTCCTCGGCGCTCCACTGCCCCTGGGACTCGAACTCGCGCCCGACCTCCACATCGCTATGCCCGCGCCCCAGCGTGCACCCCATGCCCGAGGCATCCGGGGCCATCGACTCACCCTGAAGCCGCACGATGTCCACACAACGCAGGAACTGCGACACACGTCGCCCGCTCGCACTTGGTGCGACCTCGCCACTCAACTCACGCTGCTCGACCTCGTCGCCGTCGGCGACTACCTGCTCCACGGTTCGCGTCCGCTCGTGACGCTCGACGAGTTGGGCGCCATGGTTGTGCGCTTCGCGGGGCGGCGAGGCTACGCCCTCCTGGTGAGGGCGCTGCCACTGCTCGATGGACGTGCGGACTCGCGGCCCGAGTCGCACCTGCGCGTCATCTTTGTGGAGGCGGGCCTGCCGCCGAGCCGTATCAATCATGAAATCGTCATGACCGACGGCGGCCCCGATGTGCGCACCGATCTGCACTTCGACGCCGCCAACGTGCACGTCGAGTACCAGGGCGACTATCACCGCACGCGCGAGCAATGGCGCAAGGACATGACGCGGCGTAGTCGGCTCGAGGCGCGCGGTGGGCACGTACTCGAGATCAACGCGGATGACCTCAAGGATCCAGTCGAGCTGGTTGCGCGGGTGCGGATGCTCCTGCGGCGCCGCCTCGGCACGGGTGGCTAGAAGCACCGGCATCCGCCATTCGAGTTGCCCACTTTGCACCCTTGTGGGGCCTTCTGAGCAGCACAAGTGGGCAACTCGACGTAAGCGGCCGCGTGCAAGGGGCTCCGGTGGGGGTGGACATGCGAAGCACAAAGCAGGAAGTGCGAAGCGGGAAGCGGGAAGCGGGAAGCGGGAAGCGGGAAGCGGGAAGCGCGTGAGCCTCAGCCGCGAGGCGCGGTCGAGGGGGAGGAAGTTGACGCTCCGCGGGCCGAGCATTCCGCGCAGAGGCCGAAGACATCGACGATGTGTTCGGGCTCACTGAAGCCGTGTTCCGCGGCGACGCTGTGGGCCCACGCCTCGACGGGTTCCGCCTCGATCTCGACGGTGCGCCCGCAGTTGCGGCAGATGAGGTGGTGGTGGTGGCGGTCCGTCACGCAGGCGCGGTAGAGGCTCTCGCCGTCGAGCTGCAGGCTGTCGGCCTCGCCTCCCGTCGCGAACTGGGTCAGGGTGCGATAGACCGTCGCGAGGCCGATGGTGCTGCCGGCGTCACGCAGCTGGGCGTGAAGGGCTTGAGCGCTCACGAAGCCGGAGTTCTCGGCGAGGGCGTCGCGCACCGCCTCGCGCTGCCATGTGTTGCGCTTCATGTCATCACCACCCGTGGAGTCTTGACGCGGCGGCCGCTCGCGCCGCTGCGATCCCTCCTCCAGCCTACGATGCGGCACACGAGGTAGATCGCGAACGAGATGCTGGTGACGAAGGGGCTGATGGGCAGGCCACCGCCGAGTGAGAGCATGATGCCGCCGACGACCGAGACGACCGCGAACACGACGCTGAGCAGCGGGGTCAGGAACGGTGAGGCCGTCACCCTCATGGCGGCTGCCGCAGGCGTCACGAGGAGTGCGAGCACCAGCAGTGCCCCCACGATCTGGATGCTGATGGCCGTCGCGAGTGCCAGCAAGACCATGAAGGCGATCGAGATGGTCGTGACGGGCACTGCCCGGGCGCGCGCGACATCCGGGTCCACACTCGCGAAGGTGAGGGGACGCCACATGACGGCGAGGCCCGCGATGACGATGGCGCCGATGCCGACGAGAAGCCCGAGCTGCGGGGTGTCCACCGACACGATCTGACCCGTGAGTAGCCCGAACTTGTTGGCGGTGCGGCCCTCATAGAGGGCGAGGAACAGGATGCCGAGCCCCAGCCCGAAGGGCATCATGACGCCGACGATGGAGTTTCGCTCGCGCGCCCTGCTCCCGAGCATCCCGATGATGATCGCCGCGATCAGCGAGCCCCCGAGGGACCCCGCGACGACGTTGACGCCGAGCAGCAGGGCGGCGGATGCCCCCGCGAAGGAGAGCTCGCTGATGCCGTGCACCGCGAAGGCGAGGTCGCGGCTCATGACGAAGGGTCCGATGAGTCCCCCGACGATGCCGAGCACGGCGCCCGCGATGATCGAGTTGCGCACGAGGGCGAGGAGCTCGCCGTAGTCGCTGAAGTCGAAGAGGGCGCTGAGCAGGTCGATGAGTTCGTTCATCGGTGCCACCTGTCGTCGATGTGGTGCTCGAGGTGGTCGTGCACCCCGTAGCCCTCGGGAGCTCCGAGCACGGCGACGCGGCCGCGCGTGCGGATGACCTCGATGGGCGTTCCGTACATGTAGGAGAGCACCTCGGAGCGCAGCACCTCCTCGGGGGTTCCGACGCGGAAGCGTCCGCCCGCCAAATAGAGCACGCGGTCAACCTTGTCGAGGATGGGATTGATGTCGTGGGTGACGAAGAGCACGGCCGAGCCCAGTTCGCGGCGACGCTCGTCGATGAGGTCGCTCACGACCTGTTGATGGTTGAGGTCGAGTGAGCTGAGGGGTTCGTCGCACAGCAGTAGGGCGGGGTCGCTCGCGATGGCCTGGCCGACGCGGATGCGCTGCTGCTCGCCGCCGGAGAGTGTCGCGACGGGCACGTTGGCGTATTCGCTCGCCCCGACGCTTGCGATGACCTCGTCGACGTGGCGCCGCGTCGCTCGGGAGGTGATGGGCAGCCCCCAGCGGTGTCCGTTGACGCCCAGCGTCACAAGGTCACGTGCGCGCAGCGGGGTCCCCTGCTCGATGAGCTTCTGCTGCGGGATGTAACCGATGCGTCGGCTGCCCCGCCGCACGGGTTCGCCCAGCAGTTCGATACTTCCCGAGGAGAGCTGCTGCTGGCCGAGGATCGCCTTGAGCAGGCTCGTCTTACCCGTGCCGTTGGGCCCCAGCACGGCCACGAACTCGCCCGCGGCCACCTCGAGGTTGACCTTGCTCCACAGCGGACGGTCGCCGAAGGCGAGCGTGGCCGCGCGCAGGCGCAGCACGGGCTGTGCTGTGTGGGTCATGAGTCCTTCTGTAATGGGGGCGGATGCGGCGCCCCTCCCTCTAGCTGAGTGCTGAGGAGATCGCGTCGAGGTTGTCCGACATCCAGTCGAGATATCCGATGCCCTCGGGGAGCGTTTCGGCGATCGTGACGACCGGCAGTCCCTGCTCCTCGGCGAGCGCCACCACCTGGTCGGTTTCGGGGCCGGAGGTCTGCTCATTGTAGGCGAGAAGGGCGAGGGAGCCGCTCTCGATGAGCTGCTGCATCTCGAGGAGAACGGAGGGTGCAACATCCGTGCCCGCCTCGATCGCGGAGCTGAACTCTGCGGGGGTCTGGTTCACGAGGCCGATCTCCTCGAAGAGGTAGAGGGGGGCGGGCTCGGTGACGGCGACGCCGGCGCCCTCATACTGCTCGTGGAGCTCGTATGCACGCTCCTCGAGACCCTCGAGTCCGGACTCGAAGCTCGCGAGGTTCGCCTCGTACTCCTCGGCGCCCTCTGCGTCGAGTTCGGCGAGGTGGTGCGCGACCTCCTCGGCGAGCGCGTGGATCGCTTCGAAGCTGTACCAGACGTGCTCGTTGCCTTCCGAATGGTCGTGACCCTCGTGGGAGTCCTCCTCGGCGTGCTCCTCTTCCGCGTGCTCGTCTTCCGCATGCTCGTGCGCGGACCCCTCACCGAGGAGTCCCGAGATGTCGGTGACCGTCAGCACGACGGGGGCAGGCTCCTCAAGGGCGGCAAGCAAGGTGTCGATGAAGGGGTCGTAGCCGCCGCCGTTTTCGATGACGATGTCGGCGCGCGAGAGCGCGAGCTGGTCGCGCGCTGTCGCCTCGTAGCTGTGCGGGTCCTGGGCCGAGCCGGAGATGATGCTCGTGACGCTGGCACGGTCGCCCACGATCGCCGAGGCGATGTCGCCGTAGACATCGGTCGACGCGACGATCGTGAGCTCATCCTCAGCCTCTCCTGCAGACGGCGAGGCGCAGCCTGCGAGGGCGACGGCTGCGGATGCGGCGAGGACCACGGAAGTGGCGCGGATGTATCCCGTCATGGGGGTTACCTGTCTGGCTCGGGGAGTCGGCACGAATGGGCCGCAAGTCACTCTAATTGCGAGTGAGAACCATTGTCAAAACAGCCTCAGTGCGGGCGCTCAGTCGAGCAGGAGAGCGGGCTCCTCGATGATGCTCGCGACATCCGCGAGGAAGCGGCTCGCGACATCCCCGTCCACGACGCGGTGGTCGAAGCTCGCGCCAAGCGTCGTGACGTAGCGCGGCCGCACCTCCCCGTCGACGACCCACGGCTTCTGCTTGATGGTGCCGAGCGCGACGATGCCGACCTCGCCCGGGTTGAGAATGGGCGTGCCTGTGTCCATGCCGAAGACGCCGATGTTGGTGACCGTGATGGTGCCACCCGACATGTCGGAGGGCTGCAGCTTGCCGTCGCGCGCGATATTCGTCATCGACTCGATCGCCTGGGCGAGGTCGCGCAGCGAGAGCTCCTGAGCATCCTTGATGTTGGGCACGACAAGGCCGCGGGGCGTCGCCGCTGCGAAACCGAAGTTCACGTAGTGGTGCACGATGATCTGCTCATCCGTCCACGTCGAGTTCACCGTGGGGTTACGCCGCACGGCCCAGATCATCGCCTTCGCCATGACGAGCATGGGGGAAACCTTGATGCCTGCGAAGTCGGGCGAGTTCTTGAGTCGCTTGACGAACTCCATTGTGCGGGTCGCGTCCACGTCGACGAATACCCCGACGTGGGGTGCCGTGAAGGCGCTCTGCACCATGCCCGTCGCGATCGCCTTGCGCACGCCCTTGACGGGGATGTACTCCTCGCGCTCCTCACCCCAGGCGGGCGTCTGGATGTTGCGGAACACGCTCGCCTGCGACGCCTGCCGCACGACGTCATCACGCGTGATCTCCCCCGCAAGGCCCGTCGGGTTGACCGTCGAGAGGTCGACCCCGAGGTCCTTGGCGAGCTTGCGGATCGGCGGCTTGGCGATGACGGATGCTGCGGCCGCAGCCGGCACGGTCGAGGGCCGCACGGGTGCCGCACCATCGCCGGCCTGCGGCCGTCGCCTGCGCGAGGACACGCCACCCTTGAGCCCGTAGCCGACCAGCACAGCCCCCGGCTCGTCGTCGGCTTTCTCGCGGGAGATCGTGCTTGCCGTGTCGGCGATCACCTGCGCCGAGGCATCCGCCGCCGGGGCCTGGGAGCTGGATGCCGCAGGCTCCGAGTGTGCCGCGCCCGCCGCATCCGTCACCGTGATGATGGGGGCGCCGACCTCGACCGTGTCACCCTCGGCGACCAGCACGGATGCGACCGTGCCGCTGAAGGGGGAGGGGAGTTCGACGATGGATTTGGCGGTCTCGATCTCGACGATGACCTGGTTGACGGCGACCTCGTCGCCGGGCGCTACCTTCCAGGAGACGATCTCGGCCTCGGTGAGACCCTCGCCGACATCGGGGAGGCGGAATTCGGAGATGCTCACGGGAGTCCTTCTCTCGGTGGCTGGGGCGTCGGGGTCGTCGGGACTTGTCAGTAGGCGAGCGCCCGGTCGACAGCCTCGAGCACACGGTCGGCGTCGGGCAGGTAGGCGCGCTCCAGCTTCGCGGGCGGGAAGGGCGTGTCGAAGCCCGAGACCCGCAGCACGGGCGCCTCGAGCGAGTAGAAGGCGTGCTCCGTTATGGTCGCCGCGATCTCGGAGGGGATGCTCACGAAGCCGGGCGCCTCGGAGGCGACGACCACACGACCCGTCTTGCGGACCGACTCGAGAATGGGCACGTAGTCGATGGGGGAGAGAGAACGCAGGTCGACGACCTCAACGCTCGTGCCCTCGCCCGCCGCGATCTCGGCCGCCTGCATGAGCACGTTGACCATGGCGCCGTGGCCCACGAGCGTCACGTCGCTGCCCGTGCGCACGATTTTGCTCGAGTGCAGCTCGGCGGGGTTACTGGCGAGATCGACGGGCCCCTTGTGCCAGTAGCGGCTCTTGGGCTCGAAGAAGAGCACGGGGTCGTCGCTCTGGATCGCCTCCTGGATCATCCAGTAGGCGTCATGCGGCGTGCTGGGGCTCACGAGCCGCAGACCGGCCGTGTGGGCGAAGTACGCCTCGGGGCTCTCCTGGTGGTGCTCGACGGCGCCGATGTGGCCGCCATAGGGCACACGGATGACGACGGGCATCGAAATGGCACCGTGGTGGCGCGCGGTCATCTTGGCGAGCTGCGTCGTGATCTGGTCGAAGGCGGGGAAGATGAAGCCGTCGAACTGGATCTCGCAGACGGGGCGGTAGCCGCGCATCGCAAGGCCGATCGCCGCCCCGACGATGCCCGATTCGGCGAGGGGCGTGTCCATGACCCTCTTGGGCCCGAAGTCGCGCTGCAGGTGCTCCGTCACGCGGAACACGCCGCCGAGCGGCCCGATGTCCTCGCCCATGAGCAGCACGCGATCATCATCCTCGAGTGCCTTGCGGAGACCCGCGTTCAGCGCCTTCGCGAGGGGGAGCTCGCGGATCTCGCTCTCCTGGGGGGCGGATGCCGCGGCATCCGTCAGCTCATCGGTGACCGTGTCGTGGCGGCTCATGCTTCACCTCCGAGTGATGCCTCGTACTGTCGCAACCACTCCTGCTGCGCAGCCGTCACGGGGTGCGGCTCAGTGTAGACGTGCTCGAAGGCGCGGGCGAGGGGCGGCGCCTCGAGGGCGAGCGTGCGACGTCGCACGTCGGCGGCCAGGTCGGCGGCCTCCTCAGCAGTCTGTGCGAAGAACTCCTCGGATTCTCCACGACGACGGAGATAGGCCTCGAACCGCGTGATGGGGTCGCGCAGGAGCCACGACTCGGCCTCGTCGTTGCTGCGGTACTTGGTGGGGTCGTCCGAGGTCGTGTGCGCCCCCATGCGGTAGGTCAGGGCCTCGATGAGGCTGGGACCGCGCCCCGACCGGGCATCGTCGAGGAGCTTGGCCGAGACGGCGTAGCTCGCCAGCACGTCATTGCCGTCGACCTGCACGCTGGGGATGCCGAAGCCACGCGAGCGCAGGTAGAGCGGGATGCGGGATTGCACGCTCACGGGCACCGAGATCGCCCAGTGGTTGTTCTGCAGGAAGAAGACCTGGGGCGTCTGGTAGCTCGCCGCGAAGACGAATGCCTCGCTCACGTCGCCCTGCGAGGTGGCCCCGTCGCCAAAGTAGACCATGACGGCCTCATCCCGCTCGGGGTCACCCGTGCCCGCCTTACCGTCGAGACCGATGCCCATCGCATAGCCCGTGGCGTGCAGGGCGTGCGAGCCGATCACGAGTGTGTAGAGGTGGAAGTTGTTCGTGGCGGCCGGATCCCAGCCGCCGTGGCTGTTGCCGCGCATCATCTCGATGAGCATGAGCGGGTCCAGGCCGCGGATGCGTGCCACGGCGTGCTCCCGGTAGGCGGGGAAGATGTGATCCTGGCGCTTCGCGGCACGCGCGGAGCCGACCTGCGCTGCCTCCTGACCACGGTTCGGCGGCCACAGCGCCATCTGGCCCTGGCGCTGCAGGTTCTCCGCCTCGACGTCGAGCGCGCGATTGATGACCATGTCCCGGTGGAAGGTCCTGAGATCGTCGTCGCTCAGGGCGTCGATGTAGGGGCGATACTCCTCCGTGATGCCCTGTTCGGCGAGTTCCCCCTCCGGCGTGAGGAACTGCACCATGTCTTCTGTCTCTGCCATGGCACTGACCTCGCTGTCCTTGTCGTGCGTCGCGGTCGGGGGAACAAACGCCCTGGGGGCGCAACAAGCATCTAATCTAACGCGGTGCCCCGAGTGCTTGTCCGTAGGGTGTTCACAACCTCTTCGGCGGCACTTAGGAGTTTCTCAACAGATTCCGCCTCGCCGATGCTCACCCGCACACCGTCGTCGCCGAGCGCCCGGGCGACGATCCCGTGCTTCAGGAAGATCTCCGCGACGGGGGCGGTGGCGCCCGGGGCGGGGAACCAGACGAAGTTGCCGTGCGGCCGCGGCACGCCCGCATTCATCGCCTCGAGCGCACGCCAGACCTCGTCGCGCCGCCCAGCCAACATGGCAACCCGCTCGAGCAGCTCGGGCTCGTGGTCGAGCGCCGCGAGCGCCCCACGCTGGGCGGCCTCGATGACGGAGAGCGGGATCGCGGTCGTGCGTGCCGCTCCCAGCACGAGCGGGTGCCCGAGCGCGTAGCCGATGCGCAGGCCCGCGAGACCGTAGGCCTTGGAGAAGGTGCGCAATACGACGAGATTCGGATGCTCGGCGAGAACTTCGGTGCCGCGCACCGCTTGGGGCTCTCCCACAAATTCGATGTAGGCCTCGTCGAGCATCACGAGCACGTCGGAGGGCACGGCCGCCATGAGTCTGGCGAACTCCTCCCGCGTGACGATCGCGCCCGTGGGATTGTTGGGGGAGCAGACGATGACAGCGCGGGTGCGGGGGCTGATAGCGGCGATCATGGCGTCGATGTCGTGGCCGTGATCCTCCCTGAGGGGGACCGTGACGCTCGTCGCGCCCGCGACTGTCACGAGCCCCGGGTATGCCTCGAAGGAACGCCACGCGTAGAGCACCTCGTCGCCGGGTGCCGCGACGGCGGAGATCAGCTGGGCGAGTAGCGAGACGGAGCCGGCCCCGACGTGCACCTGCTCGAGCTCGAGCCCGTGACGCTCCGCGAGGCGGCCACGCAGCTGTGTCGCGAGGGCGTCGGGATAGCGATTGGGGCTCGTGTCAGCGATCGCCGCCATGACTGCCGGGTGTGTCGGGTAGGGGTTCTCGTTGGAGGAGAGTTTGAAGGCATCCGCTGGTGCCGGCTTGCCCTGCTGGTACGCGACGGCCCGTAAGATCTCCGGACGGATGCGCACGGGGGTGCTCTCGATGCTGCTCACGGGCTCAACTCTATTGTTCGCATCGCTGTGTTCAGTCTCCCGTGGGTCGTTGTCCATTGTCGGGGGAGGGACTGGGATAGTGGGGGCATGAGGTTCTTCGTGCGCCTGCTCATCAACGCCTTCGCCCTGTGGCTCACGACGCTCATCGTCGGTGGGGTCGAGGTCGTGCCCTTCGAACCGGGCGACACGCTCGCGATCGTGCTCACGTACCTTCTCGTCGCGCTGATCTTCGGCGTTGTCAACGGAGTGATCGGCAATCTGATCCGCATCGTGGCGTTCCCCCTCTACATCCTCACCCTGGGTCTCATCTCCCTCATCGTGAACGGGCTCCTCCTGCTGCTTGTCGCGTGGATCTCGGATCTTCTCGGGTTCGGTCTCGTAGTCGACGGCTTCTGGTGGGGCGTGCTCGGCGCATTCGTGCTTGCGCTGCTGAGCTGGCTGATCTCGGTGATCGTGCGACCCGTCGTGGGCAAGAACTCGCGCTGAGGCATCCGTCGCTCATTGCGACTGTCCCTCGCGACGGGCCAGGTAGGTGCTGGACTCGACCTTGCTCGCGCCCCCGACGAACTCCCTGAGATGCGCTCCCGCCTCCGCGATTCTGGGCTCGTGCGCGGCGTCGAGTAGTGCAGAGGATTCGCGGTAGCGCGCGAGCGAGTGGGCGGGGAGAAGCGAGTCCTTCGGCGGCTCCTCTCCTTCGAACACGGCCCGCCGCACCACGACCGTGTCGTTGTCCCGGTGAAGTCCGCCTAGGCTCGTGATGATGTCTTCCTCGTGCTCGAGGGCCAGGTAGGGCGCACCATCCGGCACATCGAGTTCACCCGTGGGGCCGCCCACCGTGAAGATGCCCTCGACCGTGTAGTCGCCGGACTCGGCCAAGCTGACACCGGTGATCGCGCCCTGCGAGTAGCCCACGAAGTACACGGGCGTCTCCGCCGTGACCCCCGCCTGCTCCATGGCGAGACGGACCGCCTGCATCGAGCCCGTATCGCCGATGCTCAGGGGTGCGCCCTGCGCCATACCGCCGAGATTGCTCGTTCCGTCGAACGGCTCGGTGCCGCTGGAGAGGGAGCCCTCGCGAGTGCCGCCGATGTAGACGATGAAGCGATCTGGGCCCGCATCCGAGGGGACCCGGTCGACCCTGATCTGCTCGCTGTGGGCGGGGATGTTCTTCGCCAGATCCTCGAAGCCGCCCGGCGCGGCGCGGTGCACGTTGAGGTTGGTGCGCGCCACGCTGACCTCGGTCTCCCGCGCAAGACCGAGGGACCGGACGGTCCCCAGGAGCACGGAGGCGCTGGCGCCGAATCCCAGCACCCCGAGCGCTTCGTCGCCAAGCAGGCCCAGCAGCTCGGGCGGCACGCGGAGGGCGCCCGCGCCGAATTCGTCGACGCTCGACACCGAGAGTCGGAGGAGTTCGACCACCCGGGGGTCGCTCAGCATGCCTGAATGCGCCCCCAGCCAGTCGATGACGCGCCTCTGGCGCTCCTCCGGGGTCAGGAACCATGCACCCGCAGCACCGAGCAGGTGCGGGGTGAGCCACGTGAGGATGAGGGGGTAGACCCGGCCGAGCGCATAGGCGAGGGTCGCGGCGATGTGTCTCGCCACGATCTCGTTGGCACGCTCGGCGAGTCCGTAGCTCGTCGCCGCGATGTCGAGCATCGCGACGAGCGCCTGCGCCTGCAGTCTCGTGTGGGTGAGCGTCGTGACGCAGTCGTCGATCGTGGCATCCGCACGCGCCGCCGAGAGAGGCGCGTCGAATGTCACGAGCGTGTGCTCGCTGATTGCGCGCTCCACCGCTCCCAGGCGGAGGCAGCTCGCCCCGGCCGCCTCCGCATAGCGCCTGAGGTGGGCGGCATTCTCGGCCATCTCCTCTGTTGAGACACGGATGCTCCCGCCCCCCGAGATCGTGAGCCCGTCGCTCATCGTGCCGCCATCGTCGCAAGTGCGCGACTGGTGTCGGCGAGCGCGGCCCGTAGCTGCTCGATCGCCCGCGTGACGTCGGCGTGCAGCACGAGGAGGGTGACGGCGTAGGCGGCGCGGGCATCGCCGAGCCACTCGCGCGATTCGACGGTCAGCAGTTGCGCGCGCGCTTCCTCGAGCGCTGCCAGCTCGGAACGCAGGATGCTGCGCTGCAGGAGAAGGATGCTCTCCACGGTGGTCCCTTCGCCGGGTGATGGGGTGTCGTTCGAGAGTGGCAGGGCGCTGGGAGGGTCGGGCGTACTCCGCTCGGCGGCTGGGGAGAGCCGCGGCATCCCGCGCCCTGTGGAGAGGGAGTGACGAGGGGGTACTGCGCGGCACGGCATCTGCGAGACAATGGGCCGCATGAGCTTCGACCGCCCCCTCGACGAGTCGGCGCTCTTTCGCATCTGCTTCGTGTGCACGGGCAACATCTGCCGCTCGCCCATGGCGGAGGTCGTGTTCCGCGATCTCGTCACGCGGGCCGGCTGCGACCACCTGATCTCTGTCACCTCGGCTGGCACGGGCGACTGGCACGTGGGGGAGCGCTCCGATCGGCGAACCCTCGACGCCCTCGCAGCGCACGGCTTCGACGGTTCGGCGCATCGCGCACGGCAGTTCGACCCCGATTGGTTCGAGCACCTCGACCTCGTGGTCGCCTTCGATCGCAGCCAGGCGCGCATCCTCGGCAATTGGGCGCCGACGCCCGCTGACCGAAGCAAGGTGCATCTGCTGCTGAGCTTCGACCCCGAGGAGCAGCTCCTCGACGTCCCCGACCCCTACTATTCCGATGCGGCCCTCTTCGACCGGGTGCTGCGGATGATCCACCAGGCAAGCGCGGCGCTGTTCCGCCAGATAGAGCCGGCCCTCCGGCGAGGAGTTTCATGACCCCCCTTCCCCTCCAGCCCCTCAGCCCGCTCGACGGACGCTACCGCGCCGCCGTAAGCGATCTCGGCGAGCACCTCTCCGAGGCGGGGCTCAACCGGGCGCGCGTGCACGTCGAGATCGAGTGGCTCATCTTCCTCACCGACCGCTCGCTCTTCGGTTCCTCGCCCCTCAGCGAAGAGCAGAAGTCGGCCCTGCGGGCGGTCGTGAGCGACTTCGATCAGGAGGCGATCGACGCCCTCGCGCGTGAGGAGGCCGTCACGCGGCACGACGTCAAGGCGGTCGAGTACTACGTGCGGGCCCAGCTCAGCCGCCTCGACCTCGACGCGATTGCCGAGCTCACCCACTTCGCCTGCACGAGCGAGGACATCAACAACCTCTCCTACGCCCTCACGGTGCGTGCGGCGGTCGCCGAGGTATGGATGCCGCGGCTCACGACCCTCGTCGACACCCTGGCCGAGCGCGCCGAGGCCCACCGCGAGGTGCCGATGCTCTCGCTCACGCACGGCCAGCCGGCAACGCCCACGACCATGGGCAAGGAGCTCGCCGTCTTCGTGCACCGCCTGCGCCGCGTCATCCGCCGCATCGACCGGGTCGAGTACCTCGGCAAGTTCAGCGGCGCGACGGGCACCTTTGCCGCGCACCTGGTCGCCCACCCGGGTCAGGACTGGCCGAGCCTCTCACAGGAGTTCGTGGAGGGGCTCGGGCTCACCTTCAACCCGCTGACGACCCAGATCGAGTCGCACGACTGGCAGGCCGAGCTCTACCAGACGGTCGACCACGCGGGTCGCATCCTCCACAACCTGTGCACGGATGTCTGGACCTACATCTCGATGGGCTACTTCACGCAGATCCCCGTGAAGGGGGCGACGGGCTCCTCGACCATGCCGCATAAGATCAACCCGATCCGCTTCGAGAACGCGGAGGCGAACCTCGAGATCGCGGGCGCCCTTCTTGAGTCTCTCGCCCATACCCTCGTCACCTCGCGCCTGCAGCGCGACCTCACCGACTCGACGACGCAGCGCAACATCGGCGTCGCGTTCGGGCACTCGCTGCTCGCGATCGACAACATCCAGCGGGGCCTCGGCGAGATCAACCTCAACGAGCAGCGCCTCGCCGCCGACCTCGACGGCAACTGGGAGGTGCTCGCGGAGGCGATCCAGACGGTCGTGCGGGCCGAGGTCACGGCGGGACGCAGCAGCATCAGCGACCCCTACGCCCTCCTCAAGGAGCTCACGCGCGGCAACCGTGTCGACCAGTCGCAACTCGTCGAGTTCGTCGATGGGCTCGACATCGGTGACGAGGCGAAGGCCCGACTGCGTGCGCTGACCCCGCACGACTACACGGGGCTCGCCTCGCAGCTCGTGAACCGGCTGCAGGGGTAGCAGCATCCGCCCTGCGTGAAGGGCGCGTCTCCGTGAGTGCGCACTTCAGGCGGGGCGTCCTCTAGTGGGGGGCGCCCGGCTCCTCGCGGCGCTGCTGCTCCTCGAGGTCGGTGAGTTCCTTGTCGTCGGGCTTCATCGCGAGGGCGAGCAGCGCGAGGGTGACGAGGGCGAGGATGAAGATGACGCCCGCCCCGACGACGGCGATGACAATGTCGCGCGTGGTCGCCAGGAAGATGAGACCGCAGAAGAGTGCGATCGCCGCCGCGATGGCGAGGTACTCGTAGGGTCGCATGACGTCTCGGCGACTCGGCTGCTGCATCATCGTGTTGCTCCTGTGTTCGATGCGGGATCCGCCCCGGATGCTCGTGCCGCCGCCTGCCCGTCGCCGGCAGCCCACTTCAGCGAGAGCGCGGCGATCACGAGGTACACGCCGAGGATGACGGCGTAGGCACCGATGATTCCGACGACCGTGACGGTGTCGCTGGGCGCCAGGAGGAGGACGAGGGCGAGCGCGAGCGTGCCGGCGCCGGCCGTCACCCAGTCGCGACCGCCCCCGGTCCGAAGGCGGTACCCGGCGTAGAGCTCAAGCGCCCCCGTGAGCACGGCCCAGACGGTGGCGAGCAGGAGAAGGGTTCCAAGGCCGGCGCCCGTGAGGGCGAGAGGCAGCGCGATCACGCCGATGAGGGCCGAGATCAGCCCCTGCGCGACGAATATGCGTGTGGCCGTGCGGTCGGCGATGCGCCCCCGGCTGAGGAGGGCCACGACGGCGCCTCCGCCGAGCGCGAGGCCCGCGAGCGCGAGTAGGCCGACGCGGGGGGAGTGCTCGGCGAGGAAGGTCACCGCGATCCCGACGGCGAGCGCCACGACGGCGCGCGAGAGCGGCACCGGCCAGTATGCGGCGGTGACGGCGCCCACGGTGTCGAGGGCCTGGTTCTGGCGTGGTGGCACGGTGCTACTTCCTGCGGAGGGACCATGCAAGTCTATCGACGCGCCATCCCGCTCCGGTCGGTGCTTCCGTCAGGCCTGCTCGTCCTCGGGGGTCACGGGTTCGGGTCCGCCGTAGCCGGCACCCATCTCCTCGGCGTTCTCGACCGTGTTGTCCTTGGGATCCGTGAACTCCCCGTTGGAGGCATCCTTCTTCTCACTCATGTTTGCTCCTTGGGTTATCTCAGCCTGAGGGGCTCTCGACAGGCTTGCCCTCGGCATCCGTCGCCGTCTCGGGGTCGACGTCGGGCGCGGCCTCCTTGACCTTGTCCTTGTCGAACTTCTCGTCGTTGTCCTTGGTCATGCCCCCACGGTCGTCCCGCGGATGCTACGGCGCAACCCCTCTCAGCAGACTCCCTGCGAGGTGCCGGTTCAGCGCCGCGGCGTCCACCCGGGCGGCAGCGGCCCGTCGATCACGGCACGCTCGGCGTCGACCTGCGCCGACCAGCCCTGCGCGGCATCCACCGCATCGAATCCACCGCGCGCGAGACGCAGGCCCACGTCGTCGTGGTGCATCCTCGGTGCCCCACCGCGCCGCGTCGAGGCCCGCACGCTCCAGGAGGCGTCTGCAAAACCGCCGCCGCGGAACACCCGGTAGTCGGCGTAGCGGGCCGGGTCGAGCAGGTCCCAGCACCACTCCCACACGTTGCCGAGCGTGTCGAAAAGGCCGTTGAGATTCGGATGCTTGCCGCCGACGTCCTGGGGAGAGCTCACCCCGTCCAAGCTCGTCCACGCCACCTCGGGGAGCGGGCCGTAGTGTGCCCCTGTCGAACCGGCGCGGCAGGCGTACTCCCACTCGGCCTCGGTGGGCAGGCGATAGCCGTCGGAGTCGACGTGCCACGTGACATCCTCGCCGTCGACCGCATAGGCGGGATCGAGCCCCTCCCATTCGGAGGCGGCATTGCAGAGGCGGATGGCGCGCAACCAGCTCACGTCGACGGCGGGACGCCGCGGATGCTGCGCCGTCTCGCCCAGCAGTTCGGCGACCTGCTCCTCCGTGACGGGGTACACCCCGATCTCGAATGGCTCGAGCTCGACACTCCAGCGCACCTTGCGCCGCGCGTCATGCAGGGTAACCGTCCCGCCGGTGATGCTCGCCATCTCGATGTCGTCCACGGCGGCAGTCTCGCACGCTCGCGCCTCAGCCTGCCCTGAGTGTCGAGAGGTTGCCGTTCCCGAGGCGCGCTCGGGGCTCCTTCTCGACATCCACCTCGCACGGTCGCATCATTGGCGTATGAACGGGCTCTCGCCTCGCCTGGGCGCGGTTGTCGATGCGCTTCCGCTCAGGCCTGGCCTCCGCGTGCTGGAGGTCGGGGGTGCCCCAGGGGCGGCCGCCCGCGAGGTCGCCAAACGGGTCGGCCCCGACGGCCACGTGCTCGTGCTGGATCGATCGGCGAAAGGGATCGCGCTCACGCGAGAGGGGTGTCGCGCCGAGTTGGAGGCGGGCATCCTCTCGACGCTCTGCGCTCCCGTGGAGGATTTCGAACTCCCCCCGGCAACAGCTCCCTTCGACATTGCGTTCGCCTGTCGCGTGGGCGCTCTCGATGGGCGACACCCGCAGTTGTACGAGCACGCGCTCGCGTGCATCGGGGCCGCTCTCGTGCCAGGCGGAACCCTCTACCTTGACACTGGCGACCCGCTCACCTCGATAGCGATGGCTGAACGGCAGGGCTGATCGACTACATCGGCGCCATGTCGGTGAAGCGCGAGAAGTGCCCCTGAAACGCGACCGTGACGGTGCGGGTGGGGCCGTTGCGGTGCTTGGCGACGATGAGGTCGGCCTCGCCCGCGCGCGGGTTCTCCTTCTCGTAGGCGCTCTCGCGGTGGAGCAGGATGACCATGTCGGCGTCCTGCTCGATCGAGCCCGACTCGCGCAGATCGCTGATGGCGGGCATCTTGTCCTGGCGCTGCTCGGGGCCACGGTTCAGCTGGGAGAGCGCGATGACCGGCACCTGCAGCTCCTTCGCGAGCAGCTTGAGCGCGCGCGAGAATTCGCTGACCTCCTGCTGTCGCGATTCGACCTTCTTGCCCGAGGTCATGAGCTGCAGGTAGTCGATCACGACGAGCTTGAGCCCGTACTTCTGCTTGAGGCGGCGGCACTTGGCGCGGATCTCGACGAGCGTCATGTTGGGGCTGTCGTCGATGTAGAGGGGCGCGTCGTTGATGCGTCCGCGGGTGGAGGCGATCGTCGTCCAGTCGCGGGAATCGACCGTGCCCTTGCGCATGCTCTGCAGCGGCACGGCCGCTTCGGCCGAGAGCAGGCGCATGGCGATCTCGGAGCGCCCCATCTCGAGCGAGAAGACGATTGAGGGGAGGTTGTGCTTGATGGATGCCGCACGCGCGAAGTCGAGCGCGAGCGTCGACTTACCGAGTGCCGGTCGGGCCGCGACGATGATCATCTGGCCCGGGTGGAAGCCGTTCGTGAGGTCGTCGAGCTCCGAGAACCCCGTCGGCACACCCGTCATGGAGCCGTCGCTGCCCTTGGCCGCCTCGATCTCATCGATCGCTGTCTCGACCGCGACCGTGAGGGGTACGAAGTCCTCCGCCTCGACACCGCCCGTGACGTTGTAGATCTCCGCCTGAGCGTTGTTGACGAGGTCGACGACCTCGCCCTCGCTCGCGTAGCCCATCTGCACGATGCGCGTGCCGGCCTCCACGAGGCGCCGCAGCACAGCTTTCTCCGCAACGATCGCCGCATAGTAGCCGGCGTTCGCCGCCGTGGGCACAAGGCCCGTCAGGGTGTGGAGATACTCAGCCCCGCCCGCGCGGCCCAGCGAACCCGTCTTGGTCAGCTCATCTGTGACCGCGATCACGTCGGTCGGCTCGCCATGCGAGTAGAGGCTGAGGATCGCGTCGAAGATGATTTCGTGCTTGGGGATGTAGAAGTCGACGGCGCGCACCGATTCGATGACGTCGGCCGTCGCATCCTTGCTCAGCATCATGCCGCCGATCGCACTCTGCTCCGCGAGCAGGTCGTGCGGAGGGGTGCGCTCGGAGGAGCGCGGGTCGTCGGGCCGGTCGGTGCCGGCAAGCCCCAGGTGGGCTATGGACATCGTTCACCCCTTGTCATCGTCGTGCTGTCTAGTGGTACCGCAGGCGTCCGACATCCCCGGCATGGTGGCGCCGCGCGGGCGGGAGATCGGGTCGCTGCGAGAGCGTGTGTGGCGGCTTCGAAGAGGCCGACGCCCAAGGCTAGGAACTCGATGCACCCGCACACAAACGCGCTTGTGGATAACTTTGTGGAGAATGCGAGGGAAACGCCGGAGCGAGTGTGCACAAGCTGTGGAGTGGGCTGTGGGAAACCAACCGAATTCTCTAGCAAATGCAGCCCTGACCTGGGGTTTCTCTTTGCACACCTTGTGTGTAGAAAACTTGTTTGGACTGGGGGTTGAGGGTTTTCACTCGTGTGCACTGTCTGTGTAAAAAGTCTTGACACGGAGGATCGAAAAGCGGTATTCCACAGCCCTGCAGGACGCCCTGTGACCGTTTAAAACGACGACGGCGGCGAGCCTTAGCCCACCGCCGTCGCGATCCCTTGAGAGGACTACTTCGCCGCGACCACCTGAATGGTGATCGTCGCCACGAGGTCGTCACGAAGGCGAACGATCGCCTCGTGCTCACCCGTCGACTTGATGGGCGAGGTGATCTCGATCTTGCGCTTGTCGACCGTGCCGAGACCGGCGGCGGCAACAGCATCTGCGATGTCGGCGGTCTTGACCGAGCCGAAGAGTCGACCCTCCTTGCCCGCCTTGATCGTGAGCTTGACCTTGTTGGCCTCGAGCTTGAGCTTGAGGTCCTTGGCCTCCTCGATCGTCGCGTGCTCGCGCGCGGCACGAGCGGCCTTGATCTGCTCGACCTGCTTCTCGCCACCGCGGGTCCAGTTCACGGCGAGCCCCTGCGGCACGAGGTAGTTGCGGGCGTACCCGTTCTTGACCTCGATGACGTCGCCGGGGGCGCCGAGGCCCGTGACCTCATGCGTCAGAATCAGCTTTGACATTTCGATGCTCCTTAACGGCCCGAGCCGGCGTAGGGGAGCAGAGCCATCTCGCGCGCGTTCTTGACGGCGCGGGCGATGAGGCGCTGCTCCTGCACGGAGACACCGGTGATGCGGCGAGCGCGGATCTTTCCACGCTCGGAGATGAACTTGCGGAGGGTGGCGACATCCTTGTAGTCGATGACGCCGACGCGAACGGACTTCGCGGGGGCGGCGTTCTTGCCACCCTTGTTGCGGAGGGGCTTGCGGCGGTCGCCGCTGCTCTTTCCTGCCATGGTTATTCCTTCAGATTGTTGTCGTGACCGTCACGCGGGCGCGCGGTCTAGAACGGAGTCTCGTCGTTGTAGCTGCCGGGGGTGTTCCAGACATCCCCCCCGGAGGTCGACGAAGACGGCGCCGCGGCTGCCCACGGCTCCTCTGCGACGGCCCCACGCCCACCACTGAAACCGCCGCCGCCTTCGCGGGACGATGACGTGCGAGTGACCTGGGCGGTGGCGTAGCGAAGGCTCGGACCGATCTCATCGATCTCGATCTCGAAGCTCGTGCGCTTCTCGCCCTCCTTCGTCTCGTAGGAGCGCTGCTTGAGGCGGCCCTGGGCGATGACGCGCATACCCTTCGTGAGCGAACCGGCGACGTGCTCGGCGAACTCGCGCCAGACACTGGCGCGCAGGAAGAGCGCCTCGCCGTCCTTCCACTCGTTGCTCGCGCGGTCGAACGTGCGCGGCGTGGAGGCGATCGTGAAGTTCGCGACTGCCAGCCCGTTCTGCGTGTAGCGCAGCTCGGGGTCGGCCGTGAGGTTGCCCACGACGGTGATCACGGTTTCGCCGGCCACGGCCTACTCGCTCTTCGCTGCGGCCGGAGCTGCGGACTTGGCGGCCTTGCGGGCGGCCTTCTCCTCGGAGAGCTTCGCGGCGGCGGCGACCTGAGCGATCGCCTCCTCGGCCCGGAGCACCTTGGTGCGCATGACGGCCTCGCTGAGCTTGAGCTGACGGTCGAGCTCGACCGTTGCCGATGCATTCGCCGTCATCTCGACGACGGCGTAGATGCCCTCGGACTTCTTGTTGATCTCGTAGGCCAACCGGCGCTTGCCCCAGATGTCGACCTTGTCGATCGAGCCACCGTCATTGCGAATGACGTTGAGGAACTTGTCCAGGCTGGGTGCCACGGTGCGCTCGTCGATCTCGGGATCGAGGATCACCATGAGTTCGTACTGGTGCATGACTAACCCACCTCCTTCGGACTGAAAACGGCCACAGACGGTCTGTGGCAGGAGGGTTCTTGCATGTCGCTGTCTCGCGGAGGCCCCGGAACGGGGCGCACAGACAACCTGTCTAGTGTAGTCATATCCACTCTTGACCAGCAAGGAGCAATATCCCTATGTCGATTCGGGTCGCCATCGCCGGCGTCGGTAACTGTGCCAACTCCCTCGTGCAGGGCGTGACCTACTACCGGGACGCATCCGACACCGAGACGATTCCCGGCCTCATGCACACGACCTTCGGTCCCTACGCCGTGCGTGACATCGAGTTCGTCACCGCCTTCGATGTCGATGCCTCGAAGGTCGGCCGCGACCTGGCCGAGGCGATCTGGGCCAGTGAGAACAACACCCTGAAGTTCGCGGATGTCGCGGACACGGGCGTGACCGTGCAGCGCGGTCCGACGCTCGACGGCCTGGGGGAGTACTACCGCGACATGGTGGAGGAGTCGGATGCCGCGCCCGTCGATGTCGCGCAGACCCTGCGGGACTCGGGCGCCGACGTGCTCGTCTGCTACCTCCCCGTCGGCTCGGAGCAGGCGGCGCGGCACTACGCGCAGGCCGCGATCGACGCGGGTGTGGCCTTCGTCAACGCTCTCCCCGTCTTCATTGCAAGTGACCCCGAGTGGGCCGCGAAGTTCACGGATGCCGGCGTGCCGATCGTCGGTGACGACATCAAGAGCCAACTCGGCGCCACCATCACGCACCGCGTGCTCGCCCGCCTCTTCGAGGAGCGCGGGCTCGTGCTCGACCGCACCTACCAGCTGAACGTGGGCGGCAACATGGACTTCAAGAACATGCTCGAGCGCTCCCGCCTCAAGTCGAAGAAGATCTCCAAGACGCAGGCCGTGACGAGCAATGTCGACCAGGAGATTCGTGCCGAGCACGTGCACATCGGCCCGAGCGACCACGTGCCGTGGCTCGACGATCGCAAACTCGCCTTCGTGCGCCTCGAGGGGCACGGTTTCGGCGGCGCCCCGACGAGTCTCGAGTACAAGCTCGAGGTGTGGGATTCGCCCAACTCGGCGGGCGTCATCATTGATGCGGTCCGGGCGGCGAAGCTTGCCCTGGATGCGGGTCAGGGCGGACCCGTGGAGGCGGCATCCGCCTACTTCATGAAGTCGCCGGCGAAGCAGTACCCCGACCCGGTCGCCCGCGAGATGCTCGAGCAGTTCATCGAAGACACCGCGAAGTAGTCAGCGGGACTCCCACCACGCCCGCAGCCGGCGGGTGGCCTCCTCCTCGCCGAGGGGGCCCTCGTCGAGTCGCAGCTCCAGCAGGAAGCGGTAGGCCTCGCCGACCTCGCGGCCGGGCCGAATGCCCAGCAGCGCCATGATCTGCTCGCCGTCGAGGTCGGGGCGCACGGCCGCGATCTCCTCCTGCTCGGCGAGCTCCTTGATGCGCTGCTCGAGGTCGTCGTAGGCCCGTGCCAGGCGGCGCGCCTTGCGCTGGTTGCGGGTCGTGACATCCGCCCGGGTCAGAATATGTAACCGCTCGAGCTGGTTACCGGCGTCGCGAACGTAGCGCCGCACGGCCGAATCTGTCCATGCCCCCTCGGAGTAGCCGAAGAAACGCAGGTGCAGCTCGATCAGTCGACTCACCGCCTGGATCGTGTCCTTGTCGAAGCGCAGCGCCTTCAACCGTTTAACCGCAAGCTTCGCCCCCACGACATCGTGGTGGTGGAAGGTCACAACCCCGCCCGGCTCCGTGCGCTTCGTTGCAGGCTTGCCGATGTCGTGCAGGAGGGCCGCGAGGCGGAGCACGAGATCGGGGCTCGGCTCGTGGGCGCGGGAGGCCTCGAGGTCGATCGCCTGGTCGAGCACCGTCAGGCTGTGCTCGTAGACGTCCTTGTGGTGGGCATGCTCATCGACCTGCAGTCGCAGGGCGGGGATCTCGGGCAGCACCTGCTCCGCGAGCCCCGTCTCGACCATAAGCTCGACGCCCGCCCTCGGCGCTGGCGTGCGCAGCAGTTTGCCGAGCTCGTCGCAGACGCGCTCGGCCGAGATGATCGAGAGCCGCTCGGCGAGCGCCGACATTGCCCGCCGCACGTCGTCGGCGGCCGTGAAGCCGAGCTGCGACGTGAAGCGTGCGGCACGCAGCATCCGCAGTGGGTCGTCGCCGAAGGAGACCTCGGGGGAGGCGGGCGTCATGAGCCGCTGCGCGAGGAGGTCGTCCATGCCGCCGGAGGGGTCGACGAGCTTCTGCTCGGGCAGGCGGAGCGCCATCGCGTTGACGGTGAAGTCGCGACGGAGCAGGTCCTCCTCGAGGCTCGATCCGAACTCGACCTCGGGCTTGCGCGTCTCACCGTCGTAGGCGTCGGTGCGGTAGGTCGTGATCTCGACCGTGTGCCCGTCGACGACGGCTCCGATCGTGCCGAACGCCCGGCCGATGTCCCACTGGGCGGTGGAGATGGGTTTCACGATCTCGAGGATGCGGTCGGGACGGGCATCCGTCGTGAAGTCCAGGTCGTGCAGTTCCCGGCCGAGGAAGGCGTCGCGCACGGGGCCGCCGACGAGGGCGAGTTCGTGTCCGGCCGCCGCGAACACCTCCGCGAGCCGGGAGACGTGGGGGGAGCCCGCGAGCTCCGAGAGCCTCGTGACGGCGGATGCGACGCTGGTCATCACTCCAGACTAACCGCGCACGCCGTGCCTCAGCGGGGGCCATGGCTCGCCCCAATAGAATCGTGGGCATGCTGGCCCAGAGCACGATCGGAGCCGGCCGATGCCCCTGACTCACCTCGTCTCGCGGTGGAGTGCCGCCCTTCTCGGCGCCGCGCTCGTCTTGAGCGGCTCGGTCGCGTCGTCGGCGACTCCGGATGCCGCAGGCGAGAGCACCCCGGATGCCGCAGTCGCGGCAAGCAACGGCGCCCCGACGACCCTCGTCCTGGCGGCGCCGATCGTCGCGCCCGAGGGCGAGACGGCGCTGATCCCCGCCGACGATCTCGAGACCTTCACCTCCTCGAGCGGCGTGCTCACGCGCCAGCTGAACGCCGTGATCGATCGTCCGATCGCGCTCGGCGTTGACCCGCGAATCCTCGCTTCGATACGCATCCTGGGCACGAGCGCCCCCGAGTCCGCCCTCGACTGGCTGGAGCGCCTCGAGAACGCGAGCAACGAGACCTTCTCGCTGGCCTACGCGGACGCGGATGTCGCGGCCCTCAGCCAGGCGGGCATGGAAAGCATTCCTCTTCCGACGGACTTCCAGGTCGATCCGAACCTGTTCCCCGCGCCGCAGGCGCCGGAGGAGACCGTCGAGCCGACGGAGGACGCGGACGAGCAGGCTGAGCCCTCCGCGAGCCCCAGCGCGAGCCCGGAGACGTCTCCCACGCCCAGCCCCAGCCCGGGCGCGCCGAGCGTGCCGACGGGGGACCAGCTGGTGGATCTGCCCTTCACGCTCGGCCCCATCGTCTGGCCCCGTGAGGACACGGTCGTGGCGGGCGACCTTGCGACTTTCGCCGCCGACGAGCAGACGGTCACGATCCTCGATTCCAGCAACGTCAACTACGGGCGCGACGCGATCCCCGCCTCCGCGACGGCAGGGGGTGCTCGCGTGCTGGTCTCGAACAACGACATCTCTGCCCTGCTGCGCGAGGCCGTCTCCGCGACGACCGACGCGAGCTGGACGGCGGCGATGACTCAGCTGACGGCGGCGCTTGCGGGCTGGGGCGGCGGCTCGTCGCCCCTGCTTGCGACCCTCGGCCGTGACATCCCGCTGCCGGCCAACCGCGTCTCGCAGACGCTGACCGCTCTCGCCACGACGCCGGGCGTCGTGCTGGGCAGCATCGAGAGCACGCTCGACGAGCCGCCCGTCGAGGTGAGCGTCGTCGATTCGCCCGTCGAGCCGGAGCGGCTCGCGACGCTCCAGTCGGCGCTGCAGACCGAGCCCGCGACGACGGCGTTCGCGAGCGTCCTCGACAACCCCAGCCTCATCACGGGCGACCAGAGACGGCGGATGCTCGCGCTCGCCTCCAACGCATGGATCGACTCCCCCCAGGAGTGGCAGGAGGCTGTTGCCGCCTTTGTCGTGCGCTCGGGCGAGCTGCTCAATGCCGTGCATGTGCTCGAGAGCAGCACGATCAACCTGCTGAGTGACACGGGGAACGTGCCCGTCACGATCAGCAATTCCCTCCCCTACCCGGTGACGGTCGTCGTGCACATGTGGGCCAACCGCGCCGTGCTCGACGTGCTCGAGGACAGCGTCACGGTCACGATCGAGGCACAGTCGCAGGCCCGCGCTGCCGTCCCCGTGCAGTCGATCGCGAACGGCACGGCCGTGCTCGTCGTCTCCCTGACGAGCCCCACGCAGGTGCCGATCGGCGCGCCCATGTATGTGACGACGAACGTGCAGGCGGGCTGGGAGACGGCGTTCACCACGACGGTCGCGGGCGTCGTGCTGCTCGTGTTTGTGATCGGCATCGCCCGCACGGTCGCCCGGCGGCGCCGGGAGCGGCGCGAGCGTAATGAGGTCGTGGCCTCGTGACGGCGACGGATGCCGAGGAGTCAGGCAACCTCCGCCGGTCGAGCGCCCTCCTCGCGTCGGGAACGATCGTCAGCCGCGTTCTCGGCTTCATCAAAGCCATCGTGCTCGCGCAGACGATCGGGCAGACCGGCGCCGCGGCGGCCGATGCGTTCGGAATCGCAAACCAGCTGCCCAACAACATCTATGCCCTCATCGCGGGGGGCGTGCTGGGCGCCGTCCTCGTGCCCCAGATTGTGCGCGCGAGCTCGAACGCGGATGAGGGCGCAGCATTCATCAACAAGCTGGTCACCTTGGGGATCGCCGGCTTTGTCGGCATCACCCTGATCGCGACTCTCGCGGCACCGCTGCTCATTCACCTCTACGCACAGCAGGCGGCGTCTGATGGCGGCGAGGGCTTCTCCGCCAGGGGTATCGCCCTCGCGACGGCCTTCGCCTACTGGTGTCTGCCCCAGATCTTCTTCTACGCGCTCTACAGCCTGCTGGGTGAGGTGCTCAACGCGCGCGGCGCCTTCGGTCCCTTCGCCTGGGCCCCCGCACTCAACAATGTCGTGGCGATCGCAGGCCTCGTGCTCTTCCAGCTGTTCTTCGGTGGCGCCGAGACCAACAGCGCCGTCGAAGTCTGGACGACCGAGCGCATCGTGCTGCTCGCGGGGACGGCCACCCTCGGCATCGCCACCCAGGCACTGGTGTTGCTGTTCTTCTGGCGCAGGGCCGGCATCCGCTATCGGCCGGACTTCCAGTGGCGGGGTGTCGGGCTTGCCAGGACGGGACGTACAGCCGGCTGGATCTTCGCCATGATTCTCGTGACCCAGTTGGCGGGCATCGTGCAGGTCAATGTCGCCTCCCTCGCGGCGGGGGCGGGCGCGGGCGTCGCGACCCTGCAGAACTCCTGGCTCATCTTCATGCTGCCGCACTCGGTCATCGCGGTCTCGATCGCGACCGTCTTCTTCACGCGCATGAGCGGCAACGCGCACGAGGGCGACCTTGACGCGGTCAAGACGGATGTCTCGGCCTCCCTCCGCTCGATCGGCCTCATCGTCTCTCTCGCCGCCGTCACCCTCATCGTCGTTGCCGCCCCCTTCGCCCGGATGTTCGAGCGCGAGCACGAGGACGTGCTCGCGATGGCCGCCGTGATCGCCATGTACATGGTGGGACTCGTGCCCTTCAGCGCGGTCTTCGTGTTGCAGCGCACCTTCTACGCGCTGGAGGACACGCGCACCGTCTTCTTCATCGAGGTCGTCAAGTCAGCGCTGTTTGTCGCGGGCTTCGTCGCCTGCTCGACCCTTCCGGTCGAGTGGATCGGCGTGGGCATCGCCGCCGTGTCGTCGCTCACGTTCCTGCTCCAGTTCCTCATGACCTTCGCCGTGCTTCGGCGCCGGCTCGGAGGTTTCGGGGGACGGACCCTCCTCGTGCGCCACGCGGAGTACCTGCTGGCGGCTGGCGTCGCCTCGGCTGTGGGAGCGGGCGTGCTCCTCCTGCTCGGCGGCCTCTCCGCGGATGGATTCGCGCTCGCGAACGCCGTCACCGCGATCGTCACGATGGCCGCCGTCGGCGTACCCATGGCAATCGTCTACGCGGGCGTGCTCGCCCTCCTGCGCAACCCCGACCTGCTGCTCGTGCGGGATCTCGTGCTGCGTCGCATCCGCCGCTCGTAACGCACGGCGGGCACGGAATAGCCCGCGAATAGGATGTGTTGTACCGCTCACGACACGATCCGAAGGAGGGCGCCCGTGCGCCACTTGATCATCATCGGCTCCGGCCCGGCCGGCTACACGGCGGCGATCTACGCCGCCCGCGGCGGTCTCGAACCCCTGCTCATCGCGAGCTCGGTCGAGGCGGGCGGCGAGCTCATGAAGACGACAGAGGTGGAGAACTTCCCCGGCTTCCCGGAGGGCATCATGGGCCCTGACCTTATGGAGCGCTTCCGCCAGCAGGCCGAGCGTTTCGGCACCGAGGTCGTCATGGACGACGTCGTCGAGCTCGAGGTCGAGGGCGACGTCAAGCGCGTGACCCTCGGCAACGGCGATGTGCACGAGGCCCACGCCGTAATCTTCGCGACGGGCTCCGCCTACCGCAAGCTGGGCATCCCCGACGAGGAGCGTCTGAGCGGCTACGGCGTCTCGTGGTGTGCCACGTGTGACGGGTTCTTCTTCCGCCAGAAGACGATCGCGGTCGTCGGCGGCGGCGACTCGGCGATGGAGGAGGCGACGTTCCTCACCAAGTTCGCCGACAAGGTGTACCTGATCCACCGCAGCGAGGAGCTGCGTGCCTCCAAGGCCATGCAGGATCGTGCCCACGCCGACCCCAAGATCGAGTTCCTGCTCAACAAGAAGGTCGAGCACATCTACGGCGCCGACTCCGTCACGGGCGTCGGCCTCGTCGACACGGTCGACGGCAGCGAGACGACGCTCGACGTGCAGGGCCTGTTCATCGCGATCGGCGCCGACCCCCGCACGCACCTGGTGCACGGCAAGCTGGAATTGACGGATGCTGGCACCATCGCCGTCGAGGGCCGCAGTTCGCGCACCTCCGTGCCCGGTGTCTTTGCGGCAGGCGACGTCGTCGACCCCACCTACCGGCAGGCCATCACGGCGGCCGGCTCCGGCACGGTCGCAGCGCTCGACGCCGAGCACTACCTCTCCGCCCGCATCGACTCGGGTGTCGCCGACCCGATCCCCCAGGCGCCACTCGAGCCCGCGGCATCCTGACCCCCGACCCCTCACGAAAGAGAGAACCGTATGTCTAGCGCACGCGACGTCACCGACGCGACCTTCGAGGCCGAGGTGCTGAACTCCGAGAAGCCGATCATGGTTGACTTCTGGGCCGAGTGGTGTGGTCCCTGCCGCGCCGTGTCGCCCATCCTCGACCAGATCGCCTCCGAGCACTCCGACAAGCTCGAGATCGTCAAGCTCAACGTCGACGACAACCCGCAGACCGCCATGAAGTACCAGATCACCTCGATCCCCGCGATGAAGGTGTTCAAGGGCGGCGAGGTCGTCAAGACCGTCATCGGTGCCAAGCCGAAGCCGGCCCTCGAGGCCGACCTCGCGGAGTTCATCAAGTAGTACCCGCCTCTACGACGGCCCGCCTGCGAAAGCACGGCGGGCCGTCGTCATTTAGGCTTGTGTGATTCACGACCCTGACGACAAGGGACCATCATGGCGCCGCACGAATCCACATCGGGCGGGTCGAGCACGAGATTCGACCCGTGGTACGACCACTATGCTCACCGCACCGCCGGTCTGAGCGCATCCGAGGTTCGAGCACTCTTCGCCGTCGCATCCCGCCCCGAGGTCGTCTCGCTCGCTGGCGGAATGCCCTACGTGTCAGCGTTGCCGCCTGAGCTGGTCACCTCCTCCCTCGAGCGTGTCATGCGTGATTCCGGGCCGACCGCGCTGCAGTACGGCTCTGGCCAGGGCACCCCGGAACTGCGCGAGCGGATCCTCGAGATCATGGCGCTCGAGGGTATCCGCGGCAGCGTCGACGACGTGGTCGTGACGACCGGATCGCAGCAGGCCCTCGACCTCGTCACGAAGCTCTTCATCGACCCGGGCGACGTCATTCTTGCCGAAGCGCCCAGCTATGTGGGAGCGATCGGAGTCTTCCGCTCCTACCAGGCCGAGGTCGCGCACGTGCTGATGGACGAGGACGGCCTCATTCCGCAGGCCCTCCGCGAGGCGATCGAGCGTCTCAAGGCCGCGGGCAAGCGGATCAAGTTCCTTTACACGATCCCCACGTTCCACAACCCGGCCGGTGTCACCCTGACGTGGGAGCGTCGGCTCGAGATCCTCGAGATCTGCCGTGCCAACGACATCCTCGTGCTGGAGGACAACCCCTACGGCCTCCTCTACTTCGACACGCCCCCACCCCACGCGATGCGCTCGATCGAGGAGGACGGGGTCATCTACCTCGGGAGCTTCTCCAAGACCTTCGCCCCCGGCTTCCGCGTGGGCTGGGCGCTCGCGCCGCACGCGATCCGCGAGAAGCTGATCCTCGCCAACGAATCGGCCACGCTGTGCCCCAGCTCCTTCAGCCAGTTCGCCATCACGGAGTACCTCGCGACCTCCGACTGGAAGGGTCAGATCGATGCCTTCCGCGGCGTGTACCGCAGCCGACGCGATGCCATGCTCTCTTCGTTGCAGGAGCACCTGCCCGAGATGGAGTGGACCGTCCCGAACGGCGGCTTCTACGTCTGGCTGCAGCTGCCTCCCACTCTCGATTCCAAGGAGATGCTGCCGCGCGCCGTCAAGGAGCTGGTCGCCTACACGCCGGGCACGGCCTTCTACGCCGACGGCGGCGGACGCAACATGATGCGGCTGTCGTTCTGCTACCCCAACGAGGAGACGATTCGCACGGGCATCCGTCGCCTCACCTCCGTGATCAACGGTGAGCTCGAGCTGCTCAACACCTTCGCCTCCAGCGGGCCGGTCGTCACGGGCCAGATCCCGGTCATCAGTCCCGCTCACGTCACGAGCCCGCCGCCCAACACGAACTGACGCGCAAGGAACCACACCATGGACGAGTTCACCCCGCGCACGGTCCTTATCCTCGCCGGCGGCATCTCGCATGAGCGGGATGTCTCCCTGCGTTCGGGCCGTCGCATCGCTGACAGCCTCCGGGCGCAGGGCATCTCGGTTGAGCTGAGAGACCCGGATGCCACGCTCTTCGCCTATCTCGAGGCAAGCCAGCCCGATGTGGTGTGGCCCGCCCTGCACGGGGCCGGGGGAGAGGATGGCTCACTCCGCGGCCTTCTCGACTTCGTGAATGTACCCTTCGTGGGGTCGCGCGCCGCGGCATCCCGGCTCGCCTGGGACAAGCCGACCGCGAAGGCGCTCGTCGACCGGGCGGGGGTGACGACTCCGCGGGCCATTGCGCTCTCGCGCGACACCTTCCGCGATCTCGGTGCCGTCAATGTGCTCGACCGCATCTCCGCAGAACTGAGCGGACCGGTCGTCGTCAAGCCTGCGCAGGGTGGCTCGGCTCAGGGGGTCACGATCGTCGACGACCCCGAGGATCTGGCGAGTGCCATGGTGCACGCCTACCGCTACTGGGATGTCGCTCTCGTCGAGCAGAAGATCGTGGGCACCGAGATCTCGGTGTGTGTGATCGACACGGGGGACGGACCCGTCGCCCTCGCCCCCGTGGAGATCGAGCCGATCTCGGGGTTCTACAGTTTTGAGGCGCGCTACAACGCGGGGGAGACCCGTTTCTACACGCCCGCTCGGGTCTCCGACGAGGTCGCCGCGCGGGCCTCCGAGATGGCCATCGCGGCGCACTCGACTCTGGGGCTCCGCCACATCTCCCGCGTCGACATCATGGTCGACGGGGCAGGAACACCCTTCTTCTTGGAGGCGAGCGTCATGCCCGGGCTTACCGAAACGTCACTCTTCCCCCGCGCGCTCGAGGTCGCCGGGCACGATGTCGGCTGGGCATATCTGGCACTCTGCCAAGCTGCCGTGCGGGAGTCTCGCGCATAAACCCCTGATCAGGGGTGGTTTCTGCGCTAGCTGAAGCCGGGGTCGTCGAGTTCCGCGAGAATCCGGTTGAGGTCGCCCACGGTTGCGAAGTCGATCACGATCGAGCCCTTGGTCGCCCCCAAAGTGATCTTGACGCGGGTGTCGAGCCGGTCACCCAGCCGCTCTGCGATCTCATCGAGCTGGCCCTGGCGCCCACCGCGCGCGGGCTTCGGTGCGCGCTTCGGCTTGTTTGAGACGGTCCCCGCCGCGGCCTCGGCCGAACGCACCGAAAGGTCCTCGTTGACGATTTTGTCGGCCAGCCGCACCATCGCCTCAGGATCACCCGTAGAGAGGATGGCACGGGCGTGACCTGCACTCAGGACGCCCGACGCGACCCGCTGCTGCACGGCCTCGGGCAACCTCAGAAGTCGGAGCGTGTTCGTGATCTGTGGTCGTGATCGACCGATACGCTCCGCCAGCTGGTCCTGAGTGATGCCGAAGTCGGCGAGGAGCTGCTGATAGGCGGATGCCTCTTCCAATGGATTGAGGTTGGCCCTGTGCAGGTTCTCGAGGAGGGCGTCCCGCAGCATGGCATCGTCTGCCGTGTTCTTGATGACGGCCGGAATTGTGGGAAGTCCGAGGTGCTTCGTCGCGCGGAGACGCCGCTCGCCCATGACGAGCTCGTACTTCGGACCCTCCTCGGAAGCATCCGCGATCGGGCGCACGACAATGGGCTGAAGCACGCCAAACTCGCGGATCGAATGGATGAGCTCTTCGAGCTCCTCCTGGAGAAAGACATGCCGCGGCTGGTTCGCGTTGGGAACGATCTGCTCGGGATCGATGTTCGCCAGCTGGGCACCGGGTACGGTCGCGAGTTCCTCGCCGCTGTCCGTCGGGGCTTTGCTGCTCGTGGGGAAGAAAACATCGACGGGGCGCGAGGGCGTTCCCTCGTCCGTGGGGATGAGGGCTCCGATTCCGCGTCCCAGTCCCGTGCGCTTTGCTGCCATCGTCGTCCTTCTGTTCGTTCCTGTGTTGAGAGATTAGTGGGGGCTGGGCCAATCAGCACTGGTCCAATCAGCACTGGTCCAATCAGCACTGGTCCAATCAGCACTCGGCCAGCCTGCGCTGGTCCAGTCTGCGCTGGGCGTGAGCAGCAAGGGGCTGGACCGGCGCTGGACTTAGTTCGTGCTGCTCCCGGGGGCGCCGCGCCGCGCGATCTCGGCCGCCGCCTCGAGGTAGGAGATCGAGCCGGGGGAGTTGGTGTCGTAGCTGATGACGCTGAGCCCGAAGCTCGGCGCCTCCGAGATCCGCACTGATCTCGGGATGGGCGTGGCCAGGGTCTGCTCGGGAAAGTGCTGGCGCACCTCGTCGGCCACTTGATTCGAGAGATTGGTGCGTGAATCGTACATGGTGAGCAGGATCGTCGTGACCGAGAGCGTCGGATTGAGGTGTCGTTCGATCAGCTTGATGTTATTGAGCAGCTGGCTCAGCCCCTCGAGCGCGTAGTACTCGCACTGGATGGGGATGAGCACCTCCTGCGCTGCGACGAAGGCGTTGATCGTCAGGAGACCAAGCGAGGGCGGGCAGTCGATGAAAACGTAGTGGAACTGCTCCTCGGATTCCTCGAGGAACTTCTCGAGTGCGGAGCGCAACCGCTGCTCGCGTGCCACCAGAGAAACCAGTTCGATCTCAGCGCCCGCAAGATGGATCGTCGCGGGAAGGCAGTAGAGCTCTCCACCCTCGGGGCTCTTCTTCACCGCCTCCGCGATCTCGACGTCGTTGACGATGACGTCGTAGACGCTGATCGTCTCCGAGCGGTGCTCGACACCAAGGGCCGTCGACGCGTTGCCTTGAGGGTCGAGGTCGATCACGAGCACGCGGGCGCCATTCTTCGCGAGTGCGGCCGCAAGGTTGACGGTCGTAGTTGTCTTACCCACCCCGCCCTTCTGATTCGCAACCGTGAAGACTCGGGTCCGCGCTGGTAGCGGAAGTTCTTCCGATTCGAGGGCGCGGCGACGCCGGGTGATCTCCGAGAGCTCCCGGGCGAGAGGGGTGTCCGCGAATCGGCCGAGGGGAGACTCTGATTTCTTTTCCTGCGTGTCACCGGGCGCGTCCGCCCGAGCTGCCGCATCGTCCGACGCTTGCTCCTGCTGCTCTGCCTCAGGTATCACCGGCGCCGCTTCTGTCACGCCAAAGGCGCTCTCGAGTTCCCTGCGTGCATCCGCATCGAGCTCAGCTCGCGCGTGGTCCTCGTCGGGATGTTTCACGTGAAACCTCTGTCGTATGGATGGTGAATCGGATGTCACGGCTCTGCGCCAAGACGCCTGGCGAGCCAAGGCCCTGCCGGTGGAAATCCGGGGCAGCAAACCCCGAATCGGGTCAGTCCACTGTAGCCCGAAAGACCCGGGTGGTCTCGGTGCTGAGGTCCTCGCCGAGGGTGAGTATCTCGACATCGTGGAGCCGATGCTTCCGGATGACCTTGGCGGCGGCATCCACCTCGGCTTCGACGCTCGCGCCCTTGAAGAAGAGGAGTTCGCCACCCGACTTCATGAGGGGAGCGACTCGAGGTATCAGCTTCGAGAGCGCGCTGACGGCACGTGCCGTGGCCTGATCAAGCCAGGGACTCAGCGTGACGTCTTCCGCTCGGCCTCTGACAACCTCCACGTTGTCCAGCTCCAGGAGACCCACTTGCTCCACAAGCCATGCCGTACGGCGCTCCATCGGCTCGATGAGGACGAACTCGACATCAGGCCGCGCGATCGCGAGGACCAGCCCCGGGAGTCCAGCGCCGCTCCCGATGTCTCCTACACGCCCCGGGCGAAGCAGGGGAGTGAGCAGGGCAGAGTTCACGATGTGCCGTGTCCATAGCCGCGGAAGTTCGAGGGGGCCAACGAGACCGAGTTCCTCACCTCGTCGCGCAAGGTCGGCGACGAATGCGCGAGCCACCTCGATTCGGTCGCCGAACAGCTCGACGGCCGCGGCGGGTTCGGGCTCGAGCGCGTCAGGGAGAGGGTGATGTTTCACGTGAAACTATGCGCGCGTGATGACGGTGTGGCGGTCTCGGCCCTCGCCCTCGGACTCCGAGGTGAAACCGCGGTCGGCAACCATGTCGTGCACAAGCTTGCGCTCGTATGACGACATAGGGGGAAGAGCTGCAGAGCTGGCGCCGCCCTCAATACGCTCGATGGCACGGTCGACGAGAACCGAAAGTTCGTTCTGCCGCGTTTCCCGCGAGCCACCGATGTCCAGGATGAGGCGGGAGAAGTCACCCGTCTTGGCCTGAACAGCGATGCGCGTGAGCTCCTGGAGGGCGCTGACCGTCTCCGGCTTCGAAAGCAGACGAAGGTTGCTGTCCTCGTTGGAGGTGACGGAGATGTAGGAACGACCCCCGCGAACGGAGATCTCGATGTCCCCGTCGAGATCCGTGATGTCGAGGAGCTCCTCGATGTAGTCGGCGGCGATGTCGCCCTCGTCTTCGAGCTCTTCCGCCGAGAGGTCGGCCTCGAGAGTGACGTCATTCTCCTCGGGGGAGTCCTGCTGCTGAAGGGTGTTGTCGGTCACGGGATTCGCCTACTTCTTCTTCTTGCGGTTTTTAGGGTTTACGGGCTGTTGGCGCTGGGTCGGCTTGGGCTTCTCCACGACGGGGGTCTCCTCCTCGACGATCGTGATGCCGCGACGCTGAGCGCGCTTGGCGAGACGTGCCTCACGAGCGAGGGCGGCCTCGCTACCCGGCGTCGGCATGTTCCGGATGACGATGAACTGCTGCACCATCGTCCAGATATTGGAGACGAGCCAGTAGAACATGACGCCCAGGGGGAAGGTGAAGCCGGAGAAGAGGAACACGAGGGGAAGCAGGTACAGCAGAATGCGCTGCTGCTTGTACATCGGGCTTTCCTTCATCTCAGGCGACTGGTTCTTCGACATGATCTGAAGCTGCGTGATGAATTGCGAAGCCGTCATGAGGACGACCATGAGCGACGCGATGACGATGACCGCGATGTTGCCGTCCGCCGTGCTGATGGCGAGCCGTAGGGGCGCACCGAGGAAGACAGCCTCACCGAAGGACGTCGAAAGCTCTTGGTTGAGCAGGCCCACGCCCACCAGTTCGTGCTGGGCGTTCTGGAGCACCGAAAAGAGGCCGAAGAAGATCGGCATCTGAATGAGCAGGGGCAGACAGGAACTGAGGGGATTCGTGCCGGTCTTGCGGTAGAGCTCCATCGTCTCGCGCGACATCGCCTCGCGCGAGAACTGGTCCTTCTTGCCCCGGTACTTGTCCTGGATCTTCTTGAGCTGAGGAGCGACCTCGAGCATTCGCCGCTGACTCTTGATCTGGCGCACGAAGAGGGGAATGAGCAGGGCACGCACGACGAGCACGAGGCCCACGATCGACAGGACCCAGGTAACACCGCCGTCAGGGTCCATTCCGATCGCCGTCAGCAGCGTGTGGAACGCAACGAGGATCGCCTCGATCGCCCACTTGATGGGCCACAGTATCGTTCCGATGAAATCCATAGCGTCGGGTCAGACCTTTCGTTGGTGCAGGGAGTGAAGCGCGGGGGAGCGGTCGGTCATGGGCGACCCCGAGCATCCGTCGTGCTCATTGAACGGATGCCCGTGCTCAAGTGGCTGGCGGGGAACTCGCGCCGAGACGAAGCCGAGCCGGCCAAGCCGGACCCGGTATCGACTGTTATCGGGGACGTCGTCGACGCCACCTGCAGCCCAAGGATGACAGCGCGCGATTCGGAGAGTGCCGAGAGCAACACCCTTCGCGACGCCGTGCGTCCGGATTGCGTCAAGCGCATACGCGGAACACGAGGGGTAGTAGCGGCAGACATCACCATAGAGAGGAGAGATGACGGCGCGATAGACATGCAGGATGCCCACACAGGCGTTCCGGGGGAGGAGGACTAGGAACTCGATGGCTCTCATGACCTCGGCTCCTGGCTGCGAACCCGCGTGCTGGCCCTGGCGATGAGAGACACCGCCTGGTCCTGAAGCACCGAGAAGTCTGCGGCCGCGGCGGGCGCGTGGGCCCGGAACACGATGTCGAGGGCAGAATCCCGGTCATCCATGGGGGAAAGTTCACCGTGGAGGACGCGGTAGCTGATCGCCTTGAGGCGACGGCGCACGCGGTTGCGCGTGACGGCATTGCCGACGGCTTTCGAGACGATGAAGCCGAAGCGCCACGGATGCTGGGCATCCGTGGCGCTATCAACCGCATACACGGTCATGAGGTCACCGGAGGCACGCCGACCACGCCGGACAACCCTCCGATAGTCGGCGGCGCTGACGAGCCGCTCGGCTCGAGCCAGCACCGAACCAGACCGGTCGTGACTAAGCGGAGAGCTCGGAGCGACCCTTACGGCGACGCGCGCTCAGGATGGCGCGGCCCGCGCGGGTGCGCATGCGAAGGCGGAAGCCGTGCACCTTGGCGCGACGGCGGTTGTTCGGCTGGAACGTTCTCTTGCTCATGATGGGATCTCCGCGGTGTGTGAAAGTCGATGTCGTGCATCCGCCCACCCCACCGTCACGTCGGTCCGACGGGCGGGCATGGAATGACGAATGTGCCGAAAGGCAGAAGTCAACTGCTTAAAAATACGTTCTTAATCGGTGGCGGTCAAACCGTGCCGCGCAACCTGTCATTATCCACACGAGGAATTCATGGTTGTGGACGACCCGCCGGGACAAACTAAGGTGGTGTGACTGCACAGACGGTGGATAACCCTGTGCATAACAAGACCTACAGGGAAGGGGGAGGAAGGGTCGAATGATGGATTCGGTCGATCCCACGCACGGGGCGTGGCAGCACATCCTCGACACCCTTCGTGCGGACGACCGCATCACCCCTCAACTTCAGGGCTTCCTCAGCCTCGCGGAGCCCCGGGGCATCATGGCCGGCACCCTCTACCTTGAGGTGCCCAACGATCTCACCCGCGGCATGCTCGAGCAGCGCATCCGAATCCCCCTTCTCAATGCCATCGCCGATCTCGACGGGGACGTCGAGTTGTCGAACTTCGCGATCGTCGTCAATCCCGAGATCTCTCATGTGACCCTCGCACCCGTAGAGACGAGCGAGGAGCAGCCGGTCATGGAACCGGCTCCTGCCGCGCCCGTTGCCGACACGGGGCGCCGCGCCGACTCCAGGCTCAACCCCAAATACAACTTCGACAACTTCGTCATCGGTGGCTCCAATCGCTTCGCCCACGCGGCCGCCGTCGCGGTTGCTGAGGCACCCGCCAAGGCCTACAACCCGCTCTTCATCTACGGTGACTCGGGTCTCGGCAAGACTCACCTGCTGCACGCGATCGGCCACTACGCCGAGAGCCTGTATCCCGGGATCCGGGTGCGCTATGTGAGCTCCGAGGAATTCACGAACGACTTCATCAACTCGATTGCCAACAACCGCGCCTCGGTCTTCCAATCCCGCTACCGGGACATCGACATTCTGCTGATCGACGACATCCAGTTCCTGCAGGGCAAGGATTCGACGCAGGAGGCCTTCTTCCACACCTTCAACACGCTCCACGACCACAACAAGCAGGTGGTCATCACGAGCGATGTTCCGCCGAAACACCTCACCGGTTTTGAGGATCGGATGCGCTCCCGCTTCGAGTGGGGTCTCATCACGGATGTCCAGGCCCCCGATCTCGAGACCCGCATCGCGATCCTTCGCAAGAAGGCACAGAGCGAGCGTCTGCAGGTGCCCGACGACATCCTTGAATACATGGCGTCGAAGGTCTCGTCGAATATCCGCGAGCTCGAGGGCACTCTCATCCGCGTGACGGCCTTCTCGAGCCTCAACAAGACGCCCGTCGATCTGGCTCTCGTGCAGACGGTGCTCAAGGACCTCATCACCCTCGATGACGACAACGTCATCGCACCCGTCGAGATCATCAACCACACAGCGGCCTACTTCAAGCTCTCGGTCGACGACCTCTACGGATCGTCACGCTCACAGGCTGTCGCGACGGCGCGACAGATCGCGATGTATCTCTGCCGGGAGATGACGAACCTCTCCCTCCCCAAGATCGGCCAGCTCTTCGGCGGTCGCGATCACACGACGGTCATGTATGCCAACAAGAAGATCACGGAGCTCATGAAGGAGCGCCGTTCGATCTACAACCAGGTGACCGAACTCACGAGTCGCATCAAGCAGAACAACCGCTTCTCCGGTTAGTCAGCGGCTTTCCCTCTTCGTCACGGCGCGAGCGCGCGCGTGATAGCAGAATCCGCGCGCTCTTCCCACATGTGGAAAGTATGTGGATAACTGTGAACAACACGCCGCCCGAATGTGGATGACAAGAAATCTTCTGTGGATTTCGAATCTTCTCGACGACTCATCGCTTCGATTTCTCGACAGGGCGTCAACAGAACGCCCACAACTCACATTCGTGTAGTTCCCCGCCTGCAACGAGCATCCACCGGGTTATCCACAGTTTCCACACCTGTTAATACCTTTGGATCTTTTAATTCAAATTTTTGGCAGGCCGATAACCCTTGCGGCGTGCCGTCCTCGTCGGCGCGCGCTGTGCCAGTATTAAGCGCTCGGGGTCAACTCTTCGCGTTCGAAAGGCAGTCGCATGAAGTTTCAGGTGAATCGTGACGTGTTCAGCGAGGCTGTCTCGTTTGCCGTGAAACTTCTTCCGCAGCGCACCACCCTTCCGATCCTGAGTGGCGTGCTCATCGAGACGACGGAGACCGGTCTTCGGCTTTCGTCCTTCGACTACGAGGTCTCCGCGCAGACCGAGATCGACGCGAGCGTCGACACTCCCGGCACGATTCTCGTCTCGGGTCGACTTCTCGCCGACATCGCCAGCCGGCTGCCCAACGCTCCCGTCGAGTTCTCGACCGAGGAGTCGCGCATCTCGGTGCGCTGTGGTTCCGCTAACTTCACGCTGCTGAGCATGCCGGTCGAGGAGTACCCGACACTTCCTCAGGTCTCGGAGCAGTCTGGGCTCCTACCCGCGGATGCCTTCTCCGATGCCGTCTCGCAGGTGGCCGTCGCCGCATCCCGCGACGACGTCACCCCCGTCATCACGGGCGTGCAGCTCGAGGTCAGTAACACGACCCTCAGCCTGGTCGCGACCGACCGCTACCGCGTAGCGGTTCGTGAGATCGACTGGGATTCTGGCGACCGCGACTTCTCCGAGGGCGTCACGGCGCTGGTGCCCGCCCGCACCCTCCAGGAGATCGGCAAGACCTTCGGCCACAGCGGCACGATCTCGGTCGCGATCACCAACACGGATGACCGCGAGATCATCGCGTTCAGCGCCGATCGTAAGACCGTGACCTCGCTGCTCATCAAGGGCAACTTCCCGCCCGTCAAGCGTCTCTTCCCCGACGAGGTTGACAACTACGCCGTCATGAACACGGCCGAGCTCGTGGAGTCGGTGCGCCGCGTCGCTCTCGTGCTGGAGCGTGAGGCCGCGCTGCGCTTCACGTTCTCGATCGACGGCCTCACTCTCGAGGCGATCGGCAGCGAGCAAGCGCAGGCATCCGAGACGATCGACGCGCACCTCCATGGGGGCGACATGGTGGTCTCGCTCAAGCCCCAGTTCCTGCTGGACGGCCTTGGAGCGGTGCACTCCGAATTCGTGCGGATCTCCTTCACCCGCACGGAGAACCCCAACAAGCCGGGACCCGTGCTCATCACGAGCCAGTCCTCGAAGGACCAGCCCGGCGCCGACAGCTACAAGTACCTGCTGCAGCCCAACCTGCTGCTTCGCTGAGCGTTGATCGTCAGTCACCTCTCCCTCACTGACTTCAGGAACTACGAGCGCGCGGATGTCGCGCTCGAGCCAGGCCCCAACCTCTTCGTCGGCAGCAACGGCCAGGGCAAGACCAACCTGGTTGAGGCGCTCGGCTACCTGAGCACGCTCGGCTCGCACAGGGTGTCGAGCGATCAGGCACTCATTCGTCAGCACCAGGCTTCGGCGATCATCCGGGCACGACTCGAGCACGGCGAACGCGGCGTCCTGGTCGAGGTGCAGCTGAACCGGTCGGGCGCGAACCGGGCGCAGGTCAATCGCTCGGCGATCAAACCCAGGGAGCTGCCGCGCTACTTCTCGAGCGTGCTCTTCGCTCCCGAGGACCTCGCTCTCGTGCGCGGGGAACCGGGTGGGCGCCGCCGCTTCCTCGACGAGCTGCTCGTTCTGCTCTCCCCGCGACTTGCCGGGATACTCGCCGACTACGACCGTGTCGTGCGACAGCGCAACACCCTGCTGAAGTCCGCGCGTTCCGCGGGGGTCAAGGGCAGCCAACTGAGCACTCTCGAGGTGTGGGATGAGCGGCTCATCGAGCTCGGCTCCCAGATCGTGGAGGCGCGAACCGCGCTTGTCTCGCGGCTCGAGCCCGAGGTCGCGCGTGCCTACGAGTCGATCGCGGGGGGCGAGCATTCGGCCGCACTCGAGAATCGGCTCAGCGTCCTTTCGCACAGCGACGCGGAGGAGGATGCGGGGGACGAGCCGGGACTCACGGGTGTCGTGACGGCGGCGGATGCGGCATCCGCATTCCGGCAGTCGCTCGAGCGCCTTCGGCGCACCGAGCTCGACCGCGCCGTGACCCTTGTGGGCCCGCACCGCGACGATGTCGTGCTGCGGCTCAACGGCATGCCGGCGCGCGGCTTCGCGAGTCATGGCGAGTCATGGTCGTTCGCGCTGGCGCTCAAGCTCGCGTCAGTGGCGGAACTTCGGCGCGACACCACGACGGGGGATCCCGTGCTCATCCTCGATGATGTCTTCGCCGAGCTCGACGCCGCCCGCAGGGAGCGTCTCGCCGAGGCGGTCGCCTCCGTCGAGCAGGTGCTGATCACGGCCGCCGTGCACGATGACGTGCCCGAGGCGCTTCGCGCCAACACCGTGCGCATCTCGCGCGGCCGGATCTTTGAGGATCGCGACGAACGTGCCTGATCAACGAGGTGAGGGAGAGCAGGAACACGTCGCGGTGTATCAGCGGTTCCGGCGCGTCTTCGGTGACGGCTCGGTACGAACACGGGATGCCCGCAGACGGGCCCGCCGCCAGGAGGGGTCGAGCGTGCCCTTCGCCGCCGGGCGTGATCCCCGCGGCATCGGCGAGGTCATGGATGCTCTCACGGCGTCGCTCGGGTGGACCTCGCCGCTCGCACGCTCGGAACTCATCTCATCGTGGGATTCGATCGTCGGCTCAGACCTGGCGGAGCATGCGGATCCCATTGCGATCGAGGAGGGGACGCTGACGGTGCGCTGCGACTCGACGGCGTGGGCGACGCAACTGCGGCTCATCCGTGTGGACATCCTCTCGCGCATCGCCCAGTCCTTCCCAGACGCGGGCATCCAGGAGGTGCGGTTTCTCGGGCCGGACACCCCATCGTGGAAACGCGGCCCCAGATCTATTCAGGGCCGCGGCCCTCGCGATACCTACGGTTGAGAAGGCAAATCTGGTCGAGACGGTGATTTTCGGCCCGCAGACGGGCGAATCTCGCCCGTTGCCGATCCGTTACTTGGTAGAATCGAGAGGTTGCCGCGGCAGCTTCGTGAGGAGCCGGGCCGGGGACGACAGAACCTCTATGGACAGGAGTCCCACTTCAGATGTCATCATCATCACCCGAGACCCCATCTGAAAACCTCCCTAGCGACGTGACGGCCCAGCGGGGCCGAACCGCGGACGAGCAGGCCAGCGACAACGCGAGCTATGGGGCCGAGCACATTCAGGTGCTTGAGGGTCTCGAGGCGGTGCGCAAGCGTCCGGGCATGTACATCGGCTCAACGGGGCCCCGAGGTCTGCACCACCTGGTCTACGAGATCGTGGATAACTCGGTCGACGAGGCCCTCGCGGGATACTGCGACGCGATTCAGGTGACGATCCTGCGCGATGGCGGCATCCGCGTGGTCGACAACGGCCGCGGCATCCCGGTCGACATTCACCCTGTCGAGAAGAAATCGACCGTCGAGGTTGTGCTCACAGTCCTGCACGCCGGTGGCAAGTTCGGTGGTGGCGGCTACGCCGTCTCGGGTGGCCTGCACGGTGTCGGCAGCTCGGTCGTCAACGCTCTCTCGCACCGACTCAAGGTCGAGGTGTACCGGCAAGGGAATGTCTGGCGCCAGAGCTTCCGCAATGGTGTTCCGGATGCGCCACTCGAGAAGGGCGAGGAATCCGACATCACCGGCACCACCATCACCTTCTGGCCCAACGACGACATCTTCGAGACGGTCGATTTCGACTACGAGACGCTGCGTACGCGGTTCCAGCAGATGGCCTTCCTCAACAAGGGGTTGCGCATCTCGCTCTCCGACGAGCGTGAGATCGACAGCGAGGTCGAGGGTGAGGTCGATCACGAGACCCGCACGGAGTCGTTCCACTACGAGCGCGGACTCGTCGACTACGTCGAGTACCTCAATGCGGCGAAGAAGGCGGATGTCGTGCATCCGGAGATCATCTCGATCGAGTCCGAGGACACCGAGCGTCGCATCGCCCTCGAGATCGCGATGCAGTGGACGACAGCATACAGCGAGAGCGTGCACACCTACGCCAACACCATCAACACGCATGAGGGGGGAACCCACGAGGAGGGCTTCCGCGCGGCGCTCACGACGCTCGTGAACCGTTACGCCCGCGACAAGGGAATCCTCAAGGAGAAGGACGACAACCTCACGGGCGACGACGTGCGCGAGGGACTGACCGCGGTCATCTCCGTCAAGCTCGGTGAGCCGCAGTTCGAGGGGCAGACCAAGACCAAGCTCGGGAACACGGAGGCGAAGTCCTTCGTGCAGAAGGTCACGGGTGAGGCGCTCGCCGACTGGTTCGATCGCAACCCCGTGCAGGCGAAGGAGGTCATTCGCAAGGCGCTCCAGGCATCCGCAGCCCGGATGGCGGCACGCAAGGCACGCGAACAGACACGCCGCAAGGGACTGCTCGAATCGGGTGGGATGCCCGGAAAGCTGCGCGACTGCTCGAGCAAGGATCCGAGCCGCTCCGAGATCTTCATCGTCGAGGGTGACTCGGCCGGCGGCTCCGCCGTGGCCGGCCGCAACCCGGAGACGCAGGCGATCTTGCCTCTGCGTGGCAAGATCCTCAACGTCGAGAAGGCGCGTCTTGATCGTGCGCTCGGCAACGCTGAAGTGCAGGCGATGATCACGGCCTTCGGCGCGGGCATCGGAGAGGACTTCGACGCCGAGAAGGCCAGGTACCACAAGATCATTTTGATGGCCGACGCCGATGTCGACGGGCAGCACATCACGACGCTCCTGCTGACCCTCGTGTTCCGCTACATGCGTCCGCTCATCGACATGGGCTACGTCTATCTGGCGCAGCCGCCGCTCTACCGACTCAAGTGGACGAACTCGCCTCACGAGTACGTGTATTCCGACCGGGAACGCGACGCTCTCCTTGAGGCCGGTATCGCCGGGGGCAAGCGGATCCCCAAGGAGAACGGCATCCAGCGCTACAAGGGTCTCGGCGAGATGGACTACAAGGAGCTGTGGGAGACGACGATGGATCCCGACACCCGCACCCTTCTCCAGGTCACGCTCGATGACGCGGCCGCGGCGGACGAGATCTTCTCGACGCTCATGGGCGAGGACGTCGAGTCACGCCGCAACTTCATCCAGAGGAACGCCAAGGACGTGCGCTTCCTCGACATTTGATGCTGGCCTCGCGGACCTGAGCCTGTCGAAATCCAGCTCGCGAGGTGCTGACCCAAACGATTTCGACAGGCTCAATCCGCAGAACTGAGGAACAGAGAATTTATGGCTGACGAGAACGACAACGAGAACACCCAGACCCCGCCCGAGCAGATCGTCGCGGGGGTCGAGGTGGGCGTGGGCTCCGACAAGATCACGCCTGTCGACCTGCAGCTCGAGATGCAGCGCTCCTACCTCGACTACGCGATGAGCGTGATCGTGGGCCGGGCCCTTCCCGAGGTGCGCGACGGCCTCAAGCCCGTACACCGTCGCGTGCTCTACGCGATGTACGACGGTGGCTACCGCCCCGACAAGTCCTTCTCCAAGAGCTCCCGCGTTGTCGGCGACGTCATGGGCCAGTTCCATCCCCACGGCGACTCCGCGATCTATGACGCGCTCGTGCGCCTCGTGCAGCCTTGGAGCCTGCGTTACCCGCTCGCACTCGGCCAGGGCAACTTCGGTTCCGCCGGCAACGACGGCGCCGCTGCCCCCCGATACACCGAGACCAAGATGGCTCCCCTCGCGCTCGAGATGGTGCGCGATATCGAAGAGGAGACCGTCGACTTCCAGGACAACTACGACGGCCGCACTCAGGAGCCGTCGGTTCTGCCCTCGCGCTTCCCGAACCTGCTCGTCAACGGTTCTGTCGGCATCGCGGTCGGCATGGCCACCAACATCCCGCCGCACAACCTCCGCGAGGTGGCGGATGCCGCCCTGTGGCACCTTGCCCACCCCGAGGCGAGCCACGAGGAACTCCTCGAGGCCCTCATGCAGCGCATCAAGGGTCCCGACTTCCCGACGGGCGCGCAGATCCTCGGCACGAAGGGCATCCAGGATGCGTACCTGACGGGCCGCGGCTCCATCACCATGCGGGCTGTCGTCTCGGTTGAGGAGCTGCAGGGGCGCACCTGCCTCGTCGTCACCGAGCTGCCCTACCAGGTCAACCCCGACAACCTTGCGCTCAAGATCGCCGAGCTTGTGAAGGACGGCAAGCTCAGCGGCATCGCGGACATCCGGGACGAGACATCCGGTCGCACGGGTCAGCGCCTCGTCATCGTGCTCAAGCGTGACGCGGTCGCCAAGGTCGTGCTCAACAATCTCTACAAGCACACACAGCTGCAGGAGAACTTCGGCGCGAACATGCTCGCGATCGTCGATGGCGTGCCCCGCACCCTCTCGATCGACGGTTTTATCACGGCCTGGGTCGCGCACCAGATCGAGGTCATCGTCCGCCGCACGCGCTATCGGTTGCGCAAGGCGGAGGAGCGCGCCCACATTCTGCGCGGGTACCTCAAGGCGCTCGATGCTCTCGACGAGGTCATTGCCCTCATTCGCCGCTCCCCGACGGTCGAGGATGCCCGCGACGGGCTCATCGACCTGCTCGACATCGACGAGCTGCAGGCCCGCGCGATCCTCGACATGCAGCTGCGGCGCCTTGCGGCCCTTGAACGGCAGAAGATCGTCGACGAGCACGATGAGATCGAGCGACAGATCATCGACTTCAACGACATCCTGGGCAGCCCGCAGCGCCAGCGCGACATCGTGAGCGACGAGTTGCGTGAGATCGTCGAGCGCTTCGGCGACGACCGGCGCACCGAGATCATGTACGGCTTCGGCGGTGACATGAGCATGGAGGACCTCATCCCCGAGGAGGAGATGGTCGTCACGGTCACGCGCGGCGGCTACATCAAGCGCACGCGCAGCGACAACTACCGGTCGCAGCACCGCGGCGGCAAGGGTGTGCGCGGGGCGCAGCTGCGGGCGGATGATGTCGTGGAACACTTCTTCGTCACGACGACGCACCACTGGCTTCTGTTCTTCACGACGACGGGACGCGTCTACCGCGCGAAGGCCTACGAGGTCGCGGAGGGCGGCCGCGATGCGAAGGGCCAGCACGTGGCGAACCTCCTCGCGCTGCAGCCGGGGGAGGAGATCGCACAGATCCTCGATATCCCCGACTACGAGGCGGCCAAATACCTCGTGCTCGCCACCCGCGGCGGCCTCATCAAGAAGACCGCGCTGAGCGACTACGACACCAACCGCACTGGCGGCATCATCGCGATCAACATCCGCGAGGGCGACGAGCTCGTCTCGGCGATGCTCGTCGAGGAGGAATCCGACCTGCTGCTGGTCTCGCGCAAGGGACTTTCGATCCGCTTCACCGCGAGCGACGACGCCCTGCGCCCCATGGGTCGCGCGACGAGCGGCGTGATCGGCATGCACTTCAAGGCCGAGGATCAGCTGCTCGCAGCATCCGTCGTCTCGGAAGACGGCTTTGTGTTCGTCGTGACGGAGGGTGGTTACGCCAAGCGCACCGCTGTCGACCAGTACCGTGTGCAGAACCGCGGCGGTTTTGGCATCAAGGTCGCCAAGCTGCAGGAATCCCGTGGCGATCTCGCCGGCGCTCTCATCGTCGGCGAACAGGATGAGGTGCTGGTGGTTCTTGCCAGCGGCAAGGTGGTACGCTCATCAGTCGCTGAGGTCACGGCCACCGGTCGCGACACCATGGGCGTCGTCTTCGCCCGCTTCGCGGAGGAAGACAAGATCATCGCCGTGGCGAGGAACAGCGAGCGCAATCTGGGTCAGGAACTCTCCAGCGGTGAGCAGGAGAATGACCAGGGCTCCGACGCCGCCGTGGCGGAGGAGGCCTGACCCGTGATCAAGAAGAAGGATGTGGCACTGGATGAGTAGCATCGCCGAGAAGCTGCAGCGAAAGTCGCAGAAGTCCGTCGGAAGCAAGCAGGTGAGGCTGCGCCTCGTCTACATCGACTTCTGGTCGGCGGTGAAGCTCTCGTTCCTGATCGCGGTCGTGCTCGGTGTCATCCTCATCGTCGTGACCTTCCTGGTGTGGACGATCCTCGCGTCGACCGGAATCTTTGCGCAGCTCGACAGCATCCTCGGTGACATCACGGGTGACGAGACTTTCAACATCATCGGCAGTTTCTCGCTCATCCAGGTCGTCGGCTTCTCCGTCGTTGTCGCGCTTCTCAACACGATTGTCGGCACGGCCCTCGGCGCGATCGCGGCGCTCATCTACAACTTCACGGTGCGCATCACGGGCGGCCTGCTCGTGGGCTTCACCAACAACTAACGCGAATGCGGGTTGAGTAGGCCGCCCGCGGCCGTATCGAAACCTCAATTTCTGCAATTCGGGCGGGTGCGGTACTCTCGTATCTGCTCCAAACGGGGATATAGCTCAGGCGGTTAGAGCGCTTCGCTGATAACGAAGAGGTCCCAGGTTCAAGTCCTGGTATCCCCACGCGTGTTCCGGTCAATGATCGGATGCTTCACCCGCGGTGTCACGGCAGTGACTGCCTCTCGGGGACGTAGCTCAATTGGCAGAGCACCTGCTTTGCAAGCAGGGGGTTAGGGGTTCGATTCCCCTCGTCTCCACCATCTCCGCTCCTTCCTGCTCGGTCGATAGTCTGGGTGCATCCGCCTGCGCCCCCGACCGGAAGGAACATCATGCAGAACTCGACGATGCCGCGGACCACGATCATCCTCGGTGCCGTATTGGTATTGGTGGGGGTCATCGGTTACTTCGCCTCCGGTATGGCGAGCTGGACGGCCCTGATCCCGGCGATCCTGGGTGTCGCGCTTCTCGTGTGCGGGCTGATTGCCCTGCGCAGCCCGAAGGTGGGCGTCCACATCGCGCTCGTGCTTGCACTCCTCGGCATCGCGGGCACCTTCATGAACGTCCTCAGGCTCGGCGAGCTGTTCGCGGGCACGGCGGAACGGCCGCTCGCGGTCGTCGCGAGCGTCGTGACCTTCGTGCTGCTCGTGGTCTATCTCGTGCTCGGCATTCGGTCCTTCATCGCCGCGCGCCGCTGGCGCCGAGAGCACGGAACGGGCCAGTGACCGGGGGAGCGTAGCCGCAGGCCGAAGCGCGAAACGACGAACCCGCGCCACTCAGTGAGCGGCGCGGGTTCGTCGTGACAGTTCTGCGCTAGAGAGCCTCAGGCTTCGACAGGTCCTCCGGCTCATCCGAGATCCAGAGGTCGTCGTCGGCGCGAAGCGTCTGCCAGATGGCGTAGCCGATTCCCGCGACAGCGACGGCGGCGACGCCCATGACGATGTAGCGGCCCGGGCCGGGGGTCGACTTGGGGGGCACGAAGCTGACCTTCTTGCCCAGCTCCTTGCGAAGCTTCTTGGCCTTCTTCTTCGCCTTCTTGCTCGAGACATCGAGCACGTGTTCCTTCTTCTCGCCCGCCTTCTGCACGGCCTTCATGGCGTCGCGCACGCGGGCATCCTTCGTGACCTCGATGACGGCAAGAGCCGAGGCGAGAGCGGATGCCACGGAGGGGAAGATCTCGTTCTGAACCTTGTGTCGCGTGGCAGCGGCTCCGTGCGAGACCGTGCTGCGCACGCGGGGTGCCACCTCGTCGCGACTGATGTGTCCGACCTGACGCCCGGCCTCGCGGACGACCTTGCTCGCCTGCTCGAGTACCTCGCGCTGGTCATCCCACAGGTCGGACGCCGAGTGCTTCAGACGCTTCAGTTCGCGGGAACGTTTACGGGACAAAGCCATGAGAGACCTCCAGTCGGCGGTTGGTTGAGGCGTTTTCCATACTTCCACGGGTTCCTCTGTGAGTGCACTGGGTATTGAGTGGATGCCTCACCCAGGAGCGAACAGCTACCCCGAGGCATCCGCCCGGGTGAAATACTGAATCAATGCACACACACGTAGCGACCCTTCATACCTCCATGGGTGACATCAAGGTAAACCTCTTCGGCAACCATGCCCCCAAGACGGTCGAGAACTTCGTCGGCCTCGCGACCGGTCAGAAGGAATGGACCGACCCGGCGACGGGCCAGAAGACGAACCGCCCCCTCTACGATGGCGTCATCTTCCATCGCATCATCGACGACTTCATGATCCAGGGCGGCGACCCCCTCGGTAAGGGCATCGGTGGTCCGGGCTACCAGTTCGACGACGAGATCCACCCCGAGCTCGATTTCACGCAGCCCTACGTGCTCGCAATGGCGAACGCCGGCATCCAGATGGGCCGCGGCACCAACGGCTCGCAGTTCTTCATCACGACGGTGCCTACAACCTGGCTGCAGGGCAAGCACACGATCTTCGGCAAGGTCGAGGATGCGGACTCGCAGGCGGTCGTGAAGCAGATCGAGTCCGTCAAGAAGGGGCCTGGAGACAAGCCGCTCGAGGACGTCGTCATCAACAGCATCACGATCGACGAGGTCTGATCCGGTGATTCACCCGCGGACGGGGGGCCGGTCGTGAGCGATCTGCCCCCCAGCTCCGACAACTACTGCTACTGCCACCCCGATCGGCAGAGCTTTGTGCTCTGCCAGCGTTGCGGCCGCACCGTCTGCCCCGAATGCCAGACGCAGGCCGCCGTGGGCGTGCACTGCCCCGAGTGCGTGCGGGAGCATCAGCAGTCGGCGCCGAGGCGCAAGCCCGCCGTCGTCACCATGATGAACCGCGCACGTCGTGGCGATGGTCCCGTCGTGACGTACAGCATCATGGGTCTCACGGCGCTCGTCTACCTGGCGCAGATCTTCACTGGGGGAGCGGTCACGGAAGCCCTGCTCTATTGGGGCCCTTACACGCAGATTGAGCCGTGGCGGATCCTCACCACCATGCTTGTGCACTCCGAGCGTTCGTTCTTCCACATCCTCTTCAACATGTACGCCCTGTTCATCTTCGGGCGGATGCTCGAGCACGCGATCGGGCGATGGCGCTTCCTCGCGCTGTACCTCCTGAGCGGCATGGCCGGCTCGGTGGCGGTGCTGCTGATCTCGCCCATGACACCCGTTGTGGGAGCATCCGGAGCGATCTTCGGACTGTTCGGTGCATTCTTCGTCATCAACCGCGGCCTCGGTGGCAACAGCATGCAACTGGTGATCGTGCTGGGGCTCAACCTCGTGATCGGCTTCATCGTGCCCGGCATTGCGTGGCAGGCCCACGTCGGCGGTGTGCTGGTAGGCGCCCTCGTGGGTTTCATCCTCATGCGGACGCGGCGCCGCACGCTTCAGAAGCGGCAATGGATGCTGCTGGCGGCCGTCTTCGCGGGGCTCGTGGTCCTGACCGTCGTGGGTGTGCTGCTCATGTACGCCCGCTAGCCGCGTGAGTCGCGTCCCCAAGTTATCCACAGGCGATTCCACAGTGGGGATAATTACACCCGTGTAGTTGACCCCCGAAGGGGTGAAGGGTGATAGCCGGCTCAGCGCCAGCGCGTCGTCATGAGGAAGCCGACGAACATGATGCCGAAGCCCACGAGGATGTTGCCGTCGCCCAGCTCCGGGATCGGCAGCGCTGTCTGGCTGATGTAGTAGACGATGATCCAGAGCAGCCCCAAGAGCATGAGGCCGAACATGATCGGCTTGAACCAGACCGGGTTGGGGGCGTCGTCGCCGGAGCGAACCTCACGCGGCGACTCGGGCTTGGGATTCGTGGACCTGGCCATGCCCGGAATTCTAGCGGCATACGGTCGAATAGAATCGCTGCATGGACAGCCCGGCCACTGAGCGCAGGCGTGACCGGCGCCGGAGGGGCCGCGGACTCGCCGTCGTCGGGGTGCTCGGCGAGCTATTCCTGACAGCCGGAGTGCTCGTGCTGCTATTCCTCGGCTGGCAGCTCTGGTTGAACGACATCATCGTGGGCAACGAGCAGCGGGATGCCGCGATCGAGTTCGCTGAAGAGCTCGCCTCCGCGCCCCCCGCTACCCCGGAACCCAGCGCGGAACCCGAACCCGACGCCGAGCCCTCGGAGGAACCTGGCCTCGCCGAGCCGGTCAGCACGATCAGCCCGGTCATGAACGAGGGCTTCGCGACTCTCTACGTGCCCCGCTTCGGCGCGGACTACGTGCGTGTCATCGGGGAGGGTGTCAGCCTTTCGTCTGTGCTCAACCGCAGTTCCCTCGGCGTCGGCCACTACCCGCAGACCCAGCTGCCGGGTGAGCTGGGCAACTTCGCACTCGCGGCACACCGGACGACGTGGGGTGCTCCCTTCGGCTCGATCGGGGAACTTCAGCTCGGCGACAAGATCTACGTGCAGACGGCGGACGGATGGTACACCTACGCCTTCCGCAATCTCGAGTATGTGCTGCCCTCGGGCGTGGGCGTGCTCGAACCCGTCCCACAGGCGCCGGGCGTGCCGGCGGGAGAGCGCTACATCACCCTGACGAGCTGCAACCCCCGCTTCTCGGCATCCGAACGCATCATCGCCTACGGGGTGCTCGAGTCGTGGCATCCTGCCGCCGAGGGGATACCCGACGAACTCGCGGCCCTGCAGGGAGGGGAGGCCTGATGTACGCTGCACTGTGGCGGCTGCTGCCCGGCCCGCTCTGGTTGCGCATCGTGCTCGCGATCGTGCTGGTGCTCGTCGTGCTCGCCGCCCTCGTGCTCTGGGTCTTCCCCTGGGTCAACTCCTTCATCAGCGTCCCGGAGGTGACGGTCGAATGACCAGGGTCCTCGTGATCGACAACTACGACAGCTTCGTCTACACCCTCAACGGCTACCTGCTTCAGCTCGGTGCCGAGACGGAGGTGGTGCGGAACGACGCCTTCCCTGCTGAGGAGGCGCGCGAGCGCATCGCGGAGTATGACGCCGTGCTGCTCTCACCGGGGCCGGGAACACCCGCCAATGCGGGGGTGTCGATTCCCCTCGTGCACGCGGCCCTCGAGACTCAGACTCCGCTCCTCGGGGTGTGTCTCGGGCACCAGGCCATCGCCGAGGCGTTCGGCGCGACCGTCACGCATGCCGAGGAACTCATGCACGGCAAGACCTCGGTCGTCACCCACGACGAGAGCGACTTCTACGACCACGTGCCAGCACCCTTCACGGCAACCCGCTACCACTCCCTCGCGATCGTCAACTCAACCGTGCCCGGCGAGCTCGTCGTCACCTCGCGCACCGACGGCGGCGTCATCATGGGGGTGCGCCACGAGACCGCCCCGATCTTCGGCGTGCAATTCCACCCCGAATCGGTGCTCACGCAGGGCGGCCACGCGATGCTCGCCAACTGGTTGGCGGTCGCTGGGATGCCCGAGGCGGTCGAGCGTGCGAAGGGGCTCGCCCCGCTCGTGAACCTGGGTTAGCGGTTCGACTGGCTAGGCCACCGCGGGGGAGCTAGCCGGGCAGCGGGGTCAGCCTGCGCAGTAGGTGACGGTGATCTCGGAGCGCTGCGGGTGATCACCCGGCGGCAGGCTCTGCCCTGTGACGGCAAGGCCCGAGCAGTTGTAGTCGGGGCGGGCGACCACGACGAGCTGCAGGGCGGACAGCACCGAGTTCGCCTCGCTGATGGGCTGACCCGTCACCGGGGGAACCGTCACGAGGCCGCTCGACACGACGAGGTCGATCGTCTCGCCCTCCTGCACCACCGTGCCCGCCTCGGGGGAACTGCGCAGCACCGTGCCGGCGGGCAGCGTCGATGAGTTCTCCGTCGTCGTCGACCCGACGACGAGCCCGCGATCCAGGAGCGCCTGCCGTGCCGCATCCTCACCGAGATTGGAGAGGGTCGGAACCGAAACGGATGCCGGCCCCTGCGACACATAGATCTTCACGACCTGAGCCGTCGCCACGCGTGTGCCGGGCTCCGGGTCCGTGCGGATGATCTCGCCGCGCGGCACTTCGTCATTCGCGACGTCGAAGCGGGAGGGGGTCAGTCCCTGATCCTGCAGGGTTTGGGCACCGTTCTCGTACTGCTGCCCGATGACATCCGCGACCTGCACCGAAATGCGTTCGCCGATCGTGCTGGCGGGCAGGTTCGAAACCCAGATGGCCAGCGCCACGAGCATCGCCGCGAGGAGGGCGATGCCCGCCCAGATCCACGCGACCGGGGGACGGTTCTGCGTCCGCACCGCTCGCTCGGTGTTCTCGGCTGACAGCTGGCGGATGGCGGATTCCGATCCGGCGGCCGCCGTGGGGTCCACGCCGAAGAGGGTCGCGTTGAAGTCACTGGCCGCCGGCACCTTGCGAGTCGGGACCTCACCGGATGCTGCGAGCTCGACCTCCTCGCGGAACTCCGCCGCCGTCTGGAACCGCTCGAACTTGTCCTTCTCGAGGGCGTGCAGCACGACCACGTCGAGCGCGGGGGAGACCTTCGGGTTGAGCGAGCTCGGGGGCAGCGGAGCCTCGCTGATGTGCTGATAGGCGACCGCCGCGGCACGATCCCCACGGAAGGGAGGTTGGCCCGTGAGCATCTCGAAGAGCACGATGCCCGTCGAGTAGAGGTCGGTGCGAGCATCCACCGTCTCGCCCTTCGCCTGCTCGGGCGAGAAGTACTGGGCCGTGCCGAGCACCTTGCTGGTGTCGGCCACCGTCGCGGAGTTGTCGCTCACAGCGCGGGCGATGCCGAAGTCCATGACCTTGACCTGGCCGCTGTGGGTGATCATGACGTTGCCGGGCTTGATGTCGCGGTGCACGACGAGTGCCCGGTGGCTGTACTCGAGCGCCGTCAGGATGCCGTCGACGATGCGGACCGCCTCGCGCGGCTCAAGCGGGCCGTCGGCGATGATGTCCTTGAGTAGGCGACCGTCGACGTACTCCATGACGATGAAGGGCACCTGCGTCTCGATGCCATTGGCATCCGTCACCGTCTCCTCACCCGCGTCGTACACGCGCACGATCGTGGGGTGGGCCATGCGGGCCGCCTTCTGCGCCTCCTCACGGAAGAGCAGACGGAAGTTGGGATCGGTTGCAAGGGAGGGCTTGAGGAGCTTGATCGCCACTCGACGCCCCAGACGGGCATCCGTGCCCATGTGAACGTCGGCCATGCCGCCCCGGCCGATGAGCTTGCCGATCTGATACCTGCCGGCGAGCAGCCGAGTATCTTCAGTCAATTTCATTCTCCAGGTGCTTGGTCGACGCCTAGCAGTCTATTGGCTGCCCCCGACTACTCGGCTCACTCGCCCGAGTCCTCGCCCTCGGGCGGCGTCGTCTCCTCCGGGCTCACCGTATAGGTGAGCTGGGGCGACTCGGGCGAGGCGATGCCCGAGCACTCGGCGTGATACGAGAACGTGACCGTGCCGGGGCTGTCAGAGGTGAGGGTGATGTTGGTCGTGGAGGCGGGCAGCGGGTTCGAGACCGAATAGGTGGCCCCGCTCACCGTGACCCGGTAGACGGTGTGCGTCGTCCCGGGCGGGCAGCCCTGATAGCTCGGCCACGTCACGTTGACGCTCTGTCCGGGCACGATCGTGACGTCGGTACCGGGACCCGTCGCCGGCTGCGGCTGCGTCGGCTCGGGGATCTGTGCGTAGATTTTGACCGAGATGACGGTGCCCTCCTCGACCGGCCCCGTCGGGTTGACGCTGTAGACGAGCCCCTCCTGCCGCGGCTCGGGCGCGACGTTGCCCTCCGTGATGTCGGGGGTCAGGCCCAGTTCCTCGAGATAGGCGCGAGCATCCGCCTCGGTCATGCCCTCCAGATCGGCGAGCGTGATGCGCACGCGAGTGTCGCTGGGTGAGGGGCTCGTGCTGGCGGTCACGGAGGGACGCGCCGACGTCTGCGAGGGCGGGGTGTCGTCGCCGCTCGGGGAGAGCGCCATCGCGACGATGACACCGACGAGCGCAAGGAAGAGCACCGCGATCAGGATGATGAGCGGCCACGTCCACCGGCTGCGCTTCTTCTCGTCCTCCTTCGTCGCGGATGACTGCGCCCCAGAGACAGCGGCGGCGGCGCCCGCGGCGGGGAGCACCCGCGTGGCGGCGGAGGTATCCGCGTCGACGGGTGTGATGAGACTCGTGAAACCGCTCGTGCCGCCGACGCCGGGAACCGCGGCGGTCGCACCGGCAACGTCGCCGCGGCGGAGCGCCTGCGCGGCGCGCGCCAGGTGCGCGGCGGAGGCCGGCCGCTCTGCGGGGCTCTTCGCGATGCACGCGTACACGAGGTTGCGCACGGGCTCCGAGATGCTGACGGGAAGATCCGGCGGCTGCTCGTTGATCTGGGCCATCGCGATCGCGACCTGCGACTCGCCCGTGAAGGGGCGTCGGCCCGCAAGCGCCTCATAGGCGACGATGCCGAGGGAGTAGACATCCGTCGTCGGCGATGCCGGATGACCGCTCGCCTGCTCGGGCGACAGGTACTGCACGGTGCCCATGACCTGGCCCGTCGCCGTGAGGGGAACCTGGTCGGCGATGCGTGCGATGCCGAAGTCGGTGATCTTGACGCGGCCATCGGGGGTGATCAGCAGGTTGCCCGGCTTGATGTCGCGGTGCACGAGCCCGGCCGCGTGGGCGGCGTGGAGCGCGGATGCGGTCTGGGCGACGATGTCGAGCACGCGGTCGGTCGAGAGCACCCGCTCGCGCTCGAGGATGGTCGAGAGTGCCTCGCCCGGCACGAGCTCCATGACGAGGTAGGCGCTACCCTCCTCCTCGCCGTAGTCGAAGACGTTGGCGATGCCCTCGTGGTTGACGAGGGCTGCATGCCGCGCCTCAGCGCGGAAGCGCTCGAGGAAGCCCGGGTCACCCAGGTATTCGTCCTTGAGGATCTTGATCGCGACGGTGCGCCCGATGACCAGGTCGGTCGCCTGCCAGACCTCGCCCATGCCGCCAATGGCAACACGGCTCGTCAGCTGGTAGCGCCCCCCGAAGGTGAGGCCACTCGTGGGTCTCATTTGTTCAGCACCGCCTCAAATACCTTCTTTGCGATGGGCGCGGCGACCTGGTTGCCGAAACCCGCCCCATTCTCGACGACAACCGCAATCGCGATCTGTGGGTCAGACGCGGGAGCAAACCCCGTGAACCAGAGGGTGTTCGGCGTTCCCTCCGCGTTCTGTGCCGTGCCGGTTTTACCGCCCACGTCGACTCCGTTCATTCTTGCATTACTCGCCGCTCCAGAGTCGACGTTGGCGACCATCATGGGCACCATCGTCTCCGCCGTCTCGGCGCTGATCGGTTGGCTGTACACGGTTGGGTCGAAGGACACGAGCTCCGTGAGGTCGGGTGCGAGGATGCGCTCGACGAGCGTCGGCTGCATGAGCTCGCCACCGTTGGCAACCGCTGCCGAGAGCATGACGATCTGGAGCGGCGTCACCCGCACGTCGTACTGGCCGAAGGAGGAGAGCATCAGCTGCGCCTCGTCCATGCCGTCGGGGTAGATGCTCGCTGTCGCCGACATGGGCACCTGGATGCGGCTTCCGAATCCGAAGGCCTCCGCGTACTCAGCGATGGTGTCCTCGCCGAGGGATGCGCCGACCTGGGCAAAGGGGATGTTGCAGGAGAGTCGCAGGGCGTTGGCGAGGGTCACGGTCGCGCCGCCGCCGCAGGTGCTGCCCTGGGCATTCGAGATGACCGTGTTGCTGAGGGGCAGCTGCAGGGTCGGGGGGTTGGGGATCTCGGTCGTCGGCTCGAACTCGCCGCTGTCGATCGCCGCCGCCGTCATGAGCACCTTGAAAACCGAGCCCGGGTGATAGAGGGTGCCGCCGATTGTCCGGTTGTCGAGCGGCGATGTCGGGTCGGCCTCAAGCTGCTCGTAGGCGGTGATGACCGAGCTGGTGTCGTGCGTGGCGAGGAGGTTGGGGTCGTAGGACGGCTTGGAAACCATGGCGAGGATGGCGCCGGTCTGCGGGTCCATGGCGATCACGGCGCCCCGGTAGTCGCCGAGAGCATCCCAGGCTGCCTGTTGAGCGACGGGGTCGATTGTCAGCTCGACGGCCGCCCCCTTGGGGGACTGGCCAGTGAAGATCGCGTTCAGCTGGTCGAAGAACTGGTCGTTGGCCGTGCCCGTCAGGTAGTCGTTGAGGGCGCCCTCGACGCCGGCATTGCCCTGATTGAGGGTGAAGTACCCGGTGACGGGAGCGTAGAGCAGAGGGTCGTTGTAGACGCGCTGGAACTCGAAGTCATCATCGACGGGCGTTGACTCCGCGATCGGCACGCCGTCGACGAGGAGGGGACCCCGCTCGGCCGAGAAGCTCGCGTAGAGCGTGCGGGCGTTGCGGGGGTCGGCGCGGAGGTTCTCCTCCTGGAACACCGTGATGATCGTGCCCGAGGCGAAGAGGGCAACGAACATGAGCAGCACAGCCGTGCTTACGCGCTTCAATTCCTTGTTCACGTCACACCACCAATCTCGGCTGGTTGCGGATCGTGTCAGAGAGCCGGAGCAGGATCGCCGCGATCATCCAGTTGGCGACCAGCGACGAGCCGCCGGCCGCGAGGAACGGCGCCGTCAGGCCCGTGAGCGGGATGATCCGGGTGACGCCGCCGACGACGATGAAGACCTGCAGTGCCACGACGAAGGAGAGACCGACGCCAAGGAGCCGGCCGAAGTCGTCCTGGCCGGAGAAGCCGATGCGGAAGCCGCGGGAGATGAAGAGCAGGTACAGGGCGAGGATCGCGAAGAGTCCGGCGAGGCCGAGCTCCTCCGTGAGGCTCGCGATGATGAAGTCGCTCTGCGCGAGCGGCACCAGGTCGGGTCGGCCCTGACCCAGCCCCGTGCCGAGAAGACCGCCGTTGGCCATGCCGAAGAGACCCTGCACGAGCTGCCAGCTGCCGCCGACCGCATCGTAGACCTCGGGGTTGAAGGGGTCGAGCCAGCCGCGGAAACGCCCCGCAACGTAGCCGAGCACCTGCCCGGCGATCACGGCACCGCCGATGAAGAGCCCGAGGCCCATGAGCACCCAGCTGACCCGCCCCGTCGCCACGTAAATCATGATGAGGAACAGGCCGAAGTAGAGCAGCGAGGTGCCGAGGTCGCGCTGGAAGATGAGCACCGCCATGGCCGCGGCCCAGATCACGAGGATCGGCCCCAGGTCTCTTGCACGGGGGAAGCGGATGCCGAGGAACTTGGTGCCCACCATGGAGAGGCTGTCACGACTCTCCACGAGGTAGGCGGCGAAGAAGATCGCGAGGGCGATCTTCGCGAGCTCGCCCGGCTGGAAGGTGAAGGTGCCGACCCGAATCCAGATCTGCGCCCCGTAGACCTCGTGGCCGATGATCGGCAGCATCGGCAGGATCAGCAGCACGATGCCCGCGAACATCGAAACAAAGCGGTAGCGCTGCAGCACCCGGTGGTTGCGGATGACGACGATCACGACGATGGCGGCGAGGATCGCGATGCTCGACCAGGCGATTTGACGCACGCCCGCGGCATCCCACCCGCTGTCGCCGTCGGCCAGGTCAATGCGGTAGATCGCGGCGATTCCGAGCCCGTTGAGCAGGGTGACGACGGGAAGGATGAAGGGGTCGGCCTGGGGTGCCGTGAGGCGGAGGGAGACGTGCATCGCGAGCACCAGCACGGCGAGCACACCCGCGAGCATGAGCACGCCGGGGTCGGTCTGGCCGAGGGCGCCCAGCTGGGTGAGCACGAGTGCGCCTCCGCCGACCGCGCAGGCGATGACGACGAGCACCAGTTCGAGGTTGCGCAACCGTGCGGGCTGCCGCAGACGCACCCGGATGCTCGCGGTCTCCGGCGCCGACGTGAGCTCACTCGTCATGGTCGAGTCTCTCGATGATGTCGCGGGCGTCTTCGAGGTCGCCCGCGGTGATGGTGTCTTCGACCTGGCGGCGCTCGAAGTCGGACAGCGAATCGATGCGAATGCTCGTCTCGGCGTAGACCTCGGAGAGCGAGAGCGGCCCGATGCCCTGCTGCACGCCCTTGAAGATGGCGACCGTGTTGCCGTTGGCTCCGACGTAGTACCGGGTCTGAGTCCAGCGGTAGCCGACGACGATGCCCGTGACGATGAGTGCCGCGATGAGTCCCACCGAGACGAGCCAGGTGACGCGGCGGCGGATGGCGCGGCGCCGGTCTTCCGCGATGAGCTCCTGCAGGTACTCGTCGGACTCGGGCTCGAAGTGGCTGTCCTCCGGCGGCGCCTTGAGGGGGTGCAGCAGCAGGGTGGGCAGGCGGAGCGGTTTGCGTCCCGCCGCCGACTCGAAGGTGAGGGGCAGCGCGGCGGAGCCGACCGTCACGGGCGGGTTGGAGGCGGAGTCGTGCGTGTGGTCCACGTCGACGAGCACGACGGTCACGTTGTCTGGCGCGCCCTGGTCGAGGCTTTCGCGCACGAGTCGCTCCGCGGCATCCCTGGGGGAGGGCAGCGTGTGCAGCACGTGGGCGATCTTCTCTTCGCTCACATAGCTGCTGAGCCCGTCGGAGCAGAGCAGCCAGCGGTCGCCCGGCTCGGTCTCGACGACGGCGGTGTCGATCTCGGGGGAGGTTTCGACGTCGCCCAGCACGCGCATCAGCACGGAGCGACGCGGATGCACGGCCGCCTCCTCCTGCGTGATGCGGCCACTGTCGACGAGGCGCTGCACGAAGGTGTGGTCGATCGTGACCTGCTCGAGCACACCCGAGCGGTAGAGGTAGAGACGCGAGTCACCGATGTGGGCGATGGCGAGATGGTGGTCGACGCGGTGTACGGCGGTGACCGTCGTGCCCATCCCCGTGAGCTCGGGATGATCGAAGACGGTCTCGGCGATCAGCGAGTTGGCGGCGAGAAGAGCCGACCGCAACGCGAACTCGGCGTCCTGCGCCGTGGGGAACGGGCGGTCGGCTTCGGCGATGCGGTTGACCGCGATGGCGGACGCAATGTCGCCGCCCGCGTGGCCGCCCATGCCGTCGGCGACGAGGAAAAGCTGCCGACCGGCGTATCCCGAGTCCTGGTTGTTGGCTCGGATCTTGCCGACATGCGAGACGGCGGCGCTCTTGACGGTGGTCGACACGCCTACCGCCGCAGCTCGAAGCTCGTCGTGCCGATCTTGACAGTCGCACCGAGCGGCACCGGGGTGGGTGCTGTGACGCGCTTGCCGTCGAGAAACGTGCCGTTGGTGGAGTCGAGGTCCTGGATCACCCACTCGTCGCCCCACAGCATGAGCCGGGCGTGGTGCGTCGAGGTGTAGTCGTCGCGGATCACGAGGCCGCTGTCGGATGAGCGACCGATAGTGAGGGGCTGGTCGTCGAGGTCGAGCTCGACGCCCGCCTTGGCACCGGAGGTGATGACGACGCGCCTTGCGGTTCCCGCCGCCGCCCCCGGCGAGGATGCTGCCGCCACGGGTCGCGGCGCAGGATCAGCAGCCGGTGCCGCCGTGTAGGGGGCCTGCTCGCCAGACGCGCTCTGGGGTGCGGGCATCCGGCGGACGCGCTCGCCGAAGAGGTCGGAACGCAGGGCGTAGACGATGGCGAAGACGAATGCCCACAGCAGGAGCAGGAAGCCGAGCTTCAGCAGAAGCAGTGTCAGTTCACTCATCTACCGATCGCCTTATCGTCCATTCCCCGGGTGGTCGCTCCGCGCATCCGCCGTCTCGGGTGAGGCGGACTGGGCGAGCACTCGGAAAACGATACGGGTTCTTCCGATGGAAATCACTGAATCGGTGGGCAGCGGGGCCTTTGACACCTTCTTGCCGTTGAGTTCTGAGCCGTTGGTGGAGCCGAGGTCGTTGACCTGAGCGTTCTTGCCATCCCACAGGATCTCGACGTGTTTGCGGGAGATGCTGCTGTCGTCGACCGTGATGTCGGCGTCGCTGCCGCGGCCGACAACCGTGCGGGATCTGGTGATTCGGTGCCGCTTGCCGTTGATGTCGAGCACGGGCACCCAGGCGATCTCGCCCTTTACGTTCTGCGAGTCGACGCGGATGATGCCCTCGCTGAGGTTCTCGTCCTGCTGCAATCGAATCGAGACACCGCCCGCGAACTGGTAGCCCTGCGTGCCGGCGTGCCGCTGCACGAGACTCGTGAGCTCATCGATGAGGGTTGGGCCGAGTGACGACATCCGTTCGTGATCGGCGGGGGAGAGGCGCACGACGAAACGGTTGGGGGCGAGGATGCGGTCGCGCGCGACAATGACGGCGTTGGTGTCGAGTTCCCGGCGGAGGGCGCTTGTGAGTTCGACGGGCTGCACGCCGCTCTTGAAGGTCTTGGCGAAGGCGCCGTTGACCGCCCGCTCAAGCCCCCGCTCGAAGCTGTCCAGAAGTCCCAATGGTTTCCCTCACGTGCTGTCGGCCGTGTGGCCGCCATGGCACACACGATGTTAGCCCCACTGTATTGGGGAGAGCGGGTGAGGCACCGGATGTCACCCCACCGCATGACGGCGTCCATCCCCCGGATGATGCGTGCCGGATGCTGCTCTCGCAGAGTTTCGGCAGTTCCCGCTGTGGTAATCTCGCTGAGTCTGCGCGAGTGGCGGAATGGTAGACGCGCTGGCTTCAGGTGCCAGTGCCTGCAAGGGCGTGGGGGTTCGAGTCCCCCCTCGCGCACAGATGAAAAATAGCCCCTCACCTGGGAATGTATGGCCCTGGTGAGGGGCAATTTTCTTTGTCCGCACGCCGGGCTTGGTGCCCACGCCGGGTGGGCACGCCCGCGTGCGAACGCCTCAGCGCACCGCGCGAGTACGGCGGAGGGCCAGTCGTGCTGCGCGGTCGAGACCGAAGGCGCTGCGCGTGATGAAGCCGCCGATCGCGGTGCCCGCTGCGAGACCCACACCGGTGGACAGCGCGAGGACCAGTTCGGGCAGGGATGCCTCCACCCCATACTCGGACTCCATGAATGCGTACAACGCCCGGTACAGGGCGAGCCCGGGGATGAGGCCGATGATCCCGGCCATCGTGATCGCCGATTCCGGAACCTTGACCCAGCGGTAGACGAGGTATCCGATCACACCCGCGACGACGCCGGCGAGGGCGGGAGCGAGGCCGGGCTGGGGAAAGCTCGGCACCACGACCGCATACACGGCGAAGACAATGCCTGCCGCGGCTGCCATGAGGGGCACATACAGCAGCCGGACGTAGGAGGTGAGGGCGAAGCCGACCCCGATGAGGGAGGCCCCAATGATGCCCGGGATCGGCTCGATCACGGGCCCGAGGGTCGTCGCCACGGAGATGGGCACGCCCATTCGCAGCGCCATGCCAAGCGTGAGCGAGATTCCCACGGCGAGCCCCAGAGTCAACATGATCACCTCGAGCCCGCGGGCCGACGCGGTCACGTAGTAGCCGTCGATTGCGTCCCTCGCCGCGGAGGTGAGCCCGATTCCCGACAGCAGCATGATGATGCCGGAGATGACGATGACCGTCGGATGATTCGCGCCCGGCAGTTCGATGCCGATCGAGCGCAGCCAGAAGAAGAGCACCGCGATGGCCGTCGTGAATCCGGCCGCCACCAGCTGGGAGAAGAACGCCGGCACCGCCCACTTGGAGAGCCGATTCGCGAGTCCGGTCGCGATCATGGCGGAGACCGCGGCAACCAGGATGAGCACGAAGCTCACGTTGAACATCACCACGACACCGCCGGCGAGGATTGCCTGCCCCGCGGTCATGATCCAGCGGCGATAGGGGTGCGGGGAGTGGAGAATCGCCACGAGCCGAGAGCGCGCGACTTCTACATCGAGCGGCTTATCCGTCTCGGTAATCTCCTCGATCAGGCGGTACACGTTCTGCAGCCGGGTGTAATCGGTGGTGCGCACCCGCACGACGCGCATGACCGAGGTCGGCTCCTCGTTGATGCCCCTGTGCACCGACACCGTGATCGACGTGAACGAGATGTCGACGTGCATTCCCGAGATGCCGTAGGTCTCACTGATGCGCAGGAGCATCGCCACCACATCGGCGGCAGAGGCGCCGATCGCGAGCATCGCTTCGCCGGCTCGGAGGCAGAAATCGATGACGGCGCGGTCGTGGCGCTCCGTCAGCTGCGACTCATGGTTGACGATCGAGATGATCTGGGTGGGGGTTCCGGTGCTGCGGACGAGCTCGGAGACGCGATCGAGCAGGGATCGCGCCGGATGGGGCCTCTGGCCATCGGGGTCGTCACGAGTGGTCACTAATCAAGGGTAGGGCCGCGCGCCTGCACACGGGCTGCCCGCGATTCCTCGAAATTCTTCGCCCGTTTCGCTGCTCCGTGTGTGGCATCCTCTCCTCAACACGTTCGCGGTCGAAGGGGGACGGCGTGAAGACGTTTGGGATCGTGCTCGCAGTGTGGGCGGGGTTGATCGTGCTTGCGTTGGCGGCGTTTCTTGTAGCCAAGATTCCGGGCAGCACCGAGGAGATCGAAGCAGTGGCCGACAGCTACCCCGTGGACGAATCGTGGCTGCTGGCATCGGAGCAGATTGTGCCGCCAAGAATTCTCTGCTTCGACTCCGTTCCGTGCCCCAGCGTTCAACGGCACTATGTGCTTCCTGCTGCTGTGTCCATGGAGGACTTCACTGAACGGGCGAGGAGTATGGGACTCGACACCATTGAAGGCGATTGCGTGGAAAACGAGGGCCGAAGTGTGCAAACTGCTTGTCACGCTCACGGGACCGTCGGGGGTTTTGAAGTGACTGTTGACTCAGTCATCGACCATGGCGAACCGCGCCTCAAAGTAGAGGTCGGGCAGTAGCAAGACTCCAATGCCTAAGACGCACGTGAGTCCTGGGCGTCAGGTGAAGGCGAGCCGGAACGCTCAATTTGTGAGAATATCTGTTCATTAGCGAGCGCAACTCCGGGGGGAGAGCGATGTTCGAGCTGGCCACACTGAGGGGTGTCGCGGCGTGCATTGTCGCGGCGACAGGACTTTGCGCAGGGACGGCGGCCACTACTCTGGCATCGGCCTCTCCCTCGTGCGAGGATGTGCGAATCGTATTTGCTCGTGGCTCAGGCCAGGCGCTCGGCGATGACGAGTACGAGAGGTTCGTCGAAGGAATCGAGGGACGCCTTTCTGCTGACATCAAGGCGACATCCTATGAGCTAGGACGCGGTGCTCATGGCGGATCAAAGTATCCTGCGGTCAGCGTTGAACCAGCCGACACCGCTCTCGGGGCGATTTTGTCGGGCGGCTCCGCGTACGCGTACGGAGACAGCGTTAAAGCGGGAGTGAAAGAACTCAACGCGTATCTCGAGGCTGAACTCGAGAGCTGTCCTGAGACTTTGTTCGTCCTAGGTGGCTACTCGCAAGGTGCTCAGGTGGTGGGTGACATGTACGCGGCCGCCTCCGACGACGTGCGGCGCGCAATAGTTTTCAACGGGCTTTTTGGCGACCCGAAGCTGAACCTGCCGGAAGGCCGCCACGGATGTCGCGGCTACTTTTCTGAATGGCGGAGAGTTATTGGCGGGTGCGACACCCTACGTGGGTCGCTCGGCGCGCGCGTTCCCTACGTTCCGACGGCCTCGGCCGAAGAAACCGGCCTGTGGTGCAACGACGATGATTTCATTTGCGGCACAGGAGCGCTCGGCGACATCTCTGGACATCTGACATATGCCGACGACGGGGCAGCAATCGATATGGCGGCATTGGAGGCAGCATCTCGACTCCAATACTTTCTGCGCGCATCCTTCAGACCGCACGATGTCAATCTCAGCCCTTTGAACATTGGGACTGCAGGAATTGATGTGGCCTTCGTCGTCGACTCTCGGCGAGAAATGGAAGGGGAACTTTACGATTCCAGTTTCGTGCTCGAATCCGTCGCCGCCGATGTAAGAGCTCACAACGGACGCGCCGCAGTGATCGAGTATCGGGGGGCGATGACCCGGTGTTTGCGGTCCGCAGCAGCTTCACACGAGACGTTGAAGCCGCAGCTCGCGCGCTTGCCGAGATCGAACCTGGCAACAGATGGTCAGAAGTCGACAGCACCGAAGAAACGCTGGGTGCACTGTCGGCCGCAATCAACGGGTTCGACTGGCGGCCGCGCGCTGCGAAGGCGATCGTTCTAGTCAGCGAGGGAGCTATCCGCGATGAGAGTGACCGGCTTTCGTATGACGAGCTTTTCGAGGCGGCGGCGAGCACTGGCGACGTCGCGATCTTCCCTGTGATCTCGACGTTCTTCGCGGAGTACTACTATCCCTTGGCAACCGGCACCGACGGGATCGTGGTTCCATATCAGGAACTCGTGCCTCAACCCTCAATGCTCTCGAGTGAGCCAGCGAAGCCTGCTCTCGATTCGGCACGAGAGGCCCTCACGGCGGCCATGGAACACATCATCAACAGGCCGGTTGCTCTGCTTGCGAACCCCGAGTACATTGCAAACCCTGGCGAGAGCATTCGCTTCGATGCATCGGCGTCCTACGTCGTAGATTCGGAGATCAGCGAGGTGGCTTGGGACTTCGATGGCGACGGAGCGTACGACCGTCTGGGCGCCGAGTTGGTGGTGGAGCACACGTACCCGGATGCATTCGACGGCGAGGTCCGTGTCCGTGTCCGCGCCGCGAACGGAACGTTCACAGTGGCGAACGCGCCAGTTCACATCGGGACGTACATTGCACCGGTAAAGCCTGGCTCTCCCACTCCATTGGAACTCGGGGCAGCGGAGTCAGGAGATAGCATCCGCCTGTCGTGGGAGCCGCAAGACCAGCTCGCCGCGCAGTGGCTCATAGCTGTGAACGGCGTGAATCTGGGCGTGACTGACGGCGACCTGCAGTCAGTCAGAATCAGTGACATCGATCGCGCCGCGGCGACGGAGCTGTCAGTAGCGGGTGTGACGGCCGCAGGGCTCGTTGGTGAAGCGGCCACCATCACGCTTGGGCCGGCGAACGATGCTGGAGCCGGACCGGCCGCCGAGGAGATCGCGGTGACAGGTTCTGATGCGACACTTTCGTTCATCCCAGGGCTCGTGTTCCTGCTGCTCGGCACGTTGCTCGTGATCAGCGCGCAAGTCGTCATACGCCGCCACCGCGCCTGACAGAATGGCCGCATGGTGCACACCGAACTGCCGCTCATCCTTGTCGTCAACGGGCCCAACCTGAACCTGCTGGGCACGCGCGAGCCGGAGAAGTATGGCCACGAGACGCTGGCGGATGTCGCGGCGCGCGTCACCCGCGCGGCCGAGGCCGAGGGCGTGCAGGTCGAGTTCGTGCAGAGCAACCACGAGGGCGAGATCGTCGAGGCGATCCATTCAGCTCGAGGACGGGCATCCGGAATCGTGCTCAACGCCGGCGCCTACACGCACACCTCCGTCGCGATCCGCGACGCGGTCGTCGCAGCTCAGGTGCTCATGGTGGAGGTGCACATCACCAACGTGCACGCCCGCGAGGCGTTCCGCCACCACTCCTACCTGTCGGATGTCGCGGCCGCCGTCATCGCAGGCGCCGGCACCCTCGGCTACGAGTTCGCCCTGCAGTACTTGGCGCGCCGGGCCTAGGGTTCAGTCGACCTTCTTGTCGTCGCCGTACTGGTAGACATCCGGGACGCCGTCGTCGTCAGCATCGACCGTTTCGAGTGCCGAGATGGCCTTGTAGTGCCGGTTGCGGGCCCGCAGCACGATCGCTCCGATGAGGGCGGCCAGCAGGGAGGCGAGGAGGATGCCGACCTTGGCATGGTCGTTCTCGAGGCTCGTGCCGAAACTGAGCTCGGCGACGAGGAGCGACACCGTGAAGCCGATGCCCGCCAGCAGTGAAACGCCGAGGAGGTCGACCCAGCGCAGGGTCGGGTCGAGCTTGATGCGGGTCAGCTTGGAGAGCAGCCACGTCGTGCCCAGGATGCCGAGTGGCTTGCCGAGCACAAGCCCCGCGATGATGCCGAGAGTGATGGTGTCGCCGAGGGAATCGAGGAAGCCGTCGACGCCGCCGATCGCGACACCCGCGGAGAAGAAGGCGAAGATCGGCACGGCAACCCCGGCGGAGAGGGGGCGCACGCGGTGCTCGAGGATCTCCGCGAGACCCGGGCCCGTGGCATCCGGAGTGCGGTGCAGCACGGGGATCATGAAGCCCAGCACCACGCCGGCGATCGTGGCGTGGATGCCCGAGGCGTGCACGAGAGCCCAGACGACAACGCCGATGGGCAGCAGGATGACCCAGGCGGAGGAGCGGTGGCGGTGGAACAGCTGGCGGTAGCGCTGCGCCAGGAAGGCGTAGAGGGCCAGCGGGATGAGCGCGAAGAGCAGGGGCGGGAACGAGATCTCGTCCGTATAGAAGACCGCGATGATCGTGATGGCAATGAGGTCGTCGACGACCGCGAGAGTGAGGAGGAAGATGCGCAGCGCCGTCGGGAGGTTCGACCCGATGATCGCCAGGACGGCCACGGCGAAGGCGATGTCGGTGGCGGTGGGAATCGCCCAGCCGTGGAGGGAACCCGAGTCGCCCATGTTGACGGCGACGTAGATGAGGGCGGGGATGGCGACGCCGCCGACGGCCGCGGCGACCGGGACGAGGGCAGTGGCAGGCCGGCGGAGGTCCCCCGAGACGAACTCGCGCTTGAGCTCTAGCCCGACGAGGAAGAAGAAGATCGCGAGCAGGCCGTCGGAGGCCCAGTGCCCGAGCGAGAGGTCGAGATGCCAGGGCTCGTAGCCGATGTGGAAGTCACGGAGGGCGAAGTAGGACTCCGCCCAGGGGGAGTTCGCCCACACGATGGCGATGGCCGCGGCGACAACGAGGATGGCACCGCCGACGGTCTCCTTGCGCAGGATCTCGCCGATCCTGACCGCTTCGCTGTAGCGGCCGAATCCGAAGAGGGTGCGATTCTGGCGGTTGTCAGACACGGATCTCCTGTCGAGGGGTCGGCGATTGCTGTGTCGACCAGACTTCCCGACGCTCCACTTCGAGTCTATGTGTCTCCGGTCGGCAAACTCACACGCAAGTGGGCGAAACAGGCGTGCTACGTTCTGCCCATGTTCCGCTCCCGAACCGCCCTGCGGCCCCCGGGCGGCTCGCCGGGGGTGCGGCGATGAGCGACGTCCTGATCGTGGGCGGCGGACCGGTGGGTCTTGCGGCCGCCATCGAGGCGAGACTCGCGGGCATGTCGGTGACGGTCGCGGAACCGCGCATCGGCACGATCGACAAGGCGTGCGGGGAGGTTCTGCTCCCCGGAGCGGTGCCCATGCTGCAGCGACTCGGTATCGAGCCTCCCGGAATGCCCCTGCGGGGGGTCGCCTTCTTCGGCGGCGGCGAAGACCCGTGGCGGGTCGAGCATCGTTTCAGCAGCGGCGTGGGCCTCGGCCTCAGACGCGTCGTGCTTCACGCTCTTCTCACGGAGCGCGCCGAGGAACTCGGCATTGTGCGCGGCTATGGCCGTCTGCAGGGGCTCAATCAGGATGCTCACGCCGTCACGGCGCTCACCGACCTGGGCGAGACGATCCGCTGCAAGTGGCTCATCGGATGCGACGGCCTTCGCTCCGCGACGGCAAGACTCGCGGGACTCAGCGACCCCCATCCGCCGAGGCACGAGCGTTTCGCGGTGCGTCGACACTTCGCGGTCGAGCCCTGGAGCGACGTCATCGAGGTCCACTACGGGTCGGATGCGGAAGCAAGCGTCACCCCTGTCGGCCACGACCTGGTTGACGTGAGTGTGCTCGGGCCGCGCGGGGTCGCCTACCGCGCGACGATCAACTCGATCCCCGAACTCGAGCGGCGGCTGCGTGGCGCCCCCGCCGTCACGGAGGCGAGGGGGGCCGGCCCGTTCCCCCGGCGCACGACCGCGCGGACCTCGGGTCGGGTGCTGCTGGCGGGCGACGCATCCGGCTATGTCGATGCGATCACGAGTGAAGGACTGCGAACCGGTTTTGCGCAGGCGAAGGCGGCGATCGACGCGATCCGCCGCGGACGACCCGCTGAATATGAGCGCGAGTGGCAGCGGGTGACGCGGCCCTACAACCTGATCACATCGGGCCTCGTGGGAGCGGGAGGCACCGCGCTTCGCTCGGGCCTCGTCGCAACTGCAGCGAAGGCGCCGCGCGTGTTCGGTGCCGTCATGGAGAGACTCACGCGCTGACGAGCCGGAGCAATTTGTACCCCGGAACGATCGATTCACCCTCCCAATGGGGGTGTTTGCGCGTTGTTCTGTACCTCAATTGCCCGCAGGATATATCGCGCTACCTTTTCCCCTCGCGAAAGTCACCCCGTGCAACCACCTCGCCGTCTCGCGGCCGCCTTTGGCGCCGCCCTCGCGCTCCTCCTAGGGGTCGCCGTCACTCCCGCCACCGCCGCCCAATACAGCGAGATCGGGCAGATCGTCATCAACCCCGGAGGCGGCAACGCGACCGATGGCTCCGACGGCCTGCGCATCGTCATCAACTCCAACGGCACGGGATACGACCAGGTGTACTACGAGGGCACCTACCAGTACTGCTGCTCCGCCGGCGCGCCCTCGCTCAACATCGGAGGCACCCTCTTCGGGCAGGCCTATGCGGCCGCAGCTCCCGAGAACCTCTGGGACAGCATGACGGCGACCCCCGTCACGGTGGAAGGCAACACCTCAGAGGTCACGATCACCGCGAACGCGATCGTCGACGGTCTCACCTACTCGGTCGCACGACACATCGAGTACACGGCACCCGACGAGAGCTTCCGCGAGACCTTCAGTGTCACCGTGCCGGAGGGCAACACCCACCCCGTGAAGCTCTACCACGGCGGAGACACCGCCCCCGGCAGCTCCGACTCGGGCTTCGGCGTCATGCTCACAAGCCCCGTGCGCACAATCATCTCCCTCAACCCGAGCTCGGGCATCCAGTTCGGGTTCCGCGAGGTGCCCGTCGGAGATGTCGGCCACAAGGCCTTCGACGGCGCCTGGTCGCGGGGCTACTGGACGGCATCCACGAACGTCTCGAGTGGAACGGATCTCGACCCCGCCTTCTACGTCGAGGAGGCGCAGCACGATGCCGGCCTCATGGTGCAGTGGACCATCGGTGCCACCCACGGTTCGGGCGACGCGGCTGCGGCCGGCACGCACGTCGCCGCAATGGAGGAGTTCGTCAGCCGCTACGTCAACCTCGTCGGCGCCTTCTCGGCTGCTTCCGCAGAACCGAACGAGACCGTGGATGCAACCTTCACGATTCGCAGCGGCAAGCGGGAGGCGCAGAGCGGCCTCGGCTTCGACCTGACCCTGCCCGCCGGCATGACGATTGCGGGGGATGCCTCCAACAGCTGCGGCGCGACCGTGACCGCCGAGCTCGGCTCGGGCTCAGCGACCGTTGCGGGCGCAAGCGTCGCGGGCCGCAGCGAGGGCGTCGACGGCAGCTGCTCCGTCACCATCCCGGTCGCCGCGGCGACGGATGGCACGTACCGCCTCAGCAACGCCAACATCACCGCCCCGACGGGTGAACTCATCCCCACGCTCACCGAGCGCGCCCTCACGGTGCTGACCGCCCCCGGCACGCCCGGCACCCCCGTCGTCGAGACGGGCGACGGCACCGCGACGATCACCGTGACGGCCCCCAGCACCGGGGGAGCCCCCGACAGCTACACCGTGACGGCGCTCGGCACCTCGCCGCTCGCGACTTGCGTTGCGGCGCCCGCGAGCCCCTCCTGCACCATCACGGGCCTCAGCAACGGGGTCGCCTACGACTTCGTCGTGACCGCCACCAACCCGGCGGGCGAATCGAGCGCCTCGGCCGCCACCACGGCGACCCCCGCGGGCCTTCCCGCCGCGATCGAGACCGTCACGGTGCTCTCGGGTGACCAGCGCATCCGTGCCACCTGGGAGGCGCCCGCCGACAACGGCGCCGCCATCACCGGCTACACGGTCAGCTGGTCGAGCGACGGGGGAACCACCTGGAGCACGGATGTCACGACCACGCGCACCTCGCTGTGGCTCCCGCGTCTGACGAACGACGTCGCCCACCTCGTGCGTGTCTCCGCGGTCAACGCGAAGGGTGCCGGCGTGCCCACCGTCTCCTCTCCCGTCACTCCGCGCATGATCCCCGACACCGTGGAACTCGCGCCGGTTCCGCCGGTGACCGCGCCCCCCGTGGGGGAGTCCGCGCTCACGGTCGACGGCGAGACGCGGCCCGTCACGATCACGCGCGACCGGGCCACCCAGTCGGTGACCCTTGAGGGCGACGGCTTCACGATGCGCCTCGACTCCCAGACGAGCACCGGTGAGACCTTTGACCTCGACGAGGCGGGCAACCTCATGCTCATCGAGGAGGGCTACCTGCTCGTGGAGGGCGACGGCTTCAAGCCGAACACCGACGTCAACCTCTACCTGTTCTCAGAGCCCACCAGCCTCGGCGCCGTCCGCACCGACAGCACGGGAGCCTTCAGCGGCCGGGTCCGGCTTCCGGAAGGAATCCCGGTCGGTCTTCACACCGTGCAGGCGGTCGGCATGAGCTCCGACGGCGAGATCCGCGTGCTCTCCCTCGGCGTCCGCGTCATGCCGCAGCAGTTGCAGGTGACGGGAGCGGATGTCATGCAGTGGCTCTACGCGGGGCTCGCGGCCGCAGCATCCGGCATCGTGCTCGTGGGCATTGCCGGCCTGCGGCGCCGCCGCACCGCCTGAGCTGCGAGCGTCACGGGAGCAGGAGGTCGTGTAGATCCTGGGGTGACTTCGCCACTCCGATCGCACCCTCCTGCTCCTCCTCCGCGCCGTAGCCCCACTCGACGAAGATCGCCGGGATGCCGTGGGCGGCCGCCCCCTCGACGTCGTGCAGGCGGTCGCCGACCATGACGGCACGGCTCGTGTCGACGCCGATCATCGTGAAGCGGCGCATCGCATCCTCGACGACATCCTTCTTGGCGCTGCGGATCTCGTCGATCGAGGAGCCCGCGAGGACGCGGAAATACTGCGTCAGGTTGGCGTTGTCGAGGATGACCGAGGCTGGAAACTCCGGCTTCGAGGTCGCTAGCCCGAGCGGGATGCCCGCGCGGTGAATCGCCTTGAGGATGCCCGGGATCCCGTCGAAGATCGGGCTGCCGTGCACGTTGTGCTCGAGGTAGTGCTGGCGGTAGATCGCGAGGGCCTGCGCCGACTCGACCTCATCCATTCCCGCCCGCACCCGGAACGACTCGAGGATCGGCGGGCCCACATAGGCGAGCAACTCCTCCGGGTCGGGCACCTCTCGCCCGAGCTTCTCGAACATGTAACCCAGCGAGGCGGTTATGCCCGGGGCCGAATCGGAGATGGTGCCGTCGAGGTCGAAAAGGATGCAGGTCCAGGGCTGGCTCATGCCTTCAACCTACGCGCGTGTGATCAGCGCAGGGACCCCAGCACGACCGAGTACTCGAGAATGCGGCGACTGCCCACGAGTCCCTCGAGCTGGAACGGGTCTGCGTCGAGGAGCTCAGCGGCGCGCTCGGCGGAAGGCACGTCCATGATCAACAGGGCGCCCGCGCGCTCGCCCTCGAAGGTGGGGCCGCTCGCGATCAGCTCGCGCGAGTCGACGAGCGTCGCGAGGTACTCGCGGTGGGCGGCGCGGTGCTGGTCGCGGCCCTCCGTGTCGTCGGTGTAGTCGTAGAGCACGGCGAAGGTGGGCACGGGAGACTCCGATCAGAAGAGGTAGTGGTCAGAAGAGACGAAGGTGGCTGTCGTCCATGCCGCGCATCGCGTCATAGTCGAGCACGACACAGCGGATGCCTCGGTCCTCCGCCAGCGTGCGGGCCTGGGGTTTGATCTCCTGAGCCGCAAAGATCCCGGCCACTGGCGCAAGGAGCGGGTCGCGGTTCATCAGCTCGAGGTAGCGGGTGAGTTGTTCCACGCCGTCGATGTCGCCGCGGCGCTTGATCTCGACCGCCACACTGGCGCCTGCGGCATCCGTCGCCAGGATGTCGACAGGGCCGATCGCCGTCATGTACTCGCGCCGCACGAGCCGGTAACCCTCACCGAGGGTTTCGATCTGCTCGGCGAGCAGCTTCTGCAGATGCGCCTCGACGCCATCCTTCTGCAGGCCGGGGTCGACGCCCAGATCGTGCTGGCTGTCGTGCAGCACCTCGTGGATCGAGATCACCAGCATGTCGGCCGTCTTCGCCTGGGTGACGCGCCAGATCTCGGTGACGCCCGCATCCGCCTGCTCGGGCTCTGGCTCCATCGTGGTGAGTGCGCACGGCGGGCTCATCCAGTTGAGCGGCTTGTAGCTGAGCGAGTCCGAGTGCACGAGCACGCTGCCGTCGGCCTTGAGCAGCAGCAGCCGGGTCGCGAGGGGCAGGTGGGCGCTCAGTCGACCGGCATAGTCGACGGAGCACTTGGCAATGACAAGACGCACCTGATCGAGGGTAGTCGGTCGTCAGCGGATGCTGCGGGGCTCGCGCGCGGCGGGCGATGCGAGCCCCGCAGCGATCACGAGCACCAGCACGAAGAGGAGGGCCCGGAGGAGGCCGAACTGCTCGCCCAGGAAGCCGATCGTGAGCGGCCCAGCGAGGAAGGCGAGGTAGCCGATCGTTGCGACAGCGCTCACGCGCGCCGCCGCCGTGCGCGGGTCATCCGCCGCCGCCGACATGCCCGTGGGAAAACCGAGGGCCGAGCCGAGGCCCCAAAGTGCCACGCCGACGACGGCCACCCAGACCACGGGCACGAAGATCACCAGCACGAGGCCGAGCGCGGCGAGGGCGGCGCTCGCCCGGAGCACGGGAACCCTCCCGAAGCGGTCGAGCACCGCTACCCCCGCAAGCCGGCCCACCGTCATGGCCGTGACGAAGAGGCCGAAGACGAGAGCGCCGGAGGCGCGCTCCATGCCGTGGCCCTCCACCATCGTGAGCGCCAGCCAGTCGTTGGCCGAGCCCTCCGCGAGAGCCATACCGAGCACGAGAACTCCGATGAGGAGCGTACGACCGTCACGCCAGATCGAGAGGCGGTCACGCCAGGAGCTCGGCGGCGCATCGTCGTCGGGAACGTCGGCGACATCCTCACGCTGCGTGGCGCGCACGCTCAGCGCTCCCGCCGCAATGATGATGACGGAGACGACCGTCGCCTGGGCCGGGATGGGCACGCTGAGAAGCTCGCACAGCGCACCCACGCCCGCTCCCAGCATCGTTCCCAGGCTGAAGAACGCGTGATACACGGGCATGACGGTGCGGCCGAGCATCCGCTCATTGACGGCCCCGCTGAGGTTCATGGCCACATCTGCCGTGGAGAGGGCGGCGCCGAAGAAGCCGAGCCCGCCGGCGACGACCCAGAAGCCGCTGGTCTCGAGCGTGACGCCGAACCCCGCGACGATGAGGCCCAGGGGACCGAGCCCGAGGCACCAGGCCATGAGGCGGCGCGTGCCGATGAGCGCGATGAGGTGACTGGAGGCGAGCAGGCCGAGGATCGAGCCGATCGCGATGAAGAGAACGAGGATGCCCATCTCGGCGGTGGAGACGCCGAGTGCATCCTTGATGGCGGGGGTGCGCGCCATCCAACTCGCGATGCCCAGACCGCAGAGGGCGAAGATGACGAAGAGCGCGTTGCGCCAGGCGGTGATCTCGGCGCGCGTGAGCGCTGCGGCGGGGGCGGTCATCGTTCTCCGGAAGTTGCAGGGTCGAATCGATTCGATCGAATCGGTTCGAGTAGGCTAACAAGCCATGGACGCCCACGCAACGAGAGCACGAGCGACGCTCGCGGCCGTCGCGGAGCGCGCGGGAGTCTCTCGTTCGACCGCCTCGCTCGCGTTCAGCGGTGCCGGTCCCGTCGCCCCCGAGACCCGCGACCGCGTGCTCGAGGCCGCGCGCACCCTCGGGTACGGCGGTCCAGACCCCGTCGCGCGGTCGCTACGCCGCGGCCGCACCGGCATCGTCGGCGTTGTCATCGAAGATCGTCTGCGCGAAGCATTCCGCGACCCCATGAACATCCCCATGCTCGACGGACTCGCCGACGAACTCGGCACAGCGGGCCTCAGCATCCTTCTCCTCACCGACCCCACGACGGCCGGCTCGGACCCCGGTGTTCCCGCCGTCATCGAAACGGCACCCATGGATGCGGTCGTGCTGGTGGGATGCAGCACGCGGCTCGACGCATCCGTCGCCCTCCTGCGCCGCCGCCGCATCCCCATCGCGGCGATCGAGGCGGAGCCCATGGAGGGCGTGCTCGACATCGCCCTCGACAACCGCCGCGCGAGCGCACTCGGGGCAGCCCGGATGCACGAACTCGGCCACCGCGATATCGCCGTCGTCACCCTCCCGCTCGGGCCCGAGCACTCCGCCGGCGCCCTCGCGGAGGACTGGGAGGCGCGCGCGACATCGTTCCCCGCAGCGGAGCGGCTGCGGGGCGTGCTCGACGTCTACGACACCCTGCGCGGATGGATGGCCCCGGCGAGCTCGATCGCCTCCGGATACACAGCCGGCCTCAGCATCCTTGCCGATCCGCAGCACCGACCTACCGCCGTCATCGCGCAGAGCGACCTCCTCGCCCTCGGCGTCATCCGCGCCGCCGACGAGCTGGGGTTGATGGTGCCGGCGGATCTCAGCGTGCTCGGCTTCGACGGCATCCGCACGGAAGGCTACGGCGGCGTCGAACTCACAACCCTCGTGCAGCCCGCCATCGAGAAGGGACGAGCCGCGGGGCGGGGCGTGCTGCGACTACTCGCGGGCGAACCCGCCCCGCCCGTGCTCCTGCGCTGCACCCTCCGGCCGGGCCAAACGGTGGGCCCGCCCGCGGCGTGAGCCGCGGCATCCGCCCCCCCACCGAAACAGCGCGGTGTTTTCAGCTCAACGCGCGGGCAGAAAACGCCGCGCGGAACAGAAAGCACCGCGCTGTTGTGGCGGAGGAGGCCCCGTCAGGGTGCTGCGCCCGTCACCATCCAGCGCGTGGTGCGGGCCCGTAGCCCGAGGGTGAGTGCGCGCGCTCCGATGTACCCGAAGCCGAAGGCGAGCCACAGCCACGGCATGGTGGGCTCGGGGTGGCCGAGCGCGACCCAGGCGAGGAGGGGCGCATACATCGCGACATTCACGAGCCCGGTGAGGGCGAGGTAGCGTGCGTCGCCGGCCCCGATCAGCACGCCGTCGAGCACGAAGACGTAACCGGCGAGCGGTATGCCCGCCGCCATCACGAGGAGCGTCGGCGCGATCGACGCACGCACCTCTGTGTCACCAGTGAAGGCGAAACCCAGCCACGGTGACAGCGCGGCGATCACGGCCCCCAGCACAAGCCCCGAGACGAGGCCGTGCAGGATGAGCCTGCGGGTCACGGCGGTCACGCGCGGCACATCCGATGCTCCGAGCCCATGCCCGATCATCGCCTGGCCCGCGATCGCCAGCGCGTCGAGCGCGAAGGCGAGCGTCGAGAAGACCGTCATCGCGATCTGGAGGGTCGCGAGCTCCGTCACGCCCAGGCCGGATGCCACGGCCACTGTCGCGAGCATGGCGACCCGCAGCGCGGCGGTCCGCAGCAGCAGCCAGGCGCCGGACCCGGCAACCCCGCCGACGCCGCGCAGCCCCGGACGCAGGGCGGCACCCGTGCTGCGGGCGGCCCGTACGGCCATGACGATATACACGGCTGCCATGCCCCACTGCGCGATGACCGTGCCGATCGCCGAACCCGCGATGCCCCAGCCGAGCCCGTAGATGAGCACCGCGTTGAGCGCGATGTTGGCGCCGAAGCCCGCCGTCGCGACCACGAGGGGCGTGCGGGTGTCCTGAAGGCCGCGCAGGAGCCCGGATGCCGCGATCACGAGCAGCATGGCCGGGATGCCCCACAGCGAGAGTGACAGGTAGACGTGAGCCTCCTCGCCGACCTGGGCGGTGCTGCCGAATGCGCCGACGAGGGCCTCGACCGTAGGGAGGCCGATCACGACGAGCGCGACGCCGAGCAGGAGAGCCAGCCACATCCCGTCGATGCCGGCCCGGATGGCACCTGCCCGGTCGCCCGAGCCGAGGCGCCGCGCGACCGCCGGCGTCGTCGCGTAGGCGAGGAACACGAGCAGCCCCACGACCGTCTGCAACACCGCACTTGCGATGCCAAGGCCGGCGAGAGCATCCGCCCCCAGGTGGCCGATCATGGCGGTGTCGGCGAGCAGGAACAGCGGCTCAGCGACGAGCGCGCCGAGCGCGGGCACGGCGAGCCGCAGGATGTCGCGGTCGATCGCTTTCACCGTGCCTCCCCGTTCATCATTCAGGAACTATGCCCGCTGCATCCGCTCATCATTCAGGAACTACGGGCGTCGGGCCGATTCATCAGGAAGGTGCAGTGACAAAAGTGATCGCTGATATCCAGCGGGACCAGAGGGGTCAGGGACATCCGCCCAAGAGCACGACTTCCTGAATTATGAAGGGCCGCGCGACTGTCGGTTCCTGAATAATGAAGAGTCGCCGGACCGCTGGTTCCTGAATGATGAAAGCGGATGCCTCAGAGAGCCGTGCCGCGGACCCGACCGATGATCGCCATCAGGTGGTAGACGACGAGCGCCGCAACCGTGCCGAGGATGATGCCGCCGAAGGTGATGCCGTCGCCGCCGAGGGTGAAGTCCGCGATCGCGATGATGAGCGCGACACCGGCCGTGAACTGGTTGCGTGGCTTGGAGAAGTCGACGTTGTTCTCGACCCAGATGCGCACGCCGATGATTCCGATGAGCCCGTAGAGGGCGGTCGTGACGCCGCCGAGCACTCCCGGGGGGATCGTGAAGATCACGGCGCCGATCTTGGGCGAAAGTCCGAGGAGGATGGCGGCGATGCCGGCGACCCAATAGGCGGCCGTCGAGAACACGCGGGTGGCCGACATGACGCCGATGTTCTCGCCGTAGGTGGTCGTGGGGGAGCCGCCGCCGATGCCGGCGATGACGGTTGCGAGGCCGTCGGCGAAAAGGGCGCGGCCCATGAGCGGGTCGAGGTTGCGGTCGGTGAGCTGCGCGACCCCCTTCACGTGGCCCACGTTCTCCGCAATGAGGGCGAGCACGACCGGCAGGAACATGAGGTAGATGAAGAGGTGGTCGGTGCTGAAGGTCGGCAGGATGAATTCGGGCAGGCCGATCCACGGGGCATCCGCGACACCGCTGAGGTCGACCTCGCCCATCAGCAGCGCGAAGACGTAGCCGACCGCGACGCCGACGACGATCGAGAGTCGGCCGATCATCCCCTTGAAGAGCACGGCCACGAGGATGACGGCGAGCAGCGTGACGACCGCCGTGAGCGGCGCCACCTCGAAGTTGGCCTTGGCGGCGGGCGCGAGGTTGAAGCCGATGAGGGCGACGATCGTGCCGGCGACGACGGGCGGCATGAGCGCGTTGATCCAGCCGGTGCCCGCGAGGTGCACGATCGCGCCGACGATCGCCAGCAGGGCGCCGACGACGATGATTCCGCCGAGCGCGACCGACTTGCCATCGGATGCCACGGCCGCCGTGATGGGCGCGATGAAGGCGAACGACGAGCCGAGGTAGCTGGGCAGGCGGTTCTTCGTGATGAGCAGGAAGAGCAGGGTGCCGAGCCCGGAGAAGAGCAGGGTCGTGCTGGGCGAGAAGCCCGTGATGAGCGGCACGAGGAAGGTCGCGCCGAACATCGCCACGATGTGCTGCCCGCCGAAGCCGAGGGTGCGGGGCCAGCTGAGCCGCTCCTCGGGGAGGACGATCTCGGATGCCGCAACATCCTTGCCGTCGCCGTGCAGTTTCCAGATCGCCATGGTGCTCCTCGGTGGTTCTCGGGCCACCCCCGCGGGCGGGCCATCCGAGAGACTAGCGCCTCAGGTGCCGTGTCGGTGTGACTCGTTAGGGTGGGTCCATGACCCTCGCCTCCGGTATCGACCTCGACGAACTCGACCCGGGCACCCGGCCCCAGGACGACCTTTTCCGCCACGTCAATGGCAAGTGGATCGCGCGCACGGAGATCCCCTCTGACAAGGCCAGATACGGGTCGTTCTATGTGCTCGCGGAGGAGGCGGAGCAGGCGGTGCGCGCCATCATCGAGGAGGCGCAGAAGGCCGAGCCGGGCACGGAACAGCGCAAGGTGGGGGACCTCTACACGAGCTTCATGGACGTCGATCGCGTGGAGGCGCTCGGTGCGGCACCGCTGGGTCCGGGGCTCGCGGCAGTAGAGGCCGTGGCATCCGTCGACGATTTCATGGCGACCCTCGGTCGTCTCGAGCGTCAGGGGGTGAGTGGGCTCTTCCAGCTCTTCGTCGACAATGACCCGGGCAACCCCGAGCGCTACCTCGTCTTCGTTGAGCAGGGCGGCATCGGCCTGCCCGACGAGTCATATTTCAGGGAGGAACGTTTCGCCGCCGTGCGCGAGAAGTATCGCTCCTTCATAGAGCACATGTTCACGCTTGCGGGCGTCGAGGGGGCAGCGGATGCCGCGGCTCGCGTCTTCGAGCTCGAGACGGCAATCGCGGCGCAGCACTGGGACAACGTGCGTACGCGCGACGCGGAGGCCACCTACAACCCGATGTCGTGGTCTTCGCTGGCTGCTGACTCGGAGGTCCTGCCCGTCTGGCTTGGGGCCATGGACCCGCCCCAGGGCAGCTTCGACGAGGTGGTCGTGCGTGAGCCGAGCTTCATCGAGGGTGTGCGGCAGCTGATCGTGGCCGAGCGGCTCGACGCGTGGCGCGACTGGCTGCGCTGGCAGGTCATCCGCTCCTCCGCTCCGTACCTCTCCGGCGACTTCGTCGAGGCGAACTTCGACTTCTACGGCCGCACCCTCACGGGCACCCCCGAGCTGCGGGCGCGGTGGAAGCGCGGCGTCTCCTTCGTTGAGGGCGCCATGGGTGAGGCGGTCGGCAAGATCTACGTCGATCGGCACTTCCCGCCCGCCGCGAAGACGGCGATGGACGTGCTCGTCGACAACCTCGTCGAGGCCTACCGCCAGTCGATCTCCTCGCTCGCGTGGATGACGGATGCCACGCGCTCCCGCGCCCTCGAGAAGCTCGAGAAGTTCACGCCCAAGATCGGCTTCCCCGAGAAATGGCGGGACTACTCCTCGCTCGAGGTCGATGCAGCTGACCTGCTCGGCAACGTGCGGGCGACGAGCGAGTTCGAGTTCCAGCGCGAGCTCGGCAAGGTGGGCCGCCCGCTCGACCGCGACGAGTGGTTCATGACCCCGCAGACGATCAACGCCTACTACAACCCAGGGTTCAACGAGATCGTCTTTCCCGCCGCGATCCTGCAATACCCCTTCTTCGACGAGAACCGGGATGCCGCGGCGAACTACGGTGCGATCGGCGCCGTCATCGGCCACGAGATCGGCCATGGCTTCGATGACCAGGGCTCGCGTTTCGACGGGGACGGGCGACTCACCGACTGGTGGACGGCGGAGGACCGGGAGGCCTTCGAGCGCCTCACCTCGTCGCTCATCGCCCAGTACGACGCGCTCGCCCCGCAGCAGACGCCCGAGCATCAGGTCAACGGCTCCCTCACGATCGGGGAGAACATCGGCGACCTCGGCGGACTCGGCATCGCGTGGAAGGCATATCTGATCTCGCTTGGGGGCGAGGAGCCGCCCGTCATCGACGGGCTCACGGGCGCGGAGCGCTTCTTCCTCTCCTGGGCGCAGGCGTGGCAGCTCAAGGCACGCGATGAGGAGGTCGTGCGTCTGCTCGCGATCGATCCGCACTCGCCCAACGAGTTCCGCTGCAACCAGATCGTTCGCAACATCGACGCGTTCTATGAGACCTTTGATGTCTCTCAGGATGATGCGCTGTGGCTCGACCCGAGCGAGCGCGTCACCATCTGGTAAAGGCCCACCTTCTTCGATGCCTGGAGGAGAAGCATCTGTGTCGTCGACTGAGCAGCAGCGTCGCCGGCGTGTGCGCGCGCAGGGAGCCGCCCGCCATCGAGGGGCCGAGGAAGCAGGCTCCTTCTCTGAGAGTTTCACCGCCCTCGGGGAGCTCGCCTACGGTGGCGCGCGCGTCTCCGCGACCGTGCTCGACCTCACGACGGGCCTGCCGCTCCTCGCGATCGACGACCGCGTGGCGCTGCCGACCGCGAGCGTCGGCAAGGTGCTCCTGCTCATCGAGCTCGCCGCCCGCATCACGACTCGCGACCAGCACACGCCCGGCATCCTCGACAAGACCCCGGATGACGCGATCGCGGACTCGGGCCTGTGGCACCGCATGCAGGTGCCCACGCTGCCCCTCGGTGATCTGGGGCTCCTCGTGGGTGCCGCGAGCGACAACGTCGCGACCAACGTGCTGTTGCGGCACATCGGGCTCGACGCCGTGCGCGAGCGTGCGGAATCCCTTGGCCTGAGCCGCACGGCGCTGCTCGACAAGGTGCGGCTCAAGCGGGGCCCCGACGACGCCCCCCAGTTCTCGGTCGGTGCGACCGCCGAGCTCGCATGGCTCTTCTATGCCCTCTCCCGGGGGCAGGTCGTCGACTCCGTGACGAGCCAGCGCGTGCTCGACTGGCTCTCGCTCAACGCGGACCTCTCGATGGTGGCGAGCGCGTTCGGTCTCGACCCACTCGCGCACCGGGCATCCGCCCACGGCCTGCAACTCGTCAATAAGACGGGAACGGATGCCGGGGTGCGCAGCGACGTCGGCCTCCTTCACGGCCGCCAGGGGGGAGTTGCTTACGCCGTCACGGTCGAGTTCGTCGACTCGAGCCTCCACGAGCGGCTGCGCGTGCTCGACACGATGCGTACGGTCGGCCGCGACATCCTCGAGTACGTCTACTGACACGCCTCAATGAGTGAGGACGCGAGCGAGACTCTGGGAGTTTGCCAAAAAACGGCTGGGGACGGCAGGTCTACGCTGAGACGACACAAGACCACCCCCAACGGAACGGAGACACCGTGCGAGGAAAGATTCTGATCCTGACCGGTCTGGCTGTCGGCTACGTGCTGGGAGCACGTGCTGGTCGTGAGCGCTACGAGGAGATCAAAGAGTCGGCGACCAAGCTCTGGAACGACCCTCGCGTCAAGTCCAAGGTCGACGCCGTCGAGGATTTCGCTAAGGACAAGGGCCCGGATGTCGCGGAGTTCGTGAGCGACAAGGCCAAGAAGGTCGTGAACCAGGTGAACGGCAACAAGAAGAAGGCGACGAACACCTCGCCCTCGACGACGAAGACCACGACGCCGTCGAGCACGCCTGGTACGACCTCGAGCTAGGACAAGTCAATGACGGACCGCATGATTCCGCCCCGCCCCCGCAGACGCTCGCTCGTCGAGCTGCTGGTCGATGTGCCGCGGCTCGTCAGCGAGCTCGTGACGGCCGAGATCGAGCAACTCAAGGCCGAGCTCACGGCGAAGGTCAAGGGTCTCGGGATCGCGGCGGGGCTTCTTGCCGCAGCCGCGGTCGTGCTGCTCTTCATGGTCGGGGTGCTGCTGACGGCCGCCGTGCTCGCCCTTTCGCTCGTCATGCCGGGCTGGGCTGCGGCCCTTGTGGTGGCGGCGGTGCTTCTGATCATCGCCGCGATCCTCGGCTGGATCGGCTACGTCAAGCTCAAGGCGGACATGCCGCCGCTGCCGAGCGACACGATCGAGAGCGTCAAGAAGGACATCGACGTCGTACGCGGCGTCCACCGCCCCTGACCCGGACGGCCCCGTCCCCCGAAGAGACGAAGGAGAATCATGAGCGACACCACCCCCACGAAGTCGGATGCGGCCAAGGCCGCCGAGGAGGCGCGCGAATCGCTCGGCGACACGCTCGACGAGATCGAGGACCGGTTCGACATCAAGAAGCGCACAAGCGAGTTCACCGAGAAGGCGAAGCGTTCATACGACGAGAACCCGGTGCCCTGGATCGTCGGTGCGACGGCCGCTCTCATCGCGGTCGGCGGCCTCGTCACGTGGGCCATTTTCAGCGACGACTGATTGCGTGAGGGCGTCGCGCGGTCGCATCCGGGCGCCGCAGGGGTGCAGGATGGGAACATGACCGTCTCCCGTCGCGAGAAACCCCTCACGGGATGGCGCGTGCTCGTGCCGCGCGGGGGCGCCTACGGGGAGAACGTCGCGGCGGTGCTGCGCTCCTTCGGTGCAACCGCGGTGGTCGCCCCCATGATCAACTTCTCCATGCCGGAGGATCCGGCTCCCCTCGACGAAGCGCTCGAGCGGCTCGAGTCAGGGCACTACGACTGGCTTGTGGTGAGCAGCGCCACGACCGTCGATGTGCTCAACATTCGCGGCATCCAACTGCCCGCCTCGACCCGCATCGCCTGCGTCGGCGAGACGACGCTCGCGGCGCTGACCCTCGCCGGATACGAGGCCGACCTGGTGCCCGCGCCGGACAACTCGCCCCGCGGGCTGCTCGGCTCGTGGCCGGCCGACTCGCGGTCGGGCCGCATCCTGGTGCCACAGTCGGATGCCTCAGACCCTGCCCTGCTCTCGGGACTCGCCGAGCTGGGCCTCGACGTCGACGTCGTCACCTCTCACCGGGTGGTGGGCATTCCCGTCACGGAGCGGGTGGCGGCGGATGTCGCATCCGGGCGCATCAGCGCGATCCTGATCAGTTCCGGCATTGTGGCGCGGCATGTGATGGAGCAGCTCGGTCCGCTGCCCGAGTCGACCGTGGTGGCGTGCATCGGGCCGCGGACCGCTTTTGACGCTCGCGCGGCGGGCCTCACGGTCGACGTCATCTCGGAGGACCGCACGGCGGAGGGACTCGTCGAGGCGCTCGCCGAGTTCGCCCGCAGCCACGGGGGCACGGCCTAGCGCCTTCGCGGACGCCTACACCGGCGCGGACGGCGACGCCCACACGGACGCGACGACGTCGCGGACCGACGTCAGTTGCGCACGTCGACGACCGTGCGCCCGCGCACGCCGCCCTGCAGGATCCGCTCGGCGACGGCGGGAGCATCCGCAAGTCCGACGGTCTCGGTGAGGCTGTCGAGCAGCTCGAGATCGAGGTCGGACGCGAGGCGATCCCAGGCCTGCTCCCTGAGCACGGTCGGCGCGAAGACGGAGTTGATGCCCGCGAGGTTCACGGCGCGGAGGATGAACGGCATGACCGTCGTGGGGAGTTCCGCCGACTGGGCGAGGCCGCAGGATGCGACGGTGCCGCCGTAGCTCGTCTGCGCGAGCACATTCGCGAGGGTCGCACCGCCGACCGAGTCGACCGCGGCGGCCCAGCGCTGCCCCTGCAGGGGCTTGCCGGGCTCGCTCAGTTCGGCACGGTCGATGATGGCGTCGGCGCCGAGGGACTGCAGGTAGTCGCTCTCTTCCGGCCGCCCGGTCGACGCCGTGACGTGGTGACCGAGCCGGGAGAGCAGGGTGATCGCGACGGAACCAACGCCGCCAGCCGCACCCGTCACGAGCACGCTGCCGTCGGAGTGGTCGAGGGCTCCGGCCCGCTCGAGGGCGAGTACCGCGAGCATCGCGGTGAAACCGGCCGTGCCGATCGCGGCGGCCTGCCGCGAGGAGAGGGCGTCGGGCACGCGCACGAGCCAGTCCGACTTCACGCGGGCGCGTTCCGCCAGGCCGCCGTGGTGGGTCTCGCCGAGACCCTGGCCGTTGAGGAGCACGCGGTCTCCGGCAGACCAGCGGCTCGAGGCATCCGCGGAGGCGACCGTGCCGACGAGGTCGATCCCGGGGATCAGCGGATAGTCGCGGATGACCCCCGGCCGACCCATGATGGCGAGGCCGTCCTTGAAGTTGATGCTCGAGTACTCGACGTCGATCGTGACGTCGCCCGCCATCAGGTCGTCGTCGCCGAGGTCGGTGATGAGCCTCGTGCTGATGCCGTCGTCGTTCTTCTCCACCCTCAGTGCACGCATTCACCCACCCTACTGAGCGGCGCCGAGAGCGTCAGGAATGGGCGCTGAACTGTGGATGAACCCAACTCACACGGCGAGGGGAGGACGGATGCCCGACGTGCCGGTCGCATCCGCGGCATCCGTGCCCAGATGCACGATGCGGTTATCAGCGTCGACGTGCACGATGGAGGGCTCGAACTCGCGCGCCTCGGCGGGCTCCATCTGGGCGTAGGCGATCAGGATGACGATGTCGCCCGGGTGCACGAGGTGCGCCGCGGCGCCGTTGATCGACAGCACGCCGCTGCCGCGCTCGCCCGCGATCGTGTAGGTCTCGAGCCGGGCGCCATTTGTGACGTCGACGATGGCGACCTTCTCGCCCGGCAGGATTCCGGATGCGTCGAGCAGATCGCTGTCGACGGTGACGGAGCCGACATAGTGAAGGTCGGCCTGCGTGACGGTCGCGCGATGGATCTTCGCTTTGAGCATCGTGAGAAGCATGGCGCTTAAGGGTAACGCATGCGCTACTCAGGAATTCCGGGCTTCGCGACAGCCGGTGAGGTTGCTCGAGGTCAGCCGAAGAGGACGGCCGCTTCGTCGTAGCGCTCCTGGGGAACCGTCTTGAGCTTGCCGAGCGCATCCGCGAACGGCACCTGCACGATCTCGGTGCCGCGCAGGGCCACCATGCAGCCCCACTGCTTCTGCATCGCGAGGTCGAGCACGGCCATCCCGAGGCGGGTCGCGAGCACGCGGTCGTAGGAGGTGGGGGTGCCTCCGCGCTGGATGTGACCGAGGGTGGTCGCGCGGGTCTCGATGCCCGTCGCCGCCTCGATGGCCGGGGCGAGAGTCTCGCCGATGCCGCCGAGCCGTGGGCGCCCGAAGGCGTCGAGGCCTCGCTCCGAGTGGGGGTCGTTGGTGCCGTCGAGGATGAAGCCCTCCGCGACGACGACGAGGGGGGAGCGACCGCGGTCGTGGGCGCTTGTGACCCACTCCGTGATCTGCTCCATCGTGGTGCGTTGCTCGGGAATGAGAATCGCGTGCGCGCCCGCGGCCATGCCGGAGTGCATCGCGATCCAGCCGACGTGGCGGCCCATGACCTCCGCGATCATGCAGCGGCCGTGGGCGTCACCCGTCGTGCGCAGCCGGTCCATGGCATCCGTCGCGATCTGCACGGCGGTGTCGAAGCCGAAGGTGTAGTCCGTCGCGGAGATATCGTTGTCGATCGTCTTGGGCACGCCGACGATGGGCAGCCCCTCGTCGGTCAGACGGCGGGCCGCAGCGAGTGTGCCCTCGCCCCCGATCGCGATGAGCGAGTCGATCTCGTTCTCGGCGAGGATCTCGCGGATGCGGTCGGGGCCGCCATTTCCCTCGAAGGGGTTGGTGCGGGAGGTGCCGAGGATGGTGCCGCCCTGCTTGGCGATGCCCTTGACCTCGTGCCGACCGAGAGGCACGATGTCGGACTCGACGAGGCCCTTCCATCCGTTGCGGAAGCCCACGAACTGCTGCCCGTGGAGCTTGTCACCCTTGAGCACTGCCCCGCGGATGACAGCGTTGAGTCCGGGGGCATCGCCGCCGCTGGTGAGGATTCCGATGCGCATACCCCCATCTTGGCCGCAACCGCCGGATGTTGCGAACCCGCATGCCCCCCGAAAATGAGGGTGGCGCAACTCGACGGGGACGCGATAGATTCTCGCCACCGTGAGACCCACGGCCGATCGGCATCCTGGGGGAGCAATGGTCAAGAAGAACGTCACCGTCGACGAGGGCGACGCCGTCACCGCCGAGGCACCGGAGGCGGCCGCCGAAGAGAAGACGCCAGTCGAGAGCGCGGCGCCCGAGGAGAAGTCGCCCACCGAGGGCGAGACGCCCGCGGCCGAGGCGCCAGAGACCGAGGCAGAGCCGACCGCGCCTGCGGCAGCCGAGGCCGACACCGAGCTGCCCGACAAGGACCCCGGCAAGGTGCTCGGCGTTGTCGGCATCGTCGTGAGCCTGGCAGTGGGAATCGTCGGCTTCGTGCTGGGGCTGCTCTCCTACCGCAAATCGCGCGCGGCCGGCTTCGGTGGCGGCATCGGTATGACCGCCATGATCCTCGGAACCATCACGACAGTGGTCCTTGCGCTGCAGCTCGTGCTCCTCGCGAACGGCATGGGCATCGGGGGAGCCTGCGATGGGCGGGAGCCGGGCGTCTACACCCTCGACAACGGCACGACGATCAGCTGCCGCTGACCCTCCGCCCCAAGCCTGCCGCGACACGATACGCGGCGTCCCGCGGCGAAGCCGCACACATCCCACCGCGGCATCGCCGCACTCACAACAGCGGCTGCGCCGCGCAAGCCTGAACTGGAGCATCCATGACCACTGCAACACCCGCGCCTACGGCCGAGAACCCGGGCAAGACCCTCGGCATCGTCGGCTTCATCCTGGCGTTCTTCGTCAACATCGCGGGCCTCATCGTGAGCATCATCGCGCTCGTGAAGTCCAAGAAGGCGGGGCACGGCAACGGCTTCGCGATTGCGGGCATCATCGTCAGCATCCTGTCGATCATCGCCGGCATTCTGATCATCGCCGCGATCATCGCGGGCGCCACCGCCATCACGGATGCCGCGTGCGCCGAGCTTGGCCCGGGCGTCTGGGAGCTCGACGGCGGCGGCACGCTCGAGTGCAACTGAACTGAGTGAAACGACGCAGCGCCCCGGCCTCGACGCCGGGGCGCTGCTTTCGTTCACTCACCGTACGGAATCGGGCAGCGGATGCTCGGCGCACGCCGTCTCGTCGGCGTGCGCGTCGCACACCACGAGCTGGGTGCGGCACGAGAGATCCCGGCAGTTCTCCATGCGGCTCGTGGGGGTGTCGCAGCGGTGGCAGCGGCCGACGGTGGCCGCAGCATCCGTGAACTGCACTGCCTTTCGCTGGTCGAAGACGTAGAGGGAGCCCTCCCAGAGCCCGGCGTCCCCATACTTCTCGCCGTAGCGCACGATGCCGCCATCGAGCTGGTACACCTCGCGGAAGCCGCGCTGCACCATGAGGCTCGAGAGCACTTCGCAGCGGATGCCGCCCGTGCAGTAGGTGACGACGGGTTCGTCCTTGAGATGGTCGTAGCGGCCGCTGTCGAGCTCGGCGACGAAGTCACGGGTGGTCGCGACATCCGGCACGACCGCATCCTTGAATCGGCCGATCTGCGCCTCGAAGGCGTTGCGGCCGTCGAAGAAGGTGACCTCCTTCTCGGCGACGAGGTCGTGCAGCTGCTCGGGGCTCAGGTGCGTGCCGCCGCCCACGACGCCGTGCTCGTCGACCATGAGCTCGCCGGGGGCACCGAAGCTCACGAGCTCGTCGCGCACCCGCACGCTCAGGCGGGGGAAGTCATCGCCCGTGCCCTCGCTCCACTTGATATCCATGCCCTTGAAGGGCGCGTACTCGCGGGTCTTGCGCACGTAGCGTTTGACGTCGGCGAGCTCGCCCCCGACGGTGCCGTTGATGCCGTGGGGGGAGATGAGGATGCGCCCCTTCAGCCCCAGCGACTCGCACAGGTCGCGCTGCCAGAGGCGGATGGCGTCGGGATCCGCGAGCGGGGTGAAGCAGTAGTAGAGCACGATCTTGGGCACGGACACCGCACCACTGTAGGCGAGGCTTGTCGAGAATCGACAGCCGAATGGGCGAAACGTGGTGGCCTGATTACTCTGTCGCGGTGAATCTCATCTGGCGCACCCTGACCCACCTCCTCGTCGCCTCACGGGCGAAGCGCGTCGATGTGTTCGATGTCGTCCGCTCCCGCTTCCGCGTGCTGCCGACCGACCTCGACGTCAACCGCCACATGAACAATGGACGTTACCTGTCGATCGCCGATGTCGCCCGCTTCGAGATGCTCATGCGCACCGGCGTCTGGAAAGTTCTGATGTCGAATGGCTGGTACCCCGTCGTGCAATCGTCGACCATCACGCACCGGCTCTCCCTCACGCCGTGGCAGAGATTCACGATCGAGAGCCGCATCATGGCCTTCGACGAGAAGTCGGTCTACCTCGAGCACCGCTTCGTCGTGAAGGGGCAGCTGGCGGCCCGTCTCGTGCTGCGCGGGCGCTTCCTCAAGCGATCGGGCGGCACCGTGCCGCTCGCCGAGATCTCCAAGGCGGTCGGCGTGGATGTCTCGGACCGCTCGGTCCCCGAGTGGGTGCAGCGCTGGGCTGCGGATGTCACGCTCCCGTCGACGCGGCAGCCGACGCCGAGCGTGTGGGAGGACTGACCCCGCGCTACTCGGCGGCCTCGTCGGACTCGAGGTCGGGGTCGGGAAGCTCGCCCGGCTGCTCGGGGTTGCCGTCATTGGGGATCAGCTCGTCGTCATGCACCTCGCTGCGCTCGGCCGCGAAGAGCTCGTCGGCCGTCTTGCGCGACCTCTCCGCTGCCTCGGGATCCCACGCCGCGGCGCCGCCCTGGTTCGCATAGGGGTCGAAGCTGCTCATGCCCATGAGTTAACCAGCAGGTGGACCCGGCGTAAACCCGCGGCATCCGTTCGCTCAGTCGCCGCTCAGGCTCGAAGCCGACCGTCGCGGGGATGAGGCGCGTTTCTCAGGTTCTCGGCAGTATCCTCTGGCCCATGCCGCCCGAGTCGCCGCCCCCCGCTCGCGCCGCCGCCCTGGTCGACGCTGCCATCACGACAGTGCGGGGGTGGCTCAACCATCCCGAGCCCGAGCCGAAGCCGGGCACGCGGCGTCTGCCCCGCCCGCACCTCGTCAGCGCAGAGCGTCGCGCCGCGATTCTCGCCGACCCGGCCGGTCGCGAGTTCGCGATGCAGTTCATCGACCTCGTGATCGGCACCGAGGGGGAGCGTGCCGCCGCACGCCAGCTCGAGAGGCTCTCCCGCGACCTGCCGCCCGTGCTGCCGCTCGGCCTGCGCATCCTCATCCAACTCGCGGGCGGCTTCGCCGTGCTCCTGCCGCGCGCGGTCATGCCGCTCGTGCGGGCAGGTTTCCGCCGCGCCGTGGCGGATCGGCTGCTGGGCACCGAGCCGCGGACTCTCGACAGGTGCCTTGCGGGGCTGCGAGAGCGAGGCATCCGTGTGTCCCTCGCCCCACTCGGCGGGGCCGTGCACGGGATGGGGGAGGCCGACCGCCGACGTGGCCGCGCCCTGGATCTGCTGGGCCGGGACGATGTCGACAGTGTGATCCTGCGGCTCGGCGCCCTCGCGGGGCCCACCGCGCCCTGGGCCTACGAGGAGGCGGTCGAGCGCACGATCGAGCGCATCCTGCCCCTCTACGAGTTCGCAGCGAGTTCGCCGACGCCGAAACAGATCGTGCTCGAGACCGACCGATACGAGCACTTCGATCTCATGATGGACGTCGTCATGGGCGCTCTCGGCCGCGCAGCCCTTCTCGGCTACGAGGGCGGCATCACGCTTCCCGCCGCGCTTCCCGACGCTCTGCCGGCACTGCAGCGGCTCAGCGAATGGGCGAGGGCGCGGCGGGCGCACGGCGGGGCGGGCATCACGGTGCGGCTCGTCGAAGAAGGCCTCCTCTCGCACGAACCGGCGGATGCCGCGCGCCTCGGTGTGCCCGCGGCGACCCTGCCGACCCGGCTCGCGACCGAGGCGAACCTCGTGCGCCTGCTCGAGGGGGTGCTCAGCCCCGAGCATGCCGGCGCCGTGCGGGTCACGGTCGCGACGTCGAACCTCTTCCACCTCGCCCTTGCCTGGCACCTCGCGCGCGAGCGGGGAGTCTCGTCCGCCCTCACGGTCGAGCTGCGACGCGGGGAGACCCTGCACCTCGATGCTCTCGCCAGCGCCATCGACGACCTGCGGCTTCACGCTCCCATCGCGGACGACCTTGCCTCCTCCTCCGACCACCTGATCGAGCGGCTCGCTTCCGAAACCGAGCCCGACGGCTTCCTCGCGGCAGCCCGGCGGCTGGGGCAGGATGACGCTCTCTTCGCGCGTGAAGCCGGACGACTCGGTGAGGCCGTGACCGCCGCGGGGGAACCCGCCGCCCAGAATGCGAGGCTGCGTCCGCGCACGATCGGTGAGGACGTGCCGTCGCTGAATGATCCCGCCGTGCCAAAGGGTCGGGAGTGGGCGCGCGGTGCACTCACCCGGGCACGCGCCTCGAGCGCGGGTCGGGCGACCGTGCACGAGTCCGGCGTGGGGGAGATCGCCGAGCTGAATGCTGTCGTGGCGGCCGCAGTCGCCGCCGGCGAAGACTGGGCAGCGCGGGCGCTCACCGAACGCACGACAGGCATGCGAGACCTCGCCGCCGTGCTCGACGCGCTCCGCGCCACCATCGTCGAGACGCTCGTGAGCGAGACGGGGGCGCTCTTCGCGGAGGCCGACGGCGAGGCGGTGCGAGCCGTGAGCGCTGCCCACGCGGTGGCGCACGCGGCAGCCGCCCTCGGCTCGCTCGAGAACGCCGAATTCGAGCCCGTTCCCGTCGTGCTCGCCGCCCCCGGGTGGACCTCGCCCGTCGCCGACACCGTCGAGGCGGTCGCGTCGGCGCTCGCCGCGGGCAGCGCCGTCATCGTGCAGCCTCCGCACCAGGCTCGTCGCTCCTGCGCCCTCGTGATCGAGGCCGCGCGGGAGGCGGGACTGCCCGAGGGGCTCGTGACGCTCGTCGTGCCCGAGGGAGCGGATGTCGCGCGCGCCGCCCTCGAACACCCCGACATCGAACGCGTCGTCTTCACGGGCGACCGCGACACGGCTGGGCTACTGCGCTCGTGGCGCCCGTCGCGGCCACCCCTGGGGGACGCGGCAGGCGTGGCATCCGTCATCGTCACGGAGAGCGCCGACACGGATGCCGCGGTCGACGCGATCGTGCGGGGCGCCTTCGCCCGCGGAGCGCAGGACCCGCGTGGCGCCCGGCTCGTGATCCTCGTGGGCGAGGCCGGCGACTCGGCCGCCTTCCGGACCCGCCTCGCCGACGCCGTGCGGGCTACCCTGCCCGCCACTTCGATCGAGGCATCGTCTCGAATGGCGCCGCTCGCCACGACGCCGCCCGAGCGGCTGCGTCGCCTGCTCGCGACCCTCGACGAAGGCGAGAGCTGGCTCGTTGAGCCGGAGGCGCTCGACGACCGCCTGACCCTGTGGCGGCCGGGCGTGCGCGACGGCGTTGCCCCCGAGCACGCCGTGAACCGCACGGCTCCCGTGCCCGCCGTCGTGCTCACGCGCGTCGCCGACCTCGAGGCGGCCGTGGAGCTGCAGAACTCCGCGCAGGGAGCTGTTGCCGGCATCCACACCCTCGACGTGGAGGAGCTTGCGCTGTGGCTCGACACGGTCGACGCCGGCACGCTTGTCGTCAACGAGCCGGCGGGGACCCACGGTCGGCACGCGCTGCCGAGCGGCGGATGGCGCGGGGCGGGTGGGCTGCGCGGCTCCACCGAGCGCATCCTCACGCTCGGGGAGGCGATCCCCGTCTTCGCCGAGGCGCAGCAGAACGTGCGGCTCGACGGCATCGGTGAGCGCGTTCGTGCGCTGATCGAGGCGGCGCAGCCGGCCATGACGTTCCTCGAGTTCGACCTCGTGCGCGCGGGTGCAGTGAGCGACGAACGCGCCTGGGTCGAGCACTACCGCGATGCGCGGGAGCTTCCCGATCGCCCCGGCGAACGGGTCGTCGTGCGGCATCTTCCCGTCGACACGACCATCCGACGTGCCGCTGGCGTCTCGAGCGCGCAGTTCGTGCGGGTGCTCGCCGCGGCGACGCGAGCGGGTGCCCGCGTGCATGTGAGCACGGCGACGGAACTGCCAGAGCGCCTTGTGCAGCTCTTCGCCCACCCCCTGTCACCCCTGCGCGTCGCGAGCGTACTTGTCGAGGGCGACGCGCGCTGGCATGCGCGAATCCAGTCGGGCGAGGTGGAGACCCCACACATCCGTCTTATCGGCGGCGACGCCGGAGTGCTCGCGACCGTGCTCGCGAAGCGGCCGGATGTCGCGCTCCACGCCGCGCCCGTGACGACCGCGGGGCGCCTCGAGCTGCTGCCCTTCCTGCGCGCACAGGCTGTGCACATGACGGCAGAGCGCTACGGCCGCCCCGACCCCATGGTCGAGGCGATCGAGTTCTAGAGTTCAGGCCGATGCGGGGGCGGGGGCCTTCACGAGCTCCGGGTGGTGAATCGCCGCGACGTCCGGGTGGGCCCGGAGCCTGCTCTTGAGCGCGTTCTCACCGTAGGTCGCGTAGAGGGGCTCGCCATGAGCATCCGGGGTCACGCCCTTGGCCTTGGCAGCGAGCTCGGGGGGCAGCGTGATGGTCGGGATCGTCGCGTCGAGTGCGGGGGCGTAGAAGTAGGGGATCGAGATGCGGTCCTGGCCCGCTGAGGGCGAGATGACGCGGTGCACGGTGGCCCGCAGGTAGCCGCCGGTTGCGACCTCCAGGAGCTCGCCGATGTTGACGACGAAGGTGTAGGGGATGGGCGGTGCGTCGATCCACTCGCCGTCCTTCTCCACCTGGAGTCCGCCCTTGCCCTCCTCGACGTAAAGCAGGGTGAGCACACCGAAGTCCTTGTGGGCGCCGACTCCCTGCTGGGGGGTCGGGTCGTCCTTGCCGGGGTAGCGCACGATCTTGATGAGAGTCGAGGGATCGTGGGCGAATGCCGCGTCGAAGGTCTCGGGGTCCGCACCGAGCGACTCGGCCCACGCCCGCATGAGGGTGATGGCGACGGCGTTCATGTTCGCCTCCCACTCGGCGACGACGTCGCGCAGCTCGGGAAGGGCGCTCGGCCACTGGTTGGGGCCCTCGAGCGTCCAGTAGGGGGCGACTCCCTCGCCCTTCTCGACCGCCTCGCGCTCGGGTCCGATGTCGATCTGCTCGCGCCAGTCGACCTTGCCCTGCGTGAACTCGCCGCCGATGCGGGTGTAGCCGCGGAAGTGGCGACTCTTGATGTTCTCGATCTCGAGCTTGTCATCGACCGGGAGGTCGAAGAAGCGCCGCGCCGTGCCGATGACACTGTCGAAGAGCGCCTCAGGAATGCCATGCCCCGTGAGGTAGAAGAACCCGTATTCGTGGGTCGCCTCGCGAAGGTCGTGGCGGAAGGCAGCGGCCTCGTCATCGCCCTTCTGGAGGCGGGAGAGGTCGAGGATGGGGAGTGTCGCCGTGGTCATTGTTAAGTTGTAGCAATTCGGCCCTTCCCGGCGCGCCTCGTTACGCGACAGCATTTCGGCGCTATCTCGGTGAAAACCTCGTTATTCTTAAACTTCCTGTTCTAAAACCTGGGGGTTATGAATGGCTGAGATCGACCTCGACGCGGTGTTCACGGCGCTCGGCGATCCTACGCGCCGCGGCATCCTCACGCTCCTGCGAGACGACGACGCGACCGTCGGACAGCTTGCCCACCACTTTCCGATCAGCCAGCCCGCCATCTCCCGGCATCTGCGTGTGCTCGAGGAGGCGGGGCTCATTCACCGCCGCCATGTCGGCACCGCGACCATCAGCTCCCTCCGCGCCGATCCCCTCGAGGATGCTGCGCGCTGGCTGATCGAGTACGGCGAGTTCTGGGAGCGCCGCTACGAGCCCGTCGAGCCGCTCCTCGACGCTTACCCGAGCGCCGACGGGTGGATCATCTGAACTCAGTCGCGGCCACGTTCGATCAGCTTCGACAGCACGATCGAGCTGCGGGTGTGGTCGACATTGGGCGCATCGCGCACCCTCTCGATGGCGACCTCGAGACTGTGGATGTCGCGGCTCCTCATGTGCAGGATCGCATCCGCACTGCCGCTCACGGTGCCGGCGCCGACGACCTCGGGAATGTCGGCGAGCATCCGCCGCAGCTCTCCCGGCGCGACGGTGCCGCGGCAGAAGATCTCCACATAGGCCTCCGTGCCGAGACCCTCGATCGCGGGATCGACCTGGATCGTGAATCCACGGATCACCCCCTCCGCGACGAGGCGGTCGACACGGCGCTTGACGGCGGAGGCGGAGAGGCCGATCGCGTCGCCGATGTCGCCGTAGCCGGCGCGCGCGTTCTTGCGCAGCTGGGCGAGGATTCCGTGATCGAGATTGTCCATGGCGGCCACCCTACGCGCGGATGTTGCGTCATATCCAGGGTTTGCGCTAAATCTCTGCGTGGCTTCGCGAAAGCTTGCCCGTCATCGCTGTGACACTGGAAGCATGACGCTCACCGACACCCAGGCCTCCCCGATCGCCAGGACCGGCAGCCGCCGGACGGTCCTCATGTGCCGGCCCGACCACTTCACGGTCAGCTACCGCATCAACCCCTGGATGCACCCGGAAGACCCCACAGACACCTCCCTCGCCGTGCGGCAGTGGGAGACCCTGCATCAGGCCTACCTCGAGCTCGGCTTCGACGTGCAGCTGATCGAGCCGATCGCCGGGCTGCCCGACATGGTCTACGCGGCGAACGGGGGATTCGTGCTCGATGGCGTCGCCTACGGGGCGAAGTTCACGCATCCGGAGCGCGCGGCAGAAGGGCCCGCCTACATGGAGTGGTTCGCGCAGGCGGGCTACGAGGTGCGGGTGCCCGAGCACGTCAACGAGGGCGAGGGTGACTTCCTGCTCGCTGGTGACGTCGTGCTCGCCGGTTCCGGCTTCCGCAGCACGACGGACAGCCAGGACGAACTCGCCGCCGTCTTCGGACGCGAGGTCATCGGTCTCGAGCTCGTCAACCCCAGCTACTACCACCTCGACACAGCGCTCGCCGTGCTCGACCCCGAGCCGGAGGCCGACGCCGAGCCGACCATCGCCTACCTGCCGTCAGCGTTCAGCGACGCGAGCCTCGAGGTGCTTCGGATGCGCTTCCCGAACGCCATCATCGTGAGCGAGGCCGACGCAGCGGTCCTCGGCCTCAACTGCTTCAGCGACGGCAGCACGGTCGTCATCGCGAGCCGCGCCCTCGGTTTCGCCGAGCAACTGCGCGAGCGCGGGTACACGCCCGTCGGCGTCGACCTCTCGGAGCTGCTGCTCGGGGGAGGGGGTGTCAAGTGCTGCACTCTGGAGCTGCGGCGGTGACCCCGGGCATCCGATCGACGACGGACGCTGCGATCGCGGCGGAGGCGGAACACTCGCCGCACAACTACCACCCGCTCCCCGTCGTCGTGAGCACGGGGGAGGGCGCTTGGGTGACGGATGTCGAGGGGCGCCGCTATCTCGACTGCCTCGCCGCCTACTCGGCCGTCAACTTCGGACACTCGCACCCGCGGCTCGTGGCGGCGGCGAAGGCGCAGCTCGACCGGGTGACCCTCACGAGTCGTGCCTTCCACAATGACCAGCTCGGCGTCTTCGTGACCGAGCTTGCGGCGCTCGCGGGCAAAGACATGGTGCTGCCCATGAACACGGGGGCCGAGGCCGTCGAGTCCGGTATCAAGGTCGCCCGTGCCTGGGGCTACCGCGTCAAGGGCGTCGCATCCGGGGAGGCGAACATCGTCGTCATGGCGGGCAACTTCCACGGCCGCACGACGACGATCGTTGGCTTCAGCGACGACCCGGATGCCTACAACGACTTCGGTCCATTCGGCCCCGGCTTCCGCACGGTGCCCTACGGCGACGTGGGGGCGATTGCGGCCGCGATCGACGAGAACACGGTCGCGGTGCTCGTTGAGCCCATTCAGGGCGAGGCGGGCGTGATCGTGCCGCCGGCCGACTTCCTGCCCGGGGTGCGCGAGCTGTGCACTCGCGAGCGCGTGCTCATGATCGCCGACGAGATTCAGTCCGGCCTCGGTCGCACGGGCGCGACCTTCGCCTGCGACCTCGTGGGAGTCGTGCCCGACCTCTACCTGCTCGGCAAGGCCCTGGGCGGCGGCATCGTGCCCGTGTCGGCCGTCGTCGGCGACGCCGACATCCTCGGGGTGCTCCGCCCGGGTCAGCATGGCTCGACCTTCGGCGGCAACCCCCTCGCGGCGGCCGTCGGCACGGAGGTCGTGCGGATGCTCGCGGGCGGCGAGCCCCAGGAGCGGGCGCGGATGCTCGGCGCCCGTCTACACGAGCGGCTCGGCGCTCTCGTGGGCGACGGCATCGTGGCGGTGCGCGGTGCCGGACTCTGGGTGGGAATCGACATCGACCCGGCGCTCGGCACGGGACGCGAGTTCTGCGAGCGGCTCATGGCCCGCGGCATCCTCGCGAAGGACACCCACGGCCAGACTGTGCGGCTTGCCCCGCCCATCGTGGTGGACGAGGCCGACCTCGACTGGGCGGTCGACGAACTCGCCGCCGTGCTCTCAGAAGTCAGCGATCGCTGACGCGGGCGATCGCGCCAGCCCGGCATTCCCGAATGATGGGGCCGACGGCTGAAGCGACGGTGAGAGCGTCTCGCGCCCACCTGTGCCTACTATTCGCGTAGGTGTAGGAGAGGAGACCGCGATGGTGACATTCGGCGTTGAGGAGGAGTACTGCTTCGTCGACCCCGAGACGCTCGACCCGCGCGACGTCAGCCCCGCCGTCTACCGGGCCCTCCGGGTCGAACGGGTCGAGAGCAAGAACGTGCAGCGCGAGTTCCTGCTCAGCCAGATCGAGCGCCCCAGCCCCGTCTTCGAGACGACGGGGCAGGCGGTGGCGGACCTCGACGCCTTCCGTCGCCGGCTGCGCGAGGCTGCGACATCCGTCGGCGTGCTCGCGTGCGCGAGCGGCGCGTTCCCCAAGCGGACGGGCGGTAGCGTCACGACCGACAAGCCGCGCTATCACCGGGTGCGCGAGGAGTACCGCCAGGTGGGCCGCGACTACTACTTCAACGGCCTGCACGTGCACGTGCACGTCGAGGACCGTGAGGAGGGCGTGCGGGCCCTCAACGGCATCCGGGTCTGGATGCCGCTGCTCACCGCACTCGGTGCCAACTCGCCCTTCTGGGACGGCGAGGACACAGGCTTCTCAAGCTGGCGCACGATCCAGCTGCAGCGCTGGACGACGCGGGGCACCCCGCCCCACTTCGCGGATGCCGCGGACTACGACACCCGTCTGCACCGTCTCGTCGGGGTCGGCGCCACCTTCGATGACGCCCTCGTGATGTGGAACATCCGGCTCTCCACTCACCTGCCGACAATCGAGATCCGGGCGCCCGACGTGCAGCTGGAGGCGTGGCACACGGTGCTGTTGGCGGCGCTCACGCGCGGCCTCGTCACGACGGCGCTCTCGGGGCGCGAGTTGCCGCCCGCCCTCGACGCCGAGCTGATCGATGCCGCCCTATGGCACGCGGCGCGCGATGGCATCTCGGACGAACTCGTGCATCCGGCGACGGGCGTCATCGTTCCCGCGAGGGAGGCGGTGGATGCGCTCGTCGAGCACGTGGCGGAGGCGCTCGAGTCGGAGGGCGACCTTGAGCGGGTGCGAGAGTGGGTCGATCGGATCTTCCGCGAGGGGACGGGTGCCGCTCGCCAGCGCGCGGCCTACGAGCGGGGCGGCCGGCCGGCGCTCGCGGCGCTATTCCATGCGTCGCTCGCCCCGGATCCGGGGACGGTTGACGCGAGGACTCCCGAGAGCAGCCCCGTATAGACCCCGCCGTGTGAGCAAACGGTAACGCGAAGGACCCGTCTCCCGAAATATCCGCGCAACACCGCGAGCCTATGTTCAGGCCATGGACGGCTTGTTCGACGGTTACGGAATCGCCTCCGCACGCCGCGGCGAGCATCCGGCCTGGGACGAAGTGTTCAGTGCGAGCGGTGACGTGCGACCCGTCTACCGCGAGCGGATCGAAAGACACCCGGGTGGTGGGCCAACGCCACGAACCCGAGTGGCCGGTGGGGGCCGACCGGCAGGGGAGTGCTCCGAGCAACAGGGGGCGCGAGCATCCGCAAGACCAGGCTCCCCGTGACGACGCGCCGGAGCAACGCCAGCGAAAACAACAGCAACAAACGCGGGAGGCGCGGCGATGTTGAGCCGAATTGCCGAATCACTCTTCTGGATCGGCCGATACATCGAGAGGGCCGACGGCACGGCGAGCGTCATCGACGCACACCTGCAGCTCCTCATCGAGGACCCGTGGATCGACGAGAACCTTGCCTGTCGCTCCCTGCTGGAGGTCATGGGGGCCTCCGCGCCGGGCGGCGCCGACCTCACGCGGCAGGACGTGCTGTCGGTGCTCGCGGTCGATCGCTCGCAGCCCTCCTCGATCGCCTCCTCCCTCGGGGCCGCCCGCGAGAACGCACGCCGCGCTCGCGAGGTCGTCTCGACGGAGCTGTGGGAGTGCCTCAACACGACGCGCGCTCGCACCCCGCGCAAGGTCGCTGACGACAAGGTGCACGCCTTCATCAGCTGGGTGCGGGAGCGTTCGGCGCTCGCCGTCGGCATCATCGAATCCGCCACCCGCCGCGACGAGTCCTGGTACTTCTTCACCCTCGGCCGGAGCCTCGAGCGGGCCGACATGACGGCCCGCCTGCTCTCCACCCGCTCACTCACGGAGGAGACGGGTCCCTCATGGACGACCATCCTCCGCAGCTGCGGCGCCTACGAGTCCTACCTGCGCACCCACAGCGGCGCGCCGAGCGCGCTCAAGGCGGGAGAGTTCCTGATCCTCGACCGGCAGTTCCCCCGCAGCATCCTGTTCTCCATCTCGCGGGCCGAGCAGGCGCTCGCCGAGATCGAGCCGCGCAGCGACTTCGGGGCGCAGCACGAGAGCCGTCGCGTCCTCGGCCAGATCCGCAGTGAGCTGGAGTACCGCCCGATCGCCGAGATCCTCGCGGACTTGAAGAGCCACGTCGAGAGCGTGCAGGTGGCGACGAGCGCCGTCTCTGAGCATGCCATGCGGCGCTACTTCCCCAACGAGGCCGCTCCGAACTGGGTCGGCGGCACGACATGAATCGGCTGCGGGTCAGTGACGGGGTTCCGCTACGAGGCGGATGTCGCGGCCTCCTGCAACGAGGCACGGATGCTTCCGGTCACGACCGATGGGCTTCGTGACGGTGGAGATCACGCGGGAGGCGTGAGCAACCGCATCAGCGACGCTGGCCCGTGACCTCGCCGACCGCGATCTCCGTCGTCGCCGCCTCCACGGCATCCTCGCCCACCTGTTCGTCGGCGCGGCCGTCCGCTTCGAAGGCGAAGCCCACCCGTCGACGGCCCGACGTGCGGTAGGTGATGCGCAGCCCGCGCGAGCGCACGAGCCAGACGAGGGCGACACCGGCGGCAGCGAAGCCGGCGACGGCCGCGACCCCGAGGCCCCAGCGCGGGCCGAGGTGATTCGTCACCCAGCCGACGATGGGGGAGCCGATCGGCGTGCCCCCCATGAAGACGGCCATGTAGAGCGCCATGACCCGACCGCGCATGACCGACTCCGTCGTCGTCTGCACGTAGGCATTCGCGCAGGTCATGAAGGTGAGGGTGCACGCCCCGAGCACGGCGAGGGAGGCCGCGAAGGTCCAGTAGTTCGGCATGAATGCCGCGATCAGACAGACCAGGCCGAACGCGGCCGCCGCGCTCACCATGACCCGCAGGCGAGGGCGCTCCCGGCGGGCAGCCATGAGGGCCCCCGCGACCGAGCCGATCGCCATGACGGAGGAGAGGAGCCCGTATTCGCTCGACCCGAGACCGAACTCGATGGTCGTCATCGTGGAGATGTAGATCGCGAAGTTCATGCCGAAGGTGCCCACGAGCGACACCATCGCGAGCACGACGACGATGTCGGGTCGCGACCGCACGTAGCGGAAGCCCGCGCGCAGCTGACCGCGCTCGCCGCGGCGGGTCCGGGTCGTCGGCACGAGCTCCGAGCGGCGCATCAGCATGAGCGCCACCAGCACGGCCGCGAAGGTCGCCGCATTGATGATGAAGACCCAACCGGTGCCGACGAGAGCGATGAGGATGCCCGCCACGGCGGGACCCACGAGCCGGGCCCCGTGGAACGAGAGGGAATTGAGGGCGACCGCATTGGGCAGGTAGCGCTCGGTCACGAGCTCCGAGACGAAGGCCTGCCGCGCGGGCGCGTCGATGGCGGAGGCGATGCCGAGAGCGAGGGCGAAGGCATACAGGTGCCACAGTTGAGCGACGCCGGCGAGCACGATGACGCCGAGCGCGAGCCCGAGCATCCCCATGGCCGTCTGCGTCACCATGAGCACGCGTCGCCGGTCGAATCGGTCGGCGATGAGGCCCGACCACGGGAGCAGCACGAGCTGCGGCCCGAGCTGCAAGGCCAGCGTGATCCCGAGCGCGGCGGCGTCGTTGTCCGTGAGCTCGGTCAGCACGATCCAGTCCTGGGCTGTGCGCTGCATCCAGGTGCCGATGTTCGAGACGAGAGCGCCCACGAACCAGAGGCGGTAGTTGAGGATGCCGAAGGAACGGAACATCCGCCTCATTCCTCGGCCAGCTTCCGCAGCACGGGGAGGGCGGCGTCGAGCACGGCGCGCTCGTGGTCACTGAGCGAGGAGAGGCGCTCCGCGAACCAGGCGTCTCGGCGGCGCTTGGTCTCGTCCACGAGCGCGTGGCCCGCATCCGTCAGGTCGATGATGACCTTGCGGCCGTCGAAGGGCGAGGCGGCGCGGGCGAGCAGACCGGATGCTTCGAGCAGGTTGACGGTGCGGTTCATCGACGGGGCTGTCACGCGTTCGTGGGTGCTGAGCTCCCCGAGGGTCTGGGGACCGCGCACCGCGAGGGCGATCAGCACGCCGAGTTGGCTCGGGCCGAGGTCGGCCTCCGCTCGCTCCTGCCGCATGCGGCGGGCGAGGCGGGCGATTGTGAGGCGCAGCTCGGAATCCATAGGTGCTTAGGCTAACGAATTAGCTTGGCTAAAGACTGGGACGGCGGGAGTCGCCGCCAATACACTGAGGCCACCCGAGGGAGGAGGGGCAGTGGTCAAGTTCACGGCAATGCGCGCGGAGGGCAGCTACGTCGACGCCCACGGAGTCACCATCCGCTACTACGAGTGGAAGGTCGGCGCCCCCCGCGGCATCGTGCAGATCTCACACGGGCTCGGCGAACACGCCGGCCGCTACGAGCATGTCGCGCAGGCCTTCGTCGCGGCGGGCTACACCGTCTACGCCGACGACCACCGCGGGCACGGGCAGACCGGGCTCGGCCAATGGGGCGGCGACCTCGAGCGGCTCGGCAGACTCGGGCCGGGCGGACTCCGGGGCACGGTGGATGCGGTGCGCCAGTTCACGCGGATCATCCGGGACGAGCATCCAGGCACCCCCCTCGCCATCCTCGGACACAGCTGGGGCTCCCTGCTCACCCAGATCGTCGTCAACGACCACCCCGACGAATACGACGCCGTCATGCTCAGCGGCACCGCCTACCGCACCTTCACCCACATGAACGGCGGCGACCTCAACAAGCGGCACCGCCACCTCGGCACGACCGGCAACGAATGGCTCAGCCGCGACCCCGCTGTCGCACAGGCGTTCGCGGAGGATCCGCTCTGCTTCCGGGCATCCGCCATCACGCAGTTCGGGCTGTGGGACGCCCTGCGGCTCATGGGGCGACCCCGCCGCAACCTCACCCACGACGTGCCGCTGCTCATCCAGATCGGCGGCGACGACCCCTTCGGTGGCGAACGCAGCGCCGAGTTGCTCGCCGAGAAGTACATCTCGCGCTCAGGGCTCAGCGACGTCGAACTCATCGTCTACACGGATGCGCGGCACGAGATCTTCAATGAACTCAACCGTGACGAGGTGCTCGCCGACACGGTGGCGTGGCTCGAGGAGCGGCTGCCGCGCCCCGCCGAGCACTGAGCCGCACTGCGCCGAGCACTGAGCCGCACTGCGCTGAGCACTGAGCCGCACCGCCGGTGCCCGTCGCGTCAGCCGCGCCCGCTTGCCGGCCCGCCCGCGTCCCAACAGCGCGGTGTTTTCTGCTCAGCGCGGCCGTTGCAGGCCCCGCGCTGAGCAGAAAACACCGCGGTGTTGGGGTTCGCGCGTCTCGCTGAACCACTCCCGCCGACCTCAGAGAGGCATGCCCGCCAGCGCGAGACGGTGGCGCAGCGCGCGCGGATTGCGAGCGACATCCCAGGTCCAGCGGCAGAAGCGGTAGCCGGCGAGCCGCAGGTCGTCTTCGCGAGCTTTCTCGTCGAGGAGTGCCTGTTCGGGCGTGCGCCCCGCAAGGAACACGGGGTCTGAGTATTTGGCGGCCCCGTCGAACTCACCGATGAGGACGAACTGCGGCCACCAGAAGTCGACGTAATACGTGGCGCCACTCGCGCCAACGAGTTCCTGCTGCAACACAGGCGCGGGCACGCCCGCGCGCAGCATGCTCACACGGCTCACCGACTCGCCGGGGAGCTGAGCCGCGCCATCCGCGAAGTTGATCGCGAGGGAAGCGCGAGCGGCGCCACGGCGTAGGGGAATTCGGCAAGCCTCTCGGCGGAGAGATTCAGGCGAGACGTCGGTGAGCGGCACACCCGCCAGAGGGGACTTCGTGCGGCGAAGCGCAGCATCCGCGACGACCACGGCGGCATCAAATGGAAGTGCGGCTGCGAGATCGACCGCCGTTCGCGCGAGAGGGGTCGTGAGAAGCCCGTCGACCTCGACGGGATCGAACGCGCGCGACGAGGCGTGGCGCACGAGCGACTGATTCGAGCGGCCGCCGGCCTGGGGCGGTACCGAGACGTGCGCTCGCGATGGGGGAGGCCCCAGCAGCGGCATCCGCCACAGCACTGCCGCGGACTGATGAGCGAAGACGAGTTCATCACGAGCGGTCAGCGCGGCGGCCCGCACCGTCGCAAGGTGTGCCCGTTCATGAGCGAGCGCGTTGTGGACTGCTCGCGGCAGGTACGCACCGGGCAGCACGCGCATCAAATCGCCAGAAGCGCGTCGGCGGCGGAGCTCGCTCAGTTCGGCAGGAGACGTGAGGTCGCTCGCGAGTACGAAATCGTCGGCCCATTCGGGTAGCTGGAAGCGTCGCATCCGCCAACCCTGTCGAGTTCGGTGTCGTCTGCGTGTTGTCTCCTTCGACTATGTACAGAAGTTCTGCGAGTTGGGCTTGTGGGGGAGTGTCCTGGTGACTGCGCGGAGTTTTCTGCTCAGTGCGCGTGCTGTAGCGGCCGCGCTGAGCAGAAAACACCGCGTTGATGGGAGAGGGGGTGCGCCGGGCGGCGGGAGTGGGGTCGGGCGGCGGGAGTGGGGTCGGGCAGAGGGGGTGCGCCGGGCGGCGGGAGTGGGGTCGGGGCGGCGGGAGTGGGGGTGCGCCGGGCGGCGCGGCGCCGCGTGCAGACCTGAGGATTCCCTCGGCGGGCCTTGAGGCATCCGGGCACCCGTCCTTGACTGGGGGCATGACTGACTCCGGCATCCCGCGGCTTCCCGTGCTCGACAGCACCCTCGGCTTCCTCGGTGACGGCTACCTTTTCGGCACACGACGGTTCGATCGCGTGGGCGGTGACGCCTTTCGCACCCGCATGATGGGCCGACCCGTCACGATCACGAGGGGCGCGGATGCCGCGGAGATGTTCTATAGCGGAGGCCGCTTCGGTCGCGACCGGGCGATGCCGACATCCGTGTTTCACCTGCTGCAGGACGAGGGGAGCGTGCAGTCGCTGAGCGGCCACGCGCACGCGCACCGCAAGGGCATGTTCCAGCGCGCACTCGGCGAGGAAGACGCGGTGCAAGCCGTGGGCGACTTCTTCGAGCGCGAACTGCTTGAGGCGGCGGCCGGGTGGCACGGCCGGGTCGTGCTGTACGACGAGCTCGTGCCCGTGCTGACTCGCACGGCCCTGCGCTGGGTCGGCGTCATGCCCGCGACCGTGGACATCGAGCAGCGCGGTGCCGAACTCATCAGCATGATCGACAACGCGGGCACCTTCGGCCCCGCCAACTGGGCGGCGCGCGCCCGCCGCAAGGGCACCGAGGCCTGGGCGGCGGAGCTGATCGAGACGTGGCGGGCCCGGGGCGAGGGCGCCGAGCAGGGCAGCATCATCGCCGCTATCGCCCACCATGCCGACCCAGAGGGGAACCCCCTGCCGACGGATGTCGCGGCGGTCGAGCTCATCAACGTGCTTCGCCCCGTCGTGGCCGTCGCCCGCTTCATCGTGTTCGTCGCCCATGCCCTCCGCAGGCATCCCACCGAGGCGGAGCGCCTGCGAGAGGACGACGACGCCGTGCTGCCCTTCGTGCAGGAGGTGCGCCGCTTCTACCCCTTCTTCCCCGTCATCGGCGGCACCGCGCGCATCCCGTTCTCGTGGCACGGCGAGTCCTTCGCGCAGGGCGACTGGGTCATGCTCGACCTCTACGGCACCAATCACCATCCGGCGCTGTGGGCGGAGCCCGAAAGATTCCGGCCCGAGCGTTTCGCCAGCTGGGCCGGCGACCCCTACACCCTTGTGCCGCAGGGCGCGGGCGATGCCGATACGGGGCACCGCTGCCCCGGCGAGCGGGCGACGATCGAGCTGATGGTGCGGGCGGCGCGGTGCCTGAGCCGCGACATCCGCTATTCGATCCCGGAGCAGGATCTGCGCATCAGCCTGCAGCGCTTTCCCGCCATTCCCGAGAGCGGCTTCGTGATCGAGGACGTCACTCTGCCATGAACCAGCACAAACCGTAACCGGGGATGCGCCCGGCCGAGAGATCGTCGCCGAGCAGCCGGCGCTGCGACTCGACCGCCTCGACGCGCTGGTGCCGCCGCGAGAGGTTGTGCACCGCCGTGAGCGGCCCATAGGCGAGCCACAGGAGCGGGCCCTCGGCGCGCAGCTGCCAGGGGCTGCCGCCGATGCTGGGATGGTCGCGGCGCAGTGAGATGAGTTCGCGCGTGAGCGTCAGCAGGCTCTGCGGGTCGCCGCGCTGCGCCTCGACGTTGCGTCGGCGGTAACCGTAGCGCCCGCGTGGCTGGGCCGCATCCGTGATCCCGCTGCGCCCCTCACGGGTGAAGCCGCCGTGGCGTTCCGCGCTCCACTGCATGGGGATTCGCACGGCTTTGCGCCCCTCCGCCGCGAGGTTCTCGCCGATGCCGATCTCGTGGCCGTAGGCGAGCAGGGGCGCACCGGGCGGGGCGAAGAGCAGGCTCATGGTCATCCGCAGCTGCGCCTCGCCACGCATCATGGGCGCCCAGCCGCGACGGATGCCCCTCCCGTAGATGCGCATGTCGTCGTCGGGGGCGAAATGGTCGCGCACCTCCGCGCGGTCCTCGGGGCGCAGCTGCTCGAGGTCGAGCTCGTCGAGGTTGCGCACGAAGTTGAGCCACGTGCCATCCGGAACCTCATCGTGCAGGCCGGCGAGGCATTCACCGAGCGGTTCCGCCGATTCGCGGGCGAGGGAGAGGAAGAGGGTGTTGTTGGCGAGGAAGTTGTAGAGGGAGTCGAAGCGCCCGCGCTCGAAGTAGGGCGGGATCGCGGACGTGGCCACGTCGGCCTCCCCCACGAGTGCGACGCCGGGCGCGCGTTCTGCGAGGTAGGAGCGCAGCGCATCCATCCGCTCGTCAAGCCGTGCGGTGCCGCCCTCGACGCCCTTGTCCTCGAAGAGGTGGGTGGCCGCATCGATGCGGAAGGCGTCGACCCCCATCGCGATCCAGAAGTCGACGACACCGAGGATCGACGCCCACACGGCGTCGTTGGCGATGCGCAGGTCGGGTTGGAAGGAGTAGAAGCGATGCCGGTACCAGGCGTCGGCGTGCCGCGAATAGCTCCAGATGCCGCGCTCCTCCTCGGGAAAGACGCTCTCCTCGGGGCTCGTCGTCGGCTCCTCGTAGGACCACACGTAGTAGTCGTGGAAGCGGGAACCGCGGTCGGCGCGCGCCGCCTCGAACCACGGATGCTTCTCCGAGGTGTGGTGCGCGACCAGGTCGACCATGACACGGATGCCGCGGGCGTGAGCCTCCGTCGTGAGCCGCTGGAAGTCCTCCAGGGTGCCCATGCGCGGGTCGACCCCATAGTAGTCGGTGACGTCGTAACCGTTGTCGCGCCGGGCGCTCGGGTAGAAGGGCAGGAACCAGAGGCATCCGACCCCCAACTCCTCCAGGTAGTCGAACTTCTCGATGAGCCCCGGTAGGTCGCCGAAGCCGTCGCCGTCACTGTCGCGGAAGCGGGCGACATCGATCGCGTAGAACACGGTGTCGCGCACCCAGTCGGGGGAGGTCTCGGCGCGGGCGGCCCGGCGTTCGCTGTCCGTGATCGGCGGCTCCATGCCCCGGACGCTAGGGGCCGAAGCTGGCAACTCGCGAAAAGTGCCGGGCATTAGGCTTACCTAAGTCGAGAAAGGGGTGCGGATGCACGGGGAGTACAAGGTTCCGGGCGGCAAGCTCGTCGTGGTCGACCTCGATGTCGAGCAGGGTCGCATTGCGAACTTCCGCCTTGCGGGTGACTTCTTCCTCGAACCCGACGACGCGCTGCTCGACATCAACCGGGCCGTCGAAGGGCTGCCGCAGGACAGCGATGCCGCAACCATTGCATCCGCGGTTCGCTCCGCCCTTCCTGAGGGCGCCCAACTGCTCGGCTTCAGCCCCGAGGCGGTGGGAATCGCGGTGCGCCGCTCCCTCGCCCGCGCGAGCTCCTGGACCGACTACGACTGGCAGCTCCTGCACCCGGGCCCCATGCCGCCGCGCCTGCACCTCGCCCTCGACCAGGTGCTCACGGAGGAGGTGGGCGCGGGTCGCCGCGGGCCGACGCTGCGCGTCTGGGAGTGGAACGAGCCCGCCGTTGTCATCGGCAGTTTCCAGTCGCTGAAGAACGAGGTAGACCTCGACAACGCCAAGAAGTACGGCGTCGACGTGGTGCGGCGCATTTCGGGCGGCGGCGCCATGTTCATGGAGGCGGGCGGCATCATCACCTGGTCGCTCTATGTGCCGGGTGACCTCGTGCAGGGGCTGACCTTCGCCGACTCCTACGCCTTCCTCGATGAGTGGGCGATCACGGCGCTCAAGTCGCTCGGCATCGATGCCAGCTACCAGCCGCTCAACGACATCACGAGCCCCCAGGGCAAGATCGGCGGGGCCGCACAGAAGCGCCTCGGCAACGGGGCCGTGCTGCACCACGTGACCATGAGCTACGACATGGACCGCGACCGCATGGTAGAGGTGCTGCGCATCGGCCGCGAGAAGATGAGCGACAAGGGCACGACGAGCGCCAACAAGCGAGTCGACCCGCTCAAGGCGCAGACGGGGCTCAGTCGGGAGGAGATCATCGAGCGGATGCTCGGAACCTTCCGCACTCTCTACGGGCTCACGCCGGGCGAAATCACGCCCGAGGAGCTCGCGCGGGCCGAGGCGCTGGTGGAGGAGAAGTTCGCAACGGACGCGTGGCTGCAACGGGTCCCGTGACGGGGGCGGCGCATCCCCGCAAGCGGTCCCTCACCCTGGCGGCCGTCCTCGGCGCGGCCCTCGTCGGGGGTGTCGTGCTGTCGGCCATGGTGGGCCAGCTGCCCGTCACACCGCAGGAGGTCGTCGGCGGCATCCTGCGTGGCCTTGGTATCGAGACGACCTGGGCCTCGGATGACCCCGTCATTGACGCGACCCTCTGGGCGGTGCGCTTCCCCCGCCTCGTGATGGGCCTTGTCGTGGGCGCGGCCCTCGCGGTCGCGGGCGCCGTCATGCAGGCCATCTTCGGCAATCCTCTCGCCGAGCCCGGCGTCGTCGGGGTCTCGTCCGGCGCGGCCCTCGGCGCGGCGGCCGCGATCGTCTTCGGGCTCACGGCCCTCGGCGGCTGGGCGGTCGCCCTCCTCGCCTTCCTGGGGGGCCTGCTCGCGGTGCTCCTCGTCTACTTCGTGTCGCGGGCGTCCGGGCGCACGGAGGTCGTGACGCTGCTGCTGACCGGCATCGCGATCAACGCCTTCGCGGGCGCCGGGCTCGCGCTGCTCATGTTTCTGGGAGACACCTCGAGCCGCGAGCAGATCGTCTTCTGGCAGCTCGGCTCCATGAACGGCGCGCGCTGGCCCGAGGTGGGCATCGTCGCGGTCGTCGCGCTCGCCGGATGCGCGGTCGCGCTGTTCCTCGCCCGGCGCTACGACCTTCTCGCGCTCGGTGAGCGGGCCGCCCGCCACCTCGGGGTCGACGTCGAGCTCCTGCGCGTCGTGTCGATCGTGCTCGTCGCCCTGCTCACGGGGGTGGCGGTGGCATTCTGCGGCATCATCGCCTTCGTCGGGCTCGTCGTGCCGCACATCATCCGCATGGCGATCGGGCCGGCCCATCGCCCCCTGATCCTCGCGAGTGCGATCGGCGGCGGCGTGCTGCTCGTCTTCGCCGACGTGCTCGCCCGCACGCTCATCGCGGGGGCCGACCTGCCGATCGGCATGCTCACGTCGCTCGTCGGCGGGCCATTCTTTTTCTACCTGCTCTACCGCGCCCGCAAGCAGAGCGGAGGCTGGGCATGACGCCGACGAAGGTGCGCGTCGAGGCGCGAGACGTCACGGTGCACGTGGGGGAGTTGCGCATCCTCGACGACGTGAGCGTCTCGATCGCTGCGGGGGAGGTGCTCGCGCTCGTCGGACCCAACGGTGCCGGCAAGTCGACCCTGCTCGGAGTGCTCGCGGGCGACCGGCGGCCCGACCGCGGCGAGGTGCTCTACGACGGGCGGCCCGCGCGCGAGTGCTCGCACCTCGAGCTGGCGCGCCGCAGGGCCGTGCTCACGCAGGAGAACACCGTCAGCTTTCCCTTCCGCGCCCTCGAGGTCGTCGAGATGGGTCGTAGCCCGTGGGGTCGCTCGGGTGACCCCGAAGCGGATCGCACCGCGGTTGCCGCGGCCGTTGCGGCGACGGATGTCACGCACCTCCTCGACCGTCGGTACACGGCGCTCTCGGGCGGCGAGAAGGCCCGCGTCTCCCTCGCCCGAGTCCTCGCGCAGCAGACCGACATCGTGTACCTCGACGAGCCGACCGCGGCGCTCGACCTGCGGCACCAGGAGGATGTCATGCGCACGGCGCGAGTGCTGGCATCCGAGGGGAAGGCCGTCGTGGTCGTGCTGCACGACCTCTCCCTCGCGGGGGCCTACGCCGACCGCATCGCCCTGCTCGCGCGGGGCCGCATGGTGACGATCGGCGCGCCCGAGGAGGTACTCACGGCCGACATCGTCGGGGATGCGTACGGGCTCGAGGTGCAGGTGATCCCGCAGCCGGGCACGGGGCGGCCGCTCGTGCTGCCGGTGCGGCATCCGGGAGGATTGTCACGTGACTGAGTCGTGGACGCCCGAATCGCCCAACCTCGTCATCCACGGCGACAACCTCGACGTGATTGCGGCGCTGCCCGACGCATCCTTCACCCTCGTCTACCTCGACCCGCCCTTCAACACGGGCCGGAGCCAGCGACGACAGTCGACGACGAGCGTGCGCAGTGCATCCGGAGGCAACGCGGGGTTCAAAGGGGTGCAGTATGAGCGCATCCGTGGTGACCTCATGAGCTACGACGACACCTTCGAGGACTACTGGTCGTTCCTGGAGCCGCGGCTGACGGAGGCGTGGCGGCTGCTCACCGACGACGGCACGCTCTACCTGCACCTCGACTACCGGGAGGCGCACTACGCCAAGGTGCTGCTGGATGCACTCTTCGGCCGCGAATGCTTCCTCAACGAGATCATCTGGGCCTACGACTATGGCGCCAAGTCGAAGCGGCGCTGGCCGACCAAGCACGACACGATCCTCGTCTACGTCAAAGACCCGCAGCGCTACCACTTCGACTCGGAGGCTGTCGACCGCGAGCCTTATATGGCGCCCGGTCTGGTGACGCCCGAGAAGGCGGAGCGCGGCAAACTGCCGACGGATGTCTGGTGGCACACGATCGTGTCGCCGACCGGCAGCGAGAAAACCGGCTACCCGACGCAGAAGCCTGCGGGCATCCTGCGGCGCATCGTGCAGGCCTCGTCGCGCGAAGGGGACTGGGTGCTCGACTTCTTCGCGGGCTCCGGCACGACGGGGGCTGTTGCGGGGGCGCTCGGCCGACGTTTCGTGCTGGTCGACCGCAGCGCGGAGTCGATCGACGTGATCACGGCGCGGCTCGAGGCAGCCGGCATCCGCTTCGAAAGCCGCTGACCGGCGGATGCTACGGGATCGGGGATGCTGCGACATCCGTGCGATCAGACGGAGGCGCGCTCCACGAGCGAGGTCGGGATGATGGTCGTGCGGGGCACGTCCTGCCCGTCGATGAGGCGCAGCAGCACGTCCGCCATGGTGGAGCCCTGCCGTACGGAGGGCTGATCGACCGTCGTGAGCGGTGGCAGTGCGTTCTGCGCGAAGTAGTCGTTGTCGATGCTGACGATGCCGACATCCTCGGGCACGCGCAGGCCCGCCTCCCGCAGGGCGATGAGAGCGCCGGATGCCATCTGGGCGCTCGCCGCGAAGACTCCGTCGAAGGGTTCGTCCCGGGCGAGGAGCCGCCGCATCGCCGCCTCCCCGCTCGGCGGGGTGAAGTCGCCCTCCTCGTGCAGGTCGGCGGGCAGGCCTGCAGCAGCGAGCGCCTGCCGCCACCCCTCGAGCCGGTCGAGCCCTGACGCCATATCGTGGGGTCCGCTGATGGTCGCGATGCGCGTCTTGCCTCGCCGCACCAGATACTCGGTCGCCGACCGCGCCGCGGCAACGTTGTCGACGTCGACGTAGTAGGCGTCGTCGCTCATGGGTCGCCCGCCGAAGACAACAGGCATGCGGCGGGAGAGTTGCACGTAGGCCTGGTCGTCGCTGTGGTGCGAGAGAATGAGCGCCCCGTCGACGTTGCCGCCCTGCAGGTAGCGGCGCGTCTTCTCCGACTCGGTCTCCGACGCGATGAGCAGGCTGAGGGTGTAGTCGGTGGAGGCGAGGTGCATCGCAACGCCCTGGATGACGGATGCGAAATACGGGTCGGCGAAGAACTTGGCCGTGTTCTCAGGGATGACGAGGGCTATCGCGTGCGTGCGCCGACTGGCGAGCGATCGCGCTGCGCGGTTGGGCACATAACCGAGCTTGTCGATCGCGGTCGTGACGGCCGTGATGACATCGGCCGTGACATTCGGGCTGCCGTTGACGACCCTGGAGACGGTCGAGCGGGAGACGCCTGCTGCCCGCGCGACCTCCTCGAGGGTGGGGGCTCCCGCGCGTTCGACGTCGAGGGTCACGCTCGCCCTCCTCCTGCCGGTTGTCGTGTGCGCTCCAGTCTAGGCATGCACGCGGGCGTGCTCGGCGATGACGGCGGCGTAGAGGTGGCCGCTGTCTTTGACGGTGCGCTCCTGCGTCTCGTAGTCGACGTGCACGATGCCGAAGCGCTTCTCGTAGCCCCACGCCCACTCGAAGTTGTCGAGCAGAGACCAGACGAAGTAGCCCCGCACATCTGCACCTTCGGCGACGGCGGCGCGCACGGCGTCGAGGTGGGCGCGCAGGAAGTCGGTGCGCTCGACGTCGGCGACGCGGCCCTCCACGACCTCGTCGCCGTCGTAGGCGGAGCCGTTCTCAGTGACATACAGGGGCGGCAGGGCCGGGTATTCGCGACCGAGCCGCACGAGCAGGGTGCGCAGGCCGTCGGGGTTGACCTCCCAGCCCATCGCGGTGCGGGGTAGGCCGCGGCTCGGGAAGGTGAGGTGCTCCGAGCCGGGGAAGGGGGAGGACTTGGGGCGCGGAGTCGGCTGCAGGCCGGGCGGGGTGCCGGGGGGCAGCGGATGCCCGCTGACGTTGTCGTCGTGGTAGTGGTTGACGCCGAGGAAGTCGAGGGGCGCCGAGATCACGTCGAGGTCGCCGGGCTGGATGCGCTCGGCGAGGCCAAGGTCGCGGACGTCGTCGAGCAGGTCGGCCGGGTAGGCGCCGAGCAGCATCGGCTCAAGGAACATCCGGTTCCATAGGGCGTCGAGCCGGCGTGCGGCATCCAGGTCGACGGGGTCGCTGGGGTCGTTCGGCACGGCGTTGGTGAGGTTGAGTGTGATGCCGACGCGGATGTCACGGCTCTCCTGCGCGGCAAGCTCCCGCAGGGCGCGCGTCGCCAGCCCGTGCCCGAGGTGCTGGTGGTGCACGGCGGCGAGGGCCGCCCCCGGATCCTGCAGGCCGGGGGCGTGCTCCCCGCCCGCGTAGCCGATGAGAGACGAGCAGAGCGGCTCGTTGAAGGTCGTCCAGTGGGTGACCCGGTCGCCCAGCACGTCGTAGACGGCGGTCGCGTAGTCGCGGAAGCGGTACGCGGTGTCGCGGTCGGCCCAGCCGCCCTTCTCCTGCACGGCCTGCGGCAGGTCCCAGTGGTACAGGGTCAGCCAGGGCAGGATGCCTGCCTCGAGCAGTTCGTCAACAAGACGGCTGTAGAAGGCGAGCCCTTGCTTGTTGATCTCGCGGTCCCCGGGCTTGATGCGCGCCCAGCTGGTGGAGAAACGGTAGGACTGTAGGCCCAGGCGCTTCATGAGGGCGACGTCCTGCGGCATCCGGTGGTAGTGGTCGACCGCGATCTCGGGGGTGTCGCCGCCCGCGACGGCGCCCGGCACGCGCGCGAAGGCGTCCCAGATGGAGTCCTCCTTGCCGTCCTCGTGGGCGGCGCCCTCGATCTGGGCGGCGGCGGTCGCCGAGCCCCAGAGGAAGTCCCGGGGGAGGCTGTCGAGTTCGAGTTGCTGAGGCACTAGCCCTTCACTGCTCCTTGCATGATTCCTGAGATGAGCTGCTTGCCCGCGATGAGGAAGAGCACGAGCAGCGGGAGGGTCGAGAGGATCGCACCTGTGAGCACGATCGAGAAGTCCACGTAATAACCAGACTGCAGTTGCCCGAGAGCCACCTGAAGGGTGGGGTTGTTGGGCAGCACGAGCATGGGCCAGAGGTAGTCGGTCCAGGCGGTCATGAACGTGAAGAGGCCGAGGATCGCCATGGCGGGGCGGGCGGCAGGCAGGCCGACGTTGAGGAAGGTCGTGATCATGTTGGCGCCGTCGACGCGGGCCGCCTCGATGAGCTCGTCGGGAATGACATCCACCAGGTACTGGCGCATGAAGAACACGCCGAAGGCCGTCACGAGGGTCGGCACGATCACGGCGCCCAGCTCGCCCGTCCAGCCCCACTGCCGCATGAGGATGAAGAGCGGGATGATGCCGAGCTGGGTGGGGATGGCCATGGTTGCGATGACGGCGACCATGAGGCCGTTGCGGCCACGGAAGCGCAGCTTGGCGAAGGCGTAGCCGGCGAGGGTCGCGAAGGTCACGACCGAGATCGTGATGACGGAGGAGACGATGAGGCTGTTGGCGAGCGCCTGCCAGAAGGGGATCGCATCGAAGACCTGGGCGGCGTTGCTCCAGAAGTTGCCGCCGGGGATGAGGGGCGGCCACGCCGACCCGAGGGCCTGGTTGTCACGCGAGCCGATGACGAACGACCACCAGAAGGGGTAGGCGGAGCCGAAGAGCACGACGCCGAGGATCGCGTAGACGAACCAGCCGGGCCTGCGGTCGATGCCGAGCCCGCCGCGGCGACGGCGGCGCGGCGTGGTCGTCTCGGGGGCGTACGGCTCGTGGGGTGCGTTCACGGGGGCCGCGACATCCTCGTGTTGCTCGGGGGCGGTGCGGATGCTCTGTGCTGATCGGATGCTCTGTGCTGATCGGATGCTCTGTGCTGATCGGATGCTCATAGCTTCACGTCCTCTGCGATGGTGCCGGGCGTCGTGAGGGTCTTGTCAGCCTGTTTCTCCCGCGGGCGGCGGCGTCGACGCAGGAACATGCGGCGCGGACCTGCGGACTCTCCCGTGGCGATGCGGCGGGTGAGCATGAAGTTGATGAACCCGATCACGACGATGATGAGGAAGAGCAGCCAGGCGATCGCGGCCGCCTCGCCGAAGTTCTGACGGAAGAACGCCATCTCCCAGAGGTAGAGCACGGTCGTCTGGAACTGCCGGTGCGAGCCGCCCACGCCGCCCGCGGTGGCGGGGTCGAAGAGGCGCGGCTCCGCGAAGATCTGCAGGCCGCCGATCGTCGCGGTGATGATGACGAAGATCATGGTGGGGCGGATGCTCGGGATCGTGATCGACATGAAGCGGCGGACGGCACCCGCACCGTCGATCGCGGCCGACTCGTGCAGCTCACGGGGCACCGCCTGCATGGCGGCCAGCAGGATGAGCGCGTTGTAGCCGGTCCAGCGCCAGTTGACCATGGTCGCGATCGCGAAGTGGCTCGCGAAGGTGTCGCGGTGCCAGGCGACGGGGTCGAGGCCGAAGTTCTGCAGGAGGTTGTTGATGAGGCCGTAGTCGTCGCCGAAGAGGTTGCTGAAGATGATCGACACCGCGACGGGGGTCACGACGTAGGGCAGGAGCACGGCCATTCGCCAGAAGGTCTTGGCGCGGATGTTGGCGTCGAGCACCGCGGCGATCACGAGCGCCGCGATGAGCTGCGGGATTGCCGAGAGCAGGAAGATGCTGAAGGTGTTGAAGATTGAGTTCCAGAAGAAGCGGTCCTCGAGGATCGCGGTGAAGTTCGCGAGGCCCACGAAGTCGCCCTGGCCTTTGAGCAGGTGCCAGTCGAAGAGCGAGACGACGAAGGTGTAAAGCAGGGGAAAGAGCCCGACCAGCGCGAAAAGGATGAAGAACGGCGCGATGTAGAGGTACGGCGAGATCTTCACATCGAGGCGGCTCATCCGCTGCCTCTGCGTCAGTGAACTCATGGCGTGACCTCTCGTGGGTGGTGGTGCTGAGGAGATTCAGGGGGGAGTGAGCGCGGGCCTCGCGGGGGAGGCCCGCGCTCGGGGTGCTACTGCTCGACGAGCTCGTTCAGCAGGGAGATGGCCTCGTCCCAGGCCTCCTCGCCGTTCTTGGTTCCCTCGTCGATCGAGCGGAGGGCCGGGCCGAAGACGTTCTCCTGGATGAGCGAGTCATCCGGTCCCTTGAACTGGGCGACGACACCCTCGGCGCGCGACGCGAGGATCGAGCCGACAGGGGCGTCGTTGAAGAACTCGTTGGGCTCGGGGTTCGCCGCGAGTTCCTCCTGCGCCTCGAGCGTCGACGGGAAGGTGCCGGCCGCCTCGAACTGGGCGACCTGCTGCTCGGGGGCGGTCAGCCAGGCGGCGAGCTTGGCAGCCTCCTCCTGGTGGTCCGAGGTCGTGGGCACCGTCAGGAAGGCGCCGCCCCAGTTGCCAGCGCCGCCGGGGAAGACATCCGCGAAGTCCCAGCCGGTGGAGGCGTCGCCGCCGCCCGCTTCAACCTGTCCCTGCACGACGCCGAGCATCCAGCCGGGGCAGACGAAGGTCGCGAAGGTGCCGTCGACGAACGCCTTGCCGCCGCCCCAGTCCCACGCCGCCTGGTCGGCGGAGAGGCCGTACTGCGCCGCCTCGGAGAGCTCGAGGAAGGCCTCCTTGAGTTCGGCGTTGCCCTCGACGTTGAGCTCGCCGTCGGCCGTGTAGTAGCCCTCGTCGAGCTGGTTGACGATCGAGTTCCAGACGAAGCCGGAGTGGTCGAACCAGGCCTTGCCAGTCGCGTCGTAGTACTGCTTGCCAAGCTCGAAGTAGCGCTCCCACGTTGCGTCGTCGCCGCCGAAGAGCTCCGCCACGGCCTCGCGATCGCTCGGCATGCCGGCGGCTTCGAAGAGCTGGCCGTTGTAGCAGAGGCCCGTCGGGCCGATGTCGGTGCCGTAGCCGATGATGCGACCGTCGGCGTCGGTGGCCTGGGCGAGCTTCCAGTCGACCCAGCGGTCCTTGATGTCGTCGGCGCCGAAGTCGCGCAGGTCGACGAACTGGTCGGAGACCTCCTGGATGGCGCCAAGCCAGCCCTCCTCAACCGCGACGATGTCGGAGAGCCCCGAACCGGCGGCGAGCTTCGTGAAGGCGTCGGTGCGAGCGTTGCCACCCGTGTCGATGTTGGTGGCGTTGATGGTGATGCCCGGGTTCTCCTCCTCGTACTGCGCGTAGAGGTCGTCGTAGCCGAACGTGCCGAAGGTGGTGATGGTGAGCTCGATGTCTTCGCCGTCGGCACCTGCCTCCGACGAACAGCCCGTTGCGATCAGTGCGAATGCTGCGGCGCCGGCGACGACGGCAGCCGTGGTGCCTCGTGAAATCTTCACGGTCACTCCTTTGTGTGCGTGGTGGGTGTGTTGTTCGTGGGAGCGCTCCCATGGATCGGGCATGAGAGCGCTCCCAACGAATCGAGGCCACACTAAGCAGGCTGCGCGAGGGTGTCAACAGACGATTCGACAACGCTCAAGAAAGCCCTGATGAGAACGGGGTAAAAATATGAGAGCGCTCCCAAATTCGTCTCCCGTACACTGTCCCCGTGACATCAGCGCAGCACGACAGGCGGCCCTCCACGGCGTTCCGTCGTCGGCGAGTCCTCGCCATCGCGTTCGCGATCATCGTCGTCGCAGGACTCATCGTTGCCGCCGTGTGGTGGGCGAGCGGAGGATTCGAAGCCCGCGAGCCCGCGCCGTCCGAATCGCCCGCGGCCAGCGCACAGCCAAGCGCCTCCCCGAGCACGTCGTCGACGCCGCCCGCCGAGCCCGCCGACAAGCCCAAGTCATTCTTCGACCGCGACGCGCGCTCGATCGACGACCCCACGAGTATCTGGGTCGTCAGCAACAAGCTGCGCCCCCTCAACCCCATCGACTACGCCCCGCAGGACCTCGTCAACGCGGCCGTGCCCGGCAGCTCCACCCTGCGCGCCGAGGCTGCTGGTGCGATGGAGCAGATGTTCGCCGCGGCAACCGCAGAGGCGGGGTTGAGCCTCGCGATACAGAACGCCTACCGCTCCTACGGCACTCAGGTGTCGCTCCACAATCGCCTCGTGGAGCAACTCGGCGTCGAGCGCGCGAGGGCGCAGAGCGCACGGCCCGGCTACAGCGAGCACCAGACGGGGCTCACGGCCGACATCATGGCTGCCAACGGTGTCTGCAGCATCCAGGAGTGTTTCGCGACGACGCCCGAGGGAATGTGGTTGGCCGAGAACGCATGGCGCTTCGGCTACCACCTGCGCTATCCGCAGGGCAAGACGGATGTCACGGGCTACATCTTCGAGCCGTGGCACTACCGTTACGTGGGAACCGCGCTGGCCGCCGAGTTGCACGAAACCCAGACGCTCACCCTCGAGGAGTTCTTCGGCCTGCCGCCCGCACCGGACTATCCACCAGGGGTGTAGCTCAGGCCCCCAGCACCTCGTCGACGATCGCCTTGGCCTCCTCCTGCACGCGGGCCAGATGCTCGGGCCCCTCGAAGGACTCGGCGTAGATCTTGTAGACGTCTTCCGTGCCGCTCGGGCGAGCCGCGAACCAGGCCTTCTCGGTGACGACCTTGACCCCGCCGAGCGCTGCCCCGTTGCCGGGGGCCTCGCTGAGCTTGGCGGTGATGGGGTCGCCCGCGAGTTCCGTCGCCGTGATGGCGTCGCCGTTGAGCTTGGAGAGCTTGGCCTTCTGTTCGGGGGATGCCGCGGCATCCGTGCGCTCATAAGCCGGGTCGCCGAACTCCTCGACCAGCTCGGCGTAGAGCTCCGACGGCGACTTGCCTGTCACGGCGCGGATCTCGGCCGCGAGCAGGCACAGCAGGATGCCGTCCTTGTCGGTCGTCCACGTGCTGCCGTCGCGGCGCACGAAGGAGGCTCCCGCGCTCTCCTCGCCGCCGAAGGCGACGCTGCCGTCGCGCAGGCCCGGCACGAACCACTTGAAGCCGACGGGCACCTCGACGAGCGTGCGCCCGAGGGATTCGGCGACGCGGTCGATCATGCTGCTGGAGACGAGCGTCTTGCCGATCGCGGCATCCGCGGGCCAGTCCGGCCGGTGCTCGTAGAGGTATTTGATGGCGACGGCGAGGAAGTGGTTGGGGTTCATGAGCCCGCCGTCGGGGGTGACGATGCCGTGGCGGTCGGCGTCCGCGTCGTTGCCCGTGAGGATGTCGTAGTCGTCCTTGTGGGCGAGCACGGACGCCATGGCCGACGGCGACGACGGATCCATGCGGATCTTGCCGTCCCAGTCGAGGGTCATGAAGCGCCACGTCGGATCGACGATGGGGTTCACAACCGTGAGGTCGAGGCCGTAGTGCTCTTTGATGGCGCTCCAGTAGTTGACGCTCGCGCCGCCGAGCGGGTCAGCGCCAATGCGGATGCCGGACTCGCGGATTGCGTCAAGGTCGATGATGCTCGCAAGGTCGGCGACGTAGTTGCCGCGATAGTCGTAGGTGGCGACGGCGGTCGGCTCGGCCATCTTCACGTCGGCGTTGTTGTCGGCGATGAGCTCGTTGGCGCGTTCGGCGATCCACGAGGTCGCGTCGCTGTCGGCGGGCCCGCCGTGCGGGGGGTTGTACTTGAAGCCACCGTCGCGCGGGGGGTTGTGGCTGGGGGTGATGACGATGCCGTCGGCGAGGCCGTCGCTGCGCCCCTGGTTGTAGCGGATGATCGCGTGCGAGAGGGCGGGCGTGGGCACATAGTCCGCGTAAGCATCCACTCGGACGTCGACCCGGTTGGCGACGAGCACCTCGAGCGCCGTCGTCTCGGCGGGCCGCGAGAGCGCGTGCGTGTCCCGGCCGATGAAGAGGGGCCCGTCGATGCCCTCCTTGCTGCGGTAGTCGACGATCGCCTGCGTGATGGCGGCAATGTGCTGCTGGTTGAAGGCGGTGTCGAGGGAGGAGCCACGGTGGCCTGAGGTGCCGAAGGCTACGCGCTGCGCCGGGATCGAGACATCCGGTGTCTGCGAATAGTAGGCGTGCACGAGCTCGGCGACGTCGATCAGGTCGTCGGGGCCGGCGGGGGTTCCGGAGCGGTCGTTCATGCCTTTACTGTGGCCCACAAATAGACTCTGTGCCATGCCTGAATCCAAGCCACACGAGACCTTCAGCTATCTCGGTCCCGCTGGCACCTTCACGGAGGCCGCCCTGGCGCAGGTCCCGGAGGCGGCAGGCAAGACATGGCGACCCGTGGCAAATGTGGGCCAGGCACTCGCCGACGTGCTCGAGGGGCGTAGCACTGCGGCGATGATCGCGATCGAGAACTCGGTCGACGGCGGCGTGAGTGCGACCCAGGACGCGCTCGCGACCCTTCCCGGGCTGCGCATCATCGGCGAATACCTTGTGCCGGTGAACTTCGTGCTCGTGGCCCGGCCGGGCACGAGCCTTGCCGACGTCAAGACCATCAACGCGCATCCGGTCGCCTACGCGCAGTGCAGCCAGTGGCTCGGCCGTCACCTGCCCGAGCACGCGCACATCCCGGCCTCCTCGAATGTCACGGCGGCAGCATCCCTCTTCGATAACGACCTGGCGGATGCCGCGATCGCCCCGCCCGGCATCACGGAACACCACGACGTGGTGGTGTTGGCCGAGGATCTCGGCGACAACCCCAACGCGGTGACCCGCTTCGTGCTGGTGAGCCGCACGGTGCCCGTGCCCGACCGCACGGGGGCCGACAAGACGAGCATCATTGCCGAGCTGCCCGACGACAAGGCCGGCCGCCTGCTCGAGATGCTGGAGCAGTTCGCGACGCGCGGCGTCAACATGAATCTCATCGAGTCGCGGCCTATCGGGGATGCGCTCGGTCGCTACCGCTTCGTGATCGACCTGGAGGGGCACATCCTCGACGAGCGGGTCGCCGACGCGCTGCTCGGTCTCAAGCGCTTCAGCCCCAACGTCATCTTCCTCGGCTCCTACCCGGCCGCGAATGGCCGCCGGCCGCAGGTCGTGACCCGCTACGAAGACGACGCCTTCATCGAGGCGCGCGACTGGCTGCGCGGCCTCATCGCTGGTGAGCCGGAGGGGAGCCTCGCATGAGCGAGAAGCCGACACTGGACCCGCGCTACCCAGCGGCGTTCCAGCGGGGGCACGGCGACTCCGGTGACGCCGTGTATCACGTGACGTCGCGGGCGGAACCCGCACGAGGGACGGATGCCGCGGCCGCCCCGCCCGCGCGACCTACGGAGCCTGTCGGGCCTGAGGCCTCTGCGCCCGCCGCCACCTCGGCTGCGACGATCGCGCCCCCCGAGCCCGAGGGGCGCAACCCGTTCATCGCGCTGCTGTGGGTGCTCTCGCTCGGACTCCTCATCGGCGGGTTCTGGGTAATCTCCTGGGCCCATCGCGGCATCTTCGGCGGCTACACGGGCCCCGAGCCTCCCGTCGATTTCGTGCTCGCGCAGGTCGCGTGGACGTTGTCGGCCCCCGCCATCCAGGTCGGTGCCCTCGGCATACTCGGCCTGCTCTTCTGGCACGCGGCGGCGTGGCGCCGACGGGCGATGGGGGAGCCGCGGCATCCGCGCGACTGACGCGATGATCGACTGCCACTACTACGACGCGAACCGCTGCCGCTCCTGCTCGCTGCTGGAGCAGCCCTACCCCGCGCAGCTCGCGGGCAAGCAGCAGAGCGTACGCTCCCTCCTCGCCGAGCACCGCGAGCTGGAGTGGTTGCCGCCCGTGCGCAGCGCCGAGGTGGGTTTCCGCAACAAGGCCAAGCTCGTCGTTGGCGGTTCCGTGGCCGAGCCGACCCTCGGCATCCTCGACCGGCAGGGGCTCGGTGTCGACCTGCAGGACTGCCCGCTCTACCCGGACGAGCTGTCGGAGTGCTTCCCGGCGCTCGCCGAGTTCGTGACGCGCACGGGGCTCGCGCCCTACGACGTGCCGCGGCGCCGCGGCATCCTCAAGTACTTCATCGTCACCGTCTCGCCCGACGCCGAGCTCATGCTGCGTATCGTCGTTGCGCGTGAGAGCGCCGTCGCGGTCGTGCGTGACCACCTTGAGTGGTTACAGCAGCGGATGCCGCGGCTCGCGGTCGTCTCCGTCAACCTCCACCCCGAGCACAAGGCCGTGCTGGAGGGCGACGAGGAGATCGTGCTGACTCAGCGCGCGTTCCTTCCCATGCGACTGCGGCGCGCGCCGCTTCCGGCCGCGCTGCCGCTCGCCGCCGCGCCCTCCGAGCCATCAGCGCGGCGAAATCTGCTCAGCGCTGCCGCCGCCGACCCCGCCCTGAGCAGAAAACACCGCGCTGATGGAGATGGTGATCGTGATGCTGATGGCGAGACCGTCGAGCTGCAGCTGCGCACCCGCAGCTTCTTCCAGACCAACACCGAGGTTGCGCGCGCCCTCTACGCGCAGGCCGCCGAGTGGGTCGATGCCGCCGCACCCGCGAGCGTGTGGGACCTGTACTGCGGTGTGGGCGGCTTCGCCCTGCACTGTGCGGCGCCCGGCAGGAGCGTCGTGGGGGTCGAGGTGAGCGAGGAGGCCGTCGCGGCCGCGCGGGCGAGCGCCGCGGCATCCGGCATCGACGCGGAGTTCCGGGCGATGGATGCCACGACCTTCGCCCTGGGAGGCGCCGACGCCCCCGAGCTCGTGATCGTCAACCCACCCCGGCGCGGCGTCGGGCCGGAACTCGCGCGCATGCTCGACGATTCGCCCGTGCGGACCGTCATCTACTCGAGTTGCAACGCCGCCTCGCTCGCTCGCGACCTCGCGGAGATGCCGTCGCTCGTGGCGCGGCAGGGCCGGCTGCTCGACATGTTCCCGCACACGGGCCACTACGAGGTCATCGTGATGCTCGAGCGCCGCGTCGGGTAGAGTTCTAGCTCTGGAACGCTCATTCGGCCCCCGACTCCGGGCCTGGGCGCGGAACTCCGGCACGACCCACAGGTCTGTTCGCGAGGCTTCCGAATCACCGGCATCCGCGTGCATCACTGCGCTACGCCAATTCATGCACCGCCGATTCGTGCCCTGCCACCGCCTTCAGCGAGGAGACCTCCATGACCACCAACGCCCCTGCAATCGCGACGGAACCCATCACCGACGCCGAGATCTTCGCGGCCCACGAGGGCGGCAAGCTCTCGGTCGTCTCGAAGATGCCGCTCACGAGCAAGCGCGAACTCTCGATCGCCTACACGCCCGGCGTCGCCCAGGTCTCGCGCGCAATCGCGGCCGATCCGGGAATGCACGCGACGCACACGTGGGCGTCGCGGCTCGTCGTCGTGGTCTCGGATGGCACCGCCGTGCTCGGTCTCGGTGACATCGGCGCCGCGGCATCCCTCCCCGTCATGGAGGGCAAGAGTGCGCTGTTCCGCGAGTTCGGTGGCCTCGACTCGATCCCGCTCGTGCTCGACACGACCGATGTCGACGAGATCGTGGAGACCCTCGTGCGGCTGCGCCCCAGCTTCGGCGCCGTCAACCTGGAGGACGTCTCCGCCCCGCGCTGCTTCGAGCTCGAGGAGCGCCTCATCGAAGCCCTCGACTGCCCCGTCATGCACGACGACCAGCACGGCACCGCCGTCGTCGTGCTTGCGGCCCTCACGAATGCGGCGCGGGTCGTCGACAAGTCCTTCGACGCCATGCGGGTCGTCATCAGCGGCGCGGGCGCGGCCGGCATCGCGATCGCGGAGGCGCTGCTCTCGGCCGGGGTCGGCGACATCGTGCTGCTCGACTCGAAGGGCATCCTCTCGAAGTCGCGCACCGACCTCTCCGGGGTCAAGGCGCAGTACGCGACCATCACCAACCACGGCAACCTGGAGGGCGGCACGCGGGAGGCGCTCGCGGGCGCCGACGCCTTCATCGGCGTTTCGTCCTCCAAGGTCGACGAGTCGCACCTGGAGGGCATGAATGAGGGCGCGATCATCTTCGCCCTCTCCAACCCGGACCCCGAGGTGCTGCCGGATGTCGCGTCCCGCTATGCGGCGGTCGTGGCGACGGGTCGCAGCGACTTCCCCAACCAGATCAACAATGTGCTGGCCTTCCCGGGGATCTTCCGCGGTGCGCTGGATGCCCGTGCCCGCCGCATCACGCCGGCCATGAAGCTCGCGGCGGCGCAGGCCATCGCCGACCTCGCCGCCGAGAACCTCGCCCCCGACCACATCGTGCCGTCGCCCCTCGACCCGCGAGTGGCGGATGCCGTGGCATCCGCTGTGCACAAGGCGGTCGTTCCCGACGCCGGTTGAGTAGCGACGAAGGAGCGTATCGAAACCGGTGTGCCAGCACGCCTGGTTTCGATACGGCCCTGGCGGGCCTACTCAACCGTCCGGGCGCTCAGGAGTCGGCGGGCACCCGCACCGTGATGCCGCCCGGCTGCACGGTCGCCTTGAGGGCGATCGCCGTGCCGAAGTCGTCTCCGTCGAGCTCGAACTCCTCGGGCCGGCTCAGGCGGGCGACGAAGCTCGAGCCTTTGAGGTAGCGCAGGGTGCGCACCTCCTTGGTGTAGCTGAGCAGCTTGCGGCCGACCTGCGTGCGCCGCAGCACCCCGTTCTCCCACACGATCTTGACCCAGATCTGCAGCCAGCCGACGAATCCCTTGGGGCGCAGGGCGACGACGTCGAAGATGCCGTCGTCGACGGCGGCCTCCGGCAGCAGCAGGATGTTGCCGGGCAGCGAGCCGCAGTTGCCGACGAGCACGGTGTGGGCCGACATGTTGCGAGGGGGTTGCCCGTCGACGCTGAAGCGCATGCGCAGCCGGTTGTTGGAGCGCAGGGAGCGAACGATCGCGTCGACGTAGGCGAGCCAGCCGACCCTCTTCTTGAGATCGGGCCGCGTGTTGGCGATCATCTGCGCGTCGAGGCCCACCCCCGCCATGACGAGGAACACGAATTTCTCGCGGCTGCCGTCGGGCCGTTCCGCCTCGAGGATTCCGAGGTCGATGGGGCGGTCCTTGCCGAGGAAGGCGGTGTCGACCGAGTGCTCCAGGTTGTCGAGCGTCAGATCGAGGTTGCGGGCGAGCAGGTTGCCCGTGCCCGAGGGGAGTAGGGCGAGCCGAGCATCCGTGCCGTGCACTCCTTCGGCGACGCTGCGCACGGTGCCGTCGCCGCCGGCCGCCATGATGACGCTCGCCCCCTGCGCGATGGCCTCGCGGGTCTGGCCGACACCGGGATCTTCGATGGATGTCTCGAACCAGAGCGTCTCTTGCCAGTGCATGTCGCGCTCTGTGCGGGTGACCACGCGGCGGAGCGCCTCCACATCCACCTTGATGGGGTTGTAGACGACGGCTGCGCGCTGAGGTGAGGTTGTCACGAGTCCCAAGGTACGTCATGGCCCGCCCCAATAGACTGGGAGGGTGATCGACCCGCAGCTGCTCCGTGAGAACCCTGACGTCGTCCGGGCGTCCCAGCAGGCGCGCGGGGCATCCGCCGCTCTCGTCGACGAGGCGCTCGACGCTGACCGCCGCCGCCGCGCCGCGATTGCCGAGTCGGAGTCGTTGCGCGCCGAACAGAAGGCCTTCGGCAAGCAGGTGGCGCAGGCGAAGGGCGACGAGAAGCAGGCGTTGCTGTCGCAGGCGCAGCAGATGGCCGCCCGCGTCAAGGAGCTCGCGGCCGTAACGGCGGATGCCGAGGCCGAGTTCGCGAGGATCGCCGGCGCCATCCAGAACCCCATCATCGAGGGTGTGCCCTCGGGCGGCGAGGAGGACTTCGTCACCTTGCGCGAGGTGGGGGAGCGGGCATCCTTCGACTTCGAGCCCCGCGACCACGCCGAGCTCGGCGAGCTGCTGGGGGCGATCGACATTCCCCGCGGCGTGAAGGTCTCGGGCAGCCGCTTCTACTTCCTCCGAGGCATTGGTGCCCGGCTGGAGCTGGCCCTCATGAGCATGGCGCTCGACAAGGCGGTCGCGGAGGGTTTCGTGCCGCTCATCACCCCCACGCTCGTGCGGCCGGAGGTCATGGCGGGCACGGGCTTCCTCGGCGAACACTCCGACGAGGTCTACTACCTGCCCGCCGACGAGCTCTATCTCACGGGCACGAGCGAGGTGGCGCTCGCCGGCTACCACGCCGACGAGATCATCGACCTCTCGGGCGGACCCTTGCGCTATGCGGGCTGGTCGACGTGCTACCGCCGAGAGGCGGGCTCGGCGGGCAAGGACAATCGCGGCATCCTGCGCGTGCACCAGTTCAACAAGCTGGAGATGTTCAGCTACGCGCTGCCCGAGGATGCCGAGGCGGAGCACGAGCGGCTTGTTGGCTTCCAGGAGTCGATGCTGCAGGCGTGCGAACTCTCCTACCGCGTGATTGATGTCGCGGCGGGCGACCTGGGGTCGAGCGCGGCCCGCAAGTTCGACATCGAGGCGTGGGTGCCGACGCAGGGCACCTACCGCGAGCTGACGAGCACCTCCAACTGCACGACGTACCAGGCGCGTCGCCTCGACATCCGCTCGCGCACCGAGACCGGCAAGACGGCTCCTGTCGCGACGCTCAACGGCACGCTCGCGACGACGCGCTGGCTCGTCGCCATTCTCGAGACCCACCAGCAGGCCGACGGCTCGGTCAGGATTCCTGAAGCGCTGCGCCCGTACCTGGGTGGACTTGAGATTGCGGAGCCCGTGTGAGCGAGTCGGTCAAGAATCAGCCAGTTCCCGACTCGATCCCCGAGCCGGATGCGCCCGACGAGGAGGTCGGGCCCGACGCATCCGTTGCCGAGACGGATGCCCCGTGGCTGGTCGCCCTCGACGTGGACGGCACCATCATGCTTGCCGACGGCACCATCACTCCGCCGGTGGCGGGCGAGGTCGCACGCCTACGCGACGCGGGGCACGAGGTCATGATCGCGACGGGTCGCGCCGTGTCGATGACGTTGCCCGTGATCGCGGAGCTCGAGATCGAGCCCGAGTACCTCGTGTGCTCGAACGGCGCCGTGACGATGCGTCGTGACCCGGATGCCCCGCTCGGCTACACACGTGCGCACGTCGAGACCTTCGACCCGACGGGTGTGCTGACGGCGATTCACGACCGGCTGGAGGGGGCCAGTTTCGCGGTCGAGGACGAGCACGGCCACTACCGCTATGTGGGGGAGTTCCCGAACGCGTCCCTCGGCCTGTCGAGCACGGAGGTCGAGTTTGAAGACCTCCTTGGGCTCGAAGCGACGCGCGTCGTCGTGCTGTCGTTCGAGCACGGGCAGGAAGAGTTCCTGAGCATCGTCGAGGAGATCGGCCTGCACAAGGTCAGCTACAACATCGGCTGGACCGCGTGGCTCGACATCGCTCCCGACGGCGTCAACAAGGCGACCGGCATGGAGCGCGTCCGCGAGTGGCTCGACTGGCCGCGCTCGCGAGTGCTCGCGGTCGGCGACGGCCGCAACGACCTGGAGCTGCTCGAGTGGGCGGCAACCCTCGGCCGGGGCGTCGCGATGGGGCAGGCGCCCGAGGAGGTCAAGGCCGCGGCCAACGAGGTCACGGGCAGCGACGACGAGGACGGCCTCGCGGCGGCACTGGCGCAGGTTCAGTAGCGCGGCTCGCATGTCGGCAATTGCGCCAGCGATCGGGTGAGCCGCGCCGGCCAATCCCACTCAACCCATAGTTCGCAGCATCCGTTAGACTCGGCCCTCGGGGAACACTCCGGGAGGGCTGTCCGAGCGGCCGATGGAGCTGGTCTTGAAAACCAGTGGGCAGAAATGTCTCGTGGGTTCGAATCCCACGCCCTCCGCCACAACGGGAACGATGGGAGGCTGCTGAGCGTGGCTCGAACGACGCAACGACCGGGCGGCACCGCTCCCCGCAGCATCGCGCGTCACGGTCGGCTTCGCCCCTCGAGTCCCCTCATGGGTCTGCTGCAGTTGCTCGGCGCCGCGCTCGTCGTCGTGCTGGTGAGCGGCCTCGCGGTCGCTGGCATCACGGTGCAGCAGCTTGAGGCCAACATCGACACGGTCGCGCTCGACGGCGACGAGGGTGGCGTGCCCGCCATCGGCGACTTCGAGGGTGGCTTCAACGTGCTCATCGTCGGCATCGATGAGAACTACGACCGCGAGTCCGTTCTGAATGACGTGAACATCCTGGTGCACGTCTCGGCAGACCACACGAATGCCACGGCCGTGAGCTTCCCGCGCGACCTCGTGGTGCCCATTCCCTCCTGCCCACGCGAGGATGGCGAGGGGCGCTACGCCTCCATGTCGGCCCGGCCCCTCAACGAGGCCTATTACTACGGCGGTCTCCCGTGCGTCGCCCTCACGATCGAGGAGCTCACGGGGCTCGACATCCCCTTCGCGGCCATGACGACCTTCAACGGCGTCGTCAACATGTCGACCGCCGTCGGCGGGGTCACCGTCTGCACGACGGGACCCCTGATCGACCGCTACTCCGGCATCAACCTGCCGAGCGCGGGGGACTGGACTTTGCTCGGACAGGACGCCCTCGCCTTCCTCCGCAGCCGCCACGGCGTCGGCGACGGGAGCGACCTGGGGCGCATCAGTTCGCAGCAGGTGTTTCTCTCCGCGCTCGTGCGTAAGGTGACGGCGGAGGGCGTGCTCGACGACCCGGCCGCCATCTACCGTCTCGCGACGGCCGCGACCCAGTCGATGACGCTGTCGACGAGCATGACGAATATCACGACCCTCGTCGCCATGGCCCAGGTCTTCAGGAACATGAGCCTCGACCGCATCACCTTCGTGCAGTACCCCTCCACGACGGGCGTCGGCGGCGTCTACGAGGGCAAGGTCGCCCCCGTCCGCTCCGTCGCAGAGGAGCTCATGGAGCGGCTGCAGAACGACCAGCCGGTCGTGGCGGAGGAGACGGGGCGCGGCTCCGTCTCAAACCCGGAGGCGACAACCCCGCCAACGAACCCTGAGACGCCGACGGAACCCGAGGCATCCGCCACACCGTCCGCACCGGGGGAGACCGCCGCGCCCGAAGAGCCCGAGGTGATCGAGGGCCTGCTGGGGCAGTCGGCAGCGCAGAACACCTGCTCGAAGGTCAACAACTAGCGAGCATCCGCCTCGAATCGGCGTCTCGGCCGTGTGCCGCTATGATGGGTCGAGTGACTGGAGACGTCGCATAGTCAGGCCTAGTGCACCACCCTGCTAAGGTGGAGTCCCCTTAATGGGGACCGAGGGTTCAAATCCCTCCGTCTCCGCGTTGTGATCTCTCAAGAGATCGGCGACAGGTCGAACCCATTGTGTGGGTTCGGCCTTTTGTCGTTTCTGGGGTTTGTCGGGTTTCGGGGCTGGTAGTCGCGGCTGGGGTCGAGGGTCAGTTGGCGCAGGACTTCTCCGGTGATGGGGTTGACGATGCGGATGTCGAGGTCCTGGATGAGCAGGATGACGTGGGTTCCTGCGTGGGGTCGTCCGACGCCGATGCGGTGGAGTTTGCTGTTGTGGCGGAGGGTGACGGTGCCGCTGGTGTCGACCCGGTCGTGACGGATGCGGTCGTGGGTGTCGTTGTCGCGTCGTTGTTGCGGGAGGGCTTTGGGGCGGGCCGCGTAGGTCGCTGCTGGTGTCGCGTGGTGGGGCAGCGAGCGGTGCGGGCGATGCTGGTTGTAGTAGGTGCGGAACTGGTCGAGTAGGTGGTGCAGCTCAGCTGGAGTGCTGGGCTGAGAGTGTTGAGCGCGAAGCCAGTTCTTCAGGGTCTGCTGGAAGCGCTCAACCTTTCCGCAAGTAGTCGGATGCCCTGGCCGGGAGTTTTTCTGAGTGACGTGGAGTCGGCGCAGTTCGTTCTCGAGCGCGTTGCGGCCGCCTTGGCGTCCTCGACCGGCGAAGCGGGTGGTGAAGACCATGCCGTTGTCGGTGAGGGTGGAGGCGGGGATGCCGTAGGTGGTCGCCGTGCTTCGGAAGACGGTCGCAACAATTCCGGCGGTGACGGGACGGTGGGCGGTGATGGAGAGGGCGTAGCGGGAGTGGTCATCGAGCCAGGTGAGGATCTCGACGTCGGTTCCGGTGCTGAGGCGGTAGTGGGTGAAGTCTGATTGCCAGGTCTCGTTGGGCAGGTCCGCTTCGAAGCGGATGTAGGAGGAGCGTGGTCGCTTTTTCGGTTGCGGGGTGACTAGGCCGGCGCGGCTGAGGTGGCGGCTGATGGTTGCAGGGGAGACGGTAATCCGGTGGTGGTGGCGTAGGTGCCAGGCGATGGTGTCGGGTCCAGCGTCGTGCCCGGTGCCGCCGAGCTCGCGGCGCAGTCGGATGATCAACTCGACTGTTTTGGTGCTGGTGCCGGTGGGAGAGGTCTTGGGCCTGCGAGAGCGGGGCTGGAAGGCAGCCTCTCCCTCGGCTTCGTAGCGGGCCTTCAACCGGTAGACCCACGAGCGGTGCACTCCGTAACGGGCGGCAACCTCGGCCGGGGACTGCTGGTCGATGAACAGGGCGGTGAGCACGAGGCGGGCCTTCGACATGCTCGAGCATCAGCAACACGCCACCCTGTCGCTGATCACTTGAGAGACGTGTCGCGGATGTCGTGAGAGATATGTCGCGGATGTCCTGAGGCACGACACCTCCGTCTCCGCGTTAGTCCGAAACGGATGCGAAAACCCCCGAAGCCTCAAGGGTTCGGGGGTTTTCGCGTTCCTGGGCGCACTCGCTCCCTTGGCGATGCTGGGTTTCTGTGCGATGCGCACTTCTCGACGACCGCATGGCACTAAGAACACAGCAACGCGGGCCCGGTTCCGGCGGCCCGCCGCGTCAGAAGCGTTCCGCGCCCTCGCGCAGCGCCGCGGCGGCGAGGTCGAGGTGGGCGGCGGTGGCCTGCGAGGGTGTGAGGGTGTCGATCCAGTCGTGTCCACCCCATTCGCTGCAGACTCCGCCCGTGTAGCCGCCGCGCGCGAGCTCGACGCCGAGGTCGCGGATCGGTGCGCTGACCCTGTTATCTCCGTCGTCGAGATCCCAGAACTTCAGATGGATGCCGCCGAGCATCGGGATCAGGTCACGGAGCTCGGATGCCTCGGCTCGCCCGAAACGCACCATCATGTTCATGAAGAGCGCCGTGGCCTGCGGTGGCACGCCTCCCGACTGCAGGAGATCGCGCGCGGGGCCGAGAGAGCTGGGGGACTTCCAGTCCGTCGCGAGCGGCTCGAGCACATGCTCAGGAATGCCGTATGCCGCGAGGGCGTCGAGGTAGGACGGGGGCAGGGAGGGCATGAGCATGCTCGTGTCGACGAGCAGACGCACGCGCGTGTCATCCAGTTCATCGATATCGGCGAGTGCGCTCGCGCAGGGCTCCTGCTGTGGCAGCTGTGAACCCTGGATCTCCTCCAGCAGCACGAGATCCCACTCGTGCAGGAGCGGCTGGAGGCGCCGCAGAAGCGCGGGTCCGGCCTGGCCGAGGGGCAGGCGGATGCCCTCCGCGCCGAGCCGAGCCGCGGCCCGCAGCTGGGGCACGAGGAAGGCGTAGCGTTCGTCGTCGTCTCGCCGCGCGGTGGGGCTCAGCCACTCGTCGAGGCTGGCACCGACGATGCTGACGGTGCCGCCGGCCTCGTTGAGGCGAGTGCGGAGCTCGTCGATCTCCTGGTCATCGGGGTCGGGGAAGGAGCGCCAGATCTGCCCCGCCTCGATCTCGAGTGTCGATACGGTCGCAACCGCCCCGACCATGATGTCGACGGCGGATGCTTCGGCTCGCACCACCTCGGGGGTCCAGTTGAACCCTGTCGCAGAGAGCCGCCAGGGGAACGTGGTGTTGGGCATGGGCTTCCGATCTGCCGCGTCAGGCGACATCGCGCGAGACGGTGGGTGTGGGGGAGGGCGCGTCGAGGGTGAGGCTTCGCCCGAGCACGTAGGGGATCATGAGGGCGGCGCCGCCCGGTCCTTCGAGGTAGGGCACGAGCAGCCGAAACGCCACGGAGACGCTGTGCTCTCCCGCAGTGAGAAGCCCGGGCCCCGTGAGCAGGAGCCGGTCCTGCAGAAACCACCAGCCCGTCTCCTCGGCGAGGGCCGCGGCCTCCACCTCGCGCCCGCCGAAGTTGACGCGCAGCTGTGTCACGGCCGTGCCGTCGAGCGTGAGCGAGAGTTCGTGCACGCTCGCCAGTGGCATGGAACGAATCCAGGGCAGGGCGAGTCGGAGGGTGAAGCCCTCGGGGGTCGAGGAGAGTGCGTCGTCGCGCAGCGCGATCAGTGCCATACGTGCCTTCCCGTGCGAGGGCATCGTCGCGCTCGCACCGCTTATGTCAACACTGTACATACTTGTGCCTGAAACAGGGATAAGCGTTATGCTGGGGCGATCCCACCACCAAGTAGGAGTGAGCAACGATGCTTCTTGAGCGTGACCTCATCCAGTCCGTCGGCTTCCGCAACGTGCGCGAGGGCGACCGCATCACCGGCTTCCAGTTGAGGCTGCGGATGCCCTCCTACCGCGGCATGGCGGCGTCGCTCATCGACGGGGTCGCCGTGCGGGTGGGCGAGATCGTGGATGTGCCCCATGACGTTCCCACGTGGAGCTTCGGGGGGCGGGAATACACGCTCGCCGAGCTGTGGGAGAGCCGTGACATCCGCTGGCAGCTCGACGACGCGGCGGTCGTGACGGTGCCCCTCGAGGGCGGCCTGCCCGACGGCACGCACGAGGTGTCGATCGACCTGCGGCTGCGGATGTCGTACATCCCCATGGAGCACCAGCCCTCGGTGTTCCGCGCGACGCGACACATCACGCTGAGCCCCGAGGCTGCGGGAGGCCCCTTCAAGTACGGCGTCTCGCTCTACAGCTACATGGGCGACTACGGCACCGTGCTCGACCTCGAGACCACCCTCGCCTCGGTCGCCGACGTTGGCGCGACGGGCGTCGAGATCCTGGGGGAGGGCCACGTCACGGGATACCCCGAGCCCAGCACGGCCTGGATCGACGAGTGGTTCCGGCTGCTTGAGAAGTACCGCCTCGAGCCCACCAACTACGGTTCGTGGATCGACACGCGACTGCACCCGGGCCGCGCCATGACCGCGGAGGAGGGTGCCGCGACGCTGCAGCGCGACCTGCGGCTCGCGAAGCAGTTGGGCTTCTCGTTCGTGCGACCCAAGATCGGCGTCGTCTCGAGCGACCTCATTCCCGACCCCATCTGGACGGAGTCGGTCGAGCGTTCCCTCGACCTTGCGGCCGAGCTCGACGTCGTGATCTGCCCCGAGATTCACTCGCCGACCCCTATCAAGCACCCCGTCGTCGACGACTACATCGCCCTGATCGAGCGCACCGGCACCAAGCACTTCGGCCTGCTGCTCGACACCGGCATCTTCCAGGACCGGCCGATCCCCCTGCGGGCGGGGGAGACCCGCGAGACGCGCCCCGCCTTCCTCGACGGCATCGGCGTCGACCCAGCCGACATCGCCGACATCGCCAAGTACGTCGTCTTCATCCAGGCGAAGTTCCACGACATCGACGAGAACCAGCACGACCAGCAGATCCCCTGGGAGCCCGTGCTGCGCGCCCTCAAGGATGCGGGCTACGCGGGCTACCTGTCGAGCGAGTACGAGGGCGAGCGGGAGCCGTGGCGTGCGCTCGAGCAGGTGCGCCGCCAGCACTCGCTCATGCGCCGCATCGCGGGCGAGCTCGCCTGAACATCACGAGAAGAGGAACAACAATGCCCAACGGCCTCATTCAGGACGACAGCCTTCGCCAGCACCCCGAGGGTTTCGCGCTCTCGCTGACCCTGCCCTGGTACCGCAGCCTCTGGCTCTCATCGGTCACGAGCCTCGCCGTGACGATCGATGGCGAGGATGTCGCAACAGGCGACCTCGCATTCGAGCTCGCCGGGCGCCGCTACGCGCTCGAGGAGCTGCCCGAGCAGAGCGAGACGCTCTGGTACCTGCAGGAGCACCCGCTGCTGATCGCCCGCCGTGAGCAGCCCCTCGCGCTCGGCGAGACGCACGAGGTCGCGATCGCGGGCGAGCTCCGCCTGCCCTACATGCAGATCGCGCCCGGCCAGGACGGCGGCCCCGGCATGTACGTGCCGAACTTCGTGCGCCAGACCCTGTCGCTCACGGTCACCGACCGGGATGCCCCGGCCCCCGCCATGGTGAGTGACGTGACCCCGCCACCGCCCGCGACCGAGGCAGACCCCTTCAAGCTGGGCCTCACCCTCTATTCGGCGAGTGCGGAGTTCCGCGCGGGATGGTTCGACTTCGACGGCCTGCTCGACCGGGTGGCCGAGCTCGGCATCGGCCCCGGCATCGAGATCGTGGCATCGCAGATGATCCCCTCCTACCCGAGGGTCAGCGACGACTTCGAGCGCACCTGGCGGGCGGCTTTCGACCGGCACGGCTTCGACGCGAGTTCCTATGGAGCGAATCTCGACATGGGGCGCCGCCGTGATCGCGACATGACTCCCAACGAGGAGTTCGAGTTCAGCGAGCAGATGTTCCGCAGCGCCCACCGGCTCGGGTTCCCGCTCGTGCGCATCCAGAGCGCCAAGCCCGCCCTGCTGACCCGCCTGCTGCCGATCGCGGAGGAGCTCGAGCTGCAGCTCGCCTACGAGATCCACGCCCCCCTCGGCCCCAACTCGCCCGAGATCATGAAGGTGCGCGAGCTCTACGACGAGCTCGACTCGCCCCTTCTCGGTTTCGTCGCCGACTTCTCGTCGACCATGCACTCGATGTCGCCCACCCTACTGAGGGCCGTGCGGCGGGCCGGGCTCGACGACGAGGCGATCGTGCGGCTCCAGCAGATCTGGGCGACGGATGCGCCCATGCGTGAGCGCCAGGAGGAGTTCATCGGCTACCTGAAGGGTCGAGACTTCGACCCGGGTCGTCTCGGCTCCTTCGCCCACCTCGCCTTCAACATGCACGGCCACGTCGATCCGCGCGAGTGGGGCGACATCATGCCGCAGATCAAGCACGTGCACGCCAAGTTCTACGACATCGACGAGTCGGGCCAGGAGCCGGCCATCGACTACCCCGAGCTCGTGCGCGTCTTCGTCGAGGGCGGCTACCGCGGCTACTGGTCAAGCGAGTGGGAGGGTCACGCCTTCGCAGAACTCGGCGAGGTCGACCCGCTACTGCTCGTGCGCAAGCAGCACGACCTGATTCGCACTTCCATGCGCGCCGTCACGGCATAGCACTCCGGCTTATGTCGGATATAGCAAAAACTAATGTGTGAAAACGACACATCTCTGCAAAGATGGAACACACCAGCTGCTCGCGACAGCGCGAACAGCATGACAACGTAGTCAGAAAGGCTGGCCATGACACAGCACCGTCACACCGCACTCCGCAGGGGGGCGTTCATCGCGATCCCCGTGGCCGGGGCGCTCGTCCTCGCTGGATGCTCCGGCTCGGGTGACGAGGGCGACTCCGGGTCCACCGGCTTCTCCTTCACCTATGCAACCTCGAACAACCTTGAGAGCCCCTACGAGGCGCTCGCCAACGCCTACATGGAAGCGAACCCGGGCGTCGACATCGAGCTGAACCCCCAGCCGAACGACAACTACGACACGACGGTGCGCACGCAGCTTCAGGCCGGCAATGCGACCGACATCATCCAGACGGTTCCGGGCGCGGGCCAGCCCCGTTCGGTCGTCGAGCTCGCCGAGGCGGGCTTCCTCGCCCCGCTCGGCGACGCATCCGCCGCCATCATCTCGGAGGGCACCGAGAACCTCTTCCAGGTCGACGGTGAGACCTACGGCCAGCCGGTCGACTTCACCGTGACGGGCATCGTCGCGAACCTCACGACGGCGCAGGACGCCGGCGTCGACGAGTTCCCCGACGACTTCAACGCCTTCCTCGACGCATGCGCGGATGTCGCCGCCTCCGGCAAGTCGATGGTCGCCCTCGCGGGTGCCGCCGCCCCCAACACGGGCCTCATGGCGATGTCGATCTCCGCGACGCGCGTCTACGCCGAGACTCCCGACTGGAACGAGCAGCGTGCCGCCGGCGACACGACCTTCGCCGAGTCGGAGGGCTGGCAGGACACCCTGCAGACCGTGATCGACATGCACGAGGCGGGCTGCTTCCAGCCGGGCGCCGAGGGTGGCGGCTTCGACGCCATCACAAACGGCCTCGCGGGCGGCACCTCGATCGCCGCGTTCGCTCCCGGCGGCTCGGCCGTCGAGATCGCGCAGGCGGCTCCCGAGGGCGTGCAGTTCATGATCGAGCCCTTCCCGGCCGACAACAGTGACGCCTTCATCCTCGCGAGCTCCAACTACTCGCTCTCGATCACGGAAGGCTCCGAGAACCAGGAGGCCGCTCAGGACTTCCTCGACTGGGTTGCGGGTGCCGAGGGCGCCCAGATCTTCGCGGATGCCTCGGGGCAGCTGCCCGTGAAGGGCTACGAAGAGCTTGAGCTCGAGGGCACGGTCTACGAGTCCTCCGCCGAGCTGCTCACGAGCGGCGCCTACGCCCCCCTGCCCAACACCATCTGGCCGAACGCGAGCGTCTACGACGCTCTCGCCTCCGGCGTGCAGGGACTCCTGACGGGGCAGAACACGATCGATGACGTGCTCTCCGCCATGGATGCGGCCTGGGGCTGATCGCCATGAGGACTGCCCGGGGCGAACACAGCCCCGGGCAGTCCGCCTGACTTATAGATGACGAAGAGGACATCATGACGCAGACGCCCACCTCCGCGACCCGAGCGGTCGTGCTCCCGGAGCCGACCGGTCGCCGCGCCCGCCGCCCGCGCAAGCGCCCCCAGGGCATGCTCGCCTTCGGCCACTGGTGGTGGGCCCTTCCGGGCATCCTGCTGGTCCTCGGCATCCACTACGCCTCGACCGCCGTCGGCGGCTTCTTCGCCTTCACTGACTGGACGGGCCTCGGCGCCTTTCAACTCATCGGCCTCGACAACTTCGTCGAGATCTTCAGCGACCCGACCAAGATCGGCGCCGTCGGCAACACGCTCTTCCTCGCGATCGCCTCCGTCATCATCACGAATGTCGCGGGCCTCGGCATCGCTGTCGGGCTCAACCGCGGGCTCAAGTCCCGCTACGTGCTTCGCACCCTCTTCTTCATGCCCGTCGTGCTGAGCCCCCTCGCGGTCTCCTACATCTGGAAGTTCATCTTCGACTACAACGGGCCCTTCAACGGCTTCCTCGGGATGATCGGCCTCGAGGAGGCCATCCGGCCCTGGCTCGCGGACCCCGAGTGGGCGATCTGGATCGTGCTCGTCGTGATCTCCTGGCAGAACACGGGCTTCGCAATGGTCATCTACATGGCCGGCCTCGCCGCAGTGCCCGTCGAGATCGAGGAGGCCGCCGCGATCGACGGCGCCAACCTCTGGCAGCGCTTCTGGCATGTGACCCTCCCCTCCATTCGCCCGGCCGTCGCCATCGCGACCACCCTCGGGCTCGTCAATGGGCTGCGCATCTTCGACCAGATCATGGCCCTCACGGGCGGTGGGCCTGCGGGGGCGACCGAGACCCTCGCGACCGAGGTCTACAAGGAGTCCTTCGCGCTCGGCAACTTCGGCTACGGCGCGGCCCTCGCCCTCATCCTCACCCTGATCATCCTCGTCTTCGCTGTCATCCAGCAGCGACTGACGGGCGAGCGCCGGGAGGCGTAGACATGTTCCGTTACACGAAGCTCACGGCTCTGCGAGAGGTCGGATTCTGGGCCCTCGCGCTCGTCTTCCTGCTCCCCTTCTACTTCTTGCTCATGACCTCGCTCAAGAGTGATCAGGAGGTCTTCACGACGTCGGCGGCGGCCCCGCCCTCCTCGCTCGACTTCGGCAACTTCGTCGAGGTGCTCAGCGCCCGCGGCAACTCCAACGTGCTCTGGGGTCTTTTCAACAGCGTCATCATCACAGCGGGCAGCATCGCGGTGCTCGTGCTGCTCGGCTCGCTGACGGGCTACGTGATCGCCCGCAGCACCTCGCGGTGGAGCACGACCATGTACTACCTGTTCCTCGTCGCAATCGTGCTGCCGACCCAGCTCGGCACGGTGCCGCTCTACATCGGCGCGCGCACGCTCGGCCTGACGGGCTCGGTGTGGGGCATGATCATCCTCTACGGCGGGATGCTGCTGCCCCTGGCGATCTTCCTCTACGCCGGGTTCTTCCGGGGTCTCGGCACGGAATATGAGGAGGCGGCGGCGATCGACGGGGCGAGCCGCACGCAGATCTTCTTCCGCGTCGTGCTGCCGCTCATGTCGCCCGCCACCGGAACCGTCGCGATCCTCGCGGGCCTCATCGTGTGGAACGACTTCTTCACCTCGCTGATCTTCCTCGGCGGCTCCGACAACCAGACGCTGCCCGTGACGATGTACTACTACATCGGATCGCTCGTCTCGTCGTGGAACAAGATCTTCGCGATCGTGATCGTCTCCATGATCCCCATCCTCGCGTTCTACCTCTTCGCCCAGAAGAAGTTCATCCAGGGCTTCGCCGGCGGACTCAAGGGCTGAGCCCTCCACCCGGCGGCCTCAGAAAGGGACCACCCATGTACCAGCTCGCACCCAACATCGAACTGCTCTTCACGGAGGCGGGGGACTACCACGACCGTGTGCGTGCGGCCGCGGCATCCGGTTTTGACGCCGTCGAGATGTGGGGGCCGACGGGCGTCGACGCGCCCGCGAAGCCCAAGGACATTCCCGCCCTCAAGGCGGCCCTCGAGGAGTCGGGCGTGCAGCTGACGGCACAGCTCTCCGAGCCGCGCACGCAGTTCATGATCCCGCCCAAGGACCACTCGGAGTTCTACCGCAAGCTCGACGAGGGCGTGGAGATCGCGCATGAACTCGGCTGCCCCCGCATCGTCGTCGGCAGCGGCACGGGCTTCGGCGGCAGCAAGCGGCAGACCCAGCTTGACGAGCTCATCGAGATCTACCGCAAGGCCATCGCCCAGATCGAGGGCTCTGGCATCACGCTCGCGCTCGAACCCGTCAACATCCGCGTCGACCACCCCGGCGCCCTGCTCGACCGCACGAGCGAGGCCGTCTACGTGGCGCGCGGTGTCGACGACGCGCACTTCGGCGTGCTCTACGACCTCTACCACTCCACGGTCGAGGGCGAGGATGTCGCGGCAGAGCTTGAGAACGCGGGCGACCTGATCAAGTACGTGCAGCTGGCGGATGCCCCGGGCCGCGGTGAGCCCGGATCCGGCTCCATCGACTGGCCGGCCCGCCTGGGGGACCTTCGCGTCTCCGGCTACGACGGCCCCATCGGCCTCGAGTACTATCCGACGACGGAGTCGGCGGCGTCTGTGCGACGCATCGTCGAACTGGCGGCGTCGGCATGACGCGCTACCCCGAGTCGGTCGATGTCGCCATCGTGGGCAGCGGGCCGGCCGGTTCCGCCTACGCACGCGTGTTGAGCGAGCGGGCTCCGGATGCCACGGTCGCGATGTTCGAGGTCGGCCCCACCGTTTCGCAGCCGCCCGGCGCCCACGTCAAGAACATTCCAGACCCCGAGGAGCGCTCGCGCGCGCAGACGCTCTCCGAGGGCCCGGGCGCGGGCGCCGAGACCGTCAAGGATCCCGGCGCCGTCAAGGCGGGGCAGCGCCGCGCGCGTCCCGGCACCTTCCTGCTCGATCGGGGATACCAGGTCGAGGGGGAGGACGGCCTGCCCGTGGCCGCCATGTCGAGCAACGTGGGAGGCATGTCCGCGCACTGGACGGGTGCGTGCCCGCGACCGGGCGGCAGCGAGCGCATCGGCTTCCTCGACGACCTCGACGAGATGCTCGGTGAGGCGGAGCGACTGCTCGGCGTGACATCCGATGCCTTCGAGGCATCCCCCTACGCGGCACTCGTCCGGGAGCGTCTCAGCGCAGCCGTCGACGAGGGCCGAGTCGCCGAGTCGCGCGTGCAGCCCATGCCGCTCGCGGTGCATCGCCGCCCCGACGGCAACCTCGTCTGGTCAGGCTCGGATGTCGTGCTGGGCGAGGTGACGCGCGCGAATCCCAACTTCTCCCTGCATGACGAGTCCCTCGTGACGCGCGTGCTCGTGGAGGAGGGGCGCGCGGCGGGTGTCGAGGTCAAGGACCTCCGCACGGGCGAGACCGCCACCGTGCGGGCCCGCTTCGTCGTCGTCGCGGCCGATGCACTGCGCACACCGCAGGTGCTCTGGGCATCGGGCATCCGCCCCGCCGCCCTCGGACGCTACCTCAACGACCAGGCGCAGATCGTGTTCGCGTCGCGCATCCGCGACGCGGTCGATGGCGACGCAGACCGTCACGCCGGCACCGGGGTGAGTGAGCAGAGCGGCGTCAGCTGGGTGCCGTTCACGGATGAGATGCCCTTCCACGGCCAGATCATGCAGCTGGATGCCTCGCCCGTGCCCATCGCGGAGGATGACCCCGTTGTACCGGGGTCGATCGTGGGCCTCGGCCTGTTCTGCGCGAAGGACCTACAGGCATCCGATCGCGTCGAATTCTCGGAGTCGGAGCGCGACTCCTACGGCATGCCCGCCATGACGATCCACTACACGCTGACGGAGCACGACCGCGCCGTCATCGAGCGCGCGCGGCAGGAGATCGTGCGCCTCGGCGCCGCGGTCGGCGAGCCGCTCGACCCGCAGCCCTTCACGATGCCGCTCGGCTCCTCGCTGCACTATCAGGGCACCGTGCGGATGGGGCAGAGCGACGACGGCACGAGCGTCTGCAGCCCCGACAGCGAGGTCTGGGGTGCACCCGGCGTCTTCGTCGCGGGCAATGGCGTGATCCCCACGCCCACGGCGTGCAACCCGACGCTCACGGCCGTCGCGCTGTCGGTTCGGGGAGCGCGCAGGATCGTCGAGCAACTGGGCTAAACCGTTTGCTTATGTCTAAAAGTGACATTAGACTGTAAAAACCATGAAGAAGTGGTCGGGGTGGATGCCTCGACTCCTGACAAGGAGGACAGCGTGATCTCCGATCGCATCATCGAGCAGGGAACGCTCACGACCGACGGGAGCAGGGCATCCGTCGAGGTGCGCCTGCCCTGGTACCGGGCCCTGCCGGGCTCCTGCATCGGGCAGGCACAGCTCACGATCGACGGCGTCGAGGCGCCCGTCGACTCGCTGCGCTGGCGGATGAACGGCCGCGAGTTCACCTTCGCCGAACTCTCGAGCAACACCGAGGAATGGTGGTTCCCCACTGACTCCGCCGTGCTGTCGGGCGACCTCGCGATCGACGGGGACGCGGAGCACGAGGTGCGTGTCGACCTCACCGTCTACATCCCCTACATCATCATCGGGGACGGCGAGACGCTGCACATTGAAGAGAACAGCACCAAGACCATGAAGGCGGTGGCAGCATGACCGCGTCCGAACTCGGCACCCCCATCCAGGGCGTCACCCTCTACAGCTTCACCCGCGCCTTCCACGGCCGCGAATACGACCTCGAGGGGCTCATTCGCAAGGTCGCGGCCGAGGGCTACGGGCCCGGCCTCGAGATCATCGGCTTCTCGAGCTTCCGCGGCTTCCCCGCCATCGACGATCGCTTCGCGGGCGAGTTCCGCGATCTCGTCGAGGAGCAGGGCCTCGTGACCACCTCGCTCGCGATCAACGCCGACATCGGCATCCACCGCGACCGCCTGCTCGACCAGGACGAGCTTGTCGCCTACATGACGCGCCAGATCGAGGCGGCGGCAAAGCTTGGCTTCCCCATCGCCCGCGTGCAGATCTCGATCACGCCGGACTCGATGGAGCGCCTCGCCCCCATCGCCGAGAAGCACGGCGTGACTTTGGCGCTCGAGGTGCACGCCGACCAGTACGCATCGCACCCGCGCATCCTCGCCCTCCGCGACCGCTACGAGAAGGTCGGCTCGCCCTACCTCGGTTTCACCGCCGACTGGGGCGCCACCGTCTCCGGCTTCGCCCCCTCGGCGCTCGAGGCATACCGCCGCCGCGGCGCCAGCGAGGAGCTCCTCGCCAAGGTCGTCGAGCTGTGGGATCGCTACTACGAGCAGGGCCCGCCCGCCGACCAGGCCGAGCACGGACAACGCTTCGGCTCCTTCATCGGGCTCGCCGCCCAGCATGGGCGCTCCGACCTCGGCATCGACTTCGGCATCAACGGCACGGGGCTCTTCGGTCCCGCCCGCGTCGACGACTGGCTCGAGATCATGCCGTGGATCCGTCACGTGCACGGCAAGTTCTTCGGCATCGACGAGAACGGCGAGGAGCCGTCCGTGCCCGTGCGCGACCTCATCCGCCTCCTCGTGGAGAACGGCTACTCCGGTGCCGTCTCGAGCGAATACGAGGGATGGCACTGGAACAACTGGCAGGACGCCTTCGAGATCGTCCGCGCCGAGCAGGCCGTGCAGCGCTCCGCTGCCGAGAACGCCGGTTCGCGCATGATCACGGATGCCGCGGAGGCCCGCTCCGCGCTCGCCGCCCACCTCGCACAGCCCGTAACCCGCTGAACTGCAAGGAAGACCAATGACTGACACCTCCGGCATCGCCGGCACCGGCATCAAGCTCGGCATCACCCTCTATTCGCTCACCTCGGAGTTCGCCGCGGGGCTCTATACCCCGGAGACGCTCATCAAGGCCGTCGCGGAGGAGGGCCTCGGCACGGGCGTCGAGTTCAACATCGCCCAGATGCTGCGCACCTACCCCGACGTCGACGAGGACTTCGTGCGGCTCTGGCACGACAGCATGGAGCGCTACGGCCTCGAGCCGAGCGCGGTCGGAACCAACCTCGACATGGGGCGCCGCAAGGATCGCGACATGACCCCCGAGGAGGAGCACGACTTCTTCGCGCGCCAGCTGAAGACGGCGCATGTGCTCGGCTTCAAGAAGATCGTGATCCGATCGGCCGGCAAGGAGCTGCTGCGCAGTCTTCTTCCGCTCGCGGAGAAGTACGACCAGATCCTCGGCTACGAGATCCACGCACCGCAGGGCCCCAACGACCCGCACATCGTGCAGATCCGCGAACTCTACGACGAGCTCGGCTCGGAGCGGCTGGGCTTCACGGCCGACTTCTCCTCGACCATGCACAGCCTCTCGCCGACCCTGCTGCGCACTCTGCGGCAGATGGGGATGCCCGAGAAGTACTTCACCGTCATGGACGAGATCTGGCGCAAGCCCCTCCCCATGCACGTGCGCAACCAGGAGTTCGAGGATTTCCTCGCGAGCGAGAACTTCGACAGTGCGCAGTTCGGCCCCTTCACGCGCCTCGCATTCAACATGCACGGACTGGTCGAGCCGGAGGAATGGCTCGACATCATGCCGCAGATGTTCCACGTGCACGCCAAGTTCTTCGACATCGACGAGACCGGGCAGGAGCCCGCGATGGACATCCCGCGCATCGTGCGGCAGTTCGTCGAGGGCGGCTACGAGGGCTACCTCTCGAGCGAGTGGGAGGGCCACGCGTTCTCCGACCTGGGCGAGTCCGACCCCGTCGACCTCGTCAAGAAGCAGCACGCACTCATGCGCCGCGCCATCGAAGACACCGTCGCCGACCGCGCCGTGACCAAGTAGGAGACCACCATGGCAACCCACAACTCCCTCTTCTCCGAGAAGCATGTCCGTCGGGTCGACGGCGGCATCGCCGTCTCGGTGCAGCTGCCCTGGTACCGCAGCCTCTGGCTCTCCGCGGTCGACGATGTCGCGGCATCCGTCAACGGCGAGGCGATCGCCAGGGACCGCCTGCGTTTCGTGCTCGAGGGCCGGAGCTTTCGCGTCGACGAACTGCCCGAGCAGTGGGAGACCCTCTGGTTCGTGGCCGACCGCCCCGACATCGTGATCGACCTCGGGCGCGATGTGGTGCCCGGCGAAAAGCTCACGGTCGAGGTCGTGCTGACGATGCGCCTGCTCTACATGCAGATCGCACCGGGACGCTACGTCACCAACCGCGTGCCCGTCGAACGAGAGGTCGTGCTCGCATGAGCCGGCCGCTGCGCGTCGCCATGATCGGCTACGGCTTCATGGGCGCTACGCACTCGCAGGGCTGGCAGACGGCCCCCCGCGCCTTCGACCTCCCGGCAGCCGTCGAGATGGCCGTCGTTGTCGGCAGGAACACGGATGCCGTGGCCGGCTTCGCGACGCAGTGGGGCTGGGCCGAAAGCGCCACCGACTGGCGCGAGGTCATCGCCCGTGACGACATCGACATCGTCGACATCGTCACGCCGGGGGACTCGCACGCCGAGATCGCGATCGCCGCCCTCGACGCGGGTAAGCACGTGCTCTGCGAGAAGCCCCTCGCCAACACCGTGGACGAGGCTGAGGCGATGCAGGCCGCAGCGTCCCGCGCTGCCGAGCGGGGCATCCGTGCAATGGTGGGCTTCACCTACCGCCGAGTGCCCGCCGTCACCTTCCTTCGCGACCTCATCGCGCAGGGCAAGGTCGGCACGGTGCAGCAGGTGCGCGCGAGCTACCGCCAGGACTGGCTGGTCGACCCGCGGGCGCCCCTCGCCTGGCGGCTACAGAAGGAGCACGCGGGCTCCGGCGCGCTCGGCGACATCGGCGCCCACGCGATCGACCTCGTGCAGTTCGTGACGGGGCTCGCCGTCGAGTCCGTCTCCGGCGTTGTCGAGACGATCGTCAAGCAGCGTCCCCTGCCGGCCTCCAGCAGCGGCCTCTCCGGCACGGCGGGCGAAGGCTACGGCGAGGTCACGGTCGACGATCTGGCGATCTTCACAGGCCGCCTCGCGGGCGGAGCTCTCGCCTCCTTTGAAGCCACCCGCTTCGCGACGGGGCGCAAGAATGCGCTCACGGTCGAGGTCTCGGGCGACAAGGGCGCGCTCGCCTTCGACCTTGAAGACCTCAACACCCTCCAGTACTACGACCGCACCGCCCCCGCCGAGCTGCAGGGTTTCACGCGCATCCTCGTGACGGAGGGCGAGCATCCGTACCTTGAGGGATGGTGGCCGGCGGGACACATGCTGGGCTACGAGCACGGCTTCTCGCACCAGGTGAAGGACCTCGTGGAGGGCATCGTCGCGGGCGTCGACCCGCACGGCACCTTCGCGGAGGGCCTCGGCGTGCAGCGCGTGCTCGCGGCGGTGGAGCAGAGCTCCGAGAATGAATCAAGCTGGGTTCGCGTCGCGAACCCCGTGACCGTGGGATAGGAGACGACGATGACGCGACCCATCACCCTCTTCACTGGCCAGTGGGCCGACCTGCCCTTCGAGGAGGTGGCCCGCCTCGCCGGCGAGTGGGGCTACGACGGCCTCGAGATCGCGTGCTGGGGAGACCACCTCGACCCGTGGCGCTGGGACGACGACGAGTACGTACAGGGCAAGCTCGACGTGCTCGAGCGCAATGGCCTGAAGGTCTGGACCATCTCCAACCACCTCAAGGGGCAGGCGGTCTGCGACGACCCGATCGATCAGCGGCACCGCGACATCCTCTCCGACCGCATCTGGGGTGATGGCGACGCCGAGGGCGTGCGGCAGCGAGCGGCCGAGGAGCTCAAGAACACGGCTCGCCTCGCCGCGAAGCTCGGCGTGAAGACCGTCACGGGGTTCACGGGCTCGTCGATCTGGAAGTACGTCGCCATGTTCCCGCCCGCCTCCGAGGCGATGGTGGATGCCGGCTACCAGGACTTCGCCGACCGCTGGAACCCCATCCTCGACGTCTTCGATGAGGTCGGCGTGCGCTTCGCCCACGAGGTGCATCCCTCCGAGATCGCCTATGACTACTGGACGACCGTGCGCGCCCTCGAGGCGATCGGGCGCCGCGAGGCATTCGGCCTCAACTGGGACCCCTCGCACATGGTGTGGCAGGATCTCGACCCCGTCGGCTTCCTGTGGGACTTCAAGGACCGCATCTACCACGTGCACTGCAAGGACACGAAGAAGCGGCTGAACAACGGACGCAACAGTCGACTCTCGTCTCACCTGCCGTGGGCAGACCCGCGGCGCGGCTGGGACTTCATCTCGACGGGCCACGGCGACGTGCCGTGGGAGGACTCGTTCCGCATGCTGAACGCAATCGGCTACCAGGGCCCGCTCTCGGTCGAGTGGGAGGACGCCGGCATGGACCGGCTCGTCGGCGCGCCCGAGGCCCTCGGCTTCGTGCGCAAGCTCTCGAGCTACGAGCCCTCGGGGGCCGCGTTCGACGCGGCGTTCTCCACGAAGTAACGGGGCAAATCCCCGACAGCGCGGTGTTTGCTGCTCAGCGCGGCCTCCACGGCCGTCGCGCTGAGCAGAAAACACCGCGCTGTTGCGAGGGCCGCGGCGCGGGCGCGGCGGATGCTGCGGTTTCGCCCCGCCCCGCATCGCCAAAAGTGTGCGGCGGATGCTGCGGCGGCACCCCGCCGCAGCGCACGCCTGCTACGCGGCGTCGGGCTGGCGGATCGCCTCGAGCTTGGGCGTGCCGTGCGCGAACCAGCGCGGGAAGGTGACGTCGAAGAGCTGCTCGACCGCGAGCTCGGCACCCCCGCGAAGCGGCTCCCGCAGGTCATCGATCGACTGCACGATGTTGAGGTCTCGTGTCGCCAAGGGCAGCGAGAGCTCGTAGACGCGCTGCCGCACCTCCGCGAGGAATACCTCGCCCGCCGCGGCGACGGCGCCGCCGATCACGATGACGCCCGGGTTGAACATGTTGACGAGGGCGGCGATGGATTCGCCGACGACGCGTGCCGAGTGCTGGATGAGCGAGATCGCAAGGGCATCGCCGTCCTCGGCCGCCCGGGCAATTCCGGTCGGGTCGGGCGAGGTCCCCGCGGCAGCGGCCTGCGCGAGCGGACCGCTCGCCCCCTCCGCAATGGCCTGCTCGGCGTCGCGAACGAGCGCCCATCCGCCGGCGACGGCCTCGAGGCATCCGGTCTTGCCGCAGCGGCATTGCACATCGGAGTCGCGCACGCGCACGTGGCCGATGTCACCCGCCGCCCCGTTGGCACCACGGTGGATGCGGCCCTGTGAGAGCAGGCCGGCGCCGATGCCGGAGCCGACCTTGCAGTAGATGAGGTCGGTGCGCTCGGCGTTGCGGCGGGCGCGCTCGCCCAGCGCGAGCAGGTTGACGTCGTTGTCGACCCACGTGGGTGCGGCATAACGCTGCTCGAAGCGGCGGCGCACATCGAAGCCGTTCCAGCCCGGCATGATGGGCGGGGCGACGGGGCGGCCGCGTTCGAAGTCGACAGGTCCGGGTAGGCCGACGGCGATGGCCCAGATGGGAAGCGCAGGCACGTCGTCGAGCAGTTCGTCGATCATCGCCATGGCCCGGTCGAGCGTCTCGGCGGGGCCGCGAGCGATGTCCCAGGCCTCGTGCTTCTCGTACTGCAGTTCGCCATCGAGTTCGGCGATGCCCACGCGGATGTGGAGCGCTCCCAGCGCGCAGATGATGATGCGTCCCTGCTCGGTGCGGAAGCGCAGCGTGCGGGGGGCGCGCCCACCGGAGGAGGGGCCGAAGGCGCCGTCTTCCAAGAAGCCGAGCGAGATGGCCTGCTCGACACGCTGCGTGACGACACCGCGGCCCAGCCCCGTGATGCGTCCGATCTCGGGGCGGGTGGTGGCGTCTCCGCGTCGCACCATGTTGACGATGTGCAGCAGGCTCGTCACCTCGTCGGTCTGGGCGCTGAAACGTAGTGTCGCGTCGCTAGCCATGCTTGATTCTGGCACAGCGGATGTCTCAAGCGGGTGCTTTTTGCAGCGTTGTTGCTCGATTCGCCCACTACTTAGGTATGCTTCCGACCTAAGCGAACTCGATGGAGAGAGGTGCCCTGTGCCCTACGGCGTTGGACTCATCGGAGCGGGGCCCGGCGTCGAGGCTCTCCACATCCCGACACTCGCGCGCCTCGCCGAGCACCTCCGCGTCGTGCACGTCTCGGGTTCGGGGAGCGGCCGGGCCGCGGCACTCGGTGCGCGCCTCGGCGTGCGCGCCTCGACCGGCAGCGCCGAGCTCCTCGCGGACTCCGAGGTGCAGGTCGTCGCGATCTGCAGCCCGCCCGAGCGCCACGCAGAGCAGATCCTCGCGGCGGTCGCGGCGGGAAAGCGGGCGATCCTGTGCGAGAAGCCACTGGCGCTGAGTCGTGAAGACGCGGAGGCTGCGATCGACGCGTGCCGGGCATCCGGAACCGCCCTCATCATCGGCACCAACCACCTCTTCGACCCTGCCTGGAACCGCACCAAGCACCACCTGCTCGCCTCGGGCGGCGAGGTGCGCGCCCTCAGCGTGACCGCCGCGCTGCCCCCGAACGGCCGCTACCACGAGGTCGTGGCCGAGCCCGAGGCATCCGCCGTTCCTCAGCGGCCGCGGCCCGACTGGGGCGACCCGGTTGTCGCGGCGGGCATCGTGCGGCAGCTCGTGCTGGGGCTCGCGATCCACGACCTGCCGGCCCTGCGCGATCTGGCTCCCCATGCGCCGCGCATCGTCTTTGCCCGCCCCATCGCCCCCATTGGCTACTCGATCGGATACCAGGCGGGCGAGGTGCTCGTGCAACTCACGGCCGTCATGGTGCCGGGTGGCGCCGACGCCCTCTGGCGGATGTCGGTCATGACCTCGCTCGACCGCATCGACGTCGAGTTTCCGCCCGCCTTCGTTCATGCTGGCAGCGCCAATGTCACGGTGCGCACACCCGACGGCCGCATCAACGGCTACCCGCTCGACCCGAGTGACGGCTACGTGGAGGAGTGGTGCGCCCTGCTCCACGCTCTCGATGGCACCGACAGCATCGAGTACGCGGAACTGCTCGACGACGCCCTCTACGCGATCGAACTGGCGGATGCCGCGGCTCACGCGATCCGCGAGGGGGGACGCCGATGACCGCCCCCGTTGTGCTGAGGTGCACGGATGCCCGCTACCGGCACGCCTGCGCAGAGCTCCCGCGACGACTGGCTGAAGCGGAGGAGTCGCGCGGCGCCGTCGTGGTCGTGCCCGGCGCGGGTGACTGGGTGAGCGCCGCCGCCCGGGAGATCGAGGCGGGCGCCACTGCGCTGGTCGTCGCCGACCCCGACCCCTCTGTCGATCTCGACTCGCTCGAGCGGATCGCGCGCCGGGTGCCGATCGTGCTCGACCGTCCGTGGTTCCGGGCCGACCTGTGCGCCGAACTGGGCGCGGCGGCACCCGAGGAGCTTCCGCTCGCGCTCACGGCGGAGTGCATCGTCCCCGCGGGGGAGTCGGCGCACGTCGTGGCGGACGCTCTCGGATGGCTTCGCGTGCTCGGGCGGGGTGGGTGCGAGGTTGTGGCGTCTCGGCGCTCGGGGCGTGCTGCGCTCGCACAGCTTCTCGCGGGCGGCGGGATGCCGGCGTCCCTGCTCGTGACGGAGCTCGCGAGCGGGCTGGGCGGGCCGAGCATCCGTGTGCTCGCGCTCGGCGGCGAGCGGGTCGAGGTCGTGACGGATGCTGCGGCGAACCTCATGCGGGTGCGGGTCGAGGATTCCACGGGCTCGCGCACGCTGCCGCGCCGCTTCGAGTCGCGCGAGCGGCTTTCGCTGCGGCGGGCCCTCGCGGCCGTCGGCGGGGGAGAGGCGTTGCACGATGCGGAGGGCTTTGCCCGCGACATCCACGCACTTCGATCGATCAGTGGCACGCTTTAGTTGTTTTCAAACTAAAGCTCCGCTAATCTGAAGGAGACGTCGGGGTCTGAAAGGCCCGTTCCCGAACGCCGGTTTCCGGACGGGGCACACACGGTCGCGTCGAGGGACCCGCTCTCACGGGTGTCACCGCACTATGTCACTTTCACCACTCAGGCTCCGCCTTCTCGTCGCAGCACTGCTGACCGTCTCGTTCCTTGGCGCGCTGGACCACACGATCGTCTCGACCTCCCTCGCGACCATCGCGGGAGAGCTGGGCGCGCTCGAACACATGAGCTGGATCGTGGTCGGCTACACGCTCGCGGCCACCGTCATGCTGCCCATCCTCGGCAAACTCGCCGACCTCATGGGGCCCAAGCGCGTGTTCCTCGCGTGCGTGCTCGTCTTCACCCTCGCCTCCCTCGCGTGCGGTTTCGCGCAGGAGATGAGCGTGCTCGTGGCCGCCCGCGTCGTGCAGGGCGTGAGCTCGGCGGGCCTGCAGCTGCTCTCGCAGACGATCCTCGCCCACGTCACGAGCCCCCGGCAGCGCCCGCGCTACATGGCGATCATCGGCGCCGCCTTCCCCATCGCGATTCTGGTCGGGCCCGTCATCGGCGGCGCGATCACGGACTACTGGGGCTGGCAGTGGATCTTCTGGCTCAACGTGCCCCTCGGCCTGGCCGCGGTCGCGCTCGCCGCTGCCGCCGTGCCTACGCTGGAGGGCGGCATCCGTTCGCGCTTCGACTACGCGGGCAGCATCACCTTCACGGTCGCGCTACTCGCGCTCGTGCTGGGAGTCACGTGGGCCACGGAGGGTGAGACCGTGGCGCTCGCCGTGGCCGCCTTCGCCCTCGCAGCCGTCGCGGGCGTGGCGTTCGTCGTGATCGACCTGCGGGTCGCCGACCCGCTCGTTCCCCTGCGGATGTTCGGCAATCGCACGATCGCGGCGGGCCTCGCCCTCTCGGCGATCATCGGCGTGGGCCTCTTCTCGGTCACGGCGTACCTCCCCACCTACGTGCAGATGACCTACCGCACCTCGGCGACCGTCTCGGGTCTCATCCCCATCGCCACCGTGTTTGGGATGCTCGTCAGTAACCTCCTCACTGGTTGGCTCGCGAGCCGCACCGGCCGCTACCGGCTGTTCCCCATCCTCGGCACGACGATGGGGATGTGCGGCTTCGTGGTGATGGCGGCGCTGCCCGTCGGCATGCCGCTGTGGGTGCCTATGGTCGTCATGGCGGTCGTCGGGCTCGGCACGGGTGCTTTCATGAGTCTCGTGTTTGCGGTCGTGCAGAGCGCGGTCGAGCGACGCCACGTGGGCAGCGTCACGGCCACCATCAACCTCGTCCGTCAGGTCGGATCCACCGTCGCGACGGCCATCATCGGTGTCGTCGTGGCGACGGGGGTCTCGGGGCGGCTACCGGGCTTCCTCGACCACTCGGGCCTCACCCCTCAGCTCGTGCACGAGCAGAGCGGTGCCGTGCAGGCGGAGATCGCCGACATTTACGGCAGCGTCTTCTCACCCGTCTTCGCGGCGCTCGCGGCGACCTACCTGGTCGGCCTCGTCGCCGCCATCCTCCTCCCGGGCGGCACGCTCTCGGATGACGCGCAGCATGAGCCTGCAGCATCCGATGCACCCGCCGGTGCCCCTGCAACTGATCTCGCCACCAAAGAACTGGAGTCGCCATGACGCAGAACCCCACCGTCGCCATCGTCGGCAGCGGACCCATCGGCTCGGCCTACGCGCGCATCATCCTCGAGTCGACACCGAATGCCCGTGTCGTCATGTTCGAGGCGGGCCCGCAGGTCACCGAGCGGCCCGGCGAGAGTGTGCGCAACATCGCCGACCCCGAGAAGAAGGCGCTCGCGCGCGAGATGTCGCAGGGGCCGCAGGCGGGCGCCCACCGGGAGACGCTCGGCATCCCCGCCGCTGCGGTCGTCGAGGGCATGTTCACGGCCCGGCAGGGCACCCACCTCTTCGACTTCGGCGGCGAGGGCTCGGCGCACGCGCCCACCTTCCCGGCGGCGGCGGGTGCCACCAACGTCGGCGGTCAGGGAGCCCACTGGACATGCGCGACACCGCGGCCCTCGTTCGGCGAGAAGGTCTCGTTCATCGACGACGAAGAGTGGGATGGCTTGATCGAGAAGGCCGAGGAGCTGCTGCACGTGCAAAGCGCGGCATTCGCCGACTCCGCGCTCGGGGCCGCCATCCGCTCGCTGCTCGAGGAGGAGTTCGCGGGCGAGTTCCCCGAGGGCTATGGTCCGAGCACCCTGCCGGTCGCGGGTGACCCGCAGCCCGACGGCACCATGCGCTGGGCGGGCGTCGACGTCGTACTGGGGCCGCTCATCGAGCCGGGGCATCCGCTCGCCTCCCGCTTCGAGCTGCGCGACCTCACGCTCGTGCGCCGTGTCGAGCACAACGGCGCGGTCGTCACGGGTGTCACGGTCGAGGACCTGCGCACGCGCGAGACGGAGACGATCGCGGCCGACGTGGTCGTGGTGGCGGCGGACGCGTTCCGTTCCCCGCAGCTGCTCTGGGCATCTGGCATCCGCCCCGCGGCGCTCGGTCGCTACCTCACGGAGCACCCCGTCGTGATCTCGACCGTAGCCCTCGACGGCGAGCGGATGCGCCGCTTCGCGAGCGAGGCCGACCTCGACCAGGAACTCGCCCGCCGCGCCAAGAACCCGGCCGACCCCGTCGCGGCCGTCAACCGCATCCCCTACTCGGAGCCCGACCACCCCTACTCGCTGCAGATCATGTATGCCGAGCAGCCGCCGTTCCCGCTCGACCCCGAGCATCCGCACTCAGGCAACCGTTGGGGTTACGTCAACATGGGATACGGCCTGCGCAAGCACCCCCGGGTGGAGGACGGCGTGACCTTCCACGACGACGAGCTCGACTACCGCGGCTTCCCCAACATGACGATCGAGTACGAGCTCACCGAGCAGGAGCAGGCCGAAGTGGCGGATGCCACGGTTCGCCTCCGCCGCGTCGGCGACACCCTCGGCACCTTCATCGCCGAGCCCCGGCTCCTGCCCAACGGCTCGAGCCTGCACTACCAGGGCACCATGCGGATGGGCCAGGCCGACGACGGCACCTCGGTCGCCGACCCGTGGTCGCGCGTCTGGGGCTTTGAGAATCTCGTCGTGGGCGGCAACGCGCTCATCCCGACCGCGACCGCAATGAACCCCACCCTCATGAGTGTCGCGATCGCGGTGCGCGGAGCGCGCAAGGTGGCGGAGCAGCTCGGGGCGTAGGGGGCGGAGCGGTCCGGGCGGCCCGCCCGTCCCGCCCGCCCGTCCCGACCGCCCTGCCCGCTCGCCCGCCCGCCTGTCCTGCCCGTTCGGCCGCCCGCCCGCCCGCCCCGGCCCCCGTGTCCCGCCCGGCCCTCGTCCCATCAGCGCGGTGTTTTCTGCTCAACGCGCGGTCGCGTGCCGCAGCGTTGAGCAGAAAACACCGCGCTGTACGAGCGGATGCTCGGGGTGAACGAAGCCGCCCTTCCCGACGTTGCGGTGTTTTCTGCGCGGCGCGGCACATTCTGCCGCCGCATCGCGCACAAAACACCGCAACGCGGCGCCGGGCGACGCTGCGCCGGTGTGCGGAGGGGTAGACGAACCCCGTGGGAGATGCGAGAGTCGCCCCATGAGACTCACGAGAGCCCGATCTGGACGGATGCTCGGCGGCGTGTGTGCCGGAATCGCGCTGCACTTCGGCTGGGATGTCGCGCTGCTGCGCATCCTCGTCGTGGTCGGCACCCTCTTCGTGGGGGCGACCGTGCTCGCCTACATTGCGCTGTGGATGCTCATGCCCGCCGACTAGGGGACCATCACGCGATTGACATGCGCCGGCCCGCGACCGGTCTGCGGGTGACGCAGGGGGCAGTGAAGGGGTAGGAGGCCGTCTCCCTCCGCTCCCTCTCCACCAACGTTCGGGAGGAGAATTCGCGCGACACGCCGCCCTCCCGCCCGCTTCAGCGGCGCGTCGCGCAGATTCTCCTCCGAATCAGATGGCGCGCCGCCCGTGCTGCGTCCCGCGTTGCGGAGGACACCGAGTTGCAGAGAACGCCTCGCTCACTCTAAGGTGAGCCTTACCTAAGTCGACCGGCCCCCGAGAGCATGCGCCGTCGGCATCCCCTCACTATTGGAGCACCCTATGCGTTCACGTCGCGCCGTCGCCACTGCGGGTATCGCCGTCGCCGCCGCCCTCACTCTCGCCGCCTGCAACGGCACGACGGATGCCGCGGGCGACGACGCCGCCGAGGGTGGCATCACGATCGAGCACGCGCTCGGCACGACGACCATCCCCGAGAACCCGGAGCGCATTGCGACCGTCAACTGGGCCAACCACGAGGTGCCGCTCGCGCTCGGTGTCGTGCCGGTCGGCATGGCGGCCGCGAACTTCGGCGACGATGACGGCGATGGCCTCCTGCCCTGGGTCGAGGAGAAGCTTGAGGAGCTGGGCGCCGAGACCCCCGTGCTCTTCGATGAGACCGACGGCATCGACTTCGAGGCCGTCGCCGACACGAACCCCGACGTGATCCTCGCCGCGTACTCGGGCCTCACGCAGGAGGACTACGACACGCTGAGCGAGATCGCCCCCGTCGTCGCCTACCCCGAGGCGCCGTGGGCCACGTCCTGGCGTGACGTGATCGAGTTCAACTCCGCGGGCATGGGCATGGCCGAGGAGGGCGAGCAGCTGGTCGCCGACATCGAGCAGGAGATCGAGGACTCGCTCGCCGAGTACCCGCAGCTCGAGGGCAAGAACACCATGTTCCTCACCCACGTCGACCCGGCCGACCTGAGCGAGGTCAGCTTCTACACGATGTTCGACACCCGCGCCGCCTTCTTCGAGGACCTCGGCCTCAGCACACCGCAGAGCGTGACGGATGCCTCGGAGGAGGGCGCCTACTCGGGCACCATCAGCGCCGAGCAGGTCGACACTTTCGCCGACGTCGACATCATCGTGACCTACGGCGATGAGGAGCTCGTCGCGACGCTGGAGGGCGACCCGCTCCTCTCGCAGATGCCGGCCGTTGCCAACGGAGCCATCGTCTCGCTCCCCGGCTCGAGCCCGCTCGGCACGGCCGCCAACCCGACGCCGCTCGCGATCTCGTGGGTGCTCGACGACTACCTGGCGCTTCTCGCCGAGGCCGCCGACAAGGCGGAGTGATCGTCACAGCGTGACCACAGCCGTCAGCCCACCCGAGTCGGGCGTCGCGATCCTGCGACGCCCGACCCGAGTGCGTCTGCTGTGGCTTCTCGTGGTCGCGGCGGTGCTCGTGGCGCTCGCCGTCGCATCCGTCGCGATCGGGTCGCGGGATGTCACGTGGGCCGACATTCTCGCGGGTGTCGGCGGTTCCATCGACACGATCGAGCAGGCCGCCGTCTACACGCGCGTGCCGCGCACCGTGCTCGCCATTCTGGTGGGTGCGGCGCTCGCCGTCTCGGGTGCCGTCATGCAGGGGGTGACGCGCAACCCGCTGGGTGACCCTGGCATCCTCGGCATCAACATGGGCGCCTCGCTCGCCGTCATCACGGGGATGGCCTGGTTCGGCATCGGCAGCGCGGTGGGCCAGATCTGGGCCGCCATTGCGGGCGCGGGCATCACCGCCGTGCTCGTCTATGTGCTCGGCTCGATGGGGCGTGGGGGTGCGACACCCCTCAAGTTGGCGCTGGCGGGAGCCGCGACATCCGCCGCCCTCGCGTCGTTCATCATCGCGGTGGCGCTGCCGCGCGGGGACATCTCGGCGAACATCCGCTCCTGGCAGATCGGGGGAGTCGGCGGCGCGAACTTCGAGAACATGCAGCACGCCGTGCCGTTCCTCGTCGTCGGCTTCGTGGTGAGCATGCTCTCGGCGCGCAGCCTCAACTCGCTGGCTCTCGGCGACGATGTCGCGGCGGGGCTTGGCGAACGAGTGGCGACGGCGCGTGCTGCCGCAGCCATCGGCTCTGTCATGCTGTGCGGGGCGGCGACCGCCGTCGCGGGGCCCATCGCCTTCGTCGGTCTTGTCATCCCGCACCTCTGTCGACTCCTCGTCGGCGTCGATCATCGATGGCTGCTGCCCTTCTCGGCCCTCACGGGATCCGGGCTCCTCGTCGCTGCCGACGTGCTCGGCCGCATCGTCGCGCGGCCCAGCGAGATCGACGTGGGAATCATCACGGCGTTCGTGGGTGCGCCGTTCTTCATCGCGGTTGTGCGCCGCCAGAAGGTGCGTGAACTGTGAGCGGGCTGATGCAGGCCGCTCCAGAGTCGGTCGAGAGGGTCGCTGCCCTCCGCGATCAGCGCGCCCTCCGCCGCGGAGTTGTCATCTCGGTGCTCGCCTCCGCCATCGCCATCGTCTTCGCCGTCAGCCTCATGGTGGGGCAGACCTTCTACCCGCCCGCCGACGTGGTCCGGGTCATCCTCGGCGACGATGTCGCGGGCGCCTCCTTCACGGTCGGTTGGCTGCGGCTGCCCCGGGCGGTGCTCGCGATCGTCGTGGGGCTCAGCTTCGGTCTCGCGGGCGTCGCGTTCCAGACCATGCTTCGCAACCCGCTCGCGAGTCCCGACATCATCGGCATCAGCGAGGGCGCGAGCGCCGCGGCGGCGGTGGGAATCATCATGTTCTCGCTGAGCGGGACGGGCGTCTCGGCGCTCGCGATCGCCGCGTCGCTCGGGGTTGCCCTCCTCATTTATGGTCTCGCCTACCGGGGCGGAGTCGCGGGAACCCGCCTGATCCTGATCGGAATCGGCATCGCCGCGATGCTGCGCAGCGTGACCGCCTATACGCTCTCGCAGGCCGGCCAGTGGGACCTCCAGGAGGCGCTGCGCTGGCTCACCGGCAGTCTCAATGGCGCCTCGTGGGAGCAGGCCATCCCGGCATTCTTTGCTCTCGTTGTGCTCGGCCCCCTCCTGCTCGGGGCCTCGCGGAACCTCTCCGCCATGCAGCTTGGCGACGACACGGCGGCGGCCCTGGGCGTGCGGGTCGAGCGCACCCGCCTGCTCGTGGTGGTCTCCGCAGTGGGGCTGATCGCCTTCGGGACCGCCGCCGCCGGCCCTGTCGCCTTCGTCGCATTCCTCGCGGGGCCCATCGCGGCACGGCTCATCGGACCCCGCGGCTCCCTGCTCCTGCCGGCCGCCCTGGTCGGCGCGCTGCTCGTGCTCGTCGCCGACCTCCTCGGGCAGTACGCCTTCGGCACGAGATTCCCCGTCGGAGTCGTCACGGGCGTGCTCGGCGCCCCCTACCTGATCTATCTCATCGTCCGCACCAACCGCGCGGGAGGCTCACTGTGACCACCACCCATACACTCCAGGCCGAGCAGTTGACGCTCGGCTACGGCGACCGCACCGTCATCGAGGGGCTCAACCTGACCGTGCCCGCCGGTCGCATCACGGCCATCGTCGGCCCGAACGCGTGCGGCAAGTCGACTCTGCTCCGCTCGATGTCACGGCTGCTCGCGCCGCGACACGGCCAGGTGCTCCTCGACGGCAGGCAGGTGCACCGGATGCCCGCCAAGGAGCTCGCACGCACGCTCGGCCTGCTCCCGCAGTCGCCCATTGCACCCGACGGCATCACGGTCGCCGACCTGGTGGGCCGTGGGCGGCATCCGCACCACGGCGTCTTCACGCGGTGGACGCACGACGACGACGTCGCCGTGGCCGAGGCGCTGGAGGCGACCGAGACCCTCGAGCTCTCCGACCGCCCTGTGGACGAGCTCTCGGGCGGCCAGCGCCAGCGAGTCTGGATCGCGATGGCGCTCGCCCAGCAGACCGATGTGCTGCTGCTCGACGAGCCGACGACCTTCCTCGATGTGAGCCACCAGCTCGACGTGCTTGACCTGCTCGTCGACCTCAACCAGCGCCGCGGCACGACCATCGTCATGGTGCTGCACGACCTCAACATGGCGGCCCGCTACGCCGACCACCTCATCGCGCTTGACGCCGGGCGCGTGCACGCCGCGGGTGCCCCCGAGGAGGTGCTCACGGCTGAGTGCGTGCAGGCCGTCTTCGGCATCCCGAGCACTGTGATCACCGACCCGACCTCGGGCAAGCCGCTCATGCTGCCGATCGGCCGACACCACGCCACCCCGTCCACGACCCACGACGCCGAGATGAGTGCCCTGTGACGACAACAACCACCGCCCGCCCTTCCACGAGCGCCTTCGCGACCCGCGTCGCCGCCATTACGCGCCTCACACCCCACTTCACCCGGGTGACGCTTGAGGGCGATGAGCTGTGCCACTTCGGCACGGACGGTCACGACCAGCGCATCAAGCTCGTCCTGCCCCTGCCGGGCGACCGCTACAGCGACTTCGGCCTCTTCGACGACCCGGGGGACGACCGAATGTCGTGGGTACGTCGCTGGCGCGAACTGCCCGACGCCGACCGCAATCCCATCCGCACCTACAGCGTGCGGGCGGTGCGTCCCGAGCTGTCGCAGATCGACGTCGACTTCGTGCTGCACGGCACGGAGGGTCCCGCATCGGCATGGGCGGATGCCGCGGCCATCGGTGACCCGCTCATCATCGTGGGCCCGGACTCGCGCGGCGAGGCATCCGGTCGCGGCATCGAATGGAAGCCGGGCACTGCCACCAACGTGCTCCTCGCGGGGGACGAAACCGCCGTGCCCGCCATCTGCTCCATCATTGAGCGGCTCGGCGAGCACATGTCGGGGCTCGCACTCATCGAGGTGCCAACCGCCGCAGACGCGGTGCCCGTCACGACGGCCTCGGGTGTGGAGGTGCGCTGGCTCGCCCGCGACGACAACCCGCACGGCGCCCTCCTCACGAGCGCCGTCGAGGAGTGGGGCCGTGCGCGCGCGGGAACTCCCCGCGTCGACGAGGAGCTCGCCCTGATGCCGGACGGCATCGTGTGGGATGCGCCCACGGGCGTGGGCGAGGAGTACGCCTGGCTTGCGGGGGAGTCGAGCGTCATCACGGGCATCCGCCGCCATCTGGTGCGGGACCTCGGCGTGGACCGTACCTCGGTTGCGTTCATGGGGTACTGGCGCAAGGGGCGAGCGGAGGGTTCGTAGCGCCGAAACCGCGCTGGTGGGGCATGTGCTACCGGTCGGGTGCGCTGTCACGCAGCGAGCGTGCCATGCCTTGCAGCAGTCGGAAGGCGTCGCCCTGCTCGTTCGGCGTCATGCCCTCGAGCATCCTGATCTCGACGGATCGAACTGCAGCCGATGCTTTTTCGAGGCTCTCCTGGCCGAGCGGCGTGAGCTGCGTGGGAAGCACCTTGCCGATCCGGGCCTCGGCAGGCCTGGTCACGTAGCCGTCGCGTTCCATGGCCTGTAGCAGCACGTTCATCGACTGCCGGGTCACGAATGCTCCCCGCGCAAGCTCCGAGTTCGACAGTCCCGGGCGCTGCGCCAGCAACTCAAGGCACGCGTACTGGGTCACGTTCATTCCGAGTGGCCGCAGCGCTGCCTCCATGGCGGTGCGGAGGGCACTTGCCGCCTCTTTGAGGGCGTAGCCGAGAGACGTTGCGAGGTCGATGCCGTCTTGACTCATGTCAGCATTCTGACATGCGGTGTCGCATGTCAAAAAACTGACATCGACCTTAGGAGCACTACCATGCCCGTCACCGGACCCGACTTCATCTCCCTCCAGACCCGCGACGTGGGCGCCTCGCAGGCCTTCTACGAGCGATACCTCGGCCTGGTTCGCTCGCAGGCGGGCCCGCCGCACGCCGTCGTATTCGAGACGAGCCCGATCGCGTTCGCTCTGCGAGACGTCACTCCCGGCACCGACCTCGCCTCGGTGAGCCAGCCCGGCATCGGTGCCGCCATCTGGATGCACGCGACCGACGCCCAGGCCATTCATGACGCTCTTGCCGCCGACGGCCACACGATCGTCTCAGCGCCTGCCGACGGTCCCTTCGGCCGCACCTTCACCTTCGCCGACCCCGACGGGTACCACGTCACGCTTCACGACAGGGCCTGAGCCGGCTCCCGCGGCAACTCGGGCTGAGCGAGCGTGGCACCCCGCGGTGACGGATGCCGCAGCATCCGTCACCGCGTCGGCGTGAAGCCTCGCAGTCGCAGGCTGTTCCCCACGACGAAGACGCTCGAGAACGCCATCGCGGCCCCCGCGATCATGGGGTTCAGCAGGCCGAGCGCGGCCAGCGGAATCGCCGCAACGTTGTAGGCGAAGGCCCAGAAAAGGTTGCCCTTGATGGTGCCGAGAGTGCGCCTAGCCAACCGGATCGCGGCCGGCACCGAGCGCAGGTCGCCCTGCACGAGCGTGAGGTCGCTCGCCTCGATCGCAATGTCGGTGCCGGTGCCCATCGCGAGCCCCAGGTCGGCCTGTGCGAGGGCGGGCGCGTCATTGATGCCGTCGCCGACCATCGCGACCACGTGCCCCTCGCGCTGCAGCCGTGTGATGACGTCGACCTTGTCGCCCGGCAGCACCTCCGCATGCACCTGCTCGATGCCCACCTCGGCGGCGACGCTTTCTGCCACTGCACGGTTGTCGCCCGTGAGAAGCACGGGGGTGAGGCCGAGGTCCTTGAGCTCACGCACCGCCTGTGCGCTTGTCGGCTTGACGGTGTCAGCGACGACCAGCACGGCCCGTGCCTGCCCGTCCCAGCCCACCGCGATCGAGGTGCGCCCGGATGCCGCGGCATTCCGGTGCGCGGCGGCGAGAGTCTCGTCGAGCTCGAGCCCCCACTCGGCGAGCAGGGTCGGCCGCCCGACGACGACCGCGTGGCCGTCGACGACACCCTGCACCCCGCGGCCGGAAACGTTCTCGAACGACTCGACGGCGGGGAGGCTGCCGGGCGCGGCGTCCACGATCGCCCGGGCGATCGGATGCTCCGACGCGGCTTCGAGCGCACCTGCCAGCCTCAGCGCCTCGTCGCGCGTGGTCGAGTCGTTCGTGACGACCTCGACCAGTGACATCCGGCCGTCGGTGACGGTTCCCGTCTTGTCGAGCACGACCGTGTCGATGCGGCGGGTAGATTCGAGCACCTCGGGCCCGCGGATGATGATGCCGAGCTGGGCGCCGCGGCCCGTCCCCACGAGGAGGGCGGTGGGCGTCGCGAGGCCGAGCGCGCAGGGGCACGCGATGATGAGCACGGCGACCGCGGCAGTGAAGGCGAACTCGGGGGTCGCCCCTGCGAGCAGCCACACGGTCAGAGCTACGGCGGCAATGACGAAGACGATGGGCACGAAGACGCCCGAGATTCGGTCAGCGAGCCGCTGCACTTCCGCCTTGCCTGACTGCGCCTGCTCGACGAGCCGGGCCATGCGGGCGAGCTGCGTCTCGCTGCCGACGCGGGTCGCCCGCACGACGAGGCGACCGCTCAGGTTGGTGGTGGCGCCGACGACCGCGTCGTCCACGGTGGTGTCGACCGGCACCGATTCACCCGTCAGCATGCTTCGGTCCACCGTCGAGTTGCCCGACACGACGACCCCGTCGGTCGCGATCGTCTCGCCCGGCCGCACGACGAACTCGTCGCCAACCGAGAGGGATGCCACGGGCATCCGCTGCTCGACGCCGCCGCGGAGCACGGTGACATCCTTGGCGCCCAGGTCGAGCAGGGCGCGGAGGGCCGCGCCGGCCTGCCGCTTCGACCGCTTCTCGGCGTAGCGTCCCGCGAGCACGAAGACCGTGACGGCCGCTGCCACTTCGAGGTAGATGTCGCCGCCCCCTGAGTCGGGGGCGAGGCTGAAGTCGAAGCTGTGCGTCATCCCCGGCATGCCGGCGTGCCCGAAGAAGAGGGCATAGACCGACCAGGCGAGAGCCGAGGCGGTGCCGACCGTGATGAGCGTGTCCATCGTGACGGCGCCGTGACGGAGGTTCGTCCAGGTTGCCCGGTGGAAGGGCAGCCCGCCCCACACCACGACGGGAGCCGCGAGCGTGAGTGAGAGCCACTGCCAGTAGGTGAACTGCCAGGCGGGCACCATCGCGAGCACGACGACCGGGAGGGCCAGCACGGTGCTCGCAATGAGCCGGCTGCGCAGGCTCTCGACCTCAGGGTCGCGCTCGTCCGAGGGTTCGGACTCGGTCGTCTCGGGCAGCTCCCCGCGGTAGCCGGCCTTCTCGATCTCGTCGAGCAGCACCTGCGGGTCGAAGGCGGGCGGCATCCTCACGCTGGCCTTCTCGGTTGCGTAGTTGACGGATGCCTCCACACCCTCAAGCTTGTTGAGCCGCTTCTCGATGCGGTTGGCGCACGAGGCGCACGTCATCCCCTCGACCCGCAGGTCGAGGTCGATGAGTGCGGTGGGCGAGGCGACGGTCACGGTGCCGCGGGGGAGTCGCTCAGCTCGTAGCCGGCCTCGTCGATCGCGGCGGCGATTGCCTCGGCGTCGGGCTTCGACTCGCTCTCCACGACGACGGTCTCGGCGGCGAGGTCGACCTTGACGTCAGTAACGCCGGCCACCTTCGACACCTCTTCCGTTACCGCACGCACGCAGTGCTCGCAGGTCATTCCCTTCACGCTGTATGTCGTTTCCATGTGCAGAACCATACCCCCATGGGGTATAAATGACAACAGAGGTTTCACGAGCGAGGAGCATCATGCACGGCTACAGCGACAACAAGGAGCAGCTGCTCAAGCGTCTGCGGCGCGCGGAGGGCCAGGTCCGCGGCATCCACCGCATGATCGATGAAGACGCCTACTGCATCGACGTGCTCACGCAGGTCTCCGCGGCGACGCGCGCGCTCGAGACGGTCGCGCTGGCCCTGCTCGACGACCACCTCTCGCACTGCGTCGCGGAGGCGACGCGCGAGGGTGGTGAAGTCGCGGAGCAGAAGATCGCGGAGGCGTCGGCGGCGATCGCCCGCCTCGTCCGCTCGTAGGCTTCGCGCGGTTCGAACTCCCCGCCAAGGCCTGTTATAGTCTTCAGGTTGGGTTTTGATCCGACATGCGCCCGTAGCTCAATGGATAGAGCATCTGACTACGGATCAGAAGGTTAGGGGTTCGAGTCCCTTCGGGCGCACAGTGTGAAGTCCCGGTCAGGATCTTGGATCCGATCGGGGCTTTTCCCATTAACGCCCGGGCCTGCCGACGAGCGACACTAGCGTCTCGAGGTCCCGCTCGATCTGACGCGCATCCGCCTCGAAGTCCTCATCGCTGACCCCGTCACGCCGGTACAGCGTGAAGACGATCTCGCTGCCCGCGTCGTTCTGCAGTACCCGCAGGGGGTTGTGGATGACGGTGCCGTCCGGCAGCGTGACTGCGTGATCGAGGAGGCCGTGCTCCACAGGGCCGGTGAACGCCACCTCAACCCTGCCCATCGGGGAGTCTGACACCCAGCGTCCGGACTCCTGGCGGATGCCTGCGCTGAGCCCTTCAGCCCACTCGGGCAGCCGCTCTGGATTGCCGGCGATGCTGACGACGGATGCGACATCCGCCTCGCTGGAGCGGGAGATGTGTAGTGCGGGCCAGGTCATGGCCTGCAATCTACACCCGCGATCCACGCCACGGTGCGGGGCGCCGTCGCCCCTGTCGCGCCCGGCGCCCCGGGCATACGCTCCGATCCATGGCAGACAGGATCACGGTCGGCGACCGCGTGTCGTGGAACACCTCGCAGGGCCGCACTCACGGCAAGGTCGTGGAGAAGAAGACGAAGGACTTCCGCTTCGCCGAGCAGGACTTCACCGCATCCGATGATGAACCCGCCTTCATCGTCGAGTCGGAGAAGACGGGCGCGAAGGCAGCCCACAAGGAGTCGGCGCTGCGCAAACTCAAGAGTTAGGCGGGGGAGAAGCCTCGGCTCCACGAGGGAGCCGAGGCTTCTCGGCAGAAGGCGGGGTGGCTCAGTCGCCCAGGATGTCGCCAAGGTCGAGCGAGCCGGTGACGTCCTCGACCATGCCGTCGACGTTCACGCTGTCGATGATGTCGGTGACGTTGCCGCTGATGCCCGAGGAGAGGTCATTGGTGCTGTCGACCATGCCGTCGACCGTGTCGGAGACCTCGGTGTCGGCGTTGCCGACGCTGTTGCCGTTGCCGCTGTTGTTGCCCACGGCGGTGTCGTTGCCGGAGCCCACAGCGGTGTCATTGCCGCTCGCGACGGGGGCCTCGACGTGGTTGCCCGAGGCGACGGCGTTGCCGGAGGCGATGTCGCCGACGCTACCCGAGGCCACATCGCCCACACCGATCTGGGGGGCGAGTACGAACGGCGATTCGGCGAAGTTGCCCGTCGTGTAGCCGATGCCGCGCAGCAGGTCGAGCTGCGTCTCGGTGTACTCGGTCGTCGTGGTGGTGTCGTTGTCCCACGTCTGCTCCGACTCGGTGTCGGCCATGGCGGGAGCGGCGAAGCCGGCGACGGCGAGCGAGGCGGCGGCGACGCCGGTGATTCCGAATGCTGCGTTCTTCTTCGTGATGGTACGCATGTGAACTCCAATCGGTTGTCTGCTTCCCGGTCGTTGTTCCGGGTCGCACTGGGTCATCCGGAGACCTCTCCCGATCGGTTTGGACGTCAGGCGATCGCGGCCCCCGTTCGGGGGTGAAGCGGGCGGATGTCGCATCCGTCGCACCTCGGCGGATCCCTGTGATCACGGGCATCCGCGGCCCGCGCGCTCTGGTTCCTGGCAGTTAGCTGGCAGTGCTCGGTGCGGGGCCGCTCAGGGGCGGCGGGAGCCCTGCACTCCGGAACGGAGCTTGTCGCATAGCTGCTCGAGTTGAGCGAGCTCTCGATCGTCGAGGGCGGAGCCGACAGTGCCCGAGATCGACGTCATGTGGGCGACGGCGACGCGGCGGAAGAGGGTGAAGCCGTCGTCGGTGAGGGCGACGACCACACCGCGGGCATCCTTCGGGTCTGGCCGCTTCTCGATGAGCCCGCGGGCGGCGAGGCGGTCGACCAGGCGACTGACGCTCGGTTGGGTGATGAGCAGGTCGTCGACGAGGTCACGGATGCGCAGCGCATGTTCGGGGCGCCGGGACAGGTTGAAGAGCACGTCGTATTCGGTGAGGGAGATCTCGCCGCTGGGGAACTCGGCACCCAGTCGACGCATGACCGTGACTTGGGCGCGGAAGAGGGATTCCCAAGCCGATACAGCGCTGGACTTCGACGTCATTGTTGCCCCTCTTTCAACACCTGATTTTAGGGCGTCGGTGGGGCGGGGTTAAGTGATTGAGGGCCCGTCGTAGAGGCTAACGACGGGCCCTCTCCCTTGCACCAAGAGTGTCCTGCAATCACATTCCGCGAGAGTTGCCACAGCAAACAACTTCCGCTGACAACGACTATATAACGGAAACGTAACGGCGCACCAGTTACCAAAACGTTATTTTTCTGAGAGTTTGCTGATCGGAGGTTGGCCCAATCTCCTCGGCGCAGAGCACAGGGATCCACTTCTATGTATATTGGATCCCACTTGTTCGCGCGGCCGAGGAGCGACGCCAATGATCGAAACCGTCAGGGGGCCCATCGACGCCGCCGCGCTCGGAACCGTCTCGATGCACGAACACCTTCTGACGGATGCGAGCGCCCTCCAGCGGGCCGGCGTCGACGAGCTCGACCCGGCGCAGCCGGTGACGGCGGATGTCGCGGGGGCGCTGCGCTGGAGCCAGCTCGCCCTGGCCGACAATCTTCGCCTCGACGACCTCGACCTGCTCGCGGAGGAGCTCGCCGCCGCCGCCCCCACGGGACTCGGCACCGTCGTCGACCTCAGCTCCCATGGCTTCGGCCCCGACCACGCTCGCCTCCCCAAGCTTTCGCGAGCCGCGGGCATCCACATCGTCGCCGGATACGGCGCGTACCTGCCCCGCCTGCTTCCCGAGTGGTACCTCGCCCTCGACGAGGATGGCCGGACCGAGCTCTTCCTGACCGCCCTCACCGACGCCATTCCCGGCACGGCCTACCGCGCGGGCGTGCTCGGGCTCATGGGCACGACGGGGGCGTTCGGCACCGCGGAGGGCGAGCAAGAGCGACTCAGCCTCACGGCGGCGGCGCGAGCCGCAGCATCCACGGGCGCCCCCATGAGCGTGCGGCTCGCCGCCGACGCCCGCAACGGCCTCGAGGTGCTCGAGCACATCCTCGCTGAGGGCGTCGCCCCCGACCGGGTGGTCTTCACGACGGTCGACGAGTTCCTCGACCTGCCCTACCTGCGCGACCTCGGTCAGGCGGGCGCCGTACTCGAGCTGTGCTTCGGCAACGAGGGGGCGCACGTGGGGCGCATCCGCAATGCGAGCGACATGCAGCGGCTCGACGCCTTCCTCGCGCTGCTCGAGAGCGCCCCCGGGATGCGCTGGGTCTTCGGTCACTCCACCTGGACGAAGGGCCAGCTGCGCCGCTTCGGCGGTCCCGGCTTCGAGCACCTCACGGCACGCGTCATCCCCGGACTGCGGTCCCTGGGCGTGCCCGACGACCTGCTGCACCGCGCCGCCGTGACCGAGCCCGCCCGCTTGCTCGATCGCGACGCCCAGCCCGCAACCGACCCCGCAACGGAGGAACCGTGAACACTCAACCCCACCCCGCGCCGACAGGGAGCCCCGAGCACCTCGCCGACTGGAGCGCCGTGCGCCTGGCGGGGGCGATCGCCTCCGGTGAGGTCTCCGCCGTCGAGGTTATGCGCGCCCATCTCGAACGCATCGAGGAGCGCAACCCCGTCATCAACGCTGTCGTGTCGCAGCAGCCCGACTCGGTCTCGCTACGAGCGGCCGAGGAGGCGGACAAGCGCCGCGCAGCTGGCGACGAACTGCCCCCGCTGCACGGCCTGCCCACGGCCGTCAAAGACCTGATGGATGTCGCGGGCTTCCCCACCACGAACGGCTCTGCCGCCTTCGCCGACGCCGCCCCCGCCGCGCACGACAGCGTGCTGGCGACCCTCCTGCGCGACGCCGGAGCAATCATCATCGGCAAGACGAACACGCCCGAGATGGGCCAGGGCGTGCTGAGCTTCAACCCCGTCTTCGGCACGACGGTCAACCCCTGGGATGTCGAGCGGCACGCAGGCGGATCGAGCGGGGGTGCCGCGGCAGCCCTCGCTGCGCGCATGCTCCCGATCGCCGACGGCTCCGACAGTGGCGGCAGCCTGCGTTACCCGGCGGCCTTCTGCAATGTCGTCGGCGTGCGCCCGAGCCCGGGCCGTGTTCCGAGCGGGCGCACGGGCAACGCGTGGACGCCGCACGGCGTCAGCGGGCCCATGGCTCGCGACTCGGCGGATGCTGCGCTGTTCCTCGAGGCGCTCGCGGTCGAGAAGTCCGTCTGGCCGCTGTCCTCACTTCCCTCCCATCCCGCGGAGGCCGTCGAACTGCAGGGCCTGCGCATCGGGTGGAGCGCGGATGCCGGCGGTCTGCCCGTCGACCCCGCCGTGCGCGCCGTGCACAGTGCCTTCGCGGAGCAGCTCGCCTCCCTCGGCGCCATTGTCGAAGCCGACGAGCCCGACTTCGCGGGCGCAGACGAGGCATGGGAGACGATCGAGACATTCGAGTTCTTCCTCGGCGGGCGTCACGCCGTCGATGCGGGCGCGAGCGGCTTCCGCCCCGACTACGTACGCAACGTGGAGCAGGGCCGCGCCATGACGGCGACCGCCCTCGCCGACGCCTACGAGCGCCGCACCCGCGCCTACCGCGACACGGCCGCCCTCCTTGAGCGGCACGACGTGCTCATCCTGCCCGCGACCCCCGTCGTCGCGCCGCCCGCGGACCTCGAGTGGGTCGAGGAGGTCGACGGGGTGCGCTTCGATCGCTACTTCCAGTGGCAGATGATGGCGAACCGCCTGACCCTCACGGCGCATCCGGTCGTCGTCACCTCGGCGGGCTTCACCCCCGAGGGGCTGCCGGTCGGTGTGCAGGTCGTCGGTCGACACGGGCGCGAGGCGCAGCTCCTCGCCGTGACCCGCGCGATCGAGGAGGCCACCGGCTGGATCTCTCACGCCCCGTCCTACCCCTACCCATCCGGTCGCTGACCGACCCCACAACCGCCAGGAGGCCTCGCATGATCATCGACGCATACAACACGACCCAGGATCGACGCGGGCGCAGCGACTTCCTCACGGGCGTCCGCCGCGGTGAGGAGCCGCCCGCGTACACACCCTTCGACCCGCAGCGCATCCTCTCTCGCATGGATGCCGCTGGCGTCGACAAGGCAATGGTGTGCTCGCTGGCCCAGGGGATCGAGAACGACTTCCTCATGACGCTTGTGGCCGAGCATCCGGACCGTCTCTTCGGCTTCGGCCAGGTCATGCCGCAGTGGGACAACGCGGTCGACGAGGTGCGTCGCTTCGCGGCGGGCGGGCTCTCCGGCCTCAAGCTGCACCCGAGCCTGCACGGTTATCACGCCGCCGACCACGGGCTGCTCGACCCGCTCTTCGAGGTCTGCGCCGAGCTGGGGCTGCCCGTGCTCGTCAACGCCCTCGACGACGCGTTCTGTGCGCCCCTCGCGATCGAGGAGGTCGCGAAGCACTTCCCGACCGTGCCCACGATCATCGCCCACATGGGGGCCGTGTGGAACGTGCCCGAGGCGATCATCGTGGCGGAACGCAACCCGCACATCTACCTCGAGACCTCTGCCACCCTCATTGCCGACGTCAAGCGGGCGTATGCGCGGCTCGGTGCCGAGAAGATCCTGCTGGGTTCAGAGTGGCCGGGCAGTGACTTCGACCTGGAGCGGATGAAGATCGCGAAGGCGATCCCCGACGAGGCCGACCGGGCGCTCGTGGAGGGCGGCAACATGGCACGGATCATAGGTTGGGCGTGAGCCGCCCGGAGCTTACGGAGGCCCCCGCGACCATGGGGGAGGCGGATCGCGAGCTGCTGGCGACCGCGCTGCGGATCCTTGACGAGCGATACGAGCAGGGGGTGCACGAGGTCGCTGCGGCCCTGCGGCTCGCGGACGGCCGCGTGGTCACGGGTCTGCATGTCGAGGCGAGCGCGGGGCGCGCGAGCGTCTGTGCTGAATCGGCGGCGCTGAGCTCCGCCATCATCGCGGGCTCTCCCGTCGTCTCGATCGTCGGTGTGCTCCGGCGCCCGGCGGGCACGCGGCACCTCATCGAGCCGTGCGGCGTGTGCGCCGAACTGCTGAACGACCATGCGGCGGATGCTTCGGTCTGGGTCGCCCGCGGGGAGGAGTTCGCCGAGGTTCGCGTCGCGGACCTCCTGCCCTTCCGTCGCGTTCGCGTTGCCCGCGGCAAGAGAAACCTTGACAGCGCACCAAAGATGTAATCCACTTGAAACAATGTTGGATGCGGTAACCGATAGATTGGATCCAAGTTGAGAGAGCACAGCTGGCGCTGCCCGGAGGCTCTCGAGACGTCGCCGCCGGCTCCCTGAACCCGGACGGCGCGCTCACCCAGTTGCACCACTTGTGACCCCTTGGAGGACAGCACCATGGTTAGAAAGAGCCTGCTCACGACTGCGGCGGTCGTCGCAGTCGGGAGCCTCGCGCTCGCCGGATGCTCGGGCGGTTCCGCGCCCGCCGACGGCGCGGAAACAGACACGATCAACGCAGAGCTCTGGTATGCACCCGCGACCTTCGACCCGGCGAAGGCGTCCGCAACATCCGACCGCACGATCGCTCGTCTCGGCTTCGATACCCTGCTCCGCCAGGGCGACACCGAGGCTCTCGTCGGCGGTCTCGCAACCGAGTGGGAGTCGACCTCAGCCTCCGAATACAGCTTCACGATCCGCGACGACGCCACCTGCGCGGATGGCACGGCCATCACGCCCAGCGTCATCGCCGCATCCTTCGAATACCTGACCGGCCTCGAAGACAGCGGTGCTCAGACGTGGAAGGCGCAGGCCTTCGGCACGGGCGAGGCCACCTTCACGGCCGACGACGAGGCGGGAACGCTCGACGTCTCGCTGAGCGAGCCCTACTCGCAGCTTCTCTACGGTGTCACGGGCTCCGGCACGGGCATCATCTGCCCCGCCGGTCTTGAGGACACGGAGGGTCTCGCGGCGGGCACCGTCGAGGGCGCCTTCTCCGGCCCCTACACGCTCACCGACTCCACGGCCGGCGTGAGCGCGACTTACTCGCTCCGCGACGACTACGACGCCTGGCCCGCATGGGAGACGGTCGAGGGAGAGCCCGCCGCCACCATCAACCTCACGGTTCAGCCCGACTCCAACACGAGCGCCAACCTGCTCGAATCCGGCGGAGTCGACGTGGCCCGCTTCTACGACTCCAACGCGCTCCGCTTCGAGGAGGACGACTCCTACAGCGTTGTGAGCTTCGCGAGCTCGGCATACAACCTGGTGTTCAACCAGTCGCCCGGCTCCGGCTCGGTCTTCGAAGGCAACCCGGAGCTGCGTGCGGCCGTCGCCCAGGCGATCGACCCGCAGGGCTTCAATAACGCGGGCCTCGACGGCCTCGGTGTCGAGCAGTTCACGGTGAACTCCGCCAGCTACAACTGCGCGCTCGAGGAGCCCTCGCTGCTGCACGACTACGACCCGGCCGCCGCCAGCGAGCTGCTCACGGGACAGAACATCCGCCTGCTCATCATGTCGAACTGGGACCCGGCCGCCGACTACCTCGCGGAGTCGCTGCGCGCCGCCGGCGCGACCGTCGAGGTCTCTGCACCGGACCCCGCCGACTGGACCAAGCAGATGCGCACCGAGCCCGGTACGTGGGATGTCGCGGTCGCGGCGGAGAACGCCGAGTCGGGTCTCATCCACCTCTCGATCGCTCGCTACCTCGGCCCGACCTACGCGGAGGGCGGCACCAACGTCGCCTACACCGACAACCCTGAGGGCGTCGAGTTCTACGAGGCCGGCATGAACGCCGCCGACTCGGAGACGCAGTGCGAGAACTTCCTCGCGGCGCAGGAGACGATCCTGGAGGACACCGCGATGATGCCGCTCATCACCGACACCCACCGCTATGTCGCCCGTGACGGCTTCGCCACCTACGTCCTCTCGGGCTACTGGGACATCTCCGCGATGCGCATCGTCGGCTGACCCCGACATGCACCGCCCGGACCGGATCTCTGAGGAGCACCACCACTCATGAGCACACAGACCCACGAGTCCTCCCCCGTGTCCGGTCCGGGCACCCCCGTCCTCGACGGCCCGCCGCGCGCCGCCTCCCTTGGCGGCGCGTGGCGGAGGTTCCTCCTCCGCCGCGGGGTGGGCCTCGTCATCAACCTCGCACTCCTGGTCATCGTGACCTTCCTCATCGTGCAGCTCATCCCCGGCGACCCGGCCACGGCGATCGCGGGGGAGAGCGCCACGCTCGCGCAGGTGGAACTCGTCCGCACGCAGCTCGGGCTCGACCAGCCCTTCTTCGTGCAGTTCGGCACCTACCTGTTGGGCGTTCTGCAGCTCGACTTCGGAACCTCCTTCCGCTATCGGGTCCCCGCCCTCGAGGTCGTCATGGCGGCGGTGCCGTTCACCCTCGCGATCACCGTTGCGGCCGTCATCCTGCTCCTGGTGTTGGGCCTCGCGCTCGGCATGGCGGTCGGGGTCGCAACCCGGGGCGACCGCCGGCGCTGGCTCGGCGGCACCTTCAACGTCGTCACCGGGGTCATCTCCTCGGTCCCCGTCTACGTGCAGGCGACAGCATTCGTCGTCATCTTCGCGGTGCTGCTCCGGGTGCTGCCGCCCGCCTACTCGCCCGCCTACGGCTTCGGCATCGCCGCGATCCTGCCGATCGCGTCACTCACGGTCGGCGGCATGTGCTCCGTCGCCCGCATCGTCCGGCGCGAGACGGCCGTCATCCTCGAGCAGGACTACATGCGCACGGCCCGCGGATGGCGCCTCCCCGCCCTCTCGCTCTACGCCAGGCACATGCTGCCCAACCTGCTCACCACCGCCCTGACCCTCTCGGGCATCATCCTCACGGCGCTCCTCGGCTCGGCCCTCATCACGGAGGCCGTCTTCGCCTGGCCCGGGCTCGGGGGAGTCATCGTTCAGGCGATCGCGATCGACAAGGACTACCCGATCATCCGCGCCGCGGTCTTCGTGATCGGCCTCATCTCGCTCGTCATCACCCTCGTCATCGACGTCATTCTGGGTCTCATCGACCCGCGAACCCTCGGAGAGAAGCGTGGCTGATACCGTCAACGCCGTCCGCACCGCCGCTGCGTCCCCGGCAGGTCCCCGCAGTTTCCGCTGGAACGCCGGCCTCATCCTGGGGCTCGGGATGCTCGCGGTCGTCGCCCTCGTCGCCATCTTCGCTCCTATCGTCCTCGGTGGGCAGGCGAGCGGCCTCGGGGGCACCCCCAACCTTGGCTCGACCCCCGAGCATCCGCTTGGCACCGACACTCTCGGCAGGGACATGCTCGCCCGCACGCTCGTGGCGACACGGGCCACCGTCCTGATGGCCGCGATCGCGACGGCACTCTCCTCCATCACGGGAATCGCGATCGGCATCGCGATCTGGCTCGCGCCCCGTCGCATCCGTGAACTGGGGCTCCGCGCGATCGAGTTCGCCGTGAGCTACCCGACCATGCTGGTCGCGATCATCGTCGCGGCGATCCTCGGCCAGGGGGTCGTGCAGGTCGTCGTCGCCATCGCGATCGCGAACGTCGCCGGTTTCGCCCGGCTCACGGCCAATCTGGCGGCAAAGATCGCCACGAGCGAATACGTCACGACGGCGCGGCTCATGGGGGTTCCCGCGAGCCGGGTGGCGGCGCGACACGTGCTGCCCAACATGGCGGAGCCGACCCTCATCCTCATCGCGGGGGCGTTCTCGGGCGCGCTCGTCGAGATCTCCGGCCTGTCGTTCATCGGCCTCGGCGCACAGACGCCCGCCTTCGACTGGGGCACGCTCCTCAACGATGGGCTCAACAAGATCGTCGTCAACCCCATCGTGATCGTCGGCCCCGCCGTTGCCCTCACCTTCACGTCGCTCGCCGCTCTCCTTGTCGGCGACGGCCTCGCGGCGGCAGCGAACCCGCGCTCCAACAGCACGCAGGCTCGGCTCGTCCGCGACAAGGCGGCGCCCACGATCGAGCGGGGCGATGCCGTGCTCGTGGCCGACGGCATCACGGTGGCGCACGGCGCAAGCGGTGCAACGCTCGTGTCGGATGTCTCGTTCACGATCGGTCGCGGCGAGGTGCTCGGCATCGTCGGCGAGTCGGGGTCCGGAAAGTCGCTCACGGCATCCGTCGTCGCGAAGCTGCTGGGGGAGGGGCTCTCCGCCTCGGCGCGCCGACTTGAGCTCGACGGGGTCGACCTGCTCGGCCCCGTGCCACCGCGCGAACTCGCCTCCAAGATCGGGCTCATCTATCAAGACCCCGGCACGTCGCTCAATCCCGCCATGGTGCTCGGCCGACAGCTCTCCGAGGTGCTCACGCTGCGCCTGCGACACAGCCGCCGGGCATCCCGCGAGCTTCTGCTCTCGAAGTTCCGCCAGGTCATGCTCTCCGACCCCGAGGGCAGGCTGCGGCAGTACCCGCACCAGCTCTCGGGCGGCATGAAGCAGCGCGCCATGATTGCCTCCGCCATGAGCACCGACCCCGTGCTCCTCATCGCCGACGAGCCCACGACCGCCCTCGACGTCACCGTGCAGCGTGAGGTGCTCACGGTGCTGGGGCGGATGAATGAGGAATCCGGCACCGCCGTGTTGTTCATCTCGCACGACCTCGGTGTCGTTCGCGCCCTGTGCGATCGAGTGCTCGTCATGAAGGACGGCAAGATCGTCGAGCGCATCGACGACATGGCGGGCCTCTCCGCGGAGAGCGTGAGCCACCCCTACACGAAGCAGCTGCTGGCGGCGACGCCCGTCGTCACCCTGCCGACCGCCGCCCCGACCGCACGCACGGAAGGTGAATCATGACCGACTTGATGCTCGATGTTCGCGGCCTCGACGTGACCTTCGGTTCCACCACTGTGCTGCACGGTGTCGACGTGACACTGGCCAAGGGCCGCACGGTCGGCGTCGTGGGCGAATCCGGCTCCGGCAAGTCGACCCTCGCCAAGGTGCTCGTCGGTTCGGTGCGGCCGAGCGCGGGGCACGTGGACGTCGACGGCGTCGACCTCGTCAACCACGAGCACACGTCGATGCGTCGCTACCGGCGACGCGTGCAGATGATCCCGCAGGACCCTTACTCGTCGCTGTCGCCCCGCCGCACGATCGGGCAGACCCTCGCCGAGGCCATCAACCCGATCCGCTCCCGGGTCTCCGATCACAGGGACCTCATCGCATCCTGGCTTGAGCGGGTCGGCCTGACGCCCGACATGATGCACCGCTACCCGCATGAGTTCTCGGGTGGCCAGCGGCAGCGCATCGCCATCGCGCGGGGGCTCATCATCGACCCCGACTTCGTGATCGCCGACGAGATCACCTCCGCCCTCGACGTTTCGGTGCAGGCCCAGATCCTCGAGCTTCTCGCCGAGATCAAGGAATCGCTCGGGATCACCATGATGTTCATCTCGCACAACCTCGCCGTGGTGCAGCGGGTGAGCGACGAGGTGCTCGTTCTCTACCAGGGCAGGGTTGTGGAGGCGGGTCCCGTCGAGGAGATCTACGCGAACCCCCAGCACTGGTACACGCGGCGTCTCCTCGACGCCGACCCCGGCTCGCCCGGTTTCAGCCTGGCCGGCTAGCACGACGACGAGAGGATGCTCATGGGGGCACGTCTGCCGCTCACACCGCAGGGCCACGGCGAGGTTCGCTACGTCGGCGCAACACTCATCGACGGCACGGGAGCCGCACCGATCCGCGACAGCGAGGTCGAGGTGCACGACGACCGCATCACCTACGCGGGGCCGCGACGGGATGCTGCGAGCGATGTCCGTACGGTCGACCTGAGCGGCAGCATCCTCATGCCCGGCTTCGTCGACGCGCACGTGCACCTCGCAATGGTGCCGGGCTCATCGGAGGAGCAGCGCGCCTGGTTCCCCGAGGAGGCGGCCTTCGCGGTCGCCGAGCAGCTGCGGGCCACGGTGGATGCCGGCGTGACGACCGCGAGGGACCTCGACGGCCTCACTCCGGGCTACCGCAACGCGATCGAGCGCGGGAGCATCATCGGCCCGCGCCTGCACCTCGCGATCGCGATGCTCTCCCCGACGGGCGGGCACGCCGACCCCGTCATGCCCAACGGTTCACTTCCGGCCTGGGCGGTGCGCCTGGGGATGCCCACCCCGGGCGTTGTCGACACTGCGGAGGACGTCATCCGCACGGTCCGCGCGTTGCTCCGCACGGGTGCCGACGCCATCAAGGTGTGCACCTCTGGGGGAGTCGGTTCGCCGACGGATGAGCCCGAGGATGCGGGCCTGCCGGAGGAACACGTGCGACTCATCACCGAGATCCTCGGCGGCCGCGGCGACAAGCCGGTCACCTCCCACGCGCTCACGGACGCGGGCGTGCGCACGGCCGTGCTCGGCGGCGTCGCCAGCATCGAGCACGGCTACGACCTGAGTGACGAGACGATCGCGCTCATGGTCGAGCGCGGCACCGTGTTGGTGCCGACACTCAGCACCCTCATGCGCACGCTTCCGCCCTCGGCCCCGCCGTCGCGCGTCGAGGAGCGTGCAATCCTGCAGCGCAGGGGACTCGACTCCGTGCGTCGTGCCATCGCCGCGGGCGTGCGGGTCGCACTCGGCACGGATGCGGGCGTGCACCCCCACGGCCGAAACCTGCGCGAGCTCGCGTGGCTCGTCGAGGCGGGGCTGAGCCCGCTCGAGGCGATCCGCGCCGGCACCCTCGAGGGGGCGCGGCTGCTGGGGCTCGACGAGAACCTCGGCTCGATCGAGCCGGGCAAGCTCGCCGACCTCGTCGTCAGCTCGTGCGACCCGCTGACGGAGATCGAGCGCATGGTGGAGCCCGGAAGCATCCGTATGGTCGTGCAGTCCGGGCGGATGCTCGTGGACCTCGACCGCCGCGCCGACTGACACGGCCCGGCTCAGGCCGCCGCGAGGTCCCCCAGCGCCTCCTCGATGAGCGCCACGACGCTTTCGGGGGCGGCGTGGGCGATCGCGTGGCTCGTGTCGACCTCCCGGATGCGGGCACCGGCGCGCTCCGCCATCATCCGCTGCACGCGCGGGAGGATGTGACGGTCGCTCGTCGCGAGGAGGTACCACGCGGGCCGCAGCGACCACGCCGGGGTGCCCGTCACGGTGGTGAAGATGGCGTCGGCGGAGTCGCGCCGGTGCTCCCGCTCGGCGAGCCGCACGTGTTCCGGCACGTCCCACGCGAGTGCCTGCCATGCCTCGTCGCTCTCGTCGGCGATCCACTCGCCGTTGGGGCCGCGGCTGAAGTACTGGGAGACCGGTGCTGGCTCGTTGCTCGAGACGATGGAGTTGACCGATTCGCCCTCGGTGGGGGCGAAGGCGGCGATGTAGACGAGCCCGCGCACGCGCTCGTGCCTGCCGGCGTTGGTGATCACGGCGCCCCCGTAGGAGTGTCCGACGAGCAGGGCGTCGTCGTCGACCGCGTCCACGAGGGAGCGGACGGCGGCGACGTCGTCCTCGAGGGACTGTGATGCGTTGTCGGCGACCGAGACGGTGTGGCCGCGGGCCTCAAGGATGGGCGCGACGAGGCTCCAGGTGAAGGCGGATGCTCCCATGCCGTGAACGAGAACGATGTGCATGGAGACCCTCCGCGATTGGATACATTTGCGAGGCAATCATATCCAAAGACGGAGGGGGAAGCCTAGAAGCGGTCAGGCGACGGTGTGCTCGTGTGTTGCACCGAGACATCCGCGTGGCGGTCGAAACGGTAGCCGACACCGCGCACCGTGCGGACGATCTCCTCGTAGCCGCCCAGCTTGGCACGAAGGCGCCGCACATGCACATCAATCGTGCGCTCGTTGGGTGCGTCCTCGTCGTCGACGCCCCACAGGCCGGCGATGAGCTGGGCGCGGTCGATCGTGCTGCCTTCGCGCAGCACGAGGTACTGCAGGAGCTCGAACTCCTTGTAGGTGAGCGGGGCGACCTCGCCGTCGAGCACGACGCGCTTGCGCGAGAGGTCGATGATGACGCCACCACGCGACTCCGGTTCGATCGTCTCGGCATCCTGCTTGCGGTGTTTGGCGAGCGCGGCAGGGTCCTGCAGGGCGAGCCGCACCACGTCGACATCGCGCCCGCCGACTCCCTGCGGGGCGAGAGCCACGGCGGCGTGCGTCTCGGCGGTTGGCACGAGCTGCTGCGTGAGCGTCTTGAGCGCCTCGACGATCGCGCCGAGGTCGGTTCCGGCGGCGGCAGCCTTGAGCTCGTCAACGCCCACATAGAGCACGAAGCCGCGCGCCTCGGTGCCCTCGGGCACGGCGCGGAGGCGGCGCTGCGGCGCGGGTTCGGCGGCGGGCGCGGCGGCGACAGGAGCGGGAGTCTGGGCGGGGGAGAGGTTGAGTGCGAGTGACATCGGTCGAATTCCTACGTGAGGGGTGAAGGGCCTCTAATGATGAGGGTGTGATCCTTCGGTTACACAGGGTGTGCGCTGGGGATGATCGCCCCGCCATGAGGGGGCGTCATCCGGAGTTCGAGGCGACGCAGCGGCGCGGATGCTGCGGGGCTGGGTCGGTCGCGAACTCGGCTTCCGTGGCCGGCTAGGCGCACATTCGACAACACATGGCGCGTGCCGGCATCATCATGCCGGCGTTCCTCGAAGCCTCACGAGAGGTCAAGGTGCGCGCGAATGCAGTCATGCCGTCAAGTATCAGCCCGACGGCGGCCAAAAAGCAAGCGCGTCGCTGAATTCGCGGCGCCGACTCCGCGCTGCCGGGTGAGCGGCGCCGGGCGCGGTCCCGCACGTACCGCTTCCCCGTCCCATCACCGCGGTGTTTTCTGCTCAACGCGCCCCCACAAATCTCCGCGGTGAGCAGAAAACACCGCGCTGTTGGGAGAACGGATGCCGCGCCCGCCGCGCCCGCCGCGCCCGCCGCGCCCGCCGCGCCCGCCGCGCCCGCCGCGCCCGCCGCGCCCGCCGCGCCCGCCGGGGACGCCGGGCCGCGCCCGCCGCGCCCGCCGGGCGGTGGCGTGTCAGACCGTGCCGTAGAGCCGGTCGCCCGCGTCGCCGAGACCCGGCACGATGTAGCCGTGCTCGTTGAGGCGCTCGTCGAGCGCGCCGAGCACGATCGTGAGGTCGCGGCCGTCGGTGCCCTTGTCGATCGCGTCGAGACCCTCGGGGGTTCCGAGCAGGCAGATCGCCGTGACATCCTTCGCGCCCCGCTCGAAGAGATAGTTGACGGCGGCGAGCAGCGAGCCGCCCGTCGCGAGCATGGGGTCGAGCACAAAGCACTGGCGGTCGGAGAGGTCTTCCGGCAGGCGCTCGGCGTAGGTCGTGGGCTCGAGGGTCTCCTCGTTGCGCACCATCCCCAGGAACCCGACCTCGGCGGTCGGCACGAGCTTGACCATGCCGTCGAGCATCCCGAGCCCGGCGCGCAGGATCGGCACGACGAGGGGCCGCGGGTCGGCGATCGCGACCCCGACCGTCTCGGCGACGGGCGTCTGGATCGTGAGCGGCGTCGTGCGCACGTTGCGCGTCGCCTCGTAGGCGAGAAGGGTCACGAGCTCCTCGGTCAGGGCGCGGAACGTCGGCGATGCGGTGGTCTCGTCGCGCAGCACCGTCAGCTTGTGCGTGATGAGTGGATGATCGGCAACGTGAACTCGCATACGCTCAAACCTAGTCGAGAGGGGTCAGGAGTGACGAGGTACGCGGAGCTGATGCGTGAGCTCATCGACGACGCCGCGCGCGCGGCAGCGCACGGCGACGTGCCCGTCTCGGCACTCGTGCTCGACGCATCCGGTGCCGTCATCGGCCGGGGACGCAACGAGCGCGAGCTCCGCCACGACCCCACGGCGCACGCCGAGATGATCGCCCTGCGGCAGGCGGCGGATGCCACGGGCGACTGGCACCTCGAGGGCACAACCCTCCTCGTGACCCTGGAGCCGTGCCCCATGTGTGCGGGGGCGATCCTCGCGGCCCGCGTGCCCACCGTCGTCTTCGGGGCGTGGGACGACAAGGCGGGTGCCGCCGGCAGCGTCTACGACCTGCTGCGCGACCGGCGCCTGCCGCACCGCGCCGAGGTCTACGCGGGCATCGAGGCGGAGGCGTGCGCAGCCCAGCTCAGGGAATTCTTCGCGACGCTGCGCTGAGGTTCGCGAGCCACTCGCTGAACATCGCGCGCGAGGCATCCTGCATCGCCCCGTTGTGGCGGGCGGCCTGCATCCGCAGCTCATCAGCGCTGTGGGAGACAGAGCCGCGCAACCACGCCTCGTTGTGCACGATCCACGCCTCGTTCATCTCGGGCGTGACCTCGGGGTGGAACTGCACTGCGAGCGCATGCCCGCCCACGCTCCACGCTTCGTTCGGGTAGGCGTCCGAGGTCGCGAGCCGCTCGGCACCGGCCGGCAGCTCGAAGTGGTCGCCGTGCCATTCCAGCATGGGCACCCCGGCGACATGCCGGACGGGCGAGTCGGCGCCCGCGTCGGTGGGGCGGATGTCACGGTAGCCGATGTCGCGCAGCGGCCCCTTGTACACGGGTGAGCCGAGGGCCTCGGCCATGAGCTGGGCACCGAGGCACACGCCGAAGACGGGAGCCGCGGCATCCAGCCGCCGCCGGATCAGGCTGAGTTCGTGGGCGATGAACGGATGCTCGTCCTTCTCATATACGCCCATCTCGCCGCCCAGCACCACGAGCAGGTCGGCGGCCTGGATCTCGTCGGCGAGGGCTGCGAGGTCCGTGGACGGCACCTCGATGTTGCGCACCTCGTAGCCGTGCTCGATCAGAACCGGTTCGAGGTTGCCGAGGTGGATGCGGGGCTCGTGCCGGAGCACGAGCGCGACGTGGCTCAATCGACGCCCCGGATGAAGAACGCGTCGGTCGAGGGGTTGGCGTCGCTCGGGCGGCGGTAGACGTCGGGCTCGATGTAGATGACGCGGGCGGCCGGCACAACCTCCCGGATCGCCTTCTCCACCTCGTTGATCGTGTCGGCGACATCCGTCATGAGTTCGCGCGGGGCGAAGGCGATCTTGGCGCCCACGAGCAGCTCGTCGGGGCCGAGGTAGAGGGTCTTCATGTGGATGAGCGACTCGACCTCGGGGTGCGCGTTGATCGCGTCACGGATCGCCTCCGTGTCGGCCTTCGTCGCGCCCTCGCCAACGAGCAGGCTCTTTGTCTCGATGCCGAGGATGATCGCGACAAGCACAAGGAGCGTGCCGATCATGAGGGTGCCGACCGCGTCCCACAGCGGGTCGCCCGTGAGGATGGTGAGGCCGACCCCGAAGAGGGCGAAGACGAGGCCGAGGAGGGCCGCGACATCCTCGAGCAGTACGACGGGAAGCTCGGGCTGGCGGGCGTGGCGCACGAACTGCACCCACGACTGGCTACCGCGCACGTGGTTCGACTCCTTGATGGCGGTGCGCAGCGAGAAGGACTCGAGCGTGATGGCGATCAGCAGCACCACGATCGGCAGCCACGGCACCTCGAGCGGGTGCGGGTGGGTCAACTTGTTGACGCCCTCATAGATGGAGAAGACGCCGCCGACGCTGAAGAGGATGATCGACACGACGAAGGCGTAGACAAATCGCTCGCGCCCGTAGCCGAAGGGATGCTCGGCGTCGGCCTTCTTCTTCGAGACCTTCTTGCCGAGCAGCAGCAGGGCCTGGTTGCCGGAGTCCGCGACGGAGTGCACCGCCTCGGCGAGCATCGAGCTGGAACCTGAGAAGGCCCACGCGATGAACTTTGTGAGGGCGATGCCCGCATTCGCGAGGAGGGCCGCGATGATTGCCTTGCTTCCGCCGGTAGCGCTCATGCGCCTAATCCTAGGATGCTGCCATGACAGGTTTCAGGCCAACGATCGCGTTCCTCGGTGCCGGCTCGATGGGCTCCGCCATCCTCGAGGGTCTTCTCGCGGCGGAGGGTTTCGAGCCCGCAGCGGTGCGGGTCACGAACCGCACGGATGCGAGCGCCGCCGCCCGCGAGTGGCCCCCTGTGGTGACGAGTCTCTCCCTGGAGTCGGATCCGCGGGCGAATCTTCTCGCCGTCGAGGGCGCCGATGTCGTCGTCGTGGGGGTCAAGCCGCACATGGTCGCGGATCTGCTGGGTGAGATTGCGCCCGCGCTCGCGCCCGGCACGGTCGTCGTGAGTGTCGCCGCCGCAGTCTCGACCGCCGCGATGGAGGCGCTGCTCCCCGAGTCGGTCGCGGTCGTCCGTTCGATGCCCAACACGCCGACCGCGGTCGGGCTGGGCGTCACAGCGCTGAGCCGCGGCACCCGCACGAGCGACGAACAGCTGGCGCTCGTGACTCGGATATTCGAGGCCGTCGGCAGCGCCCCGCTCGTCGACGAGTCACGCATGGACGCCGTGACGGGGGTCTCCGGCAGCGGCCCCGCCTACGTCTACTACATGGTCGAGTCCTTCATCGCGGGGGCCGAGGCGCAGGGCTTCTCGCGTGAGGAAGCGGAAGGACTTGTGCTGCAGACCTTCCGCGGCGCCCTCGAGATGCTGTCCGTCACGGGCAGGTCGCCCGAGCAGCTGCGCCGTGAGGTCACGAGCCCCAACGGAACCACCGAGCGGGCGATCGCTGTGCTGCAGGATGCTCGGCTCCCCGACGTCCTCACGGCCGCGGTCGAGGCATCCGCAGCCCGCTCCCGCGAGCTGTCGCAGAGCTAGGACTGCGACGCGAAGCGCTCGATGTCGGCGGCGTTGCCGCTCACGATGACGAGGTCATGGTTGGAGATGAGTGTCTCGGCGGTCGCATAGGTGAAGTCCTGGCCGGGGGACTTGACGCCGACGACCGTGATGCCGAACTTCTTGCGCACCTCGGATTGCGCCAGGGTCACACCACGGATGGCCTTGGGCGGGTACATCTTGACGATCGCGAAGTCGTCGTCGAACTCGATGAAGTCGAGCATCCGGCCGGAGACGAGGTGCGCCGTGCGCTCGCCGGCTTCCGCCTCAGGGTAGATGACGTGGTTGGCGCCGATGCGGGCGAGGATCTTGCCGTGCGACTGGCTGATCGCCTTCGCCCAGATCTGCGGAACCTTGAGGTCGACCAGGTTGGCGGTGATGAGCACGCTCGACTCGACGGAGGAGCCGGTCGCGACGACTGCGACGGAGAAGTCTTGCGCGCCGATCTGCCGCAGGGCGTCGAGGCTGCGCGCATCCGCCTGGACCGTGTGGGTCACGCGGTCGGCCCACTTCTGCACGAGGCCGGCGTCGGTGTCGACGGCGAGCACTTCGCGGTCGAGGCGGTCTAGTTGGCCCGCCACGGCTGCGCCGAATCGGCCGAGGCCGATGACGAGCACCGGGGCGTCGTGGGGGATCCTGTCAACCAACGATGGGCCTCTCTTCCGCGCGTCTGAACAACTGTCGGCGCTGGGATGCCGCCAGGGCGGCGGCCAACGTCACTGTACCAACGCGGCCCGCCCACATGGTTGCTGAGAGGGCGTACTTGCCGGGGTCGGGCAGCGTCTCCGTCAGGCCGGTGGAGAGGCCGGATGTCGCGAACGCCGAGATCACGTCGAAGAGCACGAGGTCGAGCGGCGCTTTCGTCAGGTGCAGGATGAAGATGGATGCTGCGGCGACGATCGTCGCACCCCAGAGGGTGACGCTGACGGCGAGGCGAAGCACGTCGACCGGAACGCGGCGCTCGAAGACCTGCATGTCGCGGTCTCCGCGGGCTTCCGCGAAGGCGGCGAGGAAGAGCACGGCGAGCGTGGTGACCTTGATGCCGCCGGCCGTCGACGCCGAGCCGCCTCCCACGAACATGAGCATGTCGAGCACGAGCAGGGTCGAGCCGTTGGCGGCCCCGATGTCGATCGTCGAGAAGCCGCCGGAGCGGGACATGACGGAGATGAAGGTGCCCGTGAAGGGCCGCGTCGCGGGCTCTTGCTGTGCGAGGGTCGAGAGGTTGTTCCACTCGAGGAGGGTGATGGCGGCGCCACCGAGGATTACGAGGCCGATCGTGGTGGTGAGGGTGAGCTTGACGTGGATGGACCAGCGCTTGGGGTTTCGCCAGCCGCGGGCGAGGGCGAAGATCACGGGGAAGCCGAGGCTGCCCAGGAAGACGGCGAGGGCGAGCACTGTGAGCATCCACGGGTCACCGACGAAGGGGGCGAGGCCGTCAGGGTTGGGGGTGAAGCCCGTGTTGGTGAAGGCGGATGCCGCGTAGTAGAAGGACTGCCACGCGGCCGTCCACCCGTCGAAGCCGGCGGCGAGCAGCCGCGGATAGATGATGATCGCGACGATGACCTCGATGATGAGGGCGCTGATCGCGACGGTGGAGAGCAGACCGCCGATCTCGCCCAGTCGGATCGCCTGCGACTCGGAGACGGGGCCGTGGTGCACGCGTGAGGGGTTGGTGTCGCTCGCCGCCATGAGGCGGGTGCGCAGGCCGAGACGGCGGGAGACGACGAGACCCATCATGCTCGCGACCGTGAGCACGCCGATGCCGCCCACCTGCAGGCCAATGAGGATCGCGATGTTGCCGAAGAGGCTCCAGTGGGTGCCCATGTCGACGACCGTGAGGCCCGTGACGCAGATGGTGGAGACGGCGGTGAAGAGGGCGTCGGCGAAGGAGGTGCCCTGTTCGTCGGCTTCCGAGATGGGCAGCATGAGCACGATCGTGAGAATCGCGATGAGCCCCGTGAAGACGACGATTCCGAATCGCGCGGGGGATCCGGTCGCGAAGTCGTCGATCGCATCCCGGAATCTCTCCGAGGTGCTCTTGCGCGACACGGGCTTGGTGCGCATTCGTCCTCTCGTCACTCCGCTGGTGCTGGCCACGCGGACAGCATGTCATGGTACTCCTCGCCCGCGCCCGGTAGCCTGCTGGCATGGCGGACATTTTTGGCGTGATTGCGGATGCTACCCGCCGTGAGCTCCTGCAGGTGCTTCTTGAGCGGAGCACGGGCTCGGAGTCGCCACACCGCGACTTGAGCGTGGGGGAGCTGGTGGAGCGTCTGGGCCTCAGCCAGCCCACCGTCTCGAAGCACCTGAAGGTGCTGCGCGAGGCGGGTCTCGTGGCCGTCCGCGAGGTGGGCCAGCACCGCTACTACCGTCTCGAGTCCAGTCCGCTTGAGGTTGTCGAGGACTGGCTCATGCCGTTCCTCGGCACGGATTTCACGACGGATGCTGCGGCATCGGCCCGCACGCCTGGTGCTGCTGCCTTCGCCGCATGGTCGGGGGCCCCGTTACCCGCTCCGCTGCGCCGCGCGGGCGAGACCCTTCAGCATCCGGCAGACGCGGGCGCCGCGGTGGGTCGCGCGGTCGCGGATGCGACGCACGGCGCGCGCCACCGTTTCGAGGAGGCGTCGGGCAATCTCGAGCGCCGGGTGATCGAACCGATCAAGAAGAAGCTCACTAAGGACTGAGCCCCCCGGTTCAGAGGTCGCCGGCCTCTCAGGCACAGGCTTGTGGACAATGAGTCACTTCTGGCTCTAAAGTAGCCACCAAGCACTCCAGTCACATCTGTATCGAGTGCTCTGCAGAGGGGTATTCGATGGCGCGCGATCTTTCCGACGTGAAGTTCCTGACGGTGGCGGAGGTCGCCGACATGATGCGTGTCTCCAAGATGACCGTCTACCGTCTCGTGCACTCCGGTGAGTTGCCCGCCATCCGTTTCGGACGCTCTTTCCGCGTGCCCGAGTCGGCCGTCGAGGCGGCGATCGAGTCGCACATCAGCGACGTCGGCTGAACTCGCACTCGCTGCTCGACCTATCGGCTCGCCTGTCCTGTCAACTCGCCTCGCCGGAACAGCGTTCAGAAAATCTCGGCTACACTGTCCGGAGGCATTTTTCCGCGGTTCTGAACGGACCCGGTGGTCTGTTCAAGAATCAGTGAGGCCAAATTTTATGAGGTGCGTATGGGCTCTGTAATCAAGAAGCGTCGCAAGCGTATGGCGAAGAAGAAGCACCGCAAGCTTCTTCGCAAGACCCGCCACCAGCGTCGCAACAAGAAGTAGACTTTCGAGTTTCCTGAAAGCGCTCGGCCACCAGGCCGGGCGCTTTCGTCATTCACGCGTGGGCGCGCGAGGCCCTAAATGTCGCTGGATAGGGCCTTGGTGTCGTCCGCGCCGGCTGCTATTCGACGGGCGGCGTCGCGCGTTTGGCCTCGCGACGCACACGGCGTCGGGCCGCCCGGATGCTCGACTTGTTGAGCCGCATGACCGACCAGCCGTGCTTCACGGCGTGCCGAGCGAGCTCCAGGTCGGGGTTGACGACGACCCGGTTACCGGCCAGCTCAAGCAGCGGGATGTCGTTGCGGGAGTCGGAATAGGCCCAGCAGTCCGTGAGCGGCGAACCGGCCCTCGCCGCGAGCTCGCGTGCGGCCGACGCCTTGTGGTCGCCGTGCAGGAAGGATCCGAGCACGCGGCCGGTGAAGCATCCGTCGTGCTCCTCGAGTCGCGTGCCGAGCGCACCCGTGAGGCCCAGCCGACGGGCGATGACCTCCGCGACGATGCTGGGCGTCGCGGTGACGAGCCACACCTGGTGACCCTTCGCGAGGTGCTCGCGGGCGAGGCCGACGCTCTCCGGCCACAGCCGCGGCGCGATCTGCCGGTCGAAGATCTCCTCCGCAAGGTCACAGACCTCCGAGACGCGAACCCCCGCGGCAAGGCCCAGTGCTCGTTCACGCAGAATCTCAAGGTGCCGCAGGTTCTCGCCGACACGGATGAAGCGCGCCTGCTGCCAAGCGAAACGAGCCAGATCGCGCAGCCCCACATAACCGCGGCGGTAGGCGCCGCCCCCCAGGTGGTAGATGCTCGCGCCTCGCATGAGCGTGTTGTCGACGTCGAAGAACGCGATCACGGGCGCAGCGCTGCCACCCGGCCCAGCACCGCCCACCTCGTCGTCTGCGCGAATCATCGGCGCCCATGCTAGCGCCGGGCGCCCGCCGTCGACCCCCGCCGCCCGCGAACTGGGGGAGGGAAGAGCCTCGGATGCCACGGCTCTAGCATGGGGGAATGCACGAGCTCACCCTCCTCACCCGCCCCGGCTGCCACCTGTGCGACGATGCGCGGGACGTCGTGACCCGGGTGCTCGGGGAGCTCGAGGTCGAAGCATCCGCCCCCGTCGGACGACTGGAAGAGCGGTCCATCGTCGATGACCCGGAGCTGCTGGCGCGCTACGCCGAGGAGATTCCCGTGCTGATGATCGACGGGCGCGTGCACAACATCTGGCGCGTCGACCCCGAGCGGCTGCGCGCCGCGCTCACGGCCTAGCGGCGCTTCGCTGCCGACTGCGCTTGCCTAGCGGCGCTTCGCTGCGGCTTCTGCCTCGGCGCGGGAGTCGTAGACGGGGGAGTCGATGACAAAGGCGAGGCGCTCGTCGGGGGCCACGAGCAGCAGGTCGGTGGGCTCCTCGGCGGAGTCGAAGTCGGCTGCCACGAGAGGCTCGCCGCCCAGATGCACCGTGACGACACCGCTGCCGCGTTCGAGCGAGTCGACCTCGAGCGCCGGCAGGGGAGCGCCGTGCTTCTCGATGAGGCGACCGACCGCCGCCCCGATGCCCTCGCTGCTGCCGAGCAGCGCCTTCTCGTCCGCGACCGTGTAGTCGAAACGGGTGCGCACCGTCACGCGGATCTCGTCGGCGCCCTCCGACTCGTCGGGCTCCTCAGGCTCCTCGAAGAGCTCATCGAGGGCATCGCCATACGCGCCGACGGCCTCCCAGAGCCGGCGGTCGACATCCTCGGCCTGCTCCTCGCTGCCGGAGCCCGAGGCGACGAGGTCGATGTGGCTGCGGAGGATCTCGAGGAGAGCCTCTCCGGCCTCGATGGCGGGCGTGCGGGCGGGATCGGTGCTGCTCATGCGCACACGCTAGCACCCGCGTTCGGCGTGGCGGCACGGACATCCGTCACCCTTTTGCAGGCATCTCACAGTTGGGGGCGTAACGTCCGCGGCATGACGAATCTCATCAACTTCACGATCGCGACCGAGGCCGAGAAGAGCGCCGACTTCCGTCGTGTGCTCTGGACGGGTGAACACACGCAGCTCGTCATCATGACGATTCCCGTCGGCGGCGAGATCGGCGCTGAGACCCACCCCGACACGGACCAGATCCTCACGATCGTGAGCGGCACGGGTGAAGCGACCATCTCGGGCAACAGCAAGCAAATCCAGCAGGGCGACCTCGTGGTCGTGCCCGCGGGGCACCACCACAACTTCACCAACACGGGCCCCAACCCCCTCGTGCTCTACACGGTCTACGGGCCGCCCGAGCACTCTGACGGCGCCGTGCACAAGACCAAGGAGGAGGCCGACCGCCTCGAGGAGGAAGGTAAGGACGAGCCGCCCCAGGGTTAGTTCGCACTGCCGAGAAGTCGGAGCCGACTGCCAGACTCCGTCGCTATTGTGGGCGGCTGTCATGACCGAGACCCGCAAGGCCCACGGCCGTCGCCGCGCCGACACGCCCTCCACGTGGACGGGCATGCTTGTGACCCTGCCGCCGCGCACGCTGGACCCCGAGACGGTGGATGCTGCGGCACCCGGCCGCTCGCGGCGTGCGGGAGACGTGCGCCGCGGCATCCGCCCCGGTGTCTTCGTGGGGCTCGGGACTGCCGCCCTTGCGATCATGGCGGTGACGACCCTCGCGATCCTGCCCAACGTTCTCAGCGAAGCGTCAGCGCAGACGCAAGCGGCGGAACCGCCGGCGCAGTCCCTCGACATCGCGGCTGCAGCACCCCTGGCGGCGGTGCCCCGCGACACCTACACGGCGGACCCCGGCGTCGACACCTACGTCGCGGGCGGCACCAACCGCGACTGGGCGAGCCTCGTGCTGCTCTACGGCGGCTGGCCCGTCACGGAGTCCAACGTGACCGTGATGATGCGCTGGATGCGCCAGGAGAACTACGAGAAGTCGTGGTGGAACCGCAACAACCCGCTCAACAATGGCTGGGGTTCCGGCGGAGGCAGTGGGCTCGGCTCATATCCGAACCTGCGGGTCGCCGCGCAGAACGCGGCGGAGGCGCTGCACACGCACCCGGGCTATGCGGGCATCCGCGACGGCTTCGCCGCATCCGCTCCCACCGAGGTCATCGAGGCTGCCATCTGGGCGTCGCCGTGGGCGTCGAGCCACTACCACAACGGTGCGCACTGGCATTACACGCCGACGCAGACGATCAAGGCCCCCGCCGACGCCTGGTAGCTAGGGCAGCAGGCGGTTCGGCCCGCGGAAGAGGTAGGTCGTCTCGCGCAGGTTCGGCAGGCCCAGCATGAGCATCAGCACGCGCGAGAGGCCCATGCCGAAGCCGCCGTGCGGCGGCACGCCGTAGCGGAAGAAGTCGAGGTAGAAGTCGAGCTCCTCCGGGTCGAGACCCTTCTCCTTGGCCTGCTCCACGAGCACGTCGACGCGGTGCTCGCGCTGTGCGCCCGTCGAGATCTCGACGCCGTTGTAGACGAGGTCGTAGCTCTTGGTGAGCGAGGCATCCCCGTCGTGGCGCATGTGGTAGAACGGCCGGATGCTCGAGGCGTAGTCGGTGAGGAACACGAAGTCGTGCCCGTAGGTCTCCTTGACGTAGGCCGCGATCTGGCGCTCACCCTCCGGGTCCATATCGTCGTCGGCGCGGGGCACCTCGTAGCCGCGCTCGGCGACGATGCGCTTCGCCTCCGCGAGGGGGATGCGCGGGAACGGCGTCTCCGGCACCTGCAGGTCGATGCCGAAGTGCTCGAGAATCGCCTCGCCGTGCTTCTCCTTGACGGCGCGGATGCCGGCGACGAGGAGCTCCTCGTGCATCCGCATGACGTCGTCGTGGGAGGCGATCCAGCTCATCTCGGCGTCGACCGAGGTGAACTCGGTCGCGTGGCGTGAGGTGAAGGAGGGGTCGGCCCGGAAGGCGGGGCCGACCTCGAAGACGCGGCCGAAACCGGCCGGCTGTGCCATCTGCTTGAAGAACTGGGGGCTCTGGGCGAGGTAGGCCTTGCCCTCGAAGTAGTCGACCTCGAAGAGTTCGGCGCGCGACTCGGAGGCGCTCGCCATGAGCTTGGGCGTGTGGATCTCGATGAAGTCGTTCTCGACCCAGTAGGTGCGCCACGCGTGCAGGAGGGTCGTCTGGATCTTGAAGACGAGCGAATGCTTGGGTGCCCGCAGGTCGATGAAGCGCCAGTCGAGGCGCTTGTCGATGCCGCTGTCGTCGGCGATGGGCGTTTCGGGGATCGCGTGGGACGCGACATCCAGCCTGTCGAGCTTGATCTCGACGCCGCCGAGCTTGACACGCTCGTCGTGCTTGAGCTCGCCGCTCGCCGTGAGGAAGCTGCCCTGGCTGAGGCCGGAGATGGTCGCGGCGAGGGCGTCGTCGGCGGGTGTGCCGTCCTCATTGAAGGCGCGCGGGTGCACGAGCTGCACGGCGCCGCTCTCGTCGCGCAGCACGACGAACTGCACCTTCTTCTGATCGCGCACCGTCTCGACCCAGCCGCTGACAGTGGTGGGGCCGTCGGATGCCGCGGCGAGGTCCTTGATGAGGGTGCGTTCAGTCACGGCGTCAAGTGTAGTTGCGCCCGGTTGGAGGCCCCACTCATCACGTTCCGGTTTCGATACGGCCGCGAGCGGGCCACTCAGCGCCCGCACCAGCCGTTCACCAGTTTCCGCCTGCCTAAACTTGTAGCGTGCCTGCATCATTCGTCCACCTCGTCCGCCATGGCGAGGTGCACAATCCCGACGGCATCCTCTACGGTCGCATCCCCGGTTACCTCCTTTCGGAGTTGGGGCACCGCATGGCGGATGCCGCGGCGGGGCATCTTGCCGGGCATCCGGTCTCGGCGCTCTTCGCCTCGCCGCTGGAGCGCGCCCAGGAGTCGGCGAAGCCCTGGTCGGACCGCTTCGGGCTGGAGATCACGACGGACGAGCGACTGATCGAGCCGACGAACAAGTTCGAGGGCAAGACCTTCGAATTCGGGCCGGGGGTCGTGCTGCGCCCGCAGTCGTGGCCGCACGTGATCAACCCGTTCAAGCCGAGCTGGGGTGAGCCGTTCGCGAGCGTCGCCGACCGCATGCTCGCCGTGATCGAGGATGCGTGGAAGTCGGTCGATGACGGCGAGGTCGTCATGGTGAGCCACCAGATGCCGATTGTGATGGTGCAGCGCTATGTGACGGGCCGCAAGCTGTACCACGACCCGCGTCGACGCCGCTGCAGCCTCTCGAGCATCACGACGCTGCGCCGCGACGATGACCGCTTCGTGGAGCACTCCTACGCGGAACCGGCCGCGGAGCTTCTGGCCCAGGCGGCCGACATGGGGGCGGTGTGATGTCGCGTCTTCCCCTGCGCATGGCGGCGATCGTGGCGGCGGCGAGCCTGCTGCTGACGGGCTGCACGAGCGACCCGCTTGCTGAGAAGTACGGCAATGGCGGCGCCACCAACCAGGAGTCCAACGATGGCGCGATCCTCGAGATCGCGGAGGAGAATCGTGCGGCCGCACCCGAGTTCTCCGGCATGACGGATGGCGGCATCGAGGTCTCGAGCGACGACTATGAGGGCCGCGTCGTGGTCGTGAACTTCTGGTACGCGGCGTGCGGTCCATGCCGTGCGGAGGCGCCCGACCTGGAGGCGCTGCACCAGAAGTACAAGGACGAGGGCGTCTCGTTCGTGGGCGTCAACACGCTCGACCAGCCCGAGAACGCGCTCGCCTTCGCCCGCAAGTACGGCATCACCTACCCGTCGATCATGGACGGCGAGACGGGCGAGGTGCGTCTCGCCTTCGCGGGGCAGGCTTCGCCGAGCGCCGTGCCGACGACCCTTGTGCTCGACAAGGAGGGTCGCGTCGCCGCGCGCTTCCTCGGGCAGATCACCGCGCCATCAAACCTCGACACGATCATCCGCGAGCTTGTCGCGGAGGAGCTGTAGTGAACATCGGTGAGATCGTCGGTGACGGCAGTCTCCTCCTCGCGGTTCCCCTGGCCCTCCTCGCGGGGCTCGTCTCCTTCGCATCACCGTGCGTGCTGCCGCTCGTTCCCGGCTATCTCGGCTATGTGGGCGGCTTCGCCGACACGGGCGAGACGGATGCCGCCCGCCGCCGCTCCCGCAACCGCCTGCTGCTCGGGGTGCTGCTCTTCGTGCTGGGTTTCAGCGCCGTCTTCGTGTCGTTCGGGCTCCTCTTCGGGGTCGCGGGACTCCTGCTGCTCCGCTGGATGGATCTCATCACCCGCATCGCGGGTGTCGTCATCATCGTGATGGGGCTCGTGTTCATCGGACGCTTCACTTTTGCGCAGCGCACCATCAAGCCGCGCTGGCAGGCGGCCACGGGGCTCGCGGGTGCGCCGTTCCTCGGCATCGTGTTCGGTCTCGGCTGGGCGCCCTGCATCGGACCGACGCTCGCGGCGGTGCTCGCGCTGAGTCTCGACGGGGGCTCGCCGGGCCGCGGTGCCCTCCTCGGGGCCGCCTACTGCCTGGGTCTCGGCATCCCGTTCCTGCTGGTCGCTCTCGGCTTCGGCTGGGTGACGGGTTCGGTCGCGTGGCTGAAGCGCAACATCCGTGTCGTCAACCTCGTGGGGGGCGGGCTGCTCGTGCTGATCGGCCTCGCGATGGTGACGGGGCTGTGGAACATGCTCATCTCGAGCCTTGGGTCGGTGATCGGCAGCTTTGTCCCGGCCATCTGACCATCACGAGACGCCGCCTCCTCCCAAGGGGGAGGGCATCACGCAGCCCTCCCTCGGCATCGTCGGCTACCTGCGTTTCTTCTGGCGGCAGCTCACGAGCATGCGCACGGCCCTCGTGCTGCTGCTGCTGCTGGCGCTCGCCGCGATCCCGGGTTCGCTCGTGCCGCAGCGTTCCTCCGACCCCAACGGCGTCACGACCTACTACCAGGACCACCCGGATCTCGCCCCGGTGCTCGACGACCTGCAGCTCTTCGACGTCTTCGGTTCGGTGTGGTTCTCGGCGATCTACCTGCTGCTCTTCGTCTCCCTCATCGGCTGTGTCGTGCCGCGCACGCTGCACCACCTGAAGGCGCTGCGCACGCCGCCGCCCAAGACGCCCGCGCGGCTGTCACGGCTGGAGGCGTACCGCAGCAGCAGCGTGGAGGGGGCGGATGCGGCATCCGCCATGGAGTCGGCGCGCACCTTGCTGCGCAAGGCCGGATACCGGGTGCGCATGTTCGAGCGTGCCGGCGAGCTCTCGGTCTCCGCCGAGCGGGGGTACCTGCGCGAGACGGGCAACCTGGTGTTCCACACGGCGCTCATCGGCGTGCTCGTCTCAGTCGGAATCGGCGGCGGCTTTGCCTACAACGGGCAGAAGGTGGTCGTGGAGGGCGGCCCCTTCGTCAATGTGCTCAACGACTACGACACCTTCAGCCCGGGTCGTTTCTTCGACGAGGGCGCCCTGCCGCCCTACCGGCTCATCGTCGACGACTTCGACGCCACGTATGAGACCGAGAACGTGAACGCCTTCGGTTTCGCGAGCGGCTTCCGGGCGGATGTGACGGTGCACGAGGAGGGTCGCGAGGCCTACGAGGCGCAGGTGCGGGTCAACGATCCGCTGAACATCATGGGGCTCGACACCTACCTCACGGGCAACGGGTACGCGCCCCACCTCACGGTGACGGATGCCGATGGCAACATCGCCTTCACGGGCGCCGTGCCCTTCCTCCCGCAGGACGCCAACCTCACCTCGCTCGGCATCGTCAAGGTTCCGGATGCCCTGCCCGAGCAGATCGGCATGCGCGGCTTCTTCTACCCGACGGCGGCGGAGCTCGAGTCAGGAGCCCTCACCTCGACCTTCCCCGACCTTCTCAACCCCGTGCTGACCCTCAACGTCTACACGGGAGACCTCGGCATCGACGACGGCACCCCGCGCTCCGTCTACTCGCTCAACATCGAGGAGATGACCGAGATCGTGGGCGGCGATTCCGGTGTCGATGCGATCCGCCTGCAGCCGGGCGAGTCCTACGATCTGCCGGGCGGCCGCGGCACGGTCACCTTCGACAGCATGGCGGAGGTCTCGCCCGACGGCGAGAGCGTGCTGCGCTTCGCCTCCCTCGACGTGCACTATGACCCGAGCGCCGGGTGGGTGCTCCTCTTCGTCGTGCTCGTGATCGCGGGGCTCATCACGGGGCTCTTCGTGCCGCGCCGCCGAGTGTGGGTCAAGGCGGTCGAGGAGAGTGGCGGCATCCGTCTCGAATACGCGGGGCTCGCCCGCGGCGACGACCCCGGTCTCGACCGCGCGGTCGGCGATCTGGCAGAGCGTCACGCCCAGTCGCTCAGAGTTAGGCTTGACTAGTGTCCGACGTGCTCGATTCCTACTCGCTGGTAGCGATCTACTCCGCCATGGCGGTCTACCTCATCGCCTTCGTGCTCTTCGCGATCGACATCGCCAAGCGCTCCGCCAACGCCTCGACGGCCGCGGGGCAGCTCGCCATGTCGGAGGGCCAGCTCGCCGCATCCGGATCGGGTGGTGTCGCGACGCTCGAGAGGCAGGCGACGGATGCCGCGGCTCCCCGCTACCGCTTTGAGCGGGTCGGCTTCGCCCTCACGGTGCTCGCGACGGCGCTGCACGTCGGCGGGGTCGTGCTGCGCGGTGTCGCACAGGGCTTCGTGCCGTGGGCCAACATGTTCGAGTTCTCGCTGACCTCCTCGGCGATCATCGCGGTCGTGTTCCTTCTGCTGCAGTTCTGGCAGGATCTCAAGTTCCTCGGCGTCTACATGACGGGTTTCGTGCTGATCGCCCTCGGCGTCGGCACCGTCAACTTCTATGTGCCGGTCAAGCCGCTGCCCGACGCGCTTGACTCGTACTGGCTCATCATCCACGTCTTCGTGGCCGCCCTCGGCACGGCGCTCTTCGCCGTCGGTGCAGCCCTTTCGCTCCTGCAGCTGCTGCAGGCACGCCGGGAGTCGGGCGCGGGCGGCCGCGGTCTCGCCTTCCTCCGCACCCTGCCAAACTCGGTGCGCCTCGAGAACTCCGCCTACCTCGTCACCGTCGTCGGCTTCGTTTTCTGGACCTTCACGCTCGTCGCGGGTGCCATCTGGGCTGAGCGCGCCTGGGGCCGCTACTGGGGTTGGGACACCAAGGAGGTGTGGACGTTCATCATCTGGACGGTCTACGCCGGCTACATCCACGCCCGGGCGACCCGCGGCTGGCGCGGCGCCCGCTCCGCCTGGCTCGCCCTCATCGGCTTCGCCTCCGTGCTCTTCAACTACACGGTCGTCAACCTCTTCTTCAAGGGCCTGCACAGCTACAGCGGGCTTTAGGCACCTCGCCGGTTGAGTGGCGAGCGCCAGCGAGCATATCGAAACCAAACGTCCTAGCAACTGGGTTTCGATACGGCCCTGGTCCTCCCTCGCAGGCTCGGTCGGCGCGCTTCGCGCAATCGCTGGCGCGATTGCAGCCAAGCGAAGCGCGCTACTCATCCAGCGCGTCGAGGAGCGCGTAGCAGCGGCGCAGACGGTCCAACCACCAGTCGCGCCGGTCTGCGGATGCCTCGTGCCGGTCGAGCAACCCCGCACTCAGGTCGATGCGGCGCACGGGCACGGCCCCGTCGATCGGGGTGAGCGGGGCATCCGTTACGTCGGCGGTGAGGAGTGCGGCGGTGCCGAGGCCGCAGTCGTACTCGAGCTGCGGCACGGCGGCCGCGAGGTGTGCTCCCATCGAGAGACCGACGCTCGTGTCGAGCGCGCTTGAGACGACGACCGGCAGCCCCGCCTCCGCGATGATGCGTTCCGCCGCAGCGATGCCGCCGAGGGGCTGCGCCTTGATGACGAGGAGGTCGGCGGCTCCCGCGCGGGCGACCGCGAGGGGGTCCTCCGCCTTGCGCACGCTCTCGTCGGCTGCGACGCCGATGCCCATGTAGCGGATGCGTTCGCGCACTTGGGCAAGCTCGTCAACGCTCTCGCACGGTTGCTCGACGTATTCGAGGTCGAACTCGGCAAGGGCGTGCACCGCTCGCTCGGCCTCGTCGACCGTCCAGCCGCCGTTGGCGTCGAGGCGGATGCGGCCCTCCGGGCCGAGGTACTCGCGGACCGCCCGCACCCGGGCGACCTCCTCCTCGAGCCGCTGGCCGGGGTCGGCGACCTTCACCTTGACGGTGCGGCATCCGCTGAACCGGTCGAGCACCTCGGCCACGCGGCCCGGCTCGACGACCGGCAGGGTCGCGTTGACGCGCACACTGCTGCGAAACACGGCGGGCTCGTCGCCCCAGCCGAAGTCGAGCGCGGCGGCCAGCCAGGTCGCCGCCTCCGCATCGTCGTACTCGACGAAGGGGGAGAACTCGGTCGCACCGCGCGGCCCCTCCAGGAGGAGCGCCTCGCGGTGGTCGATGCCGCGAAAGCGCGTGCGGAGGGGCAGGGAGACCACTCGCGCCGTTGCGAGCAGGTCGTCGATCGTGGGGCGCATCCCCCCAGTGTGGCAACTCGGCACTGTATTCGTGCCGAGGAATGGGCGATTCGCGGATGCTGCGGGGGGCACGTTCAGGCTTCGAATAGGCTCGCGTCATGGCTGCGCGCGCTCGAATGGTCCCCGGTTTCGTCTCGCTGGGGCTCGCGGTGCTCGGACTCCTCGCGGTCGTCGTCGGCGTCGCGATTGCCGCGCCGGCCGCAGCGACCGAGACCGCGTGGGCCGTGGCATCCGTGTTGGCGATCATCGCGAACGTGTTGACGGTGGCCGCCGTCGTGGTGGGTCTCGTCGCCGTCATCGGACGCTTCGGTCGCTGGTGGGGTGCCGCGGGCATCCTCGTGGGCGTGCTGTCGAACCCGTGGCTGCAGGTGACCGTGCTCGGCGCTCTCGCCTGAGCGGGCCCGAATAGGCTGGAGGCATGACCGTCTCCGAGCTCTTCGACGACTCACGTTGGGTTGTCGCCCCCGGCGCCGAGGCGCTGACCGACATCACGTACCACCACGACACTGAGGGCCGAGTGGCACGCATCGCGTTCAACCGGCCGGAGGTGCGCAACGCGTTCCGCCCGCACACGGTCGACGAGCTCTACCGCGCCCTCGACGACGCCCGGCAGAACCCGCGGATCGGCGTTGTGCTGCTGACGGGGAACGGGCCGAGTCCGAAGGATGGCGGCTGGGCCTTCTGCTCGGGGGGCGACCAGCGCATCCGGGGGCGCGACGGCTACAAGTACTCAAGCGAGGAGACCGCGACGGGCATCGACGCTGCGCGTTCCGGCCGCCTCCACATCCTCGAGGTGCAGCGGCTCATCCGCTTCATGCCCAAGGTCGTCATCGCGGTCGTGCCCGGCTGGGCGGCGGGCGGCGGCCACTCCCTCCACGTCGTGTGCGACCTCACGATCGCCTCGGCCGAGCACGGCAAGTTCAAGCAGACGGATGCCGACGTCGGCTCCTTCGACGCCGGTTATGGCAGCGCGTACTTCGCCCGCCAGATCGGGCAGAAGAACGCGCGCGAGGTCTTCTTCCTCGCCCGCGAGTACAGCGCCCAGCGCGCCTACGAGATGGGTTCGGTCAACGCGGTCGTGCCGCACGAGGAGCTTGAGGTGACGGCCTATGAGTGGGCGCAGGAGATCCTCACCAAGTCGCCCACGGCCATCCGGATGCTCAAGTTCGCCTTCAACGCCGTCGACGACGGGCTGGTGGGGCAGCAGGTCTTCGCGGGGGAGGCGACGCGTCTGGCCTACGGCACCGACGAGGCCGTTGAGGGGCGCGACGCGTTTCTCGAGAAGCGGGATCCGGACTGGTCGCCGTTCCCCTGGCAATACTGAGCTGCTGAGGGGGCGCGAGCCGCGGCATCCGCCCCGCCCCCAGCGAGTCACATCAGCGCGGTGTTTTCTGCTCCGCGCGGCCTTCCCCGCCCGCGCTCTGAGCAGAAAACACCGCACTGTTGGGGAGGAGGGGTGCCTGGCGGCAGGGGCGGTGCACACGAGGCGACCGCGCCCGAGACCCTAGGATTCCATTCGTGGCGAAAGCGAAGCAGCAGAGGATGGACCCCCGCAAGGTCGCGGCGGCGGCCCGGAGTGGAAAGAGGCCAGTGCCGCCGCAGGCGAAGGTGAAGCCCGCGACGGCGAGCGACTGGATCGCGGGGGCGCGCATTCGTACCCTGCCCCTTGCGATCGCGCCCGTCGTGCTCGGCACGGCCGCCGCCTACTTCTACGCCCCCGAGGAGGGCTGGCACTGGGTGCGCGCCCTGCTCTGCCTCGCGGTCGCCGTGTCGCTGCAGATCGGCGTCAACTACGCGAACGACTACTCCGACGGCATCCGCGGCACGGACCAGCACCGCGTCGGCCCGGCCCGCCTCACCGGTTCGGGCGCCGCGAAGCCGCAGACGGTGCGGGCCGTCGCGATCACCTTCCTCGCGCTGGGGGCGCTCGCCGGCGTCGTCGTGGTCGTGCTGAGCCAGCAGTGGTGGCTGCTAACGGTGGGTGCCGCCGCGATCGCCGCAGCGTGGTTCTACACGGGGGGCAAGCATCCGTATGGCTACTACGGCCTGGGTGAGCTCTTCGTCTTCGTCTTCTTCGGGCTCGTCGCCACGGCAGGCACCATGTATGTGCAGGTCGGCACGGTGAGCCTGGAGGCGTGGCTGCTCGCTGTCGCGGCGGGGCTCTTCGCGTGCGCCGTGCTCGTCGCCAACAACATGCGCGACATCGAGCAGGACCGCGTTGCGGGCAAGCGCACCCTCTCGGTGCTGATCGGTCTCACGTGGTCGCGCGTGCTCTTCACGGTGCTGATCCTCGCGCCGTTCGGCATCCTCGTGTTCTTCGCGCTGCTCTTCGTGCTTGCAAAGTACGTGTTCTTCGTGCTGCTCATCGCCCTGCCCGCTGCCATCATTGCGTGCACGGGCAAGACGGCCCCCGAGTTCCTGCTCGTGCTCAAACTGGCGAGCCTCGCGTCGCTCGTCTACGCGCTGGGGCTCGGCGCGGCGATCGTCTTCTAGGGGCGCTCGCCGGCCGCATCGTTGGCGGCGTTCTCGGCTTCAGCATCCGGATCCTCGGTGCCGCGGCGGCGACGCTCCTGCAGGTCGCGGGCGAGGGCGTCCCTCGTGTCCTTGAAGAAGAGGTAGGAGACGGTGAAGGAGATGAGCATCGCGAAGATCGCGGATGCCCACCACCACAGGCCGAGCAGCATGAGCACCGCGAAGACGCCGACGAAGAGACCGAGTCTGAGGAGCGTGTAGAGCAGCCAGCGGTGCGAGGTTTTCACCCCACGAGTCTACGCAGCGCGCGCTGTGCCCCGGCTGGTGGTCGTGCCCAGCCGCTGAGGAGGGCGCTGGCGTAGACTCGGGCCATGCGCGCATTCCTGCCGGTTTTCGGTGCAGCACTGTTGCTGGCCTTCTGGGTCTACGCGCTCGTCGACTGCATCCGCACGGATGAGTTCCGTGCGCGGGGTCTGCCGAAGGGCGCCTGGATCTTCATCGTCATCATCCTGCCGCTGATCGGCGGCATCCTCTGGTTCACGATCGGCAAGGAGCGGATGCCGCGTCCCGGCAGCCGAGCGGCCGCCTCGCGCCCCGTCTACCCCGACGACGACCCGGCGTTCCTGCGCAGCGTGAATTCTGAGGCGGAGCGGGAGCAGCGCATCCGCGACCTGGAGGAGAAGCTCGCCGAGCTCGACGACGAGGACAACTCGGACTCGCGGGGTGCGAACGGCGAGCCGAAGGGCTGATGTCGAGCGGTAGCCCGGCGACCGAGTTCTCGATCGGCCTGCTGGCGGAACTCCTGAGGCTCGGCGTGCGCCACCTCGTCGTGTGCCCGGGGTCGCGTTCGCAGGCCCTCGCGCTGGCCGCGGCCGAATTCGAGCGTGCCGACCGGGCGCGGCTCCACGTGCGCATCGACGAACGCTCGGCGGGGTTCCTCGCCCTGGGTCTCGCGGCCGAGTCGGGGCATCCGGCGGTCGTCGTGACGACCTCGGGCACGGCCGTCGCAAACCTGCACCCCGCCGTGCTGGAGGCCCACCATGCGGGCGTCCCTCTCATCGTCATCACGGGCGACCGTCCGCCCGAACTGCGCGGCATCGGCTCCAACCAGACGACCGTGCAGCACGGCATCTTCGGCGCGGCCGTGCGCTTCACGCGCGACATCGACGCCCCCTCGACCGAGTCCAGCATCGGCGACTCGGGCCCCGAGAGGATCGCCCGCGAGGCCTGGTCCGCAGCATCCGGCCACTCAGGGGTAACACGGCCGGATGCCCCGGGCCCCGTGCACCTCAATGTGGCGTTTCGCGAGCCGCTGTCGGCCGCGATCGCCGCACTGCCCGCCGTCGCTGGCGGTGCGTCACCCCTCACCACCGAGGGACGGCACCGCGCCCCCCTCACCCTCTGCGCCGCGCCCCACACCGTCGTCATCGCGGGTGACCGCGCGGGGGAGGAGGCGGAGGCGACGGCTCGCGCCCTCGGCGCGCCCCTGCTGGCGGAGGTCTCGAGTGGCGCCCGCTTCGGGCCGAACTTGGTCGCCGCCTACCGCGAGCTGCTGCGCGATGAGGAGTTCGGGGGGCGCGTCGAGCGCGCGATCGTCTTCGGGCATCCGACGCTCAGCCGCGAGGTGCCGGCGCTGCTGCGGCGCGACGGCGTGCACACGGTCATCGTGCGGGGCCGCGGCCCGGAAGACTACAACCCGGGCCGTCGCGCCGCGGAGTTCGCCGACGCGGTCGAGGTTGAGGGCCCGCCCGACGCCGACCGCTCGTGGGTGGGGCGCTGGGTGCACACGAGCAGGGCGCTGGTCGAGGCATCCGACGACGCTCCCGTGATCAACGCGCCCGACGCTGTCGACGGCTCCATCTCGGCGGAGTTCCAACGGCAGACCCTCGCGGCCCTGCGCGCGCCCGTCACCCGACGTGCGCTCGTCGACGCTGTCTGGCGCGCGACGTGGCCGCACGACCGGCTCGTGCTGGGCTCATCCCGCCTCATCCGCGAGGTCGATCGCGTCGTGCCAGGCAAGAAGATCCGCGTGATCGCCAATCGCGGGCTCGCGGGCATCGACGGCACGGTCTCGACCGCGGTCGGTGTGGCTCTCGCGAGCCAGGACGGGGCGGATGTCGCGGGCACGACGCGCGTGCTGATGGGCGACCTCACCCTCCTCCACGAGCCAGGCGGCCTGCTTCTCGGCAACGGTGAGGCGCGCCCGCGCATCCAACTGATCGTGGGCAACGACGGCGGGGGAACAATCTTCGACGGGCTCGAGGTCGCCGCGACATCCGACCCGGCGGCGTTCGAGCGGGTCATGACGACCCCGCACGAGGTCGAGTTCGCGTCGCTCGCGGCCGCCTACGGCTGGGAGTACGTGCGCGCGACCACCCGGCAGGAGCTGGATGCTGCGCTCACGGGTTCCCCCGGGCCGGTCATCGTCGAGGTGCCGCTGCCCCGCTGAGGTCGTTCGTGGTGGGTTTCGATACGGCCCTGGCGGGCCTACTCAACCGGCGCTACTCGACAGGGTCGAACGCGTCCACGATGGGCTTGAACTTCATGCGGGTCTCGAGCAGCTCGCGCTCGGGGTCGGAACCCGCGACGATGCCCGCGCCCGCCCACGCGGTCAGCCCACCGTCGGGATCGAGCTGTGCGCTGCGGAGCGCGATCGCCCACTCGCCGTCGCCATCCGCCCCGACCCATCCGACCGGCCCGGCGTAGCGGCCGCGGTCGAAGGGTTCGAGTTCGTCGATGAGCTCCATCGCCGAAGCGGTCGGGGTGCCCGCAACGGCCGCAGTCGGGTGCATCGCCTGGATGAGGTCGAGCGAGGTCGACCCGTCGTCGAGCACCCCCTCGACGTCGCTCGCGAGGTGCCACACGTTGGGCAGCTTGAGCGTGAACGGCACATCGGATGCCACAACCCCGCGACTGTGCGGGCGCAGCGACGCGAGCACGCTCTGCACCGCGAACTCGTGCTCATCCTGATCCTTAGACGAGGTTGCGAGGCCTGTCGCCGCCTCGAGGTCACTCGTCTCGTCGACCCCGCGGGCGGCGCTGCCCGCCAGCACACGCGCCGTCGCAAGACCGTCGTGCACGCTCACGAGCGTCTCGGGGCTCGACCCGAAGAAGCCGTCGATCGCGAAGGTCCAGCAGTCGGGGTAGCTGTCGGCGAGGGCGGCGATAGCGGGGCGGATGTCAGCACCCGCGCCGAGGCGCGCCTGCAGGTCTCGGGCGAGCACCGCCTTGCTGACGCGACCCTCGCCGATCGCCGTGACGGCGGCGGCGACCGCGTGCCGATAATCATCGGCTGTAAGGGAGCCAGCGGCGAAGCTCGCACGGGGCGCGCCCCGCACGGGAGCGACCTGCGGCACGGTGGCGGGCGGCAGCCCGCCGACGCCGATGCGCGTCAGCCAGAAGCGGCCCTCGGCGCGCCCCACGATCATGGAGGGCACGATGAGCACGCTGGAGCGCGAGGAGCGCGGCGAGAACGAGAAGCTGCCGAATGCGACGAGACCCGTGCCGGGCAGCGCGAGCGGGTCGGTGATCGTGGCGGCGGCGACAAACGAGCGCCAGGCGGCCGCAGCATCCGTCATGCGGGTCTCGCCAGAGAATTCGAGACGCACCGCGACGCCGTGGCCCGAGATGCCGAAGCCGCGGCGGCGCCACAGGAGCGGATGCTCCAGGTCGAGCACCGAGACGAGCGGGCCGGGGTCGTCGATCGCAACCGTTTCGACGTGGAGCGCAGGCGCAGGCTGCGGCTGATCGATCACCCACCAAGCCTACTCGCGGCCCAAGTAGACTTGCCGGGTGGCGACCGCTGACCTGAGCAAGCAACCGGCCGAGGTGTCGGCCATGTTCGACGAGGTCGCGCGCGGCTACGACCGCACCAACGGGGTGCTCTCGATGGGCAATTCGGCGCTGTGGCGGCACGCGGTCGTCAAGGCGATCGCCCCGCAGCCGGGCGAGCGGGTGCTCGACATTGCGGCGGGCACGGGCACGAGTTCCGCGGTCATCGCCCGCAGCGGCGCGCACGTGATCGCGGCCGACTTCTCGCACGGCATGCTGGAGGTGGGCCGCCGCCGCCACCCCGAGATCGACTTCGTGCACGCCGACGCGATGCAGTTGCCCTTCGATGACGGCAGCTTCGACGCCGTCACGATCTCGTTCGGCCTGCGCAACATCGAAGACCCGCACCGTGCTCTCGCGGAGATGCGCCGCGTGCTGAAGCCCGGCGGCCGGCTCGTGATCTGCGAGTTCTCGACTCCACCCATCGCGCTTGTGCGCGCCGGATACAACGCCTACATGAAGTACGTCATGCCCGCGGTCGTGGGTGCCTCGAGCAGCAACCCTCAGGCATACACCTACCTCGCGGCATCCATCGCGGACTGGCCCGACCAGGCCACGCTCGCGTCGTGGATCCGCGCCGCGGGGTTCACCGGTGTGGAGCACCGCAACCTGACCGCCGGCGTGGTCGCCCTGCACCGCGCCCACACCCCGGCAGGCAACTGAACGACGCCCGCGGGGCGGGCCACAACGATGAAGGTGATGCAGTGGACGGCAAGATGACTCGCGTGCGCCGCCGTGCGAGCATGGCGGCGTCTCTCGGCGTGGGCGAGGCGATCTTCTCGACGGCGGAGGAGCGCCGCGTCGTCAGCGAGGTCGAGCGGGGGCTCGAGGCGGTCGAGGCGAGGCTCCTGAACGAGGTCGACTTCGCCGACGAACTCGCGGATGTCACGAGCCGCTACCTGCTCGAGGCGGGCGGCAAGCGCATCCGTCCCACCCTCACGTTGCTCACCTCGCAGCTCGGCGGGGGTGTCGACGATCGCGTCATCACGGCGGCCGCCGCTCTCGAGATCACCCACCTCGCCTCGCTGTATCACGACGATGTGATGGACGAAGCGCACATGCGCCGCGGGGTGCCGAGCGCCCAGACGGTGTGGGGCAACTCGGTCGCGATCCTGACGGGCGACCTGCTCTTTGCCCGCGCGAGCAAACTCATCGCGAGCCTCGGCGAGGATGCGATCCGCATGCAGGCCGACACCTTCGAGCGGCTGTGTCTCGGGCAGCTGCACGAGACGATCGGCCCGCAGGAGGGCGACGACCCCGTCGAGCACTACATCCAGGTGCTCGCCGACAAGACCGGCTCGCTCATCGCCGCCGCCGCGCGCATCGGCCTCACCTTCTCCGCCGCGGGGAGCGAGTTCGAGCGCAACGTCGAGGAGTTCGGCGAGAAGATCGGTGTCGCCTTCCAGCTCGTCGATGACATCATCGACCTCTCCGCCGAGTTCGAGCAGACCGGCAAGGTCGCCGGCACCGACCTGCGCGCCGGCGTCGTCACGCTGCCGCTGCTCTACCTGCAGCGCGACGCGGAACACGACGCGGATGCCGCGGCTCTCCTCGCCCGCATCGAGGCGGGCCGAGCATCCGACGCCCCCCTCGACGCCGAGATCGCCGAACTGCGGGAGCACTCGGCGACCACCCGGACCCTCGACGAGGCACACCGCTGGGCGCGGGACGCGCAGGCGGCCATCGAGCCGCTGCCGGCCGGGCCCGTGAAGAAGGCGCTCACCCGCTTCGCCGACTCGATCGTCGAACGCAGCAGCTGACCCCGTTCGCACGACGCGTGCGACTCGAAAGGAAGACACTGTGACAACCAAGCTCAGGCTGGCCATCGTCGGCGCAGGACCCGCGGGCATCTACGCGGCAGACATCCTCCTCAAGGCGGAGCGGCACTTCGAGGTGTCGATCGATCTCTTCGACCACCTGCCAGCCCCCTACGGGCTCGTGCGCTATGGCGTCGCCCCCGACCACCCGCGCATCAAGGGCATCATCAGGGCCCTCCGCGAGGTGCTCGACCGGGGTGACATCCGTCTCTTCGGCAACGTGCACTACGGCACCGACCTGACGCTCGACGACCTCAAGCAGCACTACAACGCCGTGATCTTCGCGACGGGCGCCGTGCGGGATGCCTCGCTCGACATCCCCGGAATCGACCTGCCGCGCAGCTACGGTGCCGCCGAGTTCGTCAACTGGTACGACGGACACCCGGACTTTCCCCGCGAATGGCCGCTCGACACCGAGTCGGTCGCCGTCGTCGGCAACGGCAACGTCGCCCTCGACGTGGCGCGGATGCTCGCGAAGCATGCCGACGACCTGCTGCCGACCGAGATCCCCGCCAACGTCTACGAGGGCCTCAAGGCGTCCAAGGTCACCGACGTGCACGTCTTCGGTCGCCGCGGGCCCGCCCAGGTCAAGTTCACCCCGCTCGAGCTGCGTGAACTCGGCGAACTGCGCGATGTGGACATGGTGCTCTACGACGAGGACTTCGAGGTCGTGGATGCCGCATCCCAGGCCGCCATCGAAACCAACAAGCAGGTCATGGTGATCAACCGCGTGCTGAACTCGTGGCGCACCCGCGAGACCGGGCAGGCGTCGCGGCGGCTGCACCTGCACTTCTGGGCCAAGCCGCTCGAGGTCGTCGGCGACCCCGAGACGGGTGTGCAGGCGCTGCGCTACGAGCGCACCGAGCCGGACGGGGAAGGTGGCGTGCGCGGCACGGGCGAGATCCGCGAGACGCCCGTGCAGGGTCTCTACCGCGCGGTCGGCTACTTCGGCTCACCCCTCGACGGCATCCCCTTCGACGAGCGCCGCGGCGTCATCCCCAACCGCGAGGGGCAGGTGCTCGACGACAACCACGACGAGGTCCCCGGCGTCTACGCGACGGGCTGGATCAAGCGTGGCCCCGTCGGCCTCATCGGGCACACCAAAAGCGACGCGATGGAGACCATCAGCCACCTGATCAACGGCCAGGCGGACTGGTGGAGCCCGTCGCATCCGTCGCCGGAATCGGTCACCGAACTGCTCGAATCGCGTGGGGTCGAGTACACGGACCTCTCGGGCTGGCACAATCTCGACGAGGCCGAGAAGGCCCGCGGGGAGGCGCAGGGCCGCGAGCGCATCAAGCTCGTGGAGCGCCGCGAGATGCTCGACGCGGCGCGCGGGGCGTAGCCCGCGTCACGCCGCCCATCCCCTCAGCACACTCCGCCCATCCCCTCAGCGCTCCGCCCATCCCCTCAGCACTCCGCCCATCCCCTCAGCACTTCGCCCATCCCCTCAGCGCTCCGCCCATCCCCTCAGCAATCCGTTGAGTGGACGAATATTCGTGCTGGAGCCCGCGCCGCGGCCCGCTGAAGGCGAATATGTGTCTTCTCAACGGCCAGAGCGGAGCCAAATCTTCCTCCGGATGCGGGCGGCGAGCTCCTGGGGATCCCGGAGGTCGTCCGCGTTCACCCACATCACGATCCAGCCTTCAGCCTCAAGCCGCTCCCGCTTGGTCATGTCACGGCGGAATTGAGCCGGATCATTGTGATACCCGCCCTGATACTCAATGGCCACCTTCAGCTCGACGAGCGCGAGGTCAATCCGATAGCTGTAGCCGCCGATTGTCGTCACTCGAAGGTTTGCCACGAGGCCCGTCATGCCCTGCGCACACAAGTGCACCCGGAGGCGCGACTCCTGCGGCGATTCAGAGTGGTCATCGAGCAGTTCGACCGCCTCGCGCAGCAGCACGAGGCCACGACGGCGTGAGGCGGATGCGACGACCGACCTGACTCGCGCGATGTTGGTCGCGGGCCAGCGCCAGTGAACAAGATGATCGCCAGCGGCGACTAAGTCGTCGAGAGCGAGCACCGCTCCGAGCTCGAGCCACAGCATTTCCGGGCCGCTCAATCGCAGTCCCTGTCGCTCCACGACGCATTCCGGAGTCGCCTGCAGCACATGCCCCTTCACGCCCCGGAGCCGGAGAGCACGACCGGGCGCGGGCACCGCGACGTGCAGCTCGCGTTTCCGCCAGATGTGCAACGGCAGCGGCACTCCGGAGAGCTGGGCTGCCGTGACGGAGCAGAAGAATGCATCGTCAGGCAGACGAGGGGCGAGGGCCTGCGCGAGGGCGCGCACATCCGCAGGAACAGCATGTGTGCGGATGCCGTGGAACGGTCTGTGAAGATCGGGGCCGTAGAGGCGCCGGCGGCCCACGCCCATGGCGCGAGCCTCCGCGTACGTGAAGGGATCCTTCGTGAGAGATCGGGGAAGAGGTATGCGTGGCATCCGCCCACGCTCGCAGCGTGCGTGATCCCGCGGTCGGCGGCAGCTCGATCTGTGCAGAAGTCGGGCCTGTGGAGAAACCTGGTCAGGCTCGCGCGCGCCACACGGCCCGCCCCCGTTGAGAGGACGGCGGCGTGTCGAGAGGACGCAAATGCGTGTTCCCGCGCCATTTTCCGGCGCCTGAGCACGAATATTCGTCCACTCAATGAATTGAGTGCGGGCGTGCCGACGCGAGCGGGTAGGCGCGGGCGCGGGCAGGTGCCGGCAGCTGCGGCAGAGCCGACCCCGCCTACTCGAGCTCGTCGAGCAGCGCGAGCCCCCGCTCGGCCCACGCGATCTCGGCCTCGGCGCGCGCGATCATCCCCTCGTACGTGTAGCGCTTGAACGCGATCGTGCGCGGATGCTCGTGCTCGGGCACGGTCGCGAGCCGCCGGTTGAGCATGCTGCTGCCCCCGGTCTCGATCTCGCGGATCTTCTCCCGCCACTGCTCAAGCCGCTCCTGGTAGTGCGCGATGTGGGCGCGGAGTTGGGCGCGGGCGGCGTCCGGCGTCGCCCACTCGAGGTATGCGGCCTTGAGGTGCACGGGGTCGCGGTCGCGCGGGTACGCAAGCGGGGTGTCCATCCAAGCGCGGAACTCGGCGCGCCCCGACTCGGTGATCGTGTAGCGGCGTTTGGTGCCGCGCTGGCCCCACGTGACATCCGCCCCTTCGAGCAGCCCGTCTTTCTCCATGGCGCGCAGGGCGGGGTAGATCTGCGAGTCGGGCGCGTGCCAGACGTGACCGACGGATGCCTCGAACTGCTTGAGCAGGTCGTAGCCGGTCATGGGTTCGACCGTGAGCAGCGCGAGGATTGCGTGGCGCAGGCTCATGGTCCCCCTTGCTTTTGACGGATGCCGCGGCTAGCCTAACCGCACGGCAACTATCTATCGACATAGATAGTTGTGAGGCAGAGCCGCCTCGGAGAAAGGGACACGCCATGACCGACACCATGCCCGCACGACAGACCTCGACGACGCACAAGGTCATGCCGCATCCCCTCAACGCCTGGTACGTCGCCGCCTGGGATCACGAGGTCACGCGCACGCCCATGTCGCGTCGCATCGCCGACCGCCCGCTCGCCCTCTACCGCACGGAGGATGGCCGCGCCGTCGCGCTCGCCGACGCCTGCTGGCACCGCCTTGCCCCGCTCTCGATGGGCAAGGTCGTGGGCCGAGACGGCATCCAGTGCCCCTACCACGGCATCGTCTACGACTCGCTCGGCCGCTGCGTCAGCATGCCCGCGCAGGAGACCATCAACCCGAGTGCGACCGTGCCGTCGTTTCCCGTCGTGGAGCGCTACCGCTACGTGTGGGTGTGGCTGGGTGACCCCGCGCTCGCCGACCCCGACCTCGTGCCCGACATGCACCAGATGGACGACCCCGCGTGGGCGGGCGACGGCCTCACGATCCACGCCAAGTGCAACTTCCAGCTCGTGCTCGACAACCTCATGGACCTCACGCACGAGGAGTTCGTGCACACCTCCAGCATCGGCCAGGAGGAGCTCAGCGAGTCGGAGTTCATCGTCTCCCACGACGAGCGCACCGTGACGGTGGAGCGCTGGATGCTCGGAATCGACGCTCCTCCCTTCTGGCTCAAGAACATCCGCGACAAGTTCCCGGACTTCTCGGGCAAGGTCGACCGCTGGCAGATCATCCACTTCGAGGCACCGTCGACGATCTGCATCGACGTGGGCGTCGCGAAGGCGGGCACGGGGGCGCCGGAGGGCGACCGCAGCCAGGGCGTCAACGGCTACGTCATGAACACGATCACGCCCGAGACCGACCGCACCTCGCACTACTTCTGGGCCTTCATGCGCAACTACCGGCTCGAGAGTCAGCTCATCACGACCCAGCTGCGTCAGGGAGTCACCCGCGTCTTCGGTGAGGACGAGGTCATGCTGCAGGCCCAGCAGGAGGCGATCGACGCCAACCCCGACTACGAGTTCTACAACCTCAACATCGACGCGGGCGGCATGTGGGCCCGTCGCATCATCGAGCGGATGCTCGCTGCCGAGGGTCGCTCCGCCCGCATGGCGCCGGCCGCGCCCGCCTCCTCGATGACGCCGGTCCGCCGCACGGGCGCCTGACATGGTCGCGAGCAACATCGAGGTCTGGCAGCACGCGACTGTCGTCGAGACGAGTGAGATCGCCACGGGCATCCGTCGCATCGTGCTGGAGCCGAACCGGCCGGTGAAGGCCGACCCGGGCACGCACCTCGACCTCATGGTCACGATCGACGGGCGGCCGGAGCGCCGCTCCTACTCGATCGTGGACGCGAGCCCCGACGGCCGCCGGGTGGCGCTCAGCGTGTTCCGCACGCCCGCCTCACGCGGTGGGTCCATCGCGATGCACGCGCTCCAGGTGGGCGACGTGCTCGAGGTGACGCAGCCGCTGCAGAACTTTCCCCTGCGTCACGGCGCTCCGCGCTACCTGCTGCTGGCGGGCGGGGTCGGCATCACGGCGATCGTCGCGATGGCGCGCGCTCTTGCCCGGGTCAAGGCGGAGTTCACGCTCGTCTATGCGGGGCGGTCGCGGGCTGCCATGGCGTACCTGGCCGAGCTGGAGGCGGAACTGGGCGACCGCATCCGCATCCATGTCGACGACGAGGGCACGACGATGTCGGTCGCGGGGCTCGTCGAGCAGATCGCCGAAGACACCGAGGTGTACATGTGCGGGCCGATCCGCCTCATGGACGCCGTGCGCCGCGCCTGGAACGATCGCGGCCTCCCGCCGCAGCAGCTGCGCTACGAGACCTTCGGGGCGAGCGGCTGGTTCGACCCGCAGGAGTTCACGGTGCGCATCCCGCGGCTCGGCGTCGAGACGGTCGTGCCGAAGGGCCGCTCGATGCTGGAGGCGCTCGAGGAGGCGGGGGTCGACATGATGTTCGACTGCCGCCGCGGCGAGTGCGGGCTGTGCGAGGTGCGCGTGCTTGATCTGGCGGGCGACGTCGACCACCGTGACGTCTTCTACAGCGACCGGCAAAAGGAGGCGCGGGCCAAGATGTGCTGCTGCGTCTCGCGCGCCGTGTCGGCGACGGATGCCCCGGCTGTCGTCTCGATCGAGGTCTCGTAGCCCTACGCGCGGTAGCGTTCCGGCAGCATTCGCCGCGCGGCCTTGCGCGCCGGCTCTTCCACGTAGCGCCACAGCACCCACGCGAACACCCACGACGCGGCGATGACGAGACCCGCGATGCCCGCGAGGGCGAGCCCCGAGGCATCCGTCGCCTGCGTGAGCAGAAGGCCGGCTCCGATGACGAGCGGATGCGACAGGTACAGCGCAAAGGACACGCGGCCTCCCAGCACGAGCGGCCGGGTGGCGAGGAGCCGCGCGAGGGGGTCACGGGCGTAGACGGCGAGCGAGCCGATGAGCACGATGAACAGCGGCAGCACGACGATCGTCTCGGTCGAGGCGATCTGGTCGACCCCGTTGTGGAACTGTTCCTGCATGGAGCGGGGCCAGCGGCGCGGGTCGAGGGCCGTCACGAGGTAGATGAGCGCGAGGATGGCGGCGAGGGTGAGTGTGGGCACGGGGACGAGCGAGGCGGTGCCCCGTCGCATCCGGTCGCGCAGGAGCACCGCGAGGAGGGCGCCGATCCAGAACTCGGTGAGCACCCGCACGGCGACGATGCCGCCCATGATCTCCCAGCTCTCGGGGGAGAAGAGGAGGATCGTGTCGTCCTGCATGCTGAAGCCGACGATGATCATGGGGAGCGTCAGCAGCGCCATGAGGATGAGCAGCCCGCGCGGGCTGACGACGCGCGAGAGGCGGCCGAGGAGCAGCACGCCGCCGAGCCCGAAGGTGAGGTAGGCCATCCATTCGGCGCTGATGGACCAGTCGAGGCCGTTCCAGTCGAGCTCGTGCGGGTACCAGGCGTGCACCAGCAGTAGGTGCTGCACGAGGCGCGGCACGTCGACGGCGGCGGCGAAGCTCGGGTTGCCCGTGATCCAGAACATGGCGATGAAGTAGGAGCCGAAGAGCATCAGAACGAATGCCGTGAGCGGCCAGACCCTGCCGAGTCGCAGCCAAAGGAAGCCGAGAGTGGCGCGCCATCCGCGGCGCTCCGTCATGGTGTCGAGGTGGGTGACCGTGAGGATGAAACCGCTCAGGATGAAGAACAGGTCGACACCGAGATAGCCGACGTTCATGAGCGGGGCAAGCACGTTCATGAAGGGGAACGCGTCGAGGAGTTCGGTGCGGTAGTGCCGCAGGAAGACCCAGAAGGCGGCGAGTGCGCGGATGCCCGTGAGGGGCGCGATGACGGCGCGCTCGGGTGACGTCGCCGAGGTGGCGGGGGGATTGTCGGAGGCGGCAGTCACGGCTACTGCACCGTCGCCGTGAGGCGGGCGAGGTTGTCGAAGACAACCGAGCGCGTGGGGCGCGTGAGCCACTCGTCGAGGGTGAGCTCTCGGCTGTTACTGCGGTACTCCGCTTCGATGTCGCGCAACTGGGAGACGAAGCTCCGCCCGTGCACCATGACCGAGATCTCCAGGTTGAGGCTGAAGGAGCGCATGTCCATGTTGCTGGAACCGATCACCGCGACATCGTCGTCGATCGTGAAGTGCTTGGCGTGCAGCACGGTGGGGGCCGCATAGAGCCAGATGCGCACCCCCGCCCGCAGCAGCACCTCGTAATAGCTGCGCTGGGCGTGATAGACGAGCTTCTGGTCGGCGACCTCCGAGACGAACAGTTCGACCGCGACCCCGCTCTGCGCGGCCGTCGTGACGGCGTAGAGCATGGAATCGTCCGGCACGAAGTAGGGGCTCGTGATGACGATGCGCTCCTCGGCGGCGTAGATGAGGTCGTTGAAGAGGCGCAGATTGTTCTCGCCGCGGAAGGCGGGCCCACTCGGCACCACCTGACACTCGATCTCTTGTCGGTGCTCGCCCTCCGCAGCATCCGCGATCTCTCGCAGCAGCAGTTCGTCGGTCTCTGCGTACCAGTCGCTCAAGAAGAGCGCGTTGATGCCCGCCACGATGGGGCCGTCGAACTCCACCATGAGGTCCTTCCAGTGCAGACCCCGCTTGATGTTGCCCCGCTTGTTGTAGCTCGAATCGACCATGTTCTGCGAACCCGTGAAGGCGAGCTCCCCGTCGATGACGACGAGCTTGCGGTGGTTGCGCAGGTCGAGCCGCTGGTAGCGGCCCTTGAGCGGCTGGATGGGCAGCATGAGCTGCCACTGGATGCCCGCCTCCGTGAGCCGCCGCTTGGTGGCGCGGTAGCCCGGCTGCCGCAGGTTGGCGACGTGGTCGAGGAGCACTCGCACGGTCACCCCCCGCTGGACCGCCGTCTCGAGGGCGTCGAAGAAGGGCGCCGTCGTGCGGTCGAGGCTGAGGATGTAGAACTCGGCGTGCACGAAGCGCTTCGCCCGCTCGACGGCATCCGTCATGGCACGGATGCTGTCCTCATAGTTTGCGTGCAGGTTGGCCGTGTTGCCGCGCACGAGCGGCATGGCGCCGAGTGCGCGGTTGAGGGAGACGGAGTTCTGTAGCCATTGGGGCCAGCCCGGATGCGCCTCTGCCTCGTCGAGCCCCTCGGTGGCCTCCAGGAGGATGCGGTTGACCTGATCCTGCTTCCTGCGGCGCTTGCGGGGCAGCTTGTTGCTGCCGAGCAGTAGGAACAGCAGGAAGCCGGCGTAGGGGATGAGGAAGATCGCGAGAAGCCAGGCGGTGGCGGTCTGCGGTTTGCGGTTGATGGGGACGATGATGAGGGCGGCGATTCGTATCGCGATGTCGATGATCACCAACACCACAAGGATGAGGGTGCTCAACCACCCCGCAGTCAGCATGTCTACCTGAGGTTGACGAACTGGAGGTCGACGTCCAGGTCGGCACCCTTCAGTAGCGCCATGGTGGCCTGGAGGTCGTCGCGGCTCTTGGAGCTCACGCGCAGCTCGTCGCCCTGGATCTGGCTCTTGACGCTCTTGGGGGCTTCGTCGCGGATGAGCTTGTTGATCTTCTTGGCGTCGTCCTGCGCGATGCCCTGCTTGAGCCCCGCTTCGATGCGGTACTCCTTGCCCGAGGCGTAGGGCTCGCCCGCGTCGAGCGACTTGAGGCTGATGCCGCGCTTGATGAGCTTGGCCTCGAGCACCTCGAGCACGGCCTTGACCCGCTCCTCGCTGCTTGCCTTGAGCAGGAACTTCTCGCCGCTCCAATCGACGGATGCGCCGACATTCTTGAAGTCGTAGCGCTGCGAGATCTCCTTCTGCGCCTGGTGGAGTGCGTTGTCGGCCTCCATCTTGTCGACCTTGCTCACGATGTCAAACGATGAATCTGCCATGCAGGCAATCGTAGTCGTGGCCGTCGTACAGTCTCAGGTATGGCACACGGCTCCGGGGGCGGCCCCCGCCCCGCACGGAGGGGTGTCGATTGGGCCCTTGTCGGGGGCATCGTCGCGGGCGTCTCAGCCCTCGGCATCCTTCTCGCGCTGGTCGTCCTCCGGCCCGGCACCTCGGGCATTCCCGACGAGGTTGTGACCCCGGGTGTCTCCTCGAGTCCGCCGTATGCCGCGGCGGCGCCTCTGCCTCCGCGTTCGGCCACCCCGGGGGCCGGCCCCGTCATGGTGGCGGATGCCGCGTGGGTCCGGTCGGTGGCGGAGGAGACGGGCATCCCCGAACGTGCGCTCGCGGCATACGCGGGTGCTGCCCTCTTCAAGGCGACGGACCGCCCGGACTGCGGCCTCGGCTGGAACACGCTCGCGGCGATCGGGCTCGTCGAGAGCGACCACGGCCGGCACGCGGGCTCCCGCATCGGCGCGGACGGCACGGCGCATCCGCCCATCCTCGGCATCGCCCTCGACGGCAGCCAGTCGGCGCGCATCCCCGACACGGATGACGGCGAGTTCGACGGTGACGCGGAGTACGACCGTGCCGTGGGGCCCATGCAGCTCATCCCGCAGACGTGGATCAACTGGCATGTTGACGGCAATGGGGATGGCGTCGAGGACCCGCAGAACATCGACGATGCCGCCCTGGCGGCCGCCAACTACCTGTGCCGGGCTAGCCCCGACATGACGGACGAGGAGGGGTGGCGCGCTGGGGTCGGCGCCTACAACGACTCGCGGGTGTACCTCCGCTCGGTCGCGGATGCCGCGAACCGCTACGCGGAGCTCCTCGCCTCCGCGGGCACCGGTTGAGCAGGGTCCGCTGGTTGAGTGGCTCCTGCCGCCTGAGTAGCTCCCGCCGGTTGAGTAGCGCGGCGTACCGGAACCCGCCCCCTAGCGTCGCGCCCCCAGCCGCGCGGTGCTCGACCGCACGAGGAGCTCGAAGGGGAGAGCCGTGTTGAGGGAACCGAGGGTCCTGGTGCCGGGCTGCAGCTGGTCGAGGAGGATTTCGGCCGCCATCCGTCCTTGCAGTTCCGGGAATTGCGCGACGGTGGTCAGTCCGAAGAAGTTGCTGAGCTCGTGGTCGTCGACGCCGATGACGGAGACATCGTCGGGCACATGTAGGCCCATGTCGCGGGCGGCGAGGATGGTGCCGATCGCCATCTCATCGGATGCCGCGAAGATCGCGGTCGGGCGCTCCCGCGGTGAACCGAGTAGCTGTTTCGCCGCCTCGTAGCCGCCCTCGATCGTGAAGTCGGCGGCGCGGAACAGCGCCGGGTTGACGGGGATGCCCCAGGCCTCGAGCGCGCTCTCGTAGCCGATGCGCCGATTGGTGGGCAGGTGGAAGTCGAGCTCGAAGTCGCGCGTGCCTCCGATGTGGCCGATGCTGGTGTGGCCGAGTTGCAGCAGGTGCTCGGTGGCCAGTTGCGCCACCTCAACGTCGTCGATGCTGAGCGTGCGCACGCCGGGGAGGGGCCCGCCGACCCCGACGATGGGTTTGCCCATACCGAGCAGCCCGCTGAGTTCGCTGGGCGTGAGCTCGAGGGAGATCGCGATGACGGCGTCGACCCGTTTGCGCAGCAGGAACTCCTCGAAGACGGCCCGCCGCTCGTCGCCCCCGCCGGCGAGGTTGTAGAGGGTGAGGTCGTAGCCGTGGCTGAGGAGGGCGCTCTCAGCGCCTTCCAGTACGGATGCGTAGAACCAGCGGGTGAGGAACGGCACGACGACCCCGATGTTGCGGTTCCGCCCTGTGGCGAGGCTGGACGCGCTGGAGCTGACGACGTAGCCGAGTTCTGCGGCGGCCGCGAGCACGGCATCCCGGGTGGCGGCGGAGACGTTCGGCTTGCCGCTGAGCGCGCGGGAGACGGTCGCCGTGCTGACGCCGGCGAGTTCCGCCACCGCCTGGATCCCCGGCATCCGCACCTCCTTGTTACGCCCGTGATCCTACTCGGCGCATCCGCGGCTGGGGAGGAGCTGGTTCGCGAGGGCCTCGCGCGCACTGTATTCTTATCGGAGCGCCTTCGGTCAGGTGAACACACGTGGTCGGAGGAGCGGGGCAAGTTACCCAAGCGGCCAAAGGGATCTGACTGTAAATCAGACGGCTCAGCCTTCGGGGGTTCGAATCCCTCACTTGCCACCGATCAGAAGACCCGGCCTCGTGCCGGGTCTTCTGCGTTTTCGCGCGTGTTGAGTTTCCGGGCCTTCCGCGATCCCGCATCACGGTGCCCCGACCTCCGCACCCCTGCCCTCGACGCATCCCGACAGCGCGGTGTTTTCTGCTCACCGCGGCATCCGCCACCGCCGCCCTGAGCAGAAAACACCGCGCTGTCGCGGCGGCAGTTGCGAGGAGGCGGGCGACGGATGCATGCGCTGCATCCTGCCGCGAAACGCGGAGCGTGGCGTGCGAGAGTGGTTGCATGACCGACACGACGCAGTTGCTCGAGATCGCCGCCCACGTTGCAGAGGAGGCCGCTGAGCTCGCCCGCATGCGCCGCATCGAGGGGGTCAGCGTCGCGGCGAGCAAGTCGACTGCGGTCGACATCGTGACGCACGCGGACCGCGAGGTGGAGGCGCTGATCCGCGGTCGGCTCGCGGAGGCGCGCCCCGACGACGGTTTCTTCGGGGAGGAGAGCGGCGCCGAAGCGGGGTCGAGCGGTCTCACCTGGGTCGTCGACCCCATCGATGGCACCGTTAACTACCTGTATGGCATCCCGCAGTACGCGGTCAGCATCGCGGTCGTGGAGGGGGAGGCCGATCCGCTCTCGTGGCGGGCGCTCGCCGGCGTGGTTGTGAATCCCGAGCTGGGGGAGCGGTTCGCCGCGACAGTCGGTGGTGGGTCAACACTCAATGGCCGTGGCATCCGGGTGACGACGGATGTCTCGCCCGACCGCGCACTCATCGGCACGGGTTTCGGCTACCGCCCCGAGGTTCGGGTGCGGCAGGCCGAGACGATCGTGCCGCTCATCTCGCAGGTGCGGGACATCCGTCGCATGGGGGCGGCATCGCTCGACCTGTGCGGGGTTGCCTGTGGTCGTATCGACGGCTACTTCGAGCGGGGTCTGCAGCCGTGGGATCACGCGGCCGGCGTGCTCATCGCGGCGGAGGCGGGGGCAAGGGTGAGCGGATGGCGCGGCGCGCCTCCCTCGGCCGAGTTCACTCTCGCGGCCGATGCACCCCTCGCCGAGTTCCTTGAGAAGTCTCTGTTAAACGCTGCCGCGGACTGGGCAGATTGATCACCGGCGGGTAGCCTCATTGGGTTCCCTCCCGAGGAACGACGCTTACCCGTGTGTCTTTTTGTGAACGTTATCGGACCAGCCCACCCGAAGTGCGAGCTGGTCAATGTGTAGGAGTAGTGCAATGTCCCGTGCGTCGAATCGTGCCGTGAGAATGCCGGAATTCGCGTAGTGGGCCGGTCTTCTGGCCGTCGGGCGGCCCCTAAGGCCCGTCGCATCACCTCCCGTTCCGTCTCTTCAGCCACTGCGCCGCGTCCTTCCGCCGTGACGCCGTCGCTGCCCTCCGCGCCGTCCCTGCCGACGCCGCTTGCCGCCCAGGTCGCGCCTGGCGCCGAGGAGTTCCCGCTGCGCCGCGCCCGCCGCGAGGCGGAGAAGACCGCGAGCACGAAGCGTGTCGCAGGTCGGCGCAAGCCCGCGATCACTGCATCCACAGTCACTGCGGGCGATCGCCCCGCCGCCGCTCCGCGTTCGACGCGCCGTCCTGCCCCGTCCAAGCGGCGCATCCTGGCGCAGCTTGCCAGCCTCGGCGCGATGGCGGGCGTCTTCGCCCTGCTCGTCTCGACCTCGCTGCCCGCGAGCGCCTTCTACACCGCGGAGGAGGCCCAGACGGCCGCCGCGGCGACGGAGGAGGCCGAGGCGGCGGAGTCGTCGCTCGCGGCCGTGCCCGCCCAGGAGGTCATGGTCAACGCGGAGGCCGCTGCGGCCGCCACTGAAACCGAGGCTCTTCCGCGCGACAGCTATGAGGTCAAGTCGTTCCAGCAGCAGATCACGGCGCTGCGCGGCAACCCCAACTTCGCCTACACGAACAACCCGAACGGCTCGATCCAGTGGCCGTTCCCGGGCACTGTGCCGATCAGCTCGGGCTTCGGCCCCCGTTCCGTCTGCTCCTACTGCTCCACCTACCACCTGGGTGTCGACTTCACGCCGGGTTCGGGAGTCCCGATCCAGGCCATCACGGATGGCGTCGTGAGCTCGGTGAACCTTGACAGCGGCGGCCTCGGCAACCACGTCACGATCGACCACGTTGTGAACGGTCAGCGCGTGCAGAGCGTCTACGCCCACATGCAGTGGGGGTCGATCCAGGTCGCGGTCGGCCAGCAGGTGACGGTGGGCACGATCATCGGCAAGGTGGGCAGCACGGGCACGTCGACAGGCGCGCATCTTCACCTCGAGATCCACCTCGACGGCACGCCGGTCGACCCGTTCATGTGGCTCACGGCCAACGCGAACTGACCCCCAGGCCACGCGCTATCCGGCGCCAAGGTGAACGCGCGGTGAACAGCGCGCAGCGAAACGCCCCCAGAAGGGGGTTCCTGTCCCCCGTCGGAGTGCGTTAGGGTTTATGAATCCGTTACAAAGCGCCCGCCCTGTGGGGGTTGCTGGTATCAGCAGTGAATCCACCCGAGTCGCTGCCCCAAGGAGTAATACGTCCATGACCCAAGCCGCCACCGGTGCCGCGCAGCCGTCGAGCCGTCGCGAAGCACGGGAGCAGGAGCGTCGCACACAGCGCAGGGTTGTGGTTCCGAGCATCCGCCCCGCTCGTTCTGCCGTCTCGACGGCCGCGCCGTTCGCTGCTGTTGAGGCGAAGGCGCCGCGGACGCCGAAGCGCACGGATGCCGCGCGCACTCGTTCTGGCTCGCACGGCCCAATGCGCACGCTCATGAGCATGGGGGCGATGCTCGGAGTTGCAGCGATGCTCGTCTCGACGTCGATCTCGGGGCTGTCGCCTGCGGGGGAGTCGGCGGAGGCATCGCAGACTCTCGCGGATGGCGCCATCGTGCAGGCGGAGCCGCAGTCGCTCGGTGTCGTCTCCGGTTCGGCACCCGCCGGCGCCGAGGTCGCCCGCGACAGCTACACGGCGGAGGCGTATGTTCCTCCGGTTCGCTGGGTTTCGCAGAGCACCGCGAGCCCGAGCGCGAGCTTTGCCTACACGAACAACCCCAATGGCAGCATCCAGTGGCCGTTCCCGCTGCCGTCCCCAATCTCCTACGGTTTCGGGCCGCGCGCGGCGTGCTCCTACTGCTCCAGCTACCACTTGGGCGTCGACTTCACTCCGGGCGCCGGCGTGCCGATCCAGGCGATCACTGAGGGTGTCGTGAGCGCTGTGATTCTCGATAGTGGTGGGCTCGGCAATCACGTCATCGTTGACCACGTGGTCAACGGGCAGCGCATCCAGAGCGTGTATGCCCACATGGCGTGGGGCTCGATTCAGGTCGCCGCCGGCCAGCCCGTCTCGGTGGGGACGATCCTGGGTGCCGTCGGCAGCACGGGTGCCTCGACGGGCGCGCACCTCCACCTCGAGATCCACGCGGATGGCACGCCCATCGACCCCTTCGCCTGGCTAAAGGCGAACGCCAACTAGCCTCGCCCAGGCGCGTTGTCCGGTCCTATCGGAGCCAGACGGTGGTGTCGGGCGGCAGCACGTCGCCGTCGAGTGGTGCGGAGGCGAGGATGATCGAGGCGCCGCTGGGCAGCGCAGCATCCGTCGTCCCGATGTTGGCCATGACGGTGATGCCCGCTGTCGTGAAGGCGAGCACATCGTCGGACTCGGTCTGGAGCCACTTGAGGGTGGAGAGCCCGAGGCCGTGCTCGGCGCGGAGGGCGAGCATCTGCCGGTAGAGCTCGAGGGTGGAGCCGTCGACGCCGCGCTGCTCTGAGCGGGCGAAGGCACCCCAGCCGGCGGGTTGCGGCAGCCAGCTCTCGCCGGTCTCGCTGAAGCCGCACGCGGGGGCCTCGGCTTCCCAGGGGATGGGCACGCGGCATCCGTCTCGCCCGTAGCGCTCGCCGTTGGTGCGCAGGAAGGTCGGGTCCTGGCGGGCCTCGTCGGGCAGGTCGATGACCTCGGGCAGGCCGAGCTCCTCGCCCTGGTAGAGGTAGGCGCTGCCGGGCAGCGCAAGCATGAGGGCGGTCGCGGCGCGGGCGCGGCGCAGACCCACGACGGGGTCGGGCAGGCCCTTCGTCTTGGGCCCAATGCCGTGACCCTGCAGGTTGTCGGCGGTGAGGGCGAGGCGGCTGGCGTGGCGCACGACGTCGTGGTTGCTGAGCACCCACGTGCTGGGCGCGCCGACCTCGCCGAAGGCGTCGAGCGAGTCGTCGATGACGGTGCGCAGGGCGGATGCCTTCCACGGGGTCTCGAGGTAGACGAAGTTGAAAGCCTGGTGCATCTCGTCGGGGCGCACCCACTTGGCGAGCTTGGGCAGCGGGTCGACCCACGCCTCGGCGCAGAGGGCGCGGTCGCCGTCGTAGCTGTCGAGAAGTTCGCGCCATTCGCGGTAGATCTCGTGCACGCCCTCCTGGGCCCAGTAGGGCGGCAGGGTCGCGGCGCCTTCGGGCTCGGCGCTGATCTCGGGCTCGAGGGAGGCGGAGCCGCCGCCCATGCTGCCGCCCTCGACGGGCGGGGCCCAGTCGGGGAGGCCCTCGACCTTGATGAGGCCGTGAGCAACGTCGACGCGGAAGCCGTCGACCCCGCGGTCGAGCCAGAAGCGCAGAACGTCGAGGAACTGCTCGTGCACCCAGCGGTTGTCCCAGTTGAAGTCGGGCTGGCTGGAGTCGAAGAGGTGCAGGTACCACTGGCCGGGCTCGCCGTCGGCCTCCGTCACGCGACTCCAGGCAGAGCCACCAAAGACCGACTGCCAGTTGTTGGGCGGCAGCTCGCCGTTCTCGCCGCGGCCGTCGCGGAAGGTGTAGCGATCGCGCTCCTCCGATCCCGGCCCGGCGGCGAGGGCGGCTTGGAACCAGCGGTGCTGGTCGGAGGAGTGGTTGGGCACCAGGTCCACGATGACGCGGATGCCGTGCGAATGCGCGGTCTCGAGCATCCGGTCGAAGTCGTCGAGCGTGCCGAAGAGGGGGTCGACGTCGCAGTAGTCGGCCACGTCGTAGCCGGCGTCGTTCTGCGGTGAGGTGTAGAAGGGGGAGAGCCAGATGGCGTCGACGCCGAGCTCGGCGAGGGAGCTCAGGCGCCCCGTGATGCCGGGCAGGTCGCCGATGCCGTCGCCCGAGGCATCCGCAAAGGAGCGCGGGTAGATCTGGTAGATCACGGCGGTGCGCCACCATTCGCTTCCCGTGGTTGCCGACGTGGTGCTGCGGGTGCTCGTTTCCGTGGCCATGCGCTCACCATAATCGAGGTGCCGCGAACTTGTAAGCGCTTGCAGTCGTGGGAGCGCGCGCATTCGTCTGATCCACACCGCACTCTCGGGTGGCGTGCAGCCGGCGCACCTACCGTGCACGGCGTCGGGGCAGCATCCGGCCCCCGACCCTGTGAGGGAGGACCCGCAAATGGCCGCCACCAAGGATGTCGCAGGCAAGACGATCGTGATCACGGGAGCGTCGAGCGGCTTCGGACGCGGCGCGGCGATCGAGCTCTCGCGGCTCGGCGCCAACGTCGTGCTGGCGGCCCGCCGTGGCGACGTGTTGGAGGAGCTGGCGGCGGAGTTGGGCGACAACACGCTGGCCGTCACGGCGGACGTCGCCTCGCACTCCGACCTGCAGAGGGTGGCGGATGCTGCGGTGCAGCGTTTCGGCCACGTCGACGTCTGGGTGAACAACGCCGGCATCGGCGCGATGGGCTTCTTCTGGGACATCCCCATCGAGGACCACGCGCGCGTGATCGACGTGACGCTCAAGGGTGTCGTCAATGGCGCGCATGTCGCCCTCAAGCTCTTCACGGGGCAGGGGAGGGGGACGCTTGTGAACACCGCCTCGATCGATAGTGAGGTGCCGCTCGCGCTGCAGAACACGTATGCGGCGGCCAAGGCGGGTGTGCTGAGCCTGACACGAAGCCTGCGGGAGGAGCTGCGGGTCGCCGAGTTCGACGAGATCCAGGTCGGCGCCGTGCTGCCGTGGGCGATCGACACCCCCTGGTGGAGCCACGCCGCCAACTACACGGGTCACAACCCGCGCATGGTCGCGGTCGACGGGCCCGAGATCGTGGTCGACGCGATCGTCGAGTCGTGCGTCAACCCGAAGGAGGCGCTCGCGGTCGGGCCGAAGGGCAAGGGCGGCAAGATCTCGCACATGCTCTTCCCGAACCTCACGGAGCGCGTTTCGGCTGACATCATCAGCCGCGAGACTCTCGAGAAGGGGCTGCGGGCACCCGCGACATCCGGTGCCCTTCACGCGCCGATGGCGGGAACGACAACGATCGACGGCGGGGTGCGCGAGCGCATGAAGCGCGAGGACGAGGTGCGCGACTAGCGCGGAAGCCCCCACTACCCTCGTCACCATGACACTGCCGTCCGCCGCCCACGACCTGCTCGCCCTCGATTCGCTCCTGAGCGACGAGGAGCGTGCGTTCCGCGAGGAGGTGCGCGACTGGGTCGACGCGCGCATCCGCCCGAACATCGCCGGCTGGTTCGCCGACGGGGTCTTCCCGACCGAGATCGCACCCGAGCTGGGGCGGCTCGGGGTGCTCGGCGCCTCCCTCAAGGGCTACGGATGCCCCGGCCGCAGCGCCGTCGAGTACGGGCTTGCGGCCTTCGAGCTCGAGGCGGGGGATTCGGGCATCCGCACCTTCGTGAGCGTGCAGGGTTCGCTCGCGATGAGCGCGATCCACAAGTGGGGCAGCGAGGAGCAGAAGCAGGAGTGGCTGCCCCGCATGGCGGCCGGCGAGATCATCGGCTGCTTCGGACTCACGGAACCCACGGCCGGGTCCGACCCCTCGAGCATGGCCACGCACGCGCGGCGCGACGGCGACGACTGGATCATCTCGGGCGCGAAGCGGTGGATCGGGTTGGCATCGGTCGCGCAGCTCGCGATCATCTGGGCGGACACGTATGAGGGCATCCGGGGCTTCATCGTTCCCACCTCGACGCCGGGGTTCACGGCGACGCCCATCGAGCCGAAGCTGTCGATGCGCGCGTCGGTGCAGTGCGACATCGAGCTCGACGAGGTGCGGGTGCCGGCGTCGGCGCAGCTGCCGGAGGCACGGGGGCTGCGGGCGCCGTTCTCGTGCCTCAACGAGGCGCGCTACGGGATCGTGTGGGGCGCGATGGGGGCGGCGCGCGACAGCTTTCTGGCCGCGCTGCGCTATTCGCAGGAACGGCAGCAGTTCGGGCGGCCGCTCGCGGGCTACCAGCTCACGCAGGAGAAGCTCGCGAACATGGTGGTCGAACTGGAGAAGGGCACCCTGCTCGCACTGCACCTGGGGCGGCAGAAGGACGCGGGGCTCCTCACGCCGGAGCAGATCTCGCTCGGCAAGCTCAGCAATGTGCGCGAGGCGATCGCGATCTGTCGCGAGGCCCGCACGGTGTTCGGCGGCAACGGCGTCACCCTCGACTTCTCGCCGCTGCGGCACGCCAACAACCTCGAGTCGGTGCGCACCTATGAGGGCACCGACGAGGTGCACACGCTCATCCTGGGGCAGGCGGTGACAGGGCTGTCGGCCTTCCGCTAGTCTCGGCGACACCACGCTGCTGAAGGGATCATCGCGATGTCATTCCAGGCCTATCTCGACGCCATCGAGGACAAGACGGGGCTGACGCCGCGGCAACTTGTGGAGGCCGCAAAGGAGAAGGGTTTCGACGACCCGAGTGTCAAAGCCGGCCAGATCCTGGAGTGGCTCAAGAGCGATTACGACTTGGGTCGCGGTCACGGCATGGCGCTCGTGCACGTGATCAAGAAGGGCCCGCAGATCGACGCGAAGCACGTCGGCTCGACCGGTTCCCACCGTGACGAGTCCGACACCCTGTGGCTTGACGGCAAGGCCACCAAGCCGCAGTAGTGGGCGGATGCTGCGGCATCCGGTTCTGTGACGATCGTGTTCACCCGTTCCGCGCGGGGATGATAATCTAGACCGGTTGCCTTTTCGGGCGCGTCCTGCGTGCGCGCAGGGTTGCCCCCTTAGCTCATTGGTAGAGCACTTCCTTGGTAAGGAAGAGGTAGTGGGTCCGATTCCCACAGGGGGCTCGATCGACACGTTTCGCGACAGGTCGATTGTGGCTGAGTAGCTCAGTTGGTGAGAGCGCACGACTCATAATCGTGAGGTCGCGGGTTCGAGTCCCGCCTCAGCTACCAAGGGCCTGTCCTTAAATTGGGCGGTCAGATTCTTTAAATCACGAGGCGCAGTGCGCCCCGGTGCTGAATCGCCCCAGTCGCCGCTTGTTCCGGGCCGTAAGCGCTTTTACGGTTGGCCTCGGTGCAGTGGCAGCCGCGCCCGCGACGGCTGGTGCGAGCCTAGTTGTGGCGGCGGCTACTGGAGTTGGAGTAGCGGGCATGATTGCGGCTGGTGTCTACGGGATAGGTTCCGCGATTAACACATGCAGGGCGGGCTGAGAGATGAATTCGAACAAAGAGCAAGATAAGGCAAGTTTCCGAGCCTTGTCGCGGAAGCTATCTGCGGCAACAAGCGTGCTGATCGTGGTGTTCGTCCTTCTTGTAATCATCATCAGCGTCGTGAACGAGCAAGGCGGGGATGTAAGTAGCATCGGCTACTACGGGGTGATGGTGCCTCTGATAGCGGTGGGTATCGCTGCCATGGGGTGGGCCGCGGTGCTGATGTGGAAGATGCAATCCAAGAAGTGAACGGGGCCACCGAGGCCGAAGGAGGTTCCTCGTCTCGGGCGAGGGTAACTCCAGGGCGGAGTCGGAGGCCTAGCCATCCATCACGGCCAGGTCGAACAGGCTCTGGAACGAAATCGCTCTTAGCCTGGAATCGCCAAGGTCGTATCCGGAAAGAAGCCAAGCGGGAGAGGGCATCCGGGATTTCATGAAGCCCCCACCAAGGGCCTGTCCTTCGGGATCAGGCTGACTCCTTCGAGGTCTGGGGCCAATGGACAGCGGCAGCGCTGAGTCCTGGGTGCGCCTGACGGCTCCCGTGATCGGCATGACGAACAGGTTCATGATCAGATGATCCAGGTGGATGCGTTCTTCCGTTTCTCATAGGAACGACCAAGGGTGCGTAAAGTGCCGCCTCGTAGCGTGCACAGCGTGATGAAGATCGACGACATGAAGACCACCGCCTCGAAGCGGCCCCTGCGAAGAAAAGCCACCTGGGTGACAGCCTTGGTCCTGGCCAGCGGCATCGCCCTGGCCGGTTGCGCTACAAGCGCTACCGAGACCACCTCTAGCGGCACCGGCTCGAGTGCGATCACCGACGCCGCCACGGTGTCGACAACGGACGCCGCCACGACAGCGGAAACGATTTCCGCCACGGCGGCCGCTGCCCAAGCCTTCCTCGCCACGCTGACAGACGAGCAGGTCGAGGCGGTGCTTTACGAGTACGACGACGAGACCAAGACCACCTCCTGGTCGAACTTTCCTGTGACGTTCGTCGAGCGGGCCGGCCTCAACCTTGCCGAGCTCACGGAGGAGCAGCAGACCGCCGTGCTCGCCGTGCTCGAGTCGCTGCTGAGCGACGAGGCATACGCGACCGTCCTTGGCATCATGAGGGGTGACGAGTACCTGCTCGAGAACAGCAGCACCACCGAGGACTCTCTCGGGCAGTACTACATCGCGTTCTTCGGCGACCCCTCCGACACCAGCGCCTTCGAGGTTCAGTTCGGTGGCCACCATCTCGGCATCAACGCGAGCTTGGATGGCTCGGCCGAGACCATCACCTTCGCCCCCACCCACCTGGGCGTGCAGCCAGCCGTGTACACGACTTCGGATGGCACGGAGGTGCAGCCCTTTGACGGCATCTACACCGACGCCTTCGCGTTCTTCGACAGCCTCACAGCGGAGCAGCAGGCGATGCTCACCTCCGGTGATGTGAGCATGTGCGCACCTGGCGACACCTGCGAGTTCGCAACCGGTGACGGTCTCACGGGGGCCGACCTGAGCGACGAGCAGAAGCAGCTCCTGCTCGATTTGATGGCCAACTGGGTCGGCATGGCCGACGACGAGACGACGGAGGCGGCACTCGCCAAGATCGAAGCGACCCTCGACACCACCGTTGTCGCCTGGTCTGGGGAGACGACGTACGACATGAGCACCGGCGACGGCATCTCCTTCTCCATCTCAGGTCCGAACGTCTACATCGCGTTCCAAGCCCAGCAGGGCTCGGCCGGCGCCGATGTCGAGGGGGTCACGACCTCCGGCTGGGGTCACGTGCACACCATCTACCGCGACCCCACGAACGACTACGCGAACAGCGTCACGCAGCAGGCGAGCACCGGAATGAGCGGCGGCCCGGGCGGCGGTGGGCCGGCGAACGGATAGCCGGTTCCGCTCGGGAGCAAACTGCGCCCAAGATTCGACCCGGCAGCGTCAGCTGCCGGGTCAACCGGACTGCGACGACCGCTACTCTTGCGTCTGTGGACCCGCTCGACAACGTCTCTTGGCCCCTCCGCACCGAGCGTCTGTCGATCCGTCGTGCCGCAGCATCCGATGCGGAGACCGCCTGGCGATGGCGGCGTCTGCCCGAGGTCGGCGAGTGGATCACGAATGCCCCGACCGACTACGACACCTTCCGCACGCAGTTCGTCGATCCTGCCCGCCTCGCCGGGCTCCTGGTGGTCGAGCTCACCGAGACCGGCGAACTGATCGGCGACGTCATGGTGCGTGTCGAGGATGCCTGGACGCAGGGGGAGGTCGCCGAAGCCGGCCGGGGCGTGCAGGCCGAACTCGGCTGGACGCTCGACCCGGCCTACCAGGGTCGCGGGTACGCGACCGAGGCTGTGCGCCGGGTGATCGAGCTGTGCTTCGGAGAGCTCGGGCTTCGCCGTGTGCACGCCGGATGCTTCGCGGCGAACGAACCGTCATGGCGAGTGATGGAGCGGCTCGGGATGCGGCGAGAGGAGCACAGCCGCAAGAGCGGTCTCCACCGCTCGGGCGAGTGGATGGACGGGATGAACTACGCGCTCCTTGCGGAAGACGTCCAACCGGGGTGAGGGTCAGACCCGCGTAACCGCCCGTTCACACCCCGGTGAGTAGACTCTTCTGCGTGCCTGAGCCTGTGCGATCCGACAGCGATCGCCCACTCCTCAGCGTCAGCCACTTCGGCCTCCCCGGCCCCGTGTGGACGATGGTGCTCGTGCAGGCCGGCGGCGTGCTCCTCCTCGCCTTCGGGCTGTTCTTTCCCGCGCATCCGGGGCACAATCCCCAGCTGAAGGCCGTCGCGGCGATCATTGGCCTGGGGATGCTCGTCAGCCTGCTGATCCTGCGCCGCCGCACCCCGGCCTGGCTGCTGTGGGCGGAACTCTTGGCCTTCATCGCCCTCGCCGCACTGCTCATCAGCGTCGCGCCGACCGAAGCGGGGGCCGTCTCCCTCATGCTCGGGATGCTCATCGCGGGTGTCTACGCCGGGCTCTGGGGCAGCAGGCGCGCAGCAGTCGCGGTGTTCGCCGCGATCGTCGTCGCCGGCACCGTCGCCATCCACCTTGGAGGGCGTTACACCCCCTCGCTCGGCTCCGCCTGGCTCATGGTCATCGTGCTCGGCGCGGGCCTCATCGCCGTGATCCAGATGCTCGTGTCGGCCCTCGAGCAGCAGGCCCTCATCGACCCGCTCTCGGGCGTCATGAACCGTCGCGGCTTGCAGGCGCTCACCCAGGTGAGGCAGGCATCCGGTCGGCGCCTCCACCACCGCAGCATCGTGCTCATCGATGTCGACGACTTCAAGCTGATCAACGACGGCAGCGGCCACGCGCAGGGCGACCGGGTGCTCCGCGAGCTCGCCGCTCACTGGGTGGCGGGCCTGCGCAGCGACGACATCGTCGTGCGGTTGGGCGGCGACGAGTTCGTCATCGTGCTCACCCGGGTCGATGCGGATGCCGCGGCGCACCTGATGGAGCGACTGCGCGAGGGCAGCGTGGCGCCGTGGACCTACGGCATCGCCCCGTGGCCCGACGGCGCCGACTTCGACGAATGCCTCGCGGTCGCCGACGACGCGCTCCTCGAGAAGAAGCGCGCCCGCGGCGTCACCCGCTGAACGGATGCGCCGGGGCTCCGCCTAGCGGGCCACCACCTGTTCCTCGTGCGCGTGCGGCACGGGGTGGTCGCGCTCGAGCGCGGCGCCCTCCACGTCGGCGTTCGGCAGGATGCGGTCGAGCCAGCGCGGCATCCACCACGCCTTCTCGCCGACCAGGTGCATGAGGGCTGGCACGAGCAGCAGGCGCACGATGAAGGCGTCGAAGAGCACGCCGATCGCGAGACCGAAACCGAGCGGCCGCACCATCGTCAGGTGCGAGAACATGAAGCCGCCGAAGACGGAGATCATGATGATCGCCGCCGCCGTGACGACCGCCCGCGCGTTGCGCCGCCCCGCGATCACGGCAGCCCTGGCCGGTATGCCGTGCACGAATGCCTCGCGCATGCCCGAGGCGAGGAACAGCTGGTAGTCCATCGCGAGGCCGAAGAGCACACCCATGATGATGAGCGGCGCGAAGCTCAGCACGGGCCCCGGGTTGTGCACCTGTGAGATCTCGGGCAGCCAGCCCCACTGGTAGACGGCCGTCACGGCGCCGAGGGAGGCGAAGAGCGAGAGCACGAACCCCGCCGTCGCGATGACGGGCACGAGGATCGAGCGGAAGACGACGATCATGATGAGCAGCGAGAGGCCGACGACGACGCCGAGGTAGAGCGGCAGCACATCCTGCAGCTTCTGTGAGACGTCGATGTTGCCGCTTGCCTGGCCGGCGACGCCGAGTTCGATGTCCGCGTCGAGCGGCGAGTCCGCCCGCAGCTCGTTGACGAGATTCTCGGTGGATTCGCTCGACGGGCCATCCACCGGCACCACTTGGAAGGCGAAGTAGTCGCGTTCCTCCGAGACGCCCACGGGCAGCACGGCGACGATGTCGTCGCGCTCCAGAAGCGCGTCGGCGATGTCCGCCTGTGTGGCCGTCTCATCCTCCTCCGCGACGGGCTCGTCCAAGGCGGCGGTGACGATGATGGAACCGTTCTGGCCCGCCCCGAACTCCTCCGCGATCGCCGTGTAGGAGCGGTACTGGGTCGAGTCCTCCGGCTCGCTCGCGCCATCCGGGAGCCCCAGCCGCAGCGACAGCGCGGGGATCGCGATGACGAGGAGCCCCACGATCGAGAGGGCCGTGATGCCGAGTGCGCTCAGCGTGCGCATGGGCCGGATGCTCTCTGCCGCATGCCCGCGCCCGACGTGGGCGCGCTCGCGCCGCGAGAGCACACGCTCGCCCACGAGCCCGAGGAGGGCGGGGGTGAGGCTGACGGCGATCAACACCGCGATGAAGACACACATGGCCGCAACCGTGCCCATGACCCCGAGGAAGGGGATGCCCGTCACGTTGAGTGCGAGAAGCGCGATGATGACGGTCGCGCCAGCGAACACGACGGCGTTGCCTGCCGTGCCGTTGGCGAGCCCGATGGATTCGCGCACCGCCATCCCCGCGCGCACCTGCGTGCGGTGGCGGTTGATGATGAAGAGCGAGTAGTCGATGCCGACCGCGAGTCCGAGCATGACGCCGAGCACGGGCGTGACCGAGGTCATGTCGACCACCCCCGAGAAGGCGAGGGAGCCTGCGACGCCGATGCCCACGCCGATCACGGAGGAGATGAGCGGCAGCACGGCGGGCAGCAGCGAGCGCAGCATGATGAGCAGCACGATCGCGGCGATCACGACGCCGATGATCTCGCCCGGGCCGAGGAGACCCTCGATGGACTCGGCGATCGTCGAGGAGTAGTCGACCTGCACGCCCTCGATCTCCGCCTCGTCGAGCGCGCTCGCGACCTCCTCCTTGAGTTCGCTCGAGAGGCCGAAGAGGTCGGACTCGAAGGAGACGACGCCCACCACGGTCGACTCGTCGTCCGACACGGTGCCAAAACCGGATGCTGCATCGATGAGTCGCTGGCCGATCTCAAGCTGCTCGCGCCCCTCCTCGAGGTCCGCGCGCCCCTCATCGATCTGCGCCTGGGTCTCGTCGATGAGTTCCTGCTGGGCATCGAGTTGGGCCTGCTGGGCGTCGAACTGGGCCTGAGCCTGCTCGTACACGCCCGCCGCCTGGGCTTGCGCGATCGCGGCATCCAGCTGCTCCTGACCCGCGTCGAGCTGCTCCTGCCCGGCATCGAGCTGCGCCTGCGCGTCGTCGAGTTGCTGCTCGCCGGCCTCGACCTCGGCGAGGGCATCCTCGATCTCCTGCTGCTGCGCTGCGCGCTCGGCCTCCGTCTCGAAGGGGTCGACCGTGCTATCGACGCCCTCAATGTCGGCGATGTCGGCGAGCAGGGCGCTGATCTCCTCGCGCTGCGTCTCGGTCAGGGCCTCGTCGTCTTCCGCCCGAAACACGACCGTAGCGGTTGCGCCCCCGATGCCCTCAAGGCGCTCGTTGAGTTCGTCGGTCACGCGCTCCGTCTCGGTGCCGGGGATGCTGAGGCTCGAGGTGAGCGTGCCCCCGAAGGCGAGGAACGAGCCGCCCGCGATCGCGAGCACGGCGAGCCATGACAGCAGGAATGTCCAGGAGCGGCGGCTGGCGAAGCGACCGAGCTGGAACAGGAGATTGGCCATGAAGGTGCCTTTCGGATGAGCAGGGGGAGGGCACGACATCGGGCCACAGGCCAGCCTAAACGACACGTGTCGGAAAACCGACAGCTGACGGACAACTTTGGGGAAACGCTCGGAAAGGCTGGCAGAATCAGTGTATGGACGTCCGCTCCGAGCGCACCCTGCGCAGCCTTCAGGCTGCGCTCCTCGCGCTCGCCAAGGAGCGCCCCCTCGAGGCCATCACGGTCAGCGACATCGTCGCGCAGGCCGATGTCAACCGCAGCACCTTCTACCAGCACTACTCCGACAAGGAGACGCTGCTCGCCGACGCGCTCGATGCCGCGACCGAGGATGCTGGTGCGCGGCTCCCCGACATCGACGCTCCCCTGGAGGAGCCGCCCGCCGCGCTCCGCCACTACCTCGAGCACCTCGAGGAGAACGCGGAACTCTACCGTCGTGTGCTCGGCCCCGGCGGTTCGGCTGCGGTGGCCGCGCGGCTGCGCGGCCGCATCCACAGCATCGTGCTCGAGGCGGTCGCCCGTGTCGGTGCCCCCGGTTTCGAGGGGCTCCCACTCGACGTGGTCGCGGCAGGCATCGCGGGGTCCGCGCTCAGCGTCATCGAGGCGTGGCTCGCGCGCGATCCGCTGCCCTCGGCCGACACCGCGACCGAGTGGGTCTGGCGCGTGCTCATCGGGCCGGTGGGGGTATGGATGCCGCGAGCCGACGACGACCCGAAGGAGCGCGCATGCCAGAACCGGTGACCCGCCTCGACAACCCGTTCCGCGGCAAGCGCGGCTTCTGGAACCGCGTCAACCGCATCGTGTACACCTTCACGGGCCCCGCGCAGGTCGGCATCGGGCGCCGCGAGGAGCCCTACGTCGCGCCCGCCGACCCGGCCTGCCCCGTGTGCGGCAAGCCAATGGCGAAGCACGACATCCGCCGCGGGGACGCGACGACGCGCACTCAGCTCAACTGCCCGCGCGACAGCTAATTCATCGTCCCCGGGAACGCATCCAACGAGGTGCCGCTGAGCGCCAGGGACCCGTCCTCCGCCGTCACCACCAACCCGGAGGTGCTGTCGGCCGACTTGGCCAACGTCATCAGCCACTCCTTGTTGATCTCGGGACTGCGAGACCCGGCGAACTTGAAATAGAGCGGCGTCGACGGCGAGACCCAGATCGAGCCACGCCCGTCGCCCACGCTCGGCCCGTCCTTCCATGAGACGAGGAACGACTCGTGCTTCATGAGCTTCTGCACCATCACGATCTGCAGATGCTGGAGCACCCGGTCGTCGAACTGCACTGCCGTGCCGTCGTACAGCAAATGCCCCACGTCAGTCGGCCAGCCGGTCGCGGAACTGCCGGTTGCGCAGCGCCCGCAGTCCCCGCTGCTCGATCTGCCGCACCCGTTCGCGAGAGATGCCGAACTGAACGCTCAACTCATCGAGGGTGCACGGGGCATCCCCGTCGAGTCCGAAGCGCCGACGCAGCACATCCGCGTCGCGGGTGGGCAGCTGGTCGACGCAGTCGTGGAGCGCGCGATACCGCAGCTTGCCGCTCACGATGTCGATCACCTCGGCGTCCTGCTCGTCCTCGAGCAGGTCTCCAAGGTTTGCGCCGTCATCCTCGCCGAGGGGCAAATTGAGTGAGACCGGCTGACGATCGAGCTCCAGGAACTGCCGGATCTTCGCCTCGGGCAGCCCTGTCGCGAGGGCCAGTTCGGCGTTGCTGGGGCGCCGCCCCAGCGTGCCCTCGAGCTCCCGCAGGTGCCGACGCACGGTCGCGACACTCTCGGCGACCCGCACGGGCACGCGGATGAGCTGCGCCGACTCCGCGAGCGAGCGCGTGATCGATTGGCGGATCCACCATGTGGCATACGTGGAGAACTTGAAACCCTTCGTGTAGTCATACTTCTTGACCGCGCGATCGAGGCCGATGTTGCCCTCCTGGATGAGGTCCATGAGAGGCAGTCCGAGCCCCGTATAGCGCTTGGCGACGCTCACCACGAGACGCAGGTTGGAGCGAATGAAACGGCTGTGGGCCTTCTCGCCCTCGTGCTCAAGCTGGCGGAGGAGGGCGTCATCCGGAGAATTCGGATGCGCGGAACGGTACTCGCGTGCGATCACGCCCACTTCGATCGCCCGCGCGAGTTCGACCTCCTCCTCCGGGGCGAGGAGAGGGAAGTGGCCGATGCTGCGCAGGTACTCGCCGAGAGTGTCCCGCGGGGCTGCGGTGCTGCCGAGCGGCTCAATGCTGGACATTGTGCCCTCCGCTCTGGTCGGAGTCGGCGATCAATCTGGCCTGGCCATTAAAAGACGGTGCCATGGCCATGTCCTTTCCGTTGAGGGTGAACAGATCAGACGATGAGACTGAAGTGTCTACCCCCATTAGGGGTTATCGACACCGTCTTTGGCAAGGGCTTGACAAAAAATGTCGCTTTGCTAATAAGTGACCGCGGAGTAGACAGAAGAAAACCTCCGGCGAAACGCGCTCGACGTTCCGCCGGAGGTTCACGAGAGGTTCGTCAGCCGACGAGACCGTTCTCCGCGAGCCAGTCGGCGGCGATGTCCTCGGCGGACCGCTGGTCGACCGTCGACTCCACGTTGAGGGCGACAAGACCCTCCGGGGTGAGGGCGGCGCTCACCGCATTGATCACCTCGGCGATCTCGTCCGCGATCTCCGCATTTGCGAGGGGGACGACGTTGGAGGCGAGGAACAGCCCCTCCGGGTCATCGAGCGTGACGAGATCCTCCGTCTGAATGCGCGGATCGGCGCTGTAGACATTCGCAATGTTGACCGTGCCCGCCAAGAGGTCGTCGACGGTCGTATCGCCCGTCGGCACGAAACTCACCTCGACGTCGTACGTCTCCGAGAGCCCATCGGGTCCGTAGGGGCGCTCCTCGAGTTCGGGGGCGCCACCGAGAATGAGCTCGACATCGACCTCGGAGAGGTCGGCCAAGCTTTCGAGCTCGTGCTCCTCGGCGAACTCCGCCGTCACGTTGTAGGAGTCCTGGTCGGTCGCGGGCGACTGGTCGAGCACGACAAGACCCTCGGGGAGCACGTCCTGCAGTTGCGCATAGACCTCACCCGTCTCCGTCGCCTCCGTGTCCTCGTCGTAGAACTGCAGGAGATTGCCCGTGTACTCGGGGAAGAGGTCGATGTCGCCATTCTCGATCGAGGGGATGTAGGCATCCCGCTGCCCGATGTTGAACTCGCGCTCCACATCGAAGCCGGCATCCTCGAGCGCCTGCGCGTAGATCTCGGCGATGATCTCGTTGGAGAAGTAGGCCTGCGAGCCGATCACGATCGTCTCGTCGGCTGCTGTCTCGTCATCCGTGGCCAGGGGATCCCCCGAGGCGCACCCTGACAGGGCCAATGCCACCCCGACCGCGGCTGCGCCGAAGGCGAACCGGCCCTTGTTCCTTGCTGTGTGCATCATGATTCCTCTTCGTTCTCGTGGACGTGCGGGTGTTACGGGGCGGTGGAGGTCTCCACCATCGCACGGCGCCGAGCGGGCGCGGTGCGGAGGCTGGGGGTGCGGCCGGCGGCGACACCGCGCGGCACGAAAAGACGCTGGCAGAGGGCGAGAGCCGCGTCGATGACGATCGCGAGCACGGCGACGAGGATCGAGGCGCCGAGCATCTCGTCGTAGCGACCCAGGGGCAGGCCGCGGAAGATGTAGTAGCCGAGCCCCCCGAGGCCGATGTAGGCCGCCAGGGTGGCGGTCGCCACCACCTGCAACGCTGCCGAACGGATGCCGCCGATCAGGAGGGGAAGACCCAGCGGAACCTCGACCCGCCAGAGGATCTGCCACTCCGTCATGCCGACGGCGCGCGCCGCGTTGATCGTGCGACGCTCGATCGCCTCGAAGCCGGCGTAGGCTCCCGCGAGGATCGACGGGATCGCGAGCACGACAAAGGCGGTGAAGGCGGCCGCCGGCTTGTTGGTGACGCCCATGACGAGCACGAGCAGGAGGATGAGCCCGAAGGAGGGGAGGGCGCGCGCGGCACCTGAAAGCCCGACAGCGAGCTCTCGCCCCCTGCCCGTATGGCCGATGAGGTAGCCGATCGGCACGGCGATCACGGTGGCGATCAGCACGGAGAACGCCGTGAAATAGAGGTGCTCGCCGAGTCGCACGAACAGCGAACTCGACCCCTCGAAGCGTTCAGGGGCGACAATCCAGGCGAGTGCGTCGAGGAAGAGATTCATCGGGCCGCCCTCCCCGGGCGCCGGGCCCACGGCATCGCGAGGCGGCCGAGGGCGACAAGCGCCAGGTCGATCAGGAGCGCGACGAGCATGACCATCACGACGCCGGAGAAGATCTCCTCGACGATGCGGCGCTGGTAGCCGTTCGTGAAGAGGTAGCCGAGGCTCTCGACCCCGATCAGGATGCCCACCGTGACGAGGCTCACGGTGCTGGCGGCCGCCACACGCAGGCCCGAGAGGATCACGGGCCCCGCGAGGGGCAGGTCGACCGTGAAGAAGCGGCGGAGGGCGCCGTACCCGACCGCCACCGCCGACTGCCGCACGTTCCCATCGACGGAGTCGAGGGCATCCGCCACCGACCTCGCCATGATCGCGATCACGAAGAGGGTCAGCGCGATCGTCACGTTGAGCTCGCTCAGATAGCTGATGCCGAGGATCGGCGGGATGATGACGAAGAGGGCGAGCGAGGGAATCGTGTAGAGCAGGCCCGCCGAGGTGAGCAACGCGCCGCGCGCTAGCCTGTAGCGGTGCGCGAGCCAGCCGAGCGGGATTGCGATGAGGAGCCCCGCGAGGATGGGCGTGATGCTCAGCCTCAGGTGCTCGAGAGAGAGCCGCCCGATCAGATCCAGGTTGTCGAGCACCCAGTTCACGGGAGAGATCCCTCGCTTCGACGCGCCGGAGCGGACTCCTCCACGAGCACGCCCTGAGTGCGGCCTGCGTCGTCCACCAGCACGCGCCCGTGAGGCGTCTGCTTGATCGTGAGGGCGCGGGCGCCGCGGTCCACACCGATGAAACTCGCGACGAAGTCGTTCGCAGGGTTCTCGATGATCTCGCTGGGGCTGCCCTTCTGCACGATCCGCCCGCCCTTCTCCAGGATGACCACCTGGTCGGCGAGCAGGAAGGCCTCGTCGATGTCGTGGGTGACGAAGACGACCGTCTTGTCGAGCTCGCGCTGCAACCGGATCGTCTCCTGCTGCAGCTCCGCGCGCACGATCGGGTCGACCGCGCCGAAGGGCTCATCCATCAGCAGGATGTTGGGGTCCGAGGCGAGCGCGCGGGCGACTCCCACGCGCTGCTGCTGGCCGCCCGAGAGCTGGGCCGGATAGCGGGAGGCGAGGGAGCGGTCGAGCCCGACCGTGTCGAGCAGTTCGAGGGCGCGGGCACGAGCATCCGCCCTGGAGACCCCGTTCAGGCGCGGCACCGTCGCGACGTTGTCGACGACTCGCAGGTGGGGGAGTAGACCGCCGCTCTGCAGCACGTAGCCGATGCTGCGGCGCAGGGCGACCGGGTCGCGTTCGAGCACGCTCGTGCCGTCAATCTCGACCGTGCCAGAACTCGGATCCACCATTCGGTTGATCATGCGCAGCAGAGTCGTCTTGCCGCACCCCGAAGAGCCCACCAACACGGTCGTCTTGTGGGCGGGGATCACGAGGGAGAAGTCCTCGATGACGAGGGGGCCGTCACCGAAACGCTTCGAGACGGAGGTGAACTCGATCATGCGGTGGCCGTCACTCGACGACCTCGACCTCTTTCCAGAACGCGACATACCCGGAGAAGTCCCTGCCGACCTTCTCGATGGCGCCCGGGTAGGGCTCTGGGTAACTGAAAGCGCGGTCCTTCAACTCCATGCCGCCCACCGTCACCGTGTAGTACTGGCACTCGCCCTTCCACGGGCAGGTGTAGGGGGTCGGGCTCTCGCTCAAATAGTCGCCCGTGAGGCTCGACGGGGGAAAGTACCAGTTGCCCTCGATCGAGATCAGCTCGGAGTCCTTCGCCTCCGCCAGCACAGTGCCGTCGAGTACTGCCTTCATGGGAACCTCCGGGGTTCTTGGGCCTGTGATTCCACGTTAGTCCAGACCTCCGACACTCCACAGAGGGCAAGAGAGGGCATGCACTCCCGCTTCACACCCGGCGGACGTAGCATCCGCCGCATGAGCGACCAGACGAACTACGAGAAGCCACCGGCCGACTACACCGACCTGCGGGCGATATACATCAACTGCTCCCTCAAGCCCACGCCCCAGCAGAGCCACACACAGGGCCTCATGGATCGCAGCATCAACATCATGCGCAAACAGGGCGTGCAGCTCGACGTCGTGCGCTTCGCCGACCACGACGTAGCCACGGGCGTCTATCCCGACATGCGCGAACACGGAGCCGCGACGGATGCGTGGCCAGAGGACCTGTGGCCGCGCGTGCAGGCCGCCGACATCCTCGTGGTGGGCACCCCCATCTGGCTCGGGGAGATCTCCTCGCTCGGGCGGCAGCTCATCGAGCGCCTCTATGCCATGGGGTCGATGACCAACGACAAGGGCCAGTACATCTACTACGGCAAGGTCGGCGGCGCGATCGTCACCGGCAACGAGGACGGTGTCAAAAACGTCGCGCGCCACGTGCTCTACAGCCTGCAGCACATCGGCTACACGATCCCGCCGGGGGCCGAGGCGGGCTGGATCGGGCCCGTCGGACCGGGGCCCAGCTATCTCGACCCCGAAGCAGAAGGTCCCAAGACCGACTTCACGAACCAGCACGTCACCTTCATGACCTGGAACCTCCTCCACCTGGCGAGGATGTTCAAGGACGCCGGAGGTCTGCCGTCCTACGGCAACGACGGCAACGCCTGGCAGAAGGGCGAGCGCTTCGGCTTCGAGGCCTACCCCTGATCGCTAGTCACCCAGAGGGGATCGCCTCGCCGATCGGGGTGTCGCCCCGGTTGAAGCGGATGCTGCGCCCCGCCGTCGACGGATCGGCAAGCACTGCGGCGATCACGGTGGCGACATCCTCCCGCGAGACGGAGTCCGCCTCGTCCGCTCCGACGTCGATGCGCCCCGTGCCCTCGTCGTCGCTCAGCCCACTCGGCTGCACGATCGTCCAGTCGAGCCCGCTTGAGCGCAGAGCCTCATCCGCCTGCGCCTTCGACTCGGCGTAGGCGAAGAAGGGCTCATCCTCGGGCACCCCATGGTCGGGGCCGGCGCCGAAGTACGACACCATGACGTAGCGGTTCACGCCCGCCCGCTCGGCGGCCTCGAAGGAGCGGATCGCGGCATCCCGGTCGACCGCGTAGGTGCGCGGCGGATTGCCCCCGCCGGCCCCCGCTGCCCACACGATTGCGTCGTGCCCGTCGAAGGCGTTGGCGAGGCCCGCGACGTCGAGCTGTTCGATGTCGGTGACGACGGGCGTCGCGCCGAGCTCCTCGATGTCGGCCGTCTGCTCCGGGTTGCGAATGATCGACGAGACGCCGTGCCCGTCGTTGATCAGGAGCGGGGTGAGGAGGCGGGCGACCTTGCCGTGGCCGCCGACGATCGCGATGCGCATACTGTTCCTTTCGTCGTGGGCGGCCAACGTATGACCGATGTCTGGACGAGAGCCGAGCATCCGTAACCCGGTACGTTGGTTACATGGCAACAGGGCAGTGGGTGGCCAACCCGGATGGCACACGCTGGCACTTCGACTCGGGCGCGCTGAGCCTCGACTTCGCGCTCGTGGGGGTCGACGTGCGCGAGCAGTTCGCGACGCCCGCCGACCTGCTCGAGTGGGTCGCGGAACGCTTCGAGCACCTCGACAAGACCGTCACGGAACGCGACCTGCGCGACGCCGTGCTGCTGCGCGTGGCGATCGCCCGCGTCGCTGCCGCGATCAGTGCTGGGGATGCCGCGGGGCGCGACGACATCGACACCATCAACCTCTTCGCCGCGACGCCCGACGTGCCGCCCGCGCTCGCGGGAGGCCGCCGCCGCGCCGGCGCGACCCGCATCAAGGTGTCGCAGGCGCTCTCGAGCATCGCGCGCGACGCTGTGCGGCAGTTCAGCCTGCACGGCTCGGAGCGCATCCGCTCGTGTGAGGCGGAGGACTGTTCCCACGTCTTCGTCGACGAGTCACGCGCCAACAACCGCCGCTGGTGCTCGATGCAGCGCTGCGGCAACCGCGCGAAGGTGCGGGCCCACCGGAGGCGTTCGGCCGCAGCATCCGCTCACTGACGCGCTGCGTTCGCTGGCGCTGGTGCGTGCGCTTTCCACAGCGATGTCGGTGGCGCGTTGTAGCTTTGGAAAAAAGCGGGCGACACGCCGAAAACACAACATCTAGGGGAATGACATCCGTGTGATTCCGGTTATATAGTGGGAACCCACCGCAGGCGCCGATGAGAGACTCAGCGACTGGGATCCCATATTCGAAGGCTTTGAAGGAGGTCCTCATGGACAACGACAACGTGAGTGGTTACGACGTTCCCGTCGACCCGATGGACCTGCTGCAGTGCGACTCCTGCCAGTAGGCAGCAGCGACTGACACAGTCCCCCCGAGACCCCGGCTCATGGCGAGCCGGGGTTTCGTGCGTTCGGGCGGTGCCGTGAGTTGGGGGCGGGCGCGGTACGCGCGGGGCGGGCGCGTGACACGGGGGCTGGGGTGTGGCGTGAGGGCGAGTCGCGGGGCGGCGCGTCACGCGCGGAGCGGGGTGAGCCGGGGCATCCTGCGACGCCAACCCCACTGGTCACAACAGCGCGGTGTTTTCTGCTCAACGCGGCGTTCCGAAACCGCGCGCTGAGCAGAAAACACCGCACTGTTGTGAACACGGGTGCCGCGGCCGACCCAGTGCGGATGTCGCGGCCTACCCACGCGGATGCCGCGACAGACCCACGGCGCGTGCAGCGGATGCCACGGGCAACACGTCGCACCCCGTGCATAGACTGGCGGGCGTGACTGTGAACCCCGAACTCAAGGGCCGGGCCTTCGCCCCCACCGAGCCCTACCTCGTCGGGCGAGAGAAGGTGCGCGAGTTCGCCCGCGCCGTCTCCGCCACCCACCCCGTCAACCTCGACCCCGAGGCCGCGCGCGCCGCCGGCTACCGCGATGTCGTCGCCCCGCCGACCTTCGCGGTCGTCATCCAGGAGGCGACCCTCGCGCAGCTCCTCGCCGAGCCCGACGCGGGCATCGACTTCACGCGGGTCGTGCACGGCGACCAGCGCTTCACCTACACGCGCCCAATCGTCGCGGGCGACGAGCTGACTGCGGCCCTCGCGGTCACGAGCGTCAAGTCACTCGGCGGCAACTCGATGGTGACGGCGGAATCCACGATCGTCGACGCGGAGGGCGAGCACGTCGTCACTGCCATCTCGACGCTCGTGGTGAGGGGAGACGACTGATGACCGCTCTTGAGGTCGGCCAGATCGTCGCCCAGGCCAGCTACCCGCTCACGCGGGATTCCCTCGTGCGCTACGCCGGGGCATCCGGAGACTTCAACCCCATCCACTACCGAGACGATGTCGCCCGCAATGTGGGCCTGCCCGGTGTGCTCGCTCACGGCATGCTCACGATGGGCACGGCCGTGCAGCCCGTCGTCGAGTGGTTGGGCGACCCGGGCCTTGTGCGCGACTACCAGGTGCGCTTCACCCGCCCCGTCGTCGTCGATCCCGAGATCGGTGCGGTCATCTCGGTCGTCGCGACCGTCGGTGCAGTCGACGAGGAGGGCGCGCGCATCGACCTCACCGTCAAGCACGGCGAGCAGACGGTGCTCGGCAAGGCACAGGTGAGGGTGGCGTTGCCGCGGTGACTGCGTTCTCCGAACTGACGACGACGCGCGTCGGCGGCGAGGCGAGGGAGTTCATCGAGGTCACCGACCCCGAGGCGCTGCCGGGCGTGATGCTTGACGTGTGGTCCTCCGGCGAGCCGTGGCTCGTGCTCGGCGGAGGCTCCAACCTGCTCGTCGGTGACGACGGCTTCGACGGCACGGTCGTGCGGGTGCTCACGAAGGGCATCAGGCAGACGGATGCCGCGGACGACACCGTTGTCCTCCGCGCCGAGGCGGGTGAATCGTGGGACGCCCTCGTCGCCCACACGGTCGAGGCGGGACTCGCGGGGCTCGAGGCGCTCGCGGGCATCCCCGGCTCCGTCGGCGCCTCCCCCATTCAGAACATCGGGGCCTACGGCGCGGAACTCTCGCACACGCTCGTCTCCATCGACTTCCTCGACTACCTCACGGGCGAGCGCAGCAGCATCCTCGCTGCCGAGCTCGATCTCGGCTACCGCATGTCGGCCATGAAAAAGGGGAGGCAGGGGGTTGTGCTCGCGGTCGAGCTGCGCCTGAAGCGCAGCGAGCTGAGCGAGCCCATCGGCTACGCGCAACTCGCGTCGGCGCTCGGTACCGAGCTCGGGGACCGCCGACCGATCCGCGAGGTGCGCGAGGCGGTGCTGCGCCTCCGCGCCTCGAAGGGCATGGTGCTCTCCGACAGTGACCCCGACTCGGTCAGCACGGGCTCCTTCTTCACCAACCCGATCGTGACCGGCGGCTTTGCGGCGTCACTGCCTGCGGATGCCCCACGCTGGAGTCTCGACCCGGAACCCGAAGACACGATCGTGCCGCTCGAGCAGGCTCAGCTCCTCGATGGACTCCCGCCCGCGGGACCCGCCGAGTCTCGGGTGAAACTGAGCGCGGCGTGGCTGATCGAGCGGGCGGGCATCCGTCGTGGCTTCTCCCTGCCGGGTTCACGCGCGGCGATCTCGAGCAAGCACACGCTCGCGATCGTTAACACGGGCGGAGCGCGCGCGGAGGAGATCGCGGAACTCGCGCGCTTCGTGCAGACGCGCGTGCTCGCCGAGTTCGGCGTGGTGCTGCAGCCGGAGCCGGTGTTAGTCGGCCTCGAGCTCTAGCGCGGGCGCTCGTCGCGCGCCTCGTGCGCCGCGGGCTGCTCGCCGCGCGCCGTGCCCCGCTCGCCGCGCGCCGTGCCCCGCTCGCTGCGCCCAAAACAGGCTCGGCGCGCCCGAAGTTTTGGGCGCGGCGAGCGTGTTTTGGGCGCGGGGAGCTCTCCCGCCGGTGGAGTAGCGAGCGTATCGAAACCCGCGCAGCGGCTACAGCAGCCCGAGCTCCATCGCCTTCGTCACGGCGCGCGTGCGGTCGTTCACCTCGAGCTTCTCGAAGGCGTGCAGCAGGTGCGTCTTGACGGTCGCCTCGCCGAGGTACAGGCGCTGCGCGATCGCGGGGTTGCTGAGGCCCTCGGCCACGAGCCGCAGCACCTCGGTCTCGCGAGGGCTCAGGGTCGGGGCATCCGCTCGCCTCATGCCCTTGACGAGGGCGGCCGCGACGGAGGGCGCGAGCGCGACCTCGCCCCGCATGACAGCCCGGATTCCCGCGAGGATCTCCTCCTGCGGCGCCGCTTTGAGCAGATAGCCGCTCGCGCCGGCCTCGATCGCGCGCAGAATCGTGTCGTCACTCTCGTAGGTGGTCAGCACGAGTACGCGCACCTCGGGCGCGGCAGCGAGGATGCGCGCGGTCGCCTCGTCGCCGTCGAGGCCGGGCATCCGCAGGTCCATGAGCACGAGGTCGGGCCGCAGTTCGAGCGTGCGGTCGACCGCCTCAAGTCCCGTCGCGGCCTCGCCCACCACCTCGATGTCGTCGGCGGTGCCCAGCAGGGCGACGATGCCGCCGCGCACGATCTGGTGGTCGTCGGCGACCAGGATGCGGATGCTCATGCTGTCGGCTCCTTGGCTGGGCTCACGGTGGGCAGGGTGAGTGCCGGCGGCGTGAGCGCGGGCAGGGTGACGGTGACGACGGTGCCCGACTCGTCGCTCTTGACGGTGAGACTGCCGCCCGCGAGCCTCGCCCGGTCGCGCATGCCGGCGAGGCCGACGCCCGCCGTGGGGCTCGCCGGGTCGAAGCCGTGGCCGTCGTCGCGGATGCGCAGCGTCGCGCCCTCAAGCTCGACGTGGGCCGACGACGCACCGGAGTGACGGCGGATGTTCGTGAGCGCCTCCTGCGTGCACCGCAGCAGCACGACCTCGGCATCGCGGTCAACGGATGCCGCAGCATCCGCCTGCACCGTGACGGCAATGCCCGTGTCCCGGCTAAACCGCGCGGCGACGCGCTCGATCGCCGCGGCCAGCCCCGCGTCGAGGGACGCGGGGGCGCTCGCCGCGACGAGGGCCCGCGTCTCCTCGAGCGCGTTGCGGGCGCCGTCGGCAACCTGGGCCAGCAGGGCGTCGCGAGCCGCGGCATCCGTCGTGCGCCTGGCCTGCTCGGCGAGCATGACGAGCCCCGTGAGGTCCTGAGCGACGGTGTCGTGGATGTCGCGGGCGAGACGTTCCCGCTCGGCCGCGATGCCCGCCTCCCGGCTGACGGCCACGAGCTCCTCCTGGGTCGCGCGCAGTTCGTCAAGGAGGCGCTGCCGTTCCTCGCCGAGCTCGGCGATGTGCGAGATCCACAGTCCGAAAGCGATGCTGAAGGCGAGGGAGAGGGCGGCTGTGAGCAGACTCGAGCCGATCCACTGGCCGGAGAAGGGCCCGCCGATGATGAAGCCCGCGCCGACCGCGATGGCCACCGCGGAGCTCCAGGCGACGCCGCGGGCCTTTGACGACGAGAGCACCCAGGCGAGCGGATGTGCGAAGCACTGGAAGAAGGCGAAGTTCGGGTCCGCGATGCAGCCGAGCAGGGTCGTCGCGACGAGGGCCACCCTGAGCCAGCGCGAGGCGAGGTTGCCCTCGACTGCGCGAGGGGCGAGCAGCAGCCAGCTGGCGGCGAAGAGCGCGACGGCGCCGAGCCCGAGGGTGACGTCGGCCGCGGCATCCGCGCTCCACACGACCAAGGCGGAGCACGCGGCGAGCGCTGTCGCGATCGCCGCGTGCCACCACCGATTGATCGTCATTCAGCCATCCTTGCGGATCCAGCGGAAGGTGACACGCGCGAGCACGAGTCCGACGACGAGCCAGACGATGAGGGCGATCGCGACGCCGCCGAGGTTCCAGACCTCGCCGGCCTCGAGCATCCGGTACTCCTCGGGCAGGAACGCCGCCCGCATGCCCTGCGCCATCCATTTCAGGGGGAAGACGGATGCCACGTTCTGCAGCCACTCGGGCAGCGCCGAGAACTGCAGGTACACGCCCGAGATGAACTGCAGCACGAGCACGATGGGGATGATGACCGCGTTGGCGCTCTTGGCGCTGCGCGGGATGCTGCTCAGGCCGATGCCGAGGATCGCGCTTGTCGCGATGCCGAGCAGGAACACCCACGCGAAGGTCGCCCAGCGATCCGGGTCACTCGGCAGCTCGACCCGGAAGGCGAGTGCGGCGAGCGTGAGGAGGAGCGCCGCCTGCACGACACCGGAGACGAGCACCTGCCCGATCTTGCCGATGAAGTAGCTGATGACGGGGAGGGGAGACCCCGCGAGACGTTTGAGTGTGCCGTCGCCCTTCTCCGCCGCGATGTCGAGCGCCATGTTCTGCAGGCCGCTCAGAAGCACGCCCGCCGCGAGCATCGCCGGCAGGTAGTAGTCGGCGGCCGTCACGACAGTGCCGTCCGCTGTCGTCCCGAAGTCGCCCTCGCTGAACGCGACCGAGAAGATCGTCAGCATGACGATGGGGAACAGGAAGCCGAAGAACACGGCGTCGCCCTGGCGGAAGTACGCCTTGACCTCGTAGCCGATCCGGCGGATGCCGAGGGTCAGGGTGCGGCCGGCGGGGAGGGCGGGAATCGCGATCGTGCTCATGCTGTGAGCTCCTTCTCTTCGCTCGGGGCGGCGTCCTGTGCGCCGATCAGCCGCAGGTAGATGTCCTCCAGGCTCGGGCGGATCACCTCGAGCCCCTCCGGCTCGCCCAGTCGCGCGGAGAGTTCCGCGACGAGACGGGCGGGTTCTGTCGTGCGCTGCTCGCGGGCCACGCCGTGCTCGCGCCAGCGGACGACAGGGACACGGGCATCCGCGCCACCGACCTCGTCGACCGTGCCGATGTCGACCAGCCGGCCGCCCGCGATGATGCCGACGCGGTCGCTCAGCTGCGCCGCCTCGTCGAGGTAGTGGGTCGTGAGCAGGATGCTCGTGCCCTCGCTCTTGAGACCGCGAATGACCTCCCAGAACTGGCGCCGCGCCTGCGGGTCGAAGCCGGTCGTGGGTTCGTCGAGGAAGAGGAGCTCGGGGCGGCCCACCATGCCGAGTGCGACGTCGACGCGGCGCCGCTGGCCGCCCGACAGCTTGCGGATGAGCGTGCCTGCCTTCGCTTCCAACCCGACCGCCGCGATGAGTTCGTCGATGGGGCGCGGGTTCGGGTAGAAGGCGGCGAAGTGCGTCAGCTGCTCGCGGACGGTCACGTTGCCGCTCTCACCCGAGTCCTGCAGCACGATGCCGAGCCGGGCCTTCCAGGCGAGGTTGCCGCGCTGCGGGTCGACCCCGAGCACGCGAACCTCGCCGCCGCTGCGATCGCGGTATCCCTCGAGGATCTCGATCGTGGTCGACTTGCCCGCCCCGTTGGGGCCGAGCAGGGCGAAGGTCTCGCCGCGGGCAATCTCGAAGTCCACGCCGTCGACGGCGGTGAACTCGCCGTACTGTTTGCGCAGGCCCCGCACGCTCACGGCGAGGTCGTCAGTGGTTGTCATGCCTCAATGCTGGCGATGCGGCATCCGTCGCGGCAGCCGTGCACCGGATGATTCGGCCCTCCACCGGTCGGTGGATGCGTGCCGCGCCGCCTCCCGCCCCCGCTGCCGCTCGCCGCGCCCGATCCCTGGTCCCCGCCACCGAAACAACCGGCGCGGGGAGACGGTATCGGGCGCGGCGAGCAGCATCGGCTCCTGCCCAGGCCGCCGCGTGCACCAGATGCCCACAATCACGAGAAGTCGCGGCATCCGTCACGGGATGCGGCGGCAGGCTGAGGATCATGTCTCCACTGGTCGGCTCCGAGTCACTCATCCTCAGCACGGACCTCCGCCGCGCAGGTCGCCCCGACGATCAGCTCATCCGCGCGGCGCACCGCGGCGAACTGGTTCGACTCCGGCGCGGTGCCTACTGCGACGTGTCGGAGTGGGCGGCGATGAGCGATCGCGAGCGGCACGTGCTGCGCATGCGAGCTGTGGCAGCGGCTGCGGAAGCACCACTCGTTTTCTGTGGGCCCTCGGCGGCGGCCCTTTGGGGCATGCCGAGCCTCGACGGCTTTCCCCGAGAGGTACACGTTCTCTCGGAGCCGGCATCTGGCGGCCGGTCGAGGAACGGTGTGCGACGCCACCCGCTCACGGGTAGTGTTCCGCCCGTCGAGGAGCGGGAGGGCCTGCTCGTGACCTCGCTCGCTCGCACCGCCGTCGACGTTGTGCGACTGTCTTCCTTCGCCGAAGCGGTCGGATGCCTCGACTGGGCTCTGTGGCGTCGCAACCCCCATCGCGTGACCCAGGAGGAGGTGCGACGTGAACTCGAGCGGAGCGGCATCCGCTATGGAGTTCGACACAGCAACGCCGTTCTCGACTTCGGTACGCACCTCTCTGACTCCTTCGGGGAGTCGATGGGTCGGGCGGTCAGTCACGAGCTCGGCTTTCCCACACCCGTGCTCCAAGCCCGCTTTGTCGACGCGCAGGGAGAGATGTTCACCGACTACCACTGGCCAGACGAGGGCGTCATCGGTGAGTTCGACGGGGTGGGCAAGTATCTGCGCGACAGCGGCGGCAGGGATCCCGGTGCCGTCGTGGTCGCCGAGAAGAAGCGCGAGGATAGATTGCGGCGGATGCCAGGGGTCACCGCCGTCGCCCGGATCATCTGGCGCGAGGTACGCAACCCCCGGGAGCTCGACGTGCTTCTCCGAGACACGGGGCTCCGCGCCATCCGCCGACGGTGAACGCTCCCCGCGGCCAAAACTGCTTCCCCGCTACGCAAACGTTGGGGGCGTCGAGCGTGTTTCGGGCGCGGGGAGCACGGCCCGGGGGCACACAGCAGGCTGGGCCGCCGTCAGAGGCCACCGCTAGGCTGTGCGGGTGCAGGAAATAGAGATCGGCCGCGCCAAGCGGTCACGCCGCGTGTACGCGTTCGACGACATCGCGATCGTGCCGAATCGGCGCACCCGCGACCCCAAGGATGTCTCGGTCAACTGGACGATCGACGCGTTCACCTTCGACATCCCCTTCCTCGCGGCCCCCATGGACTCGGTCGTCTCGCCGGCGACCGCCATCCGGATGGGCCAGCTCGGTGGTGTCGGCGTGCTCGACCTCGAGGGGGTGTGGACCCGCTACGAGCACCCCGAGCCACTGCTTGAGGAGATCCGCACCCTGCCCGCCGCTGAGGCGACGCGGCGCATGCAGCAGATCTACGCCGAGCCGATCAAGCCCGAGTTGGTGACGGCCCGCATCGCCGAGATCCGCGCGGCCGGCGTCGTCGTTGCGGCATCCCTTTCCCCGCAGCGCACTCAGCAGCTCTACAAGACGGTCGTGGCGGCGGGCGTTGACCTCTTCGTCATCCGCGGCACGACCGTGAGCGCCGAGCACGTCTCCCAGAATCAAGAGCCCCTCAACCTCAAGAAGTTCATCTACGAGCTCGATGTTCCCGTCATCGTGGGCGGCGCGGCCGGCTACACCCCCGCCCTGCACCTCATGCGCACGGGCGCGGCCGGTGTGCTGGTCGGCTTCGGCGGCGGCGCAGCCTCGACCACGCGGGCGAGCCTCGGCATTCACGCCCCCATGGCGACGGCGGTCGCGGATGTCGCGGGCGCCCGTCGCGACTACATGGACGAGTCGGGCGGCCGCTACGTGCACGTCATCGCCGACGGCGGCCTCGGCACGAGCGGCGACATCGCCAAGGCGATTGCGATGGGCGCCGACGCCGTCATGCTCGGTACGACGCTGGCGAGGGCGACGGATGTTCCGGGCGGCGGGTACCACTGGGGTGCCGAGTCGCACCACCCCGAGTTGCCGCGCGGCCACCGCGTCGAGGTTGGCCAGGTCGGCCCGCTCGAGCAGGTGCTCTTCGGTCCCTCCGAGACGGCGGACGGCAAGTCGAACCTCGTGGGGGCGCTCAAGCGTTCGATGGCGACGACGGGCTACTCCGACCTGAAGGAGTTCCAGCGCGTCGACGTGGTCGTCGCACCCTACGTGCCGCACTAGCCCGCGCCGGTTCAGCCTGCCGATTCCCGCGCTGGTCGGGCCTGTCAAAACCCAGCCTCCGTTCTCCCGCCCGGGCTAGCATCGGCATCACGAGAGAGCGAGGGATCGTGGCAGCACGCAAGACCGTGACGCATTCGTCCAAGCTGGGCCCGGAGGAGCGGGCGGCAGCGATCGAGGCCCTTCGCACGAAGGAGCTCGACGTGCTCGTCATCGGCGGCGGGATCGTCGGCACGGGCTGCGCGCTCGACGCCGTCACGCGCGGTCTCAGCGTCGGCATGGTGGAGGCACGGGACTGGGGCTCGGGCACCTCGAGCCGGTCGTCGAAGCTTGTGCATGGCGGCATCCGCTACCTGGAGCAGCTCGACTTCAGGCTCGTGCGCGAGGCACTCGTCGAGCGCGGCCTGCTGCTGCAGCGCATCGCGCCCCACCTCGTCAAGCCCGTGCGCTTCCTCTATCCCGTGCGCAACATCGTCGAACGCTTCTATGTCGGCGCCGGGATGCTGCTCTACGACCTGTTCGCGCGAACGGGCGACCACCCGCCCGGCGTGCCCCACCATCGTCACCACACGCGACGGCAGGTGCTGCGCGGAATCCCCAGTCTCAAAAGGAGCGCCTTCGCGGGCGGCATCACCTACTACGACGCACAGGTCGACGACGCCCGCTATGTGTCGACGCTCGCCCGCACGGCCTCGTTCTACGGGGCGAAGGTCGCGAGTCGGGTGCGGGTCGAGGGTTTTCTCAAGGTGGGTCAGCGGGTCGTCGGCGTGACGGCGCGCGATTTGCTCACCGATGAGACCTTCGAGATCCGCGCCCGCCAGGTCATCAACGCGACGGGCGTCTGGACGGATGACACGCAGCGCATGGTGGGGGAGCGCGGCACTTTCAAGGTGCGCGCGTCGAAGGGCATCCACCTGGTCGTGCCGCGCGACCGCTTCCAGTCGAAGGTGGGCCTGCTGCTCCGCACCGAGAAGAGCGTGCTCTTCGTGATCCCGTGGGGTCGCCACTGGCTCATCGGCACGACCGACACCAAGTGGGACCTCGACAAGGCGCACCCCGCCGCGACCGCCGCGGACATCGACTACCTGTTGGCGCAGGTCAACCGGGTGCTCGCGGTGCCGCTCACGCGCGACGATGTCGAGGGCGTCTTCGCGGGGCTGCGACCGCTACTGGCGGGCGAGTCTGATGAGACGTCGAAACTCTCACGGGAGCACATCGTGACCCACACCGTGCCGGGGCTCGTGGTCGTGGCCGGCGGCAAGTGGACGACCTACCGGGTCATGGCGAAAGACGCGGTGGATGCCGCATCCGCCGCTCTCGACGGCAAGGTGCCGCGCAGCACGACGGAGGACATCGCGTTGCTCGGAGCCGAGGGGTACCAGGCCGCGTGGAACAAGCGCGCCAAGATCGCCCGCGCCTTCGGGGTGCACAAGGTGCGGGTGGAGCACCTACTCAACCGCTACGGAACCCTGACGGATGAGCTGCTCGACCTCATGCGCGAGGACCCGACCCTGAACACCCCGCTGCCCGGTGCTGACGACTACCTTGAGGCGGAGGTCGTCTATGCCGCGTCCCACGAGGGCGCCCTGCACCTGGACGATGTGCTCGCCCGCCGCACGCGCATCTCGATCGAGGCGTGGGATCGGGGCGTGTCGGCGGCACCCGTCGCCGCTCGGCTGATGGCCCGAGTGCACGGCTGGAGCGAGGAGCGGGTCGAGCGGGAGGTGCAGCACTACCTGCGCCGGGTCGAGGCGGAGCGTGCCAGCCAGCAACAACCGGATGACGCATCCGCCGACCGCGTGCGGCTGGAAGCCCCCGACATCACGGCCTAGCGGCGACGGAAGCCCACAGCCACCCCCGGATAGGCTGGGGGCGTGAGCAGCATGTGGTCGGTGGCGCGTCGGCCGCGCTGGATCGCCGCGCTTGTGCTCGCGCTCGGCATCGCCGCGGCCTTCGCGGCCCTCGGCCAGTGGCAGCTGGAGCGCAGCGTCGCGTCGGGCGAGATCGTGACCCGGGTCACCGAGACGCGGGTGCCGCTTGACGAGTTGGCCGAACCGCAGATCCCCGTCGCGGCCGCGCACGACGGGCAACTCGTGTCGGTGGCCGGCACGTGGGTGCCCGGCGATGCAGTCATCCTGAGCGGGCGGCTGCACGAGGGCGAGCCGGGTTTCTGGCTCGTGGGACACCTCACCACGGTCGACGGGGCGGGGCTCGCCGTGGCGCTCGGGTGGTCCGCCGAGCGGGACGCGGTGGCGGATGCCGCAGCCGAACTTGAGGCGGCAGCATCCGCCGATCATGGCCCCGTGCAGATCGACGGGCGCTATCTGATGGGGGAGGCCCCCCAGGAGACCGATTTCGAGGCGGGGGAACTGAACTCCCTCGCGCCCGCGACCCTCGTCAACCTCTGGTCAACGCTGGACGACAGAGGCACCTACGGCGGTTATGTCGTCGCGGAGGAGCCGATCGCGGGCCTCACCGCGATCGACGCTCCGCCGCCTCCCGCGCCGCAGGAGATCAACTGGCTCAACCTTTTCTACGCGGCAGAGTGGGTGATCTTCGCGGGCTTCGCGATCTTCCTCTGGTGGCGACTTGTGAAGGACGCATGGGAGGCGGAGGAGCATGAGGCCCGCGTCAGCGCACAGGAGCCTGGCCGGTAAACTTGGCCCATGCCCCTCGGCCCGCGCCCCGCTGACGTTCCCCGCATCCGCAAGACCCTCACCGTCTACAAGGTCTCGTCGTACATCACCGGGTTCTTCCTCATCGCGCTCGTCGTGATGATGGTCACGCGCTACGGCCTGAACGGTGACATCGAGCTGGGCGGCCCCGAGGGCTTCCTGGCCTTGACACCGAAAGAGGATGTCACGGGCATCAACGTGTCAACCATCATTCTCGTGATGCACGGCTGGTTCTATGTGCTCTACCTTGCGTGCGATTTCGTGCTGTGGCGCCTCCTGCGCTTCTCGTTCACGCGCTTCCTCTTCATCGCGCTGGGCGGCGTGATCCCGTTCCTCTCGTTCTACTTCGAGCAGACTGTTCCCCGCTTCGTCGAGCATCGGCTCGCCGAGGTCGAATCCCAGGAGGTGCCCGCGTGAGCGAGACCGAGCAGAAGCCCGTCCTCGTCGTCGACTTCGGCGCGCAGTACGCCCAGCTGATCGCGCGCCGCGTGCGCGAGGCGGGTGTCTACTCGGAGATCGTGCCGCACACGATCACGGCGGAGGAGATCGCCGCGAAGGGCCCCGTCGGCATTGTGCTGAGTGGCGGCCCCTCGAGCGTGTACGAGCCGGGCGCTCCCCGTCTCGACGAGGGCATCCTCGAGCTCGGCGTCCCCGTCTTCGGCATCTGCTACGGCTTCCAGGTCATGGCGAAGCAGCTGGGCGGCGAGGTCGCCCACACGGGCCAGCGCGAGTACGGCTCGACCGAGGTCAATGTCGTCGATGGCGGCGGCGTGCTGCTCGACGGCCAGCCGGAGACGCAGACGGCATGGATGTCGCATGGCGACAGCGTCGCGAAGGCCCCCGAGGGTTTCCGCGTGCTCGCCTCGACGGTCGCGACTCCGGTCGCCGCGTTCGCGGACGACGAGCGCAAGCTCTACGGGGTGCAGTGGCATCCTGAGGTCCGTCATTCACAGTACGGCCAGGGTGTGCTCGAGAACTTCCTGCACCGTGCCGCGGGCATCGCGAACGACTGGAACACGGGCAACGTCATCCATGAGCAGGTGGAGCGCATCCGCCAGCAGATCGGCAAGGGCAAGGTCATCTGCGGCCTCTCCGGCGGCGTCGACTCGGCGGTCGCCGCGGCCCTCGTGCACGAGGCGGTGGGAGACCAGCTCACGTGTGTCTTCGTCGACCACGGCCTGCTGCGACAGGATGAGCGCCGCCAGGTCGAGGAGGATTACGTCAAGGCGACGGGTGTGCGCCTCATCACGGTCGACGCGCAGGACCAGTTCCTCGACGCCCTCGCCGGAGTGAGCGACCCCGAGCAGAAGCGCAAGATCATCGGGCGTGAGTTCATCCGTACCTTCGAGCAGGCGCAGGCGCAGCTTGTCGCCGAGTCGATGGAGGAGGACGGCGACCCCATCCGCTTCCTCGTGCAGGGCACCCTCTACCCTGATGTCGTCGAGTCGGGCGGCGGCTCCGGCACCGCCAACATCAAGAGCCACCACAACGTCGGCGGCCTGCCGGAGGACCTCACCTTCGAGCTGGTCGAACCCCTGCGCGCCCTCTTCAAGGACGAGGTGCGGATGATCGGCCGCGAGCTGGGCCTGCCCGAGGTCATTGTGGGCCGCCAGCCGTTCCCCGGGCCGGGCCTCGGTATCCGCATCGTCGGCGAGGTCACGCGCGAGCGTCTCGAGATCCTGCGGAAGGCGGATGCGATCGCCCGCGCCGAGCTGACGCTGGCCGGTCTCGACAGCGAGATCTGGCAGTGCCCCGTCGTGCTCCTGGCCGATGTGCGCTCGGTGGGCGTGCAGGGGGATGGGCGCACCTACGGGCATCCGATCGTGCTGCGCCCCGTCTCGAGCGAGGACGCCATGACGGCGGACTGGACGCGACTGCCCTACGACGTGCTCGCCCGCATCTCCAACCGCATCACGAACGAGGTGAAGGACGTCAACCGCGTCGTGCTGGATGTCACGTCCAAGCCCCCGGGCACGATCGAGTGGGAATGACTGCGCTGTAAGCAGAGGCCATTTCTGGCCTTCGCGCAGGTTCACTCCGAGGCCGTCTCGGCCGAGGTGCGCTCTATGGGGCAGAGGGCATTTCTGGCCTCTGCGCGCGATCATTCCGAGGCCGTCCCGGCCGAGGTGCGCGTGCTGAGACTCTCGGTCGCCGCTGGGGTACAAGCCTGCAGGGCGACCTGCGCGTTGTCAGTGGCAATTGGGGTACAACACCCCACATTTTGGGGGACAGATGATGTCCCCTGGGGTACAGATCGGGCAGACCTTTCGGTTTACGATTTCAGTATGAAGGGTGAAGGTGTCGACGTAAGGGGCATGTCTTGTCCCTCGTGTCGCGCCCGCACCCGCACCGTTCCGAACCCGTTCTTCGGTACGGGCCTGTCGGTGCACCGCTATGTCGTGCAATGCGTGCGCTGCGAGTGGACTCGACTCGTGAAGGATTCCGCGAGGGGCGTCACGACCCTCCGTCCCGCGCCGCCGGTTGCGGAGGACGAGCAGGCCATCGATGATCAGCGGCGCGGGGTCTTCAGCCGTCGTCGGCGGGCATGACGCAGCGTCGGTGGCTGTGACAGCAGAAGGGCCGCCCCGAGGGACGGCCCTTCGTGCGTCTAGCGGCGGCTAGTCGCTGCTCTGGAAGATCGCGATGAGGCGCAGGATCTCGACGTAGAGCCACACGACCGTGACCATGATGCCGAAGGCAGCCTGCCATCCGAAGATGCGCGGGGCGCCGCGCTCGACACCCGTCTTGACGTTCTCGAAGTCCATGACGAGTGAGTACGCGGCCAGGAGCACGATCAGGATGCCAAGGCCGATGCTGATGATGGGGTTGACGTCACGCAGGCCGAAGATGCTCTCGGTGGCCCCGAAGGCGACGAGGCCGAAGTTGATGAGCGAGAACACGGCGTAGCCGATCATGCCGACCATGAAGATCTTGGTCATGCGGGGGCTAGTGCGGACCTTGCCATTGAGGAACAGCACGAGGGTGACGCCCACGATGCCGAGCGTGCCGAAGACGGCCTGCGGCACGATGTCGAAACCGAAGCCGGTGGCGAAGAAGTTCGAGACACCACCGACGAACAGACCCTCAGCCGCGGCATACGCGAGGATGAGCCCGCGCGAGGGCTGCTTCTTGAAGATGTTCACGAGGGCGAGCACGAGACCCGCGATGGCGCCCGGGATCATGAGGAGCGGCACGAACCAGCCGACGACGGCGGTCGCGAGCAGCACGCCGAAGGCGACGAGGGTCTTGACGATCGTGTCTTCGTACGACATCCGGTCGGTGTCGACGGGGGTCGCCGAGGGGCGACCATACATGGCGTCGAGTTCCTCGGCCGAGATCGGCTTCGAGTAGTCGACGGCCTTCGCACCCGCCGCGAACGCGGGTGAGTTGCTGAATGCGGGGTTGGCCATCTGTGGTCTTCTCCTTGAGTGGTACCGGGTCTGGCGAGGCGCCGAGCCTCTGCGAGGTACAACACTGAGATTATCGGAGGTCTTCCCCAGTTTTGCTGCGAAAAGTGCTATGCGGGGCCGAAGAGCACGATCCCCATGTAGACGAGGAGCGCAACCCCGGCGACGCCGAGCACGATGCCGATGAGCAGGGGAACGTCGAGCCGTGTGCGCGGACGCTCGTCCGGGGCATCCGCGGCTCTGATGGCGCCCGGCACCGCCGCGGGGGCGAGGGCGACGCCGCAGTAGATGCAGTACTTCCACTCGGTATCGAGGTCCGCGCCGCAGCTCGGGCAGGGGGGCATGGAGGCATGCTAGCAACGGCGACCCCCGCGTGGGGGTTATACACAGCGGCATCTCGCGTAGCGTGGCCCCGTGACATCCGGTACCCACCCGACGCCGCTCGTGATCGCACATCGCGGGGCGAGCGGGCATCGGCCCGAGCACACCATCTCGGCCTACCAGCTCGCGATTGCGCTCGGCGCCGACGCGATCGAACCCGACATCGTTCCCACGCGCGACGGGGTGCTGGTGCTGCGGCACGAGAACGAGATCTCGGGGACGACGGATGTCGCGGAGCGGCCCGAGTTCGCCGAGCGGCGCACCACCAAGACGATCGACGGCATGCGACACACGGGCTGGTTCACAGAGGACTTCACATGGGCGGAACTCGCGACCCTGCGCTCGCGCGAGCGCCTGCCGCAGCTGCGCCCGCACAACACTGCCTTCAACGGGCTCGACGGCATCCTCCGCCTGAGCGACCTCCTCGCCCTGCTCGATGCCTCGGACCGCCCCGTCGGACTCGTCGCCGAGATCAAGCACGCCACCTACTTCGCCTCGCTCGGACTGCCGCTCGATCGCCTCGTGGCGGAGGAGCTGCGGGCTGCGGGTTGGCACGACGACCCGCGGCTGAGCGTCGAGAGTTTCGAGCTCGAGGTGCTGCACGGCATCCGCGCTCACGGCGTCTCGGCGCCCCTTGTCTACCTGCTGGAGGCGAGCGGCGCGCCCGCGGACCGGGTCGCGCGCGGGGGCCGATCGGCGCGCCCCTACTCCGCCGACCTCACCCCCGATGGGCTCACCGAGCTGCGGGCTTCGGGCATCGCGGGCATCAGCGTCGACAAGCGGCTGCTGCTGCGAGCGGATGCCGCGGGCAACACGCTCGGCGTGACATCCGTCGTCGACCGCGCCCACGCTGCCGGGCTCACCGCATTCTGCTGGACGCTCCGCCCCGAGAACCGCTTTCTCGGCCGCAACCTGCGGCGGGAGGGCGGCTCGGCAGGGCACGGCAACTGGTTGGAGGAGTTCCAGCTCGTCATGTCCTCCCGTATCGACGGTGTCTTCGCCGACCACCCCGACCTCGCGATCGAGGCGCGCTCCCGCTTGTGAGTGCACACTTGTGAGGACGTCACAATTCGCGTGGGGTGGCATCCGGCCGAACCGTGCAAGATCGGCATCACGCGGCATCCGTCGCTCACGCCGTGTTGGAATGGCCCCAGACCCCCAGAACACGACGGAGTGAAGCCATGAGAGAAGCAGTCATCGTCTCGACCGCCCGCACGCCCATCGGGCGCGCCTACCGCGGTGCGTTCAACAACACGGAGGGCCAGGCCCTCGCCGGTCACGCCATCGCCGCCGCTGTCGAACGAGCGGGCATCGAAGGCGCCGAGGTCGAGGACCTCGTGCTCGGCGTCGCCCTGCAGGAGGGCAACACGGGCATGAACGTCGCCCGCCAGTCGGCCCTGCGCGCGGGCCTGCCGACAAGCGTTCCGGGCATGACCATCGATCGCCAGTGCGGCTCCGGCCTCATGGCGATCGCGACCGCCGCCAAGCAGATCGTGCTCGACGGCCAGCAGATCGCCGTCGGCGGCGGCCTCGAGTCGATCTCGCTCGTGCAGAACGAACACCGCAACACCTTCCGGATGCTCGACCCCTGGCTGAAGGAGAATCAGCCGGGCGTCTACATGCCGATGCTCGAGACGGCGGAAATCGTCGCCCAGCGCTACAACGTGAGTCGCGAATACCAGGACGAGTACTCGCTCACCTCCCAGCAGCGCGTCGCCGCCGCCCAGCGCGCCGGCCTCTACGCCGACGAGATCGTGCCGTTCACCGCGACGATGGGCGTGCAGGACAAGGAGACGGGGGAGATCTCGTTCAAGGAGGTCACCCTCGAACTCGACGAGGGCAACCGCCCCGAGACCACGATCGAGGGTCTCGCCGGCCTGCGCACGGTGCTCGCCGACGGCATCGTCACGAAGGACGGCACCACGATCGAGACGACCACGATCACGGCCGGCAACGCCTCGCAGCTCTCGGACGGGGCATCCGCCTCGGTGCTCATGGAGGCGGGGGAGGCCAGCCGGCGCGGGCTGCAGCCGCTCGGCGTCTACCGCGGCATGGCTGTCGCGGGTGTCTCGCCCGAGGAGATGGGCATCGGGCCCGTGCTGGCCGTGCCGAAGCTGCTCAAGCAGCACGGCCTCACGGTCGATGACATCGACCTGTGGGAGCTCAACGAAGCCTTCGCCTCGCAGACCCTGTACTGCCGCGACAAGCTCGGCATCGACCCCGAGAAGTTCAACGTCAACGGCGGCGCCATCTCGATCGGCCACCCCTACGGCATGTCGGGGGCCCGGATGACCGGCCACGCGCTGCTCGAGGGCAAGCGCCGCGGCGCCAAGTACGTCGTCGTGACGATGTGCGTCGGCGGCGGAATGGGCGCGGCGGGTCTCTTCGAGGTCGCCTAGCCGCGAGCCGTTGTCGGGGGCGCCGCCTAGACTTAAGAGGACATGACCTTCATCCTCGACGCCGACGGCGCCCCCGCAAATCCTCTCCTCGATGGCCTCAATCCGCAGCAGCGGGAGGCGGTCGAGTATCGCGGGCAGTCGCTCCTGATCGTCGCGGGCGCCGGCTCGGGCAAGACGAGCGTGCTGACCCGCCGCATTGCGGGTCTCCTCTACAGCCAGGAGGCGTGGCCGAGCCAGATCCTCGCGATCACCTTCACCAATAAGGCGGCCGCCGAGATGCGCGAGCGTGTCGAGGGGCTGATCGGCCAGGCGGCCGAGGGCATGTGGATCTCGACATTCCACTCGGCGTGCGTGCGCATCCTGCGGCGCGAGGCCGAGAACTTCGGTTTCACCAAGAACTTCACGATCTACGACTCCGCGGACTCGCGCGCGCTGATCAAGCGCATCATCAAGGAGCAGGAGGCGGATGCCTTCGGCTTCACGGTCAGCTCGGCCGCGGCCAAGATATCCCGGCTCAAGAACGAGCTCAACGATGTCGAGTCCTACGCCCGCAATGCCAACTTCAACGACCCTGCCGAGCGGGTCTTCGCCGAGATCTTCCGCGCCTACACGCGCGAGCTGCAGCGGGCGAACGCCTTCGACTTCGATGACCTCATCGGCCAGACGGTCTTTCTCTTCCGTGCCTTCCCGCACGTCGCGGCCGTGTACCAGCGGCGCTTCCGGCACATCCTGGTCGACGAGTACCAAGACACCAACCATGCGCAGTACTCACTCATCCGAGAACTGACCCGGCCGGTGGAGTCGGATGTCGCGGACGCCCTCGAGGCGGGCGAAACCTACCGTTCGAGCCAGCGCGACGGCTCGGGACGCATCCCGGGCGCAAGCCTCACGGTTGTCGGCGACTCGGATCAGTCGATCTATGCCTTCCGCGGCGCGGACATCCGCAACATCGTGGAGTTCGAGCGTGACTTCCCCAACTCGAAGGTGATCCTGCTCGAGCAGAACTACCGCTCGACCCAGAACATCCTCGACGCGGCCAACGCCGTCATCTCCAACAACTTCGACCGCAAAGACAAGAAGCTCTTCACGACGGTCGGCTCGGGCGAGAAGATCGTCGGCTACACAGGGTACAGCCAGCACGACGAGGCCCAGTTCATCGCGGATGAGATCACGACCCTCCACGAGAGCGGGCTCGACTACAAGGACATCGCCGTCTTCTACCGCACCAACGCCCAGACGCGTGCGCTGGAAGAGATCTTCATCCGCTCCGCCATTCCCTATCGCGTGCTGGGTGGCACCAAGTTCTATGAGCGGGCCGAGATCAAGGATGCGATGGCCTACCTCATCGCGATCGCCAACCCGGCCGACCCCATCGCCTTGCGCCGCATCATGAATGTGCCGAAGCGCGGCATCGGGCCGGCGACGGAGGCGGCAATGCAGCTCTGGGCCGACAAAAACGACACGACGCTTCGCGAGGCGATGCGCAACGTCGACGAGCTCGGCCTCGGCCCCAAGGTGCGCGGGGCGATCACGGACCTCGCGCGGCTGCTTGATGAGCTCAGCGCCCAGGCGGACCCGCCGGAGGGTGCCGGCGCCCCAGCCAAGGTCGGCGACCTGCTGGAGGCCGTGCTCAAGCGCACCGGCTATGTCGACCTGTTGCGAGCATCCCGAGACCCGCAAGACGAGGCGCGCGCAGAGAACGTCGAAGAACTTCTCGCCCAAACGCGCGAGTACGCGACGCGCAACCCCGACGGCACCCTCATCGACTTCCTCACCGAGGTGAGCCTGGTCGCCGCCGCAGACGAACTGGATGACTCGAGCGGCACCGTCTCGCTCATGACGCTCCACACTGCCAAGGGCCTTGAATACGACTCCGTGTTCCTCACGGGCGTCGAGGAGGGGTTGCTGCCCCATGAGATGTCGGCGGGAGAGCCGGGCGGCCCGGCCGAGGAGCGGCGGCTCTTCTATGTCGGCATCACGCGGGCGCGCCGCCGCCTCTACCTCTCCCTCGCGATGACGCGCGCACAGTTCGGCGACGTCAACGTTGCGATGCCGAGTCGCTACCTGCAGGAGATCCCCGGTGAGCTGATCGACTGGCGGCAGTCGCCGGGCACGGCCACGAGCCGCGGCGGCACCCAGCCGCGGGCACTCAACGCGCGCCGCGACGCGATCGGCAGGCCCGGCGGCGGCTTCGACCGCGGCGGAGGTTCGGGCTACGGCTTCTCCTCCGGTCCGAGCGCGACAGCTCTCGCGCGGGCGCAGCGCAAAGCCGAGGCGGGCGAGAAGACCCAGTGGGCCAACAAGGTCTCCGGCACCGTGCGCGACAACGGCGACCTGAAGCTCGCCGTCGGAGACCGGGTGCGGCACGACGACTTCGGCGAGGGCCGCGTGAGCGCCGTCACCGACAACGGGGCGAAGAGCATCGCGGAGATCCAGTTCGACACGGCGGGCCGCAAACGCCTCCTCGTGAAGATTGCTCCTATCGAGAAGCTGTAGCTTCGCCCACCTGTCTGTTCGCCGCTTCGCGACGAACCCGATCGAGAAGCTCTAGCTCTGCGCACCACTTCTCAATAGGATTCAGCCGTGTTGTCGCCCGAGCTCTCCGAATCCACCGGTTTTCTTGTGCGCCGTGTTCAACACCTGCACTCGCAACTGTGGCTTCACGGCGGAGATTCGGACGTCTCGCCCGTCCAGTTCGGGGTGTTGAGTCTGCTCGAGACCAACCCGGGGGTAGATCAGCGTGAGCTCGGAGACATTCTGGAACTTGACCGCTCCACCGTCACGGAAATCGTCACGCGGATGGAGCGGCGAAACTACCTCAAGCGCACACGCGACGACGCCGATCGGCGCCGGAAGATCCTCACCCTCACCGATCAAGGCCGGAGGTTGCTGGTGGAGCTTCGGCCTCATGCAAACAAGGTGGCGGCAGCATTTGTCGGCCACTTGAGGCAAGCGGATCGCGAGGAACTCAACCGCCTGCTGCGTCTCGTCCTCGAGGGTGGGAGAGCCGAGACATCCGAAGATTCCGCGGTTCTTTCACCGCCATTGAATGGCTCCCGGGCGGAAGGGCCGAAAAGCAGCGGGTAGAGTCTTGGGTGGCAACTTCTCCGGACTCGGGCTTCCGGTCCGCTTCAGAAATCTCGCCATCTCACACACCATTACGCGCGGATTGGAATGAGCAGCGTGGATCTATTTGAGTACCAGGCCAGGGACCTTTTCGAGTCCTACGGCGTGCCCGTACTTGCCGGCCTGATCGCCGACACCCCAGAAGAGGCGAAGGCCGCCGCCGAGAAGATCGGTGGCACCGTCGTCGTCAAGGCTCAGGTGAAGACCGGTGGTCGCGGCAAGGCCGGCGGCGTCAAGGTCGTCCACAATGCGGATGACGCGTACGCCGCCGCCGAGCAGATCCTCGGCCTCGACATCAAGGGCCACGTTGTCAAGCGCGTCATGATCGCCCAGGGCGCTCGTATCGCGCAGGAGTTCTACTTCTCGGTGCTCCTCGACCGCGCCAACCGCTCCTACCTCTCCCTCTGCAGCGTCGAGGGCGGCATGGAGATCGAGGAGCTCGCAGTCGAGCGTCCCGAGGCCCTCGCCCGGGTCGAGGTGAACCCCGCGCAGGGCATCGACAAGGCGAAAGCGGTCGAGATCGCGAAGGAGGCGAACTTCCCCGAGGAGCTCGTAGAGAAGGTCGCGGATGTCTTCGTGAAGCTCTATGACGTATACAAGGGTGAGGACGCGACCCTCGTCGAGGTCAACCCGCTCGTGTTGACGGAGGACGGCGAGATCATCGCCCTCGACGGCAAGGTCTCGCTCGACGAGAACGCCGGCTTCCGCCACGAGAACCACGAGGCGCTCGAAGACAAGGATGCCGCGGACCCCCTCGAGGCGAAGGCGAAGGCCAACGACCTCAACTACGTCAAGCTCGACGGTGAGGTCGGCATCATCGGCAACGGCGCGGGACTCGTCATGTCGACGCTCGACGTCGTCGCCTACGCGGGTGAGAAGCACGGCGCCGTGAAACCCGCCAACTTCCTCGACATCGGCGGCGGGGCATCCGCCACCGTCATGGCGAACGGCCTCGACGTGATCCTCGGCGACCCCCAGGTCAAGAGCGTCTTCGTCAACGTCTTCGGCGGCATCACGAGCTGCGACGCCGTCGCGAACGGCATCGTCAAGGCCCTCGAGATCCTCGGCGACTCGGCTGACAAGCCCCTCGTGGTGCGCCTCGATGGCAACAACGTCGACGAGGGCCGCCGCATCCTCACCGAGGCCAACCACCCGCTGGTGACCCTCGCCGCCACCATGGACGAGGGCGCCGACAAGGCCGCCGAGCTCGCCAACGCCGCTCGCTGATCGTCAAGGAGTAACGCAATGTCTATCTTCCTCAACAAGGACTCCAAGGTCATCGTGCAGGGCATCACGGGTGGTGAGGGCACCAAGCACACCGCCCTCATGCTCAAGGCCGGCACGCAGGTCGTCGGCGGCGTCAACGCGCGCAAGGCCGGCACGACCGTCTCGCACACCGACAAGGACGGCAACGCCGTCGAGCTCCCCGTCTTCGGCTCGGTCGTCGAGGCGATGGAGAAGACGGGCGCCGACGTGTCGATCGCGTTCGTGCCCCCCGCCTTCACCAAGGATGCAATCGTCGAGGCGATCGACGCCGAGATCCCGCTCCTCGTGGTCATCACGGAGGGCGTGCCCGTCGGCGACACGGCCGAGGCGTGGGCCTACGCCAAGGAGAAGGGCGGCAAGACCCGCATCATCGGGCCGAACTGCCCCGGCATCATCACGCCCGGCGAGTCGCTCGTCGGTATCACGCCCGCCAACATCACGGGCAAGGGCCCGATCGGTCTCGTCTCCAAGTCGGGCACGCTGACCTACCAGATGATGTACGAGCTGCGTGACCTCGGCTTCTCGACCGCGATCGGCATCGGCGGCGACCCCGTCATCGGCACGACGCACATCGACGCGCTCGAGGCCTTCGAGGCCGACCCCGAGACGAAGGCGATCGTCATGATTGGCGAGATCGGCGGCGATGCGGAGGAGCGCGCGGCCGACTTCATCAAGGCGAATGTCACGAAGCCCGTCGTCGGCTACGTCGCGGGTTTCACCGCCCCCGAGGGCAAGACGATGGGCCACGCGGGCGCGATTGTCTCCGGCTCGGCCGGCACGGCGCAGGCCAAGAAGGAGGCCCTCGAGGCAGCTGGAGTCAAGGTCGGCAAGACGCCGTCCGAGACCGCCAAGCTCATGCGCGAGATCTTCGAGACGCTCTAGTCTCCTCCTGCGAAGGGCCCGCCTCGGCGGGCCCTTCGTCGTTTCCGGAGCGTCTCACGCAGGCGGGGCGGATGACTAGGCCGCCGTGAAGTGCCCGTGGTAGCCGAAGACCTCGCCGAGTGCGGGCACGCACACCCGCACGTCGATCGTGTGGCGCGAGGCATCCGTGTTCCAGGCGTGACGGAGTTCGACGCGCGGCGAGGGCACCGGCAGAGGGTAGCGGCCGAGCATGATGCGGGCGCGGGCCGAGCGGGCGACGAGGGCGCCGTCGATGACGTCGGGAATCATCTCCACCTGCAGCCGCCCGCGCGCGTGCACGTCGATGAGCCGACCGCGGGCGACGCGGGTCGTGTCGGCCAGCACACGGTCGCCGCTCGCAAAGTGCAGCACGCGGCGCGTCGCGACGGTGCTCGCCCCCGCGGGCTCCATGGTGGCGTCGAAGGGTACGTCGCGGCCGTATTCGGGCATGAGCAGCCCGGCGCCGGCGAGGGCCGACCAGGCGGGCCGAAGCCAGCGGAGGCGCGACCCCGCCTCGTCGAAGACACCCTGCGCCCGCACGGTGGTTGTGCTGCCGAACCAGCGCTGAAGCTCCGGATGCAGCATCCCGAAGCGTTCCCCGAGGGCGCGGGCGTAGACGGAGGCGGTCACCCCTCCACTCTTCACGGAAATTCAGGAAAAGCGGGGTGAGAGCCGCGGATTCTCAGCAGTTGTTGCGGGCGGATGCCGCGTGCTTCCTGAATTTCCGCGTGGGGGCGGGTGTCTCGCTTTCGACGCAGACAGATCTTCCTGAGTTTCCGGCGGGGGAGCGCGAGGCGAGCCGACGGGAGGGATGGCCGCCGGTAGGGTCGGTGCGGTATGAATCGTCCGCTGACCGCCGTCTTCTCCGCCCTTGAGGCGCTCCTCGTCGTGGGGATCGGCATCGGCATACCACTCGTGCCGCTGACGATCGTGTGGGGTTTCCAGTACGAGTTGCAGGTCGACTGGCTGGTGTTCTGGCGCGCGGCGGTCGACACCTGGCTGCTCGGTCACGGTGCCGCCATGCGGGTGACGGTCGACGAGGCGCTCGCGGCGGGGCTCGGGCTGCCCGGGCTGGGCGAGCCCTTCGTGCTGTCGCTCGCGCCGCTGGGTTTCGGCCTGCTGACGTTCCTGCTGGGTCAGCGCGCAGGCCGCCGCATCGCGGAGACACCACACCACCTCGTGGGTCTGGGGGTGGCGGTGACGACGTTCGGGCTGCTCGCTTTCACGGCGGTCGTCACATCGCTGCACGAGCTGGCGCGGCCCTCGATCGTGCAGGGCACGATCTTCTCAACGCTGATCTTCTCGGCTGGTCTCGCGCTGGGTGCCGGCCTCGCCCGTCATCGTCTGGCGGGCTCGCGTCCCCGCGATTTCGTGGATGCCGCGTGGGATCGCATGACGGATTGGCCGGCGGGGGTGCGCACGGTCGTGGGCGGCGCGCTTCGGGCGGGCGCAGCATCCGTCGCGGCGATCGCTGCGGTCGCGGCGGTGCTCGTCGCGGTGCTCGTGGCGGTGAACTATGGCGGCATCATCGCCCTGTATGAGGCGTCGCAGGCGGGTGCGCTGGGCGGTGCGGTGCTGACGGTGGCGCAGCTGGCCTTCGTGCCGAACCTGGTGGTGTGGGCGGCGGCGTGGCTGGTCGGCCCGGGCTTTGCGATCGGCGCGGGTTCGGCGGTCTCCCCGCTTGGCACGACGCTGGGCCCGCTCCCTTCCGTCCCGGTGCTGGGGGCGCTGCCGACGGGTGACCTCGCGTGGGGCTTCCTGGGGCTGCTGGTGCCGGTCGTCGCGGGCTTCCTGGTGGGCGTGCTCCTGCGGCTGCGGGATCCTCGGATGCTTCCCCTCCCGCTCACGGTTGCGACGGGTTCGCTCGGGGGCGTGGTGGCGGGGCTCCTGTTGGGGCTGCTCGCGTGGTGGTCTGGCGGCAGCGGGGGTCCCGGCCGGTTGGAAGTGATCGGTCCCGACGCCCTCGTGGTGGGCCTGTGCGTCGCGCTCGAGGTCGGCGTGGCGTGCGTGCTGGGGCTTCTCGTGGCCGGGAGGCGCGGCGCCGGATCGGAGTAGGCTTGGCGGGTGCTGAAACTCGTCGTGCTCATCTCCGGCGGCGGTTCGAATCTCCGCTCCCTTCTTGAGGCGTCGGAGGACGCCGAGTTCCCGGCCCGTGTGGTCGCGATCGGTGCCGACCGTGACGCGGATGGCCTCGCGCACGCGGAGGAGTTCGGGATCCCGTCGTTCGCGGTCGTCTACTCGAACTACCCCGACCGGGAGTCGTGGGGGCAGGCGCTGCTGGAGCAGGTGCAGCGCTGGGAGCCGGATCTGGTGATCTTGAGCGGGCTCATGCGCCTGCTGCCACGGTCGGTCGTCGATGCGCTTTCCCCCAACCTGATCAACACGCATCCGGCATACCTGCCGGAGTTTCCGGGCGCGCACGGGGTGCGTGATGCGATCGCGGCGGGCGTCGCTGAGTCGGGCGCGAGCGTGATCGTCGTGGACAACGGGATCGACAGCGGACCGATCATCTCGCAGCGTCGGGTTCCCGTGTTTCCTCACGACACTGAGGGCACGCTGCATGACCGCATCAAGGTGGTCGAGCGGGAACTGCTGGTGCAGGCCGTGCTCGACATTGCCAATGGAAAGATCAACCTGAAGGAGCTTGTCGCATGAGCGGCCCCAGCCACGACGCATCCCTGTACCGCCACCGCGACGCGATTCCGCTCAAGCGCGCCCTCATCTCGGTGAGCGACAAGTCGGGCCTGCTGGAGCTTGCCGAGGCTCTTGTGGGCGCCGGAGTGGAGATCGTCTCGACGGGTTCGACGGCGAAGATGATCGCGGGGGCGGGGCATCCGGTCACCGAGGTGTCGACCGTGACGGGCTTCCCGGAGGCACTCGACGGGCGCGTGAAGACGCTGCACCCGTTCATCCACGCGGCAGTGCTCGCCGACCTGCGGCTCGAGTCGCACGAGCGGCAACTGGCGGAGATGGGCGTCGAACCCTTCCAACTCGTGGTCGTGAACCTCTACCCCTTCGTGGAGACGGTCGCCTCGGGAGCCGAGGGCGACGCCGTCGTCGAGCAGATCGACATCGGTGGGCCCGCCATGGTGCGCGCCGCCGCCAAGAACCACGCGAATGTCGCGATCGCCGTCTCACCCGAGAGCTACCCGCAGATCATCAAGGCGGCGACGCTTGGCGGCACGACGCTGGCGCAGCGGCAGCGTCTCGCGGGTGAGGCCTTCGCGCACACGGCGGCCTATGACACTGCGGTGGCCGAGTGGTTCGCCGAGTCGGTGGGCGTGCGCGCGGAGCACGAGGCGTCCCAGGAGAGCATCACCCTGAAGGTCTCCCTCAAGCAGCAGCTGCGCTATGGCGAGAACTCGCACCAGTCGGCGGCGCTCTACGTCGAGAACGGCGGGCACGGCATCGCGCAGGCGACGCAGCTGCACGGCAAGGAGATGTCGTACAACAACTACGTCGACGCGGATGCTGCGGTGCGGGCCGCCTACGACTTCGACGAGCCTGCCGTGGCGATCATCAAGCACGCCAACCCCTGCGGCATCGCGGTCGCCCGCGGCACGGGTGACGCGATCGCGTCGGCGCACGCCCGCGCCCACGACTGCGACCCCGTCTCGGCGTTCGGCGGAGTGATCGCGGCGAACCGGCCCATCACGCGGGCGGCGGCGATCTCGATCAAGGACATCTTCACGGAGGTCATCGTCGCGCCCGGCTTCGAGCCGGAGGCGCTCACCGTGCTGCAGGCGAAGAAGAACCTGCGCCTCATCGAGCTCCCCGGCGATTACGCGCGCGCCGATCGCGAGCTGCGCCAGATCTCGGGCGGCCTGCTCGTGCAGAGCCCCGACACCTACGACGACCTGTCGACGGAGACCTGGCAGCTTGTGACGGGCGAACCCGCGGATGCCGCCACCCTCGCCGACCTGGAGTTCGCGTGGCGTGCGGTGCGCTCCGTCAAGTCCAACGCGATCCTGCTGGCCAACGATGGGGCTTCCGTCGGTGTCGGCATGGGACAGGTCAATCGCGTGGACTCGTGCCACCTTGCGGTGAGCAGGGCGGGCGATCGCGCAAAGGGGAGTGTCGCGGCATCCGATGCCTTCTTCCCCTTCGCCGACGGGCTCGAGGTGCTCATCAAGGGCGGCGTGCGCGCCGTCGTGCAGCCGGGTGGTTCGGTGCGCGACGAGGAGGTCATCACGGCGGCGAAGGCGGCGGGCGTGACGATGTACTTCACGGGCGAGCGCCACTTCTTCCACTGACGTCGCCGCGCGGGTAGGCTGGTTGCCCGTTTGTGCGCTGACCCGCACGGCGATCGTAGAAACGAGCCACCCCTTGTTCTCCCCGAACGTGGCGCCCACGAAGCGCCTTTCGACGGCGCGCGCCATCCTGCGCATCCTTCCGTACGTCCGGCCTGCCCTGCCGCGCATCACGTTGGGCGCCGTCGCGGCGCTCGTCGGCGCCGTCGTCGCGCTGCTGATCCCACAGGTGCTGCGTTCGCTCGTTGACGGCCCGCTCGGGGAGGGCGACCTCTCGGGCCTGTGGTGGGCGGTCGGCGCGGTGCTGGCGTTGGGCGCGCTCGAGGCGGGCATGATCTGGCTCCGGCGCTGGTTCGTGCTCGTGCCGGGCACTCACGTCGAGGCCGACATGCGCAACGCCCTCTACGCGCGCCTGCAGGACCTCCCGGTCGCCTTCCACGACCGCTGGCCGAGCGGGCAGCTGCTCTCGCGCATGTCGACCGACCTCAGCCTGATCCGCCGCTGGTTGTCGTTCGGCATCGTGCTGCTCGTCGTCAACGTCGTGACGGTCGCGATCGGTTTCGTCTTTCTGCTGAACCTGAGCTGGCAGCTGGGCGTGCTCTTCATCATCTGCTCGATTCCGTTGTGGATCTACACCTTCGTCTTCGAGAACAAGTACTCGCGTGTTGCCCGCCTCAGCCAGGATCAGGCGGGCGATCTGGCGACAAGCGTCGAGGAGTCGGTTCACGGCATCCGGGTGCTCAAGGCCTTCGGTCGCGGCCACCACGCGCTCGAGAGCTTCACGAAGCAGGCGGAGGAGCTGCGCACGACCGAGATCGAGAAGGCGCGCGCGATCGCGGGCATCTGGCTGTGGTTGCTGCTGGTGCCGGATGTCACGTTCGCCCTGTCTCTCCTCGGCGGCGTGCTGCTCGCCGCGAACGGCGCCCTCACGGTGGGCGGGCTTGTCGCGTTCTTCGCGACCGCGGCGGTGCTACGCTGGCCCGTCGAATCGATCGGCTTCCTGCTCTCCATGACGTTCGACACCCGCACGGCGGTCGACCGCTTCTTCGAGGTCATGGACGAGACGAACCCGATCGTTGACCCCGAGCATCCGTCGGAGGCCTCTCGCGGTGAGGGGCGACTCGTCTTCGAGAACGCGCACTTCCGATACCAGGACGCCCACGCGGGCTCGCGCGACATTGTCGACGGGGTCGACCTGGAACTGCTCCCGGGCGAGACGATGGCGCTCGTCGGTCTCACAGGCTGCGGCAAGACGACCCTCACGGCTCTCACGACGCGCCTCTACGACCTGACCGAGGGGCGCATCCTGCTCGACGGCGTCGACATCCGCGAGCTCACGCGCGAGCAGTTGCGCGAGCGCATCGCGATGGGCTTCGAGGAGGCGATCCTGTTCTCGTCGACCGTGCGCGACAACGTGCTGCTGGGGCGACCGGATGCCTCGGAGAGCGAGCTCGCGGAGGCCCTCGAGATCGCGCAGGCCGACTTCGTGCACGCGTTGCCCGAGGGGCTCGACACGACGGTCGGCGAGGAGGGCATGAGCCTTTCGGGTGGACAGCGGCAGCGACTGGCGCTTGCGCGCGCGGTTGCGGCGAAGCCGAGCGTGCTCGTGCTCGACGACCCCCTGTCGGCTCTCGATGTCGACACGGAGGCGGCGGTCGAGGCGGGGCTGCGGCGCGTGCTCTCGAGCACGACCGCGCTGATCGTGGCCCACCGACCCTCGACCGTGCAGCTCGCCGACCGGGTCGCGCTCATGCGCGACGGGCGAATCGTGGACGTCGGCACGCACTCGGAACTGCTTGCCCGCAGCGAGCACTACCGCTTCGTCATCTCGTCCCTGGAGGTGGAGTCGTGAGCCGGCTCGATGTGGAGGAGGAGCGCGACGACCTTTCGCGCGCCGAGAACAAGCTGCTGCAGGGCCGCTCGGTGCGTCTGCTCGGTTCCCTCGTGCGTCCGCTCGGCCGTACCGTCGCGCTGACGGCGGTCGTGATCCTCGTCAGCACGGTCGCGCAGGTCGCGGGTCCCGGGCTCATTGCGCTCGGGATCGACAACGGCCTGCCCGCCGTGCTGGAGGGGGACTGGTGGCCGCTCGGGCTCACCGTTGCCGCCTACATCGCGACGGGCATCCTGGGAGCCGTGCTCGTGGCGTGGTACACGATCCTCACGGCGAAGCTCAGCCAGACGATGCTCATCGACCTGCGCAAGCGCGTGTTCCTGCACACGCAGCGGCTGAGCCTGGAGTTCCACGAGAATTACACCTCGGGGCGCATCATCTCGCGCCAGACGAGTGACCTCGAGTCGATCAAGGAGCTGCTCGCCAACGGGCTCAACCAGCTCGTGCAGGGCGGCCTCTACATGGTCTTCATCGCGATCGCGCTGCTCGTCGTCGACTGGGTGAGCGGGCTCATCCTGCTGCTTTCGCTCGTGCCGCTCGCGATCCTGACCCGCTGGTTCCAGGTGAGCTCGCAGCGGATGTTCCGGCGCACGCGCGTCGCATCCGCCCGCATGATCGTGCACTTCGTCGAGACGATGACGGGCATCCGGGCGGTGCAGGCGTTCCGCAAGGAGCGGCGCAACGAGCGGGAGTTCGGCGCGCTCGTCGAAGACAACCGCGACGCCAACGCGAAGGTCATTCAACTCTTCGGCACCTACGAGCCCGTGCTGATCCTCATCGGCAACGTCACGCTCGGCGTCGTGCTGCTTGTCGGCGGCTTCCGGGTCGCTGATGGCTCGCTGCCCGTCGGCGCGCTGCTCGCGGCGCTGCTCTACACGCGCAACTTCTTCGCGCCCGCGGAGGAGATGGCGATGTTCTACAACTCCTACCAGTCGGCCGCCGCCGCGCTCGAGAAGATCTCGGGCGTGCTCGAGGAGCTGCCGAGCGTGCCGGACCCGGTCAAGCCCGTCGAGCTGTCCGAGGCCAAGGGGGCCGTCTCCTTCGACGATGTGACCTTCGCCTACACGCCCGAGCGCGTCATCCTGCCGTCGTTCACCCTGGACATCCCCGCGGGGCAGACACTCGCCCTGGTCGGCACGACGGGTGCCGGCAAGTCGACGCTCGCGAAGCTCATCGCCCGCTTCTACGACCCGAGTGATGGCGCCGTCACGCTCGACGGGGTTGACCTACGCGAGTTGAGCCCCGCCGATCTTAGGCGTGCGATCGTCATGGTCACGCAGGAGGCCTACCTCTTCAGCGGCACGATCGCCGACAACATCGCGCTCGGTAGGCCGGGCGCGGATCTCGCCGAGATTCAGGATGCCGCGAAGGCCGTCGGGGCGCACGACTTCATCTGCGCGCTCCCCGACGGCTACGGCACCGACGTCAACAAGCGTGGCGGGCGGGTCTCGGCGGGCCAGCGACAGCTGGTGTCGTTCGCGCGCGCCTTCCTCGCCGACCCCGCCGTGCTCATCCTCGATGAGGCCACAGCGTCGCTCGACATCCCGAGCGAGCGGGCCGTGCAGCGCGGGCTGCAGACCCTCCTCGCGGATCGCACGGCCGTCATCATCGCCCACCGCCTCTCGACGGTCGAGATCGCCGACCGCGTGCTCGTCATGGAGCACGGGCGCATCGTCGAGGATGGCGCCCCCGCAGAACTCATCGCGGGCGACGGCCGCTTCTCGCGCATGCACGCCGCGTGGCGTCAGTCCCTCGTGTAGCGGATCCCGCGCCTGAAGCCCTCGAATGCATGAGCTACAGGAGGGGTCAAAAAACGCGCCCACCGCGAACGGGAGGCGCGTTTTCTGACCTTTCACGTGCAGCAGCTCCGACAGGGCTGCCGCAGGGAAGCGCTGACCTACGGCAGGAAGGCGTCCAGGTCGGGCATCTCGGTGAGCACCCCGTAGTCGACGGCCGCCTGCGCGAGCTTCTCGGTACCTTCAGCCGACATCTCTGTGGGGAAGGTCGGGAGGACGATCTCTGCAAGCACCTCCGGCGGCGTCTTCGTATACGTCGCGATGATGCGGCGCACCTCGTCGGGGTTCTCCTGCGCGTACTCGAGCGACTTCGTCATTGCCGCTTGGAAGCGCTCGACGATGTCGGCGTTCTCCGCGACGAATGCGTTCGAGGCGAAGTAGGCGGCGACATCGAGTTTCGGGTCGAAGGACGCGTAGGTGTAGGTGAGCACCTGGAGCCCGGCCTCCTGTGCCGAAGTCACAAAGGGCTCGACGACGAATGCTGCGTCGACCTGATTTGCTTCGACCGCAGCGATTGCGTCGGGGAAGGGCACCTCAGAGAACTCGATGGTGGACGAGTCGGCTCCGGCGTCATCGACGAGGGTGCGCACGATCGTGTCGTTGATGTTGCCGGTGCTGTTGCTGGAGACTCTCTTGCCTTCCAGGTCACTCACGTCGGCGATACCAGAGTCACTCCGCACGATGAGAGCGCCAAAGTCGGACTCGGGGTCGCCCGAGGAGGCAACGGCGGGGGCGACGGTCTCGATGGGGAGGCCCTTCTCGATTCCGATCATGAGCGAGAGGGTATTGCTGAAGCCGAACTCGTAGTCGCCCGCGACGACGGCGGGCACGATGGCTGCTCCGCCCGAGGCCGTCTCAATCGTGAGGTTGACGCCCTCGTCCTCGAAGAATCCCTGCTCGACTCCGAGGTAGAGGGGGGCTGTGTCGGCAATGGGGATGACGCCGATCGTGGCGTCGACCATGCCGTTCTCGTCAGGTTCCGCAGTGTTGCCGCCGTTGCTGCACCCGGCAAGCAAGAGGGCGAGCGCGGATGCTGTGGCGATGCCTGTGAAGGTCTGCTTTCTCATGTCACTCCGTCGTGATCGTGGAATAGAAGGAGGCCCGAGGTGCACGTGGACCGATTGTTGACAATTCTGTCGACAGTTCCTATGTTTGTCCAGTATCCAACGTCAGGAGCACCGCATATGACCGAATCACGCACCACCCTCGTCGTCAGCGCACACCCCGGAGACTTCGTCTGGCGAGCGGGCGGCGCGATCGCCCTCGCGGCACACCGCGGCGAACGCGTCGTCATCGCCTGTCTCAGCTACGGTGAGCGCGGTGAGTCGGCGGCGCAGTGGCGAGCTGGCAAGACGCTCCAGGAGATCAAGCAGATCCGGCATGAGGAGGCGGAAGCCGCAGCAGCGATCCTCGGAGCGGAACTGCGCACCTTCGACGGGGACGACTACCCGCTCGAGGAGACCCCCGAGCTTCGTCAGCGTCTCATCGACCTGTATCGAGAAGTGCAGCCCGACGTCGTGCTCACGCACGCAGCATCCGACCCCTACAACATGGATCATCCGAAGGCTGCCGAGATCGCCCTCAAGGCTCGCGTGCTTGCCCAGGCGCCCGGCGTCTCCGGTCCCGGCGACGTCATCGGCGCGCCTCCTGTCTTCTGCTTCGAGCCCCACCAGAGCGAGGTCTGCGGCTTCGTGCCCAACGTGCTGCTCGATATCACGGAGGTGTGGGAGACCAAGGTCGCGGCCATGAACAGCCTCGGCGCATCGCAGGGCCACCTCGTGGACTACTACAGCGACCTGGGCCGACGGCGAGGGGTGCAGGCCAAGCGGAACAGCGGACCCAATCTCGGTCTGCCGGTGACGACGCTCGGCGAGGCATACCAGCGCGTCTATCCGCAGGTCACGAGCGAACTGGCATAGACGGATGCCGCACTACGTTGTCAGACAGATCGACCGGGCCGACACGTCCGTCGTCGACGCCCTTGCCGAGTATGGTGTCGCGACCGTGCACGAGGCGGCGGGTCGCACGGGTCTCGTGGGCGCGAGCGTGTTGCCGAGGCAGGATGGCGCGGCGGTCTCCGGCAGCGCCGTCACCGTCTCCTCGCATCCGGGCGACAACCTCATGATCCACGCCGCCGTCGAGGTCTGCCAGCCTGGCGATGTGCTCGTCGTGACCACGACCTCGCCCTCCGTGCACGGCATGTTCGGCGACCTCCTCGCGACCTCCCTCATGTCGAGGGGAGTGCGCGGGCTCGTGATCGATGCGGGGGTGCGAGACATTGCCACCCTGCGGGAGATGGGTTTTCCCGTCTGGAGCCGCGCCGTGCACGCTCAGGGCACGGTCAAGGCGACGCCCGGCTCGGTCAATGTCCCCGTCGTGTGCGACGGGCAGCTCGTGAACCCGGGCGACGTGGTCGTCGCTGACGACGACGGCGTCATGATCGTGCCGCGTGCGGATGCTGCGACGGTGCTGGCCGCGGCGGAGAAGCGCACCGCCAACGAGGAGTCGAAGCGCGAGAGGCTCGCGGGCGGCACCCTCGGCGTCGACATGTACACGCTGCGCCCACTGCTCTCCGACCTCGGTGTCGAATACGTGGACCGCCTGCCCGAGGGGCGATGAGCCGGATGGTACGGATCGCCGTGTTGGGCCTGGGGGCCGCCGGTCGCGTCTATGCCGAGGACCTCGCGCGCGTCGCAGCCGTCGTCGGACACGACCCGTTCCTGTCGCAGGAGTCGGGGGCCTTCGCCGTGGCGGAGAGCGCCGCGGATGCGGTGAAGGATGCCGAGATCATCCTCGCCATGACCCCGTCGACCGCCGCTCGCGCAGCCCTCGACTCCGTGCTCGGGCATGCGGCCCGTGGGGCCGTCTACGCGGACCTGTCGAGTTCGGGCCCCGCTGACAAGGCCGCATCGGCCGCCGCAGCCGAGAAGGGAGGCCTCCTCTTCGCAGACGCAGTGCTCATGGCCCCCGTGGCGCACAAGCGCATTGCGACCCCCGTCGTCGCGTCGGGGCCCGGTGCTGCGCGGATGGATGAGCTCCTCACGCCGCTCGGGATGCCCGTCGAGGTGCTCGATGGCCCCGCCGGCGAGGCCGCGGCCCGCAAGCTGCTGCGCAGCATCGTCGTCAAGGGCATCACGGGGCTCATGATCGAGTCGCTTCGGGCCGCGGAGCAGCAGGGGCTGCTCGAGTGGTTTGGCGACCACGTGACGGAGACGCTCACGCACCTGACGCCCGATTTCCTCCGGGGCCTGCTCGAGGGCACCATGCAACACAGTGCCCGTCGAGTGCACGAGATGGAGGCCGCCGCCGAGATGATCGAGCAGGGCGGCGACGCGGCCGCGATGGCGCGCGCGACGATGGCGGTACTTGAATCGATCGGCGAACGGGGAATCCCCAGGGGAGGAGCGCTGCGGTGAGCGACGGGGTTCGGTGCATGCTCATGCGGGGCGGCACGTCCAAAGGCGCCTACTTCCTCGAGAGCGACCTGCCGAGCGACGCGGCGGAGCGCGACGATGTGCTGCTGAGGATCATGGGCTCGCCCGATGAGCGTCAGATCGACGGCATCGGAGGCGCGCACCCCCTCACGAGCAAGGTCGCGGTGGTGGCCCCCTCAACGCACCCCGACTGCGATGTCGACTACCTCTTTCTCCAGGTCGTGGTCGACCAGGCGATCGTGAGCGACGCCCAGACCTGCGGCAACCTGCTGGCAGGCGTCGCTCCATTTGCGATCGAGCGGGGGCTCGTGGCGGCGGAGGAGGAGTCGACGCGGGTGCGCATCCGCATCCTCAACGGAGGCGGTGGCGAAGCGGTTGCCACCGTGGAGACACCCGGTCGCCAGGTCAGCTACGAGGGCGACGTCATGGTCTCGGGCGTTCCGTTCGGGGCGGCGCCCATCGAGCTCGAGTTTCCCAGCGAGGGGGGCGCCCTGTTCCCCACCGGCAGGCTGACGGATGTTTTCGCCGACACCGCCGTCTCCTGCGTCGACGCTGGTATGCCGGTCGTGCTGATTCGCGCAGCCGACCTTGGGCTGGAGGGTGACGAATCTCCAGAAGAGTTGGAAGCCGACGGAGCGCTGCGAGAGCGCCTTGAGCGGATCAGGCTCGAGGCGGGCCGAGCGATGGGCTTTGGCGATGTCACCGACACGACAGTGCCCAAGCTCAGCATCGTCTCGCCGCCGCGCCACGGCGGCACCATCACGACCCGCACCTTCATCCCGCACCGCGTGCACACCTCGATCGGAGTGCTGGGCGCCGTGTCGGTCGCCGTCGGAGTTGCGGTCCCCGAGACGGTCGCGTCGTTCGCCGTGGGAACAGAAGAGGATGCTGCGCTCCGCATTGAGCACCCCACCGGCTACTTCGACGTCGAGCTCGAGCTCGATGAGTCTGGCCGCACCCTCAGGAGGAGCGCTGTGATTCGCACGGCGCGCAAACTGTTCGACGGCGTCGTCTGGCCCCGCCCCGCCGCCGCAGTGAAAGGAACCACTCCATGACCGAGATCCCACACCGGCAGCTCACGCACGACCCGAACCGGCTCCGCGACATCGCTCACGTCGGACCCATCGAGCTCTTCACCCCAGTGCTGGAGGAGACCCGGGACTTCTTCGTCGACCTGATGGCGCTGACCGAGGTTGACCGCGATGGCGACTCGGTCTACCTGCACGCCTGGGACGACTACCAGGGGTACACGATTCGTCTCGTTCAGCGCGAGCAGGCCGGCATCGGTTGCACCTTCCTTCGTGCCGCGAGCCCAGCTGCGCTCGAGCGCGAGGTCGCAGACATCGAGGCGAGCGGATTCGGCCGCGGTTGGGTCGATGATGTGCGCGGGCTGGGGCGCACCTACCTCTTCGACGATCCAGACGGGCACCCCATGGGGATCTACTGGGATGTCGAGAAGTACGTTCCGATGGATGACGCGCCCTCTCTCAAGAACCAGGCGGCCAAATTCCCGGGGCGCGGCGCGAACGTGCGCCGCCTCGACCACGTCAACTACCTCACGCGTGAGGTGCCCGCGGTATCCGACTTCCTGCGCGACACGCTCGGGGCGCGCTGCACAGAGCGCATCGTCACGGACGAGGGGGCAGATGCCGCCATCTGGTTCTCCGTCGGGCAGAAGTCTTACGACCTCGTCTACACGAAGGACTGGACGGGGGCCAACGGGCGCCTTCACCACATCGCCTTCGCAACCGACACCCGCGAGGACATCCTGCGTGCCTGCGACGTGTTCCTCGACGCCGGGGTTCACATCGAAACAGGCCCGCACAAGCACGCCATCCAGCAGACGTTCTTCCTCTACGTGTGGGAGCCGGGCGGCAACCGCATCGAGCTCTGCAACGCGGGCGCGCGCCTCATCCTCGACCCGGACTGGCAGACGGTGAACTGGACCTCGGCCGAGCGGGCGAAGGGCCAGGCGTGGGGCCTCAAGACGATCGAGAGTTTTCACACGCACGGCACGCCCGTGATCGAGGGGGTCTGACGCTCGCGGCGTCAGTCGATGGGCGGGGGGATCGGTTCCGCAAGGGTCGCCGTGAGGGCCAGCATGTGCGCGCGCATCGCCGACTCCGCGGCATCCGGATCTCTGGCGATGATCGCCTCGACGATTGCCGCGTGCTCCTGGTAGGAGAGTTTGGCGCGCCCGGGATGCAGGATCGTGCGGTAGTGATAGCGCACGAGGTGTGAGTTCAGGCCAGCGAGCAGCCGCCCCGCCGTGTCATGCCCGGCGATCTCCACGATGACGGCATGGAGTTCGACGTTGCGCTCTGACGCCGTCATCAGGTCGCCCGCCTCAAGCAGGGCGCCGATCGCGGCAAGTCGTGCCCGCAGGTCTTCGGCCGCCGAGTCGCTCAGGTTCTCTGCCGCCTTGCGCGCGGTAAGCCCTTCGAGCAGGGCGCGCACCTCGTAGATCTCTGTCGCCTCGTGTGCGCCCACGAGACGCACGCGAGCACCGCGATTACGCTCATGCTCTACGAGGCCGTCCTGGACCAGGCGCACCAGCGCCGTCCTGACGGCCGAGCGGCCGACGGCGAAACGCTCGGCGATCTCCGTCTCCACGAGCCGCTCATTCGGGTGCATTTCGCCCGTGACAATGGCGCGGCGCAGGCCCTCATATACCGTCTCTGCGCTCACCCGGCGATTCTACCCGTCGGCTCATTAGGCCTCTCAGGCGTCTCATCGGCAATAGGCTCGAGGTATGGCGTACCCCTCCCCGCACGTGTCCCTGTCCCGTCGCATCCTGGGTGCGCTTGCGACGGGGGCATCGGTCGCGCTGTCGGCCCATGTCGCAACAGTCTTCGCCTTCTTCGTCGCGGCGGGCGCCAACCCCGAGGTCTTCGCCTCGCTCGGAGCGTTCTTCCAGAACAGCGCTCTGCTCGCCTTCGTGCTCCTCAGCCTCGCGGGAGCGCTCGAAGCCTTCGCACGCTGGTACATTGCGCTGCCGGTCGCGCTCGCCGTCGCGACCGCCTCCGCCTACTTCGGCACGCTGCTCGGGGTGCTGGCGGAGGGGGCGACACTGAACGGCGCCACCACGGACTACCTCGCGGCGAGCCTCGTGGGCCCCAACCTCGTCTTCATCATCGCCTCCGGCATCTTCGGTAGCACGCTGGGTGTTGCCGTCTGGCGCGCCGTCTCCGGCGCTCCCGTCGAGCGCACCGAGCGACGGATCGCCCTCGTGCGGCTCCCCGCGAGCACGCTCGCGGAGGGGCAGGTGACCCATATCGAGCGCAGCGAGGTCGACCCCGAGCGTGCAGACCGGCAGTGGGAGTCGTATGTCGGCGCCCTCGATTCGCTCGGCTGGGAGGTCGTCGAGGTGCCGGTGGCTGAAGGTTACGCTGACTCCGTCTTCGTTGAGGACACCGTCGCTGTCTTCGGCGACGTTGCCGTGATCGGTGCCGCCGGGCATGAGTCGCGGGTGGGTGAGCCGGAGGCGGTCGAGACCGTGTTGCGCGGGCTCCGGCTTCACATCGAGCGCATCGAGTCCCCCGGCACCCTTGAGGGCGGCGACGTGCTCAAGGTCGGCAACACCGTGTATGTCGGCAGCAGCGGGCGGACCAATGCGGAGGGCATCCGTCAGCTTCGGCGGATCGTCGAGCCTCGCGGCTACCAGGTGGTAGCGGTGCCGGTCACGAAGGCACTGCACCTCAAGACAGCTGTCACGGCGCTTCCCGACGGCACCATCATCGGCTATCCGCCGTTCGTCGACGAGCCCTCGCTCTTCTCCCGGTTCCTGCCTGTGCCCGAGGCGGAGGGCGCCGCCGTCGTCGTGCTCGATCGCGAGACGGTGCTGATCTCGGAGTCGGCGCAGCAGACGGCGACGTTGCTCGAGGGGCTCGGCTACACGGTTGTCACTGTCGACATCTCCGAGTTCGAGAAGCTCGAGGGTTGCGTCACCTGCCTCTCGGTGCGCATCCGCTGACGCTGCTTATTGAGCTCAGTCGATGATGAGGGCGTCGAAGTCCGGCTCCGACTTGAGCACCAGGTACTTGACGGCGCTGCGTGACAGGTGTGCGGCAGCATCCAGGTCGAAGCTCGTGGTGTAGCGGGGGAGCACGGCGGCGGTGCGCTCGTTCCACTGGGTTTCGGCGTACGAGGTCATGACGGAACGCACCTCACTGGGATTCTCCGCCGCATACTCGATCGATCGCTCCAGGGCGGCCATGAAGCGCTCCAACACCTCGGGTCGTTCGTTCGCAAAGCGGGCCGAGGTGAAGTAGGCATTGACGTCGAGGGACGGGTCGAACGCCGAGTAGGTGTAGCTGAGCACACGCTTGTCGCCGTTGAGGGCCCGCGTCAGGTAGGGCTCGACGAGGAAGGCGGCGTCGACCGTTCCGTCGCTGAGGGCGGATGCAGCGGACTGGAACGGTACTTCCTTCCACTGCACCGTGTACGAGAAGCCGGCCTCGGCATCCATGATGGCCCGCAGCACCGTGTTGTTGGTGTCGCCCGTGCTGTTGCTTCCGACGAAGGCGCCCTCGAGATCGGAGAGGGTCGTGTAGGTCGAGTCGTTGTTGACGACGAGCGCCCCGAAATCAGCTGTCGGGTCGCCCGTGGCCGAGCCGGCGGGCGCGAGGAGCCGCAGGTCTGCGCCATCCTCCTGGGCTGAAAGGATGGAGAGCATGTCGCTCACCGCGATGTCGTATGTTCCCGAGACGACGGGGTCGATCAGCATCCCGGTGCCCGAGGCGAGGGCGGCGATCCGGATGTTCAGGCCCTCGTCAGCGAAGAAACCCTCCTCCTGGCCGAGGAAGAGCGGGGCGCTTTCCACGCTTGGCAGGGCGCCGATCGTCAGCTCGGTTGTGCCGTTGGCGCCCACCCCCTGCGGCGAGCATGCGGTGACAGATGCCGCGGCGACGCCGATGACGACGATGGCGCGCGCGATGGCAGAGGTCTTCATTGACTAGCTCCACAAGTGAAGGTGGGTAAAGCTCGGGCTGGCTGTCTATGGTGCCAGATTCGAGGCTCCTTCGATATCACCCCTCTGGGGGTCAGGCGCGGTGCCGCGCCCGCCGCAGGTCAATGCGGTACGTCCCATCCGACGACCAGTGCAGAGGGGTGTCCTCCTCGCGATAATGCTCGAGGGCGCGTTCCTCGTGGGCGGCGGGTGGCAGGCCGTTCGCCCGGATGACGCGCCACCACGGGACATCCGCCCCATAGCGCGACAGGATGCCGCCCACTGACCGGGCTGCGCGTGAGCCGAGCACGGCTGCGACGTCGCCGTAGGTCATGACGCTGCCGGGCGGGATCGCGGCGACCACGTCGAGCACGGCCGAGGTGAAATCGTCGCCGGCGCGCATCACGTCTCGATCGCGCCGATCTTCTCCCCGTACTGGGTCTCGCCCATCACCCGGAAGCCAATGTGAAGGAAGAACTCCTCTGGCCCCTCGTCGCCCGACTCCCAGATGACGGTGAGCCGCTCGAAGCCGCGGCGTCGCGCCTCCGCCACCGCCTCATTGACGATGAACCGCCCGACACCGCGCCCCTGGGCCTCGGCCGCGACGTTCATGCGCCAGATGCAGCTGCGGAACTCCTCGTCCATCGCGTCCGGATCGAAATTGGCAAGGAGGAAGCCCACGACGTCGCCCTCGCTGTCGATCGCGACACGCGACCACGTGGTGGTCGGATCCAGGAACGGGTCGGCCATCGCGTAGGTCACGGGAGCGATGAATTGCTCCTGGCCAGGCTTGAGGGTGAGGCTGTTCGCGGCGACGACATTGCTGGCCGACAGCTCTTCCATTCTGAATTCGCCCATGCCTCAGGCTAACCCGCACCGCACCGGCCGCACAGCGGTATGTTGCGCATCCCTGTTTTCGTGAGAATGTGGCATCCCGGTTTCGGTGTCACGGCAGGAGGTTTCAATGAAGATCACCGGTGCAGTTCTCGAGGAGATCGGTCGCGAGCGGCCCTACGCGGCGTCGAAGCCCATTACGGTGGGCGAGCTCGAGCTCGACGCTCCGCAGGCGGGCGAGCTGCTCGTGCGTATCGAGGCGGCGGGCCTCTGCCATTCAGACCTTTCCGTCGTCGACGGCAACCGCGTGCGGCCCGTGCCCATGCTGCTCGGTCACGAGGCGGCGGGCCGTGTCGAGCAGGTGGGCGAGGGCATCGATGACATCGAGGTGGGGCAGCGCGTCGTCATGACCTTCCTGCCTCGCTGCGGCGAATGCGCCGGATGCCGCACCGAGGGTCGCCTCCCGTGTGAGGTCGGCACGCGCGCCAACAACGCGGGGGAACTCGTGGGCGGCGCGCACCGGTTGCACCGCGGCGGGGACGACGTGCACCACCACCTCGGGGTCTCAGGGTTTGCGACGCACGCCGTCGTCAACCGCCACTCAGTCGTGCCGGTCGACGACGACGTGCCGGCGGAGGTCGCGGCCGTCCTCGGCTGCGCGGTGCTGACCGGCGGGGGTGCCGTCATCAATGCGGGCCGTCCGCAGGAGGGCGACACGATCATCGTGGTGGGGCTCGGGGGCGTGGGAATGGCCGCCGTGCTTGCCGCCGTGTCGCTGGGTCACACCGTCATCGGCGTCGATGGGGTGCAGGAAAAGCTTGACCGGGCGCTCGAGCTCGGGGCGTCGACCGTCTACTTGCCGCAGGAGCTCGCCGAGCAGGGCGTGCGGGCGCCCGTCGTCATCGAGGCGGCGGGGAATGCGCGAGCCTTCGAGACGGCGATCGCAGCGACTGCGCCGGGCGGCACCACGGTCACTGTGGGTCTTCCGGCGCCGACGGCGTCGGCATCCGTCTCGCCGCTGGGGCTTGTCGCGGAGGCGCGCACGATCGTCGGCAGCTACCTCGGCTCGGCGGTTCCTGAGCGGGACATCCCTCGTTACGCCCAGTTGTGGCGGGAGGGCCGCCTTCCCGTCGAGAAGCTCATCTCCTCGCGGATCTCGCTCGAGGAGATCAACTCGGGGATGGATGCTCTCGCGGAGGGCGCCGCGATCCGTCAGGTGATCATGTTCGACAAGTGATCTCGCGGTTGCAATACATACCGGCCAGTCGGTATCGTCGTCCCGTGAGCGAAGATGCGAGCGGGACGACGACGACCGGCGGCAGGGCGATTCCCGGCCTTGACCTCGACGCACTCGAGACGTGGCTCTCGACGAACGCTCCCGAACTGCTCACGGGCACGCCGCTCAGTGCGACCATCATCGCGGGGGGTCGCAGCAACCTCACCTACGCGCTCGACGGGGCGCGCGAGCCGCTCGTGCTTCGCCGCCCGCCCCTTGGTCACGTGCAGAAGACGGCCCACGACATGGCGCGCGAGTTCCGCGTGATCTCGGCGCTCGCCGACTCCGCCGTTCCCGTGCCCCGCACCGTGCTCTTCATCGACGACGCGAGCGCGGGCGTCGAAATGCCCTGCTACCTCATGCAGCGCGTCGAGGGTCGAGCGCTGAAATCGCAGCGCGACAACGCCGACTTCACGGGCGAGCAGCTCACCCGGCTCAGCCACGATCTCGCGAGGGTGCTCGCGAAACTCCACACGATCGACCCCGCCACGGTGGGGCTTGCCGACTTCGGCCGCCCCGAGGGCTTCCTCGTGCGTCAGCTCGACCGCTGGGGTCGTCAGTACGAGGGTTCCCGCAACCGCGACCTCCCCGAGCTCGACGCACTGCAGCGGGAGCTCGGCGAGCGCTTCCCCGAGACTCTCTACACCTCGATCGTGCACGGCGACTTCCGCCTTGACAACGCTCTCGTCGCGATCGACGCGGCGGGCGAGCCACATATCCAGGCGGTGCTCGACTGGGAGATGGCAACCCTCGGTGACTCGCTCACCGACCTCGGTCTCTTCGGGCTCTACTGGGACATCAACTCCTTTGAGGGAATGCCGCAGGGCGTCGTGGCGACCTCGGTCGCCCCCGGCGAGGGCTATCCGCCTTTCGCCGAGCTCATCGAGGTCTATGCGGATACCGCGGGCATCGAGATTCCCGATATGTCCTGGTATCTCGCCTTCGCCGCCTTCAAGCTCGCGGTCATCCTCGAGGGCATCCACTACCGCTATCAGGCGGGCCAGACGGTGGGGGAGGGCTTCGAGCACATGGGCTCGATCGTGCTGCCTCTCGCGAGGGCCGGCCGCCGCTACCTCACAGGAGAGGCGTGACATGCAGTTCGACTACGACGACACGACCAAGCAACTCCTCGCCCGCGTCGAGCGGTTCATGACGGAGCATGTGTACCCGGCAGAGTCGGTGCTGGAGGAGCAGCTCGCTGCCGAGCCAGAGCGGTGGTCGGCTCCGCCGGTCGTCGCGGAGCTTCGCGAGGAGGCGCGCAGGCAGGGCCTGTGGAACCTCTTCCTTCCCGCCTCGGCGCAGGGAACGGATGGCGGCGCCGGCCTCAGCAACCTCCAGTACGCGCCGCTGTGCGAGGTGCTCGGTCGCAGCCCCAAGCTCGGCCCCGCCGCCATGAACTGTGCCGCCCCCGACACGGGCAATATGGAGATCCTCCGCGAGTTCGGCACGCCCGAGCAGAAGGAGCGCTGGCTGACCCCGCTCCTGAACGCGGAGATCCGCTCCGCCTTCTGCATGACGGAGCCCGAGGTGGCGTCTTCGGATGCGACGAACATCGCCACGAGCATCCGTCGCGAGGGTGACGAGTACGTGATCAACGGACGCAAGTGGTGGTCGACGGGGGCGATGAACCCCGACGCCGCGATCTTCATCGTCATGGGCAAGACCGACCCGGATGCCGAGCGTCACCGCCAGCAGAGCATGGTGCTCGTGCCGCGAGACACCCCCGGCGTCACGGTCGTGCGCGCCCTCACCTACTTCGGCTTCGACGACCGCGACCACGGCGGCCACGCGGAGGTGCTTTTCGAGGATGTGCGTGTGCCTGTCGGCAACATCCTCAAGGGGGAGGGCGAGGGTTTCGCCATCGCACAGGCCCGCCTCGGCCCCGGGCGCATCCACCACTGCATGCGCGCGATCGGGCTCGCGGAGCGCGCGCTCGATCTGGCCCGGGAGCGCGCGAACTCGCGCACCGCGTTCCACCGCACGCTCGCCGAGCAGGGGGTCATCCGCGAGTGGATGGCGGAGGCGCGCATCGCGATCGAGGCCAACCGCCTGCTCGTGCTCAAGACCGCCTGGCTCATGGATACGGTCGGCAACCGCGCTGCCCACGCGGAGATCCAGGCCATCAAGGTGGCAGTGCCGCGGATGCTCGAGACCATCGTCGACCGCGCCATCCAGATCTTCGGGGCCGCCGGCGGCTCGCAGGACTTTCCCCTCGCCGAGATGTATGCGACGGCGCGCGCGCTCCGCATCGCCGACGGCCCCGACGAGGTCCACCTCAGTGCTCTCGGCAAGGCCGAGCTGCGCCGCACCGCCTGAATCGCACCACGACTGAGACAGAGGAGAACAACCGAATGACTGACACCCGCACCGCGATCGTCACGGGCTCGGGCCGAGGAATCGGCGCCGCCGTCGCCCTGCGCCTCGCCAAGGACGGCCACAAGGTCGCCATAATCGACCTGCGCGAGGAGGACACGGCGAACACCGTCGATGCCATCCGCAGCGCCGGTGGCGACGCCATCGGCATCGGCGCCGACGTCTCCAAGTCCGAGGATGTCACGGCCGCCGTCTCCCGCGTCACGGAGGAGCTCGGCGCCCCCACGATCCTCATCAACAACGCGGGCATTCTGCGCGACAATCTGCTCTTCAAGATGAGCGACGACGACTGGGATGCCGTCATGAACGTGCACCTGCGCGGTTCCTTCCTCATGTCTCGCGCGGTGCAGGTGCACCAGGTGGAGCAGAAGTGGGGCCGCATCGTGAACCTCTCGAGCACGTCGGCCCTCGGCAACCGCGGCCAGGCGAACTACTCGACCGCGAAGGCCGGCCTGCAGGGCTTCACCAAGACCCTCGCGATCGAGCTGGGGCGCTACAACGTGACGGCGAACGCGATCGCCCCCGGCTTCATCGCGACCGACATGACCCGCGCGACGGCGGAGCGTGTCGGCGTGAGCTTTGAGGACTTCATGGCCCACGCGGCATCCGAGATTCCCGTCGGCCGTGCCGGCACGCCCGACGACATTGCGGCGGCCGCATCCTTCTTCGTGAGCGAGGAGGCGTCGTTCGTCTCCGGCCAGGTGCTCTACGTCGCCGGCGGGCCGAAGGCCTGAGCCATGACCAGCTACGCGAACATCGATGAGGTCGAGGCGGCCATCGGGGCCGAGTCCGTCAGCGACTGGTTCACGATCGACCAGGAGCGGGTCAACACCTTCGCGGATGCGACGGATGACCACCAGTGGATCCATGTCGACCCCGAGCGGGCGAAGGCGGGCCCGTTCGGTGCCCCCATCGCGCACGGCTACCTGACCCTCTCGCTACTGCCCGGTCTTGCCGCGGACGCCGTCAACATCGAGGGCACCCTCATGGCGGTCAACTACGGCCTCAACAAGGTGCGCTTCGTCAACCCGGTCGCGGTCGGCAGCCGCATCCGTGCCCGGTCGACGATCGCCGCCGTGGAGCGCGTGCCCCAGGGGGCGCGCATCACCAGCTCGACCGTCGTCGAGATCGATGGTGTCGAGAAGCCCGCCGCCATCGCCGAGACGATCGCGCTCTTCGTCCTCGGCTCTCCCACCAGCTGACCCGTCACCCCGACAAGGAGGTCAATGATGACCAGCACCGCCGCACCCGCCAGCACCGCCGCACCCGCCAGCACCGACGCATCCGCCCTCACGTCGTCCGGTTTCGCCTCGCTCTCCGTCGCGGCGATCCTCGCCGACACAGCGCACCGCTTCCCCGAGCGCACGGCGCTCATCATCGGCGACCAGAAGGTCAAGTACGGCGAACTGTGGCAGCAGACGCTCGCGTATGCGGGCGCGCTGCGGGCTCGCGGCATCGGCAAGGGTGACCGCGTCGCGCTGCTCATCCCCAACGTGCCCGACTTCGCCCGTGCCTACTACGCCGTCCTCTCGCTCGGGGCCGTCGTGGTGCCCGTGCACCTGCTGCTCAAGGCGGAGGAGATCGAGTACGTGCTGCGCGACAGCGGCGCCAAGCTGCTCATCGCCGCCGCCCCCATGCTCGCGGAGGGCGGCAAGGGCGCGGCGATGGCGCAGGTGCCGACCGTGAGTGTGCTCCTGCCCGAAGAGATGGTCGAGCAGGTGCCCGTGCCGCGGCTCGAGGACGAGGCGAAGGCCGCGACCCCGCTCGAGCGCTACGAGTCGACCGCGCCGCTCGACCCCGCCACGATCCTCTACACGAGTGGCACGACAGGGCGACCCAAGGGCGCGGTCGGATGCCACATGTCGCTCGTCGAGCAGGTCCACGTGACCCTCATCGACCTCTTCGACGTGAGGCCCGACAACGTGCTTTTCGGCGGTCTGCCGCTATTTCACACCTTCGGGCAGACGGCAGTGCTCAATACGGCCTTCCGCCGTGGTGCCGCGATCATCCTGCTGCCCAAGTTCGATGCAGACGAGGCGCTCGCCCTCATGGTCAAGCACAAGGCGACCTCCTTCGTGGCCGTGCCGACCATGTTCATCGGGCTCCTCGAGGCCGCAGCGCGGAACCCCGAGCGCCCCCCGCTCGAATACGGCATCTCCGGCGGCGCGTCACTGCCGGTCGCGGTGCTCGAGAAGTTCAGCGAAGTGTTCGGCGCCCGGGTGCACGAGGGCTACGGCCTCACCGAGACCTCGCCCATCGCGGCGACGAATCACCAGCGTGACGAGCCCGTCGCCGGAACGGTCGGGCGCCCCATCTGGGGTGTCGACGTCGAGATCGCGAACGCTGACATCGACGACCGCATCGAGTTTCTGCCGCGCGGCGAGCTCGGTGAGATCGTCATCCGCGGCCACGCCCTCTTCAAGGGCTACCTGGGCCGCCCGGATGCGGACGCGGAGGCGATTGTGGACGGCTGGTTCCGCACGGGCGACCTCGGTTGCAAGGGAGACGACGACCGCATCACGATCGTGGACCGCAAGAAGGACATGATCGTGCGCAACGGCTACAACGTCTACCCCAACGAAGTCGAGCAGGTGCTCTCTCGCCTCGACGGGGTCGCGCAGGTCGCCGTCTTCGGTGTGCCGGACGAGCGTCACGGCCAGGAGGTCGCGGCGGCCATCATCCGCACCCCCGGTTCGTCGCTGTCGGTCGAGGATGTCACGGCCTACGCTTCGGAGCACATGGCGGCCTACAAGTTCCCGCGCGTCGTCCACTTCGTGGACGAGCTGCCCCTCGGCCCGAGTGGCAAGGTGCTCAAGCGTGAGCTCTCGGCGCAGTACGCGTCGGAGGCCTCCGCAACGGCATAGCGCAAGCAAGCGACTCCCGCGCCCCGCAGCTTTGGGGTGCGGGAGCCGTTTGCGTGGCGCTGGGTCGGCGCCGGTCAGCTCTTGCCGTTCAGCTCTTGCCGTTCAGCGGGCTTGGTCGCCCGTGACATCCGAGGCTGACGGATGCAGCACATCCGCGCCCTCGACGGCCCGGCGTCGCACGAGCCGCGATTCCACGAGCAGCAGCACCGCGACGATCACGACGCCCGCGAGGAACGCGAGCGCCGCGACGCCCACGTCGCCGGGTGCGAGCACCTCGCCCTCCTCCGTCTGCCACGGCCACAGGGCGCGCAGGGAACCCACCATGAGCCCGGTCATGATCGCGAGGGTCATGCGGCGGCGGTGCTCCAACAACCACTGGAGGGCGCTCACGAAAAGCGAGAGGCCGACCACGGCGCCCACGATGAAAACACCGAGGTAGGCGAAGTCGCGGTCGTTGACAGCATTGAGAGTGGGCTCGTACATGCCGACGATCACGAGCAGGAAGGAGCCCGAGACGCCCGGCAGCACGAGAGCACACACGGCGAGGGCGGCCGCGAGGGCGACGAGGGCGAGGGGTGGATCGGCGGGCGCCGCGGAGGGGATCGAGGAGAATGCGAAAGCGGCCACGGCGGCGACAGCTGCGGCGACCCATTCGCGTCCGTGCCACGGCCAGCCGACCATTCGTGCGGGCACGATGAGCGAGGTGACGATGAGGCCCGCGAAGAGGGCGCGCGCGATCTCGGGGTGTTCCTCGATGAGAGGCGCGAGCATCCGGGCCGCGACGACGACCGCGAGGAACATGCCCACCGCCAGGGGGAGGATGACGCCCCACCGCACCTGGGCGAAGTGCTCGCGGCTGCGATCCTGGCCGCGGCGCCGCACCCCGTCGACGACGAACGCGACGACGCCGCGCACGAGATGCCCCGCCGAGCCGATGAGGGTGCCGTAGACACCCGTGATGAGGGCGATCGTGCCGCCGCTCACCCCCGGGATGATCTCGGCGATGCCGATCAGTGCGCCGCGAAGCGCGTTGAGCAGGGCCGACAACGGTCTGAAGCGGGGCGAGGGCATTGCCCCAGTTTATGGATCGGATGCTCGAAAGGGGGCGCGCCTACTCGTCCGTCAACTCGGGGTCCTGGTCGGTGCCGTGCTCGCCGTCGGTCGGGCCCCAGTCCGGCAGTGGCGGATTCTGTTCTTCGTCCTGCCGCTGCCCCGTGCTTTCACGCTGCTCACCGACCTGGTCGATGGGCGCCTCGCTGTGCTCCATGTCGCGGAGGGCGAAGTCGGGCTTGTCGTCGTTACTCGCCCCGTCGCTTCCGCCCCGCTTGCCGCTCGTGATGCCGCTGTCGCTGTTCGTGTCGCTCATGCCCTCACGGTAGGTGCGGTCCGTCGGAGAGGCCACCTTTGCTCGGAGAGTTCCCAGCGCCGCACGAGGACGAGGAGGGCGCTCAGGCGAGCGCCCGCTCCGCCGCCTCCACCACGTTCCGCAGCAGCATGGCCCGGGTCATGGGGCCGACACCCCGCGGGTTGGGGGAGAGGAACCCCGCGACATCCGCCACAGCGGGATCGACATCGCCCAGCAGCTGGGCCTTGCCCGTTGCGGAGTTCTCGACGCGGGTGATGCCGACGTCGAGCACGGCGGCGCCCGGCTTGATCCATTCGGGGCGGATGAGCTGCGCGACCCCGACGGCGGCCACGACGATGTCGGCACGCTGCACCTCGGCAACGAGGTCGCTCGTGCGGGAGTGAGTGAGCGACACCGTGGCATCCAGGCCCTTGCGGGTCAGGAGCAGGCCGAGGGGGCGGCCCACCGTGAGGCCGCGACCGACGATCGTGACGTGCTTGCCCGCGATGGGTACCTCGTAGCGCTGCAGGAGCTCGACGATGCCGGCGGGCGTGCAGGGGAGCGGCGAGTCGAGTTCGCCATCGACGCCCAGCACGAGGCGGCCCAGGTTGGTGGGGTGCAGGCCGTCGGCATCCTTCGCGGGGTCAATGAGTTCGAGGGCCGCGTGCTCGTCGAGACCCTTCGGCAGGGGGAGCTGCACGATGTAGCCCGTCACGGCGGGGTCGGAGTTGAGGTCGCGGATCGCGGATGCGACATCCGCATCGCTTGCCGTGGAGGGCAGGTCGACCCGGATCGACTCGATGCCGACCTCGGCACAATCGCGGTGCTTGCCCGCCACATAGGAGCGCGAGCCGGGGTCGTCGCCCACGAGGAGGGTTCCTAGGCCGGGCGTGACGCCGCGCCCCTTGAGAGCGCTGATGCGTTCGGCGAGCTCAGCCTTGACGAGGGATGCCGTGGCGACGCCGTCGAGAATGGTGGCGGTCATGCCCAGGTGCCCGGCGACTCGAGGCCCGGGTAGAGGGGGAACTCGCCCGCGAGCTTCTGCACGCGTGCCGAGAGGGCCTCGATGTCGGGGTTCGGCATGAGGGCCTGCGCGATGACGTCGGCGACCTCGGTGAACTCCTCGTCGCCGAAGCCACGGGTGGCGAGCGCGGGCGTGCCGATGCGCACGCCCGAGGGGGTGAGCGGCGGGCGCGGGTCGTTCGGCACCGAGTTGCGGTTCACGGTGATGCCGACGGAGTGCAGGATGTCCTCCGCGTCCTTGCCGTGGATGGCCGAGTTCTTGAGGTCGACGAGCACGAGGTGCACGTCGGTGCCGCCCGTGAGCAGGTCGATGCCCGCCGTCTTCGCGTCATCTGCCGTGAGGCGTTCCGCGATGATCTTTGCCCCGCGCACGGTGCGCTCCTGGCGATCCTTGAACTCCTCCTCGGCCGCGAGCTTGAAGGCTGTGGCCTTGGCCGCAATGACGTGCATGAGGGGGCCGCCCTGCTGGCCGGGGAAGACCGCGGAGTTGATCTTCTTGGAGAGTTCCGCGTCGTTGGTGAGGATGAAGCCGGAGCGCGGGCCGGCCAGGGTCTTGTGAGCGGTCGAGCTGACGACATCCGCGTGGGGCACCGGCGAGGGGTGCAGGCCCGTCGCGACGAGACCCGCGAAGTGCGCCATGTCGACCCAGAGCTTGGCGCCGACCTCGTCGGCGATCGCCCGGAAGGCCGCGAAGTCGAGCTGGCGGGGATAGGCCGACCAGCCGGCGATGATGACGGAGGGGCGCACCGCGAGAGCCTGCTCGCGCACGATGTCCATGTCGACGCGGGCGGTCTGGGGGTCGACGCCGTAGGAGTTGGCGTTGTAGAGCTTGCCCGAGAAGTTCAACTTCATGCCGTGCGTGAGGTGACCGCCGTGCGCGAGCTCGAGGCCGAGAATGTTGTCACCGGGGCTCGCGAGCGCCATCAGCACGGCGGCGTTGGCCTGCGCGCCCGAGTGGGGCTGCACGTTGGCATAGCCGGCGCCGAAGAGGGCCTTGGCGCGATCGCGGGCGAGATCCTCCGCGATGTCCACGTATTCGCAGCCGCCGTAGTAGCGGCGCCCGGGGTAGCCCTCCGCGTACTTGTTGGTGAGCACGGAGCCCTGTGCCTCGAGCACGGCGCGCGAGACGAAGTTCTCGCTCGCGATCATCTCGAGGGTGTCGCGCTGGCGGCCGAGCTCCTGGCCGAGCACGGCCGCGATCTCGGGGTCGACGCTCGACAGCGGGTCGGTGAAGGTGGAGGGGAGTTTGTCGTTCACAGCTGGCTCCTTACGACTGACATGACCACGGTACCCGCAACTGAATGTGCGGTTCTCGGGCGGCCCAGGCGTACGGCCGCGTCGATGTCAGGCAGTCGCTCCCCGGTGGTTGCCCACCTCAACGCCAGTCGCGACGAGACGATTCTAGCGCGCGAAAAGGGCGGGGTCGATGTCTCGACCCCGCCCTTCATCGTGCTGCTAGGCGGTGCGGCGGCGGAGGCCGGCGCCCACGCTGAGGGCCGCGCCCAGCGCGAGGAGCGCGCCGCCCAGCCACAGGGCCGGGGTAGGCTCGGCGCCCGTCACCTGCAGGGCCGCCGGTGCGCTCTCAGAGACCTGCACGAGCGTTCCATCAGCGGCGATCTGGAACCACAGCACGCGGGATGCGGCGGTGCCGTCGGCCAGGGTCGCGTCGACCGTGATGCTGTGCCATCCCGACTCGAGGTTGCTCGGCAGGGGTGCCGTGACACTGAAGCTGCCCGCAGCGTCCACCGTGCCCGAGGCGATCACCTGCGGGGTCGAACGAACCGTGACGGTCCATTCCGAGCCGGGCAGGAGGCCCGCGCCGAGCACCGTGACGGGCGCCCCCGCCACCTGCTCGCCCTTCGTGATGCCCAGCTGAATCGTCAGGTTGTCCCGTATGGGCGACACGGTGATCGCGACATCCGTTTCAGCGAAGCGGTTTGCCGCGGTGAACGTCACCGTTGCGACGTAGTCGCCCGCGGTGACGGGCGTTCCGACGAGGCGAAGGGTCGGGGTGACGCCCGCCGTGCCCGCGCCCGTGACCTCGGCGGTCACACCCTTCGGCAGGCCTGTGACCTCGATCTCGGCGCCCGCCGCGAGGTCCCACGGGCCGTTGAGGGTGAGGGGCACGGATGCCGCAGCCTCGACGCCCTGCGTGAGGGTCACGCCCGTGGCGGAGACGCCCAGCGCGACCGGCAGCACCTGCAGGACCGCCTGTGAATATGTGCTTCCGCCGTCGGTGGAGACGTAGACATAGAGGGCGAAGACGCCCGTCTCGGTCGGCGTTCCGAAGATGCGGATGCTCGGGGCAACGCCCGGCTTCGACTCGTCGAGCACCTCATACGCGAGGCCGTCGGGGAGGGATCCGCTCACGTCGATGGTGGCGCCCGACGCAAGATCCCACTCACCGAGGAGCGAGATCGGCACCGTCACGTCGAGGGCCTCGCCGACGATCGCGTTGACGAGCGGGACATCCGCGCCGCGGCAACCCTCTCCGATGAGGCGCTCCAGGTCGGTGCCGAGGTGGCTGCCGATCGCCTGGCCGATGGCGACACTTTGGGCGACGCGGTCGACATCACCGCAGTAGTCGAGAAGGCCGACCGAGTAGCGGAAGCCGCTGCCCGCGAGCTGGTAGGTCATCCAGTCGTTGCTCTCAGTGACGTCGTATGCGCCGGAGCCTCCCGTGACCGACACGGCGTGGATGATGGCAGGGTCGCTGTTCCAAGTCGTATCGACCGAGACGATGCCGCCCGAGTACGGGGTCCACGCCGTGTCGCTATCGGAGCCCAGGTTGCCCTCGAACCGCATGGCGACAGTGGCCGGTGTGCCCGTGCCGGACTCGACCACCGAGACCGACCAGGTGGCCCACGAGCCGGCGATGTTGAGCTGGATCCTCACATCGACGGTTCCATCGCGTCCAGGAATCTGGATGCCGCGGTCGGTGAAGCGGAGCTGGCCGGGGGAGACGCTGTACGCGGTGAGGCTGTTCGCCGTCACTCGATACTCCCAGTCCGACTCCTCGTCGTAGAGCACGGTGGCGCCGAAGCCGTCGAAGGCGTCGGACTTGGTCGCGGTCGTGCCTTCGCTGATCTCACCGTCGGTGAGGCAGATGCCCGTCCACGTCGCCGATTCCGTTGCGTAGGCGATCGAGTCGCCATCGCCGTAATCGCACGTGACGTTCCAGCGGCTCAGCGAGGGCTCGCCAGGCTCGGGCAGCGCGATCGTGGTCGTCGCGACGGTCACGGAGGACCAGCTGGGGGTGCCGGGCTCGTAGCTGGAGCAGTTGGCCTCGTCATCGGGGGCGATGGCGTAGCTGAGTTCTGCTCCCCGCGGAACACCGAAATCGAGGAGGTTCTCGAAGGAGTAGTCGAACTCGTAATACGAGGTGCCGTTGGCGCCGTCGAGTTCGCCATCAATCAAGACGAACTGGCAGCCGTAGTCGCCCTCGTAATAGGTCGCCTCGATGTCGCCGTTGAAGTAGACCGTCGCGCGCTCTCCAGGACCGATCGACGAGTCGGTGAAGTCGATCGTCATGCTCGGGAGCGCCGCCACAGCGGCGGGCGCCTCGGAGGGTTCACCGCTCGGGTCGACCCCCTCGGTGTCCGTTTCGGTCGCATCCGGTGCGGGGCTCGAGGCGGGATCTCCCGAAGAGCCGGACTCGCCCTCGGGTGCAGGAGTCTCCTCGGGGGTCGTCGTCTCCTCCGGCGTCGTTTCGACAGAATCGGCGACGGGGCCAGAATCGGCAACGGGAGCGGGGGCCGACTCCGTCGGCTCGGTGCTCTGCTCGGTGCTCGGTTCGGTGCTCGGCTCGGTCGGCTCCGAGATGGCGCCCTGGATCGCGACATCCGCCGCCTGCTCCGGGGACGCTCCGCCGTCCGCCCACGAGGGGCTGACGCTACCGAGGGTGAGGGCTAGCGCGAGGGTGGCCGCGCCGGCCGAGATGAAGGGCGCGCGGGCGCGCCGAGATGCTGTCATGGTGTGCTCCGGGGTTCGGGTCTCGCGGAGAAAAGGCCGTGGGTACGGCGGGACACGGCAAGCATATTGAGCCGAGGAATTCCCGATATACCATGCGTCTACCCCAAAGCACGGGTGAACGGCAGCGTCTATGTGGTCCGTCAGTGCTCGAAGACGCGGCGCCTCTGCTGGCGGGAGAGCGCAGCATCCGTCGCGAGCGTCAGCAGGAGCGCCGCCGCGACGAGCACGGCCGTGATGGCGGGGGCCGCGCCAACGCCCCACTCGCGCAGCGCGATGGAACCGAGCAGGGCACCGCCACCGATTCCCGTGTTGAAGGCCGTCGTGTAGAAGGCGCTCGCCGTGTCGCGGATGCGTGCGGGCGCGACATGCAGGATGCGCGTCTGCAGAAGCGGCGGGATGAGCCCGAAGCTGAGCCCCCACAGCACGAGAAGGGCGAGCGAGAGCGGCAGGACCCCCGGCCACAGAGTCAGGGCGAGGGCGATGAGCGCGAGCGCCGCGAGGCCAAGCACTAGGCCGAGGCGCGGACGGGCCGCAAACACGGTCGCGACGATCACGAGCGAGAGCGTGCCGGCAATGCCGTACCCGAAGAGCGAGGGGCTCACGCCGAGTAGGTCGACCCCCATGGGCCCCGTCAGGAACGGCTCGACATAGGTGTAGAAGCCGTAGTGCCCGATCATGACGAGCGCCGTGATGAGACACACCGCCACGACGGCGGCGACCGACTGCTCGGGTCTGGGCGCGCGGGTCGGGTTGCGCACGACCGAGACGCTGCCACTGGCGGATGTCACGGTCTGCACGCTGTCCGTTGGCGTCTCCGCCCCGGCCGCGACCCGCGGGAGGAAGCGGTAGACGAGCGCCGTGCCGAGCAGGGTAAGCACCGCGAGTGTGACGAAGGCCCCGCGCCACCCGATCGCCTGGCCGAGGGCCGTGCCGAGAGGCACGCCGAGCACGAACGCGAGCGAGCCGCCGCCCAGGGAGATCGAGACGGCCCGCCCGATCTGCTCCTTCGGCACGAGGTACGCGGAGTAGGCGCCGACGACGGCCCAGAAGATGCCGTGCGCGACGCCGCCGAAGATGCGGGCGGCGATGAGAAAGGGATAGTTCGGGGCGAGACCCGTCAGCAGGGTCGCGATCGCCAGCACCGCGAGCACCGTCACAACGAGCGTGTGCCGGTTCACCCGGCGGGTGAGATGCGTCAGCGCTGCGCTCGTCAGCACGACCGTGAACGCGAAGACACTCACGGTGAGGCCCACGAGCGAGTTGGAGACCCCGAGCTCGTCACCCATCTGCGAGAGCAGCCCCGTCGGCAGCATCTCGATCGTGACGCTCAGGAACACCGCGAGGGCGACCGTGAAGAGCGCGAGGTAGGGGAAGTGCCGGGCTGGGGCGGAATCAGGCCTGGTCATGCAGCGTGCGTGTCCGATCGGGACGGTGGGCGCGGCGACGCCAACGGGCCGCCGCAGGCCGCGCGACGACCGGGCAAGTCTACGCGCCCAATAGTCTGGTGTCGTGAACTCGCTCCCAACTTCCGCCGCCGAAACCACCCACTGGGTGCTCACGATCGTCTGCAACGACAAGCCTGGAATCGTGCACGCCCTCAGTGGAGCGATCGTCGAGGCGGGCGGCAACATCACCGAGTCGCAGCAGTTCTCGAGCCTCGACACCGACAACTTCTTCATGCGCCTGCAGGTCGAGTCCCAGGCGACGCGGGAGGAGTTCGAGGCGGCGCTCGCCCCCGTCGTCGCCCGCTACGAGATGCGCTGGGAGCTCGACATCGTCGGCCGCCCGCTGCGCACTCTTGTGCTCGTCTCGAAGGCGGCGCACTGCCTCAACGACCTGCTGTTCCGGGAGCGCGCCGGCCACCTGCCCGTGCATGTACCCCTCGTGCTCAGCAACCACGACGACCTGCGCGGTCTCGCTGAGTTCTACGGCGTGCCCTTCGAGCGGATGCCCGTCACGAACCCCGGCGAGAAGGCGGCATTCGAGGCGCGCATCCGAGAGGAGGTCGAGCAGCACGACATCGAGCTCGTCGTGCTCGCGCGCTACATGCAGATCCTCTCGCCCGAGCTCTGCGAGTTCCTCGAGGGACGCGCGATCAACATCCACCACTCCTTCCTGCCGGGCTTCAAGGGGGCCAACCCTTACCGGCAGGCGCACGCCCGCGGCGTGAAGATCATCGGCGCGACCGCCCACTTCGTCACGAGCGACCTTGACGAGGGGCCCATCATCGAGCAGAACATCGTGCGCGTCGACCACACCAAGTCGCCGCAGGAGCTCATGGCGATCGGGCAGGACGAGGAGAGCCGCACCCTCACGCAGGCGGTGCGCTGGTTCGCCGAGAACCGCGTGCTGCTCGACGGGCACCGCACCATCATCTTCCGCTGAGCAGGGCGGCGGCGCGGGCGTAGGCTGAGAGTATGTCGGGGAATACCGTCTTCACGGGGGCCAGCAAGATCGATGCCGACGGCATCGTCGACGACTTCTGGATGCTCGTCCACGGTGACACGATCGTGCAGGTCGGCACGGGTGATGCGCCGGCCGCAGCATCCGTCATCGATCTGTCGGGGCGCACCATCACGCCCGGCTTCATCGACCTGCACTGCCACGGCGGGGGCGGGCACGCCTTCGACGATGGTGACGACGACATCGTCGCGGCCCTCGCAACCCACCGCGCCCACGGCACGACCCGCTCCGTCATCAGCCTCGTCTCCAACCCCATCGCGATGCTGCGCGACAGTCTCGAGACGGTCGCCGACCTGGTCGAGGAGGACCCGCTCATCCTCGGCTCCCACCTCGAAGGCCCCTACCTGGCGGATGCCCGCCGCGGCGCCCACCACCCGGACCATCTGCGCGAGGCGGATGCGATCGAACTGGAGTCGCTCATCGAGGCCGCGCGCGGCACCCTCTGCCAGGTGACGCTCGCCCCCGAGCGGCCCGGCGCGCTCGACGCGATCGACCGGCTCGTCGCCGCCGGTGTCGTCGTCGCCGTCGGCCACACCGAAGCAGACCATGCGACCGCCCGTGAAGCGTTCCAGCGCGGTGCGACCCTCCTCACCCACGCCTTCAACGCGATGGCCGGCATCCATCACCGCGAGCCCGGCCCTATCGTGGCGGCCTATGCCGATGAGCGGGTGACACTCGAGCTGATCCTCGACGGAGTGCACGTGCATCCGGATGTCGTGCGCTCCGCCTTCCTCGCCGCGCCGGGTCGCATCGCGCTCGTGACCGACGCGATGGCCGCGACGGGGGAGAACGACGGCGACTACCGGCTCGGCGAACTCAACGTCTCGGTGCGCGGCGGCCGGGCCCTCCTGAGTGGCACGACGACGATCGCGGGCTCCACCCTCACACAGGACGAGGCTCTGCGCTGCGCCGTGCGCGACGCCTCCATCGACCCCGTCGCCGCCGTAGCGGCGCTCACCGCGACCCCCGCACACGTGCTCGGACTGGGCGAGCGACTCGGCCGACTCGCACCCGGCTACGCAGCCGACCTCGTCGTGCTCGACGGGTGGGACGTCGAACAGGTGTGGGCGGCGGGGCGGCGGCTGTAACCCCGCTCTTCCGTTCCTTCGGAAATTCAGGAAGACCCGTCGGCCCCGCTCTCCCGCCCCTTCGGAAATTCAGGAAAACCGCCGGGCGGGGGGCCTGAAGCTGCGGCTGAACGCTGCAATGAGTGCTGATCTCCTGAGTTTCCGTAATGGGCGCGACGCGGTTTTCCTGAATTTCCGAAACGTGCGCGGCGCGGGTTTTCCTGAGTTCCCGGAGTGAGGCGCAACTACCGCGGCCTGTTCTCCCACGCGTCGCGGTAGTAGTCGGCGAAGCGCAGCCGGGATGCGGCCGCCGCGTCAACGATCGCCGTGACGTGCGGATGCAGCTGCACGACAGACCCCGGTGTGCTCGCGCTCACGGGGCCCTCCAGGGCGCCCGCGACCGCCTCGGCCTTGTGCTCGCCGAACGCCAGCAGCACAAGCTGCCGCGCCTCGAGGATGGTGCCGAGTCCCTGCGTGATGCAGTGCCGCGGTACGTCGTCGAGGCTGTCGAAGAAGCGGGCGTTGTCGAGCCGCGTCTGGTGCATGAGCGTCTTGACGCGCGTGCGGGAGGCGAGGGAGGAGCCCGGCTCGTTGAAGCCGATGTGCCCGGTCGCGCCGATGCCGAGGATCTGCAGGTCGATGCCCCCTGCGGCGGCGATGGCGCCTTCGTACTCCTCGGCGGCGCTGTCGAGAGCCGTGGCATCCGCCCCGCGCGTCAGGCTGTCGCCCGGCACCCGCACGAGCGAGGGGGAGAGCCCGAGCGGCAGGGTCACCTCGCGATGGATGACGGAGTGGTAGGACTCCGGATGCCCCGGCTCCAGCCCCACGTATTCGTCGAGTGCGAACGCCCGCACGCGGGTCAGGTCGAGCCTCTTCGCTGCGAGCGTGCGGTAGGTGCTGATCGGGGTCGAGCCGGTGGCGACGCCGAGCACCGCGTCCGCCCGCCGCAGGACGAGCGTCTCGATGAGGGACGCCGCGATCTCTCCCGCGTCCTCAGCGCTCTCGACGATGACGACTTCAGCCACGGCTCGTCTCCCGGGCTGCGGGGGCGGCAGTGCCAAGCCATGCGGCACCCAGGGCGGCGACGGGGGCGCCGTCGGGGAGCAGCAGCATCCGCCCCGGCAGGTCGAGCGACGCGATGAAGGGGGAGACGGATGCCCACCCCGCGAAGACCTCCTCGACCCCGGCGGTGAGGCGCTCGCCGAGGCGGGAGATGCCGCCCCCGATGACGACGACATCGACGTCGACCGTGAGCACGAGGATGCGCACGGCCGCGGCGACGCTCTCGTGCAGGCGTGTGCGGATCGCGATGGCGCGCTCGTCGCCCGCGTCCGCCGCATCGAGCACGGCGGTGACGGTGCCCCGCTCGCCCGCGCCCCACTGCCGCGCGATGCCGGATCCTGAGGCCATGGCTTCGAGGCCGCCGCGTTGCCCGTCGAGGTCGAGGGGACCGTTCGGGTCGACGAGGATGTGGCCGATCTCGCCCGCGGCGCCGCGCGCCCCGCGCCACAGTTGCCCGTCGAGCACGAGCCCCGCGGCGAGGCCTGTGCCGAGGTTGAGGTAGGCCATGGAGCTCTCGGCCGGTCGCTTCATGATGTGGAAGGCCCCGAGGGCGGCCGCGTTGACGTCGTTCTCGATGCTCACATCGGCGCCGAGGGCTTCGCGCAGCTGGGAGCGGAGGGGAAGGTGTTCGAGCCCGAGGTTGATGGCGTGGGAGACGGTTCCCGTGCGGGTGTCGATAGCGCCGGGGATCCCCACGCCGATGCTCGTCTCGCGCGGCTCGATGCCGGCGTCGGCACAGACGCGCCGGATCACGTCGAGAGTTGTGGCGACCACGGCGTCGGGGCCGAAACCGGAGTCGAGGCGTGCCTGCGCGAGGATGTCGCCGGCAGGCGTGACCACGACCGCCTCTGTCTTGGTTCCGCCGATGTCGACGCCGAGGCGCAGCCGGGCGCTCACAGTGTGCCCGCCAGCCACGCCTCGAGCGCGTCGCCGACGTGCCGTGACGCTCCGAAGGTGGCGATGTCGGCGTAGGCGCGGTCGTCGCCGGGCCAGCCCATGTCGATGACGACAACCGGCGGATGCTGCGCTCTCACGTCGTCCACGAGGCGCCGCACCCAGTCGTGCCGGTGGTTGTCGCGCCCGACGATCACGAGGGTGCCCTCGGCGCTGGGCAGCGGTTCGCCGTTGCGGAGCCGGAGGGCGCCGCGCGGTCCCCAGGGCGCCGTGCCGATGGCCATGTTGGCCTCCGTCTCGAGCACGATGACGGTGTGCGGGCCGGAGGGGCGCGCCACGCGGACGTCGAAGGCGCGCGCGGTCTCGGCCGGGTCGAAGGTGGGGGCTGCAAAGCGGGGCGCCGAGGGCGCGGCGAGTTCCCGGGCGAGGGCGCGGTTGCGCTTGGCGGCCTGGGCAAGTCGCTCGGGGGAGATGCTGCCCGAGGAGAGGGCCTCGACGATCTCGGCGAGTTGAGCATCCGTGTTGTCGGTGCCGATGCAGAGCAGGTCGCAGCCCGCGGCGATGGCCCGTGCGGCGGCGGCGGGGATGCCGATCTCGCCGCTCGCGCCGGCCATGTCGAGGGCGTCGGAGACGATGACGCCCTCGAAGCCGAGCTCCTCCCGCAGCACCCCCTGCAAGATGCGCCGCGAGAGCGTCGCGGGCGATTCGGGGTCGAGCTGTGGCAGCAGGATGTGGGAGGTCATGATCGTCTTCGTCCCGGCCGCAATCGCCGCGACGAAGGGCACAAGCTCGCGCTGCCGCAGCTGCTCAAGCGAGCGGTCCACGACGGGCAGGGCGAGGTGCGAGTCCTGCGCCGTGTCGCCGTGGCCGGGGAAGTGCTTGACGGATGCCGCAACCCCCGCCGACTGCAGGCCCGAGACCCACGCGCTGGTGTGGCGGGCGACGAGTTCGGCGTCGGCGCCGAAGCTGCGCACCCCGATGACGGGATTGTCGGGGTTGGAGTTGGCGTCGGCATCCGGGGCGAAGTCCAGGTTGCAGCCGACGGCCAGGAGCTGCTCGCCGACAGCCGCGCCGACCCGTTCGGTGAGGGCGAGGTTGTCGAGGCGTCCGAGCACGGCGTTGCCGGGGTAGGGGGAGCCCTGCCCGTAGTAGAGCCGCGTGACGTCGCCACCCTCCTCGTCGATCGCGATGAGGGCATCCGGGTTGGCCGCGCGGATGCTGTCGGTGAGTTCCCGCAGCTGGGCGAGCGACTCGATGTTGTCGCCGAAGATGCAGACCCCGCCAAGCCCCTCGCGCAGTCGCGCCTCGAGCCAGTCGGGCAGGGCGAGCCCCACGAAGCCGGGCATGAGGGTGCCGAGTGCGTCGCTCATCCCTTCACCGCCCCGCTGACGAGGCCCGAGGTGAGCCTGCCCTGCACGATGAGGAAGAAGATGATGACGGGCACCGCCACGAGGGTCGAGGCCGCCATGACCTGTCCCCAGTCGGTGGCCCGGGTCGCGCTTGCCTGCACGAAGCCGCGCAGCCACAGCGGGAGGGTCTGCGCCGACTCGGCGGGCAGCAGCACGAGCGCGACCGTGAACTCGTTCCACGCCTGCAGGAAGGCGTAGACCCCGGATGCGACGAGCCCGGGCGCGAGGAGGGGGAAGGTGATGCGCAGGAAGGCTTGGGTGCGGCTGAGCCCGTCGACCATGGCGGCCTCCTCGAGGTCGGCGGGGATCCCGGCGACGAAGCCCCGCAGCATCCAGATCGTGAAGGGGACGACGGCCGCGATGTAGATGATGCTCACGCCGATGACCGAGTTGAGCAGGCCGACGCTCGCCATCATCTTGTACTGGGCGATGAAGAGGCCTTCGGCGGGGAGCATCTGCACGAGGAGCACGGCGATGATGAAGCTCTTGCGGCCGCGGAAGCGGAAGCGGCTGATCGCGACCGCCGCGAAGAAGGCGAAGAGCAGACAGAAGAACACGGTGATGAGGGTGACGGCCACGCTCATGCCGAGCGCCGAGTAGAAGTCGCCATCCGCGAGCGCGGCCGCGAAGTTGTCGAGCGATCCGCCGAAGGGGAGGAAGGTCGGCGTGAACGACTCGAGGGTCGAGGTGGGGAGCATCGAGGAGTTCACCATCCAGTAGACGGGGAACACCCACGCGATCGCGATGATGATCGCGAGGGCACCCCAGAGGGTCTTCGCGATGCGGATGCGGGTCATGCCTCCTCCTCCTTCATGAGGCTGCGCACGTAGAACCAGCTGAGCGCGATCGTGATCGCGAGCACGAGGATCGAGACGGCGGATGCCATGCCGAAGTCCTGTGCGCGGGTTCCGAGCTTGTAGATATAGGTGCCCAGCAGGTCGAATGCGCCCGACTTGCTGCCGGCATCCTGCAGCATCGTGATCTGCGTGAAGACGCGCAGGTCCCAGATGAGCTGCAGGAGGAAGACGATCATGATGACGGGGCGGATCATGGGCAGGATGACGTTCTTCAGTCGCTGCCATCCGCTTGCCCCATCGAGCTGGGCCGCCTCGAGCACCTCCTCGGAGACCTGCGTGAGGCCGGCATAGGCGGAGAAGGCGACGAAGGGCACCGACATCCAGATGACGATGATGCTCGCGACGATGAAGAAGGTGCTCGGCTGCTCAAGCCAGTTGAAGCGGTTCATGTCGACGCCGGGGATGAGGTCGAGCAGGTAGTTGATGACCCCGCGCCGGCGGTCGAAGAGCCAGATCCAGACGGTCATGGCGGCGACGACCGGCATGGCCCACGCGAGCAGGAGGGCGATCTGCAGGATGAGCCGCGGGATGCGGCCGACCGCCATCATGAGCAGGGCCAGCGCCATGCCGACGACGAGCGTGAGCGTGGCCGTGACGACGCAGAAGACGATCGAGCGGATGACGACGGCCCACAGGGTGGGATCGCTCGCCAATTCGAGGTAGTTGGCGAAGCCGACGAAGGGCGCCGGCCGGCCGAACTGCTGGGCGAGGCCGTATTCCTGGAGTGAGGTGACGAGCTGCCATCCGACCGGGTAGCCGAGGCCGACCAGCAGAATGAGGAGCGCCGGAAGCAGCAGTGCCTGTGGGATGCGCTTCACGGCGCCCCTCCTTTCTGATGTCAGCCGGCGAGCAGCGGCGTGATCTGCTCGTCGTACTCGGCAGCGAGGGCTTCGATGTCGCCGCCGGCGGCGACCTTGCCGAAGAACTCCTCCAGCAGGCCGGAGCCCTCGACGGCGGCCCAGCCGGGTGCAGCGGGGGTGAGCTTGGAGGCGACGGCGGAGTCGATGAGCGCCTGCGCGAACTGGTCGTCGCCGAGGGCGGAGACGTAGTCCGTGTTGCCGGGGCCGAGCCCGTTCTCGCCGAGCATCTGCTGGTACTCCTCACTGAAGATGATCTTCAGCAGCTCGCGCGCCGCATCCTGGTTCTGGCTCGCCGCAGAGATGGCGATGTTGGAGCCGCCCGCGAAGACGGGGGCCGCGCCACCGTCCTTGCCGGGGAGCGGGAAGACGCCGAAGACGTCGTCGTTCCACGTGGCGACCGTCTTGGTGTCGTCCTCGGGGTCCGGCGCGAGGTCACCGATCGACCAGTGCGCCCAACCGGGGGCGATGATGGTGGCGGACTCGGGGGCACCCGTCGACTCGTTGTTGTTGATGTTGACCCACGGGGTACTGTCGGCCTCGGTCACGGGCGCGTTGGAGGCGTTCTGGAAGAGCGCCTGGAACTGCTCGAGCCCTTCGATCGTGTTCGGGTCGGAGAGGGTCGAGACCCACTCGTCGCCTTCCTTGACCGCGAGCTCTCCGTCGTTGGCGAAGACCCACGAGATCGCGTTGCGCCAATCCTCGCCGCCGATGTAGAAGCCGGACTGGGTGTCGCTCGCCAGGTCGGCGACAGTCGCGTTGAACTCCTCGAGCGTCTCGGGCACCTCCTTGCCGGCGGCGGCCCAGATGTCCTTGCGGTAGAACACGTAGCGCGAGCCGAAGTAGTAGGGCAGGGCGTAGTGGGCGCCGTCGACCGTGCCGACCTCCACGAAGGAGTCGAGCAGCTTGTCGCCGCCGAGCTCCTCATACATGTCGCTCAAGTCGCTGAAGGCACCCGCATTGGTGAAGGTGGGCGACCACGTGTTGCCGATCTCCACGACGTCGGGGGTATTCTCGGCGTCAGGCAGTGCCGTGGTGAGCTTCGCGATGGCGTCGCCCCACGACTGCTCCTCGATAGTGAGGGTGCCCCCGGTCGCGTCTGCGTATTCCGTTGCAAGGTAGTCGCGCAGCTCGTCCGGGGTGTCACCGCCCATCAGCCAGAGGGTGATGTCGGTGCCGCCTGCTTCGGCCGGTTCGGTGGTGGAGCAACCGGCGAGAATGAGGGCGGATGCCGTCGCGACGGCCATGAGGCCGAGCGTCTTCTTCCTCGTCATTTCGTTTCCTTCTCTTGGGTGCGGGTGGTGCTGCTTCGCGACGGCCGGGCGGCCGCCACGCCTCTCGCGGTCAGGAGACCCCGAGTTGCTTCGACAGGACCATGGCGGCGGCGCCGCGCACGACGATGTCCTCGCCGAGGGTGGTCATGCGCACCGAGAGCTCACCATGGATCTCGGCCATGGTTCGGTTGCGCAGGGTGTCGACGGCGGCGTCCGTGAGGGCGCCGTCGAGGAGTTCGCGGGGACCGCTCAGCACGATCTCCGGAAGGTTGAGGGCCGCGATGACGGGCGCGAGGGCGATGCCGAGGTGCCGGCCCGCCTCCGTGAGGATCGGCTCGGTGGGCGTTCCGGATGACCGTGCCTCCGCTAGCGCCGCGTCGAGTCTCGGCGTCGCTAGCCAGGTCTCGAGGCATCCGTGCTTGCCGCAGACGCAGAGCGGACCGCCGTGAGTGCCGACGACGACGTGCCCGAGCTCACCGGCGGCGAAGCGGCTGCCGTGCAGGAGGGAGCCGCCCAGCAGGAGGCCGGCTCCGACGCCGTGCCCTACCTTGACGAGCATGAGGTCGCCTTCGCTGCCGCCGAAGCTGTGCTCGGCGAGCACGGCCGCGTTGGCGTCGTTCGCGACGACGGCCGGCAGGTCGAAGTGGGCTGAGAGGGCGGTCTGGAGCGGTTCGTGCCGCCAGCCGAGGTTGGGGGCGCCGAGGACGGTTCCGTCGAGCGCGACGACGCCGGGGGAGCCGACGCCGATCCCGAGCACGGGTGAGGTGGCGGCGGCCACGAGCTCCTCGGCGAGGGCGAAGACCTTGGCTGTGGCATCCGCCCCCGTGCTGCCGGCGAGGGGAATCTCGGCCGAGTGGAGCACCTCACCGTCGACGCTGAGGAGCGCGCCGCGAAAGATCTCGAAGGCGCTGAGATCGATGCCGACGATCTGGAAGGCGTCGCGCTTGAGATCGAGGAGGGTCGCCGGCTTGCCGGGGCGCGCCTCGCCTTCGCGCTGGCCGAGTTCGATGACGAGACCCTCGAGCATGAGCTCGGCGATGAGGTCGGAGATCGTGACGCGGGTGAGGCCGGTGTCACGGGCGAGGTCGGCACGGCTCTTGCCGCTCGCGCGGTAGAGGGTCTGCAGCACGAGGGAACGATTGTGACCGCGCGCGTGCTCGGGGAGCAGCTTGCGGCTGGGCCTGAGCTGTCGTATTCCCGCGAAGGACTCCCGTGTCATGTTTGTTAGTACACCTTACGAACAAACCCTATTGCAAGAACTTTTTCCGAAACTGGCACTCTCGTGTCGAGAGTGCTAATCTCTAAGCAAGTTGAGTCGAAGTGACTCAAGGTACAGATCGCACCCCGCGAAAGCGGCCGATACGTGAAGGAGTTGACGAACTATGGCTATGACCTTCGATCCGTTCCGTGAACTGGACCGCGTTGCCGCACAGCTCTTCGATGCGCAGCGCAGCCCCAGGCTCATGCCCATCGACCTCCACAAGGAGGGCGACCACTACGTGCTGAGCGCCGACATGCCCGGTGTCGACCCGGGCTCGATCGACGTTGACATCGACGGCCAGGTGCTGACCATCCGCGCAGAGCGCACCCCGCGCAGCGACGAGGGCGTCACGTGGCTCGCTCACGAGCGCCCGAGCGGCAGCTACATGCGCCAGCTCAACCTCGGCGATGGTCTCGACACCGACCGCATCAGCGCGCACTACGACAACGGCGTGCTCAGCGTCATGATCCCCATCAGCGAGCGGGCCAAGCCGCGCAAGGTCGAGGTGCTCTCGGCCCCGCGCAGCGAGGCACGCCCCGAGGTCACGGCGTAGCACTCCTCATACAGCAAAGGCCCCCGAGCACACGCTCGGGGGCCTTCGTCGTGCTGAGCCTAGAAGAGGATCCAGAGCCGGCGCGTGTTGCTGTCGCTGCCCGTGACGACTCCTGAGTCGGCGGGCACGAACTCCGCCTGCACCTTGTGGGCGCCGAAGCGGATGCGCGGGAGCCGCACGTTGACCGAGCCGTCCGCCTCGAGCGGGGTCGACGCCACCTGGCGGCCGTCGACGCGCACGATCACGGTGCCCTCGGTCGACTCAGCCCCGCTCGCGACCGTCACCCGCGCTGTGATGCGCTGCCACGAGAAGCCGATGCTGCTCGACAGTGAGAGCTTGGTCGTCGAGCTGTGCGCGATGACGACCTGCTCGGACGTCGCGGTGCCGCTCGGGCGCTCCGCGGCGCTCGCCGTCACGACGACCGAGATCGCGGCGCCGGCATCCTCGGGGCGCACCGTGTATTCGGCGCCCGTGGCACCCTCGATGTCGACCCCGTCGGCCTGCCACTGGTAGCTGAACTCGAGATCCTCGGAGTCCCACTCACCCGGGCTTGCCGTGAGGGTCGCGCCCACGACGGGTTCACCCGAGATGGTCGGGGGAGCCGTGTTGACGGGGGCCTCCGGCTCTGCGCCCTCCGCGGTCGTGACCTGCAGCACCGTGAACTCGCCCGTCTTCCCGTACTCGATGAGCCCGAGGTAGCGGCTGTAGGGCTCGAGGCCTGCCCACGATGCCGTGTAGGTCACGGGCTCGCCCTGCACACCCGGCAGCACGGAGGGGTCGAGTGCAAGGGGCGCCCCGCCCGGCACGACGACGTAGCTGGTGAAGTCGAACGCGGTCGGCGGGTTCGCGGCATACACGGAGGCGATCGCCCGGTAGGCACCGGGTGCCGGGTCGACGAGGTTCACCCGCTCATCGGCCGCGCCGCTCGCTGACTGCCAGCCCGCGATGGGCACGCCGTCCGCATTGAGCTGGTAGACCACGAGGTCGAGATCGGCCGTGTCGTCGATCGAGTCGAGGTCGAAGCGGGCGTACTCCGCGCCCTCCGCAACCGTCACGTCATAGGTGAAGGAGTCACCGTTGGTGCCCGAGCCGGAATGCTCCGTCTCCACGCCCGTGGGGTCGGGGTGCAGGATGCCCGGAGTGAGGCCCGTCGTCTGGAGCGGGATCTCACCCGTCCCACCCGGGGTCACCGTCACGTCGACGGCTCCCGAGACGCCCTCGCCCGTCACATCGTCGGGCGCCACGATCGTCACAGGACGAATGGCGATGGGGCTGCGCACCTCGGTGTAGCCGCTCGTCCAGGTGAGGAAGCCCGTCGAGAAGACGTCGAGGGGAGCATCCGTTCGCGTCACCGTGATCGTGAACGTCTGGGTCTCGCCGGCCGCGGCGAAGGTGAGTGTCGAGGGCTCGACCGTCGCCTGGATGCCGGGGATGTTGATCGCCGCCGTGAATGTGCCCGCCTGGGTCGAGGTCACGCTGCGTGTGATCGTCTCAGTCCCCGTGAGCGAGCCGACGCCGATCGAGGCGAGGTTGAGGTCGCTCGGGTCGATGGGCTCGACGGCGGGGTCGAGCACGTCATACCCGGCCCCCTCGAGGTAGGAGAGCCAGTCGGGGGTGTCGTTGAGGTAGAGCAGGCCGGGCTCGAAGAACTCGGTCGGGTCGACGTGCCCGGCGCCCTGCGTGAAGGGGTCGGTCACGGGTGCGCCCTCACGGTCGACCGTGTTGTAGGCGGTCGTCATGAAGGCCGACTTGATCTCGGCGGGCGTCGCGGTGGGGCGCTCGCCCAGGTAGAGGGCCGCGAGGCCCGCGATGTGCGGCGATGACATCGACGTGCCAGAGAGGAACGCGTAGGTCGGTTCGCCGTCCTGCGGGTTCGCGGTCGCGGCGAGGATTCCCACGCCGGGTGCCGTGATGTCGGGCTTGATGATGTCGCTGCCGTCGACCTCGATGGGTCCCCGCGAGGAGAAGCCCGCGACCTGCGGCGTGGGGGTCTCGACGCCCGTGAGATTTCCGGGCAGCAGCGTCGCCGTGGCATCCGGAGTCGCCGCGTAGGCGAGCACAGCGTCGTGGGCGTCGGCGTCGAGGTGCACGGTCGGGATGATGTGCGTGTCGAGGTCGGTCGAGCTGAAGTCGACGTTGACGAGCACCACGCCGATGCCTCCCGCGCGCGCCACCTCGGCGGACTTGTCGACGCGGGCGCTCACGCCGCGTTCGCAGACGACGATCTTGCCGGCGGTGAGGGCCGGGTCGAGCGTGCCCGCGAGGCACAGGTTCGCCTGCTCCGCCCCCGGGAGGGCGAGGTCGGATGCCGCGGCGAGGGGCCCGCTCACGGGCTCGGCGCCCTCCGTCCGGTCGACTGTGGCGGAGGCCCCGACGAACTGCTCGCCGTTGCCCAGCTCGACGGTGGCCTCGTAGTTGGGGATGGTGCTCGCCGCGACGGTCGTGATCCAGGGGGACGCGTTGTCGAGCGTCGTTGCACCCGGTCCGGCGTTGCCCGCCGAGGCGGCGACGAAGATGCCGGCGGCCGCGGCGCCGAGGAACGCAAGGTCCGTCGGCTCGGCCGTGCTCTGTGCGGAGCCGCCGCCGATGGAGAAGTTGATGACGTCGACGCTGTCGGCCACGGCCTGGTCGATGGCCGAGAGGAGGTCAGTGGTCGTGCATCCGTCGTCTGCCGTGTCGGCGGGGTCCGGGCCCGTCCAGCAGACCTTGTAGGCGGCGATCTTGGCGGCCGGGGCGACGCCACTGAAGGTGCCGAAGTCCTGGCCCGCGACGTTCGCGGGGGTGTTGAGGTTGCCCGCGGCCGTGCTGGCGGTGTGCGAGCCGTGCCCGTCGCCGTCACGCGGGGAGACGTACTCGCCGAGGTCGGTGCCGCCGAGGTTGACCGCGCCGAAGCCCGCGACGAAGTAGCGGGCCGTGATGACCTTGGTGTTGCAGTCATCGGCGGTGAATTGCTCGCCCGTCTCGCAGGCGCCGCGGAAGGTGCCACCGTCGCTCTTGGCGTAGACGATCGCATCGCCCTCGCGGTAGGGCTCAGGGCCCGCCGTCGTGCCGAGCGGCTCGCCCGCGAAGGCCGGGTTCTCGGGGGCGATGCCGGTGTCGAGCACGCCGACCACGACGCCCTCGCCCGCGGTCTCGGCACCGCCGGTGGCCGCCCACACGCCGTTCTCACCCTCAAGGCCGAGGAACTCGGTCGAGCGCTGCACCTCGGTCACCTGCTTGAGCTCATCGGGCACGAGCGAGGCGACCATCTTGTTGGCGGAGAGCGCCGCGAGCTGCTCGACCGTGAGGTCGGCCGAGAAGCCGTTGGTCGCGAGCGTGTAGGAGGCGTCGATCTCGGCGCCGACGGATGCCGCAACCTCCCTCTGCGTGTCGACGAGGTAGTCGTCGTACTCCTGCACGGCCTGCCGCTTGGGGTTGAGCTGTTCGCCCTTCTCAGGAGTCGTGGCGTCGAAGCCGCGCACGCCGCCGTCATAGGTGGCGACGGGCTTGTCGGCGAGCGTCACGATGTAGCGGCCGGGGGTGAAGGCGGTCTGGCCGCTCGAGCCGATCGTGCCCCCGAGGTTGGATGGTGGCGCAGCAGCGGCGGGTGTCCCTCCCCCCACGAGTGAGGTCGCAACGAGTGCGACGGCGGCCAGTGTGGAGGCGAGGCGTAGCTTCACGGAGTGTCCAGTTCTCGAGGGGGAGCGCCAGTGGTCGCCAAAGGGCGAGACCAGAGGAACTATAAGCATCCGTCTACCCCCGCGTGGGGGGTATTCCTACCTACTCGTTACCAATCCGTGATCTGGTGTCCTCCCTCTGGAGGACGAGATGGGGTGCATCACGTCGAAGGCCCCCGCTCATCGGAGCGGAGGCCTTCGACGTCGCTAGTGGCGTTTTAAGCGCCCATGCGCTCCTTGAGGTTCTCGTCGAGCGTCGCGAGGAACTCCTCGGTCGTCTGGTAGCCCTGCTCGGGGCCGACGAGGAGAGCGAGGTCCTTCGTCATCTTGCCGGACTCGACCGTCTTGATGACGACGTCCTCAAGCGTGAGGCTGAAGTCGATCAGCTCCTGGTTGCCGTCGAGCTTGCCGCGGTGCGCGAGGCCGCGCGTCCAGGCGAAGATCGAGGCGATCGGGTTCGTCGAGGTGGGCTTGCCGGCCTGGTGCTGACGGTAGTGGCGCGTCACGGTGCCGTGCGCCGCCTCGGCCTCAACGACCTTGCCGTCCGGCGTCGAGAGCACCGACGTCATGAGGCCGAGCGAGCCGAAGCCCTGCGCGACCGTGTCAGACTGCACGTCACCGTCGTAGTTCTTGCAGGCCCACACGTAGCCGCCCTCCCACTTCATGGCGGAGGCGACCATGTCGTCGATGAGGCGGTGCTCGTAGGTGAGGCCGGCCTCCTCGAACTTGGCCTTGAACTCGGTCTCGTAGATCTCCTCGAAGATGTCCTTGAAGCGACCGTCGTAGGCCTTGAGGATCGTGTTCTTCGTCGAGAGGTACACGGGGTAGTTGCGGCTGAGGCCGTAGTTCATGGAGGCACGCGCGAAGTCGCGGATGCTCGCATCCAGGTTGTACTGCACCTGCGCGATGCCGTCGCCGGGCGCCTGGTAGACCTCGAACTTCTGCGGCTCGCCGCCGTCCTTCGGGGTGAACTCGACCGTCAGCGTGCCCTCGCCCTGGAACTTGAAGTCCGTCGCGCGGTACTGGTCGCCGAAGGCGTGACGGCCGATGATGATCGGCTTGTTCCAGCCGGGCACGAGGCGGGGGATGTTCGAGATGATGATGGGCTCGCGGAAGATGACGCCGCCCAGGATGTTGCGGATGGTGCCGTTGGGCGACTTCCACATCTTCTTGAGGCCGAACTCCTCGACGCGGGCCTCGTCGGGGGTGATCGTCGCGCACTTGACGCCGACGCCGTGCTTCTGGATGGCGTGGGCCGCGTCGATCGTGATCTGGTCGTCGGTCTCGTCACGCTTCTCGATGCCGAGGTCGTAGTACTCGAGCGTCACGTCGAGGTAGGGGTGGATCAGGGTGTCCTTGATCTTCTGCCAGATGATGCGGGTCATCTCATCGCCGTCGAGCTCGACGACGGTTCCTTCAACCTTGATCTTTGCCACGGTGGTCTGTTTCCTCTCTTAGGGCCGCACCAATCCTACCTGCCGGTGTCAAAGTGTCTTGACGTCGAGATACCAGCGGTTCCGGATGCCTCTGTCCCCCGATCGGGGCATACCGGGTTACGGCTTCCGTGTGTCATCGTGGCATTCTTTGCGGAGGACTCCCGGGTCCGATGTGCGCAGACCCGACTACGCGACACCGAAAGCCGATCCCAGTGAAGAAGTCAATTGCCGCGCTCGCGATCGTCATCGCGCTTCCCGCCCTCGCGAGCGGATGCTCGACCGCCCCGGCGGACGCCGTGACGCAGACCACCGTCACGATCGGTGTCACTCCGGGCGCAGACCTCGCCCCGCTCTATATGGGCGTCAAGCAGGGCTTCTTCGCGGAGCAGGGGATCAACCTCACGATCAACTCGCTCGCAGCCTCGAGTTCGGCCGTGCTGAGCGCGGTCGACCAGGAGAAGTTCGACTTCGGCTTCGCGGATGCCGTGTCCATCATGGAGGCGAAGGAGGCTGGGCTCGGACTCGAGGTCATCAGCGGTGCCGCTGCCACCACGGGAGACCCGCGCCTCGACTATGCCGCAATCGTCGTGCATCCGAGTTCCGCCGTGGATTCCCTCGACGACCTGCGCTTCCTCCACATGAGCGTCGACGCGGAGGGCACCATCAACGACCTCGTCGCCAAGAGTGCCGTTGAGGCATCCGGTATCGAGGTCTCGAGCGTCTCGTGGCACGAGATCCCCTTCGTCGACGCGAGTGAGGCGTTGACGTCGCGGCGCGTGGATGCAGCCCTTGTCGTCGAGCCCTTCGTGACGCAGGCGAGGCTGGCGGGTTTCCGCGTCATCTCCTACCCCTACGCGGAGTTCGACTCCGAGCTGACCGTGTCGGGTTATGTCGCCTCGAGCGGCCTGCTTGAGGACGACCCGGAGCTGGTGGAGCGCTTCATCACGGCGCTCGACGCATCGTTCGCCTACGCCGAGGAGGAGACGTACGAGGTGCGCACCAACATCGGAACCTACCTCTCCTCCGAAGCCGCCGTCGAGGCCCGGCTCACGCTGCCGCGCTTCACGCGCGAGTTCGACCGGGATGCCCTCGAGAAGCTCGCTGCGGCCGCCGTCGACCACGGCTTCATCACGCAGGTCCCCGATCTGGAGGCGCTCCTGCCGTAGGCGATGCACTAACCCCCCGTCTTGGGGCGGGTCGCTGACGGATGCGGTATGTGAGACTGACTCTCGGATCGCCGATGCTCCGGACCGAAGCGCACCCGAAGCGAGGAGCATCCCATGCGACGTACCCGTACCGTCGCCGCCGCCGCGGCAGTCCTGACCGTGCTGCTGACAGGATGCTCGGCCGCCGCTTCGGCGGAAGGGCAGACCGCCTCGGTGACCGTCGGTGTCATGCCGGGCGCCGACCTCGCACCGCTCTACGTCGGCATCAAGGACGGCATCTTCGCCGAGCACGGCATCGACGTGACGGTCCACTCGCTCGCCGCGACGACGGCTGACATCGTCCGGGCCGTCGATGAGGGCCGCTACGACATCGGCTACGCGGACATCATCTCGATCCTGGCCGCGCAGGAGAACGGTTCCGAGCTGCAGATCGTCAGCGGTGCGGCCGACACCTCGGGGGATGCTCGGGCCGATTATGCGGGCATCGTGACGGCGGCCTCCGACATCGACGACGTGTCTGACCTCACGGGGCGCAAGGTCGCCGTTGACACTCTCGGCACGACCAACGAGGTCGTCGTGCGCGCGGCAGTCGACGCTGCCGGCGGCAATTCCTCCACCATGACCCTCGAGGCCATCCCCTTCATCAATGCCCGGAAGGCGATAGAGGGGGGAATGGTCACGGCCGCTCTCATGGTCGAGCCGTATCTCACCGCCGCGCGGCTGGATGGTCTGCGCATCATCTCGCACCCCTACGCGGAGTTCGACGAGAAGCTGACCGTCTCCGGCTACTTCACCTCCACGGCGACGGCGAGCGAGAGGTCCGACGTCGTCGAATCGTTCGTCGCGGCGCTCGCGGAGTCCTTCGAGGCGGCCGAGAGCAATGACAACGCTGTGCGCACCAACATCAGCACCTTCCTGTCCTCGGATGCCCGGGTGCGCACACGGCTGATCCTTCCCGCGTTCTCGACGGAGATCGACCGCGACGCCGCGCAGGCGCTCGCCGACTCCGCGCTGGAGTACGGCCTCATTGCCAGGGCCCCTGACCTGGGCGCCCTGCTTCCCTAGCTTCTTCACTCCTCGTTCACCGCAGCTCCATCGCCGCGTCGAGCGGAACTGGGAGGGTGGCGCGGCGCGGACTGTCGCGCCTCGACCCCAGGAGCTGCTTTGCCTAAGAACGTCCCTGGCGCCGTCGCCGGTGCCCTCGCCGTGACCCTTGTCCTCTCCGGCTGCGGCCCGAGCCCTGCGGGGGCGAGCAGTCCCGTCGCCGTCACCGTCGGGGTCATGCCCGGGGCGGATCTCGCACCCCTCTATCTCGGCCTTGAGCAGGGTTTCTTCGCAGAGGAGGGCATCACCCTCCGCATCGACTCCCTCGCTCCCTCGACGACGGGCATCGTGTCAGCTGTCGAGCAGGGCAGCTACGACTTCGGCTACGCCGACATCCTCTCCGTGCTCGAGGCGGCCGAGGAGGGGAGGGAGGTCACAGTTGTGAGCGGTGCCGCCGCGACATCCGGCAATATCCTTGGCGACTACACGGCCCTCATGGTCCCCGCCGCCTCGGAGATCACGACGCTCGCCGATCTCGCGGGGCGACGCGTCGGCGTCGAAGCGCTGGGGGCCACCAACCACGTCGTGCTCGCCGCCATCCTGGAGGCGGAAGGGGCCGACCCGGCGTCCATCGACTGGCAGACGGTGCCCTACCTCGATGCGAGTGAGTCGCTCGCGGCGGGCACGGTCGACGCTGCTGTCATCGTCGAGCCCTTCGCGACGGCCGGCAAGATCGACGGGATGACCGCTATCGCCTATCCGCACGCCGAGTTCGCGGCGAACCTCACGGTGACGGGCTACTTCACCTCGGTGGCGACGGCCGAGGGCGACCCCGGGCTTGTGGAGCGTTTCGCGGCGGCGGTCGCCCGCTCCCTCGGCTACGCGACAGAGCACCAGACCGAGACCCGCGACCACATCGCGGCGACGATTGCAGCGCACTCCCAGGTCCGCACCCGCGTGCAGCTGCCGACGTTCACCGCCGAGGTCGACCGCGACGCGGTCGAGCTGCTCGTCGAGGCTGCAGTCGCGCAGGGCAGACTTCAGTCGACGGATGTTCTCGATCTGGCCCTTCCGGCAGGCGACTAGCCCCGCGCCTCCTGCATGAGCCCCAGTCGTAGGGCGCACTGCAGCACGAAGGAGTCGCGCGCCGCCGTGGGGTCGAGACCGGTCACCTCGGCGATGCGCTTGAGGCGGTAGCGCACCGTGTTGGGGTGCACATCGAGCCGCCGGGCTGCGACCTCCACAGCGCCACCCGCCTCGACGAAGCGGCGAGCCGTCTCCAGGAGCGGCTGGCGTGCCTTGCGCAAGGGCGTGTAGGCGCGCTCGACGAGCGCGGCGCGCGCGAGGTCATCGCCCGCGAGTGCCCGCTCCGGCAGAAGATCGTCCGCCTCGATGACGCGGGTGGTCGCATCGCTTGCAGCGACGACATCCGCCGCGACGGATGCTGCCGCAAGCGAGCGCCACGCCTCCGTCATGTCGGCGACGGCGGGGCCGGCGAGCACGGGTCCGGCTCCGAAGCCGTCGGCGATGGCGGCGACGACACCCCGGATGTCATCGGCCTCGTGTCCCTCGACGACGGAGGCGATCGCGACGAGGCGATCCTCCCACGTCCCCACGAGCACGTCAGCGCCCGCGTCCCAGGCGAGACGGCGCAGCCGGTCGGTGTCGCCATCCTCAGGCAGGGCGCCGATGGCGGCGACAACGGAACCGTAGCCGCGCCATCCGACGGCCCGAATGCGCTGGTGAAGCGAGTCGCTGAGGGGACCGCGGGAGGCGGCGTCGACGACGTACTGCTCGAGCCTGCGCTCCCAGAGCCCGCTTCCGTCACCGACTGTCGCGTAGAGCTCTGCGGCGGCGAACGCCAGCTGGCGGGAGAAGACGACGCTCGCCTCGCGCTCGCGGGCGGTCGCGACGGTCTCCTCGACGACAGAGGAGGTGACCCGCATGAGCTGCAGCGTCTGCTGCAGGGTCACGGAGCGCACGAGTTCGCGCGGCGCGACCGCGAACATCTCCATGGGGTCGGCAGAGTCGGGATCTCTGAAGTAGGCCTGGAACGATCGGATGCCCGCCTGTGTCACCCGGTCGAGCACGGCCACGCGCCGGGCCGGCATCTCTCGGAGCCATGGCAGGCTGTTCTGGGCTCGCTCGATAGCGCGCGCAGAGAGCGCGCCGGCATCGAGCTGGGTGCTGAACGCAAGCCGATCGTTCGGCCCGGCGCTCACCGGATGCAGAAGCTGCGACATCGAAGACCTCCCGCCGGGCAAACCGACTAGACGGTATGTTATAGCCTTCCGGGGATGAAAGAGAAGGGGTTACGAATGCCTGAGGCAAAGGTGGCGATCCGCTGGGGCGACATGGACTCCTACGGCCACGTCAACAACGTGTTCTTCGTGCGCTATCTGGAGGACACGCGCTTCGCGATCTTCTCGCCGCCGCTCGGGGATGCCGCGGCCGAGGGCGTCGACCCGGGGCTCAGCGTCTTCGATCTCTTCCCGGAGGGGTCGAACGGTCTCGTCGCGGGCCACCGCATCGAATACCGCGCCCCCCTGAACTACCGCGCCGAACCGCTCACCGTGCGCCTGTGGGTCACCCGCGTGGGTGGTTCGAGCGTCGATCTGGGCTACGAGCTGGGCGAGGCGGACGGCTCGACGGTCTACGCGGTCGCGAGCACGACCCTCGTCATGGTTGACACGGCCACGGGGCGGCCGAGCCCGATCTCCGATGATCTGCGCGCCACGTTCTCCCAGTGGCTGGGCGAGCCCGTCCCTTTCCGCTAGCTGGCTACCTAGCCCTCCCCGAGCGCCGCGTCGAATGCCGCGAGGTAGGCGTCACTGCGGGGGGAGCCGATGATGCCTGCCGACATCCGATTCATGACGTAGGCGAAGGTGGCGCCGCGCCCCACGTCGTTGACGATGAGTGAGCCTCCCCAGCCACCCCAGTAGGCGAGCCGGTCGCGCTGAGGGATCGCCGGCTGGCCGGGGCTCGGGAGCGCGTAGCCGATGCCGAAGCGCAGGTGCTGGAACAGTACGAGGTCGAGGCCGTTCGAGCGCTCCTCGAAGATGCGCTCGATCGTTTCGGGGGAGAGCAGACGCACGCCGTCGACCTCGCCGCCATTCGTGATGACGGATTGGATGCGCGCGACGGAGCGTGCGTTGCCGTGGCCGCCGGCCGCCCCGATCTCCGCGCGACGCCACTCGTCGCTCCAGGTGGCGGTCGCGTCGAGCACGGGCGCCACGAAGGTGCGGACGGCGGGATGCTCCGGCGGCAGCTGTGAGAGGTCGAGCTGCGCGGGCGGCGGCGGCACCACGGGGCTCACGCGTTTCGCGTCGCTCGGCGCGAGACCGATGTGGAAGTCCGCGCCCAGGGGCCGCGCGATCTCGTCGCGCACGAAGGCGCCGAGACTCTTGCCCGTCACTCGACGCACGATCTCGCCGAGCAGGTGACCGTAGTTGAGCAGGTGGTAGCCGGATGCCGTGCCCGGCTCCCACCACGGCTCCTGCACGGCAAGCGCCGCCGCGGCCCTCGCGTGGTCGAACATGTCCTCCGTGACGAAGGGAGGCGCCCATCCGCTCACGCCCGAGGTGTGGGACATGACCTGTGCGACCGTGATGTCGGCCTTGCCGTTCTGCGCGAATTCGGGCCAGTATCGGGCGACCGGGGCCTCAAGGTCGACCTCCCCGCGATCCACCAGCATGAGTACGGCGAGCGCCGTGACGGTCTTGGTCGTGGACCACACGTTGGTGATGGTGTCGCGCTCCCACTCGGTGCTGCGCGCCTCGTCGGCCCAACCGCCCCATAGGTCGATCACGGGTTCGCCGTCGATCGTGGCCGAAATCGAGGCGCCGAGCTCTTCCCCGCTTTCGAGTCGTCGCTCGAACTCTTCGCGGACAGGGTCGAAGCGTGGGTCGTTGTCGCCGTGCACGACCGCCTTGCTTGTGGGCGCGATGTCACTCATTCGAAGCTCCTTTGCATCGTGAGGAATTCGGTACAGAAATCTCTTGCGGCGCACGGTAGTGATGCCTGTAGGGTGAACATACCAACTGGTCGGTTCTGAATCCAGAGCCGACCTCGCAGGAGTCACGAGGGAGTGAACGTGGGTCGATTCGACGGCACGACGGCGCTGGTCACCGGCGCAAGTCGAGGCATCGGTCTGGCAATCGCCGAGCGCATCGTCGCCGACGGCGGGCGTGTCGTGATCACGGCACGCGGGCAGGAGCAGCTGGATGCTGCCGTCGAGAGCCTGGGCGGGCCGGATGTCGCGATCGGCGTTGCGGGCAAAGCCGACGACCCTGCACACCGCGCCGAGGTCTTCGAGCGTATCGCCACACTCGGCGGCCTCGACTTCCTCGTCAACAACGCGGGCATCAACCCCGCATACGGGCCGGCCCTCGAGATTGAGGACTCCGTGGTCCGCAAGATCCTCGACGTCAACGTCGTCGGCGCCCTCGCCTGGAGCCGAGACGCGGTCGCAGCCGGCCTGCGCAATTCGATCGTCAACATCTCATCGATCTCGGCGCTCGGGGCATCCCCCGGCATCGCGTTCTACGGCGTCTCAAAGGCGGCGCTCATCTCCCTGACCACGCAGCTGGCGCACGAGCTTGCGCCGAGCATCCGCGTCAATGCGGTCGCTCCGGCTGTCATCAAGACCGACTTCGCCAAAGCCCTCTATGAGGGGCGCGAGGCGGAGGTCGTGGCCGACTATCCGCTCGGTCGCCTCGGGCACCCCGACGATGTCGCGGGCCCCGTCACCTTCCTTCTCTCCCAGGATGCCGCGTGGATCACCGGCCAGACCATCGTGATCGACGGCGGGGGCTCCCTCGCTTCCGTGGGATAGGCCGCGTGGGATAGTCGATCAATGAAGAAGACAGTGAACATTCAGGAAGAGCTCCAGCGGGTTTCGGTAGAGCTCTTTTCGACCCAGGGCTACGCGAAGACGAGCGTGCAGCAGATCGTGGATGCCGCCGGGGTCACCAAGGGCGCGCTCTACCACTACTTCTCGTCGAAGGACGACCTCCTCTTCGACATCTACGACCGTCTGCTCTCGCTCCAGCGTGAGCATCTCGAGGAGATCGTCGCCCGCGGTCTCGACCCGCTCGAGACAATGCGCCTCATCTGTGAGGACGTCATCGTCACGTCGAGCGATTGGATCCGTGAGGGCGCTGTCTTCTTCCGTTCGCAGCACATGCTCTCGGAGGAGCGGCAGCGCGAGGTCAAGCGCCGGCGTCGCGAGTACAACGATGTCTTCGCCTCCGCCCTCGCGCGGGGGCAGCAGGCGGGCGTCTTCCGCACCGACATCCCCGCAATCGTGCTGACGGCGAACTTCTTCGCGAACCCCCACTATCTGTCCCACTGGTACTCCCCAGATGGTGACCTCACGCGGCAGGAGCTCGCACGCCAGCTGACGGAGCTCTACATCACATCGCTGCGTACGCCGGAGGTGAAGGCATGAGGGCGTGGCAGGTGACGGCCCACGGAGAGCCGCGTGACGTCATGAAGGTCGTCGAGATCGACGAGCCCGCGCCCGGTGCGGGAGAGGTCGCGCTTCGCACGCGCGCCGTCGCGATCAACTTCCCGGACGTGCTTCTCTCGCGCGGCGAGTATCAGGTCAAGCCCGAGCTGCCGTTCAGCCCCGGTATCGAGGTCTGCGGCGAGGTTGTCGCCCTCGGCGAGGGGGTCGAGGGCTTCGCGGTGGGCGATCGCGTCATCTCCTCACACATCGGGGTCATGGCCGAGACGGTCGTCGTGCCCGCTGCCTCGACGTTCCCGGCTCCCGAAGGGCTGACGGATGCCGAGGCATCCGCTCTCATCATCGGTCACCAGACAGGGTGGTTCGGCCTTCACCGTCGCGGCCAACTGCAGGCGGGTGAGACGCTCCTGGTGCACGCGGCAGCTGGCGGCGTCGGCACGGCCGCCGTGCAGCTCGGCAAGGCGGCAGGCGCGACGGTCATCGGTGTCGTCGGGAGCGAGGCGAAGCGGCAGGTGGCCCTCGACGCGGGTGCGGACGTCGTCGTGAATCGTCGCGACGAGGACTTCGTCGCGGTCGTGAACGAGCACACGGGCGGTCGCGGTGCCGACGTCATCTACGACCCGGTGGGCGGCGAGACCTTCCAACGCTCCACCAAGTGCATCGCCTTCGAGGGGCGCATCATCGTGGTCGGCTTCGCCGGCGGGGAGATCCAGTCGGCCAAGGCGAATCACGCGCTCGTCAAGAACTACAGCGTCGTCGGCCTCCACTGGGGCCTGTACCAGAGCAAGGCGCCCGAACTTGTTCCGCTCGCCCACCAAGAACTCACGCGACTCGCCAACGAGGGCGCCATCCGGCCCCTTGTGAGCGAGGTCGTCCCTTTCGCTGACGCCGCGGACGCCGTCCAGCGTCTCGGCGACGGCAGCACGGTCGGCCGTCTTGTGGTCGACTTCAGCACCTCCTGACATCAGCCCCGCCCGAAGGCACCACCAAAGCAATACCGCCCGACAGCAGCACCCCGATCACAGTCCCACCCGAACCCGAACCCGAACCCGAACCCAAGCACAGCATCACGAAGGAGTGGTCACATGACACCCCATGACACCGGCCCGGCAGGCGCACCGCCGAGGCTCGCCCTGCGCGACATCACGGTGAGGTTCGGGGGACTCACCGCGCTCGAGTCCGTCTCCGTCACGGTTCCCGCGGGGTCCGTCGTCGGCATCATGGGCCCCAACGGCGCGGGCAAGACGACGCTCTTCAATGTCGTCTGCGGCGTCTACAAGCCCACCTCCGGCAGCGTCGAGATCGACGGCCGGGCGGTGCGACCCCGCACTCACAACCTCACGGGGCTCGGCATCTCCCGCAGCCTGCAGGGCCTCGGACTCTTCGGCGGGCAGAGCGTGCTCGACAACGTCGTCGCAGGACTCCAGGTCGAGACGAAGCACAGCTTCTTCGAGGAGCTTCTGGCCCTGCCGCGCGCGACCCGCAGCGAGCGGGAGAAGAAGGAACGTGCGATGGCGACGCTCGCCTCGCTCGGCATCGACGCCTACGCGGCCGCACTCCCTGACACCCTTCCCTACGCGATCCGCAAGAAGGTCTCGATCGCCCGTGCCCTCGTGAGCAAGCCCTCGCTGCTGCTCCTCGACGAGCCTGCAGGCGGGCTGGGCCACGAGGAGATCGAGGAGCTCGCCACCCTGATCCGTTCGATTCCTGGCAATGGATGCTCGGTCGTGCTCGTCGAGCACCACGTCGACCTTGTCATGTCGGTCTGCGACAGCATCGCGGTGCTCGACTTCGGCAAGCTCATCGCACAGGGCACCCCAGCCGAAGTGAGCGCCAACCCCGCCGTCACCGAGGCATATCTGGGGGTGGATGCCGCGTGAGCGACCTTCTCACTCTCTCGGGCGTCCACGCCGGCTACGGCCCCGTCACGGTGCTCCACGACGTGGACCTCACCGTGCCCGACCGCAGCATCACGGCGGTCGTCGGGGCGAACGGCGCGGGCAAGACGACCCTTCTGCGCACGATCATGGGCCAGGTGCGGCCGACGGCGGGGAGCATCCGCATCGGCGGCATCGACCTCACGACCGTGAAGGTCGAAGACATGGTGCGCAACGGTCTCGCCCTCGTTCCGGAGGGCCGCGGCGTGATCACTGAGCTCACCGTCGACGAGAACCTGCGTCTGGGCGGGCTCTGGCGCCGCGACACCGCCGAGGCATCCCGCACGCTCTCCGAGGTCTACGAGCTCTTCGAGCCCCTGCAGAATCGCCGCAAGTCGGCGGGCCACCAGCTCTCGGGCGGCGAACGCCAGATGCTCGCTATCGGTCGTGCGCTCATGGCCAAGCCGAAGCTGCTCCTCCTCGACGAACCGTCGCTCGGGCTGGCTCCGCGCATCACGGCGCAGATCCTGCAGCTACTCGGCAGGCTCCGCGACGAGAGGGGCCTCACCGTGCTGCTCATCGAGCAGAACGTGCGCAGCGCCCTTGGTATCGCCGACCACGGGGTCGTCCTGAACCTCGGTCGGGTCGTCGCCGCCCGCCCTGCCGCGGAACTCGCCGCGGACACCGACCTCCGACACACCTACCTGGGGTTCTGATGGAACTGGAACGCTTCATATTCCTCACGGTCGACGGGCTCGCCCGTGGTGCTGTGTACGCGGCATTCGCCCTGTCGCTCGTGCTCATCTGGCGTGCCGCGCGCATCGTCAACTTCTCGCAGGGTGCCATCGCGATGGCGGCGACGTATATCGCCTTCGTCGTGACATCCATGACCGGCAACTACTGGCTCGGTCTCGTGGCCGCCCTTCTGGGGGGAGCGGCCATCGGCCTGATCGTAGAACGTGGTGTCATGCGCTTCGTGAGCCCCGTGAACCCGTTGAACTCGGTGATCGCGGCGCTCGGTGTGCTCCTCGTGATCCAGGCTGTCGTGGGCATGCTCTTCGGCAACGGCTACTACCCCATGGCGGTTCCCTTCAGCCAGGAGCCGCTGCCGTGGCTGGCGGGGCTCTCGATCTCCGCATATGACCTCTTCGTCTTCGTGTGCGTCGCCTTCGTCGTGCTCGGCCTCGCGGTGCTCTTCGGCAAGACCAACGTGGGACTCCGGATGCGCGCGGCGGCGTTCTCGCCGGAACTCGCGCGGCTTCTCGGGGTGCGTTCGACGCGCATGATCACGCTCGGCTGGATGCTCGCCTCCGCCATCAGCGGACTCGCGGCCCTCCTCGTGATTCCCACGGAGCTCGGCCTCAACCCGCACGCGACCGATCTTGTCTTCGTATATGCGTTCACGATCGCGGTCGTCGGCGGTCTCGACTCGGCCCCCGGCGCCGTCATCGGCGGTCTCGTCGTGGGCGTGCTCCTCAGCTGGGTGAGCGGCTACCTCGGCGCGACGCTGTCGCCGGTCGCCGTTCTCGTCCTGCTGCTGGCCGTGCTGCTGATCAAGCCCGGCGGAATCTTCTCAGTCACGAAGGAGCGCACGGCATGACCGGAATCATGAGCAGTCGCACCACCGTCATCATCGGCGTCGTCGGCCTCATCGCCGTCATCGGGCTCACCTTCGTGCTCGAGCCGTTCCGTAACTACCAGCTTGCGACCATCGCCGCCTACCTGTGCGCCGTCGCGGGCCTCACGATGCTCACGGGCGTCAACGGGCAGCTCTCCCTCGGGCACGCTGCGCTCATGGCGTGCGGCGCCTACTGCTACGCGTTCACGGCCAACGGGCTCGCGGAACAGGAGATCGAGGGGCCCGTGCTCCTCATCGTCCCGATCATCGCCGCTGTCGTGGGCGCCACCGTGTTGGGTCTCGTCATCGGCCTCGCGGCAGCACGTCTTCACGGGCCCTATCTCGCCGGTGTGACCCTGGCCTTCGTCATTGCCCTTCCCGCCGTGACGAGTCGCTTCTCCGACGTCTTCGGGGGCGACCAGGGGCTCTGGATCACGGTCGAGCGCCGGCCCGAGTTCCTCGCGGGGCGCGGGGGCACCGAGATGTTCCAGGCCTGGGTCGCGATCGCCTGCGCCGCCGTCGTCGTGGTGCTGCTGCGCAACCTCATGCGGAGCAACTTTGGGCGCCAGATGCGAGCCGTTCGTGACAACGAGGTTGCCGCGGCGCTCGCGGGCATCAACGTGGCGCGCACCAAGGTCATCGCCTTCACCGTGAGTTCCGCCGCCGCCGGTATCGGCGGCGCGGTCATGGCATTCATGACCCAGAGCGCGAGCCCTGGCGCCTTCAACCTCTTCATCTCGCTCTTCCTGCTGATGGCGGCGGTCATCGGCGGGATCGGCACCCTGTATGGCGCACTCTGGGGGTCCATCCTCCTGGTCGTCCTGCCGGATGTCATCGGCTCTATCACCAGGGGCCTCTCCCTGTCGCCCGAGGTCGCACAGCGTCTCGACGGCAACCTCGCGGTCGGTCTCTTCGGCGCCGTCATGGTGCTCGTCGTGATCGTCGCACCCTTCGGCATCCAGGGCCTCGTTCGCAAGGCGGGGCACCAGATCAGGTCGAGGGGAAGCCTGCAATCAGCTCCACACCCGAAATAACCCAGCACCACTAACCACCACAGAAAGGTCAACGATGACTCTCAGAAGGAATCGCGCGCTCGCGATCGTGGGTGCAGCATCCGTGTTCGCACTCGCGGCGTGCTCGACGAACGGCGGCGGCGGCGCCGCCGAAGACGTGCCGGGAGTGACGGAAGACACCGTCACGATCGGCACCCACCAGCCCCTCACCGGGCCGGCTGCCGCCGGCTTCGCCTCCATCTCGGCGGCGACCTCGGCCTACTTCGACTACATCAACGACAACGGCGGCATCAACGGTCGCCAGATCGAGTTCATCGTCAAGGACGATGGCTACAACCCCGCCAACACCCAGACGGTCGTGCGCGAGCTCGTGCTCGAGGACGACGTCTTCGCGATCCTCGGCGGCCTCGGCACGCCGACCCACAGCGCCGTGCTCGACTTCCTCAACGAGAACGAGGTCCCCGACCTCTTCGTCTCGGGTGGATCGCCCACGTGGGACCAGCCGGAGGAGTACCCGTGGACCTTCGGGTACAACTCGGAGTACACGAGTGAGGCGGCGATCCTCGCCAACTACGCGCAGGAGGAATTCCCCGACGGCACCTACTGCATGTTCGGCCAGGACGACGACTTCGGTGACGACTTCGAGGCGGGCCTGCTCGAGATCCTCGGCGATGACGGACTTGCCGCGAGCGAGCGCTACTCGGTCGCGAACCAGGATGTCACCGCTCAGATCAGCGCGCTGAAGGCCGCCGGCTGCGACGTCGTGTTCCTCGCGAGCATCAACGGCTTCACGGCGCTCGCCGTGGGCACGGCCGCTCAGCTCGGACTCTTCCCACAGTGGATGTCCTCCTCCTCGGGTGGCGACTACGGCACTCTCGAGACGGACTACCTGCAGGAGAACGCGCCGCTGCTGCTCGAGAACTTCATCAGCACCTTCTACCTCTCGCTCGAGACGAACGAGAACGACCCCTGGGTCGAGCACTTCCAGATGGTGCAGGACGAGTACAACGGCGGCGGCGAGCTCGGCGGCAACGAGATCTTCGGCATGAACATGGCCTACATGTTCGCCGAGGCGCTCGCGGCGGCAGGTGAGAACCCCACGCGCGAGTCGCTCGTCGAGGCGGTTGAGTCGGGTGCCGTCGACGGCACCGGCATCGTGCCGCTCGGCTACTCGCCCGAGGACCACACCGGAAACCTCGGCGTGCGCCTGAGCCAGGTCAAGAGCGGCGTGCAGGCCTACTTCGGTGACACCTACATCTACCAGGATGGCGAGGTGTCGGTCTACGACGGTGGCGCCGTCCCGTTCGAGAACGAGGGCATCCCCACGGCGGAGTAGCACTCAGCAGACAGTAACCGGAGGGGCCGTCGCGGCGACGCGGCGGCCCTTCTGCCTGCCGCGAGCAGGCGTGGGGCGGGCAGTGACAGGGCGTCGCGAGCCTATTCGCTTGCGGAACGCGCGGCGTGCACGAAGCGGCGGATGAGCTCGCTCGACTTCTGACCCGGCGCCGTCTCGATGCCGCTCGACACGTCGACGCCCCAGGGGGATGCCGCGGCGATCGCCCCGGCGACCGTGTCGGGTGTGAGGCCGCCCGCGAGCAACCAGCGGCCCCTGACATCCGCCAGTTCGAGTTCTGACATGGCCGCGTAGTCCCACGACTCGCCCGAGCCCGGCTTGGGAGCGTCGACGAGGAGCATGTTCTCACCGAAGTTCTCCTCAAGCGTCTCGTCGTCGAACGAGACGGCGCGGATGAGCTTGCGCCCAATGCCCGTGAGCTTCGCAATCTCTGCGCGGCTGCGGTGCCCGTGCACCTGCACGGCGGCGACTCCGGATGCTGCGGCCAAGCGTTCGATCTCAGCGACGGGCTCGTCGCGGAACACACCCACCGTGAGCACCCGCTCCTCCGCGGCGGCGACCAGGTCCTTCGCCATCTCCGGAGTGACAAAACGGGGACTCGCGGTCAGCACGAGCCCGATCGCATCCGCGCCCGCCTCGATCGCGTCGAAGACGTGGACGCGCTCGCTGAGGCCGCAGATCTTGACGAACATGGTCTCTACTCTCTCACCGCTCCATGAGAGGCGGTGACGACGAACATCTCGGGCTGGCCGAAACCGTGCTCGGCGAAGGCGCCGTCGATCGCGACCTGAAGGCGTGAGATCGCGTGCGTGGGCGCGAGGGCGATCGCGGCCCCGCCGAAACCGCCGCCCGTCATGCGGGCGCCGAGAGCCCCGTTCGCCCCCGCGGTCTCGACCGCGAGGTCGAGTTCCGGCACGGAGATCTCGAAGTCGTCGCGCATGGAGGCGTGCGAAGCATCCAGCAGCTCACCGATGGCCTCGGGCCCCTGCTCCCGGAGTGTGCGCACGGTGTCGAGCACGCGCTGGTTTTCGGTGACGACGTGGCGCACGCGGCGGAACGTCTCGTCATCGAGGAGCGTGCGCGCCCGCTCGAGGTCGTCGACCGTGAGGTCGCGCAGGGACTCGACTCCGAGCATCTGTGCCCCCTTCTCGCAGGATGCGCGGCGCGCGCCGTAGCCGCCCGTCGCGTGGGAGTGCGAGACGCCCGTGTCGATGATGAGGATGGCGAGCCCGGCCGCCTCGAGCCCCAGGTCGACGACCTGGCTGTCGAGGGTGCGGCAGTCGAGGAACACGGCGGCGTCGGTCTCGCCGAGGAGCGACGCGGACTGGTCCATGATGCCCGTGGGGGCGCCGACTGCCTCGTTCTCGGCGAGCTGGCCGACCCGCGCAAGGGTGCGCCGGTCGAGCCCCAGCCGCCACACGTCGTTGAGGGCGAGCGCGACAGCACTCTCGATCGCGGCGGAGGAGGAGAGGCCAGCGCCGACGGGCACGTCAGAGTCGATGAAGAGGTCGACGCCCGGCACGGCGGCGAGATCAGCGCCGTGCTGCGAGAGGGCCCACGCGACCCCGAGGGGGTAGGCGGCCCACCCCTCCAGCTCGCCGGGCACGAGCTGCGCGAGGGGAATCTCGGCGACCTCATCGGCGAAAGCGCTCGCGACGCGGAGCACGCGGTCCTCGCGCAGGCCGAGCGCGACGACCGTGCGGCGGTTGATCGCGAGGGGCAGCACAAACCCGAGGTTGTAGTCGGTGTGCTCGCCGATCAGGTTGACCCGTCCGGGGGCCGACCAGACACCGGATGCCTCGTGGCCGAAGGTCTCCGCGAAGCCGCGGCGTGCGTCGTCCCTGATGTCGCTCATGCGATCCCCTCGATGGTCTGCGAGCTCTCTTCGACGGACTCGGGGGACTGCGATGCCCGCGCCCGCGCGATTCCCTCCCGGACGAGTTCCGCGCTGCTCTCCGGCGGCACATCGCCGATCCACGCGCCCATGGCGGCCTCGGAGCCGGCCAGGAACTTGAGCCTGTCGGCCGCGCGGCGCGGCGAGGTGAGCTGCAGCGACATCCGAATCTCATCCCGCATCTCGTTCACAGGGGCCTGGTGCCACGCCGCAATGTAGGGGGTGGGGGTGTCGTAGACGGCGTCGATGCCCCGTAGTAGCTCGAGGTAGAGGTGGGAGAGCTCCTCGCGCTCGGCGTCGTTCGTGGCGGCGAAGTCGGGCACGTGGCGGTGCGGGAGCATGTGCACCTCGAGGGGCCAGCGGGCGGCGAAGGGCACGAAGGCGGTCCAGTGTTCGCCGCTCAGCAGCATGCGCTCGGAGGCGCGCTCGCGCTCCAACAGCCGCTCGAACATATCGGGCCCGAGCTCGCTCACGGACGCCATGAGTCGCTGGGTGCGCGGCGTGATGTAGGGGTAGGCGTAGATCTGGCCGTGCGGATGCGGCAGGGTCACGCCGATCTCCTGGCCGCGGTTCTCGAAGGGGAAAACCTGGCGAATGCCCGGCAGTGCGGAGAGCGCCGCCGTGCGGTCGGCCCACGCCTCGATCACGGTGCGGGCACGCGACGGCGTCTGGGTGCCGAAGGACCCCTCGTGCTCGGGGCTGAAGCAGACCACCTCGCAGCGGCCGTATGAGGGGGCGGTGCGTTCGAAGCCGAGCCCCGCGACATCCGCCTCGCCCAGTTCTGGACCAAAGGAGGGGGAGCGGTTCTCGAAGACGGCGACGTCGTAGTTGGAGGGGATCTCGCTCGGGTTCTCGGGGGTCGCGGGGGCAAGCGGGTCCTGGTGAGCGGGCGGCAGGAAGACGCGGTTCTGGCGGGCGGCCGCGACCGAGATCCAGTCGCCCGTGAGCACGTCCTGACGCATGGTCGCCGTCGGGGGGCGGGGGTCGAGCATGCGTGCGTCCACCGCGCGTTCTCCCGTGAGGGTGGTGTCGGCGTCGTCGAAATAGATGAGTTCTCGACCGTCGGCGAGGCTCGTAACGGTCTTTGTGATCGGAGCCATCGCACCCTTTTCGCTTTAGGCTGATTCCATGCGAGCGCCCACCGGAGAACAGTTCGAGCTACACCTGTCGCACGAGGGCCGCACCGCCCGGGCAATCATAACGGAGCTCGCGGCGTCGCTCCGTGTGCTCGAGATCGACAGTGTCGCGGTGACCCAGCCCTACCCGGAGGAGTCCCTGCCGCCCTTCGGCTGTGGCATCGTGCTCGCCCCTTGGCCCAACCGCGTGCGCAACGGCCGCTGGGAGCTCGATGGCACGACGCAGCAGCTGGATCTCACGGAGCCCGCCCGCAACAATGCGATCCACGGCCTGCTCCGCAACGCCCCCTACACGGTCGCCGAACGCACGGATACCGCGATCACTCTCGCCGCGCCGGTGTTCCCGCAGCACGGCTACCCGTTCCTGCTCGACACGACCGTGCGCTACGAGCTCCTGCCCGGCGGCCTTGCCGTGACCCACACGGCGACGAACCGGTCCACCGCGCCCGCCCCCGTCGCCTTCGGCGTGCACCCCTTCTTCCGCATCGGTGAGGTGCCCGTCGAGGAGCTCGTGCTCACGGTCGAGGCCGAAACACGGGTGGAGACGGATGACCGGCTCAACCCGATCGGTGTCGAAGCGGTTGACGGCACGCGCTTCGACCTGCGGGGCGGTCGCCCCGTCGGCGAACTCGAGCTCGACGACGCCTTCGGCGACCTCACCGCCCGCGACGGCCGGATCACGCACACGCTCGCCGCCCCTGGCGGGCGAGAGGTGCGCATCTGGCAGGAGGAGCAGTGGGGCTGGGTGCAGGTCTTCACGACGCGCGAGTTCCCGCAGGGCGAGGGCCGCGGTCTCGCCGTCGCGATCGAACCCATGACCGCCCCGCCCGACGCTCTCAACTCGGGGCAGGGCCTGCGCTGGCTCGACCCCGAGGAGACCTGGTCGGCGTCGTGGGGCGTCGAGTATGCCAGCTGAGGATACGAGCGGCACGCGGCATCCGTCACCCACGCGCGCGCAGGTGCGACGCTGGCGACGCTACCTTGCCGATGAGCGCGCGGAGGCCGCCGTCTACCGTGACCTGGCCGGGCGTCGCACGGGGGAGGAGCGGTCGATCCTGCTCGCACTGGCCGAGGCGGAAGCCCGCCACGAGCAGCACTGGCTCGACCTGCTTGGCGATGAGGTCGGCCCGTATCGCAGGGGAGCCCTCCGCACCCGTACCCTCGGGTGGCTCGCCCGGCGATTCGGCTCCGTCTTCGTGCTCGCTCTCGCACAGCAGGCGGAGGCGCGCTCTCCGTACGAGGCGGATGACGACGCCACGGCCGCGATGGCGGCGGACGAGCGCATCCACGGCGAGGTCGTCCGCGGGCTTGCGGCGAGGGGGCGAGCGCGGCTCTCGGGGTCCTTCCGCGCGGCCGTGTTCGGGGCCAACGACGGCCTCGTGAGCAATCTTGCCCTCGTCATGGGGATCGGGGCGACGGGGGTCGCGCCCGGGATCATCCTCGCGACAGGCATCGCCGGTCTCCTCGCGGGAGCCCTGTCGATGGCGGCGGGGGAGTACGTGTCGGTGCGCTCGCAGAGGGAGCTGCTCGCGGCATCCGACCCCGACCCGCACGCCGAGCAGGCGGTGCCCGACCTCGACGTTGACGCCAACGAGCTCGCCCTCGTCTACCGTGCCCGCGGCATGACGATCGAGGAGGCGGATGCTCGTGCCCGCCGTGTGCTCGCGAACCTGCGCAGCGATGCGACGGGTGAGGTGACGGTGCCGCGCTCATATGAGGAGGTCGGTTCCGCCGTCGGTGCTGCCCTCTCGAGCTTCTGCTTCTTCGCGTCGGGTGCACTCCTGCCCGTGCTGCCCTACCTCTTCGGGCTCAAGGGGGTCGTCGCGGTCGTTGCGGCGGCCGTGATCGTGGGTATTGCGCTCCTGCTGACGGGCGCCGTCGTGGGGGTGCTATCGGGCGGGCCGCCGCACTGGCGGGCCCTGCGTCAGCTCGCGATCGGTTTCGGGGCCGCCGCAGTGACCTACATGCTCGGGTTGCTCTTCGGCACGACGGTCGCGTGAGTCGCGCTACTCGCGCGCGTGGAACATGACATCCCACCAGTAGTGAAAGTTGTTCGCTGTGGCGGACTGACGGCCGAACTCCTCGAGAACCGGGGGGGAGGAGGCTGACCGTCGTCGCGGTCAGCGACGCCCCGCGCGCCGCCGAATCGCATGCTCGGCAACCGCGAGGTTCAGCACCCACGCCGTCGTCATGAGCACGGCCTTGGTCGTCGCATCGAGCTCACCGAGCACGAGGCTCGGCACGATCATGATGACGGCCTGCGTGCCCGCGGCGACTCCGATCGCGTATGCGCGGGTCATCCAGGCGCCGTGGGAGCTGAAGTTCCGCCGGGCGAGCGAACGAACTCCACGCAGGAGGGCCAGGAGCATCCCGAGCCCGAAGATCAGGCGCACGACCAGGAGAGCGTCGCCGTCACTTGCGGGAAGGTCGTAGGCGACCGTCATCCACAGGCCAGAAACGGCCGTGATGAGTCCCGCGGGAATCAGCACAAGCCCCGCAACGCGGTGCCACCGTCCGCGGCGAAGGCTCGCGCTGAACTGGAAGGCGCCGAGGAGGCTGTACAGGGTTGCGCCGATGATGTGACTGACGACGGGGACCGGGGAGTCGAAGAAGCGGGCATTGGCTGCGGTGACCTCCGCGCTGCCGGCGAGTTCGCCCACGCGCACGGAGCCCGCGAGTACGGGGATGAGGCTCAGCAGGATGAGCGCGGTCGGGAGCACCCACGCACGGCGCCCGGCCTGGCGCATCGGTTCTTTCTTCTGGGCGATCTGGGTGTTCATGGCATCCTTCTCTGCGCTGGTGTACGGCGTACGCCTTCGACGCTCGAACGCTAACGTGTACGCTGTACTCCTGTCAAGGCCCAGCGGAGGAGGACGATGGCACGCCCGGATGCCTCGGGTCCCCGAGCTCGGCTGAACCGCCCGAGCGTGCTCGCCGCCGCCGTCGCCCTCGCCGACGAGGTCGGGGTCGAGGGGCTCAGTATGCGGCGACTTGCGCAGGAGCTCGGAGTCGTGCCAATGGCCCTGTACAAGCACGTCCGCAACAAGGACGAACTGCTCGACGGCATGGTGGAGTTCCTGATCGGCGAGATCGGTGACGTTGGTGAGACGGAGGCGGCAGAGGATTGGAAGGGAAGGGCGCGCACGCGCGTGCTGGCCGCCCGAGAGGTGCTGATGCGGCATCCGTGGGCGCGCCGTCTCTTCGAGACCCGTTCGACCAAGACGGGTGCCGTGCTCGACTACATGAACTCCTTCGCGGGGATCCTGCTGAGCGGCGGTCTCTCTGCCGAACTGACCCACCACGCGATGCACGCGATCGGCGGACGGATGTGGGGATTCACGCAGGAGCTCTTCGAAGACGAACCGTCTACACCTCCCCAGGGGCCGGAAGCGGCCGCCATGATGCAGGAGATGGCGCAGCGGTTTCCCCACATCGCCGCCATCGCGTCGATGGAGCATGACGACTCCGTCGTGGGCCGAGGCTGCGACGACCAGTTCGAGTTCGAGTTCGCCCTCGACCTCATTCTCGATGGCATTGAGCGGCGACACCTCAGCGGCTGGCGGTCGACTCCTTAGGTCAGCAGCACAGCGTCTCGCCTGAGGACTGTGATGTTGACACATGGGGCGCGGGCGTTGCGCTGGCTAGCCTGATGCCGCACGCTCTCGCGTGCTCCGCCGTTCCGCACACAAAGGAGTGTCATGGCCGTTCAGAACGACATCGATTCGGCTGGTCTCGACTCGAGGCAGCATCGCAACCGCGCCATCATCGGCAGCTCGGTCGGCACCGTCATCGAGTGGTACGACTTCATGCTCTACGGGCTTGCCTCGGCGCTCGTCTTCGCCCCGCTCTACTTCGGCGATGGCGGTCTCGCCGGCACGCTGGGCGCCTTCGCCTCCTTCGCGGTCGGTTTCGGTGCGCGCCCGATCGGCGGGCTGATCTTCGCCCACTTCGGCGACAAGGTCGGCCGCAAGGTGACCCTCCTCGTGACCCTGCTCACGATGGGCATCGCGACGACGCTCATCGGCTTGCTGCCCACCGCCGACGACATCGGGATCTGGGCGCCGATCGCCCTCATTGTGCTGCGGATCTTCCAGGGCGCGGGCGCCGGCGCGGAGTTCGCGGGGGCGATGACGATGGCGAGCGAGTCCTCGCACGTGCGCAACCGGGCCTTCATCGCGGGGTTTCCCGGTTCCGCCGTTTATGTCGGTATGGCGATCGCGACGGCAACCTTCGCGGTGCTGAGCGCCGCGATGCCCACGGAGGACTTCCTCACCTGGGGCTGGCGCATCCCGTTCATCGCGAGTGTCGTGATCGTCGCCTTCGCCCTGTACTTCCGTCTTCGCGTCAAGGAGACCGCGGCCTTCGAGGCGGCAGAACAGTCGGGCACTGTGCGACCGGCACCGCTCTTCGAGGCGGCGCGCACCCAGTGGCGCGTGCTCATCCCCGGTATGGCGCTCTTCGTCTTCGTGCTGCCGTGGGTCTACGTCGTGCAGACCTTCTCGATCTCGTACACGACGGGCACGCTCACGGTGGACCCGACGGCCGCGCTGGTCGCCCTCATCGTCGCGGAGCTGCTCACTATCCCCGCGACCCTGCTCTTTGGGCGCCTCGCTGACCGCATCGGTCGCAAACCCGTGCTGATCGGTGCCGCGATCTTCGCGATCGTCTTCGCCTTCCCCATGTTCGCGCTCTACCTCACTGAGGCACCAGCCCTCGTCGGAGTGGGGCTCGTGCTGGGACTCGCGATCATCCAGGGCGCAACGATCGGGGTCTCGGCGGCGATGCTCGCCGAAATCTTCCCGACCAGTATGCGCTGGAGCGGCATCGCGATCTCCCGCGAGATTCCGGCCGCCCTCGTCGGCGGCACCGCACCCTTCGTTGCCACCTGGCTCGTCTCGGTCGCGGGCGGCACACCCTGGCTCGTCGCGATCTACCTCGTCGTTCTCAGCATCGTCGGGCTGATCGGAATCGCCGCGCTGCCCGAGACTCTGCCCCGCAAGGTCGAGGAGGCGGCTCAGGCGCGAGCCGAGGCATCCGTCTAGCGTCGCATCCTGCCTCGGCGCAACCGTGTGAACAGCGGTTGCCCGAGCAGGATGCCGACGAGCACGAGTGCGAGGCCGAGTACCTGCCGCTGCTCGAGCACCTCGGCGGCGGCGAGGGTTCCGAGGAGCACGCCCGTGACGGGGTTGAGCAGTCCGATGAGCCCGACCGTGCCTGCCGCGAGGTGGCGAAGTCCGCTGAACCAGGCCACATACGCGAGGGCGGTCGCCACGACCGAGATGTAGGCGAATGCTGCGACGGCGGGCGGGTCGAGGGTGGGCGGCGCTCCTTCGACTGCGAGGGCGATGGGCAGCAGCACGAGCCCGCCGGCGATGAGTTGCCAAGAGGTCACCGAGAGTAGGTCCCCGCTCGGGTTCCACTTCTTCGTGAGGATGTAGCCGACCGAGCTGATCGCGATCGCGCTGAGGGAGGCGAGCACGCCGAGGGGGTCGATGGCGGATGCTCCGGTCGCCACCATTAAGAAGACCCCGGCGACGCCCAGCACAGCTCCCGCGAGCGGGAGCAGGCGCGGCCGTTCGCGGATGATGGGCCAGGCGATGAGCATCATCGCCATCGGGCTCGTCGCCATGATCGTTGTGGCGATGCTGCTCGGCAGCAATTGCGCCGAAACGTAGATGAGGGCGAAGAAGGCGCCCATGTTGAGGCTGCCGAGCACGAGGGCCTTCCACCACCACTCGCCGCGAGGAAGCCGGCGACGGATGGCGAGGAGCAGGAGGCCGGCGGGGAGGGCCCGGATGGCGCCGCCCCACAGCGGGGTCTCGGCGGGCAGCCACTGTTGCGTGACGAAGTAGGTGGTGCCCCAGGCGATCGGGGCCACGGCGGTCACGAGACCCCACCGCAGGTTTGCTTCCATGGAAGCAAATATAGCTTACCGGGAAGCTATTATGGAGGCATGGTGGAAGCACCCGATCGAGTTGCGCGCATCCAGGCCGAATGGCGACGCGAGCGCCCCGACCTCGACGTCTCGCCGCAGGGCGTCATCGGGCGGCTCCATCGCCTCGCCGCGCACCTCACGGAGGAACTGCGCGAGGTGTACACGCGACATGGCCTCGGCGAGGGCGACTTCGACGTGCTCGCGGCCCTTCGCCGCGCCGGCGAGCCGTTCGAGCGTTCCGCCGGTGAGCTGGCGGAGCACACCATGGTGACGACGGGCGCCATGACAAAGCGCATCGACCGTCTGGAGAGAGCGGGGCTCGTCACCCGCCGAGTGAGCGAGACGGATGCCCGTGGCCGCGTCGTCGCCTTGACTCCGGCGGGCCGCGACCTCATCGATCGAGCCTTCACGGAGCACATGGCCAACGAGCACCGTCTGCAGGAGGCGCTCAGCCCCGACGAGGCGAGGCAGCTCGAGGCGCTGCTCGTCAAATGGCTCGGGCAGTTCGAGTAGCCGCTCCGGCACCGTGGTCGCCGTAGTGGAGAGTGTCAGACGCCGGTCGTAACATCGGCTCTGCAGCGGCCGGGCTGCTCCAGCACGACAGGGAGCACCATGGCACTACACCACAGCGTCCAAGACGGCATCGATGCATCCGCTCGCGCCCGCCGCACCTTCACGCCCGACTGGCACCCCGTCCTGGCGGCCGTCGAGCAGCGGCCGGGGGAGTGGTGGATGCTCGACCAATACGATCGTCGCTACGCGATCGTGCTCCTGCTCGAGATCGCGGGGGAGCGCGGCTATCGTGCGGTCACGGGCGAGCGGAACCCGGCCGAGCGCCGACTCGTCGGCTACTACCGCACCCTCCGCGCGGCGTGTGAGCAGGCGCACCTCGCCTTCGTGCGTGCGCACGGCCAGCCGGGTGCCGTCAACGGCATCGGCGGCCGCCGCCCGTGATCGCGGTTGGATCAGTGTTGCTTGGGTTTCAATGCTTCGAGTAGCCCGGAATGGCGTCACGGCCGGCGGCGAAGCGCAAGCACGGTCAGGTCGTCGTCAACGTCACCGTGAGAGGCGAGCTCGAGGGTCGCCGTGACTGCATCCTGCGCCGACGCTGAGCGAGCACACTGCTCCCAGACGGGCGCCATGCCCTCGAGCGAGCCACCCAGGGCATCAAGCACCCCATCGCTCACGATAAGGAGAAGTTCGCCCGGGTCGAGCTGCTCCGTGAGCGCGGCGCGCGTCTCATCCGCCAAGACCCCCAGTGGCATTCCGTTGGCACTCAACCGCCGCACCCGACCATCGGGTGACACGATCGCCGAAAGCCCGTGGCCGGCGTCGGAGTAGCTGACCCGCCCCGAGGGGGCATGCACGAAAGCCCGAAATAGGGTGACAAACGCGTTGGTGTTGCCGAGGTCGCGCATGAGGCCCACCTCCGCCGCAGTCAGCGAGGCCGCGACATCCGCCCCACTGTCGTGGGCGCGCAGGAGCGACCGGGTTGTCGCCGCGAGGATCGCAGCACCGGGGCCCTTGCCCATGACGTCGGCGAGCGTCAGCACCACCCCGTCGTCGGCCCCGTACCAGTCGTAGAAGTCGCCGCCGACTGAACCGGCCGGCACGAAGTGTGCGGCCAGATCGTAGCCGGGTAGCCGAGGGGCCTCTGTGGGGAGGAGGCTCCTCTGTACCTGCGCGGCACGGTGCAGCTCCTGGCGCTCCAGCGTGACGTCTCGCAGCACCGTCACCACTCCGCCGCCTGCCGTGCGGGGAAGGCGAGCCGTCGTGAACGAGACAATTCGCTCATCCCGGGCCTCCATGGTGCTCGAGGGTCGCACGAGCAGCTCATGATCGCGAACATCGTGCCCCTCGAGTGAACGGCGGTATGGCAGCTCGTCTTCGGCGAGTGCTGACCCGTCGAGATTGCGGATGCCGCTCAGATCGTCGACGTCCTGACCCACGTCGTCACCCACCAGGAGACGTGTAGCTGCAGCGTTGCGCACGATGATCGCGCCGTTCTCATCGACGACACGCACCCCCTCGGCCATCGTGCCGACGATAGTGCTGAAGAGTTCTGCTTGTCCCTGCGCGGCATCCCGAGCCGTCGAGAGGGCAGCGGAGAGGTCGTCTCGCGCATCCCGATCGAGGGCCAACGCGAGCCCGATCGCGCAGACCAAGCCGACGTAGAGCTGCGCGAGTGCGATCTGTGTCACCGCGTCCCCGAGCCCCAGGAAGGGACCCCAGCCGAGGGCTGTGATCGCGATCGTCACTACGCCGATGAGCGCACTGTGCAGAGTCACGAGGGCGGAGGGAAGACGCGCACCCGCCACGCAGGCGAGGGCGAGGAGGGGAAACACCACCACGGTGTTGTTGAGCACCGCGAACCACAGGAGGTGCACAAGGGGGGAGAGAATGAGGAGGAGTGGCGCCTCAAGGGACCAAGCGCCGGTGGGGCTCTTCCAGATTCGGCTTCGTGCCTCGGCTGCGGGTCGGCGAATCCTTGCACCGGCGACGAAGGCCAGCGGCGCGAGGACGACGATGCTTCCCATGTTGCGAGCGCACCACAGGAGGATCACGTCCCAATCCCAGGCCGCCCCCGTGAGCAGCAGGTTGATTTCAACCGAGGGTGCTGACGCGATCGGTCCGGCCGCGGCGGCGATGAAGAACCACCACAGCTCCTTGTGGTCGAGAGGCTCCGTGCCGCGACTGCGCCAGACCCGCGGGCACCGGCGCGCAATCACCGCCGTACACACCGCCGCTTGGACGACGGCCGCGATCCCCGAGACTACTGAGGTGGTCACAGTGCCACCCGTCACACCGACGGCGAGGGCCGTCAGGAACGCCATGAGGCAGTAGTCGATCCAGATCGAGCGGCGCCCCGCTCGGGCAATGACCCACAGCACGGATACGGCGGCCGCGGGCCAGACCATGCTGATGCCGCTCTGGGGCAGGACGGTGAGCCGCGCGAGCAGGGCTGCGAGCACGTATGCCGCGGCGAAGGAGAGGACGATGACCGCCTCTCTCGAGATGGTGCGTGCACGACTCGCGGTGTCATCCCGCGGCGGCATCTGCTTCACCGTCACTCCTCTGGCATGGCGTCCGCGCCGAGAAGCGCGCGTTCTCAGCGTACAAGGGTGACCGCGGCGGACAGGGCGCATTCTGCCCGGGGACAGACTTTTCGGTCTGTTCGCGGTTATCGTGAAGCGAGGGGCATGGGGTGCCCACTCATGGCACAGGAGGCTCACGTGGAATCTAGGGGGAGTGAGGCCGCACGGCAGATGAGCGCGGGCCGACTCATGGTCATTCGCATCGTCGCGGCGCTCAGCCTCGCCGCGGGTACCGCCTACCTGGTCTGGCGCTGGGGATGGTCGCTGAACCCCGAATACCTGTGGATCGCGGTGCCGCTCGTGGTTGCGGAGACCTACGCGCTCATCGACGGCTTCCTCTTTGCCATCACGATCTGGCGAATGAAGGTCAGGGGTCCCGCTCCGGCCCCGCCCGAGGGGGCAACCGTTGACGTCTTCATCACGACCTACAACGAGCCCGTCGACCTGGTTGCTCGCACGGCGCAGGCGGCGAAAGCGATCGACTGGAGTCACAAGACCTGGATCCTCGACGACGGTGCGCGCCCGGAGGTTGAGGCGCTCGCCCGCGAGCTCGAGGTCGGCTACATCACCCGCAGTGCGGCGTGGCAGGGAAAGTCGCGGCACGCGAAGGCAGGCAATCTCAACAACGCCCTGTTCCAGACCGACGGCGAGTTCCTGCTCATTCTTGATGCCGACCAGATCCCCGAGCCGGAGATCCTCCGGCGGATGCTGGGCTGGTTCGACGACCCCGAAGTGGCCCTCGTGCAGTCACCCCAATGGTTCAGCAATGTGGAGGAGAGCGATCCCCTCGGCAGTCAGGCGCCCCTCTTCTACGGGCCGGTGCAGCAGGGAAAGGATGGCTGGAATGCCGCCTTCTTCTGCGGGTCCAACGCGGTGTTGCGCCGTGAGGCACTCATGCAGTTGGGCATCATCGGTTATGTGCGCGAGACCGAGCGGACGGTGCGCAACGCGCTCAAGGTCTCGCAGCAGCTCCTTGCAAAGACCGAGAAGTCGCTCGCGCGCAGCGGCGAGCACACGGTGAAGCGGGCAGTCGGTCGGCTGCGGCGGGCCGCCGCGAAGTCCCTTGCCCGTATCGATGCAGGCGAACCCGTGCAGTTGGTCAGCTGGGACTTTCAGCGGGTTGTCGATGACACGAGCCGCGATCTTGTCGCAAGCGATCTCGCCGCCATCCAGGCCGACCTCATCGCGCTGAGCGAGTTGAGAGGGGGCGAGCAGGTCGCGGAGGCGATCGATGAGGAGGCAGTGCGTGAGCTCGCCCAGCTGGAGTGGTCGCCGCTGGCCGCAGTGGAGCGGGTCTCCACTCTCGTCCGGGCTGTCGACGTCGACCGCTCGAGCGAGGCGCTCCCCGTCATGCCTGTGTCATCCCTCTCCGTGACGGAGGACATGGAGACCTGCATGCTGTTGCACAGCCATGGCTGGAAGTCGGTGTACCACCACGAGATTCTCGCGAAGGGGCTCGCCCCGGAGGACCTCGGGACGATGCTCAAGCAGCGCCTGCGGTGGGCGCAGGGCACCATGCAGGTGCTTCTCACCAGGAACCCCCTGACGCTCAAGGGCCTGCAGATCGGCCAGCGGCTCAGCTATTTCGCCACCATGTGGAGTTACCTGACGGGTTTCGCGGCGATCATCTTCTTGGCGGCCCCCATCCTCTATCTCACGACCGGCGTGATGCCGGTTCTGGCGTGGGGCACGACCTTCCTCAGCTTCTTCATCCCCTACTTCCTGCTCAACCAGCTGCTCTTCGCACTCGTGGGCTACGGCGTGAAGACGTGGCGCGGTCAGCAGTACACACTGGCCCTCTTCCCCGTCTGGATCAAGGCCCTCGTGACGGCAGCTAACAATGTGTGGTTCGGGCGTCCTCTCGACTTCGCTGTCACGGAGAAGCGGCGTGGCACGGGCTCCTCCCGCTTCCCCTTCCAGCTGATCTGGCCGCAGCTGGCCTTCATGGCGGCACTGGCCCTCGCCACCGTCACCGGGCTGTCGCTCCTGTTCATTCCGGGCGCTGCCGACAACACGCTCGGCGAACCGCTGACTCCCCTCGGCGTGGGGGTCAACACGGCGTGGGTCATCTACGACCTCATCGTGTTGAGCGTCATCGTGCGTGCTGCGCTTTATCGTGTTCCAGAGGTGGAGCCGATCACAGGCACTGAAGAGAAGGAGCACTGAGGCATGGAGTTCGAGGAACGCACAAGAGGCACCGCGAGTGTGCTGGCACCCCGCGGAAAGCTCAACCTCGTCACGGCCCCGGCGGTGAAGGCGAAGATCGATGAGCTCGTCGCATCCGGTTCGCCCCGCATCGTTGTCGATCTCAGTGAGGTCACGTTCATGGATTCCTCCGGGCTCGGGGCTCTCATCGGCAGTCTGAAGTCGGCGCGCCAGGCGGGAGGCGACATGCGTATCGCGGCCGCCGGTGAGCAGGTGCGCGCCGTGCTGAAGCTCACCAACCTCGATCGGATCCTCGCGCCCCATGACACGGTCGAGGACGCCTCCCGTGGCTGGTGACGAACGCGTCTATCGACTGGAGGGCTTCGCGGTGCCCGCGGAGCTCGACCGGGTGCACGAGCTCATCGAGCGCGTGGGGGCGGAGGAGCTGCGGCTCGACTCCACCGATCTGATGCTCTTTGAGATGGCGGTCGTCGAGATCGCGAACAACGTCGTCGAGCACGGCAGACCCGCCGGCGAGGTGCGCTGGCAGTTGATCCTCACTGTGACAGCGGAGGCGATCACGGCCGATCTCTACGACTCCGGCGAAGTGGTCAGCCTCGACTTCGCGCGGGCGATGCCCGAGGAGGATGCCGAGTCGGGCCGCGGCATTCCCCTCGCGAAGTCGCTGCTCGACGAGATCAGTGTGGGGCCCAGCGACAGCGGCAGCGGCAACCACTGGCGTCTGCTACGTCGGCTCGGCGCCAGCGACGCGGAGTGACGCGACCGGTCTCCTGGCTTCCGCGCCGCTCCCGACTCGCCGGGAAGTAAGATATCTTGCCGGGAAGATAGTCCTGACATGGAGGCAGCAATGGCGTCGAGCAGCACGGGAACCCCCGGGGTCGATGTGCCCGATCGTCGTGGGCGCACAGGCCTAGACCGGGCAGGTCTTGGGCTCAACGGCAACCCGCGCGTCGTCGTGCGCGAGGTAAAGGTGCTGACGTCCCACTGGTTCGTGACTCGTGCGACCACCTTCGACTTCCAGCACGCCGATGGGAGCTGGAGCACGGAGGAACGCGAAACCTACGATCGCGGTGACGGCGCCTGCATCCTGCCCTACGACCCGGTGAGCCGCACTGTGCTGCTGACCCGCCAGTTTCGCTACCCCGCCTACGTCAATGGGCACCCCGACGGCATGCTGATCGAGGCGGCCGCGGGACTGCTCGACGCGGATGACCCCGAGAGCGCGATCCGACGGGAGGTTGAGGAGGAACTGGGTTACTCCCTTGGCGCTGTCGACCACCTGCACGATGTCTACATGAGCCCGGGCTCCGTCACAGAGCGGCTCCACTTCTTCGCAGCGCCCTATGAGCGCGGCACGGTCTCCGCGGGTTCACGTCACGGGGTCGCTGAGGAGGGCGAGGACATCGAGGTGCTCGAGCTCGGCATCAACGACGCGCTCGACCGCATCGGCGTGGACATCATCGACGCCAAGACGATCATCCTGCTGCAGTGGGCCGCCCTGCGGGGACCCTTCGCCTGAGCCGCGGAGGCGAGCGCGACGCCGTCAGCCGTGGCGGAGCAGTTCGTGCGGCGAGCGGCCGGCCGGCTGCCGAGGGGCGGCACCCACAGGGGTGACCGGCGGGAGCGGGAGGGCGAGCATCCGCCCCTCCTCGACGGTCGCCTCGGTGCCGTGATGACGGATGCGCAGCGACTCGGCCCCGCTCAGCAGGTAGCGCGCTTCACCCTCGACGAGCTCGACCCGCAGGATGCCCGTGCCGATCCGCAGCCCAAAGGTGAGCCGCGACACCTCGGGTGGCAGTTGCGGTGAGAAGGCCGGCCCGTCGTCGTGCCAGCGGAGGCCGCCGAAGCCCGCGACGACGCTCGACCAGACGCCCGCGAGGCAGCCGAGGTGCAGGCCGCCCGAGGTGCTGCGGTGGAGGTCGTCGAGATCGAGGAGGGCTCCCTCCCGCAGGTAGTCGAGAGCCAGCTCAAGGTGCCCGAGTTCGGCGGCGAGCACGGAGCACGTCGAGGCGGCGAGGGAGGAGTCGCGCACCGTGCGTGCCTCGTAGTAGGCGAAGTTGCGCGCCTTCTGCTCGCGCGTGAACTCCTCGCCGCGCAGGTACATCGCCAGCACCAGGTCGGGCTGTTTCACCACCTGCGTGCGATACAGCTCGAAGTAGGGGTGGTGCAGTTGCAGCGGGTAGTTCTCGGCGGGGGTCGCCTCGAAGTCCCACTCCTCACGTTCCGTGAAACCGCGGGCCTGCGGGTGGATGCCGCGGCGCTCGTCCCACGGAATGGTCAGGGCCTCCGCCGCCCGCCGCCACTCCTCGGGCTCCTGCTCCTGCACGCCGAGCTCGTGGGCTCGCTGCGGCTCGCGCCCCGTGGCATCCGCCGCCGCCCGCAGGTTCTGCTGGGCCATCAGGTTCGTGTAGGTGTTGTCGTCGACGAGGGCCGTGTATTCGTCGGGACCCGTGACGCCGTCGATGTGGAAGCCGCCCTCGTCGTCCCAGCGGCCCAGCGCGATCCACAGCCGGGCGGTCTCGACGAGGAGTTCGAGCCCCACCTCGCGCTCGAACTCGCGGTCGCCCGTGACGCGCAGGTGCTGCACGACAGCGTGGGCCATGTCGGCTCCCAGGTGGAACGCGGCCGTCGAGGCGGGCCAGTAGCCGGAGGTCTCGCGCCCGCTGATGGTGCGCCAGGCGAAGACGGCTCCCGCCTGCCGCAGCTGGGCCGCGCGCCGCCGCGCTTCAGGCAGGGTCGAATGTCGCCAACGGAGGGCGTTCTCGGCCGCCTGGGGCAGGAGGTAGTTGAGCACGGGCACGACGAAGATCTCGGTTTCCCAGAAGGCGTGACCCTCATAACCGCGACCGGTGAGCCCCTTGTTGGGGATCGGCCCGCCGTCGGCCCGCGCGCTCGCCTGCAGGGTGTGGAAGGCGCAGAAGCGCACACCCTGCTGCAAACGCTCGTCGCCGGCGATCTCGATGTCGGCGGCCTCCCAGAAGTCGTCGAGGTACTCGCGCTGCCGCTCGGCGAGGCCCTCCCAGCCGAGTTCGCAGGCTCGGTCGAGGGCGGCATCCACTGTGGCGCGCGGGCCTTCTGGCGTGCTTGGCCCGCAGGCCATCGCCGTCAGCTTGTCGATGAGGAGGCGATCGCCGGGGTCGAGTTGGGCTCGGGCTGTCACCCGGGCGACGTCGGCTGTGACATCCGTGTCGACCCGGTCCGCGCCCGCCACCCGGTGTTCGACAGCGGCGACCACGGCGATGTCGCTCTCCCGCGTGCGGTGCACGAGCACGGGTCGGTGCCCCTCCTCGTGTGCGACGGCGACCAGCGGATGCTCGAGCGCCCGCGTCGCCCGCGGGTCGTCGTGCGGTGCCGGGTCCTGCTCGCCCACCCGCAGCTCGGACTGCACGCTCACGCGCGTGCCCGGCTGCAGCGCCTCCACCTCGTAGCGCAGGGCGGCGACGGCGGGTTCGGTCAGCGAGACCAGACGCTCACAGGCCAGTCGGATGCCGCGGCCCTCGGGCGACACCCACTCGAGTTCGCGCCGCAGCACGCCGCTGCGGAAGTCGAGGCGCATCCAGTGTCGACGCACCTCGCCCACGCGCACATCCACCGGTGCGCCGTCGACGAAGAGCCGCATGATCTTGCCGTCGGGGGCGTTGATGATCGACTCTCCCTCGTCGGGGAAGCCGTAGCCGTCCTCCGCGTGGGCGAGGGGCCAGCGTTCGAAGAGACCGTTGAGGTAGCTGCCGGGGGTGCCGTCGGGTTCGCCCTCGTCGAGGTTGGCGCGCCAGCCGATCGTGCCGTTGGAAAGCGCGAAGACCGACTCGGCCTGCTGTAGGCGCTCCAGGTCGAAACCCGACCACGAGACGCCCCACGGTTCGACGTCGAAGTGCGGCTCCGTCATCGCAGCCCCGTGAGGTCGGGCCGCCCGCCGAGCCGCGTCACGGTCGCGCCGGCAGCCGCATGGGCGAGCTCGGCGGAGTGTTGTTGCCCGTGGCCTGCGCGGAGACCCGTCACGAGGCCGGCGACGAAGGCATCGCCCGCGCCCGTCGGGTCCACAACCTCCTCGTCACCCAGGGGGGTGAAGACCTCGCCGCCGTCCCACACCACGAGGTCGCCCTGCCCCGGTACCGCGACGGCGACAAGCGAGGGTCCCTTCGCGAGCAGTTCGATCGCCGCCCGCTTGGCGTCGTCTCGGGACCCCAACTCGACGCCCGTGAGGATGCTCGCCTCCGTGGCATCCGCCCGCAGCACGTCGGCGAGGCCGAGCAGGCGGTCGCGCTCCGGGCCCTCGATGGCCCCGTCGAGCACGAGGCGGATGCCGCGATCCCGCGCCAGCTCGGCGGCGGCGAGCAGCGCATCCGTCGGCTGCTGCAGCTGCAGGATCACGGTGTCGACGCCGTCGAAGGCACTCTCGTGGGCCCGGATGTCGTCCGCCGTGAGGAGGGCGCTCTCGGGCACATCCTCGAAGAGGCGGCGTGTGCCATCCGCCTCGACAATGTCGAGCAGCAGCGCGGTCGTGCCGCGGCGGATCACATGCTCGACGTCGATGCCGTCGGCGCGCGCCTGCTCCAGCACGAAGGAGTCCGTCTCGTCATCGCCGACGACCCCGAGCATCCGCACGCTCGCCCCCAGCTGGATGAGCCCGACCGCCTGGTTCGCGCCCTTGCCGCCGAGCATCTCCCGCCGTTCGCGCACCTCCGCGCTGCCCCCGCCCTCGGGCATTCCCTCGATGCCCAACACGAGGTCGCGCGCGACCTGCCCGACGACGAGGATGCCCGTGGAGTGCTGCATACCTCACGGTTACCACGGGGTCTCGTGCAACCGCCGTGAGCGGGGTGCGGATGTGGGCCCGGAGGGGCTCGAACCCTCGACCCGCGGATTAAAAGTCCGATGCTCTACCAACTGAGCTACAGGCCCGTACCTACCAAATCTACAGCCCCGCGGCATCCGCCTGCTCGCCCGTAAACCACCTGATCTATCAATCGCCGACACCCTGATCTATCAATCGCCGACACCGCACACGAAAGAGCCCGCCACCGCAATCGGGATGCGGTGGCGGGCCGGACTCCGTGCCGAAGGACTAGGCGGGCATCAGCACCGAGTCGATGAGGTACACGGTGGCGTTCGCCGTCTGCACCCCACCGCAGATGACGTTCGCTCCGTTGACCATGAGTGAGTCCCCACTCCCGGTCACCTCAACCGTGCCCCCCTGCACGGTGGTCTGCATTCCCTCGATCGCGTCGGGCGCGATCTGGCCGGGCACGACGTGGTAGGTGAGGATGCTCGTGAGCATCTCTGCGTTCTCGGGAAGCATCAGCATCTCGACCGTCGCCTGGTCGAGCTCCTCGAAGGCGCTGTCGACGGGCGCGAAGACGGTGAACTCGTCGCCGTTGAGCGTGTCGACGAGGTTCACCTCGGGGTTGAGCTCGCCCGAGACAGCGGCAACAAGAGTCGTCAGCAGCGGGTTGTTCGAGGCCGCGACGGCCACGGGGTCCATCGACATGCCCGTGATAGAGCCGTCGCCCTCGGGCACGGCGGTCGCGTAGTCCTCACAGCCGGGGCCCACGAGGTTGGCGGCGGGGTCCATCTCCGTCGAGGGCGACTCCGTTTCCATCTCATCCATCTCGCGGGACATGTCGTCGGCGCCGTCCTCCATCGTGCAGGCGGTCACTCCGAGCATGGCGACGGCCGCGATCGCGAGGCCCGCCATAGTGCGGTTCTTGGTGCGCATGATCTCTCCTTCATTGGGGATGCCCGGTCACTGCGGCGGGCGTGTACTCGGGGTTCGGCGCGGCTCGCGAGTCGGATTGGTCGAGATTCCGGACCAATCCCGATCGCCCCTCCGCGCCGAAGGAGGGGCAGGCGATCGTCGCCGCCCTAGGAGGACTTCGGATGCTCTCACTCGCCCTGATCGGATTCGTCGGCGGCCTCATCACGGGCATCTCGCCGTGCATCCTCCCGGTGCTGCCGGTCATCTTCCTGAGCGGCGGCGTGCAGGGCGCGGACGGCGCGAACCGCCGCGCCTCCCGCTGGCGCCCCTACCTGGTGATCGGCGGCCTCGTCACGAGCTTCGCGACCTTCACCCTGCTCGGCTCGCTCCTGCTTTCGCTGCTGGGCCTGCCGCAGGACCTCCTCCGCTGGGCCGGTCTTGTGGTCCTGGTGCTGATCGGCATCGGGCTCATCGTGCCCAGGTTCGAGGCGATCCTCGAGAAGCCCTTCTCCTGGATCCCCAAGAAGGATGTCGGCACCGAGCGCGGCGGCTTCGTGCTGGGCCTTGCGCTGGGTGCCGTCTACGTGCCGTGTGCCGGCCCGGTGCTCGCGGCCATCACGGTCGCCGGCTCGACGGGGGAGATCGGCCTCGACACGGTCGTGCTCACGGCGACCTTCGCGGTCGGCGCCGCCCTGCCGCTGCTCTTCTTCGCGCTCGCGGGCCGTGGGGTCGCGCAGCGGGTCAAGTCCTTCCGCAGGCACCAGCGCGGCATCCGCATCACGGGCGGCGTCGTCATGATCGCCCTCGCGATCGGACTCGTCTTCAACGTGCCACAGACGCTGCAGCGCATCATCCCCGACTACACGAGCGCGTTGCAGGATGCTGTCGATACGAGTGAGGCGGGTCAGGCCCTCAACCTCGGCGGGCTCGTGAACGAGCAGAACAAAGACCTCGACAAGTGCACGAACGGCGCCGAGGAGCTGGAGAGCTGCGGCACCGCTCCCGACATTCGCGGCATCCAGGAGTGGATCAACAGCGACCCCATCGCCCTCCAAGACCTGCGCGGCCAGGTTGTGCTGATCGACTTCTGGGCCTACTCGTGCATCAACTGCCAGCGCAGCATTCCCCACACGGTCGCCTGGTACGAGGCGTACCGCGACGCCGGCTTCGAGGTCATCGGTGTGCACTCGCCCGAGTACGCCTTCGAGAAGGAGCCGCGCAACGTGCACGCCGGGGTTGAGAACTTCGGCATCGACTACCCCGTCGCGCTCGACAACTCCCTCTCCACCTGGACCAATTACCGCAACCGCTACTGGCCCGCCCACTACCTCATCGACGCCGAGGGCACGGTGCGGCACATCACCTTCGGCGAGGGTGGCTACGCCACGACCGAGAAGCACATCCGCGAGCTGCTGCGCCAGGCGGACCCGGATGTCACGCTCCCGAGCCCCACGGATGTCACCGACGAGACCCCCACCGAGAAGACCACCCCCGAGACGTACCTGAGCCCCAACAAGGCGGTCAACTTCGGCGGGGAGGAGCGCTACTCGGCGCAGACGACGACGTTCCGGTACCCAGACTCGCAGGCGCGGGACACCTTCGCGCTCGAAGGGGACTGGATGCTCGACACACAGGCCATCGAGCCGGTGGGGAGTGGCAGCATCCGCCTGGAGTACACGGCCAGCGAGGTGCGGATGGTGCTGGCAGGGGACGGCGCGGTCACGCTCACGGTCGATGGCGAGCAGCGCGAGTTCGAGGTGAGCGGCACACCGAACTCATACCCGCTCGCCGAATTCGACGGGCTGGAGACCGGCACGATCGAGGTCAAGTTCGGCGAGGGCGTGCAGGCCTACTCCTTCACCTTCGGGTAGCGTTGCCCGCCCCCGCATCGAGTTGCCCACTTCTGCTGCTTCCAGGCCGTCAGGAGCAGCAGAAGTGGGCAACTCGCCGCCAAGGTGCCTCGGATGCCGCGGGCGTACGCTTGAACGATGGCCGACGACTTCCACAAGCCCACCCTCTTCGCCGGGTCGCGCTTCGAGGCGTTCCTGGGCGGTGACGACCCCGCCCAGATCAGCCGCGTCGCGCACGACACCGCGGCCGCCCTGCTGAGCCGGGTGCGCGACGCCCCCGAGACCGACATCGTCGACCGCCTCGTCACCTACACCGATGACCACGGCATCGACGCGATCGCCGAACTCTGGTCGCGGGCGAGCCCGCGCAGTCTCCCCGGCGCGCTGTGGGCGATCTACCTGCTGCGCTCCCTCACCCGGCAGGACGCGGAGGAGTCGTCGTTCCTGTACCGCCGCGGCAGCGAGGTGGCGGTCACGATCGACCCGGTCGTGGCGGGGGCGACCGTGCCGACGGGTCCCGAAGAGATCACGGCGCTCGCCGATCAGATCCTCCGCGGCCTCTTCGAGGGCGACTTCGCGGTCGCGCTCGACCGCGCGGCCGCCTTCTGCCGCATCACCGCGCTGGGAGCCACGGATGTCGCCGACGATGTCGAGGTGCCCTCGCCGGACCGAGCCTCGGCCCTCACCCGCAAGGCCTCCCGTCTCAGCCACATGGCCGCCGAGCTCGTCACCTGCGCGACCCTCTGGCGCTCGGGCTCGCTCGACTGAGGATCCCGGCGCGACACCGGCCGCAGGTGGTGCCTTCCGCGTTCGCCACAACGTTCGCCGAGAGCGTGCGGTCTCAGCTTGGGGCGGCCGGAGGCGGAAGGTAAACTCGATCCGGTCGGGCCGCAGTAACCCCGGGCTCCAATATTCGCCGCTTCGAGCGGCCTCGCGCCGAGAGGCGTTTCTGCGGTCTGGCACTCACTCTTGACGGGCGTTGAGCGAAGCATCCGCCTTCTTGATGACTCGAAGCATCCGGATGCTTGTGAGATCGCCTGGCCGAAGCATCCGCCCAGCAATCCGAATGCACGCTCGCTCCGAACCAATGATGTGACCACCTTTCGACCCGCCGTAGCAGGACGGGGTGGCCGTGGGGATGGCAGAAGTACTGCATGCTGGATGCTGTGACCGCAGACGCAGAACCTGATGCCGCCGTGCAGACCGAGGTGATCTCGACGCTGCTCGCACGCGTGGCGGGGGGCGATCAGGCCGCGTTCGCGGAACTCTACGACCTGATCGCGCCACGCGTGCTCGGCCTCATCCGCCGGGTGCTCATCGACACCGCGCAGTCGGAGGAGGTGGCGCAGGAGGTCTTTCTTGAGATCTGGCAGACGGCACCGAGATACGACAAGACGAAGGGAGCAGCGATGACGTGGATCATGACGATGTCGCACCGGCGCGCGATCGACCGCATCCGCTCCTCCCAGTCGGGCCGCGACCGCGATGTTGCGGCCGGAATCCGCGAGTTGGCGACCCCCTACGACGATGTCGCCGAGACGATTGAGACGACCGTCGAGCACGAGCGGGTCAAGGTGGCCATGTCGAGTCTGAGCGAGCTGCAGCGCGAGGCTGTCGCCCTCGCCTATTACGGTGGCCTCACACAGAGCGAAATCGCCGAGAGGCTTCAGGTGCCGTTGGGCACCGTCAAGACTCGCATCCGGGACGGGATGCTCCGACTTCGCACAGAACTGGGGGTGGCGTCATGAGTGAGCGCAGGTCTCCTGAGGAACTCGCAGCGGCCTACGCGCTTGGAGCCCTCAGCCCCGAGGAGCGTGCCGAGTATGAGACGTGGCGCGCCCAGCAGGCGGATGCTTCGGCCAACCCCGACTCCTTCGATGATGTCGCGGCGGCTCTCGGCCTCGCCGCCGAGCCCGTGCAGCCGAGCGAGGACCTGCGGTCCCGCCTGCTCGCACAGGTCGCCGTGACGCCGCAGCTTCCGGCCGAGCCGGACGCGCCAGCCGCAGTGGTCGAGTCGCCGGCGCCGGTTGAGCCCGTCGAAACCAAGCCCGCCGCACCAGCCAAGCCGGTCGAGTCGCCTGCGCCGGTTAAGCCCGTCGAAACCAAGCCCGCCACGCCGACCCCCGGCCCTGCCGAGCGCCGGGCCCGGTCGCGCTGGACCCGCCCGGCGACGCTCCTCACCGCGGCGGCTGCCGCTGTGCTCCTTTTCGTGGGCGGAGGGGTGGCCGGCTCGCTGATCGCCCAGAACTCGTTCCGCGTGGAGCAGGCAACGGCACTCGCGGAGTTGCAGACGGCATCCGATGCACAGCAGGCGGTCGCGCCCGTCGCGGGCGGCGGAACCGCCACCCTCGTCTGGTCGGCCGAGCAGCAGCGTTCGGCGATCCTGATCGACGAACTGCCCGAACTCCCCGAGGGCTCCACCTACCAGCTCTGGTACATCAATGCTGAGGGTGCGATTCCGGATGCCACGTTTGAGGCTTCCGAGGATGGCAAGACCTGGCGCGTGCTCGAGGGCACGATGTCTGCGGGCGATGCCGTCGGTGTGACGGTGGAGCCGGAGGGCGGCTCGGAGGAGCCGACATCGGAGCCGATCGTGGTGCTCGCGAGCGCCTGAGCCGAACTCGCCCTCCCACGTGAAGTAGTTCCGCCGCTCCAAAAACGTGCTCGCCGCCCCCGAAACTTCGGGGGCGGCGAGACTGTTTCGGCAGCGGCGAGCGCGGTTTACCCGAACTTGCCCGAGACGTAGTCCTCGGTCGCCTGCACGGCGGGCTTGGAGAAGATCGTGTTGGTGTCGTCGAACTCGATGAGCTTGCCCGGCTGGCCGGTGCCCGCGATGTTGAAGAAGGCGGTGCGGTCGGAGACGCGCGAGGCCTGCTGCATGTTGTGGGTCACAATGACGATCGTGTACTCGGTCTTGAGTTCCTCGATGAGGTCCTCGATCGCGAGGGTTGAGATGGGGTCGAGGGCCGAGCAGGGCTCGTCCATGAGGAGCACGTCGGGGGAGACGGCGATCGCGCGGGCGATGCAGAGTCGCTGCTGCTGGCCGCCCGAGAGACCGGATCCGGGCCGGTCGAGGCGGTCCTTGACCTCATTCCACAGGTTTGCGCCGCGGAGGGAGCGCTCGACGAGGTCGTCGGCATCCGACTTCGAGATGCTGCGATTGTTGAGCTTGACGCCGGCGAGCACGTTCTCCCGGATCGACATGGTGGGGAAGGGGTTGGGGCGTTGGAACACCATGCCCACCTGGCGCCGCACGAGCACGGGGTCGACGCCCGGCCCGTAGAGGTTGCTGCCGTCGATGAGCACCTCGCCGTCGACGTAGGCACCGGGGATGACCTCGTGCATGCGGTTGAGCGTGCGCAGGAAGGTGGACTTGCCACAGCCCGAGGGGCCGATGAATGCGGTCACACTGCGCGGCTCGATGTTGAGCGTGATCCCCTCTACGGCTTTGAACTTGCCGTAGTAGACGTCGAGGTCACGAACTTCGATTCTCTTTGACACTGGAATCCTTACCTGCCCGTCTTGGGCGCGAAGTACTTGGCGATGAGTCGGGCGACGAGGTTGAGCGCCATGACGATGAGGATGAGGGTGAGTGCTCCGGCCCAGGCGCGGTCGATGTAGGCCTGCGGGTCGGTGCCCTGACTCACATACTGGCTGTAAACCATGACGGGGAGGCTCTGCATGCGCCCGTCGAAGAGGTTGTAGTTGAGGTTGTTGGTGAAGCCGGCCGCGATGAGGAGCGGGGCGGTCTCGCCGACGACTCGGGCGATGGCGAGGGTGACGCCCGTCATGATGCCCGCGATGGATGTCGGCAGCACAACCTTGGTGATGGTGAGCCACTTGGGCACTCCGAGTGCGTAGGAGGCTTCGCGCAACTCGTTGGGCACGAGCTTGAGCATGTCTTCGCAGGAGCGGACGACGATGGGGATCATGATGACGGAGAGGGCGATGGCGCCCGCGATGCCGAGCTTGATACCGGGCCCGAAGAAGATCGCGAAGACCGAGTAGGCAAAGAGGCCGGCCACGATCGAGGGGATGCCGGTCATGACGTCGACGAAGAAGGTGATGGCGCGGGCGATGTTGCCGCGACCGTACTCGACGAGGTAGATGGCGGCGAGGAGTCCGACCGGCACGGAGATGATGGCGGCCGTGAGGGTCATCAGGAGGGTGCCCACGAGGGCGTGCACGATGCCGCCGCCCGCGCCGACGATGCTCCGCATCGAGTAGGTGAAGAACTCGAGGTCGAAGCGGGCGGTGCCGTTGGTGAGCACCGTGAAGATGAGGGAGATGAGCGGCAGCAGGGCGATCGTGAAGGCGGTGCCCACGAGGGCGGTGACGAGCCGGTCGGTGGCCTTGCGCCGCCCCTCGATGAGGAGGGAGGTCACGAAGATTCCCGCCATGTAGAGCACGGCGGTGAGGAGTACGACCCCGACGATGTTGAAGCTGGCCTCATCGCCCGCCTGGCCGATGAGCAGGAAGCTGACGGCCGAGATGACGAGTGCTGCACCGAGCACGTACCAGGGGACGCGCTTGCCGAGCAGCCCGGAGGCGTAGGTGTTGGGCACGGAGCGGTCCGTCGTTGTCGCCTGACTCATCAGTTGGCTCCCGAGAATTCCTTGCGGCGGCCGATGATCCAGCGCGCGATCATGTTCACCACGAGGGTGATCGCGAAGAGGATGAGGCCGGTGGCGATGAGCAGGTTGGTGTTGAGCCCGAATGCCTCGGGGAAGCGCAGGGCGATGTTCGCGGCGATCGTGCCCGGGTTCGACGAGGTGAGCAGGGCGAAGGTGATGCCGCCCGAGGCGGAGAGCACCATCGCGACGGCCATGGTCTCGCCGAGCGCGCGCCCGAGGCCCAGCATGGACGCGCTGATGATGCCGGGGCGGCCGAAGGGCAGCACGGCCGTGCGGATCATCTCCCAGCGGGTCGCCCCGAGCGCGAGCGCCGCCTCTTCGTGCAGCACGGGTGTCTGCAGGAAGACCTCGCGCGTGAGCGCCGTGATGATCGGCAGCACCATGACGGCGAGCACGATGGCGGCGGTGAGGATGGTGCGTCCGGTTCCGGATGCGGGGGGCGCGAAGAGGGGAATCCAGCCCAGGTTCTCCGTCAGCCAGCTGTAGAAGGGCTGCACGGCGGGGGCGAGCACGTTGGCACCCCAGAGCCCGAAGACGACGGAGGGCACGGCCGCGAGCAGGTCGATGATGTAGCCGAGCCCGGCGGCGAGCTTGCGCGGGGCGTAGTGGGAGATGAAGAGCGCGATGCCGATCGAGACGGGAACGGCCATGAGCAGCGCGAGTGCGGCGGACCAGATGGTGCCGAAGACGAGGGGGGCGACATACGCCCAGAACGGCTGACCCGCGAGGATGTCGATCTCTTCGGGGTCCTCCGTGAGTGCGGGGACGCTCTCGACGAGGAGGAAGGCGGCAACCGCCGCGAGGACGGCGAGGATGAGGGTGCCGGCCGTGAGGGCTGTCGAGGAGAAGATCCGGTCGCCGAGGCGTTGCTTCGCCTTGATTCGAGGCGTCGTGGCCGGCGTTGTCATCGGGTCGTGGTCCCCTGCTGTGTGGTTGCGGTGTTCGGGCGGTGCGGGGAGGCGAACTCGGTCACATCCCCAGTCTGCCCGGTGCCCCCTGCTCGCACAACACGAGGGGACACCGGGCAGCTGTGGTGGGTGTTACTTAGCTGATCTGCTCGACGGCGGCCTGCGCGCGCTCGTAGAGGTCGACCGAGATGGGCGCGATGCCTGCGGCCTCGGCGGCGACGGCCTGGCCCTCGTCGCTGATCACGTACTCGAGGTAGGGCTTCACGAGCTCGGCGCGCTCAGCGTCCTCGTACTCGGAGCACGCGATGAGGTAGCTGACGAGCACGATCGGGTACACGCCCTCGGCGGTGCTGGTCCGGTCGAGCTCGATCGCGAGGTCGACGTCCTCGCGGCCCTCGACCATGGGGGATGCGTCGACGATGGCAGCGGCGGCCTCGGCGGAGTAGTCGACGTATTCCTCGCCGACCTTCACCGCGACCGTGCCGAGGTCACCGGCGCGGGAGGCGTCGGCGTAGCCGATCGTGCCCTCGCCACCGGAGACGGTGTCAACGACGCCCGAGGTGCCCTGAGCGGCCTCGCCGCCCTCCCAGGCCCAGTCGCCGCTGACCTCAGCGGTCCAGACCTCGGGAGCAGCGGCCGCGAGGTAGTCGGCGAAGTTCTCGGTCGTGCCCGACTCGTCGCTGCGGTGCACAGCGGTGATGGGCGTGGCGGGAAGCTCGACGTCGGGGTTCTGCGACGCGATGGCCTCGTCGTTCCACTGGGTGATCTCACCCTTGAAGATTCTGGCGATCGTGGCCGCGTCGAGGTTGAGCGTGTCGACGCCCTCGAGGTTGAAGATGATCGCGATCGGCGAGATGTAGGCGGGGATCTCAATGATCGGCGTGCCGGGAACGCAGCCGGCGAAGTTGTCCTCGGCGAGCTCCTCGTTGTCGAACGCGCGGTCGGAACCGGTGAACCAGTTGGCGCCGGCGATGAAGTTGTCACGGCCCGTGCCCGAACCGGTCGGGTCGTACTCGACCGTCACCTCGGGGTGCATGTCCTGGAACGCGGCGACCCAGGCCTCCTGGGCGGTCTGCTGCGACGAGGCGCCGCCGCCGACGAGCGTGCCGGAGAGGGTGCTCTCGGAATCGGTGTTGTCGGCGTTGGGCTCGTTGGCTGCGCACGAGGACAGGACGACAGAGCCGGCGATGGCGATGGCAGCGAGGCTGCCCCAGCGCTTGGCGTTGCGCGTGATGTTCACGGATTTCCTTTCGGGAATGTGAGGTGTCAGGCCCGGTGCAGGCCCGCGAGCGACGCTACGAACGCGTGTTGACCAGCGTTGCCATAGATGGTGAACGCGCGGTGAACGAGTCGCGAACAGCGTGTGGCGCGGGCTGTCCGACGATCGCGCGTGCGATTAGGAGCGGGGCGACCCTCAGTCGATGAGCGCGACGGCGCTCGCAGCACGCTCGGCGAGGGTGGGGGAGATGGGGGCTGAGCCCGCGGCATCCGCGGCCTGCTGCTGTCCCTCGTCGCTGATGGCGTGTGCGAAGTAGGCGCGCACGAGTTCGGCGTCGCTCTCGTCGAGGTAGTCGTCGCAGGCGATGAGGTAGCTCACGAGCACGATGGGGTAGACGCCGGGTGCGGTCGAGGTGCGGTCGATCTCGACCGCGAGGTCGCCCTCGGTGCGGTGCTCGCCGACGGGGGAGGCGTCGATGATGGCGGCGGCCGCCTCAGAGGAGTAGGGCACGAACTGGCCGCCGACGCCCACCGACACGACGCCGAGGTCGCCCGCGCGTGAGGCGTCGATGTAGCCGATCGCGCCCGAGCTGTTGGTGAGGGCGCTCACGACGCCGGAGGTTCCCTGCGCGGCCTCGCCCTCGAGCGGCCACTCGCCGCTCGGCTCGTAGGGCCATGCCTCGGATGCCGCGGCCGCAAGGTACTCGGTGAAGTTCTCGGTCACGCCGGAGTCGTCAGAGCGGTGGATGGGGGTGATGACCTGGTCGGGCAGGCTGACGCCCGGGTTGTCCGCGACGATCGCCGGATCGTTCCACCTGGTGATCTCGCCCGTGAAGATGCGCGCGATCGTGTCGGGACGCAGCTGGAGCGTGTCGATGCCTTCGAGGGTGAAGGCGATCGCGATGGGCGAGATGTAGGCGGGCAGTTCGATGATGTTGGAGCCCTCCGTGCACGCGGCGAAGCTTTCGCTCTCGAGCTCCTCGACCGTGAAGGCCCGATCTGAGCCTGCGAACGAACTGCCGCCCGCGATGAAGATGTCGCGCCCCGCGCCCGAACCCGTGGGGTCATACTCGACTGTCGCCCGCGGGTTCTCGTTCTGGAAGCCGACCGTCCACGCCTCCTGTGCCGCCTGCTGCGCGCTCGACCCGGCCCCTACGACGATCCCCTCGAAGCCGCCGACGTCGTCCCCGGGGCGGGGCTCATTGACGGCGCAGGAGGTGAGGAGCGTGCTCGCCGCAGCCATGGAGAGTAGTGCCGTGCTTAGCCGTCGCCGCCGTGTCGCCTCAAGAGTCACCTGAACAGGTTAACGAATGCTGCTCCATCAGTGCTCCGAGGTTCCCCGTCCCGGCGAGTGCACCTCGAGGGCGATGATGCCGGCGTCCGGCCGCTCCGACGAGAGATGCATGACCGCGAAGGCGCCCGTGTCGAGCATGGCGGATGCTCGCAGCGAGCGATCGAGGGCGGTGTTGCTCTGCCGTGCCACCTGTTCCACGATCTCGGGGAGCACTGGTCCGTGGCTGCACAGCACGCTCGTGCGGCGCTTCGCGAGTCGCTTCGCGACGACCGCCGCGACATCCGCCCCGCCGTTCTCCCAGGCGTCCTGGCTGATCTTGTGCGTTTCCGTCACCGGCAGGCGGGTGAGTTTCGCGAGTGGCTTGATCGTCTTGACGCAGCGGGTGGCGTCGCTCGTCACGAGCTTGCGCGGCCGGTAGGCGGCGATCGCGCGGGCCGCGGCATCCGCCTGCTGCTTGCCCTGGGGGAGCAGGCCGCGCTCCGCGTCGACGCCGTCGAAGGAGTGGCCGGAGACGGCCTTGCCGTGACGGAGGGCGATGACGGCGAAGGTGCGCAGGGTGTCGTTCTCCATACGGGCAACGAAGCGGTCGAGTACGTCGCGGTCGTGCGAGTAGCTGAGCGCCTTACGTGCCTTCTTGACGGAGACCCATTCGAGCTTTGCGATCTCGTCGTTGGGAGAGAAAGTCGAGGCGGCGAGGGTTGCCTCGTCGACCTCGGCCGTCCAGTAGTGCACGATCTTGTCGCGCCCGCCGGGCAGGGTGTACTCGGTCGTGCCGAGGGGGGCGCCGAGCGCGATCGCGAGACCCGTCTCCTCCTCGATCTCGCGGGCGGCCGTCTCGGGGAGGCTCTCGCCCGGGTCGACCTTGCCCTTGGGCAGGGAGATGTCGTCGTGGTGCTCGCGGTGCACGAGCAGCACCCGGATCTTGCCGTCGACGACGCGCCAGCAGAGCGCTCCCGCGGCGAGGACGGGCGGCTGAGGGCTCATCGGGTGGCACCCGGGCGGCGGCGTGACGCGACATACTTCATGACGACATTCTGCATGTCGGCGAGGGCCTCCCCGTCGTCGCCACGGTTCTGCCGGTGCCAAGACCCATCCGCTTCGAGGCGCCAGGAGGCCGTGGCATCCGACATCGCGGTGTCGAAGATCATGGTCACCCGCTCGAGGTGCTCGGAGTCCTCGAGGCGCACGAGGGCTTCGACGCGACGGTCGAGGTTGCGGTGCATCATGTCGGCGCTGCCGATGTAGGCCTGGGGATCTCCGTCGTTCTCGAACCAGAAGATGCGTGAGTGCTCGAGATAGCGGCCCAGGATCGAACGCACGCGGATGCTCTCACTCAGGCCGGGGACGCCCGGCTTAATGCCGCAGATGCCGCGGATGACGAGATCGACGGGCACGCCCGCCTGGCTCGCCCGGTAGAGGGCGTCGATGATCTCCTCGTCGACGATCGAGTTGAGCTTGATGCGGATGCCGCTGGCCTTGCCCGCGAGCGCGTTGGCTCGTTCCGCGTCGATGCGCTTGATGAGCCCCTTGCGCAGGTGCAGGGGGGCGACGAGGAGCCGTTTGAACTTCTTCTCGATCGCGTAGCCCGAGAGCTCGTTGAAGAGGCGCGTGAGGTCGCGGCCCACGATGGGGTCGGCCGTGAAGAGCCCGAGGTCCTCGTAGACGCGGCTCGTCTTGGGGTTGTAGTTGCCGGTGCCGATGTGGCTGTAGTTGGTGAGGCTGCCGTCCTTCTCCTGGCGCACGACGAGGGCGAGCTTGCAGTGGGTCTTGAGCCCGACGAGGCCGTAGACGACGTGCACGCCCGCCTTCTCGAGCTTGCGGGCCCACGTGATGTTGGCCTGCTCGTCGAAGCGCGCCTTGATCTCGACGAGCGCGAGCACGGCCTTGCCCGCCTCCGCGGCGTCGATGAGGGCTTCGACGATGGGGCTGTCACCGCTCGTGCGGTAGAGCGTCTGCTTGATGGCGAGCACGGCGGGGTCGGCGGCGGCCTGCTCAATGAAGGCCTGCACACTTGTCGCGAACGACTCATAGGGGTGATGCACGAGCACGTCGCCACGCTTGATGGAGGCGAAGATGTCCGGCTGCGCGCCGGGCTCGGCGGGCATGAGCGCCGAGCTGGTCGTCGGCACATGCTTGCGGAACTTGAGGGAGGGCCGGTCGATCTTGAAGACCTCGAAGAGGCCGCCGAGGTCGAGAGGCGCGGGCAGCCGGTAGACCTCCTGCTGCGTCACCCCGAGCTCCCGCACGAGTAGGTCGAGCGTGCGGTCATCCATGTCGTCGGTGATCTCCAGCCGGATGGGCGGACCGAAGCGTCGTCGCAGCAGTTCGCGCTCGAGGCTCTGGATGAGGTTCTCCGACTCGTCTTCGTCGATCTCGACATCTTCATTGCGGGTGACGCGGAACTCGTGGTGGTCGAGAATCTCCATCCCCGGGAACAACTCCTCCAGGTGGTTGGAGATGAGGTCCTCAATGGGGATGAAGCGCAGCAGGCCGCGCTCGTCGTCGGGGAGCTGCACGAAGCGGGGCAGGATGGTCGGCACCTTGATGCGGGCAAACTGCTCCTTGCCCGTCTTGGGGTTGCGCACGCGCACAGCGAGGTTGAGCGAGAGCCCCGAGATGTAGGGGAACGGATGTGCCGGGTCGACCGCGAGCGGCATGAGCACGGGGAAGATCTTGCTGGCAAAGATGTCGTCGACCCGGTCCCGGTCCTCCTCGTTCAGGTCGGCCCACGCTTCGATGTGGATGCCGGCGTCGTCGAGGGCGGGCTTGAGGATGTCGCGGAACGCGAGCGCGTGCCGCTCCTGCAGTTCGTGCGCCTTCTCGCTGATGCTCGCGAGCACGTCGGCGGGGGCGCGCCCGATGTTGGTGGGCACGGCGATGCCGGTCGCGATGCGGCGCTTGAGGCCCGCGACCCGCACCATGAAGAACTCGTCGAGGTTGCTCGCGAAGATGGCGAGGAAGTTGACGCGTTCCAGCAGGGGCAGGTGCGGGTCTTCGGCGAGCTCGAGCACGCGCGTGTTGAACGCGAGCCAGCTCAGTTCGCGGTCGAGATAGCGGTCGGCGGGCAGGTCGCCTCCGTCGGCGACGGGTCCGTCGTAGTCGTCGTCGAGGCTTTCGGTCGCGAGACCGGTGTCGTCGAGGATCTGTTCGCCATCCATTGGGTCATCTTGGCACCGGCAGGTTGCCATTTGGTGAATCAGCGGCGGATGAGTCTGAGCCCCCAGCCGCGGCGGAACAGCGGATCGATGTCGCCCGCGACATCCGGGCTGCTCGCCTCGACAGCCCTGCTGCTGCGCGGGAGGTCGAACGGCAGGCGCCCGTCGGGAGAGATGGAACCGGTGAGCGCTTCGAGGAGGGCGGCATCCGTCGCACCGAATTCTCCCACGATCGCGGCCGTGTGCTCGAGGAGCGGCGTGAGGATCGCCGGCCTGCTCAGCGTCACGCTGAGCACGACGGGAACGAGTCGGGCGAGGTCGGCAATCTGGGCGATCAACGCGTCGTCGAACTCGAGCGAACCGTGCTCCATGTCGCCCTCAAGGGCGTAGTCGTCGCGGCGTTCGAATGGTGCCCGGACGCGCATGATGGCAAGGTCGGCATCCTCGGCGATCGAGGCGGTCAGGTGCTCGGGGAGTGCATCCGAGGAGATGCCGACCAAGTGCACCCGGGCGTTCCGGCTGAGAGGAAGGAGCGGATGTCCATCCACCTCGTCGTTGCTGAGGACGGTCACCGCTCGCGCCTGCGTCGCGGCTCCCAGAAGGATATGGTCACGCGGAGCCGACTCCGTCGGGGCAGCAGGGAGCGACGGCACCTTCCACGCGCCGAGCTTCTCATGCAGCGCGAGGACGCGACGAGCGGACTGATCGATGCGCTCCTCGCTGAGACGGCCCTCCCGCACCAGGTCGAGCACGGTATCGGTGCAGAAAACGCCGCCTAGCTGGTCGATTCCGGCGTCGAAGAGACGCAGCACCCGGTCGGCAGGCGACAGATGTTCGACACCCCAGGCGCGCGCGGGGAGAGGCTTGCCGAAGATCTCCTGGTCCTCGACGAGCCCGAAATCGCTCAGCACGACGCCGTCATAGCCGAGCTTCTCGCGCAGGAGGCCCGTGATGATCTGACGATTGAAGGCGAAGCCGACTTCCTCGACCGCGGTGCCGTCGAGCTGCAGTCCGACAGGCATGCCGTAGTAGGGCATGATCGCCGCGGCACCAGCCTCGATGGCAGCACGGAAGGGAGCGAGGTGGTCGTCGAAGCGGCCCCCCGGGTAGACCTGCTCTCGACCGTAGGGGAAGTGCGGATCGTCGCCTCGGAGCTGCGGGCCTCCGCCGGGAAAATGCTTCGTCGTCGTGGCGACCGCGTAGCTGCCCGGATCGGTGCCCTGCAGCCCCGCGAGGTAGGCCGTAAGCAGCCGGGAGGTGAGGGCGGGGTCGGAGCCGAAGCTCTGCGCTTGGCGTGGCCACCGCGGTTCCGTCGTGAGGTCCACTTGGGGGTGGAGGGCCATCCGGATGCCCATAGCGAGGTAGTCGTCGCGCACGATCTCGGCATAGCGGCGCACGAGCTCCGGGTCGCCGATCGCTCCGAGGCCGAGCGCCTCAGGCCACTGCGACACGCCGCTCGCCGAGTGCGCGGCGCCGCCTACATCGAGGAAGGAGTGCCGAGGGTCCGTCGAGAAGACCACAGGAAGCCCGCTCGGGCTGCCTGATGCGAGTTCCTGCACGCGCCCCGCAATCTCGGCAGTCTGCTCGGGTGTTGTCGGAGCGCCAAGGCACATGTAGCGCACGTGCCGCTCCTGCACGAGCTCGCGGATGCTCGGCCCGACGATCGAGGGCGCGTCGAAGTCAGCGCCCGGGAAGATGATGGCCATGGGGTGCACGAGCAACCCGACCTTCTCCTCGAGGGTGAGTTGGCCAAGAACCGAGGAGACGCTCGGCGCGACGGTGTCGGTCATCGGGTGGTTCCTTTCGCGGGGGCCTGGTTGCCGCTGGTCTCCGTGGCGCGAGCGCGGGCAAGCGCTTCTCGTCGCTGCGCCTGAACGGCGGGATCGGCGACGGGAGCGGCGAGCAGAAGCCGCTGGGTGTATGGGTGCTCGGGAGCCGAAGTCACGGAAGCACCGTCGCCCGACTCCACGATCTCGCCGCGGTACAGGACTGAGACGCGGTGGCTCATGTGGCGAACGACGCTGAGGTCGTGCGAGATGAAGAGGTAGGCGACATCCGTTCGGTTCTGCACTTCGAGGAAGAGCTCCAGCACCCTCGCCTGGGTTGTGAGGTCGAGCGCCGAGACCGGCTCGTCGCACACGATGAGACGCGGCTCGAGTGCGAGGGCGCGCGCGATGGCGACCCGCTGGCGCTGACCGCCGCTGAACTCGCGCGGGAGACGCCGCACGGCATCCTTTGGAAGGTGCACGAGGTCCAGAAGCTCGGCGATGCGCGCTTCGGCATCCCGACGCGTCACCCCCCGCGCCCGCAGCGGCTCAGAGAGGGTGTCGCCAATCGACAGCGTTGGGCTGAGGGACGAGTAAGGATCCTGGAACACGACCTGGATGTCGGCGGCCAACTCACGTCGTCGCGCGGCAGATGCATGCGCGATGTCTTCGCCGTCGAACTCGATGCCGCCGCCCGTGACGGGCGCGAGGCCAAGCACGGCGCGGCCGAGTGTTGACTTCCCTGATCCAGATTCGCCGACGAGGCCCACCGTCTCGCCGGGCCGGATGTCGAGGCTGACCCCGTGTAGCACGGGGATGCGGCGTCGAGCTAGGCCTCGTCCCTGATAGGCAACGGAAAGGTCACGGATCTCGAGCAGAGGCGTGGACGAGCCGCTCGGAGTCCCATCCGTGTCCACGTTCGCCAGCGTGGTGCTCACGCGCGTACCTCCCGAGGGGTCCAGGCGCCGCGGGCGGGCGCGTCATCAAGGAGCGCGTCAAACAGGCTCTTGGTGTAGTCATGCCGCGGTGAGTCGAAGAGTTCTGCTGTCGGGCCGGTCTCGACGATGGAACCGTTGCGCATGACCGAGATCCGATCGGCGAGGTCGGCGACGACGCCGAAGTTATGGGTGACGAGCAGCATGGCGACGCCCGCCTCGCTTTGCAGTTCGCGCAGAAGATCCAGAATCTCTGCCTGAACCGTGACGTCGAGAGCGGTTGTCGGCTCGTCGGCGATGATGAGGTCGGGCTCGCACGCAACAGCACCGGCGATGAGTACGCGCTGCGCCATACCGCCCGAAATTAGGTGTGGATAGGAGTCGTAGGTGCGCTGGGGGTCGACAATCCCCACCCGCTCAAGCAATTGCAAGGCACGATCGCGCGCTGCCGCGCGATTCATGCCGAGCACGACACGAAGGGGCTCGGTGAGTTGCTGACCGATGGTGAACGACGGGTCGAGATTGGAGAGCGGCTCCTGCGGGACATAGCCGATGTGCCGTCCCCGAAGTTGCGAGAGCCGGTGCGGGTCGAGTCCACGCAGCTCATCACCGTGAAACTTGATGGAGCCTGCGACAACGCTGCCGCCCTGGGGCAGAAGACCCAGAATCGACCACGCGGTCTGGGTCTTACCCGACCCCGATTCGCCGATGAGCGCGTGGATTTCGCCCTTCGCGATGTTAAGGGAGACGCCGTCGACCACGGTCGTCCATCCGCTCTCTCCATCATCGTAGGCGACCGAGAGTTCGGAGACGGTGAGCACCGGATCGGTCTCCGCGTGCCCGCTGTCGTGGCGCTCGGGCGCGGCAGGGCGGGTGGCGGGAGCCGCCCATGGTGCGGCTGAGCGTGCCCGCCCTCGGTCACCGGTGCGCTCCAGTTCGTCCCGAATGCTTGTTCCGAAGAGCGTGAACGCGACGCAGGTCAAGGCGATCGCGATGCTCGGCCAGAGCAGGAGTGTCGGGTCGCGGTAGATGTTGCGGAACCCCTCAGACAACATCGAGCCCCACGTCGGCATGGTCGGGTCGCCGAGGCCGAGGAAGTCGAGGCTGGCCTGGATGGCGATGCCGACCGCGAAGATTCCCGAGGTCATGAGGATCGCGGGTGCTCTCACGACAGACAGGATGTGCCGCCCGATGATGCGTGCGTCGCCGAGGCCGGCGACCTTTGCCGCATCGATGTAGAGTTCGGCCCGTACAGCCTGGACCGCGCTGGAGACCACTCGGAAGTACGAGGGCGAGACGAGAACACCGAAGATTCCCATGACGAGCCAGAGCGAGGGGCCCACGACGGCGCGTGCCGCCAAAAGAACCACGATGGCCGGCAGCGACAGCAGCAGGCCCGCGATCCAGGTGGAAAGACTGTCGAACCAGCCGCCACGATATCCCGCGATGAGGCCGGCGGGAATGCCTACCCCGGCAGCGACGACGACGGTGATGAGAGCCCCTAGCAAACTGAAGGATGTCGCGACCACGAGTCGTGAGAGAACGTCGCGCCCTGCGCTGTCCGCGCCGAGAAGATGCTCAGGGCTGGGTGGCGCGAAGACATCCTGCAGCGAGGCCGTCATGGGGTCGTAGGGCACGAGGACGGGGCCGACGATCGCGATCAGAGTGACCGCCGCGAGATAGATGAGCGATGCGGCGCCGAGAGGGCTCCGCAAGATGCGATGAGCCAGTGAGCGTTGCTGCCGTCCCCGCCGAACGCGGACGGCAAGGGTGTCAGGGGCGGTGGTCATGAGAGGCGCACCTTCGGGTTGAGCCATCCCTGCAAGAGGTCGACGGCGAGATTGACGATGACGACGAGGATGGCGGTGACGATGACGATTCCCATAACGAACGGCACATCGCCTACGACGGTCGCGGCGACGGCGCTCTGGCCTATTCCCGGCAGCGAGAACACCTGCTCGACGATTACGGCCCCGCCGAACATCACGATGAACTGGAGACCGAGCGTGCTGAGCGCGGGGCCGGCTGCATTGCGCAGCACATGGCGATAGACCACGCGGTGGTGGGGAAGACCGCGTGCGCGAAGTGTGCGCACGTAGTCATGACGCAAGGCGTCGATCATTGAGCCTCGAACCTGCTGCGCGACACTCCCGATCGCTCCGATCGAGAGAGCGATCACGGGCAGCGCGATCGTGGCGAGCCATCCACCGAGCGAATCCTCGGGGCGTACGTAGCCCGTGGCAGGGAACCACCGCAGGGAGATCGCGAAGACGAGCACGAGGATGAGGGCGATGAGAAAGCCGGGGATCGCGCCGCCGATGACGGAGAGCACTTGAACGACGCGGTCGGTCCAGCCGCGGCGGCCGGCTGCGAGGGCGCCGAGGGCGATGGCAAGCGCGGCCGAGACGATCACAGCGCCAATCGTGAGTGAGAGCGTAACGGGAAGCCGGGTCGCAATCGCGTCGACGACGGACTGCCCAGACTGCCAGGAGCGTCCGAGGTCTCCCGTCAGGGCCGCTGTGATCCACTCGAAGAAGCGTTCTCCGAGTGGACGGTCGAGCCCGAGTTCCGCCGCCTTGCGAGCCACGATCTCGGCTGAGGCGGTCTGACCGACGAGTCGGCGGGCCGTGTCTGTCGCTCCGAGGTTAAGGAGCACGAAAGCCGTGATGCTTATCGTCACGAGCATGGCGACCCCGGTGGCGAGGCGGCGGAGGATGAATGTGATCATGTGCGAGTTGTGAATGCGGGGGACCACGACGTTTCGTGGTCCCCCGCACCCCGGGTCAGCGGGACCCGAGGTCCCGAGGCGGTCAGTTGGCGGGCTTGATGTTCCAGAGGTAGGGGACAGCGTTGTCCGCCTGGCGAGCAATCCGCGTGCTGTCATTCGTCACGTATGCGGACTGGATGCGGAACGCCGGGGCATACCATGCCTGCTCGACGATGTATGCGTTGAGTTCCTGCGCGGCCGCTGCCTGCTCCTCGGCGCCCTCCTCACCCATGCGGATCGTCTGAGCGAGCTCGACGACCGTCGCGTCCTCCGTCTTGAAGGGGTTCCACGTCGAGTGCGGGAGCATCGAGAACTGGATGCCCTGCCATGCGGTGGCGTCGGCCTGCAGCTGCATTGGGAATGCGGCCCATGAGCCACCGAGCATCCGACCGAAGAGGTCGTCACCCGTCATCTCCCACTCCACGGTGATGCCGATTGCTCCAAGCTGCTCAGCGTAGATCGCATACTCTGCCTCGGGTACGAAGTCGCTCTTGGGCATCGCGAGGGTGAAGCCGTCCGGGTAGCCAGCCTCGGCAAGGAGCTCACGTGCCTTCTCGACGTCGTAGGGGTACCGGTCATCGAGGCTCGGATCGTACGCCGCCGACGTCTGGCGGAAGATCTGGGTTGTCGGGGTGCCCCAGCCAGCAGCGAGCGCCTCGGCGAGGCCGTCGCGGTCAAGTGCGTGATTGATGGCCTGACGCACGCGCACGTCGCCCAGAGCAGGATTTACAGCTCCATCACGGTCGGCGAGCACGAACCCAGTCCAGTCGAATTCCGAGATCTCAGCGCGGTATCCCGCGGCTTCTGCCTCAGCGAGCTGCGTGCCGCTCTGAAGCGGAGTCGCATCGACCTGGCCACCCTTCACAGCGTTCATCAACGCGGTGCCGTCGCCGTAGAGAGTCATCTCGATCTCGTCGTAGGGGTAGCTCTCGGCGTCCCAATAGTCGTCCCTGCGCTCGAAGACCCAGGTCGAACCCGCTACGGTGGCCTCCTCGTCGAGGAGGTAGGGGCCAGATCCGATCGGTTCGGTCTGGGCGGCAGGGTCATCCCACATGGCAGGCGAGCCCTGGAGGCCCGCGTTCTGCGTCATATAGATGAGGAATGCCGGGTCGGGCTCTACGAGAGTCACCACGAGGGTGTGCGTATCGGTCGCCACGGCCGACTGGACCCCCGTCAGGAAGGCAGCGTTCTCGGAGGTTCCATCGCGGAAGCGAAGGATGTTCTCGGCGGCCACCTCCGCAGTGAACTCCGTGCCGTCGCTGAACGTCACGTCATCGCGCAGCGTGAACGTGACGACCGTGCGGCTGTCGTCATACGACCACTCGGTGGCGAGGGCGGGCATGATCGAGCCGTCGGTGTCGGCGTGGAGCAGGGTGTCATACACAGCCTGAAGGTACGGCGACTGGTTCGCCCAGGAGGCCTCCCACGGCGCGAAGGACGCGAGCGGAGTAACTACTCCCAGGCGGAGCGTGGGGTTCTCGTCGCTGGCGTTTCCCTGTGTTGCGCAGCCGGTGAGGGCCAGAGCGGCGACGGCTCCGAGGGCAGACATGCGCCATGCTGTGTTGCTGTGCTTCATTGCACTTCCTTCCAATGGAAATGAGGACGTCACCGGTGCGGATGAGAAGGTGACAGCGGCACGCTAGCACGAAAACCTTCATCGACAAAGGTTTCTGTTTTAGGGATGCCGCTGCTAGCGTCATCCCGTGCCAGTGAAGTCAGCCCGCCGCGGCGAATATGCCAAGACCGCGCGACGCCGCGAAGAGATTCTTGACGCCGCGTTCGATGTTTTCTCCAAGGCCGGCTTCGCGAGCGCATCCATGAGCGAGATCGCCAAGCGGGTGGGTCTGACCCTGCCGGGGCTGACCCACCACTTTTCAACCAAGGAAGCCCTGCTCAGCGCCGTGCTCGAGCGCCGCGACCTCGACGCGAACACTCACCTCGAAGGGCGCGAGGGCCTGGACCTTTTCAGGGGCCTTATCGAGGTCGCGCAACGCGACGAGGAGTCACCGGCTCTCACCCAACTCTTTGCGATCCTTGCGGCGGAGGCCACTGACCGCGATCATCCCGCCCATGCCTACTTTCGCGATCGTTACAAGTTCGTGCTCTCCAACGTCGAGCGCAGCTTCGAAATCGCGCGGGAGCAGGGCCACCTTCGCGACGCTGTGGATCCCTCGGATGCCGCGCGTGCCTACGTCGCGCTGTCCGACGGGTTCCAGCTGCAGAAGCTCTATTCGGACGGTGCCGTATCGCAGGCCGGGCTCATTCGGCGCACACTCTCTGCCTTCATCACCGTAGAGTTGTAATCGAGGTTCAGCGCTCGCGTCGATACTGCACGTCGACCGTGTGGTCGGCGAAACCGTAGGAGCGGTAGAGGCGCACGGCGGCGGCGTTGTCGGCGTCGACGTAGAGCGAGGCAGTGCGGATGCCGCGGCTCGCGAGCCGCGCGAGCCCGGCGCTCACCAACCGCCGTCCCAGGCCTGCGCTCTGGCGGCTCGGGTCGACCCCCACGACGTAGAACTCGCCCACCTCGCCCTCGACCTTGAGCCAGCAGAAGGCGGCGAGCCCGTCGCGGTCGCGCAGCAGCAACAGGTCTTCGGGGTCGAACCACGGTTCGGCCATCCGCGCGTCGAGGTCCGCCTGCGTAAGGGAGCCCTGTTCGGGGTGCCCGGCGAAGGCGGCGGCGTTGAGGGTGAGCCAGTCGGCGTCGTCGACCCCGGGGCGGAAGGGCTCGAAGTCTGCGAGGGCGTCGCTCGCGGCATCCGTGTCGGTGACGGCGGCGACGGGAGCTCGCAGTTGGAGGAGCGTGCGGATGGGGGTGAAGCCGGTGCTGCGGGCGAGGGCGCGGGCGCCGGGGTGATCGCCGTGTGCCCAGGCGAGCAGGCTCGGGTTCGCCTCGATCGCGCGGGTGAGCAGCTCGCGCCCGAGGCCGCGTCGGCGTGCGGCGGGGTCGACGACGAGTTCGAGTTCGCCGGGGTTTCCGCGCTGCAGGATTGCGGCGGCATCCTCGTCGATGGCGAGCAGTTCGCGGCGGCCGTCGCGCAGTTCCACCCGGGACTGGTCCGAGAAGGGGGGTTGCCCGTCGACGCGCGTCGCGCGGGTCACGAGCCCGTCGAGCCAGACCGGCGTGCTGTCACGCATCGCTGGTGTCTTCGTGCCCCGTGAAGCGGTATCCGACGTTGCGCACCGTGCCGATGAGCGATTCGAGGTCGCCCAGCTTTGCCCGCAGGCGCCGCACATGCACGTCGACCGTGCGGGTGCCGCCGAAGTAGTCGTAGCCCCACACCTCACTCAGCAGCTGTTCACGGGTGAACACGCGCGAGGGGTGGCTGGCGAGAAAGCGCAGCAGCTCGAACTCCTTGAAGGTGAGGTCGAGCGGCTTGCCCTGCACCTTGGCCGAGTAGCTCGCCTCATCGATGACGACACCGGATGCCTGGATCTTCTGGTTCCCGCCGTCTCCTGCCGCACGTCCGATCGCGAGACGGATGCGCGCATCGATCTCGGCGGGGCCCGCGTCCACGAGCACGACGTCGTCGACATTCCACTCCGGCGTGACCGCTGTGAGGCCGCCCTCGGTCACGATCGCGATGAGGGGAACGCTTGCGCCCGTGTTGCTGAGAATCTTGCACAGGGCCTTGGCTGCGGCGAGATCCTTGCGCGCGTCGATCATCATGAGATCGCAGCTCGGGGCGTTGACGAGTTGGGACGGGGTCGCCGGAGCCTGCCGCACCCGGTGGCTGAGAAGCGCCAGGGATGGCAGTACCTCGCTGTCGACCGCCGGTGTCAGTATCAACAGCTGCGCCAACGGTGCCTCCAAAATTCTGTCGCAAGTCTATCCAGACGCTGCAGCGTCGCGCGCACGCGGCGCCACAGGCCCTTTTTCGGAGGCGATGAGGCAGGATTGGGGGCATGACGCTTGACGAAAGCCAGGCCCCCAGCCGAGCGACCGCGTGGATGAGCGTCGTCGTCGTGTGGGTCGTCGTCGTCGCGGGCGCCGTGCTCACCGTGATCTTCGCGAAGGAGGATGCTCGGCTGCAGTGGTTCCCCATCGTGCTCGCCATCTCGACCATCCTCTCCTTCTGTCTTCAGCTGGCCCTCGACAGCAAGGTGGGCTTCGTCAATCGGCTCTCGGCGAGTGTCACTGGGTCGGTCGTGATCCTCGCGGCGTCGACAGGTCTGCTCGCGCTCGCCGCTATGGCGGGAGGGTAGAATCGGAGCATGCTGCTCGCACTCGAACTCTTCTACGTCGGACTCCTGGTCCTTGCCGTCCTGGCGATCGGCGGGGTCTCCGCCGTCGTTCTGTACAACCTGTTCCGCGGCCAGCGCTAGACGCCGCATCCGCTTCACACTTCTCGGGGGGGTGCCCCGCATGATCGAGATCGACGCATCGCTGCCGTCGGAGCTCGTGCCGCTCTCGTGGTTACTCGGTGTCTGGGAGGGCACCGGTGTCGTCTCCTATCCCGTCGCGGGTGAGTCGCGGGAGTTCGAATTCGGCCAGCGTGTGAGCTTCAGCCACGACGGCAGCAACTACCTCAACTACAGCTCGTCGACGTGGATCGTCGACCCCACGGCGGAGGGCGCAGCGCCCCTCACGGCAGAGAGCGGCTATTGGCGACTCGCACGGCCCATGACGGAGGGTGACCCCGGCCCTGGCATGCTTCCGGCGGTCGGCGCGAAGCCCTACTCGACGGCAGAGGATGTCGAGACCCTGCGCAACGCGGCGGAGGGCTTCGATCTCGAGGTCTCCATCATCCATCCAGGCGGGGTCAGTGAGCTCTACCTTGGCCAGGTGAAGGGCCCGCGCATCGACCTGGCGACGGATGCCATCATGCGGTCGGCGGACGCCAAGGAGCATTCGGCCTCGACGCGCCTCTATGGTCTCGTCGATAACCACCTGCTGTGGGCGTGGGACATCGCGGCCCTCGGCCAGCAGCTCACCTCGCACGCCTCGGCGAGGCTCGCCCGTGTCGACTGACGCCCCCGCCTACCGTTCGCCGTGGCTCAAGCGCCCCGGCGCGGTCGAGGCGGAGGGTGCGGATGCCGGCGTTGCCGCCCACTACGGCGATCCGGCACGGGAGCAGCGCGAGCTCGAGGCGGGCCGCGCGCTCGTCGACCTCTCGCACCGCGGGGTCGTGACCCTCTCGGGCCCCGACCGCCTCACCTGGCTCGACTCCATCAGCAGCCAAGCGATCGCGGCGCTGCAGCCAGGCGACTCGGCCGAGACCCTCATCCTCGACCCCCACGGACACATCGAGCACGCGGCGCGCCTCATCGATGACGGCGAGTCCACCTGGCTCCTCCTCGATGCCGCGCAGGTCGAACCGCTCATGGCGTGGCTTCTTCGCATGCGCTTCATGATGCGGGTCGAGATCGACGACCGGTCGGCGGATGTCGCGACCCTCGGCCTCCTCGCGGAGCCCGGCACCCTCGGGGTCGAGCCCGCCATGGGCGCGGGGCTGCCGCTCGTGTGGCGCGACCCGTGGCCGAGCGTTGTCTCGGGCGGATGGCAGTACGCGGGGGACGAGCATCCGGCGGGCTCCTTCGACTACCGCGAGGTGCTCGTGCCGCGTTCCGCTCTCGCGGCGACGGATGCCCCGGCCGCGGGCGTGCTCGCACTCGAGGCGCTGCGCATCGCCGCGTGGCGGCCGCGTTTCGCGAACGAGGTCGACGAGCGCAGCATCCCCCACGAGCTCGACTGGTTGCGCACCGCGGTGCACCTCAGCAAGGGGTGCTACCGCGGCCAGGAGACGGTCGCCAAGGTGCACAATCTCGGCCACCCGCCGAGGCGGCTCGTGATGCTGCACCTCGATGGTTCCGACGCGATCCTTCCCCGGCGCGGCGACGCCGTCATGCTCGACGATCGCGCGATCGGGGAGGTGACCTCGGTCGGGCGCCATCACGAGCTGGGCCCGGTGGCGCTCGCGGTCGTCAAGCGTTCCGCCGATCCGGCGGCGACCCTCACGGTCGTCACGGAGGAGGGAAGCGTCGCGGCGGGGCAGGAGGTCATCGTTCCTCCCGGGGCGGGAGCGACGGCGCAGGTGCAACGGGTTCCCCGGCTCGGCGCCGCCACGCGTCCCAGCAGGCCCACGGCGTAATCGCAATGCCCGACCCCGGTGGCCGCCTCGAGCGCCGACTCAACCGACGTCTCGACACGCGCGCCGCCCTCGCCCGCGCCGGCGAGTCCCTGCCCGCCGTCCTGCAGATCGTCATCGCGGCGACCCTCGCCTACGTGATCACCCACGACCTGCTGGACCACAGCACTCCGGCAGTCGCCCTCATCTCCACCATCACGATCCTCGGCTTCTCCCGCGACGCGAGACCCAAGCGCGTCCTCGAGTCGGCCATCGGCATCCTCACGGGCATCGTGTTGAGCGAAGTCGCCTTCCTCATCGTGGGAAGCGGGTGGTGGCAGATCGCGCTCGTGCTGGCCCTCACCCTGCTGGTGGCGCGGCTGCTGTCGCCGAGCGCGCCCTTCGCGATCGCTGCGGGCGTTCAGGCGACCCTGGTCATGGTCATGCCGGCCCCCGACGGGGGCGTCTTCACGCGAAGCGTCGACGGTCTCGTCGGCGGGGTCGTGGCGCTCGCCGTCACGGCGCTGTTTCCGCGCGACCCGCGGCGCATTGCGCGACGGGATGCCCGGCGCATGGTCGCGACGCTGCGCGAGTCCCTCGACTCCCTCATCGAGGCCCTGCGTGACGCCCACGAGCCGGCGGCGAGCCTGGCACTTACGCGCCTTCGGCGCACCCAGGGCTTCCTCGACGCGTGGTCGCAGTCGCAGGAATCCGCCATCGCGATCGCCCGCATCTCGCCCTTCCTGCGCAGGCACCTGCCCACGCTGCGATACCAGTCAGACGTACTGACGGGCCTCGACCTCGCGGCGCGCCACCTGCGGGTCATCACGCGCCGCGTCGCGTTCCTCGTGCGCGACGGGGAGCGCAGGCCGGCGCTCGCCGCCCTGTTCGAGCCGATCGCGGAGGCGGTGGCCCTGCTCGGTGAGAGCGTGCAGGACCCCGCTCTCGCCCTTCAGGCCCGCGATGTGCTGCTGGAGATCATGCCCACGCTCGACCCCGCAGCGACGCTCCCGGGTGCACGGATGCCCACCTCGATCATCGTCCACCTCATACGTCCCCTCGCGGTCGACCTGCTGGTGGCGACGGGCATGCAGGCGGATGAGGCGCGTGCCCTACTTCCCGAGGTTTGATCGGCCACGGCTCAGTACACTTGCCGCATGACCTACACGCTCATCCTCCTTCGTCATGGCCGCAGCGACTGGAACGAGAAGAACCTCTTCACCGGGTGGGTGGACGTGCCACTCACGGAGGAGGGCCGCGCCGAGGGTCGCCGCGCGGGCGAGCTCATGGCGGAGGCGGGTCTGCTGCCCGACATCCTGCACACCTCGCTCCTCAAGCGTGCGATTCACACGGCTAACCTCGCCCTCGAGGCGTGCGACCGCGACTGGATCGACGTGACTCGTCACTGGCGGCTCAACGAGCGCCACTACGGCGCCCTCCAGGGGCTCAACAAGGCCGACACGCTGGAGAAGTACGGCGAGGAGCTCTTCATGACGTGGCGCCGCAGCTTCGACACGCCCCCGCCGCCCCTCGACGACGACAGCGAGTTCTCGCAGGCCCACGACGTGCGCTACGCGGGCCTGGGCGACGACCTTCCTCGCACGGAATGCCTCAAGGACGTCATCGAGCGGATGCTGCCCTACTGGGAGTCCGACATCACGCCCGACCTTGCGGCGGGCAAGAACGTGCTCGTGACGGCGCACGGCAACTCGCTGCGCGCCCTCGTCAAGCACCTGGACGGCATCTCGGACGACGACATCGCGGCCCTCAACATCCCCACGGGCATCCCGCTCGTCTATGAACTCGGCGAGGACTTCATGCCGGTCGCGCCCTCGCGCTACCTCGACCCGGAGGCGGCCGCCGCTGGTGCCGCGGCCGTCGCGGCGCAGGGTTCGAAGCACTAGCCGCCCGGCAGGCAACTGAGAACCGAGAAGGGGCCCTTCCCGCGTGGTGGGAAGGGCCCCTTCTCGTCATTCAGGCGCGAGGGGAGCCGCGTCAGTCCTCGACGGGGATCCAGTCGCCCGTCGCGAGGTACTGCACCTTCTTCGCGATCGAGACGGCGTGGTCGGCGAAGCGCTCGTGGTAGCGCGAGGCGAGGGTTGCGTCGACCGTGTCCTCCGCGCCGCCCTTCCACTTCTCGCCCAGCACGGTGTCGAAGACGCTGAGGTGCAGCGCGTCGACCTTGTCGTCGTCGTTGCGAATCTCCTCCGCGAGACGCACGTCCTCCGTGCGCAGGAGCTCGGCGAGCTTGCGGGCCATCGCCACATCGAGCTGGCCCATCTCCGCGAAGGTGGGCCGGAGCGTCTTGGGCACGACCTTCTCGGGGAAGCGGTAACGGGCGAGCTGCGCGATGTGCTCGGCCATGTCCCCCATCCGCTCGAGGGAGGCGGAGATGCGTAGCGCGCTGACGACGATGCGAAGGTCGCGGGCGACGGGCTGCTGGCGGGCGAGGATGTTGATGGCCAGTTCGTCGAGGCTGATGGCGAGTTCGTCGATCTTGTCGTCGTCGGCGATGACCGCCTCCGCGAGGGAGACGTTGGACTCGCTGAAGGCGCGCGTCGCATTCTCGATGGATATCGCCACGAGGCTCGCGATCTCGACGAGGCGCTCCTGAACTTCCTGGAGCTCCTGCTGGAAAACTTCGCGCATCGGCGGTTCCTCATTCCTCGCGGTTCGGTGCGGCGGGGGCGTCCCCGCACAATCCCGGCCATCCTGTCTCCGCGAGGTTAACGCGCGGTGAGCATCCGTTGAACACCTCGGCGTCTGCGGCCGAACCTGCTTGGACCCGGACGGACGGGCTCGACTTATAACTAATCTAGTCGCTATGGAACCCAGCGTGCTGGTTGCCCTGTCGTTGGTCTTCGGCGTAGCCGTGGGCGCTGCGCTGGTCAGCTTGATCCACTATGCGGCGCGCCGCGGAGAGCGCGCGGCCGCGGTTGTGCGCGGCGGCGTGCCCGACGGGGTCGATCAGGTTCTCGACGCTCTCGAGTCCGCCGGGGTCGTGCTCGACCCCTCCAACAACGTCGTCAAGGCTTCACCCGGCGCGCTCGCCTTCGGGCTCGTGTGGAACCAGTCGCTCGTGCATCCGGAGCTCGTCGCCCTCGTCGATCGGGTGCGCCGCGAGGGTGAGGCGCTCTCGGAGGAGGTGCAACTCGCGCGCGGTCCTTTCGGCGACGCCAACGTTCACCTCTTCGTGCGCGTCGCGCGCATCGGCTCGCGCTTTGTGCTCCTGCTCGCGGAGGATCGCACGGAGGCGTATCGGCTCGACGAGGTGCGGCGGGACTTCGTCGCCAACATCAGTCACGAGCTCAAGACGCCGATCGGCGCGGTGGGCCTTCTCGCCGAGGCTCTGCAGTCCGCCTCGAACGACCCCGAGCAGGTCAAGCGTTTCGCGAAGCGGCTCACGAAGGAGTCCGACCGGCTCGCCCGCATCACGAAGGAGATCATCGAGCTCTCCCGGCTGCAGGCCGCGGATGCTCTCGCCAAACCGGAACTGCTCGAGGTCGACGACATCGTCGCGGCGGCGGTCGACGCGAGCCGTGTCGCGGCCGATGAGCACCGCATCCTGCTGGTGACGGGTGGGGACACGGGCGCCCAGGTCTACGGCGACGAGCCGGTGCTGATCGCGGCGGTGCACAACCTTGTCGCGAACGCAGTGCAGTACTCGCCGGACAACTCCCGGGTGGGCGTGGGCGTCACGCATGCGAACGGCGTCGTTGAGATCGCCGTCACCGACCAGGGCATGGGCATTCCCGAGGAGGACCTCGAGCGCGTCTTCGAGCGCTTCTACCGCATCGACCCGGCACGCGCCCGCAACACGGGAGGCACGGGTCTCGGCCTCGCGATCGTCAAACATGCCGTGCAGAACCATGGCGGCGACGTGCGCGTCTGGTCCCAGGTGGGCCGCGGCTCGACGTTCACGATCCGCCTTCCCGAGGCGTCCCACGAGTCGCTCTCCGCCATGACGGATGCCTCGCCCCCCGCTTCTCTCTCACCAACGCCAGCCCCGGCCCCTGCCATCACTCTCAAGGGAGTCTCGTGACCCGCATCCTGATCGTCGAAGACGAACGTTCACTGAGCGAGCCGCTCGAATACCTGCTCACGAAGGAGGGCTACGAGGTCACGATCGCCGACGACGGTAACGCCGCCATGGACGTGTTCGAGCGCGGCGGTATCGACCTCGTGCTGCTCGACCTCATGATCCCGGGCATCTCCGGCACCGAAGTGTGCCGGCGCATTCGTGCCGTGTCGACGCTGCCGATCATCATGCTCACGGCCAAGGACAGCGAGGTCGATATCGTCGTCGGCCTGGAACTGGGAGCCGATGACTACGTCACCAAGCCGTATTCCTCGCGCGAGCTGCTCGCTCGCGTGCGCGCAGTGCTCCGGCGTCGCGTGGAACCGGTCGAGGACTTCGATCCCGCTGTGGTCGAGGTGGGCGGCGTGCGGATGGACACCGACCGTCACACGGTCGAGGTTGATGGCGCCGAGGTCCCCATGCCGCTCAAGGAGTTCGAGCTGCTCGAGGTGCTCCTGCGCAATGCCGGTCGCGTGCTCACCCGCGGCCAGCTGATCGATCGTGTGTGGGGCTCCGACTACTTCGGAGACACTAAGACGCTCGACGTACACATCAAGCGCATCCGTTCGAAGATCGAGAAGTCGCCTTCGGAGCCGGCGCTCCTGGTGACGGTGCGCGGCCTCGGTTATCGATTCGAGGATGCGACGCAGTAGTCGCTCACGCGGATAGAGCAGTTTTTCCGCGGATAGAGCAGTGCCTCCCGGGGAGGGCTACGGCAGCAGCTCTTCGTACTCGCGAAGTGAGCTGTCGAGCACGGGCACGAGCAGCTGCTTGCCGGTCTCGTCGCCGTGCTGGACGAAGACGGGGAAGAGCGAGCCGGGCTCGGCGTCGATGTCCTCGAGTTCGAAGGGTTCCTCGGTGCCGATGCTCGTGTAGTCACCGGGGGCGACGGTGACGGTGCGGTCGACCGTGCCGCCCGCGCCCTCGTACTGCACCGTGACGCGGGCACGCTCGGTGCCCGTGTTGGCGAAGTTGGCGACGAGGTTGCCGCTTGCGCCGTCCTCACTGATGACGAGCGCGTTGAGCACGCGGACGGTGCCGAGGGTCGCGCCGACGCCGTCGCTTGCGTCGTAGTCGTCAGTCGTGGCCTGGGGGGTGATGAACGCGCAACCGCTGGCGGCGAGGGCGATGCTCGCCGAGAGGGCGATGGTGGCGGCGATTCGTGCTCTCACGGGGAACCCTCCAGGTGAGTGGTACTGGTGCGATGGGTGGCGAGAGTTCTCCCGCCGAAGTCGATCAGAGTTTATCCTACGGGTGACGGGCCGCTGGGCCCCCGCGGGCAGGCAAAAGGGGGACACCCCTGTGCTAAACTGGGGGCCACGGAACGGAGCTTAACCCATGCTTTTCGAGGTCGGCGAAACCGTCGTTTACCCGCACCACGGTGCTGCAACCATCATTGAGGTCAAGAAGCGCGTCATCAAGGGCGAGGAGAAGGTTTACCTCAAGCTCAATGTGACGCAGGGCGACCTCACGATCGAGGTGCCCGCAGACAATGTGGATCTCGTCGGAGTTCGCGATGTGATCGGCCAGGACGGCCTCGACAAGGTCTTCGAGGTGCTTCGCGCCCCCTTCACCGAGGAGCCGACCAACTGGTCGCGCCGTTACAAGGCGAATCTCGAGAAGCTCGCCTCGGGTGACGTCATCAAGGTGTCGGAGGTCGTGCGCGACCTGTGGCGCCGCGATCAGGACCGCGGCCTTTCGGCCGGTGAGAAGCGGATGCTCGCAAAGGCCCGCCAGATTCTCGTCTCCGAGCTCGCCCTCGCTGAGAAGACCGACGAGGAGAAGGCTTCGGGAATGCTCGACGAGGTCCTCGCCTCCTAAGCGTTTCATCACGACTTCAGGCCCCGCACACCATCGCCGGTGTCGGGGCCTTCGTCGTTCCCGGCCCCGCTACGCTCGTAGGCATGCATGAGTCTCGCACCGCCGTCGTGATCGTGGCCGCGGGCAGCGGCAGCAGGCTGGGGCTCGGTGAGCCCAAGGCTTTCGTGCGGGTGGCGGGGCGGTCGCTCCTGGAGCGGGCCGTGGCATCCGTCATCGGCATGAGGGAGGCGACGCAGATCGTGGTCGTGGCTCCCGCCGATCGCCGCGCGCAGGCCGAAGCGCTTGCGCGCGACGCTGCGGGGCGCGCGTCGGGCTTCGTCACGGTCGTCGCGGGAGGGCCGTCGCGTCAGGGTTCTGTCGCGGCGGGACTGGCTGCCGTGGGCGCCTCCGTCGAGATCGTGCTGGTGCATGATGCCGCGAGGGCCCTGACGCCCTCGGCGCTCTTTGACGAGGTCGCGGATGCCGTACGGGCGTCGGGAAATGGTGTGGTGCCGGTGCTGCCCGTCTCTGACACCATCAAGCGGCTCGGCCGCGAGGGGCAGGTCGTGGGCACTCCCGATCGTTCAGAACTCGCGGCGGCGCAGACCCCGCAGGGCTTCCCGCGCGAGCCCCTGGTGGCGGCGTATGCTGCCACCGACGTCGAGCACACGGATGACGCAGCACTCTTCGCGGCCGCCGGCCAGGCCGTCACGGCGGTCGCGGGGGATGCGCTCGCCTTCAAGATCACGACGCCCTGGGATCTGGCGCGCGCCGAGAGCCTGCTGCAATCGAACGGCGAAGCGGCAATAGCGCTCCGCACGGGCGTGGGCGTCGATGTGCATGCATTCGATGCCGAGAGCCCCCTCTGGCTCGGCGGCCTCTATTGGCCGGACGAGGAGGGGCTCAAGGGGCACAGCGATGGGGATGCGCTCTGCCACGCCGTGTGTGACGCGTTGCTCTCGGCGGCGGGCCTCGGCGATATCGGCGGCCGCTTCGGGACCTCGGATGACCGCTTCGCGGGCGCACACGGGGACGTCTTCATCGGCGAGACGGTGCGTCTCGTGGCGGGGGCGGGCTTCGAGGTCGTCAACGTGGCGGTGCAGCTCATCGCCAACCGGCCTCGCCTCGCGGGACGCCGCTTTGAGCTCGAGCAGAACCTGAGTGGTCTCGTCGGCGCACCCGTGAGCGTCTCCGCGACGACGACCGACGGCTTGGGCTTCGCCGGGCGGGGGGAGGGCCTGACGGCGATCGCGACGGCGCTCATCCGCTCAGGAGGGTAGGGCATCCGCCCAGCCGACGGCATCCGCACCTCGAATAAGCTGGCTGTATGACCGTGCGCCTCTACGACTCCCGCGCCCAGGAGTTGCTCGACTTCGAACCCCTCGAGCCGGGGCGGGTGGGCATCTACGTGTGCGGACCGACGGTGCAGTCCTCGCCCCACATCGGGCACCTTCGCTCGGCGCTTGTCTACGACCTCTGGCGGCGCTGGCTCACCTGGCGCGGTTTCGACGTGACCCTCGTGCGCAACGTGACCGACATCGACGACAAGATCCTCGACAACGCGACGGCGGGGGAGGAGTGGTGGGCGCTCGCCTACCGCTATGAGCTTGAGTTCACGGCCGGGTATCGGGCTATCGGCGTGCTGCCGCCCACCTACGAGCCGCGCGCGACGGCCAGCGTGGGGCAGATGCAGGAGATCATCCAGCGCCTCATCGACCGCGGCCACGCCTACCCGGCGGAGGACGGCTCGGGCGACGTCTACTTCGACGTGCGCTCCTGGCCGAGCTACGGTGAGCTCACGCGGCAGTCTCTCGACGATATGGCCCCCGCGACCGATGCAGACCCCAGGGGCAAGCGGGATGCGCGCGACTTCGCACTCTGGAAGGGGCACAAGGCAGAGGAGCCGGAGTCGGCGAGCTGGCCGTCGCCGTGGGGCGCGGGGCGCCCCGGCTGGCACATCGAATGCTCGGCGATGTCGTCGCGCTACCTCGGCACGAGCTTTGACATCCATGGCGGGGGGCTCGATCTGCGCTTCCCCCACCACGAGAACGAGCTCGCTCAGTCCTCGGCAGCCGGTGATGGCTTCGCCCGCTACTGGGTGCACAACGGGCTCGTCAACGTGAACGGGCAGAAGATGTCGAAATCGCTCGGCAACTCCCTCTTCGCGAGTGACATGCTGGGGATGGCGCGGCCCCTCGTCGTGCGTTACTACCTCGGCTCGGCGCACTATCGCTCCACGATCGACTATCACGACGGCGTGCTGATCGAGGCGGAGGCCGCACTCGAGCGTATCGAGGGGTTCCTGCGCCGCGCGGAGCGGCGCATCTCCGGCACCCGCTTCACCTCCGAGGTCGTCCTCGACGTGCCGGACGCCTTCGCCGAGGCGATGGACGACGACCTCTCGGTGCCGCAGGCCCTCGCAGTGGTGCACGACACGGTGCGTGCGGGTAACGCCGCGCTCGACGGCGAGGATCTCGCATCCGCGGCGCGGGCCAACGGGGCGGTGCTCGCCATGACCGACATCCTCGGCATCAACCCGCTTGCGGCCGAGTGGCAGGGCCAGGCGAACGAGCCCGCCGTGAACGCCCTCGGGGCGCTCGTGACGCGCCTGCTCGATGACCGGCGGATCGCGCGCGAGTCCAAGGACTTTGCCGCGGCCGACCGCATTCGCGACGAACTCACGGCCGCGGGCATCCAGATTGAAGACACCCCGGAGGGCTCGCACTGGAGCCTTGCCGGGTCGCCCACAGAACAGCAGTAGGGGAAGCCATGAAGAACAGCGGAAACAAGCCCAGGGCGGGCGCCGTCCGCAAGTCGCGCAAGGGCCCCCAGGTCGGCTCGGGCGGGCAGGGACGTCAGGCGCTCGAGGGGCGCGGTCCCACCCCGAAGGCGGAGGACCGCCCCTACCACCCGGCGGGCAAGCGCAAGATCGCCCAGGAGCGGCTCGCCGAGAAGCGTGGCGGCCGCGGGGCGCCTGCCGGCCAGGGGCGCCCGCCCCAGCAGAAGCGCAGGTCGGAGCAGGGCGGTAGCCAGGTCGAGGTTGTGACGGGCCGCAACTCCGTGCTGGAGGGGCTCCGCGCAAAGATCCCCGCGAGTGCCCTCTATATCGCGGCCCGTATCGAATACGACGACCGGGTTAAGGAGATCATGTCGCTCGCGACGAAGCGGGGGCTGCCGATTCTCGAGGTCATGCGGCCGGAACTCGACCGCATGGGTGGTGTCGACTCCGTGCATCAGGGTGTCGCGCTCAAGGTGCCGCCCTATGACTATGCACACCCCGTCGACATCTACGACCGCGCGGTGGAACGGGGTCAGGTGCCGCTGCTCGTGGCACTCGACGGCATCACCGATCCGCGCAACCTGGGTGCGATCATCCGCTCGACCGCCGCCTTTGGTGGGCAGGGAGTGATCGTGCCGCAGCGTCGCTCGGTCGGCATGACCGCTGCCGCGTGGAAGACTTCGGCGGGGGCGGCCGCGCGCACGCCAGTCGCGATGGCGGCGAATCTGACCCAGACGCTCAAGTCGCTCAAGGAGCGCGGCGCGTTCGTGCTGGGACTCGACGGAGATGGGGACATCGACCTGCCCTCGCTCGAGCTGGCGAAGGAACCACTCGTGATCGTCGTCGGCAGCGAGGGTAAGGGCCTCTCGCGGCTCGTGACCGAGACCTGCGATGCGATCGTCTCGATCCCGATCAGTGCCTCGACCGAGTCGCTCAACGCCGGAATCGCGGCAAGCGTCACGCTATACGAGGTGTCACGCCAGCGTTCCGCGAAGTAGCACGGGCGCGGCGGGTGCTCAGACGAGCGTGCGCCAGTCGACCTCGTCGTCGCTGCCGTTCCCGGGCCCCTGCCCGACCGTGGGCAGGGGCAGGGTGACGGCGCCCGTGACGGGGTCGATGACGGTCGCCTCGTCGCGGCGGTGGCGCAGCACGTTGTCGATGTAGGAGGTCACCGCCTCCGCGAGGGGCACGTCGCGCGCCGCGTTCTGCGAGAGGAACCAGCGGTGGTCGAGCAGCTGATGGAAGACCTCTGCTGGTTCGAGCTTGCCCTTGAGTTCCCGGGGGATGGCGCGGACGACGGGTTCGAAGACGCTGGCGAGCCACTCGTGGGCGACCATCTCCTCGTCGTCCTCCTTATTGCCGAAGGTGGCAGCGTAGGAGTCGAGGTCGTTGAGGAGGCGTCGCGCCTGGTTCTCGCCCGCGTCGAGCCCCGTGAGTCGCAGTAGCCGGCGCTGGTGGTGGCCCGCGTCGACGACCTTGGGCTGGATGCGCACCTCGGTGCCCGTGTCATCCGTCTTGATCGCGAGCTCCTCGATGTCGAAGCCGAGCTGGTTGAGCCGCTCGACTCGCTCGGTGATCCGCCAGCGCTCCGAAGCCTTGAAGGACTCGGCGCCCGTGAGCTCCTTCCACAGGTTGCGATACGCGGCGACGATGCCGTTGCTCACCTCGACGGGGTCGAGGTTCTCGTCGAGCCGGTTGCCCGCCGCGAGGTCGAGAAGTTCGCCGGCGATGTTGACGCGCGCGATCTCGAGGTCGTTCTCGCGCTGCCCATTGGAGAGACCGTTGTAGAGCTTGCCGGTCTCCGCGTCGACGAGGTAGGCGGCGAAGGAGCCGGCATCCCGGCGGAAGAGCGTGTTGGAGAGGGAGACGTCGCCCCAGAAGAAGCCGATGATGTGCAGGCGCACGAGCAGCACGGCGAGGGCGTCGACGAGCCGGGTGGCCGTGTCGGGGCGCAGCGTCTGCGAGTAGAGGGCGCGGTAGGGGAGCGAGAACTTGAGGTGCCGGGTCACGAGCACCGCCGAGAGTGGCTCGCCCGCAGCATCCGCGCGGTTCGTGATGACCGCGACGGGGTCGACGCAGGGGATGTCGAGCCGCTGCAGTGTGCGGAGCATCTCGTACTCCCGCTTGGCGAGGTCTTCGGATGTCTCCTTGATGGCGATCACGTAGCCGCTGAGGTGCACAAAGCGCACGAGGTGGCGGGAGATGCCCTTGGGAAGGGCGGCGATGACAGAGTCGGGCCATTCCTCGAGCGGCAGGGACCAGGGCAGGTCGAGCAGTGCGGAGTCCGCCGTGGCCGAGGTGATGCTGAGCGAGCCTGACATGGGTGGGGCCTCGGATTCGTCGTGAGGGAAAGACGGGAGGTCGGCGGTTCGGCCGGAGGTAACTCCGACCGAACCGCCGACCTCTCAGTGATTCGTGGGGGCCGGCACCTGTCAGACCTCGATGGGCTTGCTGATGCGCAGTCCCGACTCCTGGTCGAAGACGTGCAGGTGCTCCTCGGTCGGAAGCACGAACACCTTGTCGCCGGCGTTGGGGTGCTGGCGGCCGTCGACGCGGGCGACGAGGTCGACGCGGTTGCCGTCGATCTCCGTGTGGCCGTAGAGGTAGCCGTCGGCACCGAGTTCCTCGACGATGTCGACCTCGACGGGCAGGCCCTCGCCGCTCGTCGACACCTTGACGTCCTCCGGGCGCATTCCGATCGTGACCTTGCTGGCGTTCGTGCCGGCGAGGGTGTCGCGGGGGACGGGCACGACGGCGGAACCGAACTTGACTCCACCCTCCGTGACATCCGCGGGGAAGAGGTTCATGGCGGGCGAGCCGATGAACCCGGCGACGAAGATGTTGGTGGGCTCCGCGTAGAGTTCGCGCGGGGTGCCGACCTGCTGGAGCACGCCGTCCTTGAGCACGGCGATGCGGTCACCCATCGTGAGGGCCTCGGTCTGGTCGTGCGTGACGTAGACGGTCGTGACGCCGAGCCGCCGTGTGAGTGAGGCGATCTGGGTGCGGGTCTGCACGCGGAGCTTGGCATCGAGGTTGGAGAGCGGCTCGTCCATGAGGAACACCTGGGGGCTGCGCACGATCGCGCGGCCCATCGCGACGCGCTGGCGCTGACCACCCGAGAGGGCCTTGGGCTTGCGGCTCAGGTAGGGCTCCAGGTCGAGCAGCTTGGCGGCTTCGAGCACGCGGTTCGCCCGCTCCTCCTTCGGCACGCCGGCGATCTTGAGGGCGAAGCCCATGTTCTCAGCGACAGTCATGTGCGGGTAGAGCGCGTAGTTCTGGAAGACCATGGCGATGTCACGGTCCTTGGGCGGAACGTCGGTGACGTCGCGGTCACCGATGCGGATCTGGCCGCTGTTGACCTCTTCGAGGCCCGCGAGCATTCGCAGGGTCGTGGACTTTCCGCAACCGGAGGGGCCGACGAGCACGAGAAACTCGCCATCGGCGACCTCGAGGTTCATCTTGTCGACCGCGGGACGGGTGGACCCGGGGTAGAGGCGGGTCGCATTGTCGAACGTGACTGATGCCATGACTGTATTTCTCCTTCACCGGCAGGTACGTGCCGGACGATCCGTAGTGAATGGATGTTGTGCCGGGCCGCGAACGGCTCGGTGCTGTCATTATGTCACCGCATCAGGGAAGGGCAAGGGAAGACAAGTGTCTGGGCAACTCCCAGTCACACTGTCTACGATCGGATGCGCGTCTCGTGAGACGCTGCCCGGGACTTGCGCGTGGGGGGCGAGCGCTGCCGACAGAGCACTTCGGCGGCTCCCGGAGCCTGCATCAGAGAATTTAGTGAGGATTCATGTCGAACGGTCTGTCGCGGCCAGAGCCGACGAGGAACGAGAAGCGGCGCGCAGCGCGGGAAAAGGCGCAGAGCGCGCGGCTTGAGCAGAAGAAGAAGGAGCGCCGCAACCGTCTGCTCATCCAGGGCGGTGTTGCCGTCGGTGTCGTCGCGATCGCGGCGGCGACCGTGATCGGCATCGTGTCCGCGATCCCGAAGACGAGTCCCGGGCCGCTCAATATGCTGAGCGACGGCATCCGCATCGGTGCTGGGGCGCAGGCGGAGATCACGCCCGCACTGCAGCCGGGCGCTTCGCCCGTGGCATCCGAGCTGACCGAGGACCCGGATGTCGTCGACATCGTCATGTACGTCGACTACCTGTGCTCAGGCTGCGGTGAGTTTGAAGACGCCAACGCCGAGCAGATCGAGACCTGGGTCTCCTCGGGTGCGGCGACGCTCGAGGTGCACCCCGTCGCTTTCCTCGACCGGCTCTCGCTCGGGTCGCAGTACTCGACCCGCGCCGCGAACGCCGCGGCCTGCGTCGCCAACTATTCGCCCAACAACTTCCTTGAGTTCCACGGACTGCTCTTCGACAAGCAGCCCGAGGAGGGCACCACGGGTCTCGACGATGAGGAACTCGTCGACCTTGCCGAGCGTGCGGGGGTGACGACGATCTCGTCCGTTGAGCAGTGCATCGACGAGGTGCGCTTCAAGAAGTGGGTGAATGCCGCGACCGCGCGCGCCTTCGAGGGCCCGCTTCCCAACGCCGACATCGACGCCGTGACCCGCACGCCCACCGTCATTGTGAACGGCTTCGCCTATCCCGCCGAGGACCTGGGAGACGCCAGCGATTTCGCCAAGTTCGTGAGCACGGCGAGCGGCAACGCCTTCAGCGACACGCTCAAGGCCACCCCCTCGCCCAGCCCCAGCCCGAGCGCCGCGCCGGCGAGCTAGCGCGGTCGAGGGCTAGGCTGCGAGTTCCCGCCGTCGTGCGAGCAGTTCGATCGCCTCGCCGCCCGTGAGGCCCGACGCCCAGATCGAGGCCGTCGAGAGCGGATGCGCGCCCGAAGCGTGTGGAGCCCCCTGTCGGATTCGAACCGACGACCCTCGCTTTACAAGAGCGATGCTCTGGCCAACTGAGCTAAGGAGGCGGATGCGCGAAAGCGCCCGAGCCATGATAGCCCGGGCGCTTGGCGCTTGTGTTATTCGCTCGTCTCTTCGAAGTTGAGCGAGAGCGAGTTCATGCAGTAACGGTCGCCCGTGGGGGTGCCGAAACCGTCGGGGAACACGTGGCCCAGGTGCGAGCCGCAGTTGGCGCAGCGCACCTCCGTGCGCACCATGCCGAGGCTCGTGTCCTCCAGCAGCTCGACCGCCTCGGGGCGGACCGATTCGTAGAAGCTGGGCCAGCCGCATCCGGAGTCGAACTTGGTGCCGCTCTTGAAGAGTTCCGCGTTGCAGGCGGCGCAGGTGTAGATGCCCGCGCGGCTCTCGTCGAGAAGCTCGCCCGACCAGGCGCGCTCCGTGCCCGCCTTGCGCAGGATCGCGTAACGCTCGGGGCCGAGTTCCTCGAGCCATTCCTGCTCGCTCTTGTTGACGTCGTAGTTCATCGCGTGCCTTCCGCTGGGGTTCACCAAGCCTAAACGCGGCGGGAGCGCGATTGTTCCCTGTTACTTCGCGGCAGCTTTGACTGGGAAGGCTTACCTACTAGGTTCAGATTGAACTTAGGCATACCTAAGCGCGTCACAGCCCTGGAGAGTCTTCCGACCGTGAACCCACCACCGTGCGCCGCCATGCGGTGCGTCCTTCTCGCCCTGCTTGCCGCGCTCGCCGTCGCCTTCGGCAGCCCCGTCGCTGCCGCGCCTGCCACCGCGGCTCCCGGCGCCAGCATCGCTGTCTCGGAGACCGAGGGTCTCGCCCCCGCAGGGGAATCGATCACGATCACCGGATCCGGCTTCTACGTGCACCTCGGCCAACCCGTCGTCACGGCGCTCTCCGCAGACGCCTGCGAGGTTACGGATGCCACGTTCACGTGGGGCTTCAAGGAGGCGTTCCGCAGCTACATCAGCGGCACGATCGCCAACGGCGAATGGACGGTGTCCGACGGTGCCGCCTATGAGACCCCCCACTTCAGCTGGAGCGGTGGTGCGGGCGGCTACGACGCGGAGGCCGAAGAGGGTGAGCTCGCCTTCACGGGAACCGTCACCTTCACCGGTCATGGCGGCATCCTCAACACCTCCGTCGCGAACCCGCGCATCGAGATCGTCGACGCCGAGACGGCGCGTCTCTACCTCGACGTCGCGGGCACGACGCAGGACGGCACCGCGGTCGACCAGCGGGGAGTGCACTTCGCCGACGTCGACCTGGGTGGGGTGATGGCAGAGACCGCTGAGGGCGAGCTCACCATCACAGGGGCGCCCGCCGAGCTCAGCACGGAAGGCTCCGAAGCGTTCGGCACCTACGAGCCCGGCACCGAGCTTGACCCCGTCACGGTCACCTTCACGATCGAGGAGGGCTGCGGCGTCGACGTGGCGGAGGCTGCTGAGGCTGACGCCGATGCGGATGTCGTGCCCCCCGTGGCATCCGGCACGCCTGTCTGGCTCCCCTGGGTCATCGTGGCGCTCCTGGTGCTCCTCGTGACTGCTCTCGTCGTGGTGCTGTTGCGCCGCCGCACGGCGTCCGCAGCGGAGTAGCACTCTGCCGGCAGCGCCGCGCTGACAGCGCCGGCCAACACAATCGAGTTGCCCACTTCGGTGCTCTTCCCACCCAGTTTGAGGACCGAAGTGGGCAACTCGGCGTGAAGCCCCGGGCAACTCGACGTGAAAGGCGGCAGGATCAGGGCATGCCCCGCGACACCGCCCAGTGGTTCCGCGCCTTCGCGGCGCAGACGCTCGGAACCTCCGCCCTCTACGGAGAGTGGGCGGCCGCGGTGGCGGCGGATGCTGCAACCCTCGCGCTGCTCGAGAGGCTCCCCGAGCAGCAGCGCCAGCCGCCGCTCGTCTTCGCGGTCGCCAGCCTGCTGGGTGCGCGGCAGCACCCCGACGACCTGCTCGGCTTTCTGCGTGAACATGAGGCCGAGCTCGCGCGGGAGCTCGCCGAGCGCCCCATGCAGACGAATGAGCCCAACCGCTGCGCCGCCCTGTTGCCCGCTCTGGAGCGCATCGAGGGGCCCATCGCGCTGCTCGAGCTCGGGGCATCCGCGGGTCTCTGCCTCTACCCCGACCGCTACTCCTACGACTATTCGGGGCGCCTGCTGCACCCGGCCGACGGCCCCAGCCCGGTTCGCCTCACCTGCGCGCTCGGCCCGGGCGTACCCGCTCCCACGCGCTTGCCAGAGGTCGTGTGGCGCGGCGGTATCGACCTTCGGCCGCTCGATGTCGCCGACGACGCGGATGCCGCGTGGCTCGATGTGCTCGCCTGGCCGGGGCAGCACGACCGCCGTGACCGGGTGCGCGCCGCGAGTGACGTGGTGCGCGAGCATCCGCCCGTCCTTCTGGCGGGAGACGCCGAGGCCCGACTTGAGGAGCTGCTCGCCCTCGCGCCTGCTTCCGCGACGCCCGTGATCGTCACGGCCGGCATGCTCGTCTACGTGCCGGCGGCGCAGCGCGCGCGGCTCATCGAGCGAGTCCGGCGCTCGGGGGCACGCTGGGTGTCGCTCGAGGGCGCGGGGGTCGTGCCGGCGATCGCGCAGCAGCTGGTCGACGCGGGGGAGACGCGGGAGGGGCTGCGAGGGCGGTTCGTGGTGGCTCTCGACGAGCATCCGCTCGCCTGGTGCGGCCCCTACGGGGAGTCGCTTGAGGCCTGCCCTAGCGGTTCGGGCGCGTAGACGGCGCGGGCGAGCGCGTCGAGCACATCGGCCGTGCGGGGGCCGAAACCGAGGATCTGACCCGAGGCCATGTCGACGAAGCGCCGATTCTGCCCCGCCGGAGTCTGAGCGAGGGCAGGCTTCTCGGCGAGGAGGCCGTCGATGCCGCCCGCACTCTCGAGCCCCGAGGTCATCACGAGGATGAGGTCGGGTCGCGCCGCGATGACCGCCTCGTCGGTCATGGGTTGCATGCCGGTCCAGCCGATCTCGCTCGCGACATCGATGCCCCCGATGCCCCTGATGACATCGTCGACGCCCGACTCGCTGCCGAAGAGGTAGTAGATGCCGGAGCCGCCGCGCAGGTAGAGGAACATCATCCGCAGTCGCTCCTCGCCCTGCGGCGCGATCGCCGCGATCTCGGCGATCTTCTCGTCGATCTCGGCGTCGAGGCTCGCGGCGAGCTCCTCGCCCGCCTCGGCGGCGCCGAATGCCGCGGCGACCTGCCGTGCGAGAAGCCCGACCCCCTCGATACCCGGCTCCGCCTCGACGAAGACGACGGGGATGCCGGCGTCGCGCAGCTGCAACACGACATCGACGGGGCCGATGCTGCCATCCGTCACGACGAGGGTGGGCCGCAGCGCGATGACGGACTCCGAGTTGATGCTGTGACCGCTCGAGGTGACGACGGGAAGGTCCTGCACCTGCTGGAAGGTCGAGGAGACATCACGCCCGACGAGGCTGTCGCCGAAGCCCAGACCGACGATCGTCGCGGCGATCGAGCCAGACATGTCGAGCCCCAGCACGCGACTGGTCTCCGTCACCTCGACCTCGGTGTCGCCGTCGAGGTCGCGCGAGGTGACAGTGGTGGGGAGTTGCTGCTGAGGTGTCTCGGGGAGGGTTTTGACGGCGGCACTCGCGAGCACCGCGGTGGAACCGCCCACCCACGAGCGCGGGTCGTCGAGCAGGTCGAGCTCCGCGAGCGGCACCTGCTGGGCTCCCGCCTCGACGTATTCGCCCTCCGTCGCGGCAGGGCCGGCCATGCACCCCGTGAGGCCGAGGAGCAGGGCGCCGGCGGCGGCAAGGGTCGCAAGGGGGCGGAACGTGCGCACGGGCGACCTTTCACGAATCGGGAGGGGCGGTGTTGGTGAGGCTATCCTAACTCCGCGGATGCTGCGACCCTCCGTCATCCTCCCGGCTCCGTCGCATCCGCTCGCGTAGCATCGCCCCGATGCCCACGACCCGCGCCCACAGCACGACCCGCGCCCGCAGCACGAACCCGGCGCGCAGCACCGCCGACGCCGAGCGCGCGGCGCTGCCCGAGTTCCCCGAGCGGGATGCTCGCATCCTCGACTTCGAACGGCGGGAGTGGAACCATTCGGGTGCCAAGGAGGAGGCGATCCGCGTTGAGCTTGGCCTCACCGCGGCCCGCTACTATCAGAGGCTGAACGCCGTGATCGATTCACCGGCGGCCCTCGCGCATGACCCGATGCTTGTGCGACGCCTGCGCCGCCTCCGCGACAGCCGGCGTCGCGCCTGACGCATCTGCCGCGTCGACGAACGACCGAGAGAAGAGCATGGCCACCCGCATCAGAGACCGTTTCGACGAGACGCCAGACGAGATGCTGCGCATCGGCGCCCACCGCGCCCCCGCCCAGCCGGGTCGCGGCTGGATCGGCTTCGCCTGGGCCGCGCTCGCGACGGTTGCGCTCGTCGCCATCGGCCTCTTCGCCCTCACGCTCCTGAACCCCGACATCCAGATCCGGGTGCCCGGGGTCGACACGGCCGCACCGACGACCGCCCCCACAGAGGCGCCGACGGATGAACCGCAGGCGGAGCCGTCCCTCAACCCCGAGCTGCCGATCACGGTGCTCAACGGTACGCCGACCGCGGGGCTCGCCACCCAGGTGGGCGATGCGCTCGAGGCGCAGGGCTGGGCGGGAGCCGCACTCGGCGTCGGCAGCCGGGCGAATGCCGCGGCCGACGACGTCGAGACCACCCAGATCTTCTACAGCGATCCCGCCAACGAGGGAGCAGCCCGGATGCTCGCAGAGCACCTCGGCGTCGGCGAACTCCGTCTCTCCAACGACTACCCCGCGTCGCCACTGACGGTGTTGATCGGTGCCGACTACGAGCCACCCGCAGCCTGAGACATCCGCTCGATTCGCCCGGAATTGCGGGGCGAGGTCACCGCACGGTTACGCGCCGGTTTAATCTCCTGCCGCTGCGCGTGAGATGTTGAAGTAACTCTCCCCTTTTGACCGCAAGATCGTTACTATCTGGAACTGGTCGCCCATCCGGCTCTATGAGGCACTCGACGCGCGCTTCGTCTCGAACCTGGTGACACGGGTATTACCCACCCGCGTTCGGTGACTCGGCGCCGCACCGCGAGCGCCGTAGAACGGTACACAGCAGGGAGTAACACATGGCGAACGGATCCGTTAAGTGGTTCAACGCTGAAAAGGGCTACGGATTCATCACCGTCGAGGGTGGGGGGCAGGACGTCTTCGTCCACTACTCCGCTATCGACATGAGCGGATACAAGGTTCTCGAGGAGGGCCAGCAGGTGACCTTCGAGGTCGGCACCGGCGCGAAGGGCCCCCAGGCGGAGTCGGTCCGCCCGGCCTGATCCTCGTCTACAGCAAAACCGAGGCACGCCTCGACCTGACGCCGCTCCCGCCGGGGGCGGCGTTAGTGTGTCGCCTGTGATCTCGCGCCCGCCCTCCCGCAGTCTTGGCGCTGTGGCTGCACTCGCGGCCGTCGCCCTCCTTGCCGGATGCTCGGCCGAGGCTCCCCCGTCGCCTCAAGCCTCCCCGTCTCCCGACTACACCTCCACCTACGAGGCGACGCCCCCCACCGAGCTCGCGCCTCTGCGGGGGACGAGCGTGCCGGAGGGGTCCCTCCCGCATGCGGCGCTCGTCGCGAAGATCGACAACCACTGGGATGCCCGCCCCCAGGTGGGCCTCGAGCGCACCGACATCGTCTATGAGGAGCTCGTCGAGGGAGGCATCACCCGCTATGTCGCGGTGTGGCACAGTGACATTCCCGAGCTGTTGGGGCCGATCCGGTCCATCCGTCCGATGGACCCCGAGATCGCGGGGTCACTCGGCGGCATCATCTTCTACGCAGGTGGTCAGCCACGCTTCGTGTCGATGATGCGACAGACCTCGCTGTACAACGCGATCCATGGTCAGCAGGACACCTCGGCGTACATGTATCGCTCGGGCGACCGCAGCGCTCCCCACAACGTGATCGTTCGGGCGAAGGAGTTCCTCGCCGCTCACTCCGACATCGCGGCTCCGCCCCAGCAGTTCGCCTACTCGCTTGACGCCGCCTCATCGACCGCGGCGAAGGAGGGCAGCCCGACCGCAACACTGCGGCTCGCCTTCTCCACGCAGTTCGTTCCCACCTGGACATGGGATGCCGCATCCGCCCGCTATCTCCGGTGGCAGGACGGCGCCCCCGATGTCGACAGCGCGGGGGATCAGCTCTCGGCGGTCAATGTCGTCACGCTGCGCGTGCCGGTGACGAACGGTTACGGGGTGCCGAAGACGGAGCTGCTCGGCAGCGGCGAGGCGTGGATCACGACGGGCGGCGCGACCGTGCACGGCTCGTGGCACAAGGATTCGATCGCGGCCCCCATCACGCTGCTCGACGATCGCGGCATCACGGTGCGCCTGGGTGCGGGCAACACGTGGGTCGAACTCGTGCCCCTCGACGGCTCCGTGGCGATCGAGCCGCCCGCCTGATCGGTCACCGCGCGTTCATCTCGCGGCATCCGCGTCGGCTTGCACTCGCTGTGGCAGAGTGCCAGAATCATTTAGCACTCTCTCTGCGAGAGTGCCAAAGAGCTGATGCATTTCCGACGTCCGGGAGGGACGAAGAACACACATGGCAAAGATGATTGCTTTCAACGAAGAGGCCCGTCGCGGTCTTGAGCGCGGTCTCAACACGCTCGCCGACGCCGTCAAGGTGACGCTCGGCCCGCGCGGTCGCAACGTCGTCCTTGAGAAGAAGTGGGGCGCCCCCACCATCACGAACGACGGTGTCTCCATCGCCAAGGAGATCGAGCTCGACGACCCGTACGAGAAGATCGGTGCCGAGCTCGTCAAGGAGGTCGCCAAGAAGACGGATGACGTCGCTGGCGACGGAACCACCACCGCGACCGTGCTCGCCCAGGCGCTCGTGCGCGAGGGTCTGCGCAACGTCGCGGCCGGTGCCGACCCCATCAGCCTCAAGCGCGGCATCGAGAAGGCCGTTGCGGCCGTCACCGCCTCGCTCGTCGAGCAGGCGAAGCCCATCGAGACCAAGGAGCAGATCGCGGCGACCGCCTCGATCTCGGCCGGCGACCAGGAGATCGGCGCGCTCATCGCCGAGGCCATCGACAAGGTCGGCAAGGAGGGCGTCGTCACCGTCGAGGAGTCGAACACCTTCGGCACCGAGCTTGAGCTCACGGAGGGCATGCGCTTCGACAAGGGCTACCTGTCGGCGTACTTCGTGACCGACCCCGAGCGCCAGGAGACGGTCTTCGAGGACCCCTACATCCTCATCGTCAACTCGAAGATCTCGAACATCAAGGACCTGCTCCCCGTCGTCGACAAGGTCATCCAGGCCGGCAAGCAGCTCCTCATCATCGCCGAGGACGTCGACGGCGAGGCTCTCGCGACGCTCGTCGTCAACAAGATCCGCGGCATCTTCAAGTCGGTCGCCGTCAAGGCTCCCGGCTTCGGTGACCGCCGCAAGGCCCAGCTGCAGGACATCGCGATCCTCACGGGCGGCCAGGTCATCAGCGAGGAGGTCGGTCTCAAGCTCGAGAACACGACGCTCGACATGCTCGGCCGTGCGCGCAAGGTCGTCATCACCAAGGACGAGACCACGATCGTCGAGGGTGCCGGCGACGCCGCGCAGCTCGAGGGCCGCGTCAAGCAGATCCGCGCCGAGATCGAGAACACCGACAGCGACTACGACCGCGAGAAGCTGCAGGAGCGCCTCGCGAAGCTCGCCGGCGGCGTTGCCGTCATCAAGGCGGGTGCCGCGACCGAGGTCGAGCTCAAGGAGCGCAAGCACCGCATCGAGGACGCCGTCCGCAACGCGAAGGCCGCCGTCGACGAGGGCATCGTCGCCGGTGGTGGTGTCGCTCTCATCCAGGCCGGCGCGCTTGCCTTCGCTGGTGAGGCCATGACCGGCCTCAGTGGTGACGAGGCGACCGGTGCGAGCATCGTCAAGTGGGCGATCGACGCTCCGCTCAAGCAGATCGCGATCAACGCGGGCCTCGAGCCCGGCGTCGTCGCCGAGAAGGTGCGCAACCTTGAGCCCGGCCACGGCCTCAACGCTGCCACGGGCGAGTACGTCGACATGCTCCAGGCGGGCATCAACGACCCCGTCAAGGTGACCCGTTCGGCGCTGCAGAACGCCGCGTCGATCGCCGGCCTCTTCCTCACGACGGAGGCCGTCGTCGCCGACAAGCCCGAGAAGAACGCGGCTCCGGCCGACCCGACGGGCGGCATGGGCGGCATGGACTTCTAAGTCCTCGCAGCACCACGAAGGGCGGCTCCCCACGGGGAGCCGCCCTTTGGCGTTTCTGCCTGCCTTGTCAGCGCAGGAACATGCTTGCGTTCGCCCGCTCAGCCTCCGCGTACTGCTGGCCAGCGCGACCGAGCGCCTGTGTGATGCCCGCGAGGCTCTGCTCGACCTGCTGCTGCGTCGCCCGCCAGTCGGCGATGACAGCCTGGAAGGCCATCGATGCCTGCCCCGTCCACGCGGACTGCAGGTTCACGAGATGCGACATCATGCCCGCGACCTCGCCCTCGATGCGGGTGGCGGATGCCCGCAGTGCACTCTCGGCGCCGAGAACGGCGTCGCTGTCGACCTGGTATTGCGTCATGGGTGATCTCCTCGCTCCGCGGGCCCGGTTGGCCCGACTCGCCGTCACGCTAGGGGCACGCTGACGGAGCGGCAGCGTCCGACGTTGTCGCTGTGGACGCACCCCCGACGCGCCCTGAGGGGAGGAGTCGATAGCGCTTTCTCAAAGCTTGCTCGGTCTTCCGTGGGCGCCTCGTGTGCGTCTGATCACGAAGAAATCACGTCGGTTCCGTCCTCGTGTCCGCGTGCCTAACGTGGCTGCCACGAACGACGGAAAGCAACGGACAGGTTCTCGGATCCATCCTGTCGTTCGCATCGGGAACCCGAATAGGAGGAACCATGATCAAGCGCGAAAACAGGAACTGGCTGACGACGCTGGCGATCGCTGGGGTGCTCCCACTCACGGCTGCCGGCCTCGCAGGATGCTCGACCGACCCAGAGGAGGCGACCGACGAGAACGTCGTCGAGGAGAGCGAGGGCAATCTCGATGAGACCCAGGACGACCTCGACGTGGGCGGGCCCTACAACGGGCCGTACGACGATGACTTCACCGAGGACTATGAGACGTACGTCGGCGAAGAGGTGACACTCACCGCCAACGTCGATACGGTGATCTCCCCCGAGTCGTTCACCATCAGCGGCGTGGAGTCGACGACCGTCGAGCCGCTTCTCGTTGTCCACGACGGTGAGGTCACCCTCGAGCAGGGGGAGTCCGTCGAGGTCAGTGGCACAGTCGAGGAAGCTTTCGACCTTCCCACGGTTGAGGAAGACATGGAGCTCGATCTCGATGACGAGGACTATGCCGACTACGACGCCGACAATTACATCGAGGCGACGAGTGTCGAGATGACCGACGAGAGTTGACGGGACGTGCAGCAGAAGGGCGGGCGTCGCGATGCGACGCTCGCCCTTTTCGCGGTACACGGATCCACGTTCTTCACCGTCGCCTGTGCGTCAGGTCACGAACGCGTCACACACAGGGAATCCCCCGAAAGGGCGGGCCTAACGTGGCGAACGTCTGGCGGCGACATCCAGTACGCACACGGCTCCGGGAAACCGAGTCGCCCCAGCCCCGGAGTAGGAGACGGAGGAACCATGATCACGCGCAGGAGCAAGAACCGGCTGACAATGCTCGCCATCATCGGCATCTTCCCCCTTGCAGCCGCAAGCCTCAGCGGTTGCACGACAGGGGTGGACGAGACGGAAGACCCGGTGGACGTGGAAGACGTCACCGAGGGCATGGAGAACACCGATGGCGCCGACGCCGAGGACGACCTGCCCGGCGCAGAGTATGACGGCAGATACGACGTGGACTTCGACGACAGCTACGAGACCTACCTCGGTCAGCAGGTGACGGTCTCAGCCGAGGTCGGCGAAGTGATCTCGGAGGAGGCATTCACTCTTGGCGACGGGATGACCGTGGCACCCCTGCTCATCGTGCACGAAGGCGCGACGACCGTGGAAGAGGGCGACGAGGTCGCGGTGACAGGCTTCGCTCGCGACAACTTCGAACTGATTGAGGCGGAGGAGGAGACCGATCTCGACCTGGAGGACGGGCTCTTCGAGGAGTACGAGGGCGACAACTACATCGAAGCGCGCGAGATCAGCATGGCGGCCGAGGAGTAGCAGACGCGGAGTGGCGGGCGACGCGGAGCGGTGGGCGACGCGGAGTAGCGGCGCCGGCGCCTACTCCGCGGTGCGCTCCTGCCGGTCGGTGCGCTCCTGCTGCTCGATATGTTCCTGCTGCTCCGGCTTCTTCGGCGGTGACGAGACGTAACTGTCGGGCAGGAGCGGAAGCGTGAGGCGGAAGGTGGCGCCGCCGCCCTCCGTGTCGTGCACGCGCACGTCGCCCTTGTGCGCGTCGACGATCGCGGCGACGATCGCGAGGCCGAGCCCGCTGCCGCCCGTCTCACGGGTGCGGGAGGTGTCGGCCCGCCAGAAGCGCTGGAAGATCTTCTCGCGGATCTGCGGCGGCACCCCCTCGCCGTGGTCGACGATGTCGAGCTGCGCGATGCGTCGCTGAGCGTCCACCCGCACGACGAGCTCGATGGGGCTCCCGTCGGGGGTGAAGCGGAGGGCGTTGCCGAGCAGGTTCGTGATGACCTGGCGCAGCTTGTTCTCCTCGCCCAGCACGACGGCCGGCACGACAAGCTTGATGTCCTCCCGCTTGGAGAGCGGCGTCATGTCAGGCGAGTCCGGGGCGCCGCTGCGGAGGCCGCGCTGGCGTAGCGAACGCAGTCGTGCGAGCTGGGCGCCCGCGAAGGCGATCGGGCCCGTCGCCGTCGTGGCGGGCCTCTCGGAGGGCTCGGGCGGAGCCTCGATGTTGTCGCCCGGGGGCAGTTCGGGCTCCTCGACCTTGACCGTCACCGCGCGGTCCGGTGCCTGCGCCATGGCGTCGAGGGCGGCGTCGTGCGCGAGCGGAAGCAGATCGACAGGGGCGAGGCGCAGGGGCTTCTTCTCGTCGGCACGGGCCAGCTCGAGGAGGTCCTCGACGAGCTCGCCCATCCGGATCGCCTCCTTCTCGATGCGCTCCATCGCCTGGCCGACATCCTCGGGCTTCTGGATCGCCCCCATGCGGTAGAGCTCGGCGTAGCCGCGCACCGAGACGAGCGGCGTGCGCAACTCATGGCTGGCGTCGCCCACAAAGCGACGCATCTGCTCGATCGTGCGGGCGCGGTCGGCGAAGGCGCGATCGATGCGGCCGAGCATGACGTTGAGCGAGCGGTTGAGGCGCCCGACCTCGGTGTTGGGGGTCGCGCCCGGGAGGCGCTGGCTGAAGTCGCCGCCCGCGATCGCCGCCGCCGTCGCCTCCACCTCGCGCAGGGGGCGGAAGGTGGATGTCACGAGCACACGGGTGAGCGCGGCGCTCAGCACCACGACCGAGAGGGCGAAACCGAGGAAGATTGCCGTGTAACGGGCCATCGTCGCATTGACGTCGTCGAGCCGCTGACCGATCACCAGGGTCGCGAAGTTGCCCGTATCGGCATTCTCGGCGACAAGGGCCACGACCCGCGTCTGGCTTGTGTGAGTCTCGTTCTGTAGCGTCACCGCCTGACCCTGGAACTCGAAGACAGTGGATGCCGTCAGCTCACCCAGCTGGGGACGCAAGTGCTCGTCATCCTCGTCCAGGTTGTCGGCGATGAGTTCACCCGAGCGGTTCACGAGCGCGACGTAGAAGGAGGTGGGCAGGAAGTTGCCGGTGTCGACCGTGTCCTCATCGAGGTCGATCGCCCACGTGGGAATCTCGGCGGCGGCAGCGCGGATGTTCTCGTCGACGCGGTTCAGCAGGTAGTCACGCAGCACCGTCATGGTGCCGACGCCGGCCACGAGCAATCCCGCCGTCACGATGAAGACGGTGACCCCGGTGATCTTGGTGCGCAGGGACACCGAGTTCCACCACTCCATCGGCTGGTCTCGTGTCACGACTTCAGGGTACGCGGCGGGGCTGGGCGAAGCATCCGCCCGGTCTGGGCCAGCGTGATCAGGACTTCTCGACCTTGAGCATGTAGCCGAAACCGCGCTTGGTCTGGATCATCGGCTCCTCCGTGTACTGGTCGAGCTTGCGACGCAGGTAGGAGACGTAGGACTCGACGATGCCGGCGTCACCGTTGAAGTCGTACTCCCAGACGTGGTCGAGGATCTGCGCCTTCGAGAGCACGCGGTTCGGGTTGAGCATGAGGTAGCGCAGGAGCTTGAACTCGGTGGGGGAGAGCTCGACCTGGTCCTGGCCGACGGTGACCTCGTGGGTGTCCTGGTCCATCGTGAGTTCGCCCGCGCGGATGATCGCGTCCTCCTCGTCCTGCATTGTGCGGCGCAGGATCGCCTTGATGCGGGCGACGATCTCGTCGAGGCTGAAGGGCTTCGTGACGTAGTCGTCGCCGCCGACCGTGAGGCCCGTGATCTTGTCCTCCGTGTCGTCCTTCGCCGTGAGGAAGAGGATGGGCGAGGTGTAGCCGCTCGAACGCAGGCGCTTGGTCACGCCGAAGCCGTTCATGTCGGGCAGCATGACGTCGAGGATGATGAGGTCGGGCTCCTCCTCCAGCACCGCCGAGATGGCCTGCGCGCCATTGCCCACCGCGCGTACGGCGAAGCCGGCGAAGCGGAGGCTCGTGGTGAGAAGGTCGCGGATGTTGGGCTCGTCGTCGACGATGAGAATCTTGGGTCCGTCACTCATGGGTTCAGTCTCTGCGAGTTTTCTGTGTGCCGCCTGAATGCCCGCGGGACGCAGGCGAGAGTGGGAACATGGGGGCATGCGCCACGTCCTCCCGACCCTCACGTCGCCCCTGCGCACCATCGGCGCGCGGGACTTCGACTTCTCGCAGAGGGTCGCCGTCATGGCCATCGTCAACCGCACGCCCGACTCGTTCTACGACCGCGGGCGCACCTTTGCGCTGGATGCCGCCGTCGACGCGGCGCTCGCCGCCGTCGAGGCGGGGGCCGACATGGTCGACATCGGAGGGGTCCCCTTCGCGCCCGGCGAGCCGCTCAGCGCGGAGGAGGAGGCCGAGCGGGTCGTCCCCGTCATCGAGGCCGTGCGCGCGGCATCCGATGTCGTCGTGTCGGTCGACACGTTCCATGCCGAGGTCGCTCGCCGCAGCATCCTTGCCGGAGCCGACGTCATCAACGACACCACCGGGCTCAGCGATCCCGACATGGTGCCCGTCGTTGCGGAGGCCGGCGCCCACCTCGTCATCACGCACAGCCTCGCCGCGCCCCGCACACAGTACGCGCGGCCCAGCTACAGCGATGTCGTGCGCGAGGTCGCCGGGTTCCTGCACGAACGGGTCGCCGCCGCCGTGGAGGGTGGGGTGCCCGAGGAGCGACTCATCATCGACCCGGGGCCCGACCTCAACAAGAACACGCTGCACACGCTTGAGCTGGTGCGCCGCTTCGACGAGATCGCGGCCCTCGGCCTGCCGGTGCTCGCTGCCCTCTCCAACAAGGACTTCATCGGCGAGACGCTCGACGCGCCCAAGTCGGAGCGGCTCGAGGGGTCGCTCGCCGCAGCCGTCACCTGCGTGCTGCAGGGCGCGCGCATCGTGCGCGTGCACGAGGTCGCCCCGACCGTCGCGGCCGTGCGGATGGCCGAGGCTATCCTCGGCCTGCGTGAGCCCGCCTACCTCAAGCACAACATGGGCGACGCCAATGACTGACGCGATGACAGGCGCGATCCGGATGCTGCAGCTCTACACGGGCCTCGATGACGACGGTCTCGCCTCCGTGTACTCCGTGCGGGACCGCTCGGTGCCCTGGCTGCGGGTCAACATGGTCTCGACCGCCGACGGTGCTGCGACGCGGGACGGTCTCTCGGGGGGCCTCGGCACAGCGGCCGACCGTCGCGTCTTCTCCGTGCTGCGCCGGCTCTGCGACGTCATCGTCGTCGCGGCGGGGACGGTGCGAGCAGAGGGCTACTCGGGCCCGCTCGTCGACGAGGCGGGCAGGGCGTGGCGTCGTGCGGAGGGCCTCTCCGAGCATCCGAGGTTCGCGGTCGTCTCGCGCAGCCTCGACCTCGACCCGGCCGTCCTCGCCGCATCGCCCGAGAGGCCGCTCGTCCTGACCTGCGAGGACGCGCCGGCCGATCGGCGCGAGGCGCTCGCGGCCGTCGCCGACGTGATCGACTGCGGCGGCGCATCCGTCGACACGCGGCTCATCAAGGAGCGGCTCGCCGACCGCGGCATGCCGCAACAGCACTGCGAAGGCGGTCCGTCGCTCCTGGGCGCACTCGCGGCTGACGGGACTCTCGACGAGCTGTGCCTGACCGTGTCACCCACCCTCGAGGGCGGCGCGGCGTCTCGCATCGCGGTGGGGGCGGGTGCGGCATCCGTGCCCCTGCGGCTGGCGCATGTGCTGGCGGCCGACGACGGCACACTCCTGCTGCGCTACACGCGCGCCTGAACTGTTAGGCCGCGACCTCGAGGCTGTGCGCGTCGAGGATCTCGTAGCTGTAGCCCTGCTCCGCGAGGAAGCGCTGGCGGTTCTGTGCGTAGTCCTGGTCGACGGTGTCGCGGGCGACGAGCGTGTAGAAGTTCGCGGGCAGTCCCGACTCCTTGGGGCGCAGCAGCCGCCCGAGGCGCTGGGCCTCCTCCTGCCGTGAACCGAATGAGCCCGAGACCTGAATCGCAACGGTCGCCTCGGGCAGGTCGACCGAGAAGTTCGCGACTTTCGAGACGACGAGCACCGTGAGCCGCCCATCCCGGAACTCCTGGAACAGCCGCTCCCGCTCCGCGACCGGCGTCGAGCCCGTCAGCTGCGGGGCATCGAGAGCCTCCGCGAGTTCCTCGATCTGGTCGAGGTATTGCCCGATCACGAGGATGCGCTCGCCCGCGTGCTTGAGCACGAGCTGCTTCACCACATCGAGCTTGGCGGGCGCCGTCGAGGCCAGGCGGTAGCGCTCGTCATCGGCGGATGCCGCATACTCGAGCCGAGCATCCTGGGGCAGGTCGATGCGCACCTCGTAGCAGGAGGCCGGCGAGATGTAGCCCTGCGCCTCGATCTCCTTCCACGGGGCGTCGAAACGCTTGGGGCCGATGAGGCTGAAGACGTCGCCCTCGCGGCCGTCCTCCCGCACGAGCGTCGCGGTCAGGCCGAGGCGGCGGCGGGCCTGCAGTTCGGCCGTGAGCTTGAAGACGGGGGCGGGGAGGAGGTGCACCTCGTCGTAGACGACGAGACCCCAGTCGAGCGCGTCGAGAAGCTCGAGGTGGGCGTACTGGCCCTTCCGCTTGGCGGTGAGGATCTGGTAGGTCGCGATCGTGACCGGCTTGACCTCCTTCGACTGGCCGGAGTACTCGCCGATCTCCTCCTCCGTCAGGGAGGTGCGCTTGAGGAGTTCCGCGCGCCACTGGCGGGCCGACACGGTGTTGGTCACGAGGATCAGGGTGTTGGCCCGCACCTCGGCCATGGCACCCGCCCCCACGAGGGTCTTGCCCGCCCCACAGGGCAGCACGACGACACCGGAACCGTGCTCGGCGAAATTGCGCACCGCATCCTGCTGGTAGGGGCGCAGGTGCCAGCCGCTCTCGTCGAGGTCGAGGTCGATGTCGTGGGGAGTGCCCGGCGTGTAGCCGGCAAGGTCCTCGGCGGGCCAGCCGAGCTTGAGCAGTTCCTGCTTGACCTGCCCGCGCGCCCACTGCTGCAGCACGACCGTGGTCGGGTCGCGGCGCTCGAAGAGCAGCTCGGCCACCTTCTTGGCGCGGCCGATCTCGGCGAGCACCGCCGTGTCGGTCGCCCGCAGCAGCAGCGTGCCCTCCTCGTCGCGCTCGATGCGCAGGCGACCGTAGCGCTCGACCGTCTCGCGGATGTCGACGGCGACACTCTGCGGCGTCGGGAACTTGCTGTAGCGGTCGAGCGTCGCCAGCATGTCCTCCGCCGTGTGGCCGGCCGCCCGCGCGTTCCACAGGCCCAGCCGTGTGATGCGGTAGGTGTGCACATGCTCGGGGGCACGCTCGAGCTCGGCGAAGATCGAAAGCTCGTGGCGGGCATCGGCGGCGAGCGGATGCGCGACCTCGAGCAGCACGGTGCGGTCGCTCTGCACAATCAAGGGGCCGTCAGTCATAACGGGCCAGTCTACGCAAGTTGGCTGGGCGGCCTCCTGCCCGGAACCGCACCCGCTTCCGCACCCGCACCAACAGCGCGGTGTTTTCTGCTCAGAGCGCGCGCAAGAAGGGCAGCGTTGAGCAGAAAACACCGCGTTGTTGTGACGGGGCCGGCGCGCGGCTGGGGCACGGTGCGAACATGGGGTGCGCGTGCTGCGCAGCACGGCGCGAACACGGGGTGCAGATGCTGCGCAGCACGGCGCGAACACGAGGTGCGGATGCCGCTGGGCACCGCCTGCGGGGGCTAGTCCGCCGCCCGCACCGCCGTCACGCTCGAGAGCGGCAGGGTGCGCTCAATCTCGCTGCGCCGGTCCCTCGCCCGCATCCGACCCCCCGAGACGCTCGTCGGTTCGAGCTCGTAGTCGACGACGTCGCCACCCGGCATGCGGATGCTCACCACGAGAGCTGTCTTGGCGCGCGCCGCCGACTCGATCTGCTTGCCGAGCCACGCGGTGTTCGTGGCATCCGCGTCGTCGTCGCCTGCCTCATCGGCGAGGCGAGTGACGAGTTCGGCGAGGGGGTCGGCAAAGCTGTGCCGGCCCGTGCGGGCGATGCGGTGCCGGCGCAGGGCGAGCACCTGCCCGCCGTCGTCCTCCGCCGCGACGGGGTAGCGGGCGTCGCTCAACGACCAGAAGACCAGGTCGCGGTCGAAGCGGCTCACGAGCCGGTGCTCGCTGATGCGGGCGAGGCCGAGGGAGGCGAGCGACTGGTCGACCGCGACGGTTCCCAACAGGTCGGCGTCGTCGGAACGCAGGTAGCTGCGGGCCCCGTGCGCGGGGTCGTCCGGATCGAGGGTGTCGCCGTCGAGCTCGCCGACGCGCAGCAGGCCGTAGCGTGCGGCGCCCTCCGTGATGAGGTAGTCGAGGGGCTGCGGGATGCCCGTGCTCGAGATTCCGCTGAGGAACTCGCGCAGACTCTCCGCCGTCTCCCCGGCCGTGAGGGCGCGGTTGACGCTCGCGGCAGAGATCCGGTAGGTCGTGGCGAGGCCGCGGCCCTCGACGTCGGCGACCACGCGCATCCGCTCGTCGATCGCGGGCTGCAGGGGCCCCGGCGCGACGACGGAGAGGTCATGCTGCAGGTACACGGTGTCGACCTCGTGCGGCAGGAGGGGGCGGATGACATCCTCGGCCTCGTCGGCCCGGCCGGCGAGAAGGAGGGCACCCGGGCCGCTGGGGGCCTGCGCCGCCGTGATGCCGAGCAGTTCCGCGTCGCGGGTGTAGGCGGTGACGCGCTCATCCATCCACTCGCCACCGACGGGGTAGAGCCAGTCGATGTAGGAGCGCAGCCCATCACCCCAGATGGCGTGCGAGCGCTCGCCGAGGAGGTTGCGGATGTCGTCGGGCAGTCGCGAGAACCAGGCCGCGGTCAGGGCGCGCCAGCGCGTGCTGGTGGGTTGCCCGAGCCACCTGTTGCCCTGCTCGGTCGTCATCCAGCTGCCGCCTTCGCGGCAGACGAGCTCCCCGCGTTCCGCGAGCGATAGGTAGGCGGAGACAGTGTCGAGGTCGACGAGCATGGTGGCGGCGAGCCGTTTGGCGTCGGGGAGGGCGACCCCACCCTTGGCGAGTTCCCGTGCGGGCTGCCGCTCGAGTTCGAGCAGCAGTTCCGTCATGGCGCTTGTGGCGGTGAAGGCCCGTTCGGCGGCGAGCTTGTCGATGAAGCGTCGCTCCACGTCGGGCACCCGCTCGAGCGCCGCACCCGCGTCGTCGCCCGCGAGCTGCTCGAGACTGGGCAGCCCGAAGACCGGCCAGGAGCGAAGCTGGTCGCACACGGCGTCGAAGCATTCGAATGCGTCGCCGACGCGCCGCGCGAGCAGCAGGCCGGCAGCAGCGTCGAGGTTGTCGCCGACGGCACCCGCATGGGGAGGCCGCGAGGAGAGGGGGGCGAGGGCATCCGCGATCTCGGTGGGTGTCATGGGGCGCTGTTCGCGCGCGAGGAGCGCGAGGGCGGTGAGCGTGTGGCGGTCGAGGCGGGTGAGCGCCTGCTGCACGGCGTCGTGGGCGAGTAGGGCGTCGGCGAGGTCGAAGTGGTCACGGATGCTCGCGGTCGCCGCCGGGCTCAGCCCCAGGTCGCGCGCCCGCAGCCCCGCGAGCAGTTCGTCGTGGGGCATGGCGCGCAGGGTTGCCGCGAGCGTCAGTGTGTTCCCCATGCTTGCCTGCGTTCCGTCCCCGCGCCGTTGCAAGGACCGTTGGTGTTCGGGCGGTCTAACTGCTGCGGTTGGCGCGGGAGCGGCGCACGGCCGTCACGACGAGCAACACGATCGTGAGCACGAGCGCCACCGGGAGCGCGATGCCGGGCAGCATGATGACGGTCACCCAGAAGGGCCCGACCTCGCCCGCGATCGCGCCCGTCGCGTAGCCGATCATGGAGATGGCGAAGCAGACGAGAGCGACGATGACGAGGCCCGCCACCATGAACGCGAGGATGCGCTGGATGCGGTTGGCGGGCTCGGCTGCTGAATTGCTCACGGGTCAAGGATAAGGCCATGCGACCCCGTTAGGCTTAGGTTCTCGGCGCTCAGCGCACGGCACCACGATCGAGAGGTAGGACCATGCCCACCGGCAAGGTGAAGTTTTACGATGACGACAAGGGCTTCGGCTTCATCAGTTCCGATGACGGCCAGGAGGTCTTCCTGCATGCCTCAGCCCTTCCCGCGGGAGCGACCGTGCGGTCGGGCACGCGACTCGAGTTCGGCGTCGCGGAGGGTAAGCGGGGAGCGCAGGCGCTGTCGGTTCGCGTGCTGGACGCTCCCCCGAGCATGACGCGGATGAGCCGCAAGCCTGCCGACGACATGGCGGTCATCGTCGAGGACCTCGTGAAGCTCCTCGACGGCATCGGGGGCAACCTCAAGCGCGGCCGCTACCCCGACAAGTCGCACGGCGCCAAGATCGCGGCGATGCTGCGCAAGGTCGCGGACGAGTTGGATGCCTGAGTCGGCCGAGAACCTCGCCGGCCCCGCCGACTTCGAGCTTGCGCGGGAAGCTCTGCTCGAGATGACGAGCGCCGAGACCATCGGGGAGCCCGCAGGTTCGATCGATGAGGGCCAGGGCACCGTCACGCTGTACTTCGACGCGAAGAAGCCCGGCTACCCGGGGTGGCGGTGGACGGTCAGCGTCGCCCATGTCGAGGGCTCGGAACCGACCGTGCTCGAGACCGAACTGACCCCGGGCGATGATGCTCTCCTCTCGCCCGACTGGGTGCCGTGGGCCGACCGGCTCGCCGACTACCAGGCGGCCCAGGAGGCCGAGCGCGCGGCGGCCGAGGCGGATGCTGCAGCGGACGAGGACGACGACTCCGACGACGACAGCGATGACGACTACTACGACGACGATCCCGATGATGACGACGCCGCGCTGCTGCACGGTGGCGACCTCGACGGGGTCGACATCGACGAGATCGCGCCTGATGCAGACGACGAGTCGGACGACGACGAAGACGAAGACGACGACGCGGACGACGACGAAGACGACGACGACAGCGAGTCGGACGACGACGAGGAAGAGTAGCCCTCGGCCCTGTCGTTAGTGCCTTATCGTCAGTGCCTTTGTCGTTAGCGGCCGTGGCGGCGCTGCGTGTAGGCGAGGCCGAGGCTGCCGAGCACGATGCCGGCGATGCACGACCATAGCCACATGGTGGGGATCTCGGTTCCGAAGAGTGGCTTCGCCACGAGCACGGCGCCGAGGGCCACGAGCCACGCGAGCAGCCCGACGATCATGGGCTTGCGGTCATCCGTGTCGACCGGCTCCGGGTCGGGCCGGCGCTCGGATTCCTTCAGCCAGAGGCGCATGAGCCTGTCAGCTCTCCAGCGCGCCCACGACGTACTCGATGCTCTTGATGAGCTGGCGGATGTCGTCGGGCTCGATCGCCGTGAACGTCGCGATACGCAGCTGGTTGCGGCCCAGCTTGCGGTAGGGCTCGGTGTCGACGATGCCGTTGGCTCGCAGCGTCTTGGCGATGGCCGCAGCATCCACGTCGTCGTTGAAGTCGATCGTGACGACGACCTGTGAGCGGTCGGCGGGGTTCGTGACGAAGGGGCGCGCGTAGTCGAGGCCCTCAGCCCAGTCGTACAGGGCCGAGGAGGATTCCTTGGTGCGAGCATCCGCCCAGCTGAGCCCGCCGCTCTCGTTGATCCAGCGCACCTGGCTGTCGAGCATCAGGAGGGTCGAGAGCGCGGGGGTGTTGAGGGTCTGGTTGAGGCGCGAATTGTCGACCGCCTGCTTCAGGCTGAGGAAGTCGGGGATGTAGCGGTCGCTCGCGGCGATGCGCTCGACACGCTCGAGGGCGGCGGGGGAGAAGAGCGCGAACCAGATGCCGCCGTCGGAGGCAAAGTTCTTCTGCGGGGCGAAGTAGTACACGTCGGCCTGCGAGGCGTCGAAGTCGATGCCGCCCGCGGCGCTCGTCGCGTCGATCACGGTGAGGGCGCCCGCATCGCCGTTCACGCGCGTGATGGGGGCCATGACACCCGTGGAGGTCTCGTTGTGGGTCCAGCCGTAGAGGTCGATGCCCTCCCGGGCGACCGGCTCGGCGCGCGTGCCCGGCTCGGCCTTGATGACGTCGGGCGCCTCGAGCCACGGGGCGGCGGCGGCCTTGGCGAACTTGCCGCCGAATTCACCGAAGGTCAGGTTCTGGCTGCGCTTCTCGATGAGACCGAATGCCGCGGCATCCCAGAACGCGGTCGAGCCGCCGTTGCCCAGCACGACCTCGTAGCCCTCGGGGATGCGGAAGAGCTCGCCGAGCCCCTCCTGCACGCGCTTGACGAGGTTCTTGACGGGCGCCTGCCGGTGCGAGGTGCCGAGGAGCGACGCCCCCTCGGTCGCGAGGAACTCGATCTGCTGCGGGCGGACCTTGGAGGGGCCGCATCCGAAGCGTCCATCGGTGGGCAGGAGGTCGGAGGGGATCGTCACGTCGGCCATGCCACGATTCTAAGGGCGACCGCCGACGCTCCCGGCATACCGGGGATGTCGCCGCCACAGGTTAGGCTAGCCTGAACGCTTGCGGCATCTGGAGGGCGACGTTGACCGATCTCATTGACACCACTGAGATGTACCTGCGCACCATCTATGAGCTTGAAGAAGAGGCCATCATCCCGCTGCGCGCGCGCATCAGTGAGCGTCTCGGTCACTCGGGCCCGACCGTGTCGCAGACGGTCGCCCGCATGGAGCGCGACGGGCTTGTCGTCGTCGAGAACGACCGCCACCTCAAGCTGACGCAGGCCGGCCGCGCGAAGGCCGTCTCGGTCATGCGCAAGCACCGGCTAGCCGAGCGTCTGCTCGCCGACGTGATCGGGCTCGAGTGGTCGCTCGTGCACGAGGAGGCGTGCCGCTGGGAGCACGTCATGAGCGAGCAGGTGGAGCGGCGCATCCTCGAGATCCTCGGCCACCCCACTCACTCGCCCTACGGCAACCCCATCCCCGGCCTCGACGAGCTGGGGGAGACCCCCACCACGCCGTTCGGCACGGGCGTCGTCAACATCGTCAATTACACGCTCGGCGCGGTCGGGCCGGTCAGCGGCGAGATCAAGCGCCTCGGTGAGCCCGTGCAGTACGAGGCCGAGCTGCTCGAGCAGCTGCGCACGGCCGGTGTGGTGCCGGGCGTGAAGGCCAAGTTCTCCGCATCGGGCTCCTACGTGCTGGTCGAGGTCGAGGGCAGCGACGAGGGCATCGAGCTGCCCAACGAGGTCGCGCAGCACGTGTACGTCGGCATCAAGTAGGCGTTTACCTTCTCGAAACCCGCTGCTCTGCGGTTTTCGGGCATCCGCGCGTTACTCTGGTGTTCTTGCAATTTCGAACCAGATTTCGGGAGAGCGTTATGACTAGGGGTGACTCCATCCGAACCGCGGATGCGCGTCGCCCTGCGCGGGTCATAGGCGCCGGCGGCCGCCGGTTGTCGATGGCGCAGCACGAGCTCATACGCCCGAGCGGTCGGCGAGGCGCCCTCTTCTGCGCGCCACACCTACAAGGCACTGCCATTTCGGCGGTGCCTTTTCTCGTTAACGAGGGCGCTCATTCCTGTGGATCGAGGTCGCACGGTTAAGCCCCTGCAAGCCGTGCAGGGCGCAATCGCGAAGGACAGCAATGCGCACGCTCGTATTGAACGCCGGATATGAACCCCTCGCCATCGTCAGTTTCACCCGAGCCATCGTGCTCGTGCTCAACCAGAAGGCGACCGTGCTCGCGCATGATGCCGAGCATCCGGTCTATTCGCAGTCGGATGTCTTCGAGAGACCGTCGGTCATCCTGCTCAACCGCTACGTGCGCATCCCGAGCAGCCGCGCCATCCCCGTGAGTCGGCGCGGGGTGCTGCGCCGCGACGACCAGAAGTGCGCGTACTGCGGCCACCACGCGACCACGATCGACCACGTGCTGCCGCGCTCCCGCGGCGGGCGTGACACGTGGGAGAACCTGGTGGCGTGCTGCCTCAAGTGCAACAACCTCAAGGGCGACAAGACCCCGCGCGAGATGGGGTGGACGCTGCTCTCGCGGCCACAGGCGCCGCACGGCACCTCGTGGATGGTGCGCGGGGTGGAGCGGGCGCAGCCGCAGTGGGAGGAGTTCTTGGCGCCTGCGGCGTAGGACGATTTGCGTACCGCGGCTCGCGGGCACATTCTCAGCTGGCGAAGGCTGACACGACTCGTTCGACGGCGGCCGCATCGCCGCTGATCTGCATCTGCTCGAGTGGGACCCCCTCGTACAGCACGCCCACCCAGGTCGATGAGTCGCCGCTGACGAGGGCCTGAGCATCCGGGGCGGGCCCCCGCACGATGGCGAGTTCCGTGGCCCACTGCAGCCGGTAGTCGTAGGGGCGGGCTGTGTCGTGGCGCTCGTCGTGGAGGCGAAGCTCCAGCACCGCTGGCGTCGTGAGGCCGGATCGGGGGGCCATCGTGAGCATCGACTGCACCGCGGCATCGGGGGTCAGGCCGGACTCGGCCGGATGCCACGTAGGCGAGGCCTGTGCCCAGCGCCCAAGCGATTCGAACACGGGTCGAAGTTGCTGGCCCCATGCGCTGACCTGGTAGGCCGTTGCGCGTGCCGGGGCGGGCAGCGTGGCCCGGTCGATGAGGCCCGCCGTCTCGAGTTCGCGAAGCCGCGAGGTGAGCACGGCCGGCGTCACGCCTCGCACTCCTTCCGCGAGCTCGTTGAAGCGTTTGGGGGCGAGCATCAGTTCACGCAGGATCGGGTAGGTCCAGCGGTCGCCGATGAGTTCCATCGCGTGGGCGGTGGCGCAGCCGTCGCCGTGGTCGGTGTACGAGCGTTTTGTCGGCATCCGTCCATTCTGCCACTTCTGCTATGGACAGCATAGCGAACACTATGTTAGACATAGCACATGACTACCGCCGCTGCAAGAACTCAAGACTCCGGACTGATCACCTCGGCCGATGGCGCCGAGATCGCGTGGAGCCGGACCGGGTCGGGCCCTGACCTCGTGATGGTGCACTGCGTCGCGGTGTCTCGCGCGACGACTCCCCAGCCGACGCTGCCGGCCGCGCTCGCCGAGCACTTCACGGTGTGGACCTATGATCGCCGGGGCACCGGGCAGAGTGGGAGCGTCGCTCCGTATGCCGTCGAGAGGGAGTTTGACGACCTCGCGGCCGTCATCGGCCTCGCCGAGGGTCGGCCCGTCACCGTGTATGGCTTCTCGTCGGGGGCGACGCTGGCGATGCTCGCCGCAGAGGCAGGATTGCCGATCGAGCGGTTGACGCTGCTGGAGCCGCCCCTGATGCCCGACGCCGACCCCGGGTTCGGGATGCGCACCGAGGCGCAGCGTCTCATCGAGGCCGACCTCGCGGCGGCCCGTCGCTGGTTCGATGTTGAGGTTGTCGGAGTGCCCGCGGAGGTGCTGGAGCAGCTGCCGCCGCACTCTCACGAGAGCCTGGAGAACACCCGCACGATCGTGCACGAGCTGACCTTCTTGCCTGGCACGCCCCCGGAGCGGTTCGCCGAGTTGGCCACCCCCACGCTGGTGCTGGCGTCGGATGCCACGGACCCGGGCATGCTCGAGGGCGTGCAGCGCCTGGCTGCCGTGAGCCCGGCGGTCACGTTGGTAGTTCTTCCCGGCGAGTGGCATGGCCTCGATGACACGACCCTCACCGACGCCATTCGGAGCTTCGTCATCGGCTGACGCTTTTGGCGTCAGCCCGAGTCACCGGCGCTCGACGATGCCCCGGATGAACCCGGCCTGCCCCACGTGCTGCAGGTCGTCGCCGATGACGCTGACGAGGCGCACGGCGAGGGTGACGGGCGGGACCCAGTTCTCGTCGACGATGCGTGCGAGGTCGTCGTCGCTGAGACCGCGCACGTAGTCGAGCGTCCTGGCCGCGACATCCTCGTGGTAGCCGATGAGCTCCTCGGCCGTGACGCCCTGCACCGCGGCGACCTCGTCGGGCGTCTGCCCGTAGCCGGTGGCGGATGCGTCGAAGGGGAGGCCGAAAGCATCCGCCCAGCCTTTGGTGGCCCAGATCTGCTCGGCGCCCATGACGTCGGCGATGTGGTCGTCTTGCACGCGGGTGAGGTGCCAGATGAGCCAGGCGATCGTGTTGGACTCGGCGTCGACTCGGTGGGTGAGTTGCTCGGGGGTGAGGCCGCCGGTGGTCTGGCGCACGGTCTCGCGGATGCGCTCGAAGTGGTCGGCGAGGAGGTCGGTGGCGGTAGACATGGGTCCACTCTGCGTCTGTTGGTGGCGGCGTGACACCCCTCGGCCACCCGCCGTTGAGAAGACACATATTCGTCTTCCGCCGCGCCGTTTCGGCTCCTGAAGACGAATATGCGTCCATTCATCAACGCCGCGACCGGATGCTTCACCCTCGCGAAACTCGGCCGGAACGAGCATCCGCGGCTCTGCGTAGGCTGGCGCCATGCGCGTGGTCTTCGCTCCGGACTCCTTCAAGGGCACGGCCACGGCCGCCCAGGCTGCCGCGTGGCTGGCGGAGGGGTGGCGCTCGGTGCGGCCGGGCGACGAGCTGGTGCTGCTGCCGATGGCCGACGGCGGTGAGGGCACGCTGGACGCGGTGCGCGGCGCGGTTCCGGATGCTCGGCGCATGCCGGTCACGGCGACGGGCCCCGACGACCGCCCCGTCGACACGGAGTGGCTGCTGCTGCCGGACGGCTCGGGCGTGGTCGAGCTGGCGGGGGCGAGCGGCATCCTGCTGCTCGATGAGCTCCGGCCGACGTCCGCCCACACGGTGGGGCTCGGCGAGGCGCTCGCGGCAGCGCTCGACTTCGGGGTGACGCGGCTGTTCGTGGCGATCGGTGGGAGCGCGTCGAGCGACGGTGGGGCCGGTCTTCTGTCGGCGCTCGGTGCCGTGCTCGTGGATGCGTCGGGCATGCCGGTGCGGCGGGGCAACGAGGGGCTCGGGGGTGTGGCATCCGTGGACCTGTCGGGGCTGCGCCCGCCGCCGTCGGGCGGGGTGGTCGTCTGGAGTGACGTCAGCAACCCGCTGCTCGGTTCGGAGGGGGCTGTGGCGGTGTTCGGCGCGCAGAAGGGTGTGACGCCTGAGCTGGCGCCGGCGATGGAGGGCAACCTCGCGCGGTTCGCCGATCTTGTCGAGCCGGCCGTCGGAACACGGCTGCGGGATGCTGCGGGCGCGGGCGCTGCGGGAGGCACCGGGTTCGGGCTGCTCGCGTGGGGCGCAACCCTCGTCAGCGGAAGCCGCTCCATCGCGCACCTGATCGGGCTGCCGTCTGCGGTCGCGTCGGCCGACCTCGTGGTGACGGGCGAGGGGCGGTTCGACGCGCAGTCGGCGCGGGGGAAGGTTGTCACGGCGGTGGCGGAGATCGCGAGGGAGGTGCCGGTGGCGCTTGTGGCTGGGTCAATCTCTGGCTCGGTCGGCGGCTTTGCTCACCAGGTCTCGTTGTCGGCGCTCGCCGGATCGTCGGCTGGCCCTATGGCGGACTCCGAGCGGTGGCTCCGTTCCGCGGGCGCGGAGTTGGCGCAAGACTGGCGACGCGGTCAGGCGCGTTCGCTAGACTCGATGCGTTCGCCTCTGTAGCTCAATGGAAGAGCACCTCCGTCCTAAGGAGTTGGTTGGGAGTTCGAGTCTCTCCAGGGGCACCGTTCGGAATATCGGGTTCGCGTGAGGTCCAGCGTGGGGATGCTGTCGAAGTGCTCTCCGTCGCCCCGATCTCCGGCGTGTACGACAAGGTCACCAAGGCGCAGGCCAACGACGTCGCGGCCGAGATGACCTACCGCCTGGGTGTGCTTCTCGGCGAAGCCGCCGACTAGCGGCATACTCGGTGCCGTGACGGGAGCGCCGAGCGGATTCGAGTACTCCATCGTCGGCGGGTCTGTGGAGATACGTCACCACGGTCGCCGCGCGGTGGTGCTCCGCGGTGCCGCGGCCGAGAAGTTCCTCGCGGATGTCGAGCGCCGCGATCCCCAGCAGGTCATGGCGCGCGCGACAGGCAACTACAAGCGGGGCAACGAGCGCAGGGCGGGGCGGTAGCGTCGTTTGCCACGCGCGCCGGAGCATCTGAACGGGCCCCTCGACCCGCGCGGGATGGCAAACGCCTAGAAGGCGCGTTCGATCGACAGAACGGTCTCTGTGCACATCGTTCGTAGGGCACTCGGGACTGGATCGGAGTGATCCGGGTATCTGGCTCCTGCGCTGTTGATGCGAACGGGGTTGAGGCCTCCGCTTCGGGTGACCGCCCTATAGGTTTCCGGCAGGTTGGGGTCTACATGTGCCCCGCCGTCGAAGTTTGCGGCGTGCAGAACGAACCAAGAGCGGTCGATCGGGGCGTTGTCGAAGTCGAACAGCGGGCTGCGCCACCACTGGGCGAATGTACATTCAGACGTCGGAACCCCCGAAACGTGCTTGTACCCGGGCTCGCTTGCGCTGTCCACCCACGGGGGCCCGGCGAATCGCCCCTGCTCTAAGGGCACTGCAGAGAGCCATGTCATGCGATCTCGCAATCCAAGCTGCGTGAGCAAACTCCTGGACACGGCTGTGTCGTGCACGAGCGTACGGATGCCCACCGCTATGCGCTTCGACTCCGAAACGACCCCAGAGTCGAAACTGATTGCAGAGGCTCTCATCCACTCGATTTGCTCGCTGAGGCGCTCCATGAGCTCGCGTTTGGGCCGCATCTGCGCAGACTAGCGGTCATCCGAATGGATGCACGCAAGGGAGAACATTGGCGGCAAACGGAGCGTGTGTTGATTCGCCGGCCGCTCGTGTTGCAGCCACGAGCCGCGAAATCCAGCTTCTCGCTGGCTAGCGCCTGCTCAGGCTCGCCTGCCACCGCCGATACTCACGTGTGAAGAGAGCGCCGGCGACAGCCACGACGCCGAAGTCGTCGACAAATCCCAGCGGGCCGAGGATGAGTTCCGGGATCGCGTCAATCGGCGAGATGGCGTAAATGACGGCGGCAGCAGCGGCGAACCACGTAGTGGGAGCGATGCGGTGTTCGCCGCTCTTGACCGCGCCGAGAAACCTCCAGAACATGCACTAAGTGTGACGCATCGCCGAAGGTGATAGCGCCGCGCTATCATTCCGACATGGCTGCAACGGAGGTTGGCAGGGTGCTGCGCCAGCGTCGGCACGAGGCTGGGCTGTCCCAGCGGCAGCTTGCCGTGCGGTCCGGCGTGCCCCAGCCCAACATCGCCGCGTATGAGAGCGGTCGACGCACGCCTTCGGCCGAGACTCTCACGCGGCTTGAAGAGGCACTGAGCGTCCCCACCCTCGCGCGGCTCCATGCGGCCCGGGATTCCATCATCGAAGCGGCTGCGCAACGTCGGTTGAGCGAGGTCCGAGTCTTCGGATCGGTCGCGCGCGGGGCGGCGGGCGCGGGGTCGGACGTGGACCTGCTCGTGCACCCCGAGCCTGAAGCATCCGTCTTCGACCTCGCCGGTTTCATGGCCGAGGTCGAAGAGCTGCTGGGCGTGGCTGTTGATGTGGTCTCCGATAGGGGAACCGGCCCGACCATGGATCGCATCCGCGGTGAGGCTGTGCCCCTGTGAGCCACGAGGTGGATCGCACGCGGGCGATCCTCGCGGATATTGCGCGGTTCGCTGTGACTGCGAGGCGCGTCGTCGCCCGGGGGCACGAGCGCTTCATCGACCCGGAGGATGACGACCAGCGCCGAATCGCGCGATCACTCGTGGTTGACCTGTCGGCTGCCGCCGATCGGCTGCCCGAGTCTTTTCGTGCCGCACACCCGGAGATCGACTGGCGTGGCATCCGGGCCGTTCGCAACTTCATCGCCCATGACTATGACGGCACCGACGAGGAGATCCTGTGGCAGGCGATCGCGGTGCAGTTCCCGGTGATCGTGGCTGCGCTCATCGAGTGAGCGAACCAGCCCGCCGAATGGACAGCTGCCCTGCGAGCTCGTGGTGGCACATCCCGCTGTGCCCGGGCATACTGCCCGCATGGACTGGTTGGTCGCTGCTGCCATCATCGGTGGCATGGGCGCGGTCATGTGGGCGCTCGCCATGCTGGGCCGGTGGTTGCGTCGGCGCGGCACGGCAGGCGCGGCAATCGCGTCAGCGATGGCGACCTACAACGAACTCCATCTTTCGAGCGACCACCGCTCATTCGCGGAGATGAAGGCCGAAGACGAGCGGCGAACTCCGGATGTCGCGCCCGACCCCCTGCGCAGGCGATGACGTCCATGCGCGTCCTGATCGCCGGCGCCGGCATTGCCGGCCTCACCGCCGCCGCTCTGCTCGGTAGGCAGGGCCACGAGGTGCTCGTGGTCGAGCGAGGGGCGGATGCCGCAGCATCCGACGCCGGCTACGCGCTTGCCCTCTGGCCGCACGGCACCCGCGTGCTGCACTCGGTGGGCGTCTACGAGCAGCTGGTGGCTCGCAGCGCGGCGATGGAGCGGTACACGGCGGGTCGGAGCGACGGCCGGGTGCTCTCGTCGTCGACGATTCCGCCCGAGGTGACGGAGTTCGGGCACCTGGGGCTCATCCCGCGCGGGGAACTCATCGCGCTGTTGCGGGACGCCGCGTCGGCAGCAGACATCCGGTACGGCCGCCGTGTGGTCGCAGCGCAGCAGGCCGCCGACCACGTCGAGGTGCAGCTCGATGACGGCAGGGTCGAGAAGGGGGATGTGCTGATCGGCGCTGACGGAATCGGCTCGGCAGTGCGGTTTGCGGTCGCCGGGCAGGCCCCCCGTTTCGACACGGGCTGGGCGTGCCTGGTGTGGTGGGCGGATGCCGCGCTCGTCGACCAGGGCGAGGTCACCGAGCGTTGGGCGCCCGGCAGCTTTCTCGGCACCTACCCGTGCCGCGACCGGCTCTGCGTCATTGCGGGCGCACCCAAGGAGCGCTTCCGCCACCGGGAACGGAACGCGGATGCCGCGGCCGAACTTCTTCGCGCGTACGGGCTCACCGACCCCCGCTGGTCGCCACAGCTCGATGACGCTCCCACGCTCTGGCCGATGTCTGACGTGCGCGCGCCGCGGTGGGTGTCGGGTCGAATCGCCCTCGTGGGGGACGCCGCCGCCGGGTTCCTCCCCACGGCGGGAGTCGGGGCATCCATGGCGCTCGAATCGGCGGCAGCGCTCGCCGATGAGCTGTCGCGGACCGACGCCGCATCGGCTCCCAAGTCGCTCGCCCTGTATGAGCGCCGCCGGCGCGACCGCACCGAGAGTGCGCAGACGCTCTCCCGACGCCTCGCCCGTGTGACGTTCGTGCGGTCGCGCCCCGTCGCGGCCGTGCGAGACCTGATTCTCGCCCGCAGCAGCATCCAGAGCCTCGTCGGGCCGCTGTTGCGCGACCTCGAGCGCCCGATCTGAGCCTTGTCGCGCCCCGGGTTCGGCTGCCATGGTGGGCCCATGGATGACGACGTCGAGCTGCTGCTCTCCGGGCCTCGCGGGCGTCGGCTCTGCCTCCGACTGGCGGGCAGCGATCCGGATGTCGCGAGCACTCTGTTCTCGCTCGCGCAGGAGATGGATCCGAGCAGGGGATCGTCGCGTCGCTATGTCGCCTTCGTCTCGTCCGGCCCGGCCTCTCCGCCGGAGCCGCCCCCGACCCTCGCTGTGCTGGTCGAGCAGATCCGCTCCCTTCACCGGCCGACGATCACCCGCGCCACCCTGAAGGAGGCGCTCGAGGAGGCCGTCTGGTCGGCCATGTACTGGCAGCCGCCCTACGGCGAGGATGTTGTCGCCGAGCAGCCGGAGGTGCGCGACGCCCTGCGACCCATCGCCCGCGCGGTCATGTCGTCGCGGGAGGTGCAGTGGTGGCGGCATCCGGTGCAGAGCGAGCAGTGGGTGATCGACTGGAGCTCGCCCGAGTTCCCCTGGTCCTTGCCGCAGGATGCCGCGCAGGAGCTTGCCCGCTGGGGTGAGGCCGTGCGGGCCGAGGAGGCCCGAATCGCGGTGGAGGACCCGCACGCCCGCGTCTCGGGGGCGTGGTGGTCGACCACGACGGTCACCCCGACGACGGTGGGATGGATTCCAGACGCGCTCGACCTGGTCGAGGATGCGCTCAACTGGGAACAGGCGCGCGTCATACCGGTGCGCGCCGAGGGTCGGGTGCTCGAGGTGGATGCCGACACGGCCACCATCATCGCGGGCTGGTCGCCCGACACGACCATCTGGTTGCGGGATGTTGCCTACGACCTCGATGACGCGGAAGAGTGGATGCTCGAACCGCAGCCCCGCGTCTGGTCACGCCGAACGTAGGGATACGCGCCAGCGCCTTAAACGGTGAGGGCCTCACCGAATGACGAGGCCCTCACAGAAACTGGGTATCAGTCGTTCAGGTGGTCGATCGCGTAGGCGGCTTCCTCGACGGTGAACTTCTCGCCATACTCGCTAACGAGTTGGTCACGGATGCCCTCGGGCGACATAGCCATCGTCTCCTGGTATGACTTCGCCTTGGCCAGCGCGTTCGCGTTCCAGTCTGCGTCGACGTTGTCAACGCCGTACTGGGCCGCCTCCGGCGAGAACTTCTCGCCGTACTCCGACGTGAGCTGGTCGTAGATTCCGGCCTTGCTCATGTGCATGATGTCTGAGTAGCTCTGTGCCTTGATAAGGGCAGACACATATTCAGCGGGGACAGCTGGCGTCTCGGGCTCAGCAGGCTCCGTCTCTTCAGGTTCCGCGATCGGTTCAGCAGGTACCTCCTCAACCTCTGGTTCGGCGGGCTCTGAGATTGACGTTGACGGCTTGTCCAAGGACGCGCTGTTCACCACGGCTCCGATGCCAGCCGTCATACCGATCGAGGCGAGCGCGGCCACCCCGCCGAGGACGATTCCCGTCACCGCCAACCCCTTTGACTGCTTCTTCCGCAACGCGAAGATGCCGAGCACGACAGCGGCGACACCTACTAGGGCGCCAAACACCGGAATCAGGCCGGTGAGGAATGCCACGATGCCGACGATCAGTGCGGCGAGTGCGAGGCCCATGGCCTTCGACGGGGTCGCTGCGGGCGGGGTCGCTGTTGCTGTGGATGCTGCAGTCTCGGGTGTGTGCTCCGTGGGAGGGGTCTGAGGCGTGGGCTCAGGCGCCGCCCCCGACGGCTCTGATGTAGTCATGCCCGAAGTATGTCAGCCCTGAAGGAAGCCTCACTCTTGCCCGCAGGGGAAGCGCTGGAGCGAGGGAACGCTCTCTCCTTGCGGAAACGAAACGTTCGCTTGCCCCCGGATCCCCGCTAGCACAGGCATCGGCGCACGCACCATCTCCCAGACCCGGCCGCACTCGGCGGCGGGTCGCGGTCTTCTCTGTCCCCTGAATTGGGACGCCTTCTGTTCCTCCGACCTACCGAGGTAACCCGACCGGATATAGCGTCCTCCGAAGAGCCAGAGAAGGGCGATGGAAGGGCGGCAGGATGCACCACCACGGTGAGATTGCGCTCAGCGGCGAGTCGCTGCTGCTCATCCCCTTCGTTTTCGCGGCGGCCATGTACCTCGCCGGCGTCGTGCTCCAGATGCGGCGTGGGCGGCCCTGGCCGCAGGAACGGACGGCCCTGTGGATGCTCGGGCTCGTGGTCGCGGCATCCGGAGCCCTCGGCCAGCTGGGGCACAGCAGCTTCGCGGGGCACATGGCGGCGCACCTCGCCGTCGGGATGGTCGCGCCGCTGTTGCTCGTGCTCGGCGCGCCCGTGACCCTCGCCCTGCGCTCGCTGCACATCGTGCCGGCGCGGCGGCTGAGCCGGCTGCTGCGGAGCATCCCCGCGCGGATGCTGATGAATCCGGTCGTGGCCGCCACACTCAACGTCGGTGGAATGTGGGTCTTCTATCTGACGCCGCTGTATTCGCTGGCGCAGGGGGCGTGGCTGTTCCACGTGCTTGTCATGGTGCACTTGCTGATCGTCGGCTTCCTCTTCACGGCGGCGATCGTCACCCCCGATCCCTCGCCGCACCGCTCTTCGTTCGCGCTGCGTGCGGTCGTGCTGCTGCTCGCGCTCGCCGCGCATGCCGTGCTCGCGAAGTACCTCTACGCCAACCCGCCCGCGGGCGTCGCGCTCGCGGAAGCGCAGGAGGGTGCACAGCTCATGTTCTACGGCGGCGACCTGGTCGACCTCGTGCTGCTCGCGCTGCTGGGCGCGCAGTGGTACCGCGTCTCCGGGCGGCGGCTGGCCCGAGCATCCGTCGCCCTGGAGAGGAGAGCGGCGTGAACACCCGCACCTACTGGGGCGCGCTCCTGCTCGGCGTCGCGGCGATGGCGGCGGTCGACGAGATCGTGTTTCACCAGATCCTCGCCTGGCACCACTTCTACGACGGCTCGACGACCGCGGTCGCCCTGCTCTCCGACGGGCTACTGCACGCGGGGAAGCTCTTCGCCTTCGTCGCCGGGTTCTTCCTAATGCTCGACGCGCGTCGCCGCGAGACCTTCCGGGCGGATGCCGCGTGGGCGGGCTTCCTCGTCGGCGCGGGCGCCTTCCAACTCTTCGACGGGCTCATCAACCACAAGGTGCTCGGCCTGCACCAGGTGCGCTACGACGTGGAGCTGCTGCCCTACGACCTCGCGTGGAACGCGGCCGGGCTCGCACTCCTTGCGGCGGGCATCCTGCTGACCGTGCGGGCTCGACGCGGGTCCCGGTGCTCCCGCACTCCGTAGGGGCCTCGCTGACCCCGGCTCCCGGCGCTCCCGCACGCCGCAGCCTCCTCCCGCACCCCGAAACGCGTGGGGGCGGGAGACGGTTTCGGGGTGCGGGAGCATGCGGAGGGTCGGCGGTGCGGGTGCGGGAGCGTACGGAGCGTAGGGATCAGCTGCAATGTCGGTGGCGGCCACTACCGTATCGCGCATGCCGGAGAGGATTCAGGACTGGTGGGCGCGCCGCCAGTTCTCGCGCGGAACGGAGGTGCCCTACCCGGTCGGCACCTACCGGGAGGCGTGGGCGCACTACCCCGTGCTCGTCAAGCAGTACCGCCCCGAGTTCAACGACGGCATCACCCTGACGCAGATCCCGCCGGCGGCCGACGTGCTGCTGCTGTGGCAGTGCGAGGTCGGGCACTACTTCGTGGCGACGCCGACGGAGCAGCGGGAGCGGCCCGGCCGCGAGCGCCGCCGATCCTCGTGGTGCCCCGAATGCCTCGCGATGGCGAAACCCAAACCCGTGCAGGCGGGCGTGCCCGTCGCGAGCAAGGCGAAGCCGCGCAAACCCGCCCCGGCGATCTGTCACAAGACACCACAGCTCCCGGCCGGGGAGGCATTCGTGAGTGAATGCGCCCCAAAGCCTGCCTCTGCCGTCGAGGAGCAGTTGCGAGCGGACCTGTTCGAGCGGCTCGCCCTCACACAGGGCTACACCGCGGTGAAAGTCTCGCGCCCCTTCTTTCAACATCTGGAGGTGTGGCCGGACATCCTGCTACCCGAGCTGCGGGTGGCGATCGAGTACGACAGCACCGGCCGTCACGGGCTCGAGCACGTCGGCAAGCGGGAGGAGACCGACCGCCGCAAGGACCGCGCCCTGCGTGCGGCCGGCTGGGAGGTCGTGCGCATTCGCACCGGCAAGCTGCAGCCCATCGGGCCCTACGACCTGCAGATGTCGTCCGTCACGGAGCGCGGACTCACCCGACTGGTCGACGTGCTGCGTGACATCCGTGGGCCGTTGATGGTGGACGCCTATCTACGCTGAGGAGGCGGAGGCAGACGCCCCCGCCCCGCGCGGCTCAGCCCTCCCAGGCGACCGCGACGTCGAGCACCCAGACGACGCCGAAGGGGTCCTTGAGCATGCCGTAAGCGGGGGAGAAGGGCGACGGCGCCAGGCCCTCAATGACGGTGGAGCCCTCCGCGAGCCTGCCCCACAGCGACGCGATTTCCTCAATGGCGTCGCCGCGTATCGAGACGAAGAGCGACTTGTCGCCCTGCTCATACGACATGCTCGCGGGCACGTCATAGGCCATGATCTGGAAGCCGTTCTCGCCGACGACCTGGCCGAACTTGACCTGCTGTGCCTCCTCCGGCCGCTCAGCACTGTGGGCCTGCTCGTTCGTGACGATCACGAGCTGGCCACCGAAGACCGAGTGGTAGAACTCGAGCGCCTGGCGAGCGGTGCCGCGGAAGTTGAGGTGAGGGGTGGTGATGACAGACATGGCTGCTCCTTCGAGATGAGGCCGGAGGTGACCGGCGAGAGCACTCTCGCAGCGGTAGAGGACGATTTCTGTCCTGCACTTCGCCTAGCCTCTGGTCATGGCCTCCACCGCCCGACTCCTCCGCCTCCTGTCCCTGCTGCAGAGCCGCCGCGACTGGCCGGGTGACGTGCTCGCGGAGCGGCTCGAGGTCAGCCCCCGCACCGTGCGGCGCGACGTGGACCGTCTGCGCGAAATGGGCTACCGCATCCAGGCCGTCATGGGGCCCGACGGCGGCTACCGCCTCGACTCCGGCAGCGAGCTCCCACCCCTCCTCTTCGACGACGAGCAGGTGCTTGCCCTCTCGGTTGCGCTCCAAGCTGCAACCGCCTCCGCGACCGTGGGCGAGGCCGCCGTGCGCGCCCTCACCACCGTGCGGCAGGTCATGCCCTCGCGACTCCGTCACCGCCTCGATGCGGTCCAATTCACGCCCATCCCCGGGCGAGCGGATGCCGCGTCCCCCGCGGTCCTCGTCGCACTCTCGGGTGCCATCCGCGCGCGGGAGGTGCTCCGTTTCGACTACACGGGGGAGCGCGGCGAGCAACGGCGCCGTGTCGAGCCGCATCACCTCGTGACATCCGGGGGCCGCTGGTACCTCGTGGCATGGGACCTCGAGCGCGGCGACTGGCGCACCTTCCGCGTCGATCGCGTGATGCCCGTCGTGCCGTCGGGGCCGAGGTTCACGCCGCGGGAGGTGCCTGGCGGTGACGTGCAGGAGTTCATCGCTGCCCATTTCAAGGGCGCTGACGCCACCAACACGTGGCCGCGCATCGGCAGTGCCATCCTGCACTTACCGGCCTCCACCGTGCGCCCCTTCGCGGGGAATGACACGGTCGAAGACCTCGGCGACGAGCGAAGCCGCCTGCGGGCTGGCTCCTGGTCGTGGGCGGCGCTCGCCGCCTCCTTCGGGCGCTTCGACGCGGAGATCGAGGATGCTCAGCCTCGCGAACTCACGGAAGCGTTCGCGGCGCTTGCGGAGCGCTACGCGCGAGCCGGCGTGCCGCCTCCGAAACCGCCTAGAGCCGCGACCTCTGGGGTGGACGCCGCGGCCACCCGGGGTGACCCTGAGCGCATGTCCATGGAAGAGCCTCTCCTCCCGCACCCCGGCAACCGCGACCCCGACGAGGTCGAGACGGGTGCCGCCGACCCCGGTCGCGGCGCTCCCGAGGCTCCCGTCGATGACGAGCCAGACCTGCTGCCCGAGTCGGCGGCAGCCACGACGGGGGCTACCGCCTCCGAGCTCCCGGACGACGTCTCCGAGCAGGAGACGCCCTTCCGCACGCCCGAGCCGGGCGAGTCCGTCGGCACCAACGACCTCGACGACGCCTGAGCGTGGTGGGCGGGGAAGGGAACGTGTCGGCGGTCGCGCTCGTTCCCTGGCATGAGGAGGACCGTCCGCTCCTCGACGCCGCCAACACCCCGGAGATGACCCGGTACCTCGCGGGCCCTGAGACGGAGGAGCAGCTCGACACGCGGCACGCCCGCTACCTTCGGCTCAGCAGGGCGGGGCTTGCGGGGATGTTCCGCATCGAGGTCGCGGGGGAGTCGGTCGGTTCGATCGGTTGGTGGCACACCGATTGGCAGAACCAGGAGGTGTGCGAGACCGGCTGGTTCATCGTCCCCTCCGCGCAGGGACGAGGATACGCGTCGCGCGCCGTCGACCTCATCGTGGAGGAGGCGCGGGCGCACTCGGGGCGCGCACTGCTGCTCGCCTTCCCGAGCGTTGAGAATGCGGCATCCAATGCGCTGTGCAGCAGGAAAGGCTTCCGGTTCCGGGGCGAGGAGAAGTTCCCGTTCCGCGGGGCTGTGCTGACGGTGAATGCGTGGTCGCTCAGTCTGGACGCGGTGACAGGCGAACGGGGGTAGCCTGACCCCCGGACGAGGCCCGACTGACTGTGAGGGGAGACCTGTGGCAGGCAAGACGATCGTCATCACGGGAGCGAGCGACGGCATCGGCGCGGCGGCGGCACGGGAGCTCGCTCAGCGCGAGCACGAGGTTGTCGTGGTCGGCCGCTCTGAGCAGAAGACTCGGCGCATCGCCGAAGAACTCGGCGCCTCCTTCTACCTCGCCGACTTCGCAAGGCTCACCGAGGTGCGCGAACTGGCGGATGCCCTCGCCCGCGATTTCCCTCGCATCGACGTCTTGGCCAACAACGCCGGCGGCATCTTCGGCACGAAGCAGCGCACGGAGGACGGCTTCGAGAAGACCTTCCAGGTCAACCACTTGGCGCCGTTCCTGCTGACGAACCTGCTGATGGACACCCTGGTCGCAAGCGACGCGACCATCATCAACACCTCGAGCGCGGCAGCCCGCCTCTTCGCGCACCTCGACCTCGACGACCTCAACAACGACCGCGGCGTTTCGGCCAACCGCGCCTACGGCAATGCGAAGCTCGCAAACATCCTCTTCACCCGCGAGCTCGACCGGCGTTTCAGCGACCGGGGCGTGTCGAGTGCGGCCTTCCACCCGGGGGTCGTCGCAACCGAGTTCGCCAACGACACGACAAGCCCCATGCGGATGCTCTACCGCACGCCCCTGCGCTCCCTCCTCCGCCTTCGCACCCCCGCCGAGGGAGCCCGCGGGCTCGTCGCGCTCGCCGAGGGCGAGCCTGGTAGGGACTGGATCTCGGGCGAGTATTACGAAGACCAGCAGCTTGCGAAGACCAACCGGCAGGCGTACGACGATGAGGCGTCCCGGCGGCTGTGGGAGGAGAGCGCCGCGATGGTGGGGCTCGCGTCGGAAGCCGAGAAGGGGGGCCCGGAGCGGGACACGCTCTTCGAGCCGCCGTGCGGACCCGTGCGGGGCCGGGTCGAGGGCCGTGTCATCCGAGTCTCCAACATCCCCTACGCGCGGGCCGCCCGCTTCGCGCCACCCGCCCCCGTCGCCGACTGGAGTGAACCGCTCGACGCGACCAGCCCCTCGCCCGCCTGCCCGCAGCTGCCGTCGCCGGCCCTCGCCGACGCGATGGGCACGGGCCAGTCCTTTGTGGGCGACAGCGAGGACTGCCAGAACCTCACCGTCACCCTGCCCGCCGACCTGCGCCCCGACGAGACGCTGCCGGTCATGGTCTTCATCCACGGCGGTTCCTACGTGATCGGCGCGGCCGACATCCCCATGCACGATCCCGCCGCGCTCGTCGCGGAGCAGCGCGTCATCGTCGTGGGCGTCACCTACCGCCTCGGCATCTTCGGCTTCCTTGCGACGCCTGACGGGCATCCGGCCAATCTCGGGCTTCTCGACCAGATCGAGGCCTTCCGCTGGGTGCAGCGCAACATCGCTGCCTTCGGGGGCGACCCGTCGCGCGTGACGGCGTTCGGCCAGTCGGCGGGCGCCGACGCGATCGCGAACATCATGGCGACCCCGGATGCCCCGCGCCTCTTCTCGAGGGCCATCATCCAGAGTGCGCCGCTCGGCATCGCCCGCGGGCGACGCGAAATGAACGAGGCGATGGGGCAGGCCGCTGCGGGCCTCGACACGGAGTCGACCGTCGGCGACGTGCTCTCCCGCCAAGCTCTCGTCACCGTCATCGGCGGGCGCTACGGCCTCCCCGGGGGCATGCCCTTCGGGCCGCAGGCGGGCCACGCGCCGCTGCCCGAGGAGGACCGGCTCGATGAAGCGCTGGATGCTGCGGCTCCCCACATCGACGTGCTCATCGGCCACACGGCTCACGAGTCCCGCCTCTTCGCGCCGCAGGTGCAGCGGGTGCAGCGTCTGAACCAGGTGCCGCTCGTGGGGCGCCGCGCCATCGAGGCGCTCGACGCCGTGCTCACTCGGCTCATCTACGGGCAGGCGTCGCGACGTTTCGCGAGGCGGCACGTGGCCGCGGGCGGGCACGCCCACCACTACGTCTTCACATGGACGGCGCCCGACAACGAGTTCGGCGCCGCCCACACGGTCGACCTGCCGTTCCTCTTCGGCGATGAGCAGACGTGGCGGCGCTCGAAGATCCTCGCGGGGGCGCCGTGGGCGGAGGTCGAGCGTCACGGGAGGCGCATCCGTCAGCTCTGGGCCGACTTCGCACGCGGAGAGGAGCTGCCCGCCCGCGGGGAGATCCCCGGGGTGCTCACGCACGAGCGGGTGGAGGCGTGACTCGGGTCGCCGCGTTCGACTGCGGCACCAACTCCCTGCGGCTCCTGATCGCCGACGTCGACGGCGGCGTGCTGCGCGACATCGTCCGCACCCTCGAGATCGTGCGGCTGGGGCAGGGCGTCGACCGCACGGGGCGATTCGACGATGGCGCCCTCCGGCGCACCCTCGAGGTGACGCGGCGCTACGGCGAGCTGTGCCGGGAGCACGGGGTGGAGCGGATGCGCTTCGTCGCGACATCCGCCACTCGTGACGCCGCGAACCGTGACGAGTTCTTGAGCGGCGTGCGTGACATCCTCGGGATCGAGCCGGAGGTGATCGCGGGCTCGGAGGAGGCGGAGCTGTCGTTCTTGGGCACGCTCAGTGCGGTGCGAGGGGCGGATGTCGCCTCCCCCGCCAGCCGTCTCGTCGTCGATATCGGGGGAGGGTCGACGGAGCTCGTCCTGGGCACGGTGACGCCCGAGGCGGCGCACTCGATGGACGTGGGCAGCGTGCGGCTGACGGAGCGGCACCTCCGCAACGACCCGCCGACGGCAGACGAGCTGGCGGGTGTGCGCCGGGATGTCGAGGCGGCCCTCAATGCGGCGCCCGTCGACCTGAGCGCGGCCGAGGAGGTCGTCGGGGTCGCGGGCACGATCACGACGGTCACGGCCCACGCCCTCGACCTTCCGCGCTACGACCCCGACGCCATCAGCGGCTCGCGTCTTCCCCTGCAGCAGGTGCTCGCCGCCTGCGACTCCCTCGCGAGCATGCCGCGCGAGCAGCGTGCCGCCCTGCCCTACCTGCACCCGGGCAGGGTCGACGTGATCGCGGCCGGCGCCGTCATCTGGTCCACCGTGCTGGAGAGGGCGGTCGCGGCGGGCAGCCCGCTCGAGTGGGTTGTCACGAGCGAGCACGACATCCTCGATGGGGTCGCGCTCTCCCTGGCGTAGCGCGAGACCGGATGCCGCGGCATCCGCTTGGCGCATTCCCCAGCCCGATCGTGCGATTCGCGCGCCCGACAGTGTGCCAGCCACGAAGATTGGCGCCGCCGAGGGTGGCCCACGCTAGCCTCTCGCCATGAGTGACTACCGACCTCCCACGCAAGACGCCGCCTTCGTTCTCCGCCACGTCGTGGGCTACGACGACATCGCCCAGTACCCCGAGTATGAGCACGCCGATCTCGACACCGTCGTCGAGCTGCTCGAGCAGAGCGGGGAGTTCATGACCGAGGTCATCGCGCCGACGAACCGCGCGGGTGACGTCGAGGGTTCGAAGCTGCAGGCGGATGGCACCGTCAAGACGCCGACCGGCTTCAAGGGTGCCTACGACAAGCTCGTCGAGTCGGGCTGGGCTTCGCTGCAGTTCCCGGAGGAGTTCGGGGGCGGCGGCTTCCCGTGGCTCATCGGCCTCACCATCCAGGAGCAGCTGCTGGCCGCCAACATGGGCTTCGGCATGTGCCCGCTGCTCACGCAGGGTGCGATCGACGCCCTCCTGCACTACGGTTCGCCGGAGCAGAAGCAGCGCTTCCTGCCCAAGATGATCAGCGGTGAATGGTCGGGCACCATGAACCTGACCGAGCCGCACGCCGGATCGGATGTCGGCGCCCTCACGACCAAGGCCGTGCCCAATGACGACGGCACCTACTCGATCACAGGCCAGAAGATCTTCATCAGCTGGGGCGACCAGGACCTCACCGACAACATCATCCACCTCGTGCTCGCCCGCACGCCCGGCGCCCCCGCCGGCACGAAGGGCATCTCGCTCTTCATCGTGCCCAAGTACACCCTCAACGATGACGACTCGATCGGCGAACGCAACGGGGTGCACACGGTCTCGCTCGAGGAGAAGATGGGCATCCACGCCTCCCCGACCTGCGTGCTCTCCTACGAGAACGCCAAGGGCTACCTCGTGGGCGAGGAGAACCAGGGCATGCGGGTCATGTTCGTCATGATGAACAGCGCCCGCATCTCGGTCGGCATGCAGGGCCTCGCGGTGGGGGAGCGCGCCTACCAGGCGGGACTCGAATACGCGAAGGGTCGCATCCAGGGTCGCCTTGTCGGGGCGACGCAGGATTCGCCCATCATCGACTACCCCGATGTGCGCCGCATGCTCATGACGCAGAAGGCCTACCTTTCGGCGCTGCGCCGCATCATCTACCTCAACGGCGTCTACATGGACAAGGCGCTCTATGCGCCGGATGCTGCGGAGCGGGCGCGTGCGGAAGAGCGCGCCGCCCTCCTCACCCCCATCAGCAAGGCGTTCGGCACCGACCTCGGCAACGAGATCACGTCGCTGACGGTGCAGATCCACGGCGGCATGGGCTTCATCGAGGAGACGGGAGTCTCGCAGTACATGCGCGACATCCGCATCGCCTCGATCTACGAGGGCACCAACGGCATCCAGGCCGCCGACTTCGTCGGCCGCAAGATGGGCACGCGCAACGGCGCATCGTTCCTCGAGTTCATCGCCCACATGCGCGAGGTGGAGGGCAAGCTCGAGGCGGCGGGGGAGAGGTTCGCGAGCATCCGTGCCGAACTCGGTCGCCAGTTCGAGGCACTCGAGGGCACGACCGGCTACCTGCTGAAGACGGGCGCCGCGAGCGACTTCACCTCGGTGCTGGCGGCGTCGACGCCGTTCCTGCGGCAGTGGTCACTCGTGGTCGGCGGCTGGCTCATGGCCGAGTCGGCGCTCGCCGCGGCCGCGCTCGACGACGCCAAGCAGGCGGAGAGCCAGTTCGTGCTCGCGCGCTTCTACATCGAGCAACTCATGCCGGCGGCGAGCGGTCTCGTGGGTGCCATCACGGCCGGAGCCGACGACCTCTTCGCGCTCGACGCCGGGGCTCTGCTCAACGGCTGACGTCACGCGGGTTGAGTAGCGAAGCGTATCGAAACCGCGGGACCCAGATTTCCGGGTTTCGCTGCGCTCGCTACTCAACCCGCGGTGGGGGAGCCCGCTACTCAACCCGTGGGAACGGCGGTGGGATCGCCGAGGAGCGACAACAGCTCCTGTGAGGTGATCGGCTTCGCGATCAGGTAGCCCTGGGCGCGGTCGCAGCCGAGTCGAGCGAGCGCCTCGAACTGCTCCTGCGTCTCGACCCCCTCCGCGATGACGCGCACATCCAGGCCGCGACTGAGGCCGATGATGGCGGCGACCAGTTTCTCGCCGCCATCGTCGATCTTGGCGACGAAGGAGCGGTCGACCTTGAGTTCGGTGACGGGGAGGTTGCTGATCTGGGTCAGTGACGAATAGCCGGTGCCGAAGTCGTCGATCGATACGGCGGCACCCAGGCTAGAGATGGCGTTCAGCTCGGCCTGCGCGATGCTCTGATCTGTCACGACCTTTGACTCGGTCACCTCGATCGTGAGCATGTGCGCCGGGAAGTCGAGGGTGCAAAGCGCCGCGGCGACGGATGTCGCGAACCCGGGCTTCTCCAGCTGCACGACGGAGGCGTTGACGGAGACCTCGATGCTTCGGCCGAGTTGGTTCCACGTGAGCGCGTCGCGGCAGGCCGAGAGCAGGATGTGCTCCCCGATCTGCGTGATAGTGCCGTTCTCCTCCGCGAGTGCGATGAAGCGATCGGGTCGCACGAGGCCCAGCGTCGGGTGCCGCCATCGGGCGAGCGCCTCGACCGCGACGATCCGCCCCGAGGCGATGTCGACCTGCGGTTGGTAGACGGCGAAGATCTCGCCCCGCTCGACGGCGCCGTGCAGGTCGGTGTCGAGGGTGAGCTCGTCGTGCGAGCCGCTGCTGCCGCGTGTGGACCGCCGCGACTCCTTCGTATCCATCAGGTCGGTCTCGGCCACTGCTGTGAGGCGTTGCGCGCGCTCGGCGGGCGAACCTTCCGTCTCAAGCCTGCCGAGGGCGGCCCAGCCGATCGAGAGCGAGAGCACAACGTCGTGGTCGTCGATCGCGAAAGGCTGACTGAACGAACGCTGGATGCGGGCGACTGCGGGCGCGATCTCGTCATAGCTGTTGGACTTGGCGAAGGCGATGGCGAACTCGTCCCCGCCGTACCGCGCCACAACGTCCCCCGCCCGCACGGCGGCGCGGAGCCGGTCCGCCGCCTCGATCAGAACTGCGTCGCCCGCTGCCTGCCCCATGCGGTCGTTGAGCCGCTTGAAACGGTCGATGTCGCAGACCATGACGACGGTACCCGCGCCTGTGGCATCCGCCTGTTCGATCATGCGTGCGAGCGAACGCTCGAAAGCCACCCGGTTGGGCAGTCGGGTGACGCGGTCGTGCTGTACGTTCCACTCGATCTCGCCCGCGAGCCGGTTGTTGTCGAGGGCGACACCCGCCAGGCCGGCGAGGCCGGTGAACCGGCTACTCACGGTGTCATCGAGACGGGCGGGCGGGTCTGACTCGGCCCAGTGCGCTGCGACGAAGCCCATGGAGCGGCCCGCGACCGTGATGGGAACCAACGCGAGGGCGCGGATGTCGAAACCGACCACGATCTCGTGTGTCCAGCTGTTCGTGCTCTCGTCGAGCAGGACGGGCGCTCCGATTTCCATCAGTTCGCGCAACTCGGGGGCAGGGAACGGAGTGCCCGCCCACAGTTCGAGGCGCCGCCGCGTGTCACCGGTCCACCCCGCTATCGCGGAGACGACGAACATGTTGGTGGTCTCGTCCCAGAGGATGACGGCGCCACGGTCGGCCTGACAGACGGTCGGCACAGCATCGGCGATGATGCGGGAGACGGCAGGCAGGTCGGTCGGTTCGCATAGCGCCCGCGCCACCGAGAGCAGCATCTCGCTCGTGTCGCGCTGCCGCTCCAACTCCGCGGCGGCAGCGGCGTCGAACACTCGCACTTCGTCGTCGTCCGTGGTCACAGTGCCTTCCGTCGCTCCACCGCCGGGGTGGGATCGCGGGCCTCGGGTATGCCCATGACAAGTGTCGCACGGACGGGCGGGAGATGACCCGTTCACCCCAAGACACCGGCGGGCAATACGTTCGGTGCTATGACCCAGCCACTTCACGGCACCCAGCTGGCCCGCAGCCTCGGGCTCGGCGCGGCAGTAGCCATCGGCATGGGCTCGATGATGGGCGCCGGCGTCTTCGCCGCATGGACTCCCGCGGCGCAGGCGGCAGGCGACGGGCTGCTGCTGGGACTTGCGATCGCCGCGGCGGTCGCCCTCGCGAACGCGACCTCCTCGGCCCAGCTCGCCGCCGTCTACCCCTCCTCCGGTGGCACCTACGTCTACGGTCGCGCTCGACTCGGCGAGTGGTGGGGCTTCGCGGCGGGCTGGTGCTTCGTGATCGGCAAGACCGCGAGCATCACGGCGATCGCCCTCATCTTCGGGTCCTATGCCGCGCCGGAGGGGTGGCAACACATTGCGGGCGCCGCTGCCGTGCTCGCGCTCGCGGTCGTCAACTGGTTCGGCATCACCCGCACGGCAACGGCGGCTCGGATGCTCGTGCTCGCGACCCTGCTCGCGCTCACGGTCGCGACCGCCGTCGGGGCATCCGGCGGCATCACCGCGCCGCAGCCGGGCGCTGCGCTCGAGCCCTACGGGGTGCTGCAGTCCGCCGGCATCCTCTTCTTCGCGTTCGCCGGCTATGCCCGCATCGCCACGCTCGGCGAGGAGGTCGTCGACCCCGCGAAGACGATCCCGCGGGCGATCGTGCTCGCCCTCGTGGCGACGGCGGCGGTCTACGCGGTCGTCGGCGTCGTGCTTCTCGGGTCCCTCGGCGCCGACGGGGTCGCCGCCTCCGATGCGCCCGTCGCGGAACTCGTCACGCGAGCGGGAGCCGGGTGGGGCGTCGTCGTTCGAGTGGGGGCGGCAGCAGCATCCCTCGGCGCCCTGCTGGCGCTCATGACGGGGGTCGGCCGCACGGCACTCGCGATGGCACGCGAGGGAGACCTGCCGCGCTGGCTTGCAGCGGTGCATCCGCGGCACGGGGTGCCCCACCGCGCGGACCTGCTGTTGACCGCCGTCGCGATCGTCATCGTGCTCGCGGTCGACCTGCGGGGAGCGATCGCCTTCTCCTCCTTCGGGGTGCTGCTCTACTACTTCATCGCGAACGTCGCGGCGTTCGCGCAGGGGAGCGGGCAGCGCCGTTACCCGCGCGCCCTGCAGGTCTTCGGCGCGGCCGCGTGCCTCGTGCTGGTCGTCACGCTGCCGCCCGAGGGCATCGTGGCGGGCGCGGTCGTGCTTGCCGCCGGTCTGCTGGGTCGGCTCGTCCGTCGCCGTCGCCGTCGCCGTCGCCGTCGCCGCCGCTCCGCGCCGGGAGCCTGAGCTGCGAAGCCGCCGCGAGGCCTCCCTCGCGGGCGAGATCGGGAGCACCATGGAGCCATGAATGACATGACGCGCGACGCCGCCGAGGAGCCCAGCTTCGAGGAGAAGCGGCACGACCAGCTCACCTCGGCGCCCGACGCAGATGAATCCGATGCTGCGCCCCGCATCGACGTGACGGAGAAGGCCGACGGTGTGAAGCGCATCGATTGGCGCGATGACGCCGAGGTGCGGCCCGGCGAGGCACACGACGAGGAGTAGGCCCGGCGCGGAGTGGGCCCGAGGCTAGGCGGGAAGCAGGGCGCAGGCCCGTCGTGACGCCATCGCCCGCAGCTCGGGCGCGAAGTCGATGAACGACGAGCGGATGCGCGGGTCGGCCGCGTGCGCGTCGAGGCCCGAGAGGTCGAAGACGAGCCGTGCCGTGCCATCCGGCGCGATCGCGGGTGAGCCGGGATAGCTGCAGAGGCGGCGCATCGCCGCGAGGGAACGGTGATTGCGCGCCCGCACGACGGCGACGAGCGGTAGCCCCAGGGTCTGGAATGCGGCCGCAAGTGAATGCTTCAGCACACGGTTGAGGCCGGTTCCGCGCCGCTCGGGGGCGAGGTAGGTGCTCGTCTCAAAGCGGCGCTCCGAGTCGTTGCGTACGACCCCGAGGAACCCGACGGGCTCATCGCCCTGGAGTACCCAGACGAAGCGGCGGCGGGAGGAGGTCAGGGCGAGGTCCACATAGGAGTCGAGGGTGTCGCATCCGGCGATGGGCCAGTCCCAGCCGCCCGCGAGCACGGCCGTGTGCTCGCGCGTGGCGACCTCGGCGGGCAGAACCCGCAGTCGCGATACGCGATCAGCAGTCACGTCCCGAGGGTAGGTCGCGGCGCGGCCGCGCGACGAGGAACAGCGGATGAATGCTGCGCTAACGGCTCATAGCAGGATGCGGGCTGGGCGCCCGGTGAGTCCCGGGTGGGAAAGCCCGCACAAAGGCTACCCCTCGGTTGAGATCGTGCGGCGAGTGCGAGAGCGTGGAAGCCCCCGCCCACGAAACGGAAGGATCAGCAATGCTTACCCTCACCGAGACCGCAAGCAACGTCGTCAAGGCCATCATCGACCAGAACCCCGAGGTGGAGAACGCCGGGCTCCGCATCAACTCGCAGGGTGCCGACGCTGCCGAGTTGGGCGTCGCCGTCGTTGAGGCCCCCGAGGCGAGCGACCAGGTGCTCGAGCAGGACGGCGCCCGCGTCTTCCTCGACGAGGGTGCGACGGTCGCTCTCGCCGACAAGGTGCTCGACGCTCAGGTCGGCAGCGATGGCAGCGTGAGCTTCGCGATCGGCCAGCAGGCCCAGTAGCGACTATTCCAGGTAGCGGGCGAGGTACTCGCGTTCGGGCTTCGTCAGCGCGCGTGAGGCCCCGCCCGCATCCATCGCCACCATGACGGTCGTCGCCTCGACGACGACCTCACCCTCCTGCACACCCACATACGACATCGTGTAGGACTTCGTGCCGATCGCGGCGATCCCCACGCGGATGCTCAGCTCCGGCCCGTACTCGATCGGGCGCCGGTAGTGCGTGGTGGCCGAGGCGACGAGCGGCCCCGGCTCGAAGCTCGTGATGCCGTGCTCCCTGATGGCCCTGCGTCGCCACACGACTCTCGCCTCTTCCAACAGCGTGCCGACTCGCACGTTGTTGACGTGACCGTTCAGGTCTTGGTCCGCCCAGCGGAGCGGCACGACGATCTCGAAGACTTCGGGCATGCCCTCGATGCTAGGCCCCGGTCAGAGTGCGGCCGCGAGACGTGTGCCCTGCTCGATCGCGCGCTTTGCGTCGAGCTCGGCTGCGACGTCGGCGCCGCCGATGACGTGCGCCGTGACATCCGCCGCCGCCAGCTCGTCGACGAGGTCGCGCACGCTCTCCTGGCCCGCGCAGATCACGACCGTGTCGACTGCGATGACCTGGGCATCCTTGCGCTCCTCGCCGAAGCTGATGTGCAGGCCCTCGTCGTCGATGCGCTCGTAGTTCACACCGCTGAGCTCCCGCACCCGCTTGTGCTTCAGAGCGGCGCGGTGCACCCAGCCCGTCGTCTTGCCGAGGCCGAGGCCGATGCGGCCCGGCTTGCGCTGCAGGAGCGTCACCTCACGGGCGGGTGGCGAGGGCTGCGGCGCCACGACGAATCCGGGCACGCTGCCGTCCTCCGTCACGCCCCACTCGCTCCGCCACTCGGCGAGCTCCTCCGCCGTCGGATTGACGTCGCGCATCGTGTGCTCCGTGAGGAACTCGCTCACGTCGACGCCGATGCCGCCCGCCCCGATGACGGCGACCCGGTCGCCCACGGGTTTGCGGCCGAGCACGGCCTCCGCGTAGGTCACGACGCTCGGGTGGTCGATGCCGGGGATTGACGGGATGCGCGGGGTCACCCCGGTCGCCACCACGACGTCGTCGAAGCCCGTGAGATCGGATGCGGCGGCCCTCGTGTTCAGCCGCACGTCCACGTTCAGCAGCTCCAACTGGCGGGTGAAGTAGCGGATCGTCTCGGCGAACTCCTCCTTGCCAGGGATGCGTCGCGCGATCGCGAACTGGCCGCCGATCCCGTCGTTCGCCTCGAACAGGGTGACGGCGTGCCCGCGCCGGGCGGCGTTGACGGCCGCCGAGAGACCTGCGGGCCCGGCGCCGACGACCGCGACCCTCTTGCTGCGCTTGGTCGGCAGCAGCACGAGCTCCGTCTCGCGCCCCGCCCGCGGGTTCACGAGGCAGGTGACCTCTTTGCGCTGGAAGGTGTGGTCGAGGCACGCCTGGTTGCAGGCGATGCACGTGTTGATCTCGTCGGATGCTCCCGCCTCCGCCTTGCGCACCCAGTCCGGGTCGGCGAGCATCGGCCGGGCCAAGGCCACGAGTGCCGTGGCACCGCGGCTCAGGATGCCTTCCGCGACCTCCGGCATGTTGATGCGATTGGCCGCCGCGACCGGCACGGTCACCTCGCGCGCGAGTCGCTCTGTGATGTCGGCGAAGGCGGCGCGCGGCACGCTTGTCACGATCGTGGGAACCCGGGCCTCGTGCCATCCGATGTCCGTAGAGATGATGGTCGCCCCCGCCTCCTCGACCTCGCGGGCGAGCGCCACGATCTCGTCCCAGGTCTGGCCGCCCTCCACGAAGTCCGCCATCGAAAGGCGGAAGAGGATGATGAAGTCCGGGCCGACCGCAGCACGCGTGCGGCGCACGATCTCGACGGCGAAACGGCGACGTTTTTCGGGGGAGCCGCCCCAGGCATCCGTGCGCTTGTTGGTGCGCTCCGCAAGGAACTGATTGATGAGGTAACCCTCGCCGCCCATGATCTCGACCCCGTCGTAGCCGGCCTCCCTTGCGAGGCGGGCGGTGCGCGCGAAGTCGTCGATGGTGCGTGCGACGCCCCGCGAGCTGAGGGCGCGCGGGCGGAACGGAGTGATGGGCGACTTGAGGGCGGATGCCGACACGCTCAGCGGGTGGTAGCCGTAGCGGCCGGCGTGCAGGATCTGCAGCGCGATCTTGCCCCCCTCCGCGTGCACCGCGTCGGTCACAACGCGGTGCCGGGGAAGCTCGCGGCGGCTCGTCAGCTTGGAGGCGAAGGGCGTGAGCCAGCCCCGGATGCTCGGGGCGTAGCCGCCCGTCACGATGAGCCCAACACCCCCGCGTGCGCGCTCGGCGAAGTAGGCGGCAAGACGGGGCGCATCCTTGGCCTTGTCCTCGAGGCCCGTGTGCATCGAGCCCATGATGACGCGGTTCCGCAGTGTCGTGAAGCCGAGGTCGAGGGGCGCGAGCAGGCGGGGGAACGACGTCGTCATGCGGTCAGGCTAGCGGGCGAGGCATCCGCCCCCACTTCGGTTATTCAGGAACGACAGGCACGGATGCCCGCTGATGGGGGCGTTTTGGCAGACCACCACATCGGGTTTCCTGAATTTCCGCGAGCCCCAAAGGCGAGTTGCCCACTTCGGGGCTTCCCGACGACGGGGAAAGGCCAAAAGTGGGCAACTCGGGAAGAGGCCGGGCTAGTTGTAGCTCACGTCGAAGGGCCAGCCGGTGTACGCCTCCGCCAGGTACGTGCGCCCCGCCTCGGAGCTGGTCACCATCTCGAGCTCGCCGTAGCGGCGCTGCTGGTCGAAGGGGTGCTCGTCGGGGGTCGCGTGCAGCATCGACGTCATCCAGTAGGAGAACTGCTGCCCGCGCCAGATGCGCTTGAGGGCGGTGGGGGCGTAGTTGTCGAGCTTCTCGGTGCTGCCGTTGTCGTAGTAGGCGGCCATGGCGTCGGCGAGCACGAGCACGTCGGCGACGGCCAGGTTCATGCCCTTGGCGCCGGTGGGCGGCACGGTGTGGGCGGCGTCACCCGCGAGGAACATGCGGCCGTACTGCATCGTCTCGCAGACGTAGCTGCGGAACTGCAACACGTCCTTCTGGAAGATGGGCCCCTGCTTGAGCTCGGTGCCGGCGACGCGGCTCTGCAGTTCCTCCCAGATCTGCTCGTCGCTCCAATCCTCCGTGCTGGTCTCGTTGGGCACCTGGAAGTACATGCGCTGCACCGTGTCGCTGCGCTGGCTGATGAGGGCGAAGCCGCGGTCGCCAGCCGAGTAGATGAGCTCGTCGGCGCTGGGCGGCGCCTCGCAGAGGATGCCGAACCAGGCGAAGGGATAGGGGCGGAAGAAGTCGCGGCGTTCCGTCTCGGGGATCGACCACTTGGCGATGCCCTGCGAGCCGTCGGTGCCGCCGATGAAGTCACATTCGAGAAGGAAGTCGCGCCCCTCGGAGTCGGTGAAGCTGATGCTGGGGCTGTCGCTGAGCTGTCCGTGCAGGTCGGCGTTGCTCACGCCGAACCGGATGTCGGCTCCCGCGTCGAGGCGCGAGGCGATGAGGTCGATCAGCACCTCGTGCTGCGGGTAGAGGTACACGGAGCGGCCGACAAGCCCGGGGAAGTCGATGCGGTGACCCTCGCCCTGGAAGCGCAGCTCGATGCCGTCGTGCTTATGGCCGTCGCGCAGCACACGGTCGGAGACACCCGTGTTCACGAGCACGTCGACGGTGCCCTGCTCGAGGATGCCCGCGCGGATGGTCTTCTCGATCTCCTCGCGGCTGCGCTTGTCGATGACAACCGACGAGATTCCGGCGCGGTCGAGCAGGTGGGAGAGCAGCAGGCCTGCGGGGCCCGCCCCGATGATGCCAACCTGGGTGCGGATCGTCTCGCTCATGGCGACTCCTTCGTCTGTGCGGCGGTGCCGCGGATGTCACGGGCGCCGGTTACTCGCAACCCACGAGTAATTCTGGGTTTCGGTCCCCTGTCGGCAAAGCGGCTTCCCGCTCAATGGGAAAGATTCTGCGAGGCCCGCATGGCCTTGGTGATGCCGGCGGCGGCGGATTTCAGGTAGACGACCGCGGCATCCGGGTCACCGTAGTCGCGCGGAAGCACGACCGAGAGCGCCGCAATCGTGACGCCGCCCGGGCCCTTGACGGGAACTGCGACGCCGAGACTTTCGGGCGCGATGTAGCCGGGGGCGATCACGTGGCCGACGCGACGGATCTCGGCAATCATGGCGCGCAGCCGCACGGGGTCGACGACCGTCTCGGCGGAGCGGCGCATGAGACGGCCGGAGAGCACGCGGTCCTGGAGGTCCGCATCGGCGAAGGCGAGCAGGATGAGGCCCGAGGAGGAGGCGTGGAGGGGAAGCCGCCCCGCGATGCGGGTGATGTTGGCGCCGGAGTCACGGCTCGAGAGGCGCTCGATGAAGAGGGCCTCGTCGTCTTCGAGCACGGCGAGCTGCGTGTGCTGGCGCACCTTGGCCTGCACGTCCTCCATGAAGGGGATCGCGATCTGTCGCAGGCGCAGCGCCTGGGAGCCGCGCATCGCCAACTCCCATAGGTGCATGCCGATGTGCACGTTGCCGCGCTCGTCGCGTTCGAGCAGCCCGTGCTCACTCAGTTCCGTCACGAGGCGGTGCGTCGTCGACGACGGGATGCCCGTGCGACGTGCAATATCGGAGACGCTGCGACTCGTGCGATCCGTGTCGAAGGTCTCGAGGATGCGCACGACCCTCGTGATGAGGGAGTCACCACTGGGCGAGTTTGCCATGCGCCTAGAGTCTCACGGCCCGAAGGTTGGCGGGCTGATGGTGAAGAGAAGGGCGGGCAACGCGATGGCAGCGATGACCCCGAGCACGACCGGTGCGACCTGGAGGCAGATGTAGACGACGAGCGGCGCGGCCCCGCGCCCGGTCTCGCCGTGAGCGTGCACCGTGCGGATGATCAGGTAGACGAGGGGGCTCAGGAGCAGCCACCACGGGGATGCAGCGCGGCCGTGACCTAGCTGGCGGAGGGCCGAGCGGTCGTTGAATGCGAACACGATGGTCAGGATGAGTGTCACGAGGGCGGCACCGACCAGGTAGCCCATGAAGCCCAGGATCCCCGCGTCCGTCGTGTATCCGGCGAGGTAGCCGAGGACTTGCTCGAAGCCGAAGATCGCGACCGCGCCCGGCCATATGAGGACGCCCAGGATGACAGGCAGGAAGATCATCCACCACACCCAGCGGGTGTTGCTCGTCGGCGGAGCAGCACGCCAAGTGCGCGGCTGCGTGCTGAAGGGAGCCACCGAGGGTGCGGGGGTTGCGGCGGACGTGCTGGGCTGCCCCAGGCCCGTGCCGAGCTGCTGGCCGAAGGAGGGCAGCGAGGCGCGCCACTCGTCTTCGGTCATCGCGCGCGGGTCCCGCGGCGCCGACGAGTAGTCGTGTCCAGTTGTGCTCACGCCGGGCCCCCTCCGGTCTGCGTCTGCGACGGTCGCTTCACGATAGCGAGGCGAGAAACCGTCACGGCATCCCCGTTTCGGGGGTGAGGACGGGTTCAGCCCCGGTGTCGCCCCTTCGCGGTCGTGGGGGTAGTGCGGGTAGTGGCGGGTGCGGCGGGCGGCGTGGGCGGAGGGCCGTCGACGGCGGGGGTCTGCTCCTCGGCCGCAGGGGGCAGGCCGAAGGGCAGTTTGTGGGCGAGGGCGGCGAGACCGCGCCCCAGCCGGGCGGCCGTGCGGATGCGACGGGGCGCGGGCACGGCGACCGCCTCGTCGCTCGTCTCAACCTTCTCCGGCAACGTCTTCTTCTCCGTCAGCGTCTTGGAACTCTTCGTCTCGATGAGGTCGTCGACGTCGTAGACGGGCGCGGGCCGTTGGAAGGGTGCCGTGTGCTGCGTCCACGTCTTGCCATCCCACCACCGTCGGTGGTCCGCCCCGCTCGGGTCGGGGTACCAGCCTGCGGGGAGGCGGATGTTGTGGAGGTCTGGCATCGCCGTGTGTCGTCCCTTCGCCGCGTGTGTCTCCAGTCTCTCGCGAGTGCGGTCGTCACGGACGGGTGAATCGCACAGTTTCGTGGGGAAAAACGTGGGCGAATCCTCATGGGCAGGCGCGTTCAGGCAACCGTGAGGTCGGGGCCGCACCATGACCGCATGACTGACACACAGGATGGCCCCATCGAAGACGGCAGCGGCGACGCGAGCAATGACGAGCAGCTGCGCGGCATCGTCGAGCAGGTGCGCCACGACGTCGCATCGGGCCGCAGTCACGACACGGTGCTCGAGGAGCTCCGCCAGCGCACGGGCGAGACAGGCATCGAGGTGAGTGACGAGCGGCTGCGGCAGATCGCCGCGGATATCGCCGAGGGCCGCTGACCCCCCCTGCCGGGATATGCTGGGGGAAGGCTGACGGGCCTGCCGGATCGCCGGTGCCCAGGCTCGAAGGATTGGGCCGACATGAACGTCTTCTCTTCTCTCTCTCGCGAAGGCAACGCCGCCCCCGCCGACCCCGCTGTCGTTGTGACGCGCTCCGGCATGCTCACGATCGTGGGCTCGGGCGTGACGCCGTGGCAGGCGTTCCGCGAGGACCTCGACTTCGTGCGGGCGGTGCTTGAGGGTGCCGGCATCGACTTCTTCCTTGTGCGCGACACGGACCCGCGCCCGACGGTCGTGGTCGATTGGGCCGACCGCGGGCGGCTCGCCGCCGCGCTCGCCGCGGCCTGCCGTCAGGAGCCCTTCTATTCGCGCACCGAGAAGATGGCGAAGGCGGCGAAGGCTGACATCGCCGCGAGGGCGCGTGGTGTGGTGAGCGGGACCGCAAGCGAGCACATCGAGCTCGCGGCATCCGATTCGGCGGGCGCCGACCCCGTGCTCTTCTCCGCCGAGAACGAGGCGGATGTCGCTGTCACCCCGATTCTCGATGCGGTGACGCCGTCCCTTCCCGAGCGTGTCGCCCTTCTCGCACACGGCAGGCTGTCGCGCGACCGTTCGGCCCGCGCCTTCACCCTCTTCCGCCCGCGCGAGGCGCAGACGGGGACCCTGCGTTACGGCGCCGAATGCGGCGTGCCCCTCGAGCTGTGGCAGCACGTCGAGAGCCGCCGGGTGCGACCTGTGGGCGACGGGGGCGCGACGCTCGTGGTCGATGATGTGATCGCCCCGCGCCCCAACGTGCTCCTGCGGCACAGCACGCCGAGCGCCGAGCTGGAGCGTGCCACGGTCGAGCTGTACGGCGAGGAGTGGCCGACCCTGAAGGGCATGTTCGACACGACGAGCGACGATGTGACCTTCGACATCGACATCGTCTTCTCGTGGGTGGATGGGTCGTCGGCCGAGTTCCAGCGTCAGCGGGCGAAGCGTATGGCGAGCTACGTGGTTGGTGAGGGCGACGACCACGAGGCCCGATTCCGTCAGCTCGACGAGCTGAAGTATGCGATGCGTTCCGTGCACCTCTTCGCGCCGTGGATCCGCAACATCTACATCGTGACGGACTCTCCGCGCCCCGAGTGGTTGGCCGAGCATCCGCGGGTCTCTGTGCTGCGCAGCGAGGAGTTCTTCAGGGACCCCTCGGTGCTGCCCACCCACAACTCGCACGCCGTCGAGAGTCAGCTGCACAACATCAAGGGGCTCAGCGAGCACTTCCTCTATTCCAACGACGACATGTTCTTCGGTCGCGCTGTGGGGCCCGAGATGTTCTTCTCGCCGGGCGGGGTGAGCAAGTTCATCCTCTCCAACACGCGCATCGGTGTCGGCGAGCGCAATCCGAACCGCAGCGGTTTCGAGAATGCGGCGCGCGTCAACCGCGAGGTGCTGCGCGAGCGTTTCGGGGTGACGATCACGCGTCACCTGGAACATGCGGCGGCTCCCTTGCGGCGCTCTGTGCTGCGCGAGCTCGAGGCGGAGTTCCCGGAGGAGTTCGCCCGCACGGCGGCCGCGCAGTTCCGCCAGGCGACGGATGTCTCGGTCACGAACTCGCTCTACCACTACTACGCACTCATGACCGGGCAGGCGGTGACGCAGCCCGAGGCGAAGGTGCGCTACGTCGACACGACAGCCCGCGAGGGGGTCAAGCGGATGCGGCAACTGCTGAAGCGCCGCAACCACGACTTCTTCTGCCTCAACGACGGTTCGTTCCCCGAGCTCGACGGCGAGGAGCGGGCGCAGGCGGTGCGCTGGTTCCTGGAGCGCTACTTCCCCATCCCGGCTCCGTGGGAGCGCCCCGCGGTCTAGGTCGTGACGAGCTCCAGCTGCTGAGTCGTGAGCGGCGGTTCGGGGCGCACGTGGCCGTTGGCGGCGGGCCGGATGCTCACGCCGTGCTCTGCGAGGATGCGCGCCGTCTGCGCTGCCGACGTGTAGGAGAGCGTCGGCGTCGCGGCGACGGGAACGACGGTGTGCAGCACGGTCTCGTCGTAGACGTGGATGAGGTTGTAGGACTGGGCGCCGTCACGCGGCATGGTGGACCCGACCTCGCCCGCAAGGTCCTGCGTGTAGCAGGTGGCCGAGGCGACCGAGACGGGAATGCCGGCGAAGGTCGCCGTCGTCGAGTAGTGCAGGTGACCGGCGATGATGCTGCGGATGTCGGACCCCCGCACGACCTCCGCGAGGGCGCTCTGGCTGCGCAACTCCACGAGCACCGCGAGGTCCTGCACGGTGGGCACGGGAGGGTGGTGCATGGCAAGGATGGTGCCGTGTGGCGCAGGGGAGGCGAGTTCCTCCGCGAGCCAGTCGAGTTGGCTCTCCGTGACTTCGCCGTGGTGATGGCCGGGGACGGTCGAGTCGAGCGTGATGATGCGCAGGCCGTTGATGTCGTGCACTCGGTCGATGGGGCGCATGGAGGGGAGCTGGTCGAGAAGTTCCCTCCGGAAGGCGCCGCGGTCATCGTGGTTGCCCATCACCCAGATGACCTGAGCGCCGAGGCGCTCGGCGGCGGGCTCGACGATCGAGCGGAGCCGTACGTAGGCCTCGGGCTCGCCGTGGTCGGCGAGGTCGCCCGTGAAAACGATGGCCTCGGGCCTGGCTCCGGAGGCTTCAAGGCGGGCGAAGAGCTCCACGAGACGAGCCTCGCTGTCGACGCTGTCATAGAGTCTGCGTCCCCCCGCGAGCAGGTGGGTGTCGCTGAGGTGAAGGATGAAGTGGTCTGGCCGCGGGTAGGCGGCCGTATAACCGGCCATGCGCCAAGTCCATCACCTCAGTTCGAACGGCGCCTTAACAATTTGCGGCGATTCGCACCCCAGTTCGGGGCGCAGCTCTGTGTTTCGCCACCCATTAAGGGGGCTGCCGCACCGATACATCGCCCTGTTTACTTAATGACTACCCGAAGAGGCCCACAGGCCTGACCCGAATCTTTCATCGACGAGAGATGCACTGGAGGCGCACAATGCCCGAGCTCGTGACGACCCGCCCGACCCGTCGCTTTGCAGCACGAGTGAGTCATGCTTCTGCGGCCGTCGTCGTGCTCGGGGTCGTCGCCACCCTCGTCGGATGCTCGGGGGGCACGGAGGAGCCGGCGGCACCGCCCGCCAACACCGATGTGGGCAAGGCGTTCACGAGCGAAGACGGGCTCGCGGTATCGGTGACCCGGCGCATCTGCGGCATCAGCGGCGTCGGTGAGCACAAGCCTGAGTTCACGCCCGTCGGCCAATACTGCACGGTCGGCGTGAACGTCGACAACGGGACGGGTGAGAGCGTGGACCTCACGCAGCTGAAGGTGAGCGGCTTCGCGGCCGACACGCAGTACTTTCCCGACTACTGGGCGGGTAACGCGGCCGATGGCGGCATGATCGCTCTGGAAGCGGGTGAGTCGATCGAGTCGACCCTCTTCTTCGATGTCCCCAAGGGGCAGCTGCTCGAGAGCGTCACCCTGACGAGCCCGTGGGAGGGCATCGAGTCCTTCGAGGTCTCCTTCTAGGCGGCATCCCCCGATCGGCGTCACCCCCGCGGGGGACGTCTTCGCGACGCATCCGGTTTATCGTGGGCGGCATGAATCGCGTCGCCGCCGCCCTCACGACCGCGGTGCTCGCCCTGCTGGGCGCAGCCGCACCCGTCACATCGGCTCACGCCGATGTGGAGGACTTCGAGTTCGCGAGCTTCCACGCCGACTACCACCTCGGCACCGACGAGGAGGGCCACTCGACCCTGCGGGTGGTCGAGACGATCGTGGCCGTGTTCCCCGACTTCGACCAGAACCGCGGCATCATTCGCACGATTCCTGACCGCTATGACGGGCATCCGATAAACCTGGAGATCGCGTCGGTCACCGACGAGACGGGGGAGCCGGTCGAGTACGAGGAGGACTCGGGCGACGACAGCGTAGAGCTCGCCCTCGGCGGCGACGACTACGTGCACGGCGAGCAGACCTACGTCATCGAGTACACGGCGGAGCATGTCACTCGGCACTACGCGGACACCGAGGCGGACGAGTTCTATTGGGACGTCAACGGCACGGAGTGGGCGCAGCCCTTCCGCGAGGTCAGCGCGACGGTGCATCTCGAGGAGGGACTGGAAGAACAGCTCACGGGCAACGTCACCGCCGTGTGGGGTTTCGAGAACGAGCAGAACCCCGCCGAGGTCGACGGCCTCACCTTCACGGCCACCGATCTCGAGCCCGGCCAGACCCTCAGCTTCGCGATCGGCTTCGAACCCGGAACCTTCGTGCCCCGCGAGAGCGGCTACTTCGCCTCGCCCTGGCCGACCCTCTCGCTGCTGGGTGCACTCGCAGCCCTGGCCGCCCTCGCCTGGGCGGCCACCGTGCGGCGGCGGCACCTGCGAGACGAGCCCGGCCGCCCCACGATCATCGCCGAGTATGCGCCCCCAAAAGACGCGAACCTGCTCACCTCGGCGCTCCTCGCTGGTGTCTCGGCCAAGACGGTGCCCGCCCAGGTGATCGACTTCGCGGTGCGCGGAAAGCTGCGGGTGCTGGAGGAAGGCGAGAAGCCGCTCCTCGGATCGCAGAAATACACGCTCGAGTTCGTCACAGCAGAGGGCACGGATGAGCAGGAGCGTGAGTTCCTGAACGCGCTCTTCGGCGACAGGCTCACCCGCGGGGAGCGTCGCACGCTCGGCACGACCGACTCCAAGGCCGCCAAGCGTCTCGGCGAGCTCACACAGCGGGTCACGAAGGATGCGACGGCGCGGGGGTACCGCAAGCCCTACCCCGCGGCATCCGCTGTGCCCGCCATGGTGCTCGCGGGCGCCGGCGCGCTCGCCGCGCTCGTCTTCGGCATCATCGCGCTCGAGGAGGCCTACGGATGGCCGTGGCCGCTCGTGCAGCTGATCGTGGGCGGTGCCGCCGCGGTCGTCGCCGTCATCCTGCTCGCGCGCGTGCCCCTCACGGCGCGCGGTGCGGAGGTGCGCGACCACATGAAGGGGCTCGACGAGTACATCACGCTGGCGGAGGCAGACCGCATCCGCTACCTGCAGTCGCCCGAGGGCGCCCTGCGTGAGCCGGTCGCGACGGATGACCCCGCCCAACTCGTGCGCCTGGGCGAGAGGCTGCTGCCCTACGCCATGCTCTTCGGCCACGAGAAGGAGTGGGCGGAGGAGCTCGGCCGACTCTACGAGCAGGCGGGGGAGCAGCCCGGCTGGTACGTCGGCATGGCGCCCTTCAATGCGGCGATCTTCGCGAACTCGATCGGCTCGGTGGGCACGAGCAGCGCCTCGACCTTCAGCTCGTCGTCGGGCGGCTCCACGGGCGGTGCCGTCGCGGGCGGCGGCGGTGGTGGCGGTGGCGGGGGAGGCCGCTAGCAGGGGGTGGCTAGTACCCTAGATCGGTGCCTCGCAGTCCCCTGAACCCCTCGCCCTACGAGGTGCTCGGCGTCGCCCCGACCGCGAGCCACGATGAGCTCCGCAGGGCATACCGGCGGATGCTGCGCGAGACCCACCCCGACACCGGCGGTGACGCGGCACGCTTCCACGCCGTGCAGCACGCCTGGGAGCTCGTCGGCACCCCCGAGGATCGCGCCGTCTACGACAGCGGCCGCCCCACGCGCGGCGAGCAGGCGCGAGCAACCTGGGCACCCGCGCCGCCGCGCCGCCCCTCCGAGAGTCGTCCGCAGGCACGCACCTACGGGCATCCGGGCGGCCTCAGTCGCGAGCACTACCTCGAGCTCATGCGGGAGTGGGTCGGCCGGGGCGCCGCGCTCCCCGACCCGTACGACCCCGCACTCGTGCGCTCGGCGCCCCGCGACATCCGCCACCTGCTGGCCAACGCCCTCGCGGAGGAGGCGACGGCGACGCAGGCGGCCTCGCTCGGAATCGCCTACACCGTGTGGCACGACGTCGCGACGGATGCCCCGGGCGACCCCTGGGCGTCGAAGCTCGACCACGTCGTGCTGGGGCCGAGCGGGCTCTTCGCCGTACAGTCGGAGGACTGGGGCGCTCCCGTCCGGGTGAAGCGCAACGAGATCGTGGGGGAGGCCATCGCCCCGGGCGAGCGGCCGATGCACTCACTGTCGCTGCGGGCGAAGTCGGTCGCGCGTGCGGCCCGCGTCAAGTTCACGACCCTCGTCGTGGTCGTTCCCGATGATGCCATCGATGAGGCGCTCACGGTCGGGCGGATGCGCGGGCTCACGAGTGTCGTCGTGCAGCGTTCCCGGCTTCCGGGCGTGCTCCGGGGCGACCTTGCGGATGCGCCCCTCCTCGGCGGGACCGAACTCTTCGAGGTGCGGACGCGCCTGCAGGCGAGCATCCGCTTCACCTGAGTCAGGCCCGCTCGACCTCCCGATCGGCGATCTTCGTGAGGAGAGTGTCGAGCAGCAGGATCTCCTGCGGGCTCAGGGCGCTCGTGAGCAGCTCGTTCACGCGGATCGAGGCAGGCCTCAACTCCTGGTGGATGCTCCGACCCTGCTCCGTGACAGTCACGGTCTTGCGTCGCCTGTCCTTCGTGTCCCGCTCCGTCGCGACAACCCCCTGGCGCTCCATGCGCCGTAGGAGTTCGGCGAGGGTGGACTTGTCGAGGTGCGCGAGCTGTGCGAGTTGGTTCTGGGGAAGCCCGCCATTCTCGCAGAGGGCGTGCAACACGCCGAACTGCACGGGGCTAATGTCTGCCGAGGCATATTCCTGCCAGAGCGCGTTGTATGCCTGATAGGCGCGTCGCAGCGCGTGATTGCGATATGCACCGTCCGTAGACATCGTTCCCCGCCGGTTCCTTCGTGGCTCGCGCATATCGCGCGTATGCTCCCCCGGGAACACTTTAGCTCAACACTGCTGCATACGTATGTATGTCGTTACTCGACGGCCTGCGCGACGTCCGACTCCAGAAGCTTCACCAACGTCTCGTCGAACTTCTCGACCTCGTCGTCGGCGAGGCCATCCACCATGATGTCGTTGACCCGCGTGGCGGCCTCGAGGAGATCGTCATGAATGCGACGCCCTTCCTCGCTGAGCGACACCACCTTGCGACGCCCGTCGTGTTCGTCGCGTCGCGTCGTGACGAGGCCCTGATCCTCCAGGCGCCTCAGGAGGTCCGCCAAGGAGGACTTGTCGATCTGGGCCCGGTGCAGCAGATCCCGCTGACCCATCTCCCCGTGCCGGTTGAGACACCACAGCACGCAGTAGGCGACAGAGGTGATCTCAGAGGAGACATGCTCATGCCAGAGGGAGCTGTGCACGTGAAGCATTCGCCGCATTCGGGTAGCGCGGTAGGGGGGATGACCGTCGTCCATGATCGGTGACCTTCGGGTGAGTGCGCGAACCGCGGGTATACGGAAGAGCGCTCGTAATGCGAACTATATTGCAGAGCAGGCACCATGTTCAGATGCATTTTGCGGATGCCTGAATGTGAGCCGAGAGTCTGCTCCACGCGGGCACGAGCGGGTCGATCATGAGGGGCACATGGACACGACACTCACCACCGCTGCTTGCCTCAGCTACACCGCGAACGCCGCCCTGGGGGCCGGGGTCGCAGGGGGAGTCATCGACACGGGGCATGCGCGCTGGGTGCACCACGCTCTCTATATCTCGACACTCGCCCTGACCTCCCTCGCCGTCGTCAGCGGCATCCGTCACCGCCGCATCGCGGCATGGCTGCTCATGCCCGCACTGCTGCCCCTCGCCGCACTCCCGCGGACGAGGGGACGCGGGCGCGAGCATCCGCTCATCGCCCTCACGGCGGCGCCGGCCTACGTGAGTGCCGTGATCGCCACGGTGAGGAGGGCCGCATAGTGGATCTCTTCGACGCCATCCGCCGCCGCAAGACCACCAATGGCCCCTTCCTGCCCGACCCCGTCTCGGAGGAACACCAGCGGCTGCTCATGGAACTCGCGGGGCGCGCCCCCTCCCAACTCAACAGCCAGCCCTGGCGCTTCGTGCTCATCGAGAACCGCGACACGATCGAGAAGGTCGCGGACATCAGCGGCTCGAGCATGACCGAGGCGATGTCGAACGGCACCTTCTTCGAGCGCTACAAGCCCTACTTCAGGTTCAGCAAGGAGGAGATGGCGCAGCGTCGCGACGGGATGCTCTTCGACAAGCTCCCTGCCCCGTTGCGGCCCTTCACCTCGCAGGCCTTCACGCCCGGCGGGCAGAAGCTCATGAACTCGCTGCGCGTGCCGCAGACCCTCGGCAAGGAGAACCGCAAACTTGTGGCCGGTTCTCCGCTGCTGCTCGGCGTCATGCTCGACCGCAGCGAGTACCGCCCGGGCGAGCTCTCGTCGTTCTACTCCATCTTCAGCATGGGGGCGGCGATGGAGAACATCTGGCTTGCGACAGGTGCGCTCGGCATGGGCATCCAGTTCGTCTCCTTCCCCATGGAAGTGCCCGGACGCTGGGCGGAGATCGAAACGCTGCTCCAGGTGCCCGACGAGCTCGAACTCATGGCGGTCTACCGCCTCGGCTACCTCCCCGAAGAGCAGCGCCGGCCCGCCATCGACTGGTCCAGCCACGAACGCAAGCTGCCCTCACAATATGTGTTCTCTGAGAACTGCCGTACACCCCGAACTGGGTGGGACGAGGCATCCACCTCCTCGCCGTAGGCTGGAGCACACTCTCGAGCGTGATTGAGGTACGCAGTGAAAGTCGTCAGCTACAACCTTCGGAAGCACCGCGCGATCGGCGAGATCAGCGCACTCGCAGAAGAGCACGACCTCGACCTCCTCTGTCTGCAGGAGGCCGACACGACCGTGCTGCCCGCCGAGGTTGGGGGGCTCCACCTCGCCGACGCGACCCGGCGCAACCGGCTCGGCCTCGCCGTCTACTACCGTCGAGACCGCTTCACGGCCCTCGACACGAAAGCCTTCGAGCTCAAGAAGTCACTGCACGACCACCTGCTCAAGCCCGCCCACGAGCGACTCCTCGGCAGCCACCTGATCGACCTCAAGCACGAGCGCGAACTCATCGTCGCCTCCTTCCATGCGGCGCCCCTCACGGCGCTCAACTCACTTCGGCGCGAGCAGATCCGCGTCGCCCATGAGCAACTGCACGAAATGGGGCCCGGCCTGCCCACCCTCATGGTCGGCGACTACAACTACCCCGTCTTCAAGAACCAACTCACCCGGCACATCGGCCAGTCCGGCTACGACCTCACCCTCAGCGACACCCGCACCTACACGCGCTACAAGTTCTTCCGCGGACACTTCGACCTCGCGACATCCATGGGGCTCGACATCGACAGTGTCGAAACGCTGCCGCGCGGCACCTCCGACCACATGCCGATCCTCGTCACCGCCACCTATCGCGAGCAAGCGCAAGCCAAGACCGCCTGAGTAGGGGCTTAGCACAGGTTAACGCGGGCGCCGACGCGCGTACCCTTGAGGGAGGCATCCGCAGCACCCGCGATGCCGACACGAAAGGCCCCACCGCGTGAGCGAATGCATCCACGGACTCGATGAACAATTGTGCGACGTCTGCTCGCCCAAGCCCGCACCCGTCGCACCGCCCGTGAAGCGCGCGCCGCGCGCGTCAACCCCATCGCTACGCAGTGGAGGGCCCGCTGTACGCTCCCCACGCGCCCCAGGGCGTGTCGCCGGCGCCCCCACCGCCGCAGGCAAACCCGTGGATGTCGCGGGGCACCGCATTTTCCACCTCACCCACGTGCGCAACTTCGCCGCCATCGCTGAAAGCGGTGCCCTCGCCCCCTCCACGGCCGGCGGAGAACCCGAGTTCGACCTCAGCGCCCCCCAGCACCGCGAACAGCGCCGCACGGCGACACTGCCCGAGACGGTTACCGCGGCCGACACTGCAGCGATCGGAGTCGCCGTCTCCGCCGAGACCGGTGCGGATGCTGCGGCCGCCTCCCACGAGCCCGCCGCCGCGCACACCGTCGCCGACTGCGTCCCCTTCTTCGCCACGCCCGAGTCGAGCCTGTGGAACGACCTGCGCACGGGCGCACCCGATCCCCGGCTGAGTGCCGCCGCCCGCAGCAGCTCCGCCTCCGACTACGTGCTGCTCGCCACGACCGTCGGCGAGGTCGAGAAAGCCGCCACCCTCGTGCTCGCGCTCGACGAGGCATCCGCGCCGACCACCCCCATGACGGCCGACCCGGTCGCCGTGCGGCGGGAACTGCGCCGGCTCATCTCCCTCGACGCGGGTGACGGCGAAGACTCGCCCCTGGCGGCCGTCGAGATCCTCGCCGCGGGACCCGTGCCCCTCGAGGTCGTCTCGCTCATCGGTGTCGCCAACTCCAAGGCGCGCGACGAGGTCAAAGCAGTGCTGCGCGATGCGGGGCTCGACATCCGCGTCGCCGTCTACCCGCCGTGGTTCGGCCGCGGCTGAGGTCTCGGCCCGTCTTACGAAGCATCACGTGCTTCGCGCCCGCGCCCTTTCGGAAATTCAGGAAATCTGCCTCTCCGAGGGCCGAAACCGGGCGGTGCTGCGCCGATCTGCCGCGGATTTCCTGAATTTCCGCGGCTGCATTTCCTGAATTTCCGTGAGGCTCGGGCTAGTTCTGTGGCGGCCCGGGCTAGAGCAGGGGGCCGACCGCCGCGACGACGCGCTCCCGCAGGGCGTTGCCCCGCTCGCTGAAGTCCCGTTGGCGACGCACATACTCGGCCTTGCCCTCCGGCGTCTCGATCGCGACCGGCTCGTAGCCCCACTCCCGCAGATCGTAGGGTGACGCCTGCATGTCGAGCTCGCGGATGTCACGGGCCAACTCGAACGCGTCCAAGAGCACCTCGCCCGGCACGAGCAGGCCAAGCTTGGTCACCCACTTGTAGACGTCCATGCCCGCGTGCAGGCAGCCGGGCTGCTCCAGCTCGGGTTGGTTCTGCCGCGTCGGGGCGAGCCGGTTGCGCGGCACCGCCTCGGGCGTGAAGAAGCGGAACGCGTCGAAGTGGCTGCACGAGATGCGGTGCCCCTCGACGACCTCGTCGGTGCCGGTCGCCCCGAGACGCAGCGGCACCGTGTGACGGGTCTCGTCGGAGCGGTACACCATCGCCCACTCGTGGAGCCCGAAGCATCCGAAGTTCGCCTGCCTCTCGGCCGTGCGCTGCAGCAGTGACGTGATGAAGCGGATGCTCGAACCGCGCGCCTGCAGCAGGCCCTCCGTGTCGACGCGCACGTCGTCGCCGTCGGCCCGGTACCACTTCCAGCCGGCGCGCTCCTCGCTCGCCGCGCCCTCGAGGGTGACGCCTGCGCCGGGGTGCCAGCGGCGCAGGGTGGTCGGCCGCACCGGGTAGTAGGTGAAGAGGAAGTCCTCCACGGGATGCTTCGCGCCCGTCTGCTGCCGCGCGCGCCAGCCCGCCGTCACGGCGTCGGCCCGTTCCTGGTGGGCCGCCTCCCGCGCCCGCCATGCTTCATCATTCAGGAACTCGCGCGCGTGAGCCTCTTCATCATTCAGGAATGTCGGGCGAGTTGAGGGGCGGATGGCTGCCTCCAGCGCGACATCCGTCACTTGAGCCACTCTGGTCACCGCGAACTCCTGAATGATGAAGGGGCACGGCCGCGGTGGGTAGCGCCGTCTGGGCGAAAGTTCCTGAATGATGAAAACGGCACGCTACGCAAGACCCCACACGTCGAGCATCCACGCGAGCTCCCACGCGCGCTCCTGCCAGGCCTTGTAGCGGCCGCTGACGCCGCCGTGCCCCGCCTCCATCTCGATCTTCAGCAGCACGGGCGCGCCGACCTCGCGCAGCCGCGCCACCCACTTGGCGGGCTCGACGTAGAGCACTCGGGTGTCGTTGAAGCTCGTGACGGCGAGGATGCGCGGGTACGCGGCATCCGTCACGTTCTCGTACGGCGCATACGACTTCATGTAGGCGTACACCTGCGGGTCGCCGAGGGGGTTGCCCCATTCGTCCCACTCGACGACCGTGAGCGGAAGCTCCGGATCGAGGATGCTCGTGAGCGGGTCGACGAAGGGCACCGCCGCGAGGATGCCCGCGAAGAGCGTCGGCGCGAGGTTCGCGACGGCTCCCATGAGCAGGCCGCCCGCGCTGCCGCCCTCCGCGATGAGCTTCTCGGGGCTCGTAACGCCCGTGTCGACAAGGTGCTGCGCGCACGCAACGAAGTCGGTGAAGGTGTTGCGCTTCGTGAGCGTCTTGCCGTGCTCGTACCAGTCGCGGCCCATCTCGCCACCGCCGCGCACGTGGGCGACGGCGAAGACGACGCCGCGGTCGAGCAGGCTCACCCGCGCGATCGAGAAGCCCGGGTCGATGCTGTGCTCGTAGGAGCCGTAACCGTAGAGGAGCGTCGGCGCGTTCTCGGGCGTCACGTCGCGGCGGTGCACGAGCGAGATCGGCACGCGCGTGCCATCCTCCGCCGTCGCCCACTCGCGGCGCTGCACATAGTCGGCGGGGTCGTAGCCGCCCTGCACGGGCTGCTGCTTGAGCACGCGCACGTCGCCCGTCGCGACCGTGTAGTCGCTCACGGTGCTCGGGGTCACGAAGCTCGTGTAGCCGATGCGCACGGTCGGCTGCTCCCACTCGGGATTGCCGGTGGCGCCGACCGCGAAGAGTTCCTCGTCGAACTCGAGCTCGGTGAAGGCGGGGTCGCCGTCGAGCCGGGCGACGGCGAGCCGCGGCAGCGCCTCCCGCCGGTACTCGAGCACGAGGTGCGAGGCGAAGGCGTCAACATCCTCGAGACGGATGCCCGGCCGGTGCGGCACGAGCACGCGGCGCTCACCGAGCGGGTCGGATGCCGCGACATCCGCCAACTCAAAGTCGAGGGCGCCGTCGTTGTGAAGCACCAGCAGGCGGTCCTCCCCGCCCAGCACGGCGTGCTCGATCGAGTACTCGACGCCCTCGCGCCGCGGCCACACGACGCGGAACTCGCCCGTGGGGTCGTCGGCGTCGAGGATGTGGGCCTCGCTCGTGATCTTGGATCCCAGCTCGATGACGATGTAGCGGCGGCTGCGGGTGAGCCCGGCGCCCACCCAGTAACGCTCGTCGGGCTCGTGGAAGACCTTGACGTCCTCGCTCGCCGGCGTGCCCACCTCGTGCCGCCAGACCGTGTCGGGTCGCCAGGCGTCATCCACCGTCGTGTAGAAGATGTAGCGGCCGGTCGCGTCGAAGAAGGCGCCGGGGGCGGTGCCCTCGATGGTCTCCTCGGGCGGGGGAGCGGGGGTGTCGATGGGGGCGTCGATCTCGGCCGGGTCCGGGTGACTGTCGCCCGAGTCATCGTTCGCGAGCGGCCGCACCCGCACGGCGTAGCGTTCATCGCCGACGCGGTCGACGCCCCACAGCATGAGCGTGCCGTCGGCGGAGACGTCGAAGCTGCCGAGCGCGAAGAACTCGCTGCCCTCCGCCTCCGCGTTGCTGTCGAGCAGCACTTGCTCGTCGGGCAGGCCGGAGCCGTCCTCCGGCAGCTGCGGCGTGGACCAGTCCTGCGGGTCGGCGATGGGCGCGCGGCAGTGGATCGCATACTGCTGCCCCTCGACCGTGCGGCTGTAGTACCACCAGTCGCCCTCGCGCACCGGCACCCCGAGGTCGGTCTCCTTGACGCGCCCCTTGATCTCCTGGAAGAGCTGCTCGCGCAACTCGGCAAGGTGGGCGGTCGCGGCATCCGTGTGGGCGTTCTCCGCCTCGAGGTGGGCGACGACCTCGGGGCTCTCCTTCTCGCGCAGCCACTCATACTGGTCGACGAAGGTGTCGCCGTGGTGGGTGCGCTCGATGGGCTTGCGAGCGGCGACCGGCGGCGTCTTCGAAAGCGGGGCGGATGCTTCGGCTCGGGTGTCTGCGGCGTTAATGTCTGTGTGCGGCACCCCTCCACTATTGCAAACCGGTCTCCGCCTCGTCCTGACTTGAGCGGACAAATATTCATCTAGAGACCGGGTCTCGGCCGCCCTAGGAGACGAATATGCGTCTACTCAACGCTCCGCGCGGGTCGTCGCGGCACTGCTCAGAACCCGGGCACGCGCTCGTTCGCGGGCGGCGGCCCCGGAGGAGTGCCGTCCCCGAAGGGGCGGCCCCCGAGCTGCTCCCGGTCGTGCGGGGTGCGCCACCACGTGGCATCCGGCCCCTTAGGTGTGATCTGGGTCGGGTTGATGTCGACGTGCGTCACGTAGTAGTGCGCCTTGATCTGCTCGAAGTCGATCGTGTCGCCGAAGCCGGGCGTCTGGAAGAGATCGCGCGCGTAGGCGCCCAGCACCGGCATCTCGGCGAGCTTGTTGCGGTTGCACTTGAAGTGCCCGTGGTAGACAGCGTCGAAGCGGGCGAGGGTCGTGAAGAGGCGGATGTCCGCCTCCGTGATCGTGTCGCCCACGAGGTAGCGCTGCCGCGACAGGCGCTCCTCGAGCCAGTCTAGGCGGGCGAAGAGGGTGTCGTAGGCGCGCTCGTAGGACTTCTGGCTGCCCGCGAAACCGCACTTGTAGACGCCGTTGTTGACGTCGTGGAACACCAGCTCAGCGACCTCGTCGATTTCGTCGCGCAACTCCGACGGGTACAGGTCGGGCGCGCCCTCGCGGTGGAACTCGCCCCACTCGAGCGAGAAGTCGAGCGTGATCTGCGGGTAGTTGTTGGTGACGACCATGCCGCTCGGCACATCCACGATCGCGGGCACCGTGATGCCGCGCGGGTAGTCGGCGAAGCGGCGGAAGTACGCCTCCTGCAGCCGCTCGATGCCCAGCACGGGGTCGCGCCCATCGGGGTCGAGGTCGAAGGTCCAGGAGCGCTTGTCGTGCGTCGGCCCTGGCAGGCCGAGGGAGATCACATCCTCGAGGCCGAGCAGGCGGCGCACAATCGTCGTGCGGTTCGCCCACGGGCAGGCGCGGGCGGCGACCAGGCGGTAGCGTCCCGCCTCGACGGGCCAGCCGTCGCGACCGTCGCGCGTGATCCTGTCCTCGATGTAGTTGGTGTCGCGGTCGAACTCCTGGCCGGGCGTCACATAACTAGGGGTGTGGTCGCTGTCGCTCATGCCTCGACGGTACCTCGCACCCGTGCATCCGCCCTGTGACGTCCCGTGACGGGGCTCACAGCGCCCGCTTCTAGGCTGGGCCGTGATGAGCTCCATACTTGCCGGCCGTCGCGCCGAGACATCCGTTCCCATCGACGACGTGCACGCCACCCGCTGGAGCCCGCGCGCCTTCGACCCGGAGGCGACGATCGACGAGGCGACTCTTGCGACCGTGCTCGAGGCGGCCCGCTGGGCCCCGTCCGCGCGCAACGCGCAGCCGTGGCGCTTCGTCGTGGGTCGTCGCGGCACGGCCACGCACGCCGCTCTCGCCGAAAACCTCATGGGCTTCAACCGCGAGTGGGCGCCCGCCGCGAGCGCGCTCATCCTGAACATCGCAGTGACGAAGGATGCCGCGGGCGACCGCCTGCGCTGGGCGGAATACGACCTCGGCCAGGCGGTGGCCCACCTCACGCTGCAGGCTCAGCGGCAGGGGCTGCACAGTCACCAGATGGGCGGCATCGAGGTCGAGGGCCTGCGGCAGGCGTTCGACCTCGGGGAACATCTGGTTCCCGTGTCGATCACGGCGCTCGGTGTGCTCGGGGACCCGCAACGCCTGCCAGAGAGGCTGCGCCTGCGCGAGCTCGCGCCCCGTGAGCGCCTGCCGCTCAACGAGTTGGTGCTCGCGCGCGACTGAGGTGCGCGACTGAGGGCCAGCTAGCACTGAGGGCCGGCTAGCACTGAGGGCCGGCTAGCACTGAGGGCCGGCTAGCTCAGGCGCGACTTGACGTCGGCGAGCGAGGGGTTGGTTGCGGTCGAGCCGTCGGGGAAGATGACGGTCGGCACGGTCTGGTTGCCGCCGTTGACGGATGCCACGAGCTCCGCGGTTCCCGGAACCTGCTCGATGTTCACCTCACGGTAGGGGATGCCCTCGCGGTCGAGCTGCCCCTTCAGGTTGCGGCAGTAACCGCACCAGGAGGTGCTGAACATGGTGATGCCGTCGGCGGGGATGTAGTCGGTCTTAGTGCTCATGACTTAACGCTAACGTCGGCGCCTGGCAAACCCTTCCCCCGGCGGCGCTGACGCTCTACTCTCGCTTCATGGCGCTCAGGTGGGAAGAACTGGTCATCGACTGTCGCGACTTTCAGACACTCGGCACGTGGTGGGCGAGTGCCCTCGGCTGGGAGGTCATCGACCAGGACGAGGAGGTGCTTGAGGTCCGCAACCCCGAGGGTGGTCCCACGCTTCTCTTCCTGAACACGCCCGACGACAAGGTGGTCAAGAACCGCCTGCACCTGGACTTCGTGCCCGACGACCAGGGGGCGGAAGTCGCCCGCCTTGAGGGCCTCGGAGCACGGCGCATCGACATCGGACAGGGCGAGCAGACCTGGGTCGTCATGGCCGACCCGGAGGGCAACGAGTTCTGCGTGCTGAGCGCGCGCTCGTAGGCAGTAGCATCCGACCCGGCTGGCGCACACGGAAAACGCCTCGCCCACCCGGAAACGGCCGGGTGCGCGAGGCGTCCTCTAGGGGCGTGGGCGTTAGAACTGGATCTTGCCCTCGGTCTCCTTGGCCTTCAGGCGCGCGAGGGCGAGGTTCGACTTGGCGCGGTTGAGCACGAGGTAGAGGAAGACCGCGGGGTTCGAGGCCAGCGGGCGGATGATGTGGTACTGGGTCGACAGGGTGACGAGGATGTCGTCGATGCTGTCGTCGAGGCCGAGCGACTTCATGGTGCGAAGCTTGGCGCGCACGACCTCGGTGTTTCCGGCCGAGGCGATCTCGAGGTCGAGGCCGCTGCCGGCGGCACCCAGGAGGAGGCCGGACTCGCTGTCGACGAGGGCCGCCGCCATACCGCCGTCGACGGTGATGAGCTCGTTGAGTGATTCGGTGATGTTTGACACGGGTTCTGCTTTCTATTGAGTGGGTAACACAGTGGGTCAGATGGCGGCGGAGAAGTCTTCCGCCACCTTGCGCGACACGGAGATCGCCTTGCCGACGGACTCGTCGGAGTCGAACACGGCCGCGAGCACCATCTGGCGGCCGGGCACCCGGCGCAGCAGCACGTGCCCCTCGGTCGCCTCGATGATGACGTAGCCGGGGGCGCCGAGTCGGAGCTCCCGCACGATCGCCTCACTGAGCGCCTGAAGCGAGCTCGCCATGCTGGCCAATCGCTGATCGGCGCTATCCCGTCGAGGATGCCGCGCTACCTCGAAGCCGTCGTCGGTGAGCACGACGGCGATCCCCAGCGAGGGCGAGAGCTCGCCGAGCACGGCGAGGGCTCTGTGGGCGATGTCGACCGTGTGAGGGTCGCGATGCGGAGGCATCAGTTCGGCGGTGTCGGTCACTCTGTGGCTCCAGCGGTGAGGGCGGTTCGGGTCTCGATGTTGGCGATGAGGGTCATGAGCGTCATGCGCATGTGCCCGGCGTCGCGCGGGTCGACGGTGAAGATCGGGATGAGCACGCCGGGGAGTTGCCCGGCTAGGGCCGCATGCACCTCGTTGACCGGCTGCGGCCCGGTGAGGTCGCTACGGGAGATGCCGACCACTACGCCGCCGCGGCGCGCCAGATGCTCGAACTCCCTGAGGTGCTCGACAACCAGGCTCCCCACGTCTGGCGCGTCAGCGTGCACGAGGAGGATGAGGCCCATGGCCCGCTCCTGCATGATCGTCCACATGAAGTCGAAGCGCCGCTGGCCGGGCACGCCGTAGAGCCGCACCTTGTCGTCGGGGCCGAGGCCGATCTCGCCATAGTCGAGCGCCACCGTCGTGGTCTCCTTGTCGGCGGTCTCGCGGTCGGTGTTGGCCGCCTCCGTCGAGACGACCTCGATCTCACTGAGGGTGCGGATGGCGGTCGTCTTGCCTGCCCCCATGGGGCCGGCGAAGAGGATGACGTGCTCGGCCATGTCAGAGTCCCAACTTGTCGCGGAGTCGGCGGAATAGGCCACGGTCCCTATCGGCCACGGCAGATGCTTGTCTCTGCTGGCGTGAAGGCGCCCCAGGTGCCGGAGCGGAGCCGACCTCCGAGGGCAGCGTGTCGAGGCATCCGATGAGGCTGTAGGCGTTGATGAGGTGGCGCGTGCTCAGCAGGTCGCTGCCGGTCGCGTGAGCGAGCTCCTCGAGCGAGAAGACGCTGTTGGCGAGCATCGCCGTCTGGCGCATCTGCTCCATGGTGGGCTGGAGGGTGCTGAGGTTCGGCCACCGGCTCAGGCGGTAGCGTTGGCCTGGCTGTAACCACGGAGCGATCCTGTCGGGAAAGGCGCAGAGCCCAATGCGCCACAGTAGCTCGTCAAGGCTTTGCCCGGGGAGCAGGAACACGGGCGGTGCGGCAACGTCGATCAGTTCGACTCCCACCCGCACACCGGCGGGCGCGGTGGGAAAGAGAGTGAGCGGCAGATCCCAGGTGAAGGCGCCGAAGCGGGTGTCGACGCGAACGGACGGATGCCCGGCGATCGCCAACTCGATGAGCATGGGTACCCGTGCGGCGAGCACGGAGTGCAGGGTGAGCGCGGCGCCGGCCCAGCCTACCTCGGGGGCGGCTGCCGCCGAGAGGTCGGGCGCCACGGACGAGTCGCGCGTGGCAAGGTGGCCGTCACCGTCGGCCTGGTGCTGCGGGGGCTCGGCATACTCGGGCGGTGCCGTTTCGGCCGCGGGGCGGGCGGGGCGGCTGGCGGAGACGTACTCGGTCCACTCGTGGTTGTTCCACCAGCGCAGCTGTGGGTGTCCGAGGGGGTCGGGGTACCAGCCAGCTTCCACGCGTTCCCCCGCGCGTGAAGTCTCGCTTTGCATGTCAGTCTCTCCGCGAAGCGAGGGGCGGATTAGTGCTCTCCATTTGTTGAAGGCTACAACTGATGCATATGCATGGGATTCCCCAGTCCGGGGGATATACCGACTATTCGGCGGCGACGTCGTCGAGCGTCGCGCCCGTCGGGTCGGGAGCGCTCGCATCCTCCAGTGCGGCGCCGCCCATCGGCAGCTCTGCCCACTGCACGAGCGTCCACCCTTTCGCGAACGACCCCTCCATCACGACGACGCCCGTGTTCTCCAACACGTGCTCCGTGGCGAAGTTCGACCCGACATTGCGGGCGTGGCGGGCCACCCACACCCGGATGGCGGAACCGTGGCTGACGATGGCGGCGGATGCGGCATCCGTCGCCAGCACCGACTCGACGTCGGCGTCGAAACGGCCGAAGAAGTCGTGCCCCGTCGGCCCGCCCGGCATGCGCGCGTCGAGCTCGCCCACGCCCCACGCGAAGGTCGTCTTGAGGAAGGTGACGATCGAATCCCGGTCGCCGCGCCCCTCCAGATCGCCCGCCTCCACCTCGTGCACCCCGTCGAGCACGGGCACAGCGAGGCCGCGCGCCTCCGCGAGCGGGGCGGCCGTCAGCTGCGTGCGCACCAGGCGCGAGGCATAGAGGGCGTCGAGGGATGCTTCGCCGAGCGCCTGCGGGATGCGCGCCGCCTGCGCGTGCCCCAGCTCCGTCAGGCCGGGGCCGGGGTGAGCCGTGTCGAGGATGCCCAGCACATTGGACGGGGTCTGGCCGTGCCGTATGAGGTGCAGTCGCATGGTGCCGCCAGCCTAGCGATGGCGCCTACGCTGCGCCGCGAGCCTTGAGGGTGCCGTCGGCCTCGAGCATCCGCCACACCGTGCGGGTCAGCCCGGGGTGTTCGAGGGCGATCTGCCGCATGACGCGGTACTCGCGCACGGCCGACGGGGAGCGGCCCTCGTCGGCGTTGATCGCGTCGGCGCGCAGCAGGTAGACGACCATCTCGTCGGTGCTCGGCAGCTCCTCCATGAACACCCACGGGTCCTCGCCCGCGAGCAGGCGCTCCTCGACGACCGTGTCGATCTCCTGCTGGGCCTCCGCGCGCAGGACCTCGAGGCTCGTGCGTCCCCGAGGCATGCGCTCGGGGTGCGCGTGCTCCGGATGCGTGCTGCTCATCGCTTAAGCGTACGCGCGGGCGGTGCGGCTAGCCTGCGAGCAGCCCGGCGCGGTCCGGATGCTCGTCGAACCACTGCGCGACGAACCAGCACATCGGCACGATGCGCTTGCCGCCCTGCCTCTCCACCTCGTCGACCGCGTACTCCGTGACTCGCGCGGCGTATCCCTGCCCTCGGCGGGCCGGGTTGGTGTAGGTGCGGGTGAACGACACGCGTTCGCCGTTCTCGGCGTAGTCGAGCACGCTCACGAGTTCGCCGTCGATGCGAAGCGTGTAGCGGTGAGCATCCGCTTCGTGCGTGAATTTCTCGGACATGGCTCCTCCTCAAGCGGGCAGGTTGGCTTCGATCAGCTCGATGATGGCCGGGTCGTCGGGTTTGGTCGTGGGCCGAAAGCGGTGCACCTCGCCGCTCGGCAGCACGAGGAATTTCTCGAAGTTCCAGATGATCGGCCCCGCGAGCCCGGAGGAGTCCTTGGCCTTGTGCAGTTCGGCGTAGAGCGGATGCTTCTTGCCCCCGTTGACCTTGGTCTTCTCCATCATGGGGAAGGTGACGCCCCACGTCGTCGAGCAGTATTCGGCGATGTCGTCGCCCGACTTGAGCTCCTGCGCGAACTGGTTGCTCGGGAAGCCCAGCACGGTGAAGCCCCGCTCGCCGTAGGTGCGCTGCAACTCCTCGAGCTGCTCGTACTGGGGCGCGAGCCCGCAGCGGGATGCGACGTTGACGACGAGCACGACCTTGTCGGCGTAGGCGGCAAAGGTCTCGGCGCTGCCGTCGAGGCGCGTGAGGGGGATGTCGCTCAGGGTCGCCATGTGCCGAGCATAGGCCCCGCGAGCCGGCGACGTCAGTGCATGCTTTGTGTGCGCATCCGTCTGAATGCGAGCCGAAATGAGTATTGGACTTTACCGAGTCGCCTTGGAAGGCTGGAGACTGATGACGAACGCCGACTACTACCTCTTCGACGACCTGCTCACCGACAGGGCGCGCGAGGTGCGTTCGCGGGTGCGGGCCTTCGTCGACGCCGAGCTGCTGCCCATCATCAACGAGCACTGGGAGCGGGCTTCGTTCCCATTCGAGCTCGTGCCCAAGATCGCCGAGCTGGGCGTGATCGGCACAACCGTGCAGGGCTACGGATGCCCGGGGTTCACGCCCCTCGAGGCCGGCATGGTCGCCATGGAGATGTCGCGTGGCGACGGCAGCATCAACACCTTCCTGGCCGTGCAGTCGGGCCTCGCGATGGGCAGCATCAACATGCTCGGCAGCGAGGAGCAGAAGGAACGCTGGCTGCCCCGGATGTCACGGCTCGAGCTTGTGGGAGCCTTCGGCCTCACCGAGCCGGAGCACGGCTCCGACTCTGTCGCCCTCGAGACGACCGCGCGCCGCGACGGCGACACCTACGTGCTCAACGGTCGCAAGCGCTGGATCGGCAACGCCTCCTTCGCCGACCTGGTGATCCTGTGGGCGCGCGACGAGGCGGACGGCAAGGTCAAGGGTTTCGTCATGGAGAAGGAGGAGGGCGAGCATCCGGCCGGCTACGACGCTACCGTCATCACGGGCAAGATCGGCAAGCGCGCCGTCTGGCAGCCCGACATCGTGCTCACCGACGTGCGCATCCCCGCCGCGAACCTGCTCGCGCACTCGCAGTCGTTCAGCGACGTCACCCGCGTGCTCAACTCGACGCGGGGCGGGGCATCCTGGGAGGCGCTCGGCCACGCGACCGCCGCCTACGAGATCGCGGTCGAGTATGCGGCCGAGCGCGTGCAGTTCGGCAAGCCCATCGCGAGCTTCCAGCTCGTGCAGAACACGCTCGCCAACATGCTCTCCGAGCTCACCGCCATGCAGCTCATGTGCGTGCGGATGGCGCAGCTGCAGGAGCAAGGGCGGCTCACCGGCCCCATGGCTTCCCTCGCCAAGATGCACACCGCCAAGAAGGGGCGGTGGATCTGCCAGGCCGCGCGCGACCTGCTCGGCGGCAACGGGCTCCTCCTCGAGAACCACGTCGCCCGCCATCTCACCGACATGGAGGTCGTGCACACTTATGAGGGCACCGACTCGATCCAGTCGCTCATCGTCGGACGTGACATCACCGGCATCTCCGCATTCAAGTAAGGAACCACTCTCATGACTGAAGCTTTTCTCGTCGGCGGCGCCCGCACTCCCGTCGGACGCTACGGCGGCGCCCTCTCCTCGGTGCGGCCCGATGACCTCGCGGCCCTCGTCGTCAAGGAGGCGGTGACGCGCGCCGGCATCGACCCGGCCGAGGTCGACGAGGTCATCCTCGGCAACGCCAACGGCGCGGGCGAGGAGAACCGCAACGTCGCGCGGATGTCGTGGCTGCTCGCGGGCTTCCCCGACCACGTGCCCGGCATCACGGTCAACCGCCTCTGCGCCTCGGGCCTCAGCGCGATCATCCTCGCCTCCCAGATGATCAAGGCGGGCGACGCCGACATCGTCGTGGCCGGTGGCGTCGAGTCGATGAGCCGTGCGCCCTGGGTCATGGCGAAGCCCGACAAGGCCTTCGCCAAGCCCGGCGACACCTTCGACACCTCGATCGGGTGGCGTTTCGTCAACGAGCGCTTCGCGAAGGGTGACCTTTCGCGCGACGGCAAGATGACGCTCTCGATGCCCGAGACGGCCGAGGAGGTCGCCGAGGTCTACAACGTGAGCCGTGAGGATGCCGACGCCTTCGCCGTCCGCTCGCACGAGCGTGCACTCGCCGCGATCGAGGCGGGCCACTTCGCCGACGAGATCGTGCCCGTCACGATCAAGGGGCGCAAGGGCGACACGGTCGTGGACACGGATGAGGGACCCCGCCCGGGCACGACCGCCGAGGTGCTCGCGGGCCTCCGCCCCGTCGTCAAGCAGGGCGGTGTCGTGACCGCCGGCAACTCGAGCTCGCTCAACGACGGCGCATCCGCCATCATCGTCGCCTCTGAGGCCGCCGTGAAGAAGTACGGCCTCACCCCTCGGGCGCGCATCGTCGCTGGCACCTCGGCGGGGGTCGCGCCATCCGTCATGGGCATCGGCCCGATTCCGGCGACCGAGAAGGTGCTCGCGCGGGCGGGCATGTCGATCGACCAGATCGGCGCCGTCGAGCTCAACGAGGCCTTCGCCACCCAGTCGCTCGCCGTCATGCGCGGTCTCGGCCTCGACGAGTCGATCGTCAACGCGGATGGCGGCGCCATCGCCCTCGGCCACGCACTCGGTTCGAGCGGCTCGCGCCTCGTCGTCACCCTGCTCGGCCGCATGGAACGCGGCGACGTGCAGCACGGGCTCGCCACCATGTGCGTCGGTGTGGGCCAGGGCACCTCGATGATCATCGAGCGGGTGTAGCGCTCCCGCGGGTTGAGTAGGCCCGCCAGGGCCGTATCGACACCTCGCTACACCGGCGTCGGCAGCACCCGCTCCGCCACCTCGAGCACCGCGCGCAGCGCCGCCGAGGGGTTGTCGGGCCGCCAGGCGAGGGCGGCCTGCAGTCGCACCGGATGATCCGAGATGCGCCTGTAGACGACACCCGTCTGCTGCACGTGCTGGCAGGTTGTGAGAGTGAGCGTCACCCCGACTCCCGATGCGACCAGGGCGAGGATCGTGTAGGTGTCCGGCGCCTCCTGGGCGACCCGCGGATGGAAGCCGGCCAGCCCGCAGGCGCGCACCATCGCGTCGTGCAGGCTCGACCCGGAGTTGGCGGGGAACGTCACGAACGGGGCATCCGACAGGTCTGACAGGGCCACCGCGTCGTGACCGGCCAGAGGGTGATCGGCGGGGAGGGCGACGATGAGCTCCTCGGTCATGATGGCGCGCGTGGCGACGCCCGGCTGGTCGGCGGGCAGCCGCACGAAACCGAGGTCGAGGGTGCCGTCGGCGACGCGGCCCAGTGCGACGTTCGCGTAGGTCTGGCCCTCCATGTCGAGACGGATGCCCGGATGTTCGCGCCGCACCGCCTCCGTGATGAGGGGCAGCGACTCGTGGCTCGACGCCCCCGCGAAGCCGATGCGCACGCGCCCTACCTCACCGCGCCCGGCCGCCCGGGCCGCCTCCGTCGCATCGTCGAGGGCATCGAGCACGCGCTGCGCCGGCACCAGGAACGACTCGCCCGCGCTCGTCAGGCGCACCGAGCGGGTGCTCCTCTCGAACAGCTGCACGCCCAGTTCCCGCTCGAGTTGGCGGATCTGCTGGCTCAGCGCCGGCTGCGCCATGTGCAGCCGTTGCGCGGCGCGCCCGAAGTGCAGCTCTTCGGCGACGGCGATGAACGCGGTCAGGTGGCGCAACTCCATGCGACATGTCTACCGGATGCCTCGCGCTCGGGCCCGCCGGAAGTGAACATGCGGCGGCTCAGAGGAAGCCGCGGAAGTCTCCCCACGCCCGCCGGCGCTCGCCGCGCGGATCCGACTCGAGGCGGTCCTCCCTGTCGATGATCCGGGTGACGCGTCGCTCGGCGTCGTACTGGGGCCAGTCGCGGCCGGGACTGCCGGTGCGGGCGAGCGAGGCGACGGCAGCGAGCATCCGGTCTCCGACGGCGGCGTAGGCCCGTCGCCCGCCCAGCAGCGTCATGATGCGCCCCATGCCGGAGCCGAGGTTGCCGAAGAAGGCGGGCATGTCCATGCCGTGGGTCGCGCCCAGGCCGAGCAGTCTCATCATGGGTGTTGCGAAGTCGAGCCGGTACATCCACGTGGGGGAGTGCTCGGAGTGGGCCTCGGCCGACTGCACGCTGGGGAGCCAGAAGACCACGTCGCCGCCGACCTCGATCGCCGCTTTCTTCTTGGGGTAGCTCGGGTAGGCGGCGAGCACACGGTCGCGGGCATCCGCTCCGGTCAGGGAGAACATCGTCTCGATGCGGCTCGGTGTTGTGGGCAGCACGTCGAGGATCCGGTCGAAGAAGGCACCCTCGTTCGCCATCGTGCCGATCACGAGGGGAACCCGCGCCGCCGTGCCGTCGCGGAATGCGTCGATCGCGTGGGTGGGCAGAAAGTCCCCGTCGACGACGGGGGATGATGCGAGCGTGCTGGGATGCGTCGAGGGGGTGATCTTCGTGGTCAGTGTCTCGGTGGCGGCGACGAGATCCTCCCACGGCCGGGTGGCGAGGGCTTCTGCGGCGGCCTCGCGGCTGACACCGAGCGCTTCGACGAGTTCGCCCGCCCAGGTGGCGTGCAACGTGGGCTCGTACATCGACGACGGCGCCGGGCTCATCGCGAATGCCTTGTGGAAGAGGCCGTGTGCCGCCGGAATACACATGAGGGCGATGACGGACATGCCGCCCGCCGATTCGCCGAAGATGGTCACGTTGCCGGGATCGCCACCGAATGCGGCGATGTTGTCACGTACCCATTCGAGGCCGGCCACCTGATCGCGCAGGCCGACATTGCTGTCGAACGGATGCTCGGGGCTGGCGAAGCTCGTGAAGTCGATGAAGCCGAGCGCCCCCACGCGGTAGTTGATCGTGACGAAGATGGCGCCCGTGCGGCGGGTGACGTGGCCGTTGGTGTATCCGGATGCGGAGGCCGCTCCCTGCGTGAACGCACCACCGTAGAACCAGACGAGAACGGGTACGGGTTCTTCGCTGGGGGTCTCGGGGGCCCACACGTTGAGGGTGAGGCAGTCCTCGCTGATGGGGGTGTGCTTGCCTGCCCCCACCTCTTCGATGCCGCGCCGCTGTGGCGGGACGGGGCCGAATGCCGTCGCGTCGCGCACGCCCTGCCAGGGTTCGGCGGGCTGTGGTGCTCGTAGCCGGAGGGGGCCGACGGGTGGCGCGGCGAAGGGGATGCTGCGCCAGGTGCGCACCCCGTTCTCGGCGTCGCCGCGCACTGCGCCACTCCGGGTCGTGATGAGCAGGGGGTCGCCTGCGGTGTGTGTCGTGTCTGGGGTCATTGCGGTACTCCTCCTTGAGTGACGCAGGGGTTGTCAGGGGGTGGATGTCTGCGGGTGGGGCAGCAGGATGCCGGAGGCGAGCAGGTCGAGCACGGTGTCGATGCGGTCGGCGAGTTGCTCTGGGGTGCTGTCGTCGTCGGGATCGAGCACCCAGGAGTTGATGATGGTGCCGGCTCCGCCGGTGACGAAGGCGCCCAGGTCGCGGGCGGGTGCCGTCTCGAGGGCTTTGACGTTCTCGGGCGCGGAGGGGTGAAGCAGTTGCAGGATGCGAAGGTGCAGGGCGTAGGCGCTGCGGCCCGAGAGCATGGCGCGGTAGAAGTCGCGGTGCCGCGCGAAGTGTTCGGTCATGCGCAGGGTGGCGGCGCGGGGGTTCTCGCCGGGTGTGGGCGGCCCGACCTCTGATCGGAGGAGTTCGATGGCGGCGTCGAGCAGCAGCTCTCCGAGGTCGCGGTAGCGCAGGTAGGCCGCTTGGCGGCTGACTCCGGCCGCCTTGGCGATCTCGGTGAGTGAGAGGTCGCTGGTGCCCTGTTCCTGCACGACGTCGACGGCGGCGTGCAGGAGTGCGGCGCGTGTGCGCTCGGCGCGGGGGTCGTCTGTTCGGGCGATCTTTGCATCGCTGCCGCTTCTCATGGCCCCAATAATAGTCACTTGTCAATTAGATGACAATTGTCAATAATCAATGCAACGTATCCACCGGTTTTGCTCCATGAAAGTCACTTTCATTAGGTCGAACCTTTGTGCAGAATGAGCCCATGATCTTCAACGAAGAAGCACGAGAGTTTCCCCAGGGGTTCCTTTGGGGAGCCGCCACGGCCGCCCACCAGAACGAGGGCAACAACGTCCTCAGCTCCGAATGGCATGACGAGAACCGGCCCGGTGCCCCGGTCGAGCTCCGCAGCGGCGACGCGACCGACATGTTCCACCGCTGGCCCGACGACCTCGACCTTCTCGTCTCCCTCGGGCTCGACACCTTTCGATTCAGCCTCGAGTGGTCGCGCATCGAGCCGGCCGAGGGCCACATCTCCCGAGCATCCCTGGCGCACTATCGGGCCATGATCGACGGATGCTTCGCCCGGGGCATCACGCCCGTCGTCACGGTGCTGCACTTCTCCACACCCCAGTGGTTCGCGGAGAAGGGCGGGTGGCTCGCGTCGAGCGCGATCGAGGATTTCGAGCGCTACGTACAGGCGGTCGCGCCCCTGCTGCGCGACGTGCCCTGGGTTGTCACGATCAATGAGCCGAACCTGATGGCATGCATTCCGGTGTTCGGCGAGATGGCGGCGCGCGGCGAGCCGATCAACGGGCTGCCACATCCGGATTCTCGCTATGCCACGGTCGCGATCGCCGCGCACCGCGCCGCCGTCGACATCCTTCGCGCCCACGGCGTCGCCCGCGTGGGCCTGAGCCTCTCGATGCACGAGTTCATCGCCGATGAGGCGGGGGAGCAGCGGATGCTCGAGCACCGCGCCGCGCTCGAAGACCAGTTCCTCGACGCGACGGCGGGTGACGACTTCGTCGGTGTGCAGGCCTACACCTGCATGCGCTTCGGTGCTGAGGGGCTCCTGCCCGTGCCGGCCGATGCGGAGCAGACGAAGATGGGCTGGGAGTTCTGGCCGGGAGCGGTCGTGGCTGCCGTGCGTCATGCGTCCGAGCGCACGGGGCTTGCCGTGCTGGTGACCGAGAACGGCATCGCGACCGACGACGATGGGGCGCGCATCCGGTATCTGGAGGGTGCCCTCTCGGGGCTGCGCTCCCTGCTGGTGGAGGGGGTAGACCTGCGCGGTTACGTGCACTGGACCTTCACCGACAACTTCGAGTGGATGGGCGCGTTCGCGCCGACCTTCGGGTTGGTGGCGGTGGATCGCGAGACCTTCCGCCGTGCGCCGAAGCCGAGCGCGCATCGCCTGGGCGCCATCGCGCGCACGGGTCGTGTGGGGGCCATGCCGGGGGAGGGGGCGCCGCCGCCCTTCCCGCCGCCCGCATTCATGCCGCCGAAGCCCGGCGGGCATCGTGTGCGCCCGCTCGGCGCCACCGTGTGGGAGGGAGTGGACTACTCGCTGCCCGAGGGTTATCGCACGCTCACGATGGATGTGTACGTGCCGGCACCCCGTGCGGAGCCGGTCGCGTGTGTCGTCTGGATCCACGGCGGTGCCTGGCTCTCCGGCGATCGCCGGTACCCGCCTGTCGCCTGGCCGGAGGGCGCGCTCTTCCAGAAGATCGTGGATGCGGGGATGGCGGTCGCGACGATCGACTACCGGCACTCCCGCGAGGCCGCTTTCCCGGCACAGCTGCACGACGCGAAGGCGGCCGTGCGCTACCTTCGCGGCTTCGCGCAGCGCTTCGGGATCGACCCTGAGCGCATCGGGGTGTGGGGTGAGTCGGCGGGCGGCCACCTCGCCTCCCTGCTCGCCCTCGTCGACGACCCTGCGCTGGAGGGTGGCGAGGGACTGACGGGCCCCTCGTCGCATCTCAGTGCGGCAGTGAGCTGGTATGGCGTCGCTGACGTCACGACCATGCCCAAGATGGCCGATTCGCCGCCGTCGTTGCCTCCCGGGGTCGAGTTGCCTCCCGGCGTCGACCTCTCCGAGCCGTTCAGTGCGGAACCCATCGACGTGCTCCTTGCCGATTCACCCCTGCCGGAGGCCGACCGAAGGCGCCTGGTGTCTCCCGTCGCGCATGTGCGCCGTGATGCGCCGCCCTTCCTGCTCGTGCATGGGCAGGCCGACGGCCTGGTGCCCGCGGAGCAGTCGCAGCAGTTGGCGGATGCCCTGCGCGCGGCAGGCGCGGAGGCGGAGCTGACGTTCGTGCCGGGTGCCGACCATGTCTTCATGGGCGCGGATCCTCTGCCCCTCATGGACGAGGCGATCGCCTTTCTCACCGCCCGACTCGCCGCGGCGCCCGCCGGCCCCGATCATGAGGCCGAGCCTAATGACAGGTAGGGACTTCGAACTGGCTTCCGCCACGCGGAGTCACCCACACTGGCAGCACGAAGCTCACAACGGTGTCAGCGTTCTCGAAGTGGTTCCCGCAGGAACCCTCCGGTACCGGCCCGTGGGCAGTCGATGCAGCACCCCGACCACACGCACCATCCACGCAAGTACCAGGAGGCAATCATGAAACGTGTCCGTTCCCGGGCCGGCCGCATCGTCGCGGCCGCCACGGCCGCGACAGTGGCACTCACCCTCGCCGGATGCTCCGGCGACAGCGCCAGCGGAGGCGACCCGTCGAAGCTGACCATCGCAATGGATTCCGACCCTGCGGCGTTCGGCTACGACCCGCTCGAGTACAGCACCCGCCAGCAGGTGTTCTTCGAGGGCTTCTACGAGAGCCTGGCGAAGACGAACCCTGATGGTTCGGTCGCTCCCGGCCTCGCCACCGAGTTCATCTACAACGAAGAGGGGACCGTGCTGACGATGCCTCTCGCCGAGGGCATCGAGTTCGCTGACGGCAGCACCCTCGACGCCGAGCTCGTCAAGGCCAACCTCGATCGTCGCGATGACCCGGAGCTTCCCGCCTACGCGGCCTTCGCCCCGGGCGAGCCGACCGAGATCGTCTCGGTGGATGTCGTCGACGACATGACGGTGTCGCTCACCTTCGGCTCGCCGCAGCAGGGCTTCGAGGCCAACCTCGCCTCGATCGCCGGCATGATCGTCGGAAGCGAGGGCATCGAAGACCCGTCGACACTCGCGCAGGCGCCCGACGGCTCCGGCCCCTTCTCGCTCGCCGACGGCACCGTGAAGGGCAGCGAGTACGTGCTCGAGAAGAAGGAGGAGCACCCCTCGGGCGATGACTACGCCTTCGAGACGATCGTGTTCAAGCCGATCGCCGACCCGCAGGCGCGCACCAACGCGGTGATCTCCGGTCAGGCCGACACGGCGTTCATCCACAACTCCACGGTCGAGCTCGCCCGCAGCAAGGGTCTCGGCATCTCGCAGATCGGCGGCACCGTCGTCTCGCTGCTCGTCTTCGACAAGACGGGGGCGACCAACCAGGCCTTCGCCGACGAGCGGGTGCGGCTGGCGCTGTCACACGCGATCGACCGCGACTCCTTCGTCGAGGCCGTGCACCCCGGTGAGATCCCGGCGGTCAACGCGCTGCCGCAGGAGAACCCCGGCTTCGACGAGTCCATCGACGAGGAGTTCGGTTACGACCCGGAGAAGGCCAAGCAGCTGCTCGCCGACGCGGGTTACGAAGACGGGCTCACGATCCAGATCGTCACCGACCCCAACTCGGTCACCGACTGGGAGGCGCTGCAGCAGTACTTCTCGGCCGTCGGCGTCACGCTCGACGTGAAGGTGGGCTCCTCGAGCGAGGAGATCTTCGGCGCGGTCCGCACGACACCGCTCGGCATGCTCCCGCTGAACTGGGGCAACGCGCCGGGCACCATGTTCGGGGTCATCCTCGGATTCGCCAACCCGCACGGGGCGCAGAACCCCGAGCTGCTGGCCGCCACGCAGGCCGTCGCCGGCAACCCCACGCCGGAGACGCTCGGCGCCCTCAACCGGGAGCTGGTCTCCTCGGGCTGGCTCATCCCCGTCTACGAGCAGGTCACCACCTGGGCGTCGAACGACCACATCGCCTGGGTGACCTTCCCCGGCCAGTTCGACGTGCCACTGCTCTCGTCGTTCAAGCCGGCGACATAGCAGTTCTGCCCGCGCCGGTGCCGGTGGGCCTCGCCCACCGGCATCGGCCGTGAACCACTGAAAGAGCCAGCATGATCCTCTTCGTCATCAAACGCTTCGCCCTCGCCGTCACCACCGTATTCGTGGTGTCGGTGCTCGTGTTTCTCCTCGTGCATGCGGGCGACACCACCCCCGGGGTGGTGGCTGTCGGCATCGGGGGCACCCAGGAGCAGATCGAGGCCTACAACGAGCAGATCGGCTGGTATGACCCGCTCATCGTGCAATACCTCGCCTGGCTCGGCAGTGCCCTGACGGGCGACCTCGGCACCTCCCTCACCAACGGCAGCGACGTGCTCGATGAGATCCTCCGCCGGTTCCCGGTCACCGCCTCACTGGCATTCGGGGCGACCGTCGTGAGTTCTGTGCTCGGGGTCGTGCTCGGCGTCACCGCCGCCGTGCGCAGGGGGCTCGCCGATCGGCTGGTGAGCGTCTTCGCCGGCATGGGGGCGGCCGTTCCCGCCTTCTGGCTCGGCATCGTTCTCGTCTTCGTCTTCGCGGTGCAGTCGTCGCTTCTGCCGGCGACCGGTTATGTGCGCTTCGAGGATTCCCCCTCGGGCTGGTTCAGCTCACTCGTGTTGCCCGTGCTGACACTCGCGATCGGAGGTGCCGCCTTCATCGCCCGCCAGACCCGCGCATCCATGCTCGAGGCGCTCGGGCAGGAGTACATCCGCACCCTGAGGGCCACGGCGATGCCGACCTGGCGCATCCTCTATGTGCACGCCCTGCGTTCCGCCAGCCTGCCCATCGTGGCGTCGATCGCCCTGCAGTTCATCGCCCTCTTCGGCGGCTCCATCATCGTCGAGGTGCTCTTCGCCCTCCCCGGCCTGGGGGTTGCCGTGCAGGGCGCCGTCGGGCAGGCCGACGCTCCCGCCGTGCAGGGCATCGTCGTGGTCGCGACCCTCGTCGTCGTCGTCGTCAACCTGCTTCTCGAACTCACCAACTCGTTCCTCGACCCGAAACTCCGCACCTCATGAGCGACACCGCCGCCTTTCCCACCCGCAGCTCGCAGCGTGCCAGTAGACGACCGCTGCAGGCACCGCAGGCGCTCCGCACGCTCCTCCGGTCACCCCTCGGCATGCTCGGCCTCGCCTGGCTCGTCGTCATCGTCGTCGCATCCCTCACCGCGCCGCTCTGGCTGCCGTACCCGATCGAATACCAGGACTTCTCCGCCGTGCTCGCGGGGCCGTCGGCGGCGCACCTGCTCGGCACCGACGAGCTGGGGCGCGACGTGCTCAGCCGCATCTTCGCGGCGGGTGCCGGGTCGCTCATCACGACCTTCCTCGCCGCCGTCGTGGCGATCGGCGTGGCCCTGCCGCTGGCACTCATCGCCGCAGCATCCAGTGCCCGCATCGAGACGATCATCAACCGGGTGACCGAGATCGCGATGTCGATTCCCGCACTCGTCATCATCATCGCGGTGATCGGCGCCGTCGGCACCAACCTCTATCTGGTCATGACCTGCCTCGGCCTGCTGATCGCCGGCGGCATCTACCGCGTCTTCGTGGGGCAGGCGAAGTCGCTGCAGTCACAGCTCTACGTCGACGCGGCCGAAGTCGACGGCTTGCGGCCTGCCATGGTCAGTATCCGCCACATCCTGCCCAACATGGCGACGACCATCTTCGTGCAGTTCGTGCTGGTCTTCGCGATCGGCCTCATGCTCCAGGCGGGCCTCGCGTTCATCGGCTTCGGCCCCCAGCCACCTGAGCCGAGCTGGGGCGGGCTCATCCAGTCGGCGTCGAAGCAGATCTACGTGCACCCGTGGCTCATGGTGCCGACCGGCCTCGTGCTGGTCTTCACCGTGCTGGGGGCCAACGCGGTCGCCGACACCCTCGCGGGCGGGCAGGGCGCCCCGCCGTCGCAGGTGGCGCTCGGGCCCGAAGCACGCCGCCGTCGGCGGGAGCTCAAGGCGGCTGCCCCGGTCGCGGTCGAGTCGGCACCCGAGGGCATGCTCATCGTCAAGGGCCTCACGATCGGTGTCGACGACGGGCCGGAACTCGTCAGCAGTGTCTCCTTCGAGGTGGCCCCCGGCACGGTGCTGGGGGTGGTCGGAGAATCCGGATGCGGCAAGACCCTCACCGCGCTCTCCCTCGTCGGCCTGCTGCCGCCCGGCGTCAACCCGCGTGAGGGCAGCATCCGCTGGGGTGCGCGCGACCTCGCACGGCTCGACGAGTCCGGTCTCGCCGCGATCCGCGGGCGAGAGATCGGCTTCGTCGGGCAGGAGCCGATGCGGGCCCTCGACCCCATGTTCACGATCGGCTACCAGCTGGCAGGCGCGGTGCGCAGACTTCGCGGTGTCGGCAAGGCGGATGCCCGCGCCGAGGCGGCATCGCTGCTCGGCAAGGTCGGAATCGTCGATGCCGAGCGGGTGCTGCGCTCCTACCCTCACCAGATCTCGGGTGGCATGGCGCAGCGCGTGGCCATCGCCCTCGCCCTCGCGGGCCGGCCGAAGCTGCTCATCGCCGACGAACCGACCACCGCCCTCGACGTGACGGTGCAGGCCGAGATCCTCAGCCTCCTTCGGGGACTTGTCGCCGAGACGGGAATGTCGATGGTCATGGTCACCCACGACTTCGGGGTGGTCGCCGACATCTGCGACGAGGTCGTCGTCATGTATGCGGGCCAGGTCATCGAGTCGGGAACCGTGCACGACGTGCTCGGGGCGGCCGAGCATCCGTACACCACCGCGCTGCTTGCCGCCGACCCGCACGCGGGCCTCGGCGTGGTCGGCCAGGAGCGCCTGGCCTCCATCCCCGGGCAGGTGCCCCAGCCCCGCGACTGGCCCACGGGCTGCCGCTTCGCCGACCGCTGCGCCTTCGCGCAGCCGCAGTGTGTGGTTCCGGTGCCGCTCATCGCGCGAGACAGGGGTGACGGCGGCGTGCGCTGCGTGCGCGTTCACGAACTGCAGCTGGGCCGACTTGATGACCCCGTGCCCCTGGATGCCGCCACGCCCGTCGACGGCGGAGCCGACCCGACGGCGCCCACGACCGCGGCCGCGCCCGCACGCAACGGAAAGGTGCGCTCATGACCGCCGAGACCCTCAACGCCGCCGACGTCTATGCCGGTATCGGAGATGCGCCGCCCCCCGTGCTCGAGATCGAAGACCTCGTCGTGCGCTACGGACGCGGGCGCGCCGCCCTCGCGGCCCCGCCCGCCGTCGACCGCGTCAGCCTGAGCATCCAGCCCGGTGAGACGGTCGGCCTGGTGGGCGAGTCAGGCTCGGGCAAGACCACGATCGGCCGGGCCGTGCTCGGGCTGGAGCGCGTGACATCCGGTTCGATCCGCTTCAACGGGCGCGACGTGACCAACCTGTCGGCCAAGGAACGCCGAGCGCTCGGCGGCGACCTTCGGGCCGTCTTCCAAGACCCCTACTCCTCGCTGAACCCGCGCCTCACGATCGGTTCGTCGCTCGCAGAGCCCCTGCGCATCGCGGGAGTGACGGCAGCGGATGCCGCGGCTCGCGCCGGCGCCATGCTCGAGTCGGTGGGGCTGCCCGCCGACGCCGCAGCTCGCTACCCGCGCCAGTTCTCGGGCGGACAACGTCAGCGCATCGCTGTGGCCCGCGCCCTCATCACGAACCCTTCGCTCGTGATCTGCGACGAACCGGTGAGCGCCCTCGACCTGTCGACGCAGGCGCAGGTGCTCAACCTGCTCGCCGACCTGCGGGCCGAGCGCAAGCTCAGCTACCTGTTCATCGCCCACGACATCGGGGTGGTCGGGTTCCTGGCGCAGCGGGTCGTCGTGCTCTATCGCGGCCAGGTGATGGAATCGGGGCCGGCGGCGAACGTCACGACGGCACCCGTGCATCCGTTCACTCAGGCGTTGACGGCGGCGTCACCCGTGCCGAGACCGGCCGAGCAGGCCGCGCGTCGGGCCGCGCGCGAGGCCTCAGGCGTCAAGACGGCGGGCAACGCCGACTTCGCCGGGGTGGGGTGCCCCTTCGCCGCGCGCTGCCCGCTCGCGACCGAGCTGTGCCGCACCGAGCGCCCCCCGCTGCGCGCCGTCGGTGGTTCCCTCGCCGCGTGTCACTACGCGGAGGAGGCCGCGGCCAGACCCATCGCCTGATGGGCGGCCGCAACGCCTGAGCTCGGCCGGGGGGTCCGGGCTCAGGCGCAACACTCCTGTCGCCGGTTCTCGAGATGCTCAGCGAGAGGGCTCATCCATGGGGTTCGGGTGCTGCTCCACGATCTCCGCGACGATCTCCTCGAACACGTGCACGGCCGCGTTGGCAGGCTCCTCCAGTGAGCACAGCATGACCGTCGTCGGGTCGATGTCCGTGATGGGGATGTATCGCACCGTCTCGCGACGGTAGTGCTTGGCGGCTGAGGCGGCGGCGATGTTCACGCCGACGCCCGCGGAGACCAGCTCCAGGATGCCCTCGAAACTGTCGGCGACGGGACCGCGGCGGGGGTGGGAGCCATCGGGGCGCGGATCGACGAGCCACCAGTCGAGGGTCATGGCGTCGCTGCCCGAGACCCCGATGAAGATCTCCTCGGCCGTCTCGCCGATCGTCACGGAACTCCGCTCGGCGAGCCGGTGCCCGACGGGCACCACGAGCATCCGGCGCTCCGACCACAGGGGCTGAAAGTGCACGCGGTCGTCGTGCGCGATCGGCGCGGGGGCGAAGACGACATCGACCGTGCCGGCGACGAGTTCGTCGCGTGTGTCGAGAAAGCCGAGGCGACGCATCTCGAGACGGATGCCCGGCATCCTCTGCACGGCTGTCGCGAGGATGACGCTCGTGAGGTCGCCTGCACCGGCGGCGACCATGCCGATGCGCAGGATGCTGTCACCGGCCGCCGCCTGCCTGGCGCGCGCCCAGTGCACGATCGCGGTGTGGTTGTCGACGACCCGCCGGGCGAGCGGCACGAGCTCGGAACCGGCTGTCGTGAGGCTTACGCTGCGTGAGGTGCGGTCGAACAGTTCGGCACCGAGGATGCTCTCGAGGCGGCGGATCTGCTGGCTCAGCGACGGGGGCGAGATCGAGAGGCGCGCGGCGGCGTTGCCGAAGTGGAGGGTCTCGGCGAGCACCGAGAAATAGCGCAGGGAATGGAAGGGAATGTCCATACCTCATCTTAGGCCACGACTAACGATGGATAGGAAGGTCGAACTGGCCTCCGCGTGGGTGCAGCCGCGAAGATCAAAGGGTAAAGCTCACAAGGAGGTCAGCTCATGTCCCAGCCCATCGCCGTCTCTGGCGATAGCCAGTCCCTACCGTTCGAGGGCATCCTCCCCGGTCGCCCGACACCGTTCTTCTTGGAGAAGGGCGAGGGCGAGAAGTCGGTCGTCTTCGACACGCTCTTCACGGTCATGCTCACGGGAGACGAGACCGAGAACCACTTCGGCGTCTTCACCTGCGACGGCCCCAAGGGCGACCGCATCCCTCCCCACATCCACCCCGTCACCCACGAGATCTTCTACATCGCCGACGGCGCCGTCACCCTGTGGGTCGACGACCAGAAGGGCTTCGCCGAGAAGCGCCTGCTGCGCGAGGGTGACTTCGGCTTCGTGCCGCGCGGCACCGTGCACGCCTTCCGCATGGATGCGCCGTCGAAGATCTTCGGCGTCGGCTCGGGCGGCTTCGAGCGCTTCTTCCACGGCATCGGCACGCCGACCGACAAGCCGGGCATCCCCGAGGTGCCGTTCATTCCCGCGTTCCCGCAGATGGCGGCGGCGGGGGAGAAGTACGGCACCGTCTTCATGCCGGACTTCCCGCTTCCGGACTGATCCGTGACGTCACACCGTGTGCTCCGCGACCTCGTGTTCGCGGAGCACACCGGTTTTCGGCCGCTCGCGCTCGACCTGCACCTGCCGGAGAGGGAGGGCCGGCATCCCGTCGTCGTCCATCTCCACGGGGGCGGCTGGCGGGTGGGCAGTCGACGTCGGTTCACACCGCTCGTCACGGTGGAGGAGTCGTTCGGCCGCATTGCGCGGGCGGGGTTCGCCGTCGCATCCGTCGACTACCGCCTGAGTGGTGAGGCGCACTTTCCGGCCCAGGTGACGGATGTCGCGGCCGCCCTCGACTGGATCGTCGCCGAGGGCGCGGCCCACGGTCTCGACGCTGAGCGCATTGTGCTCTGGGGAGGCTCTGCGGGCGGCACACTGGCGGCCCTGGCAGCCTTCGAGTCGCGGCATCCGGTTCGTGGCGTCGTCGACTGGTATGGACCCGCCGACCTCATAGCGATGGCGCGGCAGAAGCCTGCCCTGCCGGGGGAGTCCCGCGAGGACCAGTGGCTGGGCCGCCCTGTCGTCGATGACCTCGAGCTGGCGCACGAGGCGAGCCCCGTGCACCGCGTCGCGTCGGCCGCGCCGCCCTTCCATATCGCTCACGGTGCGGAAGACACGGATGTTCCGCCGGAGCAGAGCGGGCTCCTCGCCGAGGCGCTGCGTTGCGCCGGCATCCCGGTCGAGCTGCACTTCGAGCACGGCGCCGGCCACTTCTGGAAGGGTGCGGATGCCGCGCCGCTCTTCGATCGCGCGATCGACTTCGTGCGCCGCGTCACCTTCTGAACGCGCCGCCATCTGCAGGTTCCGGCGGGTGTTTCTCGTTCCGGCGGGTGTAGCTTCACCCGCTTCAGTGAGAAACACCCGCCGAGCGGATGCCGCGGCTCCCACTGTGACGTGGGCGTGAGGCCTCAGACGCGGTACGCGTCGCCGTCTGTGCTGACCGGCACCAGCACAGCACGCTCATGCGGGCTGTCGTTCGGCGCGTGGAACACCAGGTAGTCGCTGCCGTCAGAGGTGTGCAGGATCATGCCGTGGCCGCCGTTGCGCGACCAGAGAGGCTCGGGGGTCTGCGTCCAAGGGCCCCGGATGCCGCCGCTCTCCGACCTGGCCACGCCCATGGCGTAGCCCTCCTCGCCGAAACTCGACCAGAGCATGAGCAGGGTTTCAGAGGGCGTGCGCGTCAGAAAGGGTCCGTCAGTGAAGAGCGGGTCTGTGGCGAGGCGCAGCTCGGCGGGCGGTTCGCCGCCGCCGGGCAACCTCATGGGGCGGGCCCACGGGGCGGCTGACGCCCGGAACAGCAGCTCGGGTTCGCCGACCGCTGCGGTGAGGTCCTCCGAGAGGCGCAGGGCGTACATCTCGCCGTCGGCGATCGCGGGCTCGCCCGCCGCGGTGCCCTCGGCCCCCCGACTGTAGATGAGCCAGGGGGAGTCGTCGTCAACGAAGAAGGTTCCATCCAGGCACGGCACGCCGACGGGGGTGACCGGCCCGTCACTCCACGGGAGAAAGGGGCCGGTCGCAGCATCCGCGACCAGCACCGCGACGCCGCGCACCCGGGTCGTCGAGTCGAGGAAGGTCGCGAACATGAAGAAACGGCCCGCGTGCGCATGCACCTCGGGCGCCCAGAACTGAGAGGTGGACCAGAAACCCTCCGGCGGGCGGAAGGCCGCGATCGGCCCCTCCCACGACTCGAGGTCGCTGCTGGTGTAGCAGTCGAAGCCGGTGGCGGGCCCGCCCCACACGTTCGCATCCGTCGTGCCGAACAGCACGAATCGGCCCGGCTCGGGCTCGATGACGTATGGGTCACGGATGCGAACGTCGGAGAGCCTCATCGGGAGGTGAACTGCGTCGTGAGGGTGCCGATGCCTTCGATCTCGCTCACGAGCACGTCGTCGGCGCGGATGAACCGTTGTGGTGACATCCGGTTGCCGACGCCGCCCGGGGTGCCGGTGAAGATGAGGTCTCCCGGCAGCAGCGGGCACACGGCGGAGAGCCGCGCGATGAGCTCGGGCACGTCGTAGATCATGAGGCTCGTGCGGGATCCTTGCATCTGCTGGCCGCTGAGCGCGCAACCGATCGCGAGGTCGTCGCGGTCGGCGAGGTCATCGGATGTCACGAGCCAGGGTCCCGTCGGACCGAACCCCGGGAACGACTTGCCGAGGCTGAACTGCGGCGAGGTTCCCTGCATCTGCACGAGACGCTCCGACAGGTCCTGCCCGATGGTCACGCCCGCGATGTGGTTCCACGCATCGTCGCGCGAGACCCGGTGGGCCTCCGCGCCGATCGCGACGACCAGCTCAACCTCCCAGTCGACGTTGCCCTCGGGCAGCTCGACCACGTGGTTCGGCCCGACGATGCTCGAGGGGAACTTCGTGAACGTCACGGGCACGGACTCGGGCGGGTAGCCCGCCTCCTCCGCGTGGGCCGTGTAGTTGATGCCGATCGCGAATACCTGGCGCGGCGCGGGGACGGGTGCCCCCAGTTGAGCCTCGTCGAAGGGCTCGCCCGTGGCATCCGTGGTGCGCGCCCATGTCTCGAAGGCGGCCCAATCGGCGAACAGCGACTGTGGATCCGCGTTGAAACGACCCTCGGATGCACGCTCCACATCGACCGCGCGGTCACCCCGGAGGATGACCGCGCGGCCGTTCAGGTTGGCGATTCTCACCAGTCGACCCGCTCGGGCGCGGGCTGGCCCCACGCCTCTTCCCACGACACGACCTTGTTGCGCAGCGTGCCGATGCCGGCGATCTCGGCCTCGACGACGTCGCCCGGCTTCAGGTAGAAGTCAAAGGGGTTCTTCTGGATCGCGGCGACGCCCGAGATGGTGCCGGTCGTGATGATGTCACCGGCCGAGTAGACCTGCGGCGAGTGGTAGGCCACGAGGTGGTTGAAGTGCACGCGCGTCTGGTTGGTGTTGCCCTTCTGGCGCACCTCGCCGTTGACGCGGAGCTCCATCGCGAGGTTGTGCATGTCGGGCACCTCGTCGGCCGTCACGATGTAGGGGCCGATGGGGCAGAAGGTGTCGATGCCCTTGCTGAACGAGAAGACGCCAGACTCCATCTCCTTGCGCTGGATGTCGCGGGCCGTGATGTCGTTGAAGACGGTGAAGCCTGCGATGTAGTCGTTCGCCTCATCGGGGCCGAAGAACTTGCCCGACTTGCCGATGATGATGCCCAGCTCGAGCTCGTAGTCGAGCTCCTTGGTGAGGTGCTCCGGGTAGACGATGTTGTCGTCCGGGCCGATGATGGCGTCGAGGTTCTGGAAGAACACGATGCCCTTGTGTACGGGGTGCGACCAGTCGACGGCCTGCAGCTCGTTGTGGTGGTCGGCGAAGTTGCCCGCTGTGTGGAAGAACTTCTTGGGCTGGATGGGCGCCCGCAGGCGCACATCGCCGAGGGCGAGCCGCTCGCCGGTCTCCTGCACGTCGCCGCCGCGCTCGAAGTACTCGCGGGTCGAGGGCACGTCGAGTTCGATGACGAGCTCCTCTTCGAGCTCGAGGCGTCCGACGCGTCCGTCGTCGAAGGTGATGAGTTTCATTGCATTTCTCCTATCGGGGTGCGCCTAGGCGCCGATCATGTTGAAGCCGCCATCGGCAAGCAGGTAGCCGCCCGTGAGGTGGTTCGCCTCGTCGGTCGCGAGCCACAGCGCCGTGCCGGCGACGAGCTCGGGTGCGGGGATGTTGGCCATGGGGGTCTGGGAGATGAGCTTCTCGCGGCGCCCGCCCTTCCAGTCCTCGCGGTTCTTGAGGGTCTCGGTCTCCATGAAGCCGGGTGCGAAGGTGTTGACGCGCACGGTCGGGGCGAAGGCGTGGGCGTAGGACTTGGTGAGCCCGACGATCGCCGACTTGGCCGCGGCATACTGCGGCGCCCGCGCGCTACCCCGCACGATCACAGTGGAGCCGATCTGGATGATGTTGCCGTGGCCCTGCTCGAGCATCCGGCCACCGAACTCGTGCGTCATGAGCAGCGTGCCCTTGACGTCGACGTCGATCACACGGTCGAGGCTCTCCTGCGTGAGTTCACGCCACGACATCTGCTGGTCGGCGACATCGCCCACGTTGTTGACGAGCACGTCGAGGGTGCCGAACTCGGCGAAGACAGCATCGGCAAGGCCCTTGATGGCCTCCCAGGTGCCGATGTTGGCCTGCACGATGAATGCCTCGCCGCCGATCGAGCGGATGCGCGAGGCCGTGCGCTCGGCGCCCGCCTTCGAGCTGTTGTAGTGCACGGCGACACGGGCACCCTCTTGGGCGGCGCGGAAGGCGATCTCGGCGCCGAAGCCCGTGCCGGCGCCCGTGACGAGCACGGACTTGCCCGCGAAGCGGGGGAAGATCTGGGGTTCTGACATGCGTTTCTCCTTGGGGTGGGCTTAGACGAGGGTGCGGCCGCCGTCGACGTAGAGCACGTGGCCCGTCACGAACGACGACTGCTGAGACGAGAGGAACAGGGCGGGGCCGACGATGTCGCCTGGCACGCCGAGGCGACCGGCGGGCACGAGGCTCTCGAGGTTGGCGCGCACGCCCGGCTTCTCGAGGTAGGCGCTCGTGAGGCCCGTCTCGATATAGCCGGGGGCGATCGTGTTGACGGTCACGCCGCTCTGCGCCCATTCGGCGGCCATGACACGGGCCATCTGGTTGATGCCGCCCTTCGATGCCGCGTAGGGCGCGTGCAGCTTGTGGGCGAGCAATCCGGAGACGGAGGAGAGCATGACGACACGACCGTAGCCTGCCGCTGTCATGTGTCGACCCGCGGCCTGAGCCACCTTGAAGGCGGTCGTGAGGTTGATGTCGATGACTCTCTGCCATTCATCCTCAGTGAAGTCGACGATGGGCCGGCGGTCGTTGATGCCGATGCAGTGGAGCGTGACGTCGAGGCCGCCGAGTTGAGCGACGGCGTGGTCGACGACGCGACGGCCGGCGCCGGGTTCGAGCAGGTCGGCCTGCAGCGTGCGCACGGGAGCGGCGAGCCCTGCGCCGCCGTCGAGGTGGTCGAGGGCGGCGTGGTCGCGGTCGACCACCAGCACCTGCGCGCCCGCGTCGACGTAGCCGCGGATGCACTCGAGGCCGATGCCGCCGGCGCCGATCACGAGCACCCTGGCTCCCTTGAGGCCGAGCCAGTCGGTGGTGTCTGTTGTCACGTGCGCTCCTTTGCCGCTATGCTTTCACTCTATAAAAGCTTGTTTCGTAGAATGAATCCTAACCCGACGAGGAATGGAGGGTCAACGCGATGACTTCAGAGGCGACCAGATATCGCATCGAGTCGCTCGCCAAGGGCCTCACGGTGCTGAGGCTCTTCGACGAGCGGACGCAGGCACTCAAGCTTCGCGAGATCTGCGACCGCACGGGCATCCCCATGCCGACGGCGTTCCGCATCGTCGCGACCCTCGAGGAGGAGGGATTCATCGAGCGGATGCCCGACGGCTCGGTGCGCCCCGGGGTCGCCGTGCTCACACTCGGCTCGGCCGCGTTGCGCGGTTCAGGCCTCGTGCAGGCCAGCGAGCTGACGCTGCGCGAACTGGCGGATGCCACGGGCGAGACGGTCAACCTCGGCGTGCTGCGCGGTGATGAGGTGCTTTACCTCGTGCGGCTACGCAACTCCGACCTCGTGACCGCGAACGTGCAGGTGGGCACGACGCTGCCTGCTGTGCACACCTCGATGGGCAAGGTGCTGCTGTCGGGGCTCGGCAGGGCCGAGCTGGGGCGGCTGCTCGACGGTGTCGACCTGAGTGAGGGCGGCGGGCCGAACGCCCTGCGCTCCCGCGAGTCCCTGGAGCAGCAGCTGCTGAAGATTCGCAGGCTCGGCTACGCCGTGCAGGATCAAGAGCTGGCAGCCGGGCTGCGCTCGGTCTCCGTGCCCGTGGTCGACGCATCGGGGGCTGTCGTCGCCGCCATCAACATCGCCGTCGCGTCGACCCGACACAGCGTTGCAGACCTGGAGAAGGTGCTCCTGCCGCAGGTGCAGCAGGCGGCGGCCCAGATCAGCAGGAGGATCCAGACACAGTGAGCCGCATCCATCGCTTCACTCCCGACGAACTCGAGGGTGACCGCCGGGCCGCCTACGACTCCATCACCGGCGGACCACGTGCACGTGGGCCGCAGCACTTCGCTCTCACGGCCGCAGACGGCTCGCTCAACGGACCCTTCAACGCCATGCTGCTTTCCCCCCGGCTCGGCCTCGCCCTCCAGTCGTTGGGCGCCGCCGTGCGCTACGAGACGGCGCTGAGTCCCCGCGTGCGCGAGATGGCGATCCTGATCGTCGCGGCCCACTGGGACAGCGCCTTCGAGCGGATGGCGCACGAGGCCGTCGGGGCGGCGGCGGGGCTGAGCGAATCAGAGATGTCGGCCATCCGCTCAGGAGGAGCGCCGGATCTCGGCGACGCGGTCGAGCGGGCGAGCGTCGACTTCGCGCGAGCCATCGTGCGCGGAGACGCCAGCGATGCCCAGTGGGATGCTGCGCGGCGAGTGCTCGACGAGGTTGCCCTCTTCGAGCTTGCGACGCTGGTGGGCTACTACGCCGCGCTCGCGCTGCAGCTGCGGGTGTTCCGGGTCGGGGCCTGACATGGGCGAGTGGCGCGCGGAGTGGATCACGCACGACACCGGACCGGCCGGGCCGGGGCGGCGCCCCGTCGTGCACTTTCGGCGACAGTTCGCGGTGAGCCGCGACATCCGCGCAACCCTGCGCATCACGGCGCACGGCATCTATCAGGGGTTCCTCGACGGCGTGCGCATCGGCGACCACGAGCTCGCGCCCGGCTACACGGAGTACGGCTCGCGCCTGCAGGTGCAGGAGTTCGCACTCGACCTCCACGCGGGCGAGCACTGTCTTGCCGTGGAGCTGTCGGATGGCTGGTATCGCGGGCAGGTGGGCCTCTACCGCCACGCTGACCAATGGGGCACCCAGACCGCGTTGCTCGCGCAGCTCGACGGCGACGGGGTCGACGTCGCCACCGACAAGGCCTGGCAGGCCCGCGCTGCCGACCACACCGCCGATCTCATCGCGGGCGAATGCATCGACCTGCGCAGTCTCGACGGCTGGCAGCATCCCGGCTACGACGATTCCGGCTGGGAGCCCGTCGCGGTGGAGCAGCGGGGTTACGAGACCCTTGTGCCACAGGAGGCGCCGCCGGTGCGGCGCATCGAGGAACTCGCACCCCGCAGCATCCGTCGGCTGGGTGACCGGCAGATCATCGACTTCGGCCAGAACGTGGCGGGCTGGACCCGACTGGCGCGGCTCGGCCCACGGGGCACCGAACTCACCCTCACCCATGCGGAGGCGCTCACGCCGGAGGGCGACGTCACGCAGGTGAACCTCGCCCCCGACATCCCGGCGCTCGGCGTGAAGCTGCCCGCCGGCCAGGTCGACACGGTGATCTCGGCAGGGCCCGGCTCCAGCTTCGAGCCCCGTCACAGCACCCGTGGCTTTCGCTACCTCGCGGTCGACGGGCTCGACGACGACCTCGAAGCGCAGGATGTCACGGCCGTCGTCGTGCACAGCGACCTGCCGCGCACCGGCTGGTTCACCTGCAGCGACCCCTCGCTCAACGCGCTGCACGAGGCTGCGGTGTGGAGCTTTCGCGGTAACGCGATCGACATCCCCACCGATTGCCCGGTGCGCGAGCGCGCGGGGTGGACGGGTGACTGGCAGATCTTCGTGCCGACCGCCGCCTACCTCTACGACGTCGCCGACTTCTCCGCCAAGTGGCTGCGTGACCTCGCCGCGGGGCAGTGGCCCGACGGCACGATCGGCAATTTCGCCCCCATGCCGCGGGGTGAGGGGCGGGAGAGCCCGGGTGCGTTCATGAACGGCTCGGCGGGGTGGGGCGATGCCGCCATCATCGTGCCGTGGGAGCTCTATCGCGCCTACGGTGACCCTGCCGTGTTGGAGGAGTCGTGGCCCATGATGCTGCGCTGGATCGGCAGGGTGCGCGAGCTCGCCGAGACGGGCCGCCATGCGAGCCGCACGGGGCCGGTGCAGCCGCACGAGAGGTACCTCTGGGACAGCGGCTTCCATTTCGGCGAGTGGCTCGTGCCCGAGCCGAGCGGCGACTTCGACTTCGGCGAGCTCATGGCCGCAGACAAGGGCGACACTGCCACCGCCTACTACCGGCACTCGACGCGTCTGCTGTCGCAGATCGCGGCGGTGCTGGGGCGGGAGGAGCAGGCGGCGGCCTTCGCGGAGCTCGCGCAGCGCATCCGCTCGGCCTGGCAGCGGGAGTACCTGGTCGACGGCCGCGTGCAGCCCGCGACCCAGGCGAACTGCGTGCGCGCCCTCGCCTTCGACCTGGTGGATGATCCCGCCCCTGTCGTGCAGCAACTCGTCGAGCTGATCGAGGCGGCGGGCGACCACCTCGCGACGGGCTTTCTCGCGACGCCGTACCTGCTGCCCGTTCTCGCGGAGCATGGGCGGGCGGATGTGGCGTTCCGTCTGTTGCAGCAGCGCAGCTGGCCATCGTGGCTCGGCATGATCGAGCAGGGTGCCACGACGATGTGGGAGCGCTGGGAGGGCTACGACGCTTCAGGCATGCCGTTCGAGTCGCACAACCACTACTCCAAGGGGGCCGTGATCTCCTTCCTTCATCGCCATGTTGCGGGTATCCGCCCGGTAGAGCCGGGGTATCGGCGGTTCTCGGTGCAGCCCGTCATGGGCGGTGGCCTCGGGCACGCGGAGGGTCGACTCGTGACGCCTCTGGGTGAGATCGTGTCGGTGTGGGAGCTCAGTGAGAGTCGATTCGAGCTGTCGGTGACCGTGCCCGCGGGGGCGACGGCGGAGGTCGTGCTGCCCGATGGTGGACGGCACGAGGTCGCCGAGGGCCGACACTTCTTCACCGCGAGTCGACAGAACTGAAAACCTTCAATACTCTAGGTTTTCGCGTGAGAACCCTGAACTGAAAGACGAGCAACGATGCCCCAGCCCACCCCGACCCCCCAGTGCGTCGACCTCCGGGCCGAATACGGGCACTCGACGTGTGTCGCCGTCGCCACCCCCCGCCTGAGTTGGAAGACCGTCACCGACGCGCGGGACTGGGTGCAGGCATCCGCCGAGATCGAGATCGAGCAGCAGGCGAGCGCCGCCCGCATCACAGGCCTGAGCGTGACGGTCGACGGTGCCGAATCGGTGTTCGTGGAGTGGCCCTTCGAGCCGCTGACCGCGGGGGAGACGGCGACCCTGCGGGTGCGCACGACCGGCGCCGACGGGGTGGCTTCGACGTGGAGCGAGCCGCTCACCATCACCTCCGGCCTCGTCGACGACTGGGCCGCCCACATGATCGGTGCCGCCGCCGACACCCCCGCACAGCCCGCGCGCCTCCGCCGCGAGTTCGAGGTCAGGGGCGAGGTCGCGCGCGCCACCCTCCACGCGACCGCGCACGGCGCCTATCAGGTCGAGATCGGCGGCGTACCTGTCGACGATCACCTGCTCAAACCCGGCTGGACCGCCTACCAGGAGCGGCTCGTCCTCGAGACGACGGATGTCACCTCCCTCGTCGCCCGAGGCAGCACCGCCATCGGGGTCGAACTGGCGGGTGCGTGGTACACCGAGGAGTACGGCTTCGGGCCGGGCGCCCAGCGGCTGTACGGCGAGCAGCCGGCCGCCGCGGTGCAGCTCGTCATCGAGTATGTCGACGGGGCCTCGGAGACGATCGTGTCGGATGCCTCGTGGCGGGCCAGCACTGCAGGCCCCCTCGTCGCGAGCGGACTCTATGCCGGCGAGACCTACGACGCCCGCCGGGAGCAGCCCGGCTGGTCGTCCGCGGGCTTCGGCGACTCCGACTGGGCGGCAGTGCGCGTCGACGGCGCGTTCCCCACCCCCGAACCGCGCAGCGCCCCGCCCGTGCGGGTCATCCAGGAGCTGCCTGTCGCCGAGGTCATCACCACACCCTCCGGCGCGACCGTGCTCGACTTCGGCCAGAACCTGGTGGGCGGCATCCGCCTGCGTCTCACCGGCACGCCCGGTGACACGGTCACCCTGACGCACGCCGAGGTGCTCGAACACGGCGAGCTCGGCACCCGGCCGCTGCGCCGGGCCGCCCAGCGCGACGAGATCACCCTCGGCGAGGGGGAGCTCGTCTGGCAACCCCGGTTCACCTTCCACGGCTTCCGCTACGTGCAGGTCGATGGGCTCGCGGTCGACCCGGCGGATGTCACGGCCCTCGTCATCCACTCCGACATGCCGCGCACCGGCTGGTTCGAGAGCTCCGACGAGCTCGTCAACCGGCTTCACGAGAACGTGGTGTGGGGAATGCGCGGCAACTTCCTCTCACTGCCGACCGACTGCCCGCAGCGCGACGAGCGGATGGGCTGGACGGGCGACGTGCAGGTCTTCGCGCCCACTGCGAGCTTTCTCTACGACTGCGACGGGTTCCTCGCCTCCTGGTTGCGCGACCTCGAGATCGAGCAGCGGGCCGCCGACGGCGCCGTCACCATGGTGGTGCCCAACGCCCTGCCCTTCTTCAGCGGTGGTGCGGCGGCGTGGGGCGACGCCGCGACGGTAGTGCCCGACACCCTCTTCGCGCGTTTCGGCGACAGGGGCGTGCTGGAGGTGCAGTACGAGAGCATGAAGGCCTGGGTCGACTTCGAGCTGGGGGTCTCGAGCGATCGCCACCTCTGGGAGGGGCAGTTCCAGTTCGGCGACTGGCTCGACCCGGATGCCCCGGCCGATTCCCCGGCGAAGGCGAAGGTCGACTCCGACATCGTCGCGAGCGCGTACCTGTTCCACAGCCTCGGCATCGTCGCGCGCGCGGCATCCGTGCTCGGACGTGGCGATGACGCTGAGCGCTACGCCCGCGAGGCCGCCCTGGTGCGCGCTGCATTCCGCGCGGAGTATGTGACCCCCGCCGGGCGCCTGATGTCTGACGCGCAGACCGCCTACGCGCTTGCGATCATGTTCGGCCTCGCCGACGAGCACGAGCTGCCCGCGATGGGGGCACGCCTCGCGACACTCGTGAGGGAGGCCGGGTACCGCATCGGTACGGGCTTCGTGGGCACACCCCTCGTCGCGCCCGCCCTCACCCTGACGGGGCATGCGGATGCGGCATCCCGACTGCTGCTGCAGACCGAGGACCCCTCGTGGCTCTACCCCGTCACCATGGGGGCGACCACCGTGTGGGAGCGCTGGGACAGCATGCTGCCCGACGGCACCATCAACCCGGGCGAGATGACCTCGTTCAACCACTACGCGCTCGGCTCGGTCGCCGACTGGCTGCACACGGCCATCGCAGGCCTGGCGCCCGCCGCCCCCGGCTATCGGATGCTGCGGCTCGCGCCCACCGTGCTGCCCGGCCTCGATCATGCTCGCGCCGAGCATGAGACACCGTACGGACGCGCTGCCGCGGGGTGGGCTCGCGTCGATGGCTCGATCGAGGTCACCGCCGTCGTGCCGCCGAACACGCGCGCCCAGGTGCTGCTGCCAGGCGGCTCGAGCCACGAGGTCGGTTCGGGCGCGCACTCGTGGACGGTGCCCGCCCCCGCCCCCACTGCAGCGCCCGGCCCCGTGCACCTCGGCACCCCGCTCGCCGACATCGTCGACGACCGCGAGGCCTATGCGGCCGTGGTCGAGGCCATCCGCAGTGTGGCACCGGATGCCGTGCGCGGCTTCACCCACAAGACCGTGTGGGGTGCAGGGCGACCGATCGGCGCAGGGCTCTTTGCGGTGCCGTTCGAGGCGCACGCACCGATCGCTGCGGCGCTCGACGCGGTGACGGCGGCGCGCATCTCGCCGGTCGAGTAGGCCGCGAGGGCGGTAGCGACACCGCGGGTGGGGTTTCGATACGCTCGCTGGCGCTCGCTACTCAACCGGCCGGTGCGCTGGTTGAGTAGGCCCGCCAGGGCCGTATCGAAACCGGCCGGGTGGGGTCACCCGCGCAGCGCGAGCACGAACGGCAGCACCGCGGATGCCCCGGCTCGCCGCAATTCGCGGGCGGCGACCGTGAGAGTCCAGCGGCTGTCGGCGAGGTCGTCGATCAGCAGCACGGGGCGGCCCAGCCCGGCGAGGTCTTGAGCCAGCTGTGGGCCGACCTCGAAGCGGTTCCACACGCCGGCGAGCCGGTAGGCACTGTTGCCGCCGGGTTCGCCGGAGGGGCCGCCGCCGGCGAGAGACAGTGAGCCGAGGTGCGGCAGGCGTCCCGCTGCAGACAGCCCGTCCGCGACCGACGACACCAGCAGCGGCCGGGAGCGCGACGGCACGGTGACAATGGCGGCCGGCCTCTCCTCCCAGCCCCAGTCGGCGAGCACGCGCACACACGCGTCGATGAGGGCGGGGGAGGCCGCGGCATCCGGAGCTCCCGCTGCGAAGATCGCGCGCAGGGTGTTGCCCCAGCCGAGGTCGGTGAGGCGGGCGAGGGCGCGGCCCTCCGACATCCGCTCATCGGGGGCGATGCGTCCCTTGACGGGCAGGCCGAGTCGGTCTGCGCCGGTCGGCCACTGGGCGCGGGGCTCCACAGGAACACCGACGCGGTCGAGGGATGTCGCGGCGCTCGCGGCGGCATCGGCTGCGACCTCCGTGGGGTACCAGGCGCCGGCACAGTTGTCGCAGCGTCCGCACGGCTGGGCGGTGTCGTCGTCGAGGGAGCGCTGTAGGTATTCCATGCGGCAGGTGCCGGTCTGCTCATAGTCGAGCATGTGCTGCTGTTCGGCGACGCGTTCGGCGGCGATGCGCTCGTAGCGCTCGGCGTCGTAGCTCCACGGGGTGCCGGTCGCCACCCAGCCGCCCTGCACACGGCGCACGGCTCCGTCGACGTCGAGCACCTTGAGCAGCAGCTCGAGCGGGGTGCGCCGGATGTTCACCCGCGCCTCGAGCGCGGGAGTGGACGTCGGTGAGTCGGTGGAGAGTGCGGCGATCACCGTCTCGGCGCGCTCCTGCGACGGCATCGATGCGGTGGCGAAGTACTGCCAGATGTCGGGATCTTCTCGGCCGGGAAGCAGCAGCACGTCGGCGTTGTCGGTGGCACGCCCGGCGCGGCCGACCTGCTGGTAGTAGGCGACGGGGGAGGAGGGCGCGCCGAGGTGAAGCACAAAGCCGAGGTCTGGCTTGTCGAAGCCCATGCCGAGGGCGCTGGTGGCCACGAGGGCTTTGACGCCGTTGTTCTTGAGTCGACCCTCGAGTTGCTCGCGCTCGCCCGGGTCGGTCTGGCCGGTGTAGGCGCGCACGTCGTGGCCGGCGTCGCGCAGGAGTCGGGCGGTGTCTTCGGCGGCGGAGACGGTGAGCGCGTAGATGATGCCGGAGCCGGGCAGTGAGCCGAGGTGTGTGAGCAGCCAGGCCAGGCGTGCCTTCGAATCGGGCAGGCGCAGCACGCCGAGTCGGAGGGATGCGCGGGCGAGCGGGCCGCGGATGGTGGCGACCTCCTCGCCCGAGGAGAGCTGCTCCTCCACGTCGGCGACGACGCGGCTGTTGGCGGTCGCCGTTGTCGCCAGCACCGGCACCCCCGGGGGCATCTGGGCGATGAGGTCACGCAGACGGCGGTAGTCGGGCCTGAAGTCGTGGCCCCAATCGCTGATGCAGTGGGCCTCGTCGACCACGAGCATCCCGAGTCGGCGCACCAGGGCGGGCAGCTGTTGTTCGCGGAATGAGGGGTTGTTGAGGCGCTCGGGTGAGACGAGCAGCACGTCGACCTCGTCGCGGTCGAGGGCGGCGAGCACGTCGCCCCACTCGTGCGCGTTGGTGGAGTTCATGGCGACGGCACGCACGCCGGCTCGCTCGGCGGCGGCGATCTGGTCGCGCATGAGGGCGAGCAGCGGTGAGACGAGCACGGTCGGGCCCGCGCCCCGCTGTCGCAGGAGGAGCGTGGCGACGAAGTAGACGGCCGACTTGCCCCACCCGGTGCGTTGCACGACGAGTGCCCGTCGGCGCCCCTCGACGAGGGTGGAGATCGCCTCGTACTGGCCTTCGTGGAACTCCGCGTCGGGGCGGCCGACGAGAGTCCGCAGCACGGTGAGGGCGGAATCGAGGGTCTTGTCGGTCATCACCCCAGCCTGTCATCCACCACTGACGACCGTCGACGTTGTACCCCTACCCCCAATTGGGGAGACAAGTGCGTCTGTCCTCTTTTTGGAGGACTATGCTCGAGACTGCGCCACACGCGCATCCCACCCGTTCCCCCCAATCACGGGCGTGGGAACGCGTGTGGCGTTCCGTGTTCGTGCTGCCCCTGGCGGCGGCCATGGCGCTTGCCCCCAATAGGGGAGACAAAGCGGTCTGTCGTCATTTCGGAGGACTACGCTGCGAACGTGACCCTCCCCCTCCGCACCCGAATGGCACGCGTGCTCCGTGTCGTCGGACCGGTGGCGATCGCGTGTCTTGTCGTGGCATCCGTGTTCAGCGCGGTCGTGTTCGCAGCGCTCGCCGTGGCGACCGAGCGCGAGACAGCGGCCCTCGCGCTCGAACTCGAGACAAGCGCGCAGAGCGCCGTGGAGGTGATGGAGGGGCGACTCGACGGGGCCGTGTCCGACGTGCTGTTCATCGCCCAGGCCCCGGCGACGGTCTCGCTCGGAACCGAGATGACCGCCGAGGCGAAGAGTTCGGCAGCCGAGACCTTTGCCGCCCTCGCCGCAAACGAGAGTGTCTTCGAAGACGTGCGCTACATCGGGCTCGACGACCGTGAAATCGTGCGGGTGGTCTCCGACGACGGCCAGATCAGGCGCATCCCCGAACACGCACTCGACGACCTCTCCGCCTACGACGTCTCGGGTTTCGCCGCCGAGATCGAACCGGGTGAGGTGTTCGTCTCCCCGTTCGAACTCACCAAGGATGACGGGGCGATCGTGCGCCCGCTGCATCCGATCGTTCGCATCGCCACACCCGCGTTCGACGCTCACGGCGACAGGGCGGGCACGGTGATCGTCACCGTCGACGGTGCGATGCTGATCGACCGGTTGCGGCGGTACTTCGACCACGGCCAGCACGTCTACCTGGTCGACGGTGCCGGGCAATGGCTCGTCGGTGAAGGCCCTGACACCTCCTGGACGGCCATCCTCGGCGGGGACGGGCTCGCAGACCAGCACCCCCGGTCGTGGCAGGAGATCAGTGCGACAAGCAGTGGCCGACACCGCGGCGACGAGGGGCTCTACGGGTTCGCGGCGGTGCACCCCGGCCTGGCGATGGAACGACTGGAGGCGGAGCGCCGCGGAGTGAAGGAGCCCCTGGGCGCCGAGAGTGACCGGGTCGAAGCGTGGACGGCGATCGGGTTCGTGCCACAATCCGCGCTCCCGTCGGCCAGCATCACGCGGCATCCGGAGCTCCTTGCCGCCTATCTCGCCGGGCTCGTCATACTGCTCGGAGTGACCGCCCTCATCACCCAGCTGCTGGTCGGACGCCGCGGGCTCCGCCGCTCCGTGCGGCAGGCGGCGACACGACTGGCGGCCATCCGCGACACCCTCGGCGACGGACTCATCGTGGTCGACAGGCAGGGGCGCATCACCGATGCCAACCCGGAGAGTGAGCGGCTGCTCGGGTGGGGTCGCGACGAGATGCTCGGCCGGGGATCACACGAGCTCTTCCACAGCCATCCGGAGCACGCCCTCGCGGCAGAAGACTGCCCCATGCTCGCCGTCGCCACTGCGGGCGCGACCTTCCGCAGTGACGACGAGATCTTCGAGCGCAGGGACGGCAGCGCGCTGCACGTGGGGGTCAGCGCCGCCCCGCTCATCGTCGACGGACAGGCGGAGGGCGCCGTCATCGTCTTCCGCGACATCACCGAGATCCGTGAATACCAGGAGGAGATCCGTCGCCTGGCCTACCGCGACGAACTCACCGGACTGCCCAACCGGCGGGTCTTCGCCGATCGTCTCGACCTGGCGATCGGATCGGCCGACCGCCGCTCGGCGGCCATCGCCGTCATGTTCCTCGACCTCGACGGCTTCAAGGGAGTGAACGACGACTACGGCCATGTGGTCGGCGACGAGTTCCTCAAGCAGATCGCCCGACGCATCAGGGAGAGCCTGCGCGCGAGTGACACCCTCGCTCGTCACGGTGGTGACGAGTTCGTCGTGCTGCTCTCGGAGATCGAGGGCCGCGACGAGGCGGAGGCCGTCGCGCGTCGCATCATCGATGGGCTGCAGGATCCCTTTGTCATCGACGGTTTCACGCTTCGCGCCGCCACCAGCATCGGTGTCGCCATGCGGCTCGACGGCGAATGCGCCGACACCCTCGTGGCCAATGCCGACGCCGCGATGTATGAGGCCAAGGAGATGGGCCCCAACCACTACTGCGTGAGCGGGCGCGCGCCCGTCGGGATGGGCTGATGGGATTCCCACCACTGCTTGGCGCCCCATCGGGCTGCGGGCACCGGTCGGTGGCTGACCTCGTGCGCAGGGTCGCCTCACCTGAGACCCCCGAACTGGGAGACAGATTTGTCTGTCCTCCTCGCTTAGGATCCAATATATGAAGCGCGACACGGTGGACACCGTCGTACCCCGGCCGACCCTCCGTGAGCACGCTTGGCCCTTCCTTCGCACGTGGCTGGCGCTGGGCGTGGCGTTCACGGTTGCGTTCATGGTGGTGCTCACCGGCCAGGCCAGTCGGGCGCAACTTGAACTCGAATCGAGCCGATCCGCCTCCACCACCCTGACGAAGCGCGCCGCCGAGTCGACTCTCGACTTCGCGGCGACCGACCTGCTCGTGCTCGCGGTAGACCTGAACGTCGACAGTCTTGCTGGTGGCACCAGCAACGAGGCGGAGCGACTCAGACTCGCAACGCTGTTCTCTGCCTTTCTGGAGAAGAAGCCAGGCCTTCAGCGCATCGGGGTCGTCACCGCGACCGGGCAGGACATACTGGGAGTCACCGCGGCGGGCGAGGCATCCGGAGCGAACTGGGGCGAGCATCCGAGCTTCGCTGGCACGCGTGATCTCGCTACGGGTGAAGTCTCCGTGACTGTGCTGGGCGCCGAAACCGACGGCAGGGACGGCTCGGCCGTCGTGCGAATCGCGACGCAGGTCGCCAGCGATTCGGAGCAGCCTCCGGGTTACGTCTACATGGACATTGCGGCTATCGCGCTCGCGGGGGGATTTCTCTCCAACATCGGCGACCAACAGCTGGCCTATCTGATCGACGAAAACGGCGACGTGCTTCTGGGAGCACATGCGAGTGAGCGGTGGGGCACATACTTCGGCGCTCCGCAGTCATTCGCTGACGAGCAGCCGCACAGGTGGCGGACTGTCGCGGCGGGGTCGGGCGGTCGTGAGTTCGACAGCGACGGCATGTACGCGTATTCGACCGTGTTTCCCGACCGGATCGCTGAACGGCTGGCCGGCGAGACAGACGACACGCTCGCCTACGAAGAAGAGTCGAAGCAGTGGAAGATCGTGTCGGTCGTGCCCCGGGAGGAGCTGCCCTCAGCGTCACTCCTGCGAGACGCGCCGACCTTCCTGACCTTCGTCAGCGGGCTCCTCGCCATGGCCTCCATCGCTGCCCTCATCGCACACGCCACCGCGGTGCGGCGCGCGCTCCAGCGAAGCATCCGCGAGTTGGCTGAGACTGATTCGCTCACGGGGCTGCCCAACCGGCGTGTGCTCGCCGATCGCCTGGCGCAGGCTCTGACGCTCGCCGATCGCAATGGCAGTCACGCGGCCGTCATGTTCCTCGACCTCGACCGGTTCAAGGATGTCAACGACAGGTACGGGCACGACATCGGAGATCGATTCCTACAGGGAGTCGCGGCACGCCTGGTCGCCTCAGTGCGCAAGGGAGACACCGTCGCTCGCCAGGGCGGCGACGAATTCATCGTCCTGCTGCCCCAGCTCGACGGGGTCGAGGAGGCCGAGAGGGTGGCGCAACGCATCCTCGACGGGCTCGCGGAGCCGATCGATCTCGGCGAGCATCAGCTGAGGGCGGGCACGAGCATCGGAGTCGCCGTGAGAGTCAAGGGCGAGGGTGCCGATGACCTCATTGCCAAGGCGGACGCCGCGATGTACGAGGCGAAGCAGGGCGGACGCAACCAATACCGGCTGAGCGTCGGCGTGAAGAATCCGGTTTCTTAGGAGTCGCCGAAGAAGACGGTGTCGGATGCCGCGGCTCTCGCCCCGCAGGATCCGGCCTCGCACTACCGTGGGCGGCATGACCGAGATCCACGCTGAGGGCTTCACCACCGCCGACCTGTATGACCAGCGGGGGGACGAGCTGCAATCCGTCTCGCTGCAGCTGCTCGACCTGGGAGGGCGGGCGCGTTTCAGTGGCCCCATCCGCACGGTGCGCTGTCACCGCGACAACGGGCTGGTGAAGCAGCTGCTGAACTCGCCGGGCGAAGGCGCCGTGTTGGTGGTCGACGGCGGCGGTTCGCTCGAGTCGGCGCTGATGGGCGACCTGATCGCGTCGGCCGCGGTCGAGAACGGCTGGGCCGGTGTGGTCATCAATGGGGCGATCCGCGATCGCGCGGTCGTGGCCACGCTCGACCTGGGGGTGAAGGCGCTCGGAAGCAACCCGCGCAAGAGCGCCAAGGACGGCGAGGGCGAGGTGGATGCTCCGGTCGAGTTCGGTGGGGTGGAATTCGTGCCGGGCCGCACACTGTGGAGCGACGAAGACGGGATCCTCGTCGAGCATCCCGCTGGGTGAGTAGACCCGCCAGGACTCCGCTGGTTGAGTAGGCCCGCCAGGACTCCGCTGGTTGAGTAGGCCCGCCAGGGCCGTATCGAAACCCGGGCACCCCTACGCTCGCTACTCACCCTGCCCTGCGCGAGGATGGTCAGATGGCTTCTCTCCTCGATGACCTCGCCGAGATCCTCCCCGCCGATCAGCTCCGCACGGGTGATGCGGCTCTCGCCTACGATCGCGATCTCTCCGACGGCACGGGCCATGGTGCGCCCCTCGCGGTCGCGCTGCCGACCTCGACCGAGCAGGTGGCGGCGCTGGTGAAGGCAGCGGGGCGGCACGGAGCGCCGATCGTGCCTCAGGGTGCACGCACCGGTCTCGCGGGCGGCGCCAACGCGGTCGACGGATGCCTCGTGCTCAGCCTCGAGCGCATGACCCGCATCGTCGAGGTCGATGTCGCCGACCAGGTCGCGACCGTCGAGGCGGGGGTGCTGACCTTCGACCTCGCAACGGCGGCCGAGAAGGTCGGACTCTTCTATCCGCCCGACCCCGGATCGTGGCAGACCTCCACCATCGGCGGCAATGTCGCCACCAACGCGGGCGGCATGCGCTGCGTCAAGTACGGCGTCACGCGTGACTTCGTGCGTGGGCTCACCGTCGTGCTGGCCAGCGGCGACGTCGTGCGCACGGGCCGCCGCACCGTCAAGGGCGTCGCGGGCCTCGACCTCACGTCGCTCATCGTCGGCTCGGAGGGCACGCTCGGCATCGTCACCGAGGTGACGGTGGCGCTGCGCCCGCGGCCGGCCGAACCCGTCGGCGTGCTCGCGGCGTTCAGCACCCGCAAGGCGGCGCTCGCCGCGGCCGACCTGATGGTGGCGTCGGAGCGGCGGCCGAGCATCCTCGAGTTCCTCGACCGGGACAGCGTCGCCGCGATCAGCGCCTTCGACCCGAGCGCAGTCCTGCCGGCGGATGCCGAGGCGGTGCTGCTCGTGCAGTCCGACGAGCCGGGCCGCACGACGGGCGACGCCAACGAATACGCGGCCATCTCGACGTTCTGCGGCGCCACGACGGTCGAGATCGGGCGCGACCGGGCCGGCGTCGACGCGCTCATGCAGGCGCGCCGCTCGCTGCACGGTGCCATGCGGGCCGTCTCCGGGGCGAGTCTCAACGAAGACGTCTCGGTGCCGCGCTCCCGCCTCGCCGAGCTTCTCGACGGCATCGACGAGATCGCCGAGCGGATGCGCATGCCGATCGCGACCGCCGGGCACATCGGCGACGGCAATCTGCACCCCATCGTGGCGTTCGACCCGGCGGATGCGACATCCGTCGGTCTGGCCAATGAGACCTACCAGCTCGTGATCGGCCTGGCCGTGTCGCTCGGCGGCACCAGCTCGGGGGAGCACGGCATCGGCACGCTCAAGCGGGCGCACCTTGAGGCGGAACTCGGGCCGGAGCTTCGCGCACTCCAGCGCGCGGTCAAGCACGCCTTCGACCCGGAGGGCCTCCTCAACCCGGGCAAGAAACTGTGACTACGCCACCACGGGGATGAGCCGCGAGTCCTCGAGCGCGGCCTCGCGGTGCACGGCGATCCGTGCATACTCGGGGTCGTTCGCCATCGCCACGAACGCGGCGATCGACGGGTAGCGCACGAACATCACCGTGTGCCAGTCCTCCTCCGCCGGCCCGATGACGGTGCCGTGCGCCGCCCCCATGACGACCACCTCCGCACCGATCCGGGTTAGATACTCGCGCGCATGCTTTCCGTAGAGCGCATACGCCTCCCGCCCGCTCAGCTCGCTCGACTCCGCGTCGTAGTGCGCCTTCTCGCGGAACCTCAGCAGGTTCAGCATGAGGAACGGGGTGTCGTCGGGGATGCTCTCCAGCGCCGATCTGAGCACGTCGGGTCGGATCTCGAGGTGGGCCATGCGGGTCTCCTGCTCGTCGTCGAGTGTGGGTTCGCCCACGCTAGGGGGTGGCGGGTGCGGCATCCGCAAGTCTGTCGTCGCTGCTGCAGTCGACCGCCGCTGGGTGTGAATACGTTGGAGGGATGACCAGCGCCGCCGTGCTTGGATGGAACCATGACGGATGCTGACCGCTACATCGAAGATCTCGCCCGTTTCATCGCGGCCTCGCCGTCGAGCTATCACGCTGCTGCGGAGGCGGGCCGTCTGTTGGAGGCGGCCGGTTTCACCCGGCTCGACGAGTCGGCGGCGTGGCCGAGCAAGGCGGGCAAGCGCTTTGTGATCCGCGACGGTGCGATCGTGGCGTGGGTTCAGCCGGCGGGGGCGACGGCGACGACGCCGTTCCGCATCCTGGGGGCGCACACCGATTCGCCCGGGTTCAAGCTGAAGCCGAACGGCGGCAGCTCCAACCAGGGCTGGAAGCAGGCCTCGGTCGAGGTCTACGGAGGGCCGCTGCTCAACTCGTGGCTCGACCGTGAACTCGAGTTCGCGGGCCGCTTGGTCACCCGCGACGGCCGCGAGCATCTCACCCGCACTGGACCGTTTGCCCGCATCCCGCAGCTGGCGATCCACCTCGACCGCGGCGTCAACGACGGCCTCAAGCTCGACAAGCAGCAGCACGTGCAACCCGTCTACGGCGTCGACACCGACGGCGGCGACATCCTGCAGGTGCTGGCGGATGCCGCGGGCGTGAAGCTCGCCCAGGTGGCCGGTTTCGACATCCTCACGGCCGACAGCAACCCGCCCGCCCGTTTCGGGGCGGGGGAGCGGCTCTTCGCTGCCGGCCGCCTCGACAACCTCAGCTCGGTGTTCGCGGGGCTGCACGCGCTCATCAACGCCAAGCCGGTGAAGGGCCACGTGAGCATGCTCGCGGCGTTCGACCATGAGGAGTTGGGCTCCAACTCGCGATCGGGCGCGTCGGGGCCCATGCTCAACGACATCCTCGCGCGGATCGGCAGCGGGCTGAAGGGCGGGGCGGAGGACCGCCGCCGCGCCTACGCCGAGTCGTGGTGCGTCTCGGCGGATGCGGGCCACGCCGTTCACCCCAACTACGCCGAGCGGCACGACCCCAACAACCGCCCCGTGGCGGGCGGCGGCACGCTCCTCAAGCTGAACGCCAACCAGAAGTACGCCTCGGATGCCCACGGTTCCGCCCTCTGGTCGAGGCTGTCGGATGCCGCGGGCGCAAGTGTGCAGCCGTTCGTGTCGAACAACACGATGCCCTGCGGTTCGACGATCGGCCCGCTCACGGCGACGCGGCTCGGCATCCGCGTGGTCGATGTGGGTGTGCCTCTCCTGTCGATGCACTCGGCGCGCGAGCTGGCGCATGTGGACGACCTGTGGGCGCTGGCACGCACGACGGGCGCGTTCTTCGCGGGACGGTAGCAGCGGCGGGCAGGCCACGCCGACGTTGCGGTGCTTTCTGCACGTTGCGGCTGCAGCGGCGCCAGCAACGCGCAGAAAACACCGCATCGCCGGCGAGCGGCGGGCGAGTGGTGCCTACGCCGACACCTCGTCGAGCCGCGCCACCTGCTCTGCGGTGAGCTCGAGTCGAGCCCCCGCGACGAGGGCGTCCAGTTGCTCGACGGTGCGCGCGCTGGCGATGGGGGCGACCACGGTCGGCTTGCTCCGCACCCACGCGAGTGCGACGGACGCGGGCGCCACGTCGACCTCGGCCGCGACATCCGCCAGCTCGTCGACGATGCGGAACGCCTGCTCGCTGGAGTATCCGCCGAGCGTGTGCGAGCGGTCGACACCATCGAAGTCGGCCGGCTTGCGGTATTTGCCGGTGAGCATGCCGGCGGCGAGCGAGAAGTAGGTGAAGACGCCGAGGCCGTGCTGGGCGGCGAGCGGCGCGAGTTCGCTCTCGAAGGGCTCGCGGGTGAGCAGGTTGTAGTGCGGCTGCAGGGCGATGGGGGCGGCGAGGTTGTTCTTCTCTGCGGTCTCCATCCACTCGGTGATGCGTGCGGCGCTCAGGTTGGAGACGCCGATGGCGAGCACCTTGCCGCTCGTCACGAGCGCGTCGAAGGCGGCCGCGATCTCCTCCATGGGCCGCTCGGACTCGTCGTAGTGCGCGTAGTAGAGGTCGATGTGGTCGGTGCCGAGCCGCTCGAGGGACGCCTCCGCGGCGGCGGTGATGTTGGCGGGGGAGAGACCCTTGTACTCCGGATGCGTCGACACCTTCGTCGCCACCGTCACACTGTCGCGGTTGCCCCGCCGCGCCAACCAGCTGCCGATGATCTGCTCCGACTCCCCGCCGCTGTGCCCGGGAACCCACGCGGAGTACCCGTCGGCCGTGTCGATGTGGTTGCCCCCGGATGCCACGAACGCATCCATCACGGCGTGCGACGTCTCCTCGTCGCTCGTCCACCCGAAGGTGTTGCCGCCGAGGGCGAGGGGGAAGGTGTCAGAGAAGGGATTGCTCATGCCTTCCATTGTGTCGCGGGCACCTCAGCGCGGGTTGAGTGGGCCCGCGCAGGCGGCTGAAGTCAGACTTGCATGAGTGCTTGACGCCGTAGGGCGGCGCAGATTCAGGCGGCGAACTGTTCGAATCGAATGGCGAGGGCGTCAGCCGATGGCAACTCGGACTTCCGGTGCGGCAAGTTGAGTGCCCGTCCGTGCATGTCCTGGAGTCCGTGGCGAAGCATTGGCCCGTCTACTTCATCGAGCAAGTCATTGTCGATGTGTACCCGGTAGTCGGGGGAAATCCCGAGTAAGTTGCGGTCGTACGCGGCGTGATGAATTTTACAGAGCGCCAGCCCATTCGTGACGCTCGCGAAGCCCGTAGCTTCATGATCAGCAATGATGTGCGCAGCATCTAGCAGTTCAAGGTGGCGCAGAGAACAGATCGCACAAGCGTCGCTGTAGGCGTGCATCACTTTGGCTCGAAAAGCGGGCTGGTGAAGTCGGGCCTTGACAGTTCGTTCTGCGTATCGGCGCTGGTCGACCGACATCGTCGCAGGGTCACCGAAGAAGCGCAGCGCCTCGTCCATTGCGATGGTGAAGACTTCTGCAGTTGGATCGTCGGCGACCACGTACACCGGATAGTGGGCCGCATACACTCCTCGGCGGAGTGCTTCGAAGTAAATGAGTGGATCCTGTCCGAAGAGCGCTGCTTTTAACTTGAGATTGTCTGAGGAGCCGTTGCTGCGGTAGTCATACTTGACGAAGGTACTGGTGTCCAAGACATCGTTGTAGGGGCTTTTCAGGCTCGTCATGATGCTCAGCGTCGCGGAGAATGTGGCCGGATTTCGGATGCCGCGGCCCCGGTCGAGCAGCGGCAGTCGGATGCCGTCGTACTCGTAGCTCGACAGCTCTTCGCGCGTGTATTCATACTGCCCGCGGTCCAACTTCTGATCGAGCCATCGGAAGATGTCGTGACGGATTGTGAGCTGCTTCTCTCGGCTATACACGATGCAGTTCTATCAGCAAGCAGCGTCCAGAGCGCTAGCCCCGTTGAGCGAGGCGGTTCTGTCGGACGCCGCGAAGAAGCGAGGCGAGCGGAAAAGCCGATGGTTCAGAACTTGTCGACCGACGACAGCAGGTCATCTGGCCGGTTCTTCTCCATCCAGAGTTGATGATCCCGAAGCGCCCGGGCCACGCCGATGCGAATCACGCCGTACAGCAGGAGCAGCGTCAGTGCCGGCACGACCACCCACACGACGATTGCATAGCTACCCAACATTTCGGCGAACATGTCCATCCTGCAATCGTGGCAGTAGCGCTTGGGCTGCGAAGCCCCCATTTCGCGCGAGGGCGCAACGGAGTAGCATCCGACCCAACCCGAAGAGGAGCACCGCATGGTCCCCGAAATCAACTGGCTCGCCGTCATCGTCGCCACCGTCGCGACGATGATCATCGGCTCCGTCTGGTACATGCCGCAGACGTTCGGCACCTGGTGGGAGAAGGCGGCCCGCGTCGAGCGGAACCGCAACGGGTTCATCGCCATTGCCGTGGGCATCGTGGCGGGGTTCATCACGTCGTGGGTGCTCGCCGGAGCGGCTGCGATCGCGCACGAGTTCTACGGCGGCAGCTTCCTCCAGAATTCGGTCGTGACTGCGATCATCCTGTGGTTCGGCCTCACCGCCGTGCGCCTCGCGACCCACGACGCGTTCGAGAACCGCCCGGCCAAGCTGACCCTCCTCAACGTCGCCCACGAGCTCGTCGTGTTCCTCGCGATTTCGCTGATCATCGGCCTGTTCGGCATCAGCGCAGCATGAGCGACGTGACAGACCCGAACCCGTACAAGCGGATGCCGCAGGCCGGCGATTCCCTCGGGGGCACGCCGGAGCACACCGCCGAGGTGGGAGTCGCCGACGACGGGGTCGTCGACTGGGGCGTCGACGGCGGCGACGGGGACTGACGGGCCCCTCCGCAGTCACAACAGCGCGGTGTTTTCTGCTCAGCGCGCGGATCCAAGGCGCCGCGTTGTGCAGAAAACACCGCAGTGTTGTGGTGGAGGGGTGGGGGGACAGCCTCAGCTCAGCGGCGCGAGAGCCCGCCGTCCGGGTCGGGCTCGCCCTCCGTGGCGACCGTGTCGCCGGCGCCCTCGACGGCCTCGAAGTCGACCTGGTTCTCGTCGTCACTGAAACCCGCGTTCGGCTCGATCAGCCCCGGGCCCTCCTCGCCCGCCGGCGAACCCTCGACCGTCTCACCTGCGACGGCGTCGTTCGTCACCGTCTCCTTCGACTCGCGGGCCGCGTCGATCGGATCGTTCGGCTGCGGGTCGGATGCCGCAGGCTCAACCTCATCCGGAGACCCCTCCTGGCGGCCCCCGTCGACGTTGGGCGTCTCGACGGTTCCCGCCCCTGTAGGGTCGCCCGTTCCCTGCTCGAAGGGGTTGGCGTCGGCGCCGAGATCCGACGGCTCGCCGCCGACGTTGCCTGTGCTGTCGATGTTGGCGTCGTTGCTAGTCATGCCGCACACGTTAGGACGCAGCATCCGCGGCTGCCCAAATGTGGAGCAAAGGCACAGCGTGATCTAGAGGCACAGCCGCTCAGGCCCGGTGCTTCGGCCCGCTCCGCGGAGGCGTCTCGTCGCCGGAGGCGGGAGCGGGTGTCTCGTCAGCGGGACCGGCCGAGGAGACGTCGCCCTGCTCGTCGACGACAGGGTCGCCGAAGCCGGGGTCCATCGCGGGCACGTCTGAGTCGCCGGGCGTGACGGTGTTCTCGACAGGGCGGCCCTCCGCGGAGCCGCTATCCCCGGAGCCGGCAGCGTCGGATGCCTCGTACCGCCGCATCCGCGACTCGCGCGCGTAATCGGCGCCGGCCGTCTCCGCATCCCGGTCGGGGTGGCGTTCGGGGCTGGCGGCGGATGTCTCCGCGGGCTCGGACCCACTGCCGGGCGCTCCCGCATCCTTGGAATCAACCGAGGGGATGTCGGGCGTGATGCCGTAGTAGCGATACAGCTCGGCCTCAGCGTCGGGGCTCAGCGCCTCGTCGGTGTCGATTCTCGGGGCATCCTTGATCGTGTCCTTGTCGTAGGGCAGGTGCAGCACCTCCCGGTCGAAGGTGGCGCGATCGAGCGGCACGAAGGTCTCGTGACGCCCGAAGAGGCCCGTGTGCACGGTCGCCCAGTTTGGCGCGCCCGTGTGCGGTTCGACGAAGACCTGGCCCACGGTGCCGATCTTCTCGTCGTCGGGCCCCACGGCGGGGGCGCCCATGATGCTGCCGACGAGGGTGTTCTCGATCATCGGCCGAGTCCTTCCCGGTCCACGCGGCGGTGGAAGCGCATGCCGGCGATGCCGCCGAGCACCGCGCCGCCGAGCATGGCGAGCGCGAGGATGATGGCGGTGACGATGCTGGCGACCGTGACATCCGCCTCACCGAGCGGCAGGCTCGGAACCGACTGGATGCCCGACAGCAGGTTGAAGGCATCGCCCGTGACGGCGGCGATGATGGCGACGACGACCGCAATGATGAGTGCCCACACGAAGACCATGAGGCCCTGCTTGGCGCCGTCGAAGCGCGCCATGCGCCCGGCGACGTAGCCGCCGCAGTAGTACGCCACGAACATGACGACGATGAGTGTGATGGCGGCGACGAGGGCGACCGTGTCGGCGTTCTCGGCTGCGGCGTCGGCGGCATTGTTGAAGCCGACCTCGAGGCCGAAAAGGGTCAGAAGGCCGGCGGCGAGACCCGTCAGCAGCACACCCGTGCCGACGGCGGCAAGCCAACCGAAGAAGGCCGAGCCGACCTTGATGCCGCCGAAGCGTTCCTCTTCGCGCTCGAGCACCTCCTCACGGAAGGTCGTGCGATTGCCCGCGGGCACCGCGGCGGGGGTGGCGGCGTCGTGCCGTGCCGTCGTCTCTGGGGTCGTGTCGCGGGCCGCTGCGTCGCGGGCGGCCGCATCCCGTGCGGCCTGGTCGTTTCGTTCCTCCGGCGTTGTCATTGTTCGCCCTCCTCAGTGATCCGGCGTTCGTGTGCCTGATGGTTCAGGGTCTACGCCAGGGCACCTGAGTCTTCAAGGGGAGAACGGAGTGATCGTCGCCTACTGCTTCTCCGGTGAGCGCCAGTCGTCGCTGAGGATGTGCGAGCCGCCCTGCGGACCCATCTGCAGCATTCCGCCGTCGACCACGAACGATGCACCGGTGACGTAGGCGGAGTGTTCCGACGCGAGGAACGCGATGACGGATGCCACTTCCCGAGCGTCGCCGGGACGGCCGAGGGGGATCCCCGGCCGCTGCGTGCCCCGCGGGTTCTCGTCCTCCTGCCCCGTCATGGGCGTCGCGATCTCCCCGGGTGCCACCGAGTTGACCGTGATGCCGTGCTGGCCCAGCTCGATTGCGGCGGTCTTGACGAGCCCACCGAGGCCGTGCTTGGCGGCGTCGTAGGCGGAGGAGCCGACGCGGGGCGCGTGCTCGTGCACGCTCGTGGTGGCGATGATGCGCCCGCCGCGGCCGGCAGCTACCATCCGTCTGGCCGCCCTCTGGATGCACACGAATGCGGCGTCGAGGTCGGTCACGACGACCCTGCGCCAGTCGTCGTAGGCCATGTCGAGGAGGGAGACGGCGGCTCCTGTGCCCGCGTTGTTGACGAAGACGTCGACGCCACCCAGCTGCTCGGCGAGGCGGTCGATGACATCCCCGCACCCGGGCACGTCCGTCAGATCGAGGTGCTCGACGACGGCGTGCTGCCCCAGCGAGCGGACTTTCTCCGCCGTGCTCTGCGCTCCGGCCTCGTCGCTGTGCCATGTGATGCCCACGTCGAGGCCTGCCCGGGCGAGGGCGACCGCCGTCGCCTCGCCGATTCCGGAGTCGGATCCCGTGACGATGGCCGTCTTGGGGGCGAAATGCGTTCCGCCGCTGGTGTCTGCGCTGTTGCTGTCTGGGCTCATGCGGCTCACGCTAGGTCGCGGCGGCTGCGCCCGTGCTGGAAATTCCCTCCGCATCCGCCCCAGCAGCGGCCGCGCGTCGTAGCGTGGCGCCCATGACTACCGAGACGATGCTCAAGACACACCCTTCGGCGGGTGCCAACACGGCAGATCTCGCCGCCGTCATCGACGACGTGCTCGCCTGCATGCAGGCGTGCCTCTCCTGTGCGGATGCCTGTCTGCACGAGGACATGGTCGCCGACCTGAGGCAGTGCATCCGCACCGATCAGGACTGCGCCGACATCTGCGAGGCGACCCTGCGCGTGCTGAGCCGACAGGGCAGCACCGACACGAACATCCTCGCCTCACTGCTGTCGGCGTGCGTCGCCGCCTGCGCCGCGTGTGCCGCCGAGTGCGAGAGCCATAGCGACATGCACGAACACTGCCGGGCCTGCGCCGAGGCCTGCCGCCGCTGCGAGTCGAGCTGCCGGCGGATGCTGGAAGACCTCGGCTGACTTCCGGTTCCCGCGAGGGGCGCAACAAAACCCGACCTACGATTGAAGGGTGACATCCCCCGCACCTGCGCGCCTTGAGCGTGCCTTCGCCCCGCTCATCGTCTTCGCCCTCGTCGCGGGGCTGGTCTCTGTCGGCCTCGACATCTGGCAGGACCTGAGCGGCTTCGGCGCCGGTGTCCTCCCCCTCGCGGGTCTCGGCCCGGCGGTCGGCGCGCTGGCGGGATGGGCGGCCGGGCGGGGCACGCTCCGAGACCTCATGCCCGCGCCCGTGGGGCAGCGCCAGGTCGTCGCACACCTCGTGCTGGGGCTTGTGGCATCCGCCGTCTTGGTGGGGCTGCTCTTCGCGGGAGTCGCCCTTGCGGGCGTTGATTGGCCGACCACGGATGCCACCCCCGATGCGATCCCCTTCGGCATCACGATCGGCGGGGTGATCGTGGCGGCGGCGCTCCAGGAGCTCGGAATCCGCGGTTTCGCCCAGCCGATCCTCGAGCTCACGGGAAGCCGACTCTTCGCGACCGTGCTCATCGGGCTCGTGTGGGGCTTCTGGGTCGTGCAACTCTTCCCGATGCAGAACACGGCACTCACGGTGGGCGCTGTCGTGCTCGCGGTGGCGGCATTCGCCGTGCTGCTGGGTTACCTCGGCAATGGTTCTGTCGGCCAGCGCCTCGGCGTCGCGATCCTGGTACACGCGATAGTCGCTTCCGCCCTCACGGTCGTCACGGGCGGAGGCGTCGTGACGCAGCCGGTCGCGCTCGCCTTCCTCGCCGCGAGCGTCGTGACGACGCTTGTCTTCATGGCGATGTTCGTGGTGGCTCAGCGCCGCCGCGCAGCCCGGCGCCTCGCCGCAAACGACGACGCCGCCGCACAGCTCTAGGCTGCACGGCGGCGTAACGGTGGTGCGACGGGGCTAGACGCGACGGTCGCCGTCGTAGGCCTCGTCATCGTCCTCGTCTGCCTCGATGCGCTCGTCGGGGTCGATCGTGGGCGGTGCCGTGATCTCGGGCTCGTCCGTCAACTCCTCCTCGCGCTCATCCTCGAGGTTGGGTTCGTATTCCAGGTTGGGTTCGTTCTCCCGCGCCATCGACGCCTCCTTCTAGGGGGAACCGACCGGATGCTCGGGGCCGAGATCCTCGGGGTCCGACTTACTCGGCTCATCGAGGTCCTGATTGAGGCGACCGGGGGCGGCCGCGAGGATATCCTCGCCGACGGAGTCGTCGTCGGTGTCGCCCGTGGACTCCTCGGCCTGGGGCGCCGTGCCCTCCGTGTAGCCGGGCTTGTCGCTGCCCTCGGCGGGCTGCTCGGGGTGGGGTGTGCGATCCATCATGTCTCCTCCTCCTACGTTGCCCTCTGGAAGGGGGCCTGGCTCCATGTCGTGCGCCGTCGTCACTCGCTGGCCCCGGACGAGTGCTTCCGGGTCGGCGGGCGAACGGGTCACGTGGGGTGGCACCGTGCCGAACTCGGCCAGCCACTGTCTCTCCGTCTCGCTCGGTTCGCCGGTAGCGGTTGAGCCGGGGGAGAGGGCGCCGAGGGGTGCCTCGGCGCGGTTGTGGCGGTCGTGCTCGTGGTTACTCATGCCGCCACGATAGGCTCGCCGGTCGCTCGCGAGGGGGAATACTCAGTGAAGGTTCAGGCCGTTCGGCGCCTGGCGCTTGTCAGTTGCCGACCCAGGCCGCGGCGGTCTCGCGGAGCGGTTCGAGGGCTGTCACGACATAGGCGGGGAGGGCGTCGGGCGCGAGGCCGACCGCAAGCACGATCGCGACGACGACGGCCGCGTTGGCGAACCACCCGATGAGGGGAGCCCATCCCGCACCCACCTCGCGGCGCACGCGAAGCGTGCGGACGATCAGGTACACGGGCGCGGTCAGCATGGCCCAGGCGGCGCGTGCCGGACGGTGGTGCCCGTAGTCGCTCAGCCGCGTCGAGTCCTGCTGCGCCCACAGCACTCCCACCAGCCAGGGGAGCGCGAGCACGCCGAGCGCGGGCAGCGACCACGCGTCGAAGAGCGCGAGCGCCACGAAGGCGGCGAGGGCCCCGAGCCAGGGCGTCACGGTGAGGAGCCAGACCGAGATGGTGCCCCAGTGGCGCGGCGTGAGCTGCTGGCGTTCGGCCGCTCGGGCTCGCCCCACGGTGGACCATTGGGGCGCGACATCCGCCCGCCGTTCGCCGTGGCCGGCCCAGATGTCGTCGTCCTTGTCGTCGGATGCCTCGAAAGGGGCGGGTGCCGGTGCTGGCGCCTGGTTCTCCGCCTTCTCGCGGCGCTGACGGCGCGACATGAGCGTCGACTCGAGCTCGTTGTCGGTTGTGACGGCGGTCGGCGCGGCACCCGGTGTCGTGGCCTGCGCGGCGTGGGCTTGGGCCTGCTGCAGTTCAGCGAGGCGCTGCTCCTCGGCGAGGGCCTGCTGTGCCTGGAACTGCCGGTCCCATTCCAGCCGCGCAGCCTCCTGCCGTGCGAGCTCGGCGCGGTGCGCCTCGTCGGCTGCGCGGGCGGCGTCTTCCTGCTGCTGGCGGGTGGCGAAGGCGAGGTCGGGGTGCACCTCGGCGTGAGGAGGCTGTTGGCGGTGCGGGGTGGTCGAGGTCGCGGCATCCGTCGCGGTCTGGCCGGGGTAGTCGGATGGGGCGAACCCGGATGCTGCGGCGGCGGGTGCCGACGATGTGCGGCGATAACCGGGGGTGGCGTCTGCGCCTCCCGAGCCGGAGACGAGCGAGGTGCCCTTGAGTAGGTCGAGGGCGTCGCCGTACTGGGGCGTGTAGTGGGATGCGGCGGGAGCGCCGGCACCCATGGCGGGCCAGGGGATGGCGGGCTGCGCGTCGACCTCCGCCTCCGTCCGCGCGGGCTCGGTGCGGGCGGCGTAGGCGGGCACCTGTGTCACGAAGGGCTGCGGCGTGGCCTGTGCGGCCACTCCAGAGGCCGGCTGTGCCGTCGTCTGCTGGGAAGCAGGCTGGCGGGCGGCCGTCTGCTGCTGCCCCGTGTGGAGGCTCTCGCCGTTGTGCTGGGCGGCGGGCGCGAATCGCTCCGCGGCGGCCTGGGTCTGGGCGGCAGCGGCCTGGGTGCTCTCGTCGGCGGCGCCGAGGGCGAAGCGCTGTTGCACGCGGGGTGCAGGCGCGGCGGCGGCAGGGGCGGCGCTGCCGGGCAGTGGGGCGACGCTCTCGGTCCATGCTTGACCGTTCCACCACCGGAGGTGTTGGCGCGTCATCGGGTCGACGTACCAGCCTGCCGGGGCGGCGTTGTTGGACGAATCCGTCATTTCAGCACTCCCGCGTTGCGTTCCAGCCTGCCGGCGGCCGCATGGTCTGCCGCCTCCGTAGGGGAGGTATCGGGTTGCCAAAGCTTAGCGCACAGTGTCCTCATTTCGGGGGACATGTCCCCCGTTCCCCGTGGCCACTGTGCCCCGCGTCCCCCTGCCGCTATCCAATACCATCCGCGGGGTGTTTGACCACCCCTCGTGCGGGGCTGGTGCCGCCGACGGTGCCGAATGGATAGACGAACGGCGACTCGCCGGGAGAAGCGGATGCCTCACCCGGCGAGTCGCCGTATCACCGATGTTGCGCGAACCGGCCGCGGAGCCTACTGCAGCACCGAGGCATCCGTGCTGTTGTTCCGGAGCGTCACCGCCACGCCGTCACGCGCATCGATGGAGGCGCGGCCCGTGCTGCCGACCGAGTTGCCCTCGATCGTGACGGTGCGGGGGGAGGAGGTGAGCAGGATGCCGTTGCCGCCGCAGGCGGAGAACGACGAGCCGCGCACCGTGATGGTGCCGCCGCCGACGATCTGCAGGCAGTCGCCGGCCCCACCGAAGCCTTGCACGGTCGTGTCGGCGATTGTGACGCGCTGCGCGCCGCGAATCTGGATGCCGTCGCCGCCCGTGCCGTTGCGCAGGGTCGAACCCTTGACGGTTGTGTCGGACGAGGTGAGGTACATGCCGACGCCCTGCGCCCGCACGCCGTCGAGCACGGTGCCCTTGGCTGCGCTCGTCGTGGCGAGGCCGTTGCGGGTCTCGATGCCCGTCCATGTCACGTAGGGCGTGGCGAGCGTGAGCTTGCCGAAGCGCGTGCTGTCGACGCCTGCGCCGCGCACCGTGACGGGTGCGCTCGCGGTTCCGCCCGCAGCCTGGACCGTGGGGGAGCCGTAGTCGCCCGCGAGGAGCGTGACGGTGTCGCCCGCCTTTGCGCGGCTCATGGCCGTGCTGAGCGTGCAGGGGGCCGCGGCCGTGCAGGTCGTGCCGGTGCCGCGCGGGCCGGCGGTGAGGGTGCCCGTCGTGGGCTGAGGCGTGGGCTGAGGCGCGGGCGCGGGCGCGGTCACGGGAGGCGCGGGAGCCGGAGCCGGAGCCGGAGCGGGAGCAGGCGCGGGAGCGGGAGCCAGAGCAGCGGCTGAGCTGCGCGGCGAGTGGGCGCCCGCGATGCTCGGGGAGACTGCCTCACCGTCGATGTCACGGGCGGCAGGGGTGATGCTGGGGCCGCCCGAAATGGTCGCCTGTGCGGCATCCACCAGGCGCAGGTCGCCCGCGGAGACGTTGACAAAGCCAACGGTGCCCTGGCGGTTGCCCTTGCTGCCGAGCTGTGACGGCTGGGCGCACATGGCGGAGTTCCAGCGCGAGACGACCGTATTGGTCATGGGGCTCTTGCAGTCGTAGAGGAACTCGACGAGGTTGCGGTCGAAGACAAGCCCTGCGGTCGCTGCGATGCGGGTTGCGCCGTTCGTGATCGTGTTGTTGCGGATCACCGTGCCCGTTGCGGTGGGCTCGCGGGCCTCAAGGGTGGCTCCGCCGCGGCATCCGGGCTTCGCGACGATGCAGCCCTGCAGGAAGTTGGACTCGACGACGATTCCCGAGCTGCCCGTGCCGGCGCCGGGGGAGACGATGAAAGCCGAGTTGCTGCAGTTGCGCAGCTTGTTGGCGCGCACCGTGACGTTGTGGCTCTCGAAGACCTGCACGCAGTCGACGTGCGTGTTGTTGCCGGCGACCTCGTTGTAGTCCCGCACGGTGTTGTTCTCGATGAGCACGTCGCGCGCCTCCTTGATCTGGATGGCGTCGATCGCGGTGCCGTTCTCGAAGAGCGAGCCCCGCACCGTCACGTTGCGGGCACGGATGAAGGAGCCGCCGCCGTCGACGTGCACGTTGTCGACCGTGGTGCCGTCGGCACCCCGCTGCACGTAGAGGACTGTCGTGATGCGCTGCCCCGTAAAGGTCACGTGAGGGACGGCGGTCTCGAGCCGGTCGACGGTCACGGAGCCGGACGTCTTCACGGTGATGGGCGCCGACGCGCTGCCGCCGCCCTTGGTGAGGCTCTGCGTGCCGTAGCTGCCCGCGAGCATGGTGACGGTGGCGCCATCGGGCGCGCTGACGACGGCGGTGGCCAGGGTGCAGGGCGCCTGCTGGGTGCAGGCTGCACCGCTGCCGCTAGGGGAGACGTAGAGACTCGAGGCGGATGCCGCTGCCGGGGCTGCCGGCACGATGACGGTGCCCGCGGCGAGCAGGCCGGCGCCGAGTGCGACGGTGGCGCGCAGCAGTCGCGAGCGAAGGCTGAGGGGCGGGTGGGCAGGGCGAATGGGCGTGGACATGCGTGTTCTCTGTGAGTGAGTGAGCGAGGAGAGGGAGGTGGGATGAGAGAAGGCCGTTGGGGCGGCCGAGAACGGTTTGCCGAGATCCGGCAAGGAAAAGCGTAGCAATAACCGTTCGTATACGGCGTAAAACACAGCATCTATACAGAATTGTCTGTATACGGAACGTTCACTATCTCGCGGGTCGAATCACTGCCCCATGTCGTAGCGCGCAAGCGCATCCGCATCGCGCGCGTATGTACCCGCGCTGCGTGCGATATCGAGCGCTGCGACCGGGTCGGCTTCCACCTGTGCGAGCACGAGCAGCCGCTCCGCCTCGGCGAGCCGGGTCCGCGCCTCACGCCCGACGCCGCCCCGCCGCCCCTCGATGAAGTCGTGAGTCACCGAGACCTGACTGCGCGCCGCCACCAGCGCACCCCGCAGCGCCTCCCTCGCCTGCGCGAGCCGCTGCTCCCGGTTCCGCGCACCCGCGAGCGCCGCATCCAACCGCTGATTCGCGTCCCGCAACTGCCCGAGCGCGCCAACAGGGTCGCCCTCGTCGAGCGACGCGAGACACGTCTCCACCTGGGCGACGGCATCGATGATCTCGGCGCCGCTCGCGGCATCCGTCGCGGAATCCCTCAGGGCACGCGCTTCGTCAAGAGACGCGCGGGTCGAGTCGATCAGCGTCTTCAGGGCGTCGCTCGCCTGCGTCAGTTGATCGCGCAGGTTCTCTATCGCGGTGAGCAGGTGGCCAGCCCGCCGCGCGTGATCCTCTCCCGCACGCAGCGCGTCGAGCGCGTGCGTCACCGCGGAACCGGATGTCTCACCCTCCGCACCGACGGAGAGCGCCGCCGTGTCGATCGACTCGCGCGCGTCATGCAGCTCGCCGCTCGCCCGGTCGAGACTGTCGGCGACGCTCGCGAGAGCGGCAGGACTGTAGTCCCGCTGCAGCTCCGCCAGCACCGTCTCGGCCTCGACCTCACGCGCCTCAAGCTCCGCCACGAGCCGGCGCAGGGTCGCGATCGAATCCGGCGCACCCCGCTCGGCCTCCCGCAACTCGTCGAAACGGCCTAGCTCCCCCTCGAGCTCCGTCTGCGCCCCCTCGCAGAGGTGGATGATGCGGGCCACCCACTCCCGCCGCTGCATGAGACTGTCCGGCACGTGGTCGTCGAGGCGCTGCTGCAGTTCGAACGCCTCCGCCAGTCGCTGACGTGCGGCGGACAGGGCGCCCTCGAGCCCTTTCGTGCGCTCCGCCCCGAACTGCGCGATCGCGAAACCGAGCTCGTCGCTCGCATCGTGCACCGCGTCATCCGTGCGCAGCAGCAGGATGCTTGCCCGTTGTGCCTCCGCCGCATCCCGGTCCGGCACCGCCACGGGTGCCCCCGAGCGCAGGGTGTGGAGAGCCGCCCCCGAGTGCCGTCCGCGGCGGAACAACACGGCGAAACCCGTGGCCAGTCCGAGCGCCAAAAGCACCAGGACCGTGACAAGACCGATCACCGCGACATCCGCGACACCCATGGGCTCCACTGTATGGGCGTGCTCTGGATGCTGCCGGTGACGAGCCCCCGCAGCGGACTTCATGTGCCGGCGAACCCGCAGAAACCCGCCCCGCCTACCGGGAATTCGGGGGAGAGACGCTTAAGGTGGGCGCTGTGTGGCCTGCCAACAGACAACCGGAAGACGACGACCTCATGGATGAGGTCGACAATGGCGCTGCCCGCGTGGAACTACAGGTGACCGCGCCGCACGCCCTGAGCCTCGGCGATCCCCGATACTCTGCCGCCAACATCGCCGAGCCCACATGGGCCGGATGGCGCGACCAGCTCGCGACCGTGGGCGGCCCGTCGCCCCTCCTCCACTTCATCGACACCCCCCGCAGCCGCATCGAGCTGAGCACGACGCACCCCGGCGGCCTCGCCCAATTCATCACGGGCCAGAAGACCCTCCTGTCGAGCCTCATCCGCGATGACCTGGCACTGCGTTCCGCCCGCGTCGCGGCCGGGGAGATCGCTTCGAAGGCGCTCGAGCTCTCCACCTCACGCGGCATCGACGCCGTTCACCTCGGCATCGGCATCTGCGAGTGGAATCATGAGGATGTCGGCTATCGCGCGCCCGTGCTGCTGCGCCCCCTCGCGATCCGACGCTACGGCAAAGACTTCGAGATGAAGCTGCTGGGAGCCCCCTTCCTCAACCCGGACCTCGCCCGTGCCCTCGAGGAGCAGCACGGCGTGACCCTCGACGCCGACGCCTTCGTGGCGCTCGCCGAGCAGGATGGCGCCTTCAAGCCCAACACCGTGATCGACCGCCTCCGCGGCCTCACCTCGCACGTGCAGTGGTTCAATGTGCAGCCGCGCCTCGTTGTCTCGACCTTCGCCTCGGTGGGGGAGCGGATGGTGGCGGATGCCTCGCAGCTCGAGCATCCGATCCTCGACGCGCTCGCGGGCAACCCGGGCGCCAAGTGGAGTGTCGGCGAGAGTTTCAGGGCTGTCGAGCCGCAGCATCCGGATGACCGCGCGCCCGAGACCGACACGCTCCTCCTCGACGCCGACGGTGAACAGGAGAGCGTGATCGCGCAGATCGCCGCGGGCAACTCCATCGTCGTCAAGACCCTGCCGGGCACGGGCAGCACGCAGACGATCGTCAACGCGCTCGGTGCCCTCGTGCACCAGAACAAGCGGGTGCTCGTCGTGAGCCCCCGACGCTCCAGCCTCACGGGCATCACACAGCGTCTCGCCGAGATCGGCCTGCCCGGCGTCGCGGTCGCCCCTGCAACCCTGCGGCGCGACCTGGTGCGCGCGATCTCCCGCAACGAGAAGGCGAGCTCGCCCCAGCTGGGCGAGGTCGACGACGCGCTCGTGCGTCTGCGCAAGGTGCTGCTCGACTACCGCGTGGCGATTGCGAGGCGCGATCCCGTCATCGGCATCTCGGTGCTCGACTGCCTCACGGAACTCTCCCGGCTCGCGCTCCTGCCCACGCCGCCCTCCACGACGGCACGGCTCTCGCGCACCTCCGTCGAGCGGCTCATGGAGAACCGCAAGGCAGCAGCGGAAGCAATGGTGCAGGCCGCCCGACTCGGCGAGTTCCGATACGGGCCGGGCGACTCGCCCTGGTATGGCGCCAACTTCGCCACGAGCGAGCAGGCGACCGCCGCCCACATGCTCGCCAAGCGACTCTCGGAAGACGAGGTGCCGCGCCTGCTCGAGCGCGCGACCGACCTCATCAGCTCCACCCACATGCGGCCCTTCGGTTCGATCACGGAGCTCGGTGCGTACCTGCGCCTGCTCACCGATATCCGCGACACCCTCGACAAGTTCCAGCCCGTTGTCTTCGACCGCTCGCTCAGCGAGCTCATCGCGGCAACGGCACCGCGGCGGGATTCCCCCGAGATGTCGGGCGCCAACCGACGTCGTCTCAAGAAGCTTGCGCGGGAATACCTGCGCCCCGGCGTCTCGGTCGGTGACATGCATGAGAGCCTTGTGCGCATCCAGCAGCAGCGACTGCTGTGGCAGCGCTACGTGCCCGCGGGCATCCCCCCGAAGGTGCCGGCCGGCATCTCCTCGGCGCAGGTGCTGCACCAGCAGATCTCGCAGGACCTCGCCTCCCTCGACAAGCCGCTCGGCACCGGCTCGGCCGAGGAGGAACTCGTCAACCTGCCCATCCCCGAGCTGCTCGCCAAGCTCGCGGCGCTCGCCGCGGATTCGGATGCTCTCGCCAACCTCCAGGAGCGTGCTGCCCTGCGCACGACCCTCCACGACCTGCAGCTCGAGCCGCTGCTCGTCGACCTTTCGGAGCGGCACGTGCCCGACTCGCAGGTCGCGGCGGAGCTCGAGCTCGCCTGGTGGAAGTCGGCGCTCGAGTCGATGCTCGAGGGCGATCGCGCCCTGCTCGGCGCCAACACGGGTGTGCTCGACCGGCTCGAGGCGGACTTCCGTCTCGTCGACGAGGCGCACGCGGCGGGCAGCGCCCAGCTGCTCGGTTGGCAGCTCGCCGAGAACTGGAACCTCGCGCTCGTCGACTGGCCAGAGGAGGCGGCCCAGCTCAAGCGCATCCTGCGCAGGGAGCGAGTCACCTCGGAGCAGCTGCAGGATGCCGCTCCGCACCTTTCGCGCACGATCGCGCCCGTCTGGATCGCCTCCCCCTACGAGGTGGATCGCATCACCGACGCGATGCCCTTCGACACCGTGATCCTCGTCGACGCGGGCGCGACGACGCTCGCCGAGACGGTCGGCGCCATCCGTCGCGCCAAGCAGACCGTCGCCTTCGGCGACCCCGTCACGCAGACGCCCTCGCCCTTCCGCATCGGCCTCACGGGGGAGACCCCGCTCGACGCGCAGCGCGAGGAGTCCGACACCGACCTCGACGATGCGCACGCCGACTCGACCCTCGCTCGCCTCGGCACCCTCCTGCCGACCCTCGCGCTCACCCGCAGCTACCGCGCGGGCGGCGAGGACCTCGCGGAGCTCGTCAACCGCCGCTTCTACGCGGGTCGCATCGAGTCGCTGCCCTGGGCGGGCAGCTTCCTCGGCCACGGCAGCCTCCGCCTGGAGCACGTCAAGCACGGCAGCGCGCTGCCCGACGAGGACTCGGGCGCGGTCGAGAGCCCGGATGCCGAGGTCGACCGGGTGGTCGAGCTGGTCATCGAGCATGCCAAGACGCGACCGCACGAGTCCCTCATGGTCATCACGGCGAGCGAGAAGCATGCGGTGCGCGTGCAGCAGGCCGTGCTGGGCGCCCTGCCGGGGCGCAGCGAGCTGAGCGAGTTCGTGCTGAGCGACCGTGCCGAGTCGTTCACGGTCGCGACGATCGAGCAGGCGGTCGCACAGAGCCGCGACCGCGTCATCTTCTCGATCGGCTACGGCCGCACCCCGCACGGTCGCGTGCTGAGCGACTTCGGCTCGCTCGGGCGCCCCGGGGGAGAGCGGCTCCTCGCGGTCGCAATGACGCGCGCCCGCCGCGGCATGGTGATCGTCACCTGCTTCGAGCCGGAGGACATCGACGAGTCGCGCATGGAACGCGGTGCTGTCGCCCTCGCTGAGATCCTGGCCGACGCATCCGCCCGCACGGCCGCCGACTTCGTGCCCGACGACAGCGACCCCATGCTCGTCGACCTCGCCCGGCGCCTCGAGAAGCGCGGCCTGCGGGTCGCGCTTGGGCATCGCGGCAAGCTCGGGCTCGTGACGTCGCATGAGGGCAAGTGCCTCACGATCGAGTCGGACTCGGTCCTCCAGGGCGCGAGCCTGCGCGAGTCCCTGCGCCTGCGGCCAGAGCTCCTGCGCCGCCTGGGCTGGCACTACATGCGCGTGCACTCCTTCGAGCTCTTCAACAACCCGGACGCCGTCGCCGACCGGGTCGTCGCGATGCTGGGCGCCGGCCGAGGCCCCGTCACCGAGCCGATCCCGGTCATCACCTCGGCGTGAGCGGCGAAGCATCCGAGCAGGATGAGGCGACGGATGCCGCGGCGTCCGCAGCGGGTGGTGGCTCTGCTGGGGGCGGTGACTCCGTTGCGGGCGGCGACTCTGTTGCGGGGGCTGGTTCTGCCGCGGGTGGTGGCTCTGCCACAGCATCCGCACCCCCGCCTCGGGCGCGGGTGCGCCGTCGCGTGACGACGGAGCCCGTGCCCGGCTCCGACCCGAAGCCACTGCCGGAACCGCGCCGCCACGCCGAGGGTGAGAACGACGAGCGTCTCAGGCGCGACAAGCCGCCCCACTGGGGCTGAGCATCCCGCCCAGTCACAACGATGCTGTGTTTTCTGCACGATGCGGCATTCCGAGAGTCAGCATCGCGCAAAAAACACCGCATCGTCGGTGCCGGAATGGCGCAGCCGTCGACAGTGCGGTGTTTTCTGCTCAACGCGGTCTTCGCGGAGAACGCGTTGAGCAGAAAACACCGCGCTGATGGTGTCAGGCCAGAGTGGACGTGGCGTCCTGAGCAGAAAACACCGCGCTGATGGTGCCAAGGTGAACGCGGGCCGCCGGTCTCTCCCTGCGGCTACTCCGGCTTCGGCGTCTTCGGCGTGCCCGCGGCATCCTTCGCCAGCAGGTCGCGGATCTGCTGCAGCAGCTCGAGCTCGGTGGGCGGCTCGACTGACTCGGGGGCGCCCGCGGCCTTGCGCGCCTCGGCCCGCTCGCGGAACTTGTTCATGGGGAACACGAACACGAAATACACGACGGCCGCGACCAGCAGGAACTGGATGAGTGCCGCCGCGATGGCCCCGAAGCCGAGCACGGGCTGCTCCTCGGCCCCGCTGACGTTGGGCAACGGCACCTGCCACGCCTTGGCAAGCGACTCTGCGTTGAACAGCGCCCCGATCAGGGGGTTGAAGAGGTTCGTGACGATCGAGTTCACGATCGCGGTGAACGCGGTCCCGATGACGACGGCGACGGCAAGGTCGATGACGTTGCCGCGCATGATGAAGTCTTTGAAGCCCTTGAGCATGCGCTCTCCTCCTGAGGGTCCGCGAATCAGGTCAGGCGGAGGCGGCCGCGGCCGGCGCGGAACCTCCACCCGAGGTCGAGGATGCCTTATCGGAGGAGCTCGCACCAGTGGTGGAACCGGAGCCCGAGGCATCCGCTGCTCCGCCGCTGCGCGAGTCGGTGCGGTAGAAGCCCGAACCGTTGAAGGTCACCCCGATGGAGTTGAAGACCTTGCGCAGGGCCGGCGCGCCGCAGGCGGGGCAGTCGCGGAGGGCGTCGTCGGTGAAGGCCTGGTACTGCTCGAAGCTGTGCTCGCAGGTGGCGCAGCGGTAGGCGTAGGTGGGCATGTGGATGCTCCGGTGTCGGTCAGGTGGACGGCTGGAGTTCGACGATCCCGCTGGGGGTGACGGCGCCGTCGACCGGCCGGTCGTGAACTTCGCCCGGAACCTCGTCGACGAGCTCGCTGTCGAACACCACAGCATAAACCGGCGGACGCTGTTCCATGGAACCGAGCATCCGGTCGTAGTATCCGCGACCCCATCCCATGCGCATGCCGGTGCGGTCGACGGATGCCGCGGGCACGATGATGAGGTCCACCTCGTTGATTGCGATGGGGCCGAGCACCTCGCCGACCGCTTCTGGCACTCCGAACTGTCCTTGCACTTCGCTTTCGCCGTCGCCGACCACCCAGTCGAGCAGACCGTCGTCACGGGAGATCGGCAGCAGCACGCGGATGCCCCGTGTGTGCGCCCAGTCGAGCCAGGGGCGGATGTTGGGTTCGTCGGGGTTAGGCAGGTAGGCGGCGACGTATTTGGCCGCAAGGCGTTCTGTCAGGTGGGTGAGGTGAAGTGTGAACTGCTCGGTAGCGTTCTCGACTTCGCTGCTGGTCATGATGCGACGCCGCTCCCGAAGCTCGGCCCGCATGGCGCGTTTCAGGTTCGGTAACTCGTCCGACATGTAAGCCATCCTAGGGAAAGGTACTGTAAGCCGTATGGCGTCCTCGATCACGAAAGCGGTAATCCCAGCAGCGGGTCTCGGCACTCGATTCCTTCCGGCGACCAAGGCGATGCCGAAGGAGATGCTCCCCGTCGTCGACAAGCCGGCCATTCAATACGTCGTGGAGGAGGCGGTTTCTGCAGGCCTCACCGACGTGCTGATGGTGACGGGGCGCAACAAGAACGCCCTCGAGAATCACTTCGACCACAATCGTGAGTTGGAGGCGACCCTTGAGCAGAAGGGTGACCGTGCCCGCCTCGACAAGGTCAACTACTCCACGACGCTTGCCGACATGCACTATGTGCGTCAGGGAAACCCGCTGGGCCTCGGCCATGCCGTGCTGCGCGCCAAGATGCACGTGGGCAACGAACCCTTCGCGGTGCTTCTCGGCGATGACCTGATCGACGCGCGGGATGTGCTGCTGAGCCGGATGCTCGAGGTGCAGTCGGCGAAGCAGGCGAGCGTCGTCGCCCTCCTCGAGGTCGACCCCTCCCAGACGCACATGTACGGTATTGCGACGGTCGAGCGCACGGCGGACGACGATGTCGTGCGCATCACGGGCATGGTGGAGAAGCCCCCGCCTGGCGAGGCGCCCTCGAACCTGGCCATCATCGGTCGCTACGTGCTCATGCCGGAGATCTTCCGCATCCTGGAGCGCACGGAGCCCGGCAAGGGCGGCGAGATCCAGCTGACGGATGCGCTGCAGACGATGGCGCACGTTGCCGACTCGACGGGCGGCGTCTACGGCGTCGTGTTCCGCGGCCGCCGCTACGACACGGGAGACCGTGCCGACTACATCAAGGCCATCGTGCAGCTCGCGGTCGACCGGGACGACCTCGGGGAGGAACTCCGCCCCTGGCTCAGGGACTTCGTCGGCACTCTGGACTGAGCCGTGCCTGCCTCTCTGCCGACGCTTTCGGAGGGGCCGGTCACGATCCGGCCCATCCGGATGCGCGATGCTCGCGCCTTGGAGCGTGAGTTGCTCGACAACCGCTCCTGGTTGAGCAAGTGGGAGGCGACGAGCCCTTACGGCCCGACGGAGTTCGACTCCAAGGTGAGCATCCGCAATCTGCTCGCGCATGCACGCTCGGGGCAGGGCATTCCCTTCGCAATCGAGGTCGATGGTGAGTTCGCCGGTCAGCTGAATGTTTCCGGCATCACCTATGGCTCGCTTGCGTCGGCGACGCTCGGCTATTGGGTGTCGGAGCGTTTCGCGGGTCGTAACGTGACGCCGACTGCGGTCGCCCTCGCGACGGATCACTGCTTCTTCACTCTGGGGCTGCACCGCATGGAGATCTGCATCCGGCCAGAGAACGCGAAGTCGCTGCGGGTGGTCGAGAAGCTGGGGTTCCGCTATGAGGGGCTGCGGCGCCGGTACATCCACATCGATGGTGACTGGCGTGACCACTTCTGTTTCGCGCTCGTCGTAGAGGAGGTCAAGCAGGGGGTGCTGCGGCGGTGGCGGGACGACCGCGTGCCCGCCCTCAATGCGGAGATCCCGGAGGCGGATTGGCGCGCATCCGGTGTGCGTCGGGGCAGCTGAACCGTCACCTGAGCGCCAGTGCGTCGCCAATCGGTGAGCGACGCACTGGCGCTCACCTGTGCGATGGCGTGGGGAACGCCGGGGTGAGGGGGATCACCTGCACAGGGGCCGCGCCGACCCTTAGAGCCCCACGAACGGGATGGCGAGCGTGAGGCCGCCGGCGACGAGGAACACGATCGTGGCGATCGCGGTGAGCGTGAGCTGCGAGCGAGTGCTCTTGACGACGGCCGCGACACCGAGGAGGAACAGCGACACGGCCATGAGCACAGTGTTGAGCGTGAGCCGGTCGCTGTAGCTGTTGTACTGGTCGCCCTGGGCGATGGCGGCGTCTGCAGCATCCTTCGCTTCTGTGTAGGGGGTGAAGAGGGCCTCGGTGTAGGCGTCGTGGTCGAAGGGGCTCGCGTAGCTCTCGGGGTTGGCGGCGTTCTCGTCGGCAGACCACAGCACGGCCGCGTCGAGGGCTTCGCCGACCGACTGGAAGTACATGGTGTCGAACTTGATGGATGCCGCCTCGGCGATCGAGGGATCCTGCGAGTCCATGTCGATGCTCAGCTGCGTGAGGGTCGCCCACAGTTGCACGTCTTGCACGTACTGCTGGTTGGCCTCCAGGTAGAGGGACTCCGCCTCGGTGCTCGCGGTCTGCCCCTTGGAGTAGGCGGCCGCCATCTGGCTGTCGTAGAGGGCGGCCTGGAACGAGGCGTATGCGGTCACGGTCGACACGAGGCCGAGCAGGATCACGATCACCAGTTCCATCTGACCGAAGAGGTCGGCGAGACGGAACGGACGGCTTGCGGATGCTGCGGCGCTCGCCTGGGGCGTGGCGGCAGGCGTGGCGGGCTCGAGTGACGGCATGCGGGTTCCTCGAAGGCTAGGGTGCGGGCGGCTCATGCTATTGGCTGGGGACTCGGGTGCGGCAGTCCCGCAAGTAGGGGTAGAACCCGTGAAAACGAGGGGAACTAAGAGACACGCCCCCGCCGCTTGGGGCCCTCCGCGACCGCTCGCTCGTACCGTTGCCTCATGGGATTCGAGGGGCTCAGCTCGAGCGTGGTGATCGCGCTCGCCGCCGTGCTGTGGCTCGCCTATCTGGTGCCGACGTGGTTCCGGCGCCGCGAGTACCTCTCGACCGAGCGGAACACTGTGCGACTGCAGCAGACGCTCCGCATCCTCGCGGAGACGGCGGAGATGCCGGAGCAGGTTCGGGTGGAGAATTCGGCCCGCAGCGTCGCCGAACAGGAGAAGGTCATGCACCGGGAGATGCAGCGCACGCGCGCGATCGAGAGGGCGCAGCAGGCGGCGGAGGCGCGCGCCGCCGCGCGCCGGCTCGCCGAGTCGAAGCCGGCGCTTGCCGCCCATGTCGCCCGCACCTCGGCGTCGTCCCGCAGGTTGCGCCGGTCGCGGCTCGTCTCGACCCTCGTGCTGGTGGCCGCGATGGTCGGTGTCGTGGCGGGAGTGGTGCAGGCGGCGGCGGGTGCCGGCGTGGTGCTGCTCGTGGCATCCGTCGTGGTGGGGGCGGGCGCGGTCGTGCTGCTCGGGCAGCTCGCCGCGGTGTCGAAGGCGCGCAAGCAGCTCGCGGCCGAGGTGGAGCAGACGACGAGCGTGTCGACCCCCGTGCAGGACCTGTGGGAGCACCCCGTCGAGAAGCCGCGCGCCTCGACCGGGTGGACGCCGCAGCCGATCCCCAAGCCCCTCTACCTCTCTCGTTCCGAGGCGCCCGCCTCACCGCATGTCAGCTTCGCGGATGCTGCGGCTCGCCTCGCCCGCCCCGCCGATGCCGCCGCCGAGCTCAAGGCGGCGTCTGCGGAGGCCGAGCAGTCGCTGCGTGAGGCGCAGAGCCAGGTGCCGCGGGTCTCGCCGCCGACTGAGCCTGCCGAAACCACGCAGCCGCGGGTCGAGCCTGCCGCCCAGGTCGAGCCTGTCGCGACCAAGCCTGCCCCCTCCCGCTTCGCGAGCATGGGCATCCTCGACGACGCCGACCTGGCCCCCGCCGACATCAATGAGGCGCTGCGTCGTCGCCGCGCGGTATAGGGCTTCCCTGCGAAGGTGTTATCGTAGATACCGCTTGAGGGCCCTTGGCGCAGTTGGTAGCGCGCCTCGTTCGCATCGAGGAGGTCAGGAGTTCGAATCTCCTAGGGTCCACCAGCGTGAAAGCCCGTCGTTCATCGGCGGGCTTTCTTCATGCGGGGAGACCGTCACGCCCCGTCCCGCCAGCCCGTGAGCTTCTCCGGGTTGAGCATGATCCACACGTCGCGGATGAGGCCGTCCTCCACCCGGAAGTTGACGACAGACATCACGGTGTCGCCGTCGCGGAAGACGAAGCCGAGACCGTCGCCCATTCGCTGCTGTTCCATGCTCAGGTGCGCCTGCTTCTCGGCGACCCCGAGGATGAACCGGGCGACCCGGTCGGGGCTTGCGACCACGTTACGGGCGGCGCTCACGACCCCGCCGCCGTCGGAGCGTAGTTCGACCCCGGGCGCGAGCACGCGCATGAGCGCCTGCAGGTCGCCCGTGAGGGTCGCATCCCGGAACGCCTCCACGGCCCGATCGTGTTCGTCGCGAGCGACGACGCTCGATCGGTTCTCCCGCACGTGACGGCGCCCCGTTGCCGCGAGTTGGCGCACTGCGGCGGGGGAGCGTCCCACGATCTCCGCGATCTCTTCGAAGGGCAGCCCGAAAACGTCGTGCAGCACGAACGCGACCCGCTCGGCGGGTGTCATGGCTTCCAGCACGACCAGCAGGGCGGTGCTGACGGTGTCGTCGAGCGTCACCCGGTCGAGCGGGTCACCGAGTGCGGCGGCGGTGACGGATGCCGCGCCCGTGAACAGGTCCGCGGGCACGGGTTCCGGCAGCCACTGGCCCACATACTGCTCCCGACGCTTGCGCGCGGAGCCGAGCACGTCGAGGGCCACGCGGCTCGCCACCCGAGTCAGCCACCCCGCGGGATTGGCGATCGCCTCCCGTTCGGCGTCGTCCAAGCGGTACCAGCGCAGGTAGGTCTCCTGCACGATGTCCTCGGCGTCGGCGAGCGTGCCCGTCATGCGGTAGGCCAGCGACATCAGCCTGCGGCGTTCGACGATCACGTCATCCAGCTCGCCCATCCGTGCTCCCGTCTTCACGACGCCCTGTCGCGCCTCTGCCCACTATGACGAAGAACCGCCCTCAGATGTGAGCCTCACATTCCGCTCGGCTATGTCGTCATCGTGTGTGAAGGGCAGAATCACTGCCCACGAGAAGAGGAAGACATGAGAATCGCAGTCGCGGGTGGGACGGGAACCGTCGGGCGTCACGTCGTCCGAGCCGCCGAAGAGCGCGGGCACGAGGTTGTCGTGCTTTCACGCGCGTCGGGTGCCGACGTCATCACTGGCAAGGGTCTCGAGCGGGCCCTCGCGGGGGTCGACACCGTCATCGACGTCACCAACACGACGACACTCTCGGCGAAGGTCGCGCGGGAGTTCTTTGAGACCGCCACCCGCAACCTTCTGAAGGCCGAGGATGCCGCGGGCGTGGGCCACCACGTCGCCCTCTCGATCGTCGGCATCGACGGCATCGACGCGTCCTACTATGCGGGCAAGCTCGCGCAGGAGCGCGCCGTCGCGGCGGGACGGGTGCCATACACGATCGCGCGGGCGGCGCAGTTCCACGAGTTCGCGGGACAGCTCCTCGGCGGGATGAAGGGCCCTATCGCCCTCATGCCCAAGACGCTCATGCGTCCGGTCGCGGCCCGCGAGGTCGGCGAGCACCTGGTGGCGGTCGCCGAGGCCGGACCGGTCGGCCGGGCGAGGGACCTCGTCGGTCCCCGCGACGAGCGGCTCGCCGATCTGGCGCGCCGCCAACTCGCGCATGACGGCATCCGCAGGGCCGTGCTCGAGGTGCGGCTCCCCGGCCTCTACGGCAAGGGCGCGGCCTCGGGCGTGCTCCGCGGAACGAGCGACGCCATCCAGGGCACGACGACCTTCGATGAGTGGCTGCGCAGCCCCGAGCGGGCGGCGGTGTGAACCGCTACTCGCCCTGTCGCCGCACCATCTCGCCGATCCAGATCGGTGCGTAGGGCGAGGTGCAGTTCGGGGGCGTCGGGTAGTCCTTGAGCACCTCGAGGCGCTCGCCGACCTCGAGGGCGCGGGCGCGCTGCTCCGGGTGGTGGATGCCGATGTAGGCGAGACACGTGTTCATGGCCCACTGCAGGCGCTCCGGGGCATCCTTCATCTCCGCCTCGATCGTGTCCAGCAGTCCGGAGAGGTCGAGCTCCTCCGACTTCTTCTGCACGCGGTCGGAGGTGAGCGCCCAGCCAGCGCTCGCGACGACCGGGTCTGTGTCGTCGAACCAGGCGAGGCACAACTCCTCGGCGTGGGGGCTCTTCTTGACCACATAGTTCACGAGCCAGTCGTGCACCTTCGGGGCGCGCGCCTCCCGCAGCATTCCATCGAGCTCATCACGCTCGAAGGCCTTGGGGCGGCAGATCAGCAGCGCGAGGAGGCGGGCGGCCGTGTCATCCGTCGCCCAGAGTTCGACCGCGAGCTCGTGGTTCGTCTTCAGCCGCTTCGCCACCGCGCGCAGCTTCGTGAGATTGACGCCGTGGTCGTCGCCGTGCCGCTCGTTGACATCGCGCATTCGCGGATCCTCGAGAGAGGCCAGCTCCGCCATCACCTCGTCGACGGATGCCACGGCGCCAGTCATCTGCCCCATCGAGGTCTCCTCCCGCTCGTGTGCACGGCCAGCCTATGACCCTGGGTCACGGGACCACGGTGCCGTGAATCGTCAGGCGCGCGGTGCTGCGTCGAGGGCGCGCAGCATCCGTCCGAGGGTTTCGCGCAATTCACTGCGCGCAGGCTCCGCAAGCTCGACCGTGTATTCGACACCGGCCGGGATCCAGGCCAGCCCGTACATGGTCTCGCGGAAGTCTGCGCCGCCGACGGGCCACCGCGTGTGGGTTGCGTTCTCGGCGACGGCCCCCTGGCCCCACTGGCCAAAATGCTCGCGCATCCGATCGAGGGGCAGCTCCATGACGGCCTGCGCCTCGACGGGCTGGCGCACCCAGGAACGGGCGACGAGGATGAACTCCTCGACCTCCTCGGGGGTGAGCGGCCGAGGCTCGAAGAGCACGCGGGTGTGCTCCACCCGCTCCAGCCGGTCGACGCGGAAGGTGCGCCAGTCCGCCCGCTCGACGTCCCAGGCGAGTAGATACCAGTGGCGGTCGGCGGGGGCGAGGGCGTGCGGTTCGACGCGCCTTTTGGAGACCTCGCCTGCCGCCGAGGTGTAGCTGAAGCGCACGCGCTCGTGGTCACGGCAGGCAAGTGCCAGCTCACCGAGCACCTCGCTCGAGACGGCGGCGCCCGCCGTGAGCCCGCTCGGCTGCACGGCCTCCGCGAGGGCGGCGACGCGTCGGCGCAGGGGGGCCGGGAGCACTCGTTCAAGCTTGGCGAGCGCCGTGACTGTCGTCTCGGGCCCCGCGACAAGGCGCTGGGATGCCGCCACCCGCAGCCCGATCGCCATGGCCACCGCCTCCTCGTCCGTGAGCAGCAGGGGCGGCACGGCGCTTCCCGCCTCCAGGCGGTAGCCGCCCGACGCCCCGGGGCTCGACTCGATGCGGTAGCCGAGCTCGCGCAGGCGTTCCACATCTCGCCGCAGCGTGCGCTCCGTCACGCCCAGTCGGCGCGCGAGCTCCGTGCCGGGCCAGTGACGGTGGGTCTGCAGCAGGTTGAGGAGGGAGAGCGCCCTCGACGTCGTGTCGGACATGCGACAAGATTCGCAGAGATTCAGGACAGCATGTGTCCTCGGTGGTGCTTAGTCTCCTCGCATGACGAACGACACGATGATCGACGCCGAGGGGCTCACCAAGCGCTTCACCGTCAAGAAGAAGACCGTCGAGGCGGTCACCGACCTGAGTTTCACCGTCTCCCGCGGCGAGCTCGTCGCCTTCCTCGGCCCCAACGGCGCCGGCAAGTCGACGAGCCTGCGGATGCTCACAACCCTCGTTCCGCCCAGCTCGGGCCGGGCGCGCGTCGTGGGGCACGACATCCACCGGGAGGCCGCCGCCGTGCGGGCCCGCATCGGCTACGTGGGCCAGCTGACGAGCGGCAGCTTCGCCCAGCGCGTGCGCGATGAACTCATCAGCCAGGGCGCCTTCTACGGCATGCCCGCCTCCGCTGCGAAGGTGCGCGCCGATGAGCTGGTCGAGTCGCTTGACCTGACTCCCTTCGCGACCCGCACGGTGCAGCAACTGTCGGGAGGGCAGAAGCGTCGCCTCGACATCGCCCTCGGGCTCATGCACGCGCCCCCGCTGCTCTTTCTCGACGAGCCGTCGACGGGGCTCGACCCGCAGAGCCGCAGCAACCTGTGGCAGCACATCCTCGACCTGCGGCAGCAGCACGGCACGACCGTCTTCCTCACGACCCACTACCTGGAGGAGGCCGACCGCTACGCCGAGCGGGTCATGGTCATGGACCGCGGCCGTCTCATCGCCGACGACACGGCAGCGAACCTCAAGGCAAAGCTCGCGGGCGACGTCGTCACGCTTGGCTTCGCCTCCGCCGAGGAGGCGGAGCGTGCCGTCGGTGTCGTGCAGGGGCTGACTGATCGTGAGGTGCGACGCGAGGGCGAAGCATCCGTCACCCTTGCCGCACCCGAAGGCGACGCGCTCCTCCCCGCCGCAGTGCGGGCTCTGGATGCTGTGGGCCTCCGTGTCGACCGCGCGACGGCCGTGCCGCCCACCCTCGACGATGTGTTCCTCGCCCTAACGGGCCGCACGCTGCGCGAGGCGCACGAAACAGGGGGCGGCGACGACGAAGAGCAGGCCACCGAGAATCTGACGACCGAGAACCCACAGCCGACAGGAGCCGAGCGATGACCACCACCGAGACCCAGAGCGACCGAGTCGTGCGGCCCACCCCAAGCCGCGACACCTGGAACGTGTTCACACGCGAGCTCAGGCCCGTCGTGCGCGACCCCTTCACCCTCATCTTCAGCCTCGTGCAGCCCCTCGTCTTCCTGGGGCTGTTCGCGCCGCTGCTGATCGGCTCGTCGGGGGCACCGGCATCCGAGACCCTGCAGTGGTTCGTGCCGGGCGTGCTCGTCATGATCGTGCTCTTCGGCACGGGCGCGGTCGGCTCCAACCTGCAGTACGAGATGATGACGGGCTCCCACGAGCGCACCCTTGTTGCTCCGCTCGCGCGCTCCTCCCTGCTGGTGGGGCGGGCGCTCAAGGAGATCGCGCCGATCGTCGTGCAGGCGCTCCTCATCGTGCTGATCGCGTGGCCCTTCGGCTTCACGATCCACTGGGGTGGGCTCGTGCTCGGACTCGCCCTGCTTGCCGTCTTCGGGGTGGGGCTCGGCTCGCTCTCCTACTCGCTCGCCCTCGCGACGAAGGACCGCGAGTGGCTCTTCTGGGGAGTGCAGCAGACCCTCATCTTCCCGCTGCTGATCCTCTCGGGGATGCTGCTGCCGCTCGAGCAGGGACCCGGCTGGATGCGTGCGGTGTCAACGGTCAATCCGGTCAACTGGGTCGTGCAGGCCGAGCGTGCGCTCTTCGCCGGCGACCTCGGGAGCATGACGGTGCTGTGGGGGTGGCTGGCCGCTCTCGCGCTCGCCGCCGTGGGCCTCGCGGTGGGCATCCGCGCGATCCGCCGCAGTAACTGATGCAGGTACGGGCGGGGCGCCCCGCCCGTACCACTCCCCGCGCGTCAGAGCACGCACGTCGTCGTTCGAGGGCCCTCGATGAATAACGTGCGTACTGTCACGCCCGAGCGAGCCGCGCGCGCAGCTCACGGATGCTTGCCGAATGCTCCGGGAGGGCCGCCGTCTGCAGGTCCTCCATCATTCGGGCAAGGCGGGAGAGGATGCGCTGCGAGCCGTCGGCGGTGGCGATCAGCTCATCGAGCACCCGCTTCCCCTCCGTCTCGAGTGTCTGCGGTCGGTAGCTGCCCCGCACGACTCCGTCGCCGTCACGGATGAACGGGCTCGGGGAGGGGGAGGTTGCGAGCAGTCGCAGGATCGTGTGCAACTCGTTGATTGCCTGCTCCGCCGTCGTCGGGTCGTTGATGCCGGGGGAGAGGGCGCGCTCGGCAATGTCGAGCAACTGCCGGATGCCGAAGCCGAAGTCGGCGTGCACCGTGCGCTCGGAAGACAGGCGCACGAAGTTCTCGGTCTTGTCGAGGGCGTCGGTGTCAAGGTGCTTGACCGACACGACGGTGCCGATGCGGCGGTCCTGCACGATGAAGTCGCCCGGGGAGACCTCCAGGTGCACCTGCGCCTCGTGCTCCTTCGCCCACTCGGCGATCGCCGCCGAGTCGATCGCCGTGATGTGGCCGTGCCGCTCGACCGCGAGCAGCGGTGTCGTCGTGAGGCCGCGCCGCGAGACGGGGCGAGGGCGCTCGGATGCGGCATCCGCCCCCTGCTCGGGAACGATCGCGCGCACCTCGGCTCTCGTCTCCGTGCCGATGCGCGAGATGACCTGGGAGGCCTGCACGGCGGTCGTGATCGCGTGGATGAACGCGAGGAACAGCAGCACGGCGGTGACGACGTAGGCGTACGCGAGGGTGACGGATGCCTGGGGCACCTCGCTCGCGCTGCTGCCCTCGCCCTCGATCGAGCGCAGCACGGTGAGGGCGTAGAGGAAGGAGCCAGTGAAGACCCCGAGGGTGGTCTGCACGATGCGGCGCTGGAGGAAGGTGCCGAGGATGCGCGGGGAGAACTGGCTGCTCGCGAGCTGCAGCACGACCATCGTGATGGAGAAGACGAGGCCCGTGACGGAGATCATGGCGGTCGCGACGGTCGAGAGCACGCTCCGTGCCCCGTCGGGGCCGCCCCCGAAGACGTAGGGCACGTGCTCGGCGACGAATGTGTCCGCGATGGGCAGCACCACGCCGATCGCGATCGAACCGAGAGCGATCGTCGCCGGCAGCGCCCAGAACGGCTCCCACAGCCGCCGCCACCAGCCGATGTCGCGCACCTCCGGACTCTTCGACGCCATGGTCGGAAGGCTACGTCGCAGTCCGCCGTGGCGGCAGGGGCGGATGCCGATTAAGCGGAGACGACCCCGCCGTGTGGCGGGGCCGTCTCGCTGGGGTCTAGGTGGATCAGGCCGGGATGCGCGCGACCTCGGGGATCGCACGCCGCGCCTTCATGCGGGCGTGAGTGAGGTAGAGCGGGAGAGCCGTGAACGTGAGACCGCCCACGAGGTTGCCCAGCACGGTCGGGATCTCGTTCCAGATGAGGTAGTCCATGATCGTGAAGTCGCCGCCGAGCAGGAGTCCGGAGGGGAAGAGGAACATGTTGACGATGGAGTGCTCGAAGCCCATGAAGAAGAAGAGCATGATGGGCATCCACATCGCGAGCGCCTTGCCCGGGACATCCTTGGCGATCATCGCCCCGGCGACACCCACCGAGACCATCCAGTTGCACAGCACCCCGCGCACGAAGAGGGTGAGCATGCCCGCAGCTCCATGATCGGCGTAGCCGACCGTGCGGCCCTCGCCGATGTGCCCGATCGCCTGGCCGACCTCGTTCGGTTCGGTGTCGAAGCCGAAGGTGACCACGATCGCCATGAGCACGGCGACCGTGAACGCGCCGATGAAGTTGCCGACGAAGACGAGCCCCCAGTTGCGCAGCACGCCCCCCAGCGTGATGCCTGGCCGCTTCGCCAGCCACGCGAGGGGTGCAAGCACGAAGACGCCTGTCAGCAGGTCGAAGCCCAGCAGGTAGAGCATGATGAAGCCGACGGGGAACAGCAGGGCGCCGATCAGGGGGTTGCCCGTCGTGACGGTCACCGTGATGGCGAATGCCGCCGCGAGGGCGAGGATGGCCCCGCCCATCGCCCCGCGCACGAGGGTGTCGCGGGTGGACAGTAGAACTTTCGATTCGCCGGCCTCGATCATCGCGGTGACAAGGTCGGCGGGCTTCACATATGTCATAGACACGCTCCAGGGGGTGCGGGTGGTTGCCGGCCGGTGTTGCGGGCCATCACCGAGGCTAGGGAGAGCAGGTTTCCCTTCCATGTCGGTCTCCAGCGGCTTTCATTACGTTCCTCGCACAGCGTGCACATGCGTGTGTGAGGTGGTCGTCTTGTTCCCACCGCCAATCGCGCGCGGCCCGTCGGCGAGGGGGACTGGCGGATTCGCGCATCCGCTTCGATAGCGGATGCTGCGGGGCGTAGCCTGCTGCCAACAGTGCCGAGTGCAAGGGAGCCTTATGAGACTGCAGCTGTCGCCCGAGGATCAGGCGTTTCGGGAGGAGATGCGTGAGTTCTTCACGACGCAGGTGCCGGAGCGCATCCGCTCCAAGGTCATCGCCCGTGAGGAGCTGAGCAAGGAGGAGTGGGTCGAGAGCCAGCAGGTCCTCAACGCTGCCGGTCTCGCCGTGCCGGGGTGGCCCGTCGAGTGGGGCGGCAAGGACTGGACTCAGCTGCAGCGCCACATCTGGCACGAGGAGATGCAGCTCGCGGGCGTGCCGCAGCCGCTGGCCTTCAACGCTTCGATGGTCGGCCCCGTCATCGCGAACTTCGGTTCGCAGGAGATCAAGGAGCGCTTCCTCGCCAAGACGGCGAATCTCGACATCTGGTGGGCGCAGGGCTTCAGCGAGCCGGATGCCGGTTCCGACCTCGCCTCGCTGCGCACGACCGCGATCCGCGAGGGCGATGAGTATGTCGTCAACGGCCAGAAGACCTGGACGACGCTGGGGCAGTACGGCGACTGGATCTTCATGCTGGTGCGCACCGACCCCAAGGCGGAGAAGAAGCAGCAGGGCATCAGCTTCCTCCTCATCGACATGACGACGCCGGGAGTGACGGTGCGGCCGATCCAGCTGATCGACGGCGGCTTCGAGGTCAACGAGGTCTTCTTCGAGAACGTGCGCGTGCCCGTCGAGAACCTTGTGGGGGAGGAGAACAAGGGCTGGACCTACGCGAAGTTCCTCCTCGGCAACGAGCGGGTCGGCATCGCCCAGGTCGGCGCGTCCAAGCGCAACCTGGCGACGGCGAAGGAGCGGGCGAAGGAGCGCGGCCTGCTCGAGCGCTACGCGGGCCGCATCGTGGGCCTCGAGAACGAGCTGCTCGCGCTCGAGACGACCGCGCTGCGTGTCGCCGCCCACTCGGACGCGGGCAAGCCGCATCCGGCGTCGAGCGTGCTCAAGATCAAGGGCTCGCAGCTGACGCAGGCCGTCTCTGAGCTACTCATGGACATCGAGGGCCCCGCCGCCCTCACGAGCCGCGATGCGCGGGTCTTCCTCAACAACCGCAAGGTGTCGATCTACGGTGGATCCAACGAGGTCCAGCGCACGATCATCGCCGGCACGATCCTGGGACTGTAGACGTGGACTTCACAATCGATTCCGAACAGCGCGATCTCGTTGCCGCCGTGCGCGGCCTCGTCACCAAGGTGTACGACTCCTCCGAGACCCGTCGCGCCGCCACCAACGCCGAGCCCGGCTTCACCGCCTGGGAGCGGCTCGCCGAGATGGGCGTTCTCAGCCTGCCCTTCGAGGCGACGCCCGCCGAGGTTTCCCTCGTCGCCGAGGAGCTCGGCAAGGTCATCGCCCCCGACCCCTTCGTCGAGTCGATCGTGCTCGCGGGCGGACTCATCGAGGCGGTCGGCAGCGATGAGCAGAAGGAGGAGTATCTCGACGCGATCGCCGGGGGCGAGATCCTCCCCGTCTTCGCGTGGGCGGAGCCGGGCCGCGATTGGGCGGCGGATGCGGCATCCGTGACCTTCTCGGACGGCACCCTCAGCGGCACCAAGGCGTCCGTGATCCACGCTGAGCGCGCCGACCTGTTGGTCGTGTCGGCGGCGACGGATGCTGGCACGGGCTTGTTCCTCGTGACGGAGGGTTACACGGCCGAGACGGAGCGCACGCACGACGGCTCCCGCGCCGCCACGGTCACCTTCGACGGCACCCCCGCTGTGCCGCTGGGGGCGGGCGGCGACGAGTCGGCCGCGATCGCCCGTGCGCTCGACCTCGCCCGCATCGCGTACGGCCATGAGGCGCTCGGTGCCATGCAGGTCGCCCTCGACACGACCGTGGGCTACCTCAAGACGCGCAAGCAGTTCGGGGTGACCCTCAACACCTTCCAGGCGCTGAACTTCCGCGCGGCCGACCTCTACGTCTCGCTCGAGCTCGCCCGCAGCGTCATCACGTGGGCGACCGTGGTCGCGGCCGACGAGAACTCGAGCGATGCGGATATCGCGGCCGCGGCATCCCAGTCGGCGCTTCAGGTGAACCGTGCCGGGCGCCACATCGCGCTCGACGCGATCCAGCTGCACGGCGGCATCGGCATGACGGCGGAGTACTCGGTGGGGCACTACGCGAGCCGCATCATCGCGATCGGCCAGCTTGTGGGTGACGAGGCGTTCCACACGGACCGGCTCGCCGCGACGCTCACCGAGCACGACGTGCTCGACCCCATCGGCTGAGTTCATATGAAGGCGGCCCGTCGAGTATCTCGGCGGGCCGCGTTCATGTCTGCGCGCTACCGCCGCTTCATGTCGGCCTTCGCCTGGTACATGGCGCGGTCGGCGCGGTCGAGCAGGCTGGGCGCGTCGAGCCCGAGTTCGAGGTGGCCGACGCCGATTGCGACGCGCACGTATGTCTCCTCGCCCTGGATGATGAAGGGCTCGTCGAAGGCGTCGCGCACGCGGTCCACGACCGTCGCCTCCTCGCCAAGCCGCGTGTCTTCACACAGCACGACGAACTCGTCGCCCGCAAGGCGCGCGACCGTGTCGCCCTCCCGCACGGCGCCCTCCAGTCGGCGGGCCGTCTCGATGAGCACCTCATCGCCCACCTGATGCCCGAAGCGGTCGTTGATGCCTTTGAAGTCGTTGAGGTCGAGGAAGAGGAGGGCGAAGTGGTGGCCGCGGCTCGCGCGCCCGATCGCTTTGTCGAGGCGGTCGAGCAGCAGGCGCCGGTTGGGCAGTCCCGTGAGGACGTCGACGAGGGCCAGCTGAGCGAGTTCAGCCTGCGCTCGCCGCAGGAGAGTGTCCTCCATCTCGCGTGCAAGGGCCTCTGCAGCGCGCCGGTCACGCCCCGTCCACTGCGTAGATCGGTCGCTGACCTCCTCCACGCGAGGAGCGAGTTCGCCGCTCGCGGGGTCCTCCGCAAACCACGATCTCGTGGAGGTCACGGGCCGACGCACCCAGCACAAGAAGTCGCCTCGCGATCCCACGGAGACGGCGAGCAGGCCGGCCACGCCGGCAGCTGCCGCATACAGGCGCGGATGCATCCGCCGCACGTGATCCGTCATGAGCGCGCCGTGCCGACTGAGGGTCTGCAGCCATGGCCGCACGGTGTCGCGAATGGCCTCGACCTCGACCGCATCGAGATTGCCGAGGACCTCGAATTCATCGCCGATCTGAATGACCGCCCCGTCCGCCTTCACGAGTTCGAGGATCTCGTGCGACCCATTGTCAGAGGCGACGAGCGAGGAGGCGATGCGCGCGGTGTCGATCCGGTTTACGATGCCGCGCTGCAGTGCGAGCGTCTCCTCTTGACGGCGGACCTCCGCCGTGCGGGCGAGGGTGTCGATACGCGCATGCACCGTGCGGGTGTACATCTCGATGCCGGCGCGAGTGAGCGCATCGACCCGACGGTGCTCGTGGGAGTGCGCGCCGATTGCGTAGGTGCGCCCGTCGATGCTCGCGAGGTTGAGGATGAGGCTCGACTGCCCCATTGCCCGTGAGATGACGCCCTGCGGGCCCTGGTCGCGACGGAGTGGGGAGAGCGTGAGATCCCAGGGTCGGCCCTGCGGATCGGTACGGGGCACGATGAGGCTGGGGTGCGTCGCGTCGATGCTGAATGATCGCACGGGCGTGAATTGCAGTCGCTCATTGGTGGTGCCGGCGGGAGGGGGAAAGTGCAGGTTCAGAAAGCTGGGGCATTCGTCAGCGAGTGACTCGGCGATGACTTCGGCGTGCCCATCGTCGTGGAACGTGACCACCATGGTGCGTTCGAAGTCGATGAGTCGACGGATGTTCTCACACGCTTCGTCCCACAGCTCGGCGGGGTCGTCGACGTAGTCGAGGCGTTCCGTGGAGGTTGCGAGCCACAGGCTGAGGTCGGTGCCCGGCGCTGCGCTTTCCGGCACGGGCTCCAGGTGCACCATCGGCTGCTTGAACCGGAAGGTGAGGGTGATGAACCACTCGACGCCTCGAAAGTCTCGCCCGCGAATCGGCCCGAGGCGCTCCACGCCCCGTCGCACTCGGCGCTGGCGCGGCCAGTCGACGAACTCGCGCATGGGCCGACCGAGCATTTCTTCGGGACGGAGACCCCAAAAGTTCTCGCAGGAGTCGGAGACTGAGGCGACCACGGCATCCGGGTACTTCGAGGTCGCGCACAGCACAATGCCGCTGGGATGCACAAGCCCCGAGGAGTCCGTGACGATCGCGGCAGGCTCCAGATCGGCGGCGAACTCCCGGTCGCCAAAGGTGTCAGACGTTGATGTCAACGACGGCCCCCTTGCCTGCTCTGTGTCATCCACATGCCGCCTCAGATATGTGGCCGGAACGTTCCGTTGTATGGTCAGGGTAGCAGGAGGGCCGCCCCGCAAGCACGGCGGTGCCGTGTCGAGAGAGGCCCCACGATGATCAGACACGAAGTGCTCTTCCAACCGATCGTGCGGCTGGCCGACTGGGAGATCGTCGGCTTTGAGGCACTCGCGCGGTTCGACGACGGACGCTCCCCGCTCGCCCACCTCCACGATGCTCGCTCCGATGGTTCCCTCGTGGAACTCGAGCTGAGGCTCATCGAGACGGCTCTCGCGAGCTGTGCGAGCCTCCCGAAGCACCTCATGACCACCGTCAACGCGAGCGTCGAGACGATGCTGGATCCCCGTCTCGCTGAGATGCTGGCTCGCGATACCTCCCGTGAGTGGGGCGTCGAACTCTCCGAGATGTCGGCCGTGACCGTGTATGAGGGCCTGCGGCAGGTGGTCAGCAATCTCGGGCTTGTGCTCCTGATCGATGATGCCGGGTCGCGCCACTCGGATGTCGACCGCGTGAGCAAGTCGTCGCCGGCCGTCGTCAAGGTCGATAAGGGAGTGCTGCAGCGGGCGACGGATGCGGTGCCAGACACCCGTGCTCTGCGCGAGTACCGGGCCGCGGCCACGGCGGCGGGTGCCCTCGCGCTCGCGGAGGGCGTTGAGACGCCCACGCAGCGGCGCCTCTTGATCGACTTCGGCTACGACCTGGGGCAGGGCTATCTCTTCGGCCACCCGGCCCCCGTCGAGGACTGGGTGGCCCGCCTCCCGCAGTGATTGCACTCTTGGATGTAAGGTGCAAGAATGCACTGTATGGTCGAGAGTGCACGTGACGCGATGACGGATGCCGCGGAGACCCGCACTCCGACGGCAAGCGAGTCGCGGCGCGCCCGTACGCGGCGCGAGATCACCGAGTACGCCCGCCGTCTCACGGCACGCTCCGGGCTGCAGGGCTTCACGGTCGAGGACCTCTGCGAGCACGCAGGCATCTCCCGTCGCACCTTCTTCAATTACTTTCCGGGCAAGGAGCAGGCCGTCATCGGCGAGCACAGCGACAGCGTCGACGAGGACGCCGTGGCCACCTTCCTCGCGGGGCGTCCCGAGGGCACCGTCGGCATCTCGCCGACACTCCTCGATGACTTGCTGGCCTTCGCGATCGCACACTTCCAGACCATCGGACTCACGCCCGAAGAGGCAAGCGCCTTCTTCGCGGCGGCACACCGGGAACCCCGCCTCATCGAGCAGCTCATGCGGCGCGGCGAAGAGCATCACCGTTACATGACGATGCTCGTCGGCACGCGCGAAGGGCTCGTGGCGGAGCATCCGGTGCCCCACATGGCGGTCACCCTCGTGGACGCGCTCGTGCATTCCGCCGTGCGGCAGTTCTTCGCCGAGGGCAACACGCGCACGCTCCCCGAGATCCTTCAGGCGCGTCTTGACGTCGCGAAGGAGATCTTCTCGGCCTCGGCCTCCTCCTGACCCCACCGCTTTCAGCACAAGGACGACCATGACACTGCCCACTGCTCCCGTGCCCGCGCAGGCGGCCCCCATCCTGCTCACGCAGCGCCGCATCTGGATCATCTTCAGCGCGCTCATCGCAGGCATGATGCTCGCCAGCCTTGACCAGACGATCGTCTCCACCGCCATGCCGACCATCGTCGGGCAGCTCGGCGGGGTCGAGCACCAGGCATGGATCACGACCGCGTATCTCCTCGCGACAACCATCGTCATGCCCGTCTACGGCAAGTTCGGCGACGTGCTCGGGCGGAGGAGCCTTTTCCTCATCGCGATCGGGATTTTTACGCTCGCCTCCATCGGCTGTGCGCTGTCGGGCGACTTCTGGATCTTCGTGGCGTTCCGCGCCCTCCAGGGCGTCGGCGGCGGAGGACTCATGATCCTCTCGCAGGCGATCATCGCTGACATCGTGCCAGCGAGCGAGCGCGGCAAATACCTTGGCCCGCTCGGTGCAATCTTCGGCATCTCGGCGGTCGCCGGGCCGCTGCTCGGCGGTTTCTTTGTCGATCACCTCACGTGGCACTGGGCCTTCTACATCAACATCCCGATCGGCATCGGCGCCTTCCTGATCGCATGGCTCGCCCTCCGCCTGCCGAGCAAGCGCGCCGAGAAGAAGATTGACATTCTGGGCGTCGTTACCCTCTCGATCGCCACGACCTGCCTCATCTTCTTCAGCGAGTTCGGCGGCAATGCCGACCACGGCTGGGGCGCGTCCGAGACGTGGGTGTGGGGTGCAGGGATGGTCCTCGCTGCGCTTGCGTTCGTCTGGGTCGAGTACAAGGCGGTGGACCCCATCATTCCGCTGTCGTTCTTCAGGAACCCGATTTTCGTCAACGCGACCGCGATCGGCCTCACCCTCGGGCTCGGAATGTTCGCGGCGATCGCCTTCGTTCCGACCTTCCTGCAGATGGCCTCCGGCACATCGGCTGCGGCCTCGGGCCTGCTCATGCTCCCGATGATGGTTGGAGTCATGGGAACCTCGATCTTCTCGGGGCTCGCAATCACGAAGACGGGAAAGTACAAGGTCTATCCCATCGTGGGCACGATGGTGACGATCCTCGCGATGCTGCTCTTCACGGGCCTCACGGCAGACACCCCCATCTGGCTCATCTGCGTGTACCTGTTCCTCTTCGGTGCGGGGCTCGGTCTCATCATGCAGGTCGTCGTGCTCGTTGTGCAGAACGCCGTACCGGCGGGCGACATCGGCTCGGCCACGAGCACCAACAACTACTTCCGGGAGGTGGGGGCCGCACTCGGCGTCGCCGTCTTCGGAGCGCTCTTCACCAACAGGCTCTCGGAGAACCTCACGGCAGTGTTCACGGGGGCCGGTGCAGACTCTGCCGAGGCGGGAGCCGCGGCATCCACGCTCGACCCGCAGACGCTCCACGAGCTGCCCGAGGCGGTGCGCGACGGCATTGTCACCGCCTACGCGGACTCTCTCGCGCCCGTCTTCTGGTACCTCATCCCCTTCCTTGTGATCGCCTTCGTGCTCGCGCTCTTCCTCAAGCAGATCCCGCTCTCCGACACGGCCGGCATGGTGGCACGCGGCGAGGCCATCGGCGGCGAGGAGGCTGAGCGCATGGAGGCGGAGCGACGCACGCACATCGCTGTGTCCGACGATGAGCGCCCTGTCGTCTTGGACAGCTCGAAGGATGCCGAACCAACCGAGGAGCGATGAGACGCACCTCATGAACCTGTGAGTTCGCTCAGCAGTGACGCGCGTGGCCGCGGCGCGGCATACGGTCAGCCTTGACCACGCAGGGCGAACGAAAGGACGACTGTCATGAGCGCCACCACCACGCGAGCGTTTGCACAAACCCCCGTTCAGAAGGGTTCGCTGATCGTCGGAATCGTGTTCCTTCTTGTCGGCATTCTGGGCTTCATCCCCGGGATCACGACGAACTTCGACACGATCCAGTTCGCGGGCCACGAGTCTGAGGCGATGCTGCTCGGCATCTTCCAGGTGTCGATCCTGCACAACATCGTGCACCTGCTCTTCGGAGTGCTCGGCATCGCCCTCGCACGGAGCATCTCGGGCTCGAAGGCCTACCTGGTCTGGGGTGGTGTCATCTACCTGGTGCTGTGGCTCTACGGCCTCTTCTTCAGCGGTGACACTGCGGCCAACTTCGTTCCGCTCAACAACGCGGACAACTGGCTGCACCTGTTCCTCGGCATCGGCATGATCGCCCTGGGTCTTCTGCTCCCGCGCCTCGACGACACCGCGAGGACGCACCGCTAAACGCCACAGAGACGACGTCACGCACCCTCCCGCATTCGGGGAGGGTGCGTGTGTCGTTTAAGGGGAGGATGTCGGGATGGAACACGTGCGCTGCCCCTGCCTGAGTGGTGAGCCGTATGACGGATGCTGCGGCCCCTACCATCGCGGCGAAGCATCCGCCCCCACGGCCGAGCGCCTCATGCGCTCACGCTTCAGCGCCTTCGCGGTCGGTGACGCGGAGTACCTGCTCGCGACGTGGCATCCGTCGACGCGGCCCGCGTCGCTCGACCTCGACGAGCGTCTGCGGTGGTATCGCCTCGACATCCACGCGACGCAGGCGGGCGGTCTCGCGGATGACACGGGCGTGGTCGAGTTCACCGCCTACTACAAGCCGAGGCCGGGGGCGGATGTCGCGGCGGGCGAGCAGCACGAGGTGAGCGAGTTCGAACGCGCCGGAGGACGCTGGTACTTCGTGGAGTAGGCGCTTAGCGGCGGATGTACACGCCGCGCGCCGCCAGATACACGCCGTGCAGCATGAAGCCGCCGGCCACCGCGTAGAGGAAGCCGGGACCGGTCGGCAGCTCCGCAAGCCAGCGGATGGCGCCGTCGAGGCCCGAGGTCCAGCTCGAGTCGGTGAAGAGGGCCCCGCCCGCGAAGAGTGCCCCCACGACGAGGAGGGCGAGCCCCTTCATGGTGTGCCCCACGATGCCGACGACGACGATAGCGCCGCCGAGAGCGCTGTGCGGCGGCTGGATGTCCTCCAGAAAGTTGCGGCTCAGGCCCCGGAACACGAATGCGACCCCCACCGCGCCCACCACGATGCCGAGCGCGGCGAGCACGAAGACGCCGCCCGGGAAGTCGATGAGCATGCTGCTGACGGTGCGGGCTGACTCCGCAGCATCCGGTCGCCCGCCGATCGCGAAGGCGAGGCAGGCGAGCCCGACGGCGGCGAAACCGACCGCCTTCGCGTGATTGCGCAGCCAGCGAGGAAAGACCTTCGACTGATCGGGGCGGACCGTGCGCGAGCCCGTCCACTGCCAGAGCCCCAGCCCGATGAGACAGACGGTCGCCAGCCACAACAGGATGCTGCCGCCCGGGGTCTCCGCGAGGGCCTGGAGTGCGCCCGTCTGATCGGCATTGCCCGAGAAGCCGCGAACGACCGAGATCGCGAGAACCCCGATGAGCGCGTGCACGAGCCCGCTCGCGACGAGGCCGGCGCGGGCCAACCAGCGCACGGGACGGCTATGACTGGCCTCCCGCATGCGCTCCCGCGTGCCGCGGTCGCCGTCACTCGTCATTCCCCCTTGTTATCACTGAAACGACGCCTGTCAGTTCACTGGATGCGGGCGCGAGGCTGCGAAGGCGGGACTACCTTCTGGGGGCATGAGCGAGGAATTGAAGGACGGCGACATCGAGACGGTGTCGAACCGCGGACAGTGGATCAACCGGGTGATCGGCAGCGCCGAGCTCTCGGAGAGTTTCTCCAGCAAGGAGGAGGCGGTCGATGCGGGCCGCAGCCTCGCGCAGCAGCTCGGCGCCCGGCACGTCGTCTCCGACGAGGAGCCGACCGGGGCGATCACCGATCAGGACCCCTCTGCCTGACCGCCGGCGGGGTTGCGCCTGTGAGTCGGGTGGACGGCCCTTGCGGCGTTGCGCAGCGGGGGTAGCGTCACAGGCATCCATTGCCGATAGGAAAGGACGGTGCTCACCATGAGCGACAAGTTCGAGAACAAGGCAGAGGAATTCGGCGGCAAGGCCAAGGAGGCCACCGGTAAGGCGACCGACGACGAGAGTCTTGAAGCCGAAGGTAAGACGGACCAGACGAAGGCCAACCTCAAGCAGGCTGGCGAGAACGTGAAGGACGCCTTCACCAACTAGGTCCTCAAGACGCAGTCCCAAGGACTGTCGATGCAGGCGGCGGCGCTACGGCGTCGCCGCCGTCGTCTCTGTTCCCGACCCCGTAGGCTCTCGCCATGAGTGACGAGACGACCGGCACTGTTGCCGGGGGAACTACGGTGGGGCGCAGCATCCGTCTCGCCGCTTTCGTGTGGCGGGTCGTGCTGCTCATCGTGTGTGGCTACGGGCTGTACCTCAACACGGGACTCGACGACGGCGCACTCGACCTGCAGTCGTTCAGCTACTACACGATCCTCTCCAACCTTTTCGTGTTGCTCGCCTACCTCTGGGTGACGGGCCGCACCGCGCTCGCGCTCGGGCCGGACCGCCGGGAGCTGCCCGTGCTGGCGCCCGTGCTCTCCGGCATGGTGCTCGTGGCGATCACCATCACGGGGCTCGTCTACAACTTCGTGCTCGTGCCGCGGGATGTCGCGCTCGGCACCTTCGACGGCGGCGACCTCGCCGACCTGCTCGTGCACACCTGGGTGCCGCTGCTGACGGTCGGCGAGTGGCTGCTCTTCGCCCGCAAGGGCCGCTTCCGCTGGTGGTACTCGGCCGTGTGGCTCGTGACGCCGGCCGCCTACGCGATCTTCGCCTTCATCCGCGCCGAGGTCGGGCCCGTGCTGAAGGGGGTCTCAAGCCGCTACCCCTACTTCTTCCTCGACGCCGACGAGTTCGGCTGGAGCACTGTGCTCGTGAACGTGCTCTGGCTGCTCGTCGGCTTCCTGGCCCTCGGCCTGATCGTCGTCGCGGTCGACCGGATGCTCGGGGTCGCCGCCCGGCACCTGCGACGCTGAGCTCTTGCGCTGCTGAGCTTTTTGTGCCGCTGAGCGCCGCGCTCGTCAGCGGATCGTGAAGCTGCCGCTCTCGATCGGCTCGAGTTCCTCGACATCGACGCGGTCGACGCGGGCGAACTGGGAGCCGCGCTGCAGGAACTCGATCATGTCCTCGACCTGTGCGTGCGTGCCCTCGACCTCGGCGAGCACAGTGCCGTCGTTCTGATTCTTGACCCAGCCGGTCGCGCCGATCTCGGTCGCGTGCTCGGCCGTCGCCCAGCGGAAGCCCACGCCCTGCACGACCCCGTGCACCACGGCGCGGATGCGGCGGTCGGTCGAACGGGAGGCTCCAGCATCCATGGTCCCCATCATGCCGTGTCGACGCCGAGTTGCCCAGATGGGCGGTCACGGAGCCCTTGAGAAGCTACGAAGTGGGCAACTCGGTGACCAGTCGGGGGTCGCGGACGATGACGCGCTGGCGCGGCGGCCTGAGTGTTCATCCACGGTTCACCTGGGGTTGACGGGGCACCAGCACACTTCGAGCGGCAGCCGTTCGCGCTGCAACCCGACGCCCGAAAGGTTCTCCCATGCGCCCTTCCCCGTCCCTCGCCGCCTCGGCCGCGGCGGTACTCGCCTCCGCGCTGCTCGCGCCCCCGCTGCTGGCGTCGGTGCCGGCATCCGCAGCCCCTCTCACCGGCCTCGTTATCAACGAGGTCGAGTCGAGCGGTGGCACGCCCGGCGACTGGGTCGAGCTGTTCAATACAGGCAGCGAGCCCGTGGATGTCTCGGGCTGGGTGTTCAAGGACGCGGACGACGACCACAGCTACGCGATCCCGGCGGGTACGTCGCTTGCCGCGGGCGCATTCCTCGTGCTGGAGGAGGCGGACTTCGGCTTCGGGCTGGGCGGTGGCGACTCGGCGCGCCTCTTCCTGGCGGACGGCGTGACGGTGGCGGACTCCTTCACGTGGGAATCGCACGCCGCGACCAGCTACGGCCGCACCGCCGAGGGCACCTTCGCGCTGACGGCGGAGTCGACGAAGGGCGCCCCGAACCTGTTCCCGCACCCGGCCGCGGCCGTGCGCATCAACGAGGTCGAGTCGAGCGGTGGCACACCCGGCGACTGGGTCGAGCTGCTCAACACGGGCTCGGGGCCGGCGGATGTCTCGGGGCTCGTGTTCAGGGATGCGGATGACACGCACGCCTACACGATCCCGGCGGGCACCACGATTCCCGCGGGCGGCTTCTTCATGCTCGAGGAGGCGGACTTCGGCTTCGGGCTGGGGGGCGCCGACTCGGCGCGCCTCTTCCTGGAGGACGGCGTGACGGTGCTCGACTCCTACGAGTGGACCGCCCACGCCGCGACGACCTACGGCCGCAACCCCGACGGGCTGGGCGCGTTCGACACCACACTCGAGCCGACGAAGGCCGCCGCCAACGCATTCGCGCCGGCCGAGGCATCCGCTGTTCGCATCAACGAGATCGAGTCCAACGGCGGCACGCCCGGCGACTGGATCGAGCTCATCAACACGGGCAGCGAGCCCGCGGATGTCTCGGGCTGGGTCGTCAAGGACAACGACGACACGCACGTCGCCACGATTCCTGCGGGCACCATCATCGCTCCGGGCGGGTTCTTCATCGTGGAGGAGGAGCTGCTCGGCTTCGGGCTCGGCACGAACGACTCGGTGCGCATCTTCGCCGCCGATGGCGTGACGATCGTGGACGAGCACACCTGGAGTGGCCACTCGGTGACGACGCTGGGGCGCTGCCCCGACGGTTCGGGTGAGTTCATCGTGACGGGTGGCGAGACCAAGGCGGCGCTCAACGCGTGCGACGGTCCGGTCGACCCGGGCGAGGACATCGAGACCTCGCCGTGGCCGGGCGGCGCGGCCGTCACGACGGCCGACGCCGCGGGCACCTTCGGCGAGGACCTCAGCGGTCTCGTGCGCGAGGCGGACGGTTCCGAGCGGGGAGTGCTGTGGGCCGTGCAGAACGGCGACGGGCTCCTCTACAAGCTCGCCTGGGATGGCACGGCATGGACCGCCGACCGCACCTTCACGCTCGCCTACCTCGACGGTGCCGGCACGGTCGACGCCGAGGGGGTCACGGTGACACCCGTCGGTTCGGCAGGCGGGGTGTACGTGGCATCCGAGCGCAACAATGACGGCGGCGGCAGCCGTCCGTCGATCCTCCGCTACGAGGTGGGGGCACTCGCCGGGGCGACGCTCACGGCGACCGACGAGTGGAACCTCGTCACCGACCTGCCCGTGCTTGCGGCGAACTCGGGGCTCGAGGGCATCGCCTACGTTCCGGATGCCGCGCTGGTCGCGGGCGGCCTCATCGACCAGTCGACGGGCGGCGCCTACGACCCCGCCGATTACCCGGGCCACGGCGGAGGTCTCTTCTTCGTCGGTGTTGAGGGCAACGGCATGATCTACGCCTACGCGCTGGGGGCGGATGGCGCTTTCGATCGCGTCGCCGCCTTCGAGAGCGGCTTCCCCGGTGTCATGGAGCTGGTCTACGACGCGGCATCCGGTGACCTCTGGGCGCTGTGCGACGAGGTGTGCGAGGGACGCATGGCGGTGCTCTCGCTCGACGCCGGGGCCTTCGCGGTCGAGACGGTGTACGAGCGCCCCGCGGGCATGGCGAACCTGGCGAACGAGGGCTTCGCGGTCGCGGCCGCGTGCGTCGACGGGGTGCGGGCGGCGTTCTGGGCGGATGACGCCGGCACCGACGGGCACGCACTGCGCGAGGGTACTGTCGCGTGCGGGTCCACGGGAGGCGGCGGCGGTGACGGTGGCACGGGCGGTGACGGTGGCACGGGCGGCGGCTCGGGCGGCGACGGCGGCTCTGGTGGTGGCGCGACTCCGGCGCCGGCCTCTGAGGAGGAGCTGACGGAGGAGACCCGCGGTTCGGTGTCGGCTCCGGATGCAGCGCGGCCCGGCCAGCTCATCACCGTGACGGTGGGCCTCGTGCACGCGGGTCGCACGGTCGACGTGTGGCTGCACTCCGACCCGGTCCACCTGGGCACGCACACCGTCTCGGCGGCGGGCACGGTCGCGGTGACGATCCCCGCCGGTGCTTCGGCCGGCATCCACCGCCTCGTTGTGCTGGCGGCGGACGGCACGGTCATCGGCTGGACCGAGATCCGGGTGACCGCGACGGGACTGCAGGTGACGGGCGCCGACTCGTCGGGCCTGGGCCTCGCGGGCCTCGCGCTCGTGGGCCTCGGTCTCGGGGCCGTGATGCTGCGGCGGCGCCTCAGCGCGACCGCCGTGTAAGGCTCGTCGACGGCGGGTCGGGGGGCCCGCCGCCGACGATACGGAAGTGCCATCGGCGCAGTGCAAGGCGCCGATGGCACTCGCCTTTTCGGCTCGCATCGTCTCGGCGCGTATCTTTTCGGCCGGTAGCACTCCGTCACAGGGGTGGCGTCGAGAGCGCGAACGACGCAGGATGGTGTGTCGCAGCATCCGCCAATCCCTGGAGTTCCTCATGACGTCACCCCTGCCCGAGCCCGACATGGTCGCGGCCGCGGCGATGTGGCAGGCGTACCGTGACGAGGTGCCCGGCCCCGACGGCGAGCATCCGACGGTCGAGTACTTCGGGGACTCGGCCGAGCTTGCCGACGAGTTGCTCGCCCTCGTGCTTGAGGGGCAGAAGCGGGCGACCGCGACGCTCTTCGCTGAGTTCGAGGCCGACGGCCAACCGGTGCCGCAGATCGGCGGGCACTGGATCGCGTGCGACGGGAGGGGCACCCCCGTCGCGGTGCTGCGGTCGACCGAGCTGCGGCTCGGCACCCTTGAGAGTGTCGACGATGCCTTCGCTTACGACGAGGGTGAGGGCGATCGCACGCGGGAGAGTTGGGTGCGGAGCCACACGCGCTACTGGCAGCGTGGGGCGGAGGCCCGCGGCATCCGCTGGTCGGAGCAGGAGAGCGAGATCGTGTTCGAGCGGTTCACGGTCGTGTGGCCGCCGGAGCACCGCACGCCCTGAGGCTCGTGGTCGCGAACCGACTCTGAGGAGCGCGGGCTAGAGGCGGCGGCCGTCGGCGAGGGTGATGATCGTGGATGCTCGTGCCGCAGCATCCGGGTCGTGCGTCGCCTGCACAACCGTCGCCCCGCGGGCGAGTTCCGCACCGATCGCGCGGTCGATGAGCACCAGCGCGCTCGCGTCGACGCCCGCCGCGGGTTCGTCGAGCAGAAGCAGGTCGGCCTGCTGGGCGAGGCCCTGGGCGACGAGAGTGCGCTGGCGTTGACCGCCCGAGAGCTCGTGCAGGGAGCGGGAGGCGAGCGGCGTCAAATCGAGGGCACACAGGCTTCGCTCGATGATCTCGTGATCGCTGCGGCGTAGTCGACCGAGGCTGCCGCGGTCGCGCCAGCGGCCCATCGCGACGGTATCGAGCACCGTGAGCGGCAGGTGGGCGGAGACGGCGCTGCGCTGCAGGACGAAGGCGACGGAGGTGCCGGGGCGGCGATTGAGGGTCCCGTGACTGAGGGGGTGGGTGCCCGCGAGCACGCCGAGCAGGGTGGATTTGCCCGAGCCGTTGGGGCCGACGAGGGCGGTCAGTCGCCCTGCCACGAGGTCGAGGTCGACACGGTCGAGGGCGATGTGCTCGTCGTGCATGGCGGTCGCGCCGTGCAGGCTGAGCAGGAGTTCGGGGGCGAGTGAGGGGATCGGGGCGGAGAGAAACACTCACGCATCATATCGAAATGACAACCATTATCAATTAGGTGTATGGTCGTCGCTCGTGACCTTCCTCCTCGACCCCTTCACGACGGGCTTCATGCTCCGCGCCCTCGTCGGCGGCGTGCTCGTCGCAACGCTGTGCGCGGTCGTCGGCACCTGGGTCGTCATCCGCGGAATGGCCTTCCTCGGCGAAGCCATGGCCCACGGTGTGCTGCCCGGCGTGGCACTCGCGGCGTTGCTTGGCCTGCCGCCCCTCCTCGGCGCCGCCGTCAGCGCGAGCGTCATGACCGCGAGCATCAGCGTCGCCTCACGCCGCGAGCGTATTTCTCAAGACACCGCCATCGGGCTCCTCTTCGTCGCGATGCTGAGCCTCGGGGTCATCGTCGTCTCCCGCTCCCGCAGCTTCGCTACCGACCTCACTGCCATCCTCTTCGGCGACGTGCTCGCGATCTCCTGGAGCGACATCGGGTTCCTCCTGCTGGCGCTGGCCGTCGCCCTGGGGATCAGCGTCGCCTTCCACCGCCCCTTCGTGGCGATGAGCTTCGACCCGGCGGTCGCGCACACCATGCGGCTGCGACCGCGGCTCGCGCACCTCGTGCTCGTGGGGCTCGTCACCCTCGTTGTCGTCGCCTCCTATCAGGCGGTCGGCAGCCTCCTCGTTGTCGGTCTGCTCCTCGGCCCGGCCGTCGCGGCCGGGCACTGGATGCGCCGCATCCCCAACGTGATGGCGCTCGCGGTCGTCTTTGGGATGGCCGCCGTGCTGGGCGGACTGCTCGTCTCCTGGCATGCCGCGACCGCCGCGGGCGCAAGCATCGCCGCCTGCTCGATCCTCCTCGCCCTGCTCTCGGGCGTCACCCGCTCGGCCGTCACCGCCCTCCGCAAGACCGTCGCGCCTGAACCACAGAAGGAGTCAGTTCTCACGTGAAACTCTCCGCCCTTGTTCCTCTCGTCGGTGTAGCCCTTCTCACTGTTGTTCTCGTCGGCGGCTGCGCCGCGACCGAGCCCACCCCCGCCGCGCCCGGCGGCACGGGCGACGGCCACGGCCACATCGAAGGCGCTACCGAGATGCCCGAACCCCAGCTGCGGCTCGTGACCCTGGACTCAGCGGGCTCGCTCACTGCCTTCGACCCGGCGACCGAGGCATCCGTCAGCCTCACGGATGTCGCGGGCGCCGAGCTGCTCACGAGCGACGGTCGCTACGCCTTCGCCGCCGCGGATGCTCGGCTCACGATCGTCGACACGGGCACGTGGACGGTGCCGCACGGCGACCACTCGCACTACTACCTGGCCGAGCCGCGCGTGGTCGGCATGATCGACGGGGGCGCGGGGGCCGGGCTCGGGCGCGCGGCATCGAACGCGGCGCTGACGGCGGTGTTCTTCCCCGGGTCGGGGGAGACGGTCGTGCTCGACGGCGAGGCGCTCGGCGAGGGGGAGATCGAGGAGCTCGCCCGCATCGAGGGCGAGCCGCACGAGGGCGCCGCCGTGCCGCTCGGCGAGCAGGTGCTCGTGAGCAGCCCCGATGCCGTGCAGGTCTACAGCGCCGCGGGAGACGCGCTCGGTGACGAGCAGCGCTGCGAGGACATGCGCGGCTCTGGGATCACCAGTGTGGGCGTCGTCTTCGGGTGCGCCGACGGCGCCCTGCTCACGGTCGAGGGGGAGGATGGTGTCGAGTTCGAACGCATCCCGTACCCTGCCGGGGCCACGCCTGCCGAGTCGTTCGCGAACCGTCCCGGGCGCCCCGACCTGGCGGCACCGGCAGGCCGCTCCGGCGCGTGGTTGCTCGACACCCGCGAGCGCGAGTGGACCCTCATCCGCACCGAGCAGCCGCTGCTGCGTGCCGTTGCGGTCGGCGACTCTGACGGACGGGTGGTCGCGATCGACGCGCTCGGCCGGATCGTCGTCCTGACTCACGAGGGTGTGCAAGCCACGAGCGAGCCGCTGCTCGCGGCCGACCTGGTGGGGGCGGAGCTGCCGGCCGGCGTCGTGCTCGAGGTCGACGCATCCCGGGCCTATGTGAACTCGCCCTCTGCCGGGCTGGTGCACGAGATCGACTACGTCGACAACGCGCGGCTCGCCCGGTCGCTCGATGTGGAGGGCGATGCATCCGCCCTCGTGGAGGTGGCCCGATGAGGCGCGCTCTCACGCTGCTGACCCTCGCTGTGCTGGGGCTGACCGGATGCTCGGCCGCGGGCGTCGCCGACGAGCGGCCACTGATCGTGGCCACGACGAACATCCTCGGCGATGTCGTGGGTGAGCTGGTGGGCGACCGTGCGGAGGTGTTCACCCTCATGCCGCCCAACGCCGACCCGCACTCCTTCGACGTTTCGCCGGCCGATGCCGCCAGAATGCGCGATGCCGAGCTGATCGTCGCGAATGGTCTCGGGCTGGAGGAGGGGCTGCAGCATCATGTGGAGGCCGCCGCGGCTGACGGCGTCGAGGTGATCGAGGCGGGGGACCTGATCGAAGTACTCGCCTACGCGGAGGGCGGCTCGGCGGGCACGGCCGATCCGCACTTCTGGACCGACCCGGCGCGCATGCTCGACGTCGTCGACGGCCTGGAGGGGCCCCTCAGCGAGATCGCAGGCACGCTCGACTCCGGCTACCGCGCCGAGTTGGTGGCCCTCGACGCAGAACTCGAGGAGCAGTTCGCGGCGATCCCCGCCGAGCGTCGCGCGCTCGTCACCAACCACCACGTCTTCGGATACCTGGCGGAGCGCTTCGACTTCCGCGTGATCGGCGCGGTCGTGCCGAGCGGTACGACCCTCGCCGCGCCGAGCGCCTCGGACTTTTCGGGGCTTGTGAGCGCGATCGATGAGGCGGGCGTGCCGACAATTTTCGCCGACTCCTCGCAGCCCGACCGGCTTGTGCAGGTGCTTGCGGAGGAGGCCGACCGTGACGTGCGTGTCGTCGCCCTCTACACGGAGTCGCTCACGGAACCCGGCGGGGGAGCCGCCACCTATCTCGAAATGATGCGCGTCAACGCTCACCTCATCACCACCGGTCTGTCGTCGTGACGGGCCACCTTCCTGAAAGGAACACCATGAAGATCACATCGATGCGGCTTCTCGCGTCTGTCGCGCTCGCCACGGGCGCGACCTTGAGCCTCGCCGCGTGCGCGGGCGGCACCGAGGGCGCCGACTCCGCCGAGGGGGCGACGGATGCGGCATCCGCTGGTTCGCGCGTCGCCCTGACCTATGACGGCGGCCTGTTCGTGCTCGACGGCGACACTCTCGAGCTGCTGGCCGACATCGAGTTGGACGGTTTCAACCGGCTGAACTCCTCGGGCGATGGTCGGCACGTGCTCGTGTCGACGGCGGAGGGCTTCCAGGTGCTCGACACGGCGGAGCCCGAGCTCACCGACCTTGTCTTCGATGCGCCCACGCCGGGGCATGTCGTGCGGCACGCCGAGAGGACGATCCTCTTCTCGGACGGCACGGGCGACACGATCATTTTCGACACGGACGCCCTGCTCGATGCGGACGGCGAGTTGCCCGAGACGGAGGTGGTCGGCGCCCCCGACGCACATCACGGTGTCTCGATCGAGTTGGAGGACGGCACCCTGCTGACGACCATCGGCGACTCCGAGTCGCGCACGGGCGTGCGCGTGCTCGACGCTAACCGTGAGGAGATCGCCCGCAGCGAGGAGTGCCCCTCGGTGCACGGTGAGGGCACGGCGGCCAACGAGGTCGTGGTGTTTGGTTGCAGTGACGGCGTGCTCGTCTACGACGGCAAGTTCACGAAGATCACCGCCCCCGACGCCTACGGCCGCACGGGCAACGCCTACGTGACGGAGACCTCGCCCATCATGGTGGGCGACTACAACGCCGACCCGGATGCCGAGGGCTACGAACTCACGGCGGTCACGCTCGTCGACACCGTCGCCAAGTCGGCGGAGGTGATCAACCTGCCCTCCGGTGTTGCGTACACGTGGCGCGGCGTGGCCCGCACGGCCGACGACAACGCCCTCATCCTCGGCACGGACGGCGCCCTCCACGTGCTTGATGTCGAGACCGGCGAGATCACCGAGTCGTTCCCTGTGATCGACGCGTGGAAGGGTCCGGTGGAGTGGCAGCACGCGCACCCCGCCCTCGTGGTGGTGGGTGACATCGCGTATGTCACCGACCCGGCGACGAACTCGATCCATGCGGTGGATGCCGCGACGGGCGAGGTCCTCGAAACGGGCGAGCTCCCCGCCACCCCCAACGAGATCGCGGTCGTCACGGGCTGACGGCTGTTGCGCTGAGCGGGGCGGCATCCTTCGGGGTGCCGCCCCGTTGCGCTTGACGGGTGTCAATGGCCGGGCCATCTCAGCACCGCGGTTCGGCCGATTCTGACCAGAAGGTGACCTTGAGTTGATCGAATGTCTCCTTCTCGGTAACGAGGAAGGTCACCTCAGTGAATGCCACGGATACGTTCTCTCGTGCAGGCCGGGTGAGGCCATCGGTGTCGATGTAGCGAGCATCCGAGTAGTCGACGCAGGTGGAGATCGTCAGGTAGAGCTCGCCCTGCGAGTGAAGGAGACTCTCGAAGCGCGTGCCGTTCGCGCTGTAGACGGGCACCATCGTGATGCCAGCCCTCGAGTATTCCTCCGCGAGGGCGACCTCTTCGCGAAACGTGTCTTGCGTGGTAACGCGAGCGAGGGCTTCCGTTTGTGTGCCTCCTGACTCGTAGGTCTCGGCAACTGCTTCCCAGTACTCCAACAGGGCGACGTCAGCGCTGGCGGCGATGGCGCCTGAGTCGAAGACGACAGGGGTGGGCTGCGCGTCGGGTTCAGTTGCTTTGACGGGGGCGGGCGTGGCGGGAGCGCAGGCAGTGAGCGTGAGGGCGGCAAGGAGGCATAGTGCGAGGGAGGCACGAAGCCGGGGCATGCCTGCGAGTCAAGCGCGCCTCAGCCCCGACGAGACGCCGGTGCGGGAAAGATGTGCACTCTCCAGCGACGCGGTCGGCTGTGGAGGAGCGGCTCAGCCGGCGATGGGCGGCTAGCAGCCGGGGCCGGTGGGGTCTTGCTGGCAGGTTTTGTCGACGAGGACGGTGTTGATGGTGACGACATCGATGGGGAAGGGGGCGGATGCGATGGCGAGGGTTCCGGGGACGTCCCACCAGGTGCCGTCGGCGGTGTAGGCGGCGCGGACACTGTAGTGGGTGATGAGGGTGACCTCGTAGGTGCCCTTTTCGGTGTACCGGTGGCTGGTGGGGGTGGGGTCGAACTCTGCGAGGCCGAGCTCGGCCCAGGTGTTGCCGGGGGTGCGGGTCATTTGTGTGGTGCCGTCGCCGTAGTGCCATTCGTAGGCGATGGGGGTGAACTCGGCGGATGCGGGTTGCCCGAGGAGGGTGCCGGTGCGGATGTGGGTGGCGGCGTCGGCGATGAAGTTGCTGTGGGCGTTGCGCAGGGCGAACGTGCCGGGTTCGAAGGAGGGGGTGCCTGCGGCGGGGGCGAAGGAGACGAAGTCGGAGATCGTGACGGGTGCGGTAGGGTCGCGGTCGCCGTCGGGGGTGGACCAGCATTCGCCCTGGATGAAGACGTTGCCGGGGCAAGGGTCGTGGGGGAGCCAGACGACCGGTTCGGGGGCAGCGAACTTGCGGGCAGGGGCGCCCGGGGTGACATTGGGAACTGGGCCAGTTCCTGGGGCAGTGACTACCTCTGCGCCGAAGAAGTGGACGAAACCATTGTCGAGGGTGGTCTTGACGCTAGTGGCTCCGAGGAACTCGTCGAAGCCGCCGCCATTGTCCTCAGCTGCGGCTGCGGCTGCGGCTGCTGCGGCTGCTGCAGCTGCAGCGGCGGCTGCAGCGGCGGCTGCTGCCTCTTCCTCCGACTGAGTTTGCGCTGGCGACATCCCAAATGCTGATACTGAGAGGAGCACCGCTATGAGCAGGAACGCTCGGGCCATGACTCGATTCCTCTCATCTTCAAGGTCGTCAAGTCTTCAGACTCCGCGTTGGAGAGCTCCACTCTGAATGCAGCCCGCTCATCTACTTGGCTCAGATCTACCTCCTGCCCATGGGCGTCCACGACAGAGCGCTCCGAGTAGTCCATACAGACGTTGATGGCGACCAGCAGGGAGTCGGCTTCGCCGTAGCTCGATTCGTACTGTGCTGAGTCGAACCGAATATCTCCTACCTGCCGCTGGCCGGCATCCGCATACTTCTCTATGGAAACGGCAGCCTCGTCCGCGGCCGCCTGAAGAGACACCGACAGGAGTTCCTCGCGATCGATCACCCCGGTTTGCCGAGCTTCGTTGACAACTTCGAGATAGGCAGAGAGCGCTGCCGTTGCTGCCTCAAATGCTTCATCATCTGACTCGAACGCCTCCAACTGCGAGGCCGACGGCTTGGGTGAGGGCGATGTGGGCGCTTCAGGAGCGGACGAGCATCCGCTGAGCAGGAGCGCCAGCGCGGCGAGCGGGGCGAGGGCGGAGGGGCGCAGCATCCGCTCAGCGTATGGCGGCGCACCAACTCGAAGCCAACGTTATCCACAGCGCGACGTACGCCTTGTACATGACGTACGCCAGACGTATGCTCGGTGCATGAGCTTGGCGACCGACTATCCCTCAGCTGTCTCGGCGCGTGCCGACTTCAAGTCGGTGCTGGATGCGGCGAGCCGTGGTCGGGCTGTGACGATCTCCCGTGCCGACCGCCGCTTCGCGGTTGTCGATGCGGTCGATCTGCAACAGACCCTCGCCAGCACGATGGCTGCGAACACGCAGGTTGCATTTGAGGATGGCGTCTGGGTGGGGGCGATCCCTGGTCTTCCGATTGCGGCTGAGGGGCGAGATCTGGACGATCTCGTGGCCGAGTTGGTTCAGGCGCTGCGCGAGTACGCAGAGGATTGGGATGCGCGGCTCCACACCTTCCGCAATCACAGCCACAATCGTGCCCTCGTTCAACTGGTGCACCTCTCCACCGACGAGCAGTTGGCACAGTGGCTCTCGGGTGAGTAAGCACCCGGCGGCGACCCGCGCCGATCACCGCAAGTTCTGCTCGGTGGAGGGATGGCAGGTGGTGCGTGACGCGGTCGGCCGCGAGGCGCGACACCACGTGACCTTGGAGCTCGAAACCTCGGATGGGCGGGTGCTCCGCACGCGCATCTCGCGCCCCGTCGGGCCCGACACCTACGGCGCCTCACTGTGGCGTCACATTTTGCGTGACCAACTGGATGTCACTGCCGACGAGTTTTGGCGCTGCGTCAACGACGGCATCGTTCCCGAGCGCTCTGCGGATTCGACTCCTGTGCCGGTGAAGCCGCTCCCGCTGAGCCTCGTGAAAGCTCTGCTCGCCGCAGGCGTATCGCCCGCCGAGCTGGAGGGACTCACGGCGGCAGAGGCGAAAGCGCTGCTCAAAGGCAAGTAGTTCTCGGGGCGGCTAGCAGCCGGGGCCGGTGGGGTCTTGCTGGCAGGTTTTGTCGACGAGGACGGTGTTGATGGTGACGACATCGATGGGAAAGGGGGCGGATGCGATGGCGAGGGTTCCGGGGACGTCCCACCAGGTGCCGTCGGCGGTGTAGGCGGCGCGAACGGTGTAGTGGGTGATGAGGGTGACCTCGTAGGTGCCCTTTTCGGTGTACCGGTGGCTGGTGGGGGTGGGGTCGAACTCTGCGAGGCCGAGCTCGGCCCAGGTGTTGCCGGGGGTGCGGGTCATTTGTGTGGTGCCGTCGCCGTAGTGCCATTCGTAGGCGATGGGGGTGAACTCGGCGGATGCGGGTTGCCCGAGGAGGGTGCCGGTGCGGATGTGGGTGGTGGCGTCGGCGATGAAGTTGCTGTGGGCGTTGCGCAGGGCGAAGGTGCCGGGTTCGAAGGAGGGGGTGCCTGCGGCGGGGGCGAAGGAGACGAAGTCGGAGATTGTGACGGGTGCGGTAGGGTCGCGGTCGCCGCCCGTGGACCAGCATTCGCCCTGGATGAAGACGTTGCCGGGGCAAGGGTCGTGGGGGAGCCAGACGACCGGTTCCGGGACTGTGAACGCGATTGACCGTGGCCCTGGGGCGAACGGAACCGGGGGTGCTTGATCGCCAGGATCTGTTGCCCTGATGGTCGCCTTGCCGTCCTGCAGCGTGGTACTCCAGTTGAGATGCTTCGGCGGCGGAGGCGAGGTGTCAGATGGAGGTGTTGACTGTGGCGGGGTGTCAGATGGAGGTGTTGGCGGTGGCGGGGTGTCAGATGGAGGTGTTGGGGGAGGAGGCGGAAGTGGTGCGGTGGAAGCAGTAGCAGCGAGCAGAACGGCCAAAGCCAGCGACGCCCTCAACATGGTGATTCCGGCCACGGTTCGCTGGTGACAAGCTGCAGCTTTGTGTCCCCCGCAGTCGGGGCGGCAACGAGCGTGACCTGGTGCAGGAAGCGGGGCTCTGGGGTTTCACGCTGAGCTTCTTGCCCTGCTGCGTTGAAAGCTCGCACTCCCGAATAGTCCACGCAGGTTGTGACGATCAGATGGGTTAGGCCGCCCGAGTTATACATCTGTTGGAATCGGGTGCCGTCGGTCATGTACTCGCCGACCTGAGTGAACTTTCCGCGCTGGAAGATTTCAACGCCCACTTGCTCGGACGCCATGCGCTCGTCCGTCACGAGCGGTCGAAGCAATTCGAGCTTCTCCCCGCCGGACTGGTACACCTCGTTGGTCGCAGCCCAGTACTCCTTAATGAGGGCGTCGGCTGCGGCGACTGCTTCCTCCTCCGAGGCGAAGGGAGACGAGGCCGACGGCTCGGGCGAGGGCGCCGCGGGCGCTTCAGGTGCGGACGAGCATCCGGTGAGCAGGAGCGCCAGCGCGGCGAGCGGGGCGAGGGCGGAGGGGCGCAGCATCCGCTCAGCGTATGGCGGCAGCGGGAAGACTCGCGGGAATTATCCACAGAGGTCGGCCCCGCTAGAGGTAGACGTCGTACGCCCACACGGCCCCCGCCCAGCACCCGCCGATGACGACTGCGAAGAGCAGCAACCACACGGGCGACGGCACGCCGGTGCGGCGGTAGAGGAGGTAAGCGTCGGAGGTCGCGAGTTGGCCCCGGTGGCGGGTGTGCACCGCGATGACGCTGCCGAGCCCGCGCACCGAGCCGACGAGCAGTGCGATGCCGAGCACCAGCAGGGCATACGTCTGCACGTCGGGTGGCGCGAGGAACCACAGCGCGGCGCTCACCGCGATGGAGGTGAGCACAACGAGGACGCCGAAGAGGTTCCGGATGACAAGCAGCGTCAACACCAGGATGACCCCGCCCGCGAAGAGTGCAATCGACGGGTACCCGGCGAACACCGCCCACAGCTGGCCCGCGCCCACGATCGCCGGGGCCGGGTAGCCCATGAGCCCGCTGATGACGGCGCGCCCCGTGCCGACGCTGAGCGCCTCACCCGAATGATTGCGGCGGATCCGGATGCCGCGCACCACCCGCCCTGTGAGCATCGCCGCGACGGCATGGCCGAGTTCATGGACGAGGGTCGTGAAGAGCCCGAAGATCTGCCAGCTGGCGCGCGGGATGCTGATGAGCGCGGCGACCGCGACGATCACGAGCATCGCCCACGGGGAGAGCTGAAGGGGCTCGGCGCGGGTGAAAAGGGTCGACCAGTCGAAGTCCACGGGTAGTGTCGCAGCGAGAGGGCGTCAGCCGATGAGGGTCAGCATGAGCCGCGAGTTGGCAACCGCCTCAACCTCATGCCGCACACCAGCCGAGAACCGCACGATCGTGCCCGGCGTCAGGGTCATCGTGGTGCCTTCGCTCACCACCCGCAGCTCGCCGTCGAGCGCTTGCATGATGAGCGTCTTCGGTGCCGCATGGTCCTTCATGACGTGCCCAGCCTCGAAGGCGAGCACGATCACCCGCACGTCCTCGGACTTCAGCACCGTGTGGTGCCCCAGTTTTCCGGATTCGATTGGCGCGGCGGCAAGAAGGTCGCTCACGACGGTCACTGCGGATGCTTCGCTCATAGTTTCAGCGTAGGTGGTGCCACCGAGCGAGGCGCCTAAGCCCGCGACATCCGCCGCGACATCCGCGCCAGTCCCAGCCCGACGAGCAGCAGCGCGAGCGCCCCGCCCGTGAGGACCCCCGCCTCGCTCGGCCCCGTGGCCGGGAGGACGGCGGCGGGCACGAGTGCGTCGGGCGCGAGCACGGTGACCGACATCGAGTCGGTGTGCACGGTGCCGTCGGGCAGGGTGTAGGTGACGACGAGGTGGTGCTGCCCGGGCGGCACATTCGCGGGCGGGCTCACGGCGAGCGCGAAGCCTCCGGATGCTCCCACCACCGTGCTGCCGAGGAGCACGGGTGTCGAGTGCAGTTCCACCTTGACGATCGTTCCGACGGGGAGAGGTTTCGGCTCGGGTTGGTTCTTCAGGAGTTCCTTCCGCTGCTCCGCCGCGGCCGCGATCTTGTCGGCGACCTCCTGCGCCTTCGCGGCAGCATCCGCCTGGGCCTTTGCCTTACGTTCCTGCTGCTGCGCCTGCGCCTGCTCCTGCTTGGCCTGGATCGCCTGCAGCACCTGGTTCTGCAGCTCGGCCTGCCGCGCCTCGAGTTCCTTCTGCTTTTGGAGTTCGCGCTGTCGCGCAGCCTCCTGCATGGCCGCAAGCGCTTGCTGCCGCTGCTGCTCGGCCTCAGTCTGGGCGGCCTTGCGCATGTTCTCTAGCTCCTGCGCGAGGGTGGCATTCTCGGTGCCGAGCACAAGCTGCGGCGACTTCGGAGTCGTCGGGGCGCTGTCGGCGTCGAGCACACCGCCGGGCGGGGTGAGCATGAACATGGGCATACCGGTTGTCGGGTCCACGCCGATGTTGAGATCCATGGGACCAGAGGGCCGACTCTTCTCCGCGAGCTCGTCGAGGGCATCCTCCGGCGAGGTTCCCCGGTTCACGAAGGTGTTCAGGTCAACGCCGAGCCCCAACGTGGGCGTCACGAGCCCGCCGAAGGTGGGCGTGGTGACCTTCGAGGCGAGCACCTCGAGGCTGACCTCAAGGGTGACGGTGCCACGGGCATCCGTTGCCGTGATCTGCAAGCTTCGTGAGGGTGCCGCAGCGGATGCTGTGCCGCTGATTGTGCCGCGGGTGCTGTTGAAGACGAGGCCGTTGGGGAGGGTGCCGTGCAGCTCGTAGCTCACGTCGCCGCTCGCACCGTTCGCCGGGAAGGAGTAGGTGACCGCCTTGCCCGCAAGCGGGGTGAGCTGGGTCGGCCCCGAGAGCGACAGCACCCGCACGGTGACAGGCAGTTCGGTGCCGTACTGCTGCGGGCTGCCGGGCATCTGGAAGTCGATTGTGAGGCTGTGCGACCCGTTCGCGACATCGCCGGGCAGCGCGGTGATGATGCTGAAGCGTCCCTCGTCGTCGGTGTCGGCGGCGCCGAGCTCCTCGCCGTCGAAGGAGGCGGTCGCGACCGTGCCGAGGGGGAGGCCCCCGGCACCGCGCAGCTCGAACTCGACGCCGCGCGGCAGGTCGCTGAGGTCGAGCGGCTCGCCCGTGGCATCCAGCGCGGTGACCTGCAGTGCGCTGGCCGGCAGCACCTCGAACGAGGCCTCGTAGGGTGCGCTGCCGGTGTCGGCGGTCGCGTAGAGGTAGGCGGCGCCCTGGTAGGTGGAGGTGGGCGTGCCGACGTAGCTGGCGGTCGCCTGGTCGAAGGTCACCCCGGGCGGAAGTTCGGCGCAGTCACCGCGCCAGGTGACGGGCCCGTTCGCGTCGGTCGTAAACGGGGCCGGCGCGAGCGCTGTGCCGACGAAGCCGTACAACGAGTTCGGGCCATTCACCTCGAGCTGCCCGGTGACCCCCGTGCATTCCTCGTCGAGGGCGGATGCCGCGGCCGGGGTCGCGAGCGCCGTGAATGCCAGCACGGCGGAAAGCAGGAGCGCGAGGCGGGCGGGGGTGCGGGTCACGTGTTTCCTCCGTCGGGGTGGACTCGGCGAGCGTCGGAACAGACAAAGTATCAATATATCGGGCGGTCGCGAGGGGGCGGCATGCCCCGTTGTGGGGGTATCCGTGGGGGTGCTTTCGGTGGATGGCGGTGCTGGCGCTTAGCCTGTCGGGGAGCCACGCGAGGGGGAACGAACATGAGCACGCACGAGATCAAGTGCCCGGGCTGCGGTCAGGCCTTCACGATCGACGAGTCGAGCTACGCGGACATCGCCAAGCAGGTGCGCGACAAGGAGTTCACGGCGCAGTTGCACGAGCGTCTGGCGCTCGCCGAGCAGGAGAAGAAGGCCGCGCTGGAGCTGGCTGAGGCGAAGGCTTCCGGAGCGCTGGCGGATGCTGCGGCGGCGAGTGCGGCGGAGGTTCAGGAGCTCAAGGCGCAGCTCGAAGCATCCGAAGTCTCGCAGAAGATGGCGGTGACGGAGGCGCTCGCTCTCGTCGAGAAGCAGCGCGACGCGCTAGCGAACGAGCTCGAGCAGGCACGGGCGGAGCGCACGGCGGCGGAGGAGCTGGCGGCGGCCCGGCTCGCGGCCGAACTGCAGAAGACGGCGTCGGAGAAGGATGCCGAGATCGAGAAGCTGAAGTCGCAGCTGTCGTCGGTCGAGGTCGCCAAGAAGCTGGAACTCACCGAGGCGCTCACCGGGGTCGAGCGGGAACGCGACGAGCTGCGCAGCGGTCTCGAGAAGGTGCAGCTGGAGAAGCAGCTCGAGGCGACGTCGCTCAAGGAGCGCTTCGAGATCCAGATCAAGGACCGCGATGACGCGATCGAGCGGCTGCGGGACATGAAGGCGAAGCTCTCGACCAAGATGGTGGGCGAGACGCTGGAGCAGCACTGCGAGATCGAGTTCAACCGCATCCGGGCGACGGCGTTCCCGCGGGCGTACTTCGAGAAGGACAACGACGCGCGCAGCGGCAGCAAGGGCGACTTCATCTTCAGGGACACGGATGCCGCGGGCACCGAGATCGTGTCGATCATGTTCGAGATGAAGAACGAGGCGGACGCGACGGCCTCGAAGAAGAAGAACGAGGACTTTCTCAAGGAGCTCGACAAGGACAGGAACGAGAAGGGCTGCGAATACGCGATCCTCGTCTCGCTGCTGGAGCCGGAGAGCGAGCTCTACAACACCGGCATCGTCGATGTCTCGCACCGCTACCCGAAGATGTTCGTCATCCGCCCGCAGTTCTTCATCCAGATGATCACGCTGCTGCGCAACGCCGCGATGAGCTCGCTCGAGTACAAGACGGAGCTGGAGGCGGTGAAGGCGCAGAACGTCGACATCACGAAGTTTGAGGAGCAGATCAGCGAGTTCCGGCACGCCTTCGGGCGCAACTACCGCCTCGCGTCCGACGGCTTCACGGAGGCGGTGCACCGCATCGACGAGGCCATCAAGGACCTGCAGAAGGTCAAGGATGCGCTGCACAAGTCGGCGAACAACCTGCGCCTGGCCAACGACAAGGCCGAGGATCTCAGTATCAAGAAGCTGACGCGGGGGAACCCGACGATGGCGGCGAAGTTTGCTGAGCTGGAGGGGGCTTCGGACTAGTTCAGCCCCGGAAAGCGTCAGTCACGCAGCACGGCAACGCCCAGCTCGGCCGCGGCGCGCGCCAGCTGATCGTCGAAGGTCGCGAGGGGGCCGGGCTGTTGTGTCGCGACCGTGAGCACGCAGCAGTCGGGCATTTTGAGTCCTGTGTCGGCTCGGAGTTCGGCGAGGGTCAGTGGCTCGTCTTCGCTTGGCGCGTGGGTGCGGACCCCCATGACGCGTAGGTCGGCGAGCAGGCGGGCTGCTCGTCCGATTCGCACGGCCCCGACGAGGACTTCGGCGAGGGTGAGCGGATGCATCGCGAATCCGTCAGCGGCGTGACTCTCGATCATCCGGACGGCGCGCTCGTGGTGCGGGTCGCTCGCATCGAGGAACGCGATGACGACGCTCGCGTCGAGCACGATCATGCGGGCCAGTCGGCGCGGAGACCGTCCAGATACCCAGGTCCGTAAGCACCCGTGTACGCCCCGCGCACTCGGCGCATGGCCGCTGCCCGGTCTGGGTGCCGAGGGCTGTCGGCGAGTGCGTCGCCTCCGGCGAGGATGGTCCGCACGATCAGTCGGGATCTCGGCTCGTCCGGCCAGAGCTTGGCCGCCTCATCCAGCGCGCGGGCGACATCGTCCGTCTCTGTGACCTGATAGCGGCGCCGGGCGGTAGGCATGCGGCGAGTGTACCACTCTGGAGATAGGTGGTACACCGATCTACCCAGCTCCATCGGGCTCGCGGTTAGCTGCAGCAGCGCGTCGTTCGCGGAGAAGCTCTTCGTGTTGCGTGCAGGCCAGGCAGGCGCACGGGTAATCGTGCGGCCCGGGCAAGACGGCCGCCCGGGGGAGGTGCTCCATTCCGATGTAATCGCGGTAGCTGTAGCGAGGGCCGCGTGAGTACAGATCCCGGCCGTTTGAGAGGTAGTTGTTGAGGAGTTTGTACTCGACGAGCTCCGGCGCGAGAGCGAGGCTTTCGTGCTGGTGCTCAAGTACACAACTGAGGTCGACTGGCAGGTCCGTGTCCAGTCGCGCGAACGCATAGTAGGCGACCTCACCGAGCTCGCTGTTGCTCAGCATGTCGGCGATGCGAGGGATGCACTCCTCGACTGATTGCATATGGCGCGTACTCACCTTCCTCATGTCGAGCTGCCGAAGATTCTTGTCCATGGTGATGACCCACATCCCCATTCGTCTTCGGTCGCGGCCCCGCCGAAAGAGCTTGGGAGCGAACAGCTGCAAGAGGTCGTATCCCGCTTCGATGATCATGCGGCGAGCGTAGGGATCCCGAGAACGGGCGTGCCGGGGGCGGGCCAGGTCCGTGCAGAAGCTTTCAATGAGGAAGGTGTGGAGGAGCGCTGGCCATGGTGACGTCATTAAGCGCGGTGTGCTGGTCTCGCATGCGCGCCAGTCCCCTATTCCGACGGGGCTACTAGTCGTGATCCCGCAAGCGACGTGCAGCTTCGTCCTGAATCGCTTGTTGCCCCTCGGGGGTGTGAAACAGGGTGTACTCGATCATTGCGTTGATTCTCTGAGCCCAGGTGCTCCGAGCCGAGTTCGAGCCCGCGATGAGAAACAATGCGAGGAGGACGCCGGCGACACCTCAACCAATGGCTCCAGGAGTCAGGAGCCCCGCAAATAATGACACGCCAAGAAGGCAACCCGCTCCGAAGCGAAGCAGGCCGAAGTTCTCAAACCGCTGCTTCTGCCGTTGTACTCCCTTTCAATATCCACTGCGTGACCTTTCGCGTTCATTGGCTTTTCGTGCTTACTGCCAGATTTCTAGCGCGGCTGGGTCCCACATCTCCATTTGCGCGACACCTTCGTAGAGGTAGATCTCGCCCGTCCCGCAGAGAGTCACACCATGCTCAATCGGCTGGAGATAGATGTCCCAAAAGATGATGGTGAATCGTCCGGCGGAGGGGTAGTCCTGCCCGATATTAAGGAATGTGCCATCGCCGGTCTCGCGTGCGCTCATGAGCGGGCCGCATACGCGCTGCACCGTTCCCGAATGCTCCCGTGCACTGTTCCACCCGAGGCCGCCGTCGGGCCACTCGGGGCCGACAGCGATGTCGGTTCCGCCGAAGCTGCATTGTCCGTCTTGCTCGAGCAGCCTGACCGCTTCGGACCTAACCCGGTAGTTGAGCAACTCCTCGCAGGAGTCGATTCTGAATGCGCCGTCTGTCGAGTTGGAGAGGTAGTCGACGGCAATCTCGTACTCATTCGAACAGTGGTCCGTCAGCGCCTGCAGAGTGGAGTCAATGTCACCGGTGCCAGAGCGTTCGTATGCAATGGCGGATGCCAGTAGCTGCGAGCAGCTAGGAGCTGAGTAAGCCGAATCCGCGTAGGAAGCGCGCGTGCACGCAGTCGTCGATGCAATAAGCACCAACGCGATGGTTGACGCAACTGCGAGCTTTGGGGCCTTCATCGTGTGTCCATTTCCCAATAGTTGGGCGTCGCCTTGTCGCATTCGCCTGCTGCTCGCGAGTCCAGGACTCAGCATCACAGCGCTGCACGAGCCTGACTCAAGTTTCCCAACTAGGGAGGTGGGACGATGCCCCCAGAACGGGCGGGTGTGCGGCTCATTCGGCCTTCAGGGTGGGAGTAGTTCCGCCGAACTCAGCAGCTCCCCAACCACAACCGATCCCGAGCCCGCGTCGCCGCCACATAGCGCTCCCGGTAGGCACGCGACATCCGCTCGTCGTCGGGGTTGACCGTGTCGGGCAGGCGGGGCGTCCATGGCAGCAGCACCGCCTTGAACTCGAGGCCCTTCGCCCGCTTGATCGTGCCGACCTTGACCTTGTGCACGGTGGTGCCGTCGTAGTCCTCGAGGTTGATGCAGTCGAGGTCTGCCGCCTTCACCATCGCCATGACCTTCTTGACCTGCCAGTTGGTGTCGCACAGCACCGCAATGTCCCCGAGGGAGTAGCCCTCGTGCGCCGCGGCCTGGCGCACCCGGCGGACGAGAGCGGCATCGTGTTCGGCAGGCGTGGCGAAGTGGTCGAAGATCGGCGGCGTGCCCTCGCGGCGGAGGCCTGCCAGCTCCGGGGAGTCGTCAGTCGCGGCATCCGGTGCTGGCGCAGCCGTGTCGTCGATGTCGACGTAGCCGGTCGCCGCGATGGTCCTGTTGGCGAAGTCGAGGATCGCGACCGTGTTGCGATAGTTGACGCTGAGCACGACGCCGCGTCCGGCGAGGGAGATGCCCGCCTCGCTGAGCACGTAGCCGCCCGGGTAGATGCTCTGCTGGCCGTCGCCGATGAGGGTGAAGGCGTCGGTGGCGTCGCCGACGAGGGAGTGCAGCATCCGGATCATGGCGAGCGAAAGGTCCTGCGCCTCGTCGACGATGACGGCGCTGTAGCCCTCGAGCGGCTGCTGCTGCAGGGACCGCTCGGCGAGCAGGATGATGTCGTTGAAGTCGTGGATGCCCGCCGCGCGCAGCCCGTCTTCGTAGGCGCGGTAGAGGGCCCAGACGGCGCGGCGGTCGTCCATGTTGAGGCGGATGCTGCGGCCAGGGCGCGCACATTCGGCGTACGCCTCAAACGTGGTGAAGCCGCGGCCCTTGATGACCGAGTCGACCTCTTCGCGCCAGTACTCGTCGTCGCGGCTGCCAGCGCGGGCGGCGAGGCGCTCCGTGTGCTCGGCGGGGAGGCTCTTCCACGTGGTGTTCCAGACTTTCGAGGCCTCACGACCGCTCAGGTTGTGACGGATGCCGCGCTGCCGCAGCACATCGAGTGCCCACTTGTGGACGCTCACGAACTCGACCCGCTCAACGACGGAAGGGTCGAGCCGCTTGAGAAGGTTCGCCATGACGGCGGGCAGCGTCTTGACGAAGGTCGTGAACAGCACCTTGCCCTCGGGGTGCATGCGGGCGAGGTAGGCGGCGCGGTGCAGGCCGACGACGGTCTTGCCCGTCCCCGCGGAACCCCGGATGCGGGCCGGCCCGTTGAACGTGCGGCGCACGAGCTTCGCCTGGCTGGGGTGGAGGAACGTCATCCACCCCTCGATCTCCTCGGCGAGCTGGGCGAGCGTGAGCGCCTCGAGCACTTCGGCCTCCGTGAGGAGGGCGCCGTCTTCGAACAGCTCGTCGGAAATCTCGTCGACCAACTCGTCGACCGCGGGCTCGGCGATGACGGTCGGGATGCTCTCGATTTGCGGCCCGACGTAGGCGGGGAAGTACTGAATCGCGACCGCCAGTACGCGCTCGACCTCGCCGATGCTGAGACGGTTGCCGCGCTTGGCGAAGTGGCGATGGATGTCGTCAGCCCCGACCACCTCGACGGGCCCGACTTCACCGATCTGCTTGCTATGTCCGTGCATCGCAAGCACCGAGCGAACTTCGCCAGGCGCTAAACCGACCTCCGCGAAGGCGGACTCGGCGTCGTTGGCGACGTCGGCGAGGCGAAGGACGTCGTCCGTGACATCCGCGTCTCCCCGGAACATGCTGCCGCCGGCGATCGTGAAGTCGTTCCAGTGCTTGGAATCGACGATCCACACGCCGGACGGGCCGACGACGATGAGGTCGAGCTGGGCTGACTTGGAGCCGGGCCACTTGCGGTCGGCGAGGAGGTGGTAGCCGTGCGCGAGGAGCGGGGCGAGCCGGTGGGCGAGTTTGCGTTCGGCGATCGCGGCGGCGGCGTAGCGGGCCGCCTCAGCTCTGGCGCTCGCCGCCTCACTCTCGAAACTCGCGCTGAGTGCGCTCAACGCCTGCGCGCGTTGCGCTGCTGATCCCCCGGCCGCCATGTGATCCCCCGATCGACGATGTGAGAGTCATTGTTGCAGGTGCGGACCCGATTTCGGGGGCCGGCGGTCTCGGGGCGGCTCGATTTATCCCCAGAGCGGGGGGTTCTCTTTCGCTGTCGGTATACCACGTCGGTGGTGGCCCCTAGAGTTGCAAAGCGCTCGCAATCAATGGGCGGGTACGCCTTCCGGGGGGAACGATATGGAGTCCGAAGAACGAGGCATCTGGGATGCGCTTGGCTTGCTCTGGCCAGACTTTAGCGCGTTGGGCAGGGGAGAGCCCGCCGGTCTGAGCGCGCTCTTCATCATCCTCCTCCTCGTGATCGCTGGTGCGTTCGCGTTCCAGCTGGTGCGTTATGTGCGCCGTGCGCACAACAGGATCGTGGCGGTCCGTTCGCTGACGAGTGATCTGACGACGGACGTGCTGGTGATGAAGCGGGAGAGTGTTCGCGCGCGCTCCGAAGCCGAGACATTCAACCCGGAGGCGCGCGACATTTGGCGAGAGTTCGATGAAACCCTCGTTGAGTCACCGGATGGCAAAGCGCTCTGGAACACTCTGGACGCCGAACAGTTCTTCAATACACATTCACTCGCGCCGGAACTCGTCCATAACCGGCTACTGACCGTCGTGCCCGCTCTTCTAACCGCCATCGGCGTGCTCGGCACGTTTATCGGTCTCGCCACCGGCCTCAACGGTCTTGAGCTCAGCACGGACTCGAGCGTTGAGGAGCTGAAGTACGGCATCGATGTGCTGATCGCAGGGGCCGCGGTGGCGTTCATGACGTCGGTGTGGGGTGTTGCCTTGAGCCTGATTGCCAACTTCTTTGAGAAGGACTGGGAACGCAGGATCGGTCGCAGAATCTCTGCCCTGCAGCGGGACATCGACAAGCTCTACAAGAGACATGCACCTGAGCAGTCGCTCGTGTCCATCATGGAGACGAGTGGCGAATCGGCGACCGCATTGCAAGAACTCCACGAACGGATCGGCAATCAGCTTCAAGAAGCGGTGCAGGGATTGTCGGAGGACCTGCAGACGGCTCTGGTGAGTGCCATTGAGACTGCCATGAAGCCTGCGATGTCTTCGCTCGTAGAACACACCTCCGAGCAGTCAAGCGCGGTCTTTGAATCGCTCGTTGAACGGTTCTCCGAGGGCTTCCGTCGCATCGGCGACACGCAGGCAGAGCGAATGGATGCCGCTTCCGACAGCATCACTTCGGCAGTGAGTTCGTTGTCGAACGAAGTCACCACCGCGATGTCTACTGTGAACGCGAACACCGAAGCGCAGCAGGCGATGCTGTCGGCGGCGTCAGCTCAGTTCCAGGAGAACCTTGGTGAACTTATGCGGCTAGGGGCAGAGCACCGCGAGTCGACCGACGCTGCCCTTGTTGACATGCTGGCGAAGATCAATGCGCTTGCGAGTGGCGTCTCGCAGTCGAGCGATCGCATGGCAAACGCCGCACTTGACCTACGTCAAGCCTCTGAGCGGATCCAGTCGGCAAGCGAGGCTTTGGAAGACAAGTTCAGCGCCTCCGTATCGAAGGTTGAAGTGCTGGCGCAGCAGCAAGAGAGTGCTGCAAGCATGTTCTGGGAGTACTCGGAGAAGTTGGGCGCACTTCAAGCTTCGATGGCAGAGGCAGCGTCGAACCTGCACGGTGCAGCGGAGCTCTCGGGTCAGGGTTTCAAAGAGCTAACAACCCATCAGGAGGCCTTCCTCGCGAGTCTTCGCGGCGACTTTGAACAGACGACCGCGACTCTCCGCACGGAGCTGAGTGGCTTGCAAGAACAGATGCAGCAGTGGCTTCGTGACTACAGCGCGGAGGTGTCGACGCAGGTCCATGAGCGTATGGATAAGTGGAACGAGCACAGCAGCGCGTATGCGGGTGAAATGCTCAAGGCCGCTCGGGCTCTATCGGCAGCGGTCGAGGACCTGGTGCCGCAGCCGTGAAGCTCAGTCGACGCAACCGGGGGCGGAAGGCTGACGAGGACAATCCGTACTGGATGTCCTTTTCTGACCTGATGTCGGCGTTGCTTCTCGTGTTCATCCTCGCTGTTGTCGTCCTAGTGCTTCAGCTCATGCAGAAGCAAGACGAGCTCGAAGGGCAGCGTGAGGCGTTCGCCGATCAACAGACAGAATTCACAAATCAGATCGGCACTCTTCAAGAGGCCGAGTTGGTGAGGGAACAAATCCTCAGCGAGATTCAGGCGGAGCTTGCTGGCCACGGAATCGCGGTGCGCATCAGCGAGAACAACACCGTGCTTAGCATCCCGAGTGAGCTTCTTGGATTCGATTCCGGAGCCTACGTAATCAAGCCGGAGTACCAGCACGTTGCCACGACGATCGGCTCGGTCATCGCCAGCGTGGTCTCAAAGGATGATCGCAGCCGGTATCTCGACACCGTATTCGTTGAGGGGCACACTGATATCGAGGCATTCAACGGGCTCGACGGCATGGGGAACTGGGGGCTTTCCACCTTCAGGGCAATCTCCCTTTGGCAGCACTGGGGGGCGGCGCTCCCCGCTGGCTCGAACCCTGCACTGCTGGTAGCTAGTGACGGTCGGTCTCTCTTCTCGGTGTCAGGCTATGGCGAGACTCGACCCGCCACCGCGACTCAAGCCACAGAAGCGGAGCGCGCGCTCAACCGCCGCATCGATATTCGCTTCACCATCGTTCGGCCGTCCGCGCAGGACCTCATCGACATTCAGGAACAGTTCGAGGGAAGCCTCGAACGATGACCCTCAGGTTGCCTCCTCGACCGGTCGTCCGGGACTGGCCAGCTGACACGATCGAGAGCTGGCAAGCACTCTCCCTCTCCGCTCGTGGTGTCACGAGAAGGGCAGGAACAGGGCGCCGATTTGAGGAGCACCTGGCTGAGCTGCGGCGTCTGATTGACGCGGGCAGTCACGTTGCGCTGCTGGAGGCCGTGTCCGATCGTTCCAAGCTACGGGCACTTGCGACGATCTGGCTCGAGGATGCAGACCGCGCGGAGCGCTCGGTCTCCATCGAAATACTGCAGCGCATGGTCGAGCTGCACAGCATGAAGTTTTCGCTGCTCACGACGTATGTGTTGGTGCACGCCTACCTGAAGTACTTCGACAGGATGGACGACTGGGCGGGCGGAGTCCGCGCCGCTTTCGCAGATGTTCTGGGCGCGGCGGTCGCCCATCAGTCCTCTGCGGGGCGAGGCGATGACGACACTGTTGCTGAGCTTCTGGCACACCCGGAGTTCTACTTCGGTGTAGACGGGCCGGGCCGACTGGCGGAGGCACTTCACTCGCAAGGCGCCAGTCTCCCGCTGTACTTCCGGCGGGCTGGGTTGCTCGGTAGCGACAATGGCAGATTCGGCGAGCTGGTTCGCTACGCCCTCTACATCGTGCAGATTCGAGAGGCTGACCCAGACGAGGACCACGATTTCTTGCGGGAGATCGCGCACCCGGATGTCATCAACGCTCCGGGCAGCGCGGGCCAGCGGTTTGGTCATGACCTATTGATCGAGCTGCTGCGCCGCACCGAGGCCGCGCCAGGTGCCGCTTGGCTTGAGACAGTTCTCGATATCGCCGGTGACCCCCGCATGCGCGCCACGGCACGCTATCTGCAGTGGTGGAATGCGATCCCGGACGACTTGCGAGCCCGCGCTGTCCGATGGCTGAGTGCTCAAGATCTCAAACTCTTCCTCTTGGCAGTGGAAGCCTTCGGTGTCGAAGGTGACATCGACGCGTTGAACCGTCTCTTCCCTTCGCGAAAGAGGTTCTTGCAGGGCCTGTATGACAGCGGGTTCGTGCGGGAGACAAGGTTGATTCTTGGCGACGAGGCTCGAGACTTCGTGCGCCAGCGAGTTGGAAAGGAACTGCGGGCGTCGCTCTCCATCTTGGAGGGGCCGAACAGCTCGGAGACGGCCATCATCTACATGGATTGCGGAACCTTTCACATCGTCGAGGGTTCTCACAACTTCAAGATCTGGACATATTTGGGCGAACCAGACGACGCCTTCGTCAATCGTGCTCGAATGCGATTCTCGCGTCGCGACCTGATTACGACGATTCCGCAGCGGCACCGGGAGCGCTTCGGCTGGAACAGCGTCCAAGACAAAGCACATCAGGGATTTTGGCAGAGGGACCCGATCTATTTCCTGGCGGCGAACAACATCCCGCTACCTCTGGAGGCCGTGCTCGACAGGGCCGACTACGACGCCCTGAAGTACAAATTTGGACTTCCGAGAGTGAGGCTTTGAGTGGCTGGTCAGCAACGATCACTGGTCTCGATGCTTCCTTGGAAGCGAAAGCGAGCCACCGGGGAGGCCCCGATAGCACCGGGGTTCGCACTTGTGCCAGATAGCGCTGGCCTCAATTTCGTTGCGGATACTGACGCGTTCAGTCAACTTCGTCGGGGCGAAGGGGATGCACGAGGTCAAGAGCAGTTCATTGTTTTGCGGATGCTGGCGGAGATGGATGCGGCTCGGGAGCTTCCGAATGGCTTCGAGATTGCCAGCCACGATGTTGCGCGCCTTGGCGACGACGAAGCGGATGTTCTGGGGCTTCCTCCTATCTACCGGGGCAGCTTCGACACGGCCGTCAAGGGGCACACCAACTCGTCGAGCTTTCGCTTTGAGCTGAGGACCCGCGTAGGCCTTCACCCTGAGCAGTGGAAACGAATCGGTCCACTACTAGAAGTGGGAGAGAAGCGGTTTCGCCTCACACCACCGCTCCTTCGAGCATTCGAAGCCGTTGAGACGCACGCGGGGCTACAGACGCAAGATAGAACTGAGAATGCGAACGCTCTGCTCATCGCGCGGCTTCATGAAGCACGAGATGAAGCTAACAGGCGAGGCGAACCATTCGGCATTCAGTTGCATCACTTCGACAGCTGGACAACCGCCGTGCCAGACGAGGTTTCCCTAAGTCTTGAACAGCGTCCCGATGGATCCCTCAAGGTGAGCCCCAACCTGAATGTCGGTGTTGAACCCTCGGCGGTGGTGTCTCGGCTCCATCAGATCGATCCTCAGGCGGACCAGGGTGTGCTTCGCGTTGGCAAGACGTTAGTCGTACTCGATGAAAAGCGCACTGCAGCAGTGCGTGATGTCATGCAGAACCGGCGCATCCCAGCGAGTCAGGTGAAGAAGTTCCTCGAAGCCCCCAGCGCATTCTTTGACGCGAGTCTCGTCAATCTCGAACTCGGCTTCGCAGAGTGGGTAAAGGGAGTGGGGGAGTTCGTCCCGGGGTCCTATGACGACGCGAAGATGTCGAGGGTTTCCTGGTTCGATTCCGACGACTTTGTCGCTCATGCCGCCGCAGTGTTGGGTCAGGTCGCCACGCTTGAGGAGCTTGACACTGTTGTCTTGGCGATCGAGTCGGCGTGGGAAAACGACCATTCAGTCGCCACCGTAGGCGAGACGCTCGTCGATGTCGGAGACCGCGAGCAGACGGCTGCTGCGATAGAAGAGGCTCGGCAGCGCGTTAGCGCCGCAGTCGAGACAACGACGCCGGGCGAGGTTCCTCTCGAGGAGGAGAAGCGCACCGTCTCTGTCCTGGTCGAGGAGGCATCGGAGTCGGCGACAGCGCTCACTACGGCGGCAGCTGGTGCAAAGCTGGCGAGGGACGTTGACTATGTTTCGCTCAAGCGATCCCCGTTCCCGCATCAGCGCGAAGGAATCGAATGGATGGCTCGCCTTATGCAGGCCTCCCTCGCTCCGGCCTCGAGTCTGCCGCGCTTGCAAGGAGCCCTGCTCGCCGACGACATGGGCCTCGGCAAGACGTTTATGACCCTTGTCGCCCTGCGGGAGTTCCTGGTCCACCAGGCTCAACTGGGGGAGCCGGATCGCCCGACGCTTGCGGTGCTCCCGTTGTCGCTCTTGGAGAACTGGGAGGCGGAGATCGGAGAGACGTTCCAGGAGAGTCCATTCAAGGATGTGGTGGTCCTGCAGTCGGACCGAGACTTGCGGCGCTTCAGAATCGCCGGGGCCGGTCGAGAGACCGTGGCGAAGACATCACAGTTTGGCGATGAGGGGATGCTGCGCGAGGACGCCATCAGATTCTCGCTTCGCATCGGGGCGGAATATGGCCCTGATCGCCTCGACATGCCGGGCAGGCTAGTGCTCACGACGTATGACACTGCCCGTGACTACCAGTTGTCGATGAGCCAAATCGACTGGGGGGTCGTGGTCTTCGACGAGGCGCAGAACATCAAGGTTCCGGACGCGCTGAAGACTCGAGCGGCGAAGGCGCTGAAGGCGCGCTTCAAGCTGCTCGCCACAGGAACTCCGATTGAGAATTCTCTTCGTGATCTCTGGTGCCTCATGGACACGGCGCAGCCGGGCCTGCTCGGGCGATGGGACGAGTTCCGCGAGCGATGGAGCGTGGGCGGAGACGACGACGGACTATCCGAAATTGAGTTTGAGGCTCTCGCTCTGCAGCTGCGCGACCATATCGGCACCTTTATGTTGCGACGGACGAAGGCGGATCACCTCACAGATCTCCCGAGCAAGACCATCTACTCGGGAGTAGAAGCGGCGCAAGACGACGGTGACGGCGTGGTGTTCGACCAGAGCCTCGCAATCCGGATGCCTCAGATTCAGCAGGCCGCGTACGACGACCGTCTCAACGGCTACCGGAGCGCGCCAAACCCCGGGCGAGAAGCCGCGCTGGCGGCACTTCAAGACCTCCGTGCCATCTCGCTGCATCCCAAGCTCAACGATCCCGCCGCTGGGGAGTTCTCGGAATCTGCCCGACTGCTCGGGGCCTTCGCCGTGCTCGACAGAGTGCGCGACGCAGGTGAGAAGGTGATCGTCTTTGTGATCGATCGCCGCATGCAGCGGAAGGTGGCGCTGTGGCTTGAACAGCGCTATGGGATCGCAGTCTCAGTCGTCAATGGCGAGACGAAGGCCGTGTCGACCCGCGGCGGAGACACTCGGCGGAGCATCATCAGGGAGTTCGAGGCAGCAGCGGGCTTCAACGTCATCGTGATGTCCCCACTCGCGGTGGGCGTCGGGCTCACGGTCGTGGGCGCGAACCACGCTGTGCTGTTGGAACGGCATTGGAACCCTGCGAAGGAAGCTCAAGCAATCGACCGGATCTACCGAATCGGACAGAAGCGACCGGTCCACGTCTATGTGCCGGTGGCGCTGCATCCCGCAATCGACTCCTTCGACCTGCACCTCGACTCACTGCTGCGGCAGAAGACTCGCGTGAAAGACGCGGTCATCGTGCCGGAAGCAGTGCGCGAGGGTGAGATGCTCAAGGGCATGGGGCTGCTGACGTGAGGGGTGGAGCATGAGTCAGGGAAAGCAGGTCCTGCTGTACCTCGTCGATGGTCGACCGGGCGGCCTTCGCACGGCTGAGATCGCAAACTGGACCGGGCACGTCCTTGCGGGCGAGCGATCCGATCTGAGTCGGATCATTGCACGCGACGAATCCAAGCGGACGGGGGTTTATCTCCTGCTGGGGGACCAGTCAGCCGGCGCCACCCAGGGGAGGCCTCGGGTATATGTCGGGGAGAGCGACGATGTTGCGTCTCGCCTTCGCCAGCATCACGACAAGAAGGACTGGTGGGACCGAGTCGTAGTTGTGACATCTCAGGCTCAAGCGCAGCAGCTCACCAAGTCACAGGTGCGTTTTCTCGAATCTGAACTCATTGCTCGTGCCAAGCTCACCGGCCGCGCTGACGTCGAGAACGGCACCGACCCTGGCTTTGCGAGGCTTTCGGAGGCCGAGCTTTCGAACATGAGCTATTTCCTCGAGCAGCTGCATGTCCTTCTGCCGACAATCGGCGTGGATGTCTTCAGACGCGGAGCGACCTCGCCGACGGAGGCGCCCGCCGGCGAACCACCCGCGCAGGATGAATCGCCCGTCTTCATTGTTCGCGGGCGCAAGCGGGGAATTGAAGCGCGGGCACGATTCGTTGACGGCGAGTTCATCGTTCTCGCCGGTTCAATGGGTGCGAGTGCGATTTCAGAGAGCGCGAAGTACAGCGAGAGCACCGCCCGCGCGTACGCGAATTACAGGGCGATTCATTCCTCCTTGGTCGAGCAAGGCATGCTGGTCGTGGAGAGAGATATCGCTCGGTTCGTGAAGGATGTACCTTTCTCGTCCCCTTCGACGGCCGGGGCAATTGTCCTGGGCCGTTCCTGCAACGGTCGCACATCGTGGACTACAGAAACAGGCCTCTCTTTTGGAGCTTGGGAAGGCCGAGACATCATCAGCGTGGGAGTAGAAGAATGACAAGCGAAGAGCAGCGCGCGAATCTGCACAAAACCATCTGGCGCATTGCCAACGACCTTCGCGGCAGCATCGACGGCTGGGACTTCAAGTCCTACGTGCTCGGGATGTTGTTCTATCGCTTCATCTCGGAGAACCTCACCGCCTACCTCAATGAGGGCGAGCGTGACGCAGGCGACGCCTCGTTCAACTACGCGAACCTTACGGACAAACAGGCCGAGTTCGGCCGCGAAACCACTGTCGCCGAGAAGGGTTTCTACATTCTCCCGTCGGAACTCTTCGTCAACGTGCGGAAGCGCGCTGCTGGTGACGCCAATCTCAACGAGACGCTCGAGCGGGTATTCAAGAACATCGAAGGTTCGGCGCTTGGCGCCGACAGTGAGGATGACCTCAAGGGCCTCTTCGACGACCTCGATGTGAACAGCTCAAAGCTTGGCAACACCGTCGCGAAGCGGAACGAGAAGCTTGTCAAGCTTCTCGACGCGATCGGTGACCTGCCCCTCGGCAACTTCGGCGACAATTCGATAGACCTTTTCGGTGACGCATACGAGTACCTCATGGGGATGTACGCCTCTCAGGCGGGCAAATCCGGTGGGGAGTACTACACGCCGCAGGAGGTGTCTGAGCTGCTGGCGCGCATCACCGTCGTCGGCAAGACCGAAGTGAATAAGGTGTACGACCCCGCCGTCGGGTCTGGCTCGCTGCTGCTGCAGTTCGCGAAGGTGCTCGGCAAGGCGAACGTGCGGCAGGGGTTCTTCGGACAGGAGATCAACCTCACCACCTACAACCTCGCCCGCATCAACATGTTCCTGCACGACGTGAACTATGAAAAGTTCAACCTCGCACACGGCGACACCCTCACCGACCCGCATCACTGGGACGAGGAACCGTTCGAGGCGATCGTCTCCAACCCGCCCTACTCGATCAAGTGGGATGGGGATGCGAATCCGCTGCTCATCAACGACCCCCGGTTCGCGCCAGCGGGAGTGCTCGCCCCTAAATCGAAGGCGGACCTCGCCTTCACGATGCATATCCTGTCGTGGCTCGCTGTTGATGGAACTGCAGCGATTGTTGAGTTCCCCGGCGTCCTCTATCGCGGCGGCGCGGAGAAGAAGATCCGCCAGTACCTCGTCGACAACAACTTCGTCGACGCCGTCATTCAGTTGCCGCCAGACCTTTTCTTCGGCACTACGATCGCGACCTGCATCATCGTGCTCAAGAAGTCCAAGACCGACAACTCAGTCCTATTCATCGATGCGTCGGCCGAGTTCGCCCGCACCGGCAACAAGAACAAGCTGACGGATGCGCACCGCGCGAAGATCCTGCATGCCTTCATCTCGCGTGAGAAGGTCGACCACTTTGCGCACCTTGTGGCCAATGGGGACATCGCGGTCAACGACTACAACATTGCTGTGTCTTCCTACGTCGAGCAGGAAGACACCCGCGAGACCGTTGACATCACGCAGCTCAACGCCGAGATCGCGCGCATCGTCGCACGGCAGGCGGAGTTACGCACCTCCATCGACGCAATCGTCGCCGACCTGGAGGGCACGGCGTGAGTCGCATCGATGATTTGATTATGGAGCGCTGCCCGGACGGCGTTGAGTTTAAGGCAGTTGGTGACGTTAGCACGAAGAGCTCGAAGATCAGGTGGGCAGACGCTCGTGACAACGAGTTCAAGTACATCGACCTCACGTCCGTTGACCGGGTCACACGGGAGATCGGAAACACAGCCACGATCACAGCGGCCAATGCACCGAGCCGTGCGCAACAGATAGTTCGCACCGGTGATGTTGTCTTCGCAACCACTCGTCCGGCACAAATGCGTTGGGCCGTGATTCCTCCGCAGTTTGACGGCCAGATCGCGAGCACGGGCTATTGCGTGCTTCGACCGGACACCTCGGTGGTGCTGACGAAGTTTCTGGCGCATGTTCTCGGGGGGGAGTCCTTCCGCCAGTATGTCGAGGCAAATCAGGTCGCTGGTAACTATCCGTCAATCCCAGACGGTCGAGTTCGGCGCTACCGGATCCCTGTGCCGCCTCTTGAGGTGCAGCGGGAGATCGTGAGAGTGCTGGATCAGTTCACTCAGTTGGAAGCGGAGTTGGAAGCGGAGCTGGAAGCCCGCCGCCGCCAATACGACTTCTACCGCGACTCCCTTCTAGCCTTCCCGGACGATGTAGAGCGGGTTTCTCTTGGTGATTTTGGCACCATCTTCGGCGGTCTTACCGGGAAATCAAAAACAGACTTCTCCGACGGAAACGCACGATTCGCGTCCTATGTCAACGTGTTCAAGAACATCGCACTCGATACGCAGGCTGATGATTTTGTTCGTATTGACACCGGGGAACGGCAACGTGCGCTTGCCTACGGGGACGTTATCTTCACCGGTTCGTCCGAGTCCGTAGCAGAAGTTGGCATGACTTCCGTTGTGACCGCCCGTTTGACGGAGCCCATGTATCTCAATAGCTTCTGTATCGGCTTCCGGCCTTACGACATTGCGCGGCTTATCCCTGAGTTCGCTAAACACCTGTTCCGATCCAGCTCGATGCGATCACAGATTGTCAAGACCGCGAGCGGAGTGACTCGTATCAACGTGTCAAAGGCGCGGCTTGCGAAGATACAGGTGCCGTTACCTGAGAAGGCCGAACAAGTGCGCATCGCTCGGATTCTCGATCAGCTTGATGAACTGACAAACGACCTGAGTATCGGTCTCCCTGCGGAGCTCGCTGCTAGACGGAAGCAATACGAGTACTACCGGGACAAGCTTCTGACGTTCAAGGAGTTGGTGGCATGATCGAGTCGGGTACGGCTCGCAAGTACGAGCCCATCGCGGTGAGCGGTGAGAGCACCGTTGTCGCCGAATATGTGCCCGACCCCGCGGCATCCGTTGGGTACCAGTCCGAGGCGGACCTGGAGCGAGAGCTGGTGCGGCTGCTTGAGTCGCAGGCGTACGAGTACCTCTCCGTCTCCTCCGATACCCAGCTCGTGGCCAACCTGCGCACGCAGCTCGAACTCCTCAACGGCATAACCTTCAGCGACACCGAATGGGAACAGTTCTTCAGCGAGCGAATCGCGGGCGCGAATGACGGCATTGTCGAGAAGACGGTGCGTATTCAGGAAGATCACGTTCAGTTGCTGAAGCGCGACGACGGGTCGACCAAGAACATCCACCTGATCGACAAGCAGAACATCCACAACAACCGCCTGCAGGTCATCAATCAGTACGAAGTCGATCGCTCCGCCGAGGACGGTGACGGTGGCGGCAAGCACGCGAACCGCTATGACGTGACCGTTCTCGTCAACGGGCTGCCGATGGTGCACATCGAACTCAAGCGGCGCGGGGTCGACATCCGCGAAGCGTTCAACCAGATCGATCGGTATCAGCGCGACAGCTTCTGGGCCGGCACCGGGCTCTTCGAATACGTGCAGCTCTTCGTGATCTCGAATGGCACGCTCACCAAGTACTACTCCAACACCACCCGCTGGCAGCGTCTCAAAGAAGAGAAGACGCCGGGCAAGGGACGCAAGAGTTCCCACAGCTTCGAGTTCACGTCCTGGTGGGCGGACGCGAGCAACCGTCCGATCCAAGATCTCGCCGCGTTCGCGAAAACGTTCTTCGCCAAGCACACCCTGCTCAACATCCTCACCCGCTATTGCGTGCTCACCGCCGACCGCACCCTGCTGGTGATGCGGCCCTACCAGATCGTCGCGACCGAACGCATCCTGCAGCGCATCGACATCTCCACCAACTACCGGCAGCTCGGTACGCTCGCCGCCGGCGGCTACGTGTGGCACACGACGGGGTCAGGAAAGACCCTCACCTCGTTCAAGACCGCGCAACTCGCCTCCAAGCTCCCCAGCGTCGACAAGGTGCTCTTCGTCGTCGATCGTAAGGATCTCGACTACCAGACGATGCGCGAGTACGACCGGTTCGAGAAGGGCGCAGCGAACTCCAACGCATCCACCGCGGTGCTCAAAAAGCAGCTTGAAGATCCGGGCGCCCGCATCATCATCACCACCATTCAGAAGTTGGCGAACTTCATCGGCGGCAACCGGGGCCACGAGATCTACTCAGGACACGTCGTGATCATCTTTGACGAATGCCATCGCTCCCAGTTCGGCGACATGCACACCGCCATCACCAAGGCGTTCAAGCGCTACAACCTCTTCGGCTTCACTGGCACACCGATCTTCGCGGCGAACTCCGGAAGCGGCGGGAACCCGAGGCTGAAGACGACCGAGCAGGCGTTCGGTGAGAAGCTGCACACCTACACAATCGTTGACGCGATCACCGACAAAAATGTGCTGCCGTTTCGCATCGACTACGTCAACACGATGAAGGTCGGCGCTGTCGCTGACAAGCAGGTGTCGGCCATCGATACGGAGAAGGCGCTTCTGGCGCCTGCGCGCATCAAGCAAATCGTCGAGTACACGCTCACCCACTTCGACCAGAAGACGAAGCGATCAAGTGCCTACCAGCACTCGATCGTCGCGAACGTGCCCGACGTTGTCGCCAGCAAGCGCAAGGTCGCAGAATTGCGCCAGGTGCAGAACGTGCGCGGGTTCAACGCGATCTTCGCCACCGCATCCATTGACGCAGCCCGCCGCTACTACAACGAGTTCAGCAAGCAGCAGCAAGACTTGCCCGATGCAAAGCGGCTCAAGATCGGCATCATCTATTCCTACGCCGCCAATGAGGCGCTCGAGGACGGGGTGCTTGAGGAGGAGGACTTCGACACGGATGCGCTGAGCAAGGATGCGCGCGAGTTCCTCGAAGACTCGATCCAGGACTACAACGACATGTTCGGCACCTCGTATGACACGAGCGCCGACAGGTTCCAGAACTACTACAAGGACCTGTCGCAGCGGCTCAAGAACCGGGAACTCGACCTAGTCATCGTCGTCAACATGTTCCTCACCGGCTTCGACGCAACTACCCTGAACACTCTGTTCGTGGACAAGAACCTCCGAGCTCACGGGCTGATCCAGGCGTACTCACGCACCAACCGGATCCTGAACTCGGTGAAGACCTACGGAAACATCGTTTCGTTCCGCAACCTCGAAGAAGAGACGAACTCCGCGCTCGAACTGTTCGGTAACAAGGACGCTCGTGGGGTGGTGGTTCTCAAACCGTATGCGGATTACTACGGCGAGTACTCCGAGAAGGTCACGGAGCTATTGGACCGCTTTCCACTCGGACAAATGATCGTCGGGGAAGACGCCCAGAAGGAGTTCATCGGCCTCTTCGGTGCCATCCTGCGGCTCCAGAACATCCTGAGCTCATTCGACGATTTCGCGGGCAACGAGATTCTCACCGAGCGGCAGGTGCAGGACTTTTCGAGCCGCTACCTGGATCTGTACGCCGACTTCCGCAAGGAGCGCGACGCCGACAAAGAGCAGATCAATGAGGATGTCCTCTTCGAGATCGAACTCATCAAGCAGGTCGAAATCAACGTCGACTACATCCTCATGCTCGTCGAGAAATACCGCGTCGAGCGCGGCAACGGCGATGACAAGGAGATCCGCGCCGCCATCAGTCGCGCGGTCGATGCGAGCCCCACGCTGCGCAACAAGAAGGATCTCGTCGAGAACTTCGTCGCCTCCGTTTCTATGGATGGCAGCGTCGGGGATGAGTGGCAGGCGTTCATCGCCGCGAAGCGGGATGCTGAGCTGGAGGCGATCATCGCGGACGAGAGTTTGCGGCCAGACGAAACCCGTGCGTTCGTCGACAGCGCCTTCCGCGATGGGGCTGTGCGTACGACGGGGACTGCGATCACTCGCGTTCTACCTCCGGTCTCGCGCTTCTCGGCGCAGGGTGGGCACGGAGAGAAGAAGCAACGTGTCGTTGAGCGGCTGGGGGAGTTCTTTGAGCGCTTCTTCGGCTTGAGCTAGTGGCGATCAATTCCCTTCCATAGGTCCATGGTCAAGTGTGCGGCGACTCATCCTCCACTGGCACCCGTGCGAGCGCGACCTTCGTGAAACCGATTCGGTTGAGGTCGCGGACTGTCTGCATGAGCGTGAGTCGGCTAAAAAACGGGAGCCACTCGATTCCTTTTGCTCTCGAATTCGCGATGACTGCGTACGTCACGGTCACATTGTCGCGGTTCGGCGCAGCGCTGCTTGGAGGCACGAGTGCCAGCCAGGCGCTGGCGTCTTTTGTGCCCGCGGCTTTTGTGATGGCTGCGCGTACCTGATCACGCAGCTGTCCGTCGACGAGCGCTTCGGCTGACACATGCCCTTGCGCGAAGAGATGGCTCAGTGTGGATGAGCGGGATTTGCGCTTGACGTGAATCAGAGATCCATCCGATGCAATCAAGTCGCAAAACTCAATCTTGGTGGCTGCGCCATCGGGGGCGACGAGCTGCTTGTCGAGGAGTGCCAGCTCGGCGGAGCTCGCAGCGGCTCTCGCGTTGTAGTCACCCTCGGACTCGCCGGGGTGACCGGCGGGGAGGGAGACGGACATTTGCGGAATCGCAGACACCACGGCGTCGACTTGGGTGACCAGTGACTCGGCAATTTCGAACCACCGGCCTTCCACGAGAGCGTAGAGACTCCCGTCAACGCGCTGCTCTGAAACGAGGCACTGGTAGACGTTCCAACGGTCCACCGGCTCGGCACTGCTGATGAACTTCACGGCGACCTTACGCTGCTTGAGGTTGTCAAGGGTGAGTTCGCCGGCCGCAGTGGCAGGCTCCGCCAGGTAGGCGTCCAGATCCAGCTCTACGAAATGCCGCTGGCGGCGCGTTGGGGTTATGACAAAGTGTTCGATGTCTTCCCAGTCGAGGTTCTCTGGCATAGCCATATGGGTTGAGCTCGTGTCGGCGGCTCTCAGCTGACTGATGAGTTGCGTATCTAGCCGAGCGAGGAGGGCAGGATCTCTTACTTCCGCCAGATGATCGACCCAGCCAAACGTTGCCTGGTACTTATCTGCGGTGTAGTGGGCGTACACGTCGCGGAGAAGGCTCGGGAGATCAGACACTGGATTCGTGACACCGAGGACGAGGGCGTCGGCGCCGCTTATCGACCTATACCCGGTCGACTCGGGGCGATCCCAGTCACGCCCCGGACGATATCTCTGAGAATGTCCACGCCGAAAGTCGGAAGCTCGGCGGTACGACTTGTTTGCGTGTTTCTCGACACCACCATCTCATCGAATAGCTTGGTGTCGAGACTGCGAATCTGCTTCTCGTCGATGAGGTTAAGAGCGACCTTCAGCCCGAAGCGACGTTCGATTCTTGCTTGGTTGAGGAAGCTCCTGCCGTAGCCGAAGGTCAGCGCGAACATCTGGCCGTCCACGGCCAGCACGAGCAGTCCGGACGCCGCTGCGGACTGGGCTCCTTGAATGCCGCCGTTAACTACCGGGGCAACGTATTTCGCCCAGGTTGGAGTGTGGGCTACGTTTCTTCTCCAGTAGAACCGCCCGACCAGCCCAGACGACTCGGTCAGTTCGCTGGTCTCTAGCTCAGCTATGACGTCGTCGTCAACGGCATCGTCAGGACGGTGGGTGTCTCTAAGTAGAAAAATGGTAAGTCGCTGCGTGCCCATGCCGTCGGCCCCTCCCCATTGACGGCGTCTGGGAGGTTAGAGGAATGACCCGGCTGATAGACGGTCTCGCGGCGGCGAGTCGTGAACTCAATGCTGCCTCTCCAGGACCGAGCGGAGACAGCGCTGAGGCGAACTCGGCAGTTTGGCTGATGGCACAATGCTGATCGGAGTTACTCCTGTGTGTGTCTTGGGCGCTGCGGGCTGCGAGCGAGGTACTGGACACGGTCAATCTGAGATCTGAGATCTGAGATCTGAGATCTGAGATCTGAGATCTGCGAACGAGCGAACGGGCGACCGCGGACATGTGCGCGTCTCTGGCACTGCGCCCGCCTTCGAGGAGGTGCGCCGCGACGCGAATGCCGTAGATGAGCCGATACGCTCAAATGAAGTTCGACGAGGGGGGCTAATGAGCCAAGCATGGGTGATCCGCTCTGGACGCTATGGGGAACGAGACACCTGGGCGCTCGCGAACGGCGTTTCTGGGGGCGGTTGGCAAGAAGTCCCTGATCTCACGCGATGTCAGACCAGAGAAGATGTCGGGGCTGTTGTCGCCACCACTTTCTCTGATGCAAGCGACGGCACTCTCGCGAATTACACCGGCCAGCTTTGGGCTCTCCGAGGCCGCATCCAGGTGGGCGACCTGCTTGTCATGCCCCTGAAGACAACGAAGCGAATCGCCATGGGGCGCGTCACTGGAGGCTATGAGTATCTTGCGGGCCAGCCTGATCCCAGTTGCCGACATGTTGTCCGCGTGGATTGGAGCGTCACTGACCTCCCGCGTACTGCGATCAAGCAGGACCTCCTTTACACGCTCGGCAGTGTGCTATCGGTCTTCGCACCATCGAAGAATTCAGCTGTTCAACGGCTCGAGCGCGCATTCGAGACTGGAGAGGACCCGGGGCAGATCCCGTTCATGACGCACAAACCTGTGGGCGATGGGCCGCAGAAGCGATCGTTGGGTGACGATGACGATGTCGATGAGCCGGAGCTGCAGGTTGACATTGACGAGATCGCGCTGAACCAAATCACGGCGAAGATCGCAGAGGAGTTTGCGGGCCACGGACTGGCGGCTCTCGTCGGCGAGATCATGGAGGCGGATGGCTTTTCGTGCATCGTTTCGCCGGAAGGACCCGACGGCGGAATCGACATCATTGCCGGACGCGGCGTCCTAGGCCTCGACCAGCCGCGGATCATCGCTCAGGTGAAATCCGGTGGGCAGGTGGGAGACCCGGTCGTACACCAGCTCCACGGAGTGATGAGTACCCAAGGAGCGGAGCAGGGGTTGCTCGTGGCGTGGGGAGGGCTGAGCAAGCCCGCACGCGATTCACTGAAAGGTCACCAACTCAAGATTCGAGTGTGGGAGGCGGCCGATATCGTGCAGGCGGTGCTCCGCTCATACGACCGGCTCTCCGAAGACACGCGGAGTCGTCTGCCGTTGAAGCGCGTTTGGATGCTGGCTGACTAGCTATATGCGCAGGTGAACTGTCCCTCCGCCATTTCCCGGCGTGGTAGCAGAGGGGGTTCAAGAACAGCGCAGCCTGATGGCCGACTACGGGTACTACGAGAGCCTCTGAGCGCCCGTCCTAGTGCGAATGTCGCCCGCACTGGGGCTCGTCACCTCTCGCCGCCCTGCGAAAGACTGCACCAATGGTCCGCATGATCCCGCCCTACCCGCGCCAGGGTGCCAACGGCTCGGAGCGGGCGATCTTCTCCGCGCTCGAAGGCATCCTTGACCGGCCTGACTGGGTAGTCATCCACTCGCTGTCGCTCGCCCAGAACTTAGGCGGGCTGATGGGTGAGACCGACTTCATCGTCGTTGCGCCCGGCAAGGGCATCCTCTTGATCGAAGCGAAGTCGCCCAAGTATGTCGAGTACAAGGCCGGCGACTGGTACCTCGACCGCACCCCCAACCCCAACAAGGACCCCCTCAAGCAGTTGGAGGGCGCACGCCGCAGCATCCGCGGCTTCCTTCGCGAGCGCGAACTGTTGCGCGGTGACGAGCCAATCGCGCGCCTGCTCTGGTTCACTTCGCTTGGCCGACACCAGTTCGAGAACAAGACGCCGGCCGACATGCAGTTCTTCGAGTGGGAGCTCGGTTGGCGGGACGACCTGGCGAAGCCGGCCTGGGTCGTCGAGAAGGTGCTCGCGGAGCACAACAAGTGGTTCAGCGAGGTGGACGCCGTAGAGCTCGACCCCGAAGCGTTGACCGCCGAGCGGGCGGCGGAGATCGCCGAAGCCCTTGTCGGAGACTTCAAGGCGTACCAGAGCAGGGCCGAGCAGAAGGCCGAGCAACGGTCACAGGAGCAGCGCATGCTCGCCTCCCAGAAGTTCGCGCTCGAACTCGTCGAAGACAATCCGCACGTCTACTTCGATGGTCCCGCCGGAACCGGCAAGAGCTACCTCCTCGCGCACGCCGCACGACGGTTCGCAGGGCAGGGCAAGCGGGTGCTGGTCACCTGCTGGAACCTCCTCATGGCCGAGGAGTTGCGCAGCCTCGTGGGCGGCAAGCAGGCAGCCAAAATCGAGATCGGCGACCTCAACGCTGTGATGCTCAGCATCTGCGGCCTCCCCACGAACCCCGCGGATGCCGACAGCATCTGGTACGAACAGCAGCTCCCGCAGCTCACACTCGAGAGACTTCAGGAGAAGCCCTACCTCGGCTCCTACGAGGCGATCTGTGTGGATGAGTTCCAAGACATCGCGGGCAACGCCCTTCTCCTCGACGTAATCCTCGCGCTCAGTGGCACCGGGAAGCCGGAGGGCTCGGAACTCGTGTTCGCGGGCGACTCGCGCCAGCAGATTCTCCGCAAGTCCGAACAGCAGGTGGACGCCTACGCCGTCGCCCGCGAGCGCATCGCGGACCTTGTGCGGGTGCGCGTGCGGCGCAATTGCCGCACTGTCCCTGCTGTCATCGATGGCGCCGAAGCGGTGCTCCGCCGGGCGCTCGGCTTCACCGGCCACCGGGTGGCGCGGAGCGTGCCCGGCGGGCTGGAAGTCGTGAACGGCGAAGCGACCTCCGCCGTGGCATCCGCCCTGAAGTCGCTACTCGAGCATCATGATGCCGAAGACATCGTCATTCTCAGCCCCTTCGGCGATACCAATTCGACTGTGGGTCGCTTCCTGCAGCGAGCAGAGAAGAGCAAGGACGAGCGCTGGCTGCGCAAACAGCTCGCTGCCGAGGGCTCGGCTGGCAAGGTCCACTGGCGCTCAATCTTCAAGTACAAGGGTCTAGATGCGGATGCCGTGATCCTGACCGACCTCGGGGCTGAAGCGCGTGACGCGGTGCGTTCGTGGGGGCTGAACTGGGACGACGTGATGTACGTGGGGCTCACCCGGGCCAAGTACAGGTGTGTCGTGGTGGACGCGTCGGTGGCTGGCGTATGAGTGTCGGTGCCCGTCGATAGAGTCCAGCCATGGTCAGCTATGCAGCCCTCACAGAGAGAAACGCCGTCGATGATGCGATCGCCGAGTTCGACCGTCTCGGCAGAGACGCGTTCCTCGAGAAGTACGGATTCGGGGAGGCCAAGGAGTACTTTCTCGTCACGGAGCGGGGACGCTACGACTCGAAGGCGATCTTCGGGGCCGCTTACGAGCGGCAGCATGGCACACGGCTCGGCCCCTCCGACTTCAACGGCGGTAAGAACGGTGCTGCTGGTCGTCTGGCCCAGCTCGGCTACACAGTGGAAGGGCTCGAATCAGCTGCCGGACGCCTCTCGTTCGCCGTTTTTGCTGATGCGATGGCCGAGTTCAAGCCGCCCATCGCCAACGCGCATGCGATCCACGCCTTCATGGCAGACAAGGACTTTCAAGAGTTCTACATCCCGGCTTCTCGCCCGTACATCGCGATGATCAGTCGGGGCGGCAACCGACCGTCAGCATGGATTCACCGCGGGTTCATCACTCATCGGAAGGAAGACGGCACCTGGGACGAGATCGCCTTGCCGGAGAACCGTCTGCGTGACGGTGGCGGGATGCGACAGCGGCGGCGCGAAGAGAGCGACAGCCGGACATGCAGCACTCCGGGGTGCGGCATGGTGCTGCCGCCGAGCGGCGTGTGCGACAACTGCTGAGAACGAACCAAACGACCAAATGGCGAGGAGGTAATCGATGACAACAATCTCGCACGAAAGCGCTGTCGAGGCGGCGGTACGGCACATGAAGAGACTGGGGTTCGTCGAGACCGTCGTTCGAGCGCGCAACGCGTGGGGAGCCGTAGACATCGAAGCTCGAGGAGCGCTCGCTTCGGTGGTGAGCCCAGCGCGCCCGGTGGAACTGCACGAGGGCGAGCGGTTGCGGGGTGCCGCTGGCTTCGACAGCGAAGCGCTGCTGTACGGAGGTGCCTACTCGAGCGCGGTGGCGGCGTTCGCAGAGGAACGGGACATTGCATTGTTCGGCATCGCAGCGAGCGGCGACGTTGAGGTGCACTCCAGCGCTGGGCGTCGGCTGGCGAATCAAGGCTGGCTCTCCACTGGACCCGCGCTTGAGACGATGGCTCGGGATGACCTCGAACGAGCAATCGAAAGCTACCTTCAAGCTGCCATCGATACCGCAGGAAAGCTAGGACCCGCGATCGAGTACGCAGCTCAGGAACTTGTCGAGGCGGGTGAACTCGGCGAGGAGCTTCAACTTCGCCTGCGAAACACGGCGCGTGCTACACGGACGCTCGCTGCACTCTTGGAGATCGCGAACGGGGAGCGAAAGTTGCCCGCTGCGACCGCCATTCGCGAAGCCGCGCAGATCGAGACACTCGTCCACAGGATTGCAGAGCAGTGGGAGATCGAGTACAGCGATCTTGAACTCGACGCATCAGTCGACAGAATCCTCGACCGCTGAAGGCTGCGGCTGGACGGGTGGCGGAGAGCAGAAGTCGAGCGGTGCGCATTCAAGCGAGTACAAGAGAGAGCCACCGCCCGAACTGGGGGCATCCTCGGAAATCTTAACGTCGGCGGTTGCGCTTAGTGTCATTCCCGTGAGCGACGACGAGCAGACACGCGAAATCGAACTGATCAGTGACGGCGACAGCATCGCTGTCATCGGCGAGCAGGCCGCGGTCGATCGTTTTCTCGAGGCCGAAGGTCTTCAGGCGAAGGACATGGCGCTGCATCGCATTCGCCCATCCTCGATTTCCAGGGTGGCGGCCGTTGCCCAGGTCGGGTCGGCGATCGCAGCGAGCTCGGGGCGATGGGTGAAAGTCAGCAAGGAATCGGCTCAGCTCATGAAGAAGTACGAGCTGATGAAGGGCCCCAACGGCGACCTCGCTCGCGCAGTGCTGATGGACAAAGGCAAGATCAAAGGACTCGTCCAGATCGTCAAGGGCCCGGGCAGCTTGGCGGCGAGTCCTGCCCTGCTGGCCGGAGCGGCGGGCATCATGACCCAGCTTGCCATGCAGCAGTCGATGGATGAGATCACCGACTACCTCGAGAAGATCGACAAGAAGCTCGACGACGTCATCCGCGCTCAGAAGGATGCCGTCATCGCCGACATGCTCGGAGTCGGGATGGTCATCGACGAGGCGCTCACCATTCGCGAAGAAGTAGGTCGAGTGTCCGAAATCACCTGGTCCAAGGTGCAGGGGACATCAGTGACGATCGCCCGCACCCAGGCGTACGCCCTTCGCCAGCTCGACGCCCTCGCTGCGAAGCTGGAGGGCGAAACAAGCATGGGCGAGTTGGCCGAAACCGCCAAGGAGGCTCGCGCCAAGGTGCAGGAATGGCTTGCGATCCTGGCTCGCTGCTTCCAGCTTCAAGACGCAATCGCGGTCGTCGAAATCGATCGAGTGCTGGATGCGGCGCCCGAGGAAATCGACGAACACCGGATGGCGCTCAAGACTGCCAGAAAGAAGCGTCTTGAGTTGATACAACAGACCACCGAGCTCCTGCTCGCGCGAATGGACGCGGCTGCAGAGCGAGCAAACACAAAGGTCCTTCTCAATCCTTTCGACTCCCGTGCGATCGTCGCCTCAAGCAACGAGCTCGCCGGCAACGTCGTCGCGTTTCATGAGCGGCTCGGAATCGGCCGCGAGTGGGAAGCGCGTGACGCCAAGCGATGGGTTGAGGCAGTGGGCGACGCACGAGATGACCTTGTAGAGGCCGGCGCGGGCGGAGTGGATGCGGCAAAGCGATTCGGCAACGCCACCTTCGACCGGGCCAGGTCGGTGAGTGACAAGCTCGCCATTCGGATGGCCGAACGCGCCCTTCGCCGACGTGACGAAGCCGAGACGGCGGACGAGTGATGGAGGTCGCCCCAAACTGCTTTCAGAGAAGGCGCGGACGGGATTGGGTGTCAAGAATCTGACACCCAACGGCGTCGACGAGACGCTGGAGATGCTCCCGCAATCTGACGAACAGTTGGCGCCCGTCCGAGATCGAGCCTGATTCCTCGTCCATGTAGACATCCCGGCGCACCTCCAACATGACCGACTGCACGCGTGCATCCTTCCGGTAGTGCTTCAACGGCACGTATGACCCAGCGAACGGGCCATTGTCGCCCTGCTCAAGATCAGCGAACGCACTGCGAACGGCGTCGAGCAGAGCATCCGGCGCATGGAAGGGCTCGAAGCCGATGCACAACTGCGGCCGCCGCGACTCAGAGTGCAGCTCGTACGGCAACGGATGCTGCGGGTAGGAGTGCACATCGAGGATGACGGCACGCCCATGCCGGGCGAGAGTCTCGTCAACGAGCTCAGTAAACCGGCGGGAGTACGTGTCGAAGAAAGCTAGGAGCTCGCCACGCTCGAGCGCTGAGGGGCGACGGATCTCCTGACGCTGGGAGCCATGGGTGTAAAGCACCCCCATGCCCACCTGATTCATCTCCTCTGTCTCGTCAGGGAACCTCTCCACGTCGACCACAAGTCGAGACAAGTGATTCACGACGCTGCTTGCCCCTGTGATCGAGGCAACCAGCTCGCCCGTGAAGTGGTCGGTCATGCGGTCCTTTTCAGCTTCCAGCTCGTCGGCGCTGACGACAAACGACGCTCTGAAGCGCTCCGGAATCGTGCGACCGCCGTGAGGCGCGTGCAGGATCAGCGGTGAGTCTCGTTCCGTCGCGGTGAATAGGTCGGCGAACTCAACATCGACGTCAACCTCGTTCTCGGGCACTGTTCGCGTCCTGCCTGGGGCTTGGTTCAGCAGCGTCGAGTCCGGCAACTGAGTCGCTTGCTCTGAATGCCCGCGCATCATAGGGATCCTGCCGCGTGGAGCACACGAGTCACCGCCGCCGAGGGGCGGATTCCTTGCTCCAACAGGGCAAGCCACCGTGACCAGATCACAGGGTCGAGATGGCGGCCGGTCCAGCCTCGCCGGTCGGTGATCAGTGGCGCGAGATTGTGATCTCTCTCGCCCAGCTCATGCCTGATGCATTCATGGAGCCAATGGAACTGCTCCGGTGTGAATCCGGCACGCTCGTAAGCGACCGCAGCCTCGCCCCACTGGCGCAGGTTCACGTGTCCTCCACGACGGACGACCGCTGCAGCGCCATTCATTCCCGCAGGGCCCAGAAAGACGGGCGGGCGGTCGAGAAACATCTGCGACCAGCGATTACGCCTGTCTTCAGGAACGCCAGCCCAGTGATCGACTTCGCCGGGGCGGGGTGCACCACCGATGACTGTCGGCGCTTCCTTGTTTTGTGCCAACTCAGTGTCGAGTTGCTTCACAAGCTGACGCCACTGCGCTTGAAGGTCTTCGTCCTGAGGCATGACGCCTCCCCTCCGGAGGCCCAGCCCCCATCGACTTGCTGCGCGACGGATGTCACCAGCCGGTTCTACCCCTGGGGCACCCCAGTCGATGGACGGGGTTGCCGGACCGCAAGCCAGGTACTTGACGCGGTCGCTCTGGAACCTGAGAACGAGGATAGGGGAAGCGGGTGACATTTGCCGCTGAGGGTGATAGCCCTCGTGAGCTCAGGCGTCGCCGTCGGCCGCTCGCCGCTCCTCTGCGCTGAAGCCGCGCTTTGACTTCGAGCGCACATCGGAGACGTACCGGCTGAGATTCGCGCTCACCGCGCCGACGGCCGCAGCATCCGTTGTGTATGTGAGCGAACTGTCGGCAGCGAAACCAAGGCTCTCGCCCGTAAGGACGGCATCCTGGTTCGCGCCGAGGAACACGAAGTCCCAGCCATACTTCTCCTGCTGCTGCGACACGAGGGCGCGCACAGCGCCTGCACCATACTCTCGGCTCGAGTTTTCGTGCCCGTCGGTAACCACCACGACCTGCACGGTTTCTGGTCTTGCATGCTCCGGAAGCGCCGCGAGCGCGCGCCCGAACTCCGTGACCGAGACACCAATCGCGTCAAACAGGGCGGTCATACCACGCGGATCCAGCGAGATCGTCGTGGCAGTAGCATCCGCCATCGAGCACTGCCACTCGATCACATCATCGAAGGTGACGACGTCGAGGGTGAGAAGACCCGGCCGCTTCGCCTGCTCCGCGATCATCGCGTTGAGACCGCCGACCATGTCATCACGGATGGTGCTCATAGAGCCGCTACGGTCAATCACAAGCAGCATCGCGGTGTAATTCGGGTCAGTCATAGTGGCTCCTCGGGTCGAGCGGCTCCCTGAGCGGATCGGGAGAGCACCAGTGTGGAGGCAGCCACTGACATCGCCTGGTGCGCCGATCTTGCGCGCGAGGCATCCCGTCGGCAAGATGGCAGTGGCAGCTCTCCCTATCTAAAGGGGTCCGGGGTTTGGTTCTTCTACAGCCGCAAGCTCGGACGTCGGTCGTCATATAAGGCGAAGCGCGTCGCAATCAATATTCGCGACGTCCGATGGGAGTCCCTTGTCGCATTTTCCGTGCACGAAGATTCACTACGCCACTCTCGATGCTGCTGGCAACGCGTTGCGAGGGATCAGGGGTAGCAAGAGGCCGAGCCGACGCGAGTCTGCGATCTACCCCTGCGGTCGATGTCACGGATTTCATCTGACATCTGACCGGAAGAGTGCGGGAAACAAATGGACGCGCCGGGCTTTGAGCGTGTGAGACTGCGCGTGCTCGGGCCCGATGCCGCAATAGCCGCTCCGCCCGGTGTCGGACGCTGCCGCTACCGTGACCTCATGACATTCGCGAACGTGGGAACCCTCGGCACCAAGCCCGGCAAGCGTGATGAGGTCGTGGCGATCCTCACCCGCCGCAACCCCCAGCTGGGCGAGGCCGGCTGTCTGCTCTACGAGGTCGGCGTCAACGACGACGAGCCCGACACGGTCTTCGTCGCTGAACTCTGGACTTCCGCCGAAGCGCACCGGGCGTCGTTGCAACTCGACAGCGTCCGCGCCGCCATCGCCGAGGCGATGCCTTTGCTGTCGGGGGAGATGGGCGGCAGGCAGTTCTCCGTAGTCGGTTCACCGCTGCGAGACTGAGCGGTTCCGGCACCCGCTGTCCCCAGCCGCGACTACCGTGGAACTCATGCCCACCAACCTCCTCGGCCCCGAGCCGACGCTGCTTCCCGAAGAACCCGACGTGCTGGCGGATGTCGCCGACACGGAGCGCACTGCCGCTGACGTGGTGATCGGGCATCCGACCTCGTCGCTCGCGTGGGCGCTGCTGGCTGACGAGGCGTTCGAGGCGGGGAAGACGCTCGAGTCGTATGCGTACGCACGCGTCGGCTACCACCGCGGGCTGGATGCGCTGCGGCGGGCCGGCTGGAAGGGGCACGGGCCCATCCCGTGGTCGCATGAGCCGAACCGCGGCGTGCTGCGCGCCCTCTACGCACTGCACCGAGCCGCCGACGCGATCGGCGAAGAGGACGAAGTGGAGCGGCTCGCGAAGTTCCTGGACGACTCCGATCCGGATGCTGCGAAGCGGATCGCTGCGGGGGAGTAGCGGCTCGTCAGAGCCGCTTCGCGGTGGCGGTGCAGGCGGCGACACGCCCGGGATGCGCGCGATTCGCCAGACCCCCTGCAACCGCGTAATCTATTCATTCGTCACCCCAAAGGTGCGGGAAAGCCGAAGAGCTTCCCGGCCTCAAGCGGGGACAAACCCCACCAGCAAGATCTCGCCGAGACGCATCGCGTCTCCGCCAGGATCTGAGCGAATGGGATAGCTCTACTGCGGTTCGCCCAGGCGAGTCGGATGCGTCGCACGACAGTCCGAATCTGTAGTAAGCTAGGAAAGTTGCCCCGGCAGCGTCACCGGAAGGTGGAGCACCGGGAGCGTCCGATCCTTGAGAACTCAACAGCGTGCACTATGTCAAATGCCAAAAACCTCGTA